>NZ_CP183183.1:3872500-5127500 GCF_048500665.1 Streptomyces tritici
CAAACCGTATGCGTGTGATACCCGGCAGGGGTTGCGCATACGGGGTTGTGGGAGTGAGCTTCAGTCGTCTGCCGGCGGCTGGGCGAGTCAGAAACCGTTGATGTAGTCGAAGGACATGCGAAAGGTCCGGCGTAGAGGGTAAGACCCCCGTAGACGAAACATCAGCGGCTTGCTTGCTCATTTCCCAAGTAGCACGGGGCCCGAGAAATCCCGTGTGAATCTGGCGGGACCACCCGCTAAGCCTAAATATTCCCTGGTGACCGATAGCGGATAGTACCGTGAGGGAATGGTGAAAAGTACCGCGGGAGCGGAGTGAAATAGTACCTGAAACCGTGTGCCTACAAGCCGTGGGAGCGTCGGGATCTTCGGATCCTCGTGACTGCGTGCCTTTTGAAGAATGAGCCTGCGAGTTTGCGGTGCGTTGCGAGGTTAACCCGTGTGGGGAAGCCGTAGCGAAAGCGAGTCCGAACAGGGCGATTCAGTAGCGCGCTCAAGACCCGAAGCGGAGTGATCTAGCCATGGGCAGGTTGAAGCGGAGGTAAGACTTCGTGGAGGACCGAACCCACCAGGGTTGAAAACCTGGGGGATGACCTGTGGTTAGGGGTGAAAGGCCAATCAAACTCCGTGATAGCTGGTTCTCCCCGAAATGCATTTAGGTGCAGCGTCGTGTGTTTCTTGCCGGAGGTAGAGCACTGGATAGGCGATGGGCCCTACCGGGTTACTGACCTTAGCCAAACTCCGAATGCCGGTAAGTGAGAGCGCGGCAGTGAGACTGTGGGGGATAAGCTCCATGGTCGAGAGGGAAACAGCCCAGAGCATCGACTAAGGCCCCTAAGCGTACGCTAAGTGGGAAAGGATGTGGAGTCGCAGAGACAACCAGGAGGTTGGCTTAGAAGCAGCCACCCTTGAAAGAGTGCGTAATAGCTCACTGGTCAAGTGATTCCGCGCCGACAATGTAGCGGGGCTCAAGCGTACCGCCGAAGTCGTGTCATTGCAGCAACAGGGCCAACGCCTGCTGTGATGGGTAGGGGAGCGTCGTGTGCCGGGTGAAGCAGCCGCGGAAGCGAGTTGTGGACGGTTCACGAGTGAGAATGCAGGCATGAGTAGCGATACACACGTGAGAAACGTGTGCGCCGATTGACTAAGGGTTCCTGGGTCAAGCTGATCTGCCCAGGGTAAGTCGGGACCTAAGGCGAGGCCGACAGGCGTAGTCGATGGACAACCGGTTGATATTCCGGTACCCGCTTTGAAACGCCCAATATCGAATCAGACGATGCTAAGTCCGTGAAGCCGCCCCGGAGCCTTCGGGCAAAGGGGAGTGGTGGAGCCGACGAACCAGATCTGTAGTAGGTAAGCGATGGGGTGACGCAGGAAGGTAGTCCAGCCCGGGCGGTGGTTGTCCCGGGGTAAGGGTGTAGGGCGTTGTCCAGGCAAATCCGGACAGCACATAGCCTGAGACCTGATGCCGAGCCGATTGTGGTGAAGTGGATGATCCTATGCTGTCGAGAAAAGCCTCTAGCGAGTTTCATGGCGGCCCGTACCCTAAACCGACTCAGGTGGTCAGGTAGAGAATACCGAGGCGTTCGGGTGAACTATGGTTAAGGAACTCGGCAAAATGCCCCCGTAACTTCGGGAGAAGGGGGGCCACACCTGGTGATCGGATTTACTCCGTGAGCTGGGGGTGGCCGCAGAGACCAGCGAGAAGCGACTGTTTACTAAAAACACAGGTCCGTGCGAAGCCGTAAGGCGATGTATACGGACTGACGCCTGCCCGGTGCTGGAACGTTAAGGGGACCGGTTAGCTGACTTTCGGGTCGGCGAAGCTGAGAACTTAAGCGCCAGTAAACGGCGGTGGTAACTATAACCATCCTAAGGTAGCGAAATTCCTTGTCGGGTAAGTTCCGACCTGCACGAATGGCGTAACGACTTCTCGACTGTCTCAACCATAGGCCCGGTGAAATTGCACTACGAGTAAAGATGCTCGTTTCGCGCAGCAGGACGGAAAGACCCCGGGACCTTTACTACAGTTTGATATTGGTGTTCGGTTCGGCTTGTGTAGGATAGGTGGGAGACTTTGAAGCAGCCACGCCAGTGGTTGTGGAGTCGCCGTTGAAATACCACTCTGGTCGTGCTGGATGTCTAACCTGGGTCCGTGATCCGGATCAGGGACAGTGTCTGATGGGTAGTTTAACTGGGGCGGTTGCCTCCCAAAGGGTAACGGAGGCGCCCAAAGGTTCCCTCAGCCTGGTTGGCAATCAGGTGTTGAGTGTAAGTGCACAAGGGAGCTTGACTGTGAGACCGACGGGTCGAGCAGGGACGAAAGTCGGGACTAGTGATCCGGCGGTGGCTTGTGGAAGCGCCGTCGCTCAACGGATAAAAGGTACCCCGGGGATAACAGGCTGATCTTCCCCAAGAGTCCATATCGACGGGATGGTTTGGCACCTCGATGTCGGCTCGTCGCATCCTGGGGCTGGAGTCGGTCCCAAGGGTTGGGCTGTTCGCCCATTAAAGCGGTACGCGAGCTGGGTTTAGAACGTCGTGAGACAGTTCGGTCCCTATCCGCTGTGCGCGTAGGAATATTGAGAAGGGCTGTCCCTAGTACGAGAGGACCGGGACGGACGAACCTCTGGTGTGCCAGTTGTCCTGCCAAGGGCATGGCTGGTTGGCTACGTTCGGGAGGGATAACCGCTGAAAGCATCTAAGCGGGAAGCCTGCTTCGAGATGAGTATTCCCACCTCCTTGAGAGGGTAAGGCTCCCAGTAGACGACTGGGTTGATAGGCCGGATGTGGAAGCCCAGTAATGGGTGGAGCTGACCGGTACTAATAGGCCGAGGGCTTGTCCTCAGTTGCTCGCGTCCACTGTGTTAGTTCTGAAGTAACGAACTCGCCATCGCCGGCTTGAGTTCAACTTCATAGTGTTTCGGTGGTCATAGCGTTAGGGAAACGCCCGGTTACATTCCGAACCCGGAAGCTAAGCCTTTCAGCGCCGATGGTACTGCAGGGGGGACCCTGTGGGAGAGTAGGACGCCGCCGAACAATCATTGTGGGAAAGCCCCGCACCTCATGGTGCGGGGCTTTTCTGCGTTCCACGGCCGGTTGGCGAGCCAGGGCTCCGGATCAGCACTCCAGAGTCTTCACCAGTCGGCCGGATAGCTCTTCAGGCCGGTCGTGTCCAGCGTCCAGCGGCCGGCCGTGACGGTGTCCCCGAAGGCGTACGGGACTTCCTTGCGGTAGCGGAGGCCGTCCGGGCCCTGCGACGGGTCACTGTGCACCGTGACGGTCTTCTTGTCCTTGCGGGGGTCCACGACCACGTACAGGGGAACTCCCATGCGCGGGTAGTCGGACAGCCTGTCGCGGATGTCGGTCGGGGAATTGGTGCGGGAGACCACTTCCACCACGAGAAGGACATCGCGCGAGTTGACGTGCCTCGCCGTGTCGTCGGCGTCCTCTTCCGCGATGACCATCAGGTCGGGGACCTTCGTCAGCCCCGTCTCCGGGTCTCCCATGTTGGTGTCACTGAGAGCCATGACCTCGGGGGTCTGGGCCTCGATCTGCCGGCGCAGCCGCACCACGTTGAGGCCGTGGGGCGCCGTGGGGCTCATCATCGTGAGGAAGATCTGGCCGTCGGTGGTCTGCACCTTCCACTGGTCTTCCTGATGCTCGGCCAGCTCCGCGAGCTGCTCCGCGAAGTCGTGCAGCCGGCGCATCTGCTCGGGGGTGAGGTCCGCCATCGTGTCCTCCTGGTAGGTGCCTCACCAGCCTATCCAGCGGGTGACGGAGAGGCTTTACGTTGGCTCCATGCGCTACGAACTGGTCGTCTTCGACAACGACGGGGTGCTCGTCGACAGCGAGCCGCTCGCGAACACCATCCTGGCCGGCTACCTCACCGAGCTCGGGCACCCCACCACGTACGAGGACTCGATCCGCGACTACATGGGCGCGGCCCTGCACCGGGTGCACGACCTGGTGCTGGAGCGCACCGGCCGGCGGTTGCCGGAGGACTTCGACGCGACGCTGTACGCCCGGACCTTCGCCGCGTTCGAGCGGGAGCTGGAGCCCGTGCCGGGGGTCGTGGACGTGGTGAAGCAGCTTGCCGCCCAGGGCGTCCCGTACTGCCTCGCCTCGTCCGGGAGTCATGAGCGGATCCGCGTCGGGCACCGGAAGACCGGGCTCGACGCCTGGTTCGGGGACGGGAACGTCTTCAGCGCGCAGGACGTCGGGCGGGGGAAGCCCGCGCCGGATCTCTTCCTGCACGCCGCCGCGCGGATGGGCGTCGCGCCCGAGCGGTGCGTCGTCGTCGAGGACAGCCGGCTGGGCGTCCGGGCGGCGCTGGCGGCCGGGATGGACGTGTACGGGTACACCGCCATGACGCCGCGCGAGAAGCTCGCCGGGGCCACCGGGTACTTCGGGAGCATGGACGAGCTGCTTCCTCTTCTCGGGCTGTGATCCATCTACCCCTCGGTAGGGGCCGGGCCTACGCTGTGCCGCCATGACGGATGCGCGCTTGCGCCGGGGGCGGGGTTCCCTGGCGACGAGCTTCTTCGTGCAGGGCGTGGCCTTCGCCCTGCTGGTGACCCGGATACCGGCGATCCAGGACCGGTACGGCATCTCCGACGCGCTGCTGCCGGTGTTCCTCGCTGCGGTGCCGGTCCTCGCCGGGGCCGGCAGCGTGGCCACGGGGAAGGTCGTGGCGCGGGTCCGGCCGTCGGTCGTGCTGCGCTGGGCGCAGCCGGTCGTGCTGCTCGCGCTCCTGGGCGTGGGGGCCGGTTCGCGGCTGTGGCAGGTGGCCGTGGCGCTGGGGGTGTTCGGGCTCGCCGTGGGCGCGCTGGACGCGTCGATGAACATGCTGGGGGTGAGCCTCCAGCGGGCGTACGGGCGGAGCATCATGCTCGGCTTCCACGCCGCGTACAGCCTCGGCGGCATCGCGGGCGCGTCGCTGGCGTGGGCGGGGGCGCACTGGCAGCTGCCGCTGCCGGTGTCGTACCTGCCGGTGGTGGCGGTGCTGCTGCCGGTGGCGCTCACGGGGAGCCGCTGGTACGTGGACGGGGTGCCGGACGCCGCGGGCGCGGCCGAGGCGGAGGGCCGTGGGGTGGCGTTCTCGTTGCTGATGCCGCTGTGCCTGGTGATGACGTTCGCGTACATCGGGGACTCGACGGTCTCCAACTGGTCGGCGAAGTACCTCCAGGACGTGCTGCACGGCTCGGAGGAGCTGGCGACGGTGCCGTACAACGCGTACATGGTGACGACGCTGCTCGGGCGGGCCGTCGGCGATCTCGGGGTGCGGCGGTTCGGGGCGGCCGGCGTGGTGCGGGCGGGGGCGGTGCTGGCGGGGCTGGGGTTCGCGGTCGTGGCGGCGGCGCCGGGGCCGTGGGTGGGGATGGCGGGGTTCACCGTGTTGGGCCTGGGGCTGAGCGTCATCGTGCCGCAGACGTTCGCCGCGGCGGGGCGACTGTTCCCGGGGGCGTCCGACGCGGCGGTGGCGCGGCTCAACGTGTTCAACTACGTGGGTTTCCTGATCGGTTCGCCGTTGGTGGGGGCGTTGGGGGATGCGTGGAGCTATCGGGGGGCGATGCTGGTGCCGATGGTGTTGGTCCTGGTGACGGTGGTGTACGCCACGTCGTTCGGTGTCCGGCCGGGCCGATACGGTGGCGGTCATGAGCAGCCGCGCACTGTTGATGTGGGATGAAGCGGTCACGGGGTACGACTTCGGTCCGGAGCATCCGATGGATCCGGTCCGGCTCGCGCTGACCATGGGGCTGGTGCGGGCGTACGGGCTCGATCGCCGGGTCGACGTGGTGGCGGCGAAGCCGGCCGGGGAGTCGACGCTGCGGCTGGTGCACCGCGAGGACTACGTGGCGGCGGTGCGGGCGGCGTCCGCGGATCCGCGGAAGGCGGACGCGGGGTACGGGCTCGGGACGGTCGACGATCCGGCGTTCGCGGGGATGCACGAGGTGTCGGCGCTGATCGCCGGGCAGTCGGTGGGGGCGGCGGAGGCGGTGTGGCGGGGCGAGGCCGGGCACGCGGTGAACTTCGCGGGCGGGCTGCACCACGCGATGCCGGGTTCGGCGTCGGGCTTCTGCATCTACAACGACGCGTCGCTGGCGATCGCGCGGCTGCTGGAGCTGGGTGCGGAGCGGGTGGCGTACGTGGATGTGGACGTGCATCACGGGGACGGGGTGCAGGCGGCGTTCTGGGAGGACCCGCGGGTCCTGACGATCTCGCTGCACGAGCATCCGCGGCATCTGTTCCCGCAGACGGGCTGGCCGGAGGAGACCGGTGCGCCGGGCGCCGGCGAGGGCGGTGCGGTGAACGTGGCGCTGCCGCCGGGGACGGGTGACGAGGGCTGGCTGCGGGCGTTCCACGCGGTGGTGCCGGAGGTGCTCGCCGAGTTCCGGCCGCAGGTGCTGGTGACGCAGCACGGGGCGGACACGCACTTCGAGGATCCGTTGGCGCATCTGGCGGTGTCGCTGGACGCGCAGCGGGCGGTGCAGGAGGCGTGTCACGACCTGGCGCACGCGTACGCGGACGGGCGCTGGGTGGCGCTGGGCGGCGGCGGGTACGCGGTGGTGGACGTGGTGCCGCGGTCGTGGACGCATCTGGTGGGGATCGCGGCGCACGCTCCGGTGGAGCCGGAGTCGGTGATCCCGCAGGAGTGGAAGGACCTGGTGTACGCGCGGACGCGGCAGTTGGGGCCGGGGCGGATGACGGACGGCCGGTGGCCGGTGGAGTGGCGGGACTGGTCGGAGGGGTACGACCCGGCGGACCGGCTGGACCAGGCGGTGCTGGCGACGCGGCGGGCGGTGTTCCCGCTGCGGGGGCTGCTGGCCTGAGGGCGGTCCGGCGTCCGGGGGCGGCGGCGATATTCGGACGGTGATCCGCGTCGTTACGCCAACTGTGGTGTCCGCGGCGGGTTTTGGCGCTCGGCGGCGGGGTGTGCGGCAGCATCGAGTGATGCTGAGTACCGGGGCGTTGCGTGCGCATCTGTTGGCGGCGGGGCTGGCGGGCCGGGTGTCGACCTCGCGTGAGGACAGTCTGCGCAGTTACCGGCTCTTCGCGGCGCGCGATCCGCGGGTGACACTGGGGCTGCATCCGGAGCGGGGCTGGGACGAGACGGAGCTACTGCGGCTGATGGTGGCCAAGTGCGGGGTGTCGGACGATCCCCGGCACCGTACGGGGCCCGACGTCATCGATCCGGAGCGGACGCTGCGGGGACTCGAGGCGTTCGCGGGGCGGTTGCGGGCGGCGGCGGTGCGGCGGGCTCCGGTGCTGTTCGGGACGGGGCATCCGCATCGTCTGCTGGGGTTCTACGCCGGGCTTGCGGACGCGATGTCGGCGGCGGGCTGTCTTGTTCTCACACCTTCGCAGGGGAGATGTGTCGACATAACGACCCGGTTCGGTCTACGCACGTACAACCTCGACTACGTACGGGGCGTCGCGTTCGTGCGCGAGCCCGGCGCGTTCGGCGCGGGGCGCGAAGCGGGGGCGCACACGCATTCGCCGCTGCCGGTCAGGGCGGCGCTGGAGGGCGTGGCGGACGCCGGCCTGCCGCTGCCCGAGCTGGTGGTCGGGGACCACGGCTGGGTCTGCGGGGCTGGTCAGCTGGGCATTGAGGCGATCGGGCTGGCGGACACGGACGATCCGGCGCTGTTCGTGGGGGAGGCGGAGGGCCGGGTGTCCGTGGTGGTGCCGCTGGATGACGCCGTACGGTCCGCTTACTACCGCCCGCTGACGCGCTATGTACTCAATCGAGCATGTCTGTCACAGTAGGCGGCCGATGGCAACTCCTCTTCCCCACTTGCATCACCCGCCCCTAATCTGGGGAGTGAGCGCACAGCGACGCAGGGTCACCGGAGGGGAAGCCGGTGGGCGTCGTGTGCGGAAGGTACAGGTGGGTCATGGCTGCAGGCGAGAGGCCTCTCAACGAGGTCAAGTTTCTGACGGTGGCGGAAGTCGCCGCGGTGATGCGTGTGTCGAAGATGACCGTGTACCGCTTGGTGCACAGCGGTCATCTGCCGGCGATCCGGGTGGGCAGGTCGTTCCGGGTGCCGGAGCAAGCGGTTCATGAGTACCTCCGGGAGTCCTTCGTGGGGGTCGAGACCGCGTAGCGGGAGTTCTCCGGAAGATCCCCGGGAGATTTCCGGGGGGTCGCCGGAGGTTCTCGTACCCCTCGGATTACAAGCTCGGCGCTCGGCCCGGTAGGCTAGGCCGACGTAGGTCGTGTGGGCCCAGACGCCCCGCACCGATCCCCGCTGGCGCGGGGATGTTCCGAGTAGTGAGCGAGGGTAGTCGTGGGCTCTGTTATCAAGAAGCGGCGCAAGCGGATGGCGAAGAAGAAGCACCGCAAGCTGCTCAAGCGCACCCGCGTGCAGCGTCGTAACAAGAAGTAAGCGACGCTGTTGCGCGACGGGCTTCATGCGCGTCTGGCGTGGCCCCTTCACCGTTCTGGTGGAGGGGCCACGCCGTTTTTCGCCCGGTTGCCCCCTGCGGTCATCACAGCGCAACAGCCAAGCGCTACGGTGGCGGCCAGGGGACCAGGGGTGGACCCGAAGGGAAGGCGCTGATCTTGGGCAAGGTCGTGCTCGTCACCGGTGTGGCCCGGCAGCTCGGCGGACGGTTCGTCCGCCGTATCCAGCGCGACCCGGACGTGGAGCGGGTCGTCGCGGTCGACGCGGTGGCGCCGGAGCACGGTCTGGGCGGTGCGGACTTCGTCCGGGCGGACATCCGCCAGCCGACGATCGCGAAGGTGCTCGCCGAGCACGACGTGGACACGGTCGTCCACATGGACGTCACCGGGACGGCGCTGGGCGCCGGCGGCCGGGCGGCGATCAAGGAGACCAACGTCATCGGCACCATGCAGCTGCTCGGGGCGTGCCAGAAGTCGCCGCGGATCAAGCGGCTGGTGGTGAAGTCCAGTACGAGCGTGTACGGCTCCGCGCCCCGCGACCCGGCGGTGTTCACGGAGACGACGCCGCCCAAGTCGCTGCCGAGCGGCGGTTTCGCGAAGGACGCCGTCGAGGTCGAGGGCTATGTGCGCGGGTTCGCCCGGCGCCGCCCGGACGTGGCGGTCTGTGTGCTGCGGTTCGCGAACATCCTCGGGCCGTGCGCGGACTCGCCCCTCGCCGAGTACCTGTCGCTGCCCGTCCTGCCGACGGTGTTCGGCTACGACCCGCGGCTGCAGTTCGTGCACGAGGACGACGTCATCGACGTGCTGCGGATCGCCTCGCGCGAGCCGCGGCGGGCGACGCTGAACAGCGGCACGTTCAACGTGGCGGGTGACGGGGTGCTGCTGCTGTCGCAGTGCGCGCGGCGGCTGGGCCGGCCGACGGTGCCGGTGCTGCTGCCGGCGGTGACGTGGGTGGGCCAGGCGCTGCGGACGGTCGGGGTGACGGACTTCTCGCCGGAGCAGATCCGGCTGCTGACGCACGGTCGGGTGGTGTCGACGGTGCAGTTGCGCGAGACGCTCGGGTTCACGCCCCGGTTCACCACGGCCGAGACCTTCGCGGACTTCGCGCGGAGCCGGGGACCGGGGCTGCTGCCGCCGGAGACGCTGGCGGGGGCGGTGGACCGGGTCGCGGCCCGGGTGACGACGAGGGAGCGCACGTAACGATGGCGGACGCCAAGGTCATTCCGTTCGACGACGACCGTTCCCGCGCGCGGCGCAGGCCCGGTGGGGCCGGCGCGTCCGGTGCCGGCGGGTCCGGGGCGGGCCGGGAGACCGTCAGCCCGCTGCCGGCGCAGGCGAGGGCGCCGCTGGGCGTCGCCGGCGAGGCGGAGGGGCCGGGGGAGGCCCGGGAGGCCGGCGTGGCCCCTGAGCCGCCGCGGAGCGGCTGGGAGCGGCGGCTCGCGGGCGGGCTGGCGTTCCTGCGCCGCCGGGTGACGGGCGAGTACGAGGTCGACGAGTTCGGGTACGACGAGGAGCTCACCGACCAGGTCCTGATGTCGTTGCTGCGGCCGCTGTACGAGAAGTACTTCCGGGTCGAGGTGAAGGGCATCGAGAACATCCCGTCGAAGGGCGGGGCGCTGGTGGTGGCGAACCATTCGGGGACGCTGCCGCTGGACGGGCTGATGATGCAGGTCGCCGTGCACGACAACCATCCGGCGGGTCGTCATCTGCGGCTGCTGGCGGCGGACCTGGTGTTCGTGCTGCCGGTGGTGAACGAGCTGGCCCGGAAGGCGGGGCACACGCTGGCGTGCGCGGAGGACGCGGAGCGGCTGCTGGGCCGGGGCGAGATCGTGGGCGTGATGCCGGAGGGCTTCAAGGGGATCGGGAAGCCGTTCGGGGAGCGGTACAAGCTGCAGCGGTTCGGGCGGGGCGGGTTCGTGTCGACGGCGCTGCGGGCGGGGGTGCCGATCGTGCCGTGCTCGATCGTCGGGGCGGAGGAGATCTACCCGATGATCGGCAACGCGAAGACGCTGGCGCGGATCCTGGGTTTCCCGTACTTCCCGCTGACGCCGACGTTCCCGTGGCTGGGGCCGTTGGGGATGGTGCCGCTGCCGACGAAGTGGACGATCCAGTTCGGTGAGCCGATCGAGACGGACGGCTATCCGCCGGAGGCGGCGGAGGACCCGATGCTGATGTTCAACCTGACGGATCAGGTGCGGGAGCAGATCCAGCACACGCTGTACAAGCTGCTGGTGCAGCGGCGGTCGGTGTTCTTCTGAGGTACGCGGACTACTGAGGTACGTGTTCCTCTGAGGTACGTGTTCCTCTGAGGTACGCGGAAGAGGGCGCCCCCACAGCGGGGGCGCCCTCTTCGCGTGTTGCCGTGCCGGCGTCTCAGTCCGTCCGCTCGCTGTCGATGCCGAGGCCCGGGAGGAGGCCCGGCAGAAGCGGCGGGAGGGTGACGTCGGGCTGGGGGGCGGTGGACTGGCCGCCGGACGGGGCGGGGCTGGTGCCCGTCTGCGGCGGGTCGAGCAGTCCGCCGGTGTTGCCGCCGAGCAGGCCGTCGTCCTCCGGGTCCTGGGCGCCGCTGCCGCTGCCGGAGGGCTGCGGCCGGGTGGCGTCGCCGGGGGCGCCGGGGCTGGTCTGTCCCGACGGGGTGTGCCGGTCGGCGCCGCTGCTCGGGGTGTCCGCGCCGTCGCCGGGGACGGTGGTGCCGCCGGGGCCCTTGTCCATGGTGCGGGGGAGGACGGACCGGAGCGGCTTGACGTCTTCGTCTATGGCGTCGAAGACGTCGTTCACCTGGTTGCCGACGTCGGTCAGCTGGGCGGGGAGGCGGTTGCGCAGGCCCTGCCAGGTGGAGCGGTGGGACTGGGCGAAGGCGTTGAGCCGTGCCATCGGGGCGATCTCGCCGTCCCGGTCGTACGCGGCGCGGAGCAGGCGGTGGCCCTCGGCGGCGTCGTGCTGCATGCCGTTGAGGGCGCGTCGGATCTCGCCGAGGGCCTCGTGGTCGAGGTCGCCGGCGCGGCCGCGCTCCATGAGCCGGCGGGCCTCGCTGAGCCGGGTGGAGGCCTGGTCGAGGTAGATGCCGCCGCGGTCGGCGTCGTCGTCCGCCATCCCGAGCTTGAGGTCCTCCATGCCCCGCTTCAGGCCGTAGAGCGCGTCACCGGGCAGGGCGTCGGAACTCGCAGCGGCCACTCCGCTGAAGGCGCCCGCGGCGACACCGACCGTGAGGCCGCCTGCCGCGATGCCCTTGGACCAGCGGGAGCGGGGGCGCAATTTCCGGAGCGGGGAGGCGCGGTGCGCTCCCCGGCCGCTGGGGGCCCGCTGCTCCGGCACGGTAGGGCCCGCGGCCGCGGTTCCCTCCGCGAACATGGCCTCCATGGCGGCGACGAGCTGGGCTCGTTGCACCACTTTGGTCTCGGCATCCAATGCGGGCTTCGGCAGCTCGCCCAGACCGTGCGCCAGGGCCAGCAGCCTTCCCTGTTCGGCCGGTTCGGCCGACTCTTCGGGCTGCTCGGCCGCCGTGCCCTGGAGTGTCCGATCCTCCAGGGCCTGGGCGAAGGCGTTCGCCCGCCGGTGCGCCGAAACGTTCGCGATCACTGGCGGCACCTCCTCTCGTCATGACGGTCGACTCCCCGGGGATTCCGGAAGGTTGCACACCTTGAGCCGATCCACACGAAAGAGTGAGTCGGACTGGACAAGGCGTGACCACAGGGAGCCTGCATCCCGCACAACGAGCGGCGCGGCACTTGGGTTACGCGCGAAAGATGATCGGACCAGTGCGTCATCGAGGCGTCACCGACGGTGAGTTGAGGGGCAGGGGCGTGCGGGGGGTGGAGGCGGGCATGGGGGAGGCGTGTGGGGGTGGGCATGGGGGGACGGAGTGGGGGAGTCGGACTCGCCGGAGGAGCCCGAGGGCCGGAGGGGGCCGGGGCTCAGCGGGCGTCGTCGGGGAGGAGCCGGGCGAGCGTGCGCACGGCGCGGTACTGGAGGGTCTTGATCGCGCCCTCGTTCTTGCCCATGACCCGGGCGGTCTCGGCGACCGACAGGCCCTGCAGGAAGCGCAGGGTGACGCACTCCTGCTGCTGGGGGTTGAGCCGGCGGACGGCGTCGAGGAGGGCCGCGTTGGAGAGGGACTCCAGGACGGAGTCCTCCGGGCTGCGCTCGACCTCGTTGGCGTCGAGCATTTCGCCGGTGGTCACTTCGAGGCGGAACCGGCTCGACTTGAAGTGGTCCGCGACCAGGTTGCGGGCGATCGTGACCAGCCAGGCGCCGAAGTCGCGGCCCTGCCAGGTGAAGGTGGAGATGCGGCGCAGGGCGCGCAGGAAGGTCTCGCTGGTGAGGTCCTCCGCCGTGGCCTTGCCGCCGACCCGGTAGTAGATGTAGCGGTAGACGGTGTCGGAGTACTGGTCGTAGAGCCGGCCGAAGGCCTCGGCCTCGCCGGCCTGGGCGCGTTCGACGAGGTCCATCATGCGGGCGCTGTCGCTGTCGGCGGTGGGCCTGCGGGCGGCGGTCGACGTGCCGGCGCCCCCCCGGTTGCCGCGTCTGCCCACGGCGGCGCCGCTCTCCGCCAGGGCGTAGCAGGGACCGGCCGGGGCCGGTCCGGCGAAGGCGGGTCCGCCGAAGGCGGGTGCGAGGCCGGCGTACGCGGTGGGGACGAAGCCGCGCAAGTGGTCGAGGACCGTTGCGCGCAGCGTAGCCAGGCCCGAGGCGTCAACCCCGACGTGTGGGTACACGGGACTCCCAGAGGCAGAGCTTCCATCACGTGCAGTGCGGGACCGTTCACCCGTCGTGGCGACGTGTGGGTTCCGGTATGCGTCTGAGGAGAATAACGCTTCGTACAGGCGGCGCTACACCCAGTTGCTGAAATCACCGGTTGGGTCGCAACTGTTACCGCCTATGGTCGGATCAAGGGGCACTTGATGACCGGTAGTTGATCGAATTGCTTCGTGATCTGTCGTTCCGCATGTGCCGTTGTGGCCGACCGCAGACAATGCGACTGGCCGGAGCCAGTGCGGGGTAGGAAACGCAGATTGGCCGGATAGGGCCAGGCGCGGCGATGTTCGACCACGGACGGGTGACAGGGCCGAGTCCGAGGTTGTCAGAGGTGATCGTCGGTGTTCAGCGACGTGGCGTACGACGGTGCGCCGGTGGTCAGCGACGCGTCGCGCGACGGTGCAGCGCGGTCGCCGCGGCTGCGCCGCCGATCACGGCGCCCACGCCCGCGGCCGCGGGGATGCCGACCTTGGCCGCCTTGCGGCCCGTCCGGTAGTCGCGCAGCCGCCAGTCGCGGGCCTTGGCGTACCGGCGCAGCTTGGCGTCCGGGTTGACCGCGTACGGGTGCCCGACGAGGGAGAGCATCGGGATGTCGTTGTGCGAGTCGCTGTACGCGGCGCAGCGCGCGAGCTCCAGGCCCTCGGCGGCCGCCAGGGCGCGGACCGCCTCGGCCTTCGCCGGGCCGTGCAGCAGCTCGCCGACGAGCCTGCCGGTGTAGACGCCGTCGACGGACTCGGCGACCGTGCCGAGGGCGCCGGTCAGCCCGAGCCGGCGGGCGATGATCGTGGCCGTCTCGACCGGGGCGGCGGTCACCAGCCAGACCTTCTGGCCCGCGTCCAGGTGCGCCTGGGCCAGCGCGCGGGTGCCGGGCCAGATGCGGTCGGCCATGTACTCGTCGTAGATCTCCTCGCCGATCGACATCAGCTCGGAGACGCGGTGGCCCTTGACGATGGACAGGGCGCTGTCGCGGGCCTCCTGCATGTGCTCGGGGTCCTCGACCCCGGCGAGCCGGAACCAGGCCTGCGCCCAGGCGAAGCGGGCCAGGTCGCGGCTGTCGAAGAACTTCCGCTTGTACAGACCGCGGCCGAAGTGGAAGATCGCCGCGCCCTGCATGACGGTGTTGTCCAGGTCGAAGAACGCGGCCGCCTGCGCGTCGCCGACGACGGGGAAGTCCGGTTCCTCCGGCCTCTTCTCCGCCTCTTCCAGCTCCTGCAGTTCCTGCGAGGTCTTGCGCGCCGCCTCGGCCGCGGCCTCGCCGGCCAGGACGCTGCGCGCGGTGGCGGAGCGCTTACGAGGGGTGAGCCATCCCAGTGCGGCCATGGGGTGAGCATAGCCAGTGTGTTCGGTCGCTCCCGACTCCTGGTGTTCCCGGCATGTGAACAATGGACGGCATGTTCGGACGTACGAAGAAGAAGGCCGGCCCGCGCACCGTCACGCTGATCGGCAAGCCGGGGTGCCACCTGTGCGACGACGCCCGTGCGGTGATCGAGGCCGTGTGCGCGGAGACGGGGGCGCTGTGGGAGGAGAAGGACATCACGCAGGACGCGGAGCTGCACCGCGCCTACTGGGAGCAGATCCCCGTCGTACTGGTCGACGGTGAACAGCACACGTTCTGGCGGGTGGACGCCGGGCGGCTCCGACGTGAACTGACCAGCTGAGCGGTGAGGTGGCCGACCGGCGCGGGTTACCATCGTGGACGTTTTGTTGGCTTTCGGGGGCGTGGCCGTGAGGAGAGTGTGCGGTTTTGCCCCCTTCGGGTCTCTCACGCGTTGACGCGATCCGTGGTTCCCTTCTGGCGCGAACCCGTCGCGTGACCCCGGTCACTTTGGCCGGACAAAACGGACACCATCTTTGTGCACGCGTTCACAAAGACATAGCCTGCTGTCGACGGGGCGGTCTTGGGACGTATGGCCGCCTGCAGCCCCGCTCATCCCGCAGGAGCACCGTGGCAACTGGCCGAACTCACCGACCGGCGACCCGCAGCCGAGGAATCCCCGAGGCCACCGTCGCCCGGCTTCCGCTGTATCTGCGCGCGCTCACCGCACTGTCGGAGCGCTCCGTGCCCACGGTCTCGTCCGAGGAGCTCGCGGCCGCGGCGGGCGTCAACTCCGCGAAGCTCCGCAAGGACTTCAGCTACCTCGGCTCGTACGGCACCCGCGGTGTCGGCTACGACGTCGAGTACCTCGTCTACCAGATCTCCCGCGAGCTCGGCCTGACCCAGGACTGGCCCGTGGTGATCGTCGGTATCGGTAACCTCGGCGCCGCGCTCGCCGGCTACGGAGGCTTCGCCTCCCGTGGCTTCCGCGTGGCCGCGCTGATCGACGCCGACCCCGCCATGACCGGCAAGCCGGTGGCCGGGATCCCCGTCCAGCACAGCGACGACCTCGAGCGGATCATCGAGGAGGACGGCGTCTCCATCGGCGTCATCGCGACCCCGGCCGGCGTGGCCCAGCAGGTCTGCGACCGGCTCGTGGCCGCCGGCGTCACCTCCATCCTGAACTTCGCCCCGACGGTGCTGTCCGTGCCGGACGGCGTGGACGTGCGCAAGGTCGACCTCTCGATCGAGCTGCAGATCCTCGCCTTCCACGAGCAGCGCAAGGCCGGCGAGGAGGCGGGCGCCGAGTCCGCCGTCCTGCCCCCGGCCCCCGCGCCGTACCAGGCGCCCGAGACCGACGCCGCGTCCGCCTCCGGCGACGCGGCCGGCGGCAAGGGCGGCCGCAAGGGACCTGACGGGGACGTCCCCGCCGTGATGCCGGCATGAGTCTCCTCGTCGTCGGGCTGAGCCACCGCAGCGCCCCGGTCAGCGTCCTGGAACGGGCCGCGCTGTCCGCTGACACCCAGGTCAAGCTGCTGCACGACACCCTCGCCGCCGAACCGGCCGTCGAGGGCGCCGTCCTGGCCACCTGCAACCGCATCGAGCTCTACGCCGACGTGGACAAGTTCCACGCGGGCGTCGCCGAGCTGTCCACGCTGCTCGCCCAGCACAGCGGCGTCGGCCTGGAGGAGCTCACTCCGTATCTGTACGTGCACTACGAGGACCGGGCCGTCCACCACCTGTTCTCGGTGGCCTGCGGCCTGGACTCCATGGTCGTCGGCGAGGGCCAGATCCTCGGCCAGATCAAGGACGCCCTCGCGCTCGGCCAGGACCAGCACACCGCCGGCCGGCTCCTCAACGACCTGTTCCAGCAGGCGCTGCGGGTCGGCAAGCGGGCGCACAGCGAGACCGGGATCGACCGGGCCGGGCAGTCGCTCGTCACCTTCGGCCTGGAGCAGCTCGCCGACGGCGCCCCGGTGGACGCCTGGGCCGCGGGCAAGCGCGCCCTGGTGATCGGCGCCGGCTCGATGTCCTCGCTGGCCGCCGCCACGCTGGCGCGCGCCGGGGTCGCCGAGATCGTGATCGCCAACCGGACCATGGCCCGCGCCGAGCGGCTGGCGGAAATCCTCAGCGAGCCCGGCGGCACGGGCGTCGCGGCGCGCGCCGTGGAGATGGTTGCCGTCGGCGACGAACTGACACGTGCCGACGTCGTCGTCTCCTGCACCGGCGCCACCGGGCTCGTCCTGACCGGCGAGGCCGTCGAGACCGCGCTTCGGGGCCGTACGGCGCCGCTGGCGCTGCTCGACCTCGCGATGCCGCGCGACATCGACGCGGCCGTGCACCGCATGGACGGCGTCCGGCTCGTCGACATCGAGTCGCTCGCCGAGGCCTCGGCCGACGCGCCCATGGCGAGCGACGTCGACCAGGTGCGCGCGATCGTCTCCGACGAGGTCGCCGCCTTCGGCGCCGCGCAGCGCGCCGCCCACATCACGCCGACCGT
The DNA here is from genome assembly GCF_048500665.1 of Streptomyces tritici. Taxonomy (NCBI): domain Bacteria; kingdom Bacillati; phylum Actinomycetota; class Actinomycetes; order Kitasatosporales; family Streptomycetaceae; genus Streptomyces; species Streptomyces tritici. The sequence continues at coordinate 3,889,475 of NZ_CP183183.1, forward strand.
GGTCGCCCTGCGCGCCATGGCCGCCGACGTGGTCGCCGGCGAGGTCGCCCGGCTCGAGGGCCGGCTGCCCGGCCTCGACGACAAGACCCGCGCCGAGATCACCCAGACCGTCCGCCGCGTGGTGGACAAGCTCCTGCACGCGCCGACCGTGCGGGTCAAGCAGCTCGCCGCCGAGCCCGGCGGCGCCGGGTACGCGGACGCGCTGCGGACCCTCTTCGACCTCGACCCGGAGACGGTCGCCTCCGTCTCCCGGGCCGACCTGAATGACGCCGACGTCAAGAACCGAGGGCGAGTATGACCGAGAGGGCACTGAGGCTCGGGACCAGGCGCAGCAAGCTCGCCATGGCCCAGTCCGGGCATGTGGCCGACGCGGTCCGGCAGCTGACCGGCCGACCCGTCGAGCTCGTGGAGATCACGACGTACGGGGACGTGTCCCGCGAGCACCTGGCGCAGATCGGCGGCACCGGCGTGTTCGTCGCCGCGCTGCGCGACGCGCTGCTCGCGGGCGAGGTCGACTTCGCGGTCCACTCGCTCAAGGACCTGCCGACCACCCAGCACCCCGAGCTGGCGCTGGCCGCGATCCCGAAGCGCGAGGACCCGCGCGACGTGCTGATCGCCCGCGACGGCCTGACGCTGGCGACGCTGCCCGACGGCGCGCGCGTGGGCACCGGCTCGCCGCGCCGGATGGCGCAGCTCAACGCCTTCGCGCGGTCCCACGGGCTGCGCGTCGAGACCGTGCCGATCCGCGGGAACATCGACACCCGCGTCGGATACGTGCACAAGGGCGAGCTGGACGCGGTGGTTCTCGCTGCGGCCGGCCTCAACCGCATCGGCGGGACCGAGGAGCTCACCGGCTCCCTGTCGCTCGACCTCCTGTCGCTCGACACGGTCCTGCCCGCCCCCGGCCAGGGGGCCCTGGCGATCGAGTGCGCGGCGTCCGCCGCGGAGCTCGTCGCCGCGCTCGGCGCGCTCGACGACCCGCACACCCGGGCCGCCGTGACCGCCGAGCGCGCCCTGCTCGCCGCCCTGGAGGCCGGCTGTTCCGCACCCGTGGGTGCGCTGGCCGACCTGCTGGCCGAGGATTCCGGCCGCGGGCAGATGTTCACCGAAATGCGCCTGCGGGGCGTCGTCGGCACCACCGACGGTTCCACGCTGGTGCAGCTGTCCACCACCGGTCCCGTACCCACGTCGATCGACGCGGCGACGGCCCTCGGGCGTGAACTCGCGCACGAGATGCTCGCCAAGGGTGCGGCCGGTCTGATGGGGGAGCGAGCACTTTGAGCCCCACCAGCCCCACTGCCAGCCACACGTCGCCCCTTCCGTTCGGACAGGGACACGTCACCTTCCTCGGCGCCGGCCCCGGTGATCCGGGACTGCTGACCCTCAGGGCCGTCGAGGCCCTGGCGGGAGCGGACGTCCTGATCGCCGAGCCGGACGTGCTCGAGGTCGTCCGCGGCCATGCGCGCGCGGGCGTGAGCACGCCTGAGCTGACGGTCGTTGACAGGGCGTCAACAACCGCCGATGTCCCCGTGTTGAGGGATGCAGCCAATCTTGTCATGGAGGCCGCACGGGGCGGCAAGCGGGTGGTCCGTGCGGTGACCGGCGACCCCGGCCTCGACGGGAACGCCGGCGCGGAGATGCTCGCCTGCGCCTCGGCGGGCATCCCCTTCGAGGTCGTCCCCGGCATCGCGACCGCGGTCGGCGTGCCGGCGTACGCGGGCGTCCCGCTGCGCGACGCGCAGGGCACGGACGTGCGCTTCGTCGACGCGCGCACCGCGGACGACCGCTGCTGGGCGGAGGTGGGCTCCTCCGACGGGACGGTCGTGGTCTCCACCTCCCTCGACGCGGTCGCCGCCGCGGCGGGCGAGCTGGTGGCGGCGGGCCGTAAGCCGGACACCCCGCTCACCGTGACCGTCGCGGGCACCACCACGCGCCAGCGGACCTGGACCGCGACGCTCGGCACCATCGCCCAGGTGTTCAAGCAGGGCAAGGTGCTGCCGTCCCCGGACGGGCACCAGCCCGTCATAGCCGTGGTCGGCGAGCGATGCGCGCCGGCGCAGCGGGACCAGCTCGCGTGGTTCGAGTCCAAGCCGCTGTTCGGCTGGAAGGTCCTCGTGCCGCGCACGAAGGAGCAGGCCGCCTCGCTCTCCGACCAGCTGCGCTCGTACGGCGCGGTGCCGCACGAGGTGCCGACCATCGCCGTGGAGCCGCCCCGGACGCCGCAGCAGATGGAGCGCGCGGTCAAGGGCCTGGTGACCGGCCGCTACGAGTGGATCGCCTTCACCTCGGTGAACGCGGTCAAGGCCGTGCGCGAGAAGTTCGAGGAGTACGGGCTCGACGCCCGCGCCTTCGCCGGGATCAAGGTCGCGGCGGTCGGCGAGCAGACCGCGAAGGCGCTGATCGACTTCGGCGTGAAGCCGGACCTGGTGCCCAGCGGCGAGCAGTCGGCGGCGGGCCTCCTGGAGGACTGGCCTCCGTACGACCCGGTCTTCGACCCGATCGACCGCGTCTTCCTGCCGCGGGCCGACATCGCGACCGAGACGCTGGTCGCCGGGCTGATCGAGCTGGGCTGGGAGGTCGACGACGTCACGGCCTACCGGACCGTGCGCGCGTCGCCGCCGCCGGCGGAGACCCGCGAGGCGATCAAGGGCGGCGGCTTCGACGCGGTGCTGTTCACCTCGTCGTCGACGGTGCGGAACCTCGTCGGCATCGCCGGCAAGCCGCACAACGTGACCGTCATCGCCTGCATCGGCCCGGCCACGGCGAAGACCGCCGAGGAGCACGGTCTGCGGGTCGACGTGCTCTCCCCTGAGCCGTCCGTCCACAAGCTGGCCGAGGCGCTCGCCGACTTCGGCGCGCGCCGCCGCGAGGCCGCCCTGGAGGCGGGCGACCCGGTGACGCGTCCGTCGGAGCGCCGCCCCGGCGCCCGTAGGCGCCGGACGACGTAGGCGCACACGCAGGACGTGGGGGCGCGGGACCGTACCGGTTCCGCGCCCCCACGCGCGTCCGGCGGCGGGTTTGCCCGGCATCGTGTCGGCAAAGGCACCCCCGACGCGGGCGTAGCCTCTGGCTATGAACTCGTACGGATCCTTCCCCGGGGCGCGCCCGCGGCGGCTGCGGACGACGCCCGCCCTGCGCCGGATGGTCGCCGAGACGCGGCTGCATCCCGCCGACCTGATCCTGCCCGCGTTCGTGCGGGAGGGGATCTCCGAGCCCACGCCCATCGCGGCCATGCCCGGCGTCGTGCAGCACTCCCGCGACACGCTGCGCAAGGCCGCCGTCGAGGCGGTCGAGGCCGGGGTCTCCGGGATCATGCTCTTCGGCGTGCCCGAGGACGACAAGAAGGACGCCGCCGGCACCGCGGGCACCGACCCCGACGGGATCCTCCAGGTCGCCATCCGCGACGTGAAGGCCGAGGTCGGCGACGACCTGGTCATCATGTCGGACCTGTGTCTCGACGAGTACACCGACCACGGCCACTGCGGCGTCCTCGACGCCTCCGGCCGGGTCGACAACGACGCCACGCTGGAACGTTACGCCGAGATGGCCCAGGTCCAGGCGGACGCCGGCGTCCACGTCGTGGGCCCCAGCGGCATGATGGACGGTCAGGTCGGCGTGGTCCGCGACGCCCTCGACACCATCGGCAAGGAGGACGTGGCGATCCTCGCCTACACCGCGAAGTACTCCTCCGCCTTCTACGGCCCCTTCCGCGAGGCCGTCGCCTCCTCGCTGCAGGGCGACCGCAAGACCTACCAGCAGGACCCGGCCAACGTGCGCGAGTCGATGCGCGAACTGGCGCTCGACCTGGAGGAGGGCGCCGACATGGTCATGGTCAAGCCGGCCGGCCCGTACCTCGACGTCCTCGCCAAGGTCGCCGCCGCCGTGGACGTGCCCGTAGCCGCGTACCAGATCAGCGGCGAGTACGCGATGGTCGAGGCCGCCGCCGAGAAGGGCTGGATCGACCGCGACAAGGCGATCATGGAGACCCTGACCGGTATCCGCCGCGCCGGCGCCCACATGATCCTCACGTACTGGGCCACCGAGGCCGCCCGGAAGCTCCGCGAGAACTGACCCCCGCGGGCCCTCCGATCGATTGGTGGGGAACGGCCGTCCGGCGCACTCTGGAGGGGTACCGCTGGAGGTGGTCCTCATGCAGACACTCGTCGGATGGCATGTCGAGATGGAGTTCCAGGAGGAAGGCGACCGGACGCGGTGCGCCGCGATGGTGCGGCTCGGGGACGGTACCGAGATCCGCGCCCACGGCACCGCGAACCGTCACCCCTCCGACCCCGAGCAGCTGCGGGTGGGCGAGGAGATCGCCGGAGCCCGCGCGATGATGGACCTCGCGTCGCAGCTGCTCCAGAAGGCCCACACCGAGATCGACGAGATGTCCGGGCGGACGTCCCACCCGATCCGGGGCTGAGCCGGAAAACGCGGAGGGCCCCGGCCCGGATCCGAGGATCCGGGCCGGGGCCCTCGCACATGCGCCGGGCGTCAGAGCCGCTCGGGCGTCCGGATGCCGAGCAGGGCCATGCCGCGCTGCAGGGTCCGTCCCGTCAGATCCACCAGGAAGAGGCGGTTCTCCTTCTGCTCCTGCGTCTCGGCGTGCCTGACCGAGCACTGGTCGTAGAACGTCGTCAGGTGCGAGGCCAGCTGGTACAGGTACGCGGCGAGCTTGTGCGGCGCGTACTCCGCCGCCACCTCGGCGAGCGTCTCGCCGAACTGGTCCAGGTGCAGGCCGAGGGCGCGTTCCGCCGGAGCCAGCTCCAGCTCCGGGTGGGCAACGGGGCCGGCGTCCGGGACGTTCCGCTTGATCGACTGGATCCGGGCGTACGCGTACTGCAGGTACACGGACGTGTCGCCGTTCAGCGAGACCATCTGGTCCAGGTCGAACTTGTAGTCCCGCACCGCCGACGTCGACAGGTCGGCGTACTTCACCGCGCCGATGCCCACGTACCGGCCGTTCTCCACGATCTCCTGCTCGGCCAGGCCCACCTTCCCGGCCTTCTCGCGCACCACGGCCGTGGCCCGGTCGATCGCCTCGTCCAGCAGGTCCTGCAGCCGGACGGTCTCGCCCTCACGGGTCTTGAACGGCTTGCCGTCCTTGCCGAGGACCGTGCCGAAGGCCAGCTGGTGCGCCTTGACCTCGTCGTTCAGCCAGCCGGCCCGGCGGGCCGTCTCGAAGACCATCTTGAAGTGCAGCGACTGCCGCGCGTCCACGACGTACAGCAGGGTCGACGCCTTCAGGTTCTGCACGCGGTCCCGGATCGCCGACAGGTCCGTGGCCGCGTAGCCGAAGCCGCCGTCCGACTTCTGCACGATCAGCGGGACCGGGTTGCCGTCCGGGCCCTTGATGTCGTCGAAGAACACGCACAGCGCGCCCTCGGAGCGGACGGCGACGCCCGACTCCTCCAGGATCCGGCAGGTCTCCTGCAGCATGTCGTTGTACCCGGACTCGCCGACGATGTCGGGGTCCTGGATGTCCATGTCGAGCTTCTCGAAGACCGAGTAGAAGTAGATCTTCGACTCGTCCACGAACCGCTGCCACAGGGCGAGGGTCTCCTCGTCGCCCGCCTGCAGGTCCACGACCCGCGCCCGCGCCCGGGTCTTGAACTCCTCGTCGGAGTCGAACAGCGCCCGCGAGGCCTTGTACAGCCGGTTCAGGTTGGACATGGCCTCGGCGCCGGAGGTCTCCGCGTCCGCGTCCTCGGACCGGTGGTCCAGCTCGTGCGGGTGCTCGATCAGGTACTGGATGAGCATGCCGAACTGGGTGCCCCAGTCGCCGATGTGGTGGCGCCGGACCACCTTCTCGCCGGTGAACTCCAGGATCTCGACCATCGCCGCGCCGATCACCGCGGACCGCAGGTGGCCGACGTGCATCTCCTTCGCCACGTTCGGCTGGGCGTAGTCGATCACCGTCGTGCCGGCGGCCTCGTTGAACGGCACGCCGAGCCGGTCGTCGGCGGCGCGCGCGGCCAGCGTGCGCACGATCGCCGCGTCGGAGACCGTGATGTTCAGGAAGCCGGGGCCGGAGACCTCGATCTCCTTCAGCACGTCGTTCTCCGGGATCGCCCCGACGACCTTCGTGGCCAGCTCGCGCGGGTTGCCCTTGAGCTGCTTGGCCAGCGCCAGGATGCCGTTGGCCTGGAAGTCCGCCCGGTCGCTTCGTCGCAGCAGCGGGTCGGCGGAACCGGCCTCCGGCAGGGCTGCCGAGAGGCCTTCCGCGAGGCGCTGCTGCACGGTCGAAGCGAGGGAAGGGACCGAGGCCATGAGCTTCCGTTCCTGTGATGGGAGTCTTACGGGCTATTTCGCTTGTGCAAGTGTCCCACGGGCGGGCAACGTGTTTTCTCCGCCTGTGGACGGAAGCCCGGCCTGTGGACAACCTCCGAGCGGCTCCCGCCGTCTGGGAGAATGACTCGTACAGGGCCGTCTGGCTCCGACGCAATCGAGGAAGAAGGACGAACCGACCGTGGCTCAGAGCAGCACCGAGACCGACTGGGTCTCCCGTTTCGCGGACGAGGTCATCGCCGAGTCGGAGCGACGTGCGCCTGGCAAACCGGTCGTCGTCGCGTCCGGTCTCTCCCCGTCCGGCCCGATCCACCTGGGCAACCTGCGCGAGGTCATGACCCCGCACCTGGTCGCCGACGAGATCCGCCGCCGCGGGCACGAGGTCCGGCACCTGATCTCCTGGGACGACTACGACCGCTACCGCAAGGTGCCGGGCGGCGTCGCGGGCGTCGACGAGTCCTGGGCGGAGCACATCGGCAAGCCGCTGACCTCGGTCCCGGCCCCGGCCGGCTCCCCGCACCCGAACTGGGCGGAGCACTTCAAGGCCGCCATGGTCGAGGCGCTGGCCGAGCTGGGCGTCGAGTACGACCCCATCAGCCAGACCGAGCAGTACACCTCCGGCGTGTACCGCGAGCAGATCCTGCACGCCATGCGGCACCGCGCCGACATCGACGCCATCCTCGACCAGTACCGGACGAAGAAGGCGCCGAAGAAGCAGTCGCAGAAGCCGGTCGACGAGGCGGAGCTGGAGGCCGCCGAGGGCTCCGGCGCGGCCGCCGAGGACGACGGCTCCGGCGGCGGCGCGGGCTACTTCCCGTACAAGCCGTACTGCGGCCGGTGCGAGAAGGACCTGACCACCGTCACCTCGTACGACGACGAGACCACCGCGCTCGCCTACACCTGCACCTCCTGCGGCTTCGCCGAGACGGTCGAGCTCAACGAGTTCAACCGCGGCAAGCTGGTGTGGAAGGTCGACTGGCCGATGCGCTGGGCCTACGAGGGCGTGATCTTCGAGCCCTCCGGCGTGGACCACTCCTCCCCCGGCTCGTCGTTCCAGGTCGGCGGCCAGATCGTCGGCATCTTCGACGGCGTCCAGCCGATCGGCCCGATGTACGCGTTCGTCGGCATCAGCGGCATGGCCAAGATGTCCTCGTCGCGCGGCGGCGTTCCCACGCCCGCCGACGCGCTGAAGATCATGGAGCCGCAGCTGCTGCGCTGGCTATACGCCCGCCGCAAGCCCAACCAGTCCTTCAAGATCGCCTTCGACCAGGAGATCCAGCGGCTCTACGACGAGTGGGACAAGCTGGAGGCCAAGGTCGCCGACGGCTCGGTGCTCCCCGCGGACGCGGCGGCGTACGCGCGGGCCGCCCGCACCGCCGCCGGCGAGCTGCCGCGCACCCCGCGCCCGCTGCCGTACCGCACGCTCGCCTCGGTCGTCGACATCACCGCGGGACACGACGAGCAGACGCTGCGGATCCTCGGCGAGCTCGACCCGGAGAACCCGGTCACCTCCCTCGACGAGGTCCGGCCCCGGCTCGACCGCGCCGAGAACTGGATCACCACCCAGGTTCCGGCCGACCAGCGCACCATCGTCCGCGACGAGCCCGACGCGGACCTGCTCGGCTCGCTCGACGACGAGGGCCGCGAGTCCCTCCGGCTCCTCCTGGAGGGCCTGGACAGCCACTGGTCGCTCGACGGGCTCACCACGCTCGTCTACGGCGTCCCGAAGGTGATGGCCGGTCTCGACCCCGAGGCCAAGCCGACGCCGGAGCTGAAGCTGGCCCAGCGCGCCTTCTTCGCCCTGCTCTACAAGCTCCTCGTGAGCCGCGAGACCGGCCCGCGTCTGCCGACGCTGCTGCTCGCGGTCGGCGCGGACCGGGTGCGCAAGCTGCTCGGCGCGTAGCACCGCGTACGCCGAAGGGCCGCCGTCCGGGAGACCGGGCGGCGGCCCTTCGGCATGCGTGCGAGTGCGGTGCGGATCGGGGGCCGCGGCGGCCGGGATCAGGGGATGTAGTTCTCCGACATCTCCTGCTCGATCCGGTGCCGGATGCGCGGGAGCAGCTCACGCAGCATCGAGGCGCTGCGCGGGTGATGGACCCCGTACATGTCGCTCAGCCGTATGTCGAGCTGCTCCACGGTCGGGAACGCCTGCTGCTCGTCGACGAAGTCCCACACGGCCTTGTACGCGGCCTCCGCGAACTCCTCCATGCCGGGCTCCTCGAACACCGGGGCGGCCTCCTCGCGCGGAGCGGGGATCACGACCTCCTCCGGGCCCTGCGGCACCGCCACCGGCGTCGGCTCCAGGCCGTCGTCGTACGTGGGGTCGTACCCGCCCTGGTACGCCTCCGGCGGGAGCTGCTGGGCGGAGAACCAGGGGCTGGTGTCCTCGGGGATCGCCGGCTGCTGCGGAACGCCCTGGTCGAGGGCCTCGACGGGGGCCTGCTGCTGGGGCTGGTGCTGCGGCTGGGGGGCCTGGGGCTGGAAGGGCGCCTGCGGCTGGGCCTGCACCGGCTGCGGCTGGGCCTGCCCCGGCTGGGCCTGTACCGGCTGCGGCTGGGCCTGCGCCGGCTGTGCCTGCTCCTGCGGCTGGGCCTGTACCGGCTGCGGCTGTGCCTGGGCGGGGGCCCGCTCCAGCTCCGGCGTCTGCGCCGCCGCCGGCACCGCGGCCACCGGCTGCGGCACCGCGGTCTGCTCCGCGGGCTTCGGCTGCGGAGGCAGCAGCACCGGCTCGATGCCCGCCGCCGCCAGCCCCGCCGCCGCGGTCTGCGACAGCGGCACGCCCAGATGCGCCAGCCGCAGCGGCATCAGCGCCTCCACCGGCGCCTTGCGCCGCCACAGCCGCCCGTACCGGGCCTGCAGCCGCGCCTGGTAGATCAGCCGGTCCTGCTCCAGCTTGATCACCTGTTCGTAGGAGCGCAGCTCCCACAGCTTCATCCGCCGCCACAGCCGGAAGGTCGGGATCGGGGAGAGCAGCCAGCGGGTCAGCCGCACGCCCTCCATGTGCTTGTCCGCCGTGATGTCGGCGATCCGGCCGATCGCGTGCCGGGCCGCCTCGACCGCCACCACGAACAGCACCGGGATCACCGCGTGCATGCCGACGCCCAGCGGGTCCGGCCAGGCGGCCGCGCCGTTGAACGCGATCGTCGCCGCGGTCAGCAGCCACGCCGTCTGCCGCAGCAGCGGGAACGGGATGCGGATCCAGGTCAGGAGCAGATCGAGGGCGAGCAGCACACAGATGCCCGCGTCGATGCCGATCGGGAAGAAGTAGGAGAAGGTGCCGAAGCCCTTCTGCACGGCGAGCTCGCGCACGGCGGCGTAAGAACCCGCGAAACCGATCCCGGCGATGATCACCGCGCCGGCGATCACGACACCGATGAGTATCCGGTGCGTGCGTGTCAGCTGCATCGCGGCCATCCCGCGATCCCCTCCCGTCCTACGTCAACTCGCGGGGCACAGCCTGGCACACGCGAACGGAGCCCGGCCCGCTGGGGAGGGCCGGACCCCGCCGGAAGACACGCCAAACCACGCGAAAAACGGGCCACTTGCCCGGCGTCCGGCGTGTTCGGGACCTACTTGTTCGCCGCGGCGACCGCCGCGACCGCGTCCTTGGTCGCCTTCACCGCGCCGTCCATCATCTTCTGGTCGTGCGGCGTCTCGGCGCCCGCGTAGCCGGCGCCGTTGTAGTTCAGGATGACCAGGACGTTGCCCGTGCGGGCGACGGTCGTGGCGTACACGAAGGTCTCGCCGGTCTTGCGCAGCGTGTACGCGACGGTCGTCGTCTGGTCGCCGACGCCCGAGGCCACCGAGTCGCGGACGTACTTCGCGCCCTCGGTCGCCTTCAGCTTGGCGATCTCCTTGGCCTGGGCCTCCTCGGCCCGCTTCTCGCCGGTGCCCAGGGCCTGCACGGACTCGTAGCGCAGGAAGGCGACGTCCAGCCAGCGGTACTGGGAGCCCTTCAGGCCCTTGTCGACCAGCCCGTTCCAGGAGCAGCCGCCGCGTGCGGAGGTGTCGGTCGACGCGGACGCCGTACCGGCCTTCGACTTGGCCTTCGGGACCAGCTCGTCGATCGTCTTGGCGGTGATCGCCTTGCACGGCTCCGGCAGCTTGGCGTACTTCCCGGGGGCGAGGGTCGGCGTCTGCTTCGGCGCGGCCTCCTTCGGCGTGCCGGCGGAGGACTGCGCGGCGCCCTTGTCCGGCGAACCGCCGTCGGAGTCCGAGGAGCAACCGGCGACGACGAGCATCACCGGGACGGCGGCGCAGGCGAGTATGCGGGTGAGTCGCGGAGCTGATCGGTGCATGGTTCCTTCAGTCGGTTCGCTGACGGGTCTGCCGACACGTTACGCGGCGGCGGAAGCGGTCGGGGGGCCCGCGGGCGGGCCGGTGGCGGGAGCGGGACGGGTCCGGCGGCCCGCTAGTCCTCCAGCCGGTCCGCCAGCTGACGGGCCAGACTCTGCGCCTTTTCCTGCAGTTCCTTGCTGTCGGGCAGCTCGGCGGCGGCGGTGACCTGCTCGGTGTACTCGACGGTCACGATCACGTTGGATGTGCGGAAGACCACGCTGACCGTGCGCTGGCGGGAGGCCGAGCCGGCTTCGGTGAGTACATCGTTGAGGAACGCGGCGTGACCGAGGCCCTCCAGGACGCGGGGTTCGAGTCCGGTGGCGGTGGCGCCGGGGGCGGCCGGGGCGCCGGCCGTGGTGGACGGGGAGGCCGTCGCCGTGGGGGAGGCCGGGGCGGCCGTCGCGGTCGGCACGGGCGTGGGAAGGGCGGCGGCGGTCTGCTTGCCGGAGTACACCTGCTGCGCGCGGTCGTCGTCGCTGACGGCGGGGTCGTAGGAGACGACGCGTTCGAGGTCGAGGGTGAGGGCGTGGGAGGTGTCGGGGCCGTCGGCCTTCCAGCTGCAGCCGACGCGGCGTCCGTTGTCGTACGTGAGGGCGGGGCGGCCGGCGTAGACCTTCTCGCGCTGCTCCTCGGGGAGCTCGGCGGCGCCGGGCAGCAGGTCCTTGAGCGTGGGCTGCTGGACGGAGCCGCAGGGCTCGAAGAGCGTGCTGTGGCGGCCGGGCGGCACGGAGCCGGGGGCGGCGGCGCCGGCCTTGGCGTCGGCGGCGATGCCGCCGGCGTCGGTCCCCGCGGAGCAGCCGGCGAGCCCGGCTCCGAGCGCGGTGACGACGGCGGCGGCGAGGGCGGCCGTGGTGAGGGTGGCGCGGGGGCGGGCGGGGCGCTCCGCGCGGCCGGGGTCGTACGCCTTTCGCTGCACGAGCGCAGGCTCCCTTCTCCCGTACTCCCGAAAACTGTTTGCCGCCCGGTTGGGGCCGGTGGACACAATGTCTATCGCACGCGCAGCCGTTGATGCCGGTCCGTTGTCACCTGTACGGGCCTTGATGCCGGTTTTTGCGTTATCTGCCATTCCGGGGGAATCGAGGAAGTATGTCGTACGTAGAGGTGCCGGGCGCGAAGGTGCCCATCCGGTTGTGGACGGATCCCTCCTCGGTGGAGGAAGGGGCCATGCGGCAGCTCCAGAACGTGTCGACGCTGCCGTGGATCAAGGGCCTGGCCGTGATGCCGGACGTGCATTACGGCAAGGGCGCGACGGTCGGCTCGGTGATCGCGATGCAGGGTGCGGTCTGTCCGGCGGCGGTCGGCGTGGACATCGGCTGCGGCATGTCCGCGGTCCGCACGTCCCTGACGGCGAACGACCTCCCCGGTGATCTCTCCCGTCTCCGTTCCAAGATCGAGCAGGCGATTCCGGTGGGCCGGGGGATGCACCGGGACCCGGTGGATCCGCGCCGGCTGCACGGCTACCCGACCTCGGGGTGGGACGACTTCTGGCAGCGGTTCGACGGGGTGGCGCAGTCGGTCCGATTCCGTCACGAGCGGGCCGAGAAGCAGATGGGAACGCTCGGAAGCGGAAACCACTTCGTCGAGTTCTGTCTCGACGAGACCGGCGCGGTCTGGCTGATGCTGCACTCCGGGTCGCGGAACATCGGCAAGGAGCTGGCCGAGTACCACATCGGCGAGGCGCAGAAGCTGCCGCACAACCAGGGACTGATCGACCGGGACCTGGCGGTGTTCGTCGCGGACACCCCGCAGATGGCGGCGTACCGGAACGACCTCTTCTGGGCGCAGGAGTACGCGAAGCACAACCGCTCGATCATGATGGCTCTGTTCCAGGACGTGGTCCGCCGGGAGTTCAAGAAGGCGAAGGTGACCTTCGACCCGGTGATCTCCTGCCACCACAACTACGTGGCGGAGGAGCGGTACGAGGGCATGGACCTGCTGGTCACCCGCAAGGGCGCGATCCGCGCGGGTTCCGGCGAGTACGGGATCATCCCGGGCTCGATGGGCACCGGCTCGTACATCGTGAAGGGCCTCGGCAACGAGGCGGCGTTCAACTCGGCCTCGCACGGCGCGGGCCGGCGGATGAGCCGCAGTGCGGCGAAGCGGCGCTTCTCGACGAAGGACCTGGAGCAGCAGACGCAGGGCGTCGAGTGCCGCAAGGACTCCGGCGTCGTCGACGAGATCCCGGGCGCCTACAAGCCGATCGAGAAGGTCATCGACCAGCAGCGGGACCTGGTGGAGGTCGTCGCGAAGCTGAAGCAGGTCATCTGCGTGAAGGGCTGAGACCGGCCGGAGCGCCGGTGCGACGCGGGGACCGCCCCTGGTGGGGCGGTCCTTCGGCGTTTCCGGGCCCGAAGGCTCAGAGCTCGCGGTGGATCTTCGTGTTCGACGCCTGGGCCCGGGGGCGGACGACCAGGAGGTCGATGTTGACGTGGGGCGGGCGGGTGACCGTCCAGGCGATGGTGTCGGCCACGTCGTCGGCGGTGAGGGGGTCGGCGACGCCGGCGTAGACCTTGGCGGCCTTCTCGCTGTCGCCGCGGAAGCGGGTGGTGGCGAACTCGTCGGTCTTCACCATGCCGGGGGCGATCTCGATGACGCGGACCGGGGTGCCGACGATCTCCAGTCGGAGGGTCTCGGCGAGGACGTGCTCCGCGTGCTTGGCGGCGACGTAGCCGCCGCCGCCCTCGTAGGTGCCGTGGCCGGCGGTGGAGGAGACCACGACCACGGTGCCGTCGCCACTGGCGGTGAGGGCGGGGAGCAGGGCCTGGGTGATGTTGAGGGTGCCGAGGACGTTGGTCTCGTACATCTGGCGCCAGTCCGCCGGGTCGCCGGTGGCGACCGGATCGGCGCCGAGCGCGCCGCCGGCGTTGTTGACCAGGACCGCGAGGCTGCGGAAGGCGGTGGCGAACTCGTCGACCGCCGCGCGGTCGGTGACGTCGAGCGCGTACGCCGTGGCCTGGTGCCCGGCCTCGACGAGCTCGGCGGCGAGGGCTTCGATGCGGTCCTTGCGGCGGGCGGTGAGGACCACGCGGTAGCCGGCCTCGGCGAGCCGGCGGGCGGTGGCGGCGCCGATGCCGCTGCTCGCTCCGGTGACGACGGCGATCCGGTTGCCGGGGGCGGTCATGCGGGGCTCCTCGTACGTGGGGGCGATGCCTCGTCAGGATAGACGCGCCGGACTGATCGGTAATCAGAAGATATCCACTGGAATCGGTATCTTCGGGGCATGAGTGTGTTGCGCAGAGCTGTGCCCGCTGTCGTGCTCGCCCTGGGGACGGTGCTCGGTGGGGGCGGCGGCGCTGTCGCCGTCGCGCCCGAGGCCGATGTCGCCCACCACGGTTACGTGACGCTCTGGCAGGGGCGCGTCGGCGTCGCGCTGCTGAGCGAGAACCATGGTCCTTCCTCCCTTCCGGGGTCGACGGTGCGGCTGGAGTTCTCCGCGCCGCCGGCGGCGGGCCAGGAGCTGCCGGCCGGCTGTCTGTGGGGCGGTGACCGGGTGGTGCTGTGCGGGACCGGCGCCCTGCGGGCCGCGGGCGCGGCCCACCGGCTGGACCTGGAGCTGCGGACCGCCGGTGAGCCGGAGGAGCTGACGGTCATGGTCGACACTGCCTGGAACGGCGGGGCCACCGACCGGAACCCGGGCAACCACCGGCACGAGGTGCTGGTGATCGCCACCGGCGACCCGTACGTCTTCTAGCCCTCCCAGTACACGTAGCCGTCGGGGCGGACCAGCATCGTCGTGCGCCGCGCGCGGTCGGCCCAGGTGGCCTTGGTGACCCGGCCGGGCGCCTGCGGCACGGCGGCCGGGGCGGCGTCGGCGCCCTGCGGGGTGATCAGGACGAAGTCGCCGTCGCGCAGGAGCTCGTAGAGCCGGCCGCGGTCGAGCGCCGCGTCGGGGGCGCGCCCGCCGCCGCGCCGGGCCGCGGGCCCGGTCCCGTACCCGATGCCGACCCCGGTGATCTGGCTCATCGCCTTGTCGGAGGCGGGCCGCAGCACGTTGAGCAGGCCCGCGGCCAGGGAGCGGGCGGCCCGCTGCGCGGGGGTGTGGGCCATGGCCAGGCGCAGGAGGGTGCCGCTGCTGCGCAGGACGGTCGCGGCGACGGGGTGCCGTTCGGCGTGGTAGCTGTCGAGCAGGCCCTCGGGGTCGGGGGCGTCGCCGCGCAGGACCGAGATCAGCTTCCAGGAGAGGTTGGCCGCGTCCTGCAGGCCGGTGTTCATGCCCTGGCCGCCGGCCGGGGAGTGGACGTGGGCGGCGTCGCCGGCGAGGAAGACCCGTCCGGTGCGGTACGCGGGGACCTGGCGCTCGTCGCTGTGGAAGCGGGAGATCCAGCGGGCGTCGTGCATGCCGTAGTCCGTGCCGAGCGCGAGGCGGGCGATCTCGCGGACCTCGTCGAGGTCGACGGGCTCGCTGTCGGCGACCTGGCGGCTGCGCTGCCAGCCCATGACCCGGTACCAGCCGTCGCCGAACGGGGCGATGAAGGCGAAGGCGTCCCCCACGCCGTTGACGGTCAGCAGGCCGTCCGGCTCCTGGGCGAGCCGCACGTCGGCGAGGACGATGGAGCGGATGACGGAGATGCCGGGGAAGGGCAGCCCGAGCGCGTCGCGGACGCCGCTGCGGTGGCCGTCGGCACCGACCAGGTACCGGGCGGTGAGCGTGAGCGGCGTGCCGTCGGGGCCGGTGAGCTCGGCGGTGACGCTCTCGGCGTCCTGTCGCAGTCCCCGCAGCTCGGTGGAGTGGCGGAACTCCACGCCGGCGGCCACGGCGCGACGCTCGAGCAGGTGCTCGACCTCGTACTGGGGGGTGATCAGGGCGTAGGGGTAGCGCGAGGCGAGCCGGCCGAGGTCGAGGGTGAGGCGGCTGAAGATCCGCAGGCCGGTGAGGCGGGTGCCGGTCCGGACGAGCTCGTCGGCGAGGCCGCGGGCGTCGAGGAGTTCGAGGGTGCGGGCGTGCACGGCGAAGGCGCGGGTCATGTTGCTGATGCCGTGCGGGCGGCGCTCGACGAGGGTCACGCGCTGTCCGGCGGCGGCGAGGTCGCCGGCGAGCAGGAGGCCGGTGGGGCCCGAGCCCACGACCAGGATGTCCGTGTCGGTCTTCGTGTGCTGCACGACTGCCTCCCCGGTGCGGCCGGTTCGTGACCGGCGCGATGTCGGTTTGCCAACAGGTGTTGGTCAACGCTTGTTGGCAATGATGGCGCGGCCACAGTGGCGTGTCAACACCTGTTGGCCTACAGTCGTTGGCATGATGACCGCACCACGCCGCTCCGATGCCACCCGCGCCGCGATCCTGGTGGCCGCCCGCGAGCGTTTCGCCGCCGACGGCTACGAGCGCGCCACCATCCGGGCCATCGCCCGGGACGCCGGGATCGACCCGTCGATGGTGATGCGCTACTTCGGGAACAAGGAGGGGCTGTTCGCCGCCGCCACCGAGTTCGACCTGCGGCTGCCCGACGTCGGCGCCGTGCCGGCGCGGCACATCGGCGCCGTGCTCGTCTCCCACTTCGTGGACCGCTGGGAGCGGGACGAGGTGCTCACCGGGCTGCTGCGCGCGGGCGTCACCAACGAGACCGGCGCCGAGCGCATGCACACGATCTTCAAGGAGCAGCTGGGCCCGTTCGTGGCCGGTGTCTGCCCCGACCCGTCCCAGATCCCCACCCGCGCGGCGCTCGTCGCCTCGCAGATCCTGGGCATGGCGCTCGCCCGCTACGTGCTGCGGCTGCCGCCGGCGGTCGCCATGTCCCGGGAGGAGATCGTGGCCTGGCTCGGCCCGACCGTGCAGCGGTACCTCACCGACCCGTCGGCGGTCGGCTAGAACCCGCCCGCAGGTCCCTTCTCCGTACACTTTCTGCATGCCGCAGCAGAATTCCGCCCGGCGCGGTGCGCTCATGAACGAGCTGTACGACGAGTCGCGCCGCTACATGGCCGCGTACGCGCTCTTCAACCAGGCCGTCGCCGACCATCTGCGGCTGCACCCCACGGACGTGCAGTGCCTCAACCTGCTGAGTCTGGAGACCGAGCCGGTCACCATCGGCCGGGTCGCCGAGCTGACCGGCCTCACCACCGGCTCCGCCACCCGGCTCGTCGACCGCCTGGAGCGGGCCGGGTACGTCGCCCGCCGGCGCGACGCCGAGGACCGCCGCCGGGTGCTGGTCGCGCCCGTGCCCGAGCGGATGGCGGAACTCGGCGCCTTCTGGCAGCGCCTCAACGGCGCCTGGACCCGCATGTTCGACGACTACACCAACGCCGAGGTGGCGCTGCTCATCGCGCACATGAAACGGACCGTGGAACTCAGCGCGACACAGGTCGAGCGCCTGCGCCACGGCAGCGTCGACGACGCGCCCACGGGCTAGCGGCCGGGCGCGAGGCCGGCCGGGCCGGGCCGGGCTGGGCCGGGCCGGGCCGGGCTGGGCCGGGCCGGCGGGTTGCGCTGCGAGGGCAGCAGCGAGGTCAGGCCGCGGCTCCGCCGAACTCTCGCATCGCCTCCGAGACGATCGCGTCCAGGCGGGCGTGGTGGGCGCCCCGCCAGTACACGCGCTCGCAGTCGGTGCACTGGGCGAACACGTCGTACGTGCGCTCCGTGCCCTGCTCCAGCTGGCCGCGCACCGTGTCCTTGTCCGCCTCGGCCAGCACCCCGTTGCACGCCGTGCACCGGGACCACGGGGCGAGCGGGGGAGCGAACCGCTCCAGGACGTCCCGCAGCTGCTCGTCGGGCCGGTCGCTGTAGATGTACGCCCCCGCCCACAGCTCGCGCCGACGCAGCAGGCCCCGGTCCCGCGACAGCATCACGCGCCGCTCCTTCGCGGAGAGCGCGGCCAGCGCCGGGTCGCCGAGGTCCTCGCTCTCGTACGCGGCGTCCACGCCGAGCAGCCGCAACCGCCGCGCCAGCGTGCCCAGATGGACGTCCAGCAGGAAACGCAGGGGCGCGCCCGGCACCTGCTGCGGGCGGACCACGCCCTCCACCTCGACGCTCTCGCCTGCGGCCGGGATGTGCCCGGTGCCGACCGGGCGCCCGTCCACCAGCAGCCGCCCCGCCTCGGTGAGCGGCACGCCCAGCGACTCGACGACATGGCCCAGCGTGGACACGCCGTCGGTGGCCACCGCCGTCCGGCCCGAGCGGCGCTCGGCGCCGACGAACAGCCGCAGTTCGGGGGCGAAGCTGATGAAGATCTCCGGTCCGTTCACGGGGACAGGATGTCACCGGGGCGGCGGGGGCGGCCAGGGATTTCGGGCCTCCCGTCAGGCGGGCGCGAAGGCCGCCGCGTGGTCCGTCGCCCACGTGGTGAACGTGCGCGCCGGGTGGCCGGTCAGCTCCTCGACGGTGCCGGTCGTCGTGACCGGCGCCCCGTCGTGGTCCGCCCAGTACCGCAGCAGCGCGTCGGCGAACCGGCCCGGTATGTACGGGGCGACCGCGGCCCGCCACTCGGCGGGGGTCTGCGCGCGGGTCTCTATCCGACGGCCGGTCACGTGGGCGAGTGTCGCGAGCTGTTCGGCGAACGTCAGCGACTGCGGTCCGGTCAGGAGGTACGAGGAGCCGCGCAGCTTCGGCTCGGTGAGTACCGCGAACGCCGCCTCGGCGACGTCGCGTTCGTGGATCGGGTCGGTGTGCGCGCCGGGGTACGGCAGCTCCACCACGCCCGTCCCCCGGATCGCCGGGATCCAGCCGAGAGCGTTCGTCGCGAACGCGCCCGGCTGCAGATGCGTCGCCTCGAACGAGCCGTCCGCGGCGGCGGCCTCCAGCGCGCGCTCCACCGCGAGATGCGAGGCGGCGATCGGGCTGTCGGCGGCGTCCGGGGCCAGGACCGCGCTGGAGGAGAGGAGCACCACGTGCTCCACCCCGGCGGCCCGGGCGCGGGCGGTGAAGGCGTCGATGTGCGAGGGCTCGGCGTACAGGAACACCGCGTCGACGCCGGCGAGCGCGCCGTCGAACGAGTCCGGCTCCGCGAGATCGCAGTGCACGGCCTCGACGCCGGGCGGTGGCGACAGGTCGCCGGGTTTCTTCGAGGCGGCCCGCGCCTCGATCCCGGCGTCGTGGAGCAGAGCGAGGAGGGCGGTGGCGACGCGGCCGCGGGCGCCGGTGACGAGGACGGACATGGGGCTCCTTCTGGTCTGGGTCGTCCGGTGAATCTTTCGCGGAGAAGAATCTGTGTGGCGCAGATAATTCTTCGCGAAGGGACTCTGCCCGTCAAACGGATTGACCAAACCGGCCGGCGTCTCGGTGCGGTCTCGGTGCGCCTCAGTGCTTCGTTCTGCGCGTCAGGTGTGCCACGACGTCGTCGAACGCCTCTTCCTCTGCCGGCGTCAGCGGGACCGACTCCTGCGGGTGCCAGACCCGGTCCAGCAGCGGCCGCGCGGTGCCGGCGCGGCGTCGCCGGGCCGCCGTCACGGCCGCCCAGGCCGCGGCGGAGGCGGCGGCCAGCAGGCCCAGAACGCCGAGGGGGCGCAGTGCGCCGCGGGGGGTGCGAGGTGCGCGGGGGCCGGGGCTGAGGCCAGGATCGTCGGGCATGAGGGGCTCCGGGGGTCACGAGGGGGAGTCCCGGGTGGGTGGGATTCCGTGGTTCCTCCCTACTCGGCCAGTTAACACCCGAACGGGTGGTTTGCGGCAGGGGGTGCAGGCCGGTCCCCGCCCTCTTGTGCGGGGCGTGGCGCCGTCTCAAGGTGGCGGGTAGCGGATTTCCGGCCGGGAGGGAGAGCGGCGGCATGGGTGCGGACGCGCAGGGGCAGGGGTGGGAGTTCGGCGACGACCGGGGCGTGGTCTTACGGCCGGCCCGCCGGCCGCGGCGGGTCGCGGCGTACGTACGGGCCGGGGCGGCGCTGCTCGACCTCGGCGTCGTACCGGTGGCGGTGTACGGCTCCGGGCACGACGGCGAGGGGCTCGACCCCGTCAAGGCGGGCGGGCTGGCGGCGGCCGGGGTTCCATACCTCGGGCCCGGGCGGTTGCTCACGGCCGAGGCGGACGGGGTGCTGGGCGCGTTGCGGCCGGACCTCGTGGTGGACGTGACGTACGACGGGAAGAGCCCGTACGCGATCGACGAGGCGGTCGTGGACGGGCTCGGGGTGCCGCTGGTCGCGTTGTCGGTGGGCAGTGAGGCGGCGCTGGCGCGGATCCTGGAGCGGTTCGGGGGGTTGGCGGAGGCGTTGGGGGCCGTGTCGGGGGTGCACGGGGGTGGTGGCGCCTCTTTGGGCAGCGCCGAGGCCGCCGTGCGGGAGGCCGTGGCCGTAGCCGACGGCGGGCCCGGGGTGCTCGCGTTGTCGGGGGCCGGGGCGGAGCAGGTGCACCTGGCGCGGCCGCAGGCCTGGCCGGAGCTGGTGCGGCTGCGGGAGCTCGGGGTGCGGTTCGTCGAGCCGGGGGCCGGGCCGGGGACGGGGTGGCTCACCACGGACTGGGGGCGGGCGGCGGAGCTGGGGGCGGGTGTGCTGCTGGTCGACAGCAGGGGGAACGCGGCGCGGGTGGGAGGGGCTTCCGGCGTCGTGGCGGGCCGCTGCTGCCGGTGCGCGGGTCGTGGCGTGGAATCCGGAGACGCCGCCGAGTGCGGGGGCGTTCGCGCGGTTCTTCCGGGAGGTCGCCGCGGGGCTCGCGTGAACGGTGCGCGGTGCGCGGTGCGCGGTGCGCCGGGCGGCCGTGCGCCGGGCGGCTGTGCGCCGGGGCGGCTGTGCGCCGGGCGGCTGTGCGCCGGGCGGTCGTGCGCCGGGGGCGGTGCCGTGGGTGCGCGCCGTGTGCGGGGCGCTGGTCGTGGTGGGTGCCGTGGGGGACGTTCCGGTCGCGTTCAGGGACTGCATGATTTACGGCGCGTGCGGGTCTCTGCGGTTCTGGGCGTGTCTCCTGCGCCACGAATCACGCTCTACGTCCCTACCGCGACCCCCTCCACGTCCCCCACTCCCGTCCGCGGCCGGGTGCGGGCCGCCCCTCGCTCCCGTCCGCGGCTCGTCCCTCAGTCCGTCCGTGGGTGGGTGCGGGCTGTCCCCGCCGGCCCTGCCCCCCGGCCGTCCTCAGGCCAAGCTTTCCGCGCGTTGGCGGCGGGTGCGGAGGGAGGTGGCGAAGTCTTCCGCCTTCGCCAGGCCGGCGCGGAGTTCCTCCATGCGGGTCTCCGCCGCCTCCTCGTAGCGGCGGACGCGGGCGATCAGGCGGTGGCGTTCCGCGGCGGGGAAGTCCGGGTCGGACTCCGCCGCCTCCAGGCGGTCCACGGCGTTGAGCAGGTCGCGGGTCTCGTCGAGGCTGAAGCCCAGGGGCCTCATCCTGCGGATGACCATGAGGCGGGCCACGTCGGCGTCCGTGTAGAGCGGGAAGCCGCCCTGCGAGCGCGCGGACGGGACGACGAGCCCGGCGTCCTCGTACGAGCGGATGGTGCGCAGCGGCAGTTCCGTGCGCGCCGCGACCTCGCCGATCTGCAGGTGTTCTCCGGACACGGGGTTCGTCCTCTCCGTCGGATCACCGGTCAGTTTAGGGGTGTTTGTCCCAATTTCCGGTGATACTCGGAGCGGCGGTTCTTAAGGCCACACCAGGCAGTACGGCTGGTGGCCCGCCTCGTGGAGGCGTACGGAGAAGTCCTGCCATTCGTGGAGCAGCTGGTAGACGTTGAACGCGTCGCGCGGGCCGCCGCGGTCCGGGACCGTGGACCAGATGAAGGCCGCCGCGCCGACGGACTCCTCGCCGATGCCGCGCAGCGGGTCGACGACGGTCGTGGGCAGCTTCACGACGGCGTAGTCGGGGTGCAGGACCACAAGCTCCAGTGGCGGGACCTTGTGCAGGGGCATGCCCTGGATGCCCGTCAGCACCATCGCGGCTATGGTCTCCGGCTTGATCTTGGTGAACATGCCGCCCATGCCGAGCTCGTCCCCGCCGAGTTCCTCGGGGCGCATCGAGATCGGGACGCGGGCCGCCGTCGCCCCGTCGGGCGCGCCGAAGTACTTGTAGGTCACCCCCAAGCGGCCGCTCCTGTTCGCCGTCGGCTCGTCCGTCTCCCGTCGGCGCCGGTGCCTCCCCCGCCGGGCAGGCTCGGGACCCAGGTCGTCGGTCCCCTCACCCAGTCCGCCACCGCGATGCATATCTCCACCCGACTGCCTTTAGCAGGCAACACGACCCCGCCGCGCAACCCGATCATCGTGCCAGTGACCTCCCCCACCCGCGTGCGGTGAAACACCTGTTCCGCAAGAACGTCCGGGCCTCTGACACCATGGTTTCCGTGAGCCATCCCTATGACGTCCCAGTTTCGCAGACGCGGCGCGCGGACGCCCCGGGGTAATTCGGGGAGCATTCCGGATGACTCGCGCCCAACTTCATCACGCCACGTTCGCCGGATCCCGTTCGTCGATCAAGTCCGTCAGCCCACGTTCTTTTCTTACTCGCAGGTCAGGACCACAGTGCCGTATTCATACGAAGCCCCAGTCTCACAGACGCTTTTCGACCGCGCGTCCGCCGTGACGCCCGGCGGCGTGAACTCACCGGTCCGCGCCTTCCGCGCCGTGGGCGGCACGCCCCGGTTCATGGTGTCGGGCTCGGGCCCGTACCTCACGGACGCGGACGGTCGCGAGTACGTCGACCTGGTCTGCTCCTGGGGACCCATGATCCTCGGTCACGCCCACCCCGAGGTGGTCGCCGCGGTGCAGGACGCCGTGGCCCGCGGGACCTCGTTCGGCACGCCCGGCGAGGGCGAGGTGGAGCTCGCCGAGGAGATCGTCGCGCGGATCGAGCCCGTCGAGCAGGTTCGGCTGGTTTCCAGCGGCACCGAGGCGACGATGTCCGCGATCCGCCTCGCCCGCGGGTTCACCGGCCGCGCCAAGGTGATCAAGTTCGCCGGCTGCTACCACGGCCACGTCGACGCCCTGCTCGCCGCGGCCGGCTCCGGTCTGGCCACCTTCGCGCTGCCCGACACGCCCGGCGTGACCGGTGCGCAGGCCGGGGACACGATCGTGCTGCCGTACAACGACCTGGAGGCCGTGCGGGCCGCGTTCGCCGCGCACCCCGGGGAGATCGCCTGTGTGATCACGGAGGCGTCGCCCGGCAACATGGGCGTGGTGCCGCCGGTGGCCGGGTTCAACCAGGGCCTCGCGGACCTGTGCCGGGAGAACGGCGCGCTGTTCATCTCCGACGAGGTCATGACCGGATTCCGTACCAGCCGGGCCGGCTGGTACGGCGTCGACGGGGTGAAGCCCGACCTGATGACCTTCGGCAAGGTCATGGGCGGCGGCTTCCCGGCGGCGGCCTTCGGCGGCCGAGCCGACGTCATGGGGCACCTCGCCCCGGCCGGGCCCGTCTACCAGGCCGGCACGCTGTCGGGCAATCCGGTGGCCACCGCCGCCGGCGTCGCGCAGCTGCGGCTGCTCGACCAGGCCGCGTACGACAAGGTCGACGCCGTTTCGGCGGAGATCCAGGGGCTGGTGACCGACGCGCTCACCAAGGAGGGCGTGGCGCACCGGCTGCAGACCGCCTCCAACATGTTCTCGGTGTTCTTCACCGCCGAGGAGGTGCGCGACTACGAGGACGCGAAGCGACAGGAGGCGTTCCGGTTCAACGCCTTCTTCCACTCGATGCTCGCGAACGGCGTGTACCTGCCGCCGTCCGCCTTCGAGTCCTGGTTCGTGTCGACCGCGCACGACGAGCGGGCCGTGGAGCGGATCGCGGCCGCGCTGCCGGCGGCGGCGCGGGCCGCCGCGGAGGCGACGGCATGAGCGGGCAGGACATCACCGTCGTCCATGTGATGCGGCACGGCGAGGTGCACAACCCGGACGGCGTGCTGTACGGCCGCCGGGCCGGGTACCACCTGTCGGATCTCGGCCGGCAGATGGCCGACCGGGTCGCCGAGCACCTGTCCGGCCGGGACATCACGCATGTGGTCGCCTCGCCGCTGGAGCGGGCGCAGGAGACCGCGGCGCCGATCGCGAAGTCGCACGGGCTGACCCTGGAGACGGACGAGCGGCTGATCGAGGCGGCGAACGTCTTCGAGGGCAAGACGTTCGGCGTCGGCGACGGGGCGCTGCGCAAGCCGGGCAACTGGCGGCACCTGACCAACCCGTTCCGGCCGTCCTGGGGCGAGCCGTACGTCGAGCAGGTCGTGCGGATGATGGCCGCGATGGACGCGGCGAAGGACGCGGCGCGCGGACACGAAGCGGTGCTGGTGAGCCATCAGCTGCCGATCTGGATCGTGCGCAGTTTCGTGGAGAAGCGGCGGCTGTGGCACGACCCGCGGCGCCGGCAGTGCACGCTGGCCTCGCTGACCTCGTTCACGTACCACGGCGACAAGATCGTTTCGGTCGGGTACAGCGAGCCGGCGCGTGACTTGGTGCCCCCGCATCTGCTGGCAGGTGCGAAACCTGTGAAGGGAAAGGCAAAAGCGTTCGGAGCCTGACCCTCTCGGAGGATGATCGGGGCGATCGGATGACGGAAAGTCGTCCGGTCGCCCCGAAATTTTTGCGCCGTTGGCCGGAACCGTCGCGTTCCTCCCTGCATCTCACTCATTGTCGGCTTGCATGATCTTTTGGTCATATGAAGACGTGGAGGGGACGCGATGAGCGGGATGAGTCGCAGGGGTCTGCTGGGGGCCGGCGTCGGCGCCGCCGCCGCGCTCGGCACCGCCGGGTGCAGCTCCGCCGGACCGGACCGGCCCGCCGACTCCGGCCCCGGCAAGGGCGGACGCCCGTCGGGCGTCCCCAGCCCCCGTACCCGGCCGGTGAAGCCCCTCGGCGACGGCTCCACCGCCGACACCGGACCGCAGCCCCGCCAGCCCGTGAAGCCCGTCCCGCTGGAACCGGGCCAGACGCCCCCGCAGTTCGTGGTCTTCTCCTGGGACGGGGCCGGCGAGGTCGGGAACGGCCTGTTCCCGCGCTTCCTGGAGCTCGCCCGGAACCACGGCGCCGCCATGACCTTCTTCCTCTCCGGCATCTATCTGCTGCCCGAGTCGAAGAAGCACCTCTACCGCCCGCCGAACAACCGCGTCGGCGCCTCCGACATCGGTTACCTCACCGACGCGCACATCAAGGACACCCTGAAGTACGTCCGCCAGGCCTGGCTCGAAGGCCACGAGATCGGCACGCACTTCAACGGCCACTTCTGCGGCGGCCACGGCTCGGTCGAGCACTGGACCCCCGCCCAGTGGCAGAACGAGATCGACCAGGCCGTCGGCTTCGTCACCGAGTGGAAGACCAACAGCGGCTGGACCGACCTCGACCCGCTGCCCTTCGACTACACGAAGGAGCTCGTCGGCGGCCGCACCCCCTGCCTGCTCGGCCAGGACAACCTGCTGCCCACCGCCCGGCGGCTCGGCTGGCGCTACGACGCCAGCTCGCCCGGCGGCCGCCAGACCTGGCCGGTCAAGCGGCAGGGGATCTGGGACCTGCCGCTGCAGGCCGTGCCCTTCCCCGGCCACTCCTTCGAGGTGCTGTCGATGGACTACAACATCCTCGCCAACCAGTCGAAGAACTCCACCCAGGGCATGCCCTCCCGCTACCCGGGCTGGCGCAAGCAGGCCACCGAGGCCCTGCTCGCCGGCTTCGACCGGGCGTACGAGTCCAACCGCGCGCCGTTCTTCGTCGGCAACCACTTCGAGCAGTGGAACGGCGGCATCTACATGGACGCCGTCGAGGCGGCCCTCAAGCGGATGGCCGGCAAGAAGGACGTCCGGCTCGTCTCCTTCCGCCAGTTCACCGACTGGCTCGACGTCCAGGACCCGAAGATCCTCGCCAAGCTGCGCACCCTCGACGTCGGCCAGAAGCCCGCGGGCGGCTGGAGCGCCTTCCTCACCGCCGCCTGACGCGCCCGCTTAAGCACCCTTGACAAGGGGCTTTCCGGGCACGTAGGGGGGTGCCCAAGATCGGCGAAACACCCATGCGAAACTTTTCACATGAGCTACCGCCGTGCACCTCGTCGCGCCCTGCTCGCCGTCGCCACCCTGACGGCCGCACTGGCGCTCTCGGCCTGCGCCTCGGACGACAAGGGAAAGTCCGGCGGCGGCGGTGACACCAACTTCGTCACCAACACGGGCGGTATCTCCACCGTCGCCAAGGCCGAGCGAAAGGCCCCCAGCGCGATCAAGGGCGAGACCCTCGACGGCAAGCAGCTCGACGTCGCCGACCTCAAGGGCAAGGTCGTCGTCCTCAACGTCTGGGGCTCCTGGTGCCCGCCCTGCCGCGCCGAGGCCCCGCATTTCGCCAAGGTCTCCACGGAGCTCAAGCCCAAGGGCGTCGAGTTCGTCGGCATCAACACCCGCGACGCCAACATCAAGCCGGCCCTCGAATTCGAGAAGGCCTACGACGTCGCCTACCCGAGCCTGTACGACCCCGCGGGCAAGATCATTCTCAATGGCTTCCCCAAGGGCACGCTGAACTTCCAGGCCATTCCGTCCACGGTCGTCCTCGACAAGGACGGCAAGATCGCCGCGCGCTCCCTCATGGCGCTCGACGAGAAGAAGCTCCGGTCGATGATCGAGCCGCTGATCGCGGAGAAGTGACCCCGTGCTCGACCTCGCCGCCGAACTCGGCCGCAACGAGACGGTCTACAGCGGAGCCCTCATGCTCGCGCTGCCCATCGCCGTGCTCGGCGGGCTCGTCTCCTTCTTCTCGCCCTGCGTCCTGCCCCTCGTCCCCGGCTACCTGAGCTACGTCACCGGCGTCGGCGGCACCGACCTCGCCGAGGCCCGGCGCGGCCGCATGGTGGCCGGCGCCTCGCTGTTCGTCCTCGGCTTCACCGCCGTCTTCATCTCCGGCGGCGCCCTCTTCGGCTACTTCGGGCAGACGCTGCAGGGCTACCAGGACGTGCTGTCCAAGGTGCTCGGCGGGCTCATGATCCTCATGGGCGTCTTCTTCATGGGGCTCATGCCGTGGCTCACCCAGCGCGAGTTCCGCTTCCACCGGAGACCGGCGGCCGGCCTGGTCGGCGCGCCGGTGCTCGGCGCGCTGTTCGGCATCGGCTGGACCCCGTGCTTCGGTCCCACGCTGACCTCCGTCAACATGCTGGCCTTCGACCAGGCCAGCGCCGGCCGGGGCGCGATACTGACCTTCGCGTACTGCCTGGGCCTCGGCCTGCCGTTCATCGCCGCCGCGGTCGCCTTCCGCAAGGCGCTCGGCGCGTTCGGCTGGGTGAAGCGGCACTACGTGTGGGTGATGCGGATCGGCGGCGTGATGATGATCGGAACCGGCCTGCTGCTGCTCACCGGCGTGTGGGACAGCATGGTCTCCGCGATGCAGACCTGGACCAACGGCTTCACGGTGGGGATCTAGTCCATGAGCAAGACAGAGCCGACCGGCGCGACCGACGCCGGCGAGCAGCAGGACCTCGGCGCGGCCGGGGACCGGCTGTCCACCGCGCCCGCCGAGGACACCGGCGCCGGTGGGCCCACGCTCGGCCCGATCGGCTGGGTGCGCTGGTTCTGGCGGCAGCTGACCTCGATGCGGGTCGCGCTGCTGCTGCTGTTCCTGCTGTCGCTCGGCGCCGTGCCCGGTTCGCTCATCCCGCAGACCCCCGCGGACGAGCTGAAGGTGGCCCGGTTCAAGGACGCGCACCCGACGCTCACGCCGGTCTACGAGAAGCTCCAGCTGTTCGACGTCTACAGCTCGGTGTGGTTCTCCGCGATCTACATCCTGCTGTTCGTCTCCCTCATCGGCTGCATTGTGCCGCGCTCCTGGCAGTTCGTCGGCCAGCTCCGCAGCCGCCCGCCGGGCGCGCCGAAGCGGCTCGACCGGCTGCCCGCGTACACGACCTGGCGCACCGAGGCGGAGCCCGAGCAGGTCCGCGCGGCGGCGCACGCGCTGCTCAAGGCGCGCCGGTTCCGGTCCCAGGCGGACGGGGACGCGGTCGCGGCCGAGAAGGGCTATCTGCGCGAGGCCGGCAACCTGGTCTTCCACCTGGCGCTGATCGTCATGCTGGTGGCCTTCGCCTGGGGACAGCTGTACAAGTCCGAGGGCGGCAAGCTGATCGTCGAGGGCGACGGCTTCTCCAACACGCTCACCCAGTACGACGACTTCAAGTCCGGCTCCCAGTTCAGCACCCACGACCTGGAGCCCTTCGGCTTCACGCTGGACTCGTTCACCGGCACGTACGAGAAGTCCGGACCGCAGCGCGGCACCCCGCGCACCTTCGAGGCGGCCGTCACGTACTTCGAGGCGGGCGGCAAGGAGAAGAAGGCGGTCGTCCGGGTCAACGAGCCGCTGAAGGTCGGCGACTCGAAGGTCTACCTGATCGCCCACGGCTACGCGCCCGTGGTCACCGTCCGGGACGGCCGCGGCAACGAGGTCTTCAAGGGCGCCGTGCCGCTGCTGCCGATCGACAACAACATCACCTCCACCGGCGCGATCAAGGTGATGGACGGCTACCGGGACAAGAACGGCAAGCGGCAGCAGCTCGGCTTCCAGGCGTTCTTCGTGCCGACCTTCGCGGGCGCGGGCAAGGGGAACATGTTCTCCCAGTTCCCGGCGCTCGACTTCCCGGTCATGGCGCTCACCGGCTACATCGGCGACCTCAGGGTCGACAGCGGCCTGCCGCAGAACGTGTACCAGCTGGACAAGTCCAAGATGAAGCAGTTCACGGACAAGGACGGCAACAAGCTCGCCGAGCGCCTGCTGCCCGGTGAGACCATGACGCTGCCCGACGGGGCCGGCTCGATCACCTTCGAGAAGGAGATCAAGGAGTGGGCCAGCTTCCAGGTCTCGCAGCAGCCGGGCAACGGACTCGCGCTGGCCGGTGCGCTGGCCGCGATCGCCGGACTGTCGGCGTCCCTGTTCATCCAGCGGCGCCGGATCTGGGTCCGGGCCGTACGGGGGGACGACGGCACCACCGTCGTCGAGATGGCGGGTCTTGGCCGCAGCGAGTCGGCCAAGCTGCCCGAGGAGCTGGCCGAACTGGCGGTCACGCTCACCCACGAGGCGCCGACCGCGCCGGAACCTGCCGAGGCAGAAAGGCCTGAGAAGAAGTGAATCTCGCCGCCGCCACGAACGAGAGCCTGGCGGAGATGAGCAATGTGCTCATCTACTCGTCCATGGCCGTCTACACCCTGGCCTTCCTCGCGCACATCGCCGAGTGGGTCTTCGGCAGCCGCAGCAAGGTCGGCCGCACCGCCGCCGCGCTGACGGAGCGGACCGCCGCGTCCGCCCCGAAGGTGACCGTCCAGGTCAAGGGAGGGGGCACCGCCGTCCTGGACAAGCCGAAGGTCGTCACCCGGGCCGCCGCCGGTTCCCGGGACGTGCCGGACGGGCCCGGCGCGGCCGGCGGCACGGTCAAGGGCGACCTGTACGGCCGGATCGCGATCTCCCTGACCGCCCTGGCGTTCCTGATCGAGGCGAGCGGCGTCGTCACCCGCGCGCTGTCCGTGCAGCGGGCCCCCTGGGGCAACATGTACGAGTTCTCGACCACCTTCTCCACGGTGGCCGTCGGCGCGTACCTGGGCTTCCTCGTCGCGAGGAAGAACGTCCGCTGGCTGGGCCTGCCGCTGGTCACCACCGTCCTGCTGGACCTGGGCGTGGCCACCACCTGGCTCTACACCGACAGCGACCAGCTGGTGCCGGCGCTGCACTCGTACTGGCTGTGGATCCACGTCTCCACCGCGATCTTCTGCGGCGCCGTGTTCTACCTGGGCGCGGTCGCCACGCTGCTGTACCTGTTCCGCGACTCGTACGAGAACAAGCTCGCCTCCGGCGGGGAGCCCGGCGCCTTCGCCCGCTCCGTCCTGGAGCGGCTGCCCGCCGCGGCCTCGCTGGACAAGTTCGCCTACCGGGTCAACGCGGCGATCTTCCCGCTGTGGACGTTCACGATCATCGCGGGCGCGATCTGGGCCGGCGACGCCTGGGGCCGGTACTGGGGCTGGGACGCCAAGGAGGTCTGGTCCTTCATCACCTGGGTCGGCTACGCGGCGTACCTGCACGCCCGCGCCACCGCCGGCTGGAAGGGCCGCAAGGCCGCGTACATCGCGCTGATCGCCTTCGGCTGCTTCCTCTTCAACTACTGGGGCGTCAACATCTTCGTCAGCTCGAAGCACTCCTACGCCGGCGTCTGAGCTGGCACCCGCCCCGCCCCGGGGCCACGCTGGAGGTATGAGCGAGATACCCCGGGGCAGGAGCGAGACCCATGGCGGCGACGCGCACACCCTGAGGTTCCTGCTGGACCTCCCGCACCCGCAGGTGGCGGTCTGGGCGGCCGTCGCCACGCCGGAGGGGCTGCCGCAGTGGCTCTGCGAGGCCGATCCGCTGGAGCCGAGGCTCGGCGGGCGGGTGACGCTGCGCTGGCTCAACGGGGGTCCGGAGGTCTCCGGTCAGGTGACCGCCTGGGACCCGGAAGTCGTGGCCGAGTACACGGTCGGCCCGCCGCACGGACGCATCCGGTTCCATCTGGAGCCGGGCGCCGGCGGAGGGGCGACCGTGCTGCGTTTCACCAACGCCGTCCGGTGCCCGCAGGAGGAGAAGCTCGACCTGCTGGCCGGCTGGCACGACCACTTCGAGCGGCTCGCGCAGGCCCTCGACCACCGGCCCACGGACTGGCGCCTGTGGAGCGCCGAGCGGTGGCAGGAACTGCGCGACCTGTACGAGCAGGACGAGGCGCCCTGGCCGCGCTGGGTGCCGTAGGACCCCTGCTCAGCCCCGCTTCGGCGGCAGACAGTCCGCGGCCGGCGGGCGGCCCTCCGGCCAGGCCAGCTGGACGAACCTCTGCGAGCCGTCCGGGGCCAGCTCCACGATCGGCACCGCCTTGTCGTACGGGTTGCCGTGGTTGTCCAGGCAGATCCAGCCGCTCGCCCCGCGCACCCGCAGCGAGCCCTTCACCTGCGGCCACTGGTTCGGCACGTCGGCGAGCTCCGGGTAGTGCCGCCCCGCCCCGGTCGCCTGACGGATGGCGTGCACGGCCGTCGCCATCGCGTCGTACGCGACGATCGCCTGCCCGTCCTGCAGCGCCACCGGCTCCTTCGACGCGGCGGCCAGATCCGCGAGGAACCGCTCGTAGTCGGCCGTCGAGCCGCCCGTCGGCGGCACCGGCCGGCCGGGCGCCGGCCGCCACGCGTCCGGGTGCGCCAGCGAGGCGTACCGCACGGTCAGCCGGGCCTTGAGCGCGTCCCGGTCGAGGCGTTCGTCCGCGCCCAGGTACGAGCCCTCGTCGCCGGTCAGGACGGTGAAGCGGCGCTCGGCGCAGCCGCGGTCGCCGAGCGCGTTGATGAACTGCCGCAGCTGGGTGTGCCGGCCGGCGAAGAACACCGTCTCGGCGCGGGTGTCGCAGATCAGATGGGTGATCTGGCGGAAGGTGTTGGCGGTGGTGCCCTCGTCGGTGGCGTCCGGCGGCGAGGTGAACAGCTGCGGCTCGTACGGGGCGCCCTTCAGCGAGGCGGCGAACGCGGCCTTCAGGGTGTCGGTGTAGTGGTCGCCGGAGCGGGTGTCCTGCACGAGCAGGGCCTTGGCGGCGTCGACCCTGCCGAAATGGGCGAGCGCCTTGGCCTCGTCGCTGTTGGTGGGGGAGACCCGGGCGAGGCCGGGGAAGGGGGTGCGACCGGGGCCGTTGGCGATGTCGTCGGCCGTGATGGTGGTGCCGACGACCGCGATGCCGGCCTTCGTCAGCGCGCTCACCGCCTGCCGCACGGGGGCGGAGCTGGTCGCCACGCCCGAGACGGCGCGCAGCCGGTCCGGGGCCCCGGTCATGGCCTTCAGCCGCTCGACCACGGGCCGCCACTGCAGGTTGCCCCGGCCGGTGTTGGCGAGCACGAGGCGGATCTTGGGCGTCTGGTCGTTGGAGGCGTGGTTGGCCCGCCACTGGTAGGCGTACGCGCCCTGGATCTCGTGCAGCACCTTGATCCGCAGGCCCTCGTCCGGCGAGGTCAGCGGCAGCAGCAGCGCCACGGTCGCGTACGTGCCGGGCTGGAGGGTCCTGTTCTCGCGGGCGATCGCGGCGGCGGCCTTCGCCAGCCGGGGCACGCCGAAGGCGTGGCCGTCGCCGTTGACGCCGATGCACTCGGTGCTGCCGGCGGGCCGCTCCACGCCGGGGGCGCAGGAACGGTCCTCCGGAGTGGTGGCCCGGTCGACGGCGTACACGACGGCGGCGGTCAGCACGGCCAGCGCGAGCACCGTCGTGACGATCTTCTGGCGGGTGGTGTAGAAGACGCGGTAGCGCAGACGGCTGGGCATGGTCGTCAGACTCCGTCCTCGCGGCCGGGCGGGACGGCGATCGCCCGCCAGGCGCGGATGTCCCTCGGCCAGTGGGTGGCCGCGTCCCACAGGGGGCTGTGGCCGGTCAGGTGCCGGCCGGACAGCCGGCGCAGCTCGTGCGCGAGCTTGTCGGTCACGTCCTCGTCGGGCAGCGCCAGCGGGTCGGTGAGCAGCCACAGCGCGTGCAGCAGCCGCCCGAGGCACAGGTGCAGTTCGAGGTCCTCGTCGTCCAGGCCGTCCGGCAGCGGCCCGGCCGGTTCGCGGCCGAGCGCGACGGCCCGGCGCGGATCGGGGCCGGGGCGGTCCCGCTCGCGCGGGTACGGCGCGGAGGCGAGGAACCGCAGCCGCCGCAGCCAGCCGTGCACGTCCGGGTCGGGGAAGGTGAGCCGCAGATGGGTCACGGCCTCCTCGGTCCGGCCGAGCGCCAGGTCGTGGTGCAGCCGGTACGGGCTCGGGGCGGGGCCGTAGTACTGGCGCAGCGTCTCGTGGACGGCGCGCCAGGCTGCGTACGCGGGCGCGTCGCCGTCGTGGAAGCGGAGCCGGTGCAGCAGCAGGGCGCGCAGCAGCGGGTCGGCGACGAAGTGCTCCGGGCCCTCCGGCCAGTCCTCGGCGCGCAGCCGGTCGCGGACCGCGAGG
Organism: Streptomyces tritici; assembly: GCF_048500665.1. Taxonomy (NCBI): domain Bacteria; kingdom Bacillati; phylum Actinomycetota; class Actinomycetes; order Kitasatosporales; family Streptomycetaceae; genus Streptomyces; species Streptomyces tritici. The sequence goes on from NZ_CP183183.1 coordinate 3,921,833, forward strand.
ACGAGGTCGCCGTCGGGGGCCTCGGCGCGCAGCCGGGTGCGGGCCAGGACCCGCGCCGAGTCCTCGTCGTGGGCGGCGGCGAGCACGGCGAGCGGGCCGCGCCGGGCCTGCGGCAGCAGCTCCGCGAGCAGGGTCGCGGCGACGGGGACGGGCGCGCTGTCCTCGCGCAGCTCGACGGTCAGGTCGAGCAGGGCGCCGGGGGTGAGCGCGGCCCGCCGCGCGGCGGGCGCCTCCGCGGCGGCGCGGGCGAGCAGGGCGACGCCGAGCGGGCGGCCGCCGGTGAGCCGGTGCACGCCGCGGGCGAGGTCGGCGGGGGTGCGGCCGGCCGGGTCGAGCCGGTCGAACGCGGACTGGGTCTGGGCGGGGGAGAGCGGGGTGAGAGCGACGGCGAGGATGCCGGAGGTGACGTCCGTGCCTCGCGGGCAGGGCGCGCGGTGCGCGGTCTCCGGCAGCCGCAGCCGGGTGGCGTGCCGCAGGGCCTCGTGCTCGTGCACACGGGAGGCGGCGAGGACGACGACCTTGTCGCGGTGGCCGTCGGCGCGGGCCCGCAGCAGCGGCTCGATCAGCCGGCGGCCGAGCGGTTCGTGCGCGTTGTCGAGCAGCAGCACGGGCCGGCCGCGACGGGTTCCCGCGCGGGTCAGGCCGGTGTAGGCGCGGCACAGGTCCTCGACGAGCGCGCCGACGAGGAAGTCCTCGGCCTGCCGGCGGCGCCGGCCGCCCTGCTCGAAGTCGACGGCGAGCTGCTGGAGTCCGGCGCGGCCGCGGCCGCCCGCGTTGCGGTAGGAGCCGTAGAAGGAGTCGGCGCGCTGCTGGAAGCGGCCGAACACCTCCTCCAGGACGGTCTCCACGGTGGCCTCGGCGAGCAGTCCGGCCATCGGCGCGGTGGTCTCGGCGGCGCGGGCGGCCAGTTTGGACAGCACCTTGGTGACCCAGTTCGCGGCGGCTCCCTTGGTGGCGTCGACGGTGGACAGCACCGGCCCGAGCCGCTGCAGATCGCGCCGGGCCCGCTCGTCGTCGTCCTGCGCCCAGCCGATCGAGGCGACGGCCACCAGCCCGAGGGAGAGCCGTGGGAACTGCACCGGCCGGGCCGCGTGCACCTTCGGCGAGAGCTGGACGGCCAGTTCGCCGAGCGCGCCGGTGAGCGGGGTCCAGCCGGGCCCGTGGTCGGCGGGCGGCTCGACGCGCGCGCAGTCGAGCAGGGCCAGCGGGGTGGCCTCCCGGTAGGCGTTGCGGAGCTGTTTGAGCAGCGCGGTCTTGCCCATGCCGCGGCCGCCCGTGAAGACGGTGACGGGCGGGTCGTCGCCGTGCTCGTACGCGACGCGGGCGAAGCCGTACGGGGTGAGGCCGGTCAACCGGGCGGCGAGCCCGGAATCCGACAGGACCGCCTCGCGGCCGTACAGCTCTCTGTCCACCGCCACCCCCTGGACATCCCCCGTATCGGCGTCAAGTCCAGCTTAACGAGCGCCTGTTGGGAACACGCCAAGGTTTCGCACCGAGTGTGAGCGAGTTGTGACCCGGTGCCTCGCGGGCGTCCGTCGGCTCCGGCGACGGGGCACCCATCGGTCGGGCCGATGAGGCGCCCATCGGTCCGGCCGATGGGGTCATCGGGAGGACGCCCCTCTGGCCCGTGGACCGGGCGGTCCGGTCCTCCGTAGCGTCGAGGACATGAGAAACGAGACCAGGGGAACCCTCGAACTGACCGTCGCCATGGTGCTGTCCGGCACCCTCGGCATCTTCGTCGTCGAGTCCGGCGCGTCCGCCTTCGACGTGGTGTTCTTCCGGTGCCTCTTCGGCGCCGCCGCGCTCGGCGCGTACAGCCTGGCCCGCGGCTACTTCACCGGGCACGGCTTCACCCCGAAGAAGCTCGGACTCGCCGCGCTCGGCGGCGTGTTCATCGTCTTCAACTGGGTGTTCCTCTTCGAGGCGTACGACGCCGCCTCGATCTCGCTGGCCACCGTGGTCTACCACACCCAGCCGTTCTTCCTCGTGCTGCTCGGCGCGGTCCTGTTCCGGGAGCGGATCACCGCCGCCAAGTTCGGCTGGCTCGCCGTCGCCTTCCTCGGCCTCGTGCTGGTCTCCGGCGTCCGGCCCGGCGACACCGCCTCCCTCAAGGGCCTCGGACTCGCCCTCGGCGCCGCCGTCCTCTACGCCCTGTCCACCGTCGTCACCAAGCGGATCACCGGCGTCAAGCCGCACCTCATCGCCCTCGTGCAGGTCCTCGTCGGGCTCCCGCTGCTGCTGCCCTTCGCCGACTTCGGCGCGGCGGCGGAACTCGGCGCCGGCTGGGCCTGGCTGGCCGGACTGGGCCTCATCCACACCGGCCTGATGTACGTCCTGATGTACTCGGCCTACGCCAAGCTGCCCACCGCCAAGATCGCCGTGCTGGCCTTCACCTACCCGGCGGTCGCGATGTTCGCCGACTGGGCCGTGTACGGGCACCACATCGGCCTCGTCCAGGCCCTCGGCGTCCCGTTGATCGTCCTCGCCGGCCTCAAGGTCACCCTCGCGGCGAAGCCTGCTCCCGCAGCAGCCGCCGCGCCTGCTCCACGAACAGCCGGACGTGCTCCGGCAGCTGCTTCCCCCGCCGCCACGCGATCTGTGTGAACAGCGTGAACGGCGCCGCCCAGTCGAGCGCCGCCAGCGCCCCGGACGCCAGCTCCTCGGAGACGGTGATCCGGGGCAGCAGCGCGAGCCCGAGCCCGCTCGCCACCGCCCGCTTCGACGCCTCGATCGTGCCGAACTCCATGAACTGCGGCCCCAGCGCCGCCAGCGCCTGCTCGAACCCGTCCCGGTACGCGCAGCCCGGCTCCGGCCCCACCAGCGTCGCCCCGGCCACGTCCGCGTCCGTCAGCCCGGGCCGCCCGGCCAGCGGATGCCCCGGCGCCGCCACCAGCACCAGCGGCTCCTCGGCCAGCACCTCCGACTCCAGTCCGGCGTGCTCGGTCTCCCGCTCCATCAGGAACCCCAGGTCGTACGTGCCCTGGAGCAGCGCCTGCCGGGTCGCGTCGCCGAGCGTCGGCCGCAGCGCGAGCCGCACCTTCGGATAGCGGTGGTGGAACAGCTCCAGCAGCGGCGGCAGCCGGTACGAGGTCAGCGACTCCATCGTGCCGACGGCGATGGCGCCGGCCGGCTCGTCGAGTCCGGCGACCGCGGCCCGCGCCTCCTCGTTCAGCTCGATGATCCGCCGCGCGTACGGCAGCAGCCGCTCGCCGGCCTCGGTCAGCCGGATCCGGCTGCCGAGCCGCTCGAACAGCTCCACGCCGAGGGAGGACTCCAGCGACCGGATCTGGCCGGTGACGCTGGACTGCGCGTACTTCAGCTCGGCGGCGGCGCGGGTGAAAGACAGGACGGTGGCGACCTTCTCGAAGGTCACCAGGAGCCGCAGCTCCATGTCAGGACTTCTCGCCGTCCTCGCCCTGTTCCCGCTTCTTCAGCTCCTCCTCGCGGCGGCGCAGGTCCGCCTCCCAGTCCTTCAGGAGCGACTCGTCCTTCTTGTTCTCGTCGCGCAGGGACTTCAGGAACTCGGGGTTGTCGTCGGGCGCGACCCACTCGTGCCGGTGGTTGCGGTGCCACTCGGAGGGCGTGCGGCCGCCGCGCGGGGCGTGGCGCAGCTTGCCGGCGGCGAACCAGGCGATGGGGCCGACGATCCAGAAGAGCAGGATGATGAAGATCCAGGCGATCTTGGGCAGGTGCCGGGCCTCGTCCTCGGGGGTGTTGAGGCAGTCGATGACCGCGTAGATCGTCAGCGCCAGCGGCAGGATGTACATCAACGCCCTGAGCATGTGGGACAGCCCCCTGGAAGCGACGGCGGGACGTGTTCGAACGGCCCCGGTGACAGGTCAAGCCTAGCCCGTGGCGGATACTTGCCCCTATGGCTTACGACGATCTCCGCTCGCTGCTCCGGGCGCTGGAGCGCGAAGGCGACCTCAAGCGCATCAAGGCCGAAGTCGATCCGTACCTGGAGGTCGGGGAGATCGTCGACCGGGTCCAGAAGTCCGGCGGCCCGGCGCTGCTCTTCGAGAACGTCAAGGGCTCCTCGATGCCCCTGGCGATGAACGTGTTCGGCACCGACCGGCGGCTGCTGAAGGCGCTGGGTCTGAAGTCGTACGACGAGATCAGCGAGAAGGTCGCCGGGCTGCTCAAGCCCGAACTGCCCAAGGGCTTCATCGGCGTCCGCGAGGCGTTCGGCAAGCTCGGCGCGATGACGCACGTGCCGCCGAAGCTCGTCAAGGACGCCCCCGTGCAGGAGGTCGTGCTCCGCGGCGACCAGGTGGACCTGGACAAGCTGCCCGCGCTGTTCACCTGGCCCAAGGACGGCGGCTCGTTCTTCAACCTGGGCCTGACGCACACCAAGCACCCCGAGAACGGCATCCGCAACCTCGGTCTGTACCGCCTGCAGCGCCACGACAAGCGCACCATCGGCATGCACTGGCAGATCCACAAGGACAGCCGCAACCACTACCAGGTCGCCGCCCGGCGCGGTGAGAAGCTGCCGATCGCGATCGCCTTCGGGGCGCCGCCGGCCGTCACGTACGCCTCGACGGCCCCGCTGCCGGAGGACATCGACGAGTACCTGTTCGCCGGCTTCCTGCAGGGCAAGCGGGTCGAGATGGTCGACTGCAAGACGGTGCCGCTGCAGGTCCCGGCCGACGCCGAGGTCGTCCTGGAGGGCTGGCTGGAGCCCGGCGAGATGCTGCCAGAGGGCCCGTTCGGCGACCACACCGGCTTCTACACGCCGCAGGAGGACTTCCCGGCGCTGACGATCGACTGCGTCACCATGAGGAAGCGTCCGCTGCTGCAGTCGATCGTGGTCGGCCGGCCGCCGACGGAGGACGGCCCGCTCGGCCGTGCCACGGAGCGGTTCTTCCTGCCGCTGCTGAAGATCATCGTGCCGGACATCGTGGACTACCACCTGCCGGAGTCCGGCGGCTTCCACAACTGCATCATCGTCTCGATCGACAAGAAGTACCCCAAGCACGCGCAGAAGGTGATGAACGCGATCTGGGGCGCGCACATGCTCTCCCTGGAGAAGCTGATCGTGGTCGTCGACGCCGACTGCGACGTGCACGACTACCACGAGGTGTCCTGGCGGGCGCTCGGGAACGTCGACTACGCGCGGGACGTGCTGATCACCGAGGGGCCCGTCGACCACCTGGACCACGCCTCCTACCAGCAGTTCTGGGGCGGCAAGATGGGCATCGACGCGACGAGGAAGCTCCCCGAGGAGGGCTACACCCGGGACGGCGGTTGGCCGGACATGGTGGAGTCCGACCCGGCGACGGCCGCGCTCGTGGACCGCCGCTGGAAGGAGTACGGCCTGTGACCACCGCGGCCGTGCCCGGCGCGCAGCCGGGACGCACCAAGGCGTTCCTGCGCCTGGTGATGATCGAGCACTCGGTCTTCGCGCTGCCCTTCGCGTACATCGCCTCGCTGACCGCGATGTTCCAGCTGGACCGGCGGATCGACTGGTGGACGCTGCTCCTGGTGACGGTGTGCATGGTGGGCCTGCGGACCTTCGCGATGGCCTGCAACCGGATCATCGACCGGGAGATCGACGCGCGGAACCCGCGCACCGCGAACCGCGAGCTGGTCACGGGCGCGGTGTCGGTGCGGCAGGCGTGGACCGGCGCGGGCGTGGCGGTCGTCGTCTTCCTCGGCGCGGCGGCGCTGCTGAACCCGCTGTGCCTGGCGCTCGCGCCGCTCGCGGTGGTGCCGATGGTGGTCTACCCGTACGGGAAGCGGTTCACGAACTACCCGCACGCGATCCTGGGCCTGGCGCAGGCCATCGGCCCGATCGGGGCCTGGCTGGCGGTGACCGGCTCGTGGTCGTGGGACGCGGTGATCCTGGGCCTCGCGGTGGGCATCTGGATCGGCGGCTTCGACCTGATCTTCGCCTGCCAGGACGTGCAGGCGGACCGCGCGCACGGCGTGATGTCGGTGCCGGCCCGCTTCGGCATCCCTGCGGCCCTGTGGGGCGCGCGGGTCTCCGCGGTGGTCACGACGGCGCTGCTGATCGGGTACGCGCTGGCGACGGACGCGGGGCTGTTCTTCTGGGCGGGCCTGGTGATCGTGGCGGTGGCCTTCTGCTACGAGCACACGATCGTGAGGCCGCACGACCTGTCCCGCCTGAACCGGGCGTTCTTCACCACGAACGGCTTCATCGGGATCAGCCTCTTCGTGTGCGCCCTGCTGGACCTGCTGGTGCGCGGGCTCGGCGTCTAGCCCTGCCGGATAGGCTCGGCGCCATGAACGACGGCAAGCGCGTGCCCTGGGTGGTCGGGGTGTCGGGGGCGTCCGGTACGCCGTACGCCGCCGCGGTGCTGCGGGGGCTGCTGGCGGCGGGGGAGAGCGTGGACCTGGTGGTCTCGCGGGCCTCGCGGCTGACCCTGCTCGACGAGACGGGGATCTCGTTCCGGGACGCGCACTGGCGCGAGGACCTGGCGGCCTGGCTGGCGCGGGGCGCGGACGGGAAGCCGGACGCGTTCGAGGTGGCGGTGGACGACGTGCGCCACTGGGCGCCCGGCGATCTGGCCGCGGGGCCGTCCTCGGGCTCGTACCCGGTGAAGGGGATGCTGATCGTGCCCGCGTCGACGGCCGCGGTCGCGGGTGTGGCGCTGGGCCTGTCGAAGGATCTGCTGCAGCGGGCGGCGAGCGTGATGCTGAAGGAGCGCCGGCCGCTGGTGGTGGCGGTGCGGGAGACCCCGCTGAACGGGCAGACGTTGAAACACCTGGTGACGCTGGACGAGGCGGGCGCCGTGGTGCTGCCCGCCTCTCCGGCGTTCTACGCGGGGGCGACGCACATCCAGGATCTGGTGGACTTCGTCGCCGGGCGGGTGCTCGACGCGGCTGGGGTGCCGCACGGGCTGTACCGCCGGTGGAAGGGGGAGCTGGGGGGAGGCTCCCGTACGGACTAGCGCTTCTTGGCGGCGCGCTTGGTCAGCGCGCGGCGGAAGGCGGTCGGCTGGTGGGCACGCGAGCGGTTGGCCAGGTCCTGCAGCTCGCGCATACGGGCGTAGGCCATCTCGATCGTGTACACGGTGAACACCACTCCTGAAAGATCGTCTTTGATCCGATGAAAGATTCACAGGGTGTCGGGCCCTGTGTACCTTAGATTCTATACCTAAACTCGCGGTATCGCTGGACAATGGAAGGCTTCATACCTATGGACGCCGTGGACAGGCAGCTCATCCAGGCCCTCCGGGAGAACGGCCGGGCCTCGTACGCCGAGCTCGGCCGCCTCGTGGGCCTCTCCGGCCCCTCCGTCACCGACCGCATCAACCGTCTCGAGGCTGCGGGCGTCATCACCGGCTACCGCGCCACCGTCGACGCCGCCTCGCTCGGCCTCGGCGTCACCGCCCTGATCGGCATCTCGCTCTCCGACGCGGCCGACCACGAGGACGTGGCCCGCCGGCTCAAGGACCTGGCCGAGATCGAGGACTGCTGGTTCATCGCGGGCGACGACTCGTACATGCTCAAGGTCCGCGCCTCGGACGTCGACGGTCTGGAGAAGACGATCCGCCGGCTCAGCGGCACCAAGGGCGTCTCCCGCACCCGCACCACGATCGTGCTCTCCACGAAGTGGGAGAACCGGGTCGGGGATCTGCCGCCGGAGGCCTGAGAGTACGGTGGTGGGGCCTGATTTCGGATACATGGGAGGCGGCCGCATGGACGCTGGGCTCAAGCGGGAGCTGGAGCAGAAGGTGCTCGCCGGTGAGCGGCTGAGCCGCGAGGACGGTCTCGCGCTCTACGCGTCCGACGACCTCGCCTGGCTCGGCGGGCTGGCCCACGAGGTGCGGACCCGCAAGAACGGCGACGTCGTCCACTTCAACGTCAACCGTCACCTCAACATGACGAACGTGTGCACCGCCTCGTGCGCGTACTGCTCGTTCCAGCGCAAGCCGGGCGAGAAGGACGCGTACACGATGCGCATCGAGGAGGCGGTGAGGCTCGCCAAGGCGATGGAGAGCGAGAACCTCACCGAGCTGCACATCGTCAACGGGCTCCACCCCAACCTGCCGTGGCGCTACTACCCGCGCTCCCTGAGCGAGCTGAAGAAGGCGTTGCCGAACGTCTCGCTCAAGGCCTTCACGGCCACGGAGATCCACCACTTCGAGACGATCAGCGGGCTGTCGGCCTCCGAGATCCTCGACGAGCTGATCGAGGCCGGTCTGGAGTCCCTGACCGGCGGCGGCGCCGAGATCTTCGACTGGGAGGTCCGGCAGCACATCGTGGACCACCGCACCCACTGGGAGGACTGGTCCCGGATCCACCGCCTGGCGCACGAGAAGGGTCTGAAGACCCCGTGCACCATGCTCTACGGCCACATCGAGGAGCCACGCCACCGCGTGGACCACGTGCTGCGGCTGCGCGAGCTCCAGGACGAGACCGGCGGCTTCCAGGTCTTCATCCCGCTGCGGTACCAGCACGACTTCGTGGACATGAAGGACGGCAAGATCCGCAACCGGCTCCAGGAGCGGACCACGATGGCGACCGGCGCGGAGGCCCTGAAGACCTTCGCGGTCTCCCGGCTGCTCTTCGACAACGTCCCGCACGTCAAGGTCTTCTGGGTGATGCACGGCGTGCAGACCGCCCAGCTGGCGCTGCAGCACGGCGCGGACGACATGGACGGCTCGGTCGTCGAGTACAAGATCACGCACGACGCCGACAACTACGGCACCCCGAACAAGCTCACCCGGGACGACCTCCTGGAGCTGATCAGGGACGCCGGCTTCCGCCCGGTCGAGCGCAACACCCGGTACGAGATCATCCGCGAGTACCCGGGCCCGGACGCGGACCGTCGCGAGTCGCCCCAGCCGATGCGCGTCTGACGGGCGTGTTTCACTGGTCGTCGTAGTTCAGCAGAAAGGGGCCGTCGTGTCCGAGAACGGGACGGGTGCCGCCACCCTCCGGTACACCCTCATGAGGCTCGGCGTCTTCGCCGGCTGCTTCCTCGCCCTGTGGGGTCTCGTCTACGTGGGCGTGCTGCCGCGCGGGCTCGGCGACTCGAACCTGCTGTGGGTGCTGCTGCTGTCCATCGTGGTCTCGGCGCCCCTCAGCTTCGTCCTGCTGCGCAAGCAGCGCGACGCGATGTCGGAGCAGATCGTCGCGAAGGTCGACCACGCGAAGGGCCGCCTGGAGGCCGCCCGCTCGCAGGAGGACGCGGCGTAGGGCGCTCGTAGGGGCGCCGTAAGCTTCCTCACACACGCACACCCCGGCCGGGAGCCTTTCAAGGTTCCTGACCGGGGTGTTCTGCGTTTCGCAGGCGGCGAGGTCTGACGGATCCCAAAGGACAGCTTTGAGGATCTCAAAGTTCAAGTGTTAACGTACCGGCATGACGACCGCAGTGCGCCCTTCCGATGCCGTGAGCACCCCGCTCGTGGCGCGCCTGCACGTCGATCTGTGCCGCTGTATGTCCGCGGTCTGTTGCCGCGCGTTCTGACCCCCGGCAGCCATGCAGCGGCGCCGCCCCCGTACGCGGGCGCCGCACCCCCGTCCCCTTGCACGCACCCGTGGAGTGTGTCCGTTGTCCGCGTCCAAGCGCATACCCAAGATCCCGTTCTGGGCTCAGATCGTGGCCGGTCTGGCCATCGGCGTCCTGCTCGGCTGGCTCGCCCGCAGCCAGGACATCGGCTGGCTGAAGGAGACCCTGACCCAGCTCGGCGGCATCTTCGTCCAGCTGCTGAAGCTGGCCGTCGCGCCGCTCGTCTTCTTCGCCATCCTGGTGTCGATCACCAACCTGCGGAAGGTCAACAACGCGGCCCGGCTCGCCGCCCAGACCCTCGTCTGGTTCATGATCACCTCGCTGATCGCGGTCGCGATCGGCCTGGGCATCGGCCTGCTGACGAACCCCGGCGCCGGCACCGGCCTCACGCCGGAGGACGGCAAGGCGCCCGAGCACCAGGGCAGCTGGATCGACTTCCTGACCGGGATCATCCCCACGGACGTCGTCACCCCGTTCACCGAGCTGAACGTCCTGCAGATCGTCTTCATGGCCGCCGTCGCCGGCATCGCGGCCCTCGCCCTCGGCGAGAAGGCCCAGCCGATCCTGAGCCTGTCCGAGTCGGTCCTGGAGCTGCTGCAGAAGGCCCTGTGGTGGGTCATCCGCCTCGCCCCGATCGGCACCGCCGGCCTCATCGGCAAGGCGATCGTCACCTACGGCTGGGACCTCGTCGGCAAGTACGCGACCTTCACCGCGGACGTCTACATCGGCTGCGCCCTGGTCCTGTTCGGCGTGTACCCGCTGCTGCTCGCGACCGTCGCCAAGGTCAACCCGCTGCAGTTCTTCAAGGGCGCCTGGCCCGCGATCCAGCTCGCCTTCGTCTCCCGCTCCTCCGTCGGCACCATGCCGGTCACCCAGCGCGTCACCGAGCGCCTCGGCGTCCCGAAGGAGTACGCCTCCTTCGCCGTGCCGTTCGGCGCCACCACGAAGATGGACGGCTGCGCCGCGATCTACCCGGCGCTCGCCGCGATCTTCATCGCGCAGATCTTCGACGTGCAGCTGGGCGTCAAGGAGTACCTGCTGATCGCCTTCGTCTCGGTCATCGGCTCGGCGGCCACCGCCGGTCTGACCGGTGCGACGGTCATGCTGACCCTGACCCTCTCCACCCTGGGCCTGCCCCTGGAGGGCGTCGGCCTGCTGATGGCGATCGACCCGATCCTCGACATGATCCGCACCGCGACGAACGTCGCCGGCCAGGCCCTGGTCCCGGTGCTCGTCTCGGCCCGCGAGAAGATCCTGGACCTCGACAAGTACGCCTCCGCCTCCGCCTCCCCGATCGACGACCGCGAGCCGGTCGCGGCCGGCGCCGAGGAGAAGGTCGCGGTCGCTGTCTGACGCACCGGAACGGCTGTGTGCCCCCTGGCCCCTTCGGGCCGGGGGGCACGTACGCTTCTGGGCGTCGTGGGTGTTGAACAGGCGGGGGCGAGGGATGTCCGAGGTGGGCGGCGCGAGGGCCAAGCGGATGCCGCGCGCGGTGCGCGAGCAGCAGATGATGGACGCCGCCGTGCAGACGTTCGGGCAGCGGGGCTACCAGGCCGCGTCCATGGACGAGATCGCCGAGCTGGCGGGCGTGTCGAAGCCGCTGGTGTACCTGTACCTGAACTCCAAGGAGGAGCTCTTCGTCGCCTGCATCCGGCGGGAGGCGAAGGCGCTGCTCGAGGCGGTGCGGTCGGCGGTGGACCCGGAGCTGCCGGCGGACCGGCAGCTGTGGGCCGGGCTGTTCGCGTTCTTCACGCACACCGCGGAGAACCCCGACGGCTGGGCGGTGCTGAGCCGGCAGGCGCGTACGGAGCCGTTCGCGGCGGAGGCGGCGCTGATGCGGGACGAGATCGTGGCGTACGTCGCCACGCTCATCGGCGTCGCCGCGCAGGAGACCCACCGCGCCACGGACCGCGACCCGGAGCTCGCCGAGCGGGACGTGGCGGGCCTCGCCCAGGCGCTCGTCGGCGCGGCGGAGTCGCTGGCGATCTGGGCCAACGAGACGCCGGGCATGACGGCCCGGGAGTCCGCGGCCACGCTCATGAACTTCGCCTGGGCGGGCCTGGGCAACCTCATGCGGAGCGAGCGCTGGTCTCCCCGCTGAGGTGGACCCGCTCCCCGGAGCGCAGCTGGAACGCGCCCGAGCCGTCGGTGGCGTAGGTGACGGTGGCGGGCAGGAGGACCGGCGCGCGGAACTCGGCGCGTGCGCGGGTGGCCTCCGGCCGACCGGACTCGGCGAGGCAGCGGGCGAACGTCCACATCCCGTGCGCGATGGCCCGGGGGAAGCCGAACGCGCCGGCCGTGAGCGGGTGCAGGTGGATGGGGTTCCGGTCGCCGGAGACGGCTCCGTAGCTGCGGCCGAGGCCGGCGGGGAGCCGCCATTCGGCGCGCGCGGGGAGCAGGGGCGGGGTAGGGGCGGTGTCGCGGCCGGGGGTGTGCTCGGTGGCCGTGTCGCCCGGGGAGCGCCTTGTGGCCGTGTGGCCCGGGGCGCGCTCCGTGGGCGTGTGCCCGCGCTCGGTGGGCGTGTCGCCGGCGGGGTGCTCCGTGGTGTGCCGGGCCAGGTAGCCGCTGCGGGATTCCCACGCGAGGGCGCCGTCGACCCGGGCCTCCGTGACCATGGTGACCTCGGTGCCGCGCCGGTGCGGGGCGAGCGCTTCGGCGCGGACCGTGAGGTGGAGCCGGTCGGCGGCGGTGAGCGGCGCGTGCCGCTCGACGGTGATCCAGGTGTGCACGAGCCCGAGCAGCGGCAGCGGGAAGTCCCGGCGGCTCATCAGCCGCATGGCCAGCGGGAAGCCGAGCAGGTGGGGATAGGGGAGCGGGAGCGCCGCGTCCCCCGCCCGGTCGAAGCCGCAGAGCGCGGCGTACCGCGCCAGGCGGCGCGCGTCCACGACGGCCTCGCGGCTCAGTCGGGCCGCCGGCAGCGGGGCGTCCGGGCGGGGGCGCTTGAGCGGGGTCGCGGCGACCGCGCCGGCGAGGGACAGCAGCGTACGCATCGGCTCACGCGCCCAGCAGGCTCTGGCCGCAGACGCGGACGGTCTGGCCGTTGACGGCGGTGGAGGCCGGGTGGGCGAGCCAGGCGGTGGTCTCGGCGACGTCGGCCGGCAGGCCACCCTGCGCCAGGGAGTTCATGCGCCGGCCCGCCTCGCGGATGAACAGCGGCACGGCCGCCGTCATCCTCGTCTCGATGAAGCCCGGCGCGACCGCGTTCACCGTCACCTCGTGCTCCGCGTACGCGCGCGGCGCGAGGGAGCGCACGAGGCCGATGACGCCGGCCTTGCTCGCCGCGTAGTTCGTCTGCCCGTCGTTGCCGGCGATGCCCGCGATGGAGGCGGTCGCCGCGACGCGTCCGCCGCGTCGCAGCGTGCCGCCCTTCAGCAGCGCGTCCGTCGTGTCGAGGACGGACGTCAGGTTGACCGCGACGACCTGCGCCCAGCGGTCCGCGGGCATGTTGGCGAGCCGGCGGTCGCGGGTGATGCCCGCGTTGTGGACCAGCACGTCGAGCCCGCCGTCCGGGACCGCCGCCGCGATGCGCTCGGCCGCCTCGGGGGCGGTGATGTCGAGCGCGAGCGCCGAGCCGCCGATCCGGACGGCGGTGCGGTCCAGGTCGTCCGCGGCCTGCGGGACGTCCAGGCAGACCACCCGGGCGCCGTCGCGCGCGAGGGTCTCGGCGACGGCCGCGCCGATGCCGCGCGCGGCCCCGGTGACCAGCGCGGTGCGCCCGTCGAGCGGCCGGTCCCAGTCGGCGACGGCCCCGGGCGCGGTGTCCTGGACGGTGACGACCTGCCCGCTCACGTAGGCGGACTTCGGCGAGAGGAGGAAGCGCAGCGTGGACTCCGCGCCCCCCGCGCCCCCTTCGAGGCGTACGAGGTTGACCGTGATGCCCCGGCCGGTCTCCTTGCCCAGCGAGCGGACGAAGCCCTCCAGGGCCTGCTGCGCGGCCGCCTGGTGGTGGTCCGCCGGCGACGGGGGCGTGCCGAGGACGACGATCCGTCCGCTCGCCGCGACCGAGCGCACCACGGGGTGCAGCGCCGCGTGCACCTCGGCGAGTCCGGCGGCGTCCGCGACGCCGGTGGCGTCGAGGACCACGGCCGCGGCCGGCCCGTGGTCGCCGTCGCCGCCGAGCGGCAGGCCGGTGCGGGCGAGGACCGCGGCCAGTTCCTCCGTACGCGTCGGCCGGCCGGCCGTCAGGTGCAGCAACGCGCCTGCCAGCCGCGGGCGTTCGGGCGACCAGCGGTGCAGCGCGGCGGGCTGCGGCAGGCCGAGCCGGCGGGTGAGGAAGCGGCCGGCGGAGGTGCCGGTGAAGTGCAGATAGCGGTCGGCCATTGTCCAGACTCCCTGCGCGGTCGTAGATTTACCGTGGAGTAAGGTTACTCATGGGTCAGGAGCTGGTCGAGATGCCGACACCGCAGAAGCAGGGCACGTTCACGCCGATCGCCCCGCGCCCCGTGCGCCGCGTCGCCGTCGTCGGCGGCAGCCGCATCCCGTTCGCCCGCGCGGACGGCCCGTACGCCACCGCCTCCAACCAGGAGATGCTCACCGCCGCCCTCGACGGCCTCGTCGAGCGGTACGGACTCCAGGACCCGGGCGCCGTCGGCGAGTTCGTGGCCGGCGCCGTCCTCAAGCACGCCCGCGACTTCAACCTCGCCCGCGAGACCGTCCTCGGCTCGAAGCTGGACCCCCGCACCCCCGCGTACGACGTCCAGCAGGCGTGCGGCACCGGCCTGCAGTCCGTGATCGCCGCCGCGAACAAGATCGCCCTCGGCGCGCTCGACTCCGCCGTCGCCGGCGGCGCGGACACCGCCAGCGACGCCCCGCTCGGCGTCAACGACCGCCTCCGCCGCATCCTCCTGGAGGCCCGCCGCGCCAGGACGGCGGGCGCCCGCCTCAAGGCCCTCGCCGCGATCCGGCCCGGGCACCTCGTCCCCGACATCCCCCGCAACGCCGAGCCCCGCACCGGCCTGTCGATGGGCGAGCACGCGGCGGTCACCGCGCGCCGCTGGGGGGTCTCCCGCGCCGACCAGGACCTGCTCGCCGCCACCAGCCACCAGCGGCTCGCCGCCGCCTACGAGCGCGGCTTCCTCGACGACCTCGTCGTCCCGTTCCGCGGGCTGAGCCGCGACCAGAACCTCCGCCCCGACTCGACGGTGGAGAAACTCGCCCGGCTCCGGCCGGTGTTCGGCACCGACCACCCGGACGGGGCGACGATGACCGCGGGCAACTCCACCCCGCTCACCGACGGCGCCGCGACCGTCCTGCTCGCGAGCGAGGAGTGGGCCGAGGCGCGCGGACTGCGCCCGCTGGCGTACCTCAGCCTCTACGAGACCGTCGCCGTCGACCATGTCCACGGCGACGTCGCCGGTGGCGAGGACGGGCTGCTCATGGCGCCCGCGCACGCCGTGCCGCGGCTGCTGCAGCGCGCGGGGCTGGGGTTCGCGGACTTCGACCTGTTCGAGGTCCACAAGGCGTTCGCCTCGCAGGTGCTCGCCACGCTGGCGGCCTGGGAGAAGCGCGGTCTGGGCGCTGTGCCGCGGCACAGTCTCAACATCACGGGCTCCTCTCTGGCGACGGGGCATCCCTTCGCGGCCACCGGTGCCCGTATCGTGGCAACGCTCGCCAAGCTGCTGTCGGAGTGGGACGCTCCCGGCCGCGGCCTGATCTCGATCTGCGCGGCGGGCGGCCAGGGCGTGACAGCGATCCTCGAACGCCCCTGACGCGTACGCGGTCCACGAGCGCGCCGCAGGCCGACACCCGGCGGCGCACCTCGGACCCGCGCCGTACGGTGGCCGAGCCGACGCGCGCGCCGCCGTACACCGTGGCGCGACGGGGGACGACCCGGAACGGCCGGGACGACCCGGAACGGCCGGGACCGACCCGGAACCCTCCACGCGCCGCGCGCCACACGCACCCGGGGCCAGCCCCACCCCTCGGCGCCGTCACGCACCCCGTGGCCGCCCAGACCCTCCCCTCCCCACGCACCCTCCCTCCCCACGCACCGCCCGCACGTACCAGGAGTCCCGCACGACCCCACCCCGTCCGTCTCCGACGCACCGAGGAGCCGCTCGTGTCCGCCGTCGTCCCCGTCGCCCCCGTCCCGCCCCGCACGCTCGTCGTCGACGGCCGCGTCCGAGAGGCGTACGTCCCCCCGCTCGTCGCCCGCCCGCAGCGGGGCTCGCTCGCCGACCTGCCGTACGAGAACGCCCGCGAGGCCCACGACACCGTCGTCATATCCCGCAAGCGCGCCGACGGCACGTGGGAGGAGGTCACGGCGGGGCGGTTCGCCGCCGAGGTGCACTCCGTCGCCAAAGGCCTGATCGCGGAGGGGCTGCAGCCCGGCGACCGGCTCGCGATCATGGCGCGGACGACGTACGAGTGGACCCTGCTCGACTTCGCCGCCTGGGCCGCCGGCCTGGTCACCGTCCCCGTCTACCCGACGTCCTCCGCCTTCCAGACCCGCTGGATCCTGCAGGACTCCGGGGCCGTCGCCTGCGCCGTCGAGGGCATGGAACAGGCCCGCGTGGTCTCCGCCGAGCGCCGCCAGATACCCGGCCTGGTCCACCTGTGGGTCTTCGACACCGGCGTGATCGACAAGCTGCGGCGGGCCGGGGCGCACGTCCCCGACGAGGCCGTCACGGCCCGGCGCGGACTGCTCACGCCGGACACCATCGCCACGCTCATCTACACCTCGGGCACCACCGGCCGCCCCAAGGGCTGCGCGCTGACGCACGCCAACTTCTACGCCGAGGTCGACAACGCGGTGGAGCTGCTGCACCCCGTCTTCCGCACCCTCATCGGCAAGGAGCCGCCGTCCACCGTCCTGTTCCTGCCGCTGGCGCACGTCTTCGGCCGGATGGTGGCGATCGGCTGCCTGCGCGCCCGGGTGCGGATCGGCCACGCGCCCTCGATCGACGGTGACGAACTCCTCGACGACCTGGCCGCGTTCCGCCCGACGTTCCTGGTGGCCATCCCGTACCTGCTGGAGAAGGTCTTCAACTCGGCCCGCGCGAGCGCCGAACGCATGGGCCGCGCCGCGTCCTTCGATCGCGCCTCGAACGTGGCGCGCCGGTACGGGGAGGCGCGCGAGAGCGAGGGGCCCTCGTTCTCCCTGAAGGCCGCGCGGGCCGTGTACGACCAGCTGGTCTACCGCCGCATCCGGGCCGCGCTCGGCGGGCAGGTCCGCCACGTCATCTGCGGCGGCTCGCCGCTCGGGCAGCGGCTGTCGGCGTTCTACGCGGGCGCGGGCATCGAGGTGTACGAGGGGTACGGGCTGACGGAGACCACCGCGGCCGCCACCATCACCCCGCCGCAGGCCGCCCGCACCGGCACGGTCGGCTGGCCGCTGCCGGGCACGGCGGTGCGGATCGCGGACGACGGCGAGGTGTGGCTCAAGGGCGGGGTGGTCTTCGCCGGGTACTGGGACGCGCAGCAGGGCGCGGCCCTGCCGTACACCGCCGACGGCTGGTTCCCCACCGGGGACCTCGGCGAGCTCGACCAGGAGGGCTATCTGCGGATCACCGGGCGAAAGAAGGAGATCATCGTCACCTCGGCGGGCAAGAACGTCGCCCCGGCCCCGCTGGAGGACTGGCTGCGCGCCCACCCGCTCATCGGCCAGGCCGTCGTGGTCGGCGACCGCCGCCCGTACGTGACCGCCCTCCTCGTCCTCGACCACGACGGACTGGCCCACTGGCGGCGGATGCGGCAGCTGGACCACGTCGCCCTGCGCGACCTCGCGACCGACCCGGACCTGCTCGCCGCCCTCCAGCGCGCGGTCGACGAGGCCAACCGGCTGGTCTCGCGGGCGGAGGAGATCCGCCGGTTCCACGTCCTCACCCGCGAGTTCTCCGAACGCAGCGGCCACCTGACCCCCTCGAAGAAACTGAAGCGCCGCGCGATCCTCCGCGACTTCTCCCGCGAGATCGACGCCATGTACCGGGAGGAGGGCGCGGCCGGCCGGCTCTGAAGGGCGGGCCGGGGCGGGAGAGTTCGGAATTTGGGCCCACGGGCCCAAGACGCGCGTGGCCGGAACCCGTAACGTCAGCAGGCTTGAACTGTTGTACGGCGACGAACCGTTGGGGGGCCGCGTGTCAGCGTTCGGCGGTGGAGTGTACGCCGGAGGAGCCGGAGGAACGGGCGGCCTCGGCGGTTACGCGCCGACGGGCCCGGGAAGACGCCGGAACCTGCCGCGCGGTCTGCTGGTCACCCGCATCCTGCTCCACGTCCTGCTCGCGGCGACGGTCCTCGGCGGCTTCGGCCTCTTCGGCTCCGCGCTCGCCGCGGACGCCGCCGGGGCGCAACTGCTGGGTGTGCTCGCCTGGGGCGCGGCCCCCGGGGTGGCCGGCTGGTGGCTGGGCCGCCGGATCTGGACGGGCGGGGACCGCGTCCGGTACGCGCTGCTCGGCGTCCAGGCGTGGCTGATCCTCGGCGGGATCGGGAACGTCGCCGCCGGTTCCGTGCACGGCTTCACGTCCCTGTTCGTCCCGGCGCTGATCGTGTACTTCCTGACGCGGCCGGAGAGCGGGGAGTGGTTCCGGCTGTCCCCGGACGAACGGCAGCCCGCGCCCGACCCGTTGTTCCGCCCGAACCGGGACCGCGGCCAGGGCGCGCTGGAGTACACCGGCCTGATCGTCCTGGTCGCCGCCATCATCGCGGCGCTGCTGTTGAGCGGGGTCGGCGGCCAGATCGCCGATGGCTTCCGCTCCGCGGTCTGCCAGGTCCTCGGCACGGCCTGCCCGGCCCCGTCCGGCACCGGGACCCACGCGGGCGACCGGGGCGACGGATCCGGCGACGCGACGGGCGGCTCGGGCAACGGCGGCGCCACGGGCGGCACGGGCGACTCCGGAGGCACCGGCGACACCGGTGGTACGGGCGGAACCGGTGGTACGGGCGGAACCGGCGGTACGGGCGGAGCCGACGCCCCCGGTCTCCCCGGCCGGAACCAGAGCGGCACCGGCCCCGACGGCAAGCCCACGGGCACGCCGGACACGTACCCCGAGGACAGCGCCGAGCCGGAGGCCAAGTACGACGCCGTCGACGTCTCCGGCGAGGACACCGGCGGCGGCGACGACAAGGCCGAGGACGAGGAGGACTGCAGCGGCTGGGGCTTCTTCGGCTGTGCCTGGGACCGCACGTACCAGGTCGGCGCGGGTCTGTTGGTCGACGGCGTGTGGGGCGACCTCACCGGCATCGTCGACCTGTTCAAGCCGGAGACCTGGTCCGGCATGGGCGACTACTTCAGCGGCCTCGGCGAGCAGTGGGTCGAGGACTCCAAGGACGCCGGCGACAAGTGGGCCAAGGGCGACTACCTCGACGCGCTGACCGACTGGGGCGGCGCCTCGGTCAACACCGTCGTCTCCTTCGGCGACGACATGTTCGTCGGCGACGAGGTCCGCGAGCGCTGGAACAACGGCCAGAAGACCCGGGCCGTCACCGACGTGGTGTGGAACGTCGGCTCGATGTTCATCCCCGGCTACAACGTCGCCAAGGTCGTCAGCAAGGGCGGCAAGCTCGGCAAGCTGGGCCGGATCGCCTCCGAGATCGCCGAGGCCGCGGACGACGCCGGCGACGCCGCCGCGCGGGCGCGCAAGGCCGCCGACGCCGGCGACGTGGAGGGCGCGCGGCAGGCCGCCCGGGAGGCGGACGAGGCCGCCGACGAGGCCGAGGACAAGGCCCGGCAGACCGGCTGCACCATCGCATTCGGCCCGTCGCCGCTCCGCCCCTTCACCGGCGTCGCGGGTTCCGGCACCGGCGTGCTCGCGGCGGGCGGCTCGCCGGACCACGTGATCCTCGCCGACGACGGCTGCGACGAGGAGGCCAAGGAGAACGCCCGCAAGGCCCGCGAGGAGGCCAACAAGGCGTGGGTGGCGCAGAAGCGGGCGGAGGAGCCGGAGCGGGCGCGCAAGGCCGCCGAGAACATGGTGAAGTACCCGGACCCGAAACGGAACGACACCAGCGACCCGCGCAACTACCAGCCGCCGGACTGGGCGGACGACCTCACCACGCGCACCCTCGGCGACGCCGACGCCGGCGACGGCTACTGGTCGAGCCGCAACCGCAACCCCGCGCCGAACTGGGCGAACGAGTCGTGGCTGCGCTACCAGGAGCAGGTCACCGGCACGACGCGCGGCCAGGAGTACACGGTGCCGCACCCCACGGAGGGGCAGAAGCCGGTCGACTACGACGGCTGGGACTCGTCCCGGCAGACGTACCTGGAGGCGAAGAACGGCTACGACAGCTTCCTGGCCCAGCCCGGGAAGACGGAGTTGACGCCGTCCGGCAAGAACACCTTCGTCACGGAGGCGAAGCGGCAGGTCGAGGCGGCGCGCGGCAAGCCGGTGGAGTGGCACTTCTCGAACGAGGAGGTGATGAAGGCGGCCCGGAAGGCGTTCCGCGACGAGGGCCTCGACATCAAGTGCGTCTACACCCCGCGGAAGCCGGTCGCCGGCGAGAAGCGGCCGGAACAGTTCGACCCGAAGTAGGCTGCGGGGCCATGGGACGTGTAGTGGTGCGGGCCTTCTGGGGCCCCAGGGAAGAGACGGTCGAGGAACTCGCCGCCCGCTGGGCCCGGACCCTGGACGGGGTCGCGCGAGCGCTGCCGCCGCAGGGCGGCGGCGCGTGGTCGCTGCGCCGGGTCGGCGCGTCCGGCGCGGCGGCGGTGGTGACGCCCGACGAGGCGTCCCTCACGGCCGCGCTCCGCGCCGTGCAGGCCGCCGACGACTGGTCCTCCGGCTCCGGCACGGACCTCCGCCTGCTGGCGGAGGACGGCTCGGGCCGGACGCTGGAGCTCGGCGGACGGGCGGGCGCGGCGGCGGAGTTCGTCCTGATGGCGATGCTCCTGACGGTCCGCACGCCCGGGGACGAGAAGCTCCCGTACGCGGAGCTGCTCACCGCGCTCGCGGAGGGCTGGGACCCGGACTTCGCCGGAGTGGTGGACGACGACGTCCTGGACACCCTGGAGGACGACGGCGACTTCGCGCCGAGCGATCCGGCGATCGGCTGGGCGGGCTACCTCTCCCCGGGCCGCGCGGCCCTGGTCCCACCGGAATTCCCGGCGGGCGGCACGGCCCTGGCGACCGGCGGCGTCCTCCTCGACGTCGCCGCCCCGGACGACCCGGCCGCCGTCCTCCGTGCCAACCTCCTCCTCCGCGACGCCGGCGCCCTCCGGCCCCTGTCGCGGCCCATGGATCGGCCGCACCTGTGACGCGCCGCCTCCTCGTGCGGGCGTTCTGGGGGCCCCGGGAGGAGTCCGTGGAGGAGCTGGCCGGGCGGTGGAGGCGGACCGTGGACGCGCTCGGCGCGCTTCTCCCCGAGGCGGCGGACGGGGTGACGTGGCGACAGGGTTCCCCCGCGGGCCATGCCGTCGAACTCCGGTCGGACGCGGCGGGCTTCGCCGCCGAGCTGCGCGCCGCGCGCGAGGCCGGCGAGCGGACGGACGCCGTCCTGCGGCTCGTCGCCGAGGCCCGGGACGGCTGGGAGCTGGACGTGACGGGCGCGGGCGGTGCGCGGTGGTCGTCGGTGGTGGTCTCCGTGACGTCGCCGGACGACGCCGAGGTGCCGGAGGCCGAACTGCTCGGCGCGGTCGCCGACGCGTGGGCGCCGGACCACGGCGATGTCGGCGACCACGACGTGTTCGACGCTCTGGAGAAGGCCGGCTTCGCGGACGGCGAGCCGTCCCTGGGCTGGATCGGCTACCTCTCGCCGGGCCGGGCGGCCCTGCTCCCCGCCGGCTTCGACGCCCGGGGGCTGCTGAGGCGCGACGGGGGCCAGGTGCTCACGTTCGCCCCGCGCGACGACACGGGGGCCGTGGTCCGGGCCAACCTCCTCCTCCGCGACGCCGGCGTGCTCCAGCCGCTGCCGCGCCCGATGGACCGGCCGCGTCTCGACGCCTTCCCGGAGGACACCCGGCGGGCGCTGGCGGAGGTCGACGCCCTGGTCGCCGGGCCGGTGTCGGAGGCGGGGGTCACGGCCACGCTGTGGGAGGGGCCGTGGCTCACCGGTGTGTACGAGGAGGAGTGGACGGCGGCGTCCACGACGGCCCAGGCGCATCGCGCCGCCGTCACGGACACCCTCGACGCCCGCTGGGGCCCGCACCGGACCGTCGGCATGCGCGTGCCGATCTTCCGCGCGTCCGACGGCAGCCCCATGCCGCCGCTCTTCCGGACGCTCGTGGACCATGACCTCCTCGGCGACCTGGCGGTCTGGGGGCCGGTGGGGGCCGACGGCCGGTACGTCGGGGTCTCGCTCAACCAGTCCGACGGCGACGCCCCGATGATCGTCGCGGCGGTCGTGTCGCCGGAGCCGATCGTCGAGCTGGACGACTGACGAGCCGGTACGCCCGAACCTCCTACGCCTGGACCTCCTACGCCCGGACCTCCTAGGCCCGTACCCCCTACGCGCTCGCCACCGGGTCGCCCAGTTCGCCCTGCAGCACCGTCTCCCTGATCGGCGGCCGGTCCCACAGCGCCAGGATCTCGTTGGCGAGGGCGGTCAGGGCCAGCGGGTGGTCGGCGGGGCGGGTCTCGATCGCCGCCGCCTTCAGCGTGCGGGGGACCGCGCCGGTGTCCAGCAGCACCCGCCAGTCCTGCGGGCAGAGCTCCAGGAACTCCAGGTGCTTCAGCCCGGCGATCTCCGTCGGATCCGCGAGCGTCCCGGGGTACGCCGTCAGGGTGCGCAGCCGGGGCAGGTCGGTCACGGGCGCCAGGCTCATCGGGGCCTGCTGCCAGGCGCCGAGGCACAGGACCTCCAGGCCCGGGTGCGCGGCGGCCTCGATGCTCGGCAGGCTCCGCTTGTTGACGTGCGCCACGGGCGAGGGGCCGGACGGGGCCCGCTCCTGGCCTCGGCGCCGCGGGGGGCGGTCGAGCACCAGGTCCGTCAGGCTGTCGGCGATCAGGCCCGCGCCCACCGATCCCTCGTGGCCGATGACCACGATCTGGCCGACGTGGCCGCACGGGCCCGGCGTCAGGTCGATCGCGATGCGGTCGCCGCCCCCGGTGTCGCCGAAGACCAGCCACCCCGGCGAGCCGACCAGCCCCTGCACGGCCGCGTCCGGCTCCGTCTCGACCGCCGCCGTCGCCGCGTGCGGCCACAGGCGCTCGCGGGTCGCGGCCTCGGCCACGTACACCTCGTCCAGCGGGAGCAGCTCGCAGCCGACCTGGGTGAAGAGGTGCATCGCGTTGTCGTAGTCGCCGTCCCAGTCCTCCCAGTGCACCCGCGTCACCCGGTACAGCGCCTTGAGCTCCTCCGGCAGCGCGAGGCCCAGCCGGGCCTCCATCTCGGCCACCTTCTCGTCCGTCGCGCCGATCTCGTCCGGCAGCCGCTCCCGGAGCGTGCGCTCCAGCAGGTCCGGGTCCTGCGTCGGGGCCGGGACCACGCCCGGGTACGTCTCCGGAAGCCGCCGCCAGGGCTCCGGGACCGCGCCCTCGACCAGCAGCAGCGCCCCGGGCTCCTTGGCGCCGAGCCCCGGCTCCACGGCCGGGCCGGATTCGAGCACGTGCACCACGGCGCGCCGCCCGCCGTCCGCGAGCCGCGCGACGAACCGGACGTCCTGCCTGTCGTCCAGAAGCTCGCGCACCCGGTCCACGGCGGCCCGCTCCTCGACGCCGCGGACGTCCTGCCGCACCGGAAGACTCCAGGCGCGCCGCTCGATCCGGCCCACCAGGGACCCGTCCGGTCCGGCGTATCGCGCGTCACCGCGCTCCCGCAGGAGCCGCAGGAGCGGCTCCCAGGTCGCGAAGTCGTGGAGCGAGGGGAGGGAGGGCGGCACAGGGGGCCTCCAGAGGCGTCACACCGGCACGGACGGGAGTTCGCCGTGAGTATGGCCGCCCCCACTGACACCCCCTAGCCCCTCCGCTCCGCCAGCCCCCGCACGTACGCCGCCTGTCCCGCGTGCTGGAGGTCGTCGGCGATGACGCTGATCAGGCGGACGCCCAGGGTGACCGGCGGGTTCCAGGAGGTGTCGACCACGCGTTCCAGGTCCGCGTTGGTGACGTCCTTGACCTGCTCCAGGGTCCGGGCGTGGACCGCGTCGTGGTAGTCGAGCAGCAGGTCGGCGGGGGCGCGGACCTTGGCGACCTGGGCGCTGGTGTGGCCGAAGCCGGTGGCGCCGGGGCCGAAGGGCAGGGCGAAGCGGTCCGCCCAGCCGTCCCGCGTCCACAGCTGGCCGTCGAGGCCGAAGGCGTCGGTGATGTGGTCGTCCTGGATGCGGGTGAGGTGCCAGACCAGCCAGGCGATCGAGTTGGCGTCGGGGTCGGGCCGGTGGGCCAGCTCCTCCTCCGACAGTCCTTCCACCGCCTCGTGGACGGCTTCCTGTACACGGCCGAACGCGTCGGCCAGCAGGTCGGGGCTTCTCATGCGCGGGCCTCCCGCCAGGCGGCGACCTCGGCCTCGACGTCGAACGGCCGCAGGTTGAGCGGCGGGCCCTCCAAGGGCCTGCGCAGCGCTTCGGCGATCTTCTCGTTGATCTCGGTGAGAATGCGCCTGACCTGCTGTTCCGTCGGCGCGGCGGCCGCCCTGCCCGCCGCGTCCTCGGCCTCCTTGCGCAGGGCCAGCGAGGGCGGCAGCACGCTCAGGCCCTCGCGGTGCATCTTGCCCTTGACCCACCACAGCTCGTCGTACGGCGCGGTGTCGTCGGGCAGGGGTCTGCCGAAGCCGGCCAGCGCGCGGAATTCCCCGCGGCGCTCGGCGTCCCGGATCTGCTTGTCCACGAAGGACTCGAAGTCGACTCCCGGCGGTTTGCGCTCCGTCATGCCTTCCAGCGTAGGCAAAAGGCAGGAGCCCCGCTGCCGCGCCGGAAGGCACGGTGCAGAGCTCCTTGGGTACTGCGCTCAGTTCTGGATCGTCGACCCGGGCACCTTAGGCCGGGGTGACGTTCTCCGCCTGCGGGCCCTTCGGACCCTGGGTGACGTCGAAGGTCACCGCCTGGTTCTCCTCGAGGGAGCGGAAGCCGCTCGCGTTGATGGCGGAGTAGTGGACGAAGACATCCGGGCCGCCGCCTTCCTGGGCGATGAAGCCGAAGCCCTTTTCAGCGTTGAACCACTTGACGGTTCCGGTAGCCATGAGCCCTCCTATGGGCCAAAGGGTCGCCCTGCTCCAGAACCTGCAAACAAGTCTGAAAACTACAAAAGCCTGCGGGTTACATGCTCCGCAGGCTCTGTACTGCAAGGGAAACCAAACTGCAACTTGCGTCGAGCGTAGCACGCAGGGTGCTCGTGAGGGTAGAGGGAAAGATCACGTCACCCGCATGTTTGACAAGATCGTACGTGCTGACGGCCGACCCGCCGATGTCCACCGATCGAGACGGGTCTAGCCTCGCGTTGTGGACAATGCAAGCGACGACTGCCGGCGCAGCCGCCCCCGGGTCGGTCACATCCAGTTCCTGAACTGTCTGCCGCTCTACTGGGGCCTTGCGCGGACCGGAACGCTCCTCGATCTCGAGCTGACCAAGGACACCCCCGAGAAGCTCAGCGAACAGCTGGTCCGCGGCGGCCTGGATATCGGCCCCGTCACCCTCGTCGAATATCTCCGCAACGCCGACGACCTGGTCGCGCTGCCCGACATCGCGGTGGGCTGCGACGGGCCGGTGATGTCCTGCGTGATCGTCTCCCAGCGCCCGCTGGCCGAGCTGGACCGGGCGCGGGTGGCGCTGGGCTCCACCTCCCGCACCTCGGTGCGGCTCGCGCAATTGCTCCTTTCGGAGCAGTACGGCGTGTCGCCCGACTACTACTCCTGCCCGCCCGACCTCGGGCTGATGATGCAGGAGGCCGAGGCGGCGGTGCTGATCGGCGACGCGGCGCTGCGCGCCTCGCTGCACGACGCGCCGCGGCTCGGGCTGCAGGTCCACGACCTGGGCACGATGTGGAAGGACTGGACGGGCCTGCCGTTCGTCTTCGCCGTCTGGGCGGTCCGCAAGGACTTCCTGGCGCGCGAGCCGGAGACGGTCCGCGAGGTGCACCAGGCGTTCCTGGCCTCCCGGGACCTGTCGCTGGTGGAGGTCACCAAGGTCGCCGAGCAGGCGGCGCGCTGGGAGTCGTTCGACGCGGCGCTCCTGGAGCGGTACTTCACCACCCTGGACTTCCGCTTCGGTCCCGAACAGCTTGCCGGTGTACGTGAGTTCGCCCGCCGGACCGGTCCGACGACCGGTTTCCCGGCGGACGTGAAGGTGGAGCTGTACCGGCCGTAGCCGTACGAGCCGCCGCGGAAGCCGGGGCTACGGCGACGGGATCGGGCCCTGCATGTGCTCGCTGATCCAGGCGATCGAGCCGTCGCCCATCCCCCGTACGTACGAACGGGCGTTGTGGCCGCCGTCCGCGATGATCTGGAGGCGGGTCTTCACCGGGCCCTTGGTGTAGTTCCGCATGAAGGACTTCAGGTTCTTCAGACCGGACTCCTTCGTGCCGATCTGGAAGGCGAGATAGACGTCGTTCGCCTTCCCGGCCGGCTTCCGGCCGTGCGCCGCGGCGAGCCGTTCCGGGTTGTTGGCCTGCCGTTCGCGCTCGTGTCCCGCCCACAGCGGGGAGTCGGGCACGGTGTCGGGGCCGGAGGCGATGACGGCCTTGAACTTGTCGGGGCGCTGCAGCACGGACTTGAGGCCGACGAAGCCGCCGGAGGACGAGCCCATGAAGGCCCAGCCGTCGCGGGAGTCGAAGGTGCGGAAATTGGCCCGGACGAAATCGGGGACGTCCTCCGTCATCCACGTGCCCATTTTCGGCTGCCCGGGTATATCGCTGCCGTCGTAGTAGTACTTGTCGTCCGGGTTGAGCACGGGCATCGCCACGATGAACGGAAGGCTTTTCCCTTCCTTCGACCACGCGCTGATGCTGCTCTGCAGTTTCAGGTCGGTCCCCATCCAGTAATTGTTGGGGTAGCCGTTTCCGCCGGGCAGGGCGATCAGGACGGGGAAGCCGCTGTTCGCGTACTTCGGGTCGAAATACTGCTTCGGGGCCCACACCCACACCTTGCCCGTGAAACCGGACTTCTCGCCCCGCAGCGTGGCGACGGCGATCTTCGTCCCGTCGTCGATCGTGTTCTGGACGGTGAAGTCGGCCTTCGGCCCGGTCGGCATGACCGTCCGCGGCCCGGCGGGGGCCGAGGGCGAGCCGCCGGGGGCCGGGCGGGTCGGGGCGGCGGTGGCGGGGGCGGGTGCGGCGCTCGGTCCGTCGAAGGAGACCGGGTCCCCCTCGTCGGAGCAGCCGGCCACCAGGGCGACCGAGGCGAGGGCGAATGCGGCGGCGAGGGTCCGGGTGCGGTGGTTCACGCCGTGGAAGAGGGGCGGGGCGACGAATCGGTTGTCCGACCCCCTGGCGTAGGCTGGCGGAGCTATGCCAGTACCCCTCCGAAAGGGACACACCCGGTGACCGAGAAGGCCGACCTGCAGTCCGTTCTCGACCGCGCCGCCGACGGTGGCCGGATCACCCCGGAGGAGGCGCTGGAGCTGTACCGCTCCGCGCCGCTGCACGCGCTGGGCGCGGCCGCCGACGCGGTGCGCCGCCGCCGCTACGCGGGTACGGAGCACATCGCGACGTACATCATCGAGCGGAACATCAACTACACCAACGTCTGTGTGACGGCCTGCAAGTTCTGCGCCTTCTACGCGCCGCCGAAGGACACGAAGAACGGCTGGACCCGCGACCTCGACGACATCCTGCGCCGCTGCGCGGAGACCGTGGAGCTGGGCGGCACGCAGATCATGTTCCAGGGCGGGCATCACCCGGACTTCGGCGTCGAGTACTACGAGCAGCACTTCTCCGCCATCAAGAAGGAGTTCCCGCAGCTCGTCATCCACTCCCTCGGCGCGTCCGAGGTCGAGCACATGGCCCGGATCTCCCAGGTGTCCGTGGAGGAGGCCATCCAGCGGATCCACACCGCCGGTCTCGACTCCTTCGCGGGCGCCGGCGCGGAGCTGCTGCCGGCGCGGCCGCGCAAGGCGATCGCCCCGCTGAAGGAGAGCGGCGAGCGCTGGCTGGAGATCATGGAGATCGCCCACAACCTGGGCGTGGAGTCGACCTCGACCATGCTGATGGGCACCGGAGAGACCAACGCCGAGCGCATCGAGCACCTGCGGATGATCCGCGACGTGCAGGACCGGACGGGCGGCTTCCGGGCCTTCATCCCGTACACGTACCAGCCGGAGAACAACCACCTGAAGGGCCGCACGCAGGCCACGCTCTTCGAGTACCTGCGGATGATCGCGGTGGCGCGGCTGTTCATGGACAACGTCGCCCACATCCAGGGCTCCTGGCTGACCACCGGCAAGGAGGTCGGCCAGCTGTCGCTGCACTACGGGGCGGACGACCTGGGCTCGATCATGCTGGAGGAGAACGTGGTCTCCTCGGCGGGCGCGAAGCACCGCTCGAACCGGCAGGAGATCATCGACCTGATCCGCAAGGCGGGCCGTGTCCCCGCGCAGCGCGCCACCACGTACGAGCACCTCGTCGTGCACGACGACCCGGCGAACGACCCGGTCGACGAGCGCGTCGTCTCGCACATCTCGTCCATCGCGATCGAGGGCGGGACCGCGCACCCCGAGCTGAAGCTGCTCGACGCCAACTGACCGGCCCATGCTGACGATCCACGCCGCCGAGGCGTCGCCGGAGACCGCCGTCCTGGTCGACGGCGCGCGGCTCGCCGCCGTCGGCCCGTACGAGAAGCTGGCCGCCGCCGCGCCGCAGGCGCGGGTGCGGCGCTGGCCCGGCATCCTCACGCCGGGGCTGCTCAACCCGTACGGGCCCGAGCTGCTCGAACAGACCTACTTCCCGGACCCGCGCGAGGCGGACGCCCTCGGCACCGAGCCGCTCACCGGCGAGCGGGCGCGGGCCCTGTTCCGCGCCGAGCCGGCCCGGCTGGGCGCGAGCGCCCGGCGCGGGGTGCAGCGGCTGCTGGCCCACGGCACGGTCGCGCTCGCCGGCGAACTGCGCGCCCGCGCGGTGGTCGACGCGGTACGGCGGGCCGGCCTCGCGATCGGGCAGCGGCCCCCGGCCCTGCCCGGCGAGCCGTCCCTGTGGCCCCGGCCCCTCGTCCTGCTGCCCGCGCTCGCCCCCGGCGCGCCCGCCCGCTTCGCGGTCTTCGACGTCCCGGACCGGGCCGCCCTGGTCCGCCTCGGCCCCTCGACCTGCGTGGCCACGGTGCTCGCCGGCCGGCTGGTGCACCGCGGCCGCTGAGCCCACCGCAGCGGTCCTGAGGGCGGCTGCGACAATGGGCGTGTGACGCGAGCAACCCTGGACAAGCAGCCGCACGAAGTCGCCACGATGTTCGACGACGTGGCGGCGAACTACGACCTGACCAACGACGTGCTCTCGCTGGGCCAGGACCGGCGCTGGCGCAAGGAGGTCGCGAAGGCGGTCGACGCGCGCCCCGCGCAGCGGGTCCTCGACCTCGCCGCGGGCACCGGCACGTCCTCGTTGCCCTTCGCCGCGACCGGCGCGTACGTCGTGCCCTGCGACTTCTCGCTGGGCATGCTCCGCGAGGGCAAGAAGAAGCACGGCTGGCTCCCGCTGACCGCCGGCGACGGCACGAAGCTGCCGTTCCGGGACGAGGTGTTCGACGCGGTCACCATCTCCTTCGGGCTGCGCAACATCCAGGACACCGACGCGGCGCTGCGCGAGCTGTACCGGGTGACCAAGCCCGGGGGCCGGGTGGTGATCTGCGAGTTCTCGCACGCCACCTGGGGGCCGTTCCGCAAGGTGTACGAGGAGTACCTGATGCGCGCGCTGCCGCCGATCGCGCGCGCGGTCTCCTCGAACCCGGACGCGTACGTGTACCTGGCCGAGTCCATCCGGACCTGGCCGGACCAGCCGGAGCTCGCCGGGATGCTGCAGAAGGCCGGCTGGCAGAAGGTCGCCTGGCGCAACCTGTCCGGCGGCATCGTGGCGATGCACCGCGGCTTCAAGCCCGGGGCCTGAGCCCGTACGGCGCCCCGCCGTTCCGCCCGTGGCCCCGTCCCGGGGCCGCGGGCCGCGCAATAGACTTCCCACCGACCCGACGTCGACATTTCGGAGGATCCCGCCGTGACCGAGCCGCTCTCCGAGCACCGCGCAGATGTGATCGTCGTCGGGGCGGGCCCGGCGGGCTCGACCACCGCGTACTACCTCGCCAAGGCGGGACTCGACGTCCTGCTCCTGGAGAAGACCGCGTTCCCGCGCGAGAAGGTCTGCGGCGACGGTCTGACGCCGCGCGCCACCAAGGAGCTGGTCTCCATGGGGATCGACATCTCCGAGGAGGCGGGCTGGCTGCGCAACAAGGGCCTGCGGATCATCGGCGGCGGCGTCCGGCTCGAACTCGACTGGCCCGAGCTGGCCGCGTACCCGAACTACGGACTGGTCCGCAAGCGCGACGACTTCGACGAGCAGCTCGCCCGCCAGGCGCAGAAGGCGGGCGCGCGGCTGTACGAGCGGTGCAACGTGGGCGCGCCGGTCCTCGACGACCGCACGGGCCGGATCACCGGCGTGCACGCCAAGCTGGGCGACGAGAAGCGCGAGGTCACCTTCCACGCGCCGCTGGTCGTCGCCGCCGACGGCAACTCGACGCGGCTGTCCCTCGCCATGGGCCTGCACCGGCGCGAGGACCGGCCGATGGGCGTCGCGGTCCGCTCGTACTTCACCTCGCCGCGGCACGACGACGAGTACCTGGAGGCGTGGCTGGAGCTGTGGGACCGGCGCGGTCCGCAGGACCGGCTGCTGCCCGGCTACGGCTGGATCTTCGGCATGGGCGACGGCACGTCCAACGTCGGCCTCGGCATCCTCGACTCCTCCTCCGCGTTCCGCGAGCTGGACTGGCGCGAGGTGATGAAGGCCTGGTGCGCCTCGATGCCGGAGGACTGGGGCTTCACCCCGGAGAACATGACCCAGCCGATCCGCGGCGCGGCGCTGCCGATGGCCTTCAACCGGCAGCCGCACTACACCAAGGGCCTGCTCCTCGTCGGCGACGCCGGCGGCATGGTCAACCCGTTCAACGGCGAGGGCATCGCGTACGCGATGGAGTCCGGCCGGATCGCGGCCGACGTCATCGTGCAGGCCCACGCCCGCGCGACGCCGGCCCAGCGCGAACTGGCCCTGCGCAACTACCCGAAGATCCTCAAGGACACCTACGGCGGGTACTACACCCTGGGCCGCGCGTTCGTGAAGCTCATCGGCAACCCGAAGATCATGAAGGTCGCGACCCAGCACGGTCTGAGCCACCCGCTCCTGATGAAGTTCGTCCAGAAGCTCCTGGCCAACCTCACCGACCCGACGGGCGGCGACGCGATGGACCGCATCATCAACGGCCTGTCCAAGGTGGCCCCCAAGGCGTAGGGCCGCAGAGCCGCAGGCGCGTCGCCCGCCGGACCACGGTCCGGCGGGCGGCGCCTTGTTCACCCGGGCCCGGCCCCGTGCCATCGTGGAGACCCCCAATGGTCTGTACCACGTGTGGAGGGAAGCGGCGATGCGCGGCACCACGGTCTTACCCGGGACCCCCTGTTCCGCCCCGAGGGACGGCGAGCCTCCGGTGCACCGCCTGGAGGTCCGCCTTCCCGACGAGGTCCCCTTCGCCGTCGGGACGTTCGACGGCATCGGCCCGATGTCCCGGGCCGGCTTCCCGCACCGGCACACCTTCTACGAGCTCGTCCACGTCACCGCCGGCGCCGGCGTGCACGTCGTGGACCTGGACCGGCACGTCCTGCGGCCGCCGCACCTGGGCGTGATCCTGCCCGGACAGGTGCACCACTGGGAGGACGTGCGCGGTCTCGACGGCTCCGTCGTCCTGTTCACCCCCGAGTTCCTCGTCGACCACCCCGGCGACCGCGAGCTGCTGCGCCGGCTCGGCGAGCGCCCCTGGCTCGCCCTCGACGCCGCCGACCATGCCCGCACCGGGCGCCTGATCGCGGAGCTGAGCGAGGAGTACGCGCAGGGGGCGGCCGGCTTCGCGAGCGTCCTGCGCTCCCTGCTGCACGTCCTGCTGGTCCGCACCGCGCGGCTTCCCGGCCCCGCCGTCCCGGACGCGGCCCCGCTCCCCGGCCGCGGCCATCAGAGCCGGGCCGCGGGCCTCGCCGAGGAGTTCGCCCGGCTCGCCGCCCGTACCGCCCACGAGGCCCCGACCGTACGGGAGTGCGCCGAGCGCCTCGGGGTGACCCCGGGCCACCTCGCCGAGGCCGTCCGGGCGGTCACCGGCCGGACCCCCGCGGCCCTGCTCCGCGAGGCCCGCGTCTGCGAGGCGCAACGGCTGCTGCTGAGCACCGGACTGTCGGTCCGCCAGGTCGCGGCCCGGGTCGGCTTCGCCGATCCCGCCTATTTCTGCCGTTTCTTCCGCCGCGAGACCGGCCGCAGCCCCGGTGACTTCCGAAAGCACCACGACCGCCGGGCTGCGTCCCTCGAACCCGGTGACCGGTCTGCCTAGGTTCGATGCCGTTCCCGCAGCCCCCACCGAGGAGCAGGCATGGACTTCGACCGTGAGACCGGCACCGGACCCGTCACCCGCAAGGCGGTGCTGCGCGCGGCGCTCGCCGCCGGCATGGCCGCCCCCGCGGTCCTCGTGGGCGTCCCCGCGCTCGCGAGGACCCTCACCGGGCCGGACGCCCCGGCCCCCGAGCCGACCCCCGCGTGCGACGACGGCGACGACCCGACCCCGCCGCAGATGGAGG
The DNA here is from genome assembly GCF_048500665.1 of Streptomyces tritici. Taxonomy (NCBI): domain Bacteria; kingdom Bacillati; phylum Actinomycetota; class Actinomycetes; order Kitasatosporales; family Streptomycetaceae; genus Streptomyces; species Streptomyces tritici. The sequence goes on from NZ_CP183183.1 coordinate 3,953,914, forward strand.
GCCCCTACTTCAAGCCGAACTCGCCGCTGCGGACGAGCCTCCTGGAGCCCGGCACCGCCGGCATCCGGCTCACCGTCGCCGGGTACGTCTTCGGGCGCGCCTGCCGGCCGCTGTCCGGGGTGCTGCTCGACTTCTGGCAGGCCGACACGAACGGCGCGTACGACAACACCGGCTTCCGCTTCCGGGGCCACCAGTTCACCGACAGCCGCGGCTCCTTCGCGCTCACCACGATCGTCCCCGGCCTCTACCCGGGCCGCACCCGGCACCTGCACGTCAAGGTGCAGGCCCCGGGCCGGCCGGTGCTCACCACCCAGCTGTACTTCCCGAACGAGCCCCGCAACGCCACGGACCAGCTCTTCGACCCGCGGCTGCTGATGACGGTGCGGGACGCGGGCGGGGCCCGGGAGGCCGTGTTCGACTTCGTCCTCGACGTGCCGCAGGACCCGGGGCCGAGCCCCACGCCGACGCCCACGCCCACGCAGCCCGACGGCGCCTGGACGGCGGGACGGGCGTACGCGGCGGGGGACAGGGCCTCGTACGGCGGCCTGCGCTACCTGTGCCTGCAGGCGCACACGGCCCAGCCGGGCTGGGAGCCCCCGAACGTGCCCGCGCTGTGGCGGGCCGGCTAGACCGGGCCCGGGGCACGGCGAAGGGCCGTCACTCCCCCGAGGAGTGGCGGCCCTTCGATGTACAGGAGGTGGTGCGCGGGATCAGAGGATCCGGACCGCGCCGGACGGCCGGTCGTAGTCCAGGGAGCGCTCGACGACGCCGGTGGACGGGTTCTGCGCGCCGACGAAGTTGCCGCCGCCGACGTAGATCGCCACGTGGTACGAGCCGCTGCGGCTGCCCCAGTAGAGGATGTCGCCGGGCTGCAGGTTGTCGAGGGAGACCGAGCGGCCCATGCTCGACTGGTCGCCGGAGACGCGCGGCAGGTCGATGCCGGCCTGGCGGTAGGCGGCCTGGACGAGACCGGAGCAGTCCCAGGAGTTGGGGCCGGTGCTGCCCATGACGTACGAGTCGCCGACCTGGGCGCGGGCGAAGGCGACGATGGCGGCGGCGGAGCCGGTCGCCTGCGGCGTCGAGGAGTCGCTCGCGGAGAACGAGGCGAGGGAGCTGCGCTCGGAGGTGCGCGAGGCGCGCTCGCGGTCCTCACGGGCCTTCTCGGCGCGCTCGGCCTCGGCCTTGCGCTCCGCCTCGGCCTTGGCCTTCTTGGCGGCCTTGGCGGCGGCCTCGTTGGCGTCGTTCTCCTGGACGGCGAGCTGCAGGTCGAGCGCCTCCTGCTGGGAGGCCTCGGCGGCGGCGGCGACGGCGCTCGACAGCTCGGTGTCGAGGGAGCCGATCGTCGGCATCTCGATGGTCTCGGTCACCGGCTCGGCGTTCGCCGGCCCGGCGGCGCCGGCCACCGCGATGGTGCTGAGGACGCCACCGGCAACTCCGGCCCGGAGCACGAGCTTCGAAGCGCTCTGGCGGGGCTTCCGGTGGCTGGGTATGTGAGCGGTACGGGACATGAGTACAACCGCTATCAGCCCTCACGGGTTCCCTTCAAGAAACGTGTGTTGCGCCACAGTTACGTTCGGAACCACATAATCCGCTTCTCTCACGGCTTTATTGACGGCACAACGGACAATCCGGACGGCGGTCATCAGGGCGTTGAGCAAGGACTTTCCGCGAAACGTCCGAATTGAGCCGCACTTACCACTCCTTCACGCACGTGGCCAAGCCCCGTTTTTTCTGGAGTCGGTTCCTGTGAGGCAGGTCACATCATGAGGCCGGCTCGTTCGTGAACGCGCGCACGTGTCCACTTCCGTACCGCGGGCCCCCCGACCGGGCGACGGCGGGTCGCTATATCACTGACGCGCGGTCCATCGCCAATTTGCTTGTACGGCCCATCGCTTGATAGTGCGACACCCCCTCCCACCAGCGATTTCCGGTGCGGATGTCACGACTGGTGATCACCTGCGTGCTTCGCGTGTCAAGATCACCGCTCATCCGGCTTCATGATCCTTCGTCAGGTGGTGGAGATCACAAAGTCCCCTGCGTACCCCGTGTCGCAGATCACAGAGGGGCGGGCATAAGATGCGGGGCGTCGGGCTTGTGAACTGCCTCACATGTGCACGATCTTCGCGAGGCGGCGAGACGGGTTGCCCGGTGCGGTCCAACGGTCAAGGACGACTGGAAGGAGCGAGGAGCGTGAATGCCTACGCACCCATCCTCGTGCTCGGTGCCCTCGGTGCAGGGTTTGCGATCTTCTCCGTGGTCATGGCCACGTTGATCGGCCCAAAACGGTACAACCGGGCCAAGCTCGAGGCGTACGAGTGCGGTATCGAGCCGACGCCCACTCCGGCCGGCGGCGGCCGCTTCCCGATCAAGTACTACCTGACGGCGATGCTCTTCATCGTCTTCGACATCGAGATCGTCTTCCTCTACCCCTGGGCCGTCACCTTCGACGCCCTGGGGCTTTTCGGGCTCGTGGAGATGCTGCTCTTCGTGCTCACCGTCTTCGTCGCCTACGCCTACGTGTGGCGGCGCGGCGGCCTGGAATGGGACTGAGGGGCTGAGGAGCACCCATGGGACTCGAAGAGAAACTGCCGAGCGGCTTTCTGCTGACGACCGTCGAACAGGCCGCGGGATGGGTCCGGAAGGCATCCGTCTTCCCCGCGACCTTCGGCCTCGCCTGCTGCGCCATCGAGATGATGACGACCGGCGCCGGCCGCTACGACCTGGCGCGCTTCGGCATGGAGGTCTTCCGCGGCTCTCCCCGCCAGGCCGATCTGATGATCGTGGCCGGCCGGGTCAGCCAGAAGATGGCGCCCGTCCTGCGCCAGGTCTACGACCAGATGCCCAACCCCAAGTGGGTGATCTCCATGGGCGTTTGTGCCTCGTCGGGCGGAATGTTCAACAATTACGCGATTGTGCAGGGTGTTGATCACATTGTGCCGGTTGACATCTATCTGCCGGGTTGTCCGCCCCGGCCGGAGATGCTGATGGACGCGATCCTCAAGCTCCACCAGAAGATCCAGAACTCCAAGCTGGGCGTGAACGCCGAGGAGGCGGCCCGCGAGGCGGAGGAGGCGGCGCTCAAGGCCCTCCCCACGATCGAGCTGAAGGGCCTCCTGCGGTGAGTGACGAGACCCCCAACCCCGAGAAGGACCTCAGCGCGCAGAACCTGCCGGGTCAGCGCGGCGACCGCGGCGAGGAGGTCCGCGTCCAGCGCGGCATGTTCGGCGCCCGCGAGGGCAACGACACCTCCGGCTACGGCGGCCTGGTCCGCTCCGTGCGGCTCCCCGGACCGGCCGTCCGCCCGTACGGCGGCTGGTTCGACGAGGTCGCCGACGAGCTGGAGGGCGCCCTGGAGGAGCAGGGGCTGATCCCCGGCAACGCGATCGAGAAGACCGTCGTCGACCGCGGCGAGCTGACCTTCCACATCGAGCGCGAGCACCTCGTCCGCGTGGCCCGCACCCTCCGCGACGACCCGGCGCTCCGCTTCGAGCTGTGCACCGGCGTCTCCGGCGTGCACTACCCCGGCGACAAGGGCCGCGAGCTGCACGCCGTGTACCACCTGCGCTCGCTCACCCACGGCCGGCTGATCCGCCTGGAGGTCTCGGCGCCGGACGCCGACCCGCACATCCCGTCGCTGGTCGCGGTCTACCCGACCAACGACTGGCACGAGCGCGAGACGTACGACTTCTTCGGCATCGTCTTCGACGGCCACCCCGCCCTCACCCGGATCATGATGCCGGACGACTGGCAGGGCCACCCGCAGCGCAAGGACTACCCGCTCGGCGGCATCCCCGTCGAGTACAAGGGCGCCCAGATCCCGGCTCCGGACCAGCGGAGGTCGTACTCGTGACCACCCCTTCTGCAAGCGCACGTGAGACGACCGAAGGCACCGTCTACACGGTCACCGGCGGCGACTGGGACGAGGTCGTCCGGTCCGCCGCCAAGGCCGACGACGAGCGCATCGTCGTCAACATGGGCCCCCAGCACCCGTCCACCCACGGCGTGCTCCGGCTCATCCTGGAGATCGACGGCGAGACCGTCACCGAGGCCCGCTGCGGCATCGGCTACCTCCACACCGGCATCGAGAAGAACCTCGAGTTCCGGACCTGGACGCAGGGCACCACCTTCGTCACGCGCATGGACTACCTGACCTCGTTCTACAACGAGACGGCGTACTGCCTGGGCGTCGAGAAGCTGCTCGGCATCACCGACCAGATCCCGGACCGGGCGAGCGTCGTCCGCGTGATGCTGATGGAGCTCAACCGGCTCTCCTCGCACCTCGTGGCCATCGCCACCGGCGGCATGGAGCTCGGCGCCACCACGATCATGATCTACGGCTTCCGGGACCGCGAGATGATCCTGGACCTGTACGAGCTGATCACCGGTCTGCGCATGAACCACGCGTTCATCCGCCCCGGCGGCCTCGCCCAGGACCTCCCGCCCGGCGCGGTCGACGCCGTGCGCGAGTTCGTGAAGACCATGAAGAAGAACCTGCCGGAGTACGACAAGCTCGCCACCGGCAACCCCATCTTCAAGGCCCGCATGCAGGACGTCGGCTACCTCGACCTCACCGGCTGCATGGCCCTCGGCGCCACCGGACCGATCCTGCGCTCCGCGGGCCTTCCGCACGACCTGCGCAAGACCGACCCGTACTGCGGCTACGAGCAGTACGACTTCGAGGTGCCGACCGCCGACACCTGCGACTCCTACGGCCGCTTCCTCATCCGCCTGGAGGAGATGCGCCAGTCGCTGCGGATCGTCGAGCAGTGCCTGGACCGGCTGGAGCCCGGCCCCGTCATGGTCGGCGACAAGAAGATCGCCTGGCCGGCGCAGCTCGCCCTCGGCCCGGACGGCCTCGGCAACTCGCTCGACCACATCAAGAAGATCATGGGCACCTCCATGGAGGCCCTGATCCACCACTTCAAGCTGGTGACGGAGGGCTTCCGCGTCCCGCCCGGCCAGGCGTACGCGGCCGTCGAGTCGCCGAAGGGCGAACTCGGCGCGCACGTCGTCTCCGACGGCGGCACCCGCCCCTACCGCGTCCACTTCCGCGACCCGTCGTTCACCAACCTGCAGGCCATGGCCGCGATGTGCGAAGGCGGCCAGGTCGCCGACGTGATCGTCGCGGTCGCGTCCATCGACCCCGTGATGGGAGGCGTCGACCGATGACGGACGGACAGATCAGTCTCGGGATGCCCCAGCTCCCCGCCCCCGACTACCCGGCCGACGTCCGGGCCCGCCTGGAGGCGGACGCCAGGGAGATCATCGCCCGCTACCCGGGGTCCCGCTCCGCGCTCCTGCCGATGCTGCACCTCGTGCAGTCGGAGGAGGGTCACGTCACCCGCACCGGCATGCAGTTCTGCGCCGACATGCTGGACCTGACCACGGCCGAGGTCACCGCCGTCGCGACCTTCTACACCATGTACCGGCGCAAGCCCTCCGGCGACTACCAGGTCGGCGTCTGCACCAACACGCTCTGTGCGGTCATGGGCGGCGACGCCATCTACGAGGCGCTGCAGGAGCACCTCGGCGTCGGCGGCCACGGGGCCGACGACACCACCGCGGACGGCAAGGTCACCCTGGAGCACATCGAGTGCAACGCGGCCTGCGACTTCGCGCCGGTGGTGATGGTCAACTGGGAGTTCTTCGACAACCAGACCCCGGAGTCCGCCAAGCGCCTGGTGGACGACCTGCGGGCCGGCCGGACCGTCGAACCCACCCGAGGCGCCCCGCTGTGCACCTTCAAGGAGACCGCGCGGATCCTGGCCGGCTTCCCCGACGAGCGCGAGGGCGCCGTCGAGGCCACCGGCGGCGCCGGTCCCGCCTCGCTCGTCGGGCTGCGCCTGGCCAAGGGCGAAACCCCGCACCACAAGATCGTCCACCCGCGCGGCGCGTCAGCCAGTGGGGAGGGGGAGTGATGACCTTGGCACCCGAACTCGACAACACCAGCCCGGAGAAGCTGCTCGCGCCCGTCCTGTCGGCGTTCTGGGACCAGCCGAACTCCTGGACCCTGGACACGTACCGGCGGCACGAGGGCTACGAGGGCCTGCGGAAGGCGCTCGCGATGTCGCCCGACGACGTCATCGCGTACGTCAAGGACTCCGGCCTGCGCGGCCGCGGCGGCGCTGGCTTCCCCACCGGGATGAAGTGGCAGTTCATCCCGCAGGGTGACGGCAAGCCCCACTACCTCGTCGTCAACGCCGACGAGTCCGAGCCGGGCACCTGCAAGGACATCCCGCTGCTCTTCGCCAATCCGCACTCCCTCATCGAGGGCATCGTGATCGCCTGCTACGCGATCCGCTCGAACCATGCCTTCATCTATCTGCGCGGCGAGGTCGTGCCCGTGCTGCGCCGGCTCCACGAGGCGGTCCGCGAGGCGTACGAGGCCGGGTACCTCGGCCGGAACGTCCTCGGCAGCGGACTCGACCTCGAACTCACCGTGCACGCGGGCGCGGGCGCGTACATCTGCGGCGAGGAGACCGCGCTGCTCGACTCCCTCGAAGGGCGCCGCGGCCAGCCCCGGCTGCGTCCCCCCTTCCCCGCGGTCGCCGGTCTGTACGCCTGCCCCACCGTGGTGAACAACGTCGAGTCCATCGCCTCGGTTCCCGCGATTCTGAACAAGGGCAAGGACTGGTTCAAGTCGATGGGCAGCGAGAAGTCCCCGGGCTTCACGCTGTACTCGCTCAGCGGGCACGTCGCCTCGCCCGGCCAGTACGAGGCCCCGCTCGGCATCACCCTGCGCCAGCTGCTCGACATGAGCGGCGGGATGCGGCCCGGGCACCGGCTCAAGTTCTGGACCCCGGGCGGCTCCTCGACGCCGATGTTCACCGACGAGCACCTCGACGTGCCCCTGGACTACGAGGGCGTCGGCGCGGCCGGCTCCATGCTCGGCACCAAGGCGCTGCAGTGCTTCGACGAGACGACCTGTGTGGTCCGCGCGGTCACCCGGTGGACCGAGTTCTACGCCCACGAGTCCTGCGGCAAGTGCACGCCGTGCCGCGAGGGCACGTACTGGCTGGTCCAGCTGCTGCGCGACATCGAGGCCGGCAAGGGCGTGATGTCCGACCTCGACAAGCTCAACGACATCGCCGACAACATCAACGGCAAGTCGTTCTGCGCGCTCGGCGACGGCGCCGCCTCGCCGATCTTCTCCTCGCTGAAGTACTTCCGCGAGGAGTACGAGCAGCACATCACCGGCCGGGGCTGCCCCTTCGACCCGGCCAAGTCGACCGCCTGGGCGGACAACCACAAGGAGGTGACCGCATGACCGTCACCGCGTCCAACCCCGCGGGCGGCGGCAGCGCGGCGGTACCGCCGGAGGATCTCGTCACGCTGACCATCGACGGCATCGAGATCTCCGTCCCCAAGGGGACCCTGGTGATCCGCGCCGCCGAACAGCTCGGCATCGAGATCCCCCGGTTCTGCGACCACCCGCTCCTCGACCCCGCCGGCGCCTGCCGCCAGTGCATCGTCGAGGTCGAGGGCCAGCGCAAGCCGATGGCGTCCTGCACGATCACCTGCACCGACGGCATGGTCGTCAAGTCGCAGCTGACGTCGCCGGTCGCCGAGAAGGCCCAGCACGGCGTGATGGAGCTGCTGCTCATCAACCACCCGCTGGACTGCCCGGTCTGCGACAAGGGCGGCGAGTGCCCGCTGCAGAACCAGGCGATGTCGCACGGGCAGGCCGAGTCCCGCTTCGAGGGCAGGAAGCGGACGTACGAGAAGCCGGTGCCGATCTCCACGCAGGTGCTGCTCGACCGCGAGCGGTGCGTGCTGTGCGCCCGCTGCACCCGGTTCTCCAACCAGGTCGCCGGCGACCCGATGATCGAGCTGATCGAGCGCGGCGCGCTGCAGCAGGTCGGTACCGGGGAGGGCGACCCGTTCGAGTCGTACTTCTCCGGCAACACCATCCAGATCTGCCCCGTCGGCGCGCTGACCTCGGCGGCGTACCGGTTCCGCTCCCGTCCCTTCGACCTGGTGTCCTCGCCGGGCGTCTGCGAGCACTGCGCGGGCGGCTGCGCGACCCGCGTCGACCACCGGCGCGGCAAGGTCATGCGGCGGCTCGCCGCCGAGGACCCCGAGGTCAACGAGGAGTGGATCTGCGACAAGGGGCGGTTCGCGTTCCGGTACGCGCAGCAGCGCGACCGGCTCACCACGCCCCTGGTGCGCGACCCCGAGTCCGGCCGGCTGGAGACCGCGTCCTGGCCGGAGGCCCTGGAGGCGGCGGCCCGCGGCCTGGTCCGGGGGCGCACCGGCGTGCTGACCGGCGGCCGGCTGACCGTCGAGGACGCGTACGCCTACGCCAAGTTCGCGCGGGTCGCGCTCGACACCAACGACGTCGACTTCCGGGCCCGGATCCACTCCAGCGAGGAGGCCGACTTCCTGGCCTCGGCCGTCGCGGGGCGGGGCCGGGACCTGGACGGCAGCGGCGTCACGTACACCTCCCTCGAAGCCGCCCCGGCCGTGCTGCTCGCCGGTCTGGAGGCGGAGGAGGAGGCCCCCGGCGTCTTCCTGCGGCTGCGCAAGGCCTGGCGGAAGAAGGGCCAGAGGACGTACGGGCTCGCCGCGTTCGCGACGCGCGGCCTGACGAAGGCCGGCGGCACGCTGCTGCCCGCCGCGCCCGGCACCGAGACCGAGTGGCTGGACGCGCTGGCGGCCGGTTCCGGTCTGGAGGGCCCGGGCGCCGAGGCGGCTCAGGCGCTGCGCCAGGACGGCGCCGTGATCGCGGTCGGCGAGCGGCTGGCCGGGGTGCCGGGCGCGCTGACCGCGGCGGTCCGGCTGGCGTCCGCCACCGGGGCGCGCCTGGTGTGGATCCCGCGCCGGGCCGGCGAGCGGGGCGCGCTGGAGGCGGGCGCGATCCCGTCGCTGCTGCCCGGCGGCCGTCCGGCGACCGATCCGCGGGCCCGCGAGGAGGTCGCGGCGGTCTGGGGCGTACGCGAACTCCCGCACGGCTACGGGCGGAGCACCGGCCAGATCGTGGAGGCCGCGGCCACCGGCGAACTCGGCGCGCTGCTCGTCGGCGGCGTCGAGGTCGGCGACCTGCCGGACCCGGAGCGGGCCCGCGAGGCGCTCGACGCGGCCTTCGTGGTCAGCCTGGAGCTGCGGCCGAGCGAGGTGACCGAGCGGGCCGACGTGGTGCTGCCGGTCGCCGCGGTCGCGGAGAAGCCCGGCACCTTCCTCAACTGGGAGGGCAGGGCCCGGCTGTTCGAGGCCGCGCTGAAGCCCGAGCACATGACGCGGACGCTGTCCCCGGCGGACGCCCGGGTGCTGCACATGCTGGCCGACGTGATGGACGTGCACCTGGCGCTGCCCGATCTGCGGGCGGCCCGGCGCGAACTGGACCGGCTGGGCGGCTGGGACGGCGAGCGGGCCTCGCTGCCCGCCGAGCCCGCGCGGCCCGCGGCCCGGCCCGGCGACGGCGAGGCCGTCCTGGCCGGCCACCGGCTGCTGCTCGACCTGGGCCGGCTCCAGGAGGGCGACGAGGCGCTGGCGGGCACCCGCCACGCGGCGGTCGCCCGGCTGTCGGCCGCGACGGCCGAGGACACGGGCGTGAAGGACGGCGACGTCCTCGCGGTGACCGGCCCGTCCGGCACCGTCGAACTCCCGCTGCTGATCACCGAGATGCCGGACCGCGTGGTCTGGCTGCCGCTCAACTCGCCCGGCTCCCGGGTCCTGGACACCCTGGGCGCCCGCCCGGGCGCCCCGGTCCGCATCGGTCCGGCGGGCCCGGCGACGTCGAAGGAGGTGCAGGCGTGAACACGCTCCTCGCTGCCGAAGACCTCTCCATGTTCGGGCGGGACCCCTGGTGGCTCGTCCTGATCAAGGCGGTGTTCTGCTTCGCCTTCCTGATGGTGACCGTGCTGTTCTCCATCGTGTGGGAGCGCAAGGTCGTCGCCTGGATGCAGCTGCGCATCGGCCCCAACCGGCACGGCCCCTGGGGCTTCCTGCAGTCCCTCGCGGACGGCGTGAAGCTGATGCTCAAGGAGGACGTGATCGTCCGCCGCGCGGACAAGGTCGTCTACGTCCTCGCCCCGATCATCGCGGCGATCCCCGCCTTCATGGCCATCGCCGTGATCCCCTTCGGGCCCGCGGGCAACGAGGTGTCGATCTTCGGCCAGCGCACCACGATGCAGCTGACCGACCTGCCGATCGCGATGCTGTACGTGCTCGCCATCGCCTCGGTCGGCATCTACGGCATCGTGCTCGCCGGCTGGTCGTCCGGCTCCACGTACCCGCTGCTCGGCGGTCTGCGCTCCTGCGCGCAGATGATCTCGTACGAGATCGCCATGGGCGCCGCGTTCGCGTCGGTGTTCCTCTACTCCGGGTCGATGTCGACCTCGGCGATCGTGGAGGCGCAGAAGGACCGCTGGTTCATCGTCCTGCTGCCGGTGTCGTTCATCATCTACATCGTCACGATGGTCGGCGAGACCAACCGCGCCCCGTTCGACATGCCCGAGTCCGAGGGCGACCTCGTCGGCGGCTTCAACACCGAGTACTCGTCCATCAAGTTCGCGATGTTCATGCTCGCCGAGTACGTGAACATGGTGACGGTCTCGGCGGTGTCGGTGACGCTGTTCCTCGGCGGCTGGCGGGCTCCCTGGCCGGTCTCCACGTTCTGGGAGGGCGCGAACCACGGCTGGTGGCCGTTGCTCTGGTTCGTCCTCAAGGTGCAGCTGCTGCTGTTCTTCTTCATCTGGCTGCGCGGCACGCTGCCCCGCGTCCGCTACGACCAGCTGATGAAGCTCGGCTGGAAGGTCCTCATCCCGGTCTCCGTGGTCTGGCTGATGCTGGTCGCCACCGTCCGGGCGCTGCGCAACGAGAACTACGACTTCCAGACGATCGTGCTCTACGTGGCCGGCGCCGTGCTCGCGGTGCTGCTGCTGTCCTTCGTCGCGGACGTCTTCCGCGAGCGCAAGGGGAAGGCGGATCGGGCCGCGCCCGAGGACGCCCGCCCGTTCGACCCGATGGCCGGCGGCTACCCCGTACCGCCGCTGCCCGGGCAGACCCTGCCGCCGGTGCCGCGCAGGCGGCGCCGGACCGAGCGGGAACTGATTGTCAGTGGTGGCCCCGATACTGCTACCGAGAGTGACGGAAAGGAGACGGACGGTGTCTGATTTCCAGAATCCGGTGGCCGGCTTCGGCGTGACCTTCAAGGCCATGTTCAAGAAGCGGCTGACGGAGCAGTACCCGGAGCAGCGGAAGACCACCGCCCCGCGCTTCCACGGCCGGCACCAGCTCAACCGGCACCCGGACGGGCTCGAGAAGTGCGTCGGCTGCGAGCTGTGCGCCTGGGCCTGTCCGGCCGACGCCATCTACGTGGAGGGCGCGGACAACACGGACGAGGAGCGCTACTCGCCCGGCGAGCGGTACGGCCGCGTCTACCAGATCAACTACGCCCGCTGCATCTTCTGCGGGCTGTGCATCGAGGCGTGCCCGACGCGGGCGCTGACGATGACCAACGAGTTCGAACTGGCCGACTCCTCCCGCGCGAACCTGATCTTCACCAAGGAGCAGCTGCTCGCCGGCCTGGAGGAGGGCATGGTCGACACCCCGCACGCCATCTTCCCCGGCATGGACGAGCAGGACTACTACCGGGGCCTGGTCACGGAGGCCGCTCCGGGGACGGTCCGTCAGGTCGCCTCCTCCCAGGGCGAGAAGGGCGACCCGGAAGAGGTGGACGCATGAGCGCCGCTCTCGCCGCCGCCACGACCTCCACGGGCGAGGCGTTCCAGTTCTGGGTGCTCGGCACCGTCGCGGTGATCGGCGCCCTGTGCACGATCCTGATGCGCAAGGCGGTGCACAGCGCGCTCTGCCTCGCCGGAACGATGATCATCCTGGCCGTGTTCTACCTGGCCAACGGGGCGTACTTCCTCGGCATCGTCCAGATCGTCGTCTACACCGGCGCGATCATGATGCTGTTCCTGTTCGTGGTCATGCTCGTCGGCGTCACCGCCGCCGACTCGCTGACGGAGACCATCAAGGGCCAGCGCTGGTGGGCCGCCGTCTGCGGCCTCGGCTTCGGCATCCTGCTCTGCGCCGGCATCGGCAACGCCTCGCTGAAGGAGTTCACCGGCCTGGGCGCGGCCAACAGCGCCCAGGGCGGCAACGTCGAGGGCCTCGCCGCCCTCGTCTTCACCAAGTACGTCTTCGCCTTCGAGATCACCGGCGCGCTGCTCATCACCGCGGCCGTCGGCGCGATGGTGCTCACCCACCGGGAGCGCACCGAGAAGGCCCGCACCCAGCGCGAGCTGTCCGAGCAGCGCGTTCGCCGCGGCACGCAGGTCCCGCCGCTGCCCGCCCCCGGCGTCTACGCCCGGCACAACGCCGTGGACGTCGCCGGTCTGCTGCCCGACGGCACCCCGGCCGAGCTGACCGTGATGCAGACCCTGCGCAAGCGCGGTCAGGTCCGGGACGTCTCCCAGGAGGCGCTGGCCGATCTCAAGGCGCTGGAACAGCGCGCCGCGGAGCGCCTCGGCCGCGACCGTGACGAAGAGGAGGCCGCCCGGTGAATCCGGTCAACTATCTCTATCTCGCCGCCCTGTTGTTCACCATCGGCGCGGCCGGGGTGCTGATCCGGCGGAACGCGATCGTGGTGTTCATGTGCGTGGAGCTGATGCTCAACGCCTGCAACCTCGCGTTCGTGACCTTCTCGCGGATGCACGGCAACCTCGACGGCCAGATCATCGCCTTCTTCACGATGGTCGTCGCCGCCGCCGAGGTCGTGGTCGGCCTCGCGATCATCGTGTCGCTGTTCCGTTCCCGCCACTCGGCCTCGGTCGACGACGCCAGCCTGATGAAGCTGTGAGGGGCTGAATCGTGGAGAACCTGATTGCGCTGCTCGTCGCGGCGCCCCTGCTCGGAGCGGCGGTGCTGCTCTGCGGGGGACGGCGGCTCGACCGGGTCGGGCACTGGCTCGGCACGCTGCTCGCGGCCTCGTCCTTCGTCCTCGGCCTGGTGCTCTTCGCCGACATGCTCGGCAAGGACGCCGAACACCGGATGCTGCACAGCAGGCTGTTCAGCTGGATCCCGGTCGAGGGCTTCCAGGCGGACGTCGCCTTCCAGCTCGACCAGCTGTCGATGACGTTCGTCCTGCTGATCACCGGCGTCGGCTCGCTCATCCACCTGTACTCGATCGGGTACATGGAGCACGACGAGCGCCGCCGCCGCTTCTTCGGCTATCTGAACCTGTTCCTCGCGGCCATGCTGATCCTGGTCCTGGCCGACAACTACCTGCTGCTGTACCTCGGCTGGGAGGGCGTGGGCCTCGCCTCGTACCTCCTGATCGGCTTCTGGCAGCACAAGCCCAGCGCGGCCACCGCCGCGAAGAAGGCCTTCCTGGTCAACCGGGTCGGCGACATGGGCCTGTCCATCGCGATCATGCTCATGTTCACCACCTTCGGCACCTTCGCCTTCGCCCCGGTCCTGGGCGCGACGGGCGAGGCCTCCGAGGGCAAGCTGACCGTGATCGCGCTGATGCTGCTCCTCGCCGCCTGCGGCAAGTCGGCCCAGGTGCCGCTGCAGTCCTGGCTCGGGGACGCGATGGAGGGCCCGACCCCGGTCTCCGCCCTCATCCACGCGGCCACCATGGTCACCGCCGGCGTCTACCTGATCGTCCGCTCCGCCGACATCTTCAACGCCGCCCCCGACGCGCAGCTCGCCGTCACCGTGGTCGGCGCGGTCACGCTCCTCTTCGGTGCGATCGTCGGTTGCGCGAAGGACGACATCAAGAAGGCGCTGGCCGGTTCGACGATGTCGCAGATCGGCTACATGGTCCTCGCGGCCGGCCTCGGCCCGATCGGCTACGCCTTCGCGATCATGCACCTGGTGACGCACGGCTTCTTCAAGGCCGGGCTGTTCCTCGGCGCCGGTTCGGTCATGCACGGCATGAACGACGAGGTCGACATGCGCAAGTACGGCGGCCTGCGGAAGTACATGCCGATCACCTTCGCCACCTTCGGCCTCGGCTACCTCGCCATCATCGGCTTCCCGGGCCTGTCCGGCTTCTTCTCCAAGGACAAGATCATCGAGGCCGCCTTCGCCAAGGGCGGCGCCGAGGGCTGGATCCTCGGCGGCTGCGCGCTGCTGGGCGCGGCGATCACCGCGTTCTACATGACGCGCGTGATGCTGATGACCTTCTTCGGCGAGAAGCGCTGGCAGCCCGCGCCCGACCCGGCGACGGCACCGGGCGTCGAGCCCGGGGTCGAGGCCGTGCCCGGTGAGATGCCGCACCCGCACGAGTCGCCGAAGAGCATGACGATCCCGATGATCCTGCTGGCCTTCGGCTCCGTGTTCGCGGGTGGCATCTTCGGCATCGGCGACCGCTTCGTGAAGTGGCTGGAGCCGGTCACCGGCTTCGAGCACGGGCACCCGCCGATCGGCGCCGCGGCGATCACCGCGTCCACGATCGCGGTGATGGTGCTCGGCGTCGGCCTTGCCTACCTCCAGTACGGCCGCAAGCCCGTCCCGGTCACCGCCCCGCGCGGCTCGCTGCTCACCCGGGCCGCCCGCCGCGACCTGCTCCAGGACGACTTCAACCACGTGGTGTTCGTCCGCGGCGGCACCCACCTGACCCGGTCCCTCGTGTACGTCGACCACAGCCTCGTCGACGGGGTGGTCAACGGCACGGCGGCCTCCGTCGGCGGGCTCTCCGGCCGGCTGCGCAAGCTCCAGAACGGCTACGCCCGCTCGTACGCGGTCTCCATGTTCGGAGGTACGGCGGTGCTGATCGCCGCGACCCTGCTGATGAGGGCGGTGTGACTGCCATGTCCCAAGTGGTCAACGCGGGCTTCCCGCTGCTGACGGCCACGGCCGCGGTGCCGGCGGCCGGCGCGGTGCTCACCGCCGCCGTCCCGGCCGCCCGGCGCGCCGCCGCCAAGTGGCTCGCGCTGCTGGTCTCCCTGGTCACGCTGGTGCTCGCGGCGGTCGTCGCGGTCCGCTTCGAGCCCGGCGGCGACCGGTACCAGCTGGTCGAGTCGTACGCCTGGATCAAGGACTTCGGGGTCCGCTACGAACTCGGCGTCGACGGCATCGCCGTGGCGCTGATCCTGCTCACCGCCGTGCTGATCCCCTTCGTCATCCTCGCGGGCTGGCACGACGCCGACCCCCTGGAGACGAAGTCCAGCCGCTGGCGTCCGACCCAGGGCTTCTTCGCCCTGATCCTGGCCGTCGAGGCGATGGTGATCCTCTCCTTCGAGGCCACCGACGTCTTCCTCTTCTACATCCTCTTCGAGGCCATGCTCATCCCGATGTACTTCCTCATCGGAGGCTTCGGGGACCGGGCCCACAGCGGCACGGACGAGAACGCGGCGGCCCAGCGCAGTTACGCGGCGGTCAAGTTCCTGCTCTACAACCTGGTCGGCGGTCTGATCATGCTGGCCGCGGTGATCGGTCTGTACGTGGTGGCGGGGAACTTCTCGCTCACCGAGATCGCCGCCGCTCGCGCCGACGGCTCGCTGGAGATGGCGACGAACACCGAACGGCTGCTGTTCCTCGGCTTCTTCTTCGCCTTCGCGGTGAAGGCGCCGCTGTGGCCGCTGCACACCTGGCTGCCCAACGCGATGGGCGAGTCGACCGCCCCGGTGGCCGTGCTCATCACCGCGGTGGTCGACAAGGTCGGCACCTTCGCGATGCTCCGCTTCTGTCTCGGCCTGTTCCCCGAGGCGAGCACGTGGGCCACCCCGGCGATCATCGTGCTCGCGCTGATCAGCATCGTGTACGGGGCGCTCGTCGCGGTCGGCCAGCGGGACATCAAGCGCCTGGTCGCGTACGCGTCGATCTCCCACTTCGGCTTCATCATCATGGGCATCTTCGCGATGACCAGCCAGGGCCAGTCCGGCGCGACGCTGTACATGGTCAACCACGGGATCTCGACGGCCGCGCTGATGCTGGTGGCCGGCTTCCTGATCTCGCGCCGCGGCTCCCGGCTCATCGCCGACTACGGCGGGGTCCAGAAGGTCGCCCCGGTGCTCGCCGGCACCTTCCTGATCGGCGGTCTGGCCACCCTGTCGCTGCCCGGACTCGCCCCGTTCGTCAGCGAGTTCCTGGTCCTGGTCGGCACCTTCGCCCGGTACCCGGTGGCCGGCATCGTGGCCACCTCCGGCATCGTCCTCGCCGCGCTCTACACGCTCGTCCTGTACCAGCGGACGATGACGGGCCCGGTGAAGGAGGAGGTGCGGGCCATGCCCGACCTGCGGGTGCGGGAGCTGGCGGTCGTCGCCCCGCTGATCGCCCTGCTGATCTTCCTCGGTGTGTTCCCGAAGCCGCTGACGGACATCGTCAACCCGGCCGTCCGGCACACCATGTCCGACGTGCAGCAGAAGGACCCGCGTCCCGAGCTGCCCACCGAGAACGTGGAGGCGGCCAAGTGAGCGCAACGGCTGTCCACAGCCTGTGGACGACGGCGGCCGAACCCATCGGCCGGATCCCGTCCCCCGAGATCGAGTACGGGCAGCTCGCGCCCGTCCTCATCGTGGTCGGCGCGGCGATCGTCGGCATCCTCGTCGAGGCCTTCGTGCCCCGCCGGGCCCGCTACGTCGCCCAGCTGTTCCTGAGCGTCGTCGCGCTGGCCTCCGCGTTCGCCGCGGTGGTCGGCCTGGCGGCCTCGGGCCACGCCACGACGAAGGCCGGCATCGCCGCCATGGGCGCGATCGCCGTCGACGGCCCGGCGCTGTTCCTCCAGGGCACGATCCTGCTGGCCTCGGTCGTCGCGGTGTTCACCTTCGCCGAGCGCCGGCTCGACCCTGCGGACCACGGCCACCGGGTCGACTCCTTCGCCGCCGAGGCCGCCGCCGTGCCCGGCAGCGACCAGGAGCAGGCGGCCGTGAAGGCCGGGTACACCACCACCGAGGTCTTCCCGCTGGCGCTGTTCGCGGTCTCCGGCATGCTGGTCTTCCCCGCGGCCAACGACCTGCTGACGCTGTTCATCGCCCTGGAGGTCTTCTCCCTGCCGCTGTACCTGCTCTGCGCCGTCGCCCGCCGCAAGCGGCTGATGTCGCAGGAGGCGGCGGTGAAGTACTTCCTGCTCGGCGCGTTCTCCTCGGCGTTCCTGCTGTTCGGCATCGCCCTGCTCTACGGCTACGCGGGCTCCGTCTCGTACGCCACCATCGCGAGCGTCGTCGACGGCTCGGTCGGCTCGGTCGACCCGGCCCTCGCCGCCACCATGGGCAACGACGCGCTGCTGCTCATCGGCTTCGCGATGGTGCTGATGGGGCTGCTGTTCAAGGTGGGCGCGGTGCCGTTCCACATGTGGACCCCGGACGTCTACCAGGGCGCGCCGACCCCGGTGACCGGTTTCATGGCCGCGGCCACCAAGGTCGCCGCGTTCGGCGCGATGCTGCGGATCCTGTACGTGGTGCTGCCCGGCCTGACGTGGGACTGGCGGCCCGTCCTGTGGGCGGTCGCCATCGTCACCATGCTGGGCGGCGCGATCGTGGCGATCACGCAGACCGACATCAAGCGGCTGCTGGCGTACTCGTCGATCGCGCACGCCGGGTTCATCCTGGCGGGTGTCATCGCGGCCACCCCGGACGGCGTCTCGTCGGTGCTGTTCTACCTGCTGGCCTACTCCTTCGTGACGATCGGCGCGTTCGCGGTCGTCACGCTGGTCCGGGACGCGGGCGGCGAGGCCACCCACCTGTCCAAGTGGGCCGGTCTGGGCCGCCGTTCGCCGCTCGTCGCGGCGGTCTTCGCGGTGTTCCTGCTGGCCTTCGCGGGCATCCCGCTGACCTCCGGCTTCTCCGGCAAGTTCGCGGTGTTCAAGGCGGCGGCGGAGGGCGGCGCGGGCGCGCTGGTCGTGGTCGGCGTGGTGTCCTCGGCGATCGCCGCGTTCTTCTACATCCGGGTGATCGTGCTGATGTTCTTCAGCGAGCCGAAGGCGGACGGTCCGACGGTCGCGGTGCCCTCGCCGCTGACGGTGACCACGATCGGGGTCGGCGTGGCGGTCACGCTGGTGCTGGGCCTCGCGCCGCAGTACTTCCTGGACCTGGCCGGCCAGGCGGGCGTGTTCGTCCGGTAGCCGCGGGCGCAAGGACGTCAGGGCCCGGTCCCCGCGCGTGCGGGGGCCGGGCCCTGTGGCGTGGCGGGCGGGTCAGACCCCGCGGGCGGGCGCGATCCGGCCGGTGACCTCGCCGAGGCCTACCCGGGTGCCGTCCGGGCCGGGCGCCCAGGCGGTGAGGGTGACCTCGTCGCCGTCCTCCAGGAAGGTCCGCTTCCCGGCGGTCAGTTCGAGCGCGTCCCGGCCGTTCCAGGTCAGCTCCAGGAGCGAGCCGCGCTGGTGCACCTCCGGGCCGGAGACCGTGCCGGAGCCGTACAGGTCGCCGGTGCGCAGCGAGGCGCCGTTGACCGTCATGTGGGCCAGCTGCTGGGCGGCCGTCCAGTACATGGTCGAGAACGGCGGCTCGGAGACCACCTCGCCGTTGATGGTGACGGTGATCCGCAGGTCGTAGCCGCCGGGCTCCTCCTCGGCGGAGTCGTCCAGGTAGGGCAGCAGCGGGAAGTCCCGGGCCGGCGGGGAGATCCGGGCGGCGTCCAGGGCCTCCAGCGGGGTCACCCAGGCGGAGACGGAGGTGGCGAAGGACTTGCCGAGGAACGGGCCGAGCGGCACGTACTCCCAGGCCTGGATGTCGCGGGCCGACCAGTCGTTGAGCAGCGTCAGTCCGAAGACGTGCTCGCGGAAGTCGCCGAGCGCGACCGGCGTGCCGAGCTCCGAGGGGACGCCGACGAGGAAGCCGACCTCGGCCTCGATGTCCAGCTTGACGGAGGGGCCGAAGACCGGCGCCGGGTCCGTGGGGGCCTTGCGCTGCCCGGAGGGGCGGACGATCTCGGTGCCGGAGACCACGACGGTGCCGGAGCGGCCGTGGTAACCGATCGGCAGGTGCTTCCAGTTGGGGGTGAGCGGCTCGCCGTCCGGCCGGAAGATGTGGCCGACGTTGGTGGCGTGGTGCTCGCTGGCGTAGAAGTCGACGTAGTCGGCGACCTCGTACGGCAGGTGCAGGGTGACCGCGTCCAGCGGGTGCAGCAGCGGCTCGACGTCGGCGCGGTGCGCGGGCGAGGTCACCCAGGCGGTCAGCGCCCGGCGCACGTCGCGCCAGGCGGTGCGGCCGGCGGCGAGCAGCGGGCCGAGGCCGGGCTGCGCGAGCAGCGCGGCGTACGGGGAGCCCAGGGCGTGTGCCGCGGCCCCCGCGTCCAGGACGTGCCCGCCGATGCGGACGCCGAGCCGGCGGCGGCCGGGCTCGTCGGGGGTGCTGAAGACGCCGTACGGAAGGTTGTGCGGGCCGAAGGGGTCGCCCTCGGCCAGATCGAGCGGGCTCTGCTCGGTCATCGGTCCCTGCCTCGCTTTCCACGGGTGTGGGGGACACGTTACGTCGAGCGCCGGGGGCGGCGGCAGTGTCCGCTGAGCCGGACGCCCTGTCCGGCGGTCCGACGAGGGCATGACATGCGTCACAGAAAAACCTGGGTGATCGTGGGCAACTGTCCGGGTTCTTCGGGTTCGCTGACCGGTCCGGCGGGCGGACGCTTCCGGGGCCTCGGAAAACGCCCTCCGCAGGGCCGTTCGGGGTCATAGCATCACGGCACGCGTCCGCCGCTGCGTGTCGACTTCCGCAGCGGCGTACCGCGACCCCCACGTCTTTCGCTTTTTTTGCCGCATGTCCTTTCCCGACCAGGAAAAGGTTCTGACTTGAAGATTCGCCGCATGCTCGCGACGGCGGTCGCCGCCGCCGTCACCACCCCCGTCGTGCTCCTCTCCGCCGCGCCCGCGTTCGCCGACACCAAGCCGGCCGCCACGCAGCAGGAGCAGCAGAAGCCGACCATCGAGGAGCTGGAGCGCCGCGTCGCCGCGGCGCAGAAGGCGTACGACGCCGCCGTCGCGGCCCTCACGAAGGCCACCGCCGACCGCGAGGCCCTGAAGAAGGACGACCACGAGCTGGTCAAGGCCGTCGCGGACGCCAAGACGGCGGCCGACGCCGCCTACGCCCTGTGGAAGGCCGCCGAGGCCGACCAGGCGAAGGCCGAGGCCGCGCTGAAGGCCCTGCCGGACACGGCCACCGCCGAGGAGCGGGCCGCGGCCGAGAAGGCCGTGGAGGACGCGAAGAAGCTCACCATGGGCCGCGCCGGCGAGACCGCCCGCCTGGACGACCTGTACGTCGTCGCCGAGAAGAACCTCACCGACGCCCGCGTCGCCGCGTACGAGGCCGAGAACCTGGCCAAGAAGGCGAAGGACGCGGCGTTCAAGGCCCTGGAGGACGCGAAGGCGGCCCTGGAGAAGGCCAAGGAGGACGAGGACGGCGGTGACGACGGCGGCGAGGAGTGCGTGCCGGAGCCGAAGTTCACCACCGTCGTGCACGGTCTGCCCTCCAAGGTCGTCGGCGGCAGCACCGTGAACTTCTCCCTGAAGGTCACCAACGGCACGAACAAGAAGCTGGACGAGGTGTACCCGTACGCCTTCGTCCACGCCTTCGACAGCAAGGGCCTGAAGGAGCTGGACAAGTACCTCGACCTCGAGTACTTCACCGGCAAGGAGTGGAAGGACGCCGACGAGGAGTCCGAGACCGAGTTCGGCATCGGCAACGTCGGCCCGCTCAAGGCCAAGTCCTCGCTGACCGTCAAGCTCCGGCTGAAGGTCGACGCGAAGGTCCCGGCCGGCCAGGGCGCCGCCTTCGTGGCCGGCGACTACTGGAACGAGGACGAGTCCTGCGGCGGTACGCCGGACCTGGACTACTACGAGTTCGAGATCCTCGCCCAGGGCAGCAAGCCGGGCAAGGTCGACGACGCCAAGGGCAAGCCGGGCAAGCCCAACGGCAACACCGCCCAGGGCGGCACGTCGAACACCCCGGTCGCCACCGGCACCACCGGCACCCTCGCCAAGACCGGCTCCAGCGACGCCGTGCCGCAGCTCGCCCTCGCGGGCGCCGCGGCCGTCGCCCTGGGCGCCGGCGCCATGGTCGTCGCCCGCCGCCGCAAGGCCGGCGCGGACGCCTGATCCGGCACCGGGAAGGGCCCGCGTTCCTCCGGGAGCGCGGGCCCTTTCCCGTGCCCCCGCGAGGTCACCCCGCCGTGCGCGGAACGCGTTTCTCCCAGGTGCGGTGGAAGACGACCTCGGCGCCCTCGGTGCAGATCACCTCGTCCGTCGCGAGGAACGCCTCGGCGTCGCAGGTGAGCTCGGAGCGGGTGGTGACCCGCACGTCCCAGGCGTCCTCCGGCCGGTGGAGGCGGATGCTCCAGTCGGAGCGGGTACGGGCGCTGAGCGGGTCGTCGCCGGTGATCACGGCGGTCTCCAGGGCCTCCTCGGTGACCTCCAGGCCGTCCGGGTGGACCCGGGTGCCCACACCCGGGGGAACGGTCTCCAGGCGCCACTCGTCCTTCGCCACGTCCCGCACCACCAGCCGCTCCGGGCGGGGCTCGTCGAGCGTCGCCGGCTCGACCACCTCCAGCGGTTCGGCGTGCTCCGGGGGCGCGAACTCCACCCCGTCCCCGCCCCGGGAGCGGACCGGCAGGATCAGCGAGGAGCCCGCCGGGTCGAGCACGAAACCCGCCGCGTCCGGTCGCGGCCAGACCCAGGGCCAGTACGCCGACGAGACCGCGAGGCGGACCCGGTGGCCGGGGGAGAAGGCGTACCCGGCCGCGTCCAGGTCGACCACCGCGGGGCCGGACCCGTGCGACAGGTCGAGCACGCCCCGCGTCACCAGGGTCGAGGCGCCGTCCGGGGCGACGTCGCAGAGCCGGGCGGCCACCTGCCCGGTCGGGGCCGCGCGGCGCAGCGCCAGCACGGCCCGCGGCCGGCCGAGGATCTCCAGCGCCGGACCCTCCGCCGGGACCGGCACGTCGAAGCAGACCGATCCGGCGTCCTCGTCGCGCTGGTCGGGCGGCAGGTCGGCGTCCTGGCCGCAGGGCAGCAGCCGGCCCGCGTCCAGGCCGGTGCGCTGCGGCGAGCGGACCGGGACCGGCGCGCCGCCGAGCGCGTACCGGACCGGTGCGACGTGCGGCGAGGGCCAGGACGGGTCGGCGACCCAGCGTCCGGGCAGCTCCTCGTACCGCGCGGCCGGCGGGTGCGAGGCGGTGATCCAGGAGCGCAGCAGCGGCTCGGCCGTCGCGTCCCGCGGGGCGTCCTTGAGGTGCCGGTCCCACCAGCGCAGGGTCTCCTGCAGGAAGCCGATCGACGGGCCGGGCGGCAGCCCCCGGTCCGGGTACTGGTGCGACCAGGGGCCGAGGATGCCGCGCACCCGGTCCGGCGGCAGCGCCTCGACCAGCCGCAGGACGGTGTTGCGGTACGGGTCCTGCCAGCCGGCGACGGCCAGGACCGCAGCCCGGATGCCCGAGAGGTCCGCGCGCGCCGCCTCGGCCCGCCCCGGGGCGGGTGCCGGCCACGTGTGGACGCAGGGCCGCACCGCCTCCAGGCGGCGCAGCCACAGCTCGCGCCACTCGGGGCCCGCGTACACCGGGTCCGGCGGCCGGCAGACGCAGGCCAGGAGGGTCGCGGACCGGACGGGCAGCCCCGCCGCGAGCACCGCGCCGCCCTTGCGCAGCACGCCGTCCCCGTACGGGTCGTCGGGGGCGCCGGCCACGACCACCGCCCGCAGCGGCTCCGGGGCGAGCGCGGCGACCCGCAGCGCCGCCAGACCGCCCCACGCGCCGCCGAACATGCCGACCCGGCCGGTGCACCAGGGCTGCCCGGCCAGCCAGTCCACCACCGCGAGGGCGTCGGCCAGCTCCGTCGCGTCGTGCGGCTCGCCGGGCAGGCCCCCGCTGTTGCCGTGGCCGCGCAGATCGACCCGTACGGAGGCGTAGCCGTGGCCTGCGTACCAGGGGTGCCGCTGCGCGTCGCGGGGGGCGGTCCAGTCGGTCAGCCGGTACGGGAGATACTCCAGGAGTGCGGGCACGGGCGCGTCGGTGACCGGCCGCCAGACGCGCGCGTACAGCGGCGTGCCGTCCGGCAGCGGGATGCGGACGTCGTCGTGGGCCGTCTCGTACGGGAAGTCGCGGCGGATGCCGATGCTTCGGGGCATAGCGGACGCTCCTGGTCGAATAAGCCGATCACGAACATACCGGCGGTGCTGGGCAGGCGCTCACGGTGATCGAAACGCGACCGGATACGCTGACTTGAGTGAATCCAGCGACACATCGACAATCCGTGTGATCCACAGCAGGCGTCAGCAGACAGGAGACCCCCTCGTGACCGTCGTCGGGCCGTTCGGGCTGAGCGTGCGGGACCAGGCTCTTGAGGCCGATGTCCAGACCGGATTGGCTGCGGTGGAGGCCGGCCTCCTCGAAGCCACCAAGAGCGAGGTGCCGTTCATCACGGAGGCCGCGCAGCACCTGGTCAGGGCCGGCGGCAAGCGCTTCCGCCCGCTGCTGGTGATGCTGGCCGCGCAGTTCGGCGACCCGTACGCGCCGGGCGTCGTGCCCGCGGCCGTCGTCGTCGAGCTCACCCATCTCGCCACGCTGTACCACGACGACGTCATGGACGAGGCGGAGGTGCGCCGCGGCGTTCCCAGCGCCAACAGCCGCTGGGACAACTCCGTCGCCGTCCTCACGGGTGACTTCCTCTTCGCGCGCGCGTCGCACATCCTGGCGGACCTCGGCCCCGACGCCGTCCGCATCCAGGCGGAGGCGTTCGAGCGCCTGGTGACCGGCCAGATCCTGGAGACCGCCGGCCCGCGCGACGGCCGCGACCCGATCGAGCACTACCTCGACGTCCTCGGCGGCAAGACCGGCTCGCTGGTCGCCGTCTCCTGCCGCCTCGGCGCCATAGAGTCCGGCGCGGACGAGAGCGTCGTCGACATCCTCACCCAGTACGGCGAGCGGCTCGGCGTCGCCTTCCAGCTCGCCGACGACGTCCTCGACATCGCCTCCGACTCGCACGAGTCCGGCAAGACCCCGGGCACCGACCTGCGCGAGGGCATCCCGACCCTGCCGGTGCTGCACCTGCGCGCCGCCGCGGCGGCGCACGGCCGCCCGGAGGACCTGGAGCTCGTCGCCATGGTCGACGGCGACCTCACGGACGACGCCCGGCACGCGGAGCTGCTGCGCCGGCTGCGCCGGCACCCGGCCCTGGAGCAGGCCCGCCGCGACACCGTCCGCTTCGCCGAGGAGGCCCGCGCCATGCTGGCGCCGCTGCCGGACGGCTTCGCCAAGTCCGCGCTCGGCGAGCTCTGCGACGCCGTGGTCCACCGCGCGGGTTAGGGGCTCTCGGGGTCGGGTCATCCCGGAGCAGTACGCCAGGTTGAGTCCGCAGGCTGACGATTCCGCACCGCCGTCTTGGTGAGATGGAGTCATCGACCACGGAGGTAGGACAGACCATGGCACCGAACGACAGCACTGAGACCACCGCCGAGCGTCCGGCCCGCAGGGTGAGCCGGTACCTCGTCCCGGTCGCGGTGGCCGGCGTGGCCGCGGCGACCATCGGGCTCGTCCCGGCCCTGGCGGCGTCCGGGGACCCGGAGCTGCCGGAGATCACCGCCCAGCAGCTCATCGAGAAGATCGCGGCCTCGGACACCCAGACCCTCTCCGGCACGGTCAAGGTCGAGACCGACCTGGGCCTGCCGTCCTTCGCGGGCCTCGCCGGTCTCGCCGGCTCCGGCTCCGGCTCCAAGTCCCCGGCCCCGTCGACCGACCCGACCGAGAAGCTGACCGAGCTGGCGTCCGGCACGCACACCCTGAGGGTCGCCGCCGACGGCCCGGAGCGGCAGCGGCTGACCTTCCTGGACGGCAAGGACGAGTACAGCCTGATCCACAACGGCGCCGACGTGTGGGCCTACGACAGCACGTCCGGCACGGCCGTCCACGAGCGGAGCGACGAGCGCGGCCCGAAGGGCGGCGAGAAGCAGCCCGAGGACCTGCCGGGCACCCCCAAGGAGCTCGCCGACGAGGTCCTGAAGGCCGCCGGCGACACCACCTCGATCACCGTCGACGGCACCGCCCGGGTGGCCGGCCGGGACGCGTACCAGCTGGTGATCAAGCCCAAGCAGAGCGGCTCGACGGTCGAGTCGGTCAAGATCGCGGTGGACGCGCAGAACGGCGTGCCGCTGAAGTTCACCCTGGCCGCGGCCTCCGGCGGCAAGCCGGTCGTCGACGCGGGCTTCACCAAGGTGGACTTCGCGAAGCCGGACGCGGCCACCTTCCGGGCCCCCGCGGGCGCGAAGGTGACGGAGGGTCAGGCGGAGAAGCACGAGAAGAACGAGAAGAACGAGCTGCCGAAGGGCCTGGAGGGCCTGTTCGGCGGTGCGGCGCACGGCGAAGGCGGCAAGAGCGGCAAGGGCGCCGGACACGAGGGCCCCGAGGTCATCGGCGAGGGCTGGACGGCCGTCGCGAAGTTCGACTCGGGCCGCCCGGCGCCGGACACGAAGGACGCGCCCAAGGAGATGCAGGGCTTCCTCGACTCGCTCGGCGACACGGTGAGCGGGAAGTTCGGCTCCGGCACGGTCTTCAAGACCAAGCTGGTCAACGCCCTGATGACGGACGACGGCCGGGTGTACGTGGGCGCGGTCACCCCCGACGCGCTGGTGAAGGCCGCGAACGCGGACAAGTGACCTGCTGAGGCAGGTCGGTTGGGACCCCGGGTGGGGCGGGACCGCGCGTCTCCGTCCCACCCGGGAGTTTTTCGTGGCGGCTCGCTCGTGTCAGAACGTGAGCTTGAAGCCGTTGATGTAGCCGGTGTCCTGGGCGGCCTTGTCCTGCACCCGCAGCTTCCAGGCGCCGTTGGCGAGCTCGCTGGAGGCGTTGACGGTGTACGTGGTCTGGACGTTGTCGGCCGAGTCGGACGACGAGAACGGCTTGAGGTTGTAGACCGTGCCGTCCGGGGCCACCAGATCGACGACCAGGTCGCCGCGCCAGGTGTGGATGATGTCCACCCCCACCTTGAGCGTCGACGGCGCGTTCCCGGTGACGCCGGTGACGTTGACCGTCGAGGTCACCGCGGCCCCGTTGTCGGGGATGGCGACGTCGGCGGTGTTCTCGAAGACCGGGCCGGGCGGCGGGGTCGTCGCGGTGCCGAGGGTCCAGATCGCGTGGGCGATCGCGTCGCTGTTGCGGTCCAGCGCGGTGTCGTTGATGTTCGACGTCGTGTCGCAGGACGAGTGGTAGCAGCGGTCGAACGCGGTGGTCGTGCCGCCCCACTTCTGCACCTGGGCGCTGGTCTTGACCCGGCTCGCGCCGGTGAACAGACCGCCCACGGGTATGCCGACGTTCTTGAACGAGGCGTGGTCGGAGCGGCCGTCGCCCTCGGTCTCGATCTCCGTCGGGACGCCGAGGCCGGCGAAGTAGCCCTTGAAGGTCTGCTCGATGGCCGGGTCGTCGTCGTAGACGAAGTAGCCCGGGTTGGGCGAGCCGATCATGTCGAAGTTCAGATAGCCGCTGATCTTCGAACGCTCCGAGCTGGGCAGGTTGTTCACGTAGTACTTCGACCCGACGAGACCGAGCTCCTCGGCGCCCCACCACCCGAACCGCAGGTGCTTGCTGGGCTGCAGGTTGGCGCGGGCGACGGCGAGCGCGGTCTCCAGGATTCCGGCGGAGCCGGAGCCGTTGTCGTTGATGCCCGCGCCGGAGCTCACCGAGTCGAGGTGGGCGCCGGCCATCAGGACCTGGTTCGGGTCGCCGCCGGGCCAGTCGGCGATGAGGTTGTAGCCGGTGGTCCCGTTGTACGTGAACTGCTGGACGGTCGTGGTGTAGCCGGCCGCGTCGAGCTTGGCCTTCACGAAGTCGATGGACGCCTTGTAGCCGGTGCGCCCGTGGGCCCGGTTGCCGCCGTTGGCGGTGGCGATCGACTGCAGGTCGGCGAGGTGCTGCTTGACGTTGGCGAGCGGGATGTCGGGGGCGGCGAGGGCGGCGGACGGTGCGGCGGGCGCGGCCGGCGGGGCGGCGCTCGCGGTGGTACCTGCGAGGGCGGTGACGGCGAGCGCGGTGAACGCCGCGACCGCACCGGCACGTCTGGGCACGGAGAGGTTCATGTGGGGGCTCCGGATTCCGAACGGGGATGGAACGGAAACGTGCGAGAGCTGTGCGTGGTGCGGGTGAATGTTCGAGGAGAGTTTGATCCACCGTCAAGAGCGGAAACCGGTCAGGGCCGTTCGCTGAACGGACGGTGGAGGGCGACGCGGCCCGGCCGTCAGGCGTCCGCGGCTGCTTCCTCGTCGTCGTCCTCGTCGTCCGCGAGGGCGTCCAGCGCGTCGGCGACCGCCTCGCGGACGTCCGGGTGCGGGTCGGTGGCCAACTGCCCCAGCAGGTCGCGGACTCCGGGCGTCGACCAGTACGCCACGGCCTCGACGAGCGCGGTGCGGACGGCCGGGTCGGGGTGTCCGGCGAGGCCGGCCAGGCGGGGGAGCGGCCCGCGGCGGCGCAGCCCGTACCAGTGCAGCGTCTCCCGCAGCGCGGCCGCGTCGCCGCGGGTCTCGGCCGCGTCGAGCCGGGCGAGCAGGATCCGGGGCGCGGGCGACGGCCCGTCGTAGGGGTGCGGCCGGCGGCGGCGCAGCCGCTGGGAGCCGTACTCGCCGCGGACCCGGCAGCCGAAGCAGGTGCAGGGGGTGACGCCGTGCGCCTCGGGGAAGTAGCGCCAGCCGTTGACCTGCCGTACGGAGCGGATCGCCCGTACCTCGCCGGGTGCGACGGTCCGGGGCAGGAAGACCTCCCAGCCGCGGGCGTCCTCCAGCGCGGCGATCCGCCGCACCGCCTCGGCGGCGGTGACGGCGGCGGGCGCGCGGTCGTTGTACCGGCCCACGCGCACCGGCTCGGCGTCGTCCAACCGCACGTGCACGGCAACGAGTTGGCGGGGCCCCGGGCGGCGGGACAGCTCGCGCAGCCACTGATGGGTGAGCGTGTACGAGGGCAGGACGGGGAACAGGAACACCCCCCGCGACTCGCCGCGGCCGTGCGCCCGGATGCCGCCGCGGCGTATCCGGGCGGCGTGGGCGGCGGGGGTGAGGTGCACGAAGGTGGCCATGGGCGCCGATGCTACGACCGGGCCCCCGGCCCACGACCGGGCCCCCACCCCACGGCTCGGGCCCCCACCCCACGGCTCGGGCGCTCGCCCTACGGCCTTGTCGCCGCCCGGAGTTCGACCGCCCGGAGCCGCCGCCCGCGCCCGGCTCACTGCACGCAGAACTCGTTGCCCTCGGGGTCGGTCATCACCACCCAGGAGCCGCCCTGTTCGGCGACGCGGCGCTGCACCTTCGCGCCCAGGCCCTCCAGGCGCGCGACCTCCGTGTCCCGGGAACCGGGGGCGGCGTGCACGTCGATGTGGAGCCGGTTCTTGAGGGACTTCACCTCCGGCACGCGCTGGAACAGGATGCGGCGGCCCAGGCCGGCGCCGGTGCGCTCGTCGTACGGCTCGTCCGGATGCCGGACGGCGGCCAGATCGCGCCAGCCGAGCCGGCCGGCGTGGGTGAGCGTCACCTCGGCCGGGACCGCCCCGGCGGCGAGGAGCTGTTCGACGAGGGCGCTGTGGTCCTCGTTCACATAGCCCAGGGCCTCGGCCCAGAACGCGGCCTGAGTGTGCGGGTCGTTCGCGTCGATCACAAGCTTCCACTGGAGCGTCGTCATGGTAACCACTTATAGTGGTTACGTGAGTGAGATAGCAACGGGTCACGCCATGACGCTCCGCCACCGGGACGGCCAGGTCTTCCGTTTCGACGCCGGGGCCCTCTGTCTCGAACTGCTGCTGACCGGCGGCCCCGGCCCCGTCGCCGCGCGGTACGAGGTGCTGGACCGGCCCGAAGGGCTCCTGGACTGGGTGCGCGACTGCCGGCTCGCCCCGGGCCTGGACGTCGCCGTGACCTCGGAGGAGCTCGCCGCCGTCCGGACCGCCCGCGACGCGCTGTGGCGGCTCGCGCTCGCGCGGGCGCAGGGCGAGCCGCTGCCCGGCGCCGATCTGGACGTGCTCAACGCGGCGGCCGCCCGCCCCCCGCTCGTCACGCGGATCGCCCCGGACGGGACGCGCGCCTGGGCGCTCGGGGCGACCGGCGCCGCACTGCTCTCGACGGTCGCGCGCGATGCCGTCGAGCTGTTCACCGGGCCGTACGGCGACCGCGTCCGTGTCTGCGGCGCGGACGACTGCGCCCTGCTCTTCGCCGACACCTCCCGGCCCGGCCGCCGCCGTTGGTGCTCCATGGAGAGGTGCGGCAACCGTCACAAGGCCCGCGCGCACCGGGCCCGCGCCGCGCAGGAGGCGGCGCGGGGGCGGTGACCGGGCCGGACGGAGGCGTCCGTCAGACAGGCGCCGTGGCGGGCTCGACGGACCGCGCCGCGCCCGCCGTGTCCGCCGCCCCATCCGTCTGCGCCGCCTCGCGGGCGTCGTACGCCGCGCGCGCGGCCGCGATCTCGTTCTGGTGCCGCTCGGTCCAGGTCACCAGCGAGCGGATCGTGGTGTGCAGCGTCGCGCCCAGCGGCGTCAGCTCGTAGTCCACGCGCGGCGGCACCACCGGGTGCACCGTCCGCTTCACCAGCCCGTCCCGCTCCAACTGCCGCAGCGTGACCGTCAGCATCCGCTGGCTGACGCCGTCGATCTCCCGCCGCAGCTCCGTGAAGCGCAGCTTCCGGCGGTCGAGCAGGGCGATGACCAGCAGCGACCACTTGTCCGCGATCCGGTCGAGGATCTGCCGGACCTCGCAGTCCTCCCGGGTGTCCCACTGGAACGGGTCGGCGTCCGCGCCGTCCGCGCCGGTGCCGGTCACTTCGCAGTGACTCGGTGACTTCGAAGTGCCTTCTTCCATGGCACCCGATGCTGCCGCAGGATGCAGGTGGTTACAAGAGGGAACCGACCCTCGGAGCCGTAACCGGCCACCCCTTCCCGCCCTGGAGACCGATGTGTCCGTACGCGCCTGGAGCCTGCTGCTCGTCCTCTGCGGGACGATCTTCCTCGAAGGCATCGATGTCGCCATGCTCGCCGTGGCCGTCCCCGTCATCCGTTCCGATCTGGGCCTCTCGACCGGCGCCGCGGCCTGGGTGATGTCCGGGTACGTCCTCGGCTACGCCGGCTTCACCCTGCTCGGCGGCCGGGCCGCCGATCTCCTGGGCCGCCGCCGGATGTTCCTCGGCTGGCTCACCGTCTTCCTCCTCTTCTCCGGCCTCGGCGGCCTCGCGACCGAGGGCTGGATGCTGATCGCCGCCCGGTTCGTCACCGGCGTCGCCGCCGCGTTCATGACTCCGGCCGCCCTGTCGATCATCACCACCTCGTACGAGGAGGGCCCGCAGCGCAACCGGGCGCTGCTGGTCTTCGCCGGCACCGCCGCCGGCGGCTTCTCGCTCGGCCTGGTCATCGGCGGACTGCTCACCCAGCTCGGCTGGCGCTGGGTCTTCTTCGCGCCCGTGCTGCTCGCCGCCGCGGTCCTGCTCGCCGCGCTGAAGCTGGTCCCGAAGGAGGCCCGGCCCGAGCGGACCGGCGGCTTCGACCTGCCCGGGGCGCTGACCGCGGCCGGAGCGATGCTGCTGCTCGCGTACGGCATCGTCCGCTTCGAACACGGCCTGGACGGACTGGCGGTCACGGTCGCGGTCCTCGCCGGCGGCCTCGCGCTGGCCGGCGTCTTCACCGCCGTCGAACGCCGGGCCCCGGCCCCGCTGGTCCGGCTCGGGCTGCTGCGCCGGGGCTCCGTCCTGCGGGCCGACCTCGGGGCGCTGCTCTTCGTGGGCTCCTTCTTCGGCTTCCAGTTCGTCGCCACGCTCTACCTTCAGGAACTGCGCGGCTGGTCCTCGCTCGAGACCGCCTTCGCGCTGCTCGTCATGGGCGTCGACGCCGTCCTCGCGCCGACGCTCACGCCGCGGCTGGTCGCCCGCTTCGGCAACGCCAAGGTGATCCTCGGCGGGTTCGTGCTCGCGGTCGGCTCGTACGCGCTGTTCCTGCCGGTCGGCCCGGACTGGTCGTACGCGGCGATGTTCCCGAGCCTGCTGCTCACCGGCCTCGCCTTCGCCCTGGCGTACGGTCCGCTCACCATCGCCGGCACCGACGGCGTCGCGGAGGAGGAGCAGGGGCTGGCCGGCGGACTGCTCAACACCGCCACGCAGTTCGGCTCGGCCGTCGGCATCTCGGCCGTGACCGCGGTCCACGGCCTGGCGGGGGCGGGCGCGGAGGGCCTCCGCACGGCGCTGGTGGTCCCGGTCGTGATGGCCGCCCTGGGCGCGGTCGTCGCCGCGGTGGGGGTGCGGGCGGCGGCCCGGGCGGGCGGTGCCGTGGCCGCCCGGGCGGTCCCGGAGGCCGACGGCTCTGCGAGCAAAGTCACGGTCTGAGCGGGTCCGGGCGGACCTAATGTAGAGGGATGAACGATTCGTCCGCCTGCCCCCTGGTGGGGGTCGCCGCCGCCTACATGCCCCGGCTCTCGGAATTCACCTTCGAGCCGGGGCTCGTGGCCGCGGTCGACCAGCACGCGGCGGCCGTGTGCGACGCCCTCGTGCCCGCCCAGCGGCGGCCGGTGGACGAGCCGGAGACCCGGTCGGTGCGGCGCGAGGACCTGTCGGACTACGTGCTCGGCTTCACCGACTGGCTGTCCGAGGTCGACTGGGTCGAGCCCGTCGGGCACGACTTCGCGACCCTCCGCCTGACGGCGGTCTGCTGGCTGATCCGGGAGTACGACCTCCTGGCCGCGTGACGGTTCCTCGACGACGCGAGGGGCGGGGCCCGCACCGGGCCCCGCCCCTCGCGTCGTGAGGCCGGGTCACATCGGGTCCTGGCCGCCCCGCTCGTCGCGCCGGGCCCCGCGGTCGAGGCGCTCCTGCGTGGTCGGCATGCCTCGCTGGGCGTCCTCGCGGCCCCGCTGGTAGGCGCCGATCTGGTCGCGGGCCCGGCCGGTCTCCGCCTCGGCCACCGCCAGCCAGCGCTCCCAGCGCTGGCGCATCGGCTGCACGAGCCCGCCGCCGACGCCCACGATCACCGTGCCGGCGATGGTGGCGAGGACGGCGATGAGCACGGGTCCGGTGATGGCGGTCGCGATGCCCGCCTGGCCGAGCGCGGCGATCACGCCGAGCGCCACGATGAACGCCCA
The DNA here is from genome assembly GCF_048500665.1 of Streptomyces tritici. Taxonomy (NCBI): domain Bacteria; kingdom Bacillati; phylum Actinomycetota; class Actinomycetes; order Kitasatosporales; family Streptomycetaceae; genus Streptomyces; species Streptomyces tritici. Next base: position 3,985,872 of record NZ_CP183183.1, read on the forward strand.
GGCCGCGGTGGCGACGACCTTGCCGTACGACATCTGCCCGAGCGCGCCCATGATGATGTCGCGCACCGCCCGCGCGATGGCCATCGCCACGACCACGATCACACAGGCGACGATCGCCCGCGGGATCCAGGCGACGATGCCGTTGATCATCTGGCTGACCGGGTTCGGGCCGAAGACGCCGAACGCCAGCTGCAGCGCGATCAGCAGGACCGCGTAGTAGAGGATCTTGGCGATGATTCCGGTGGCGTCGTACTTCGAGCCCCGGAGGGTGTTCGCGATACCGCTGCGCTCGGACAGACGCTCGAAGCCGACGCGGCGCAGGAGCCGGTCGGCCACCTTGGCGATCGCCTTGGCGATGAACCAGCCGATCAGCAGGATCGCGAGGAAGCCGATGAACTTCGGTACGAACTCGGCGATGGCGGACCACGCGTCGGTGAAGCCCTGCCCGAAGTCGACCGAGAGTGCGAGGGTGTGCGACATGACGCTTCCACTCCGCTCGGGTTGGGCCCGCACCGTGCAGCTGGGCCCCTGAGTCCCGACCTAACACCGGGTCGACGGCGGTTGCCTCCGCTCAGCGGCCGGGCTGGGCCGATGGAGTGGAAAACCCCTGCTCCGCGGTGCTCGCGCGCTCCTCGGCCACGGCCTGCGCGGCCGCCGCGGCCAGACGGGCCGCCTCCGCCCGCGACTTCCGCGCCGTGCGCAGCGCGTCCCACGTCAGGACGGTCAGCGCCAGCCAGACCAGGGAGAAGCCGGCCCACCGCTCGGGCGGCATGGCCTCGTGGAAGTACAGGACGCCGAGCGAGAACTGGAAGACCGGGGCGAGGTACTGGAGCAGGCCCAGCGTGGACAGCGGCACCCGGATCGCGGCCGCGCCGAAGCAGACCAGCGGGGCGGCGGTGACGATGCCGGTCGCGGCGAGCAGCGCGGCGTGGCCGGCGCCCTCGGCGCCGAAGGCGGCGTCGCCGGACGCGCCCAGCCAGAGCAGGTAGGCGAGGGCGGGCAGGAACTGCAGGGCGGTCTCGGCGGCCAGCGACTCCAGGCCGCCGATGTTCACCTTCTTCTTGATCAGCCCGTAGATCGCGAACGAGACGGCCAGCGTCAGCGAGATCCACGGCAGCCGCCCGTACCCGACCGAGAGCACGAGCACCGCGACGAAGCCGATGCCCACCGCCGTCCACTGCGCGGGCCGCAGCCGCTCCTTCAGGAGCAGGACGCCCATGGCGATGGTGACCAGCGGGTTGATGAAGTAGCCCAGTGAGGCCTCGACGACCTGGCCGGAGTTGACCGCCCAGATGTACAGGCCCCAGTTGACCGTGATCACGGTGGCGGCGAGGGCCAGCAGCCCGAGCTTCCTCGGGGCGGCGAGGAGTTCGCGTATCCAGCCCCAGCGGCGCAGTGCGAGCAGCGCGAGGCCGACGAAGACCAGCGACCAGACCATGCGGTGGGCGAGGATCTCGATCGCCCCGGCCGGCTTGAGCAGCGGCCAGAAGAGCGGGACCAGGCCCCACATGCCGTAGGCCCCGACCCCGTACAAGAGCCCTGCCCGACCCTCGTTCTCCGTCTTCACCGGACCTCCTGCCCGCCTGCCCCGCATTGCGCCGTTCCGACGAAGGTAGCGCCGCGGGGGGCGGGCTGTCATGTCCGTACCGCAATACGGTCATGACCTTGCGGTCGTCTCTGGGCTCCGCGTCAGGCGGTGGGCAGGGCCGCGGCGATCGTGTCGGCGATCGGCGTCGTCGGGCGGCCGATCAGCCGGGCGAGGTCGCCGCTGGTCGCTGCCAGCGCGCCGCGCCCGATGGCCTCGTCGACGTCGACGAGGATCGCGGCGAACGGGGCGGGGACGCCGGCGCCGGTGAGGATGTCCAGGTGCGCGGCGGCGGGGACGTTCCGGTACGCGATCTCCCGGCCGGTCCGGCGGCCGACCTCGGCCGCGTACTCGGCCAGGGACCAGGCGGTGTCGCCGCTCAGCTCGTACGCCCGGTTCAGGTGCTCGCCGGCCGGCCCGGTCAGGACGGCGGCCGCGGCGGCGGCGTAGTCGGCGCGGGCCGCGGAGGCGATCCGGCCGTCGCCGGCGTTGCCGACGACGGCGCCGTGCGCGAGGACGGGGGCGAGGTGGGCGGTGTAGTTCTCGGAGTACCAGCCGTTGCGCAGGAAGGTGTACGGGAGCCCGGAGTCGAGGATCCGCCGCTCGGTCTCCTTGTGCTCGGCGGCGAGCTCGAAGTCGGCCTCCGGTCCGCCGAGGATGCCGGTGTACGCGAGCTGGGCGACGCCCGCCGCCTTCGCGGCCTCGATCACGGCCGTGTGCTGTGGGACGCGGCGGCCGACCTCGCTGCCCGAGACGAGCAGCACGCGCTCGCCCTCCCGGAAGACGCCCTCCAGCGTCTCCGGCCGGTCGTAGTCGGCGGTCCGCAGCTCGACGCCCCGCTCGGCGAGGTCGGCGGCCTTCTCCTTGTCGCGGACGACGGCGGCGACGGTCTGCGCGGGGACGGTGGCGAGCAGCTCGTCGATGACGAGACGGCCCAGCTGTCCGGTGGCTCCGGTGACGACGATGCCCATGGGTTCTCTCCGTACGGTCGTGGCTCGGGATGTGCACTCACCGTACGTGGGGCGCAAACTTTTAGAAAGTACCCACTTCAAAGTAAGGTACTGGCATGGAAGTGAGCGTCAATGATCCGAAGTGCCCCTCGCGGCTCGTCCTGGAGCACGTGACCAGTCGGTGGGGCGTCCTGGTGCTGGCCGCGCTCCTGGAGCGCTCGTACCGCTTCAGCGAGCTGCGCCGGACGATCGGCGGGGTCAGCGAGAAGATGCTCGCCCAGACGCTGCAGACCCTGGAGCGCGACGGTTTCGTGCACCGCGAGGCCCGGCCGGTCATCCCGCCGCGGGTGGACTACAGCCTCACCGCGCTCGGCGAGGAGGCCGCCCGGAAGGTGTGGGAACTGGCCCGCTGGACCGAACGCCGGGTGCCGGCGGTGGAGGCGGCGCGGGCGGCGTACGACGCGCGCAGGGCGCCCCTCGGCTGAGCGAGGAGCGCCCTGCGCGGGAGGGCCTGAACGGGCTAGCCGACGACCGTCCAGGTGTCGTTGCCGGTGAGCAGCGCGGCGAGGTCGCCCTTGCCGTTCTGCTCGATGGCGGTGTCCAGCTGCTCGGCCATGAGCGTGTCGTAGACCGGGCGTTCCACGGACCGGAAGACGCCGATGGGCGTCTGGTGGAGCGTGTCGGGGTCGGCGAGGCGGGAGAGGGCGAACGCGGTGGTCGGGGTGGCGGCGTGCGCGTCGTGGACGAGGATGTCCGCCTCGTTGCCGGCGGTGACCTCGACGACCTTCAGGTCGCCGGTGCGCGCGTCGCGGACGACGCCCTTGCGCCCGTCGGCGCCGAAACGGATCGGCTGTCCGTGCTCCAGGCGGATCACGGCCTCCTGGGCCTGGTCCTTGTCCTTCAGGAGCTCGAACGCGCCGTCGTTGAAGATGTTGCAGTTCTGGTAGATCTCCACCAGCGCCGTGCCCGGGTGGTCGGCGGCCTGTCGCAGGACCTCGGTGAGGTGCTTGCGGTCGGAGTCGACCGTCCGTGCCACGAAGCTCGCCTCCGCGCCGAGCGCCAGGGACACCGGGTTGAACGGCGCGTCGAGCGAGCCCATCGGCGTCGACTTGGTGATCTTGCCGACCTCGCTGGTGGGGCTGTACTGGCCCTTGGTGAGGCCGTAGATCCGGTTGTTGAACAGCAGGATCTTCAGGTTCACGTTGCGGCGCAGCGCGTGGATGAGGTGGTTGCCGCCGATCGACAGCGCGTCGCCGTCGCCGGTCACCACCCACACCGACAGGTCGCGGCGCGAGGTGGCCAGGCCGGTGGCGATCGCGGGGGCGCGGCCGTGGATGGAGTGCATCCCGTACGTGTTCATGTAGTACGGGAAGCGGGAGGAGCAGCCGATCCCGGAGACGAAGACGATGTTCTCCTTCGCCAGGCCCAGTTCCGGCATGAAGCCCTGCACGGCCGCGAGGACCGCGTAGTCGCCGCATCCGGGGCACCAGCGGACCTCCTGGTCCGACTTGAAGTCCTTCATGGACTGCTTGGCCTCGGCCTTGGGCACCAGGTTCAGGAGCGACTCAGTCATCGATGACCTCCGTGAGCGCCGCGGCGAGCTGCTCGGCCTTGAACGGCATGCCGTTCACCTGGGTGTGGCTGCGCGCGTCGACGAGGTAGCGCGCGCGGACGAGGGTGGCCAGCTGTCCCAGGTTCATCTCCGGGACGACGACCTTCTCGTACTGCTTCAGGACCCCCCCGAGGTTCTTCGGGAAGGGGTTGAGGTGGCGCAGGTGCGCCTGGGCGACCGGCAGGCCCTCGCGGCGCAGCCGGCGCACCGCGGCAGTGATCGGCCCGTACGTCGAGCCCCAGCCCAGGACCAGCGTCCGCGCGCCGTCCGGGTCGTCGACCTCGACGTCGGGGACGTCGATCCCGTCGACCTTGGCCTGCCGGGTGCGGACCATCAGGTCGTGGTTGGCCGGGTCGTAGGAGATGTTGCCCGTGCCGTCCTGCTTCTCGATGCCGCCGATGCGGTGCTCCAGGCCGGGCGTGCCCGGCAGCGCCCAGGGGCGGGCCAGGGTCTCCGGGTCGCGCTTGTACGGCCAGAAGACCTCGGTGCCGTCGTCGAGGGTGTGGTTCGGGCCGGTGGCGAAGTTGACGCTGAGGTCCGGCAGGCTCTCCACGTCCGGGATGCGCCAGGGCTCGGAGCCGTTGGCCAGATAGCCGTCGGAGAGCAGGAACACCGGCGTGCGGTACGTCAGCGCGATCCGCGCCGCCTCCAGGGCCGCGTCGAAGCAGTCCGCCGGCGTCTTCGGGGCGACGACCGGGACCGGCGCCTCGCCGTTGCGGCCGTACATCGCCTGCAGCAGGTCGGCCTGCTCGGTCTTGGTCGGCAGGCCCGTGGACGGGCCGCCGCGCTGGATGTCCACGATCAGCAGCGGCAGCTCCAGGGAGACCGCCAGCCCGATCGTCTCGGACTTCAGCGCCACACCGGGCCCGGAGGTGGTGGTCACCCCGAGCGCTCCGCCGAACGCCGCGCCGAGCGCCGCTCCGATGCCCGCGATCTCGTCCTCGGCCTGGAAGGTCCGCACGCCGAAGTTCTTCTGCTTGCTCAGCTCGTGCAGGATGTCGGAGGCCGGGGTGATCGGGTACGAGCCCAGGTACAGCGGCAGGTCCGCCTGCCGGGCCGCGGCGATCAGGCCGTAGGACAGGGCCAGGTTCCCCGAGATGTTGCGGTACGTGCCCGTCGGGAACGCCTTCGTGGCCGGGGCGACCTCGTAGGAGACCGCGAAGTCCTCGGTCGTCTCGCCGAAGTTCCATCCGGCCCGGAAGGCCGCCACGTTCGCCTCGGCGATCTGCGGCTTCTTCGCGAACTTGGCCCGCAGGAAGTTCTCCGTGCCCTCGGTCGGCCGGTGGTACATCCACGACAGCAGGCCCAGCGCGAACATGTTCTTGCTGCGCTCGGCCTCCTTGCGGGACAGCCCGAAGTCCTTCAGCGCCTCGACCGTCAGCGTCGTCAGCGGCACCGGATGCACCCGGTAGCCGTCGAGCGAACCGTCCTCCAGCGGCGAGGTCTCGTAGCCGACCTTGGCCATGGCCCGCTTGGCGAACTCGTCCGTGTTGACGATGATCTCCCCGCCCCGGGGCACGTCCGCGATGTTGGCCTTCAGGGCGGCCGGGTTCATCGCGACCAGCACGTTCGGCGCGTCGCCCGGGGTGAGGATGTCGTGGTCCGCGAAATGCAGCTGGAACGACGACACGCCGGGCAGCGTCCCGGCGGGGGCCCGGATCTCGGCCGGGAAGTTCGGCAGCGTCGAGAGGTCGTTGCCGAAGGAAGCGGTCTCCGAGGTGAACCGGTCACCCGTGAGCTGCATACCGTCTCCGGAGTCACCCGCGAAGCGGATGATCACCCGGTCCAGACGGCGCACTTCCTTGGCGGCACCGTTCGTCGCCGGGGCGCCGCGCTGCTCCCCGACGACTGCCTCATTGGCCTCTTCGGCCTCGTCGGCCTGCTCGGCCTGGCTACTGACCTGGCTGGTCACGGAACTGGACCTCCTTCGAGGCGGCGGGGGCCCGGCCGGCTTCACCGGCCGTCCCACGGCCCACCCTACGTCGATCAGGGGCGCGGTTCTTCGTTCTCCGTCCGACTCCCGCCGGCTGTGTCCGGGCGGAGGTTCTGACGGCATGTCAGATGTTGAGGATTCCAGGAAATCAGGATTCGAGATAGGTCAGCACGGCCAGAACCCGGCGGTGGTCCCCGTCGCTGGGGGAGAGCCCCAGCTTCAGGAAGATGTTGCTGACATGCTTCTCCACCGCACCGTCGCTGACCACCAGCTGGCGTGCGATCGCCGAATTCGTCCGGCCCTCGGCCATCAGGCCCAGCACCTCCCGCTCGCGCGGGGTCAGGCCGGCCAGTACGTCCTGCTTCCGGCTGCGGCCCAGCAGCTGCTGGACGACCTCGGGGTCCAGAGCGGTACCGCCCCGGGCGACCCGGACCACCGCGTCCACGAACTCTCGTACCTCGGCTACCCGGTCCTTCAGCAGATAGCCGACGCCCGTGCTGGACCCGGCCAGCAGCTCGGTGGCGTAGCGCTCCTCCACGTACTGCGAGAGCACCAGCACGCCTATCCCCGGATGATCCTTCCGCAGGGTGACGGCCGCGCGCACGCCCTCGTCCGTATGGGTGGGCGGCATCCGCACGTCCGCGACGACGACGTCCGGCGCCGCGCCCTCGGCGGCGAGCTTCGCCACCGTCTCCACGAGCGCCTCCCCGTCGCCGACGCCGGCCACGACCTCGTGCCCCCGGTCGGTCAGCAGCCTCGTCAGGCCCTCACGCAGCAACACCGAGTCCTCGGCGATGACCACCCGCACCCTGTCTTCCACGACCTGCCGCCCCCATGCTGGTTTGCCGATGCGTCATTGAGCGTTGCACCTCCAGCATCGCAGCTTCACGCCCCGGTCAGGCGGCGGAATTGATCAGTCTCGGCCATCCGCCGGACGGCTCCCGGTCCGGGGCCGCCCGGCCGCCCCGGCTCAGGCGCGCCAGGGGAGCTCGGCGGTGACGGTGGTCGGTCCGCCGGCCGGCGAGTCGACCGCGAGGACGCCGTCGACGGCGTCCAGCCGCTCCGTCAGCCCGGCGAGCCCGCCCCCCGCGCCCGCCTCGGCGCCGCCCCGCCCGTCGTCCCGCACCTGCACCAGCAGCTTGTCGCCCGTGCGCCACACGTCCACCCAGGCGCGGCGGGCCCCGGAGTGCCGGGACACGTTGCGCAGCAGCTCGGACACCGTGAAGTACGCGATGCCCTCGATCGCCGCCGCGGGCCGGGACGACAGGTCCACCTCCACCGAGACGGGAACCGCGCAGTGGGCCGCCACGGCGGACAGCGCCGCGTCCAGACCCCGGTCTGTCAGGACCGCGGGGTGGATGCCCCGGGCCAGGTCCCGCAGCTCCCGCAGGGCGGTCTTCACCTCGCCGTGCGCCTCCTCGACCAGCTGCGCGGCCGCCTGCGGATCGTCGGCGAGCTTCTCCCGGGCCTCGCCCAGGTCCATGGCGAGGGCCACCAGCCGGGCCTGCGCCCCGTCGTGCAGGTCGCGTTCTATTCGGCGCAGGTCCGCCGCCGCCGCGTCGACGACCACCCCGCGGTCCGTCTCCAGCTCCGACACCCGCGACGCCAGCCGTGACGGGCCGAGGAGCCCCGCGAGCAGCAGCCGGTCCACGGCGGTCAGGCCCCGTACGACCCAGGGCGTGACCATCACCAGGGCCAGACCGACGGCGCCGGTGAGCGCCAGCTCGGCGGGGGAGTCCAGGACGACGCTGTGCGTGCGGTCGCCGTACAGCTGGATGCCGTCCGTCCCCGCGTGGACCGGCAGGACCCAGTGCCACAGCGGATAGGTGAGCGCCGCCCAGCCGTACGCCCAGAACGTCACCGCGACGGTGAACGCGAACACCGCCCACGGCAGGTGCACGATCCCGTACAGCAGGTGCCGCCAGGACACCCCGCTCTTGAGCAGGCCCCCGATCCGCCCCCCGGCCCCGCCGCCCGAGCCCGCCCCCGCCGGTTCCGGCTCGGGCACGTCGAACCCCAGCAGCGCCCGGGCCCGCGCCCGCTCCACCGCGCCCAGGCCCCGGCAGACCGCGAGCCCGCCGGCCAGCACGGGGATGCCGAGGAAGGTGACGAGCAGCCCGGCGCCCAGCGCGAGCGTGGTGACCGACAGCACGAAGGCGAGCACGCTCAGCGGCAGGCTGAGCAGCACGTACCCGAACGCGCGCCAGTGCCGCGCCTCGACGGGGGCCCGCAGCGCCGCGGGCAGGCGGTGAACAGCCATCTCTCGCTTCCGTTTCTCCTGGATCCGGCCTCGTACCGAGCCTCCCGCCCCGGCCCCGCCCGGGACCATGAGGCCGCCGGGCCTCTTGGCAGGGGGGTTAACCCCACCCGCCGGAGGCGGACGAGCCGCTCCCGCTGCTTCCGGGGCGCCTACTGCGCCGGGGCGTCGCGCCTACTTGCCGGGGCGCGCCGTGCCCTTCGCGCCGGACGCCGGGCGGCCGCGCCAGGGAAGCTCGGCGGTCACCGTCGTGCCCTCGCCCGGCGGGGAGGCGACGACGAAGAGCCCGTCCACCGCGTGGAGGCGTTCGGCCAGGCCCTTCAGGCCCGTACCGGCGTCGGGGCTCGCCCCGCCGCGCCCGTCGTCCCGCACCTGGAGCAGCAGCCGGTCCGATGTGCGCCAGACCTCGACCGAGGCGCTGCGCGCCGCCGCGTGCTTGGACACGTTCTGCAGCAGCTCCGAGACCGTGAAGTACGCGATGCCCTCGATCGCCTCGGCCGGCCGCTCGTCCAGGTCCACGCTCACCGTCACCGGCACCGTGCACCGCGCGGCGACCGACGACAGCGCCGCGTCCAGCCCGCGGTCCGTCAGCACCGCCGGGTGGATGCCCCGCGCCAGGTCGCGCAGCTCCTGCAGCGCCAGCTTCACCTCGCCGTGCGCCTCCTCGACCATCGCCGCGGCGGCCTCCGGGTCCTCCAGGAGCTTCTCCTTCGCGAGCCCCAGCCCCATCGCCAGCGCCACCAGCCGCGCCTGCGCGCCGTCGTGGAGGTCCCGTTCTATTCGGCGCAGGTCCGCCGCCGCCGTGTCGACGACGACCCCCCGGTCCGACTCCAGCTCCGCGATCCGCCGCTCCAGCTCGTCCGACGGCGACAGCAGCCCGCGCACCATCGCCCGGTCCACGTTCGACAGACCGCGCGTGACCAGCGGCAGCAGCGGCCACAACACCAGCAGCGACACCAGCGTCAGCGCGAACGTCAGCACCCCCCACGGCAGGCGCACGAAGTCGTACAGCACCGTCCGCCACGCCACCGGGTCCTTCAGCCGCGTCCACGCCCAGCCCAGCAGTCCGCCCCGGCTCGACGGCAGCGGGCTCGGCTCGTCGACCCGCACCCCGAGCAGCGACCGGGCCCGCCGCCGCTCGAAGCGGCCGAGCCCGCGCGCACCGGCCAGGCCCACGCCCAGCCAGGGCAGCCCGATCACCGTCACCGACAGACCTATGCCGAGCACCACGGTCACCACCACGTACACGAAGCCCACCAGCGTCACCGGCAGGTTGGCCAGCAGATACGCGACCTCGCGCCAGGTGCCGCCGTCCACGGCGGCGATCCGCGCGCCGCGCGGAGGGACGTCGGTGCCGGCGGTGTCGGCGGCGGCCAGGTCGGCGGCCTCGGCAGAAGTACGGGTGCTCATGTCGAACAGCCTGCCGGTCCGCCGATCCCGCTGCCATGGGGTTCCTCGCACACCTTCCCTGGGGAAAACCCCAGCCTCCCCGGCCCCGCCCCGGCCCGCCCCGCGCGGACCCGGCCGGGCGCGGGCGTCCGGCATGCGGCACGGCTGCTTACCGTGGCCTTATAGGGCCTAGACTCCCGTGCGTACAGATCGTCGAACGGGCAGATCGGGCAGGGAGCGAGGGGCGGACGTGCCGGAGACGACGTCAGAGTCGACCGCGGCGGCCGTGCTCGCCGCGGCGGACTACTTCGAGGGCTACTCGGTCGTGGGGCTGCTCGCCGTGCTCGGCGTGCTGTTCGTCGCGATCGCCTTCGGCGCGGGCCGGCTGCTGCGGCCGGTCGTGCCGACGCCGGAGAAGCTGCTGACGTACGAGTGCGGCGTCGACCCCGTCGGCGAGGGCTGGGCGCACACCCAGGTCCGCTACTACGTGTACGCCTTCCTCTACGTCATCTTCGCCGTCGACTCGATCTTCCTGTTCCCCTGGGCGACGGTGTTCGCCGCGGACGGATACGGCGCGACGACCCTCGTCGAGATGTTCATCTTCCTCGGCTTCCTGGCCGTGGGACTGCTCTACGCGTACAAGAAGGGCGTCCTGACATGGACGTGAGCCCCGCCCCCGTGGACCTGCCGGAGCCGAAGAGGCTGGGCGTGCTGTCCCGCCTGGCTCCCGAGCCGATGAAGGTGGTCCTGAACTGGGGCCGCCGCTACAGCCTGTGGGTCTTCAACTTCGGCCTCGCCTGCTGCGCGATCGAGTTCATCGCGGCGTCGATGGCCCGGCACGACTTCATCCGGCTCGGCGTGATCCCCTTCGCGCCCGGCCCCCGCCAGGCCGACCTCATGATCGTCTCCGGCACCGTCACGGACAAGATGGCGCCCGCGGTCAAGCGGCTCTACGAGCAGATGCCGGAGCCGAAGTACGTGATCTCCTTCGGCGCCTGCTCGAACTGCGGCGGCCCGTACTGGGACTCGTACTCCGTCACCAAGGGGGTCGACCAGATCATCCCCGTCGACGTGTACGTGCCCGGCTGCCCGCCGCGGCCCGAGGCGCTGCTCCAGGGCATCCTCAAGCTCCAGGAGAAGATCGCCCGCGAGAGCCTCGGCGAGCGGTACTCCACCCCGTCCGTGGCCCAGCTGACCAGCGGCCTCGTGACCCCGCCGAAGCCGGGCGGTGAGGACGCGTGAGCGCGAACCCCGAGCTGTACGACGGCCTCCCCGAGACCGTCACCGAGGTCTTCGGCCCCGAGGCGACGGCGGAGCGGGCGTACGACCTGCTGACCGTCGACGTCCCGGCCGGCTCCTGGACCGAGGCGCTGACCATCGCCCGCGACACGCTGGGCTGCACGTTCTTCGACTGGCTCAGCGCGGTCGACGAGCCCGGCACGGGCTTCCGGGTCTGCGCGCACGTGGCCGCCCTGGAGGCCGGCCGGGTGCGGCGGCTCCTGCTGCGCACGACCGTGCCGCACGAGGCGGCCGCGCTGCCGACCGCGGTGGACGTGTACGCGGGCGCGGCCTGGCACGAGCGCGAGACGCACGAGATGTTCGGCGTGACCTTCACCGGCCACCCCCACCTGGTGCCGCTGCTGCTGCCGGAGAACTTCGAGGGCCACCCGCTGCGCAAGGACTTCGTCCTCGCGGCGCGGGTCGCGAAGGCGTGGCCCGGCGCGAAGGAGCCGGGCGAGTCCGAGCACGGCGGGCCGAAGCGCCGCCAGATGCTGCCGCCGGGCGTGCCCGACCCGAACGAGTGGGGCCCGCTGAAGGGCCAGCTCCCGCCCGCCCCCGAGCGTCCCGCCCGCGCCGCCCGCGCGGGCGCGGCCGGCGACCGCCCGGTCCGCCGTGCCCGCTCGGCGAGCGAGGGCTCGGCCAGCCAGGCCGCCCCGGAGGCCGCCGCCGGTACGCCCGAGGCGGGCGCCCCGGCCGCGCGTACGCGCCGTACGCGCTCCGCGAGCGAGGGCTCGGCGAGCCAGACCGGCGCCCCGGCCGCGGGCGCGCCCCCGCGCCGCGCGCGCTCCGCGAGCGCCGGTTCCGCGAGCCAGCGCGCCGAGGCGGTGGACGCCCCGGCCCCGGAGACCCCCGCCGCCGAGCGCCCCGCCCCGTCGCCGCGCCCGCGCAGCTCCGACGCCCCGTGGCACCACGCCCGCCCGGCCTTCGACGCGCCCGAACCGAAGCCCGGCACGGACCCGACGCCCACCCCGGCCGAGGAGGCCACTCCGGAGGGCACCCCGCAGGCCACTCCGGAGGCCGCACCGGAGCCCGGCCCGGCCACCGAGCCGGCCACCGAGGCCACACCCGCCCCGGAGCCCAGCCCGGAGACCGCCGCCGAGCCCGCCCCGGAACCCGAGCCGGCCGAGGAAGCCAAGCCCGCTCCCGACGCTGACCCGACTCCCGGCACCGAGCCCGCCCCGGCCGCCGAGCCGGCCAAGGAACCCGAGCCCGCCAAGAACCCCGAGCCCGCCCCCGGCGCGCCCCGTCCCCACGACCCCCCGTCCGCCCACCCGCCCGCCGGAGGCGATTCCGCGTGAATGACGTACTCGACGTCGTCCTCCGGCTGCTCGCCGTCTTCGTCGCCTTCCTCGTGCTGCCGCTCGTCGTCGGCCAGACCGAGCACAAGGTGATGGCGCACATGCAGGGCCGGCTCGGCCCCATGTACGCCGGCGGGTTCCACGGCTGGGCGCAGCTCGTCGCGGACGGCGTGAAGTTCGCGCAGAAGGAGGACGTGGTTCCGGCCGCCGCCGACCGCAGGGTCTTCCAGCTCGCGCCGGCCGTCGCCCTCCTCCCGTACCTCCTCGTCCTCGTCGCCATCCCGGTCGGCCCCGGCGACGGCGCGGTCGGCCAGATCATCGACGCGGGCGTCTTCTTCGTCCTCGCCGTGATGGGCGTCGGCGTGCTCGGCAGCCTCATGGCCGGCTGGGCCTCCGCCAACAAGTTCTCGCTGCTCGGCGGCCTGCGCACCGCCGCCCAGCTGCTCGCCTACGAGCTGCCGATGCTGCTCGCCGCCGCGTCGGTCGCGATGGCCGCCGGCACGGTCTCGCTGACCGGCATCGTCGACGCCTTCGCGTGGTGGTGGCTGCCGTGGCAGATCGTCGGCGCGCTGGTGTTCTTCGTCGCCGGTCTCGCCGAGCTCCAGCGGCCCCCGTTCGACATGCCCGTCGCCGACTCGGAGATCATCTTCGGCGCGTACACGGAGTACACCGGTCTGCGCTTCGCGCTGTTCCTGCTCGCCGAGTACGCCGGCATCGTCGTCCTCTGCGCGCTGACCACCGTCCTCTTCCTCGGCGGCTGGCACGGCCCCTTCGGCGAGGACGGCCTCGGCTGGCTGTGGACCCTGCTCAAGACCGCCGTCCTCGCCTTCGTGGTGATCTGGCTGCGCGTCTCGTACCCGCGGCTGCGGGAGGACCAGCTGCAGAAGCTCGCCTGGACGACCCTCGTCCCGCTCGCCCTCGCGCAGATCGCGCTCACCGGCATCGTGAAGGTGGCGATCAACTCATGACCCCGATCCCCGGTTCCGGCCTCGCCAAGGGGCTCGCCGTCACCCTCCGCACGATGACGAGGAAGACCGTCACCGCGCAGTACCCGGACGTCCAGCCCGAACTGCCGCCGCGCAGCCGCGGCGTGATCGGGCTGTTCGAGGAGAACTGCACGGTCTGCATGCTCTGCGCCCGCGAGTGCCCCGACTGGTGCATCTACATCGACTCCCACAAGGAGACGGTGCCGGCCGCCACCCCCGGCGGCCGCGAGCGCAGCCGCAACGTGCTCGACCGCTTCGCCATCGACTTCTCCCTCTGCATGTACTGCGGCATCTGCATCGAGGTCTGCCCCTTCGACGCGCTGTTCTGGTCGCCGGAGTTCGAGTACGCGGAGACGGACATCCACGAACTCACCCACGAGCGCGACAAGCTGCGCGAGTGGATGTGGACCGTCCCCGAACCGCCCGCCCTCGACCCGAAGGCCGAGGAGCCGAAGGAGCTCGCCGCGGCCCGCAAGGCCGCCGAGAAGCAGGCCGCCGCCGAAGCCGCGGAAGCCGCCGACCGGGGCGACGCAGGCCCGAGCGAGGCCCAGGGGGACGCGCAGTGAACCTCGCCGCCGCCCACCCCGGCTTCCTGTCGCCCACCGGCGTCGAGATCGCCTTCGTCCTCGTCGGCCTCGCCACCCTCGGCGCGGCCGTCGTCACCGTCACCACGCGCCAGCTGGTGCACGCCGCCCTCTGGCTGGTCGTCGCCCTCGGCGGGCTGGCCGTCGAGTACCTGCTGCTCACCGCCGAGTTCATCGCCTGGGTGCAGGTGCTGATCTACGTCGGTTCCGTCGTCGTGCTCCTCCTCTTCGGTCTGATGCTCACCCGCGCGCCCATCGGCCGCTCCCCGGACGCCGACTCCGGCAACCGCCCGGCTGCCCTGGTGGTCGCCGTCGCCGCCGCGGCCGCCCTCGTCTGGGTGGTCGTCGACGCCTTCCGCACCACCTGGATCGACCTGGACGGACCCGTCCAGGGCTCCACGAAGGTGTCCGGCGAGATCCTCTTCCGGCACTGGGTGCTGCCGTTCGAGGCGCTCTCCGTCCTGCTCCTCGCCGCCCTGGTCGGCGCGATCGTGCTGTCCCGCAAGGGCGACAAGGAGGATGCGCGCTGATGCACCTCGCCTACCCCGCGGTCCTCGCCGCCCTGCTCTTCTGCGTCGGCCTCTACGGCGTCCTCGCCCGCCGCAACGCGATCCTGGTCCTGATGTCCGTCGAGCTGATGCTCAACGCGGTCAACCTCAACCTGGTCGCCTTCGACGTCTGGCTCCGCGACGCCCTGCACGCCGGCCAGGCCCTGACCCTGTTCACCATCGCCATCGCCGCCGCCGAGATCGGCATCGGTCTCGCGATCGTCCTGATGGTGTACCGCAACCGCGGCACCTCGGACGTCGACCGGCTCCGTGACACCCGGGAGTCCGACGAGGACCCCGTGACCGGCGACGAGAAGGCGGAGGCCACCGCGTGACCACCACGACCCTCGCCGTCCTCGTCCCCCTCCTTCCCTTCCTCGGCTCGCTCGCCGGCCTGCTCCTCGGCCGGACGGTGCCCGGTCTCGTCCGCCCGCTGGCCGTCCTGCCGACCCTCGGCGCGGCCGTCCTCGCGGCGCTGGTCGCGGCCCGCCAGGGCGGCGGGAAGGCCGTCGACGCGGCCACCCAGCTCACCCCGACCGGCTCGGTCCCGGTCGACCTGGCCCTGCACATCGACGGCTTCGCCGCCCTGGTCGCCGTGCTCGTCGGCGTCGTCGCGTCCTGCGTGCAGATCTACTCGACCGGCTATCTGCGCCACGACTCGCGCTACCCCTCGTACGCGGCGCTCGTCTCGCTCTTCACCTCCGCGATGCTGCTGGTCGTCTACTCCGGCGACCTGATGGTCCTCCTGGTCGGCTGGGAGATCATGGGCATCTGCTCGTACTTCCTGGTCGGCCACTACTGGGAGACCCCCGAGGCGCGCTCCGCGTCCCTGAAGGCCTTCCTGGTCACCAAGCTGGGCGACGTCCCCTTCCTCTTCGGTCTGTTCGCGCTCGCCGCGGACGCCGGCACCTTCCGGATCACCGGGATCCTCGGCGCCGTCGCCTCCGGCGGCCTCGACCACCCCACCCTGATCGCGCTGCTGCTGCTCGCCGGCGTCGCCGGCAAGTCCGCGCAGTTCCCGCTGCACACCTGGCTCCCCGACGCCATGGCCGGCCCCACCCCCGTCTCGGCGCTCATCCACGCCGCGACGATGGTCGCCGCGGGCGTGTACTTCGTGGCCCGGCTGCTGCCGGTCTTCGCCGCCTCCGGCGCCGCGATGACCGTGCTCGCCGTGATGGCCGCGGTGACGATGGTCGGCTCGGCGCTCGCCGCGCTCGCCCAGGACGACATCAAGCGCGTCCTCGCCTACTCGACCATCGGCCAGCTCGGCTACATGGCCGGCGCGCTCGCCGTCGGCGACCGCGGCGCGGCCGTGTTCCACCTCCTCTCGCACGGCGCGTTCAAGGCCCTGCTGTTCCTCGCCGCCGGCGTCGTCATCCACGCCGCCGGCACCAACTCGCTCGCCGCGATGTCCCGCATGGACGGCCTGGCCAGGCGGGTCCCGGACGCGTACTGGACGATGACGGTCGCCCTGCTGGCGCTCGCCGCGATCCCGCCGTTCGCCGGCTTCTTCTCCAAGGAGGCCGTCCTGGTCGCCGCCGAGCACACCGCGCTCGGCGACCGCAGCGTCGCCCCCGCCGGAGCCGGCTGGATCGTCCTGATCGCCGCCCTGCTCACGGCCCTCGGCACCGCTGCCTACGCGATGCGCCTGTGGCTGCTGGCGTTCCACGGCCGCGGCGCCGAAGCCCCCCGACACGGTCGCCAGCCGGCCGCCATGAACACCGTTCTGTGGGTCCTCGCCGTCCCCTCGCTCGGCTTCGGGCTCACGGCCGCGTATCTCGACGACTGGTTCGACGGGAACGCCCTCACCCCGACCGTCACCACCGCCGTCCTCGGCACCGGCGTCGCCCTGGTCGGCGCGGTGATCACGTACGCCGTGTGGCGCACCCTGCGCACCCACCCGCCGGTACGCGCCGAGGCCCCGGCCACGCCGACCGTCGCCCATCCCGACGCCGAGGCGGGCGAGGTCGAGGCGGAGGCGCTGTGCCTGCCGCACCCCGCCGAGGACCCCGCCGACCCCGGCCGGCTGCTGCTCGGCCCGCTGCACCGCCACGCGGCCGACGGCTTCCACCTGGACGCCGTCTACGACCGTCTGTTCGTCCGCCCCGTCGTCGCGGCCGCGAGCCTGGTCCGCTTCCTGGACCGCGAGGTCGTCGACACGTACGTGAACGGCGCGGGCAGCGGCACGAAGGGCCTGGGGTGGCTGGTCCGCAAGGCCCAGACCGGCAACGTGCAGACCTACCTGAGCGTGCTGCTCGCCGGTTCCGTGGTCCTGGCGGTCGCCGCCGTCGTCCTTGCCAACGTCAACGCCGGATCGTGAGCCGAGCCGTGATCGATATCAGCGAATCCGTGATGCAGTTCCTTCTCGCATTGATCGTGGCCGGCCCGCTCGTCGGCGCGGCCGCGGCTCTCCTGCCGGCCCCGCCCGGACTGAAGGGGAAGTCGCCCGACCAGGCCGTGCTCCGCCACGGCGTGACCGTCACCGGCGTGATCCTGGCCGCGACCGTCGTCCTCGCGCTCGGCTTCGACCACGACCGGCCGTCGCGGATGCAGGCCACGACGGACATCCCGTGGATCCCCGCGATCGACGTGCGGATCCACCTGGGCGTCGACGGCATTTCCCTCCCCCTTCTGGTCATGACGGCGCTGCTCACGTTCCTGTGCGCGCTGTACAGCTACTTCAAGATGCCGAGCGGGCCTTCCCCCAAGGCGTTCGTCGCGCTTCTCCTCGTCCTCGAGTCCGGCACCCTGGCGACCTTCGCCGTCCTCGACCTCGTGCTGTTCTTCCTGGCCTTCGAGATGGTGCTCGTCCCGATGTACTTCCTGATCGCCCGCTGGGGCGGCGAAGGCCGGCAGGCCGCCGCCTGGAAGTTCATCCTCTTCACGCTGCTCGGTTCCGTGGTCATGCTGCTCGGCCTGCTCCTCGTCGGACTGAAGGCAGGCACGTTCGACATGGTGGCGCTCGCCGCTGACAACGGCCGTGGGCTGACCACGTCCGTGCAGGTCGTCGCGGTCCTGGCGATCGGGATCGGGCTCGCCGTGAAGACCCCGATGTGGCCGCTGCACAGCTGGCTCCCGGACGCCCACACCGCCGCCCCGACGGTCGGCTCGGTCCTCCTCGCCGGCGTGCTGCTGAAGATGGGCACGTACGGCTTCGTCCGCATCCTGCTGCCGATCGCCCCCGACGGGATGCGGGTCCTCGCCCCGTACCTCGCCGCCTTCGCCGTCGCCGGCATCGTCTACGGGTCGCTGGCCTGCCTCGCCCTCGCGCGGCCCGGCAACAAGGGCGACCTCAAGCGGCTCATCGCGTACTCGTCCGTCGGCCACATGGGCTTCGTGCTGCTCGGCATCGCGACCATGACCCCCACCGGCGTCAACGGCGCGCTGTTCGCCAACATCGCCCACGGCCTCATCACCGGCCTGCTGTTCTTCCTGGTCGGCGCGGTGAAGGACCGGTACGGCACCGCCGACCTCGACACCCTCGCCGGGGCCACCGGCGCGGCGCTCTACGGCCGCGCCCCGCGCCTCGGCGGACTGCTCGCCTTCGCCGCCGTCGCCTCCCTGGGCCTGCCCGGCCTGGCCGGCTTCTGGGGCGAGATGCTCGCGCTGTTCGGCGCGTTCGAGCCGGCCGAGGGCCTCAGCCGGCCCGCGTTCCTGACGTTCATGGCCATCGGCGGCTTCGGCACCCTGCTCACCGCCGCGTACCTGCTCCTCGTCGTCCGCCGCGTCTGCATGGGCGGCCCGCGGCCCGCGGACGAGCCCGGGCTCGCCGACGTCCAGGGGTACGAGTTCGCCGCCTGGACCCCGCTCGCCGTCCTCACCGTCGTCGCCGGCCTCTGGCCCGCGGTCCTCCTCGGCCTCACCGACCCGGCCGTGCAGCAGCTCCTCGCCGGAGGCAAGCAGTGACCCCCACCGCCGCGGCCGCAGCCGCAGTCCAAGGCGCCGACGCGAGCCTCGTGCGCGCCGCCGACGCGAGCCTCGTCCAGTCCGTCGACTGGCTCGCGATCGCACCGCCGACCCTCGTCGCCGTCGTCGGCCTCGCCGTCCTCGTCGCCGACCTGTTCGTCCCGGCGGCGCGCAAGCAGCTGCTCGGCTGGACCGCGATCGCCGGCCTGGCCGCCTCGCTCGCCCTGCTCGTCCCGCTGCGCAAGGGCGACCGCTCCACCTTCTGCCTCACCACGGACGTCCAGGCGTGCAGCTACACCGCCGACCGCTTCACCCTGGTCATCCAGCTGCTGGTGCTCGGCGGCGCCCTGCTGACCGCGCTGCTGTCCCTCACCGAGACCAAGGAGCGGCTGCCGGCCGGCGAGTACTGGTTCCTGCTGCTCTCCTCGGCCGCCGGCGCGGCGCTGCTGCCCGCCTCCCGCGACCTCGCCACCCTCGTCGTCGCCCTCGAAGTGGCCTCGCTGCCCGCGTTCGCGCTCGTCGGCCTGCGCCGCGGCGACCGGATGTCGAGCGAGGCGGCCCTGAAGTTCTTCCTGTCCTCGGTCACCGCCACCGCCGTCACCCTGCTCGGCGTCAGCTTCGTGTACGCCGCGACCGGCACCCTGCACCTGACCGAGGTGGCGCAGCTGCTCCACGACGTCCCCGAGCGCCTCGACGTCCTGGCGCAGACGGGCGTGGTCCTCACGCTGGTCGGCTTCGCCTTCAAGACGGCCGCGGTGCCGTTCCACTTCTGGGTGCCGGACACGTACGTCGGCGCGCCGCTGCCGGTCGCCGCGTACCTCTCGGTCGTCGGCAAGGCGGTGGGTTTCACCGGCCTGGTCCTGGTGACGGTCGTGGCGTTCCCGACGTACGCGGACCTGTGGGGTCCGGCCCTGGCCGTGCTCGCCGCGCTGACCATGACCGTCGGCAACGTGGCGGCGGCCCGCCAGGCCGCCGACCGGCCGTGGAGCGCGGTCCGGCTGCTCGCCTGGTCGTCGGTCGCCCAGGCCGGGTACCTGCTGGTGCCGATCGCCGCCGCCGCGTACTCCAGCGACGACCAGATCGGCGCGACGGTGGCGTACGCGCTGATGTACGCCGTGGTGAACCTCGGCGCGTTCGCGGTGGTCGCCCTGGTGGCCCGCACGCGGCCGCGGAACCGCGTCGCCGACTACCGGGGCCTGTACGCGACCCATCCCGTCGCCGCGCTGGTCCTGGGCTTCTTCCTGCTCAACCTGGCGGGCCTGCCGCCCGGTGTCATCGGGCTCTTCGCCAAGGTCACGGTGTTCTCCTCGGCGGTGGACGCGGGCCTCGGCTGGCTGGCCGTCGTCATGGGCGTCAACGTCGTGATCGGCCTGTACTACTACCTGCGGTGGACGGCGGTCCTGTTCCGCGCGCCCGAGGGCGAGCCGGTCCTGCACCGGGTGCCGGCGCCCGTGACCACGGCGATCGCACTGACGGCCGTCGCGGGCGTGGTCCTGTCGGGCTGGCCGCAGTTCGCGCTGCGGTTCGCGGCGACGAGCCTGTTCTGACCGCCCCGCCGGCCGCCCCCCACAGCCTTCCCCCCCCACACCCCCCATCCCCCACAGAGAAGCGCATCAAGGAGCAGTGCCGTGCTGAACGGTTTCAAGGACTTCATCCTTCGCGGGAACGTCATCTCGATGGCCATCGGCCTGGCCGTCGGTTCGGCGTTCACCGCCGTCGTCACCGGCTTCAGCAAGGCGTTCATCACCCCGCTCATCGGTCTGGCCACGGGCTCGGTCGGCGACTTCAGCGAGGCGAGGTTCACCGTCGGCAAGACGATCTTCCCGTACGGTCTGGCGATCTCCGCCGCCATCGCGTTCGTG
Organism: Streptomyces tritici; assembly: GCF_048500665.1. NCBI lineage: Bacteria > Bacillati > Actinomycetota > Actinomycetes > Kitasatosporales > Streptomycetaceae > Streptomyces > Streptomyces tritici. The sequence continues at coordinate 4,006,063 of NZ_CP183183.1, forward strand.
ATCACCGCCGCCGTCCTCTACTTCTGCATCGTGGTCCCGATGACCAAGGTCCAGGCGCGGTTCGCGAAGGAGGAGGCGAAGGACGCCAAGTCCGAGAAGCGCGACTGCCCGGCCTGCTTCAGCGAGATCCCGGCGATCGCCACCCGCTGCGCCCACTGCACCAGCGCGGTCGAGCCGGTCGAGGCCGCGCTGCGGGCCGCCGGCCTGGACAAGGTGCCCGCCCAGGTCTGACCCCCTCACCCGAACGGCCCCTGCCCGCCCCCGTGCGGCCGGGGGAACCCGTGCCTCCCGCCTGGCGTTGACCAGTACGGGAGGGTCCACTGGACGAAGTGGATCCGCACCCAGCAAAGGGTTCCCCTGCCGCACCACTTGGAGGGCGTACCGTGCACCGCCGGCACAACGGGCTGAGGACCGCCGTACTCCTCGGAGGGCTCTCGGCCCTCATCATCCTGATCGGCAGCCTCTTCGGGCGTACGGGCCTGATCGTGGCGCTCGTCGTGGCGCTCGGCACCAACGCGTACGCGTACTGGAACAGCGACAAGCTCGCGCTGCGCGCCATGCGGGCCCGGCCGGTCAGCGAGTTCGAGGCCCCGGGCCTGTACCGGATGGTCCGGGAGCTCTCCACGCAGGCGCGGCAGCCGATGCCCCGCCTGTACATCTCGCCCACCCAGGCCCCGAACGCCTTCGCGACCGGCCGGAACCCGCGGAACGCGGCGGTCTGCTGCACCGAGGGCATCCTGCAGATACTCGACGAGCGCGAGCTGCGCGGTGTCATCGGCCACGAGCTCAGCCACGTCTACAACCGGGACATCCTGATCTCGTCCGTGGCCGGCGCCCTCGCCTCCGTGATCATGTTCCTGGTCAACTTCGCCTGGCTGATCCCGGTCGGCCGCTCGGACGACGACGAGGGCCCGGGCCTGTTCGGCATGCTGCTGACCATGATCCTCGGCCCGATCGCGGCCTCCCTGATCCAGCTCGCGATCAGCCGCTCCCGGGAGTACGAGGCGGACGCCTCCGGCGCCCAGCTCACCGGCGACCCGCTGGCGCTGGCGAGCGCGCTGCGCAAGCTCGAAGCGGGCACGAAGCAGCTGCCGCTGCCGCCGGAGCCCCGGATCGAGTCGGCCAGCCACATGATGATCGCGAACCCCTTCCGACCGGGGCAGGGCTTCGCCAAGCTGTTCTCCACGCACCCGCCGATGGCGGAGCGCATCGCCCGACTCGAGCAGATGGCAGGTCACCGTCCATGAAGACCCTTCTGAACGTCATCTGGCTGGTCCTGTGCGGCTTTTGGATGTTCCTCGGCTACCTGCTGGCCGGCGTCCTGCTGTGCATCACGATCATCGGCATCCCCTTCGGCCTCGCGGCCTTCCGGATCGGCCTCTACGCCCTGTGGCCCTTCGGGCACACGGTCGTCGACCGGCGGGACGCGGGCGCGCCGTCGTGCGTCGGCAACGTGCTGTGGCTGGTCCTGGCCGGCTGGTGGCTGGCGCTTGGCCACATCACGACGGGCATCGTCCTGTGCGTCACGATCATCGGCATTCCGCTGGGCATCGCGAACTTCAAGCTGATCCCGGTGTCCCTGCTGCCCCTGGGCAAGGAGATCGTCCGCACGGACGAGGCGTTCGCACGCTGGTGAGAGACGGCGGGGGCGCTGGTGAGAGGCGGCGGGGGAGCGCTGGTGAGAGGCGGCGGGGGAGAGGTCGTCGGGTCGGCACCGGCCGGGCCGAAAACCCCTTCGGCCCGGCCCCCGCCCCCACCTACGATCTCCGCCCATGGACTCCGCGAAGTACGCCCTCCAGACCGACCCCAGGACCCCGCAGTCGCCCTACGGCTCCGGGGTGCTGGCCCTGTGCAAGGGCGTCGACGGCCTCTTCGCCGAGCCCGCCCCGCCGCGCCGGGCGCGCTTCGAACTGCGCGGCTGCGAGCCGCGCGGGGAGTTCGCCCGGGCGGTCGCGGAGGCGGCCACGAGCGGCACGGCCCCGCTCGGTCCGCTGCTGGTGCGGTACGCGGGCGACGGCGTCCGGGACCTGGAGGACGTACGGGTCCTCGGTGCGGCCGGGGACGTCGTCACGGTCGAGGGGGTCGTCCCCCACTGGGCCCGCGGCCAGGACGACGGGGGCGTGGCGGTCGTCGAGCGGCCGGCGGAGGCGCGCTGCGAGGACCTGGTCCGCGTCTCGCCCGACGAACCGGAGGAGCGGACGCACACCGAGGTCACGTTCCTCGGCTGCTCCCCGCGCGGCCCGCTCCGTGACGCCCTGGAGGCCGGCGAGGAGGAGTTCACCGCCGGGATCACGTACGAGCGGCTGGCGTACATGGCCGTGGCCGCGCAGGGCCACGACACCGCCCGCCTGGTCGGCTGGGAGCCGTCCCGCCGCCACTACGGCCTGCTCGACCTGACCGTCCTCGTCGACCGCGAGGACCTGCGCGTCCCCGCGCACGAGGGCATCTGGGACCTGTGGTGGTGGCAGGCCCCCAAGAAGCCCGGCACCTGGGCGGACTTCCCGCCGGGCACGCGGCGGGAGTGGCTGCGGCAGGCCGAACGCCGCGCCTGGGACCTGCCCGGCTACCCGCCCGGCGTCGCCACGTACCACCTCGACGGCCGGCACGTCGTGGACGCGGACTCGTTCCTGTGCGCCCTCGGCGAGGCCGTCCTCGGCCCCGGCGGCTACATCGCCGCCGACCTGCCGGGCCTGCGCCACGCCCTCGTCGTCGGCGTGGGCGACACCCTGGTCTGGCACGACGCCGCCGTCGCCCGCGCCCGCCTGGGCCTCTGCCCCGTCACCCCGTTCCGCCCGCCCACGTTCGAGGAGATCCTGAGGACCCTGGAGGAAACGGGCCTCCAGGTGACCTTGGCCTGACCGCGGTGACACCCGGCTTGACCGTGGTGACACCCGGCGTCCCCGAGGGGCACCCGGTCTCCCCGAGGGGGCATCCGGCCTCCCCGGGGTGACACCCGGACCCCCGCAGGGCACCTGGTCTCCCCGCCGGCTCAGTGGCCGCCGCCCCGCCCCCCGCGCACCGCGTACGCGACCGCGCCGACGGCCAGGACGCCCGTGCCCGCCGCGACCGAGGGCCAGGGCAGGGAGAAGGCGAGGGCGGCGCAGCCGGCGAGGCCGAGGACCGCGAGGGCGCGTTCGCGGGCGCCCAGCGTCCAGGCGGAGGCGTTGGCGATGCCGTAGTAGACCAGGACCCCGAACGACGAGAAGCCGATCGCGCCCCGCACGTCCGCGAACGCCGCCACCACGGCCACCACCGCGCCCACCGCCAGCTCCGCGCGGTGCGGCACCTGGAAGCGGGGGTGGACGGCCGCGAGGCCGCCCGGCAGATGGCCGTCCCGGGCCATCGCCAGCGTCGTACGGGACACCCCCAGGATCAGCGCCAGCAGCGAGCCCAGCGCGGCGACCGCCGCGCCCACCCGCACCACCGGCACCAGCCAGTCCGCGCCCGCCGCCCGCGCCGCGTCCGAGAGCGGCGCACCGGAGGCCGCGAGCCCCTCCGGGCCGAGCACCGCGAGCACGGCCGCGGCGACCGCCGCGTACACCGCCAGCGCGATGCCCAGCGCCAGCGGCACCGCGCGCGGGATCGTCCGCGCCGGGTCCCGCACCTCCTCGCCGAGCGTCGCGATCCGCGCGTACCCGGCGAAGGCGAAGAACAGCAGCCCCGCCGCCTGCAGCACCCCGCCCGCCGACGCGTCCGCGCCGACGGCCAGCCGGCCGGCGTCCCCGGCGCCGAAGGACACCGCCGCGACGGCCGCGAGCACCGCGAGCACGACCGCGACGATCACCCGGGTGGCCAGGGCGGACTTCTGCACGCCGGTGTAGTTCAGGGCGGTCAGCGCGACCACGGCCGCGACGGCGACCGCGTGCGCCTGCTCCGGCCAGACGTACGCCCCGACCGTGAGCGCCATCGCCGCGCAGGAGGCCGTCTTGCCGACGACGAACGCCCACCCGGCGAGGTACCCCCAGAAGGACCCCAGCCGTTCGCGCCCGTACACGTACGTGCCGCCCGACGCCGGGTACCGCGCCGCGAGCCGGGCCGACGCCATGGCGTTGCAGTACGCCACCAGCCCGGCGAGGGCGAGCGCGGGCAGCAGCGCGGAGCCGGCCGCCCCGGCCGCCGGCCCGAGGGCGACGAAGATGCCCGCGCCGACCATCGACCCGAGCCCGATGACGACGGCGTCGAAGACGCCGAGCGTGCGCCGCAGTTCCTGTGTCATGCGGGGGAGCGTACGGCCCCCGGGCGAACTCCCGGCGACGGCCCCGGGCAACCGCCGACGCGGCGACGCGCGTCTCCTCTGTCATGACCATCATCAGCTGGATCGTCCTGGGCCTGCTCGCCGGCGTCATCGCCAAGATCCTGCTGCCCGGCCGCGACCCGGGCGGCCTCATCGGCACGACCGTCATCGGCGTCGTCGGCGCGTTCCTCGGCGGCTGGCTCTCCGCCCGCTTCCTGGACCGCCCGATCGACGCGGACTTCTACGACGGCGCGACGTGGGTGTCGGCGATCGGCGGCTCGCTCGTGCTGCTCATCGCGTACCGCATCTTCTTCGGCCACTCGCGCGAGCGGCGGTAGTCCCTGCCGGGAGCACGGGCTTCAGACCCCGGTCTCCCGCAGGGTGATGTTCAGCCGGCCGCGCAGCCCGAGTTCCGGCGGCGCGGTCCCGGGGTGCACCTTGGGCACGCCGTGGTACGCGAACCTCGACGCCCCGCCGAACACGAAGAGGTCCCCGGACGCCAACTCCACATCCGTGTACGGCTTTCCGCGGCTCTCGGTGTTCCCGAACCGGAACACGCACCGGTCGCCCAGGCTCAGCGACACCACCGGCGCGCCGGAGCGTTCGTCCTTGTCCTGGTGCATGCCCATCTTCGCGCCGGCGCCCGCGTCGTAGTAGTTCACGAACGCGGTGTCGGGCGCGTAGCCGCCGTCGTCGCCGTACGCCTCGGCGACGGCCTCCCGCCCCAACTCGGCCAGCCAGCCGGGCAGTTCGACCGCGACCTCGTCGACGTACCGGTACGGCACCCAGCGCCGCCCGAGCCCCAGCGACTGCACGGACATCACGCCGCCGCCCGGCAGCACGATGTGCCGGTACGGGACGGGCCCGCGCCCCCACTCCCGGCAGGCCGCCACCAACTCCCGCTGCCGCGCGGCCGACAGCCACCCGGGGACGTGCACGGCCCCGGGCGCGACGACGGCCCGCTCCCGCGGGAAGAGGCCCTCCACGGCTAGGCGGCCCCCTCGAGCGCCAGCAGCCGCTCCTTGCGCTCGAGCCCGGCCGCGTACCCGCGCAGGGCGCCGTCCGCCCCGATCACCCGGTGGCAGGGCCGTACGACGAGCAGCGGATTGCGCCCGATCGCGGTGCCGACGGCCCGCACGCCGGCCCCGGAGGAGCCGACCCGCCGGGCGATGTCCCCGTACGTGGCGGTGGTCCCGTACGGGATGTCCTCCAGCGCCCGCCAGACGCGCCGCTGGAACTCCGTCCCGCTCGGCGCGAACGGGACGTCGAACCGTTCGCGCCGCCCGGCGAAGTACTCCTCGAACTGCCCGGCCACCTCGGCGAACGCCTCAGGCGCGCACCGCCACCCGTCCCGGACCTCGACGACCCCCTTCTGCCCGGGCAGCGACACCGAGGCGAGCAGCACGCCCCCGCTCTCCTGGCCCCGCCCGACGAGCAGCAGGGCCCCGAGCGGCGAGTCGACCCGCGCGTACACCGGATCGCCGGCGCGTACGGCGTACTCGGCTTCCATGACCTCTCCTCTCCACGCCGCCAGTCTGCTCCCGCCCCGCCGGCCGGAGCTGGCGGTTTTCGGACACGGAGGCGGCCGCGGGAGGGGCTGCTACCGGTAGTTCACGAACTGCAGGGCGAAGTCGAAGTCCTTGCCCTTGAGCAGCGCGATCACGGCCTGCAGGTCGTCGCGGCTCTTGGAGCTGACCCGCAGCTCGTCGCCCTGCACCTGCGCCTTGACGCCCTTCGGGCCCTCGTCGCGGATGACCTTGGAGACCTTCTTCGCGTTGTCCTGGGAGATGCCCTCCTGGATCGTCGCGAAGATCTTGTACTCCTTGCCCGACAGCTGCGGCTCGCCGGCCTCCAGCGCCTTCAGCGAGATGCCCCGCTTGATCAGCTTGGACTGGAACACGTCGAGGATCGCCTTGACCCGGTCCTCGCCGTTCGCCTGCATCACGATCTTCTCGCCCGACCACTCGATCGAGGCGTTGGTCCCCTTGAAGTCGTAGCGCTGCGAGATCTCCTTCGCGGTCTGGTTGAGGGCGTTGTCGACCTCCTGCCGCTCGACCTTGGAGACGATGTCGAAACTGGAGTCGGCCATGACGTGTGGCTCCTTGCGTCGATGCCATCGCGCGTGCGCGGGGGTACGTAGTGGTTACACCGCAAAGCCTAGCCACCCACCCCCGCCCGAACCGCTGATCAATCCGGTGGCGAAGCACCCCCGCACATCAGGTATCGTTTACGTCGTTGCCACGGAGCACCGCCGAAAAGCGGCTCCACCGGCGACATCCCATGGCGGTGTGCCCGAGTGGCCAATGGGAGCGGACTGTAAATCCGTCGGCTTAGCCTACCCAGGTTCGAATCCTGGCGCCGCCACGCGAGAAGACCCCCGGTGTACGCACCGGGGGTCTTCGCGTTGTGCGGGGGCCGACGGGGCGTCAGTTGCCCGCCACGTCGCGGACCGCGACGGTGACCGGGACGGTGCCGGTGACGAGTTCGAGGGTGAGGCCGGCGGTGGCGGGGGTTTCGAGGAGTTCGGCGAGGACGGCGGCGACGTCGTCGCGGGGGACGGTGCCGCGGCCCGTGTCGGCGGCCAGGTGGACCAGGCCGGTGCCGGCGTCGTCGGTGAGGATGCCGGGGCGCAGGATCGTCCAGTCCAGGCCGGTGCGGGACGTGACGTACGCGTCCGCCTCGCCCTTCGCGCGCCGGTAGGCGTCGAAGACCTCGTCGCCCTCGTGGTCCGGGTCCGCGCCCATCGACGAGACCACGACGTGGCGGCGGACGCCCGCGCGTTCCGCCGCGTCGGCGAACAGGATCGCCGCGTCCCGGTCCACCGTGGCCTTGCGGTCCGCCCCGCTGCCCGCGCCCGCGCCGGCCGCGAAGACGGCGGCGTCGGCGCCCTGCAGGACCGCCGCGACCATCTCCACCGAGGCCGACTCCAGGTCGAGCACCACGGGTTCGGCGCCGGCGTCGCGCAGGTCCGCCGACTGTTCCGGCGAGCGGATGATCCCCGCGACCTCGTGTCCGCCCGCCGAGAGCAGCCGCTCCAGGCGCCGTGCGATCCGACCGTGTCCTCCAGCGATGACAATGCGCATACTCACGACCGTACGTCGCTCCCGCCCGGCGCACCGCCCGATTCCGGCCGGGCCTGGCGGGGCAGGTCGAGGGCCGCCGCCGAGTCGCAGTACTCGCGCACCGCGCTCGTCCGGGCCACCACCCGGCCGCGGTGGATCACGATCCGGCTGTACGCGAGGGACAGCACTCCCGTCAGTCGCTCGCCGCGCACCGCGAGCAGTTCCGCCGGGAAGCCCGCCTCGACCCGCACCTCCGGCAGCCCCATCGCCGCCCGTGCCGCCGCGCTCACCGCGTCGTACGCGTCCTGCGGCCGCAGCCCGTCCTGCGAGGCCAGCAGGTACGCGGGCTCCAGCGGGTCGCCCCGGCCCACCGGGTTCGCCGCGTCCCGCAGCGCCCCGCCGCCCGCCGCGAGCCGCACGCCGGCGGCCCGCAGCAGCCGCGCCGGGGCCGCGCCGCGGCCCTCCACGGCCGAGCAGCCGCCCTGCGGCAGCGTCACCACCGTCACTCCGGCCGCCGCCAGCCGGTCCGCCGTGCGCCGCGCCACGTCGGCCGGCAGCCGGTCGAGGCCCGCGCAGGGCCCGATCGCGACCCCGGCCCGCAGTCCGCCCGCCATCGCCGCCAGCCGGGCGAGCCGCGCCGGGTCGTCGCCCTCCGTGTGCAGGTCCACGGGTGCGCCGTGCTCCGCCGCCACCTCCAGCACGGCCTCCACGTACCCCGTCGGGTCGGGGTCCAGGTCCGGGCAGCCGCCCACCACCCCCGCGCCCATCTTCAGCGCGTCCCGCAGCATCGCCAGCCCGTCCGCCCCCGCCACCCCGGTCAGCAGCCGCGGCACCGCCACGGTCGTGAGGTCGGCGAGTCCGCGCAGCGAGCGCCGGGCCTGCAGCACGGCCTCCAGCGGGCCGAGCCCCTGCACGTCCCCGACGCGCACGTGCGCGCGCAGCGCGGTCGCGCCGTGTCCGAGCTGGAGCAGGGCCGCCTCGGTGGCCCGGCGCTGCACCTCGTCGGCGGCGTACGAGACGGGGCCGGGGGTGTCGGCGCCGAGCGCGGTGTCGGCGTGCAGGTGCGGTTCGGCGGGGGCGGGCAGCAGCAGGTACCCGGTGAGGTCGACGCGGGCGCCGACGGCCGTGAGGCTGCCGGCCGTGCCGACGGCCTCGATCCGCCCGCCGCCGAGCCGCACGTCGACGGTCCGGCCGTCGGTGAGCCGGGCGCCCGACAGCAGCAGCGAGGTCGTGTCGGCGGTGGCGGCGCCCCAGTCGTCTCCAGGGGGCGGGGGCTGGGGCTGCTTGCTGTCGGCTGACATGGGGCTCCTCGGGGCTCCTCAAGATCAAGATCACGCAGCGTGGGCCCGAGCCTAGGGGCGGTGCGGCCGTACGTGGAGGAGGAGCGCAATAGTCGTACTGACGAGTCCACGAGTGGCCTACGGGACACGCGGGAGGGCTGCCGGGGCCGTCGCCGGAGGGCGGTGGGAAACGGATTTGGGCGAACGGCCGCCGACCGTGTAATGTCTTCATCGCTCGCCCCAATAGCTCAGTCGGCAGAGCGTCTCCATGGTAAGGAGAAGGTCTACGGTTCGATTCCGTATTGGGGCTCTGGTGAGAAGGAACCCGTCTTCGGACGGGAACCGGATCATCAAAGCGGTGTAGCTCAGTCGGTAGAGCAAGCGGCTCATAATCGCTGTGTCACCGGTTCAAGTCCGGTCACCGCTACACACAGTAGCCGATTGTGGGGTCGGTCCTTCGATCGGCTACTCTTTCTTGCGTTAATCCGTCAACCCGTCCGTCAAGGAGCACTCACGTGGCTGCCACCGACGTCCGCCCGAAGATCACGCTGGCCTGCGTGGAGTGCAAGGAGCGGAACTACATCACCAAGAAGAACCGGCGCAACAACCCGGACCGTCTTGAGATGAAGAAGCACTGCCCGCGCTGCAACGCGCACACTGCGCACCGCGAGACGCGCTAAACAGGCTCGACCACGAGGCCGTCCCCACTCCAGGGGGCGGCCTCGCGGCGTTTTCCCGCACCCCGGGGATCCCCGAGACACTCCGACACAGCAGCAGCCAGGAGGGAACGAGTTCATGGCGCTCGACCAGTCCTTCGTGGGGCGGACCTATCCGCCCACCGCGCCGTACGAGGTCGGCCGGGAAAAGATCCGCGAGTTCGCCGAGGCGATCGGCGACGCGAATCCCGCGTACACCGATCCGGAGGCCGCGAAAGAACTCGGGCACCCCGATGTGATCGCCCCGCCGACTTTTGTGTTCGCGATCACTTTCAAGGCCGCCGGCGAGGTCGTCCAGGACCCGCAGCTCGGGCTCGACTACAGCCGCGTCGTCCACGGCGACCAGAAGTTCGCCTACACCCGCCCCGTCCGGGCCGGGGACCGGCTCTCGGTCACCTCCACCATCGAGGCGATCAAGTCCCTCGCGGGCAACGACATCCTGGACATCCGCGGCGAGGTCCACGACGAGAGCGGCGAGCACGTCGTGACCGCGTGGACCAAGCTCGTGGCACGCGCGGCCGAGGAGGGCTGACGATGGCGGCGAAGATCGCTTACGACGAGGTCGAGGTCGGCACGGAGCTGCCGGCGCAGTCCTTCCCCGTGACCCGCGCCACGCTGGTGCAGTACGCGGGCGCCTCCGGGGACTTCAACCCGATCCACTGGAACGAGAAGTTCGCCGTCGAGGTCGGGCTGCCGGACGTCATCGCGCACGGCATGTTCACCATGGCCGAGGCGATCCGCGTGGTGACGGACTGGGTCGGCGACCCGGGCGCGGTCGTCGAGTACGGCGTTCGCTTCACCAAGCCGGTCGTGGTGCCGAACGACGGGACCGGCGCGCTCGTCGAGGTCAGCGCCAAGGTCGCGGCCAAGCTGGAGGACGGCCGGGTCCGCGTCGACCTGACGGCCGTCTCGGCCGGCCAGAAGGTCCTGGGCATGTCCCGCGCGGTGGTCCAGCTCGCCTGAGACGTACGTCACGATGCCCCCGGCGCGCGTGCGTCCGGGGGCTTCGACGTTCCCGGGGCCATCCCCGAGGGCCCCGTACTCTTGTGCCCGTGCACGTACTCCACGACGCCCCCCTCGCGCCCCTGACCACCTTCCGGCTGGGCGGACCCGCCCGGCGGCTCGTCACGGCCACGACGGACGCCGAGGTGATCGACGCCGTCCGCGAGGCCGACACGGCCGGCGAACCGCTGCTGATCATCGGCGGCGGCTCCAACCTCGTCATCGGGGACAAGGGCTTCGAGGGCACTGTGCTGCGCATCGCCACGCAGGGCTTCGCGCTCGACGGGACGCGGCTGGAGGTCGCGGCCGGCGAGGTGTGGACCGACGTGGTCGCCCGCACCGTCGAGGCCGGGCTCGCGGGCGTCGAGTGCCTGGCCGGCATCCCCGGCTCGGCGGGCGCCACGCCCATCCAGAACGTCGGCGCGTACGGCCAGGACGTCTCCGCCACGATCACCGAGGTCGTCGCGTACGACCGGGTCGACCACACGGTCGTCACGCTCACGAACGAGCAGTGCGGATTCTCGTACCGGCACAGTCTCTTCAAGCGGAACCCCGACGACTACGTCGTGCTGCGCGTCCGTTTCCAGCTGGAGGACGCCGGCGGCCTGTCCGCGCCGATCGCGTACGAGCAGACCGCCCGCGCCCTCGGCGTGGAGATGGGAGAGCGGGTGCCGCTGGCGCACGCCCGCGAGACCGTCCTGAAGCTGCGCGCGAGCAAGGGCATGGTGCTGGACGCCGAGGACCACGACACCTGGTCCGCCGGCTCGTTCTTCACGAACCCGATCCTCACGAACGAGGAGTTCGCCGCCTTCCGCGCCCGCGTGGCCGAGCGGCTAGGCGCGGACGCCGAGCCCCCGGCGTACCCGGCCGGCGACGCCTTCACCAAGACCTCCGCCGCCTGGCTGATCGACAAGGCCGGCTTCACCAAGGGCTACGGCTCCGGGCCCGCCCGCATCTCCACCAAGCACACCCTCGCCCTCACCAACCGCGGCGAGGCCACCACCGAGGACCTGCTCGCCCTGGCCCGCGAGGTCGTCGCCGGCGTCCACGACGCCTTCGGCGTCACCCTGGTCAACGAGCCCGTGACCGTGGGCGTCGAGCTCTAGGGGGTGTCTCGCCGATCACGCCGGGAGCCCGGCGTGATCGGCGAGACACCCCCTACGACGCCAGCCAGTCGTCGACCCCCGACAGCAGCTTCTGCCGGACCTCCTCCGGGGCCGCTGACGCCCGCACCGACTGGCGGGCCAGCTCCGCGAGTTCCTCGTCCGTGAAGCCGTGGTGCCGGCGGGCGATCTCGTACTGGGCGGCCAGGCGGGAGCCGAAGAGCAGCGGGTCGTCCGCGCCGAGCGCCATCGGGACGCCCGCCTCGTACAGGGTGCGCAGCGGCACGTCCTCGGGCTTCTCGTACACGCCGAGCGCCACGTTCGACGCCGGGCAGACCTCGCAGGTCACGCCCTTCTCGGCGAGGCGGCGCAGCAGCCTCGGGTCCTCGGCGGCGCGCACGCCGTGCCCGACCCGGGCCGCGTGCAGGTCGTCCAGGCAGTCCCGCACCGACGCGGGCCCCGTCAGCTCGCCGCCGTGCGGGGCGGCCAGCAGGCCGCCCTCCCGGGCGATGGCGAAGGCCCGGTCGAAGTCGCGGGCCATGCCGCGCCGCTCGTCGTTGGAGAGGCCGAAGCCGACCACGCCCCGGTCCGCGTAGCGGACCGCCAGCCGGGCGAGGGTCCGGGCGTCCAGCGGGTGCTTCATGCGGTTGGCGGCCACCAGGACCCTGATGCCGAGGCCGGTGTCCCGGGAGGCGGTCTCCACGGCGTCGAGGATGATCTCCAGGGCCGGGATCAGACCGCCGAGCCTCGGCGCGTACGACGTCGGGTCGACCTGGATCTCCAGCCAGCCCGAGCCGTCCCGGACGTCCTCCTCCGCGGCCTCCCGCACCAGCCGCTGGATGTCCTCCGGGGCGCGGAGGCAGGAGCGGGCGATGTCGTACAGCCGCTGGAACCGGAACCAGCCGCGCTCGTCCGTGGCGCGCAGCTTCGGCGGCTCGCCGCTCGTCAGCGCCTCGGGGAGGTGCACCCCGTACTTGTCGGCCAGTTCGAGCAGCGTCGTCGGGCGCATCGAACCGGTGAAGTGCAGGTGCAGGTGGGCCTTCGGCAGAAGCGTGAGATCGCGTGCGTGCTCCATCGCCCGATCTTGCCCCACCCGAATGGACTACGGGAGTCCCTTTCCACGATCGGGACCTTGCCCGTACGCACGTACGGGCGCGTGACGGGCAGATGTGCGGACACGTGTGCCAACGCGCGTACGGGCATGAGAACGGGCCCCCGGCGCGTCGCCGGGGGCCCGTCGGGGGCATGCGTCAGTCGCGGGCCTCGGCCAGCAGCTTCTGGATCCGGGAGACGCCCTCGACCAGGTCCTCGTCGCCGAGCGCGTACGAGAGCCGCAGGTAGCCCGGGGTGCCGAAGGCCTCGCCCGGGACGACCGCGACCTCGGCCTCGTCAAGGATCAGCGCGGCGAGGTCCACGGAGGTCTGCGGGCGCTTGCCGCGGATCTCCTTGCCCAGCAGGCCCTTCACCGACGGGTACGCGTAGAACGCGCCCTCGGGGGTCGGGCAGACCACGCCGTCGATCTCGTTGAGCATCTTCACGATCGTCTGGCGGCGGCGGTCGAACGCCTTGCGCATCTCCGCGACCGCGTCGAGGTCGCCGGAGACGGCGGCCAGAGCGGCGACCTGCGCCACGTTGCTCACGTTGGACGTGGCGTGCGACTGCAGGTTCGTCGCGGCCTTCACCACGTCCTTCGGGCCGACGATCCACCCGACGCGCCAGCCGGTCATCGCGTACGTCTTGGCGACGCCGTTGACGATGATGCACTTGTCGCGCAGGGCCGGGACGAGCTTCGGCAGCGAGGTGAACGTCGCGTCGCCGTAGACCAGGTGCTCGTAGATCTCGTCGGTCAGGACCCACAGGCCGTGCTCGGCGGCCCACTCGCCGATCGCGCGCGCGTCCTCCTCGCTGTACACCGCGCCGGTCGGGTTCGACGGGGACACGAAGAGCAGCACCTTCGTGTTCTCCGTGCGCGCCGCCTCCAGCTGCTCGACGGAGACCCGGTAGCCGGTGGTCTCGTCGGCGACGACCTCCACCGGAACGCCGCCGGCCAGCCGGATCGACTCCGGGTACGTGGTCCAGTACGGCGCCGGGACGATGACCTCGTCGCCCGGGTCCAGGATCGCGGCGAAGGCCTCGTAGATGGCCTGCTTGCCGCCGTTGGTGACGAGCACCTCGGCCGGGTCGACCTCCAGGCCGGAGTCGCGGAGGGTCTTCTCGGCGATCGCCTTCTTCAGCTCGGGCAGGCCGCCGGCCGGCGTGTAGCGGTGGTACTTGGGGTTCTTGCAGGCCTCGACGGCCGCCTCGACGATGTAGTCCGGGGTCGGGAAGTCGGGCTCACCGGCGCCGAAGCCGATCACCGGACGGCCGGCGGCCTTGAGGGCCTTGGCCTTGGCGTCGACGGCGAGGGTGGCGGACTCGGAGATCGCGCCGACTCGGGCGGAGACCCGGCGCTCGGAGGGAGAAGTGGCAGCGCTCATGCGGCCATGGTCCCAGACCCTCTCCGGGCCGGGCACACAGGTTTCGAAGGACGGACAGGACTGGTCAATACCGGTCGGACGGGCGGCGCGACGGGCCGCGGGCGGGCTTTCTGTTCGACGCCGGGCTCATGAACACGTACACTCACTGCTCGTTGGCCCACACCGACCACGTCTCACGATGCGGTAGGTTGGGGACACCGCAAAGGGTCGTAGCTCAATTGGTAGAGCACCGGTCTCCAAAACCGGCGGTTGGGGGTTCAAGTCCCTCCGGCCCTGCTACACACACCGCCAGGTTGTGTGCGCATGTACGTCTTCATTGCACCGCCGTGCGGCTCCATCCGGGCGCGGCACGGCCACGACCCGGAATCAGGTGAGAGATCGTGACGGACGCCGTAGGCTCCATCGACATGCCTGATGCCCAGGATGAGGCACCGGACTCGAAGAAGAAGCCGCGCAAGGGCGGCAAGCGCGGGAAGAAGGGCCCTCTGGGCCGCCTCGCGGTCTTCTACCGCCAGATCGTCGCCGAGCTGCGCAAGGTCGTCTGGCCCACTCGCGGCCAGCTGACGAGCTACACCACTGTGGTGATCGTCTTCGTCGTCGTCATGATCGGCCTGGTGACCGTGATTGACTTGGGCTTCCAGGAAGCAGTCAAGTACGTCTTCGGCTGATTCCCGCGGAGGGCGCCCCCGCGGCGCCCCTTTTCGCATGTTCCACCCCATCTGTATCGCAGGAAGAAGCAGCCACCGTGTCTGACCCGAACCTGAACGTTGAGGACGAGCTCGACATCGTCGAGGCCGCCGACGAGGACCAGGCCGAGGCTGCTGACGCCGCTGCGGGCGAGGCAGCCGAGGAGTCCGCCGTCCACGTCGAGGACGAGGTCGACGCCGAGGACGAGGACGAGGCGGACGCCGAGGAGGCCGACGAGGCCGAGGCGGAGGCCGACGAGACCGAGGCCGTCGAGGACGCCGAGGAGGAGCCGGCCGCTCCGGTCGACCCCGTCCAGGCGCTGCGCGACGAGCTCCGCGGTCTGCCCGGCGAGTGGTACGTGATCCACACCTACGCGGGCTACGAGAAGCGCGTGAAGGCCAACCTGGAGCAGCGCGCCGTCTCGCTGAACGTCGAGGACTTCATCTACCAGGCCGAGGTCCCCGAGGAAGAGATCGTCCAGATCAAGAACGGCGAGCGCAAGAACGTCCGGCAGAACAAGCTGCCCGGCTACGTGCTCGTCCGCATGGACCTGACGAACGAGTCCTGGGGCGTCGTCCGGAACACCCCCGGCGTCACCGGCTTCGTGGGCAACGCCTACGACCCGTACCCGCTGACCCTGGACGAGATCGTCAAGATGCTCGCCCCGGAGGCCGAGGAGAAGGCCGCCCGCGAGGCCGCCGAGGCCGAGGGCAAGCCGGCGCCGGCCCGCAAGGTCACCGTCGAGGTCCTGGACTTCGAGGTGGGCGACTCGGTCACCGTCACCGACGGC
This sequence comes from Streptomyces tritici, assembly GCF_048500665.1. NCBI lineage: Bacteria > Bacillati > Actinomycetota > Actinomycetes > Kitasatosporales > Streptomycetaceae > Streptomyces > Streptomyces tritici. The sequence continues at coordinate 4,021,414 of NZ_CP183183.1, forward strand.
CCCTTCGCCACCCTCCAGGCGACGATCAACGAGATCAACGCCGACTCGAAGAAGGTCAAGGGCCTCGTCGAGATCTTCGGTCGCGAGACCCCGGTCGAGCTCAGCTTCGACCAGATCCAGAAGAACTGACCCCACAGGTTTCCGACCAGGTCAGAGTGGCTGTTCCGGCCGCTCTGACCTGCTCGGTTTTTAGCCGCGCGAGGATACCCGTTATCGTTGTGCGGTATGCCTCCATCCGGACGACCGGATGGATCGGCTGAAAACTCTCACTAGGACCCGGAGAGAGCACATGCCTCCCAAGAAGAAGAAGGTCACGGGGCTTATCAAGCTCCAGATCCAGGCCGGCGCGGCCAACCCGGCTCCGCCGGTCGGCCCCGCGCTGGGTCAGCACGGCGTCAACATCATGGAGTTCTGCAAGGCCTACAACGCCGCGACCGAGTCGCAGCGTGGCATGGTCGTGCCGGTGGAGATCACGGTCTACGAGGACCGTTCCTTCACCTTCGTGACCAAGACTCCGCCGGCCGCCAAGCTGATCCTCAAGGCCGCGGGTGTGGACAAGGGCTCCGGCGAGCCGCACAAGACCAAGGTCGCGAAGCTCACCAGCGCCCAGGTCCGCGAGATCGCCTCGGTCAAGATGCCCGACCTGAACGCCAACGACCTGGACGCCGCCGAGAAGATCATCGCCGGCACCGCCCGTTCCATGGGCATCACGGTCGAGGGCTGATCAGCTCCCGTCTGACCTCTGTGGCAGGGCCGGCGCGGCCCGCACCACAACTCCACACCTGAACCACCAGGAGAAGAAGTGAAGCGCAGCAAGGCTCTCCGCGCAGCGGACGCCAAGATCGACCGGGAGCGGAACTACGCCCCGCTCGAGGCCGTCCGTCTCGCGAAGGACACCGCCACCACCAAGTTCGACGGCACCGTCGAGGTCGCCCTGCGTCTGGGTGTCGACCCGCGCAAGGCCGACCAGATGGTCCGCGGCACCGTGAACCTCCCGCACGGCACCGGCAAGACCGCCCGGGTCCTGGTCTTCGCGACCGGTGAGCGTGCCGAGGCCGCGGTCGCCGCGGGCGCCGACATCGTCGGCTCCGACGAGCTCATCGACGAGATCTCCAAGGGCAACCGCCTGAACGAGTTCGACGCCGTCGTCGCCACCCCGGACCTCATGGGCAAGGTCGGCCGCCTCGGCCGCGTGCTCGGTCCGCGTGGTCTCATGCCGAACCCGAAGACCGGCACCGTCACCCCCGATGTCGCGAAGGCTGTCAACGACATCAAGGGCGGCAAGATCGAGTTCCGCGTCGACAAGCACTCGAACCTGCACTTCATCATCGGCAAGGTCTCCTTCGACGAGACCAAGCTGGTGGAGAACTACGGCGCGGCCCTGGAGGAGATCCTCCGTCTGAAGCCGTCCGCCGCGAAGGGCCGCTACATCAAGAAGGCGACCCTGACCACCACGATGGGCCCCGGCATCCCGCTGGACCCGAACCGCACCCGCAACCTCCTCGTCGAGGAGGACCCGGCCGCGGTCTGAGCCTCCTAGGCCCTCTGGGCCGGCTCTGAAGCGCCTCGGGCCCCGCACCTCTCCGGAGGAGCGGGGCCCGATTTGCTTGCCGCGTGGGGGTTCGCGTACTCTCTTCGAGAAGCCAGAGACCGCTGGTCGTCGCTGTGCCCGAAGGGTGCGGTGGCCGAAGGATTCGCTGCGATGCGAGCGACCCGCGCAGGTGACTGAGGATGAGTTCCCGGACGTATGTCCGGTCGAGCTGAGCCCCGTGCGCCTGCGCCCGGGGCGTTTTGTTTTGTTCAGCCCCTTCCGCGCGGTCCATCACCCGGAAGGAGGCCGACGCTTATGGCAAGGCCCGACAAGGCTGCCGCGGTAGCCGAGCTCAAGGACAAGTTCCAGAGCTCGAACGCCGTCGTGCTGACCGAGTACCGGGGTCTCACCGTGTCGCAGCTCAAGACGCTGCGTCGTTCGCTCGGTGAGAACGCCCAGTACGCTGTGGCGAAGAACACGCTGACCAAGATTGCGGCCAACGAGGCCGGGATCACCGCGCTCGACGACCTGTTCGTCGGTACCACCGCGCTCGCCTTCGTCACCGGTGACCCGGTGGAGTCGGCCAAGGGTCTTCGTGACTTCGCCAAGGAGAACCCGAACCTCATCATCAAGGGCGGCGTCCTTGACGGTAAGGCTCTCTCCGCCGACGACATCAAGAAGCTTGCGGACCTCGAGTCCCGCGAGGTTCTGCTCAGCAAGCTGGCCGGCGCCTTCAAGGGCAAGCAGTCCCAGACTGCTTCGCTCCTCAAGGCTCTGCCCTCGAAGTTCGTCCGCACCGCGGAGGCGCTTCGTGCCAAGCAGGCCGAGCAGGGCGGTGCCGAGTAATTCGGCTCGCGCATTGATCCGCAGCGCCGCCTAGGCGTCGCAGCGGGTCGCAGCGGGCCGACAGTACGCCCGCCTCACATGTACATCCGGCACCTGCCGATTTAGTGGAAGGATCGCCCATCATGGCGAAGCTCTCTCAGGAAGACCTGCTCGCGCAGTTCGAGGAGATGACCCTCATCGAGCTCTCCGAGTTCGTGAAGGCGTTCGAGGAGAAGTTCGACGTCACCGCCGCCGCGGCCGTCGCCGCCGTTGCCGCCCCGGCCGGTGGTGGCGCTGGCGCCGAGGCCGTCGAGGAGAAGGACGAGTTCGACGTCATCCTCACCGGCGCCGGCGACAAGAAGATCCAGGTCATCAAGGTCGTGCGTGAGCTGACCTCCCTGGGTCTGAAGGAGGCCAAGGACCTCGTCGACGGCACCCCGAAGCCGGTCCTCGAGAAGGTCAACAAGGAGGCCGCTGACAAGGCCGCCGAGGCCCTCAAGGGCGCCGGCGCCTCCGTCGAGGTCAAGTAACACCTCGTCGCGCCAGCGACTTCTCGCGAGCGTGTAACGCTCAGCGCATGAAAGGCGATCACCCATGCGGGTGGTCGCCTTTCGGCGTTCCCGCACGGCGCGTGGCGGCGGTCGTCCGGCGGGCTCCCGGCAGAGTATGGTGATCTTCGCCGTGCGCCCCGCAGGCCGGGGGCCTTGACGAACCGCACGCAGCGCGCAATTCTCAGGACGCGTCGTCACAACGATCCGTATCCGAGGCATGGATCGACGACCGAGTGGGCAGTATCGAGGTGCGCCGCATGGCGCGAGGTACCGCGGAGTTGAGAACAACGAGGGTCGTGAATTACTCGCCCTGGACATCAGTGGGCCAAGTGGCTACACTGACCCTTTGCGCTGCCTGTTAGCTGCCCCCTGCCCGTCACCAGGGGCATGACCTCGCAAGAGAATCACTGGCCGGAATAGCCCTGACCTGGGATTTCTGTCTCTGATCATTGCTTGGGACCGGTACGCGCGCAGTGAGTCCGAGCCCTCGGAAGGACCCCCTCTTGGCCGCCTCGCGCAACGCCTCGACCAATACGAACACCGGTGCCAGCACCGCCCCGCTGCGCATCTCCTTTGCAAAGATCAAGGAGCCCCTCGAGGTTCCGAACCTGCTCGCGCTGCAGACCGAGAGCTTTGACTGGCTGCTCGGGAACGCGGCGTGGAAGGCTCGCGTCGAGGAGGCCCTTGAGTCGGGACAGGACGTCCCCACGAAGTCCGGCCTGGAGGAGATCTTCGAGGAGATCTCCCCGATCGAGGACTTCTCCGGGTCGATGTCGCTGACCTTCCGCGACCACCGCTTCGAGCCGCCGAAGAACTCCATCGACGAGTGCAAGGACCGGGACTTCACCTACGGCGCCCCGCTCTTCGTCACCGCCGAGTTCACCAACAACGAGACCGGCGAGATCAAGTCCCAGACGGTCTTCATGGGCGACTTCCCGCTCATGACCAACAAGGGCACCTTCGTCATCAACGGCACCGAGCGTGTCGTCGTCTCGCAGCTCGTCCGCTCGCCGGGCGTGTACTTCGACTCCTCCATCGACAAGACGTCCGACAAGGACATCTTCTCCGCCAAGATCATCCCGTCCCGGGGTGCCTGGCTGGAGATGGAGATCGACAAGCGCGACATGGTCGGCGTCCGCATCGACCGCAAGCGCAAGCAGTCCGTCACCGTCCTGCTCAAGGCGCTCGGCTGGACCACCGAGCAGATCCTGCAGGAGTTCGGCGAGTACGAGTCCATGCGCGCCACCCTGGAGAAGGACCACACCCAGGGCCAGGACGACGCGCTGCTCGACATCTACCGCAAGCTGCGTCCGGGCGAGCCGCCGACCCGCGAGGCCGCGCAGACGCTGCTCGAGAACCTGTACTTCAACCCGAAGCGCTACGACCTGGCCAAGGTCGGCCGCTACAAGGTCAACAAGAAGCTCGGCGCCGACGAGCCGCTGGACGCGGGTGTCCTCACCACCGACGACATCATCGCGACCATCAAGTACCTGGTGAAGCTGCACGCCGGCGAGACCGAGACGGTCGGCGAGAACGGCAACACGATCGTCGTCGAGACCGACGACATCGACCACTTCGGCAACCGCCGTCTGCGCAACGTCGGCGAGCTCATCCAGAACCAGGTCCGTACGGGTCTCGCCCGTATGGAGCGCGTCGTGCGCGAGCGCATGACGACCCAGGACGTCGAGGCGATCACGCCGCAGACCCTGATCAACATCCGGCCGGTCGTCGCCTCCATCAAGGAGTTCTTCGGCACCAGCCAGCTGTCGCAGTTCATGGACCAGAACAACCCGCTGTCCGGGCTGACGCACAAGCGTCGTCTGTCCGCGCTCGGCCCGGGTGGTCTGTCCCGTGAGCGGGCCGGCTTCGAGGTCCGTGACGTGCACCCGTCCCACTACGGACGCATGTGCCCGATCGAGACCCCCGAAGGCCCGAACATCGGTCTGATCGGCTCGCTCGCCTCGTACGGCCGGGTCAACGCCTTCGGCTTCGTCGAGACGCCGTACCGCAAGGTCGTCGACGGCCAGGTCACCGACGAGGTCGACTACCTGACCGCCGACGAGGAGGACCGCTTCGTCATCGCGCAGGCCAACGCCGCGCTCAACGACGATCTGCAGTTCACCGAGGCCCGCGTCCTGGTCCGCCGCCGCGGCGGCGAGGTCGACTACGTCTCGCCGGCCGACGTGGACTACATGGACGTCTCGCCGCGCCAGATGGTGTCGGTCGCGACCGCCATGATCCCGTTCCTCGAGCACGACGACGCCAACCGTGCCCTCATGGGCGCGAACATGATGCGTCAGGCCGTTCCGCTGATTAAGTCGGAGGCCCCGCTCGTCGGCACCGGCATGGAGTACCGCTGCGCCACCGACGCCGGTGACGTGCTCAAGGCCGAGAAGGCCGGTGTCGTCCAGGAGCTGTCGGCCGACTACATCACGGTCGCCAACGACGACGGCACGTACAACACGTACCGCCTGCACAAGTTCTCCCGGTCGAACCAGGGCACCTCGGTCAACCAGAAGGTCGTCGTGGACGAGGGCGACCGTGTGATCGAGGGCCAGGTGCTCGCCGACGGTCCCGCCACCGAGAACGGCGAGATGGCGCTCGGCAAGAACCTGCTCGTGGCGTTCATGCCGTGGGAGGGTCACAACTACGAGGACGCGATCATCCTGTCGCAGCGCCTCGTGCAGGACGACGTCCTCTCCTCGATCCACATCGAGGAGCACGAGGTCGACGCCCGTGACACCAAGCTCGGCCCCGAGGAGATCACCCGGGACATCCCGAACGTCTCCGAGGAGGTCCTCGCCGACCTCGACGAGCGCGGCATCATCCGCATCGGCGCCGAGGTCGTCGCCGGCGACATCCTGGTCGGCAAGGTCACCCCGAAGGGTGAGACCGAGCTGACCCCGGAGGAGCGCCTGCTCCGCGCGATCTTCGGTGAGAAGGCCCGTGAGGTCCGTGACACCTCGCTGAAGGTCCCGCACGGCGAGACCGGCAAGGTCATCGGCGTCCGCGTCTTCGACCGCGAGGAGGGCGACGAGCTTCCTCCGGGCGTGAACCAGCTGGTCCGCGTCTACGTGGCCCAGAAGCGCAAGATCACCGATGGTGACAAGCTCGCCGGCCGTCACGGCAACAAGGGCGTCATCTCGAAGATCCTGCCGATCGAGGACATGCCGTTCCTGGAGGACGGCACCCCGGTCGACATCATCCTCAACCCGCTGGGTGTGCCGTCCCGAATGAACCCGGGACAGGTCCTGGAGATCCACCTCGGCTGGCTCGCCAGCCGCGGCTGGGACGTCTCCGGCCTCGCGGACGAGTGGGCGCAGCGCCTGCAGGCCATCGGCGCCGACCAGGTCGCCCCGGGCACCAACGTCGCGACCCCGGTCTTCGACGGTGCGCGTGAGGACGAGCTCGCGGGTCTGCTGCAGCACACCATCCCGAACCGCGACGGCGAGCGCATGGTGCTCCCGTCCGGCAAGGCCCGGCTGTTCGACGGCCGCTCCGGCGAGCCGTTCCCGGACCCGATCTCGGTCGGGTACATGTACATCCTCAAGCTGCACCACCTGGTCGACGACAAGCTGCACGCCCGTTCGACCGGTCCGTACTCGATGATCACCCAGCAGCCGCTGGGTGGTAAGGCCCAGTTCGGTGGTCAGCGCTTCGGTGAGATGGAGGTGTGGGCGCTGGAGGCATACGGCGCCGCGTACGCCCTCCAGGAGCTGCTGACGATCAAGTCCGACGACGTGACCGGCCGCGTGAAGGTCTACGAGGCCATCGTCAAGGGCGAGAACATCCCTGAGCCCGGCATCCCCGAGTCCTTCAAGGTGCTCATCAAGGAGATGCAGTCCCTGTGCCTCAACGTGGAGGTGCTGTCCTCGGACGGCATGTCCATCGAGATGCGCGACACCGACGAGGACGTCTTCCGCGCTGCGGAGGAGCTCGGTATCGACCTGTCCCGGCGCGAGCCGAGCAGCGTCGAAGAGGTCTGACGGGAGTCCGGTGCGGGGACTCGGTGCTTTGCCGCTGAGTCCCCCGCCGGCCCCAGGACCCCCGTTTCAGACCCCTAAGACTTACAACCCTGAGAGGGATTGACGCATAGTGCTCGACGTCAACTTCTTCGATGAGCTCCGGATCGGTCTGGCCACCGCTGACGACATCCGTCAGTGGAGCCACGGCGAGGTCAAGAAGCCCGAGACCATCAACTACCGCACCCTGAAGCCCGAGAAGGACGGACTCTTCTGCGAGAAGATCTTCGGTCCGACCCGGGACTGGGAGTGCTACTGCGGCAAGTACAAGCGCGTCCGCTTCAAGGGCATCATCTGTGAGCGGTGTGGCGTCGAGGTCACCCGCGCCAAGGTGCGCCGTGAGCGGATGGGCCACATCGAGCTCGCCGCGCCCGTCACCCACATCTGGTACTTCAAGGGCGTCCCGTCGCGTCTGGGCTACCTGCTCGACCTCGCCCCGAAGGACCTGGAGAAGGTCATCTACTTCGCGGCGTACATGATCACGTACGTCGACGAGGAGCGCCGCACCCGCGACCTGCCCTCGCTGGAGGCCCACGTCTCCGTCGAGCGCCAGCAGATCGAGAACCGCCGCGACGCCGACCTCGAGGCCCGCGCCAAGAAGCTCGAGACCGACCTGGCCGAGCTGGAGGCCGAGGGCGCCAAGGCCGACGTGCGCCGCAAGGTGCGCGAGGGCGCCGAGCGTGAGATGAAGCAGCTGCGCGACCGCGCGCAGCGCGAGATCGACCGTCTCGACGAGGTCTGGAACCGCTTCAAGAACCTCAAGGTCCAGGACCTGGAGGGCGACGAGCTCCTCTACCGCGAGCTGCGTGACCGCTTCGGCACGTACTTCGACGGCTCGATGGGCGCCGCGGCGCTGCAGAAGCGCCTGGAGTCCTTCGACCTGGAGGAGGAGGCCGAGCGCCTCCGCGAGATCATCCGGACCGGCAAGGGCCAGAAGAAGACCCGTGCGCTCAAGCGCCTCAAGGTCGTCTCCGCGTTCCTGCAGACCGCGAACAGCCCCAAGGGCATGGTTCTCGACTGCGTCCCGGTGATCCCGCCGGACCTGCGTCCGATGGTGCAGCTGGACGGTGGCCGCTTCGCGACCTCCGACCTGAACGACCTGTACCGCCGTGTGATCAACCGCAACAACCGTCTGAAGCGTCTGCTCGACCTCGGTGCCCCCGAGATCATCGTGAACAACGAGAAGCGGATGCTCCAGGAGGCGGTCGACGCCCTCTTCGACAACGGCCGTCGTGGTCGCCCGGTCACGGGCCCCGGCAACCGTCCGCTGAAGTCCCTCAGCGACATGCTGAAGGGCAAGCAGGGTCGTTTCCGTCAGAACCTGCTCGGCAAGCGTGTCGACTACTCGGCGCGTTCCGTCATCGTCGTCGGTCCGCAGCTGAAGCTGCACCAGTGCGGTCTGCCCAAGGCCATGGCGCTGGAGCTCTTCAAGCCGTTCGTGATGAAGCGCCTGGTCGACCTGAACCACGCGCAGAACATCAAGAGCGCCAAGCGGATGGTCGAGCGCGGCCGCACGGTCGTGTACGACGTCCTCGAAGAGGTCATCGCCGAGCACCCGGTTCTGCTGAACCGTGCGCCCACGCTGCACCGCCTCGGCATCCAGGCCTTCGAGCCGCAGCTGGTCGAGGGCAAGGCCATCCAGATCCACCCGCTCGTCTGCACCGCGTTCAACGCGGACTTCGACGGTGACCAGATGGCCGTGCACCTGCCGCTGTCCGCGGAGGCGCAGGCCGAGGCCCGCATCCTGATGCTGTCCTCGAACAACATCCTCAAGCCGGCCGACGGCCGTCCGGTGACGATGCCGACCCAGGACATGGTCCTCGGTCTGTTCTTCCTCACCACCGACGGCGAGATGCGGGACGTCAAGGGCGAGGGCCGTTCGTTCGGCTCGACGGCCGAGGCGATCATGGCGTTCGACGCGGGCGAGCTCTCGCTCCAGTCGAAGGTCGACATCCGCTTCCCGATCGGCACCGTTCCGCCGCGCGGCTGGGTTCCCCCGGTCGCCGAGGAGGGCGAGCCGGAGTGGCAGCAGGGTGACTCGTTCCGCCTGAACACGACCCTGGGCCGTGCGCTCTTCAACGAGCTGCTGCCCGAGGACTACCCGTTCGTCGACTACGAGGTCGGCAAGAAGCAGCTCTCCGAGATCGTCAACGACCTCGCCGAGCGCTACCCCAAGGTCATCGTGGCGGCGACGCTCGACAACCTGAAGGCGGCCGGCTTCTACTGGGCGACCCGTTCCGGCGTCACCGTGGCCATCTCCGACGTCGTCGTCCCCGAGGCGAAGAAGGAGATCGTCGCCCGCTGGGAGGCCGCGGACGAGAAGGTCCAGAAGCAGTACGAGCGCGGTCTGATCACCAAGGACGAGCGCACGCAGGAGCTCATCGGGATCTGGACCAACGCGACCAACGAGGTCGCCGAGGCCATGAACGACAACTTCCCGAAGACCAACCCCATCTTCATGATGGTGAACTCGGGCGCCCGAGGAAACATGATGCAGATGCGCCAGATCGCGGGTATGCGCGGTCTGGTGTCGAACGCCAAGAACGAGACCATCCCGCGTCCGATCAAGGCGTCCTTCCGCGAGGGCCTGTCCGTGCTCGAGTACTTCATCTCGACGCACGGTGCCCGTAAGGGTCTCGCCGACACCGCCCTGCGTACCGCCGACTCGGGTTACCTGACCCGTCGTCTGGTGGACGTCTCGCAGGACGTGATCATCCGCGAGGAGGACTGTGGCACCGACCGCGGTCTGAAGCTGCGGATCGCGGCGAAGGACGAGGCCGGCGTGCTGCGCAAGGCCGAGGACGTCGAGACCAGCGTGTACGCGCGCTGCCTCGCCGAGGACGTCGTCGTCGACGGCAAGGTGCTGGCCCCGGCCGGCGTCGACCTCGGTGACGTGCTCATCGAGCAGCTGGTCCAGGCGGGCGTCGAGGAGGTCAAGACCCGCTCGGTCCTGACCTGTGAGTCCGCCGTCGGCACCTGCGCCATGTGCTACGGCCGCTCGCTGGCCACCGGCAAGCTGGTCGACATCGGTGAGGCGGTCGGCATCATCGCCGCCCAGTCCATCGGTGAGCCCGGTACCCAGCTGACGATGCGTACCTTCCACACCGGTGGTGTGGCCGGTGACGACATCACCCAGGGTCTGCCGCGTGTCGTCGAGCTCTTCGAGGCCCGTCAGCCCAAGGGTGTCGCCCCGATCTCGGAGGCGGCCGGCCGCGTCCGCATCGAGGAGACCGAGAAGACCAAGAAGATCGTCGTCACCCCGGACGACGGCAGCGACGAGACGGCCTACCCGATCTCGAAGCGTGCCCGTCTGCTCGTGGGCGAGGGCGACCACGTCGAGGTGGGCCAGAAGCTCACCGTGGGTGCCACCAACCCGCACGACGTGCTGCGCATCCTGGGTCAGCGCGCCGTCCAGGTCCACCTGGTCGGCGAGGTCCAGAAGGTCTACAACTCGCAGGGTGTGTCGATCCACGACAAGCACATCGAGATCATCATCCGGCAGATGCTGCGCCGCGTGACGATCATCGAGTCCGGCGACGCGGAGCTGCTGCCGGGCGAGCTCGTGGAGCGCTCGCGCTTCGAGCAGGAGAACCGTCGTGTGGTCACCGAGGGCGGTCACCCCGCCTCCGGCCGTCCGCAGCTGATGGGTATCACCAAGGCCTCGCTGGCGACGGAGTCCTGGCTGTCGGCCGCCTCCTTCCAGGAGACGACCCGAGTCCTGACGGATGCGGCGATCAACGCCAAGTCCGACAGCCTCATCGGCCTCAAGGAGAACGTCATCATCGGTAAGCTCATCCCGGCCGGTACGGGTCTGTCCCGCTACCGCAACATCCGGGTCGAGCCGACCGAGGAGGCCAAGGCCGCGATGTACTCGGCCGTCGGCTACGACGACATCGACTACTCGCCGTTCGGCACCGGCTCCGGCCAGGCCGTTCCGCTGGAGGACTACGACTACGGTCCGTACAACCAGTAAGAGGCGAGTCGCCTGACCGAAGGGCGGTCACCCCGTGGGGGTGGCCGCCCTTCGGCGTCCGCGGCCCCGTGACGGCCCTCTGACGGGCCTTGGCAGCCCTGTGACGCCTGTGGTGTCAGGGTGCGCGTGGGCATTTGTTTTGACCGGAGTCGGTACGGTAGGTACGCTCAGACCTTGTGCCTGGGGTGTGCCTGGGCTCTTGTGCGTGTCGTCAGCCGCATGGAGAGCTCGTTCACGGCCACCGCAATCCGTGACTTCCCGCGTTTCGGCGAGGGTCCTCCGGATTCGACACACCCGACCGCGTGGGTCGGCAACGTTCCAGGTTAGCTTTACTACACGGCACACAGAAACCGGAGAAGTAGTGCCTACGATCCAGCAGCTGGTCCGGAAGGGCCGGCAGGACAAGGTCGAGAAGAACAAGACGCCCGCCCTCGAGGGTTCGCCCCAGCGTCGCGGCGTCTGCACGCGTGTGTTCACGACCACCCCGAAGAAGCCGAACTCGGCCCTCCGTAAGGTCGCGCGTGTGCGTCTGACCTCGGGCATCGAGGTCACGGCCTACATTCCGGGTGAGGGACACAACCTGCAGGAGCACTCCATCGTGCTCGTGCGTGGTGGCCGTGTGAAGGACCTGCCGGGTGTTCGCTACAAGATCATCCGTGGCTCCCTTGACACGCAGGGCGTCAAGAACCGCAAGCAGGCCCGCAGCCGCTACGGCGCCAAGAAGGAGAAGTAAGAATGCCTCGTAAGGGCCCCGCCCCGAAGCGCCCGGTCATCATCGACCCGGTCTACGGTTCTCCTCTTGTCACCTCGCTGATCAACAAGATCCTGCTCAACGGCAAGCGTTCCACTGCCGAGCGGATCGTGTACGGCGCCATGGAAGGCCTCCGCGAGAAGACCGGCCAGGACCCGGTCATCACGCTGAAGCGCGCCCTCGAGAACGTCAAGCCGTCCCTCGAGGTCAAGTCCCGCCGTGTCGGTGGCGCCACCTACCAGGTGCCGATCGAGGTCAAGCCCGGTCGCGCCTCCACCCTCGCGCTGCGTTGGCTCGTCGGTTACTCCCGCGCCCGTCGCGAGAAGACCATGACCGAGCGCCTCATGAACGAGCTGCTGGACGCCTCGAACGGCCTCGGCGCTTCGGTCAAGAAGCGTGAGGACACGCACAAGATGGCCGAGTCCAACAAGGCCTTCGCGCACTACCGCTGGTAGTCGCAGTCCACATCGAGACCGAGAGAAGACTGAAGCCTCATGGCTACCACTTCGCTTGACCTGGCCAAGGTGCGCAACATCGGCATCATGGCCCACATCGACGCGGGCAAGACGACCACCACCGAGCGGATCCTGTTCTACACCGGTGTGTCGTACAAGATCGGTGAGGTCCACGACGGCGCCGCCACGATGGACTGGATGGAGCAGGAGCAGGAGCGTGGCATCACGATCACCTCTGCTGCCACCACCTGCCACTGGCCGCTCGAGAACGTCGACCACACGATCAACATCATCGACACGCCGGGTCACGTCGACTTCACCGTCGAGGTGGAGCGTTCCCTGCGCGTGCTCGACGGTGCCGTGACGGTGTTCGACGGCGTGGCCGGCGTCGAGCCCCAGTCCGAGACCGTGTGGCGGCAGGCGGACCGTTACGGCGTTCCGCGTATCTGCTTCGTCAACAAGCTCGACCGCACCGGCGCGGAGTTCTTCCGCTGCGTCGGCATGATCGAGGACCGTCTGGGCGCGCAGCCGATCGTCATGCAGCTGCCGATCGGCGCCGAGGCCGACTTCCAGGGCGTCGTCGACCTCGTCCGCATGAAGGCCCTCGTGTGGTCCGCCGAGGCCACCAAGGGCGAGATGTACGACGTCGTCGACATCCCGGCTTCCCACACCGAGCTGGCCGAGGAGTACCGCGGCAAGCTCATCGAGGCCGTCGCCGAGAACGACGAGGCGATCATGGAGCTGTACCTCGAGGGCGAAGAGCCCACCGAGGAGCAGCTGTACGCGGCCGTGCGCCGCATCACCATCGCCTCCGGCAAGTCCAAGGACACCACGGTCACCCCGGTGTTCTGCGGCACCGCGTTCAAGAACAAGGGCGTCCAGCCCCTGCTCGACGCGGTCGTGCGCTACCTCCCCTCCCCGCTCGACGTCGAGGCCATCGAGGGCCACGCCGTGAACGACCCGGAGGAGGTCGTCAAGCGCAAGCCGTCCGACGACGAGCCGCTGTCGGCCCTCGCGTTCAAGATCATGAGCGACCCGCACCTGGGCAAGCTCACCTTCGTCCGCGTGTACTCCGGCCGTCTCGAGTCCGGTTCTTCTGTCCTGAACTCCGTGAAGGGCAAGAAGGAGCGCATCGGCAAGATCTACCGCATGCACGCGAACAAGCGTGAGGAGATCGACTCGGTGGGCGCCGGCGACATCGTCGCCGTGATGGGTCTCAAGCAGACCACCACCGGTGAGACGCTCTGTGACGACAAGGCCCCGGTCATCCTGGAGTCCATGGACTTCCCGGCCCCGGTCATCCAGGTCGCCATCGAGCCGAAGTCCAAGGGCGACCAGGAGAAGCTGGGTGTCGCCATCCAGCGCCTCGCGGAGGAGGACCCCTCCTTCCAGGTCCACTCGGACGAGGAGACCGGCCAGACCATCATCGGCGGCATGGGCGAGCTGCACCTCGAGGTGCTCGTCGACCGTATGCGCCGTGAGTTCAAGGTCGAGGCCAACGTCGGCAAGCCGCAGGTCGCGTACCGCGAGACGATCCGCAAGGCCGTCGAGCGCGTCGACTTCACGCACAAGAAGCAGACCGGTGGTACCGGTCAGTTCGCCAAGGTCCAGATCGGCATCGAGCCGATCGAGGGCGGCGAGAGCTCCTACGAGTTCGTGAACAAGGTCACCGGTGGTCGTATCCCGAAGGAGTACATCCCTTCGGTCGACGCCGGCGCGCAGGAGGCCATGCAGTTCGGCATCCTCGCCGGTTACGAGATGACCGGTGTCCGCGTGATCCTGCACGACGGTGCGTACCACGAGGTCGACTCCTCCGAGCTCGCCTTCAAGATCGCCGGCTCGCAGGCCTTCAAGGAGGCCGCGCGCAAGGCTTCGCCCGTGCTGCTCGAGCCGATGATGGCCGTCGAGGTCACCACGCCCGAGGACTACATGGGTGAGGTCATCGGCGACATCAACTCCCGCCGTGGCCAGATCCAGGCCATGGAGGAGCGTCACGGTGCTCGCATCGTGAAGGGCCTCGTGCCCCTCTCGGAGATGTTCGGCTACGTCGGAGACCTCCGCAGCAAGACCTCGGGTCGCGCAAGCTACTCGATGCAGTTCGACTCCTACGCCGAGGTTCCGCGGAACGTCGCCGAGGAGATCATCGCGAAGGCCAAGGGCGAGTAACGCACCGCGTTCCACGCTTTAGGCTTGACCCGACCGCCGGGGTGACGACCCCAACCCGGAGCACCGGACCCCGGCGGCCGGCATCCCAGCAAAGATCACCTGGCGCCGATGAGTAAGGCGTACAGAACCACTCCCCAGGAGGACCCCAGTGGCGAAGGCGAAGTTCGAGCGGACTAAGCCGCACGTCAACATCGGCACCATCGGTCACATCGACCACGGTAAGACGACCCTCACGGCCGCCATTACCAAGGTGCTGCACGACAAGTACCCGGACCTGAACGAGGCCTCGGCCTTCGACCAGATCGACAAGGCTCCCGAGGAGCGCCAGCGCGGTATCACCATCTCCATCGCGCACGTCGAGTACCAGACGGAGTCGCGTCACTACGCGCACGTCGACTGCCCGGGTCACGCTGACTACATCAAGAACATGATCACCGGTGCGGCGCAGATGGACGGCGCCATCCTCGTGGTCGCCGCCACCGACGGCCCGATGCCGCAGACCAAGGAGCACGTGCTCCTGGCCCGCCAGGTCGGCGTTCCGTACATCGTCGTCGCCCTGAACAAGGCCGACATGGTGGACGACGAGGAGATCCTGGAGCTCGTCGAGCTCGAGGTGCGTGAGCTCCTCTCCGAGTACGAGTTCCCGGGCGACGACGTGCCGGTCGTCAAGGTCTCCGCTCTGAAGGCGCTCGAGGGCGACCCGGAGTGGGCCGAGTCGGTCGTCAACCTGATGAACGCTGTCGACGAGGCCATCCCGCAGCCGGAGCGCGACGTCGACAAGCCGTTCCTCATGCCGATCGAGGACGTCTTCACCATCACCGGTCGCGGTACGGTCGTCACCGGCCGTATCGAGCGTGGTGTCCTGAAGGTCAACGAGACCGTCGACATCATCGGCATCAAGACCGAGAAGACCACCACCACGGTCACCGGTATCGAGATGTTCCGCAAGCTCCTCGACGAGGGCCAGGCCGGTGAGAACGTCGGTCTGCTCCTCCGTGGCATCAAGCGCGAGGACGTCGAGCGCGGCCAGGTCATCATCAAGCCGGGCTCGGTCACGCCGCACACCAACTTCGAGGCGCAGGCGTACATCCTGTCGAAGGACGAGGGTGGCCGTCACACCCCGTTCTTCAACAACTACCGCCCGCAGTTCTACTTCCGTACCACGGACGTGACCGGCGTCGTGACCCTCCCCGAGGGCACCGAGATGGTCATGCCGGGCGACAACACCACCATGTCCGTCGAGCTGATCCAGCCCGTCGCCATGGAGGAGGGCCTCAAGTTCGCCATCCGTGAGGGTGGCCGGACCGTGGGCGCCGGCCAGGTCACCAAGATCACGAAGTAATTCGTGTTCTGACCTGGTAGCTCGCTGAGCTGCAACGCAAGGGCCCCGCACCGAGAGGTGCGGGGCCCTTCGCGTTTGTGCTCGGCGGCTCTCGGCCGGGCCAGGGTCGGTCAGCCCGTGGCCGGGGCCGGTCAGCCCGTGGTCGGGGCCTCCGGGCGCCAGGTCCACGGGTGGGCGTCGGCCCCGAGGCCGACCGCGAGCGCGCCGCGCGGGGTCAGCCGCAGGGCCGCGTTGCCCACGGGGACGGCGCCCTGCGTACGGGTGTGCAGCGCGTCGCCGCGGCGCAGCCGGAGCCGGCCGCGCAGGTCCCGGCCCAGCAGGACGGTGCCGCGCGCGTCCGCGGCGGCGGCCACCGTGCCGTACCCGTCGAACGAGGCGCTGCGCGGCGTTCCGCCGGTGGCGGGCGTGCGCAGCAGCTGCGGGGCGGCCGGGGCGCGGAAGTACACGTCCACGGCGGCGGCCGTGGCGACGGCGGCCACCGGGTCGCCGGCCACCGGCAGCGGCTTGTCCTCCCGTCCGTCCACCCAGTGCCGGATCTCGGCGCGGCCCGCGGCGAACAGATGAACCCGGCCGCGCCCGTCGACCAGCGCCTGCAGGCCGTCCTGGACCTCCGCGTCGCCGGGCAGCTGCCGCCAGCGCTCCCAGCCGCCGTCGGCCCGGCGGACCCGGGTGGACACGCCCTTGTCCGCGTTGCGCACGAAGACGTGCACGCGGCCGTCGGGCGCGGCGACCGCGACGGGCACGCCGATGCGGCGGCCGCGGTCGTCACCGCGCTCGGGGTTGTCCAGGCCCTTCCACGCGTGGAACGGGCCGTCGGGGGAGCGCTGCTCCAGGACGACCAGCTCCCGGTGGTTGGCGCCGCCGTGGCCGCCGAGGGCGGAGAACCGCAGGGCGAACAGCAGGACGCGGCCGTCCTTCAGCGTCGCCGCGCCCAGCGCGGGGGCGAGCGGGCCGCCGCCCAGGTCCTCGGGGTCGGTCCACAGTCCGCTGCCGGGCGCGGTCTCGCGCCAGCGGACCGCGCGCAGGCCGAGGACGCCGTACGCGGTGAGCCGCCCGTCCTGGCCGGTGACGACCACCGGGCCCTGGTCGGGGTGGCGGTGGTGGGTGGCCCGCACCCAGCCCTTGACGTTCTTCAGCGGCCGGTCGCCGCCGACGCTGTAGTCGCCGCAGCCGGAGGGGTTGCCGCACTGCCAGGAGACGTCGCCGCCGTACGGGACGAGGTGCGCGGCCTTCTCCTTGAGCACGGCGGAGGGGAGGTTCTTGGGCCAGTGCCGGTTGTAGTACCCGCGGAAGGCGGTGGCGGCGAAGGCCGGCACCTCGCCGCCGGACTCGCTGGCCTCGGCGACCCGGCGGATCATCGCGGCCCAGCTGAAGGAGGCGACGGCGGTGTGGTCGGCGTGGTCGGAGTAGCCGGGCTGCTCGCTGTCGAACTTCCGCTTCTTCTCGTCGCTGTGCTGGATGTCCGGGTCCGGGTCCAGGGTGTGGATCACCGTCGGCCGGTAGGTCTCCATCAGCCCGGCGAGCACGTCGACGAGGCCGTCGAAGTCGTAGGTGGAGGACGTGGTGACGGGGGAGTCGGCGGAGACGACGGTCCGCAGGTCCAGCGCGCGGTCGCTCCACAGCGCGGGCAGCGCCATCCAGCGGCGGGGCGTGTGCATGGGCAGGTTGAGGTAGATCAGCTCGACGCGGCGGTCGCCGTGGGCGAGCGTGTTGATCTCGGCGGTGCGGCCGCCGCGCAGGGTGACGACGTCCTTCTGCCAGGGCGTGAAGCGGCCGAGCCCGAGGGCCTCGGCGTACGACTGGCGCAGGCCCTGGTGGCGGGCGGAGGAGTACGCCGGCCGGTCGGCGGGGGTGTTCGCGCGGCCGCGGCCGGGGACGTGGTTCTTGCCGTCGTGCTCGCCGGCGCTGACGTACACGCAGACCACGGGGACGCCGGCGTCGAGCATCCGCTGCCCGTCGGGGTTCATGAAGTACAGGTCGTCGTCGGGGTGGGCGGCGATCTGCATGAGCTGCGCCCGCCGCGTTCCGCCGATGGGCAGGCCGGGCGCGGGATCGGCCGCGCGGGCCTTGCGGCGCGGCGGCGGGGGCACGGAGCAGCCGGTGAGCCCGCCGAGCGCGGCGAGCGACAGCGCGGCGGCCGAGGCGAGCACACCGCGACGCCGGACGGTGGTGCGCCGGGGCACCGGTACGGCCGCGGGATCGGATCCGGATATGTGATCGGGCGTGTCTGCGCGCACTGTGCTGCTCCGTCCGCTTCCCCCGCAGCGGTCCGGCGCGTGCTGCCCCCGTACTGCGTACTGACTGACCTCGGTGGTGGCCGGCAGGGCCCGGTCGTGGCCGGCTGCCGCGTCTGACTAGACGGTGCGGGGCGGCGGAGGGTTGCCCGGTGGCGCGGGTTCCGCGGCGTGGCGTACGTCTCCCGTGCCGAGGTGGACCCGGGCCCTGACCCGCATCGGCTCGTCGCCGCGCCGGGCGAGCAGCACGAGCTCGGTGACGCGGGCGGTCATGGGCGCGAGCAGCGCCTCCGCCTCGCGCACGAGCGGGTGCGGGTCGGGGCCGCGGCCCAGGGAGAGGTGCGGGGTGTAGCCGTGCGAGCTGCCGCCGCAGAGCGGGAAGCGGAGCTCCAGGGACTCGCGCAGCCGCGCCCAGGGCTCGTGCCCGGCCGCGGCGGGGTCGAGCCAGACGGTCGCGTCCTCGCGGTGCCCGAACCAGTGCACGCCGGAGAGCCGGGCGGTGAACGGCGGGGTCTCCGCGAGAGCCGCCGCGACGAGCGGCAGGGCCCGCTCGAACTCGGCCTCCGGGACGAATCCGAAGAGCACGTTCACGTGCGGCGGCCACCGGCGGATCTGCCGGTCGTGCGCCCGGCGCAGATGCTGGATCGGCGGCCACAGCCGGTCCGGCGGCACCCAGGCGACGGCAGTGCGGTGCGTCGGCGGCACGGCGAGCACGTCGCCGGGGGCCGGGTCGGGCCCGACGAGCCCGTCGACGGCCTCCCCGAGCCTGTCCACCCCGGAACGCCGGTCCCAGACCACGCGCCCGTCCGCCTCGAAGAACACGACCCGGTGCCAGGGAATCTCCCCACCCGGCACGAAGTCCACCAGCGCCACCCGCTTGGGCACCGCCCCCCGCTCCGCGATCCCCATCACGAACCGCTCGGGCTCGAACCGCGGATCCCACAGCACCCGGTGGTAGATCTCGTCGCTCGTACGCACGGTCGGCGGCTACCCGGCCTCGCGCCGCCTACCGCCGCGGCACCAGGCAGAACGGATGCCCCGCGGGGTCCTTCAGGACGCGCCAGCGGGTGGGTTCGGGCTGGTGGGGCTGGGGGAGGGCGCCGAGTTCGGTGAGGCGGGCCTCGGCGCGGTCCAGGTCGTCGACCTCCCAGCAGAGGTGGAGCTGCTGGGGGACGGCCGGGTCGGGCCAGGTCGGAGGGCGGTGGTTCTCGTCGCGCTGGAAGCCGATGAACAGGCGGCCCGAGCCGCCGAGGCCGGCGAAGTCGTCGTCCGACTTCGGGTGCGGCGGGAGGCCGGTGGCCTGCTGGTAGAAGGCCATCAGCGCCATGGGGTCGGGGCAGTCGAGGGTGATCGCGGAGAGGGTCATCAGCGGGGCCACGGCGTCTCCCGGGGGCGAGGATGATCACGGCCCGGAAAGGAAACAGCCTCCGCGTGCGTACCGCATCCCGTTTTCGGGATGTGGGCACCATCGGCGCATCCCGGGACTCGCGCGCCCCTGTGTGTAGCCGCACGTGACGTGGGGTACAGTCTTCGGCCCGATTGGCGGCCCGGGGGGCGGGTATGGCAGACTGTCGGGGTTGCTCGGTTGAGTGCCGATGCTGCGCGCCTCCCGCCGGGAGGACCGGAAGCGAGTCCCACAGTACTCGTCGTCCCTTGTCAGGGGCGGACGTACGGGAATCTTCCGGGAAGCGTCAGCGGGGTGCCGGCCAGGCGCCCGGTGGGTGTTCGTGCCCCCGGCTTCGCGGGTTTTCTGGGCCCGTACCCCCTTGGTTGGGAAATCCTTCGGGTTTCTTCGTAGAGGGAGTGCGACACGCCCGACCGCGTGGGTCGGAGAAACGAGTCGGTAGAACCCCCGGGTTCCAGAGCGTTACGAGAGACAGGACTACTGAGTAGCCATGGCGGGACAGAAGATCCGCATCCGGCTCAAGGCCTACGACCACGAGGTCATCGACTCCTCGGCGAAGAAGATCGTCGAGACGGTGACGCGCACTGGTGCGTCGGTCGCGGGCCCGGTGCCGCTGCCCACTGAGAAGAACGTGTACTGCGTCATCAAGTCGCCGCACAAGTACAAGGACTCGCGCGAGCACTTCGAGATGCGCACGCACAAGCGCCTGATCGACATCCTCGACCCGACGCCGAAGACCGTTGACTCCCTGATGCGACTCGACCTCCCGGCCGGTGTCGACATCGAGATCAAGCTCTGAGGGTCGGTGATCTGAGAATGGCTAAGCAGATCAAGGGCATCCTGGGCGAGAAGCTCGGCATGACGCAGGTCTGGGACGAGAACAACCGTGTCGTCCCGGTCACCGTCGTCAAGGCCGGCCCGAACGTCGTGACCCAGGTCCGTACGAACGACACCGACGGCTACGAGTCGGTCCAGATCGCCTTCGGCGAGATCGACCCGCGCAAGGTGAACAAGCCCCTCAAGGGCCACTTCGCCAAGGCCGACGTCACCCCGCGCCGCCACCTGGTGGAGCTCCGCACCGCTGACGCCTCCGAGTACACGCTCGGCCAGGAGATCACCGCCGAGGTCTTCGAGGCCGGCGTGAAGGTCGACGTCACCGGCAAGAGCAAGGGCAAGGGCTTCGCCGGTGCCATGAAGCGCCACAACTTCCGTGGTGGCAAGGCCTCCCACGGTGCCCACCGCGTGCACCGCAAGCCGGGTTCGATCGGTGGCTGCGCCACCCCGGGCCGCGTCTTCAAGGGCATGCGCATGGCCGGCCGCATGGGCAACGAGCGCGTGACCACCCAGAACCTGACCGTTCACGCCGTTGACGCGGAGAAGGGCCTGCTCCTCATCAAGGGCGCGGTTCCTGGTCCGAACGGCGGCCTCGTCCTGGTCCGCACCGCGGCCAAGGGGGCCTGAGGATATGAGCACCATTGACATTCTGTCGCCCTCCGGCGACAAGACCGGGACCGTCGAGCTCCCGGCCGAGATCTTCGGCGCCAAGGTCAGCATCCCGCTGATCCACCAGGTCGTCGTCGCGCAGCTGGCCGCCGCCCGTCAGGGCACGCACAAGGTCAAGACGCGTGGCGAGGTCCGTGGTGGTGGCCGCAAGCCGTACCGCCAGAAGGGCACCGGCCGCGCCCGTCAGGGTTCGACCCGCGCCCCGCAGTTCGCCGGTGGTGGCGTCGTGCACGGTCCCGTGCCGCGTGACTACTCGCAGCGGACCCCCAAGAAGATGAAGGCCGCCGCCCTGCGTGGCGCCCTCTCCGACCGGGCGAACCACTCCCGCATCCACGTCGTCACCGGCGTGGTCGAGGGTGACATCTCCACCAAGGCCGCCAAGACGCTGTTCGGCAAGATCTCGGAGCGCAAGAACCTGCTCCTGGTCGCCGAGCGCTCCGACGAGGCCGCGTGGCTGTCCGCCCGCAACCTGCCCCAGGTCCACATCCTGGAGCCGGGCCAGCTGAACACGTACGACGTGATGCGATCCGACGACGTGGTCTTCACCAAGGCCGCTTTCGAGTCCTTCGTGTCTGGCCCCAAGGCCGCTGACAACGAGGGGAGCGAGGCCTGATGGCCGAGATCACCAGCAAGACCTTCACGGACCCGCGCGACGTCCTCGTCAAGCCGGTTGTCTCCGAGAAGAGCTACGCGCTGCTCGACGAGAACAAGTACACGTTCATCGTCGCGCCCGGCGCCAACAAGACCCAGATCAAGCAGGCCGTCGAGGCGGTCTTCTCGGTCAAGGTCACCGGGGTCAACACGATCAACCGCCAGGGCAAGCGCAAGCGCACCCGCACCGGTTTCGGCAAGCGCGCCAACACCAAGCGCGCCATCGTGACCCTTGCTGAGGGCAACCGAATCGACATCTTCGGCGGCCCGACCGCCTGACGGCGGTCGAGTCGTCCGATATCGGACGAGGACTGAGAAATGGGTATCCGCAAGTACAAGCCGACGACGCCGGGCCGCCGTGGCTCCTCCGTCGCCGACTTCGTCGAGATCACGCGGTCCACGCCGGAGAAGTCGCTGGTCCGCCCCCTGCACAGCAAGGGCGGCCGTAACAACACCGGTCGTGTGACCGTCCGCCACCAGGGCGGTGGCCACAAGCGCGCCTACCGTGTCATCGACTTCCGTCGTCACGACAAGGACGGCGTGCCGGCGAAGGTCGCTCACATCGAGTACGACCCGAACCGCACCGCGCGCATCGCGCTGCTGCACTACGCGGACGGCGAGAAGCGCTACATCATCGCCCCGCGTGGCCTCTCGCAGGGCGACCGGGTCGAGAACGGCCCCGGCGCCGACATCAAGCCCGGCAACAACCTGGCCCTCCGCAACATCCCGGTCGGTACCACGATCCACGCGATCGAGCTCCGTCCCGGTGGCGGCGCCAAGTTCGCGCGTTCCGCGGGTGCGTCCGTGCAGCTGCTGGCGAAGGAGGGCACCATGGCCCACCTCCGCATGCCGTCCGGCGAGATCCGTCTCGTCGACGCCCGCTGCCGCGCCACGATCGGTGAGGTCGGCAACGCCGAGCAGTCGAACATCAACTGGGGCAAGGCCGGCCGCAAGCGCTGGCTGGGCGTCCGCCCGACCGTCCGCGGTGTGGCGATGAACCCGGTTGACCACCCGCACGGTGGTGGTGAGGGCAAGACCTCCGGTGGTCGCCACCCGGTCTCCCCGTGGGGTCAGAAGGAGGGTCGTACTCGTTCGCCCAAGAAGGCGTCGAACAAGTACATCGTCCGCCGCCGCAAGACGAACAAGAAGCGCTAGGAGCGGGTTTAGATGCCGCGCAGTCTCAAGAAGGGGCCCTTCGTCGACGACCACCTGATCAAGAAGGTGGACGCCCAGAACGAAGCCGGCACCAAGAACGTCATCAAGACCTGGTCCCGTCGCTCGATGATCGTCCCGGCCATGCTCGGCCACACGATCGCGGTGCACAACGGCAAGACCCACGTCCCGGTGTTCGTCACCGAGTCGATGGTCGGCCACAAGCTCGGCGAGTTCTCGCCGACGCGCACCTTCCGGGGTCACGTCAAGGAAGACCGGAAGTCGAAGCGCCGCTAGTAGCGGATCGCATTCAGACACGTAAGTAACTGAAGGGACAACCATGGAAGCCAGGGCCCAGGCGCGGTACATCCGCGTCACGCCCATGAAGGCCCGCCGCGTGGTGGACCTCATCCGTGGCATGGACGCCACGGAGGCCCAGGCCGTCCTGCGATTCGCTCCGCAGGCAGCCTCCGTGCCGGTCGGCAAGGTGCTCGACAGCGCCATTGCCAACGCCGCGCACAACTACGACCACACGGACGCCTCTTCGCTGTTCATCAGCGAGGCGTACGTCGACGAGGGCCCGACCCTGAAGCGGTTCCGTCCGCGTGCCCAGGGCCGTGCCTACCGGATCCGCAAGCGGACCAGCCACATCACCGTGGTCGTCAGCAGCAAGGAAGGAACCCGGTAATGGGCCAGAAGGTTAACCCGCACGGGTTCCGGCTCGGCATCACCACGGACTTCAAGTCCCGGTGGTACGCCGACAAGCTGTACAAGGACTACGTCAAGGAAGACGTCGCCATCCGTCGGATGCTGACGTCCGGTATGGAGCGCGCCGGCATCTCCAAGGTGGAGATCGAGCGCACCCGTGACCGCGTCCGTGTGGACATCCACACCGCTCGCCCGGGCATCGTCATCGGCCGCCGCGGCGCCGAGGCCGACAAGATCCGTGGCCAGCTGGAGAAGCTGACCGGCAAGCAGGTTCAGCTGAACATCCTCGAGGTCAAGAACCCCGAGGTCGACGCTCAGCTCGTGGCCCAGGCCGTGGCCGAGCAGCTGTCCTCCCGCGTCTCCTTCCGTCGGGCCATGCGCAAGAGCATGCAGTCCGCCATGAAGGCCGGCGCCAAGGGCATCAAGATCCAGTGTGGTGGCCGTCTCGGCGGCGCCGAGATGTCCCGCTCGGAGTTCTACCGCGAGGGTCGTGTGCCGCTGCACACGCTGCGCGCGAACGTCGAGTACGGCTTCTTCGAGGCCAAGACGACCTTCGGCCGCATCGGCGTGAAGGTCTGGATCTACAAGGGCGACGTCAAGAACATCGCCGAGGTCCGCGCCGAGAACGCTGCTGCCCGCGCCGGCAACCGCCCGGCCCGTGGCGGCGCCGACCGCCCGGCCCGTGGTGGCCGCGGTGGCGAGCGTGGCGGTCGCGGTCGCAAGCCGCAGCAGGCTCCCGCTGCCGAGGCCCCCAAGGCCGACGCCGCTGCCGCTCCGGCTGCTGAGAGCACCGGAACGGAGGCCTGACCGACATGCTGATCCCCCGTAGGGTCAAGCACCGCAAGCAGCACCACCCCAAGCGCAACGGCATGTCCAAGGGTGGCACGCAGGTTGCGTTCGGCGAGTACGGCATTCAGGCCCTCACCCCGGCCTACGTGACCAACCGCCAGATCGAGGCCGCTCGTATCGCGATGACCCGCCACATCAAGCGTGGCGGCAAGGTCTGGATCAACATCTACCCGGACCGCCCCCTCACCAAGAAGCCGGCCGAGACCCGCATGGGTTCCGGTAAGGGTTCCCCGGAGTGGTGGGTCGCGAACGTCAAGCCCGGTCGGGTGATGTTCGAGCTGTCCTTCCCGAACGAGAAGATCGCACGTGAGGCTCTGACTCGCGCGGCCCACAAGCTGCCGATGAAGTGCCGGATCGTCAAGCGCGAGGCAGGTGAAGCGTGATGTCGGCCGGTACCAAGGCGTCCGAGCTGCGCGAGCTGGGCAACGAGGAGCTTGTTGCCAAGCTCCGCGAGGCCAAGGAAGAGCTGTTCAACCTCCGCTTCCAGGCGGCGACGGGCCAGCTCGAGAACCACGGCCGTCTGAAGGCGGTCCGTAAGGACATCGCCCGGATCTACACCCTCATGCGCGAGCGTGAGCTCGGCATCGAGACGGTGGAGAACGCCTGATGAGCGAGAGCAACGTGACTGAGAACAAGACCGAGCGCGGATTCCGCAAGACCCGTGAGGGTCTGGTCGTCAGCGACAAGATGGACAAGACCGTCGTCGTCGCCGTCGAGGACCGTGTGAAGCACGCGCTGTACGGCAAGGTCATCCGCCGTACCAGCAAGCTCAAGGCCCACGACGAGCAGAACGCCGCGGGTATCGGCGACCGCGTCCTCCTCATGGAGACCCGGCCGCTGTCCGCGACGAAGCGCTGGCGCGTCGTCGAGATCCTCGAGAAGGCCAAGTAATCCCTCCTAGGGGGACCCCCTAGGAACAGTTCCGCCAGGCTCGGCCGGGGCTGAGAGATCAGCCCCGGCCGGGAACCGGCAGACATTCAGGAGATAGACGTGATCCAGCAGGAGTCGCGGCTTCGCGTCGCCGACAACACTGGTGCCAAGGAGATCCTTTGCATCCGTGTTCTCGGTGGCTCGGGCCGCCGCTACGCGGGCATCGGTGACGTCATCGTCGCCACCGTCAAGGACGCGATCCCCGGTGGCAACGTGAAGAAGGGTGACGTCGTCAAGGCGGTCATCGTTCGCACCGTCAAGGAGCGCCGCCGCCAGGACGGCTCGTACATCCGCTTCGACGAGAACGCCGCCGTCATTCTGAAGAACGACGGCGACCCTCGCGGCACCCGTATCTTCGGCCCCGTGGGCCGTGAGCTGCGCGAGAAGAAGTTCATGAAGATCATCTCGCTCGCGCCGGAGGTGCTGTAAGCATGAAGATCAAGAAGGGCGACCTGGTCCAGGTCATCACCGGCAAGGACAAGGGCAAGCAGGGCAAGGTCATTGCCGCTTTCCCGCGCGACGAGCGCGTCCTGGTCGAGGGTGTCAACCGGGTCAAGAAGCACACGAAGGCCGGTCCCTCGCAGGCCGGCGGCATCGTGACCACCGAGGCCCCGATCCACGTGAGCAACGTTCAGCTCGTCGTGGAGAAGGACGGCAAGAAGGTCGTCACGCGTGTCGGTTACCGCTTCGACGACGAGGGCAACAAGATCCGCGTTGCCAAGCGGACGGGTGAGGACATCTGATGGCTACCACCACTCCGCGTCTCAAGACGAAGTACCGCGAGGAGATCGCGGGCAAGCTGCGTGAGGAGTTCTCGTACGAGAACGTCATGCAGATCCCCGGCCTCGTGAAGATCGTGGTCAACATGGGTGTCGGCGACGCCGCCCGTGACTCGAAGCTGATCGAGGGCGCGATCCGCGACCTCACCACGATCACCGGTCAGAAGCCGGCCGTCACCAAGGCCCGCAAGTCCATCGCGCAGTTCAAGCTGCGCGAGGGTCAGCCGATCGGTGCCCACGTCACGCTCCGTGGCGACCGCATGTGGGAGTTCCTGGACCGCACCCTGTCGCTCGCGCTGCCGCGCATCCGCGACTTCCGCGGCCTGTCCCCCAAGCAGTTCGACGGCCGTGGCAACTACACCTTCGGTCTCACGGAGCAGGTCATGTTCCACGAGATCGACCAGGACAAGATCGACCGCACCCGGGGTATGGACATCACCGTGGTGACCACGGCGACCAACGACGCTGAGGGCCGTGCGCTCCTCCGTCACCTCGGCTTCCCGTTCAAGGAGGCGTAAGCGAGATGGCGAAGAAGGCTCTCATCGCGAAGGCTGCCCGCAAGCCCAAGTTCGGTGTGCGTGCGTACACCCGCTGCCAGCGCTGCGGCCGCCCCCACTCCGTGTACCGCAAGTTCGGCCTGTGCCGCGTGTGCCTTCGTGAGATGGCTCACCGTGGCGAGCTGCCGGGCGTGACCAAGAGCTCCTGGTAGTCCCTGTTTTCAGGGATGACCGGAGTCTCTCGGTAAGCAATGGGCTGGCGGAGGCCCTTCTCCACATGCCGTAGGCTTGTGGGGTTGGGCGTCCGCCGCCCGTACGACTTACTACGCCGTAGGTCCACCGCACCGCACCCGCCCCGTCTCGGATCGGGGAGAGGGATGGTGCACCAGGAAACCCCGGCGAGAGAGGCCGAAGGCCAATTCATGACCATGACTGATCCGATCGCAGACATGCTCACGCGTCTGCGTAACGCGAACTCGGCGTACCACGACACCGTGTCCATGCCGCACAGCAAGATCAAGTCGAACATCGCGGAAATCCTCCAGCAGGAAGGCTTCATCTCGGGCTGGAAGGTCGAGGACGCCGAGGTCGGCAAGAACCTCGTCATCGACCTGAAGTTCGGTCCGAACCGTGAGCGCTCCATCGCGGGCATCAAGCGGATCTCGAAGCCGGGCCTCCGGGTTTACGCGAAGTCCACCAACCTGCCGAAGGTCCTCGGCGGCCTGGGCGTGGCGATCATCTCCACGTCCCACGGTCTCCTGACCGGCCAGCAGGCGCAGAAGAAGGGCGTGGGTGGGGAAGTCCTCGCCTACGTCTGGTAGTCGGGAACGGAGGAAAAGCTAATGTCGCGTATTGGCAAGCTCCCCATCACGGTTCCCGCCGGCGTGGACGTCACCATCGAGGGCCGCACGGTCACGGTGAAGGGTTCCAAGGGCACCCTCACCCACACCGTCGCCGCGCCGATCGAGATCGTTAAGGGCGAGGACGGCGTTCTGAACGTCACCCGCCCGAACGACGAGCGTCAGAACAAGGCCCTTCACGGCCTGTCCCGCACGCTGGTGGCCAACATGATCACCGGTGTGACCCAGGGGTACGTGAAGGCGCTCGAGATCAGCGGTGTCGGTTACCGCGTCGCCGCGAAGGGCTCCAACCTGGAGTTCCAGCTCGGCTACAGCCACCCGATCCTGGTGGAGGCCCCCGAGGGCATCTCCTTCAAGGTCGAGTCGCCGACCAAGTTCTCGGTCGAGGGCATCGACAAGCAGAAGGTCGGCGAGGTCGCCGCGAACATCCGCAAGCTGCGCAAGCCCGACCCGTACAAGGCCAAGGGCGTCAGGTACGCGGGCGAGGTCATCCGCCGCAAGGTCGGAAAGGCTGGTAAGTAAGCCATGGCATACGGTGTGAAGATCGCCAAGGGCGACGCTTACAAGCGCGCTGCCAAGGCGCGTCGCCACATGCGCATCCGCAAGAGCGTGTCGGGTACGGCGGAGCGTCCGCGCCTCGTCGTGACGCGTTCCAACCGCGGTATCACCGCTCAGGTCATCGACGACCTCAAGGGTCACACCCTTGCGTCGGCGTCGACCCTGGACGCGTCGATCCGCGGTGGCGAGGGTGACAAGTCCGCGCAGGCCAAGAAGGTCGGCGCCCTGGTCGCCGAGCGCGCCAAGGCCGCCGGCGTCGAGGCCGTCGTGTTCGACCGTGGTGGCAACAGGTACGCCGGGCGCATTGCCGCTCTGGCTGACGCCGCCCGCGAAGCCGGGCTGAAGTTCTAAGCCCCGGTTCCGGGACTAACGGACGTAACAGAGAGAGGTATTCCAATGGCTGGACCCCAGCGCCGCGGCAGCGGTGCCGGTGGCGGCGAGCGGCGGGACCGGAAGGGTCGCGACGGTGGCGCCGCTGCCGCCGAGAAGACCGCGTACGTTGAGCGCGTAGTCGCGATCAACCGCGTCGCCAAGGTTGTCAAGGGTGGTCGTCGTTTCTCCTTCACCGCGCTGGTCGTGGTGGGTGACGGTGACGGCACCGTGGGTGTCGGTTACGGCAAGGCCAAGGAGGTGCCGGCCGCCATCGCCAAGGGTGTGGAGGAGGCCAAGAAGCACTTCTTCAAGGTCCCCCGTATCCAGGGCACCATCCCGCACCCGATCCAGGGTGAGAAGGCGGCGGGCGTCGTCCTGCTGAAGCCTGCTTCCCCCGGTACCGGTGTGATCGCCGGTGGCCCGGTGCGCGCCGTCCTGGAGTGCGCCGGCGTTCACGACATCCTGTCGAAGTCGCTCGGCTCCGACAACGCGATCAACATCGTGCACGCGACCGTGGAGGCCCTGAAGGGTCTGCAGCGTCCCGAGGAGATCGCGGCTCGCCGTGGTCTGCCCCTCGAGGACGTCGCTCCTGCGGCTCTGCTTCGTGCGCGTGCTGGGGCGGGTGCGTAATGGCTCGCCTCAAGATCACGCAGACGAAGTCGTACATCGGCAGCAAGCAGAACCACCGCGACACCCTGCGTTCGCTCGGGCTCAAGCGCCTGAACGACGTGGTCGTCAAGGAGGACCGCCCCGAGTTCCGCGGAATGGTGCACACCGTCCGCCACCTCGTGACGGTCGAGGAGGTCGACTGACATGGCGGAGCAGAACCCGCTGAAGGTCCACAACCTCCGTCCCGCCCCGGGCGCCAAGACCGCCAAGACCCGTGTGGGTCGTGGTGAGGCGTCGAAGGGTAAGACGGCCGGTCGTGGTACGAAGGGCACGAAGGCCCGTTACCAGGTTCCGGAGCGCTTCGAGGGTGGCCAGATGCCGCTCCACATGCGCCTCCCGAAGCTGAAGGGCTTCAAGAACCCCTTCCGCACCGAGTACCAGGTCGTGAACCTGGACAAGCTGACCGCGCTGTACCCCGAGGGTGGCGAGGTCACGGTGGCCGACCTGGTCGCCAAGGGCGCGGTGCGCAAGAACCAGCTCGTCAAGGTCCTGGGCCAGGGCGAGGTCTCCGTGGCGCTGCAGGTGACGGTCGACGCCGTCTCCGGCTCCGCCAAGGAGAAGATCACCGCCGCCGGCGGTACGGTCACCGAGCTCGTCTGAGCTCCGGTGCGCCAGCACTGAGAAAGCCTGGCCGGCTCCCTTCCGGGGGAGCCGGCCAGGCTTTTTTCGCACCCGTCCGGGGCGTCACTCGTCCGGGTGTTCCTGAGTCCGTCCGTACGGCCGCGGACCCGGCGAAGCGGGCATACCCCCAGCCGAGGCGTTTGCCCGTGGCTGAACCGCCGTTGACGTGCCCAGGAGACGTTTCCCGCTGGCAGCGGGGGCGGGTATGGTAGCCGCTGTTAGCTTGCCCGGCAGTCTGCGCTCGTCGCGTACGACTGCCGGTGTCAGTACCCCGCTCACTTACAAACCGTCACCTCACGCGCTCTCACGCGGGGGTCGCAGGAGGCACCGTGCTCACCGGCTTCGCCCGGGCGTTCAAGACGCCCGACCTGCGCAAGAAGCTGCTCTTCACGCTCGGCATCATCGTGCTGTACCGGCTCGGAGCGCACATCCCGGTGCCCGGCGTCGACTATCGCTCGGTCCAGCAGTGCGTGGACGAGGCGAGCCAAGGCAACAACAGCCTGTTCGGCCTGGTGAACATGTTCAGCGGCGGCGCGCTGCTGCAGATCACCATTTTCGCTCTCGGAATCATGCCGTACATCACGGCGAGCATCATCCTGCAGCTGCTGACCGTGGTCATCCCGCGGCTGGAGGCCCTCAAGAAGGAGGGCCAGTCCGGCACGGCGAAGATCACGCAGTACACGCGTTACCTGACGGTCGCGCTCGCGATCCTCCAGGGCACCGGCCTCGTCGCCACCGCGCGCACCGGCGCCCTGTTCAGCGGCTGCACCGTCGCCGGGCAGGTCGTGCCGGACCAGTCGATCTTCGTCACTGTGACGATGGTCATCACGATGACCGCGGGCACCGCCCTCGTCATGTGGCTGGGCGAGCTGATCACCGACCGCGGCATCGGCAACGGCATGTCGATCCTGATGTTCATCTCGATCGCCGCCGGCTTCCCGGGCGCGCTGTGGAAGATCAAGGTCGAGGGCGACCTGGCCGACGGCTGGATCGAATTCGGCACCGTGATCCTCGTCGGATTCGCGATGGTCGCGCTCGTGGTCTTCGTCGAGCAGGCCCAGCGCCGCATTCCGGTGCAGTACGCGAAGCGGATGATCGGCCGCAGGTCCTACGGCGGAACGTCCACTTATATCCCTCTCAAGGTGAACCA
The DNA here is from genome assembly GCF_048500665.1 of Streptomyces tritici. Taxonomy (NCBI): domain Bacteria; kingdom Bacillati; phylum Actinomycetota; class Actinomycetes; order Kitasatosporales; family Streptomycetaceae; genus Streptomyces; species Streptomyces tritici. The sequence continues at coordinate 4,051,968 of NZ_CP183183.1, forward strand.
GGCAGGTGTGATTCCTGTCATCTTCGCCTCGTCGCTGCTCTACATCCCGGCCTTGATCGCCCAGTTCTCGAACTCGACGGCGGGCTGGAAAACGTGGATCGAAGCGCACTTCGTCAAGGGTGACCACCCCTACTACATCGCGACGTACTTCGTTCTGATCGTGTTCTTCGCGTTCTTCTATGTGGCGATCTCGTTCAACCCCGAGGAAGTCGCCGACAACATGAAGAAGTATGGTGGCTTCATCCCGGGTATCCGGGCTGGTCGACCTACTGCCGAGTACCTGAGCTACGTGCTCAACCGGATCACTTGGCCGGGCTCGCTGTATCTGGGTCTGATCGCTCTTGTGCCGACGATGGCGTTGGCAGGCTTCGGTGGCGCCAATGCCAACTTCCCGTTCGGCGGGACGAGCATCCTCATCATCGTGGGTGTGGGGCTGGAGACCGTGAAGCAGATCGAGAGCCAGCTCCAGCAGCGCAATTACGAAGGGTTCCTCCGCTGATGCGAATCGTCCTCGTCGGACCGCCCGGGGCCGGCAAGGGAACGCAGGCCGCGTTCCTTGCCAAGAACCTGGACATTCCGCACATCTCCACCGGTGACCTGTTCCGCGCCAACATTTCTCAGGGCACGGAGCTGGGCCTCAAGGCGAAGGCGTTCATGGACGCCGGCGACCTGGTGCCCGACGAGGTGACGATCGGGATGGCCAAGGACCGCATGGCCCAGCCGGACGCCGCGAACGGCTTCCTGCTCGACGGCTTCCCGCGCAACGTCGCCCAGGCCGAGGCCCTGGACGTGGTGCTGAAGGCCGAGGACATGCAGCTGGACGCGGTCCTGGACCTGGAGGTCCCCGAGGACGAGGTCGTGAAGCGGATCGCGGGCCGCCGCATCTGCCGCAACGACTCTTCGCACGTGTTCCACGTGGAGTACAACGCGCCGAAGACCGCGGGTGTCTGCGACACCTGCGGCGGCGAGCTGTACCAGCGCCCGGACGACTCCGAGGAGACCGTCCGCAAGCGCCTGGAGGTCTACCACACCCAGACCGAGCCGATCATCGACTACTACCGGGCGCAGAACCTGGTCGTGACGATCACCGCGCTCGGCAAGGTGGACGAGGTCACGGCCAAGGCCATGGCCGCGCTGAAGAAGTAACCCCGGTTCGTTCGATACGGCCGTGGCGCCCCGAGGGGTGCCACGGCCGTATCGTTGTTGTGTCCCGTGTACGCGTGAAGGAAAGGCCCCGGCCACGATGGTGCAGATCAAGACCCCCGAGCAGATCGCGAAGATGCGCGAGGCGGGGCTGGTCGTCGCCGCCATCCACGCGGCGACCCGCGAGGCCGCCGTGCCGGGTGCGACGACGAAGGACCTGGACGAGGTCGCCCGCAAGGTGATCGCGGACCACGGCGCGAAGTCGAACTTCCTCGGGTACGGCGGATTCCCCGCGACCATCTGCACCTCGGTGAACGAGGTCGTGGTCCACGGCATCCCGGACGAGAAGACCGTCCTCAAGGACGGCGACATCATCTCCATCGACTGCGGCGCGATCGTCGACGGCTGGCACGGCGACGCCGCGTACACCGCCTTCGTGGGCACCGGCCACGCCCCGGAGCTGGTCGAGCTCTCCCGGGTCACCGAGGAGTCGATGTGGGCCGGCATCGCGGCCATGAAGCTCGGCAACCGGCTGGTCGACATCTCGAGGGCGATCGAGACGTACATCAAGCGCCAGCCGCGGCCGGCGGTCGGCGACCACAGCCTCGGCCGGTACGGGATCATCGAGGACTACGGCGGCCACGGCATCGGCACCGAGATGCACATGGACCCGCACCTGCTGAACTACGTCTCCCGCAAGCGCGGCAAGGGCCCGAAGCTGGTCCCCGGCTTCTGCCTGGCGATCGAGCCGATGGTCTCCCTCGGCACCCCGCGCACCGAGGTCCTCTCCGACGACTGGACGGTCATCACCACCGACGGCACCTGGTCGTCCCACTGGGAGCACTCCGTCGCCCTGACGGAGGAAGGCCCCCTCGTCCTCACCGCCCCCGACGGCGGCCGCGCGAAGCTGGCCGAGCTGGGCGTCCAGGCGGCCCCGGACCCGCTGGCGTAACGATCTCCCGCGTTGGGCAGACTGCACGGATTCGTGTTTTCGAGGGGCCTGACGTAGACTGATGCGTCGGCTCTCGTGTACCCGTATGTCCGCATGCGGCGGCGGGAGTCGATCAAGGTAGCCGATTCGAAAGGCGAAGCGTGGCCAAGAAGCAAGGTGCCATCGAAATCGAGGGCACCGTGATCGAGTCCCTCCCGAACGCCATGTTCAAGGTGGAGCTCCAGAACGGTCACAAGGTCCTCGCGCACATCTCCGGCAAGATGCGGATGCACTACATCCGGATCCTTCCGGACGACCGGGTCGTCGTGGAGCTGTCTCCGTACGACCTGACGCGTGGCCGGATCGTCTACCGGTACAAGTAGATCTTGCTCGCACCCCGCAGCGCGCGGGGGGTGGCACTGACCCGGAGAACCTCACATCCCATGAAGGTCAAGCCGAGCGTCAAGAAGATCTGCGACAAGTGCAAGGTGATCCGCCGCCACGGCCGGGTCATGGTCATCTGCGACAACCTGCGCCACAAGCAGCGCCAGGGCTGACGCACGCCGACCGACCTGCATCTCGCAGTTCTTCGCGCGACGCATAGCAATACGTACATACGCAGAGCCCGCCCAGCCCAAGTGGGTCGGCGACACCTCCGGCGGGGGCCGGGGACCCGATTCGTACCTGGTACGGCGGTCGGGAGCGGTTCTGCGGCAGACCCCCGAGAACACAGGAGCCATTGAATGGCACGCGTTTCCGGTGTTGACATCCCGCGTGACAAGCGTGTGGTGGTCGCACTCACCTACGTCTTCGGTATCGGGCGCACCCGGTCCGAGGAGATCCTCGCCGCCACCGGCGTGAACCCGTCCACCCGTGTCCGCGACCTTGCCGAGGAAGACCTCGTCAAGATCCGCGAGTACGTGGACGCCAACCTCCAGACCGAGGGTGACCTCCGCCGTGAGATCGCCGCCGACATCCGCCGCAAGGTCGAGATCGGCTGCTACCAGGGTCTGCGTCACCGTCGTGGCCTGCCCGTCCGCGGTCAGCGCACCAGCACGAACGCTCGTACCCGCAAGGGCCCGCGTCGCGCCATCGCCGGCAAGAAGAAGCCGGGCAAGAAGTAGTCCTCAGCGGACGACTGTCCACGGTCTTCGCTGTAGGACCGACCACCTCCCGTAGGAGTAAATAGATGCCCCCCAAGGGACGTCAGGGCGCCGTCAAGAAGGTGCGCCGCAAGGAAAAGAAGAACGTCGCTCACGGCCACGCGCACATCAAGAGCACGTTCAACAACACGATCGTCTCGATCACGGACCCGTCCGGCAACGTGATCTCCTGGGCCTCCGCCGGCCACGTCGGCTTCAAGGGCTCGCGCAAGTCCACCCCGTTCGCCGCGCAGATGGCCGCCGAGTCGGCCGCGCGTCGCGCGCAGGAGCACGGCATGCGCAAGGTCGACGTCTTCGTCAAGGGTCCGGGCTCCGGCCGTGAGACCGCGATCCGCTCCCTCCAGGCCACCGGCCTCGAGGTGGGTTCGATCCAGGACGTCACCCCCACCCCGCACAACGGCTGCCGTCCGCCGAAGCGCCGCCGCGTCTGACGCTCGCGTCTGACCCAGCGGACGCGCTTGTGCGTCTTTGAGTGGCCGGGCGGTACGGCTCCGTGAGGGGCCGTGCCGCCCGTACCCTTGCAGTACCTGTACCGGGCTGCCGCCCGGTGAGTCGGACGTCAAATAGTGGGCGTCCACAAACGAAGGATCACAGACATGCTGATCGCTCAGCGTCCCTCGCTGACCGAAGAGGTTGTCGACGAGTACCGCTCGCGGTTCGTCATCGAGCCGCTGGAGCCGGGCTTCGGCTACACCCTCGGCAACAGCCTCCGCCGCACGCTCCTCTCCTCGATCCCGGGCGCCGCCGTCACGTCCATCCGGATCGACGGTGTCCTGCACGAGTTCACCACCGTGCCGGGCGTCAAGGAGGACGTCACCGACCTCATCCTGAACATCAAGCAGCTGGTCGTCTCCTCGGAGCACGACGAGCCGGTCGTGATGTACCTGCGCAAGCAGGGCCCGGGTCTGGTCACCGCCGCCGACATCGCGCCCCCGGCCGGTGTCGAGGTGCACAACCCCGACCTCGTCCTGGCCACGCTCAACGGCAAGGGCAAGCTGGAGATGGAGCTGACCGTCGAGCGCGGCCGCGGCTACGTCTCCGCCGTGCAGAACAAGCAGGTCGGCCAGGAGATCGGCCGCATCCCGGTCGACTCCATCTACTCGCCGGTGCTCAAGGTCACGTACAAGGTCGAGGCGACCCGTGTCGAGCAGCGCACCGACTTCGACAAGCTGATCGTCGACGTCGAGACCAAGCAGGCCATGCGCCCGCGCGACGCCATGGCGTCCGCCGGCAAGACCCTGGTCGAGCTGTTCGGTCTGGCGCGCGAGCTCAACATCGACGCCGAGGGCATCGACATGGGCCCGTCCCCGACGGACGCCGCCCTGGCCGCCGACCTGGCGCTGCCGATCGAGGAGCTCGAGCTCACCGTTCGGTCGTACAACTGCCTCAAGCGCGAGGGCATCCACTCCGTGGGTGAGCTCGTCGCCCGCTCGGAGGCCGACCTGCTCGACATCCGCAACTTCGGTGCGAAGTCGATCGACGAGGTCAAGGCGAAGCTGGCCGGCATGGGCCTGGCCCTGAAGGACAGCCCGCCCGGGTTCGACCCGACCGCCGCGGCCGACGCGTTCGGCGCGGACGACGACGCCGACGCCGGCTTCGTCGAGACCGAGCAGTACTGATAGCTGCCCGCAGGCGTCCGCCTGCGGGGCCCTGACACCGGTACCTGATACGGCCGGTGCAGATCACAAGGAGAAACACCATGCCGCGTCCCACCAAGGGCGCCCGCCTCGGCGGCTCCGCCGCGCACGAGAAGCTGCTCCTCGCCAACCTGGCGAAGTCGCTCTTCGAGCACGGCCGCATCACCACGACCGAGGCCAAGGCCCGCCGCCTGCGTCCGGTCGCCGAGCGCCTGATCACCAAGGCGAAGAAGGGCGACATCCACAACCGTCGCCTGGTGCTGCAGACGATCACGGACAAGGGTGTCGTCCACACGCTCTTCACCGAGATCGCCCCGCGCTACGCCGAGCGTCCGGGTGGCTACACCCGCATCACCAAGATCGGCAACCGTCGTGGCGACAACGCCCCGATGGCCGTGATCGAGCTGGTCGAGGGCGAGATCGCCAAGAAGGCGACCGTCGCCGAGGCCGAGGCCGCTGCCAAGCGCGCCGTCAAGGAGGCCGACGAGGCCGCCGCCACCGAGGCTCCGGCCGAGGAGTCGAAGGACGCGTAAGCGTTTTTCCGACGTTTCGTGTGCGGGCCCGTACCCCCTGGGGTGCGGGCCCGTTCCCGTGTGTTTTGAGAGGAGCTCCGCGTGAGCGATGACGTGCAGGACGGGTTCGTACGGGTTCGGCTGGACCTTTCGTACGACGGCAAGGACTTCTCCGGCTGGGCCAAGCAGGCCCGGGGGCAGCGGACCGTCCAGGGCGAGATCGAGGACGCCCTGCGGACCGTGACCCGGTCGAAGGAGACGTACGAGCTGACCGTCGCCGGCCGCACCGACGCCGGCGTGCACGCGCGCGGCCAGGTCGCGCACGTCGACCTGCCCGTCGAGGTGTGGCAGGAGCACCGCGAGAAGCTGCTCCGTCGGCTCGCCGGGCGTCTCTCGCACGACGTGCGGATCTGGAAGGTCGAGGAGGCCCCGGCGGGCTTCAACGCCCGGTTCTCGGCGATCTGGCGGCGGTACGCCTACCGCGTCACCGACAACCCGGGCGGCGTCGACCCGCTGCTGCGCGGCCACGTGCTGTGGCACGACTGGCCGCTCGACATGGACGCCATGAACGAGGCGGCCGCCGCCCTCATCGGCGAGCACGACTTCGCCGCGTACTGCAAGAAGCGCGAGGGCGCGACGACCATCCGCACCCTGCAGGAGCTGCGCTGGGAGCGCCGTCCGGGCGGCGTGCTGGAGGCGACGGTCAAGGCCGACGCCTTCTGCCACAACATGGTCCGCTCGCTCGTCGGCGCGCTCCTCTTCGTCGGCGACGGCCACCGGCCCGCGGACTGGCCCGCCAAGGTGCTGGCGGCGGGCGTGCGGGACTCCGCGGTCCACGTGGTCCGCCCGCACGGCCTCACCCTCGAAGAGGTCGGCTACCCGGCCGACGACCTCCTCGCCGCCCGCAACCGCGAGGCCAGGAACAAGCGCTCCCTGCCGGGCGCCACCGGCTGCTGCTGACGCGGCGCCGGGGTCAGTTCGCGGGGGCGGTGGCGGCGGCTGAGGCCTGCATGCGGCCGCGGGCGTAGATCTGGTTGAAGGCGAAGTTGCCCAGGTCGTCGCTGGCCTTGAAGATCGGGGTGTCCTTCGTGGTGACCTTCTTGCCGTCGGCGAAGCCGGCCTGGGTGAAGTACGCGTAGCGGCCGACGGCGTTGGCGCGGCGGAGGCAGACCGTGGCGCGGCAGAACTCCTTGACGGCGCCGCCCGCCAGCGGGGCGATGCCGCCCTTGGCCTGGGCCTTGGCCTTCAGGGCCTCGGCCTCGGTGGAGAAGATCGCCACGCCGACGGTGATCGCCACGCCGTCCTTGGTGTACGTGGCGCGGATCACACGGTCGCAGCCGTTCCGCTTCAGGATCTCGCCGAGGCCGCCCTGCCCGACCGAGGCGCAGTTCGTCGTGGAGGACGTGGGGCCCTTCGCGTACGCCCGGCCGCTCATCGTGAGCTTCTTGCCCGGGAACAGGCTCTCCGGGCTGATCGGCGCCTTGTCCTTGGACTCGTGGGAGATGAAGTCCTTGGGGTTCGGCGGGGGCGGCGGCGCGATGGAGGAGAACGACGGCTGGGGCTCGGGGGAGTCCGTGGGGGAGAGCGAGGGCGTCGGGCCGCCGTTCTTGCCGGTCGTGCCCTTCTCACCGCCGCCGGTCACGATGGCCGTGGCGACGATCGCGCCGACCACCAGGGTGGCCAGCGCGCCGCCGCCGATCATCAGCCAGCGCCTGCGGCGGGCCCGGGCGGCCGAGGCGTCGGCGAGGGCGCCCCAGTCGGGCGTCTGCCCGCCGGAGCCGAACGGCTGCTGCCCCCCGAGAGGCTGCTGTCCGAAGGGCTGCTGCTGTCCGCCGAACGGCTGCTGACCCTGCTGCTGCCCGTGCTGCGGCTGCTGCGGCCACTGCGGTCCCCCAAAGCTCATGCCGCGCATCCTAAACCGGTTGGGCGACGGCGGGTCCGCCGGTGACAATGCCGCTCATGGGACATGTCGAGGCCGCGCATCTGGAGTACTACCTGCCCGACGGGAGGGTGCTGCTCGCCGACGCCTCCTTCCGGGTCGGCGAGGGCGCGGTCGTCGCGCTGGTCGGCGCGAACGGCGCCGGGAAGACCACGCTGCTGCGGCTGATCGCCGGGGAGCTCCAGCCGCACGGCGGGTCCGTGACCGTCGGCGGCGGGCTGGGCGTGATGCCGCAGTTCGTCGGCTCGGTACGGGACGAGACCACGGTCCGGGACCTGCTGGTCTCGGTGGCGCAGCCGCGCATCCGGCAGGCCGCCGAGGCGGTGGACGAGGCCGAGCACCTGATCATGACGGTCGACGACGAGGCCGCCCAGATGAAGTACGCGCAGGCGCTCAGCGACTGGGCCGAGGTCCAGGGCTACGAGGCCGAGACCGTCTGGGACATGTGCACCATGGCCGCGCTGGGCGTCCCGTACGAGAAGGCCCAGTTCCGTGAGGTCCGCACGCTCAGCGGCGGCGAGCAGAAGCGGCTGGTCCTGGAGGCGCTGCTGCGCGGCCCGGACGAGGTGCTGCTGCTCGACGAGCCGGACAACTACCTCGACGTGCCGGGCAAGCGCTGGCTGGAGGAGCGGCTGAAGGAGACCCGCAAGACGGTGCTCTTCATCTCCCACGACCGGGAGCTGCTCGCGACCGCCGCGCAGAAGATCATCGCGGTGGAGCCGGGCCCGGCGGGCTCGGACGTGTGGGTGCACGGCGGCGGCTTCGCCACCTTCCACGAGGCGCGCCGGGAGCGGTTCGCCCGCTTCGAGGAGCTGAAGCGGCGCTGGGAGGAGAAGCACGCCCAGCTGAAGAAGCTGGTGGTCAACCTGCGGCAGGCGGCCGCGGTCAGCCACGAGATGGCGTCCCGGTACGCGGCGGCCCAGACCCGGCTGCGGAAGTTCGAGGAGGCCGGCCCGCCGCCGGAGCCGCCGCGCGAGCAGGACATCCGGATGCGGCTGCGCGGCGGCCGCACCGGCGTGCGGGCCGTCACGGTCGAGAACCTGGAGCTCACCGGGCTGATGAAGCCCTTCTCCCTGGAGATCTTCTACGGGGAGCGGGTCGCGGTCCTCGGCTCGAACGGCTCCGGCAAGTCGCACTTCCTGCGGCTGCTCGCGGGGGACGAGAGCGTCGCCCACACGGGCGTCTGGAAGCTGGGGGCCCGGGTCGTGCCCGGCCACTTCGCCCAGACCCACGCCCACCCGGAGCTCGTCGGCCGGACGCTGGTCGACATCCTGTGGACGGAGCACGCCAAGGACCGCGGCGGGGCGATGTCGGTGCTGCGCCGCTACGAGCTGGAGCGCCAGGGCGACCAGCCCTTCGACAAGCTCTCCGGCGGCCAGCAGGCCCGCTTCCAGATCCTCCTCCTGGAGCTGGCCGGCACGACGGCGCTGCTGCTGGACGAGCCGACGGACAACCTGGACCTGGAGTCGGCGGAGGCGCTGCAGGACGGCCTGGAGTCGTACGAGGGCACGGTTCTCGCGGTGACCCACGACCGCTGGTTCGCGAGGTCCTTCGACCGCTACCTGGTCTTCGGCTCCGACGGGGTGGTGCGGGAGACCGGTGAGCCGGTGTGGGACGAGCGGCGGGTCGAGCGGGCGCGGTAGGGGCGGCGCGTTTTGACCCCTCCGGGGTGGCGCGGGTACTGTTGCGGTTTGTTATGCGTATCGGCTTCGTCGCTCTCGCGCGAAGGGCCCTTACGCAAGTTCCCTGGAGCAGTTACCAGTGGCTCGCATACGGGCGGTGACCCGGCAGTGTGGGCCCCAGCTGCATGATCGCTTCAGGTGTGTCTTGGACTCCATCCACTGAAGAAGCGAAGGCTACGAAGTGCGTACGTACAGCCCCAAGCCCGGCGACGTCACTCGCCAGTGGCACATCATCGACGCGCAGGACGTCGTCCTGGGCCGTCTGGCGACGACGGCTGCGAACCTCCTGCGAGGCAAGCACAAGCCCGTCTACGCGCCCCACATGGACATGGGCGACTTCGTCATCATCATCAACGCTGACAAGGTCCACCTGTCGGGCAACAAGAAGACCCAGAAGATGGCCTACCGCCACTCCGGCTACCCGGGTGGTCTGCGCTCCGTCCGTTACGACGAGCTGCTGGACAAGAACCCCGAGAAGGCCGTCGAGAAGGCCATCAAGGGCATGATCCCCAAGAACTCCCTGGGCCGTCAGATGCTCTCGAAGCTGAAGGTCTACGCGGGCGAGAACCACCCGCACGCTGCTCAGCAGCCGGTCCCGTTCGAGATCACCCAGGTCGCGCAGTAGTTCCGGCCACCCCCTAAGAACGAAAGAAATCTGAGGAGCATCGTGGCCGAGACCACCCCTGAGACCCCCGTCGACGAGTTCGAGGGCGTCGAGGAGTACACCACCGAGACCGAGGTCGTGGAGGGTGACTACACCTCCGAGTCCCTCGCGTCCCGCTTCGGCGACCCGCAGCCGGCCGCCGGCCTGGGCCGTCGCAAGAACGCCATCGCCCGCGTCCGGATCGTCCCGGGCACCGGCAAGTGGAAGATCAACGGGCGTACGCTCGAGGACTACTTCCCGAACAAGGTCCACCAGCAGGAAGTCAACGAGCCCTTCAAGGTGCTCGAGCTCGACAACCGCTACGACGTCATCGCCCGCATCTCCGGCGGCGGCGTCTCCGGCCAGGCCGGCGCCCTGCGCCTCGGCGTGGCCCGCGCCCTCAACGAGGCCGACGTGGACAACAACCGCGGCCCGCTGAAGAAGGCCGGCTTCCTCTCCCGCGACGACCGTGCGGTCGAGCGGAAGAAGGCCGGTCTCAAGAAGGCCCGCAAGGCGCCGCAGTACAGCAAGCGCTAATCGCCTGCTCGGACTGCTTGTACGTACGCCCCGGCGGCACTTTCCCGTGCTGCCGGGGCGTACGTCTTTTCTTCACTTTGGGCGGATTCGGCCGTACAACGGACGCGAGCGCTCAGGGGTTTGCACTGACGGAGCATTTTCGGAGGACAGCTGTGGGACGACTCTTCGGCACGGACGGCGTGCGCGGTGTGGCCAACGCGGATCTGACGGCGGAGCTGGCGCTCGGCCTGTCGGTCGCGGCGGCGCACGTGCTGGCCGAGGCGGGCACCTTCGAGGGACACCGGCCGACGGCCGTGGTCGGCCGTGACCCGCGTGCGTCGGGAGAGTTCCTGGAGGCCGCCGTCGTGGCCGGTCTCGCGAGCGCCGGCGTCGACGTGCTGCGCGTCGGCGTGCTGCCCACCCCGGCCGTGGCGTACCTCACCGGCGCGCTCGGCGCCGACCTCGGCGTCATGCTGTCCGCCAGCCACAACGCCATGCCGGACAACGGCATCAAGTTCTTCGCCCGCGGCGGCCACAAACTCGCCGACGAGCTCGAGGACCGCATCGAGGCCGTCTACGAGGAGCACCGCACCGGCGCCCCCTGGGACCGGCCGACCGGCGCCGGCGTGGGCCGGGTCCGCGACTACGACGAGGGCTTCGAGAAGTACGTCGGGCACCTCCTGTCCGTCCTCCCGAACCGGCTCGACGGGCTGAAGATCGTCCTGGACGAGGCGCACGGCGCCGCGTCCCGCGTCTCGCCCGAGGCGTTCACCCGGGCCGGCGCCCAGGTCGTCACCATCGGCGCCGAGCCGGACGGCCTCAACATCAACGACGGCTGCGGCTCCACCCACCTGGACCTGCTCAAGGCCGCCGTCGTCGAGCACGGCGCCGACCTCGGCATCGCCCACGACGGCGACGCCGACCGCTGCCTCGCCGTCGACGCGGCGGGCAACGAGGTCGACGGCGACCAGATCCTCGCCGTGCTGGCCCTCGCCATGCGCGAGGCGGGCACGCTGCGCGGGGACACCGTCGTGGCGACCGTGATGTCCAACCTCGGTTTCAAGCTGGCGATGGAGCGGGAGGGTCTCTCGCTGGTGCAGACCGCGGTCGGCGACCGGTACGTCCTGGAGTCGATGAAGGAGCACGGCTACGCCCTCGGCGGCGAGCAGTCCGGCCATGTCATCGTCCTCGACCACGCCACCACCGGCGACGGCACCCTGACCGGTCTGATGCTGGCGGCCCGCGTCTCCGCCACCGGCCGCTCCCTGGCCGACCTCGCCGGCGTGATGGAGCGCCTCCCGCAGGTCCTCGTCAACGTCCGCGACGTCGACAAGACCCGCGTGAAGACCTCCGCCGAACTGGCGGCCGCGGTCGGCGACGCCGAGCGCGAGCTCGGCGGCACCGGCCGGGTCCTGCTGCGTCCCTCCGGCACGGAGCCGCTCGTCCGCGTGATGGTCGAGGCGGCCGACATCGAGCAGGCCCGCGCGGTCGCGGGCCGGCTGGCGGACGTCGTGAAGTCGGCGCTCGGCTAGGCGTTCACGCCCGCGCCTTGCGCGTCAGAGTTTCGTGGGGCGCACCCAGTGTCCGCGCTGGGTGCGCCACAGCAGTTTCTGGGCGTACAGGGTCAGGACGCCGGCGAGCATGATGCCGAGCAGGTTGAGCAGCAGCTGCTCGATCGATCCCCACATCTGGCCGAACTGGCCGTAGCTGAGCGCCACGGCCGCGTTCGCGCCCGCCGGCACGGTCGTCACCGAGATCGCCACGCCCACGAGTGCCCCCGACTTCGACGAGGTCAGCGACAGGACGCCGGCGACGCCGGCGAGCACCGCGACGACGAACGAGAACGGGTCCGGCTGCCAGATGAAGCTGGTGTTGGGCCGTTCCCCGTCCAGCTGCTCCACGCTGAACAGGTCCAGCGCGTCCATGCCGAGGCTGAAGACGGTCGTCGCGGCGATCGCCGCCGCGAACCCGATGAGCAGTGCGGACAGCGACCGCACGGCCAGCCTGCCGTGGCGTCGCACGACGGCGGTGCACACGCCCGCGAGCGGACCGAACTCCGGGCCGACGGCCATCGCGCCCACGATCAGCACCGCGTTGTCGAGCACCACACCGCAGGCCGCGATCATCGTCGCGAGGATCATGAAGGCGGCGTAGGTGATGCTGAGGGTGGACTCCTCGTGGGTGGCCTCGGTCAGCTGCTCCCAGATCACCGCGTCCGCGGCCTCGCCGGGGGCCTCCTCCTCGGCGGCATCGGCCCGCTTCGACAGCGAGAAGTCGATGTTCTCGCCGGCGATGGAGCCGTCCTGATCGACTTTCAGCGCTCTTATCTCGTGCAGGAGTTCGTCGCCGGCCTCGCGGGCCACGTCGCACAGGACGAGGTCTCCCACGGGGTCGCGGGCGGCGCCCGGCAGCACGACCAGGTGCGTGGTGCCGACGGTCCGTTCGATGAGCCGGACCACCGCGTCCGTACGGTCGGGCGGGACGATCAACCTGAGATGCAGCATCCTCAGAGCTTACGGAGGCTCAGCCGCTGGACCTTGTGGTCCGGCCCCTTCCGCAGCACGAGGGTCGCGCGGCCGCGCGTCGGGGCCACGTTCTCCAGCAGGTTCACCTTGTTGATGGTCCGCCACATCGTGCGGGCGTAGTCCAGGGCCTCCTCCTCGGAGACCTGCGTCCAGCGCCGGAAGTACGAGGACGGGTCCTGGAACGCGGTCTGCCGCAGCTTGCGGAACCGGTTGAGGTACCACTGCTCGATGTCCTCGGCGCGGGCGTCCACGTACACCGAGAAGTCGAAGTAGTCCGCGAGGCCGACGCGGGTGCGGCCGTCCTTGCCGGGCAGGGCGGGCTGGAGCACGTTCAGGCCCTCGACGATGAGGATGTCGGGGCGGCGCACGACGAGCTGCTCGCCGGGGACCCGGTCGTAGATGAGGTGCGAGTAGACGGGGGCGGTGACCTCGTCCTTGCCGGCCTTGATGTCGGCGACGAAGCGGGTGAGCGCCCGGCGGTCGTACGACTCGGGGAAGCCCTTGCGCGACATCAGGCCGCGGGCCTTCAGCTCCTCCATCGGGTAGAGGAAGCCGTCGGTGGTGATGCGCTCGACGCGCGGGTGCTCGGGCCAGCGGGCGAGCAGGGCCTCCAGGAGGCGGGCGACGGTGGACTTGCCGACGGCCACGGAACCGGCCACCCCTATGACGAAGGGGGTCCCGCGCTGTTCGGCGCGTTCGCCGAGGAAGGTGTTGAGGGCGCCGCGGAGTCCGCTGGTGGCCTGCACGTACAGGTTGAGCAGCCGGGAGAGCGGCAGGTAGATGTCGCGGACCTCGTCGAGGTCGATGACGTCACCGAGTCCCCGCAGGCGCTCGACCTCCTCGGCGGTCAGCGGCAGCGGGGTCTTGTCCCGCAGCGCGCTCCATTCGGCCCGGGTGAGGTCCACGTACGGGGTGGCCTCGGCCCGTGCCCGCGGTCCGGCGCCATTGCCGGTGCCGCCGCCGTTCGAGCCCTGCGTCGACGTTGTGATCACCAGGCCATTGTCGGTGGTGCGGGGGACTCGTGGGGGGTGGGGTGGGTCACGTGGCCCAGCCGGCCGCGTCCTGGGGGGCGCGGCCGGCTGTCGGCGGTGGGTGGATCGTCCTCGTCACTCTGCGTACCGGCTGTGGTGCGGAGCCGCCGCTCAGAGGCTGGCGGCGGAGATGTCGCCGTACGAGGTGGTGGCGCGGACGGCGAGGCCGGCGTCGCCGCTGTTCGTCAGCGCGTTGCTGACGCGGCCGTAGGAGGTGCCGGCGTCGAGGGTGGCGGAGACGCCGCGGGCGGCGCCGACGGTGATGTCGCCCTTCTGGGTGCTCAGGGTCACGGAGCCGCTGTGCGCCTCGGTGATCCGGATGGAACCCCGCTGGGTGCTGATCTCGGCGGAGCCGGTGAGGCGGCCGACGACGACGTCCCCGTCGAGTGCGGTGAGCCGGGCGGTCGCGGCCTCGTCGAGCTTGACGGAGCGGTGACCGCCCTCGAAGACGACGTCGCCGAGCCGTCCGACGCCGCGGAACTCGGCCGCGGCGGCCTTCGCCTCGACGTGGGAGCCGGCGGGCAGCTGGACGGTGATCTCGACGGAGCCGGACTGGCCGAGCAGCCGGTTCTTCGCCTCGGGCATCGCGATCCGCAGCACGCCGTCGCCGTCGTAGCCGACCTCGACCTGCTCCGCGGCCTTCACGTCCCGGCCCTTGCCCGCGTCCTCGGGCCGGACCTCGACGGTGGTGTCGGCGCGGTCGGCGGCGATCAGGCGGATGTGGCCGGCCGGGATGTCGAGGACGACGGAGATGGCGGAAGGGGTGGTGAACGTCTGCATGGTGAGCTCCTCGCTCTTTCGTCGTCGGCGTTTCCGACATGGGAAAAGCTACGTTGCGTTCGCCTTCCAGGCAACAAGTCTTTTGCGTACTGGCGCTGTATTGGCAGGTCAGATGGGGGAATTCATTGCAACGACTCTGGCTCCTAACGCAACGCCGGACGTTTCCTCGTTGCAATGAAATGACGCTGAACGCTAAGGTGGCGGCGGTCGCGCACACGAAGGAGGCCGTCATGCCGGGAGGCCGGCTCACCCAGCAGGAACGCCAGCAGATCGCCGCGGGGCTGGCCGACGGTCTCGCGTACGCCGAGATCGCCCGGCGCCTCGACCGCCCGACGTCGACCGTCACGCGCGAGGTCATGCGCAACGGCGGCCCCGTGGGCTACCGCGCCGACCTGGCCCAGCGCGCCACCGGCCGGCGCGCCCAGCGCGGCCGCCGGCCGTCCGCGCCGAAGGAGCGGCAGGCGGCCGAACTGCCCTACGGGCGCGACCCGGAGGCGGTGCGGGCGTACGAGGAGAAGTTCACCACCGTCATCATGGCGTCGGGCCTGACCAAGATGCCCGCCCAGGTCCTGGCGCTCCTGCTGACGAGCGACACGGGCAGCCTCACCGCGGCCGAACTCGTCCAGCGCCTCCAGGTCAGCCCCGCGTCCATCTCCAAGGCGATCGCGTTCCTGGAGGTCCAGGACCTCGTCCGCCGCGAGCGCGACGAACGCCGCCGCGACCGGTACCACGTCGACGCCGACGTCTGGTACCAGTCCACCCTGGCCAGCGCCCGCGCCAACCTCCAGCTCGTCGAGACCGCCCGCGAGGGCGCCGGCGTCCTCGGCCCCGACACCCCGGCCGCCGCCCGCCTGGAGAACATCGCCCGCTTCCTCGACTTCATCTCCGACAGCATCGTCCGCGCCGCCGAACAGGCCCGCGACATCCTCCACGAGACCCCGCCCCCGCCCCCGCCCCCGACGGAGGCGGCCGACGGCGGGGCCGCCTAATTGTCTTGATCATGGGGGCGGTTCTCGGCCATCGTGGGCGCGTACTTCTGCGAAGAGAAAGCTGGTTCATGCGCGCCTCCGTCATTCGTCGTACCGCCGTCGTCGCCTCCGTCGGGTCCCTGGCTCTGTTGCTCGCCGCGTGCGGCGGGGAGGGGAAGGGCGCGGACAAGGGCGCCGACACGCCCAAGGAGTCCGCGCCCGCCGCGTCCGCCGCGCCCGCGGCCAAGGCGCTGTCCGCCGCCGAGCTGGAGAAGCTCCTGGTCACGCAGGCCGAGCTGCCGGGGCACCTGCTCAAGAAGGCCACCCCGGCCGAGAACCTGCCGCCCGAGGCGGTGACCACGGACAAGGCCGAGTGCAAGCCGATCGTCGACGCCATCACGTTCCTCGCCCCCGGCAAGCCCGGCGCGACCGCGAAGGTCAAGGTCGTCGCCATCCCGCAGAAGGATCCCAACGCCTCGCCCGCCGAGAACGCCATGAAGGCGCTCAGCCAGCCCGTCACCGCCATCACCCTCGGCTCGTACGACGGCAAGGGCGCCGAGGAGGCGTTCGCCTCGCTGCGTACGGCCGGCGAGAAGTGCGCCGGAGGCTTCGCCATGGCGCAGGGCGGCCAGAAGGGGAAGATCAAGTCGGTCGCGCTCGGCACCGCCGACGCCTCCGGCGGCGACGAGGCCCTCACGCTGAAGGTGACCACCGAGGTCGACGGCGACCAGGCCGTCTACGGCGTGGTCGCCGTGCGCAAGGCCAACGCGCTCGCCTCGTTCTCCACCCTCAACCTCTCCGGCGCGCTCCCCGAGACGCCGAAGAACGTCGTCGACGCCCAGGTCGGGAAGCTCGGCTAGGACGCGTGCCGGGCGTCGCGAGCCGGGCGGGGCCTTCCGGACACCCCCTGGCTCGCGGCGGGCGCGCCGTAGCGCTCGTGGAAGACGTTGCGTTCCAGGGGGCGGCGGCCCGGGTGGAGGCGTCGTTCCGCCGGGTGGCCGAGGGAGAGCAGGAGGGCCACGGCCAGGTCGGCGCGGTCGGGGATGCCGATCACCCGCTTGACCTCGGCCTCGTCCCAGCCGTTCATCGGGGAGGTGGCGAGGCCGAGTTCGGTGGCGGCGAGCATCACGTACGAGGCCGCGATCACCGCGTCCTTGACGGCGTACTCGCGCAGCAGGCCGCGCCGTTCGAGGTCCTGCTGGAACGCGGTGGACGCGGTGTCGAAGGCGCGGGAGAACTCCTCGCTCCACGCGCCGTTCCGCCGGGCCAGCGCGTGCACGTCGGTGCGGTCCTCGCGCCAGGCCTGCGGTTCGGCGACGAAGACGAGGACGACGGGGGCCTCCTGCGGCTGCGGCTGGCCCCCGGTCGCCCGGGTCAGCCCCGCCCGGCCCTCCTCGCTCGTGACGACGACGACCGAGCGGTCCTGCAGGTTCCAGCTGGTCGGCGCCTCGACGGCGAGTTCGAGCAGGGCCGCGAGCTCGGCCTCGGCGACCGGCTCGGGCGTGTAATGGCGGACGGTGCGGCGCGCGCGGATGGCCGCCGCGACGGAAAGAGCGGTGGGTACGGGGTGGTTCACCGTGGTCGTCATGCGACTCACTATCCGAGAGTGACTCTCTGACGGGAAGTAGGCACTTTCGGGTGCGTTACTCTCCCGGCTACGCTCCCCGCATGGCGACTGTCGTGGAATCCTCCGGCCTGCCGGCCGACTGCTACTCCGCGGACTGCCCCACCCGTCAGGTGCTCGACCGCATCGCGGGCAAGTGGACCGTCCTGATCGTCGACTCGCTCCTCCAAGGAACCCTCCGTTACACGGACTTGAGCCGTCGCATCGAGGGCGTCTCGCAGAAGATGCTCACCCAGACGCTGCGGTCCCTGGAGGCCGACGGGTTCGTCACGCGCACCGTGCACCCCGTCGTCCCGCCGCGCGTCGAGTACACGCTCACGCCGCTCGGCCGCAGCCTGGCCGGACCGGTCGCGGCGCTGCGCGCCTGGGCCGAGGAGCACATCAACGAGATCGAGGCCGCCCGCACCGCGCACACCCGGGTGCCGCGGTGACCGGGCGGGACGGCGGCTGGGAAGACCTCGGCTGGGACGGGTGGGCGGACCTCCGCCTTGTGCGGGAGCGGCTCGACGCGGGGGCCGATCCGGAGAACTGGAACGGCATGCGACCGCTGCACCGCGCCGTCCTGTTCGGCTCGCCCGAGGTCGTCGCCGAACTCGCCGCGCGGGTCGCCGACGTCGACGCCCGCGAGAACGGCGTCACCGCGCTCTGGGAGGCCGTCCACGCACGGCGGGCCGACAGCGCCCGCGCCCTCGTCGCCGCCGGGGCCGACCCCTGGCGGCCGCAGCTCGCCGGCTGGTCGCCGGGGCGGCTGAGCCTCGCCGGGCCCACGCCGGAGCTGTTCGCCCGGCCGGAGTCGGAGCCCGGACTCACGCCGGCCGAGAGCGCGGCCTCGGCCGAGGGGCTGCGCCTCGTCGAGGCCCTCGGCGACTTCTGGACCGAGGGGCTCGGGCTCGCCTGCGTCGCCGGCATCGACGCCGACGAGGCCGTGCGCCGCCTGGAGGCCACGCCCACCGAACTCCCCGAGGACCCGGACGCGTACGACTTCGACGACGCGATGGCGTACGTCGGCGTCACCACCGTCCCCGGCGGCTGCGTCGTCACCCAGCCGTGGGGCTACCTGCCGCAGACGCCGCGCGCGCTCACCCGGCTCACCGCCGGCACGTACGGCTACGGCGTCTACTGCAACCCCAAGAGCGGCAACCAGGGCAGCATCGTCCGGGACGGCCGGTACGAGGGCTCCGACCTGCACCCGGGCGGCGGGCCGGACGTGGACGACACTCCCGAGGAGGTCCTCGCCTCCTACCTCTTCCGCCACCATCCCGTCGCGTACGCCTGCGCCTTCGCCGGACTGCGGCTCGCCGAGCCCCGTGCCGTCACCGGTCCGCCGGACGTGTGGGCCGAGCTGCCCGCACGCGACTGGTGGCAGCGCTGAGCCACGCGGACGGGCCCCCTCGGCCGTAGGCTGCCGACATGTGCGGAATCGTGGGGTACGTCGGCGGGCAGTCGGCGCTTGATGTGGTCATCGCCGGGCTCAAGCGGCTCGAGTACCGCGGGTACGACTCGGCCGGCGTGGCGGTGCTCGCCGACGGCGGGCTCGCCGCGGCGAAGAAGGCGGGCAAGCTCGCCAACCTGGAGAAGGAGCTGGTGGAGCGGCCGCTGCCGAGCGGCTCCACCGGCATCGGGCACACCCGCTGGGCCACCCACGGCGCGCCCAACGACGCCAACGCGCATCCGCACCTCGACAACGCGGGCCGGGTCGCCGTCGTCCACAACGGGATCATCGAGAACTTCGCCGCCCTCCGGACCGAACTGGCCGAGCGCGGCCACGAACTGGCCTCCGACACCGACACCGAGGTCGTCTCGCACCTGCTCGCCGAGACGTTCTCGTCCTGCGGCGACCTCGCCGAGGCGATGCGGCTGGTGTGCCGCCGGCTCGACGGGGCGTTCACGCTGGTCGCGGTGCACGCCGACCAGCCGGACGTGGTCGTCGGCGCCCGCCGCAACTCGCCGCTCGTGGTCGGCGTCGGGGAGGGCGAGTACTTCCTCGCCTCCGACGTCGCCGCGTTCATCGCGCACACCCGGGCCGCGATCGAACTCGGCCAGGACCAGGTCGTCGAGCTGTCCCGCGAGGGCGTGAACGTCACCGACTTCGACGGCGCGCCGGCCGACGTCCGCGCGTACCACGTCGACTGGGACGCCTCCGCCGCCGAGAAGGGCGGCTACGACTACTTCATGCTCAAGGAGATCGCCGAGCAGCCGAAGGCGGTCGCCGACACCCTCCTCGGCCGGATCGACGCCTCCGGCTCGCTCACCCTCGACGAGCTGCGGATCTCCGACGCGGAGCTGCGCGAGACCGACAAGATCGTCATCGTCGCCTGCGGCACGGCCTTCCACGCCGGGCTGATCGCCAAGTACGCGATCGAGCACTGGACGCGCATTCCCTGCGAGGTGGAGCTGGCCAGCGAGTTCCGCTACCGGGACCCGATCCTGCACCAGCGCACCCTCGTGATCGCGATCTCGCAGTCCGGCGAGACCATGGACACGCTGATGGCGCTGCGGCACGCCCGGGAGCAGGGGGCGAAGGTGGTCGCCATCTGCAACACCAACGGCTCCACGATCCCGCGCGAGTCGGACGCGGTGCTGTACACGCACGCCGGGCCGGAGGTCGCGGTCGCCTCGACGAAGGCGTTCCTGACGCAGCTGGTCGCCTGCTACCTCGTCGCGCTGTACCTGGGGCAGGTGCGCGGCACCAAGTGGGGCGACGAGATCCACGCGGTCATCCGGGAGCTGGCGCGCAGTGCGGAGAAGGTCGAGCTGGTCCTGGAGACGATGGAGCCGGTCCGGGCGCTGGCCCGCTCGCTCGCGGACAAGAAGACGGTGCTCTTCCTCGGCCGGCACGTGGGCTACCCCGTCGCCCTGGAGGGCGCGCTGAAGCTGAAGGAGCTCGCGTACATGCACGCGGAGGGCTTCGCGGCGGGCGAACTGAAGCACGGGCCGATCGCGCTGATCGAGGAGGACCTGCCGGTGGTGGTGGTCGTGCCGTCGCCGCGCGGCCGGTCGGTGCTGCACGACAAGATCGTCTCCAACATCCAGGAGATCCGGGCCCGCGGGGCGCGGACGATCGTGATCGCGGAGGAGGGCGACGAGGCGGTCGTCCCGTACGCGGACCATCTGATCCGCATCCCCGAGACGCCTACGCTGCTGCAGCCGCTGGTCGCGACGGTGCCGCTGCAGGTCTTCGCCTGCGAGCTGGCGACGGCGCGCGGCAACGAGGTGGACCAGCCGCGGAACCTGGCGAAGTCCGTGACGGTGGAATGACGTTTCGAGTGAGGGTTCGATGATCATCGGGGTGGGGATCGACGTGGCGGAGGTGGACCGTTTCGCCGCGTCGCTGGAGCGGACGCCGGGGCTGCTGCAGCGGCTCTTCGTGGAGGGCGAGCTGTATCTGCGCAGCGGGGAGCGGCGCGGGCCGGCCTCGCTGGCGGTGCGGTTCGCCGCGAAGGAGGCGGTCGCGAAGGCGCTCGGCGCGCCGGCCGGGCTGCACTGGACGGACGCCGAGGTGTACGTCGAGGAGAGCGGCCAGCCGCGGCTTCGGGTGCGCGGCACGGTGGCGGCGCGCGCGGCGGAACTCGGCGTCAAGAGCTGGCACGTGTCGCTCAGTCACGACGCCGGGGTGGCGTCGGCGGTGGTGATCGCGGAGGGTTGAGCCCATGCGCAACGCTCACCGGGTGGAGACCGTACGGGCCGCGGAGGCCGCGCTGATGGCGCGGCTGCCGGAGGGCGCGCTGATGCAGCGCGCGGCGGCGGGGCTGGCGGCCGCGTGCTGCTCGCTGCTGGGGCGGGTGTACGGGGCGCGGGTCGTGCTGCTCGTCGGCAGCGGCGACAACGGCGGCGACACGCTGTACGCGGGCGCCCGGCTCGCCCGGCGCGGGGCGGGCGTGACGGCCGTGCCGCTCGGCGCGCGGGTGCACGAGGCGGGGCTCGCGGCGCTGCGGGCGGCCGGCGGGCGGGTGAGCGACGACCCGTTCGAGGCGCTGGCCGCGGCGGACCTGGTGCTCGACGGGATCACCGGCATCGGCGGGCGGGGCGGGCTGCGGCCCGAGGCGGTGCCGGTCGCGCGGGCGGCGCGCGGTTCGGACGCGGTGGTGGTCGCCGTGGACCTGCCGAGCGGCATCGACGCGGACACCGGTGAGGTGAGCGGCGAGGCGCTGCGGGCGGACGCGACGGTGACCTTCGGGACGTACAAGCCGGGGCTGCTGATCGACCCGGCGCGGGAGTACGCGGGCGCGGTGCGGCTGGTGGACATCGGCCTCGGCGCGACGCTGCCGTCGGTGCCCGACATGGAGGCGCTGCAGCACGAGGACGTGGCCCGGCTGCTGCCGGTGCCGTTCGCGTCGAGCGACAAGTACCGGCGGGGCGTGGTGGGCGTGGTCGCGGGCTCCGCCCGCTACCCGGGCGCGGCGGTGCTCGCGGTCGCGGGGGCGCTGCGGGGCGGGGCGGGGGCGGTGCGGTACGTGGGGCCGGCCACGGACGCGGTCCTCGCGCGCTTCCCGGAGACCCTGGTGCACCCCGGCCCGCCGGAGAAGGCGGGGCGGGTCCAGGCGTGGGTGGCGGGCCCGGGGCTCGGCGACGAACCGGGCGTGGCCGAGGTCCTGGCGTCCGACGTCCCGGTCCTGCTGGACGCGGACGGGCTGCGGGACCTGTCGCCGGAGGCGGTACGGGGCCGGGCGGCGCCCACGCTGCTCACCCCGCACGCCGGGGAGGCGGCGGCCCTGCTGGGCGTGGAACGGGCCGAGGTCGAGGCGCACCGGCTGTGGGCGGTCCGGGAACTGACGGCGCGTTTCGGCGCGACGGTCCTCCTGAAGGGCTCGACGACCCTGGTCGCGGACCCGGACGGCGCCCCGGTCCGGGCGAACCCCACGGGCACGCCGTGGCTGGCGACGGCCGGCAGCGGCGACGTCCTGTCGGGTCTGGCGGGCTCCCTCCTGGCCGCGGGCCTCCCCGCCCGCGACGCCGCCTCGGCCGCCGCCTACCTCCACGGCCTCGCCGCCCGCCTGACCTCCGCCACCGCCACCCCGGTCACGGCGACCGACGTGGCGGCCACCCTCCCGAGAGCCTGGTCGGACGTGACGACCGTGTAGGGGTGTCTCGCCGATCATGCCGGGCTCCCGACGTCTGGCCCGCACGCTCGCCGATCCGGCCCGATCGGCAAGACACCCCCTGGCCCCGGCGGAAAACGCCTGGCGCGGTCACGGCCGCTCGGGCCAGGGTGAGCGGATGTCAGAACCGCAGCACCGCGTCCGTGCCCGTTTCACCGAGTCCACCGTCACCGTCTACCAGGCGTACCGGCCCGAGCTCGGCCTGCCCGCGGCGCGGGACGGGCGGTTCCCCGCCGCCTGGAAGCGGGACCGGATGACGTGGATCAAGCCGTCGTTCCTGTGGATGATGTACCGCTGCGGCTGGGCGACGAAGGAGGGTCAGGAGACCGTCCTCGCCGTCGAGATCAGCCGCGAGGGCTTCGACTGGGCGCTGGAGCACGCCTGTCTCTCGCACTACGTGCGCGGCCTCCACCCCGACCGGGCGTCCTGGCAGCGCGAACTGCGGCGCGCTCCGGCGCGGGTGCAGTGGGACCCCGAGCGCGACCTGCGCCTGCGGCCGCTGCCGTACCGCTCCCTCCAGCTCGGCCTGGCCGGGGAGGCGGCCCGCCGGTACGCCGACGAGTGGCTCGTCTCCGTCACGGACGTGACCGCGACCGCGCACGCCGTCCACGCCCTCGTACGGGACGGGGACCTCGGCGGGGCGCGGGCGCTGCTGCCCGAGGAGCGGCCGTACCCGGTCGGCGGCCTGGCGCACCTGGGGGTCCGCGAGGGCTGACGTGACCTCCGTGACAGGGCGCTGCGGGTGTCGGGGTGGGGACACCTGAGAGACTGGGCGCGATGAGCCAGACACCGCCGCCCCGCCGAGCCCGCGCCGAGATCGACCTCGGGGCGCTGCGTGCCAACGTGCGCACGCTGCGCGCCCGCGTCGCGCCCCACGTCCAGGTCATGGGCGTCGTCAAGGCGGACGCGTACGGGCACGGCGCCGTGCCCTGCGCGCGGGCCGCGCTGGAGGCCGGCGCGACCTGGCTCGGCACCGCCACGCCGCACGAGGCGCTGGCGCTGCGCGCCGCCGGGATCACGGACGCGCGCGTCATGTGCTGGCTCTGGACCCCCGGCGACCCCTGGGACCAGGGCATCGAGGCCGACCTCGACATGTCCCTGAGCGGGATGTGGGCGCTGCGCGAGGTGGTCGACGCCGCCCGCCGCACCGGCCGGCCGGCCCGCGTGCAGCTCAAGGCCGACACCGGTCTCGGGCGCAACGGGTGCCAGCCCGCCGACTGGCCCCAGCTCGTCGGCGAGGCCCTGCGCGCCCAGGAGCAGGGACTGCTCCGCATCACCGGCCTCTGGTCGCACTTCGCCTGCGCCGACGAGCCCGGTCACCCCTCGATCACCGCCCAGCTGGACCTCTTCCACTCCATGCTGGAGCACGCCGAGAAGGCCGGCGTCACCCCCGAGGTGCGGCACATCGCCAACTCGCCGGCCACGCTCACGCTGCCCGAGTCCCACTTCGACCTGGTGCGGCCCGGGATCGCCATGTACGGCGTCTCGCCCAGCCCCGAGCTCGGCGCCCCGGCCGACTTCGGGCTCCGGCCCGTCATGTCCCTCGCCGCCTCGGTCGCCCTCGTCAAGCACGCGCCCGCCGGGCACGGCGTCTCGTACGGGCACCACTACACGACCGCGCGCGAGACCACCCTCGGCCTGGTGCCCCTCGGCTACGCCGACGGCGTACCCCGGCACGCCTCCGGCCGCGGTCCCGTGCTCGTCGACGGCAAGGTCCGCACGGTCGCCGGCCGGGTCGCCATGGACCAGTTCGTCGTCGACCTCGACGGCGACGAGCCCGCCCCGGGCACGGAGGCCCTGCTCTTCGGCCCCGGCGACCGCGGCGAGCCGACCGCGCAGGACTGGGCGGACGCCGCCGGCACCATCGCGTACGAGATCGTCACCCGCATCGGCGCGCGCGTCCCGCGCGTCTACGTCGACGAGGACCACTGAGGGGGGAGCGGACGTGAGCGAGAGCACCGTCGGGGACGCCGCCTGGCGCCGGGCAGGTCTCGCCGGTGCCGCGATAGGCGTCCTCGCCGCCGGCGCGGCGGCGGGCGTCGCCGTCGAACGGCTCACCGTGGGCCGCGGCATGCGCAAGAAGGCCCGGCTCGCCCTCGACGCCGCCGGCCCGTACGGCTCGCTCCGCGGCGTCTCCGGCCGTGCCGTCGCCGACGACGGCACCGTCCTGTACTACGAGGTCGACGACGTCGAACCGCAGCCCGGCGAGAAGCGCCGCCGCCGGCTCTTCGGGCGCCGCAGCCCCGCCCCCGTCACCGTCGTCTTCAGCCACGGCTACTGCCTCGGCCAGGACTCCTGGCACTTCCAGCGCGCCGCCCTGCGCGGCCTGGTCCGCACCGTGTACTGGGACCAGCGCAGCCACGGCCGTTCGGCCCGGGGCGTCGCCCAGTCCGGCGCGGACGGGGTGCCGGTCTCCATCGACCAGCTGGGCCGGGACCTGAAGGCCGTCATCGACGCCGCCGCGCCCGAGGGCCCGCTGGTCCTGGTGGGCCACTCCATGGGCGGCATGACGGTGATGGCGCTGGCCGACCAGTACCCGGACCTGATCCGCGAGCGGGTCGTGGGCGTCGCGTTCGTCGGCACCTCGGCCGGCCGGCTCGCGGAGGTCACGTTCGGGCTGCCCAGCGTGGGCGTGGGCATGGTGCGGCGGGTGCTGCCGGGCGTGCTGCGCGCCCTGGGCTCGCAGCCGGAGCTGGTGGAGCGCGGCCGCCGCGCGACCGCCGACCTGTTCGCCGGCCTGATCAAGAGGTACTCGTTCTCCTCGCGCGAGGTGGACCCGGCCGTCGCGCGCTTCGCCGAGCGGATGATCGAGTCGACGCCGATCGACGTGGTCGCCGAGTTCTATCCGGCCTTCGCCGAGCACGACAAGGCGGAGGCGCTGGCCGCCTTCGCCGCGACGCCCGTCCTCGCGCTGGCCGGCGACCACGACATGATCACGCCCAGTTCGCACACCGAGGCCATCGCGGCCCTGCTGCCGGACGCCGAGCTGGTCATCGTCCCCGACGCCGGGCACCTGGTGATGCTGGAGCACCCGGAGACCGTCACCGACCGCCTCGCCGACCTGCTCGTGCGCGTCGGCGCCGTCTCGGCAGCGACTAACGTGGGGACGCATGGAAGCACCGCAGACTCCGGCCGCTGAGGCCGCCGAGGCCACCCTCGCCGTCGATTCCCCCGGGCAGATGCAGGAGCTCGGAAGGCGGCTCGCCACACTGCTGCGTCCCGGTGACCTCGTCATGCTCACCGGCGAACTCGGCGCCGGCAAGACGACCCTGACCCGCGGCCTGGGCGAAGGACTGGGCGTGCGCGGCGCCGTCACCTCGCCCACCTTCGTCATCGCCCGCGTCCACCCGTCCCTCACCGGCGGCCCGGCGCTGGTGCACGTCGACGCGTACCGGCTCGGCGGCGGTCTGGACGAGATGGAGGACCTGGACCTCGACGTCTCGCTGCCCGATTCGGTGGTCGTCGTGGAGTGGGGCGACGGCAAGGTCGAGGACCTCACCGACGACCGGCTGCACGTGCTGATCCACCGTGTGGTCGGCGACACGGACGACGACCGGCGCACGGTCGTGCTGCGCGGCATCGGCGCGCGCTGGGCCGGCGAGGACCTGGAGCTCACGTAGGTTCCGACAAGGTGTCGGGAAGATGTTGCGTCGGCCGTGGGAGACGTGGTCACATGGAGGCACGAGCTTGGTTAGGTGCACCTAACCTACGGGAGGCTGCATGTCGATGCCAGAGCGTGAGACCCGGGAGACGGTGCCGGGAGGCGCCGTGCTGAACATGCGCGACCTGCTCGCCTCCTGCGCCGCGGCCGACGCCGTGTCGACCCCGCCGCGCGACAGGGAGCCCGAACACCCGGAAGAGGCACGGCCGGCCGTACGGGACGCGGCCTAGGCCCCTTCCGGGGAGAGGCCGGTCGTCCCTCGTACGGGGGAACTAGGCGACGACGACGATCTTCGAGCCGATCGTGGCGAACAGCCACATCGCGTTGCCGTCCGCCTTCTTCATGCGGATGCCGCCGGTCCGGCGCGCCGGGTCCGGCGTCGGCAGCGAGCCGTCCACGGCCGCGCTGAAGCCGATCGCCACGTCGTCGACGCTGGTGAAGCGGACGACGTGCTCGATCTGCACCCCGTCCGAGCCGCGCACGGTGTTGGACCGCGAGGTCACGTGGTACGTGCCGGGCGCCGGGTGGACCGTGCTCGGCATGACCTTGAACGTGCTGGTGGCCTGGCCCTTGTCGTCCACCAGCCAGACCCGCTTCTCGGAGAGCGCGTACACCACGCGCTGCCCCTTGCCGGAGTCGGCCGGGATCGCCAGCGGGTCCTTCTGCGGCTTGGCCGGGCCGGTCGGCGCGGCGGGCGCGGTGGCGGAGGCGCTGGGCTTCGGCGAGGCCGACAGGTCGGCGGGGACGTTGGCCGACGCCTGGTAGGCGAGGAAACCGACCACGGCGAGTGCGGCCGCCGTGAGCCCGGTCACGAATCCCGCGCTGCCACGTGCCACGGTGCTGCCCACCTCTCAGACGTATGTACCCGTGGTGACGTTAGCAGCAGGGCGGGGACGGGACGGGACGCCGTGCCCCGCCCGCCGGAGCCGTAGGCTGTTCGCGTGCTCTTGCTCGCCCTTGATACCGCCACCCCCGCCGTCACCGCCGCCCTCCACGACGGCGACTCCGTCGTCGCCGAGTCGAGCCGGGTGGACGCCCGGCGCCACGGGGAGCTGCTGCTGCCCGCCGTCGACGCGGTCCTGAAGGAGGCCGGCCGCACGCTCGCCGACGTCACCGGCGTCGTCGTCGGCGTCGGGCCGGGGCCGTACACGGGACTGCGGGTCGGCCTGGTCACCGCCTCGACCTTCGCCTCCGCCCTCGGCGTCCCGGTGCACGGCCTGTGCACCCTGGACGGCCTCGCGTACGCCTCCGGACTCACCGAGCCCTTCGTGGTCGCGACGGACGCCCGCCGCAAGGAGGTCTACTGGGCCCGTTACGACGACTTCCGCACCCGCGTGAGCGAGCCGTCCGTGGACCGGCCGGCCGACATCGCCGAGCGGGTGGCCGGACTGCCGGTGGTCGGCGCGGGCGCCCTGCTGTACCCGGACGTCTTCCCGGACGCCCGCGACCCCGAGCACCAGTCCGCGGCGGCGCTCGCCGCCCGCGCGGCGGAGGTGCTGGCCGAGGGCGGGGAGTTCCTCGACCCGCTGCCGCTGTACCTGCGCCGGCCCGACGCGCAGGTGCCGAAGAACTACAAGGTGGTCACCCCGACGTGACCGGCGTCGTGCTGCGCGAGATGCGCTGGTGGGACATCGGGCCGGTGCTGGAGCTCGAACACGACCTGTTCCCGGAGGACGCCTGGTCCGCCGGCATGTTCTGGTCCGAGCTGGCACACGCCCGGGGCCCGCGGGCCACCCGCCGGTACGTCGTCGCCGAGGACGCCTCCGGGCGGCTGGTCGGCTACGCCGGACTCGCCGCGGCCGGCGGCCTCGGCGACGTGCAGACCATCGCCGCCGCCCGCGACCAGTGGGGCACGGGCCTGGGCGCCCGGCTCCTGACCGACCTGCTCCAGCACGCCACCGCCTTCGAGTGCGACGAGGTGCTGCTGGAGGTGCGGGTCGACAACACCCGAGCCCAGAAGTTGTACGAGCGCTTCGGCTTCGAGCCGATCGGCTTCCGGCGCGGCTACTACCAGCCGGGGAACGTCGACGCCCTCGTGATGCGACTGACCGTTCAAGGAACTGAGACTGATTCTGATGGCTGCTGACGAACCGCTCGTACTCGGCATCGAGACCTCCTGCGACGAGACCGGGGTCGGCATCGTCCGGGGCACGACGCTGCTGGCGAACGAGATCGCGTCGAGCGTCGACGAGCACGCCCGCTTCGGCGGCGTCGTGCCGGAGGTCGCCTCGCGCGCCCATCTGGAGGCGATGGTCCCCACCATCGAGCGGGCCCTGGCGAAGGCCGGGATCTCCGCGAAGGACGTCGACGGCATCGCCGTCACCGCCGGCCCCGGGCTCGCGGGCGCGCTGCTGGTCGGCGTCTCGGCGGCGAAGGCGTACGCGTACGCGCTCGGCAAGCCGCTGTACGGCGTGAACCACCTGGCCTCGCACATCTGCGTGGACCAGCTGGAGCACGGGCCGCTGCCCGAGCCGACGATGGCGCTGCTGGTCTCCGGCGGGCACTCCTCGCTGCTGCTCGCGCCGGACATCACCTCCGACGTCCGGCCGATGGGCGCGACGATCGACGACGCGGCCGGCGAGGCGTTCGACAAGATCGCCCGCGTGCTCGACCTGGGCTTCCCCGGCGGCCCGGTGATCGACCGGCTCGCCAAGGAGGGCGACCCGGAGGCGATCGCCTTCCCCCGCGGCCTGACGGGCGCCAAGGACCCGGCGTACGACTTCTCCTTCTCCGGCCTGAAGACCGCCGTGGCCCGCTGGATCGAGGCGAAGCGGGCGGCCGGCGAGGAGGTGCCGGTGCGGGACGTGGCGGCGTCCTTCCAGGAGGCCGTGGTGGACGTGCTGACCCGCAAGGCCGTACGGGCCTGCAAGGACCAGGGCGTCGACCATCTGATGATCGGCGGCGGCGTGGCCGCGAACTCGCGGCTGCGGGCGCTCGCCGAGGAGCGCTGCGAGCGGGCCGGGATCCGGCTGCGCGTGCCGCGGCCGGGGCTGTGCACGGACAACGGCGCGATGGTCGCGGCGCTCGGCGCGGAGATGGTGGCCCGCAACCGGCCGGCCTCCGATCTGGAGCTGTCCGCGGACTCCTCGCTGCCGGTGACGGACCCGCACGTACCGGGGAACGGGCACGGGCACGCGCACGACCACGTGCACGAGATCAGCGGGAAGAACCTGTACGCATGAAGGTCACGCTGATGTGGGAGGCGCGCGCGGTCCAGGGCCGCGGCGCCGAACTCCTGGAGTGGGCCCGGGCGCAGGTCCTGCCGTACGAGCCGGAGCGCCGGGAGACCTTCCGCGCGCCGCAGGACCGGGTCCTGGTCCTGACGTGGTGGGAGGCAGCGGCGGTCGACGCGGAGCTGCCGGAGCTGCCCGAGCCGGCGGCGGAGCTGATCACGCGCCCCGTGCACCGCTGGCGGTTCGAATCGGTCGACACGGAGTCCGGCCCCCGGGCAACCTGAGCGCCCTTTCCCGCATCAAACATGTCGGCGTAGGTCGCGTGTTCGGTGCGGGTGGGGTGTCGGGTGGACAAGAAGATCGTGGTGTGGGCGGCGCTGACCGTCGCCACCCTGCTCATGACGGGCTGCGCGCAGCAGGCGGGCGCGGACGCGAAGCCGAAGGCACGGACGACGACGCCGGCGGTCACGCCGTCCCCGGAGCACAAGGACCCGGAGGCGGACCGGACCGCCGCGTACGCCCGCTGGGGCCTGAAGCCCTTCCCGGCCCCGCCCGCCCCGCCGAAGGTCAAGCCGGTGAAGCGGCAGCCGGGCGGCCCGGTGCCGGTCATCAGCGACATCGAGACGAACGAGAAGATCGTCTTCATCACCGTCGACGACGGGGCCGAGAAGGACCCCGAGTTCGTCCGGCTGATGAAGGACCTCGGGATCCCGATGACGATGTTCCTCACCGATTCGGCGATCCGCACCGACTACGGGTACTTCGGGCAGCTCGCCGCGCAGGGGCACGGCGTCGCCAACCACACCCTCACCCACCCGAACCTGCGCACCCTCGGCCCGGAGGCGCAGCGCCGCGAGATCTGCGGGCAGCAGCAGAAGCTCAAGGAGAAGTACGGCACGGCCCCGCGCCTGTTCCGCCCGCCGTACGGCAACTGGAACGAGGCCACCCGCACCGCCGCCGGCTCCTGCGGCGTCGACGCGATCGTGCTGTGGCGCGAGTCCATGCAGATCAAGAACATGCAGTACCAGCGCGGCGACAAGAAGCTCCACCCCGGCGACATCATCCTCGCCCACTTCCGCGGCCCGGCCGAGCTCAAGGGCACGACGATGACGAAGATGACCGTCAACATGCTCCGCCACATCCAGTCCCAGGGCTTCACGGTCGCCCGCCTGGAGGACTACGTCTGAGACCGGCGGGGCCCGGGACCGGTGGAGTCCGAGGCCGGCGGAAAAATCTTCGTGCGGTGTGTCGAAGTGCGTCCGTTCCGTTCGACGGAAGAGTGAGAGGCGGGGAACGGCCCCGCTCGCACACCGAGGAGTACGTGATGCCGCGCTTTCTGACACTGGTCCGCATCCAGGAGGGCGCCTTCGAGATGGAGGACGCCGACGAGGGCTTCGACGCGCGCATGATGGCGCTGTTCGAGGAGATCACCAAGGCCGGCGTGATGCTGGAGACCGCCGGGCTCAAGCCCACCGCCGAGTCGACCCGGATCCACTGGTCGGGCGGCAAGATCAGCTACACCGACGGGCCGTTCACCGAGACCAAGGAGGTCGTCGGCGGCTACTCGATCACCCAGTGCAAGGACAAGGCCGAGGCCATGGAGTGGGGCCGGCGCTTCCTGGAGGTCCACCCGCCGTACTGGGACGTCACCGTCGAGGTGCGGGAGATCGAGGAGATGGGCTGACACCCCTGCGCGGACGCCGTTCTGTGCTGTCATGTGAGCCGTGACAGCACAGAGCCCGGCCGCGACCGTGGAGACGGTCTTCCGGATGGAGTCCCCCCGGATCGTCGCCGCTGTGGCGCGCATCGTCCGGGACGTCGGCATCGCCGAGGAGCTCGCGCAGGACGCGCTCGTCGCCGCCCTGGAGCAGTGGCCGCGGTCGGGGATCCCCGACCGGCCCGGCGCCTGGCTGACCGCCGCCGCCAAGAACCGCGCCGTCGACCTCGTCCGGCGCCGCGAGGTCTACGCGCGCAAGCTCGCCGAGGCGGGCCGCGAGCTCACCGAGGAGGCGTACGACCCCGAGCCCTCCGGTCCCGGCGACATCGACGACGACCTGCTGCGGCTGGTGTTCACCGCCTGCCACCCCGTGCTCTCCGCCGAGGCGCGCACCGCGCTGACGCTGCGCCTCGTCGGCGGGCTGCGCACGGACGAGATCGCGCGCGCCTTCCTCGTCCCCGAACCCACCGTCGCCCAGCGCATCGTGCGGGCGAAGCGGACGCTGGCGAAGGCCGGCGTGGAGTTCGAGGCGCCGTACGGGGAGGAGCGCGCGGCCCGGCTCGGCTCCGTCCTGGAGGTCATCTACCTGATCTTCAACGAGGGTTACGCGGCCACGGCCGGCGACGACCTGCTGCGGCCGGGCCTCTGCGAGGACGCGCTGCGCCTGGTCCGGGTGCTCCAGGGGCTGATGCCGGGGGAGGGCGAGGTGCACGGGCTCGCCGCGCTGCTGGAGTTCCAGGCCTCGCGGACCGCGGCGCGCACCGGGCCGGACGGGGAGCCGGTGCTGCTCGCGGACCAGAACCGGCGGCGCTGGAACCGGCTGCTGATCCGGCGCGGCTTCGCCGCCCTGGAGCGGGCGGGCACGGGGCCGTACGCGCTGCAGGGCGCGATCGCCGGCTGCCACGCGCGGGCGGTGCGGTACGAGGACACCGACTGGCGGACGATCGCCGCGCTGTACGAGCGGCTGGCCGCCGCCGCGCCCTCGCCGGTGGTGGAGCTGAACCGCGCCGTGGCGGTGTCGATGGCGTACGGCCCCGAGGCCGCGCTCGACATGGTGGAGCGGCTCGCGGCGGCCGAACCCGGCCTGGAGCAGTACCACTTGCTGCCCAGCGTCCGCGGTGAGCTGCTGGCCCGGCTGGGGCGGGCGGAGGAGGCGCGGGCGCAGTTCACGCGGGCGGCGGCGCTGACCCGCAACGCGCGCGAGCGCG
This sequence comes from Streptomyces tritici, assembly GCF_048500665.1. Lineage (NCBI taxonomy): Bacteria > Bacillati > Actinomycetota > Actinomycetes > Kitasatosporales > Streptomycetaceae > Streptomyces > Streptomyces tritici. The sequence goes on from NZ_CP183183.1 coordinate 4,083,920, forward strand.
CGCTGCTGACGGCCAAGGCGGAGGCCGCGGTCTCGGCCGGGACGGAGCCGGACGGCCGGTAATGTCGTGGCCATGGCTCGTCGTACGCCTCTGCCCCCTCCGCCGCCGCCCGCCGAACTCCGTTCCTGGCCCGACCGGGAGACGCTGCTCGCCGACCGGGCGCGCGCCATGGCCGAGTTGACGAAACGTCAACTCGGGCGGCGGCGGCTGACGTTCTTCCTGCTGTTCCTGGTCCTCGCGCACCTCGGCTGGGGCCTCGTGGGCGGCGCGCTCATCGGCATCTTCGACGACGAGCTGTCCGACCCGCTGACGATGATCTCCGTGACCGTGATGGCGGCGCTCGGCACGGCCGTGCTGATCCCCACGGTCTGGGGCGTGGCGCACGGCCTCCGCTCGGACGTCCTGTGCCGCGAGCGCCTCGCCCAGTGGGCCGGTCTCGACCGCGACGCCGCCCGCGACCGCGCGGTCCGGGAGCCGTGGCTCGGCATCCTCTGGGCGGTGCTCTCGTTCGCGCTGTGCGCGTTCGGCCTGTGGGTGTCCTTCGCGGTGCCGAACATGGTCGTCGGCCCGACGCGCGGCGGCTACGGGACGGTCGCGTACTTCATGGGCGCGGCGCTGGTGCTGTGGGTGCACGGCCTGATCGGGCTGACCAAGGCGTACGCCCACTACCGGCTCGCGGTCCGCCTCGGCGGCTTGGGGGTGTCCGGAAAGTAGCGTCGTCCGCCGAGCAAGGCGGGACTTTCCGGACACCCCCTAGCGGGCGTCCCGGCCCGCGGCGCCCGCGGGGTGGCCGAGGAGCATCGTCGGGGCGCCGGCCACCCGGGTGAGGAACACCGTCGTGGCGTTCCGGCCCTTGAGCTTCATCTTCCGGCGCAGTTCCTCCGGCTCCACCGCCGAGCCGCGCTTCTTCACGGTCAGCGTGCCGATCTCGCGCTCGCGCAGCAGGGCCTTCAGCTTCTTGAGGTTGAAGGGCAGTTCGTCGGTGATCTCGTACGCGGTCGCGTACGGCGTGGGGCGCAGCTCGTCGGCGGTGACGTACGCGATGGTCGCGTCGACCAGCCCGCCGTCCAGCTCCTCGGCGACCTCCGCGACGAGGTGCGCGCGGATGACCGCGCCGTCCGGCTCGTACAGGTAGCGGCCGACCTTCCGGACCTCCGGGTCGGGCAGCCCGCGGCCGGTCAGCGAGGCCCCGGACGGCAGCAGGGTGGCGCGGCGCGCGCCCGGCGCGGTGCCGAACCAGAGCACGGCCTCCTTCACGTCCCCGCCGTCCGAGATCCACTCCGCCTCGGCCTCCTCGGGCACCGCCTCGTGCGGGATGCCGGGGGCGATCTTCAGGGCGGCGTGCGGGGCCCCGCGGGCCGCACCGACGGCCCAGGACAGCGGCGGCGAGTACGCCTCCGGATCGAAGATCCGGCCGCGCCCACCGCGCCGCGCCGGGTCGACGAAGACCGCGTCGTACGGGCCGGTGTCGACGTCCGTGACGTCGGCGCAGCGCACGTCGATCAGGTCCGCGAGGCCGAGCGCCTCCGCGTTGGCGCGGGCCGCCTCGGCGGTCAGCGGGTCGCGGTCCACCGCGAGCACCCGGATCCCGGCGCGGGCCAGCGCGAGCGCGTCGCCGCCGACGCCGGAGCACAGGTCCGCCACGCTGCGCACGCCCAGTCCGCGCAGCCGCGCGGCCCGGTACGCGCCGACCGTCGCCCGCGTCGACTGCTCGACGCCGTGCGGCGTGAAGTACATCCGGTACGCGTCCTCCGCGCCGAACTTGGCCACCGCCCGTTGCCGCAGCCGGGCCTGGGCCAGCGCCGCCGTGACCAGCTCCGCGGGGTGCTCGCGGCGCAGCCGGGAGGCGACCGCGAGCTCCTGGGCCGGGTCGTAGTCGCGCAGGGCGGCGAGCAGGTCCTGGCCCTCGGGGGTGAGCAGCGAGCGGAAGGCGGCGAGATCGGTCACCTGCCCCATTGTGGGCCAGCCGGGGGACCGCGCGCGCCGGGCGGCGGTGTCGGCGCGGGGGAGGGGCTCCGCGCTGACAGGATGCGGCCCCATGCAGCCAGTACGACAAAAGGAAGAAACCGGGATGAAGGATCCGCGTGCCGCCCGGCGCCGCGCCGCCGTGACGCGTACGGGGGGCGTGACACGTACGGGCATCGTGACGCGTACGGGCATCGCGCTCGCCGCCGTCCTCGCCGGCGCGCTCGCCTCCGCCTGCTCCGGGCCGTCCGCCGTCGACGCCGCGGGCGTTGCCGCGCCCGGCGGCGCGGAGAAGCGCCCCGGCGCCGACCCCGCGCACGGCAAGCCCGCCGCCGCGCCCGGCGCGCGCGCCGAGGACCGCGGGACGGCCGGGGCGCTCGCCGCGTACGTGGAGAAGGTCCGCAAGGCGCAGGCCGCCCGCGCCGTGGCGGCCCGGAAGTGGGGCCTGGCGCAGACCCCGCTGCCCGCGCCCCCGCCGCCCGCGGTCAAGCCGAGGATCACCACCCGCAAGGGCTTCGAGACCGACGGCGAGGGACTGCCGCCGGTCTTCACCACCGTGCCCACCAAGGAGAAGATCGTCTTCCTGACGATCGACGACGGCGCGGAGAAGGACCCCGAGCTGCTGCGGATGATGTCCGAGCTGCAGATCCCGTACAGCGCCTTCCTGAGCGACTACCTCGTCAAGGAGGACTACGGCTACTTCAAGAAGATGCGGGACGCCGGGGTCGCGCTGCACAACCACACCCTGAACCACCGTTACATGCCGGGCCTGTCCTACGCCCAGCAGAAGCGGGAGATCTGCGACCAGCAGGCCAACCTGGAGAAGCGCTACGGCACGCGGCCGCCGCTGTTCCGCCCGCCGTACGGCAACTACAACGAGGACACCCTGCGTGCTGCCCAGTCCTGCGGGGTCAAGGCCGTGCCGCTGTGGGCCGCCGAGGCGTTCCCGGACCGGATGGAGTGGCGCGAGTGGGACCGCGACCTGCACCCCGGCGACATCATCCTCACGCACTTCCGCGGCAAGGAGGACTGGAAGGGCACGATGCCGGACATGATCCGGCAGGTGATGAAGACCGTCACGGCCAAGGGCTACGCGGTCGCCCGCCTGGAGGACTACGTATGAGCCGGGCCGCGCGCCGGGTCCGTACCGCCCGTACGGCGAGTACGGCGCGTTCGGCCCGGCGGCCGCTCGCCGGACTCCTCGCGGCGGGCGCGCTGTTCGCCGCGCCCGGCTGCGCGGCGTGCGGGGACGCGGTGGACCCGATCGAACGTCTGGGCAGAAAAGCGGTCGGACATGCGGTGCGGGCGGCGGATCCCGCCCCCGCTCCGGCTCCTTCGGAGCGGCGCGCGGTCCTGAATTGGCACTCCGCTTGACCGAGTGCTAATCGCGGTCATAGTCTCGGCTCTGGCACTCCCCACGTGAGAGTGCCAACACAGCGACGGGCAGGTCCGGCACCCGCGACGACGGATCCACCTGGTCGCCACCTCAGACAGTAGACCCCGTGAGATCTCCGAAGGGGGAGGTCGGATCGTGACGACCACCAGCTCCAAGGTTGCCATCAAGCCGCTCGAGGACCGCATCGTGGTCCAGCCGCTCGACGCCGAGCAGACCACCGCCTCTGGCCTGGTCATCCCGGACACCGCGAAGGAGAAGCCCCAGGAGGGCGCCGTCCTCGCCGTGGGTCCGGGCCGCTTCGAGAACGGCGAGCGCCTGCCGCTCGACGTGAAGGTCGGCGACGTCGTGCTCTACAGCAAGTACGGCGGCACCGAGGTGAAGTACAACGGCGAGGAGTACCTCGTCCTCTCGGCTCGCGACGTGCTCGCGATCATCGAGAAGTAAGTCACCCGGCACCTGAGCCAGATGCTTTGAGCCACGCCCCTGACCCCGCATTGGGCGTCCAGGGGCGTGGTTCGTTTCACCACGAATTCCGAGAGGGCTGAATCGCTCCCATGGCGAAGATCCTGAAGTTCGACGAGGACGCCCGTCGCGCCCTTGAGCGCGGCGTCAACAAGCTGGCCGACACGGTCAAGGTGACGATCGGCCCGAAGGGTCGCAACGTCGTCATCGACAAGAAGTTCGGCGCCCCCACCATCACCAACGACGGTGTCACGATCGCCCGCGAGGTCGAGATCGAGGACCCGTACGAGAACCTCGGCGCGCAGCTCGTGAAGGAGGTGGCGACCAAGACCAACGACATCGCGGGCGACGGCACCACCACCGCCACCGTGCTGGCCCAGGCGCTGGTCCGCGAGGGCCTGCGCAACGTCGCCGCCGGCGCCTCCCCGGCCGCCCTGAAGAAGGGCATCGACGCCGCGGTCAAGGCCGTCTCCGACGAGCTGCTCGCCACCGCCCGTCCGATCGACGACAAGTCCGACATCGCCGCCGTGGCCGCGCTCTCCGCGCAGGACCAGCAGGTCGGCGAGCTCATCGCCGAGGCGATGGACAAGGTCGGCAAGGACGGCGTCATCACCGTCGAGGAGTCCAACACCTTCGGTCTGGAGCTGGACTTCACCGAGGGCATGGCCTTCGACAAGGGCTACCTGTCCCCGTACATGGTGACCGACCAGGAGCGTATGGAGGCCGTCCTCGACGACCCGTACATCCTGATCCACCAGGGCAAGATCTCCTCCATCCAGGACCTCCTGCCGATCCTCGAGAAGATCATCCAGGCCGGTGGCTCCAAGCCGCTGCTGATCATCGCCGAGGACGTCGAGGGCGAGGCCCTGTCGACCCTGGTCGTCAACAAGATCCGCGGCACCTTCAACGCGGTGGCCGTCAAGGCCCCCGGCTTCGGCGACCGCCGCAAGGCGATGCTCGGCGACATGGCGACGCTCACCGGCGCCACCGTCATCGCCGAGGAGGTCGGCCTCAAGCTGGACCAGGCCGGTCTGGACGTGCTGGGCTCCGCCCGCCGCGTCACCGTCACCAAGGACGACACCACGATCGTCGACGGCGGCGGCAACAGCGAGGACGTGGCCGGCCGCGTCGCGCAGATCAAGGCCGAGATCGAGACCACGGACTCCGACTGGGACCGCGAGAAGCTCCAGGAGCGCCTCGCGAAGCTGGCCGGCGGCGTGTGCGTGATCAAGGTCGGCGCCGCCACCGAGGTGGAGCTGAAGGAGAAGAAGCACCGTCTGGAGGACGCCATCTCCGCGACCCGCGCCGCGGTCGAGGAGGGCATCGTCTCCGGTGGTGGCTCCGCCCTGGTCCACGCCGTCAAGGTCCTGGAGGGCAACCTCGACAAGACCGGCGACGAGGCCACGGGTGTCGCGGTCGTCCGCCGCGCCGCCGTCGAGCCGCTGCGCTGGATCGCCGAGAACGCCGGCCTCGAGGGCTACGTCATCACCTCGAAGGTGGCGGAGCTCGACAAGGGCAACGGCTTCAACGCCGCCACCGGCGAGTACGGCGACCTGGTCAAGGCCGGCGTCATCGACCCGGTGAAGGTCACCCGCTCCGCCCTGGAGAACGCCGCCTCCATCGCCTCCCTGCTGCTCACGACCGAGACCCTGGTCGTCGAGAAGAAGGAAGAGGAAGAGGCCGCCGCGGGCCACGGCCACGGTCACGGCCACGCCCACTGATCGCGTAGATCCGGACAGCGAAGGTCCCCGTTCCCGGGAAGGGAACGGGGGCCTTCGCCCGTTCCCGGGCTTCGTCAGGCCTCGACCGCGCCCAGCTGCCCCATCAGGCCGAGCATGTCGTACTGCCACCAGCCCTCGACGAGCTTGCCGTCCTCGCGGCAGCGGTGGATCACCGTGCCGGTCATGGTGACGTCCATGCCGGTGGGCTGGATCCCCATGAAGTCGCCGTTGTGCGTGCCGTTCCAGGTCCAGCGGGTGCACACCCGGTCGCCCTCGGCGATCTGGTCCTCGACGGTGAAGCGGAAGTCGAACGCGTCCCGCCACATCCGCACCTCGCGGCGGACGGCGTCCATCCCGTAGGTGTCCTGCGGATTGGTCGGGTCGTGGTCGTGGTAGCCCTCGGCCAGGACCTCGTCGAGCAGGGCGGTGTCGTCCTCGGAGGCGATCATCTCCAGGAGGCGGCGGACGTTGGCCTTGGTCAGCGACTCGTCGCGCACCACGTCGAGGTCGGTGAAGGTCGGCATCTCGTCACAGAGCGCGACCATCTCGCGGAAGATCCGGTCCGTCTCGGGGAGCTGCGAGTTGCGCATCGCGTCCTCGTACGAGGGGAACTCGACGATCTCCACGACGTGCGAGGCGTCGGACCGGTCCGTGCCGACGATGCTGTGGGTGGCGGTGCGCTTGCCCTTGGTCTGCTCCACCCACTTGTCCATGAGCCGGTTGAGATCGTCGACCCGGGTCGTCTTGCAGTCGATTATCTGTACGAATGTCATGACGAAGCCTCCCGGACACCCCCGGACGAAGCGGACAAGCCCATTCTAGAAGCCAGGGTCTACGCCGACCTGGTGAGATCCGCCGGCACCACGGCCTCCGCGAAGGGCTCGCCGCGCCCGTACCGGGCCACCTCGTCCAGCGCGTGGTCCGCCATCCGGTGCAGCTCGTTGCCGAGCGAACCGGCGATGTGCGGGGTGAGCAGCACGTTGGGGAGCCCGTACAGCGGGGAGCCGGGCGGGGGCACCTCGGGGTCGGTCACGTCGAGGACGGCGTGCAGCCGGCCGGAGGTGAGGTGGGGGAGCAGCGCCTCCTCGTCGACGAGGGAACCGCGGGCGGTGTTGATCAGCGTGCCGCCGTCGGGGATCAGGGCCAGCCGGCGGGCGTCGATCATCCGGTGCGTTGCGGGCAGTTGGGGCGCGTGGACGGAGACGACGGAGCTGCGCGCGCAGAGTTCGTCCAGGCCGGTGGCCTCGACCCCGAGGGCGGCCGCCTCGTCGGGGGTGACGTACGGGTCGTGGAGCAGGACCTCGAAGTCGAAGGGGCGCAGCAGCTCGATCACCCGGCGGCCGATCCGCGAGGCGCCGATCAGACCGACCGTCCGGCGGTAGTTGCCCCAGTGCTCCTGGTCCGACTCGGCGAGCCAGTCGTGCGGGGCGCGCAGCCGCGCGTACCGGCGGGCGGCGGGCAGCGCCCGCTTCCCGGCGAGCAGGATCGCGGCGAGCGTGTACTCGGCGACCGGCAGGGCGTTGGCGGCGGCGGCCGAGGTGACGGCGAGGCCGCGTTCCCAGCAGGCGTCGGTGACGTGGTGCTTGACGGAGCCGGCGGCGTGCACGACGGCCCGGAGGCGGGGCGCGCGGTCGAGGACCTCGGCGGTGAGCGGGGGCGCGCCCCAGCAGGTGAGCAGGATCTCGGCCTCGCGCAGGGCCTGCGCGACCGCGGCGTCCGGGGCCGTGAGGTCGTGCGCGACGAGGTGCGGGTCGGTGCGGGCGAGGGCGGTGAGCCGGGCCCGGTGGGCGTCGGTCAGCAGGCGTTCCGCGACGCCGGGGCCCATGGCGAGGAGCAGGGCGGGGCGGTTGTCAGTGGTGTCGTGCATCGTGGAACACGGGCTCCTCACTTGACGCTGCCGGCGGTCAGTCCGGCCTTCCAGTGGCGCTGCAGGGCGACGAAGGCGACGACGAGGGGGATGACGGCGAGCAGGGATCCGGTGACGACGAGGGGGTAGTAGCCGGGTTCGGCGTGGGCGTTGCTGTTCCACGCGTACAGGCCGAGGCTCAGCGGGAAGAGCTTCTGGTCCGAGAGCATCACCAGGGGGAGGAAGAAGTTGTTCCAGATGGCGGTGAACTGGAAGAGGAAGATCGTCACGAAGCCGGGCAGGACCATGGGCAGGCCGATGGACCAGAAGGTGCGCAGTTCGCCGGCCCCGTCGATACGGGCGGCCTCCAGGGCCTCGTCGGGGATGTAGCCGGCGCAGAACACGCGGGCGAGGTAGACCCCGAAGGGGTTGACCAGGACGGGGATCAGCACGGCCCAGGGGGTGTTGACGAGGCCGACCTCGCTGGCGAGCAGGTACATGGGCAGGGCGAGCGCGGTGCTGGGCACGAGCACGCCCAGCAGGACCAGGCCGAACAGCTTCTCCTTGCCGCGGAAGGCGTAGCCGTGGAAGGCGAATCCGGCGGCGACGCTGATGAGCGCGCAGCCGGCGGCGCCGGCGCCCGCGTACAGCAGGCTGTTGACGTACCAGCGGAAGTAGACGCCGTCGCCCTGTTCGGCGAGGCGGCCCAGGTTGCCGCCGAGGTCGAAGCCCTGGAAGGAGAAGGCGTCGCCGGCGAGGAGCCCGCCGGCGTCCTTCGTGGCGGCGGTGAGCAGCCAGACGAGCGGGAAGAGCATGTAGCCGGTGGCGAGCAGCAGGACGCCGTTGACGGCGGTCTTCGACAGCCAGCGGCTGGAGGCGGGGCTCGGCGTGCGGGCGGGGCTCGGCGTACGGGCCGGGTGGCTCATGCGGTGCGCTCCTTCCGGCGGCCGGTGAGGCGGGTGACGCCGAAGGAGAGCAGCGCGGCGGTGAGGGCGAGCAGGACGGACGCGGCGGCGGCGAGCCCGTAGTCGTTGCGGTCGAAGGCCGCGGTGTACGCGTACATGTTGGGCGTCCAGGTGGAGGTGACGGCGGAGCCGGTGCCCCTGTTGAGGATCAGCGGCTCGGTGAACAGCTGGAGCGAGCCGATGACCGTGAACAGGGCGACCATGACGAGCGAGGCGCGGATCAGGGGGACCTTGATGCCGAGGGCGGTGCGCCAGGCTCCGGCGCCGTCGACGGTGGCCGCTTCGAGGACGGAGCGGTCGATGGCCTGGAGGGCCGCGTAGAAGATCACCATGTTGTAGCCGAGCCACTCCCACAGGGCGATGTTGACCACGGAGGGGAGGGCGCCCTCGGGTGAGAAGAAGTCGAAGCCGATCCCTCCGGCCTCCATGGCGCGCACGACCGGGCTGAGTTGCGGGGTGTACAGGTATACCCAGATCAGCGCGGCGATGATGCCGGGGACCGCGTGCGGCAGGAAGAGCGCCAGCTGGAAGAAGCGGCGGGCGCGGGCGAGCGTGGTGTCGAGCAGCAGGGCGAGCGCGAGGGCTCCGCCGAGCATCAGCGGGATGTAGAGCAGGCAGTAGCCGAGCAGGACGCCGAAGCCCTCGCGGAAGGCCCGGTCACCCAGCGCCGCGGTGTAGTTCCCGAGGCCGCTGAACACGGACTCGGTGCCGCCGAAGCCCAGTCCCGACTGTTTCTCGGTGAACAGGCTGAGCCAGACCGCGTAGCCGATCGGGACCACCGTCACCGCGGTGAACAGGACGAAGAACGGGGCCAGCAGCAGAGCTGCGGCGCGGGTGCGGGCCGTCATGCGATCAGCCCTCGACCTTCAGTCCGCGCTTCTTCAGCTCGGCGACGGTGGCGTCGTGGCCGGCCTCGACGGCGTCCGCGACGGTGGGGCCGCCCTTGGCGAGCTTGCCGAGGACGTCCTTGATCGCGGTGTTGGTGGCGCCGGTGGTCGGGCCCCAGGCCCAGTTCGGGTTGATGGAGGCGCCGGACTGCTCGAAGAGGGCGTAGATGTCCTGGCCGCCGTAGAAGCCCGCGTCGAAGACCTGCTTGGCGACGGGGCGCAGGGCGGTGGCGGCGGGGAAGGCGCTGGAGGTGCCGGAGGCGATGCGCGCCTTGACGCCGGCCTCGGTGGTGGCCATCCACGTCGCGAACTCCACGGCCGCGGCCTTCTTCTTGCTGTCCTTGGTCACGGCGAAGGTGGAGCCGCCGAGCATCCCGGAGGCGGGCCTGCCGTCCCAGGTCGGCATGGGCGCGACGGCCCACTTGCCGCTCTGCTCGGGCAGAGTGCCCTTGAGGACGCCGGCGCCCCAGGACGCGCCGAGGTAGCCGATCGTGCCGCCGTTCTTCAGCGAGCCGGTCCACTCGGGGCTGAACGAGGCGTTCTTGTGGACGAGATCGGCGTCGAGCAGGCCCTGCCAGTAGGCGGCGACCCTGGTGGTGGCCGGGTCGGTGGTGTCGATCTTCCAGGTGTCGTTCTCGGCCTTGAACCACTGGGCGCCGGCCTGCCAGGCCATGGCTTCGAAGGTGGTGGGGTCGTCGGGGAAGAAGGTGGCGATCCGGGCCTTGGGGTCGGCCTTCTTGACCTTCTCGGCGGCGGACTTGAAGGCGTCCCAGGTGGTGGGGACCTCGACGCCGTACTTCGTGAACAGGTCCTTGCGGTAGTAGAAGGCCTGCGGGGCGGCGTCGAAGGGCACGGCCCAGGTCTTGCCGCCGAGGGTGGTGAGTTCGACGGCCTGCGGCAGCAGCTTCTTCCGGTCGTCCTCGGTGAACTCCTGGCCGATGTCCTGCAGGGCGCCGGAGCTGACGAACTCGGGCAGGGAGGGGTACTCGATGGAGACGAGGTCGGGGGCGTTGCCGGCCTTCACCGCGTTGGAGATCTTGGCGTAGCCGCCGGCGTTGCCGGAGGGGATCTCCTCGAAATCGACCTTGATCTTTTTCTGGGAGGCGTTGAACGCGTCGACCACGTCCTTGGAGCCCTTGGCCCAGCCCCAGAAGGTGATGGTCACCGGCTTGCCGTCGGCGCCGGGTGCGCCGTCGGTGTCCTCACCGCTGCCGCCGCAGGCCGTGAGGACGGCCAGGGCGGTGGCGGCGCTTGCTATGACGAGGGAGGTTCTGCTCCAACTGCGGCTCACGGCGCGGCTCCTGAGGGCGTGGCGGCGGGGACGTTGTGGCCGCGATCCTGGGACCGATCCTGAGCGAAGTCAAGAGCGAAAGATTGATTGATCGAAAATAGATCAGACCCTCTCGCGGAGTTCCGCCCCGCAGGAGGCGCGCACCCGCAGCCGCGGCAGCAGGCTCAGATGCCGCCGCGCTGCCTCTTCGCCTGGACCGCCCGCGGGCTCCGTCAGCCGTTCCACCAGCAGCTCCGCCGCGTGCCGGCCGACCTGGCGCTTGGGCGGGGCGACCGCGGTGAGCGGGGTGTCGGCGAGCGCGGCGACCTCGTCGTCGTACGCGATCACCGCCAGGTCCTGCGGAACCCGCACCCCCGACTCGGCGAGGCGCTGCACCATCTGGATCGCGTCCACGTCGTTGTGCACCAGGGCCGCGGTGGCCAGGCCCGAGCCGACCGCCTCGCGCAGGGCCCGGACCGCCCGCTCGAAGCCCTCCGGGTCGGCCTCGGCGGGCACGGAGTCGATCACCGGCAGCGGGGCGGTGAGGCCGAGGCCGGCGAGGGCGTCGGCGTAGCCGGCGCGCACCGCGAGCGCGGTCGGGCTGTCCTTGCGGGCCACCAGGACGGGCGTGCGGTGGCCGAGGCCGAGCAGGTGGCGCAGGGCGAGCAGGACGCCGTGGCCGTGGTCGGAGACCACCCGGTCCAGGCCGTCGAGCGGGCTGCCCGGGTCGGCCCGGCGCTCCAGCAGCACGGCCGGTACGGGCAGTTCGGCGAGCCAGTCCCCGTACGCGAGCCGGTCCTCCGGGCCGCGCCAGCCGGGCGCGACGAGCACGCCCTGCGCGCCGGCCGCCAGCAGGCCCTCGGTGCGGGCGCGGTCCTCGTCGGGGCGGTAGTCGGAGATCCGCAGGATCAGCCGGGCCCCGACCTTCGCCGCCGCCTCGTGGGCGCCCCGGATCACCTCGGCGAAGTAGTACGTGGCCGAGGGCGCCAGCAGCCCGAGCACCAGGCCCCCGGCGACCAAGGGTCCGGCCGGCGCGCCCTGGCCGCCCGGCCAGGAGACCTGGCCGTGCACCCGGTCGAGCAGGCCCCGGGCGGCCAGGGCCTCGACGTCCCGGCGGGCGGTGACGGGGGAGACCCCGAGCAGTCCGGCCAGGTCGGAGACGCGGGCGGTGCCGCGCTCGCGGACCAGCGCCAGCAGTCGGTCGTGTCGTTCGGCGGCACTCTCGCGCACGGTGCAACTCCCCCTCGCGGTGGTGGTGGGTCCCGGGCGCGCACCCGGGTGCCTCGACCTTAGTTTCAGAATGATCGAACGGCGAGAGTTTCGATCATTCGCTCCGATTCTCTTGACGTTCGATCGGAGCCCCTTCAGGATTCCGGGCGACGCCGACGTCCGCCTCAGGGAGCATCATGCCCACGCCGCCCGAGAACCGTGAGCTCAGCCCGTACACCGGTTGGACCCGAGCGCACTGGGAGGCCGCGGCCGACGAACTCCTGCTGGCCGTACGCCCCTACGCCTCCCCCCGGCACGGACTGATCGACCTGCCCGGACCCCGCCCCAGCTGGTCCGGCATCCGCTCGGACGGCCTGGAGGGCTACGCCCGCACCTTCCTCCTCGCCGCCCTCCGCGTCGCCGGCGCGCGGGGCGACGACCCGCACGGCCACCTCGCCCGGTACGCGGTCGGGCTCGCCGCCGGCACCGAGGCGCCCGGCGACGACACCGACCCCGACTCCTGGCCCCGGCCCACCGACGTCCGCCAGGCGATCGTCGAGTCCGCCTCCGTCGCCCTCGGCCTGCGGCTCACCCGCCCCTGGCTCTGGGACGCCCTCGACGACCGCACCCGGCAGCGCGCCGCCGACTGGCTGCTGCCCGCCCTCGACCCGTCCCCCGTCGACAACAACTGGTGGCTCTTCGGCCTCACCGTCGCCGGCTTCCTGCAGGACGCCGGCATCGAGACCGACCGCGCCGCCGCCACGATCGACCGCTCCCTGGACCGGATCGAGCAGTGGTACCTCGGCGAGGGCTGGTACTCCGACGGCGACAACCGCGCCTTCGACCACTACAACGCCTGGGCCCTGCACTTCTACCCCGTCCTGCACGCCCACCTCGCCGGCGACCGGGCCCTGCTCGACCGCCACGGCCCCCGTCTGCACGCCCATCTGGACGCCTACACCCGCCTGTTCGACGCCAACGGCGCCCCCCTTCCCTTCGGCCGTTCCCTCACCTACCGCTTCGCCGCGGCCGCCGCCCCCTGGCTCGGCGCCCTCACCGGCCACACCCCGCTCACACCCGGCACCACCCGGCGGCTCGCCTCCGGCGCGCTGCGGTACTTCCTCGACCGCGGCGCCGCCGACTCCCGCGGCCTGCTCACCCTCGGCTGGCACGGCCCGTACGAACCGGTCCTGCAGAGCTACTCCGGCCCCGGCTCCCCGTACTGGGCGTCCAAGGGCTTCCTCGGCCTGCTCCTCCCGGCCGGCCACCCGGCCTGGACCGACCCCGAGCAGCCGCTGCCCGCCGAGAACGCCGACGCCGTCACCCCCCTTCCCGCGCCCGGCCTCCTCGTCCAGTCGACCGCCGCCGACGGCCTGGTCCGCCTCCACAACCACGGCAGCAACCACGTGAGCAGCCACCAGGCAGGCGAGGACGACTCCGGCTACGCCCGCCACGCCTACTCCACCCGCACCGGCCCCACCTCCTCACCCGAGGCCGCCGACAACCACTTCGCCCTGCTCATCGACGGCAAGGTCACCCGACGCGGCCCCGCCGTCCCGCTCGGCGCCGGCCCCGGCTGGGCCGCCTCCCGCCACACCCCCCTCCCGGGCGTCCACGTCCTCTCCGCGACCCTCGCCCACGGCCGCGCCGAGGTCCGCGCCCATCTCGTCACCGGCGCCCCGGAGGGCACCGCCGTCCGCCAGACCGGCTGGGCCACCACCCCCGGCGGCCCCACCGCCCAACTCCACCCCGTCCACGGCTATCCCCAGGACGCCGAGACCGTCCCGCTCGCCACCGGCGCCACCCTCCAGGGCCCGGACAGCCGCACCGCCGCCCTGCACGGCACGACCCACGGCCCCGAGACCCTCTTCGTCGCCCTCGCCTCCCTCACCGCCGAACCCGACCCGGCCCCCGTCAGCACCCTCGCGCACGTCCAGGTCGACGGCCGCACCCTCCGCGTCACCTGGCAGAACGGCACCACTTCCCAGCTCGCCCTCGACCCGGAGGACCTGTGAGACACCGCCGTACACCCGCCCGCGCCCTCGCCGCCGCCGTCCTGGCCCTTCCCCTCCTCACGCTCGCCCCGGCCGCCCAGGCCGCCGGGCCCACGGCCCATCGCCACCACGTCGACTGCTCGGCGGCCCCCGACCCGGCAGCCCCCGCCGACGGCTCGGCGGCCCGCCCCTGGACCACCCTCGCCGAGGCCAACGCCCACTCCTACGGCCCCGGCGACGAGCTGCTGTTCAAGCGCGGCACCACCTGCACCGGCACCCTGCAGCCGAGCGGCGCCGGCTCCGCCGGACAGCCCTTCACCATCGCCGACTACGGCGACGCCCCCGGCCGCGCCGTCATCGACGGCGCCGGCGCGCACGACGCCGTACTCCTCGCCAACACCCAGCACCTGCGGCTCACCCGCCTGGAGATCACCAACGCCGCCGCCCCCGGCACCGAACGCAACGGCGTCCGGCTCCGGCTCTCCGACTACGGCGCCGCGAAGAACATCACTCTCGACCACCTCTCCCTCCACGACGTGCGCGGCGGGGACTTCAAGACCCTCACCGGCTCCAGCGCCATCCACGTCGCCGTCGAGGGCACGACCGTGCCCAGCTGGTACGACGGCCTGGACATCCACCACAACACCATCCGGGACGTGGACCGGGAGGGCATCTACTTCAAGTCCCGCTTCTCCAAGCGGGACCTCGTGGGCAATCAGCAGGACCCGAACGCCTACCCCGGCCCGTGGACGCCCAGCCTGAACGTCCGCGTCCACCACAACACGCTGACCTCGATCGCCGGTGACGGCATCAAGATCGACACCACTCGCGGCGCCCGCGTCGACCACAACCGCCTCGACGGCTTCCAGCTCCGCTCCAAGGCGGCCAACGCCGGCATCTGGACCTTCAACACCGACGACACGCTCGTCGAGTACAACGAGGTGTCAGGCGGCGGCAACACCAAGGACGGCATGTCCTTCGACGCCGACGGCGCGTCCAAGGGAACCGTCTTCCAGTACAACCACAGCCACGACAACACGGGCGGCTTCCTGCTCATCTGCCCGTACAGCGGCGCCAAGGTCCTCGACACCGTGGTCCGTTACAACGTCAGCCGGGACGACGGCGCACGACTCGTGCAGAACTGCTGGGGCCCCATCCTGAACACGCAGATCTACAACAACACCTTCGTGAACCGCACCCGGATCCCGGCGTACCTCGTACAGGACGACACCGGCAGCCCGGCCACCACCCGGCACGAACTCGCCTTCCGCAACAACCTGTTCGTCAATGACGGACCCTTCGGCGGCTACGCCTTCAAGAACCCGACCCCCGACCTCTCCTTCTCCCACAACCTGTTCCACAACGTCCCCATGACCCGGCCCGACCCCGGCGGCGTGAAGGCCGACCCGCTGCTGCGCGCCGACTTCCGGCTCCGGACCGGTTCCCCCGCCCTGTCCGCTGGGACGCTCATCGCGGACAACGGCGGAAGGGACTGGTTCGGAAACGAGGTGTCGCCGACGTCGGTTCCCAACATCGGCGCGTACGAAGGAATTGGCGTCGACTAGCCAAAGAGGTTTGAAGCACCGCGGGAAGCGGGGCTGAAGCACGGCGGGAAGCGGGGCCTCAGTTCGGCCCGTACGAGCGGCCTGCCTTGGCGGACACCCCGCCGAGCAGGCCGCGCGGCGCCAGCTTCACGATCCCCATCAGCGCCTTGTACCGCGGGTCCGGGATGGACACCGACTTGCCGCGCGCCAGGTCGGCGAGCGCCGCCGTCACCAGCTTGTCGGCGTCCAGCCACATCCAGCCCGGGATGTTGTCCGTGCCCATCCCGGCCCGCTCGTGGAACTCGGTCCGCACGAACCCCGGGCACAGCGCCATCAGCCGCACCCCGCTGCCCGCGAGGTCCCGGGCCGCGCCCTGCGTGAACTGCACGACCCACGCCTTCGACGCCCCGTACGTGCCGCGCGGCACGAACGCGGCCACGGACGCCACGTTGATCACGCCGCCGCGGCCGCGGGTCCGCATCCCCGGCACCGCCGCCGCGGTCAGCCGCAGCACCGCCTCGCAGTGCACCGTGAGCATCTTCAGCTCGTCGGCCATCGACACTTCCAGGAACCGGCCCTTGTTCCCGAAGCCCGCGTTGTTCACCAGCAGGTCCACCGGGTTCTTCGGATCGGACAGCCGGGCCTCCACGGCCGCGATGCCCTTCTCCTCCGCCAGGTCCGCGGACAGCACCTCGGCCTCGATGCCGTGCCGGTCGTGGAGTTCGGTCGCCTGCTCGCGCAGCCGGGACAGATCGCGCGCCACCAGCACCACGTCGTGGCCGTCGGCGGCCAGCCGGCGCGCGAAGGCCGCGCCGATGCCGGCCGTCGCTCCCGTAATCAATGCAGTCGTCATACGCGGCACGTTAGTGCCCCGCCGACCGGCCTCACGCGGCGCCGTACTTGGCGGCGTAGGTCCGCGCGGCCTCCAGCAGCCCGGACTCCATCCACTCCGCCGCCACCAGCGTCCGCGGCAGCAGCGCGCGCTCCGTCGTCGCGGCCCGGTGCAGCAGCGCCACGGTGATGTCGTGGCCGGGGCGGTGCACCACGCTCACCGGGTCACCGGCGCGGATCTCGCCCGGCTCGATCACCCGCAGCAGCGCACCGGGCCCCGCCGCGGCCTCCGTGAAGCGGCGCACCCAGCCGGTCTCGCCCAGGAACCCGCCGAACGTGCGGCAGGGGATGCGGCCGCCGGTCACCTCCAGGACCAGGTCGCGGCCGATCCGCCAGCGCTCGCCGATCAGCGCGCCGTTCACGTCCAGTCCGCGGGTGGTGAGGTTCTCGCCGAACGAGCCGTTCGGCAGCGGCCGGCCCAGTTCCTTCTCCCAGAGGTCGAGGTCCTCGCGGGCGAAGGCGTACGCGGCGCGGTCGTCGCCGCCGTGGAACCGCAGGTCGCACACCGCGTCCCCGGCCACCCCACCGCCGGCGACGCCCTTCGGCCCGGGCGCCTCGACCCGTACCGGACCCTCGACGGGCCGCTTGTCGATGCCGGACGTCCCCGAGGGGGCGTCGGTGTACTCCACGGGCCGCGCCCGTCCGACGTTCACGCTGAGAAGCTCCATGGGCGCACCCTAGGACACCGCCCTCAAAGGCTCACCTGGATATTCGCCGTCGAGCCCAAGGGTCGCTTATGCTCGAAGAATGATCGAGGCCCGCCACCTCCGCGTCCTGCGCGCCGTCGCCGCCACCGGCTCCTTCTCCGCCGCCGCGCGCGAACTGGGCTGCACCCAGCCCGCGGTGAGCCAGCAGATGAAGGCCCTGGAGACCTCCGCGGGCACGCCGCTGCTCATCCGTACCGGCCGCGAGATGCGGCTCACCCAGGCCGGCGAGGCGCTGGTCCGGCACGCCGCGGGCATCCTCGCCGGCCTCACCGCCGCCGAGGAGGAGGTCGCCGCGATCGCCGGGCTGCGGGCCGGCCGGGTCCGGCTGGTGTCGTTCCCCAGCGGCAGCTCGACGCTGGTCCCGACGGCACTCGCCGCGCTGCGCGCCGCCCACCCCGGCACCCGGGTCTCGCTGGTCGAGGCCGAGCCGCCGCGGTCGGTGGAGATGCTGCGGGAGGGCGACTGCGACATCGCCCTGGCGTTCCGGTACGGCGTGAACGCGGCCGAGTGGGACGACCTGGTCGTCCGCCCGCTGCTGGCCGACCGTCTCGTGGGGCTGGTCCCCGAGGGGCACCGGCTGGCCGCGGCCGAGTCCGTCGGCATCGCCGAACTCGCCGACGAGTCCTGGATCGCGGGCTGTCCCCGCTGCCGTCGCCAACTGGTCGACGTGTGCGAGGCCGCCGGCTTCACCCCGCGGATCGACTTCGCGACCGACGACTATCCGGCGGTGGTCGGACTGGTGGGCGCGGGTCTGGGCGTGGCCGTGCTGCCGGAGCTGGCCATCGAGTCCGTCCGCCCCAAGGGGGCCCGCACGGTGGCCGTGGAGCCGGCGGTGGAGCGCGAGATCGTGGCCCTCACGCTTCCGGACCTGGCCCAGGTCCCGGCGGTCGCGGCCACGCTCGACGAACTCACCCGCGCCGCGACCCGCTGACACGCCGCCGCCCGGGGACACTCCCGCGTCCGCGTGACCGGAACGGCCCGCGGCCGTACGGGGTATGAGCCCTCACTCGTCCGGCGGAGCGCGGCGGGGCGCACCGCACGCCCTCGACCGCGTCCCGTACGCCGCCAGGGCGCCGCGCGGGCCGTACGAAGGCGTCGCCCGGCCTTTGCCAAGTGGTCGGCGTCAAACGTCAGATGAAACGTTCCTTCAGGTCAGGCGCGCCCCGCACCTGCCGAGCTGGTGGCCGATGCCCGTGCCGTGACCGGCGTCGCCGGCGCCGATGTGGTGATGAGGCGGTTGCGGGCCCGCCCCATGAGTTCTTCGCGTTCGTCCTCGGTGAGGCCGCCCCATACGCCGTAGGGCTCCCGTACGGCGAGTGCGTGCGCCGCGCACTGTGCGCGGACAGGGCACCGCATGCAGACCTCTTTTGCCGAGTTCTCGCGCGCACTCCGTGCCGCGCCGCGTTCTCCCTCGGGGTGGAAGAACAGGGAGCTGTCCACCCCGCGGCAGGCCGCGAGGAGTTGCCAGTCCCACAGATCGGCGTTTGGTCCGGGAAGGCGGGAGAAATCTGCCATTGCGCTTGTCCCCTTGAAACCGTGTCGAAACGGATAGGTGGGCGGTGTGGATGGCTGATGGACGCCAGGGCCGCTGCGGCCCTGCTGTGTCGCGTGCCCCGTCATCGCGCGAGCACGCCCCGACCGTACAACTACTGTCGCAGTAGATGTAAATATGACTCATTGCGAATCTAGCCACAGACACTGCGAAAAGGGAAGAAAACCCGCTGAATGGGGCATAGCTCCAAACGAAGGACGCATGGCGTGCGTCGCTCTCCTCCGCGCACGGGCCCTCACGTAGAGTGCCGATCGTCGCTGTCCGACCCGTAACTCTTTCGGGTGACCATCGTTGAGAGTGCGGAGCGGTTGAAGGAACAAGCGATCGGGCAGGTGTCCGAGAGCGTCAACCGCACAGGTGACGATACGTACCAGCCCTGGAGGCTCAAGGTGACGCGCATCAGCTGCGGAGGGCGGCCATGACTTCCGTCCTCGTCTGCGACGACTCCCCGCTTGCCCGAGAGGCGCTCCGCCGCGCGGTCGCGACCGTGCCCGGCGTCGAGCGCGTGACCACCGCGGCCAACGGCGAGGAAGTCCTCCGCCGCTGGGGAGCGGACCGCTCGGACCTGATTCTGATGGACGTGCGCATGCCCGGACTGGGCGGAGTGGAGACTGTCCGCCGGCTGCTCTCCGCCGACCCGGGCGCCCGCATCATCATGCTCACGGTCGCCGAGGACCTCGACGGCGTCGCGCTCGCGGTCGCCGCCGGCGCCCGCGGCTATCTGCACAAGGACGCCTCCCGCGCCGAACTGCGGGCCACCGTCACCCAGGCGCTCGCCGACCCGACCTGGCGTCTGGCGCCGCGCCGCCTCCGCTCGGCCGAGATGGGCGCCGCTCCCACGCTCACCGCGCGCGAGATCCAAGTGCTCGAGGGCATGAGCCACGGCCGGTCCAACGCGGAGATCGGCCGCGAGCTGTTCCTCTCCGAGGACACGGTCAAGACCCACGCCAGGCGACTGTTCAAGAAGCTGGGCGCATCGGACCGGGCGCACGCCGTCGCGCTCGGCTTCCGCTGGGGCCTGGTCCGCTAGCGCGTGGCCACGCGCATCCCCGTCCGCCCCGGGGCGGACGGGGTGGCCCCATCTCCTTCCGCGGCGCGTCCGTCTCCTCCCGGGGAGGACGGCTTGTGTCACTTCCCCGCGCGATGCCGCATCCTTGAGGTGTGGAGTTCCTCGGGGACGAGTCGATCGAGCGGAAGGGGAGGGCGCAGGAGATGACTTCCGGCGCGCCTGCTCATAACGCTTCGGTGCACAACTACGGACGCGATGACGCGAACCGTCGCGCGTCGGGGCACCATGGACCGATGCGCGACGACGAGACCGTGGGGTCCGCCACGCCCGCAGGGCCGGGGGAGATCGGAGCTCTCGTCCACCGTGCCGTCGAGGGCGACGAGCAGGCCACCCACGATCTGCTCGCCCGGGTGCACCCGCTCGCCCTGCGCTACTGCCGCACCCGCCTGAGCCGGCTGCCGGGCGACGCCCGCCACTTCGTCGAGGACCTCGCCCAGGAAGTCTGCGTCGCCGTCCTCATGGCGCTGCCGCGCTACAAGGACACCGGCCGGCCCTTCGAGGCCTTCGTCTTCGCCATCGCCGGACACAAGGTGGCCGACCTCCAGCGGGCCGCGATGCGGCACCCCGGTTCCACCGCCGTGCCCTCCGACGAGATGCCCGAGCGCCCCGACGACTCGCTCGGCCCCGAGGAGCGCGCGCTGCTCAGCGACGACGCCGAGTGGGCCAAGAAGCTGCTCGCCAACCTTCCGGAGAACCAGCGGGAGCTGCTCGTCCTGCGCGTCGCGGTCGGCCTGACCGCCGAGGAGACCGGTCAGATGCTCGGGATGTCCCCAGGGGCCGTGCGCGTGGCACAGCACCGCGCCCTGAGCCGCCTGCGGGCCTTGGCCGAGCAGTAAGTGTTGCCGAGCCGCGGCATCCCTTTCGTACACGTACGAAGGTCCAAACATTGCCGCTGATCTTGCTCGTGGAATGAGACACCGCTCCAGCCCGTTAGCATGGACATCCCGCACCGATCAAGGCCATTTGGGAAGGTGTCATGACTGCCAACGTCGACGGAGTGCCCGACAAATTCGCGACACTCGGGCTGACCTACGACGATGTGCTGCTGCTGCCGGGCGCGTCGGAGGTGCTCCCGAACGCGGTCGACACCTCGTCCCGCATCTCCCGCAACGTCCGGGTGAACATTCCGCTGCTCTCCGCGGCGATGGACAAGGTGACCGAGTCCCGCATGGCCATCGCCATGGCCCGCCTGGGCGGCGTCGGCGTGCTGCACCGCAACCTGTCCATCGAGGACCAGGTCAACCAGGTCGACCTCGTGAAGCGTTCCGAGTCCGGCATGGTCACCGACCCGATCACCGTGCACCCGGAGGCCACGCTCGCGGAGGCCGACGCCCTGTGCGCCAAGTTCCGCATCAGCGGTGTGCCGGTCACCGACGGCAACGGCAAGCTGCTCGGCATCGTCACCAACCGTGACATGGCCTTCGAGACCGACCGCTCCCGTCAGGTGCGCGAGGTCATGACCCCGATGCCGCTGGTCACCGGCAAGGTCGGCATCTCCGGTCCGGACGCCATGGAGCTGCTCCGGCGCCACAAGATCGAGAAGCTGCCGCTGGTCGACGACGCGGGCATCCTCAAGGGCCTCATCACGGTCAAGGACTTCGTCAAGGCGGAGCAGTACCCGAACGCCGCCAAGGACTCCGAGGGCCGGCTGCTCGTCGGTGCCGCCGTCGGCGCCAGCCCCGAGGCGATGGAGCGCGCCCAGGGCCTGGCCGAGGCGGGCGTGGACTTCCTGGTCGTCGACACCTCGCACGGCCACAACAGCAACGCCCTCAGCTGGATGTCGAAGATCAAGTCGAGCGTGAACGTCGACGTGATCGGCGGCAACGTCGCCACCCGTGACGGCGCCCAGGCGCTGATCGACGCCGGTGTGGACGGCATCAAGGTCGGCGTCGGCCCCGGCTCGATCTGCACCACCCGCGTGGTCGCCGGCATCGGCGTTCCGCAGGTCACCGCCATCTACGAGGCCTCGCTCGCGGCCCGCCCGGCGGGCATCCCGCTGATCGGCGACGGCGGCCTGCAGTACTCCGGCGACATCGGCAAGGCGCTGGCCGCCGGCGCCGACACGGTGATGCTGGGCAGCCTGCTCGCCGGCTGCGAGGAGTCCCCGGGCGAGCTGCTCTTCATCAACGGCAAGCAGTTCAAGTCGTACCGCGGCATGGGCTCGCTCGGCGCCATGCAGTCCCGCGGCCAGGGCCGGTCCTACTCCAAGGACCGCTACTTCCAGGCCGAGGTCGCCTCCGACGACAAGCTCGTCCCCGAGGGCGTCGAGGGCCAGGTGCCCTACCGCGGTCCCCTCTCCAACGTGCTGCACCAGCTCGTCGGCGGTCTGCGCCAGACCATGGGTTACGTCGGCGCCGCCACCATCGAGGAGATGGAGACCAAGGGCCGCTTCGTCCGGATCACCTCGGCGGGCCTCAAGGAGAGCCACCCGCACGACATCCAGATGACGGTCGAGGCGCCGAACTACAGCCGGAAGTAGCCGGCCGTAGCCCGCGCACGGGTGAGGGGCGGTTCCGGCATGCGGCCGGAACCGCCCCTCCGGCGCCTGTCGGGGATACTGGTAGGCGCATACGTAGAAGGAAAGGCCACACATCGTGACTGAGATCGAGATCGGGCGCGGCAAGCGCGGCCGCAGGGCGTACGCGTTCGACGACATCGCCGTCGTACCGAGCCGGCGCACCCGGGACCCGAAGGAGGTCTCGATCGCCTGGCAGATCGACGCCTACCGGTTCGAGCTGCCCTTCCTGGCCGCGCCGATGGACTCGGTCGTGTCGCCGCAGACCGCCATCCGCATCGGCGAGCTCGGCGGCCTCGGCGTGCTGAACCTCGAGGGTCTGTGGACCCGGTACGAGGACCCGCAGCCGCTGCTCGACGAGATCGCCGAGCTGGACCCGGCCACCGCGACCCGCCGCCTCCAGGAGATCTACGCCGCTCCGATCAAGGAGGAGCTGATCGGGCAGCGCATCAAGGAGGTGCGCGACTCGGGTGTGGTCACCGCCGCCGCGCTCTCCCCGCAGCGCACCGCGCAGTTCTCCAAGGCCGTCGTCGACGCCGGTGTGGACATCTTCGTGATCCGCGGCACCACCGTCTCCGCCGAGCACGTCTCCGGCGCGGCCGAGCCGCTGAACCTCAAGCAGTTCATCTACGAGCTGGACGTCCCGGTCATCGTCGGCGGCTGCGCCACGTACACCGCCGCCCTGCACCTGATGCGCACGGGCGCGGCGGGCGTCCTCGTCGGCTTCGGCGGCGGCGCCGCGCACACCACGCGCAACGTGCTGGGCATCCAGGTCCCGATGGCGACCGCCGTCGCGGACGTGGCCGCGGCGCGCCGCGACTACATGGACGAGTCCGGCGGCCGGTACGTGCACGTCATCGCGGACGGCGGCGTGGGCTGGTCGGGCGACCTGCCGAAGGCCATCGCCTGCGGCGCGGACGCCGTGATGATCGGCTCCCCGTTGGCGCGCGCCACCGACGCCCCCGGCCGGGGCCGGCACTGGGGCATGGAGGCCGTCCACGAGGACGTGCCGCGCGGCAAGCTCGTCGACCTGGGCATCGTCGGCACCACCGAGGAGGTCCTGGCGGGCCCCTCGCACACGCCGGACGGTTCGATGAACTTCTTCGGCGCGCTGCGCCGGGCCATGGCGACCACGGGCTACAGCGAGCTCAAGGAGTTCCAGCGGGTCGAGGTCACCGTCGCGGACTCGCAGCACCGCCGCTGACGCCTCGCGCGTACGGGGGAGGCCCCGCACCCGGTCCGGGTGCGGGGCCTCCCGTCGTTCACGCCCGGCCTAGCGGGCACCGCCCTTGCGGACGCCCGCGACGGCGCCGGCGGCGGCGAGGGCGAAGAACAGAACCGTGTACTTGTCCCGGAAGGCGAGGTCCCAGGTCTCCTCGATGAGGGCGGAGTGGTCGAGGAACATCCGGGTGAGCGAGATGTTCAGGTCCTGGCTGTTGATGACGGCGGCGATGACGAGCTCGCCGAGGTAGACGCCGCCGATCGAGAACACCGCGGCGGCCGCCTGCAGCAGCGGGTTGGCGCCGCCCGCCTTGCCCGCCAGGTAGCCGGTGAGGAAGCCGAGCCCCACGGCGCCCCAGCCGATCTCGATCCGGAACTCACCGCCGAACACGCCGTACACCACCCCGCCGATGAGCGCCACGATCACCGCCGCCAGGAGGCCGAGCGCGGGGCTGTCCCGCTCGGGCTCGGGGTCGGGCAGGTGCGGGAAGTGCTGGGACATGCTGTGGAATCCCCCCGGGACGTTTGAACGCACGTGCGAGCGTGAAAGCCCGGAGATTAGCAGTCCGTTCGGCGGCCGGGCCGGGGATTCGCGCCCCGGGCCGGCGCGGTCCGTCACACACGGAAGCCCCGCACCCGGGGGGTACGGGGCTCGGACCGGACGGCGTGCGTCCGCCCTGTGCCGTCCGGGCTACCCGTCCGCCTTGCGGACACCGGCGAACGCGCCGACGCCGGCGAGCACGAAGAAGAGGATCGTCATGATGTCCTTGCCCTCGTTCCACGCCTGGACCAGTACGTCGAAGTTCTGGAAGAACACCTCCATGAACGGCATCTTCAGCTCCTTCCCCGCGATCAGCGCGAGGGCGACGAGCTGCCCGAGGTAGACACCGCCGAGGGAGAACACGGCGGCGGCCACCTGGAGGATCCGGTTCGGTCCGCCGCCCGCCTTGCCGGCCGCGAAGCCCGCGAGGAAGCCGACGCCGATGGCGGCCCAGCCGATCTCCCGCTCGATCTCGCCGGCGATGACCCCGTAGACGATGCCGGCGACGAGCGCGGCGACCAGGGCCGCCGCGATGCCGAGCCCGAGGTGGGAGCGGGCCGGGACCGGCGGGGCGGGGTAGGGCGCGGGAGCGGGTGCGGCGCCGTCGGCGAACGGGTTGCCGGGCGGCGGAACGGGCTGGGACATGCTGGGGATCCCCCTGGAGGTGTGCGCACGGGTGTGCGAGCGAGAGGGCCGGAGACTAGCAGTCCGCTCCGACAGCCGTCGCCGGGATTCTCACAGCCGGTGCGCCGCGCCCGCGGGGGTCGCGCCGCGGGTGTCGAGGAGGAGCTGGGCCTTCACCGCCAGGCCCTGGAGGTCGTACGTGCGGTGGTGCTGCAGCAGGACCGTCAGATCGGCGTCGGAGGCGGCCTCGTAGAGGGAGTCGGCGCGCGGGACGGGCAGGTCGCGCACCCGCCAGTCCAGGACGTGCGGGTCGTGGAAGCTGACCGCCGCGCCCAGGTCCATCAGGCGCCGCGCGATCTCCGCGGCGGGGGCCGCCTGGCGGTCGGCGAGGTCCGGCTTGTACGTGACGCCGAGCAGCAGGACCCGGGCGCCGCGGGCGGACTTGCCGTGCTCGTTGAGGAGCGTGGTGCAGCGCTGGACGACGTACTGCGGCATCCGCTCGTTGACCTGGCTCGCCAGCTCCACCATGCGCAGCGGCCGGTGCGCGCCGAGGGTGTCGACGGGGACGCCGTGGCCGCCGACGCCGGGCCCGGGGCGGAAGGCCTGGAAGCCGAACGGCTTGGTCTCGGCGCAGCGGATGACGTCCCACAGGTCGACGCCGATCTCGTGGCAGAGCACCGCCATCTCGTTGACCAGCGCGATGTTGACGTGCCGGAAGTTGGTCTCCAGGAGCTTGACGGTCTCCGCCTCGCGCGGGCCGCGGGCGCGGACGACCTTGTCGGTGAGGCGGCCGTAGAAGGCGGCGGCGGACTCCGTGCAGGCGGGGGTGAGCCCGCCGATGACCTTCGGGGTGCCGGTGTAGCCGTGGGTGCGGCGGCCGGGGTCGAGCCGGTCGGGGGAGTACGCGAGGTGGAAGTCGCGGCCCGCGCGCAGCCCGGAGCCGGCTTCGAGGAGGTCGCGCAGGTGTCCTTCGGTGGTGCCGGGCGGGACGGGTGATTCGAGCAGGACGGTGGTGTGCGGGCGGAGCCGGGCGGCGAGGGCGCGGGCGGCGTCGGTGACGGCGGTGAGGTCGAGGGCGCGGTCGGCGCCGGGCGGGGTGGGGGCGCAGATGACGGCGGTGCGGACGCGGCCGAGTTCGGCGGGCTGGGTGGTCGGCCGGAAGCCCCCCGAGAGCATCCGGCGGATCTCCGAGGCGGTCAGGGAGCCGTCGACGGGTGGGCGGCCGGCGGCGAGTTCGGCGACGGCGCGCGGGTCGGTGTCGAAGCCGATGGTGTCGATGCCGGCGGCGATGGCGGCCTGGGCGAGGGGGAGTCCGTGGTGGCCGAGGCCGATGACGGCGAGATCAGCGGGCATGGAGGTGGGCCGTCCTTCCCAGTAGCCGGAGGGGACGCGGTGCGCAAGCCCTGTGGACAGAACGGGGCGAGTGCAATGTCAGACTAGGCGTAAATATGACCGATATGTGGCATTGCGGGGTCGAAGTTCGCCGAGTGTTATCCACAGAACGTGACGGGCGGTGGCTGAAGTCGGAGGGCCGGGACAGAATCGACTGTGAGCCCGACCACACGGGCGACCTCGCGGGGGTCACGGGGGACGACGGGAGGCAGCGGTGAGGACAGCGACACTGGGACCGGCGGAGCGCGCCGAAGCGCTCGCGGCCATGGCCGAGCGCGAGCTGGACGTGCTGGTCGTGGGCGCCGGGGTGGTCGGCGCGGGCACGGCGCTCGACGCGGCCACGCGCGGACTGGCGACCGGCCTCGTCGAGGCTCGCGACTGGGCGTCCGGCACGTCCAGCCGGTCGAGCAAGCTGATCCACGGCGGACTGCGCTACCTGGAGATGCTCGACTTCGCGCTCGTGCGGGAGGCGCTGAAGGAGCGCGGACTCCTCCTGGAACGGCTCGCGCCGCACCTGGTCAAGCCGGTGCCGTTCCTCTATCCGCTGCAGCACAAGGGCTGGGAGCGGTTCTACGCGGGCTCCGGCGTCGCGTTGTACGACGCGATGTCGGTCTCCTCGGGGCACGGCCGCGGCCTGCCGGTGCACCGCCACCTCAGCCGCCGGCACGCGCTGCGGGTGGCGCCCTGCCTGAAGAAGGACGCCCTGGTGGGCGCCCTGCAGTACTACGACGCCCAGATGGACGACGCCCGCTTCGTCGCCACGCTGGTGCGCACGGCGGCGAGCTACGGGACGAAGGTCGCCAGCCGGGCCAGGGTGATCGGCTTCCTGCGCGAGGGCGAGCGGGTGGTCGGGGCCCGCGTGCAGGACGTCGAGGCCGGAGCGGAGTACGAGATCCGCGCCCGGCAGATCGTCAACGCGACCGGGGTGTGGACGGACGACACCCAGGCGCTCATCGCAGAACGGGGGCAGTTCCATGTACGCGCGTCGAAGGGCATCCACCTGGTGGTGCCCAAGGACCGGATCCACTCGAACACCGGGCTGATCCTGCGGACCGAGAAGTCCGTGCTGTTCGTGATCCCCTGGGGCCGGCACTGGATCGTGGGCACCACGGACACCGACTGGGACCTGGACAAGGCCCATCCGGCGGCCTCCAGCGCCGACATCGACTATCTGCTGGAGCACGTCAACAGCGTGCTGGCGGTGCCGCTGACCCGGGACGACGTCCAGGGCGTGTACGCCGGGCTGCGGCCCCTGCTCGCCGGGGAGTCGGACGCCACGAGCCTGCTCTCGCGCGAGCACACCGTCGCCCACCCGGTGCCCGGGCTCGTGGTGGTCGCCGGAGGCAAGTACACGACGTACCGGGTCATGGCGAAGGACGCGGTGGACGAGGCGGTGCACGGCCTCGACATGCGAGTCGCGGCCTGCGTCACGGAGGACGTGCCGCTGCTCGGTGCGGAGGGCTACCGGGCGCTGTGGAACGCGCGGGCGAGAATCGCCGCCCGGCACGGGCTGCACGTCGTCCGGGTCGAGCATCTGCTCAACCGCTACGGCTCGTTGACGGAGGAACTGCTCGACCTCATCACCGCCGACCCGAGCCTCGGCGAACCGCTGGCGGCGGCGGACGACTATCTGCGGGCGGAGATCGTGTACGCCGCCTCGCACGAGGGGGCGCGGCACCTGGACGACGTGCTGACCCGGCGGACGAGGATCTCCATCGAGACCTTCGACCGGGGAACGCGCAGCGCGCGGGAGTGCGCCGAGCTGATGGCGCCGGTGCTCGGCTGGGACGAGCGTCAGATCGAGAAGGAGGTCGAGCACTACGAGAAGCGGGTGGAGGCGGAGCGGGAGTCGCAGCGCCAGCCGGACGACCTGACGGCGGACGCGGCCCGCCTGGGGGCGCCGGACATCGTCCCGATCTGACGGCGGGTCGGGCGGTTCAGGGGCAGAACGCGGAGTCCAGCAGGGCGCGTTGGAGTCCACGGCCGACCTGGCGGTCGGTGGTGACCCGGAAGACCAGGGTGCGGCGGCCGTCGGCGGTGACCGCGGCGCGGACGGCGCTGCCGGTGATCCGGCCGTTGTGCCCCCAGACGGTGAGCCCGCACGAGAGGCGCAGGGGCTGGACGGCCATCCCGTAGCGGCCGCCGGTGGCCGAGGTGTCGAGCAGCTCGCGCAGTTGGGCGGGCGGCAGCAGCCGGCCGCCGAGCAGGGCGGAGTAGAAGCGGCTCAGGTCGTCGAGGGTCGACACCAGTTCGCCGGCCGCGCCGGCGGTCCGGGGGTCGAGGAGGGGTTCGCCCGGACGGTGCGGGGCGGGCAGGGTGCGACGGGCGCCGGGGAAGGAGGTGCCGGTCAGGGAAAGGGGGCTGAGGATGCGGCGGTCCGCCTCGACGGCGTAGGGGCGGCCGGTGACGCGCTCGACGAGCAGGCCGAGCAGGACGTAGTTGGTGTTGGAGTACGCGAACGAGCCCACCGGGCCGGGGGCGTGGGCCAGAGCGGTCCGCAGCGCCGCGGCCGGGGTGGTGGGCGGAGGGGAGGCGCCGGCGCGGACGTAGTCGTACAGACCGCTGGTGTGGGTGAGCAGGGTGCGGACGGTGACGCGGGGGTCGAGCGGCCGGCCGGGGACCGGGTCGCCGAGCCGGGAGCGGACCGGGTCGTCCAGGCGCAGCCGGCCCTCGGCGGCGAGCTGGAGGACGACGGTGGCGACGAAGGTCTTGGTGAGGCTGCCGGCCCGGAAGCGTTCGTCCCGGCCGACGGCGGGCGCGCCGGCCGCCGTGAACCGGTCCGGGACGCCGGGTGCGGTCACCAGCGCGGCCGCGGCGGGGACGCCGCCCTCGGTGACGAACCGGGCCAGGACGGGAGGAGTCGGTTCGGCGGCGAGGGACGCCGGGGCCAGCCCGAGCAAGGCCGCGAGGGCGAGCGAGGCGAGTCGGCTGCCGACCGGTGGCATGGTGGGATTCCCTTCGTCCCGGGCCATGATTCCGGAGTGCGGACCCCGGAGCGGTACCGGTCCCGGTGTGAGGGACAATGGGCTGTCTTCCGGGGCGGGTTACCGCATCACAGCGGGACGCGGCGGACGCGGGCGAGGACGAGGGATCGCAGAGGGGACGCATGTCGGAGGCGGAGCAGTCGCGGAGCACGGCGCCGGAAGGTGTCGGGACCGACGACAACCGGGGTGTGGTTCCGGCGGCGCGCGAGGGGGAGCGCAAGGACGAGTCCGTCCCTGACGAACCCGCAGGCGCGAAGGCCGACGCGGACGCGGAACAGGGCAAGGCCGAGGCGGAGACCGGAGCCGGGGCCAAGGGTCCGAAGGACGCCGGGACGGTCGGGCTGACGAAGACGCCGAGCGAGGACGGCTCCGCCGCTCCGGCCGCGGCCGGCGGCAAGGGCGGGTCCTTCGGGAAGGTGCCCGCGCCGACGACCGAGGGACGGCTGCTGTCGGGCCGGTACCGGCTGGGCAAGGTGCTCGGCCGGGGTGGCATGGGCACGGTGTGGCGGGCCGTCGACGAGACGCTCGGCCGGACCGTCGCGGTCAAGGAACTCCGGTTCCCCAACAGCATCGACGAGGACGAGAAGCGCCGGCTCATCACCCGTACGCTGCGCGAGGCCAAGGCGATCGCCCGGGTCCGCAACAACGGCGCGGTGACGGTCTTCGACGTGGTCGACGAGGACGACCGGCCGTGGATCGTGATGGAGCTCGTCGAGGGCAAGTCCCTCGCCGACGCCATCCGCGAGGACGGCACGCTCACCCCGCGCCGGGCCGCCGAAGTCGGGCTCGCCATCCTCGACGTGCTGCGCTCCGCGCACCGCGAGGGCATCCTGCACCGCGACGTGAAGCCCTCCAACGTGCTGATCGCCGAGGACGGCCGGGTCGTGCTCACCGACTTCGGCATCGCGCAGGTCGAGGGCGACCCCTCGATCACCTCCACCGGCATGCTCGTCGGCGCGCCTTCGTACATCTCGCCGGAGCGCGCCCGCGGCCACAAGCCCGGCCCGGCCGCCGACCTGTGGTCGCTGGGCGGACTGCTGTACGCGTGCGTCGAGGGGAGCCCGCCGTACGACAAGGGTTCCGCCATCGCGACGCTCACCGCGGTGATGACCGAGCCGGTCGACCCGCCGAAGAACGCGGGCCCCGAGCTGGAGAAGGTCATCTACGGCCTGCTCGCCAAGGACCCGGCGCAGCGCCTGGACGACGCCGGCGCCCGCGCCCTGCTCGAAGCGGTGCTCGCCGCGCCCGTCGCCGAGCCGTCGCCGGAGGCCACCCGGGTCGTCCCGCTGCCGCCGGTCCCGCCGGCCGAGCCGTCGGCGCGGCCGCGGACGGAGAAGCCCGCCGACGCGGCGGCCGAGCGGCTGCGCGGTGCGCTGAAGTCCGTACGGAACGCGGCGGCCGCGGCGGCCGCCCAGCAGAAGCAGCAGCGGCAGCAGAAGCAGCAGCAGGGGCAGCAGCCGGCGTCCACGCCGGTGCGGGCCTCGATCACCGATGTCGTCCCGCGCCGGACGCTGGTGATCATCGCCGTGGTCGCGGTCCTGGCCGTGCTCGCCACGATCATCGCCATCGTGTCCGGCGGCGACGACGAGAACAAGGCCAAGGGCCGCAAGGGCGGTGACACGGTGGCCTCCTCCGGGGCGACCACCGGCGGCACCGGCACCGACGAGTCGCCGAGCGGCCCGGGCCAGCAGGGCGGCGAGAAGGGCGGCGGCGAGCAGGGCACCGGCGGCGCCGCGAAGCCGACCGGCACCCCGTCGGGCGGTGCGAGCACCCCCGGCGGCGGCGCGAAGCTGCCCGCGGGCTATGTGCAGGTCACCAACGCCCGCTTCCACTTCACCATGGCCATGCCCGCCGGCTTCAAGCTGACCGGCATAGCCGGGCAGAACTCCGGCGGCATATTCAGCGCCTCCGGCGGCTTCCCGCGCGTCCAGGTCGATTTCAACGACAGCCCCAAGGACGACGCCGCCGCGGCCTGGGCGGCCGCCGTCGGCGCGGTCTCCGCGAGCAGCAGCGGCTACCAGCACCTCGGCATCAAGAAGGTCGCCTACAAGGGCTACCCGACCGTCGCCGACTGGGAGTTCGAGCGCAACCAGCAGGGGATCCGCGTGCACGTGCTCAACCGCGGATTCAAGGTGGACGCCAAGCACGGCTACTCGATCATGGTCAGCTGCAAGGCGAGTGAGTGGAACGGTCCCGAGTGCCGCACGCTGCGGGAGACGGCGTTCGCGACGTTCAGCCCCAAGGACTGACCACGCCACGTATCGTGGAGGGTCGCGGACCGTACGCAGCCGAGCCGTGCCGCGAACTGTACGGGACCCGACCGGATATGACGGTTTCGCACTGACTGTGGGGCCGGGGGGACAGCGCGCTGCTGGGGAGGCGTCGTGGACGACTACGCGGGAAGGGTGCTCGCCGACCGTTACCGCCTGCCGTTGCCGCCCTCCGACGCGTACGAACTCGTCGAGACCCGGGCCTTCGACACGTACAGCGGGCAGGAGGTCCTGGTCCGCCAGGTCCCGCTGCCCGAGGTCGTCGACGCGGAGGTGCTCGACGCGGACGGCGGCGCGTACGGCGCGGGCCACGGCCACGGCGGCGCGCCCCGCCGCCTCGCCCAGGGCCGGGCGACCCGCAGGCCCAACGATCCGGCGGTCCGCCGCGCCATCGAGGCCGCGCAGGCCGCCGCGCAGATCCCCGACCACCCCCGGCTCGACCAGGTCTTCGACGTGTTCGCCGAGGCCGGTTCGCTCTGGATAGTCAGCGAGCTGATCCCCGCCCGCCCGCTCGCCGCGCTGCTCGCCCACCGCCCGCTCAGCCCGTACCGCGCCGCCGAGATCGCCTCCGACCTCCTCACCGCGCTGCGCGCGCTCCACGCCCACGGCTGGACGCACCGGAACATCACCACCCGTACGGTCCTGGTCTGCGACGACGGCCGCGTCGTCCTCACCGGCCTGGCCGCCGGCGCCGCCGAGGAGGCCCTCTGCGGCTACGCCCCGGTCCCGACCGCGGACCACGACGCGGAGCCGGACTTCGAGGCCCCGCCCGCCTACGAGGCCCCGCCCGCCTACGAGGCCCCGCCCGCCTACGAGCCCCCGCCCGCCTACGAGCCTCAGCCCACCCGCGAGGCCGGTGCCGAGCCGGAGCACCGGTCCCTCCCGGCCGCCCCACGGGCCCCGCACGTACCCGTGCCCCCGCACGCCCCGCAGTCCCCGTACGCACCCGACGCCCGCGACACCGACGGCACCGCACCCGGCGCATCCGCAGCCCCCGGCGCCCCCGACGACGGCTCCCTCCTGCCCGCGCCGCGCCGGACGGACGCCGGCGCGCTGGAGCCCGTACGGGCCGAGTCGCCGCAGGCCCCGCCGAGTTCGGCGGCCGACGTGCGGGCCGCCCGGGCCGGGGCGATCGCCGCGTACCGGGCGGGTGCGCGCGCCGCCGCGCGGACCTCCGAGGTCCGCGCCGCCCTGCCCGCCCAGCCGGAGCCCGCCGCCGAGGTGCGGCCGCCGGGCCGGCCCGCGCCGGCGGACGGCGCGCCCGAGCCGCAGTGGTGGGCGCAGACCGCGGACGACGACGAGGACGAGGACGACTACGGGCCCGAGCCCGGCCGCGCCATGCTCGCCGGCGCCTGGAGCGACGGGCCGCACGTCGCCCGCGACGGCGCCGCGCCCGTACCTGCCGGTGGCCTCCCGGCACGGGGCGCGGACCCGGCCTCCGACCGCCTGCCCGGACGCTGGGAGGAGGTGGTCGCCGCCGGCGGCCCCCCACCGGCCTACCGCGGCCCCGCCACCCCGCTCGCCGCCGAACGCGCCCGGCAGGCCCGGATCGCGCTGGTCGGCCCCGTCACCGAGCGCTGGGCCCCCGAGCAGGCGGGCCCCGTCCACGAGAACTGGCAGCTCGCCCCGCCCATCGGCCCCGCCACCGACCTGTGGGCCCTCGGCGCGCTGCTCTACCGCGCGGTGCAGGGCCATGCCCCGTACCCCGAGGACAGCGCGGCCGAGCTGGTCCAGCTGGTCTGCGCCGAGCCGCCGGCGTTCGCCGAGGAGTGCGGCCCGCTGCGGCCCGTCGTCGAGTCCCTGCTGCGCCAGGACCCCACGGAGCGCCCCGACTTCGAGGAGCTGCGCGGCTGGCTCCGCTCGCTGATCAGGTCCGCGCCGGAGCCGGAGGCGGGCGCCGCCGTCGTCCCGCTGCCGGCCGACGACCCGGCGCGGCTGCCGATCGTGCGCCGCCGCGGCGAGCTGGTCCGCAAGCGGCGGGGGCGCGGCGCGGCCGGCGGCCGCCACCGGCACAAGAAGGGCAAGGAGCCCCGTCGCGCGGCCGCGGAATTCCGGGCCGAGGAGCAGGAGTTCCACGAGGAGCTGCCGCAGTACGCGGCCAAGCCCCTCAAGACCCCGAAGGCCCCCAGGGCCCCCAAGCCCCCCAGAACGCCCAAGGCACCGAGACCGCCCAGGTCCTCCGGCAGCCCCCGGGCGCTCGGGCGCGTCCTGTTGCTCCTGGTCCTGCTGCTGCTCGGCGGAGCCGTCGCGTACGCCTTCCTCTTCATGCCCCGGCAGGGCGAGGAGGCCGGCGGGGCCGCGCCCCAGCAGCCCCAGCCGTCGCAGCAGACCGGGCAGCCCCAGCAGACCCCTCAGCCGCAGCCCACGCCCACGGCCACCCGGCCGTCGCGCACCGCCGCGCCCCCGTCCCCGCAGCAGCCCGCCCCCGACCTCGCCCCCGGCTACACCCTCCACAAGGACCGCGAGGGCTTCCAGGTCGCCGTCGCCAAGGGCTGGAAGCGCTCCGGCCGAAACGACGCCGGCCAGGTCCGCTTCACCAGCGGGGACTTCACCCTGCTCGTCGTGCCCGGCCGGGACACCGTGCAGGCCAACGGCTCGGACCCGATGGCCTACCAGCGCACCCGCGAGCGCGAGCTCCAGCCGTGGCGGGACTCCTCCTGGTCCGGGGCGACCGGGCTGCGCCGCATCGACGTGGGCCGACAGGCCATGGCCGAGGGCCAGTTCACCTGGCAGGACGACGAGGGCCGGGACCTGTACGTGCGCAACCTGGCCCTGATCGTCGACGGCCGCTACCACGTCGTCCAGGTCATCGGCCCGGACGCCCAGCGGGACAAGGTCTCCGAGGTCTACGAGCAGGCGGTGAAGGCCTACCGCGCCACCCGCTGAGCCCGGCGACGGTGGTCGCGTGCCACCCGCCGAAGCCGGCGACGCCCGTCGCGCGCCACCCGCCGGACCCGGCGACGCCCGCCGCGCGCCACCCGACCGAGGCCGCCGAGCCCCCGCCCCC
The DNA here is from genome assembly GCF_048500665.1 of Streptomyces tritici. Taxonomy (NCBI): domain Bacteria; kingdom Bacillati; phylum Actinomycetota; class Actinomycetes; order Kitasatosporales; family Streptomycetaceae; genus Streptomyces; species Streptomyces tritici. The sequence goes on from NZ_CP183183.1 coordinate 4,117,952, forward strand.
TCCGGCGCCGGGCCCGTCCTCCGGTCACAGTGTCGTTCCTATGCCCGCCCCGAGGTTCCGCCCCCCGTATCCCCCTCCGTAACCTGATCCGAGAAGGAACGGGCGGGGGAACGTGGAACATTCGCAGAGCACAGGCGCCGGGCTCCTGCTGGCCGGTCGGTACCGGCTGAGCGAGTCCATCGGGCGCGGCGGCATGGGCAAGGTCTGGCGCGCTCACGACGAGGTGCTGCACCGCACCGTCGCCGTGAAGGAACTGACGGCAGGTCGGTTCGTGTCCGAGGCCGACCGGGCCGTGCTGCACGCCCGGACGCAGAAGGAGGCCCGGGCCGCCGCCCGGATCACGCACCCGGGCGTGGTCACCGTGCACGACGTCCTGGAGCACGACGACCGCCCGTGGATCGTCATGCAGTACGTCGACGGCCCCTCCCTCGCCGACGCGATGAAGGAGTGCTCCCTCGACGCCCGCGAGGCGGCCCGGATCGGCCTGCACGTGCTCGGCGCGCTGCGCGCCGCGCACGCGGCCGGGGTGCTGCACCGCGACGTCAAGCCCGGCAACGTGCTGCTGGCCCGCGACGGCCGGGTCCTGCTCACCGACTTCGGCATCGCCGCGATCGAGGGCGACTCGACGATCACCCGGACCGGCGAACTCGTCGGCTCCATCGACTACCTGGCGCCCGAGCGGGTCCGCGGCGGCGCGCCCGGACCCTCCTCCGACCTGTGGTCGCTGGGCGCGACGCTGTACGCGGCGGTGCAGGGCGTCAGCCCGTTCCGCCGCGACTCGCCGATCACCACCATGCAGGCCGTGGTCACCGAGGAGCCGGAGTTCCCGGAGAAGGCCGGGCCGCTCGCGCCGGTCATCACGGGCCTGCTGCGCAAGGACCCGGACGGCCGGCCGTCGGCCGACGAGGCGGAGCGGATGCTCCTGGAGGCGATGGAGGGCCGGACGCCGAAGGCGGCGCAGGCGTACGTGCCGACCCAGCGCGTCGACCCGGCCCAGCTCGACGCGGTCGTCACCCTCCGCCAGCCCGCGCCGCCCGCCGCCGAGTCCCCGGCCACGGTGGTCCCGGCGCAGGGCCGGCCGTCCTCCGGCGGCCGGTGGCGCACGGTCGTGCTCGCGGCGGTCGTCGCCGGACTGGTCGCGGGCGCCGCGGTGTTCGCCGCCATGTCGTACGGCGACGGCAAGGGCACCGGCGAGCGCGAGAAGAAGCAGGTCGCCGGCCCGACCGCCACGACGGGCACCGAGGAGCGCGACCCCGTGCTCGACCCCGCCGGATGGGTCCGCGTGACGGACCCGGAGGGCTTCAGCATCCTCGTCCCCAAGGGCTGGAAGCGGCAGATCAACCACCAGGGCCAGGTCGACTACACGCCCGACGACACCCGGCACCTGCTGCGGATCAGCATCGACCGGGAGCCGGACTTCGAGACGCCGCTGCTGCACGCCAAGGACCTGGAGAAGCAGCTGAAGAAGCGGGCGCGCTACCAGCGCGTGCGGCTCACCCACAACGTCTTCCGCGACCAGCAGTACGCCGCCCTGCTGGAGTTCACCTGGACCGAGCGGCAGACCCACCCGGGGCCGCGGCGCGCCATCGACCAGCTCTACTACGGCGACGACGGCACGGAGTACGCGCTGTACATGTCCTCGCCCGCGGAGGACTGGGACACCACGCGCCGGCAGTTCGACCACATCCTGAAAAGCTGGCAGCCGCCGGGCGGAGGGCAGTGAGCTTCCGACAGGATGGCGGCATGAACGACAACGGGGGACGGATGAACGAGCCCACCAGCTACGGACTTCAGCCGCCGAGGCCGCCAGTGCAGCCGGTTCCGGCGCAGCAGCGACATCCGCACCACGAGCCCGGCGCCGGCCCGGCCGTCGGCGGGCGGTACCGGCTGCTGGCGCGCCTCGGGCACGGCGGCATGGGCACCGTGTGGCGCGCCCGCGACGAGGTCGTCGACCGCGAGGTGGCCGTCAAGGAGCCGCGCGTGCCGGACCATCTGTCCGAGCAGGAGCGCGGAAACATCCATCTGCGGATGCAGCGCGAGGCCCGCGCGGCCGCGCGGATCGACCACCCGGCCGTGGTCACCGTGCACGACGTCGTCGTCGAGGACGGCCGCCCCTGGGTCGTGATGGAGCTGGTCCGCGGCCAGTCCCTCGCCGACCGGCTCCAGGAGGGCACCCTCGACCCGCGCGAGGCCGCCCGGATCGGCCTGGAGGTACTCGGCGCGCTGACCGCCGCCCACGAGGCGGGCGTGCTGCACCGCGACGTGAAGCCGGACAACGTCCTCCTCGGCCGGGCCGACCGGGTCGTGCTCACCGACTTCGGCATCGCCACGATCGAGGGCGAGCAGCGGCTGACGGAGACCGGCGCGTTCGTGGGCTCGCCGGAGTTCGTCGCGCCGGAGCGGCTGCTGGGGCAGCGGCCGGGGCCGGAGTCGGACCTGTGGTCGCTGGGCGTCGTGCTGTACGCGGCGGTGGAGGGCATGTCGCCGTTCCGCCGCACGAACACCCCGGCGACGCTGCAGGCGGTGCTGTCCGCCGAGCCGCAGTCCCCGGCGCGCGCCCCGGGCGCCTTCGGCGACCTCGTGATGCGGCTGCTGCGCAAGGACCCGGCGGCGCGGCCGGGGCCGGCGGAGATCCGCGCGGTCCTGGAGGCCGTGGCCCGTCCGGTTCCCGTGGCCGCCCCCGTGCCGACGGTCGCCGGGCAGGCCCTCGCCGGACAGCCGTCCGCCGGGCAGCCGCGGCCGGGCAACCGCTGGGTGCCGCCGGTGCTGGCGGAGAGCCGCGGCGCCCGCTTCGGCCTCCTCGGCGGGCTGCTGGCCGTGGTCCTGGCCGCCACGCTGCTGATCATGAACCCGTTCGCCGGCGACGAGCCGCCGCCGGGCTGGCAGCTGCGCCCGGAGCGCGAGCTGCTGCGGGCCGAGGTGACGGTGCCGCAGGAGTACAAGCGCTTCCAGGACGAGCAGTACGGCGCGGTCTGGTACGCCGACCCCAGCGGCGTCTTCGAGATCGACTTCTGGCACGCGGAGGCCAAGGACGACGACCTGGGGGCGGACGCCCAGGGCCGGAAGGCCAAGTACGAGAAGGGCGGCACGAACGGCCTGGAGATGAAGGAGGCCGAGGTCACCGTCAAGGGCGTGCAGCACCAGGGGCGGAAGGCGTCCGAGCTGGTCGTGGACTACGTGCCGTACAGCGCGACCGGCGACGACCCCGTCCGGTACCGGTACCACGAGCTCCTGATCGCGGGGGAGGGCAAGACGTACTGGCACCTGCGGGTGAAGATGCCGGCCGAGGGGAAGGCCGCGACGGACGGTGAGCAGATCTACGCCGAGGTGGTGAAGGGACTGCGGATCGAGGATTTCTCGGCGGCCTCGACCGAGGGCTGAATCGCCGACAATCCCCTGATCAGGGGTTATGTGCCAGCGAACACTGGCGCGGTTGTGAGGGCCTGGCGAAAAGTGTTACCGACGGGTACCCAAAGTCCCCGAGGGGGCCTACCCTCGTCCCTCATGACGGACTCGCAGGCCACCGCCACCGCCACCACCGCCCCGGTCCCCGCCGGCACCAACCCGATCGCCCCCGCCCCGGCCGGCGCGCGCACGGCCGCCGACGTCGTGACCCCGGACCTGGTGGCCCGGCTCACCAAGGGCGTCGTCGGGTCCGGCCGCACCGCCAACCACACGCCGTTCACCGGCGAGAAGCTGGCGGACCTCCCCGAGTCCACCCCCGAGGACGTCGCCGAGGCCTTCGCCCGGGCCCGCGCCGCCCAGTCCGTCTGGGCGGCCACCCCGGTCCGCCGCCGCGCGGCCGTCCTGCTCCGCTTCCACGACCTGCTCCTGGAGCGCCAGGCCGAGGTCCTCGACCTGATCCAGCTGGAGACCGGCAAGGCCCGGCTGCACGCCCACGAGGAGATCCAGGCGGTCGCCGTCGCCGCGCGGCACTACGGCCGCCGCGCCGCCGCGTACCTGAAGCCCAAGCGGCACACCGGCGTCGTTCCGACCCTCACCAAGGTCACCGAGCTGCGCCAGCCGCGCGGGGTCGTCGGCCAGATCGCGCCCTGGAACTACCCGCTGGAGCTCTCCGTCGGCGACGCCCTGCCCGCGTTCGTCTCCGGCAACGCCGTCGTCATGAAGCCGGACACCGAGACCGCGCTGACCGCGCTGTGGGCCCGCGACCTGCTGATCGAGGCGGGTCTGCCGGCCGAGGTCTTCCAGGTCGTCCTCGGCGAGGGCCCGGTCGTCGGCCCGGCCGTCGTCGAGCACGCCGACTACGTCTCCTTCACCGGCTCCACCCGCACCGGCCGCGAGGTCGCCCAGGGCGCCGCGGCCCGGCTCGTCGGCGTCTCCCTGGAGCTCGGCGGCAAGAACGCCATGCTGGTCCTGAAGGACGCCGACGTGGAGAAGGCCGCCGCCGGCGCCGTCCGCGCCTGCTTCTCCTCCGCCGGCCAGCTCTGCATCTCCATCGAGCGCCTCTACGTCCACGCGTCCGTCGCCGACGACTTCGTCGCCCGCTTCGCCGCCCGCACCAAGGCGATGCGGCTCGGCAACTCCCTCGCGTACGGGGCGGACATGGGCTGCCTCGTCGGCGAACGCCAGCTGGAGACCGTCACCCGGCACGTCGAGGAGGCCGTCGCCAAGGGCGCCACGCTCGTCGCCGGCGGTGTCGCCCGGCCCGACATCGGCCCGCTGTTCTACGAGCCGACCATCCTCGACGGCGTCGAGGCGCCCATGGCGGTCTGCGCCGAGGAGACCTTCGGCCCCGTCGTCTCGATCTACCGCTTCACGGACGAGGACGAGGTGATCGAGCAGGCCAACGCCACCGCGTACGGCCTCAACGCCTCGGTCTGGACGAAGGACGCGCGGCGCGGCCACGCCGTCGCGGCCCGGCTGCGCACCGGCACCGTCAACATCAACGAGGGCTACGCCCCGGCCTACGGCAGCGTGCAGTCCCCGATGGGCGGCATGAAGGACTCCGGTCTCGGCCGCCGCCACGGCTCGGAGGGCATCCTCAAGTACACCGAGGCGCAGACCGTCGCCCAGCAGCGGCTGATCCCGCTGGCGCCGTCCTTCGGCATGGACGACGAGAAGTACGCCGCGTTCATGAGCGTCTCGCTGAAGGCGATGAAGGCCCTGCGCCTGCGCTGACCCCGCTTCTTTCCGCACCGTTTCGTTCGAGGAGAGCCATGACTGCGGTACCCCCTGCCCGGAACCGGGACGCTGCCTCGGCAGACGACGCGTACGACCACGACGCGTACGACTACGACGTGATCGTCGTCGGCTCCGGCTTCGGCGGCTCGGTCACGGCCCTGCGGCTCACCGAGAAGGGCTACCGGGTCGGCGTCCTGGAGGCCGGCCGCCGCTTCGCCCGCGAGGAACTGCCCCGGAACTCCTGGGACCTGAAGAACTTCCTGTGGGCCCCGGCGCTCGGCCTGTACGGCATCCAGCGCATCCACCTGCTCGGCAACGTGATGGTGCTGGCCGGCGCGGGCGTCGGCGGCGGCTCTCTCAATTACGCCAACACCTTGTACGAACCCCTCGCCCCGTTCTTCGACGACCCGCAGTGGAAGGACATCACCGACTGGCGCGACGAGCTGAAGCCGTACTACGACCAGGCCAAGCGCATGCTGGGCGTCCGGCTCAACCCGACGATGACCCCCTCGGACGTCCATCTGAAGGCGACCGCGCAGGCCATGGGCATCGGCGACACCTTCCACATGGCGCCGGTGGGCGTGTTCTTCGGGGACGGCAAGGACGGCACCGGCGAGGCGAAGGCGAAGCCGGGCGGCGAGGTCGCGGACCCGTTCTTCGGCGGCGTGGGCCCCTCCCGCAAGGCGTGCACCGAGTGCGGCGAGTGCATGACCGGCTGCCGGCACGGCGCGAAGAACACCCTCAACGAGAACTACCTCTACCTCGCGGAGAAGGCCGGCGCGGTCGTCCACCCGCTGACCTCCGTCGTCGCCGTCACCGAGGACTCGCGCGGCGGGTACGCGGTCAGGACGCTGCCGACGAACGACCGCAGGAAGGGCAAGGGCCGCACCTTCACCGCGCAAAAGGTCGTGATCGCCGCCGGCACGTACGGCACCCAGACGCTGCTGCACCGGATGAAGGACACCGGTCTGCTGCCCCGGATCTCCGCCCGGCTCGGCGAGCTGACCCGCACCAACTCCGAGGGCCTGGTCGGCTCGCAGACCACCGACCGGCGCTACCGCAAGAAGCACGGCCAGGCGAAGGCCGACTTCACCCGCGGCGTCGCCATCACCTCGTCCGTCCACCCGGACGAGAACACCCACATCGAGCCGGTCCGGTACGGCAAGGGCTCCAACTCGATGGGCGCGCTGACGATCCTCCAGGTGCCCTACGGCGCCCACCGGGTGCGCCGGTGGCTGCTGGAACTGGTCAAGCACCCCGCGCTCGCGGCCCGTTCGCTGTCCAACCGGCGCTGGTCGGAGCGGACCATCATCGGCCTCGTGATGCAGTCCCTGGACAACTCGCTGACCACCTACCGCAAGCCCCGCGGCCTCGGGAAGGGCCTGCTCACCGCCCGCCAGGGCCACGGAGCGCCGAACCCGACGCAGATCGAGGCGGCGACCCGGGCGGCGAGCCTGCTGGCCGAGGAGATCAACGGCTTCGCCGGCTCCAACGTCGGCGAGCTGATGGGCACCCCGCTGACCGCCCATTTCCTCGGCGGCTGCCCGATCGGCGCGGACGCGGAGTCGGGCGTCATCGACCCGTACCACCGGCTGTACGGCCACCCGGGCATCTCGGTCGTGGACGGCGCGGCCGTCTCCGCGAACCTGGGCGTCAACCCCTCGCTGACCATCACGGCGCAGGCGGAGCGGGCGATGTCGTTCTGGCCGAACAAGGGCGAGGAGGACCCGCGCCCGGCGCAGAGCGAGGCGTACGTCCGGCTCGCTCCGGTCGAGCCGAAGTCCCCGGTCGTCCCGGCGGACGCCTTCGGCGCGCTGAAGCTGCCGTTCCTGGGCATGCCGACGGTCCCGAAGAAGAAGCCGTAGGCAGGCCGTAGGCACAAGAAAGGCGCTGCGCCCCCCTCCGAGCGCAGCGCCTTTCTGTCTGTGGGGGCCGGAGCCCTTAGGCGGTGGCACCGCCGTTACGACGCCGCATCGCGAACACGACGCCCGCACCGGCGACGACGGCCACACCACCGGCGATGCCGATGACCGGCAGCACGTCGGAGGAGCCGGTCTCGGCGAGCGTGCCGGTCAGCTGCGGGGAGGTGTCGTTGGAGGGCTTGGTGTCCGGAACCGGGACCTTGCCGCCTTCCTGCGGCTTGGTGCCGTCGGTGTCCGTGCCCGACTTCACGATCTGGAACTTGTAGGCGACGTCGCCCTGGCCGAGGCAGTCGTCCTCGCCGACGTACAGGCCGGCGCCCAGGGTGAAGCCGGCGCCGACGGGGGCGCTCGCCTTCACGTTCAGGCGCATCGGGATCTCGACCTCGTAGCCCGCCTCGATCTCGTCGGTCTGGCCGACGTAGCCGACGGCGTCGCCGTCCATGTCGAGGGTCTCCCAGCCGTCGTCGTTCTTGACCTGGAGCTCGACCTGCTTGGTCTTGAAGAGCTTGTCGCCCATGTCGTCGGCGGCGGCGCCGGCGAAGAAGTGCACCTCGCGGAGGGTCTTCTCGGAGCCGTTGTAGACGTTGAGGCTGAAGGTGTGCCAGCCGCTGCCCGCGGCGATCTTGCCGGGCAGGCCGGCGACGTTGAGCTCCAGCTCGCCGTCCTTGCAGATCGGCGGCTCGGGGAACTCGTCGTCCTCGCCCGGCTCCTCGCCGGTCTCGTCCTTGTCCTCGTCCTCGCCGGTGGCGGGCTTGTCCTCGCCCTTCGGCGTGGTGTCGGCCTGGTCGCCGTTCTTGTCGCCCTCGGCGTCCGGCGTGGTGTCCGCGTTCTCGTCGGTGTCCGCGTCCGGGGTGGTGGTCTCGGGGGACTTGTCGTCCGCCGGGGCGTCGGCGTCCTGGTCCGGGGTGGAGTCCGTGCCGTTCGACGTCGTGGTGTCGTCGTTCGTCGGCGTGGGGGTGTCCGTGGTGGTGCTCGTCGTGCCGCCATCGGTCGCATACGCGGCCGGGGCCGCCAGAAGGGCGGCGGGCGCGATGACGGCCGTCGCGGCGGCGACGGCCAGGGCGCGGCGAAGCTGCTTCATCAGATCCTCGGGGCAGTGCGGGGGGCCGTGCCGTGGGCTCACGGCGCGGAAGTCTGGAGGGTCCGCCCGTGTGGCGGCCACGGGCGGGACCGTTGGTTCCGCATGCATGACCTGTGGCCCGCGGGATTGGTTGTACGCCAAAGCCCCGGTCGGCGTGTGACGCGTGTCACGTACGCGGACCGGGGCCTCGCGGGGGCGCCGGGAGGGAGACGGCGCGGGGACTGTGGGGGACGGCCGAGGTAGGGGCGGATGCGGCCGGCTCCGGGCGTCCCCGGAGCCGACCGTCCTTTCTGGGTGACCGGGCTGCTGTCCCCTGCGGTCCGGTCACGAGCGCCGGGACGCGGTCCCACGACGCACCTGCAGTGCGTCACGCGACCCGGCGAAGCCACGCGTGGTTTTTCGGGCCCGCCCCTGGCTGGCACGGACACCGGGACCAACGAAGCCGCCGCGGGCCCGGTCACGCGCCGTACGGGTGAGTCCCGAACCGCACGGGCGTTCCCGGGGCCCCTCCGCGGGCGTGGTCAGATGCGGCCCCGGCACAGCTCCAGCATGGTCATCGCGAGCGCGGTGCCGGGCTTGCCGAGGGCGTCCCGGTAGTGGCCGAGGACCTCCATCTCGCGGGCCAGGTTCACCCGGCGGCCGCCGGAGGAGATCCGGGCCTCCTGGATGACGGCCGAGACGGCCATCCGTTCCTGGATCAGGCCGATGATCCGGTCGTCGAGCGCGTCGATGCGCTCGCGGGCGCCGCCGATCAGGGTCGCCGCCTCGTCCGTGCGGGCGCCGGTCTTCTCGGTCGCGGTCTGCGTCTGGGGCTGGGTCTGCGTCGTCATGTCTCGGGGCTCCTCGTGGTGGGGTTCTGCCCCCGAGCGGTCCGGCCCGGTGAAACGCAGAGCGCCCCGGGCCTTGTCGGCCCGGGGCGCCTGGGAAGTCGCTTGTCAGTTGCTCAAGCAGCACGACCATGGCAGCCGGTGGGCCGGTTGCCATAGGTAAAGACGAAGGTCGTGAGCGTGCGCATGGCGGACAGTATGGACCCCTTTGCCGCACCCCGGTCAACCCGGTTCGGATGGTGAGACGAAAGGCAACGACCGGCACGCCGGTAGAATCGACAAATAGAGAACCCCTCCATCCCAGCCGGAAGGCCGCCGTAGTGTCCTCAGCGCCCCCCGCTGCCGCGCCCGACGTCGTCCTGGTCGTCGACTTCGGCGCCCAGTACGCCCAGCTCATCGCCCGTCGCGTCCGTGAGGCCCGGGTCTACAGCGAGATCGTCCCGTCCACCATGCCGGTGGCCGAGATGCTGGCCAAGAAGCCGAAGGCGATCATCCTCTCCGGCGGTCCCTCGTCCGTGTACGCGGAGGGCGCCCCGCGCCTCGACCGCGAGATCTTCGAGGCGGGCATCCCCGTCTTCGGCATGTGCTACGGCTTCCAGCTGATGGCCACCACCCTCGGCGGCACCGTCGACAACACCGGCGCCCGCGAGTACGGCCGCACGCCGCTGCACGTCTCCAAGACCGGCTCGACCCTCTTCGAGGGCACCCCGGCCGAGCAGTCCGTGTGGATGTCGCACGGCGACGCCTGCTCCGCCGCCCCCGAGGGCTTCACCGTCACCGCGTCCACCGACGTGGTCCCGGTCGCCGCCTTCGAGAACGACGAGAAGAAGCTGTACGGCGTCCAGTACCACCCCGAGGTGCTGCACTCCACGCACGGCCAGCAGATCCTGGAGCACTTCCTCTACCGCGGCGCCGGCATCCAGCCCACCTGGACCACCGGCAACGTGATCGAGGAGCAGGTCGCCGCGATCCGCGCCCAGGTCGGCAGCAAGCGCGCCATCTGCGGCCTGTCCGGCGGCGTCGACTCCGCCGTGGCCGCCGCGCTGGTGCAGAAGGCCATCGGCTCGCAGCTCACCTGCGTGTACGTCGACCACGGTCTGATGCGCAAGGGCGAGACCGAGCAGGTCGAGAAGGACTTCGTGGCCGCCACCGGCGTCCAGCTGAAGGTCGTCGACGCGCAGGAGCGGTTCCTCTCCGCCCTGGCCGGCGTGAGCGACCCGGAGACCAAGCGCAAGATCATCGGCCGGGAGTTCATCCGCGTCTTCGAGCAGGCGCAGGCCGAGATCGTCGCCGAGGGCGCCGCCGACGGCGAGGAGGTCGCCTTCCTCGTCCAGGGCACGCTCTACCCGGACATCGTCGAGTCCGGCGGCGGCACCGGCACCGCCAACATCAAGTCCCACCACAACGTGGGCGGCCTCCCCGAGGACCTGGAGTTCGAGCTCGTCGAGCCGCTGCGCCAGCTGTTCAAGGACGAGGTGCGCATGGTCGGCCAGGAGCTCGGCCTGCCCGAGGAGATCGTCCAGCGCCAGCCGTTCCCCGGCCCCGGCCTCGGCATCCGCATCGTCGGCGAGGTCACCAAGGAGCGTCTGGACCTGCTGCGCGAGGCCGACGCCATCGCCCGCGAGGAGCTGACGGCCGCCGGTCTCGACCGCGAGATCTGGCAGTGCCCGGTCGTGCTGCTCGCCGACGTCCGCTCCGTCGGCGTCCAGGGCGACGGCCGCACCTACGGTCACCCGATCGTGCTGCGCCCCGTCTCCTCCGAGGACGCCATGACGGCCGACTGGTCGCGCCTGCCGTACGAGGTCCTCGCCCGGATCTCCACCCGCATCACCAACGAGGTCCCGGACGTCAACCGGGTCGTCCTCGACGTGACCAGCAAGCCGCCGGGCACCATCGAGTGGGAGTAGTCCTCCCCGTACGGGTGTGAAGCCGCCGTCCCCTGCAAGGGGCGGCGGCTTCGTCGTGCCGGCGCTCTGGTCACTTCCACCCCCCGGCGTTACCTTCCCGCCCATGAGCGAGACACCGGCCCCCATACCCGCGGATCGGCTCCGGTTCGCGACGCCCCCCGTCCACGCGACGTGCGAGGAGGAGCGGACGTACCGCAAGCAGCGGCTCGCGGGCGCGCTCCGGATCTTCGGCTCCCTCGGGTACGAGGACGGGGTCTCCGGGCACGTCACCGCCCGCGACCCCGAGCACGAGGACTGCTACTGGGTGAACCCCTTCGGCGAGCCCTTCGCCGGCATCCGGGCGAGCGATCTGCTCCTCGTCGACGGCGACGGCCGGGTCCGCCACGGCGAGCACCGCGTGAACCAGGCCGCCTTCGGCGTCCACGCGGCCGTGCACCGCGCCCGGCCCGAGGTCGTCGCCGTCGCCCACGCCCACACCGCGTACGGCCGCGCGCTGGCCGCCCTCGGAGAGCTGATCGAGCCGCTCACCCAGGAGTCCTGCGCCTTCTACCGCGACCACGCCCTCTTCGACGGCTTCACCGGCGCGGCGGTCGACGAGGACGAGGGGCCCGCCATCGCCACGGCCCTCGGCCCGTACAAGGCGATCGTGCTGCGCAACCACGGGCTGCTCACCGTGGGGGACTCCGTCGATGCGGCGGCCTGGTGGTTCATCGCCCTGGAGCGGGCCTGCGAGATCCAGCTCGCCGCCCGGGCCGCGGGCAAGCCCGTGCCGCTCGGCCACCAGGACGCGCTCGCCTCCCGCGCGCAGCTCGGCAGCGATCTGGTGGCGTGGTTCAGCTACCAGCCGCTGTGGCGGCGGATCAGCCGTGCGGAGCCCGAACTGCTGTCGTAGACAGGTCGGACATGAGCGTCTTACTCGTCAATCCGATTCTGTGCCGAATCACCCTCCGGAGGGGCGCGCGCAGCCCCGGAAGTGCTCCCTCCGTGCGGCACAATTCCCTGTATTCATGCGGTGGTTGACGCAGAACGTCGAACAGGGAGCGTGCGCCGTGGCGGTGCCGGAGGCGGAACAGTGCGCGGAGGGGACGGCGTGCGCGCACGGCGCGCGGGCGGCGCACCGGCGCGCCGTCGCCGCCTTCCTGGCCCGCCGGGACGAGCTCGCCGGCGGGCACGGCGTGCCCGCCGCGCTCGCCCACTCGCCGGTCGCGTCCCGGCAGTGGGTCTCGGACGAGCTCGCCCAGTCCGCCCGGACCGTCGCGGTGCGCGACCGGGCCGCCGGCGAGGAATGGACCGGCCGGGTCTGGCGCGGCAGCCTCGCCGCCGTCGGCGGGGGGCTGGTGGCCCTGCTGCTCGGCCAGGCGTTCACCGCGATCGGCGCCGGCTGGACGGCCGGCCGCACCCGCGCCCTGCTCGCCGCGTTTCTTACCGCCGCGGTGCTGCTCGCCGCCGCCCGCGCCCACCGCGCCCGCGGCGGGCTGCTCGCCCCGCTGATCGGCGACGACAACCGGCTCTCCACCTCCCGCACGGTCGCCGCGGCCTGGCTGCTGTTCACGGGGTACGCGCTGCTGCTGCCGGCGTTCGCCCGGGTGGCGGGCGCGGGCCCTGCGGACCTCGGGCTCGCCCGGGGCGCGGGGCTGCTGACCGTGTTCGCGCTCGCCTCGGTGACCGCCGTCGCGGTCCGCCGCCTCGTGCTCGTACGGGTCCTGGGACGGCGGCTGCAGAAGGTGCGGGCCGACCGGCCGCGCGCCGCGGACCTGCTGTGCGACGACGGCGGCCGGGCCTGCCTGGCGGACGTGCAGTACGTGCTGGTCTCCGCCGCCGCCCTGGTGGTTGCCGCGGCCGAACTGGCCGCCGCGCCCGGCCGGCTGCCCGCCCTGCCGTGGTCGCCGGTGGTCCTGGTGGCCGTGTCGACCGTCGTGTACCTCGCCGGGAAGGGCGCCGAGGGCGGCCGGCCGGTGATCCTGTCGGTGGTGCGGGCCCGCGAGGCGGGCGACCTGGACGCGCCGATCCGGGTCGGCGACGACATCGAGATCCGCGGCGCGGGTTTCGTGCCGCCGGGCGCGGGCGGCCCGGACGCGCTGACCCGGCTGGTCGTCCGCGTCGGCCCGGTGCACGCCCACGTGCCGCTGGTGCCGGTGACCGGCGGCTTCGCCAACCCGACGGACTCCGTGCTGACCGTGCCGCTGCCGGCGGACGTGGAACCGGGCCGGGTGGAGGTCTCGGTGGTGACGGCCGCGGGCGTGGAGACCGAGCGGGTGACCGTCGACATCGCCGACTGACCGGCCGCCGCCGCCGGCGGGCCCCGCCGGGCCGGACGTGTGACCGTTGAACCGTCCGGGCGTGCCCCGCGTATACCCGGAGAGGGCTCCGGGGACCATCGGGTACGCGGACAGCGGCGCGGAGAGGCAGGCGGCGATGACACACACGTACCATCCGGATCCCCGGGACCGGGCCCGGTGGGACTCCGCCGGCCCGAAGGACACCGCCGCGCACTACGCGCTGCTGCCGCTGCGGATCTTCCTCGGCGTCACCTTCGTCTACGCGGGGATCGACAAACTCACCGATCCGGTGTTCCTCTCCGACACCGGCTCCGGCTCGATCGGCGAGCTGATGCGCGGCGTCCGCGACGGCGCCGCGATCCCGGGCCTGGTCGACCTGGCTCTGAAGGACCCGAGCGGCTTCGGCCACGCCATCGCGATCGGCGAACTCGCCGTGGGCCTGGGCACCCTGGCGGGACTCTTCGCCCGGCTCGCCGCGCTCGGCGGGGCGCTGATCTCGCTGAGCCTGTGGCTGACGGTGAGCTGGCAGACCGAGCCGTACTACTACGGCAACGACCTCGCGTACCTCATGGCCTGGCTCCCGCTGGTGCTCGCCGGGGCTCCGTACTGGTCGCTGGACGCCCGGCTCCGCCGCCGGCGCCGCGGGTGAACACCTCGCTGCGCAGCGGCGGCACCGCTCCGGCGACGGCGCGGGACGGCGGCCGCCCGCGCCGGTCCCGGACCGCCGTGGGGACGGCGGCCCTGGCCCTGCTGCCGCTGGGCCTGCTGGCCGGGGCCTCGTACCTCGGGCGGTACGTCCGCCCCAGCGCCGACGAATGGTGCTTCCTGCCGCTCGTGCGCGACCAGGGCGTCGCCGGTCTCGCCGGCTCCTTCTACCTCACCGACAACGGGCGGCTCGGCAACGGCCTGCTCGTCGGTCTCTACGCGGGCTTCCCGGTCGCCGGCCACCAGTGGTACGCGCCGGTCAGCGCCGTCGTCGTACTCGGCGTGCTGTGGGCCCTGACCGTGCTCCTGCTGCGCGCGGCCGGGCAACAGGCGCCGCGCGGGACGCCGCTGTGCGTCGCCGCGACGGTCACGGCCCTGTTCCTGTTCGCCACGCCCAACACGTACAAGACCTTCTTCTGGCCGGCCGCCTCCGTCTCGCACACGCTGGCCCCGGTGCTGGCCTGCGCGGCGGCGCTCCCGCTGCTGCGGGCCGGCAGCCGCCGGGGGCGGATCGCCGCCGTGGCCGTGGTGGTGCCGGCCGGCGTCTTCCTGGGCACCCTCTCCGAGGAGACGACCGTCGTCGCCCTGGTGCTGCTCGGCGGCGCCGTGCTGGGCGCCCCGCTCCTCTTCGCCGAGCATGTCCGCTCCTTCGCCCGCCTCTGGTCGCTCGCCGCCATGGCGGGCCTCGTCCTCGGGGCGCTCGTGCTGATGACGTCCCCCGGTTCGCGCAGGCGGCGGGAGCGGTACGAGGCGGAGACCGTCTCGATGCTCGCGCCGGAGTCGCTGACCGCCTCGGCGCGGGCCCACGCGCGCATCCTGGAGACCGTGCTGACGACCTGGCCGTACGTGGGCGCCGTCGCGGCCGGTGTGCTGCTCGGGCTGCTGGCGCGCCGCCGCCCCGGACACCGGCCGGTCCTCATGCCGTGCCGCCCGCTGCTGCTGGCCTGCCTCGGCACGCTCGCGTTCCTGGTCTGCGGCTACCTGTGCACCGTCCTCGCCTATCCGGCCTTCGGCGCGCGGGTGGTGCGGACCGAACGGATCTGGAACGACTGGCTGCTGCTGTACGTCCTGCTGCTGGTCGGCCTCGGCGCGCTGCTGGGCCGCCGGCTGCGCCTGGACGGCGGCGGCCGGACGGCCATGGTGACCGCGCCGGCCGCGGCCGTGTGCGCGGTGTCCGTCCTGGCGCTGGCCGCGCCGCTCGCCGAGCTGGGCGGCGACATGAAGGTGCGGGCCCGGCAGTGGGACCGCCAGGACCGGTGGCTGCGCGAGCAGGCCGCGAGCGGGGTGCGGGTCGCCCCGTACACGCCGCTGCCGGTCGCCCGGATGCTGGAACCGTTCGGCGACCAGGGCCGCAAGATCTGGCCGGCCCGGTGCGTCGCCGCGTACTACCGCCTGGACCGGGTCACTCCCGGGGAGCGGCTTCCGTGACCCGGGCGTCGGCCTGACGGGTGGCGGCCGCGCCGGAGGTGATGGCCCAGCGGGCGAGCAGGAACGTCAGCGGGGTGACGGCGATTCCGGCCGCGAGGGCGGCGAGGTTCTCGCCCATGCCGAGCCGGCTGACGGCGAGGTGCAGCAGGACGCCGCTGCCGACGACGTTGACCGCGCCCGACAGCGGGTAGCGGGCGAAGGCCCGCCAGGTCGGCCTCGTGCGCAGGGTGACGTACGAGTTGAGCAGGAACGAGCCGACGAAGGCGGCCGTGTACGCCACGGCGTGCGCGGCCAGATAGGGCAGCGGGACGTTGAGCGCGGCGTAGAGCCCGTAGTACACCGCCGTGTTGACCAGCCCGATCGCGGCGAACGAGGCGAACTGCGCCGTGCCGGGCGCCCGGACGAGGCCGGCGAGCCGGGGTCTCACGGCTCCGGCCGCGCCCGCACGGCGGCCGCCGGGGCCGCGGAGTGCGCGGGGTCGCGGGCGTCCGTCTCCTGGACGACGTAGTGGGGGCGGCGTTTGGCCTCGTGGTAGATCCGCCCCACGTACTCGCCGATGACGCCGACGGTGGCGAGCTGGATGCCGCTGAGCGCGACGACGGCGGTCAGGAGCGTCGCGTAGCCGGGCGTGTCGACGCCGTTCAGGACGGTGTTGGCGACGATCCACAGCGCGTAGGCGAAGGCCGACAGGAAGAGCCACAGGCCCGTGTGGATGGCCAGGCGCAGCGGACGGCTGTTGAAGGAGAGCAGCCCGTCGATGCCGTAGTCGAGCAGCCGCCGGCCGCCCCATTTGGACCGGCCGGCCGCCCGCGCGCAGTTGCGGTAGGCGAGGGTGACGGTGTCGAAGCCGATCCACGAGAACAGGCCCTTGGAGAAGCGGTTGCTCTCCGGCAGGGACAGGACCGCCTCGACCGCGCGCCGCGAGAGGAGCCGGAAGTCCCCGGCGCCGTCGACGATCTCCACGTCCATGAAGTGGCGCACGAGGCGGTAGTAGGCCCGGCTGAGCGTGCTGCGCACGGCTCCTTCGCCGGTCCGGTCGCGCCGGGCGACGACCTGGTCGTAGCCGTGCCGGTGCAGCTCCAGCATGCGGGGGACGAGCTCCGGCGGATGCTGGAGGTCGGCGTCCATGAGGACGACCGCCCCGCCGCGGGCCATCCGCATGCCGGCCAGCAGGGCGGACTCCTTGCCGAAGTTTCGGCTGAAGGACGTGTAGCGCACGCGCGGGTCCGTCGCCGCGAGCTGCCGCAGCCGTTCCCGGGTCGGGTCGCCGCTGCCGTCGTCGACGTAGCAGATCTCGAAGCTCTCGCCGAGCGGTTCGAGCGCGGCGAGCAGCGCGGTGTGGAAGGCGTCGAGCACCTCGCTCTCGTCGAAGCACGGCACGACGATCGAGACACGGACCATTGGCCCAGTGAAGCGCAGCGAGGGGCCGGCGACAGCCCCGCGCCGTCCGGTCGGGTGAGCCGGTTCCCCGGTTCGGCCGCGCTACGGCTCGCCCGGCGCGGGTCGCCGCTCGCCCGGCACGGCTCTCGCCGCGCGCCGTGCCGGTTCCCCGGTTCGGCCGCGCTACGGCTCGCCCGGCGCGGGTCGCCGCTCGCCCGGCACGGCTCTCGCCGCGCGCCGCCGGCGGGACGCGTAGGCCGCCCAGGCCGCGAGGCCGGCCAGGGTCAGGCCGCCGAAGGTCAGGGGCAGGGCGGTGTACCAGGGGGTGTGCCAGGCGCCCGCGGCGTCGCCGCCGTACAGGGCGGCGACGGTCAGCGCGGTCGCGCCGGCGAGGAGCCGGCCGGGGCGGAACTCATGACGCAGCACGGTCGACCTCCAGCTGTCCGATCCCCAGGTCCACCCGGAGCTCCAGGGTGCCGCCGGGCCGGACGCCGGCCGGCGGGGTGAGCGTGCGGCGGGCGGTGTGGCCGCCGCGGACGTCGATGTCCTCGGGGCTTTCGCCCGGCAGCTGCACGTCGGCGAGACCCGTCTCGGCGACCAGGTCGACGGTCACGTTCCGCGGCACGATCACCGTCAGCTTGCCCGCGCCCACGTCGGCGCCGGTGCGCAGCGTCGTTCCGGCGGGGACCGCGAGCCCGGACAGGTCGAGGGTGCCGACGCCGGAGCCCAGGTCGTACCGGGGCTGCACGGCGGTCACGGACGCGGGCTGCCAGGTGGTGCGGACCCAGCGGGTGCCGATGTCGGCGGGCAGCGCGGCCGCCGCGGCGAGCAGGCAGGCGGCGACGACCGTGACGAGGACGGTGCCGAAGCCGGTACGGCCGAGGAAGCTGCTGACGACCATCCCGAGGCCCAGCACGGCGACGGCGCAGACCAGGCCGATCTGCACGCTCACGCCGAGCGGCTGCGTCTCCCACGACAGGCCGGTGCCGAGTCCGCCGGCGACCAGCGCGAGCAGGAAGAACAGGCCGCCGATCGAGCGGGGCCCGCGCGCGGCGGCCGGACGGACGGCGGCGGGAACGCCCCAGGGACCGGGCGGCTCCGGGGTTTCGACGTCCCGCGGTTCGGTGTTCGCCGGGCCCCACAGGTAGCCGGTGGGCACCGGACCCGTCGAGCCGTCCTTGACGATCGGGTCCCGCCACCACGACGGGGCGTCCGCGAGCGGCGGGGCCTTCGTCTCCGGCGGCGCGGCCTGGGCGACGGCCTGCGCGGCCGCCGCCTCGCGCCCGTGGGCGGCGGGCTCGCCCGCGGCGACCTGGTGGCGGCGCTGCGACCAGACGGCCGCGCCGCTGACCGCGAGCGACAGCATCATGGCGAAGGCGAGCGTGCCGCCGTTGCGGCTCATCGCGAGGAACAGGCCGCTGCCGATCAGCGCCGTCATGACCGCGCTCAGCGAGGCCCCGTCGACCCGGCCGGTCAGCAGCCGGCGGGCCTCGTTCTCCTCCTCGCCGTCCAGGGGGAGCGCCAGCCAGGCGAAGCCGTAGAAGATCAGTCCGACGCCCCCGGCGACCGACAGCACGCCGACGGCGATCCGGAAGATCACCGGGTCCATGTCGAAGTGCCGCCCCAGGCCGCCGCAGACCCCGGCCACGACCTTCTGCCGCCGCGTCCGGCGCAGCGGCGGGACGCCGGGCGGAGCGGCCTCGCCCGCCGGGGCGGGGGAGGGCGGCGGCGCCTCCCCGGGGGACTTCGAACGCGTCATGGGTCCATGGTGCGGGCCGTCGCGACCCGGCGGCACCGGGACCGACCCTGGACCGTCCCTGATATTGCGGCGGCGATGTCGCGGCGGCGGCATGGGACCGCGGCAGGACCCGGGATCCGGGCGCTCTCAGGGCCGACCCTGATGTCCGGGGCCGTGCGGGCGTGTGACGATCGTGGCATGCCCGTTGCCGCCCGCCCGGCCGATCGCCCGCACGACCGGCTCACCGACCTCGACGAACCGCCGCCGCGCAAGCTCTACCGGAGCGCGGAAGGCCGGATGCTCGGCGGAGTGGCGCGCGGTCTCGCCGGGCACCTCGGGCTGCCCGTGATCTGGGTGCGGTTCGTGTTCCTGGCGCTGTTCTTCGCCGACGGGCTCGGCTCCCTGCTGTACGCGGTGTTCTGGATCGTCGTCCCGCTGGGCGTCGGCGGCCGGGCCCCCGAGCCGCGCTCGCTCTTCGAGACCACCCCGGACGGCCGGCGGCGGCTGCGCAAGCCCGACAAGGGACAGGTCTTCGCGCTGGTCGCCCTCGCGGTCGGGGCCGCCGTCTTCGTCGCCAACGTCGACGTCGGCGGCCGCGCCGACCGCTACATCTGGCCGCTGCTGCTCGTCGGCCTCGGCCTGATCCTGGTCTGGCGGCAGGCGGACAACGCCCGGCGGGCCAGCTGGACCGCCACCGGCGGCCGCCGGCGCACCCTGCAGCTCGCCCGCGCCCTGGCCGGCGTGGGCCTGGTGGGCCTCGGCCTGACGGCCTTCGTGGTCGGGCGGGCCTCCGCGGCCCAGCTCGGCACGGCCGTCACAGCCGCGATCGCCGTGCTCGCCGGGATCGCGCTGCTCGCCGGGCCCTGGCTGGTCCGGATGACGCAGGACCTCTCCGAGGAGCGGACCATGCGCATCCGCGCGCAGGAGCGGGCCGAGGTCGCCGCGCACGTCCACGACTCCGTGCTGCACACGCTGACCCTGATCCAGCGCAGCGCCGACGACCCGGGCGAGGTGCGCCGGCTGGCCCGCGCCCAGGAGCGGGAGCTGCGGAACTGGCTCTACAAGCCGCAGGGCACCGGCCAGGAGGAGGACGAGACCCCCGAGACCCTCGCCGAGGCGGTGAAGAAGGCGGCGGCCGAGGTCGAGGACAAGCACGGTGTGCCGCTGGAGGTCGTGGTGGTCGGCGACTGCCCGCTGGACGAGAGACTGGCGGCCCAGATGCAGGCCGCGCGCGAGGCCATGGTGAACGCCGCGAAGTACGGTGGCGGGGGCGGGGCGGTGCAGGTGTACGCCGAGGTCGAGGGCCGCACGGTGTTCGTCTCGGTACGGGACCGGGGGCCGGGCTTCGACCTCGACGAGGTGCCCGGCGACCGGATGGGCGTACGAGAATCGATCATCGGCCGGATGCAGCGCAACGGCGGGACGGCCCGGGTGCGTTCGGCCCCGGGCGAGGGCACCGAGGTGGAACTCGAGATGGAGAGGGCGGACGGATGACCGAGGAGAGCACCGGCGGCACGGACGCGCGGCGCGTACGGGTCGTGCTCGTCGACGACCACCGGATGTTCCGCGCCGGGGTGCAGGCCGAGATCGGGCGGACCGAGGAGACCGGCGTCGAGGTGGTCGGCGAGGCCGCGGACGTCGACCAGGCCGTCACCGTGATCACCGCGACCCGCCCCGAGGTGGTGCTCCTCGACGTGCACCTGCCCGGCGGCGGCGGGGTGGAGGTGCTGCGGCGCTGCGCGAGTCTGATGACCGCGCCCGACCGTCCGGTGCGGTTCCTCGCCCTGTCGGTCTCGGACGCGGCCGAGGACGTGATCGGCGTGATCCGGGGCGGGGCGCGCGGGTACGTCACGAAGACGATCACCGGCGCGGACCTGGTCGACTCGATCTTCCGGGTGCAGGAGGGCGACGCGGTGTTCTCGCCGCGCCTCGCCGGCTTCGTCCTGGACGCCTTCGCCTCGACGGACGCGCCCCCGGTGGACGAGGACCTGGACCGGCTGACCCAGCGGGAGCGCGAGGTGCTGCGGCTGATCGCCCGCGGCTACGCGTACAAGGAGATCGCCAAGCAGCTGTTCATCTCGGTGAAGACCGTCGAGTCGCACGTCTCGGCGGTGCTGCGCAAGCTGCAGCTGTCCAACCGGCACGAGCTGACCCGCTGGGCGACCGCCCGCCGCCTGGTCTGACCGCCCGGCGCGACGGCTCAGTCCCGGGCCGCGTCGAGGCGGCGGCGGGCGTCGTCCCAGTCGACCGGCAGGCGATCGACCGGGGCCTCCCAGAACGTGAAGGTCGAGTCGCGCATGGTGGAGCGCAGCCCGTTCATGATGCTGCGGTGCGGTTCGGCGCGGGCGTAGGCGTACAGCGCGTCCCGGTCCTCCCAGGCGGACAGGGTGAGGAAGGTGCGCGCGAGCGGCCGGGCGACCAGGGAGGCTCCCAGGGCGCCCGGCGCGCGGCGGACCTGGCGCCAGGCGGCCAGGGACTTCAGCAGGAAGCGCGGCACGTCCTTGAGCGAGCGCACCTCGAAGCGGGAGGCCATGACGTACGCGTGCGTGGTGCCGGGCCGGGGCGGGTTCGGGGCGGTCCAGGGGAGGGTGGGCATGGTGATGTACCTTCTCCGTCGCGTGGTTGGGGAGTGGCACTATCCATAGTAGTGAGTGCCACTATCCATAACAATCCCCGTTGCCCCGTTGTCCGCGCTCGGTCCGGTGGTCCGCGCTCGGTTCGGCGGACCGCCCTCGTCCGGCCGCCGTGGGCTCAGCCCACGCGGGTGGCCCCCGCGAACGGCATCTGGTCGATCGGCGCGATCCGGACCGGCGCCCCCGGCCGGGGCGCGTGGATCATCTGGCCGCCGCCGATGTAGAGCCCCACATGGCTGATCCCGGAGTAGAAGAACACCAGGTCGCCCGGTGCCAGCTGCGAGCGGGAGACCCGCTGCCCGGCGTTGATCTGGGTGTACGTCGTGCGCGGCAGCGAGACGCCCGCGGAGCGCCACGCGGCCTGGGTGAGCCCGGAGCAGTCGTATGCGTTCGGACCCGTCGCGCCCCAGACGTACGGCTTGCCGATCGCCCCGTACGCGAAGGCCACCGCCTGCGCGGCCCGCGGGTTCGGGGCCTGCACCGAGCCCCGCGGCAGCGTGCGGTCGGCCCGGCCGGCGGCGGTCCCGGCCTGCCTGCCGTCGCGGCCGGCGATCCCTTCCTCGTACGCCCGGCGCTGTTCGGCGGTGAGCCGGGCCAGCAGGGTCCGGGCGGCGGAGAGCTTGCTCTGCACGGTGCTCTTGTGGCGGGCCAGCGCCGTCTCGTGCCGCTTCAGCTCGGCCAGCTTGCCCGTCGACTCGGCGCGCAGCCGGCCGATCTCGGTGAGCTCCCGCCGCACCGACGCGATGGCGACGGCCTGCCGCCGGCCCACGTGCTCGGCGAGCGCGGCCCGCTCCAGGTACTCGTCCGGGTCCGAGCTGAGTGCCAGCTGCACGGCCGGGTCGAGCCCGCCGGAACGGTACTGTGCGGCCGCCGCCGAACCGAGCGCCGTACGGGCGCTGTTGAGGCGGGCGGTCCGGCGGGCGGCCTCGTCGCGCAGGCCGTCGAGCGCGCGGCGGGCCTCGTCCGCCTCCTCCTTCGCGCCGTTGTACCGCTCGGTGGCCTCCTCGGCCTCCCGGTGGAGCCGGTCGACCTCGGCCTTGACCGCACCCGGCGTCGGCCGGGGCTCGGCGTGGCCCGAGCCGTCCAGGACCGTCGCGGTCGCCGCTCCGGCGAGGGCGAGGGTGGCGGCGGTGCGGCCGCCGAGGGGGCGCTGCTTGGGTTTTCGGTGCGCTGCCACGAGGGCGGTCACATCCTTTTCCTGCGGGGGGAGTTCGCTTGCTCGGCTCCCGGCTGCGAAGGACGCTAAACCTGGCGGACACGAGGCAGCGGCGCGTTGACCGCTATTGGCGTCGGATGTCGGAGCCGGACCGGATGCGTTCGGTCCGGGCCCCCTCAGGCCGCTGCAAATGCCCGGATAGGCTCCGGCCCATGGACGTACTCATCAATGTCTTCGTGGCTCTGCACATCATCGGCATCGCCTCCCTGCTGGGCGGGTTCCTGTCCCAGATGAAGGCGATGGGCGCGGGCACGGCCCGGTTCGTGCCGGGGATGCTGCACGGCGCCCTGACCATGCTGGTCACCGGCATGATCCTGGTCGGCCTGAACCAGGCGGACGACCAGACGGTGAACAACATCAAGATCGCGGTCAAGCTGGCCGTGCTGGTGGTGATCCTCGGCCTCGTCTACGTGAAGCGCGACGAGGAGTCGGTGGGCAAGGGCCCGTTCGTCGCGGTGGGCGCGCTCACGACGGCGAACATCTTCATCGCGACGCTGTGGACGTGACACCGTGGACGTGACGGGGAAGCCGCGCCATCTCGTCGTCCACGACTACGGCATGGGCGCCGTCTGGTGGTGGGTCCGCGCCGAGTCCGCGCAGGCCGTGCTCGACGCGGTCGCCGAGGTCGAGGTGAGCACCCGCCCGGCCGCGCTGGAGTGGGCCGCGACGGCGGACCTGGAGGAGATCGACCTCGACGACCCCGGGCCCCACTCCCTCACCTCGTTCCTGGAGAAGCGCGCCGCCCAGCGCGCCCACCCGGCCTTCCCCGCCCTCGCGGGGCGGGAGCGGGTGTACCTGCGGGACGACGAGGACGAGGGGTGGGAGATCCTGATGGAGCTGGGGCCCGACGGTCGCACGGTCCGCCAGGTCGTCGTCGAGCCCGGTGCGGCGCCGCGGGCGGAGACCGAGGAGGACTGGCCCTTCAACGCGCCCTTCGACCTCTACGACCCTGCCCTCCTCCCCAAGGAGATCACCGCGGAGGACTTCGAGGCGGCCTGGCGGGCCGCCGGGGGTCAGGCCGGGCGGACGCTGCCGTAGATCGGCATGTAGTAGATGGACTCCTCGCGGACGAACGCCCCCGGCTTCGGGGCGTGGATCATCTTGCCGCCGCCTATGTAGATGCCGACGTGGCTGATGTCGTCGTAGAAGAAGACCAGGTCGCCCGGGAGCAGGTCCGCCGTCGCCACCCGGGTGCCGACCTTCACCTGGTCCCAGGTGGTGCGCGGCAGGTCCACGCCGGCGGCCTTCCACGCGGCCTGGGTCAGCCCCGAGCAGTCGTACGAGCTGGGGCCGGTGGCGCCCCACACGTACGGCTTGCCGATCTGCGCGCGGGCGAAGGCCAGCGCCTTCTCCGCCTTCGCCGCGTACGTGCCGTCACCCGTGCCGCTGCTCGGCGGCTCCGGCGTCGGTGCCGGGGTGGTGGGCTGCTGCTCCTGCTCGCGCGCCGCCTCCTCCTGCCGGCGGCGCTCCGCCTCGGCGGCCTCCTTGCGGGCCTGCTCCGCCGCCTTGCGGCGGGCCTCGGCCACGCGCTCGCGCTCCAGGGCGGCGAGCCGGGCCTTCTCCTCGGCGGTCAGCCGGGACAGCAGTGCCCGGGCCTCGGCCAGCTTGTCCTGCACGGCCTGCTTGCTGGTGCGCAGCGCCTTCTGGGACTCGGTGAGCGACTGCAGGCTCTTCGTCGCCTCGGCGCGCTGCTTCGCCGCGGCGGCGCGCTCCGTCTCGTACGCGCCGACGACGCTGCGCTGCCGCGCGGTCATCCGGTCCATCAGCTGGGTCTGGTCGAAGTACGACTGCGGGCTGTCCGCGAAGATCAGCGCGGCGGTCGGGCTGAGCGCCCCGGTCCGGTACTGCGCCGCCGCGTAGGTGCCCAGCGCCTGCCGGGTCTCGTTGATCGACTCCGTGCGCTTCGCGGCCTCGTCGAGCATGGTCTGCACCTTGCGGCGCTGCTTGTCCGTCGACTCCTTGGCGCGGTTGTACTCCTGCGTCGCCGTGCCGGCCTGCCGGTAGAGATCGTCGACCTTCTTCTGCACCTCCTCCACCGTCGGCTTCGGCGGCGCGGGGGCGGCGCCGGCGCTCTGCCCGGACAGGAGGGTGACTCCGGCGAGCGCGGCGGTGGTGACGCCGACGGCCGGGGAGGTCGGACGGGTGCTGCGCGGCTTGCGGTGGGATGCCAAGGCCGGCATCTCCTTCCCGTGGGGGAACGGAGGAGCCCCGGTGGAGAAACGCGGGGCGCGGGCTGTTGGGCGAGCACGCTAGCCAACCCCCGGTGCCGGTGGGAAGGTTGGTGCCAGATATGTCCGATACATTTTCGTGACCTGATGCGGAGCTTCACCCTCCGTATGTCTCCGGTGACCCCATGGCCCGGAAGGCGGGGCGGGCTGTCGGCGCGGCGGCCTAGACTCGTTAAGCGATGAGCAGCCTCTTTGACGACAGCTTCCTGGCGAGCCTCCAGAACCACTCGGAGGAGCCCCCGCCCCCGCCCGAGGACCACGAGCACGGTGCCCCGGGCGGGGAGGAGGTCCCGCACGACCTCTTCGGGGACCACTTCCACGCGCCCCCGGCCGGACGGGACGCGCACTACCGCGACGGCGCACCCCGGCCCGTCGTGGACCCCGCCGCGCTCCTGGACGGGCTGAACGAGCAGCAGCGCGCCGCCGTCGTCCACACCGGCGCCCCGCTGCTCATCGTCGCGGGCGCCGGCTCCGGCAAGACGCGCGTGCTCACGCACCGCATCGCCCACCTCCTGGCCACGCGGCACGTGCACCCCGGCCAGATACTGGCGATCACCTTCACCAACAAGGCCGCGGGCGAGATGAAGGAGCGCGTCGAGCAGCTCGTCGGCCCCCGCGCCAACGCCATGTGGGTCTCCACCTTCCACAGCGCCTGCGTCCGCATCCTGCGCCGCGAGAGCAAGAAGCTCGGCTTCACGTCCTCGTTCTCGATCTACGACGCCGCCGACTCCAAGCGCCTGATGGCGCTGGTCTGCCGCGATCTGGACCTGGACCCCAAGCGCTTCCCGCCGAAGTCCTTCAGCGCCAAGATCAGCAACCTGAAGAACGAGCTGATCGACGAGGAGACCTTCGCCGACCAGGCTGCCGACGGCTTCGAGAAGACGCTCGCCGAGGCGTACCGGATGTACCAGGCGCGGCTGCGCGAGGCCAACGCGCTGGACTTCGACGACATCATCATGACGACGGTGCACCTGCTCCAGGCGTTCCCGGACGTCGCCGAGCACTACCGCCGCCGCTTCCGCCACGTCCTCGTCGACGAGTACCAGGACACCAACCACGCCCAGTACACCCTGGTGCGCGAGCTGGTCGGCGAGGGCTACGAGGACCTCCCCCCGGCCGAGCTGTGCGTGGTGGGCGACGCCGACCAGTCGATCTACGCCTTCCGCGGCGCGACGATCCGCAACATCCTCCAGTTCGAGGAGGACTACCCGGACGCCACCACGATCCTCCTGGAGCAGAACTACCGCTCCACGCAGACGATCCTGTCCGCAGCCAACGCCGTCATCGAGCGCAACGAGTCCCGCCGGCCGAAGAACCTGTGGACCAACGCGGGCGCCGGCGCGCAGATCACGGGCTACGTCGCCGACACCGAGCACGACGAGGCGCAGTTCGTCGCCGACGAGATCGACCGGCTCACCGACGCCGGCGAGGCGAAGGCGGGCGACGTCGCGGTCTTCTACCGGACCAACGCCCAGTCCCGTGTCTTCGAGGAGATCTTCATCCGCGTCGGCCTGCCCTACAAGGTCGTCGGCGGCGTCCGCTTCTACGAGCGCAAGGAGGTCCGGGACGTCCTGGCCTACCTGCGCGTCCTCGCCAACCCCGAGGACAACGTGCCGCTGCGCCGCATCCTCAACGTGCCCAAGCGCGGCATCGGCGAGCGCGCCGAGGCGATGATCGACGCCCTCGCGCTGCGCGAGAAGATCACCTTCCCGCAGGCGCTGAAGCGCGTCGACGAGGCGTACGGGATGGCCGCCCGCTCGGCCAACGCGGTCAAGCGGTTCAACACGCTCATGGAGGAGCTGCGGACCGTCGTCGAGTCCGGCGCGGGCCCGGCCGTCGTCCTGGAGGCCGTCCTGGAGCGCACCGGCTACCTCGCCGAGCTCCAGGCGTCCACCGACCCGCAGGACGAGACCCGCATCGAGAACCTCCAGGAACTCGCCGCCGTGGCCCTGGAGTTCGAGCAGGAGCGCGGGGAGGGCGAAGGGGCCGGCACGCTCGCCGAGTTCCTGGAGCAGGTCGCCCTGGTCGCCGACTCGGACCAGATCCCGGACGAGGACGAGGACGGCTCGGGCGTCATCACGCTGATGACCCTCCACACGGCCAAGGGTCTGGAGTTCCCGGTGGTCTTCCTCACCGGCATGGAGGACGGCGTCTTCCCGCACATGCGCGCCCTCGGCCAGACCAAGGAGCTGGAGGAGGAGCGGCGGCTCGCGTACGTGGGCATCACGCGCGCCCGCGAGCGGCTGTACCTGACCCGGTCCGCGATGCGCAGCGCCTGGGGCCAGCCCTCGTACAACCCGGCCTCGCGGTTCCTGGAGGAGATCCCGGCGACCTACCTGGAGTGGAAGCGGACCGGCTCGATGGCCAAGCCCGCCGGCCCGGTCTCCGGGATCGCCGCCACGCTCTCCTCGTCGCGCTCCCGCGGTGGGCCGTCCGGCTTCGCCACCAGCCGGGCGACGGGCGGCAAGCCGGTGCTCGCGCTGCAGATCGGCGACCGCGTCACGCACGACCAGTTCGGGCTCGGCACGGTCGTGGCGGTGAAGGGCTCCGGCTCGGACGCGCAGGCGCAGATCGACTTCGGCGGCGACAAGCCCAAGTGGCTTCTGCTGCGGTACGCCCCGGTGGAGAAGCTGTAGGGCTCCGGACGTGCGGAAAGGGCCCCGGCCGTCTGGCGGCCGGGGCCCTTTCGTGCGTTTCTCGGTCGGGGCGGGTCAGCCGACCGGGTTGAGACCGTGGCTCATCAGCCAGGCGAGCGGGTCGATGGTGGACCCGCCGCCCGGCCGGACCTCGAAGTGGAGGTGCGGGCCGGTCGAGTTGCCCGAGTTGCCCGAGTACGCGATCACGTCGCCGGCCTTGACCTTGCCGGAGCGGATCTTGGTGGTGCTGAGGTGGCAGTACCAGGTCTCCGTGCCGTCCTTGGCGGTCACGATGGCCATGTTGCCGTAGGCGCTGTTCCACTGGGTGCGGACGGTGCCGTCCGTCGCCGCCATCACGGGCGTGCCGTACTGGACGGGGAAGTCGATGCCGGTGTGCATGGACATCCAGTTGACGCCGGACTGGCCGTAGCGCGCGCTGAGCTGGTGCAGCTTCACCGGAAGCATGAACTTGGGGCGCATGGCCTCGCGGCGTGCGGCCTCCTCCTCGCGCTTCTTCTTCTCCGCCTCCTGGCGCGCCTTCAGGTCGAGGCGCTCCTGGGTGCGGCTGGCGCGGTCGCCGAAGTCGCGGGCGTCCGCGCTGAGCGCGGCGAGCTGCGTGTCGAGCCGGGTGTTCGCGGCGACCTGCTGCACGGAGGACGGGTCGGCGGCGGCCAGCGAGGTGGTGTCGTCCGGTTTCTCGGCGGTGTCGGTGAGCCCGCTGACCGAGGCGGCGGCGATGCCGGCCACGCCCATGACGCAGGCCGAGGGAACGGCGACGGTCAGCAGCGCGGAACGCTTGGCGGGGGTGCGGCGCCGGCCGCGGCTGCCGCCGCCGGCGCGGCGCGCGGGGCGGGCCTCGACGCGGGACTCCGGGAGCTCGACGCGGGGCGCGATCATGGTCTCGGCGGAGTGCACGGAGTCGGCGTCGGCAGCGGCTGCCGGGACGTCGGGGGTCTCCGGGGCGTCCGGCGCGTAGGGGCTCGCGTCGTACGCGTGCTCCTGGCCGTACGTCTCGTCCTGGCCGTACGTCTCGGTGTGGCCGTACGCGTCGTCCCGGTGGTACGTCTCGTCCTGGCCGTAGGTGTCGCCGTGGCCGTACTCCAGGACCTCGAACTCGGCCGCGGAGTCGGCGGCCTCCGCCTGCGGGTGCCCGGGGGCGGCGTCGTAGGCGGCGGAGTACGCGTAGCCGTAGTCGGGGGCCGTGTCGTGCTCGGGCACGTACTGCTCGGGGACGACCGGCTCGGCGTGCGCGGCGGTGTCCGGCGCGGCGTGGTTCCAGGCGGTGGCGTCGTACGCGCCGGTGTCATAACCGGTGGCGCCGGTCCACTGGGCGGTGGCATCGTACGAGGCGAACTGCGTCGCGTCCCACTGGCCGGTCTGCTGCTGCGCGGTCTGGGCCTGGTTCCAGGCGGAGGCGTCCCACTGACCGGTGGTGTCGTACTGCTGCTGTCCCGCGTGGGTGTCGTAGGTGGCGTAGCCGGAGGCGTCCCACTGCTGGGTCGCGCCGGAGTTCCACTGCGTGCTGTCGTACTGGCCGCTGTGCCCGGCGTCGTAGGCGTCGTGGCCGGGGAGGGCGCCGAACAGGGGATCGGTGGCGAAGCTGCCGGTCGTGTGGGCGTCGTCGCCGACATACCCGGCGTGGGGGTGCTGGTCGTTCACCAACTTCTCTCTCGCCTCGGCAGCAGGACCAGTCCGGGACGGAAACGACCGCGGGTGTCCCGGGGGTAAGCAGTGGCGCGACTGTACCCGGCGGTACGCGGGGCCGACAATCTTCGGCAGGTTTTGCCGCTGCGGGAAACGGGCAATCGGCCGCGTTTTGGCGCTCTGCGGGCAGAGCCTTGGCCTTGTGTTCGAGGAACGTTCGAAGAACAGTCACAAAATGACGAGGTGTCAGGCGTCAGGGCCAGGCGTCAGGTGCCGGCCGTCAGCCGTCAGCCGTCAGGCGACGGAGCAGGTGCCGTCGCCGCTGCGGTCCGTGGTCTCCTCCGCGACGCTCAGCCCGTCGGAGGCGAGCGCCTGCCGGATGCCGGCGGCGACGGTCGGGTGGACCGGAAGCGCGAGATGGCCGATCCCGCTCACGCGCACGTTGTGCACCTGGAGGTCCGGGTGGTCGAGCCGGGCGGTCTCGACCGGGATCATGATCCGGTCCAGGTCGCTCCAGAAGCTGACGAACCGGGTGCGGCAGCCCGGCGCGGGCTCGGCGAGCTCGCCGAGGACGGCGGAGCCGGGGCGCATCTGCCGGATCAGGGGGTGTGCGTCGCCCAGTGGCGCGGCGACGGTGGTGCCGGAGTGCGGGGTGCCGAGGGTGACCAGGGTGCGGACCCGGGCGTCACCGCCGAGCCGCTGGACGTAATGACGGGCGATGAGCCCGCCGAGGCTGTGCCCGACCAGGTCGACCTGGTCCTGACCGGTGCGGGCGCGGATGGCGTCCACGTGGCGGCCGAGGAGTTCCGCGGCGGCGCGGAGGTCGCAGGTGAGCGGGGAGTAGTTGAGCGCCTCGATGTGCCGCCAGCCGTGGCGGGCGAGGGAACGGCGCAGGAGCACGAAGACGGAGCGGTTGTCGACGAAGCCGTGCAGGAGGACGACGGGGCGCCGCGGCGGGCCGATGCCGGCGGGCGGGCCCTCGACGGGGTCGGGGTCCTGGTTGCGCTCGGGGACGAGGCCGGAGGGGTAGAGGAGCAGGTGCCCGGAGAGAACGGCCAGCTCCAGGACGCCGGCCTTGAGCGCCGGGGAGAGCCGGCCGAGCTGCTCACCGAGCCGCCCGAGCTGGGCGATCTGGGTGAGCTGCTGGCCCAGCGGGTTGAGCAGGGGGTTGAGCTGTCCGAGCCGACTGAACGATCCGAGCTGCCGGATGTCCGTGAGCTGCCGGATGTCCGTGAACTCCATCGCCGCCACCTCCCGACCGGGGCGCGGGGGAGCGATCGGGGGTGCATGCACCTCACGCAGCCCCGGGCGGCTCCCTTGCGACCGACCCGGGTGCGGTTCACACGGGGTGCGGCGCAGAGCGAACAATGTCCCACGTGTGATTTCCCCCTCGCTCGCCACCGCGAAACGGCCCGGTGCGGGATGCTGACCGATAACGTTCGTTCACCTCCCCGGCCTGTCAGGTGCGGGGGTCGCATGTGGAGGCAGTGATGGGTGTGACCGGTCCGATCCGCGTGGTGGTCGCCAAGCCGGGTCTCGACGGGCACGATCGCGGGGCCAAGGTCATCGCACGGGCGCTGCGCGACGCCGGTATGGAGGTCATCTACACCGGCCTGCACCAGACGCCGGAGCAGATCGTCGACACGGCCATCCAGGAGGACGCCGACGCGATCGGTCTGTCGATCCTCTCGGGCGCGCACAACACGCTCTTCGTGAAGGTCCTGGAGCTCCTGAAGGAGCGCGACGCGGAGGACATCAAGGTCTTCGGCGGCGGCATCATCCCGGACGCGGACATCGCGCCGCTGAAGGAGAAGGGCGTCGCGGAGATCTTCACGCCGGGAGCGACCACGGCGTCCATCGTCGACTGGGTCAACGCCAACGTCCGCGTGGCGGCGTAGCACCCGATTGCGCGCGACGGCATGTGATTGGTTGCCCCCCGTGGTCGGGTGACCGCGCGTGACCGCGACGCTGCCCACGTGACCGCGAGGACCGCGCTACCGCGCCACCCGCGCTACCGGGCCACCCGCGCTACCGGGCCACCCGCGCTACCGCGCCACCCGCGCTACCGCGCCACCCGCGCTACCGCGCGATCGGGCCGCAGCCGGGGGCGGGTGTGGCGGGTGGGTGCCGTCTGCGACATGCGGCGTCAGTGCGGCGGCGCGTGCGCCCCGCGCAGCGGGAGCCCCGGCACGCGCCGGCCGCCCCGTCGCGTGCCGGTTTCGCCGGTGGGTGTCAGGGTGGTGGTGGGGAGAGTTCCGCGTGCATCGCCGCGCGGACGCGCAGCGTCGAGACGAGGCGTTGGAAGGCCTCCGACCAGTAGCCCGCCGCGCCCGGCGCCGCGTCCTCGCCCTCCGCCACCAAGGTCGTCAGGGCCTCCAGGCGGCCCGCGGCCCCCGGGTCCAGGCAGCGCTCCGCCAGGCCCATCACGCCGCTGAAGCTCCACGGGTAGCTGCCCGCGTCCCGCGCGATGTCCAGGGCGTCGATCACCGCCCGTCCCAGCGGCTCCGCCCACGGCACGGCGCACACGCCGAGCAGCTGGAACGCCTCGGACAGCCCGTGCGCCGACACGAAGCCGGCGACCCACTCCGCACGCTCGTCCTCGCCCAGCGTGGCCAGCAGCTTCGCCCGCTCGGCCAGCGACGAGGTGCTGGGCGAGGCGAGCAGCGCCCGCGACCAGGCCGCGTCCCCCTGGCGCACCGCCGCCCGCGACCACGCCGCGTGCAGCTCCGGCTGCCAGTCGTCGCTGACCGGCAGGGCGACGATCTCCTCCGGGCTCCGGCCGCCGAGCCGGGCCGGCCAGCAGGACAGCGGCGCGTACTCCACGAGCTGGCCCAGCCACCAGGACCGCTCCCCGCGTCCCGGCGGCGGTACGGCCACCAGCCCGTCCCGCTGCATCGCCGCGTCGCATTCGTGCGGCGCCTCGACGACGATGCTCACGCCGTCACCCGAACGGTCCAACGCGACGCAGGACGCCGCCCGGTCCGCCATCCGCGCGGCCAGCGCCGAGGCGGGCAGCGCGGACAGCAGCTCGGCCGCGGTGGAGCGGACGTTCCGGCTTCGGTCGGTCAGGGCCGTCTCCAGGAACGCCTCGTCCGCGTCCGAGAGCCCGGCCCGCAGCGAGTCGAGGAACATCAGCCGGTCCTCCGCCCGCTCCGCCGCCCACGTCCCGGCAAGCAGCTCCCGCCCTGCGGCGGGGTCCGCGGACCGTACGGCGGCGAGCAGCGCGACCCGCTCCGCGAACAGCCCCTCGTCCCACAGCCGCCGAACGGCCTCGTGGTCGTCGGGCGGCGGCAGCGCCGCGCCCCCGGCGGCGCCGCGCAGCGCGAACCGCCACTCGGGGTTCTGCCGGGCCAGCCACAGCCCGCGCGGCCCGGCGAAGGCGAGCGCGGCCGGCCGCAGGTCGGTCCGGGCGCGGGCCGCGTCGAGCAGCGCCGGCAGCGCGGAGGCGGGGGCCCGGTAGCCGTACCGTCCGGCCGCCGCCAGCCACTGCGGCAGCAGCTCGGCGACGTCGGGCGCGGCTCCCCGCCGCCCCGCGGACGGTGCGGGCGCGGCTCGCCCGGCGAGCAGCTGGGCCAGCCGTCTGCGCGCCGCCGCGGGCAGCGGCGCCCGCTCGTCGTGCGGTGCGGGCTCCGGCGGCGTCACGGCCGCCCCCGCCCGGAGCCCCGCCCGCCGCCGCACCGTGTGCACGGCCGCCGCGTCCAGCACGGCCTCCGCCGCGGGCCCCCCGACCCGCCGCCCCGTCCCGAGCAGCGCCGAGGAGACCACCTCGTCCCAGCCGAGCAGCCCCTGCTCCACGACGTCGGCGACGCCCGTGCCGGGGGCTTCTGAGCGTGTCCTCGGCTCCTCTTCCATCAGGTCCTCCAGTCAGCGGGCGTCACGCGAGGGTGACGGTTTCCGTCGGGTCGTCGGGGGACCAGGCGGACAGGGGGGTGAAGCCCTCGTGGCCGCATTCGCCGAAGACGGTCACCGGGGCGCCCCCGGACAGGGCGGTCAGGGTCCACAGGCCGGGGCGGGCCAGCGCCGCCGGGGTGAGCGGCAGGGCGCCCGCCGCGTCCTGGAGCCCGCGGCCCGTGTCGGTGACCGCCGGGACCACCGCCGACAGGGTCGCCGGGACGGCGTCCAGCCAGGGGTCGTCCCGCAGCGCGCGGCCGTACGCGGCGATCGCCTCCGCCGTCGTGCCGCCGTCCGGGGGCCCCGCCGCCGGGACCGGCGGGCCGTGCTGTTCCCGCAGGTCCGCGCGGACCTGGGCGGCGCCGGGGTACCGGGCGAGTGTCGCGTCCAGGACCGTGCCCACCGGGAGGTCCAGTCCCGGGGCCCGGCCTGGCGGGCCGAACGACAGCAGCAGCGCCGTCCGGCCGGACTCCCGGCCGTACAGCCAGATCCGGCGGGCCGTCAGCTTCGCGTCGGACGTGTCGTACCGGGAGAGCACCTGCCACCGGTCGCGCACCGGCGGCCCCTCCGCCCGCGCGGTCAGCCCGACGCGCGTGCGCACCGTGGCCGCCAGCTCCGGCGGCAGCCGGTCCAGCGAAAGCCACGCCCGGTCGAGCAGATGCGTCAGCGCGCACTCCTCCAGGAGCCGTACCGGCCAGCCCGGCCCGGACCCCGGTATCGCCCCCAACTCCCGGACCCGCGCCGCCAGTCCGGGCGCCTGCGCGTCGACCATGCGGGCCGCCGTCTCCTCCCACAGCCCGTACCCGGCCTGCTCGGCCGACGCGAGCCCCCCGCGCACGAGGTCGGCCAGCCGCTGCTCCAACTCCCGCGCTCCCGCGTCGATCCGGGCCGCCCGGCGCTCGGCGCGCCGCCGCGCCGCCTCCGGGTCGGCCGGCCCGGCGGGCGGCCCGGCGCCCCCCGCGCCGACGCCGCCCGCCGTCCCCTCCTCCGTGCCGGCGCCGCCCCCCGCGGCCCCCTCCCGGCGGGCGGCGAGCCAGGCCTCCGCCCACTCCGGCACGTCCCCCTCCGTGACCGTCCCGTCGTCCGCCGCCCAGAGCAGCAGCAGTCCCAGCGCGTGCTTGCACGGGGACTTCGGGCTCGGGCAGTCGCAGACCGACGCCGGTCCGGTCAGGTCCACGACCGTCCCGTACGGCGCGCTGCCGCCGCCCTTGCACCGCCCCCACACCGCCGCTCCGGAGCAACCCGTCGCGGACCACGGCCCGGCCACGCCGAGTCGGCCCCCCGCGCTGCGTGACGTCTCGTCGGGCGCCAGCGACAGCACCTGCTCCGACGTCCACCGCACCCCCATGCGAACCCCCGTCCGACTCATGGGAACGACCGTACGCGGCCCCACTGACAATCGCCCCGACCTGCAACGACACTGCCGCGAGGGGCGGTTGTCAGTGGCGTGGTGCACCGTGGAGTCCACGTCGGTCCGAACGATCTGGAGGGGGAACCATGACCGTGCCCGGAACCACGACCAACCCGGGGAACGACGCCCTGCGACCGCACGCGGAGCACGCCTTCGCCGCCGAACTCGCCGCCCTGGCCGCCGCCGACGACCGTCCCCGCCCCGCCCGCTGGCGGCTCTCGCCGTGGGCCGTCGCCCGCTATCTCCTCGGCGGCACGCTGCCGGACGGGACGGTGATCACACCGAAGTACGTGGGGCCCCGGCGGATCGTCGAGGTCGCCGTCAGCACGCTCGCCACCGACCGGGCGCTGCTGCTGCTCGGCGTGCCCGGCACCGCGAAGACCTGGCTCTCCGAGCATCTCGCCGCGGCCGTCAGCGGCGACTCGACGCTGCTCGTCCAGGGCACGGCCGGCACGCCGGAGGAGGCGATCCGGTACGGCTGGAACTACGCGCAGCTGCTCGCGCACGGACCCAGCCGCGACGCGCTGGTGCCGAGTCCCGTCATGCGGGCCATGGCGGAGGGGGCGACCGCGCGGATCGAGGAGCTCACCCGCATCCCCGCGGACGTGCAGGACACGCTCATCACGATCCTGTCCGAGAAGACCCTGCCGATCCCCGAGCTGGGGGAGGAGGTGCAGGCCGTCCACGGCTTCAACCTGATCGCCACCGCCAACGACCGGGACCGGGGGGTCAACGAGCTGTCGAGCGCGCTGCGCCGCCGTTTCAACACGGTCGTCCTGCCGCTGCCCGCCACCGCCGAGGCCGAGGTCGACATCGTCACCCGGCGGGTGGGCCAGCTCGGCCGCTCCCTCGACCTGCCGGCCGTGCCGGACGGGGTGGACGAGATACGGCGCGTCGTCACGGTCTTCCGCGAACTGCGCGACGGGGTCACCGCGGACGGCCGCACGAAGCTCAAGTCCCCGTCGGGGACGCTGTCCACGGCCGAGGCGATCTCCGTCGTCACCGGCGGTCTCGCCCTCGCCGCCCACTTCGGCGACGGCGTGCTCCGCCCCGCGGACGTCGCCGCCGGGATCCTCGGCGCCGTCGTCCGCGACCCGGCGGCCGACCGGGTCGTCTGGCAGGAGTACCTGGAGACGGTGGTCCGCGAACGGGACGGCTGGAAGGACTTCTACCGGGCCTGCCGCGAGGTGAGCGCATGACGGGGACGACACGGACGGCCGGTGTGCGGGACGGCAAGGGGGAGGCTGCGGGCCCGCTGCTGCTCGGGGTGCGGCATCACGGGCCCGGGTCGGCGCGGGCCGTCCGGGCCGCTCTGACGGCGGCGCGGCCGGAGGCGGTGCTGATCGAGGGCCCTCCCGAGGGGAACGCGCTGCTGCCGCTCGCCGCGGACCCGGCGATGCGTCCGCCGGTCGCGCTGCTCGCCCACGCCGTGGACGACCCGGGGCGGGCCTCGTTCTGGCCGATGGCCGCGTTCTCGCCGGAGTGGGTGGCGCTGCGGTGGGCGCTGGAACACGGCGCGGCCGTACGGTTCTTCGACCTGCCCGCCGCCGCCACGCTCGCCCTGAACGCCGACCCGACCTGGGGTGACGGCGACGAGGAGGAACTGCACCCGCCCGATCCGGCGGCGGGACTGCGGGTCGACCCGCTCGCCGCGCTGGCCCGCACCGCCGGGCACGACGACCCCGAGCGCTGGTGGGAGGACGTGATCGAGCACCGCGGCGACGGGGACCCGTGCGCCCCGTTCGCGGCGGTCGCCGAGGCCATGGCCGTGCTGCGCGAGACGTACGGCGCGGGCGGCCACGGCCGCGACCTCGTGCGCGAGGCCCATATGCGGCTCGAACTGCGGGCGGCGCGGCGCGAGTTCGGCGACGACCGGGTCGCCGTGGTCTGCGGCGCCTGGCACGTGCCGGCGCTGCGCCGCCGTACCGCCGTCGCCGCCGACCGGGCCCTGCTCAAGGGCCTGCCCAAGGTACGGACGGAGACGACCTGGGTGCCCTGGACGCACCGCCGGCTCGCCCGCCGCTCCGGCTACGGCGCGGGCATCGACTCGCCCGGCTGGTACGGGCACCTGTTCGCCGTCCCCGACCGGCCCGTCGAGCGGTGGCTCACCAAGGTCGCCGGGCTCCTCCGCGAGGAGGACCGGCCGGTCTCGCCCGCCCATGTCATCGAGGCCGTCCGGCTCGCCGACACCCTGGCCGCCCTGCGCGGCCGGCCGCTCGCCGGGCTCGGCGAGACCACCGACGCCGTGCGGGCCGTGCTCTGCGAGGGCTCCGACGTGCCGCTCGCCCTCGTCCGGGACCGGCTCGTCGTCGGCGACGAGCTCGGCGAGGTCCCGGCCGGGGCGCCCGCCGTCCCCCTGCAGCGCGACCTCGAACGCCGGCAGCGCGCCCTGCGGCTCAGACCCGAGGCGCGGGAGCGCGAGCTGGAACTCGACCTGCGCAAGGACAACGACGCGGCCCGCAGCCGCCTGTTGCACCGGCTGCGGCTGCTCGGCGTCGACTGGGGCGTGCCGGCCGCCGGCCGCAGCGGGACGGGCACGTTCCGGGAGACGTGGCGGCTGCGCTGGGAGCCGGAGCTGCACGTCCGGGTCGCCGAGGCCGGCGTGTGGGGCACCACCGTGCACGACGCCGCGA
This sequence comes from Streptomyces tritici, assembly GCF_048500665.1. Classification (NCBI taxonomy): domain Bacteria; kingdom Bacillati; phylum Actinomycetota; class Actinomycetes; order Kitasatosporales; family Streptomycetaceae; genus Streptomyces; species Streptomyces tritici. The sequence continues at coordinate 4,154,653 of NZ_CP183183.1, forward strand.
CCGCCCGCGCCGAGGCGCGGGCCGCGGCGGCCGGCGGGCTCGCCGGGATCACCGCCCTCGCCGAGCAGTGCCTGCTCGCCGGGCTCTCCGCCGCCCTGCCGGTCGTGATGCGCGCCCTCGCCGACCGGGCCGCGCTCGACGCCGACGTCGGCCATCTGGCGCAGGCCCTGCCCGCGCTCGCCCGCGCCCTGCGCTACGGCGACGTGCGCGGCACCGACACGGCCGCGCTCGCCGGGGTGGCCGCCGGGCTCGCCGAACGGATCTGCGTCGGGCTGCCGCCCGCCTGCGCCGGCCTCGACCACGACGCGGCGGGGGAGATGCGCGGCCACCTCGACGCGGTGCACACCGCGCTCGGTCTGCTGCCGGCCGACGCCGCGCGGGCCGAGCGCTGGACCGGGGTGCTGCGGCGCCTCGCCGGCCGGGACGCGGTCGCGGGGCTGATACGCGGCCGGGCCGTCCGGATCCTCCTCGACGACGGGCGGCTCGGCGACGACGAGACGGCCCGGCTCATGGGCCTGGCCCTGTCGCCGGGCGCCCCGCCGGGCGACGCGGCCGCGTGGCTGGAGGGCTTCGTCGGGGGCGCGAGCGGGGGAGGGCTGCTGCTCGTCCACGACGAGCGGCTGCTCGGGTTGGTCGACGCCTGGCTGGCGGGGGTCCCGCAGGACGCGTTCGGCGACGTACTGCCGCTGCTGCGGCGCACGTTCGGCGCGTACGAGCCGGCCGTCCGGCGCACCCTCGGCGAACTGGTCGCCCGCGGCCCCTCCGCCGCGGCGGCCCGCGTCCGCGCCGGCGTCCCCGGCTTCGCCGAGGCCCCGGACGAACGCCGCGCGAACGCGGTCCTGCCGGTCCTGCGGCTGCTGCTGGGGGAGGGCACGGCGAACACCGACCCGGCGACGGGGACGGATTCGGGCAGGGGAAGGGTCACGCCGACGGCGCGGGCCGTGCCGGCGGGGGAGATCACGGGGGTGGAGCGGTGAGCGGGGAGACGGGGCGCGACGAGCGGCTGCGGCGGTGGCGGCTGGTGCTCGGCGGGGGCGAGGCGGACGGCACGGGGTACGCCGTGACCGGCCGGGACGCGGCGATGGACGAGGCGCTGGGCGCGCTGTACGGGACGGCCCCCGAGCCGGGGGGACGGGCCCGGACGGCCGGGCTCGCCGCCTCCGCGCCCGCCGTGGCCCGCTGGCTCGGCGACATCCGGGAGTACTTCCCGAGTTCCGTCGTCCAGGTCATGCAGCGCGACGCCATCGACCGCCTCGGGCTCGCCACGCTGCTCCTGGAGCCGGAGATGCTGGCGGCCGTCGAGGCGGACGTGCACCTCGTCGGCACCCTGCTCTCGCTCAACAAGGCGATGCCCGAGACGACGCGCGAGACCGCGCGCGCCGTGGTCCGGAAGGTCGTCGCGGACCTGGAGCGGCGGCTCGCCGCCCGCACCCGGGCCACCGTCACCGGCGCGCTCGACCGTTCCGCGCGGGTCAGCAGGCCCCGGCACGGCGACATCGACTGGGACCGCACGATCCGGGCCAACCTGAAGCACTACCTGCCGGAGCACGGCACGGTGGTGCCGGAGCGGCTGATCGGGCACGGCCGTTCGGCCCGCGCGATGCGGAAGGACGTCGTGCTCTGCGTCGACCAGTCCGGCTCCATGGCGGCCTCCGTCGTGTACGCCGCGGTCTTCGGCGCGGTCCTCGCCTCGCTGCGCTCGCTCGACACCCGCCTGGTCGTCTTCGACACCGCCGTCGTCGATCTGACGGACCGCCTCGACGACCCTGTGGACGTGCTGTTCGGCACCCAGCTCGGCGGCGGCACGGACATCAACCGGGCGCTCGCGTACTGCCAGGAGCGGATCACCCGCCCCGCCGACACGGTCGTCGTGCTGATCAGCGACCTGTACGAGGGCGGCATCCGCGACGAGATGCTGAGGCGGGTCGCGGCCATGAAGGCGGCCGGAGTGCAGTTCGTCGCGCTCCTCGCGCTCTCCGACGAGGGGGCGCCGGCGTACGACCGGGAGCACGCGGCCGCGCTCGCGGCGCTCGGCGTGCCCTCGTTCGCCTGCACGCCGGACCTCTTCCCGGACGTGATGGCGGCGGCTCTGGAGAAACGGCCACTGCCCATACCGGACATGGTGGCCCATCAGTAACAGGGGACTTGCGTGACCGGGGGAGGCTCGTGCGAGCATCGGGCCGCATACGCCGGAACGCCCTGTTCCGCGCCCTCTCCCCTCCCGCCTCCGGAAGGCCCCGTGTCCCCCGCAGTCGCCGTGCCGCACACCGCCCCGCGCCCCGAGCGCGCCCGGGCGCTGCGCCGCGCCCTGGGAACCCTGGTGTTCCTGGGCGGACTGCTGGTGCTGGGCCTCGCCTTCGGCGGCCGGGCCGAGGCGGCGGAGTCCGTACCGGAGCGGCTCCTGGAGCAGACGTCCGCGAGCGCCGCCGGGACCGCGCGTGCCGTGGAGGACGCGGCCGGGGCCGTCGACGCGCCGGAACCGGCGCGGCGGACCGTGACGGTGACGGAGACGCCGACCGTGACCGACCCGGCGCGGGTCCTCGACGCCGCCGTGACGGCGGCCGAGCCGGTCGCCGCGCCCGTACGGGCGGGGGTGCGCGAGACGGTGGACGCCACGCTCGACCGGGCCGCCGGCGCGCCCGTCGTGGGCGACGTCGCCGGGACCGTGCGGGACGACGTCCGCGACCGGACGCCCGTGCCCCTGCCCGTACCGGTGTCCGTGCCGACCCCGGGCGAGGACGTCCTTCCGGAGCCCGCGGCCGGGCAGGCCGGCCCCGGGCCGGTGCTTCCCGTACCGCCCGCCGCGCGCCCGGCGACCGCGGACGCCGCCGAGGCGCTGCCCGCGCCCGTACGCCACCTGCTGCGCATCGAGCACGCGCCCGAGCCCGCCGCCACCGTGACCGCCCCGCGGTCCGCACCCGCCCCCGACCCCGCGCCCGTTCCTGCCCCCGGCCGGCCCTCCGGGGCCGTCGCGACGGGCCAGACCGGCGCGCCCCGCGGCGGCGACGAGCACGCGGCGACCCTGCCCGCGCGCACGCCGTGCGCCGGCCCGGTCCGGGGCACGACGCTGCCCGCGACCGTCGCCGCCCTTCCCGACCGCGCGGACGAGGTCCTCGAATTCCCCGGCTAGAGCAGGCCGCCCTCCCGCCTGCTCGTCCCCAGCCGAAGAATTCGAGAAAGAGACCTCCCCCGTGAACAAGAACCTCCGCCGTTCCCTTGCCGTCGCCGCCACCGCCACCGGCATGTGGGCCGTCGGCACCGCCGCCGCCAACGCCTCCGAGCTGCCGGTCGACGTCCCGCTCACCCAGCCGGACCTCGCCGCCGACACCACCCCGGACACGGCCGACGACCTCCTCGGCACCGTCACCGGCGTGACCGAGACCGTCCAGGACGCCGCCGAGCTCCCGCAGCCGACCGCGCCCCAGGTGAAGACCGCCGTGAAGACGCCCGTGAAGCCGGCCGTCCAGGCCCCGTCCGTCGACGCCCCGTCCGTCCCGGACGCCGAGATCGACTACCTGTTCGGGCCGCTGTCCGCGTTCGCCGCCGAGGCCGAGCGCACCCCCGACCGCGCCGGCGCCCTGCAGGCGCAGGCCGCCCCGGTCGTCGCGGGCGCCTCGCAGGACGTGCTGCCGCCCATCGCCGCCCGCGCCGTCGCGTCCCTGCTCCCGGTCGCCGGCCTGGCCCTCAACGACGCCGGCCTGCTGGCCGAGGGCGTCGTCGCCGAGGTCCCGCAGTTCGCCGGCGGCGTCACCGGTGCCGTCCAGCCGGTGGTCACCGCGGTGACCGACCAGGTCCAGCCGGTCGTCCGCGGCGTCGGCGGCAGCGCCACGGGCCTCACCGGGGCCGTCACCGACGGCGCCACCCCGCTCGCCGGCAACGCCACGAACGGCGTCCGCAGCGTCGCCGTCGCGGTCACCCCGGACTACCTGCCCGGCTACGGCGGCTGATCCACACCGAGGCCCACACGGGCCGCGCCTGATCCGCCGGGGGCCCGCACGGGCCGCACCTGATCCACCCGAGGCCCGCACGGGCCCACCCCGGGCCTCACCGGCCTGCACCCGCCCCATGGCCGCACCCGGCCATGGGGCGGCCTGCAGCACCACGCGTCAGCGCCCGCGCGCCTGCACCACGCCTGCACCACGCGTCTCACCACGCGCCTGCACCACGCGCCTCACCACGCGTCAGCGCCCGTGTGCCTGCACCACGCCCCTGACAGCACCCACGAAATCCGCCCCCACGAAATCCGCACCCCCACCCACCCCCGCCTCCCACGGAATCCGCACCCGCCCCGCCACCCGCCCGGCCGCCTCCCGCCCCACTGAGGCCCATATCACACCGCGGCCCGCGCGCACCTCACCCCGGAGCCGGGCGCGTCGTGAGGCGCCCAAAGCCCGTCCCCCGCCTGCCTCAAGGCCCCGGGGGCCGTCCGCCGCCGCCCCTACGCACCGCCCCGTACCCCCCACGTTCTGTGACCCGTATCACCGCCAGGTTGTGATCTGCGATTTAGGGACCCAGGTCCCGCGGGGATAACCTGCGAGACGGACATGCCGCGTCCACGGACACCGTGTACGCCTCCCTTGTGACAGCGCAGTCACGTTGCCCTCCGCGGCACGCCCACGCAGACAACGAACCGCGATCATCAGAAAAGGGACGGACGCGCGTGGACCTGTTCGAGTACCAGGCGAGGGACCTCTTCGCCAAGCACGGTGTACCGGTGCTGGCCGGTGAAGTCATCGACACGCCTGAGGCGGCGCGCGAGGCCACCGAGCGTCTCGGTGGCAAGTCGGTCGTCAAGGCGCAGGTGAAGGTCGGCGGCCGCGGCAAGGCCGGCGGCGTCAAGCTGGCCGCCACCCCGGACGAGGCCGTCGCCCGCGCGACGGACATCCTCGGGATGGACATCAAGGGCCACACGGTCCACAAGGTGATGATCGCGGAGACCGCTCCGGAGATCGTCGAGGAGTACTACGTCTCGTACCTCCTCGACCGCACCAACCGCACCTTCCTGGCCATGGCCTCCGTCGCCGGCGGCATGGACATCGAGGAGGTCGCCGCGACGACCCCCGAGAAGCTCGCCAAGGTGCCGGTGGACGCCAACAAGGGCGTCGACATCGAGAAGGCCCGCGAGATCGTGGCCCAGGCCCAGTTCCCGGCCGAGGTCGCCGAGAAGGTCGCCGAGGTCCTCGTGACCCTGTGGAAGACCTTCATCGCCGAGGACGCGCTCCTCGTCGAGGTCAACCCGCTGGCCAAGGTCGCCTCCGGCGACATCCTGGCCCTCGACGGCAAGGTGTCCCTCGACGCCAACGCCGACTTCCGTCAGCCGGAGCACGAGGCGCTCGAGGACAAGGCCGCAGCCAACCCGCTCGAGGCTGCCGCCAAGGCCAAGGGCCTCAACTACGTCAAGCTCGACGGCGAGGTCGGCATCATCGGCAACGGCGCCGGCCTGGTCATGTCGACCCTGGACGTCGTCGCGTACGCCGGTGAGAACCACGGCGGCGTGAAGCCGGCCAACTTCCTCGACATCGGCGGCGGCGCCTCCGCCGAGGTCATGGCGAACGGCCTGGAGATCATCCTGGGCGACCCGGACGTCAAGTCCGTGTTCGTCAACGTCTTCGGCGGCATCACCGCCTGCGACGAGGTCGCCAACGGCATCGTCCAGGCCCTGGAGCTGCTCGCCTCCAAGGGCGAGGAGGTCACCAAGCCGCTGGTCGTGCGCCTCGACGGCAACAACGCGGAGCTGGGTCGCAAGATCCTGTCGGACGCCAACCACCCGCTGGTGCAGCGCGTGGACACCATGGACGGAGCGGCCGACAAGGCCGCCGAGCTCGCGGCTGCGAAGTAAGGATCGAGGGACTACACAGCCATGGCTATCTTCCTTGACAAGGACTCCAAGGTCATCGTCCAGGGCATGACCGGTGCCACGGGCATGAAGCACACCAAGCTCATGCTGGGTGACGGCACCAACATCGTCGGCGGCGTGAACCCGCGCAAGGCCGGCACCTCCGTCGACTTCGACGGCACCGAGATCCCGGTCTTCGGCACCGTCGCCGAGGCGATGGAGAAGACGGGCGCCAACGTCTCCGTCCTCTTCGTCCCGCCGGCCTTCGCCAAGGCCGCCGTGGTCGAGGCGATCGACGCCGAGATCCCGCTCGCCGTGGTCATCACCGAGGGCATCGCCGTGCACGACTCCGCCGCGTTCTACGCGTACGCGGTGGAGAAGGGCAACAAGACCCGCCTCATCGGCCCGAACTGCCCCGGTCTCATCACCCCGGGCCAGTCCAACGCCGGCATCATCCCGGGCGACATCACGAAGCCGGGCCGCATCGGCCTGGTCTCGAAGTCCGGCACGCTGACGTACCAGATGATGTACGAGCTCCGCGACATCGGCTTCTCCTCCGCCGTCGGCATCGGTGGCGACCCGGTCATCGGCACCACGCACATCGACTGCCTGGCGGCCTTCGAGGCCGACCCGGACACCGACCTGATCGTGATGATCGGCGAGATCGGCGGCGACGCCGAGGAGCGTGCGGCCGACTTCATCAAGGCCAACGTCACCAAGCCGGTCGTCGGCTACGTCGCGGGCTTCACCGCGCCCGAGGGCAAGACCATGGGCCACGCCGGCGCCATCGTCTCCGGCTCCTCCGGCACCGCCCAGGCGAAGAAGGAGGCCCTCGAGGCCGCCGGCGTCAAGGTCGGCAAGACCCCGACCGAGACCGCGAAGCTGGCGCGCGCGATCCTCGGCGGCTGACGCGTCCCACCGAGCACCGCCGCGTGACCGCGGCCGTGTGACCGCACAGGTGGGCCCCGTTCCCGGAACTTCCGGGGGCGGGGCCCACGCGCGTGTCCGGCCGGAGTCAGCGACTCCGGCCGTTCAGTCGTTCAGCCGTCCAGCCGTCCGTCCCGTTCAGCCGGCCTGCGGCACCAGGCGTTCCGGCCCGTGGTGCGGCTGCGAGCGCAGCGCGTCGCGCAGCTCCTCGTCCTCGGGGCCCAGTTTCTCCGGGCCGCCGCGCACCGGTACGCCCTCGACCACCTGGCCCGGAGCGACCTCGGGCACGTACTGCGTCGGGGCGGTGTGCAGCGTGAACGCCGTCGCGCCGATCAGCGCGGCGGTCAGGGTGTACGTGGAGCGGGTCCACAGCCGGGTGCGGCGCTCGCTGCCGGAGCGCACGGCGTGCGCGGGCGCGAGCGAGACCGTCGGGGCCTCGGCCACCAGCGCGCGCAGCCGCGCGTGCAGCGCGTCCGGGTCGGCCAGCTCGGGGATCGCGCGGCCGATGCAGGCGCGGGCGTACAGGAGGCGGTTCGCCGCCGCCGGCGTGCTCGCCTCGGTCTCGGCGGCCGTGTCCGGCAGGTCCAGGCCGAGGCCGTCGTAGAGCAGCACGGTGCGGCGGTACGGCGGCGGCAGCTCCAGGAGCGCCTGAAGGATCGCCCGACGGCCCGCGTCGGTCGGCGGGGCGTCGGGGTGCCGGTGCGCCCGGCGCAGCCGGTGCCAGGGCGAGAGCGCGAACTCGTACGCCACCGCCCGCACCCACCCGACCGGGTCCCGGTCGACCGCGACCTCGGGCCAGTGCTGCCAGGCGTGGTGGAACGCCCGCTCCACGGACTCGCGGGACAGCCTGCGGCGGCCGGTGAGCAGATACGTCTGATGGACGAGCCCCGGGGCCGCGTGGGCGTAGAGCGCGTCGAACGCCCCCTCGGGCGTGAGCTCGGCGCGAGCCCGGGCGACCGCCGGCTCCGGCTCGGGATCCCGCTCGGCCACGCGCACGCCCTCCTGCGCAGGCGCGGGGTCCGCCGCCTCGGGCGGCCGTACGGCTTCGGGCTTCGGCCGGGGCGGGCGTACGGCTTCGGGCGTCGGCTCGGGCGGCCGTACGGGCTCTGGCTCCGGCTCGGGCGGCCGTACGGGTTTGGGCCGGAGTTCCGGCCGGCGTACGGCTTCGGGCTGCGGCTCCGGCCGGCGTACGGGCTCCGGATCGGGCTCCGGCGCGCGGTCCACGGCCAGTTGCGGCTGTTTCAGGCGCTCCTGGTGCTCCTGGTGCTCTTGGCGCTCCTGGTGCTCCTCGGGCGGGGCCGGGGGCGGGGTCGTCCTGGGGCGGCTCGCCGGGCGCGTGGGGGGCTTGCGGGCGGCGCGCTTCAGGGGCGCGGGCTCCGGTTCCTCCGCGCCCAGCAGCTTCACGTACGCCTCCCGTTTGCGCCCGCGTGGCGTGGAGCGGCCGGTCTCCCAGGAGCGGACCGTCGCCCGGGTGACGCCCAGCGCCTCGGCGACCTGGTCCTCGGTCAGCGCCTTCGCCTCGCGCAGCCTGCGGCGTTCCTTGGGGGAGGGCAGCGAGTCGGCGGCGGAGCGTGCGGTGCCCTGGCTCATGGACGACGACCTCCCGGAGCGCTGCTCTGGCCGTAAAAGCACATAAATGTATCTTGAACGACACAACGGACTATTGCCTGTTACGCCACAAAAGCGCGTGTCGTTGGCAGCATGGGGCGGGTGACCCACCTCACCGAGCAGGGCGCCCCGCCCCCGCCCCAGGCCCTCGTCCGGAGCGGCCGTACCGCCGTCCTCGCCGGCGCCGTCCTGCGCGGCGGCGTCGCGGCGGGGCTGGGCCTGGGGGCGCTCGCGGTGCTCGTCACCGTGCTGTGGATCAGCTCGCCGTACCCGGACAGCGGCCCCGGCGGGGCGCTGCACGTGGCGGCCGGGCTGTGGCTGCTGGCGCACGGCGTGGACCTGGTCCGCACCGACACGCTCACCGGCGTGCCCGCGCCGCTCGGGATCGTCCCGCTGCTGCTCGTGGCGCTGCCGGCGTGGCTGGTGCACCGGGCCGCGCGGGACGCGATGGAGCCGGAGGACGGGCGGCCGCGGCTGGCGGCGGCCGGGGCGGTGGGCGCGGTGACGGGCGGCTACCTCCTGGTGGGCGCGGCGGTGGTGCTGTACGCCGCGGGCGGCCCGTTCCCGGCGGACCCGCCGGCCGCCGCCTGCTGGCTGCCGGGCGTGACGCTCGCGGCGGCGGCGTCGGGCGCGTGGACGGCGAGCGGCCGGCCGCTCGCGCCGCTGGCCCGCCGGGTGCCGCGCGCCGGAGTGGCGCTGCGGGCGGCGGCCGTCGGGCTGCTGACGCTGCTCGCCGGGGGCACGGTGCTGGTCGCGGCCTCGCTGGTGTGGCACGCGGCGGCGGTCGGGGACGCGTACACGGGGCTCGCGGAGGAGTGGTCGGGGCGGCTCGCGCTGGCGCTGCTCCTCGTGGCGCTGGTCCCGAACGCGGCGGTGTGGGGCGCGGCGTACGGCCTGGGCCCCGGCGTGATGCTCGGTACGGGCGCGGTGACGAGCCCGTACCTCGTGACCGGCACCCCGGTCGTCCCGTCCTTCCCGCTGCTGGCCGCGCTGCCGGAGCCGGGGCCCACGATGTGGGCGCACTGGCTCGCGACGGCGGTGCCGCTCGCGGCGGGCGCGGCGCTGGGCCGGCGTACGGGGCGGGTGGCGACGACCTGGACGGCGCGGGCCACGGCGTGGACGACGCTCCAGGCCGCGGGCCTGTGCGGGGCGGTCATCGCGGTCCTGGCCGCGGCGGCGGGCGGGCCGCTGGGCGTGGCCCGGCTCGCCGCGTTCGGCCCGGTGTGGTGGGCGACGGGCGCGGCGGCGGCCCTGTGGGCGGCGGCCCTGGGCGTCCCCGTGGCCCTCGGCGTACGGGCCTGGGCCCGCCGCGCCGAGAGGGCGGCGGCGGAGGAGACCCCGGCCGCCCCGGAGGCACGGCAGGCCGGCCGCCCGGCCCCCGAACCGGCCGGAACGCCGACGACGATCTCCCTGGAGCTGGACGAGCCCGCGTACGAGCCTCCGTACGAGTCCTACGACCTCTTCCCGGCCGCCTGGGAATCCCCGTCCCATCCCGTCACCGAAGCGCCGCCGCCGGCCCCCGAGCCACGGAGCCCCGCACAGGCCCAGGCGCTCCCGCCCGCCCCGCCCTCCCCGTCCTCCCCCGCCGCACCGGAGGCCCCGCCGGCCTCCGAGAGCGCCCTCGCCTCGCCGCCCGGCGGCGAGTGACGTCCCGGAGGGCGGCGCGTCAGGCGGCGGCCGCCCCCGCCTCCTTCGGCCGGGACACGCGGGCGACGAGCAGGAGCAGGGCGCCGCAGCCGGCGACCAGGATCCACCCGGGCCGCGAGGCGTGGGCGAGCCCCGCCGGACCGGCGGCCGCGACGAGGCCGCCGGCGAGCGCGATGCCGAGGGCGGAGCCGAGCTGCCGTGCGGTGGAGGTGATCGCCCCGGCCACCCCGGCACGATCGGGCGGCAGTCCGTTCACCGCGGTGTTGGTGATCGGGGCGTTGGCGAAGCCGAATCCGATGCCGATGAGCGCGTACGCGGTCAGGAGCAGGAACACGCTCGTGTCCGGGGTGAGCCCGACCAGGCAGAGCCCGCCGGCCGTGAGGAAACCGCCCGCGAGCATCAGCGGCAGCCGCGGCCCGGTGCGGCCGGCCATCCGGCCCGACCAGGGGGCGCAGACGATCGCCCCGAGGGCCAGGGGCAAGGTCGCCGCGCCGGCCGCCAACGGCGTCCATCCGCGGGTGTGCTGCAGATAGAGCGTGCTCAGCAGCAGGGTCGTGCTGAGGGCGACGAAGACGCCCACCGCGCCCACGACGGCGGCGCCGAAGACCGGGCGGACGAAGAGCCGCGGGTCCATCAGCGGCTCGGACCGTCGGAACTCCACCCATACGAATCCGGCCGCTACCAGGGCGGCCCCGGCGTACGCGGCCAGCGCCGCGGGCGAGGTCCAGCCGATCCGCGGGCCCTCGATCAGGACGCCCACCACGGTGGCGAGGAGCAGGGTCAGCAGGACCTGGCCGGGCAGGTCGAGCCGCCGGGCCCGCGGCGCCCGGGACTCCGGCACGAACACCGCGCTGAGCAGCAGAGCGGCCGCGACCACGGGTGCGTTGATCCAGAACAGCGCCCGCCAGTCGAAGCCGGAGAGCAGCGCGCCGCCCGTGACGGGTCCGGCGGCCATGCTCAGTCCGAACACGGACGCCCAGATGCCGATCGCCTGTGCCCGTTCCCTCGGGTCGGGCATCGCGTTCACCACGATCGCGAGCGCCACCGGGCTGAGCATCGAGGCCCCGACCCCCTGCAGGGCGCGGGCCGCGACGAGGACGCCCGCGGACGGGGCGAGCGCGCAGAGCAGGGACGCCGCGCCGAAGACGGCCAGCCCGCACTGGAACACCCGGCGGCGTCCGAAGCGGTCCGCGAGGGCGCCGGAGGAGATCAGGAGGCTGGCCAGGACGAGGGTGTACGCGTCCACGATCCATTCGAGGCCGCGGGTGTCGATGCCCAGGCCGTGGCCGATGGCCGGCAGGCCGACGTTCACGACGGTGGTGTCGAGGCCCACGAGGAACATGCTCAGGCAGCAGACGGCCAGCACCGTCCAGCGTCTGCGCGCACTCAGGGTCGGGGGAGCGGGGGATGCGGTGGTCGCGGTCACGGCCTGCCTCTGAAGTCGGGAACAGTGCCCGGCAAGGCTCGGCCCCGGCGACGCCAGCAGCCCGTCGTTTTTGCGGAGACCGCAAAAACGACGGGCTGCTGGACGTCTCTGGGCCGGCTCCGGCCGCCCCCCCCGGAGTGCTAGACCCGCTGGCTCTGCTCGATGATGTCCTGCCACGGCTGGGGCAGTTCCCGGGCGCAGGACTGCCGGCCGGTCTCGGTCAGGGCGTCCTCGACGCAGGTGAAGTAGTCGCTGTAGACGAGACGGAAGGTGAAGCCGGCCACCACGATCACGAGCGCGAGACCCGCCGCCACCAGGCCGGTGATCGCAGCCCTGCGCTGCGGCCTGCGGGCGGCCAGGGCGGTGGCCACGGCGACCGGGGAGGCGTCCGCCTGCGGGGCCTTCGGCTTGGCCCGCAGGGAGCTGACGCCCCAGTAGATGCCCAGCGCGCCGAGCAGCAGCGCCGGCTCGAACAGGGTGAAGACCGCGAAGAAGAACGCCCACATGCCCGCGAGCAGCGCGTACCGCGCCCGCCGCTGCGCCGGGTCCGTCGGGTCCCAGCGCAGGCCGGGGCCCTCCGACGGGCCGTCCGGCCCGCCCTGCCCGCCCTCGGGGCGGCGGCCCCAGCCCGCCGAGGAGCGGCCCGGCTGGCGGCTGCTCCAGCGGCCCGAGGAGTCGCCCGAGCCGGAGGCGCCGGAGGCGTCGTCGCCCTCGCCCTCCGGTCGCCGCGGCTGCCAGGGCTGGTCCGGCGCGCCCTCCGGCGGCGGCGCGAACGGATTGTTGTCGTCCGTGGACTGGCGTTCCGTACGGCGGCGGTCCGGCATGTGGTGAACGTCTTCCCTCTGTCGTCGCGTCGAGGCGCTGGAGCGTGTGGTCGTCCGGCGTCGTCCCCAGACGCTACCGCCCGCCCGCGCCCCCGTCCCCCGGGGGCCGTCCGGTGTGCCGGTATCGTTGCTGACGTTCGGACCCTTCGTAGGGTTCCCCGTATTCAGGGTTGCGATTCGTTCGTACGACCGCACAAACACCACGGAAAGAGTGACCCAGTGGCTGCCGCCCGCCTTGTCGTCCTGGTCTCCGGGTCCGGTACCAATCTCCAGGCCCTGCTCGACGCCGTCGCCGCGGACCCCGAGTACGGGGCGGAGATCGTCGCCGTCGGCGCGGACCGCGACGGCATCGCCGGTCTGGAGCGCGCGGAGCGCGCCGGCCTGCCCACCTTCGTCTGCCGGGTCAAGGACCACGCCAGCCGCGAGGAGTGGGACCGGGCGCTGGCCGAGGCCACCGCCGCGTACGAGCCGGACCTCGTGATCTCGGCCGGCTTCATGAAGATCGTCGGCAAGGAGTTCCTCGCCCGTTTCGGTGGCCGGGTCGTGAACACGCACCCCGCGCTGCTGCCCAGTTTTCCCGGAGCGCACGGCGTGCGCGACGCCCTCGCGTACGGCGCGAAGGTCACCGGGTGCACCGTCCACTTCGTCGACGACGGCGTCGACACCGGACCGATCATCGCCCAGGGCGTGGTCGAGGTCCGGGACAGTGACGACGAAGCCGCTCTGCACGAGCGCATCAAGGAAGTCGAGCGCTCGCTGCTCGTCGAGGTCGTGGGGCGTCTCGCCCGCAACGGCTACCGCATTGAGGGACGAAAGGTTCATGTCGGTGAATAAGCCCATCCGTCGCGCGTTGATCAGTGTCTACGACAAGACGGGCCTGGAGGAGCTCGCCACCGGGCTGCACGAGGCCGGCGTCGAGCTCGTCTCGACCGGCTCCACCGCCTCCAGGATCGCGGCGGCCGGCGTCCCGGTCACCAAGGTCGAGGAGCTGACCGGCTTCCCTGAGTGCCTGGACGGCCGCGTCAAGACCCTGCACCCGCGGGTGCACGCCGGCATCCTCGCCGACCTGCGCCTGGACTCGCACCGCGAGCAGCTCGCCGAGCTGGGCGTGGAGCCGTTCGACCTGGTGGTCGTGAACCTCTACCCGTTCCGCGAGACCGTCGCCTCCGGCGCCACCCCGGACGAGTGCGTCGAGCAGATCGACATCGGCGGCCCGTCGATGGTCCGCGCCGCGGCCAAGAACCACCCGTCGGTCGCGATCGTCACCAGCCCGGAGCGGTACGCCGACGTCCTGGACGCGGTGAAGGCCGGCGGCTTCGACCTGACCGCCCGCAAGCGGCTCGCCGCCGAGGCGTTCCAGCACACCGCCGCGTACGACGTGGCCGTCGCCTCCTGGTTCGCCGACGACTACGCGGCGGCCGACGACAGCGGCTTCCCCGATTTCCTCGGCGCGACGTACACGCGCAAGAACGTGCTCCGCTACGGCGAGAACCCGCACCAGGGCGCCGCGCTGTACGTGGACGGCACGGGCGGCCTGGCCGAGGCGGAGCAGCTGCACGGCAAGGAGATGTCGTACAACAACTACACGGACACCGACGCCGCGCGCCGGGCCGCGTACGACCACGACGAGCCCTGCGTCGCGATCATCAAGCACGCCAACCCGTGCGGCATCGCCGTCGGCGCGGACGTCGCCGAGGCCCACCGCAAGGCCCACGCCTGCGACCCGCTGTCCGCGTTCGGCGGTGTGATCGCGGTCAACCGCCCGGTGTCCGTCGCCATGGCCGAGCAGGTCGCCGAGATCTTCACCGAGGTCGTCGTGGCGCCCGGCTACGAGGACGGCGCGGTCGAGATCCTCGCCAAGAAGAAGAACATCCGCGTTCTGAAGGCCGAGGGCGCCCCGAGCAGCCCGGTCGAGGTCAAGCCGGTCGACGGCGGCGCGCTGCTCCAGGTCGCCGACCGCCTCCAGGCCGAGGGCGACGACCCGGCGAACTGGACCCTCGCGACCGGCGATGCGCTGTCCGCCGAGGAGCTGGCCGAGCTGGCCTTCGCCTGGAAGGCGTGCCGCGCGGTCAAGTCCAACGCGATCCTGCTCGCCAAGGACGGCGCCTCGGTCGGCGTGGGCATGGGCCAGGTCAACCGCGTCGACTCCGCGAAGCTCGCCGTCGAGCGCGCCGGCGAGGAGCGCGCCCGCGGCTCGTACGCGGCCTCCGACGCGTTCTTCCCCTTCCCCGACGGCCTGGAGATCCTCCTGGACGCCGGTGTGAAGGCGGTCGTCCAGCCCGGCGGCTCGGTCCGCGACGAGCTGGTGATCGAGGCCGCGAAGAAGGCCGGCGTGACGATGTACTTCACCGGCACCCGCCACTTCTTCCACTGACGGCGGGCGCCGCGTCAGCAGCGCTTCGCCCACGTGTGGGACAGGACCGGGGCCGGCGTCGGGAGGTTCTGACGCCGGCCCCGCTCCACGCAGCCCAGGCGCCGCTGGAGGCCGGCCTCGGCGAAGTAGGCGACGTGGACGAAGCCCTTGGGGTCCGGGCCGCCGTTGTTGAAGACGGAGCGGGCGCTCGTGCGGTCGGCCCAGGAGCAGTCGGTCTGGCCGTCGAACCAGTCGGGGTCGTCGCCCTCCCAGGCGCACATCTCGCCGCCGCCGTCCGGTGCGGAGAAGAAGCAGACCGCGCGGGGCGTGCAGCGCTCGTAGCCGGCGGCGGTGGCGGTGACAGTGGCCCCTGCTTTCGGCGTCGCCTTCGCCTTGGCCCGCGGCGTCTCGTCCGGCAGGAGCGTCACGCCGAGGGCCGTCACGGCCAGGGTCAGGACCGCGGCCGCCGCGGTCAGCAGCGGCCGGCGGGACCGGCGCGCCGGCCGGCCCTCGGCCGCCTCCTGTACGCGGGGCAGCAGGGACTCCGCCGTGCGGCCCGCGCCGCGGGCCCGGTCCTCGTGGCTGCGGCTCAGGCAGGCCCCGACGATCTCCCGCCACGCCTCGGACAGTTCGGGGGAGAGGCGCAGTTCCTCGTCGCCGCGCGCGTACCGCAGGGCGGCGTCGCGCCGGGCCGACGGCGTACCGCCGGGCAGCGGGTGTCCGCCGGTGAGCACCAGGTGCGCGAGCACGCCGAAGGCCCACAGGTCCGCCGTCGGGCGGATCCGGGTGCCGTGCTCGCCGAAGTCGGACCACAGCAGCTCGGGCGGCGTGTAGTCGGCCGTCGCGAACGCCGTCGCGTACGCGTGGGTGCCCTCCAGTTCGCTCGCCGTGCTGAAGTCGCCGAGCCGGACGGAGCCGTCCGCCATCAGCAGCACGTTCCCCGGCTTCAGGTCGCCGTGCACCCAGCCCGCGCCGTGGAGTTGGGCCAGGCCCTCGCAGACCTGCGTCAGGACCCGCGCCCGGTCCGCGGCCGGCAGCCCCGGCAGCGCGGTCTGCAGCGAGTCCGCCGCCTCCTCCAGGACCAGCACGGTCGCGCCGTCCAGCTCCGGGTGCTCCGGGTCGTCGACGGTCAGCGCCTCGTACATCCGGATCAGCCGCGGCGAGCGCAGCCGGCCGAGCAGCTCCACCTCGCGCTCGGCGAGATCGCGCAGGTGCCGCAGCTGGCGCGGAGTCCGGGTGCCGGTCGGCAGGAACTTCAGGGCGGCCCGCGCGGGCAGGCCGTCGTCGGCGGAGGAGTCCTCGGACCGGACCGCCGCGTAGACGCTGCCGAACGCACCGGCGCCCAGAGGGCGTTCGACGGTCCACGGGCCGATCCGGTGGCCCGTGGGCACGGTGATCGGGTAATCGCTCACCGCGACGCCCCGGTCGGCACCGCCAGCGCCGTCAGGTCGTCCTCGCGGACCAGGTCGAAGCGGAGCGCGAGGGACACCAGGGTCTCCTTCTTGCCGTTGAGCCGCGGGCCGGTGTCGGCCCGCTCCGGGCCGGGCTTGAGGCGGAGCTTGACCGCCAGGTAGTCGATGTTCCACTGCACGGCGGCCCGGTTCACGGCCGGCCACAGCGGTCGCAGCCGTGCGCAGACCTCCTCGACCGTCGGCGGCGGGGCGTGCGGTTCGCCGCGCAGCCGGGCCTCGCACAGGGCGGCGAGGACGAGGAAGTAGCGCTTGCTCCGGTCCAGCGGGAAGGCGAGCACGGTCGGTTCGCCGGCCCCGCCGGACGCCTCCGCCTGCACGTAGTCGTGGCGCGGCGCCCACACGGAGAACGCGAGCAGTTCGCTGCCCGCGGGCAGCACGACCCGCGCGAACTCGAAGGGGATCGGGGCTTCGACCCGCCCCGGCGCGATCTTCACGTGCTCGCCCGCGCCCTCCGGGTTCTCCACGACGTACGTCGCTCCGCCGCTGAAGTTGCTGAGCGCCCAGTAGGTCCCGGTCGCCGTGATCTCGCCCGCCGTACGCGACACCCCCGGGTGCGGGAGGTCCAGGTGGGGACGGCCGGAGGCGGGGGCGACCCGGCCGAAGTGGAGCCGCTCGCCCGGGGCCAGCCGTACCTGGTCGTCCGGGCTCGTGGCGTGTGCGGGCACCACGATGATGCTGTGCATGGCGCTTCCTTTCCCCGAGGTGTGGGCGAAAGGGTAGGGAGCCGCGATAAACGAACGCAGAACGCGCGAAGACCCGCCGGTCCGGGGACCGACGGGCCTTGCGCGCGTGAGGCGCCGGGGCGCCCGGCGCGGTTACTTCTTGATGACCAGCGTGCCGGCCGCACGGTCGTGCCAGCCCTGCAGCTTGCCGGAGTTGTCGAAGAACGGCGAGATGTACACGAGGATCGCGCCGATGTAGCAGAGGAACGCACCGACGATCGGGATGATCCAGCGGATGAAGCCGCCGCCCAGGCCCGGCTTCTGACCGGTGTTCTCCTTGATGACGCGCAGGCCGAGGGCCATCTTGCCGAGCGTCGCGCCGACGAAGGCGATCATCAGCCACTCGTACAGCATGGTGGCGATGGCGACGAGCGCGAGCATGCCGAAGACGGCGGCGAGCATGCCGCCGGCCGCCTCGGCCTGCTCGTTCACGCAGGTCTGGTAGTCCGCGGCCATCGGGTCACAGGTCTGGGCGGTCTCGGCGACGCCGACGACGCCCGCGAGACCGACCGCCATCAGGACCCAGACGACGACGGAGATGGCCACACCGTCGATCAGACGGGCGCCGAAGCGCGCGCCCATCGAGGCGACCTGGACGGTGCCGAGGACCGGCACGTTGATGTAGCCGTTGTTGGCCTGCAGCGTGCCCGGCGCCTGCGGGGCGGCGCCGTACGGCTGCGCCGGCTGCTGCGGGTAGCCGTAGCCCTGCTGGGGCGGCACGCCCGGCTGCTGCGGCTGCTGCGGGTAGCCGTAACCGGGCTGGCCGCCCTGCTGGGGCTGCTGCCCGTACGGGTTGTTCGGGTCGCCGAAGCTCATGTGGGGTCTTTCCTCCGTTGCGGGGACGACGCGGCCACGCGGAGGAAACAGCGGAATGAGATGTAGCGGTGCGCCCCCCGGCAGTGCCCGCGGCACTGTTCGGCCCCCATCGTCATAAGTGCCGCGTAAGTTTGTCCAGCCGGAATGCAGATGTGTTGCCGGAGTGCAACCGCGGACCCGGTCGTTCCGGGCCCGTCGGACCCCCTCCCGGACACCGGCCGGGGCGGCCGGATTGGAACAAGGGCGGGGTCATCCGGGAGGATGGCGGCATGAGCGCGCAGATCCTCGACGGCAAGGCCACCGCGGCCGAGATCAAGTCCGACCTGGCCACCCGGGTGGCCGCCCTGAAGGAGCGGGGCTTCGCCCCCGGCCTCGGCACCATCCTGGTCGGCGAAGACCCGGGCAGCCAGAAGTACGTGGCCGGCAAGCACCGCGACTGCGCGGAGGTCGGGCTCGCGTCCATCCAGCGCGAACTGCCCGCCACGGCCACGCAGGAGGAGATCGAGGCGGTCGTCCGCGAGCTCAACGAGGACCCCGCCTGCACCGGTTACATCGTGCAGCTGCCGCTGCCCAAGGGCATCGACGAGAACCGCGTCCTGGAGCTGATGGACCCGGCGAAGGACGCCGACGGCCTGCACCCGACCAACCTCGGCCGCCTCGTCCTGAACGAGCCCGCGCCGCTGCCCTGCACCCCGAACGGCATCATCCAGCTGCTGCGCCGGCACGGCGTGGAGATCAAGGGCGCGGAGGTCGTGGTCGTCGGCCGCGGCGTCACCATCGGCCGTCCGATGCCGCTGCTGCTGACCCGCCGCTCGGAGAACGCGACGGTGACGCAGTGCCACACCGGGACGAAGGACCTGTCCGCGCACCTGCGCCGGGCGGACATCGTCATCGCCGCGGCGGGCGTGCCGCACCTGATCAAGCCGGAGGACGTGAAGCCGGGCGCGGCCGTCCTGGACGTCGGCGTCTCGCGCAACGAGGAGGGCCGGATCGTCGGTGACGTCCACCCGGGCGTCGCCGAGGTGGCCGGCTGGATCTCCCCGAACCCCGGCGGCGTCGGACCGATGACGCGGGCGCTGCTGCTCGTGAACGTGGTCGAGGCGGCGGAGCGCGCGGCCGCGGCCGCGGCGCACTGACGTGAAGGGCGGGAGCCCGGTGCCGGCCGACCCGGAGCCGGAGGGGGCGCAGGCGGCGGAGGCCGCCGGGGCGTCCGAGGCCGCCGCGTCCGCCGCGCACCGGTCGCGGCGGCCGCCGGCGGTCACCACGGACACCGCGCGGCCCGAGGGCGGCGGCCGGGCGGCGCCCGGCGACGCGCCCGCGCCGGCCCGGCAGTGGCCGCTGCTGACGGTGCTCGGCCTCGCCGCGCTGGGGCTGCTGATCGTGGGCACGGACGCGTTCGGACAGTCGTTCCGGGTCGGTTCGATCCTGGTGGGCGTGGCGCTGCTGACGGGGGCCGTGCTGCGCCGGATCCTGCCGTCCGTCGGCATGCTGGCGGTCCGCTCCCGGTTCACGGACATGGTCACGTACGGGGTCATGGGGACGCTGATCGTGCTGCTCGCGCTCATGGTGCAGCCGGATCCGTGGCTGAGGATCCCGTTCCTGGAGGACGCCCTCCATCTGACGATCACGTAGGAGCCCCTGCGCGCACGACGGCGCCCGTCCTCTCCCCCGAGGGAGGACGGGCGCCGTCTGCGATCAAGGGTCATGTACGCGCCAACGGTGGATCAAGTCCCGTCGGTCCCCTGTGGCACGGAGGTGACCATTCCGCTACGTCGGCACGGAGGTTCGGGGCGACCCCGGACGGGTGGCAGTGAGCCGTCCCACAAGGGGGAGGGGGGTGCGGCGGGCCGGGGTCCGATAGCCTGACCGCCGGATATCTCTTCACGTCGAGACGCCGATCGATCGTGTGATCGATCGTCGATCAGGGGAGGCATCCAGCATCAGGGGCAGGGACCCCCACCGCCAGCTGTCTTACGGAGATCGCCATGACCCGCACTCCCGTGAATGTCACCGTGACCGGCGCCGCCGGTCAGATCGGCTACGCGCTGCTCTTCCGCATCGCCTCGGGCCACCTGCTCGGCGCGGACGTGCCGGTCAAGCTGCGCCTCCTCGAGATCCCGCAGGGCGTCAAGGCCGCCGAGGGCACCGCCATGGAGCTCGACGACTGCGCCTTCCCGCTGCTCAAGGGCATCGACATCTTCGACGACCCGAACCAGGGCTTCGAGGGCGCCAACATCGCCCTGCTCGTGGGCGCCCGCCCGCGCACCAAGGGCATGGAGCGCGGCGACCTGCTCGCCGCCAACGGCGGCATCTTCAAGCCGCAGGGCCAGGCCATCAACGCCCACGCCGCGGACGACATCAAGGTCCTGGTCGTCGGCAACCCGGCCAACACCAACGCGCTGATCGCCCAGCAGTCCGCCCCGGACGTCCCGGCCGAGCGCTTCACCGCGATGACCCGCCTGGACCACAACCGCGCGCTGACGCAGCTGGCCCAGAAGACCGGCGCCTCCGTCGAGGACATCAAGCGCCTCACCATCTGGGGCAACCACTCCGCGACCCAGTACCCGGACATCTTCCACGCGGAGATCGCCGGCAAGAACGCGGCCGAGGTCGTGAACGACGAGGCGTGGCTGGCCGACACCTTCATCCCGACCGTCGCCAAGCGCGGCGCGGCGATCATCGAGGCCCGTGGCGCGTCCTCCGCCGCCTCCGCCGCGAACGCCGCCATCGACCACGTCCACACCTGGGTCAACGGCACCCGCGAGGGCGACTGGACCTCCATGGGCATCCCGTCGGACGGCTCCTACGGCGTCCCGGAGGGCCTGATCTCCTCCTTCCCGGTCACCTGCGAGAACGGCACGTACGAGATCGTCCAGGGCCTGGACATCAACGAGTTCTCCCGCGCCCGCATCGACGCCTCCGTGCAGGAGCTCGCCGAGGAGCGCGACGCGGTCCGCGAGCTCGGCCTCATCTGAGCCTGAGTCGCCGCACCCCGTAGCACCCCACCGCACCCCCGGCCGGACCACCGGCCGGGGGTGCGGTGTTTTGCGTTTGTCGCAGTTCTGTGCCGCCGAGTTGTGGATCTACGCTCGGATGTAGTACTTCTTATACATGAGCGAGCAGGTGCACAACAGGCTCTCGGTCGTCAGGGCCGAGCGGAAGGTGTCGCGGCAGGCACTCGCCGAGGCGGTGGGCGTCCACTACCAGACCATCGGCTACATCGAGCGCGGCCAGTACAACCCGAGTCTCGACCTGGCCCTGAAAGTCGCCCGGTTCTTCGAGCTGCCGGTGGAGGCGCTGTTCTCCCTGGAGCCGTTCCAGCCGCTCACCGCAGAGGTCTACGGGAGGAAGCAGTGATGACGACCGCGACGCGTTTCGACCAGCGCATGTACGCCGTGATGAACAACCGTGAGGGCGCGCCCCTCTACGCCACCGCAGGCCGCCGCAGGGCCGTGGTGTTCACGCACATGGCGCTGACGGCCGGGGGGTTCGGCGCGTTCTTCGTCTGGGGCGGCGTCGCGGGCGCGCTGACGATGGTGGCGCTGCTGCTCCCCTGGGTCGTGATGACCGGCGCGATCAACGGCGCCACCCGCGGCCTGCTGGAGCTGCGCGGCCGGATGCTCGACGAGCGGCAGATGGTGGAGCGCGACCGGGTCCGCTCGATCGCCCACCGCCTGACCGGCTGGCTGCTGCTCGCCGGCACGGCCGCCGTGGTGCTGCTGGCCGCCTACACCGACGTCGACCTGTCGGGCGTTCCGGCGCCGCTGATGGTCGCGGTGCTGGTGCTGCACCGGCTGACCCCGCTGTGGGTCGCGGGCCTGCGCGTCCAGGACGACCCGGCCGACGACGAGTCCTGAGCCGGGTGTACGGGGGAGACGGGGGAGACGGGCGCCCGCGCGAGCGGGCGCCCGTCGGCGCGTCCGGACGGCTCCTAGAACCCGCCCGCGCGCAACTCCCCGGCCAGCAGTCCGACATGGTCGAGAGTGCGGTTCAGGAGCCCCGGCCCGAAGGTGATCCGGCTCGCCC
This sequence comes from Streptomyces tritici, assembly GCF_048500665.1. Taxonomy (NCBI): domain Bacteria; kingdom Bacillati; phylum Actinomycetota; class Actinomycetes; order Kitasatosporales; family Streptomycetaceae; genus Streptomyces; species Streptomyces tritici. The sequence goes on from NZ_CP183183.1 coordinate 4,176,310, forward strand.
CGAGCCGGCCCAGCTCCGCGAACGGCGGACCGCCCGGCCGGGCGTAGTGGTTGACCGGCAGCCCGGCGCCGAGCCCCGCCCGCAGCCCCGGCAGGTCCTCCGGCGGAGCGCCGATCGGGTACACGCAGTCCGCGCCCGCCGCCGCGTAGAGCCTCAGGCGCTCCAGGGCCGCGGCCGCCGGGCCGGGCGCGCCGCGCAGATAGACGTCCGTGCGGGCGTTGACGAAGAGCGCGTCCCCGGCCTCCGCCCGTACCGCCGCCAGCAGTTCGGCCTGCTCCCGCGGGTCCTTCAGCACCGAGCCGTCGGAGTCCTCCAGGTTCACGCCCACCGCGCCGGTCTCCAGAACCCGCTCGACGAGCTCCTTCGGGGCGAGCCCGTACCCGTCCTCCACGTCCGCCGTGACCGGGACGGACACCGCGCGGACGATCCGCGCGACCTGGGCGAGCATCTCCTCGGCGGGCGTGCTCCCGTCCGCGTAGCCCAGCGAGGCGGCGATCCCGGCACTGGGCGTGGCCAGCGCCGGGAAGCCCGCCGCCTCGAAGGCGCGGGCGCTCGCCGCGTCCCACGGGCCGGGCAGCACCAGCGGGTCGCCGGCCGCCCGGTCCCGGTGCAGGGCCCGCAGGGTGCGCACGGCGTCGCTCACTTCTTGTACGCCCCCGGGGTGTAGTGGCCGGGGACCATGCGGGTGGTGACGCCGATGCGGTTCCAGGCGTTGATGACGACGATCGCGCCGACGAGACGGGCGAGTTCGTCCTCCTCGAAGTGCTTGGCGGCCCGCTCGTACACCTCGTCCGGCACGAAACCGTCGGTGAGGACGGTGACCGCCTCGGTCAGTTCGAGGGCGGCGGCCTCCTTCTCGGTGTAGAAGTGGCGCGACTCCTCCCAGGCGGAGAGCTGCACGATCCGCTCCACCGTCTCGCCCTCGGCGAGCGCGTCCTTGGTGTGCATGTCGAGGCAGAAAGCGCACCGGTTGACCTGCGAGGCGCGGATCTTGACCAGGTGGTAGAGGGCGGGGTCGACCTCCTTCGACGCGGCGGCCTCCAGCCGCAGCATCGCCCGGTAGAACTCCGGGTGCCGGGCGGCGAGATCGAGCCGGGGGGTGTGCTCGTGGGCGTACGGGGCGGACTGGGCGTCCTGAGTGTCCGTGGTCGTCATGGATCTCACCGTACGGGCACTGTGGCGCAGCGGTATGGTCCATTCCCATGGCGAACGAGTGGGCCACTTTCGGGGCCGACCTGCACCTCGACCTGCGCGGCGCGGCCGGTCTGCGTACCGGACTGATGGACGCGCTCCGGGAGGCGGTGCGGTCCGGCCGGCTCGCGCCGGGGACCCGGCTGCCGTCCTCGCGGCAGCTCGCCGCCGACCTGGGGATCGCCCGGAACACCGTCGCCGACGCGTACGGCGACCTGGTCGCCGAAGGCTGGCTGACCGCCCGGCAGGGCTCCGGGACGCGGGTCGCGCAGCGGGCCGAGCCCCGGCGCGGCGCGGCGGCCCCGGCGGGCTCGGGCGGTCCGCGGCGCAGGCCGTCGGGCGGGCCGCGGCACGACCTCAAGCCCGGTACGCCCGACGTGGCCTCGTTCCCCCGCGCCGAGTGGCTCAAGGCCGCCCGCCGGGCGCTGACCGCCGCGCCCCACGAGGCCTTCGGGTACGGCGATCCGCGCGGCCGGATCGAACTGCGCACCGCCCTCGCCGAGTACCTGGCACGGGCCCGCGGCGTGTACGCGAGCCCGGAGCGGATCGTGGTCTGCTCGGGTTTCGTGCACGGGCTGATGCTGATGGGCCAGGTGCTGCGGGCGCGCAAGGTGCGGGAGGTCGCGGTCGAGTCGTACGGGCTCGACGTGCACTGGGACCTGCTGGCCCGGACGGGGCTGCGGCTGCCGGCCCTCGGCTGCGACGAACGGGGCACCCGCACCGAGGACTTGGCCGCGCTGAAGGGCGTCGGCGCGGTGCTGATGACGCCGGCCCACCAGTTCCCGCTGGGCGGGGCGCTGCCCCCGGACCGGCGGGCGGCGGCGGTCGACTGGGCGCGGACCACCGGCGGGCTGGTCCTGGAGGACGACTACGACGGGGAGTTCCGCTACGACCGCCAGCAGGTGGGCGCGCTGCAGGGCCTGGACCCGGAGCGGGTGGTGTACCTCGGGACCGCCAGCAAGTCGCTGGCGCCCGGGCTGCGGCTCGCCTGGATGGTGCTGCCGCGGGCCTTGGCCGACGAGGTCGCCGAGGCGAAGGGCCGGATCGACTGGCAGTGCGGCGCGCTCGACCAGCTGACGTTCGCGGAGTTCCTGGCGTCGGGCGCGTACGACCGGCACGTACGGGCGATGCGGCTGCGCTACCGCAGGCGGCGCGACCAGCTGGTGGCGGCGCTCGCCCGGCGGGCCCCGGACATCGAGGTGAGCGGGATCGCCGCCGGACTGCACGCGGTGCTGCCGCTCCCGCCGGGCACCGAGCGGTCGGTGCTGCGCGCGGCGGCCTGGCAGGGCCTGTCGGTGCTCGGCATCGACGCGTTCCGCCACCCCTCGACGCCCCGCACCCGCGAGGGCCTGGTCGTCGGCTACGGCACGCCGACCGACAGCGCCTGGCCGGGGGCGCTGGAGGCGCTGTGCCGGGTGCTTCCGGGGGAGTGAGCGGGGGCGCGCCTGCCTGGTACGCCGTTTCGGCAGTGAAGGCCCCGTGAAGTTGCCGGGGCCGCCCCGTACCGGCCGGGACGCGGCGGCCTAAACTGTGCGGTCGCGCGGCGCTGAACGACGGCCGCGCGGGCACGAGAAACGACGGACGGGGGAGTACGCGTCATGCGCAAGCTCAGGTCGAGCACGGTGATACTCGGGGGAATGGGCGTGCTCGCGGCGACGCTCACCGCCTGCGGCAGCGAGCCGGACAGGCGCTGCATGGACCCGGTGAGCCGCAAGCAGCTGCCGAACTACGAGTGCAAGAGCAGCGGCGGCCACACCACCCGGGGCACCTACTACTACGGCGGCAGCGTCGACGCCGACGGCCGCATCAGCGGCGGCAGCACGAACAAGAGCGCCGTGGACACCGGCGGCTTCGGCTGCTCCAAGTCCAGCGGCGGCTGAGCGGCGCCGGCACGTCATGCGACGGCACACCATCGAACCCCGCCCCGGCTGGCAGCAGACCGTCGAGGAGCAGGGGCTCGTCTACCCGCTGACCCGCTACCCGGACGGCTCCCTGCGGCCGTACTGGGACGAGAGCGCGTACTACTCCTTCACGCTGCCCGAGGTCGAGGCGCTGGAGGAGGTCGTGGAGGAGCTGCACGCCATGTGCCTCGCCGCGGCGGAGCACATCGTGGCGCAGGACCGTTTCGCCGATCTGGGCATCACCGACCCGCGGGTGGCGGAGCGCGTGGCCGAGTCCTGGCGGCGCAGGGCCGAACTGCCGTCCCTGTACGGGCGGTTCGACCTGCACTACGACGGGACCGGCCCGGCCAGGATGCTGGAGTACAACGCCGACACCCCGACCTCGCTGGTCGAGGCGGCCAGCCCCCAGTGGTTCTGGATGGAGGAGCGGTTCCCCGGCGCCGACCAGTGGAACTCGCTCCACGAGCGCCTCGTCGACGCCTGGAAGCGGCAGGCGCACCTGTTGCCGCCCGGCCCGGTGCACTTCGTGCACTCCGACGGCGACGAGCTGGGCGAGGACCTGATGACGGTCGCGTACCTGCGCGAGACCGCCGAGCAGGCGGGCCTCGACACCGAGGCGCTGTCCGTGGAGCGGATCGGCTGGGACCGGCTGGCCGGACGGTTCGTCGACGACCGCCTCCGGTTCATCCGCAGCTGCTTCAAGCTGTACCCGTGGGAGTGGCTGACCACGGACCGGTTCGGCCCGCACGTCCTGGACACCCTCGACAACGGCGGCGGCTCCGGCACCACCTGCTGGATCGAGCCCGCCTGGAAGATGCTGCTGTCCAACAAGGCACTGCTTGCGATCCTCTGGGAGCTGTACCCCGGCCACCCGAACCTGCTCCCGGCCTACCTCGACGGTCCGCGCGAACTCGCCGCGACCACCGGCTGGGCGGCCAAGCCGCTGCTCGGCCGCGAGGGCGCGGGCGTCACCCTGCACAAGGCGGGCGAGGCCCCGGCCGTACGCGACGAGCCCTGCTGCTACCAGGAGCTCGCCCCGCTGCCGGACTTCGACGGCAACCGGGTGGTGCTCGGCGCGTGGGTCGTGGAGAACGAGGCGGCCGGCCTCGGCATCCGCGAGTCGGCGGGCCTCGTCACCGACGGGTACGCCCGCTTCCTGCCGCACGTGATCCTCTGACGCGCGCTGTGCCCGGGGCCGTACCCCCGGGCACACCGGCCGTCGTGTCGGAGCGGCGCGGCCGGCCGTCACGTCCGCCGTCGCGCCCGCCGTCGCGTCGGCCGTCACGTCGGCCGTCACGTCCGCCGACGCGTCAGTCCGACAGGACCGCCCGCAGCTGCTCCAGACCCCAGTCCAGGTCCTCCTTGCCGATCACCAGCGGCGGGGCGATCCGGATCGTCGAGCCGTGCGTGTCCTTCACCAGGACCCCGCGCTCCATCAGCTTCTCCGAGATCTCCCGGCCCGTGCCGCGCGCCGGCACGACGTCCACGCCCGCCCACAGGCCCCGGCCCCGTACCGCCTCCACCGCGCCCCCGACCAGCAGGTTCAACTCGGCGTGCAGATGCTCGCCCAGCTCGGCCGCGCGCTGCTGGTACTCGCCGGTGCGCAGCATCGCGATCACCTCCAGGGCCACCGCGCAGGCCAGCGGGTTCCCGCCGAAGGTCGAGCCGTGCTCGCCCGGCAGGAAGACCCCGAGCACGTCCCGGTCCGCGACCACCGCCGAGACCGGCACCACGCCGCCGCCCAGCGCCTTGCCGAGGATGTACACGTCGGGCACGACGTCCTCGTGCTCGCAGGCGAAGGTCCGTCCCGTACGGCCCAGGCCCGACTGGATCTCGTCCGCCATGAACAGCACGTTCTTCCGCCGGGTCAGCTCCCGCACCCCGCGCAGATAGCCGGCCGGCGGCACCAGCACGCCCGCCTCGCCCTGGATCGGCTCCAGGAGCACCGCGACGGTGTTCTCGGTGACCGCGGCCTCCATCGCGGTCAGGTCGCCGTAGGGGACGATCTCGAAGCCCGGGGTGTAGGGCCCGTAGTGGTCGCGCGCCTCGTGGTCCGTCGAGAAGCTCACGATCGTCGTCGTCCGGCCGTGGAAGTTGTTGGCCGCCACCACGATCTTCGCGTGCCCGTCCGGCACGCCCTTCACCTCGTAGCCCCACTTCCGGGCGGTCTTCACGGCCGTCTCGACCGCCTCCGCGCCGGTGTTCATCGGCAGCACCATGTCCTTGCCGCACAGCTCCGCGAGCCGCTCGCAGAACTCCGGGAACCGGTCGTGGTGGAACGCCCGCGAGGTGAGCGTCACCCGCTCCAGCTGCGCCCGCGCCGCGTCGAGCAGCCGGCGGTTGCCGTGCCCGAAGTTCAGCGCCGAGTAGCCGGCCAGCATGTCGAGGTAGCGGCGCCCCTCGACGTCCGTGAGCCACGCACCGTCGCCGGTGGCGACGACCACGGGCAGCGGGTGGTAGTTGTGCGCGCTGTGCGTCTCCGCGGAGGCGATCAGGTCTTGCGTACGCGACACGGGATCTCCGTTCGTCCTGCGGCGAGGGGCGGGTGTGAGCCCTGTTTCTATCGTCGCTCGGATGCCGGACGGGGAAACATCGCTGACGACGCGCCCGCCAGGGCCTGCCCGGCGGATCATGGCCGGGGCCGCGACGCCTGGCACGGCACCTCGCCGCGTTGCCGAACCACCTCGATAGCTCCGCTATCGAGCCGCTCCGGCGCCTTGCGATGCACCGCACCAGACGCCGCGGCCCAATCCGACCCTGATCCGCCGGACAGGCCCTAGTCTGGAAACACGCACGGCGACTGGCGCGCGGGGAAGCGACCCCGGGGGAGCCGTGCGCGGCAACCACACGAGATGCCGCCCGCCTGGGCATCACGGGACCCACGACCGTCCCGTGCGGCGCCGCCCGTGTCACGAGCCGCGCCCCGGGATCCGCCGAACCCGGAGGCACGCCATGACCACCGAGCAGCCCCGCCACCCCGCCCTCGCCGCCACCGACCCCGAGCTGGCCGCCCTGGTCCGCGCCGAGGAGCAGCTCCAGGCCGACACGCTGCGGCTGATCCCCAGCGAGAACTACGTCTCCCAGGCGGTCCTGGAGGCGTCCGGCACCGTCCTGCAGAACAAGTACAGCGAGGGCTACCCCGGCCGCCGCTACTACGAGGGCCAGCAGAACATCGACCAGGTCGAGTCCCTCGCGATCGAGCGCGCCAAGGGCGTCTTCGGCGTCGACCACGCCAACGTCCAGCCGTACTCCGGCTCCCCGGCCAACCTGGCCGTCTACCTGGCGTTCGCCGAGCCCGGCGACACGGTCATGGGCATGGCCCTGCCGATGGGCGGTCACCTCACGCACGGCTGGGGCGTCTCCGCGACCGGCAAGTGGTTCCGCGGCGTGCAGTACGGCGTACGCCAGGACACCGGGCTGATCGACTTCGACCAGGTCCGCGAGCTGGCCATGAAGGAACGCCCGAAGGTGATCTTCTGCGGCGGTACGGCGCTGCCCCGCACCATCGACTTCGCCGCCTTCGGCGAGATCGCCCAGGAGGCGGGCGCGGTGCTCGTCGCCGACATCGCCCACATCGCCGGCCTGATCGCGGGCGGTGCCCACCCCTCGCCGGTGCCGTACGCCGACGTGATCTCGACGACCACGCACAAGACGCTGCGCGGTCCGCGCGGCGCGATGCTGATGTGCCGCGAGGAGCACGCCAAGGCCGTCGACAAGGCCGTCTTCCCGGGCCTCCAGGGAGGCCCGCACAACCAGACCACCGCCGCCATCGCGGTCGCCCTGAAGGAGGCGGCGCAGCCGTCCTTCCGGGCCTACGCCGAGGCCGTCGTCGCCAACGCGAAGGCGCTCGTCGAGGCGCTGCTCGCCCGCGGCTTCGACCTGGTCTCCGGCGGCACCGACAACCACCTGATCCTGATGGACCTCACGCCCAAGGAGGTCCCCGGCAAGGTGGCCGCGAAGGCGCTGGACCGGGCGGGCATCGTCGTGAACTACAACACGGTCCCGTACGACCCGCGCAAGCCGTTCGACCCGTCCGGCGTGCGCATCGGCACCCCGTCGCTGACCTCCCGGGGCCTGGGCGTCGAGCACATGGCGCAGGTCGCGGAGTGGATCGACCGCGGTGTCGCGGCCGCCTCGCTGGGTGACGAGGAGGCGCTGGCGGCGATCCGCGCGGAGGTCGCCGACCTGATGGCCGCGTACCCGGCACCGGGCCTGGCGGTCTGATCTCCCTGTCACGCATCCCTCATCGGGGGCGGACCGGCCTGTCCGCCCCCGATGAGAGAATGATGAGCATGGCCTCTGAACGTCCTCGCGCACTGTCTGGAATCCAGCCCACCGCCGGCTCGTTCCACCTCGGCAACTACCTCGGTGCGATCCGTCAGTACGTCGCACTGCAGGAGACCCACGACGCCTTCTACATGGTCGTCGACCTGCACGCCATCACGGTTCCGCAGGACCCGGCCGAGCTGCGGGCCAACACCCGGCTCGCCGTGGCCCAGCTGCTGGCCTCGGGTCTCGACCCGGAGCGCTGCACCCTCTTCGTCCAGAGCCACGTCCCCGAGCACGCGCAGCTCGGCTGGGTCATGAACTGCCTCACCGGCTTCGGCGAGGCCTCCCGCATGACCCAGTTCAAGGACAAGTCCGCCAAGCAGGGCGCGGACCGGGCCACGGTGGGCCTGTTCACGTACCCGATCCTGCAGGTCGCGGACATCCTGCTGTACCAGGCCAGCCACGTCCCCGTCGGCGAGGACCAGCGCCAGCACATCGAGCTGACCCGCGACCTCGCGGAGCGGTTCAACGGGCGCTTCGGCGACACCTTCCGGATCCCCGAGCCGTACATCGTCAAGGAGACCGGGAAGATCTACGACCTCCAGGACCCGACGATCAAGATGAGCAAGTCGGCGTCCACGCCGAAGGGCCTGATCAACCTCCTGGACGAGCCGAAGACCACCGCGAAGAAGGTCAAGAGCGCCGTCACGGACACGGACACCGTGATCCGCTTCGACCCGGAGAACAAGCCGGGCGTCTCCAACCTGCTGACCATCATGGCCACCCTCACCGGGACGAGCGTCGCCGACCTGGAGAAGAGCTACGAGGGCAAGATGTACGGCGCGCTGAAGACCGACCTGGCCGAGGTGATGGTGGACTTCGTCACTCCGTTCCGGGACCGGACCCAGGAATACCTGGACGACCCGGAGACGCTGGACTCTGTCCTGGCCAAGGGCGCGGAGAAGGCGCGGGCGGTCGCCGCCGAGACCCTGGCGCGGACCTACGAGCGGGTGGGCTTCCTGCCCGCCAAGCACTGAGCCCAAGGGCCCTATCCACGAGGGCGGTGCAGGCCGCACACTGGCGCTGCACCACCCCGCCCGGACCACGACCGCCCGGACCAAGACTCGACGGAGGAGAACGACGTGGGGACCGTAACGCTCGGCGTTTCGATCGCGGTCCCGGAGCCCTACGGCAGCCTGCTCCAGGAGCGGCGCGCGGGCTTCGGGGATCCCGCCGCGCACGGCATCCCCACGCACGTCACCCTGGTCCCGCCCACCGAGGCGCCCGTCGAGCGGCTGCCGGAGATCGAGGCGCACCTCGCGCGGGTGGCCGCGGCCGGCCTGCCGTTCCCGATGCGGCTGGCGGGCACCGGAACGTTCCGGCCGCTGTCGCCCGTCGTGTACGTGAAGCTCGCCGAGGGCGCGCCGGAGTGCACCCGCCTGCAGAAGCTGCTGCGGGACGAGTCGGGGCCGCTGGTGCGCGAGCTGCAGTTCCCGTACCACCCGCACGTCACCGTCGCGCACGGCATCGCGGACGAGGCGATGGACCGGGCCTTCGAGGAACTGGCCGGCTTCGAGGCGGCCTGGACCTGCCGGTCCTTCGCGCTGTACGAGCAGGGCGCGGACGCGGTCTGGCGCAAGCTGCGCGCGTACGAGTTCGGCGGCGGGTCCGGCGCGGACATCCCGGCCCAGAGCGCCCCGGTCGACGTCCCGGCCCCGACCCAGGCGTAGGCGTGGGCCCACCGGGCCCACGACGACGGGCTCCCCGGCCTGGGCCCCCGGGCCCGGTTCAGACCGGCAGCCGGCGGAAGAGCGGCCGGGGCAGGTGCCGCAGCGCCGCCATCACCACTCGCAGCGTCCCCGGCACCCACACCGTCTCGGCGCGCCGCCGCAGCCCGTGCTCGATGGCCTCGGCGACCGCCTGCGGGGTCGTCGCCAGCGGGGCCTCCGCGAGGCCGCGGGTCATCTTCGTCCGGACGAACCCGGGCCGCACCACCATCACGTGCACCCCGGTGCCGTGCAGCGCGTCTCCGAGGCCCTGCGCGAAGGCGTCGAGCCCGGCCTTGGACGAGCCGTAGATGAAGTTGGCCCGCCGGGCCCGCTCGCCGGCGACCGACGACAGCACCACCAGCGAGCCGTGCCCCTGCGTCTGGAGCGCCCGGGCGCACACCAGGCCGGCGGAGACCGCGCCGGTGTAGTTCGTCTGCGCGACGCGCACCGCGGCGGCCGGGTCCTCCTCGTCGCGGGCCTGGTCGCCGAGGACGCCGAAGGCGAGCAGCACCATGTCGATGTCGCCCTCCGCGAACAGCTTCCCGAGCCGTTCCTCGTGGGACTCGGTGTCCAGGGCGTCGAAGGGCACGGTGTGCACCACCGCGCCGAGCGCGCGCAGCGCGTCCGCGGCGGCGGTCAGGTCGGGGGAGGGCCGCCCGGCGAGCCACACGGTGCGGGTGCGGCGGGCGACGAGCCGGCGGGCCGTGGCCAGCCCGATCTCGGACGCCCCGCCGAGGACGAGCAGGGACTGGGGGGCGCCGAAGGCGTCCTTCATGACGTTCACGCTCCTAGGGGTGTCTAGAGGCCCAGCCGTCGTGACAGATCCGAACGGAACACCGCCCGCGGGTCCAGCTCCGCGCGCAGGGCGCGGAAGTCGGCGAGGCGGGGGTACATGGCGGCCAGCAGCTCCGGGCGGAGGCGGGAGTCCTTCGCCAGGTACACCCGGCCGCCCGCGCCCGCCACGACCTCGTCGAGCTCGTCGAGGAACGTGCCGAGGCCGCTGAGGCGGGCGGGGATGTCGAGGGCCAGGGTCCAGCCGGGCATCGGGAAGGACAGCCAGCCCGGGTCCGCCTCGCCGAAGCGCTTCAGGACGGCCAGGAACGAGGGGCAGCCGCGGCGCGCGATCCGCCGCACCACCTGCCGCAGGGCGTCCTCCTGCCCGTACCCGACGACGAACTGGTACTGGACGAAGCCGCCGCGGCCGTAGATCCGGTTCCAGTGCGGGACGCCGTCCAGGGGGTGGAAGAAGGCCGGCAGCCGCTGCAGCCGGCCCACGGAGCGGCGCGGGGCCTTGCGGTACCAGAGCTCGTTGAACAGGCCGACGCTCGTCCGGCCGAGCAGCCCCTCCGGCACGTACGAGGGGGCGGCGGGCAGCGAGCCCGGCCGGAAGGAGCGCGCGTCGCGGCGGATCCGCAGCGGCAGCGTGTCGTACGGGGCGTGGTCGCCGCGGGTGAGCACGGCCCGGCCGGTCGCGGCGCCGCGCGCCAGCAGGTCGATCCAGGCGACCGAGTAGCGGTAGCGGTGGTCGGTGGCGGTGAGCCGGGCCATCAGGTCGTCGAGGTCGGTCGCCCGCTCGGTGTCCACGGTCATCAGCGAGGTCTCGACCGGCAGCAGTTCGAGCACGGCGGAGAGGATCACGCCGGTCAGGCCCATGCCGCCGGCCGTCGCGTCGAACAGGTCCGTGCCGGGCGCGACCCGGCGGACGGAGCCGTCGGCGGTGAGCAGCCGCAGCGAGCGCACGTGGCGGGCGAACGAGCCGGAGACGTGGTGGTTCTTGCCGTGGATGTCCGCGCCGATCGCCCCGCCGACGGTGACGTAGCGGGTCCCGGGGGTGACCGGGACGAACCAGCCGAGCGGCAGCAGCACCTCCATCAGCCGGTGCAGGCTCACCCCGGCGTCGCACTCGACCAGCCCGCGGGTCGCGTCGATGGAGCGGATGCGGTCCAGGCCGGTCATGTCGAGGACGGTGCCGCCGGCGTTCTGGGCGGCGTCCCCGTAGGCGCGGCCGAGCCCGCGGGCGATCGAGCCGCGCGGCCCGCAGGCGCGGACCGAGGCGCCGGCCTCCTCGTACGAGCGGGGCCGGACCACGCACGCGAGGGTGGGGGCGGTGCGGCCCCACCCGGTCATCGGCACGATGTCGGGGCAGTCGGTCTCGGCGGTCATGGTCGTGACCGTATCGCCCCGGATGTGCTGTATGCCGTGATTGCTGCGGGGCTCGCCGAAATGGGTGATTAAAGGAGTGTCAGGAAAGATTGCCGTGAAGTTCCTCGCCGCCGCGGGTCACAGTCGCCCCCGGGCCCGAACCACGAACCGGGGAGGCAGGGCGGATGCGATACCGGGACTGCGCCGGCGCCGAGCGACGGCTGCTGGCCGCACTCCGTGGCTGCGGCCGGCGGCCGGAGGTCGCCGCCGCGGCCCGGCTGCTGTCGGCCGGCGGCGAGCACGCGGCACTCTGGCTGGCCGCCGGCCTCGCCGGCGCGGCCGCCGACCGGGAGCGCCGCGGCCCCTGGCTGCGCGCCACGGCGCTGATCGGCGCCGCGCACCTGGCGAGCATGGGCGTGAAGCGCGTGGTGCGCCGGCCGCGCCCCGGGCCCGAGGAGTTCGCCCCGCTGGTCCGCACCGCCGGACGGCACTCCTTCCCCAGCTCCCACGCGGCCTCGGCCGCCGCGGCCGCCGTCGCCTTCACCGCGCTGCGCCCGGCAGGCCGCCGCCCGACCGTGGCCGCGGCGGCCGCGATGTGCCTCTCCCGGCTGGTCGCCGGCGTCCACTACCCGACCGACGTCGCTGCGGGCGCCCTGCTCGGCGCGACGACCGCGGCCCTGGGCCGCGACTGGCTGCGGGGGACCGCCCGTGTCTGAACGTTCCGCCGCCCTCCTGGACCGGCCGGCCCCCGGTCCGGACGCCCTCCCGCGACGCCCCTCCCCGCTCGCCCTGCCCGCCGGGCTGCTGCGCACCGCCCGCCCCCGCCAGTGGGTCAAGAACCTGCTCGTCGTCGCCGCGCCCGCCGCCGCCGGCCGGCTCGCCTCCTGGGACGCGGCCGGACGCCTCGCGCTGGTCTTCGCCCTGTTCACCGCCGCCGCCGCGGCGGTCTACCTGGTCAACGACGCCCGCGACGCCGAGGCCGACCGGGCCCACCCGGCCAAGCGGCTGCGCCCGGTGGCCGCCGGGGTGGTGCCGGTGCCCGTCGCGTACGCGGCCGGCGCGGCGCTGGCGCTCGGCGCGGCCGCCGGCGGGGCGGTGCTGTGCAACGCGGCGACGGCGGCGCTCCTCGTCGCGTACCTGGTCATGCAGTTCGCGTACTGCGTGTGGCTCAAGCACGTCCTGGTCGTCGACCTCGCCGTGGTCGCCACCGGCTTCCTGCTGCGGGCCGTCATCGGCGGGGTGGCGCTCGGCATCCCGCTCTCCCGCTGGTTCCTGATCACCACCGGCTTCGGCGCGCTGTTCATGGTGGCCGCCAAGCGGTACTCCGAGGCCGTCCGCATGGAGGGCGCGCAGGGCGCGACCCGCGCGCTGCTCACCCGGTACACCCCCGGCTACCTGCGCTTCGTCTGGCAGCTCGCGGCCGGGGCGGCGGTGCTCGGCTACTGCCTGTGGGCGCTGGAGAGCGGCGGCGTCGCCGCGGGGGCGCTGCTGCCGTGGCGTCAGCTGTCCATGGCGGCCTTCGTCCTCGCGGTGCTGCGCTACGCGTACTTCGCCGACCGCGGGGCCGCCGGCGCCCCCGAGGACGTCGTCCTGCGCGACCGGCCGCTGGCGGTGATCGGGCTGGTGTGGGCGGCGATGTACGCCATGGCCGTCACCGACCTGTGAGGGTGCGCCGGCCTGTGCGCGTGCGCCGACGCGTGAACGGCCGCCGATGAGGCGGGAGCTCGCCGGCTTCGCCGTCGTGGGCCTCGCCGCGTACGCCGCCGACCTCGCCCTGTTCGTGCTGCTCCGCGGCCCGCTCGGGCTCGGCCCGATCGCCGCGAAGTGCCTGTCGTTCCTTGCCGGTTGCACCGTCGCGTACCTGGGCAACGCGCTCGGCACGTACCGCCGCCGCACCGTCGGCCTGCGCGAGTACGCGGTGTTCTTCGCCGTCAACGTCGCGGGTGCCGCCGTGCAGCTGGCCTGCCTGGGCCTGAGCCACTACGGCCTCGGCCTCACCTCCGCGCGCGCCGACACGGTCTCCGGGCTCGGCGTCGGGATGATGCTCGCCACGGCTCTGCGCTTCTGGGGCACCCGGACGCTCGTCTTCGGAGCGGCGGGACGGTCGAGGAGCCGATCAAGGGGTAGCGGTAGGGCATGGACTGGCTGACCAAGCTCCCCGTCATCGGCCCGGCGGCCGCCCGGCTCATGCGGACCCACGCCTGGCGCTCGTACGAGACGCTCGACGAGGCCCACTGGACCCGGCTGGCCGCCGCGATCACCTTCATCAGCTTCCTGGCGCTCTTCCCGCTGATCACGGTCGCCGCCGCGATCGGCGCGGCCCTGCTCACCGACGACCAGCTCGCCACCATCGAGCGCAAGCTCGCCGAGCAGGTCCCCGGCATCTCCGACCAGCTGGACATCCCCGGACTGGTCGCCAACGCCGGCACGATCGGACTGGTCGCCGGCGCGGTGCTGCTGTTCACCGGCATCAGCTGGGTCGGCTCCATGCGGGAGTGCCTGCGCGCGGTGTGGGGCCTCGACGACGAGGACGACCGCAACCCGATCGTGGGCAAGGGCGTGGACGCGGCGGTGCTGCTCGGCCTCGGCGCCGTCGGGGTCGCCTCCCTCGCCGCCTCCTGGCTCGGCTCCACCGCCGTCGGCTGGAGCGCCGACCGGCTCGGCCTGTCGGACTCCGGCGCGGGCGGCGTGCTCATCCAGCTTGCCGCGGTCCTCGTCGCGATCGTCGCCGACGTCCTGATCCTCTGCTACGTGCTCAGCGTCTTCACCGGCGTCAGCCCGCCGCGCCGCCGGCTGATCGGCGCGGCCCTCATCGGCGCGATCGGCTTCGAGGCGCTGAAGCTGCTGATCGGCGGCTACATGCGCGGGGTCGCGGCGAAGTCGATGTACGGGGCGTTCGGCGTGCCGGTCGCCCTGCTCCTGTGGATCAGTTTCACCGCGAAGCTGCTGCTGTTCTGCGCGGCCTGGACGGCCACCCGCGCGCCCGGCGACCCCGCTACGGATTCACGTCCGGACCAGGACCCTGGGGACGGCGCCGGACCAGCTCGGGCAGCGGCCAGCGACGGTTGACCAGGAATGCCGCACCGGCCAGCAGCACCACCGCGCCGCCCGCCACGGCCAGCGCCGTGCCGATCCCGCCGGACCGGCCCGAGGCGGCGGCCTTCACCGTCGAGCCCTGCTTGTTCTTGCCGGGCGCGGGCGCGGTGCCCTGCGCCGAGGCGTCGGTGCGCACCGACTTCGGCGGCACGAGCTCGCCCACCGGGGTCACCTTGCCGGTCGCGGCGAAGCCCCAGTCGAGCAGCCGCTGCGTCTCCTTGTAGACGGCGTGCGACTCCTTCGACGACGGGTTCATCACCGTCACGAGCAGCACCTTGCCGTTCCGCTCGGCGACACCCGTGAAGGTCGCCCCGGCGTGCGTGGTGTTGCCGTTCTTCACCCCGGCGATGCCCTTGTACGGGGCGATGCCGAAGTCGCCCGTCAGCAGCCGGTTGGTGTTCTGGATCTCGAAGGTCTCGCGCTTCTTGCCCTTCTTCTGCTCGCCCGGGAACTTGGCGCGCACGGTCGCCGCGTACTCCCGGAAGTCGGCCTTCTGCATGCCGCTGCGCGCGATCAGAGTGAGGTCGTACGCCGACGAGACCTGGCCCGGCGCGTCGTAGCCGTCCGGCGAGACCGCGTGCGTGTCCAGCGCCTGCAGTTCGGCGGCGTGCTCGTTCATGTCCTGCACGGTCTTGCGGATGCCGCCGTTCATCTCCGACAGCACGTGCACCGCGTCGTTCCCGGAGCGCAGGAACACGCCCATCCACAGGTCGTGGACGGTGTAGCTCTGCTTCTCCTTGATGCCGACCAGGCTGGAGCCGGCGCCCACCCCCGCCAGTTCCTTCGGGTCGACCAGATGCGTCTGCGTCTTCGGGAACTTCGGCAGCAGGGTGTCCGCGAACAGCATCTTCAGCGTGGACGCGGGGGCCAGTCGCCAGTGCGCGTTGTGCGCGGCCAGCACGTCACCGGTCTCGGCGTCCGCCACGATCCACGACCGGGCGCTCAGCTCCTTCGGCAGCACCGGCGCCCCGGCGCCCAACTGCACCTGCGTCCCCGGCCGGCCGAGCAGCGCCCCGCCGACGGTGGACATGACCGCGGGCGGCTTGGGCTGTTTGTCCTCCTTCTTGTCCGCCGCCGGCCCCGCGAACGCGGGCGCGGCGGTGAGCAGCGGAAGCAGGAGGGCGACGGCGGCGGCCGTGGTGACCGGCAGAGCGGCCTTCTTCGAAGCAGACACGGACCAGAACGTACACGCGGACCTCGCCATTCCGTACCCCACCAGGGCGTTCGGGCGCACCCCTCCACCCGGAAGCGGGCGGCCGGAGGCGTCCGGCGATACTGGGGCCATGAAGCTCAGCCGGTCCGCCTCCTGGTTCCTGCTCGCCTTCGGCGTGTGGAGCTGGTTCATCTGGATCACCTTCGTCAAGAACCTGTGGAACGACGGGAGCGGTCTCGCGTTCGACGACGCGGGCGAGCCGACGGCGTACTTCTGGGTTCATCTGCTGCTTGCCGTCACGTCCTTTGTCCTGGGGACGGTGATCGGCGCGATCGGGTTGCGCGGCGTGCGCGCCTGGCGCCGCGAACGGGGATAGGGGTACAGGGTCGTGCTGCTCGTCCTGCTGGTGATGGTGGTGGTCGTGGCCCTGCTCGCCGGGGTCCACTGGTACGTGTGGCGGCGCCTGGTGCGCGATGTCACGGTGGCCGGCTCGCTCGGGCGGCGGCTGGGGACGGTGGCGGCGTTCGTGCTGCCGCTGTGCGCGGTGGGGGCGATGGCCTCCGGTCGCGCCGGAGCCCCGTTCTGGTTCCAGCAGGCGGTCTCCTGGCCGGGCTTCCTGTGGCTGGCGCTGCTGCTGTACGTGACGCTGGCGCTGCTGGTCGGTGAGGCGGTGCGGCCGCTGCTGCGGCGGGCGCTGGAGCGGCGGGCGGCCCGGGTCGCGGCGCCGGTGACCGTGCCCGAGGCCGTGCCCGAGGCCGTGCCCGTCACCGTTCCGGAGACTGTCGCCGAGACCGTGCCCGAAGTCGCCGTGCCCGACGTCGCGGCCCAGACCGCCGTGTCCGAGACGCGTATCGAGCCGGTTGCCGCGGATGCGCCGGGTACGGGTGCCACCGCCGTGTCACGGCGGCTCTTCGTCTCCCGGGTCGTCGGCGGGGCGGCGGCCGCCGCGGCCGTCGGCACCGTCGGGTACGGCACGTACGGGGTGCTGCGCGGCCCGCGTCTGAAGCGGGTCACCGTGCCGCTGGCCAAGCTGCCGCGCGCGGTCCACGGGTACCGGATCGCGGTCGTCTCCGACGTCCACCTCGGTCCGATCCTGGGCCGGGCGCACACCCAGCGGATCGTCGACACCATCAACTCCGCCCAGCCGGACCTGATCGCCGTGGTCGGCGACCTGGTCGACGGCAGCGTGGAGAACCTCGGCCCGGCCGCCGAGCCGCTGGCGCAGCTGCGCGCGCGGCACGGCTCGTTCTTCGTCACCGGCAACCACGAGTACTTCTCCGGCGCGGACGCCTGGGTCGACCACGTCCGCGAGCTCGGCCTGCACCCGCTGCGCAACGCCCGCGTGGAGATCGACGGCTTCGACCTGGCGGGCGTCGACGACGTGGCCGGCGAGCGCGAGGGCCAGGGGCCGGACTTCGTCCGCGCGCTCGGCGACCGCGACCGTTCGCGCGCGGCGGTGCTCCTCGCCCACCAGCCGATCGTGATCCACGACGCCGTGGAGCACGGCGTCGACCTGCAGCTGTCCGGGCACACCCACGGAGGCCAGCTCTGGCCGGGCAACCTGCTCGCCGACCTCGCCAATCCGACCCTCGCGGGCCTGGAGCGGTACGGCGACACGCAGTTGTACGTGTCCCGGGGCGCGGGCGCCTGGGGCCCGCCGGTGCGGGTCGGGGCGCCCTCGGACATCACGGTCGTGCAGCTGGCCTCGAAGCAGGCCTGACCGCGTCGCTAAGTGACCGTTCAGTACGGTTCGCCCGTCCGAATCTCATATCCCGGACATATGCATGTGTGGTGAAAGTTTCCTCTTCCGCTTGTGAAACCGGTGTGATGGGATGACGCCATCGCGGCATGGGCGAGGGGCCGCCGCGACAGGGGTGGGCTCGAACCGAAGGAAGCACGACACATGCGTTCCGTCCGTGTGCGGATCCTCATAGCGTGCGGCGTCCTGGCGGCCGCCGGTGGCGGAGGGTGGCTGCTGCTGCCCTCCGGCGAAGAGACGAAGGCGCCGATCACGGTCGGCACGACCGACGAGGTGACCTCGCTCGACCCGGCCGGCGCGTACGACGCCGGCTCCTGGGCGCTGTACAGCAACGTCTACCAGTCGCTGCTGACGTTCAAGTCGGGCGTCACCACTCCCGAGCCGGACGCGGCGAAGAGCTGCAAGTTCATCGGGATGAAGCTCCAGACCTACCAGTGCGAGCTCCGGGACGACCTGACGTTCTCCAACGGCCGGAAGATCACCGGCGAGGACGTCAAGTACTCCTTCGAACGCATGCTGGGCATCAAGACGGACGTCGGTCCGCAGGCGCTGTTCCCCACGCTGAAGTCGGTCGTCGCGGAGGGGCAGACGGTCACCTTCAACCTCAGCAGCCGGGACGCGACCTTCCCGCAGAAGCTGGCCACCGGCGCCGGCTCGATCGTGGACCGGACCGCGTACCCGTCGAGGTCGCTGCGCGAGGACCGGAAGGTGGACGGCTCGGGCCCGTACGTGCTGAAGGAGTACCAGCCGGGCGTGCGCGCGCTGCTGGAGCCGAACCCGAAGTACAAGGGCGCGGTGAGCACGACCGGCGGGCCGGTCGTCATCAGGTACTTCAAGGAGTCCGAGGAGCTCGCGGAGGCCTGGCGGACCAAGAAGGTCGACATCACGCACCGCCAGCTGCCGCCGCGGATGGTGTCGACTCTGGACGACTCCAAGGGCGACATCCGGCTCACCGAGGCGGCCAGCCCGGAGATTCGCAACCTCAACTTCAACGTGCGGCCGGGCTCGCCGATGGCCGACAAGGCGGTCCGCCGGGCGGTCGCGAGCGTGATCGACCGGCCGGAGATCGTGACCAAGGTCTTCCACGGCACGGTCGAGCCGCTGTACTCGCTCGTCCCGCAGGGCTTCACCGGCCACAGCACGGCGTTCTTCGACGCCTACCCGAAGCCCGACGTCAAGCAGGCGAAGAAGCTGCTGAGGGACGCCGGGGTGAAGACGCCGGTGAAGTTCACCCTCGGCTTCCGCAAGGACGCCACGTACGCGGCCGAGGCCGCGGAGCTGAAGCGGCAGCTGGAGGCGAGCAGGCTCTTCGAGGTGACCGTCGTCGAGGCCGAGTGGCAGGAGTTCCAGAAGGCGTACGCCTCCGGGAAGTACGACGCGTACCCCGTCGGCTGGCTGCCCGACTTCCCGGACTCGGACAGCTTCACCGCGCCGCTGGTCGGCACCGGCAACACCCTGCACAACGGCTACTCCAGCCGCCGCGTCGACGAGCTGATCTCCGCCACCCAGCAGTACGGCGACCGCGGCCGCGCGGCGGGGGACTTCCGGGAGATCCAGCAGGAGGTGGCCGAGGACGTGCCGCTCGTCCCGCTCTGGCAGAAGAAGGACTACGTCCTGTCCGCCGAGGCGGTCGCCGGCTCGCAGTACCTCACCGACGGCACGGGCATCTGGCGCCTGTGGGAGCTGAGCTGGATCTAGGGTCCGTCCGGCGGATCAGGCCCGGTCCCGCCCGTGCCGGTCCCCTTCGGTCCGGCGGGCGGCCCGGGTGGGCTTGCCCGAGGCCGCCATGCCGGCGGCGGTGGGCATGAAGTCGGCCAGCAGGTCGTGGGTCTCCTTGACCAGCGGACGCAGGATGCGGAAGCGGGACAGGGAGATCGCGCGGGCCGTGACCGGGGCCAGGCGTTCGACCAGGCGGCGGCTGTTCGCGGCGCCCTCGGAGCGGTCGTACACCCAGAACAGGACCAGGCCCATCTGCTGCAGCCACAGCAACTGCGGGAGGGGCTCGGCCAGTTCGGGATCGATCTTCACCGCCGCGCCGGAGATCACCCGGCGGTGCACGTCGATCGCGGCCTCGCGGGGGCCCTCGGACTCGGGGGAGAAGGGGCTGAGCGGGCTGTCCGGGTCGGCGGCGTTCTTGAAGAACTGCGCCGCGAACTCGTGGTACGGCTCGGCGATGTCGAGCCAGCCGAGGAGGACCCCGCGGATCCGTGCCGTGAGGTCCTTCTCGTCGCTGTCCAGGATCTCCCGCACGGCCGCCTGGTGCTCCTCGGCGATCCGGTCGTAGAACCCCTGGACCAGGTGTTCCTTGGAGGAGAAGTAGTAGTACGCGTTGCCGACGGAGACGCCCGCCTCCTGGGCGATGGCCCGCATCGTCGTCTTGTCGTACCCCCGCTCCTTGAACAGCCGGAGCGCGGTCTCCAGGATGAGTGCGCGGGTCTGCTCGCTCTTGGGGGCCTTTGCCGGGACCTTCTCTTCCGTCACGGTGTCCGAGCCTAGCCGGAGGCGCCCGGGACCTCGCACCGCCCGTCCCCGCCGTCGCGCCCGTCCCCGCCGCAGGGCGGCGGCTCGTCGCCCTTGAGCGCCTCGCGCCACTTGGCGGCGGCGAGGACGGTGATCCGGGCGAACGGCGTTCCCGCCGGGGTGGCGAGCCAGTTGGCCCTGGGCCGGTGCTCGGCCAGGGCCCACAGGCAGACGATCCAGGCCGAGGTGCCGCGGTAGACCTGTCCCCGGTCCCCGACCACGGTGATCTCCCGCAGCGTCGAGCCGTGGTCGAGCTCCGGGAAGCGCCGCCGCGCCTCCTGCGACCCGGCGGGCACCAGGTCGAGCGGCACGAGCTGGGGCTGGTGGATCAGCCAGTGGCGCAGGTGGACGCAGAGCGGGCAGTCCGCGTCGTACAGGACGGTCAGGCGTCGTACCGGCGTGACGGGCCGCCCCGCCGGTACGGACAAGGCGGCGGCGGTCACGCCTGGGCCCCCGGGGCGCCGGGGGCGCCCTGGGCCGGCGGGGCCCACGGGCCGCGGGCGGGGGCGGCGGTCCAGCCCTGCGGCGGGACCGGGGGGACCTGCTCGCGTTCCATCACGCCCCGGCGGCGGATCTTGTTCAGCACGTACACGTTCGCGAGGTGCATCACGCCGAGGACGAGCAGGACGACGCCGAGCTTGATCGACAGCGCCTCGAACAGCTGCCGGGCGTCGGAGACGGCCTCGTCCTGGCTCAGATAGAGCGCCACGAAGCCGAAGTTGACCAGGTAGAAGCCGACGACCAGCAGGTGGTTGACGGCGTCGGCGAGCTTCTCGTTCCCGTGCAGCACGTCGGCGAGGAAGATCCTTCCGTTCCGGCTGAGGGTGCGGGCCACCCAGATGGTGAGGGCGACGCCGATCAGCAGATAGGCGATGTACGCGACGACAGTGAGGTCCATGCCCCACGCTCCCTTGAACGCGTTCAAATGGTGGTGAGCATGACTGTAGACCTCTCTTTGAACGTGTTCAAGCCGGGGTCGGGCAACGGCGGAAAGGAGGAGTGGCCCAGGGCGCGGGCGCGTAAGGTCGAGCGGTGATGCTTACTCATGACGTGGCCGGTGAAGGCCCTTCGACCGTCGTCCTGCTCCACTCCGGCGTCTGCGACCGCAGGATGTGGGACGGTCAGTTCCGGGTGCTGGCCGAGGCCGGGCACCGCGTGGTCCGCTGCGACCTGCGGGGCTTCGGCGAGACGCCGATCGACGCCCCGCACACCCATGCCGAGGACGTCCGGGCGCTCCTCGACGCCCTCGGGATCGAACGGGCCGCCGTCGTCGGCTCCTCGTTCGGCGGCGAGGTCGCCCTGGAACTCGCCGTGCTCCACCCCGGACGGGTCTCCGCCCTCGCGCTGCTCTGCGCGGGCGCTCCCGGACACGAACCGAGCGCCGAACTGCGGGCCTTCGGGAAGAAGGAGGTCGAGCTGCTGCTCGCCGGCGACCTCGCGGGGGCCGTCGAGCTCAACGTCGGCCAGTGGCTCGGCCCGGACGCCGACGAGGACGCCCGCGCACGGGTCCGGCTGATGCAGCGGCGCGCCTTCGACGTCCAGCTGCCCGTCCCCGACGAACTCGGCCCCGTCGACGCCGGCGTGGACGCCGCCGGGCTCGCTCGGATCGCCGTGCCCGTGCTCGCCGTCTCGGGCGCCCACGACGTGACCGACTTCCGGGAGATCGCCGCCCGCCTCGCCGGCGCGCTGCCCGCCGCCCGTCATCTGGAGCTGGACTGGGCGGGCCACCTCCCGGCCCTGGAGCGCCCCGCGGAGACCGCGGAGCTGCTCCTCTCCTTCCTTGCCGAGGTCACAGGTCCCGCAGCAGCTGCGCGGTGATGCTCCGGTCGGTGATCCTCGCGTCGTCGGCCAGCAGGAAGGCCTTGGACAGGATCACCGACAGCAGGCCGCCGTCCTCCTCGAACGGCAGGAACAGCTTCCCGTCGCGGCCCTTGGGGCCCCGGTCGGCGACGATGCACAGATAGGCGTCGTTCGGCTCCATCAGGACGTTGCCGGAGCCCAGGTGGATGCGGTACGTGCGCCGGTCGCCGCGCACCCGCAGGAACCGGTCCGTCAGCTCGGCCCGGTCGGCGATCCGGGTGCGCGGCAGCAGCCGCGCCAGGGTCTCCCGGCGGATCGCGGCCGCCTCGGTCAGCTCGCCGAAGGCGTACGACGACCAGTACCCGCCGTACCCGCGGTCCCGCCCCCGGTCGTGCCACTCGGGGTCGGCGCCGATCGACGCCACGCCCGTGAACAGGTCCACGTCCCGCAGTGCCTCGGACAGCACCAGCGGCGGGACCTCGGCGAGCGGGACCAGCTCCCAGGGGGCGCGCGGTCCGGCCGCGGCGGACCGCCGCTCCAGGCGCACCTGGTCCGTGGAGCAGAGCACCGCGACCCCGCCGTCGCCGGAGCCCTCGTCCACCAGCTCGACGAAGAACCGGGCCCGCCAGAAGTCGCCCTTGGACAGCGGAAGTTCCCCGGGCCGGGGCAGCTCCTTGACCATCTGGGAGGAGCCGCCCTCGCTGAAGTACCCGAGGTGCCCGCCCTGCCAGCCGCGCTCGGTCATCAGCGAGCGGGCCTGGCCGTAGCGCAGCACATGGCCGGCGAAGCGGTTCGAGTACGTCTCCGTCGCGCGCTCCGCCGGGGTGAGCGGGTACACCTCGCGGAACACCTGCTTGAACGGCTGGCGCAGCTCGCGCGCGGTCAGCTCGGCGCGCCACTCGGCGACCTCCTCGGCGTCCGCGCGCAGCGGATGCCACAGCCGCAGCCGGGTGCCGGGGCTCACCGGGCGGGCCGTGCCGTCCGCGCCGGCCAGCGCCCAGCCGCCGCCGGTCCGCTCGGGCAGCCCGGCCGTCCACCCGGGGGCGTCCGGATCCGCGCCCTCGGCGGTGATCTCCCACAGCAGCGCGCGGGTGACGGTCCCGGTGACCGGGTGGTCCACGTACAGCCGCTGCCAGTCCTCGGCCGGCCAGGTCGTGCCGCCGGCGAGGTGCTCCTCCAGGCGGGCCCGTTCGGCCGTCAGCAGCGTCCGCAGCTGCTTCAGGTCCTTCCGGAGGTCCTTCAGCCGCTCGGCGTGGTCCTCCTTGACGGCCTTCGGGGCGGACCGGAGCGGTGTGCCGGCCGGACCGAGGAAGGAGAGCGCGGCGACGCCCGGGGATGCGGCGGACAGCACCGCCGTGTACGCGCCGAGGCTCTCCTCGCGGACGCCGCGGGCGTCCAGGCCGTACGCCGGCACACCGCGCTCGCGCAGCATGGAGGGCGTCAGCCCGGCCCGCGCCGAGACGGCTTCCACGGCCTTGGCGAGCCCCTTGAGCACCGTCCGGTTCCGGACCTTCGCCTTGACCTGCCCCAGCGTCCGGACGGCCTGCTCGGCGTGCGGCGCGCCGAACTCGCCGAGGACGGCGACCGCAGTCGTGGCCAGCGGCTGGCTGCGGCAGTACCCGCCCGAACCGCCCACGCCCGTCCCGGCGTTGACGGCGACCTCGCCGATCAGGGGCACCGTCCACGCGGCGTCCAGGTCCAGCGCCGCCCACAACAGGCCGCGTACGAGGCAGGTGTTGGAGTCGCCCGCCAGGCCCCAGCCGCCGGAGCCCCACGGGTTGAGGTCGGAATAGCGGTGCTCGGGCTGTGCGGCGACGCCCTCCAGGAGCCGCCGCACCAGCTCCGGGCCCGCCTCGGTCCGCGCGAGGAGTTGCGCGGCCCCGGCCCGCCAGCGCTTCGTGGCCCGGACCTGGGCGACCTGCAGGCAGTGCGCGAGGAAGGCGCCCACGCCCGGGCCGGCCAGCAGGTCCCGGTGCGCGGCGCGCATCGCGGGGCCGTAGTCGTCCAGGGAGTCGAGGACGTGGCGGGGCAGGCCCTCCGTGCGCGGCTCGCGTTCCAGCAGCGCGACCATCCGCTGCCGCAGCGGCGACCATTCGACGGTGGCGCCCCACCGCAGGGTCTCGACCATGCGCAGGAGCGCGCGGACGCGGGGCCGGTCGAAGTCGGCGGGGGCGCGCTCGGCCGCCGACAGCGCGAGCGGCACGAGCCCGAGGAACTCCTCGCGCAGGTCGTACGGCGAGATCTCGGCGTCCTTGCCGAGCAGCCGCGCGAGCAGCAGGTCGGACTCCTCCGCCGTCCAGTCCAGTTCCTGCTCGGAGAGCCGGGTCAGGGCCCGCCCCAGCACCTGCCCGGGCCGCCGGCACATGGCCGCGTGCAGCCGCAGCGCGCACTCCCGCCGCCCGGCGTCGTCCAGCTCCGCCAGCAGGGCGTCGAGCCGCCCCCGGTCCAGGGCCTGATCCGCCGCGACCGCCTCGTCCAGCCTGTGCGCCAGGCTCGTGTTCCCCACCATGCGTACGACGGTAGGGGACCGCACTGACAGGCCCTCAGCGGCCCCGTGCCGCCGCCGCGTCCCGCGTGCCGAACCGCCGTACGCCCGGTACCGGCGCCGTGCCCAGGCAGCAGCCGGCGACCACGACCGCCGCCGCCAGAAGCGGCACGCCGGGGCCCCAGGCCGCGGCGGCGAGCGGGGCGAGCACGTGGCCGAGCGGCGTCGCGCCGAGCGAGAGCAGCCAGTCGTACGAGGTGACACGGGCCAGCGCCTGTTCGGGGAAGGCCCGTTGGACGGCCGTGTCCCAGACGGGGGACAAGAAGCCGAGTCCGGCACGGGCGAGCCCGTACGCGGCCACCGTCAGCGGCACGGGCGCGGGCAGGGCCAGCAGGACGAGCGGCAGCGCGTACAGGGCGAGACCGAGGGCGGCGACGAGCACGGGGCGGCGGGGCCGGGCGCGGTGGGCGAGCAGCGAGCCGAGGAGCAGCCCGACCGCGCCCGGGTGCGGCGGCGAGGTCGCCGGGGGCGGCGGGCATGGGCCGGAGGTTATTTCGGTTCCGAATTATTCGCCAACGAAATATTCGGGAGCGAAGGATCGGCGGGCGCGACGTACGATCGGTCCATGGAGCCGACGCACACCCCGAGCCCGCCCGCGGAGCCGGCGCGGCGCGACTGGACCGACGGGCACGTGGCCCGCTGGCAGCCGGTGCTGCCCGGGCTCGACCCGGTCGTCGAGGGCGCGGTCACCCGCATGAAGAAGCTCTCGGTGCACCTGCGCCGGGTGCGCGAGCAGTCGCTCGTCGACTTCGACCTGGAACGGCACGAGTTCGACACCCTGCACAAGCTGGCCGGCCGGGGCGGCAGCGCCGCGCCCTCCGAGCTGGCCCAGGACCTCGACCTCGCCCCCGCCTCCGTCAGCGGCCGCCTGGACGCCCTGGAGAAGCGCGGCTTCGTCCGCCGCACGCAGTCCACCAGCGACCGCCGCCGGGTGGTCGTCGAGCTCACCCCCGCCGGCCGCGAGACCTGGCTCGGCGCGATGGACGTCCTCGGCCACGAGGAGGAGCGCCTCCTCGGCGTCCTCGACGAGGACGAGCGGAACCTGCTGAACGACCTGCTTCGGCGCGTCATGCTGGTCGCCGAGGAGGGCCCCGGCCACCAGCACTGGCCCGCCTGAACCGGCCGCCCGCGCGGGGCGTTGTCGGACCCGCCTTCTACGCTGCTCCGCATGGCAATGGTCACCTTCGTCGACGAGACGACCTCAGGGGCGCGGACCGAGGCCGGCGGCCTCGCCGTCGCCGAGGAGCGCCTGGCGCTCCGCGAACTCATCCGCCGCCGCGTCGCGCAGGAGGCCGCGCCCGAGCGGGCGGAGCGCGAGTACGAGCGGGCGGTCGAGGCGTTCGGGCGGAACGGCTTCCTGGTCCTGGTCGGCGACCGCCAGGTCGAGGACCTCGACGACACCGTGGAGCTGGGCCCGGACACCGAGGTCACCTTCCTCAAGCTCGTCCCGCTGGTCGGAGGGTGAGCCCCGCCGTGCGCGCACTCGACGTCGTCCGGGACCTCGTGGCCCGCGGGGACACGGACGAACTCGCCGGGGCCCTGGTCCGCATCGGCACCCTCAACGGCAACCGGTGGCCGAGGGAGGAGGCGGAGATACCCGTCCTCGTCCGCGGCCTGCCCGAGGAGGCCCGCGCCCGCCTCACCGAGGCCCTGGTCGTCCGCTACCAGAAGGGCCGTGACGCCGAGAACGTCCGCTCGGTCGTGCTCACCCTCGCCGGCATCGCCGGCGAGGACCTGCCCGGCGACCGGCTCTCCGTCGAGCGCCTGCGCCGCATCGACGAGCTGCAGTCGGCGTACGAGTACTACACGACCCACGAGCTGCTCACCCTCGCCCAGGGCGAGCTGGACGCGGGCCGTGCGCTGCCCGGCGGGTTCGTCGCGCTGCTGCGGCGCTGCCAACGGACCGCGTACCTCGCCGACAAGAACCTCGCCACGCTCCTCGACCGCATCGACGACCCCGTGCTCAGCCCCGGCGAGCCCTGGGCCGAACAGGCCATGGCCGAGGCCCCCGCCGGACTGCTCGCCCATCTGCTCACCGCCACCGGCGCCCGGCCCACCGCCGCCTGGGACGAGGAGGCGCTGGCCCTGGCCGGGGAGCCCGCCGCCGTACGGGACGCCGCCGTGCGCTGGCTCGGGCTCGTCGGCGCGCCGCGCACCCTCGAGCTGTACGTGGGCGACGGCCGGACGGACCACAACCGCACCTACGACCCGTACAACGCCGACGCGCTCAAGGGCCTCGCCTGGCTGGTCTCCCTGCTGCCGCCCGACCCGGCCGCCGTACGGGCCCTGGGCCGGCTCGTGGAGGTCTCGCTGCGCAAGGTCCCCGGCATCGGCCCCCACTGCCCCAAGGTGGCCAACGCGGCCGTCCTCGCGCTGTCGCGGACCGACGACGAGGCCGCCCTCGCCGAACTCGCCCGGCTGTCCACGAAGGTCACCTACAAGGGCACGCTCAAGCAGCTCACCGCCGCCCTCGACGCCAAGGCCGCCGAACGGGGCGTCGGCCGCGCCGAGATCGAGGAGCTGGCCGTCCCCGCGTACGGGCTCACCGGCCCCGGCCGCCGCGAGATCCGGCTCGGCGAGGCCCGCGGCCTGGTCGAGGTGCACGGCACGAAGGCCAGGCTGACCTGGACCAACGCCAAGGGCCGGCAGGTCGCGACCGTGCCCGCCGAGGTCCGCCGCGACCACGCCGAGGCGCTCAAGGAACTCAAGGCGACCGTCAAGGACGTCGAGAAGATGCTCGCCGCCCAGAGCGAGCGCCTGGACCGGCAGTTCCTCGCCCGGCGCAGCTGGACGTACGCCACCTGGCGCAGGCGGATCCTCGACCACCCCCTCGTCGGCACGCTCGCCGACCGTCTGGTCTGGCTCCTGGAGGACGAGACGCCGATGCTCGGCGGCCGCACCCTCCAGGGCGACCCGCTCTGCGCCCGGGCCGACGCGCGCGTCACCCTCTGGCACCCCGTCGGCCGCCCCGCAGAGGAGATCCGGGCCGTCCGCGAGCGCCTCGAACAGCTCGGCGTCACCCAGCCGTTCAAGCAGGCCCACCGGGAGATGTACCCGCTCACCGACGCCGAGCGGACCACCGCCACGTACTCCAACCGCTTCGCCGGCCACATCCTCCGCCAGCACCAGCTCAACGCCCTGGCCGCGCAGCGCGGCTGGACCGCGAGGCTGCGGCTGAGCGTGGACGACTCGTACCCGCCGCTGTACCGGGAGCTGCCCGAGTGGGGGCTGCGCGCCGAGTACTGGGTCGAGGGCGCGGGCGGCGACCAGGACGGCGACCTGACCGACTCGTACGCGTACGCGCACGTCACCACCGACCAGGTCCGCTTCCACCCGCTCGACTCCGAGCACAACTCGGCCCACGCGGGCGGCGGCCGCTACACCACCCGCTCCGAACCGGTGCCGCTGACGGAGATACCCGAACCGGTGCTCTCCGAAGTCCTGCGGGACGTGGACCTGTTCGTCGGCGTCGCCAGCGTCGGCAACGACCCGACCTGGCAGGACGGCGGCCCCGGCGGCCGGCACCGCGACTACTGGGAGCGGTACGGCTTCGGCGCGCTCTCGCAGAGCGCCGAGAGCCGCCGCGAGCTGGTCGCCCGGCTGCTGCCGCGGCTCGCCGTCGGGGAACGCTGCACGGTCGAGGGCCGGTTCCTGCACGTCCGCGGCGACCTGCACACGTACAAGATCCACCTCGGCTCGGGCAACGTCCTGATCGCCCCGTACGACCGGTACCTGTGCATCGTCCCCCGGAGCCCGGCGACGGCCGTGGACGAGGCGGGCCCGCTGCCCTACGAGGGAGACGGCATGCTCGCGATCGTCCTCAGCAAGGCCCGGCTGCTCGCCGACGACACGGCGATCACCGACCCGACGATCCTGGGCCAGCTGCGGTGAGAGGACGTCAGATGCTGAGCGTCCGGGCGTAGTTGATCTGGTTCATGACGCCGAAGAAGGTGTCGGGCGTGGTGGCCGGGATCAGGACCGAGTGGTGCCGGCCCGCGCTCGTCACCGTCACCTGCACGTAGCCGGTGGTCTGCCGCTCCTTCATCAGCAGGAACAGCAGTCCCAGCAGACAGAAGAGGAAGAAGACCACGGCGAGCACGATCGCGACCGGCGGGATCTTCTCCTCGACCCGCGACATGTCCATCGCGTTCCACACCGCGCCCTTGAGGGGCATGGTGCCGGACGGGGTGACGATCTGGTCCCCGACGATCGCGATGTCCCCGATCTGGAGCGTGGGCGCCGCCACCGGCGCGTACTGCGGCTGCGGATAGCCGTAGCCGGGCCCGTGACCGGGCCCGTATCCAGGCCCCCACTGGTAGCCGGGATCCGACGTGTACGGGTTCGGCTCGCTCATCGATCCCTGCTCCCTGACGACAAAGGCCCGCTCCTGCACGCCGAAGCGTACAGAAGCGGGCCTATCGCCGTGACGACCGGTCAGAAGCGACGCGTGATCAGCGCGCGCTTCACTTCCTGGATCGCCTTGGTGACCTCGATGCCACGCGGGCAGGCGTCCGTGCAGTTGAACGTGGTGCGGCAGCGCCACACGCCGTCCTTGTCGTTCAGGATCTCCAGGCGCTGCTCGCCCGCCTCGTCACGCGAGTCGAAGATGAAGCGGTGTGCGTTGACGATCGCGGCCGGACCGAAGTACTGGCCGTCGTTCCAGAAGACCGGGCAGGAGGACGTGCAGGCCGCGCAGAGGATGCACTTCGTCGTGTCGTCGAAGCGCTCGCGGTCCTCGGCGGACTGCAGCCGCTCGCGGGTCGGCTCGTTGCCCTTGGTGACCAGGAACGGCATGACGTCCCGGTACGCCTGGAAGAACGGCTCCATGTCGACCACGAGGTCCTTCATCACCGTGAGGCCCTTGATGGCCTCGATGGTGATCGGCTTCTCGGGGTTGATGTCCTTGATCAGCGTCTTGCAGGCGAGCCTGTTCTTGCCGTTGATCCGCATCGCGTCCGAGCCGCAGATGCCGTGCGCGCAGGAGCGGCGGAAGGTGAGCGTGCCGTCCAGGTCCCACTTGATCTTGTGGAGACCGTCGAGCACGCGCTCCTTCGGGTCGATCTCGATCTGGAAGTCCTCCCAGACCGCCGCGTCCGAGATCTCGGGGTTGAAGCGGCGGATCCGGAAGGTGACCGTGATGTACGGGGAGGCTGCGGAGTCCTTCTCCACCTTGTCCAGTACGGGGGTAGCCATCAGTACTTACGCTCCATCGGCTGGTAGCGGGTCTGGACGACCGGCTTGTAGTCGAGACGGACGGTCTCGGAGCCGTCCTCGCCGACCTCGCGGTACGCCATGGTGTGGCGCATGAAGTTGACGTCGTCGCGGTTCGGGTAGTCCTCGCGGTAGTGACCGCCGCGGGACTCCTTGCGCGCCAGGGCCGAAACGGCCATGACCTCGGCCAGGTCGAGCAGGTTGCCCAGCTCGATGGCCTCCAGCAGGTCGGTGTTGAAGCGCTTGCCCTTGTCCTGGATGGACACGTTCTTGTAGCGCTCGCGCAGCTCGGCGATCTTCTCGACGGCCGTCTTGATGGTCTGCTCCGTGCGGAACACCATCACGTTCGCGTCCATCGTCTCCTGGAGCTCCTTGCGCAGCACCGAGACCCGCTCGCTGCCGGTGGACTCCCGCAGGCGCTCGACCTGCTCCTGGACGAAGGCGGCCGGGTCCTCCGGCAGCTCGACGTAGTCGGCCTTGGCGGAGTACTCGGCGGCGGCGATGCCCGCGCGCTTGCCGAAGACGTTGATGTCGAGCAGCGAGTTGGTGCCCAGGCGGTTGGCGCCGTGCACCGACACGCACGCGACCTCGCCGGCCGCGTACAGGCCCGGGACGACGGTGGTGTTGTCGCTGAGGACCTCGCCCTCGACGTTGGTCGGGATGCCGCCCATGGCGTAGTGCGCGGTCGGCTGGATCGGGATCGGGTCCGTGTAGGGCTCGATGCCGAGGTACGTGCGCGCGAACTCGGTGATGTCGGGCAGCTTGGCGTCCAGCTGCTCCGGCGGGAGGTGCGTCAGGTCCAGGTAGACGTGGTCGCCCTCGGGACCGCAGCCGCGGCCCTCGCGGATCTCCGTGTAGATCGAGCGGGAGACGACGTCACGGGACGCGAGGTCCTTCATGACCGGCGCGTACTTCTCCATGAAGCGCTCGCCGTCCTTGTTGCGGAGGATGCCGCCCTCACCGCGGGCGCCCTCCGTCAGCAGGATGCCCATGCGCCAGATGCCCGTCGGGTGGAACTGGAAGAACTCCATGTCCTCCAGCGGGATGCCACGGCGGTAGCAGGCGGCCTGGCCGTCACCGGTCAGGGTGTGGGCGTTGGAGGTCACCTTGAAGAACTTGCCGGTGCCGCCGGACGCGTAGATCACGGCCTTCGCCTGGAAGACGTGGATCTCGCCGGTGGCCAGCTCGTAGGCGACCACACCGGCCGACTTCTTGACGCCGTCGACCTCGGTGATCAGCTGGTCCAGGACGTAGAACTCGTTGAAGAACTCCACGCCCTCCTTGACGCAGTTCTGGTACAGCGTCTGGAGGATCATGTGGCCGGTGCGGTCCGCGGCGTAGCAGGACCGGCGGACCGGGGCCTCGCCGTGGTTGCGCGAGTGGCCGCCGAAGCGGCGCTGGTCGATGGTGCCGTCCGGGGTGCGGTTGAACGGCAGGCCCATCTTCTCCAGGTCGAGGACGGCGTCGATGGCCTCCTTCGCCAGGATCTCGGCGGCGTCCTGGTCGACCAGGTAGTCACCGCCCTTGACCGTGTCGAAGGTGTGCCACTCCCAGTTGTCCTCCTCCACGTTGGCGAGGGCGGCGGCCATGCCGCCCTGCGCGGCGCCCGTGTGGGAGCGGGTCGGGTACAGCTTCGTGAGCACGGCGGTGCGGCTGCGCTTCGTCGCCTCGATGGCGGCGCGCATGCCGGCGCCGCCGGCGCCGACGATGACGGTGTCGTACTTGTGGAACTTCATGACGTGGTTACCTCAGCCCCGTGCCTAGCGGATGTTCGGGTCGAAGGTGAAGATCACCAGCGTGCCCAGAAGGATGGTGAACACCGTGGCGGTGTACAGCAGGCCCTTGAGCCACAGGCGCGTGTTCGGCCGCTCCGCGTAGTCGTTGATGACGGTACGCAGGCCGTTGGCGCCGTGCAGCATGGCGAGCCACAGCATCAGCAGGTCCCAGGTCTGCCAGAACGGGGACGCCCAGCGGCCCGCCACGAAGGCGAAGCCGATCTTGGAGACGCCGCCGTCCAGGAACAGCTGGATCAGCAGGTGGCCGAGGACCAGGACGACGAGGACCACGCCGGACAGGCGCATGAAGAGCCATGCGGCCATCTCGAAGTTGCCGCGGGTCGCGCGCGGGGTCTTGCCGGTGCGCTTGCGGGGGGCCTCGATGTACGGGGCCGGGCTGTCCACGTCGTAGACGGAAGCGCCCTCGACGGGACCGATGGCGGAAGAAGTGTCAGCGGACATGTCGTGTGTCAGCTCCCGAACAGTTCACGTGCGGCGTGGCCGAGGACGGGGTACAGCGAACCCGCCATCAGCACGACCCAGATGCCCACGACGGTCCAGAGCATCTGCTTCTGGTAGCGCGGGCCCTTGGACCAGAAGTCCACGGCGATGACCCGAAGGCCGTTGAGCGCGTGGAAGAGGATGGCGGCGACGAGGCCGTACTCGAGGAGTGCGACGATCGGCGTCTTGTACGTCGCGACGACCTCGTCGTACGCCTCGGGGGAGACGCGGACGAGCGCGGTGTCCAGCACGTGTACGAACAGGAAGAAGAAGATGAGGACGCCGGTGACTCGGTGAGCCACCCAGGACCACATTCCTTCCCGGCCGCGGTACAGCGTTCCAGCCGGCACGGAAATACCCTCCGGGAGCGGGGATCGGGGCCCGGCCGGCTTCTCTGTCGGTCTGGCCCGGCCGGGTACGGTCCACCGGCCCTGGTCATCGTAGCGACGTGTTGTCGGTTCCTCCGCGCGGGGTCCGCCGGTGTGATCAAACAGGCACGGACGGGCTATCGCTCAGCCCGGGAACGCCCGCATTCCGGACGAACTCACGGTCCGGCCACCGCACGGGTGAGCCGGGAGCGGGCCAGCCGGCGCAGTTCGTCGGCGGCCACGGCGCGCTCCTCCTCCTTTTCGTTGCCGAGTCGTGACCGGATCCCGGCGAGGACTCCGTCAAGTCGCTCGTCCGGGTGCACCCCGTCCAGGCTGATCACGAAGGCGTGGCCGAAGGTGCTCTCGTACGCGGCGTGGGCGGCGCGCAGCGCGGTCTGCGCCGCGGCGGGGGCGCCGGCCGCGGGCGCGGCGGAGCACTCGCGGGCCAGGGCCTCGTCGAGGTCGGTGCGGGAGAGGTCGTAGCCGGCCTCGTCGGCGGCGGCGAGCAGCGCGTCGAGGGTGGGGTAGGGCCGGTGGGCGGCGACCCGCTCGGCCCAGCGGCGGCTGCCGCAGCAGGCGAGGAGCGTGGCCTCGGCGGCGGGCCGCGGGGCGTCGTTGAAGCCGGCGAGACCGCCGGGGTGCCGGGCGCTGACGTGCTGGGCAGGTATGGCGGGGGAGACCGGGTTCCTGGAGCGGGCGTGGGTGTCGCTGGTCAGCGTGGGGCTCCGAACGCGGGAAGGGTGAGGTGGATGTGGCGTCACGGTATCGACGGGCCGGGCGAAGTGTCCGACGGATGCGCGAATTTCACCCGGAAGGGAGGGTTTCGGAACCCGGACTGGACGAACGGCGGGGCCCCGGAGGGTGAATCGGAGGCGTTGCTCCGAAAGGGTGACGCACCGCTCCTGCGCCGACGTCCGCTGCGACAACGCCTCTTACGGCATCGTCCCGGTATATCCGTTCGGTATATCCGTTGTGCTCCGAATGGCCGGTAGGGGACGTTCGGGGGAGGATGCCGAGTGATGCGCTCCCTCATACGCGGCCGGCGGACCGGCCCGCTGCTGGTGGCCGTCACGGTGGCGACGGCCACGGTGGCGGCCTGTACGAACGGTTCCCCGGGCCCCGGGGCCGGGACGGTCACCCCGCCGGCGACCTCCTCCTCCGCGGCGGCCCCCGCCGCGAGCTCCGCGCCGCCCCCGAAGCCCATGCCCACGCCCACGCGCACGTACCCGCTGTCCAGCGCGCCGCGCACCGTCCCCGCCGTCCTGGAGCACCGGCCCGCCCGCGGCCCCGGCTGGAGCCCCGGCCCGGACGCCGGGATCGTGGTCGCCCCGGGCAGCGCGGCGCTCGCGGACGAGGCGCGGCTGCTCGCCGGGGAGCTGAAGGTCGCCTACCGGGGCGAGGTCGCCGCCGGGCCGGGGGACGTGGAGCTGGCCCTCGGCGGCACGGGCGCGCCCGAGTCGTACACCCTGACGGCCACCGGCGGCCGGGTCCGGATCACCGGCCCCGACGAGGCCGGCGTCTTCTACGGCACCCGCACGGTCAAACAGGCGGTCAGGTCCGCCGGGGTGGTGCCCGAGGGCGTGATCCGCGACCGGCCGGCGAAGCCGCAGCGGGGGCTGCAGATCGACACCGCGCGCAAGCACTTCACGGCGGGGTGGATCGAGGCCCGGCTGCGCGAGATGGCGGACCTGAAGCTCAACCAGTTCGAGCTGCACTTCGCGGACGACCAGGGCTTCCGGATCGCCTCGGACAGCCACCCGGAGATCGTCTCCGCGCAGCACCTCACCAAGGCCGAGGTGCGCCGCATCCTCGCGCTGGCGCGCAGCCTGCACATCACCGTCGTCCCGGAGGTCGACTCCCCGGGCCACCTCGGCGCGGTCCTGCGGGCCCACCCCGACCTCCAGCTGCGCAACGTGCAGGGCACGCCCCGGCAGGGCGCCATCGACATCTCCAAGCCCGGGGCGGCGCGCATCCTCGACGACCTGCTGCGCGAGTACGCGGCGCTGTTCCCCGGCCGCTGGTTCCACCTCGGCGCGGACGAGTACCAGGCGCTGACGGTGCGCGATCCGGCGGCCTCGTACCCGCAGCTGGCGAGCGCGGCGGTGGCCCGGTACGGGGCGGGCGCGACCGTGCGGGACCTCGCCGAGGGCTGGCTGAACGACCGGGCGGCGGTGGTGCGCGCGGCCGGGAAGACGGCGAAGGCGTGGAACGACGGCTTCTTCCGGGGCGGGGTGGTGAGCGCGGACAAGCGCATCGAGGTCGAGTACTGGACCGGCAAGGAGATCGGGGCGAGGCCGCCGGGCGAGTACCTGGCCGAGGGCCGCAAGGTCGTCAACCTCAACGACGAGTACCTCTACTACGTGCTCGGCGAGCCCAACCGGTTCACGTACCCGACCGGCCGCCGGATCTACGAGCAGTGGACCCCGCGGGTGCTGCGCGGCTCGGCCGCGGTCCCGGCCCGGTACGACGCCCAGATCCTCGGCGGCCGCTTCGCCGTCTGGTGCGACCTGTCCCAGGCCCAGACCCAGGCCCAGGTCGCGGCCGGCATCCGGCTGCCGGTGACGGCGACCGCCCAGAAGCTCTGGGACCCCCGCCCGCCGGCACTGAGCTGGGACCGCTTCCGGGCACTGGCGGAGGAGGTGCGGGACTGAGGGCGTGCGGGACTGAGGGCGTGCGGGACTGAGGACGTGCGGACCTGACGGTCGCGCCCCGGACCGGCGATTACGCGCCGTGGACGACCCCTAGCCATGAGGCACGAGCCGATGGCATATTTTCGGCCGCACAGTGACGAAAACACGCCAGCCGGCGCAGTACGGGGAGTACTGCGTCCGCGACGGGAGGCGTCCATGACGTCGGCAACGAGCCGAAGCCTGCTGGAAATGATCGCCGTGGCCGACGAGCGGAGCCTGGCCGCTGCCGGGATCGCCTGTCTGGAGCGCTGCATGCCGCTGCTCGACCCCGAGGCGGCGGACGTGCTCCGGCCCGCGTGGGCCGCGGTGGCGCGCGGCGGGGGCGGGGCCGCCTGGGGCGAGGCCGTCGCCAAGGCCGCCGCCGAGCTGTCGGGGGCCGGTTCCGGGGCTCAGGCGGACGAGGTGCGGGCGATGCTCGCCGGGGCGCCCGCCGACTGGGCCGCGGAGCCGCTGCGCGCCTGGGCCGGCGCCTGCTCCGCCGCCGCGCTCGCGCTGCACGCGCGGTTCGACGCGGGCGACGACGCCGAGCGCGCCGCGCTCGTGGAGCGCTGCCGCTCCGGCGAGCCCGCGGGCGCGGGGCCGCTGCTCACCGGGGAGCTGCGCCGCCAGCAGGCCGTGCTCGACTCCGCCGGGCAGGGGCCGACCGGCCTGCGCCGGGCCAGGGACCTGTCGACGGAGGGCCGCCGGGTCCTGCGGGCCGTGGTCTCCCGGCGGGCCCGGAGCAACTGACG
Organism: Streptomyces tritici; assembly: GCF_048500665.1. Lineage (NCBI taxonomy): Bacteria > Bacillati > Actinomycetota > Actinomycetes > Kitasatosporales > Streptomycetaceae > Streptomyces > Streptomyces tritici. The sequence goes on from NZ_CP183183.1 coordinate 4,211,731, forward strand.
TACGGGAGGGGCCCGGCGGAACGACGTTCCGCCGGGCCCTTCGTCGTACCGGCGCTCAGTCCGCCGCCGGCGGCTCCGGTTCGGTGATCGTGATCGAGGCGAGCGCCTCCGCGATCTCGGTCTCGGCCGTCGCCTTGTCCACGCCGAGCCCGGACAGCACGCCCTTGCCGTCCTCGTGCTCCAGGAGCGCGAGCAGGATGTGCTCGGTGCCGACGTAGTTGTGCCCGAGGCGCAGCGCCTCGCGGAACGTCAGCTCCAGGACCTTCTTCGCGTCCGGGTCGTACGGGATCAGCGGCGGGACCTCGTCGGCCCGCGGCGGCAGCGTGGGCGTCACCGCGTCGCGCACCGCCTCCGCGCTCACGCCCCGCCCGGTCAGCCACTTCATGGCCAGCGAGTCGGGCTCGGCGAGCAGGCCGAGGAGCAGGTGGCCGGGGAGGGTCAGCGCGTTGCCGGCCGCCCGGGCCTCCTCCTGGGCCGCCACCACCGCGTTGCGGGCGCGCGGGGTGAAGCGGCTGAACCCGGCGTTCGGGTCCAGCGTCGCGGCGTCGGGCTCCTTCGGCACGAACCGCTTCTGGGCGGCCTGCCGGGTGACGCCCATGCTGCGGCCGATGTCCGTCCAGGACGCGCCGGAGCGGCGGGCCTGGTCGACGAAGTGGCCGATGAGGTGGTCGGCCAGGTCTCCGAGGTGGTCGGCCGCGAGGACCGCGTCGGAGAGCTGGTCGAGGGCGTCCCTGTGGACCTTCTTGATGGCCTCGATCAGATCGTCGAGGCGCACGGGAACGTTCGCACCGCGTGGGTTCGTCGTCATGAGGCAACCGTAGGTTGACACCTCTTCACTGTCAACCGGTGGTTGACATGTTCGCGCGCCGCCGGCCGGCTGTGGCGCGTGCCACATCCCGGAGGCGTGATGTTCGCGCGCTCCGCTGCGCTTGAACTCCTGAGGCTGGTGTGGCGGAAGGGGATGTGGGGACATGGACATCACGAGTGCCGAACTGCCCGACGCGGCGGGCATGCGGGCCTACACGGCCGCGTTCGTGGACTACCTGGCGGACCGCAGCCGGTTGCCGCTCGACTATTCGGCGCGCAGCCTGCGCCTCGTCGACCTGGTGCTCGACGGGATGCGCCGCACCCGCTCCGACCGCGCGGAGGTCGAGGGGCTGCTGCGCGGACTCGGCGGCTACACCGGGGAGGTGCTCGTGCGCCGGGCCGGCGGGCGCTGGGTCGACCTCGACGAGGCGCAGCGGGCCTGGTTCGCGCAGCCGGTCGGCGTCCGGATGCCCGACGGGCGGGTCTGGAACCCGCTGGGGAAGGTGGTCAACCGGTTCGAGAGCGGCCCCGAGGAGTCCGTCGAGCGCTTCTTCCTCCTGCTGCACGGGCGGCGGCGGACCCCGGTCGAGTGCCTGTGACGTTTCCGCCCCCGGAAGCGCTGATCATCGGGGGGCACGGGCGCGCTGACCGGTGCCCCGTCGGCACGAAGAGGGAAGCGTGGGGGAGCACGACGCGGAGCTGGGCACCGAGGTCGAGCGGGCCCGGGGCGGGGACGAGGACGCCTTCGCCCGGGCCTACCGGCTGGTGCATCCGGGGCTGCTGGGGTACTTACGCGGACTGGTCGGGGAGGACGCCGAGGACGTCGCCTCCGAGGCCTGGCTGGAGATCGCCCGGGACCTCGGCCGGTTCCGCGGCGACGGGGCGGGCTTCCGGGGATGGACCGCGACGATCGCCCGTCACCGGGCCCTGGACCACCTGCGAAGACAGCGGCGCCGGCCCCGGACCGCCCTGCTGGAGCAGGACCTGCTGGACCTGCCGGGCGCGCACGACACCGAGAACGCCGCGCTTGAATCGCTGTCGACGGGGCAGGCGCTCGCCCTGATCCGTACCCTGCCGCGGGAGCAGGCCGAGGCGGTGCTGCTGCGCGTGGTCGTCGGACTCGACGGCCCGTCGGCGGCACGCGTCCTGGGCAAGCGCGCGGGAGCGGTCCGCACGGCGGGGTACCGGGGACTGAGGAAACTGGCCGGCCTGATGGCCGCCGAGCCGCCGCAGGGGCAGAAGGACAAGAGAAGACCATGACACGCCAGCGCGGCCCCCGGGGCATCCCGGCGGGCGCCGAACCGGACAGGCCGGCCGCGGCAGCGGCCCGGGCCCCCGCCGACGAACGCGAGGACGAGCCCGCAGACGCACCGGCGGAGGAGCCCGCGGGCGAACCGGCGGACGGGCCCGCGGGCGACGGGGCGGGCGACGGCGGCGCCGGCGACGGGGCCGGCGACCCGGTCACCGGCCCCCTCGCCGCGACCCTGCGGACCGCGTTGCGGAACGCCTTGCGGAACGGCGCCGCCGGGGAGCCGGCCGGCCCCGCCGAGGCCGCCGCCGTCGAGGCGTTCCGCCAGGCCCGCGACGCCGGCGAGCACCGCGCGCGCCGGACGCGGCGGCGGGACGACTGGCGGCCGGCAACGGTACGCCGCAGGGCCGCCGCCCCGGCCCGGGCCGTGAGCCTCGGGGTCGCCGTCACCGTGCTGCTCGGCGGGGTCGCCGTGGCCGCCGGCGCGGGGGCGGGCCCCGAACCGCCGGCCGCCGCGCCCACCGCCTCCGCCGTCCGGACGCCCCGTCCCGTCGGCGGCGGCCCGGCGCCCGGCCCCGTACCGGACCTCCCGCCGGCCCCCGCGCCCGTGCCCTCGCCCCAGCGGACCGGGCGGGAACGCCCGGAACCGGCCCGGGACGAGGCGGCGCACTGCAAGACGTACCTCGCCGCCGCGGCGCGCAAGGGCGGGCCGCCGGACGGTACGGCCTTCCGGCGGCTGGAGGCGGCGGCCGGCGGCCCCGAGCGGGTGGCGGCGTACTGCGGCCCGCGGCCCGGCGGGCCCGAGGGGAACCCGGAGCGGAAGCGCAAGCGGAAGCAGCAGTGAGGGGGCGGGGGAGGCCCGCCGCGCGGCGCCCGGTCCCGGAAAGAGAGGACGACCGGGGCCGCCACCCCCCACAGGAGAGGCCCCGGTCGTCATCGACGGGGCCGCAGCACGGCCCCGTACTCCTCTCAGCGCCGCGGGTGCGTTTTCTGTCACACCGCGCGGCGTCACCGGTCCGCCGGGGCAGGGACAAACACGCCGACGCGCATGGACGTGACACCGGGTGAGGACGTAGCGTGGCGCTGCGCGCAGCGCGGCGCGGCGGCGGTGACCAGCCGCGATGACGAACAGGTGTGGGGATTGCTCGGGGACGACGCGGAGCTGACCGCCGCGGTGCTTGCGGCGCAGCACGGAGACGAGGACGCCTTCCGGGCGGTCTATCGCGCTGTGCATCCGCGCCTGCTCGGCTACATACGCTCCCTGGTCGGCGAGACCGACGCGGAGGACGTGGCGTCCGAGTCCTGGCTCCAGATCGCCCGCGATCTGGACCGCTTCAGCGGCGACGCCGACCGCTTTCGCGGCTGGGCGGCCCGGATCGCCCGCAACCGCTCGCTGGACCACATACGCATGCGCGGCCGCCGCCCCGCCGTCGGCGGCGACGAGACCGAGCTCACCGACAAGCCCGCCGAGTCCGACACCGCGGACGAGGCCATGGAGGCCCTCGCCACCAGTCGCACCATGGACCTGATCGCCCGGCTGCCCCAGGACCAGGCCGAGGCCGTGGTGCTCCGCGTGGTGGTCGGCCTGGACGCCAAGAGCGCCGCCGACACGCTCGGCAAGCGCCCCGGAGCGGTCCGCACCGCCGCCCACCGAGGGCTGAAACGGCTCGCCGAACTGCTCGCCGACGGATCCGGCCGGAACGGAACCGACGCGAGCGGAACCTCCTCTTCCTTGGAGGGCGTGCCCCCGCAGCGCGGGCGCAGGCCGGACACGACCGGCCCGGGCGGTGTGACGCATTCACGCGCGCGGACGCAGAAGGACATGTGATGGCCGACGAGCGGTACCAGTGGCTCGACCTGGAGGCCGCGGAGCGACTGCTGCGCGGCGACAAGGTCGACCCCGTCGACGATCACGCGCGTGACCAGGCCGAACGGCTCGCCGAGGCCCTCGATTCCGCCCGTCCCGCCCCGCTCGCCGACACGGTTCCGCTTCCGGGCGAGGAGGCGGCCATGGCCGCCTTCCGCGCCGCCTCCCTCGCCCGGGCCGCCGCGCCCGCACCGGCGCCCTCGCCCGCCTCCGCCGCCGAGCCGGACGGCGTCCGCCCGGTGGCCCCGGCCGGCCGGCCCCGCCGCGTCCGCTGGACCCGCTCCTTCCGGTTCGGCCTGGCGGCCTCCGTCGCCGGACTGGCCGTCGGCGGCGTGGCCGTCGCCGCGGGGACGGGCATGCTGCCGACGCCGTTCGACGGTCCCGCGCCCGCCAGTTCCGTCTCGGCCGCGGTCTCTCCGGGAGCGGAGAACACCGACGTGCCCGACGGGGACCCCACCGACTCGAGCCACACGCCCGACGACGGCCACTCCCACGCCGGTCCCTCCGCCTCTCCCTCCGGCGGACCCTCGTCCACCCCGCCCGCGGTCGGCGACCCGGACGCGAACGCGCCGGGCAGCCCGGACACGGCCGACGCCGACAAGGACCGCGCCGCGCTGCGCCGCGAGTACACCGAGGCCTGCCTCGACCTGCGGGCCGGAAAGCTGGACGACGCCCAGCGCCGCCGGCTGGCCGAGGCGCCCGAGGGCGGCCAGACGGTGAAGAACTTCTGCGACCGGCTGCTCGGCGACACCGAGGGCGCCGACGGCGACCGGAGCACCGGCGGCACCGAGGGGTCCGGCGGGACCGAGGGCTCCGGCGGCACGGACGGCTCCGGCGACGACTCCGGCAAGGACGACGACGGCCGCGGCGACGCCGGTACGGGCACGGGTACGCGCACCGGCACCGGCCGGGACGGCGGCGCCGACCGCGCCGCGGGCACGGCCGGCGCCGACCCCGCCGTCTCGTACACCCCGCTCGAGCCGTACCCGGGCCTCGCCGACGAGGCCGCCCCGGAGCTCTCCGGCGACGACGCCGGGGTGCTCGTCACCCGCTCCGTCTGAGCGAGCCTGCCGCGCGACGATGCGCGCGAGACCTCACACACGCCTCTGACCTGCGGTGATGCAGGAATTTTCGGTCGTTACCGTTTCGTTTCCGAACAGCTGTGACGTTTTCGCGGGCGGTGACGCAGTACTGAGTGAGCCGACTGGTCATCGGCGGCGCAGAAACGAGCCGGGGTTCCCCCCGTACCTTCGGCTCGGCGCACTCGGCGCGGGCGGGACACGTTCCCCCGGTCCCGCCCGCGCCCCTCACTCTCTTCCGGTCCGGTCGCCCGGCGGTTCGCTCGCCTACCAGTGGACGACGACCTTGTCCCCGACCTTCACCTGGTCGAAGAGCGCGGCGACCTTCCCCTTGTCCCGGACGTTGACGCAGCCGTGCGAGGCGCCGTTGTAGCCGCGGGCCGCGAAGTCCGCCGAGTAGTGCACCGCCTGGCCGCCGCTGAAGAACATCGCGTACGGCATCGGCGTGTGGTAGATCGTCGAGACGTGGTCACGGCTCTTGGAGTTGACCTTGAACGTGCCCTCACGGGTGGGCGTGTTCTCGGAGCCGAAGCGGACGTCCATCGACGACAGGACCTTGCCGTCGATCATCCACGCCAGCGTGCGGGTCTCCTTGCTGATGCACATCACCCGGCCGGTCATGCAGCGCGGGTCCGGCTTGTCCAGCTTGTTGCTGGTCGACGGGCGCAGCTCGTCCTGCGTGGGCTTGCGCGTCATGCCGAGCAGCCGCTGCCAGGTGATCTCGTCCACCGCGGCGGTCTCCGGCAGGCCCCGCTTCTTCTGGAACGCCTTGACCGCGCTGCCCGTGATCGAGCCGTAGAAGCCGGTGGGCGCCCGGTCGAAGTAGCCGATCTGGCGCAGCCGCGCCTGGAGTTCCCGTACCTGCGCGCTCTCGTCGCCGTCGTCCATCAGGACCTTCGACTGCGGCTTCGGGCTCTCGCTCGTCGGGTCGGCGGACGGCGACGGGGCCTCGCTGCTCGGCGCCTCGGAAGGCTTGTCGTCCGTCGCCGGCTCGCTCGTCGAGGGCGCGGCGCTCGTCGACGGGGCGACGGGCGACGGGTCGCCGGCGCCCGCGCCGCCCCCCGCGACCGGGTTGCAGCCGGCGATCAGGGCCGCCGCGGCGGCGGCGAGGACGGCTCTGCGTATGACGGAACGGTGGCGCATGGTTTCCCCCCGGGGCGTGTGTGTGTACCCAGAGATGCTTCCCGCGCGTGCTTGGTTGCGCACCGGGGAGGATCCTGTGAGGAAGGTCCCAGCGTGCGGCCCTCCACCGGCCGCACGGCCGCCGATACAGTCCGTCGCGAGGGTCGTCGTACCGCACAGTAGGTCTACCGAGAGGCACAGTGATGTCGCGCGAGTCGGAGTCGGGTCTTCCGATCGAGCCGGTCTACGGGCCGGAAGCCCTGGCCGGATGGGACCCCGACGAGAAGCTGGGCGAGCCCGGCTCGTACCCCTTCACGCGCGGTGTGTACCCGACGATGTACACCGGCCGGCCGTGGACGATGCGGCAGTACGCCGGTTTCGGCACCGCCGTCGAGTCCAACGCCCGCTACAAGCAGCTCATCGACAACGGCACCATGGGCCTGTCGGTCGCCTTCGACCTGCCCACGCAGATGGGCCACGACTCCGACGCGCCGATCGCGCACGGCGAGGTCGGCAAGGTCGGCGTGGCGATCGACTCGATCGACGACATGCGCGTCCTGTTCGACGGGATCCCGCTGGACAAGGTCTCCACGTCGATGACCATCAACGCCCCCGCCTCGCTGCTCCTGCTCCTGTACCAACTCGTCGGCGAGGAGCAGGGCGTCCCGGCGGACAAGCTGACCGGCACGATCCAGAACGACGTGCTGAAGGAGTACATCGCCCGCGGCACGTACATCTTCCCGCCGAAGCCGTCGCTGCGGCTGATCGCCGACATCTTCAAGTACTGCAAGGCCGAGATCCCGAAGTGGAACACCATCTCGATCTCCGGCTACCACATGGCCGAGGCCGGCGCCTCGCCCGCGCAGGAGATCGCGTTCACCCTGGCCGACGGCATCGAGTACGTCCGCACCGCGGTCGCCGCCGGCATGGACGTGGACGACTTCGCGCCCCGGCTCTCGTTCTTCTTCGTGGCCCGGACGACCATCCTGGAGGAGGTCGCCAAGTTCCGCGCCGCGCGCCGGATCTGGGCCCGGGTGATGAAGGAGGAGTTCGGCGCGAAGAACCCCAAGTCGCTGATGCTCCGCTTCCACACCCAGACCGCCGGCGTCCAGCTGACCGCCCAGCAGCCCGAGGTCAACCTCGTGCGCGTCGCGGTGCAGGGCCTGGCGGCCGTGCTCGGCGGCACGCAGTCGCTGCACACCAACTCCTTCGACGAGGCCATCGCCCTGCCGACGGACAAGTCCGCCCGGCTCGCGCTGCGCACCCAGCAGGTCCTCGCGTACGAGACCGACGTCACGGCCACCGTCGACCCGTTCGCCGGCAGCTACGTGGTCGAGAAGATGACCGACGACGTCGAGGCCGCCGCCCTGGAGCTGATGCAGAAGGTCGAGGACCTCGGCGGCGCGGTCAACGCCATCGAGCGCGGCTTCCAGAAGAACGAGATCGAGCGCTCCGCCTACCGGATCGCCCAGGAGACCGACAGCGGCGAGCGGGTCGTCGTCGGCGTCAACCGCTACACGATCGACGTCGAGGAGCCGTACGAGCCGCTGCGGGTCGACCCGGCGATCGAGGCCCAGCAGGCGGAGCGGCTCGCGAAGCTGCGCGCCGAGCGCGACCAGGCGGCCGTCGACGCGGCCCTGGAGGCGCTGAAGAAGGCCGCCGAGGGCACGGACAACGTGCTCTACCCGATGAAGGACGCGCTGAAGGCCCGGGCCACGGTCGGCGAGGTCTGCAACGCGCTGCGCGAGGTGTGGGGCACGTACGTCCCGACCGACGCCTTCTAGGACGTTTCACCCTGCGGAATCCGAAAGCGGAGTGTCGTACCCCTGTGCGACACTCCGCTTCATGCTGGGTGTCACCGATCTGCCGACGTATCTCGCGGGCCTCGCCCTGATCATCCTCCTGCCGGGGCCGAACTCGCTCTACGTGCTGTCCGTCGCCGCCCGCAAGGGGGCCCGCACGGGGTACAAGGCGGCGGCCGGGGTGTTCACCGGGGACGCGGTCCTGATGACCCTCGCGGCGCTGGGCGCGGCGTCCCTGCTGCAGACCACCCCGCTGCTCTTCCTGATCGTGAAGTACGCGGGCGCGGGCTATCTGACCTGGATGGCGATCGGCATGCTGCGCGCGGCCCGGCAGATGTGGCGCACGCGCGGCGAGACCTCTGAGGACCCGGCGGCCGCTCCGGAGACGGACACGGCGCCGGGGGAGAACCCGTACCGCCGGGCGCTGATCATCAGCCTGTTCAACCCGAAGGCCATCCTCTTCCTGATCTCGTTCTTCGTGCAGTTCGTGGACCCGGCGTACGCCTACCCGGCGCTCTCCTTCCTGGTCCTCGGCACCCTGCTCCAGCTGGGCAGCTTCCTCTACCTGACGACCCTGATCTTCGGCGGCACCCGCCTGGCGGCCGCCTTCCGCCGCCGCCGCCGGCTCTCGGCCGGCGCCACCTCGGCGGCCGGAGCCCTCTTCCTCGGCTTCGCCGTGAAGCTCTCCCTGAGCAGCACTGCCTAGCGGCTGACCCGCCGCAGCGCGGCGCGCTTCAGGCGGCGGGCGCGGCGGGCCAGGCGGCGGACGGCGGCGTGGCGGGGGACCGGCAGGCCGCCGGGGAGGCCGAGGACGGTGAGCCGGCGGCGGGTGAAGTAGCGCGCGGTCCCGGCCGACGGTCCGCCCGCCAGGTACGCCTCGGCGGCGGGGCGCAGGTCGGCGCGGATCTGCGGCTGCATCGCGTAGCCCACCGCGCCCAGCAGCGGCGCCAGTTCGTCGGCCACCGTCGCCGCGGACTGCGGGGCCCACATGGAGACCTCGGTCGTGTCGTCCAGGTCCGGCAGCAGGGCGTCCACGATCGTCACGGGGACGCGGTTGCTGTTCTCGTACGGGCTCAGCCGGCCGAGCAGGGTGTCCGTGCCGACCCGCGCCACCGGCAGGCCGTAGAACGTGCTCGCGGTGAGCAGGGCCGTCGAGAAGCAGCCCACCACGAGCGCGGGCCGCAGCTCCCGGTACAGCACCTCCGCGAGCACCGGGCGGTCGATCACGGTCAGTTCGGCGCCGAGCCGCTCCGCCTCCTCGCGCAGCGCCCTCGTCCAGGACTGCGGGGCCGTCGGGTGCGGCTTGAACGCCAGCCTGCGGTGGCCGGCGGCGACCGCGCCGCGCACCATCCGCAGGTGCAGCGCCTCCTCCTCGGCGGGCGTGAGCAGCGACAGGGCGGCCAGGTACTGGCCGAGCAGCAGCGCGGGGCCGGTCGTGTCCGTGGCCGCCGGCCGCTCCGACAGTTCGGCGATCACCTTGGTGAACGCCTCCGCCGGCACCACCCGGGGCGTCGCGCCGAACTCGGCGAGCAGCAGCGGGGTGAGGCCCGGCACGAGGTCCAGGTGGAACAGCCGGCGCACCCGCTCGCCGACCAGCGGGTCGATCTTGTTGCGGGTGGGCCCGTAGCTCATCAGCCCGTCCGCGTACACGTCGAGCGCCGCGTCAGGGAAGAGCTGGGCGATCGACAGGGCCGGCGTCACCTGCACGGATTCCACGGCGAGTTCGAGCCGGTCGTCGCCGAGGCCCCACAGCCTGCGCAGATGGCGCTCCAGGAGCGGGACGTCGTCCGGCCGGGGCGTCCAGCCGGAGGGGTGCAGCGGGGCGATGGCCTCGTTCCAGGAGAGCACTCCGTCGAAGCGGTCGCGCAGCCGCGCGAAGCCCTCCATGCCGTCCGGGGCGACGGCGGTCTCGGGGACGGCCGCGTTGTTGGCGAGCAGCAGCAGGCGCCGGTCGGCGGGGCCGAAGCAGCCGCTGTCCAGGGCGGCGGCCAGGGTGGCCACCCCGTACAGCGTGGAGGCGTAGAAGATCTGCGTGGTGCGGCGGTCGGGGCGTGCGGCGCCGGTGGTACGGGAGTTCATGCGGCGGCCACCTCCGCGGACCCCGGGCGGCGGCGGATCTTGCGCAGCAGACCCGCGCGTTCGGCGTCCATGGAGTTCAGCGCCTCCTTCAGAATGTCCTGCGGCATTCGCTTGAGCGCGGCCGCGCTCAGCGCCCGCAATTTCCTCGCCACGGCCGGTTCGAAGCGACTGATCGAGGCGTTGTGGTGCGCGATGATCGCGCAGTACGTGCGTACCGCTTTCGGCAGCAGCCGGTCGGCCTCGGAATCGTTAGCCGTTTCCTCGATCACCTGGTCGAAAGCGCGGATGAAATCCAGTTGGCGCAGATCCGCGATCTGCGTGAGCGAAGTGGCCACCCCGCGCCGGTAGAACACGCCGAGGGTGCTCACCGCGGCGAAGGACTCCGCCTCGCGGTGCAGCCGCCAGATCCACGGCCGGTCCTCGGCGGTGCGCAGCCCGTCGGTGAACCTCAGCAGTCCGCGGTCGAGCAGCCGCCGGTGGTAGATCCCGGCCCAGGCGTACGGATAGTCCACGGAGGTGGTGCGGTGCGCGGGCAGGATCGCGTCCCGCGGCCGCAGCACCTCCTCGCGCCGGCCGATCGGCGCCCGCTTCACCGACCGCTTGCGGCCGGTGGCCACGACATGGTCGGTGCGCACGAAATCGCAGCCCAACGCCTCGATGGCGGCGAGGAGTTCGGCGAAGTGGCCGGGCGCCGCCCAGTCGTCGCCGTCGAGGAACGTCAGATACGTGCCGCGGGCCGCGTCCAGGCCGGTGTTGCGCGCGGTGGCCAGCCCGCCGTTCCGCTCGTGCCGGATCAGCACCGCTCCCGGCAGCTCCTGCGCCGCCCGCTGGAGGAGCCGGGGCGTGCCGTCGGTCGAGCAGTCGTCGACGAGCACGAACTCGACGTCGTCCCGCGCGTTCGCGTGCAGGCTTCTGAGGGTGTCGGGGGCGTATGTCTGCACGTTGTAGAACGGCACGACGACAGAGAGCTTGACCACGCGGCCGACGCTAGGCGCGCCCCCGGCATTCGCCCTTGCCGAAAGGGGGATGTGCGGTGAACGCGTGGCGACGGTCTGCTGAATCGGTTTGACCGCAGGGCGCGCGACACGGCTTTCCCGGGCCTTTTCAGAACGCGTCATGCCGGTGTTCACCGTTTGTTGTGGCTGAGTTGGGCCATCGAGCCGGATGCCTTTCTAACGTCACCGACGTGCCCTCACCAAGCAATGCAGCGGTGCGCGTCGCCGTACTCGCAGATTCCGACACCCGGTGGAAATGGGGAGCGCTGACCGCGCGCCGCATCGCCCCCGGCGGGGCGGAGACGACCGGTTTCCTCCTGCGCGGCCGGGCCACCCCCACCGCGCGCCAGCTCGCCGAGACGGGCGTCGCCGACGCCCCGCCGCGCGAGGTGACGGGCGCCGGGTTCCTGCGGGCGGTACGCGACGAGGGCTACGACGTCGTCGTCCTCGCACTCGTCGGCGGCACCGTCCGCGCGGTCCTGGAGGGCCTCGCCGGACTCGGCCTGGAGCGGCGGCCGGTGATCGTCACCGGCTACGTGGGCGTGGTCTACGAGAAGCTCGCCGACGGCCTGCTGCTGCGGCACGGCGCGGATGTGGTCCTCGCCAACTCCCGCCACGACGCGGAGCGTTTCCGCGCCGTGTACGAGGGCGTCGGCGCCGACGCCGGCGCGGTCGTCGAGGCCGCGCTGCCGTTCCTGGGCGGAGCGCCGTACGAGGCGCGGTCCGGCCGCGACACGTTGGTGTTCGCCGCCCAGCCGTCCGTACCGGTCACCCGCGCCGACCGCGTGTACCTGCTGCGCCGGCTGATCGGCCACGCCCGGCTGCACCCGGGGCGCGAGGTGCTGCTCAAGCTGCGCTCCAAGCCCGGCGAGCACACCACGCACCTGGAGGAGCTGCCGTACCAGAAGCTGGTGCGCGACCTGGCCGTACCGCCCAACTTCCGCCTGGTGTACGGGCACATGGGCGAGGTCCTGGACGGCGCCGACCTGCTGGTCACCGTCTCCTCCACGGCCGCCCTGGAGGCCCTGCACCGCCGGATCCCGACCGCGGTCCTCACCGACCTCGGCGTGCGCGAGGTGCTCGGCAACCACCACTTCATCGGCTCCGGCCTGCTGACCTCCTTCGACGCGCTCGACAAGGACGAGCGGCCGGTCCCCGACGAGGACTGGCTCGCCCGCCAGGGTGTCGTGGCCGACGGTTCGTACGACACGGCCTTCGACGTCGCCCGCGCCCGCGTGGCGGAGCTGCTCGCCCGCCCCGCCCTGCCCCCGATCGCCCCCTACTACACGGCCGAGACCGCGCCCGGGTACCTGCCCGGCATCCTCGCCCGGCACGACCTCGACGCGACCGCCCCACAGACCCCCGACAGCGGGCTCCGCAGGCTCGTCCGCGAGGCCGCCCGGGGCGCGTACCGCCACGGCGTCCAGCGCGTGGCCCCCGTCATCCGCCGGCTGGGAGAACTCTGATGACCCCCACGGACCGACCGGCCGCCGAGGCCACCGTGCTCGCCGTGATCCCCGCCCGCGGCGGCTCCAAGGGCGTGCCCGCGAAGAACCTCGCCGAGGTCGGCGGCGTCCCGCTGGTCGCCCGCGCCGTCCTGGCCTGCCGCGGCGCGCGCCTGGTGACCGACGTGGTCGTCTCCACGGACGACGCGGACATCGCGGCCGCGGCCCGCGCCGCCGGCGCGGAGGCCGTGCACCGCCCGGCGTCCCTCGCCAGCGACGCGTCCTCCAGCGAGTCCGCGGTGCTGCACGCCATGGACGCCTTCGAGGCCACCCACGGCCGGCGCGCCGACGTGGTCCTGCTGGTCCAGTGCACCAGCCCGTTCCTCACCTCCGAGGACGTCGACGGGGTGACCGCCGAGGTGCTGCGGGGCCCCGCCGACACCGCGCTGACCACGGCCCCCTCGCACGGTTTCCTCTGGCGTGCCCGCTCCGGCGACACCGGCGACGCGCAGGGCGTCAACCACGACAAGGCGTTCCGCCCGCGCCGCCAGGACCGCGAGCCGGAGTACCTGGAGACCGGCGCGGCGTACGCCATGGACGCCGAGGGCTTCCGCAGGCACGGCCACCGCTTCTTCGGCCGCACCGCCGCCGTCGTCACCGACCCGGCCCGCGTCCTGGAGATCGACGACCCGCACGACCTGGCCCGCGCCCGCGCGCTGGCCCCGCTGCTCGACCCGGTCACCACGCCGTCGCTGACCGACGTGGACGCCGTCGTCCTCGACTTCGACGGCACCCAGACCGACGACCGGGTCCTCCTCGACGCCGAGGGCCACGAGTTCGTCGCCGTGCACCGCGGCGACGGCCTGGGCGTCGCGGCGCTGCGGCGCGCCGGCGTCCGGCTGCTGATCCTGTCCACCGAGCAGAACGCGGTCGTCGCCGCCCGCGCCCGCAAGCTGAGGATCCCCGTCCTGCACGGCATCGACCGCAAGGACCGGGCCCTGAAGCAGTGGTGCGACGAGAACGGCGTCGACCCGCAGCGGGTCCTCTACGCCGGCAACGACGTCAACGACCTGCCCTGCTTCCGCCTCGTCGGCTGGCCCGTCGCGGTCGCCGACGCCCACGACGCGGTGCGGGCCGCCGCCCGCGCCGTCACCACGCGGCGCGGCGGCGCGGGCGCGATCCGCGAGATCGCCGGCTGGCTCCTCGGCCCGGAACTCGCCGCCCCGGCCCGGGCGACCGCCACCGTCTCCGCTCCGGAAACCGCCACCGACTCCGCTCCGGAAACCGCCCCCGCCACCGTCTCCGTCCCCGCCCCCACCCTCCCGAACGCGTAAGGAACCGCACGCCATGAGCACCGACACCCGTCTCCGCACCCTCGGCAGCAGGACCGCCGGCCCCGGCCGGCCCGTGTACGTCTGCGGCGAGATCGGCATCAACCACAACGGCGACCTGGAGAACGCCCTCGCGCTGATCGACGTCGCGGCCGAGGCCGGCTGCGACGCGGTGAAGTTCCAGAAGCGCACCCCGGAGATCTGCACCCCGCGCGACCAGTGGGACATCGAGCGCGACACCCCCTGGGGCCGCATGACGTACATCGACTACCGCCACCGCGTGGAGTTCGGCGAGGACGAGTACCGCGCCATCGACGAGCACTGCAGGAAGCGCGGCATCGACTGGTTCGCCTCCCCGTGGGACACCGAGGCCGTCGCCTTCCTGGAGAAGTTCGACGTGCCCGCGCACAAGGTCGCCTCGGCCTCCCTCACCGACGACGAGCTGCTGCGCGCCCTGCGCGCCACCGGCCGTACGGTCATCCTCTCCACCGGCATGTCGACCCCGGCGCAGATCCGGCACGCGGTCGAGGTGCTCGGCAGCGCGAACATCCTGCTCTGCCACGCCACGTCCACGTACCCGGCCAAGGCCGAGGAGCTGAACCTGCGCGTGATCAACACGCTGCAGCAGGAGTACCCGAACGTGCCGATCGGCTACTCGGGCCACGAGACCGGTCTGCAGACCACCCTCGCCGCGGTCGCCCTCGGCGCCACGTTCGTCGAGCGCCACATCACCCTCGACCGCGCCATGTGGGGCTCCGACCAGGCCGCCTCCGTCGAGCCGCAGGGCCTGCAGCGCCTGGTCCGCGACATCCGCACCATCGAGACCGCCCTCGGCGACGGCGTCAAGAAGGTCTACGAGTCCGAGCTCGGCCCGATGAAGAAGCTCCGCCGGGTCCAGGGGCTCGTCGCCGCATGACCGGCCGGCTGGCGTTCGTCGAGAGCCCGGTCCAGCTCCTGAACGTCCTGGAATGGGCGTACGCCCGTACGCCCGTGCCCGCGCAGCGCACCGCCGGGGCCCCGCCGGGCCTCGGCGGCGACCTGGCGATCGTCGTCCTGCCGCCGACCGACCCCATGTCGCGCGGCCAGCTCCGCCGGATGGCGCAGCTGGCCCGCGACGAGGGCGTCACCGTGCGCTGGCAGGAGGCCCGCGGCGGCGCCGGGGCCGTGCTGCGCACCCTCGCCGGACTCGCCCCGGAGCTGAACCGGGCGGAGCGGGTCGTCATCGGCGACCCGTTCTCCCGGTACGTCCAGCTGCTGCTGACCCTGGTGCGCGCCGACCGGCTCACGGTCGTCGACGACGGCACCGCGACCATGGAGTACGCGGCCCAGCTGACCCGCGGTGAGCGCCTGGTGCGCTGGCACCGGCGGGGCAGCCGCGGGCCGCGCGAGCTGGCCCTCGCCCCGGTGTCCGCGCTGGCCCGGCACCGGCTGGCGCCGGCCCGCCGCCGGACGGTGGAGATCTTCACCGCCCTGCCGGTGGACCCGCCGCCGGGCGTCACGGTCACCCCGAACCGCTTCGCCTGGACCCGCTCCCGCTTCGGGCCGCCGCGGCAGACCCGGGGCGCGGACCTGGTCGGGACCTCCCTGGTGGAGACCGGGGTGGTCGACCCCGACCGGTACGCCCAGGCGGTCGGGGGCCTGTCCGAGGCGCACGGCGCGACGCGCTACTTCGCGCACCGGCGGGAGAGCGCGGAGAAACTGCACCGGATCGCCGTGGAGACCGGGATGGAGATCGTCCGCCCCGATCTGCCGCTGGAACTGATCGCCCGCCGCGGCCCGGTCGGCCGTACGGTCGTCAGCTTCCCGTCCACCGTGGTGCACACCCTTCCGGCGGTCCTGGCGGGCACCGGGGTGCGGATCGCGGTCTGCGAGGTGGCGCCGGAGTGGCTGCGGGAGAACGCCTCGCCGCGGGCGCAGGGCTTCCTGTCGGGGGTGACGGGCACCGCGCCGACCATGATCGAGCGGCTCGAGTTCGGGTGAGTTCGCTCACAGGAGTCCGCCGAGCTTACCCAGCTGGAGCGGCCCTCAAGCCTTCTTGCACCTCTTTTCTTCCCCTAACGGGTTGAACTTTTGTTGATCGACGGGCAGTTGATCTCACTTGGGGCCTACCCTTCAAAAGGTGAACCAGTTGAAGTCCCGTGAGCCCGACTCCGTCGCCCTGCCCGGTCGTCTGCCCGCCGCCCTGCGCGCCGAACTGATCGCGTTCCGCAGGGACTTGCACATGCACCCCGAGCTGGGCAACCGGGAGTTCCGCACCACCGCCCGGCTCAAGGAGCGCCTGGAAGCCGCCGGGCTGCGGCCGAAGGTGCTGGCCACGGGCACGGGGCTCATGTGCGACGTGGGTTCCTGGGAGGGCCGGGACGGGGCGCGGGGGATGCTGGCGCTGCGCGCGGACATCGACGCGCTGCCGATCCCGGACGTCAAGACCGTCCCGTACCGCTCCACCGTGGCGAACATGGCGCATGCCTGCGGCCACGACGTCCACACCACCGCCGTGCTGGGCGCGGCCCTGGTCCTGGCCGAGCTGGACCGTGCGGGTCTGCTGCCCGCGCCGGTGCGGCTGATCTTCCAGCCGGCGGAGGAGGTGCTGCCGGGCGGAGCGCCCGACGCGATCGAGTCGGGCGTCCTGGAGGGCGTCGGCCGGATCCTGGCGGTGCACTGCGACCCGCGGGTGGACGCCGGCCGGATCGGGCTGCGGCCCGGGCCGATCACCTCGGCCTGCGACCGGCTGGAGATCACCCTGGACGGCGCCGGCGGCCACACCGCCCGCCCGCACCTGACGACGGACCTGGTCACGGCCGCGGCGAAGGTCGCCACCGAGGTCCCGGCCCTGCTGGGCCGCCGGGTGGACGCCCGCTCCGGGCTCGCGGTCACCTGGGGCCGCATCGAGGCCGGCCACGCCTGCAACGTCATCCCGCAGCACGCCGAGCTCTCCGGCACGGTGCGCTGCCTGGACCTGCAGGGCTGGCGCGACGCGCCGGACCTGGTGCACGCGGCGGTCGACGAGATCGCCACCCTGCACCGCGCCAAGTCGACCATCGACTACATCCGGGGCGTCCCGCCGGTGGTGAACGACCCGGTGATGACCGAACTGCTGCGCGAGGCGATGACGGCGCGCCGGGGCGCGTTCGCCATCGAGGACACCGAGCAGAGCCTCGGCGGCGAGGACTTCTCCTGGTACCTGGAGCACGTACCCGGCGCGATGGCCCGCCTCGGGGTCCGCACCCCCGGCGACACCACCCGCGGCGACCTCCACTGCGGCGACTTCGACGCCGACGAACGCGCCATCGAGGTGGGCGTCGAACTCTTCACCGCCGCCGCCCTGCTGGACGCCCGCGCGTGACGGAGCGGGAAGCCCGTGCGGGCTTCCCGCTCCCCGCGCCGGCGCGCGGCCGGCACGTGGCGGTGTGGCCTACCAGTACTTGTAGGTGTGGTACTGCCACTTCACGCCGACGTTCGGGTTGTCCGAGCAGCGGCGGGACGAGGTCTGGCCGTTCTTGACCCACGGGCCGTGGACGGTGGCCTCCTTGCCGCGCCAGTCGACGCAGATGACGACCACCTGCGCCTGGTAGTGCGACGGCATCGAGGTGCATTTGGCGTGGCCGGTCCGCCCGTCAGCGCTTTTCCAGCTGGTGCAGCCGTATTTCGGGGCGGCGGCGAATGCGCTGGGTGCCGAGGCGAAAGGCGTCGTCACGAGCGAGAGCCCGACCGCGACGGCTGCCAGTGATTTCTTCATGCGATGGTCTTTTCTGCTCTCGGGGCGGGTTTCCGTCGCCGTCAGAGACGGACGCGTTCCACGCCGACCTTGTAGACGCCGACGTTCGGGCTGTCGGAGCACTTCACGGTGGACGTCTTCCCGTTGCCCACGGCCGGGCCGTACTTGACCGTCTTGACGCCTCGCGGGTCGATGCACGTGACCTTCACCTTGGCCGCCTCCAGCGGGTACGGGAGCATGCCGGTGCACTTGGCGGAGCCGGTGTAGGGCGCGTGGCTGGACTTCCAGGTCTCGCAGTCGACGCTCGTCACGCCCTGCTGCGCGGCGGAGGCGCCGGGCGCGAGGATCAGCGAGCCGGCGGCGAAAGCCAGCCCGAGCGCGGCGGCCAGAGACTTGTTCATGGTTCCCCCAGGGATCTGTACGTATGGAACGGCGCTGGTCAGGCGCTGAAGGAGACGCCGACGCGCAGCACGCCGACGTTCGGGTTGTCGGAGCACTTGGCCGTGGAGGTCTCGGTGTTCCGCTTCCAGGGGCCGTAGACGGTCCACTGCGAGCCGCGCGGGTCGACGCACGTGAGCTTGACCCGGAACTTGTCGCCCCAGGCGATGTTGCTGCAGTAGGCGGAGCCGGTGTAGGGCGCGCGGCTGGAGGTCCAGGTGTTGCAGTTGCCGACGCCTCCCGCCGCCGACGCGGCCGGAGCGAAGGCCGCGGAGCCGGCCAGCAGGGCGCCGACGACGCCGGTGAGTGCGAGCGCACGCTTCATGGAATTCCCCTTTCCATGGGCAGCACAATTCGGCGGGCCCGACGAAGAAACGTCGCCCGTTCACGTCAGTCAGGACGAAAAAACAGGGGGAGCGTGGTCAGGGCTCCCCGGTGCCCCCCGCAGTGAGCAGCCGTGTTGCTGATCAAGTGGTCGGTGAATTCCTATCACCATGATCACGCGACGGCAAGCATCGGCGGTTTTCGGCGGCGAAATCCGCAGTCCCGGGGCCGACGGAATGCATTGTTCCTTTTCTCGTCGGGGGCGGTGTCCGCGGCGCGCCCGGCCCGCCCGTCCGGCGCCGGCCCGGCACCGCACGGTGATCGCACCCGATCGCACCGTGACGGCGTGCGCGGCGGGGGCGCGGGGCGCAGGATGGGGGCGTGGAAGTTCGTGGGCGTCGATCCGGTAACGACTCATGAACGTGTCTTTAACTGACATCTACGCGCGTTACGATCGCCCACAAGCCAGCGCCGCAAGGGGCGCTTTCGGTCAGTCTTGAAGGGACCTCCTCGTGCGCCGGGTATCCAAGATCACCGCCGCGTGTGCTGTCACAGCGGCTCTCGCTCTCACCGCCACCGCTTGTGGCGAGTCGTCCACCGAGGACACGGGCTCGGACAAGGGCACCCTGAAGATCGGCATGGCCTACGACGTCGGCGGCCGTGGCGACAACTCCTTCAACGACTCCGCGGCCCGCGGCCTCGACAAGGCCAAGGCCGAGCTCGGCGCCGAGGCCAAGGAGCTCACCGCCAAGACCGGTGAGACCCCGGCCGACCGCGAGCAGCGCCTGTCCTCCCTGGCCGAGGGCGGCTACAACCCGGTCATCGGTGTCGGCTTCGCGTACAAGGACTCCCTGGACAAGGTCGCCGCCAAGTACCCGAAGACCACCTTCGGTCTGATCGACTCGGTCTCCGAGCTGAAGAACGTCGACTCGATCGTCTTCACCGAGGAGCAGGGCTCGTACCTGGCCGGCGTCGCCGCCGCCCTCAAGTCGAAGGACGGCAAGATCGGCTTCATCGGCGGTGTCGACCTCCCGCTGATCAAGAAGTTCGCGGCCGGCTTCCAGGCGGGCGTCAAGGACACCAAGCCGGGCGCCAGCGTCCAGATCCAGTACCTGTCCACCGGTACGGACCTCTCCGGCTTCGGCGCCCCGGACAAGGGCAAGGCCGCCGCCAAGGGCATGCTCGACAAGGGCATCGACGTGATCTACGCGGCCGCGGGCGGCTCCGGCGCCGGCGCCATCGAGGCCGTCGCCGCCAAGCAGGGCGCCTGGGCGATCGGCGTCGACTCGGACCAGGCCAAGGACCCGGCCCTGTCCAAGTACGCCGGCTCCATCCTGACCTCGGTCGTGAAGAACGTCGACACCGGCGTCTTCGAGCTGGCCAAGTCCATCAAGGACGGCAAGCCGATGACCGGCGTGCACACCTACTCGCTGGCCGAGAACGGCGTCTCCCTGACCACCACGGGCGACCACCTCAAGGACATCCAGAAGCAGCTGGACGAGGCCAAGAAGAAGATCGTCGACGGCACCATCAAGGTCCCGACGACCCTCTGACGCTCTGCGCAGAAGGGGCCCGGGGAGCGGCTTCGGCCGACACTCCGGGCCCCCTTCTCTCGTATGCCCGCAGGCAGTTGAACGATTTTCCGAAAGCTACGCGCGTAGCGTCCGCGCTACAGGGTATTTTTCGCCACCGACAGCGCCTGCCACCCGCCCCGAACTTCCCCGCCTGAAGCTCCTCACGCTCCCTGCCTAGGAGAGTGCGTCATCAAAGCCTCAACCCCCAGCAGTCCGAACGCCGTAGAACTCCGCGGCATCACCAAGCGCTTCCCCGGTGTCGTCGCCAACCACGACATCGACATCACCGTGCGCCGCGGCACCGTGCACGCCCTCGTCGGCGAGAACGGCGCGGGCAAGTCGACCCTGATGAAGATCCTGTACGGCATGCAGAAGCCGGACGAGGGCACCATCACGATCGACGGCGAGCAGGTGACGTTCAACAGCCCCGGCGACGCGATCGCCCGCGGCGTCGGCATGGTGCACCAGCACTTCATGCTCGCGGACAACCTGACCGTCCTGGAGAACGTCGTCCTCGGCTCCGAGAAGCTGTACGGCATCGGCGACCGGGCCCGCGCGAAGATCAAGGAGATCTCGGACGCGTACGGCCTCGGCATCCGCCCCGACGTCCTCGTCGAGGACCTCGGCGTGGCCGACCGGCAGCGCGTGGAGATCCTGAAGGTCCTCTACCGCGGCGCCCGCACGCTGATCCTCGACGAGCCGACCGCCGTGCTGGTCCCGCAGGAGGTCGACGCGCTCTTCGACAACCTGCGCGAGCTCAAGGCCGAGGGCCTCACCGTCATCTTCATCTCGCACAAGCTGGGCGAGGTCCTCTCCGTCGCCGACGACATCACCGTCATCCGGCGCGGCACCACGGTCGGCACCGCCGACCCGAAGTCCACCACGCCGAAGCAGCTCGCCGAACTGATGGTCGGCAGCGAGCTGCCCTCCCCGGAGACCCGCGAGTCGACGGTGACGGACGTGCCCATGCTGACCGTCGCCGACCTGTCGATGAGCGCCGTCGACCCCGACGGCGTGATCCGCGCGGTCCTCGACGGCATCACCTTCACCATCCACAAGGGCGAGGTGCTCGGCATCGCCGGCGTCGAGGGCAACGGCCAGTCCGAGCTCGTCGACGCCATCATGGGCATGCGCCAGGCCGACGGCGGCGTCGTCACCCTCGACGGCGCCGACATCAGCCAGGCGCCCACCCGCAAGCGGCGCGAGGACGGCATCGGCTGCATCCCCGAGGACCGCCACCGGCACGGCCTGCTCCTGGAGGCCCCGCTCTGGGAGAACCGCATCCTCGGTCACGTCACCGAGAGGCCCAACTCCAAGGGCGCGATCCTCGACCTCAAGGCCGCCCGCAAGGACACCGAGCGGATCGTCCGCGAGTACGACGTCCGCACCCCCGGCATCGACGTGACCGCGGCCTCCCTGTCCGGCGGCAACCAGCAGAAGCTGATCGTCGGCCGCGAGATGAGCCACGACCCCAAGCTGCTGATCGCCGCGCACCCCACCCGGGGCGTCGACGTCGGCGCGCAGGCGCAGATCTGGGACCAGATCCGGGCCGCCCGCCGGGAGGGCCTGGCGGTGCTGCTGATCTCCGCGGACCTCGACGAGCTGATCGGCCTGTCCGACACCCTGCGGGTGATGTACCGCGGCCGGCTGGTCGCGGACGCCGACCCGGCGACCATCACCCCCGAGGAGCTCGGCTCGGCCATGACCGGTGCGGTCACCGGTCACCTTGAGCACGAAGAGAGCCCCGAGGGCGGAAGCTCCGGGGCCGACCACGGTCCGGAGGACGAGGCCCGATGAAGAAGTTCGACAAGGAGCGGCTGCTCCTGGGGCTCGCGGCGCCGCTCCTCGCGATCGTCGCGTCCTTCCTGATCACCGCCCTGGTGCTGGCGGCCACCGGCAAGGAGCCGTTCAGCGCCTTCGGGATCATGTTCGACTACGGCATCAAGTCGGACAGCCAGGTCTACATCATCAACAAGGCGACGACGTACTACCTGGCGGGTCTCGCGGTGGCCATCGGCTTCCGGATGAACCTGTTCAACATCGGCGTCGACGGCCAGTACCGCCTGGCGGCCTTCTTCGCGGCCGCGCTCGGCGGCGCGCTGACCCTGCCCGGCATCGTCCAGATCCCGCTGATCATCGTGGCCGCCATGCTGGTCGGCGCGATGTGGGCCGGTATCGCCGGCGTCCTCAAGGTCACCCGCGGCGTCAGCGAGGTCGTCTCCACGATCATGCTGAACATGATCGCCACCGCGATCATCGGCTACCTGCTGCAGCCCGGCCGCCTCGGCCACCTCGACCAGGCCGGCACGAAGGTCTCCACGACCCCGCTGCCGGAGTCCTCGCGCTTCTTCGACATCCCGACCACCCCGGACCCCATCTGGGGCTTCCTGGTGATCGCGGTCATCGCCGGCGTCGCGTACTGGTTCACCCTCTCGCGCACCCGCTTCGGCTTCGACCTGCGCACCGTCGGCCAGTCCGACACCGCCGCCGCGGCCAGCGGTGTGAACGTGAAGAAGATGGTCGTCACCTCGATGCTGATCTCCGGCGCCATGGCCGGCCTGATCGGCATGCCGACCCTGCTGAACGACTCGTACGAGTACAGCGGCGACTTCCCGGTCGGCATCGGCTTCACCGGCATCGCCATCGCCCTGCTCGGCCGCAACCACCCGATCGGCATCGCGCTCGGCGCCATCCTCTGGGGCTTCCTGGAGCGCGGCACCGGAAAGCTCGAGTTCGAGGGCTACGACAAGGAGATCGTCGGCGTCATGCAGGGCGTCATCGTCCTGTCCGTCGTCATCGCCTACGAGGTCGTCCGCCGCTACGGCCTCAAGCGCCAGCAGCGCCAGGTCGGCGAGAAGCTCGCGGCCCAGGCCCGTTCCAACGACAAGACGGAGGTGTCGGCGTGACCGCCACGGCGACTTCCACCCCGCCGCCCGCGGCCCCGAAGGTGTCCGGCGGCAAGGGCGGCCGCACCCGCCTCTCCCTGCCCTGGATCCTGCTCATCGTCGCGGGCGGCCTGATCGCCCTGTCCGCGGTGCGGGCCATCACCGGCGCCGAGGACCTCACCTCGGCCGGCCAGATCGGCGCCGCGCTGTCCCTGGCCGTGCCGATCGGCCTCGCCGGTCTCGGCGGCCTGTGGGCCGAGCGGGCCGGCGTGGTCAACATCGGCCTCGAGGGCATGATGATCCTCGGCACCTTCTTCGGCGCCTGGGCCGGCTGGCAGACCGACCCGTGGATCGGCGTCCTCGCCGGCATCCTCGGCGGCATGTTCGGCGGTCTGCTGCACGCGATCGCCACGGTCACCTTCGGCGTCGACCACATCATCTCCGGCATCGCGATCAACATCCTGGCGGTCGGTGTCACCAGCTACTTCGCCAAGCTGTGGTTCAACACCGGCGAGGCCGCGCAGAAGGGCGGCAGCCCCAAGCAGTCCCCGCCGTCCGAGGACATCACCTCGATCACGGTGCCGGGCCTGTCGGACTGGCTGGCCGACATCGAGAAGCACCACTGGTTCCTGGTCTCGGACATCGCCGGCATCCTCGGCGGCCTGGTCACCAACCTGTCGCTGCTGACGATCGTCGCCGTGCTCCTGCTGGTCGGCACGTTCTTCGTGCTCTGGAAGACGGCCTTCGGCCTGCGTCTGCGCTCCTGCGGCGAGAACCCGATCGCGTCCGAGTCGCTCGGCGTGAACGTGTACAAGTACAAGTACATCGCCGTGATCGTCTCCGGCGCGCTCGCCGGCCTCGGCGGCGCGTACCTGTCCCTGGTCACCTCGCACATCTACAACGAGGGCCAGACCGGCGGCCGCGGCTACATCGGCCTCGCCGCGATGATCTTCGGAAACTGGCGGCCGGGCGGCCTCGCGATGGGCGCGGGCCTGTTCGGCTACGCCGACGCGCTCCAGCTGCGCGCGGGCGGCCAGTCCGTGCACGCGCTGCTCCTGCTGCTGTTCGTGGTGCTCGTCGGCATCGCGCTGTGGAAGGCGTACAAGAAGCGCTGGATCACCGCCGCGATCAGCGCCGTCATCGGCGCGGGCGTCCTGGTCTGGTACCTCGGCACGGACACCGTCCCGGTCGAGTTCGTCAGCGCCACGCCGTACGTGGTCACCCTGCTGGTGCTGTCGCTCTCGGCGCAGCGGCTGCGGATGCCCAAGGCGGACGGCATGCGGTACCGCAAGGGCGAGGGCAAGTGACCCCGCCCGCCGCGGCCGTCGACTGGGAGGCCCTGCGGGCCGTCGCGCGCGAGGCGATGTCGCACGCGTACGCCCCGTACTCGGGCTACCCGGTCGGCGCGGCCGCGCTGGTCGACGACGGGCGGGTGGTCTCCGGCTGCAACGTGGAGAACGCCTCGTTCGGGCTCGGCCTGTGCGCCGAATGCGGTCTGGTCTCGCAGCTCCAGGCCACCGGCGGCGGGCGGCTCACGCACTTCGTGTGCGTGGACGGCCGCGGCGAGCCGCTGGTGCCCTGCGGCCGGTGCCGGCAGCTGCTGTACGAGTTCGGCGGCCCGGCGCTGGTCCTGGAGACCCCGGCCGGCCGGCTCACCCTGGACGAGATGCTTCCGCAGGCCTTCGGGCCGGACCACCTCGCCAAGTAGCACTTCGGAGCGGCCCTTCCGGCACGATGGGGAGGGCCGCTCCTCCTTTCCCCCTCTATGCGCGTAGAAAGAGGCACTGCCCATGGACGCCATCTCCGTCATCCGCACCAAGCGGGACAAGGGCGAGCTCAGCCCCGAGCAGATCGACTGGGTCATCGACGCCTACACCCGCGGCGAGGTCGCCGACGAGCAGATGTCGGCGCTGGCCATGGCGATCCTGCTGAACGGGATGAACCGCGGGGAGATCGCCCGCTGGACCGCGGCGATGATCGCCTCCGGCGAGCGGATGGACTTCTCCTCCCTGTCCCGTCCCACCGCCGACAAGCACTCCACCGGCGGCGTCGGCGACAAGATCACCCTGCCGCTGGCCCCGCTGGTCGCCGCGTGCGGCGCGGCCGTCCCGCAGCTCTCCGGCCGCGGCCTCGGCCACACCGGCGGCACGCTCGACAAGCTGGAGTCCATCCCCGGCTGGCGCGCGCTGCTGTCGAACGAGGAGATGCTCTCGGTCCTGGACACCACCGGCGCGGTCATCTGCGCGGCGGGCGACGGCCTGGCCCCGGCGGACAAGAAGCTCTACGCCCTGCGGGACGTCACCGGCACGGTCGAGGCGATCCCGCTGATCGCCTCCTCGATCATGTCGAAGAAGATCGCGGAGGGCACCGGCTCGCTGGTGCTGGACGTGAAGGTCGGCACCGGCGCGTTCATGAAGAACATCGACGACGCCCGCGAACTGGCCCGCACGATGGTCGGCCTGGGCACCGACTCCGGCGTGAAGACGGTCGCCCTCCTCACCGACATGTCCACCCCGCTCGGCCTCACCGCCGGCAACGCGCTGGAGGTCCGCGAGTCGGTCGAGGTCCTGGCCGGCGGCGGCCCGGCGGACGTCGTCGAGCTGACGATCGCGCTGGCCCGCGAGATGCTCGACGCGGCCGGCATCAAGGACGCCGACCCGGCGAAGGCCCTCCGGGACGGCTCGGCGATGGACGTCTGGCGCCGGATGATCGCGGCCCAGGGCGGCGACCCGGACGCGACCCTGCCGGTCGCCCGCGAGCAGCACGTCGTCACCGCCCCGTCGTCGGGCGTCCTGACCCGCCTGGACGCGTACGACGTCGGCATCGCCGCCTGGCGCCTCGGCGCCGGCCGCGCCCGCAAGGAGGACCCGGTGCAGGCCGGCGCGGGCGTGGAACTGCACGCCAAGCCGGGCGACACGGTGACGGCGGGCCAGCCGCTGCTGACCCTGCACACGGACACCCCGGAGAAGTTCGCCTACGCCCTGGAGTCCCTGGAGCACGCCTGGGACATCGAGGCCCCGGGCACGCCCTTCACCCCGCGCCCGATCGTCCTGGACCGCATCGCGTGAGCGTCTGAGCGTCCAGGGCGAGGCGCCGGACGGGGCCGGTGGACCGCCACCGGCCCCGTCCGGACACCCCCTAAGCCGTACCGCCCACGGCGCGCCACGCCTCCCGGTCGTCCGGCAGGTTCAGCCCGCGCAGGGTGATCTTCCGGTTGCCGTTCGTCGGAGCCCACAGCTCGTCGCGGGACGCCAACGCCCGCGCCAGGCCGCGCTGTTCGGGTACCGGTTCCTGCGGCCAGCCGTCGCCGAACAGGACCTCCAGGTACGGGCCCAGGTCCGGGCAGGGGGCCGTGCGGAAGGCGTGGGGGAGGGACGCGAGGGCGGGCTCGTACAGGCGGGACGGATCGACCGGGCGGCGGGACAGCACCGCGATCAGCGTCCAGCGCGGGGGCTCGCCCTCGAAGCGGGGCAGGCCCTCCAGGGCGTCGAACTCCGTCGGCGCCGCCGCCGTCCGCAGCAGCTCCTCGTGCGCCGCCGGGTCCTCCGCCAGGGGCGGGGACATCGCCGCCGCGCAGCGCACCAGCGGGCTCGGGTCCGCCAGGAAGGGCGCCAGGTCGCCGCCCAGCTGCCCCAGGTCCATGACCAGCGAGGCGCGCTCCCGCACCGACTCCGCCGCCGCGGCCAGCCGCGTCAGGCGGGGCAGCAGGTCCCGCGTCCGGGCCGCCGCCTCCGGGTGGTTCACCAGGCGCGTGAGCGTCGCCCACGCCTGCACGCGGACCCGCCCGTCCGGGTCGTCCAGGTACTCCGCGACCGGCTCCAGCAGCTCCGGCAGCCCGTCCCAGCACTCCAGCGCCGCGCCGACGAGCACCAGGTTCCCCGTGGGGTCGTCCCAGAGGCCGACCCGGCCGTCCTCGTCGCGGGCCAGGTACTCCTCGGTCCACTCCCGCGTCGGCGCGGCGGCCACCCGGGCGCGCCACTTCTCGGCCTCCGTGCCGAAGTTCGCCGCGGACGCCACGGCCCGGACGAACTCCAGCCCGAACAGCGGAGCCTCGGGCAGCCGGCCGGCCACGACCCGCAGCGCCTGCGGGGTCGCCGGCCAGATCCGGCCGTGGTGGAGCACGTCGGACCAGAGATGGTCACGGGCGTCCGCCAGCGGCCCCCGCAGCAGCTCCCCGGTGTCCGTCGCCGGGCCGTACGCGTGGAACACCCGCGACCAGTCGTACGCGCTCATGCCGCCCGCACCCCCTCGACGAGCAGCGCCGGCAGCTCGTGCATCGCGTCGAAGACCCGCGTCCCCGGGCCCGCGAGCCGCTCCGCGCCCGTCAGTCCGCCGCAGTAGCCGAACGCCCGCATGCCCGCCGCGCGGGCCGCCGCCACGCCGTACGGGCTGTCCTCCACGACCGCGCACCGCTCCGGCGCGACGCCCAGGGCCGCCGCCGCGTGCAGGAACAGGTCCGGGGCCGGCTTGCCGCGGGCCACGTCTCGGGCACTGAAGATCCGCGCGTCGTCGAAGCGGCCGATCAGGCCGGTCCGGGTGAGGTTGCGCCGGATCTCCTCGTGGCTGCCGTTGGAGGCGAGGCAGTACGGGACCTCCAGCGCGTCCAGCACCTCCGTCACGCCCTCCACGGCCGTCAGCTCGGCGTCCAGGATCTGCTCGTACCGGGGCCGGAACGGCTCCTGCCAGCCCGGCTCCAGCGGCCGGCCGCGCCGCTCCTCGACGAGCGCGGTCCACACCTCGAACGGGGAGCCGACGAACCGCTCCACCAGCTCGGCCTCGGTGAACTCGGCCCCCAGTTCGGCGAACACCTCCCGGTCCACCCGGCAGTACAGGCGCTCGCTGTCCACCAGCACGCCGTCGCAGTCGAAGATCACCAGCTCGACAGGGTCGTCAGTCATGGGCAGAGCCTAGGGGCAGACGACACGCCCTCCGGACACGCCCCAGGGCCGCCCCGGAGACCGATGAGTTCGGACGGCGCCGCCGGTCTCGTAGGTGTGGACACCTCTCAGCCGCTCGTTCTCTACGTCTCCGGCCGCATCGGCCCCGCCGACGCGCCGGGGCTCTGCGCCGATCTGGAACGGCGGCTGGCCGGGCTCGACCCTGCCGAGATCGTCTGCGACGTGGGCGCGCTCGCGCAGGCCGACCTCGCCGTGGTCGAGGCGCTGACCCGGCTCCGGCTCACCGCCGGGCGGCTCGGCCACACCCTGCGCTTCCGCGGCGCGGGCCGGGAGCTGCGGCTGCTCCTGGCCCTCGTCGGCCTCGACGAACTGCTGAGCTGAGCCAGGGGGTGTCCCGCTAGGCCTCCAGCCGCTCCGGCAGCCCGAACAGCGGGAACCAGCGCTTGGTGTCCAGGAAGAACGACATCTCCCCGATCTTGCCGTCCGACAGCTCAAGGACGATCAGGGCCCACGGGCTGAAGCCGCCCTCCGGGTCCGGGTGGTAGTGGGCGAACGCCGGCGAGCCGTTCGCCACCGTCGGCACGAGCTTCGAGCCCCGGCAGACCTCGCCGACTCCGAGCATCCAGCCGACGATGTCGTCGTGGCCGCGCAGCCACAGGTCGTACGGCGGCATGGACATCGTCGCGTCCTCGTGCAGCAGCGCGGTCAGCGCCTTCATGTCGTAGCCCTCGAAGGCCACCACGTACCGCTCCAGGAGCTGCTGCTGCTCCTCGTCCAGCGGGTTCGCCGCGTCCGACGTCGCCGGGCCCTGCTCGGCGAGCGTCGCCCGGGCGCGCTGCAGCGCGCTGTTCACCGAGGCGACCGACGTGCCGAGCAGCTCCGCCACCTCGGCGGCCTTCCAGGCCAGCACCTCGCGCAGGATCAGCACCGCCCGCTGCTTCGGGGGCAGGTGCTGCAGCGCCGCGACGAACGCCAGCCGGATCGACTCCCGGGCCACCGCCGTCTCCGCCGGGTCGGCGACCGACGGCAGCACCCGGCCGTCCGGCACCGGCTCCAGCCACGTGATCTCCGGGCGCTCGTTGAGCCGGGCCTGCGCCACGGGCGTCGGCGCCGTCAGGTCCATCGGGCGGGCCCGCTTGTTGCCCGCGTTCAGCGAGTCGAGGCAGACGTTGGTGGCGATCCGGTACAGCCAGGAGCGGAGGCTGGAGCGGCCCTCGAAGGAGTCGATGGCGCGCCAGGCCCGGACCATGGTGTCCTGCACCGCGTCCTCCGCCTCGAAGGCGGAGCCGAGCATCCGGTAGCAGTACCCCGTCAGCTCCGTGCGGTACTCCTCCAGCCTGGAATCCAGGTCGCCGATCGTCGCCGGATCGCTCATCGCGCTCACCCCAGTCGCCCCCACGGCGCCCGTTCGACGCCGTTGCCACCGAAGCTACCGCAGGCCGCTGACAGCCGGGGTCGGGTTCGCCGTGTGCGCCCCGCGCGCGCCCCCGTGGACCCGGCGGGCCTGCCGTTCCTCCACGCGCGCCGCGTGCGTGCCGTACAGGGTGATCGACACGACGCCCAGCACCGCCACCAGGCCGAGCAGCACCGTGCCGGACCAGCCGCCGTGGTGGTAGGCCACCGCGCCGAGCGTGCCGCCGGCGCTGCTGCCCAGGTAGTACGCGGACTGGTACAGCGCCGAGGCCTGCGCCCGCCCGGTCCGCGCCGTCCGGCTCACGGACGAGGAGGCGACCGCGTGCCCGGCGAAGAAGCCGGCGGTGATCAGGACCAGGCCCGCCAGGACGGCGGCCAGACCGTCCGCGAGCGACAGCAGCAGACCGGCCGCGGTGGTGCCCACCGCCAGGTACAGCGCCCCGCGCCGGCCCATCCGGCCGACCAGCTTCCCGGCCGCCGCGGAGGAGACCGTGCCGACCAGGTACACCAGGAAGATCGAGCCGACCACGCCCTGCGGCAGCGAGAACGGCGCCTCGACGAGGCGGTAGCCGATCACGGTGTACACCGCGCCGAAGACCGTCATGAACAGCGCGCCGATCGCGTACAGCCGCAGCAGCAGCGGATCGGCCAGATGCGTCCGCACGGTCCGCGCCAGCGCCTTCGGGTCCAGCGAACCGGGCGTGAAGTGCCGGGCCCTGGGCAGGAGCAGCCGGAACGCCACCGCGCACAGCGCCGCCAGGACGCCCACGGCCGCCAGGCCCGCGCGCCAGCCCCACAGCTGGGCGGCCCAGCCGGTGACGATACGGCCGCTCATGCCGCCGATCGAGTTGCCCGCGACGAACAGGCCGATCGCGCCGATCAGCGCCTTCGGCCGGACCTCCTCGGCCAGGTACGCCATCGCCGACGCCGGCACCCCGGCCAGCGCCGCGCCCTGCACGGCGCGCAGCGCGACCAGCCACTCCAGGCTCGGCGCGAACGGGACCAGCAGGCCCACCACGACCGCCACGGCCAGCGAGACCGTCATCATCGGGCGCCGCCCGAAGCGCTCGGACAGGGCGCTCAGCGGCAGCACGCACAGCGCCAGCGCGCCGGTGGCCGCGGACACCGTCCAGGACGCGGCCGAGGCGGTGGCCCCGAACTCCGCGGAGACGGCGGGCAGCAGGGCCTGGGTGGAGTAGAGGAGGGCGAAGGCGGCCACTCCGGCGGCGAACAGCGCCAGGCTCATCCGGCGGTAGCCGGCGGCGCCGGGGGAAAGGCGGGAGTCGGCGACCGCGGTGGCGGCCGCCTTGGTACTGGCAGGAGGCATGTGTCGACCGTAGGACCCGGCGGTTTGATGCGTCCAATGCATGGAACGGCTTTAATCGTTCCCATGGTGCATGAGTACAGGTCACAGCCTCGCCTGTCACCGAACAGTAACGAAGAAGACATGGGACTGCTGCTGGCGCCGCGGCTCGCGTACTTCGCCGCCGTCGCCCGGCACGAGCACGTGACGCGTGCCGCCGCCGAGCTCGGCGTGCCGCAGTCGACGCTGTCGCGCGCCATGGTCCGGCTCGAAGAGGACCTGGGCGTCGCCCTGTTCGCCCGCCGCGGCCGCACCGTCGCGCTCACGCCGGCCGGCCGCACCTTCCTCGGCTCCGCCGAACGCGCCCTCGCCGAGGTCGAGAAGGCCGCCGACTCGGTGCGCGCCGACGCCGACCCGACGGCCGGCCGGGTCGCCTTCGGCTTCCTGCACACCATGGGCTCCGAGACCGTGCCGGGCCTGATCCGCGCCTTCCGCGTCGACCACCCGAGGGTCCGCTTCACCCTTGTGCAGAACTACGGCGAGGCCATGATCGAGCGGCTGCGCGCCGGGGACCTCGACCTGTGCCTGACCTCTCCGGTCCCGGACGCCCCCGACCTGGTGGCCCGCCGCCTCGACGAGCAGCGGCTGCGCCTGGTGGTGCCGGACGACCACCGGCTCGCCGCCCGCAAGCGGGTCCGGCTCGCGGAGGCCGCCGACGAAACCTTCGTCACCCTGGAGCCCGGCTACGGGCTGCGCCGCATCACCGACGCCCTCTGTGCCGAGGCGGGCTTCAAACCCCGGATCGCCTTCGAGGGCGAGGAGGCCGAGACCCTGCGCGGCCTGGTCGCCGCGGGCCTCGGCGTGGCGCTGCTGCCGCCGCCGGCCGTCGCCCGGCCGGGGGTCGTCGAGCTGAACGTGACGGCGCCGCGCGCGGTCCGCGAGATCGGCGTGGCCTGGCTGGACGGCCACCCGGACACGCCCCCGGTGGCCGCCTTCAAGAAGTTCCTGCTGAGCAAGCGCGGCACCCTCCTCCCGGAGTGGGACCGCGGCCAGTAGCCCGTACGGGCAGCGCCTGAGGCCGCGGCCCGCGGGCCCTACGTCCGCAGCGAGCGCCCGAACCCCGCCGCCAGCGGCATCCGCAGCCCCAGCGGCGGCGGAGCCGCCAGCGCGTCCGCGACCGGTCGCGCGTACGGCCGGCCGAACAGGGAGCCGAGCACGAAGTCCGCGGCCAGCGAGAGCACTTCGTCGTGGTGCTGGCGCAACGCGTGCCCGTCCGAGTGAACCTCGAACCGGCAGGTGTCGCGGTTCGCCTTCTTCGCCCGCTCCGCGAGCCGGTACGACAACTCCGGGTCGCACCGGGCGTCGTTGGTGCCGTGCATCACGAGGACCCGCCGCCCGACGAGCTGCCGCACCGGCTCCGGCTCCGCGGCCACGTCGTCCTCCGGCAGCCAGGGCGCCATCGCGAGCACCGCCCCGACGGCCGGATGCGCGGCCGCCCGCAGCGCCGCCCGCGCGCCCATCCCGTGCCCGGCCAGGCACACCGGGACGTCGCCGTACCGCCGTACCGTCTCCGCGACCGCCCACGCGGCGTCCTCGGCGAGCCGCGCGTCCGCGCCGTTCCAGCCGCGCCCCCGGTAGCCCACCACGTGCGCCACCAGGCCCTCGGAGCGCCCCGCCCGGACGAGGCGCCGGCCCAGCGGCAGGACCGCCGCGTGCGCCCGCACCGAGGGGCCCCGCCCCGACACGGGCTCGCCGTCCGGCAGGAGCAGCACCACCCCGCCGACCGCCGACTCCGTACGCGTCATGCCGACGGGCCGGCCGAGCCGGGGTCGCCGGCCGCCGGTCGTGCCCACGAGTGCGAACTGCGCCATGGCAGAACAGTCTCAGAAGCGCAGGTGTACGCCATCCGTACGGGCGGTCACTGTTGCGTATCGACAAGCGAGTTGAGAGGAGGTGATCTACGCGCGTAGGGGCTAGAGTGCGGAAATGACGAGCCAGATCCCCAACGTTCCCACCGCGGACCAGATCCGCCGTGCCCCGAAGGTGCTGCTCCACGACCACCTCGACGGCGGACTGCGTCCGGGCACCATCATCGAGATCGCCCAGGAGACCGGCTACCAGGGTCTCCCCGAGACCGAGCCCGACAAGCTCGGCATCTGGTTCCGCGAGGCCGCCGACTCCGGCTCCCTGGAGCGGTATCTGGAGACCTTCGCGCACACCTGCGCCGTCATGCAGACCCGCGAGGCCCTCGTCCGCGTCGCCGCCGAGTGCGCCGAGGACCTCGCCGAGGACGGCGTCGTCTACGCCGAGGTCCGCTACGCCCCCGAACAGCACCTGGAGGGCGGGCTGACCCTGGAGGAGGTCGTCGAGGCGGTCAACGAGGGCTTCCGCGAGGGCGAGCGCCGGGCCCGCGAGGCCGGCCACCGGATCCGCGTCGGCGCCCTGCTCACCGCCATGCGGCACGCCGCCCGCGCCCTGGAGATCGCCGAACTGGCCAACCGATACCGGGACTCCGGCGTCGTCGGCTTCGACATCGCCGGCGCCGAGGCGGGCTACCCGCCCACCCGGCACCTCGACGCCTTCGAGTACCTGAAGCGCGAGAACAACCACTTCACCATCCACGCCGGCGAGGCCTTCGGCCTGCCGTCCATCTGGCAGGCCCTGCAGTGGTGCGGCGCCGACCGGCTCGGCCACGGCGTGCGGATCATCGACGACATCGAGGTCGGCGAGAACGGCGAGGTGCGGCTCGGCCGCCTCGCCGCGTACGTGCGCGACAAGCGCATCCCGCTGGAGATGTGCCCCACCTCGAACCTGCAGACCGGCGCGGCCGCGTCGTACGCCGAGCACCCCATCGGCCTGCTGCGCACCCTGCACTTCCGCGCCACCGTCAACACCGACAACCGGCTGATGAGCGGCACGAGCATGAGCCGCGAGTTCGAGCACCTGGTCGAGACATTCGGTTACACGCTCGACGACATGCAGTGGTTCACCGTCAATGCGATGAAATCAGCGTTCATTCCTTTCGATGAACGACTGGCCATGATCAACGACGTCATCAAGCCCGGTTACGCCGAGCTGAAATCCGAATGGCTGTTCCGGCAGACCGCCGCGACCAGCGGCTCCGTGCCGACGGCCGGCTGAAGCCGCCCAGTTCGGAGGGCATCGGGGCGACCGGGAGACACGAATTCCGGTCGCCCCGAGATGTTTGCGACGGGCAAGTTCCGCTGGCTAGGTTGCAGAGCCGCTCATCATTCCCAGATTCCTCGAGTCCGGGTTTTTCTCCGATCCCCAAGGATGATTTCTCGATGAAGCAGTCTGCCAAGACGCTCGGTGTCGCCGCCCTCGGCGCCGCTTTCGCCGCTGCCGCCGCCGGAACGGCCTCCGCCGCGCCCATGACCCACGACGCCGCGGGCGCCCTGGGCGCGGTGCAGTCGCTGCCGGTGGCGGACAACCTGACCGAGCTGCCGGCGGGCGCCGCCGACTCGCTCACCGCGGGCGAGGGCGCGCTGACCAACGGCGCGCAGAACCTGCCGGCCGCGAGCGACTCCGCCGCGAAGCAGATCACCGAGACCGCCCCGAACGCGCTGGCCCAGTCCCCGGTGGGCGGCCTGCTCGGCGGCCTGCCGGTCAACGGCCTGCCCACCAACTCGGTGCTGCCGGCCGGGCTGCAGTCCGGTCTGCCGATCGGCTGACGCGCGCCCGTTCCGCCCGTGGGGCACACACCCGTATGCCGGGCGTGTGCCCCACGGCGCGTTCCGGCGCGGGCGTCACCAGGCCGTCGAGGGGTTCTTCTCCTCCGGCAGGAACAGCCAGAGGGCGAGGTAGATGAGGAACTGCGGACCGGGCAGGAGGCACGAGACCAGGAAGATGACCCGCATCGTGGTCGCCGACATCCCGAAGCGCCGCGCCAGACCCGCGCACACGCCGCCGATCATGCGACCTTCGCGGGGGCGGACAAGTGCGGCCATGGTGGGCTCCTTCTTCACGGGGAGCCGCTCCGTCGGGCTCCCGATGACTCCATCATGTCCGCCGGGACCGTGACAAAGCGTCGGTCTACGGGGCGATCCCGACCCTGGGAATCGTCGGGGTCGCCCCCTGGGGCGCCTCCTCCCGCAGCAGGGTCCGCACCCGGCCGCGCCTGCTGCCCGGGGTGGAGGCCCGGCCCGCCCGGCGGCGCAGCAGTGCCCGGCCGGCCGGGACGACCAGCAGATGCGCGAGCGCCACGCCGGCCGTGTTGAGGAGCAGCGAGTCCACGTCGACGGCCTGGCCCGGCACACTGGTCTGCAGCAGCTCGATGACCAGCGAGAACATCGCCCCGGCGGTCACCGTCCGGGCGAACGACGCCCACGGCGACACCCGCAGCCGCCCGTCCGCCAGCGGCAGCAGCACCCCGAGCGGGGCGAGCAGCAGCAGCTGCTCGCCGATGCGCCGGACGGCCTCCGCCGGCCCCAGCGCCAGGTCCGCCCGGATGCCGGCCAGCGGCTCGTAATTGGGGGCGGTCATCCACGGCACGTCCAGCGGGCGGAGCGTCAGCCACGCCACGAGCAGCAGATGCGCGAGGAGGAGGACGAACCCGGCCCCGCGGAAGCGGATGGCGGCACTGCCGCCCGTACCTTGACGCTGCACGTGACCCAAGACGCGGCCACCGCCCGAATCGGTTCCGCAGCCCCCGGGAGCCCCGCCGGGAACCGGAAGCCGATCGGCGGCGGCCGCCCTGGAGCCGGACGGCGCCCGGCTACGTGCCCGGCGGCGGCGTCGCCGCGACGGTCGGGGCCGCCCCGTCCGGGCGGTCCTTGAGCTGCTCGGTGCAGCGGTAGCGCTGCAGCGGATAGTCCCCCGGGCCGCCGAGCAGCACCGTACGGCCGGGACCGCCGGCGGCGCTCTCCGCGAAGGTGCAGACGATCTGCGCCAGGGCCACCGGCGCCAGGTCCTCGGGCTGACGGCTCAGCCGCAGCGCCTCCTTCGGGTCGCCCGCCCGCCCGCCGGACGCCACCAGCGGGCCCTTCACGGCGGTGCTGAACCCGGCCGCCCGCTCCGCCTCCGACGGCTCGAACTGCAGCTCCATCAGCAGCGCCGAGGCCGTCGCCGCCCGGGCCCCGCCCAGCCGCTGCTCCGGCAGGGCTGACCTGCGCTCCACCGCCTCCAGCTGCGAGCCGCACACCAGGTACACCCGCAGCGGCACGCCCGGGCGCGTCTGCGACGGCGTCCCGTCCACGCTGCACGCCGCCCGCGAGGGCGCCGCCCCCGCGTCCACCGGCACGGACGTCGTCCGGATCCCGCAGCCCGCGAGCAGGGCCGCACCGGCGGCCGCCGCCAGCAGCCGCGCCGCGGCCCGCCCCGTACCCGACCTCACTGGCCCTTCCCTTCCCTGTCGGCGATGTCCGAGGCGTCCCGCGGCAGGCGCAGGACGAAGACCGCGCCGTCGCCGTCGGGGGAGTTGGCGGCGGTGATGTCGCCGCCGTGGATGTGCGCGTTCTCCATGGCGATGGACAGCCCGAGGCCGGAGCCGTCCGACCGCGGCCGCTGCGCGCTGGCCTTGTAGAAGCGGTCGAAGACGTGCGGCAGCACCTCGGCGGGGATGCCGGGGCCGTGGTCCCGCACCTCGATGAACAGGTCCTCGCCCTCGGTCCGTACCGACACCCGCACCGGCGAGCCGCCGTGTTTGAGCGCGTTGCCGATCAGGTTCGCCAGGATCACGTCGAGCCGGCGCGGGTCGAGCCGCGCCATGATGCCGCGCGCGGCGTCGAGGTCGACCGCGTCCAGCCAGGCCCGGGCATCGATGCAGGCGGTGACCTGGTCGGCGACGTCCACGTCGTCCAGGACCAGGCGGGCGGTGCCCGCGTCGAAGCGGGTCACCTCCATCAGGTTCTCCACCAGGTCGTTCAGCCGGCGCGTCTCGCTGACCACCAGCGCCACCGCCGGCGCGATCATCGGGTCGAGATCGTCCTGCTCGTCCTCCAGGACCTCGGTCACCGCGGTCAGCGCGGTCAGCGGGGTCCGCAGCTCGTGCGACATGTCGGCGACGAACCGGCGGCTCGCCTCCTCCCGCGCGCTCATGTCCGCGACCTTCTTCTGCAGCGACTCGGCCGTGGCGTTGAACGTCCGTGACAGTTCGGCCAGTTCGTCGGTGCCGGAGACCCGCAGCCGGGTGTCCAGCTTGCCCTCGCCGAGCCGCCGCGCCGCCTCGCCCAGCCGGTGCACCGGGCGCAGCACGGTCGTCGCCGCGGCCTGCGCGAGCAGCGCCGAGCCGATCAGGGCGAGCAGGGTGGCGATGCCCAGCGACCAGGCGAGCGAGTTCAGGTCGGCCCGCTCGGCCTCCAGGGACTTGAACATGTAGCCGGTCGGGCCGCCGCCGGTGATCCGCGTGCCGCCCACCAGGTACGGCTTCCCGTCCGCCTGCGTCCGCTGCCAGAACAGGTGGTACGGGTACGGGTTGCTCTCGGTGATCTTCCGCTCGGTGTTGACGGCCTCCTGCAGCGAGGCGGGCACGTCGGCGAGCGTGAAGCGGTCCGGGTCGGAGGCGCCGATGATCGGCTTGCCGGCGTCCCGCTCGCCGAGCAGCAGCACGCTGTACCCGGCGCCGCTGCCCGCCATCTGCTCGGCGGTGATCCGCAGCTCGTCCGCGCTGGGCCGGACCGGCAGCCCGGCCACCCGGTTCTGCATCTGCCGCCGGAAGTCGTTGAGCGCCCCGTCCTGGACGCGTGTCAGCACCGCCTCACGGTTGAGCCAGTACGCGATCCCCGAGGCGGACACCGCGGCGGTCAGCGCGACCAGCGCGAAGACCACGACGAGCCGCAGCCGCAGACTGGTCAGCCGCAGCCCGGCGAACATCCCTTTGCTCACGCAGGGACGTCCAGCCGGTAGCCCACACCGCGCACGGTACGGATCAGGGTCGGCGAGGACGGCACGTCCTCCACCTTGGCGCGCAGCCGCTGCACGCAGGCGTCGACCAGGCGGGAGTCGCCCAGGTAGTCGTGCTCCCAGACCAGCCGCAGCAACTGCTGCCGCGACAGGGCCTGTCCGGGCCGCCGGCTCAGTTCGAGGAGCAGCCGCAGCTCGGTCGGCGTGAGCTGCAGGTCCTCCCCGTTCTTCGTCACGGTCATGGCAGCACGGTCGATCACCAGCGAGCCGAAGGTCGCCGAGTCGGTGGACTCCCGCTCCCCGCGCCGCAGCACGGCCCGGATCCGGGCGTCGAGCACCCGGCCCTGCACGGGCTTGACCACGTAGTCGTCGGCGCCGGACTCCAGGCCCACCACCACGTCGATGTCGTCGCTGCGCGCGGTCAGCAGGATGATCGGCAGCTGGTCGGTGCGCCGGATGCGGCGGCACACCTCGAAGCCGTCGATCCCGGGCAGCATCACGTCCAGCACGACCAGGTCCGGCCGCTGCTCGCGCAGCAGCTTCAGACCGTCCTCGCCGGACGCCGCGGTGGCCACGCGGTGGCCCTGGCGGGACAGCGAGAGTTCGAGGGCCGTGCGAATGGCGTCGTCGTCCTCGATCAGCAACAGGAAAGGCACGGCGTCATTCTGGCGCATGGGCCGCCCGAGTTCGACCGTCACCGTTCTCCTGTACGACCCCTCCCCCTGTGACACGCCTGTGACAGTCGGCGGACAACGCCATGAAGTGGCAGGGGCAAGCTCTTTGGCACAGGGACCGAAGCAGACTCCGACCGATGGGGGGCGCGAGATGAACGCACTGCACAGCACCACCTCAAGCGCAGTTGTCACGCGACTCCACGACGTACGGAGCGCCAAGGAGTCCGGGGGTCTGAACGGGCGGGGGTGCGTTCGGACCGTCGGACGTCAGCGCAAGGCGACGCCGTACATGGCGGCCGTGGCTGACGGGGGAGCGGCGTACGGGGAGGCGCAGGGGGAGCGTACGAGCCTGTCGGAGGCGGAGTTCACCGCCTACGTCCAGGAACGTCGCGCCTCCCTGTACGCCACCGCCTACCACCTGACCGGCGACCGCTTCGAGGCCGAGGACCTGCTCCAGAGCGCGCTGTTCTCCACGTACCGCGCCTGGGACCGGATCAGCGACAAGGCGGCCGTCGGCGGCTACCTGCGTCGCACCATGACCAATCTGCACATCAGCGCCTGGCGCCGGCGCAAGCTCAACGAGTACCCGACGGAGGAGCTGCCGGAGACGGTGGGCGAGACCGACGCGATGCGCGGCACGGAGCTGCGCACGGTGCTCTGGCAGGCGCTGGCCCGGCTGCCCGAACTGCAGCGCACGATGCTGGTGCTGCGGTACTACGAGGGCCGGACCGATCCGGAGATCGCGGAGATCCTGGACATCAGTGTCGGCACGGTGAAGTCGAGCATCTGGCGCTCGCTGCGGCGACTGCGCGAGGACGAGGTGCTGGCCTTCGGCCGTGACGAGGAGGAGTCCTTCGGCGAGCTGGTGGCCTGAGGAGCGCGGGGACCCACGGGGGACACGGGGGAACCCGCACACACGGGGGAGCAGGACCCGATGGGGGATCGGGGCAACGGGGGGAAGCGGGGAACGGGGGAGACACGGGGGAAACGTACGGGGGTACGTGAAGCGCGGGGCGGACGAGCCGGGGGGGCTCGTACGTCCCGCGTCTTCGTGCCGTCCGCGGGGTCCTCAGGTCCTGGATCCGTACGGGCTCAGCGCGCCGCGGGCGTGCGGCAGCGGCCCGCCGCGGCGGCCGCGAGCCGGCCGAGGGCCTCCTCCTTGGCGCACGGGTGCGCCCCGAGCGCGGTCTGCCGGGCGACGATCGCCCGCTCCGCGCGCATCAGCCGCCAGCCGCGGCGCAGCAGGAACGGGACCGACTTGCGGCCCTCCTTCAGGTCCCGCAGCAGCCGGCGGCGGAACGTCGTCGAGGGGCGGCCGCGCAGGCACAGCGCGTCGGCGAGGACGCCGAGTTCCTGGCAGCGGGCGACGATCTCGGCCGCGAAGATGCCCTCCGCGACGAACAGCGGGGTCCGCTCGATGTCGAGGCGCTCCCGGTCCACCCGCGCGCTGGTGGCGATGTCGTACACCGGCACCTCGGTACGGCCGCTGCGGCACAGTTCCTCGATCGCGGCGACCGCCGCGTCGGCGTCCCAGGAGAGCGGGGAGTCCCAGTCGATGTCGGCGGTGCCGGCCACGAGCGGGAGGGTCGGGTCGTCGCCCTCCTTGTAGAAGTCGTCGAGCCGGAGCACCGGCAGGCCGGCGACGGCGGCGAGGGACGACTTGCCGGAGCCGGAGGGGCCCGCGAGCAGCACGACACGAGTCGGAATCGGTTGGGAACTCACGGGACACCAGTGTGAACCATTAGCCCGTAGGGAGGACCCACCCAGGAGGCCGTTGGTATCGAGCATCACACCGGAACTACGCTCGGTGCCCTTCCCGTTACCCGACCGACAGGGGATTTCCATGGCACGCCACGCCGCCACCTCGCCCCGCCGCTCCTTCCTGCGCACGGCGGGCCTGACGGCCACCGCCGCCGGCGCGGTGCTCGGACTCGGCGGCGCCGCCCAGGCCGCCACGGCGCCGGTGCCGCTCCCGGTGGGCACGCTCGCCGGCAGCGACACCACCGAGGCGGCCCAGGGCCTCGTCGACGCGCTCCCGCACGCGGTGGCCCCGGTGAAGAACCTCCAGCTCGACCCGCTGGCCAACACCGGCGTGGACCCGCTGGACAACGGCGCGGGCACCCAGATCGCCGACTTCCAGCCGGTCAGCACGACCATGGCGACCGACCCGATCACCAAGGGCGGTTCGCTGGGCACCCTCCCCGTCGTGGGCGAGGCGACGGGCCTGCTGTCGGGCTGACGGTCCGGAGCACAGGCCCGGAGCACAGCGGAACGGCCCCCGGGGGCGGTGCGCCCGGGGGCCGTTGCCGTGCCATGCGTCCTAGTACGCCGAGCCGCTCGCGCCCAGCGAACCGGTCGGGTGCCAGACCGTCTTGGTCTCCAGGAAGGCCGTCATGCGGTCGGTGCCCGGGTCGGCCGTGAAGTCCACGGCGCGGGGGCGCAGCACACGCTTGAGGTTGTCCGCCGCGGCGATCTCCAGCTCGCGCGCCAGCTCCGCGTCGGCGCCCGTCAGGTCGATGGCGTTGACGTCCTGGTGCGCCGCCAGGGGCGGGCCCAGCTCGGCGGCCCTGCCGGACAGGATGTTGACCACGCCGCCCGGCAGGTCCGAGGTGGCCAGCACCTCGCCCAGGGACAGCGCCGGCAGCGGCGCCCGCTCGCTGGTGACGACGACGGCCGTGTTGCCCGTCGCGATCACCGGGGCGATCACCGACACCAGGCCCAGGAACGAGGACTCCTGCGGGGCCAGGACGGTCACCACGCCGGTCGGCTCCGGGGTGGACAGGTTGAAGTACGGGCCCGCCACCGGGTTGGCCCCGCCGACGACCTGGGCGATCTTGTCGGTCCAGCCGGCGTACCAGACCCAGCGGTCGATCGCCGCGTCGACGACCGCCGCCGCCTTGGACTTGGACAGGCCCTCCGCGTCCGCGACCTCGCGCACGAACTGCTCCCGGCGGCCCTCCAGCATCTCGGCGATGCGGTAGAGGATCTGGCCCCGGTTGTACGCGGTCGCGCCCGACCAGCCGCCGAACGCCTTGCGGGCGGCGACGACCGCGTCACGGGCGTCCTTGCGGGACGACTGCGGGACGTTCGCCAGCCACTTGCCCTTGGAGTCCGTCACTTCGTACACCCGGCCGCTTTCGGAGCGGGGGAACTTGCCCCCGACGTACAGCTTGTAGGTCTTGAAGACGCTCAGCCGCGTCGACGACTCAGACATCGAGGTAGGCCTCCAGACCGTGGCGGCCGCCCTCGCGGCCGAAGCCCGACTCCTTGTAGCCGCCGAACGGCGAGGTCGGGTCGAACTTGTTGAACGTGTTGGCCCAGACGACGCCCGCGCGGAGCTTGTTCGCGACCGCCAGGATGCGCGAGCCCTTCTCCGTCCAGATGCCCGCCGACAGGCCGTACTGGCTGTTGTTCGCCTTGGCGACGGCCTCGTCCGGGGTGCGGAACGTCAGCACGGACAGCACCGGGCCGAAGATCTCGTCGCGGGCGACGGTGTGCGCCTGCGTGACGTTGGTGAACAGCGTCGGGGCGAACCAGTAACCGGCCGTCGGGATCTCGCAGGCCGGCGACCAGCGCTCGGCGCCCTCGGCCTCGCCCTGCTCGACCAGCGAGGTGATCCGGGCCAGCTGCTCGGAGGAGTTGATCGCGCCGATGTCGGTGTTCTTGTCGAGCGGGTCGCCGAGGCGCAGCGTGCTCAGGCGGCGCTTGAGCGAGTCGAGGAGCTCGTCGTGGATCGACTCCTGGACCAGCAGGCGGGAGCCCGCGCAGCAGACCTGGCCCTGGTTGAAGAAGATGCCGTTGACGATGCCCTCGACGGCCTGGTCCACGGGTGCGTCGTCGAAGAC
Source organism: Streptomyces tritici (assembly GCF_048500665.1). Taxonomy (NCBI): domain Bacteria; kingdom Bacillati; phylum Actinomycetota; class Actinomycetes; order Kitasatosporales; family Streptomycetaceae; genus Streptomyces; species Streptomyces tritici. Next base: position 4,253,437 of record NZ_CP183183.1, read on the forward strand.
GATGTTGGCGCCCTTGCCGCCCAGCTCCAGGGTGACCTTCTTGTCGGTGCCGGCGACCGTACGGGCGATCTGCTTGCCGACCGCGGTGGAGCCGGTGAAGGCGACCTTGGCCACGTCCGGGTGCGCGACCAGCGCGGCGCCGGTCTCGCCGTAGCCCGGGAGGATGTTGACGACGCCCCGGGGCAGCCCGGCCTGGCGGCAGATGTCCGCGAAGAACAGGGCGGTCAGCGGGGTGGTCTCGGCCGGCTTCAGGACGACCGTGTTGCCGGCCGCCAGGGCCGGGGCGATCTTCCACGCCAGCATCAGGAGCGGGAAGTTCCACGGGATGACCTGGCCGGCCACGCCCAGCGGGCGCGGGTTCGCGCCGAAGCCGGCGTGGTCGAGCTTGTCGGCCCAGCCCGCGTAGTAGAAGAAGTGCGCGGCGACCAGCGGGAGGTCCGCGTCGCGGGTCTCCTTGATCGGCTTGCCGTTGTCCAGGGTCTCCAGGACGGCCAGCTCGCGGCTGCGCTCCTGGATGATCCGGGCGATCCGGAAGAGGTACTTGGCGCGCTCCGAGCCGGGCAGCGCGGACCACTTCTCGAAGGCCCGGCGGGCCGCCTTCACCGCGCGGTCGACGTCCTCGGCGCCGGCCTGGGCGACCTCGGAGAGCACCTCCTCGGTCGCGGGGGAGACGGTCTTGAAGACCTTGCCGTCGGCCGCGTCGGTGAACTCGCCGTCGATGAACAGGCCGTAGCTCGGCGCGATGTCGACGACCGAGCGCGACTCGGGCGCGGGTGCGTATTCGAAGGGGGAGGTCATGTCGATCAGTCCACCGTCACGTAGTCGGGGCCGGAGTAACGGCCGGTCGCCAGCTTCTGACGCTGCATGAGCAGGTCGTTCAGCAGGCTGGAGGCGCCGAAGCGGAACCAGTGGTTGTCCAGCCAGTCCGACCCCGCGGTCTCGTTGACCAGGACCAGGAACTTGATGGCGTCCTTGGAGGTGCGGATGCCGCCGGCCGGCTTCACGCCCACCTGGACGCCGGTCTGGGCGCGGAAGTCGCGCACCGCCTCCAGCATCAGGAGCGTGTTCGCCGGGGTGGCGTTGACCGCGACCTTGCCGGTCGAGGTCTTGATGAAGTCGGCGCCCGCCATCATGCCGAGCCAGGAGGCGCGGCGGATGTTGTCGTACGTCGAGAGCTCGCCGGTCTCGAAGATCACCTTGAGCCGGGCGGCCCCGGAGGCCTCCTTCACGGCCCGGATCTCCTCGTAGACCTTCAGGTAGTCGCCGGCCAGGAAGGCGCCGCGGTCGATCACCATGTCGATCTCGTCGGCGCCGGCGGCGACCGCGTCGCGGGTGTCCGCGAGCTTCACGGGCAGCGCGGCCCGGCCGGCCGGGAAGGCGGTGGCGACGGAGGCGACCTTGACGTCGGAGCCCGCGAGGGCGGCCTTCGCGGTGGCCACCATGTCGGGGTAGACGCAGACCGCGGCGGTCGTCGGGGTGGTGCGGTCGGTCGGATCGGGGTTGACGGCCTTGGCGGCGAGCGCCCGGACCTTGCCCGGGGTGTCCGCGCCTTCGAGCGTCGTCAGGTCGATCATCGAGATGGCCAGGTCGATGGCGTACGCCTTGGCCGTGGTCTTGATCGAACGGGTGCCGAGAGACGCGGCGCGCGCTTCGAGACCCACGGGGTCCACGCCGGGGAGCCCGTGGAGGAAGCGGCGCAGCGCGCTGTCGGACGAGGTCACGTCGGCGAAAGTCGCTGCTGCGGAGGCAGTGGTGGGCATGGTCACCAGTCGAGCATATCTACGCGCGTAGCGGCGTGTACAGGGGGCGCCTTCTTCACGGTGGCGAACGGGGGCTTCGCGAGGGTGAACGCACTGGTGGACACGTGTCGACGTGACGGCTGTCACAGGCCCGTGACATGGAGCGGACGGGTCCCTCATACAAGATCACTAAATTCTTTCTCAGCAGCCAGCGGGAACTCAACGGTCCCAACCGGACGAGACGTCAGCGGCATGCGGCTCTTTCCTCCATCCACCTGTCTTCACAGGAGTCGTTATGCGCATCGCCCTTCGCACCGCCCTCGCCACCGCCGCCGTCGCCGGCGTGGCCCTGACCCCGGTCCTCACCGCCGGAGCCGCGTACGCCGCGGACGCGCCGACCGCCGGCGCCCCGACCGCCGGCGCGTCGGCCGCGGCCGAGCCGAAGCCCCACGAGATCCCGCTGCCCAACGCCCTCGTCGCCCAGATCCGCCAGATCGAGCCCGGCGTCTTCACCGCCCAGATCCTCCAGGGCGACACGACCCTCGGCACCCTGCGGGCCGGCACCGCTCCCGGCAACCCCGCCGTGGACAAGAAGGTCTTCGCCGGCGTCGAGGTGACCCTCACCGCCCAGGGCAAGATCTCCGCCGTCGTCGTCGACGACGGCACCGGCCAGGACGACGAGCTCGGCGAGCTCTTCGCCCGCAAGGACCTCGGCCACGACTACAAGGGCCTGGTCTACAAGAAGGGCGGCGTCCTCACCGCGAAGATCTTCAAGGGCGAGAAGCAGGTCGGCACGCTCCGGACCGACCGGACCCAGACCCGCGACGAGGCCGACTTCGGCGGCGAGATGCGCGTCACGCTCCACTGGGACGGCAGCCTGCGCGCCACCTGGCTCGGCGACACCGACCCGAGCAGCCCCAAGCCCGCCCCGAAGGCCGGCACGCCGCTCACCCAGCCGAAGGTCACCGGCTGCGCCGTCCGCCAGCAGTTCGCGTCCGTCTTCCCGCACTGGACCCTCACGCTGGTCAACGACAAGGCCAAGGGGCCCCGGGCCGTCCTGATCGACGACAAGGGCACGGTGGCCGGCACCGCCGACCGGCAGCACCCGGTCAACGGCCACGTCGGCCTGAAGATCGTGGACGCCGGCACGTACACCCCGAAGTTCGGCCAGCGCAGCGAGGGCGGCGACGCCCCCTACGCGTACGTCGCCTTCCCTAAGCTGCCCGAAAGCTGCACCGAGCGGACCGCGCCCGCGCCGGGCGCCCAGGGCGGCCAGACCACCGTCGTCCCCAAGGGCGGTGTCGCCGCCGGCGCCGAGTTCGCGTCGCAGGACGGGCCGAGCACCCAGCTGCTCGCCGCCGGTGCGGGTGCGGCCGCGATCGCCGCCGCGGGCCTCGGCTTCGTGGTCCTGCGCCGCCGCGCGGAGGCGCGCGTCTGAGTCGTACGGCGTGCCCGCGACGTACGTCATGGGCGGGCACGCCCCGCCCGTACGGGTCCCCACCCCGGCCCGTACGGGCGACCACCGCCCTGCACCCCTTGACCCGAGCGCAGGCGAGGCGACACCCCACCCCGAGGGCGGGCCGCCGCACCCGCGGCGGCCCGCCCGCACCCCTTCCCGGAGCCCTGAGATGAACCGCCGCCCGGCCGCCGTCCTGCTCGCCCTCGCCGCCGCCGTCGCCCTCACCGGCTGCGGCACGGCCCCCGGGCCGAAGGCCACCCCGCCGGCGAAGGTCACCGCGACCACGGCCGCCCCCGCGCCCGCCGCGCGGACCGTCGCCCCGCTGTCCCGCTCCGCACCCGTACGCGTCCAGGTGCCGTCCGCCGGCGTCGACACCGGCGCCGGGCCGGTCCTGAAGCTCGGCCTCGCCGCCGACGGCACCGTCGAGGTCCCGTCCGTCGAACAGGCGGACCGGATCGGCTGGTACACCAAGGGCGTCACGCCCGGCGAGACCGGCCCCGCCGTCCTCATCGGCCACTTCGACACCGAGCGCGGCCCGGCCGTCCTGAAGGACGTCGCCAAGGTGAGGGTCGGCGACCCCGTCACGGTCACCCGGGCCGACGGGACCCGCGCGGTGTTCACCGTCCGCGCCCTGGAACAGGTCGACAAGAAGGCGTTCCCGACGCGGAAGGTCTACGGGGACACCGCCCGCCCCGAACTGCGCCTGATCACCTGCGGCGGCGAACTCGTCGACGGCCACCGCCCGGACAACATCATCGTGTACGCGGACCTCACGGCCACGCACCCGGCGTGAGGCCCCGCGCGGGCGGCCGGGGCGGGCCGCGCGAGGCCGAGGCCACCCGCGCCCCGCGCGCCGCGTGAGGCAGAATCGGCACCATGACGACCCCGCCGCCGCAGCAGCCCGCCGAGCCCCCGTACGCCGACCGCGTCTTCCGGTCGTCCATGGGCGTCGTCGGCGGGGTGATGCTGGTCGGGCTCGGCGGCTGGCTCGGCGGCGAGGCGCTGGTGCGCGGCGAGGGCCGCACGCCGTGGCTGGCGCTCGCGGCGCTGCTGTTCCTCGTGCCGCTGGTGGTGGCGTTCACCTTCCGCCCGGCGGTCTTCGTCAACGACGACCGGCTGCGGATCCGCAACCCGTTCCGCACGATCGTGCTGCCCTGGGCGCAGGTCGCGGACGTGCGCGCCGGCTACTCCAGCGAGGTCTTCGCGCAGTCGGGGGCCAAGTACCAGCTCTGGGCGATCCCCGTCTCGCTGCGCCAGCGCAAGAAGGCGGCGCGGGCGCAGGCCCGCAGCGCCGCGGAGGACCCGCACGGCCACACCTCGGCGACCGCCGCCGTCGACGACAAGGACCGCATCGCCCCCGCCGACCGGGCCATCGCCGACCTGCGCGAGCAGGCCGAGCGCTGCGCCGCCCGGCCCGGCGCCCAGGGCGAGACCTCCGTCCGCTGGGCGTACGAGATCCTCGCGCCGGCCCTGGCGGGCCTGGTCCTGACGGTCGTGCTCCTGGCCACCGGCTGACGGGCGCCTCGCCACGACGAAGGGCCGCGGGCCCGTACGGAGTCGATCCGTACGGGCCCGCGGCCGTGTGCGTGCCGTGTGCGCCGGCCTCAGATGCCGGCGGCCTCGGCCAGGTCCTTCTTGATCGCGCCGAGCACCTCCGCGCCCGTCGCCCGCGCCGTGGCGAGCTCGGCGGCGCCGGCCACCGGGACCACCACCTCCAGGTAGCACTTGAGCTTCGGCTCGGTGCCGCTGGGCCGGACGATGACCCGGGCGTCGTACGCGCCCTCCAGGTAGTACCGCAGCCCGTCGGTGGGCGGCAGCGCCTCCGAGCCCTTGGTGAGGTCCTCGGCGGTGACGACGGTCAGCCCGGCGAGCTGCTGCGGCGGGTTGTCGCGCAGCGTCCGCATCGCCTCGGCGATCACGCTCAGGTCCTCCACCCGCACCGACAGCTGGTCGGTGGCGTGCAGGCCGTGCTCGACGGCGAGGTCGTCCAGCAGGTCCTGGAGCGTGCGGCCCTGGGCCTTGAGCTCGGAGACCAGTTCGGCGACCAGCAGGGCGGCGGTGATGCCGTCCTTGTCGCGGACGCCCTCCGGGTCGACGCAGTAGCCGAGCGCCTCCTCGTAGCCGTAGCGCAGGCCCTCGACGCGGGCGATCCACTTGAAGCCGGTGAGGGTCTCCGCGTACCCGACGCGGGCGGCCTTCGCGATCCGGCCGAGCAGCGAGGACGAGACGATCGACTCGGCGAACACGCCGGTCGCGCCCTTGTGCACGAGGTGCGCGGCGAGCAGCGCGCCGACCTCGTCGCCGCGGAGCATGCGCCAGTCGCCGTTGTCCGGGACGGCCACGGCGCAGCGGTCGGCGTCGGGGTCGTTGGCGATCACGACGTCCGGCCGGACCTCGCGGGCCTTCGCGAACGCCAAGTCCATCGCCCCCGGCTCCTCGGGGTTGGGGAACGCGACGGTCGGGAACGCCGGGTCGGGCTCGGCCTGCTCGGCGACGAGCACGGGGGCGGGGAAGCCCGCCCGCTCGAAGGCGGCGAGCACGACGTCCTTGCCGACGCCGTGCATGGCCGTGTACACGACGTTCGCGGTGCGCGGGGAGCCCGCCGACAGGACCGCGTCGGTCCGCGCCAGGTACGCGTCCAGGACCTCGTCGCCGAGGGTCTCCCAGCCCTCGGTCGCGCGCGGCACGTCGGCGAGCGCGCGGACCGCGGCGATCTCGGCGGCGATCCCGGCGTCGGCGGGCGGGACGATCTGGGAGCCGTCGCCGAGGTAGACCTTGTAGCCGTTGTCGCGGGGCGGGTTGTGGCTGGCGGTGACCTCGACGCCGGCCACCGCGCCGAGGTGCATTATGGCGTACGCGAGGACGGGCGTCGGCAGCGGGCGCGGCAGCAGCGCGGCGCGCAGCCCCGCGCCGGTCATGACGGCGGCGGTGTCGCGGGCGAAGTCGGCCGACTTGTAGCGGGCGTCGTAGCCGATGACGACCAGACCTCCGGCCTGGCCCTTCGCCTTCAGGTACGCGGCGAGGCCGGCGGCGGCGCGGATGACGACGGAACGATTCATCCGCATGGGCCCCGCCCCGAGCTCGCCGCGCAGGCCGGCGGTGCCGAACTGCAGGGTGCCGGAGAAGCGGGCGGCGAGCTCGGCCTCGTCGCCGCTCTCGATGAGCCCGGAGAGCTCCGCGCGGGTCTCGCTGTCGGGATCCTCGGCGAGCCAGGCGCGGGCCCGGGCGAGGAGATCGTCCTGCGTCGTCACGGTGATGCCTTTCGGGATGCGGGTGGGTGGGTGGACGGGGGCGGGGGCCAGGGCGGGGCCGGGGGCGCGGGCCGGTGCCGGTGCCGGTGGGTGCGGGTGGGCCGTGGTGCGGGGGTCGGCCGCTGCGCGGAGCTGTTCCCCACCCCGCCCCGTCCCGAAACTGGGGCTCCGCCCCAGACCCCCGGGCCCCGGGCGGGGGTTGGCCGGCCTCCGGCCGACCGGGCGTCGCACCGGGGCTCCGCCCCGGACCCCGTTCGCAAGGCTCCGGGGGTGAGGGCGCGCACAGTGCCGCCTTCACCCCCGGAACGAGTCGTCCCGCCCGCCCCTCGTCGTCAGATGCGGTCGAGGACGCGGGTCAGCAGCTCGCCCATGCGGGCGGCGGAGTCGCGGCCGGCCTGGAGGACCTCTTCGTGGTTGAGGGGCTCGCCCGACAGGCCCGCCGCCAGGTTGGTGACCAGGGAGATGCCGAGGACCTCCGCGCCCGCCTCGCGGGCCGCGATGGCCTCCAGGACCGTGGACATGCCGACCAGGTCGCCGCCGAGCACGCGGACCATGTTGATCTCGGCCGGGGTCTCGTAGTGCGGGCCGGGGAACTGGACGTACACGCCCTCCTCCAGCGTCTCGTCCACCTCCTTGCACAGCTGGCGCAGCCGCGGCGAGTACAGGTCGGTGAGGTCCACGAAGTTCGCGCCGACGATCGGCGAGGCCGCCGTCAGGTTGATGTGGTCGCTGATCAGGACCGGCTGCCCCGGGCGCATGCCCTCGCGCAGACCGCCGCAGCCGTTCGTCAGGACGACGGTCTTGCAACCCGCCGCCACCGCGGTGCGCACGCCGTGCGCCACGGCCGCGACGCCCCGGCCCTCGTAGAAGTGCGTGCGGCCGAGGAACACCAGGGCGCGCTTCTCGCCGATCTTGTACGAGCGGATCTTTCCGCCGTGGCCCTCCACGACCGGCGGCGGGAAGCCCGGCAGCTCGGTGACCGGGAACTCGGCCTCGGGCGCGCCGAGCGCCTCGACCGCCGGGGCCCACCCGGAGCCCATCACCAGTGCGACGTCGTGGTTCTCGACTCCGGTCAGCTCGCGAAGGCGCGCGGCTGCGGCCTCGGCGGCCTCGTACGGGGTGGCAGTAGCGTTCACTGAGTCTCTCGCCTCGGGGAGGGAAGTCCGAGGGAAGCCCCGGACGGTTTTCATACCCGAAGAAGCGTAGCCGGAGTTTGCCTACGCGCGTAGATGACGATGCTGACACAGACGCGATCGTTGTCTTGTCGTTTCCGACGAACGGAATGTTCCGCTTCGCCGGGTCACCGCCACCGCGCCCTCAGCAGGGACGCTTGCGCAGCTCCATCACGTAGTCGTGGGGCGCGCCGGCGGATTCCGCCGCGTCGGCGACCTCGCCCAGATAGCGGGCGGACGGCAGCCCGCCCTCGTACGAGTTGAGCACATACACCCAGGCGGGTTCCTCGCCGTCGAGCGTGTGGACCCGGACCCGCATCCGCCGGTAGATGTCGAGGCCGACGCCCTCCCAGCGGTCCATCGCCTCCTCGTCCATCGGAGCGAGGTCGTAGAGCGCGACGAACACCTGCTGCCGCGGGGCCTCCGCGATCGTCGCCAGCGCGCCCTCCCAGCCCATGTGCTCGCCGCCGAACGTCAGCCGCCAGCCGTTCAGCCAGCCCGTCCCGCGCAGCGGGGAGTGCGGGGCGCGGCGGGACATGAGCCGCGCGTCGAGGTTGCCGGCGTACGCGGCGTAGAGCGACATGGGGTCGAGGGTACGGGAGGGGCCCGGGCGACGAGCGGTGCGCGCGGGCCTCCCGCCCCGTCGGCCGCCCCCGGCGAGAGGGCGGGCCGCCGGTGCGGGACAATGGGGTACGCACTTGAAGCGTGCGGGACAATGGCGTACGCACTGCAGCCCAGCGGGGGCATCCCCGGCAGAACGAGAGCGCGAGGCGTAGATCCCAGTGACCCGGATCGTGATCATCGGCGGCGGACCCGGCGGATACGAAGCGGCCCTCGTGGCCGCCCAGCTCGGCGCGGAGGTGACCGTCGTCGACTGCGACGGCCTCGGCGGCGCGTCCGTCCTGACCGACTGCGTCCCCTCGAAGACCCTCATCGCGACCGCCGAGGTGATGACCACCTTCGACTCCTCGTACGAGGAGCTCGGCATCATCGTCGCGGACGACACCCCGCACCTCGAGCAGGCGGCCCGCGTCGTCGGCGTGGACCTCGGCAAGGTCAACCGCCGGGTGAAGCGCCTCGCGCTCGCCCAGTCGCACGACATCACCGCCTCCGTCACCCGCGCCGGCGCCCGCGTGCTGCGCGGCCGCGGCCGGCTCTCCGGCCGGCAGGCCGTGGACGGTTCGCGCCAGGTGATCGTCACCGCCGCCGACGGCAGCGAGGAATCGCTCACCTCCGACGCCGTGCTGATCGCCACCGGCGGCCACCCGCGCGAGCTGCCCGACGCCAAGCCGGACGGCGAGCGGATCCTCAACTGGACGCAGGTCTACGACCTGAAGGAGCTCCCCGAGGAGCTCATCGTGGTCGGCTCCGGCGTCACCGGCGCGGAGTTCGCCGGCGCGTACCAGGCGCTCGGCTCCCGCGTCACCCTGGTCTCCTCCCGCGACCGCGTGCTGCCCGGCGAGGACCCGGACGCCGCGGCCGTCCTGGAGGACGTGTTCCGCCGCCGCGGCATGAACGTCATGGCCCGTTCGCGCGCCGAGTCCGCCAAGCGCGTCGGCGACCGGGTCGAGGTCACCCTCTCCGACGGCCGGGTCATCTCCGGCACGCACTGCCTGATGGCCGTCGGCGCGATCCCGAACTCGGCCGGAATGGGCCTGGAGGAGGCCGGGGTCAGGCTGAAGGACTCGGGCCACATCTGGACCGACCGGGTCTCCCGCACCTCCGCGCCGGGCGTGTACGCGGCGGGCGACGTCACCGGCGTGTTCGCGCTCGCGTCCGTCGCCGCCATGCAGGGCCGGATCGCGATGTACCACTTCCTCGGCGACGCGGTGGCCCCGCTGAACCTGAAGGCGGTCTCGTCGAACGTCTTCACCGACCCCGAGATCGCCACCGTGGGCTACACCCAGGCGGACATCGACTCCGGGGTCATCGAGGCCCGGGTCGTGAAGCTCCCGCTGCTGAGGAACCCGCGCGCCAAGATGCAGGGCATCCGCGACGGCTTCGTCAAGATCTTCTGCCGCCCCGGCACCGGCATCGTGGTCGGCGGCTGCGTCGTCGCCCCGCGCGCGAGCGAACTGATCCATCCGATCTCGATCGCGGTCGACAACAATCTGACGGTCGAACAGATCGCAAACGCTTTCACCGTGTACCCCTCCCTGTCGGGCTCGATCGCGGAAGTGGCCCGCCAGCTCCACACCCGAAAGGCGACCGGGGAGGCCTGACCTGCGGAACCGATTCCGCAGGTCGCGGGCGCCGGCGCGCAAACCCCGGCAAGTACGTACAAGTGCGGGGCCTCCTATACCACTTGGGGGCCCCGCTCGTGTGCAACTTCTGCAATTCGGCGCATAGTGCTGAAAAGTATCGGCCGCGCAGGTTACTGTCAGTTTCGTGTTCGCTGCAGAACGTCGCCAACTGATCCTCGAAATGGTGCGAGCCAACGGGGCCGTGTCGCTCCGTGAGCTCGCCCGCGTCGTCCAGACCTCCGAAGTGACCGTACGGCGTGACGTGCGGGCGCTGGAGGCAGAAGGACTCCTCGACCGCCGCCACGGCGGCGCGGTCCTGCCCGGCGGATTCACCCGCGAGTCGGGCTTCCCGCAGAAATCCCATCTCGCCACCGCCGAGAAGACGGCCATCGCCGACCTCGCCGCCGGCCTCGTCGAAGAGGGCGAGGCGATCGTCGTCGGCGCCGGCACCACCACGCAGGAGCTGGCCCGCCGGCTCGCCCGGGTGCCCGGCCTCACCGTCGTCACCAACTCGCTGCTCGTCGCCCAGGCCCTCGCCCACGCCAACCGGGTCGAGGTCGTCATGACCGGCGGCACCCTGCGCGGCTCCAACTACGCGCTGGTGGGCAGCGGGGCCGAGCAGTCGCTCCAGGGGCTGCGGGTCTCCCGGGCCTTCCTCTCCGGCAGCGGACTGACCGCCGAGCGCGGCCTGTCCACGTCCAACATGCTCTCCGCGAGCGTGGACCGGGCCCTGGTGCAGGCCGCCGCCGAGGTCGTGGTCCTCGCCGACCACACCAAGCTCGGCACCGACACCATGTTCCAGACGGTGCCCACGGACGTCATCACGCGCCTCGTCACCGACGAGCCCCCGCTGCACGACGACCGCGCCGCCACGGAGCTCCAGGCCCTCGCCGACCAGGGCGTGCAGATCACGGTCGCCGGCTCTTCCGGCGGCGACGCCGTACCGCCGGGCCGGCCGCCGCGCCGCGATGTGCCCCTGCCCGGCCAGCGCGCCGCCGCGGCCCGGCACCCGGGAGGCCCCCTGCGCAGCGCGGCCGCCGCGCTGGCGCAGGACCAGGTCCCGCAGGACCGGGCCCGGGTCGCCGACCTCCGCCGCCGCTGAGGGAACGTCACATCAGGCCGGGAGCCGGTCCCGTACCGGACACCATGCTCAGGCCCGTACGCCGCGCAGCGTCAGCGCCAGCAGCCGGTCCGCCAACTCCACGTCCTGCGGGTCCTGTTCGGCCGCGAGCGCGATCGCGTTGGTGAGCTGCATCAGATCGCCGATCGACACGTCGTGCCGCACCGCGCCGGACTCCTGCGCCCGTACGAGCAGCCGCTCGCCCGCCGCGTGCAGCGGCGCGCTGCACTGCGCCAGCGCCGAACTCTCGTCGTGCGAGGCCGACATGAGCGCCCGCGCCAGCCCCCGGTACATGCCCGCGTGCGCCACGACGGCCCGCAGCCAGTCCACCAGCGCCCGGCACGGCTCGTCCGCCTCCGCCAGCTCGCCGGAGCGGCGCAGCAGCGCGGCCAGCGCGTCCTGGAACACGGCGTTCAGCAGCGCCGCCCGGTTCGGGAAGTGCCGGTAGAGGGTGCCGATGCCGACGCCCGCCCGGCGCGCCACGTCCTCCAGCGAGGCGTCCGCGCCCCGCTCGGCGAACGCCGCGCGCGCGGCGTCGAGCAGCCGGTCGTGATTGCGACGCGCGTCGGCGCGCATGCGGGTACTCCTCGGTTCGGGGGTCGGATCCGGTCGGATCGGCGAAGGGCCCGCAGGCGGTGTGCCTGCGGGCCCTTCCCAGCGTACGTACGGACCGGGACGTCAGTCCTTGATCTCGCAGATCGCGGCGCCCGAGCTGACCGAGGCGCCGACCTCGGCGGACAGGCCCTTGACGGTGCCCGAACGGTGCGCGTTCAGCGGCTGCTCCATCTTCATGGCCTCCAGGACGACGATCAGGTCGCCCTCCTTGACCTCCTGGCCCTCCTCGACGGCCACCTTCACGATGGTGCCCTGCATCGGGGAGGCGAGGGTGTCGCCGGAGGCCGTCGGGCCGGACTTCTTCGCCGCGCGGCGCTTCGGCTTCGCGCCGGCCGCCAGACCGGTCCGGGCCAGGCTCATGCCCAGCGAGGACGGCAGCGAGACCTCCAGGCGCTTGCCGCCGACCTCGACCACGATGGTCTCGCGGCCGGCCTCGTCCTCCTCGGCCTCACCGCCCGCCGGGGCGAACGGCTTGATCTCGTTGACGAACTCGGTCTCGATCCACCGGGTGTGGACGCGGAACGGGTCGCTGGTGAAGGCGGGGTCGACGACCACGGCCTGGTGGAACGGGATGGCCGTGGCCATGCCCTCGACCTTGAACTCGGCCAGCGCACGGGCCGCGCGCTGCAGCGCCTGCTCACGGGTGGCGCCGGTGATGATCAGCTTGGCGAGCAGGGAGTCCCAGGCCGGGCCGATGACCGAGCCGGACTCGACGCCCGCGTCCAGGCGGACGCCCGGGCCGGTCGGCGGCGCGAAGGTGGTGACGGTGCCGGGCGCGGGCAGGAAGTTGCGGCCCGGGTCCTCGCCGTTGATGCGGAACTCGAAGGAGTGGCCGCGGATCTCCGGGTCGCCGTAGCCGAGCTCCTCGCCGTCGGCGATGCGGAACATCTCGCGCACCAGGTCGATGCCGGTGACCTCCTCGGTCACCGGGTGCTCGACCTGCAGACGGGTGTTGACCTCCAGGAAGGAGATCGTCCCGTCGAGGCCGACCAGGAACTCGACCGTGCCGGCGCCGACGTAGCCGGCTTCCTTGAGGATGGCCTTGGACGCGGCGTACAGCTGGGCGTTCTGCTCCTCGGAGAGGAACGGCGCCGGGGCCTCCTCGACGAGCTTCTGGTGGCGGCGCTGCAGCGAGCAGTCACGGGTCGAGACGACGACCACGTTGCCGTGCTGGTCGGCGAGGCACTGGGTCTCGACGTGGCGCGGCTTGTCCAGGTAGCGCTCGACGAAGCACTCGCCGCGGCCGAAGGCGGCGACCGCCTCGCGGACGGCGGAGTCGTACAGCTCCGGCACCTCTTCGAGGGTGCGGGCGACCTTCAGGCCGCGGCCGCCGCCGCCGAAGGCGGCCTTGATCGCGATCGGCAGGCCGTGCTCCTGCGCGAAGGCGACGACCTCGTCCGCGCCGGAGACCGGGTCGGGCGTGCCGGCGACGAGCGGGGCGCCCGCGCGCTGGGCGATGTGCCGGGCGGCGACCTTGTCGCCGAGGTCGCGGATGGCCTGCGGCGGCGGGCCGATCCAGATCAGGCCGGCGTCGAGGACGGCCTGCGCGAAGTCGGCGTTCTCCGAGAGGAAGCCGTAACCGGGGTGGACGGCGTCCGCACCGGAGTCCGCCGCGGCCTGCAGCACCTTGGCCATGTCCAGGTAGCTGGTGGCCGGGGTGTCACCGCCCAGGGCGAACGCCTCGTCGGCCGCGCGGACGTGCAGAGCGTCCCGGTCCGGATCGGCGTAGACGGCTACGCTGGCGATCCCGGCGTCCCGGCAGGCGCGGGCGACGCGGACAGCGATTTCGCCTCGGTTGGCGATGAGCACCTTGCGCACGATGGCTCCCTCCTTGCTGTATTTCCCGGGGACCACCCCCGGACCCCCGGCCGGATCCACCCGAGCCGGAGCGCTCGACGGGGCACCGTGCCGATGACTTCCCGAAACATGTTGAGTTTAGGGACAGCCGACACGGCGCTTCGAGCCGTCCCCTATGGTGAGCTTTCCCACACGGAGCGTCACTCGAGGTTCGCTCGGGTCGTGAAATCCCTTGTCGCACCACGGTACGCACGGATCCTGTACGGCACAGTAGCTCCGGGGTGTGGCGCAGGTCTCTGTTCGGGCGACCAGTCGCCGATCAGGTTTCTTTGTGGAGTCCCTACGAATGGCCCAATGATTCTTTGCCGTTCGCCCGAGCTGCACGGACCCTTGTCCGACGGTTTACCGGTCAGTAGCCTCCGTGCTGTTGACCGTACTGCTGGTAACAGTCGCCAGTCCGTGGATTCAGGGGGTGCCGGGGTGGCCCGGAGACCGATAGCGATCGTGGCCGCGCTGGTGCTGCTGGCGGAGGCGGTCGGCATCGTCGTCCTCAACGCCGTCATGGCGCGTTTCGTGGAGGGCCAGTCGATGTCCCTGGACGGCCTCGACCCGGACGCGATGGTGACCGGCACCTGGGCGCTGGGCATCGTCTCCGGCGCGCTGCTGGCGCTGTGCGCCGCCGTGGCCCTCCTGGCGGCGATCCGCGACCGCCGCCCCGGCCGCGCGGGCCGCGCGCTCCTCATCGGCTGCGCGGTGATCCACGGCCTCCTCGGCGCGGTCACGGTCGGCCTGATCGGCTGGGGCGCCTTCGCCTTCATGATGGTGGTCCTGGGCCTGATCGTCCTGACCCTGGTCGCGTACGGCCAGGACGACGCCCCCGCCGCCGAGCCCGCCGCGACGACGACGGACGGCGAGCCGACGCCCGCGTGAGGCCGGCCCGCGGGCCCGTCAGGACCGGAAGCCGGTGATCACGTCCACAGGTCGGTGATCGAGATGCCCAGCTTGCCGAGGAGGGTGCGGAAGAGGGGCAGGGAGAGGCCGATCACGTTGCCGGGGTCGCCGTCGATGCCCTCGATGAAGGGGGCCGAGCGGCCGTCGAGGGTGAACGCGCCCGCCACGTGCAGCGGTTCGCCGGAGGCGACGTACGCGGCGATCTCGGCGTCGGTCGGCTCGCCGAAGCGGACCAGGGTGGAGGCGGTGGCCGACTCGTAGCGCTTGGCGGCGGTGTCGTACACGCAGTGGCCGGTCTGCAGGATGCCGACCCGGCCCCGCATGTTCTTCCAGCGCGCCGTGGCCTCCTCGGCGTCGCGCGGCTTGCCGAGGGCCTGCTTGTCGAGCTCCAGGACGGAGTCGCAGCCGATCACCAGCGCTCCGGCCGCCTCCGGGCGGGCGGCGACGTGCGCGGCCTTCGCCTCGGCGAGGGCGAGGGCGAGCTCGGCGGGCGTCGGCGCGGTGACCTTGTCCTCGTCGACGCCGCTGACGATGACTTCGGGGGAGAGCCCGGCCTGCTTGAGCAGCCCCAGACGGGCGGGGGAGGCGGAGGCGAGCACGAGCCGTCGGCGATCAGCAGTCATGGCAGCAGCCTAACGAGCCGGATGCCCTCCGCCACGGCGGACGGGCGCCGTCAGCGCATCCCCGCCGCGCACATCGCCACGAGCATCGCCAGGGCCAGCAGCACGCCCGCGCGGCGCAGCATCGCCTGCATGTCGCGCATTTCCTTCGGGGGCTCGTTCTTCGGGTCGGACCACAGCATGCCTTCGATCCTGCGGGCGGGACGGCCGGCGCGCCTGAGTACGCGTACTCAAAGCGCGCCGTGACGACGGACTAGTCACCCGTCGCGTAGGCCCCCGCCCGGGTGGCCGCGAGGGCCGCGTCCACCGCCCGGCGCGCGTCGGCCTCGGTCAGCGGCTCGCGGCTGATCATGAAGCGGTAGTACAGCGGCGCCGAGACCGCCCGGAGCACTTCGAGTGCGTCCGTGCCCGGGTCCAGCTCGCCGCGTTCGGCCGCGCGGTCGACCACCGGGGCCCATTCCGTCAGGCGCGCCCGGTAGAAGCCGTGCAGGGCCGCCGCGCACTCCTCGTCGCAGGCCGCCGCGGCGATCACCGCGCGGAAGACGGCGCCCATCCGGGGGTCGGTGAGGGTCTTCAGGACGAGCGCGGCGTTGGCCCGGAGGTCGCCCTCCAGGGTGCCGGTGTCGGCGGCCGGCAGCGACCGGTCGGCCATGTCGCGCAGCAGGTCGGTGACGAGGCCGACGGGGGAGCCCCAGCGGCGGTAGACGGTCGTCTTGCCGACCCCGGCCGCCGCCGCGACCTGGTCCATGTTCAGCGTGTGGAAGCCGGCGGCCGCCAGGGCGTCCTCCGTGGCCTCCAGGACGGCGGCGCGGACCTTCGCCGTACGGCCGCCGGGGCGCACGGTGCCGGGCACGGCCGACTGGCTCTCGCTCAAATGGGTCTCCAGTTCCATTAGCGCGGACTGCCTGCTAGTGTGAGGGACATCTTAACGGAACAACCGACCCATTAAGGCGGCTGGTGTCCGCCCGTACCCAGAAGGCCACGTCATGAAGAAGCTCCTCGCACCGCTGCTCGCCGCCACCCTCGGCCTCACCCTGCTCTCGGGCTTACCGGCCGGCGCCGCGCAGGCCGGCGAGACCCGGGCCGACGCCCGCCCCGCGGCCGCCGCGCGGTGGCACGCCGCCTGGGGCGCCGCACCCCAGCTCCCCGCCACCGGCTTCACCGCCAACTGGTCCCAGGAGGGCTTCTCGCGCCAGACCCTCCGGCAGGTCGTCCGCGTCACCGAGGACGGCGACCGGGTCCGCATCCGGCTCTCGAACGCCTACGGGACCTCGCCCCTGGCCGTCACCGGCGCCACCGTCGCCCGCACCGCCACCGGAGCGGCCGTCGAACCCGGCTCGGTGCGCCACCTCACCTTCGGCGGCAGCCGGTCCGCGTCCGTCCCCGCCCGCGGCGAACTGCGCAGCGACCCGGCCCGGCTCGGCCTCGGACGCCTGGAGTCGGTGACCGTCACCCTCTACCTCGCCGGAACGACCGGGCCCGCCACCTTCCACTCCCAGGCGTGGGCCGACAGCTACCGCGCCGAGGGCGACCACCGCGCCGACACCGGCGGCGACGCCTTCACCGCCCGCAGCCAGTCCTGGTACTACCTCAGCGGCGTCGAGGTCAGCGGCGGAACCCCGCCCCGGAAGGGCGGTGTGGTGCTCTTCGGCGACTCCATCACCGACAGCTTCGGCTCCACCCCGAACGCGAACCGCCGCTACTCCGACGCGCTCGCCGAACGGATCGACCGTCCCGTCGTGAACTCCGGCATCGGAGGCAACCTGGTCCTCAACGACTCGGCCTGGTACGGCGAGCGCGCCACCGCCCGCTTCCGCCGCGACGCCCTCGACCAGCCCGGCGTCACCACCGTCGCCCTGCTCCAGGGCCTCAACGACATCGGCTACAGCGAAGCCGCGCTGAAGCCCGACCCGCAGCCGACCTACAAGCCCTCGCCCGTCGTCACCTCCGCCGAGCTCATCGCCGCGTACCGCGAGCTGATCGACGCGGCGCACGCCCGGGGCGTACGGGTCGTCGGCTCGACGCTGCTGCCCTTCAAGGGCACCAGTCACTGGGGCCCCACCGCCGAGCGGACCAGCGCCGAGGTCAACCACTGGATCCGCACCTCGGGCGAGTTCGACGCGGTGGTCGACTTCGCGCGGCTCCTCGCCGACCCGAAGGACCCGCAGGCGCTCGACCCCCGGTACGCGTACGCCGACCGGCTGCACCCCGACGACGCGGGCTACCGGGTCATGGCCGAGGCGGTCGCGCCTCTGCTCTGAGCCCCGGACGCGCGAAGGCCGGACCTCCCGCAGAGGAGGTCCGGCCTCGGGCGTCTGTGCGTGTCAGGCGGCGGGGCGGCGGGGCGGCTCAGACCGGCCAGTAGGAGCGCGCCCAGGAGCGCGGACCGGGGGTGCGGCGGACGCCGCGGGCGATACGGGCCGGGTCCGACCAGCCCTCGGGCGGGACCGGGCCGGCGCCGTCGGCCGCGGACGCCGACGCCGCGGCCCGGGCCTGGACCACCGCCAGTGCGGCGGCCAGCTCCTCCGGGGTCGGGTTCCCTCGTACGACCTTGATCATCGTGTGTCTCCCTCCCGGGCCTACAGCGGAATGTTGCCGTGCTTCTTCGGAGGCAGGGATTCCCGCTTCGTGCGCAGCTGACGCAGACCCTTGACGATCTGCGGGCGGGTGTCCGAGGGGAGGATCACCCCGTCGATGTAACCGCGCTCGGCGGCCACGTACGGGTTGAGCAGGGTGTCCTCGTACTCCTGGATCAGGCGGGTGCGGACCGCCTCGACGTCCTCGCCGTTCGCCTCGGCCTCGGCCAGGGTGCGGCGGTGCAGGATGTTGACCGCGCCCTGCGCGCCCATGACGGCGATCTGCGCGGTCGGCCAGGCCAGGTTCAGGTCGGCGCCGAGGTGCTTGGAGCCCATGACGTCGTACGCGCCGCCGAACGCCTTGCGGGTGATGACGGTGATCAGCGGGACGGTCGCCTCGGCGTACGCGTAGATCAGCTTCGCGCCCCGGCGGATGATGCCGCCGTACTCCTGGTCCACGCCCGGCAGGAAGCCCGGCACGTCGACGAAGGTGATGACCGGGATGTTGAAGGCGTCGCAGGTGCGCACGAAGCGCGCGGCCTTCTCGGAGGCGTTGATGTCCAGGCAGCCGGCGAACTGCATCGGCTGGTTGGCGACGATGCCGACCGGGAAGCCCTCGACGCGGCCGAAGCCGGTGAGGATGTTCGGCGCGAACAGCGCCTGCGTCTCAAGGAACTCGCCGTCGTCCACGACGTGTTCGATGACGGCGTGCATGTCGTACGGCTGGTTCGCCGAGTCCGGGATCAGCGTGTCGAGCTCGCGGTCCTCGTCGTTCGCCTCGGTCTCGGCGACCTCCGGGAAGGCCGGCGGCTCGGAGAGGTTGTTCGAAGGCAGGTACGAAAGCAGGGACTTGACGTACTCGATCGCGTCCTTCTCGTCGCCCGACATGTGGTGGGCCACGCCCGACGTCGTGTTGTGGGTGCGGGCGCCGCCCAGCTCCTCGAAGCCGACGTCCTCGCCCGTCACCGTCTTGATCACGTCCGGGCCGGTGATGAACATGTGCGAGGTCTGGTCGACCATCACCGTGAAGTCGGTGATCGCGGGGGAGTAGACCGCGCCGCCCGCGCAGGGGCCGACGACCAGCGAGATCTGCGGGATGACGCCGGAGGCGTGCGTGTTGCGGCGGAAGATCTCGCCGTACATGCCGAGCGCGCTGACGCCCTCCTGGATGCGGGCGCCGCCGGAGTCGTTGATGCCGATCACCGGGCAGCCGGTCTTCAGCGCGAAGTCCATCACCTTGATGATCTTCTGCCCGAAGACCTCGCCGAGCGCCCCGCCGAAGACCGTGAAGTCCTGGGAGAACACCGCGACCGGCCGGCCGTCGACGGTGCCGTAGCCGGTCACCACGCCGTCGCCGTACGGCTTGTTCTTCTCCAGGCCGAAATTGGTCGAGCGGTGCCGGGCCAGCTCGTCCAGCTCGACGAAGGACCCCTCGTCCAGGAGCAGGTCGATCCGCTCGCGGGCGGTCAACTTCCCCTTCGCGTGCTGCTTCTCGACGGCCCGCTCGGAGCCCGCGTGCGTGGCCTCGTGAATACGGCGCTGCAGATCCGCGATCTTTCCTGCGGTCGTGTGAATGTCGATCTCGTTGGGCGCTGCCGGCTCGGACATCGGGATGCGGCTCCCTGCCTGGTCACGGGGGGTTCGTTGACTGCGAATGGGCTACTGATGGCCTACTGACCCGTAGCGTATCGGCGGCGATACGGTTCGGCAGTGCGGCGTTTGCCACACCTAGGCTGACTTGCATGACGCCTCCCATTGGTTCAGGTGATGCGGCCGCCGGCGCGGCCGGTGGTCGTTGGTCGGATCTCGAGCGGCCGCCGCTCGACGAGGCCGCGCTGCGGCGGGCCCTCGTGCTCGACGGCGGGCTGTGGAGCTCGCTCGACGTCGTCCCGACGACCGGCTCGACCAACTCCGATCTCGCGGCCCGGGCCGCCGAACTGCCCGAGGGCGCGGTGCTCGTCGCCGAGGAGCAGACCGAGGGCAAGGGTCGGCTCGACCGGTCCTGGGTCGCGCCCGCGCGCTCCGGCCTTTTCGTGTCGGTGCTGCTCAGGCCCGGGGTGCCGGTCGAGCGCTGGGGCTGGCTGCCGCTGCTGACCGGGGTCGCGGCCGCGCAGGCCCTGTCCCGGGCGGCCGGCGCGGACCTGTCGCTGAAGTGGCCCAACGACCTGCTCGTGCGGGTGAAGGGCGAGGAGCGCAAGACCGGCGGGATCCTCGCCGAGCGGGCCGGGAACGACGCGCTCGTCATGGGCCTCGGCATCAACGTGACGCTGCGGGAGGACGAGCTGCCCGTGCCGCAGGCCGGTTCGCTGCTGCTCGCGAACGCCGTCTCCACCGACCGGGACACCCTGCTGCGCGCCGTGCTGCGGTCCCTGGAGCAGTGGTACGGGAAGTGGCGCAGCGCGGGCGGCGACCCGGAGGCGTCGGGGCTGCGCGCCGCGTACGAGGCGGACTGCGCGACCCTCGGCCACCGCGTGCGCGCCGAGCTGCCGGGCGACCGGGTCCTGGAGGGCGACGCGGTCCGCCTGGACGCGGACGGCCGCCTGGTCGTGGAGACGGAGGGCGGCGGCACGGAGGCGGTCGGCGCGGGCGACATCGTCCACGTACGGGCGCAGGACTAGGGCCTGTCCGGCGGATCAGGGTCGGAAAGGCCGCGGCCCCGGTCATGATCCGCCGGACAGGCCCTGGCGGCCGGCCGGGTACCGCGCCCGAGGTCCGCGCGCGGCCGCCCCGGGGGCCGGATCGCGCGTGGGCGACCCGCTTGCGGGTACACGCCCGGGTCCGCGTGCGGCCGCTCCGGGGCCTGTGTGTACCCACCCCGGCCGGATTCCACGACGGGATGCGGCGTGAGCCAGCACACACCTGTCGTATCGTGGAGCGCGATCCAGGCGACAGATCGGCAGGCAAGTGGGCAGGGAACGGGCAGGAGGCGGCCGGTGACCGTCGACGACGCGAACTCAGGTGGCGGGGACACCCATCCCACTCCGCACCATGTCGTCGACCACACGGCGGAGCCGACCGACGACCCTCTGGCGATCCGCCTCGAACAGCTCATCCTGGGCGCGGACCGGCGCTACACGCCCTTCCAGGCGGCCCGTACGGCCGGCGTCTCCATGGAGCTGGCCTCGCGCTTCTGGCGGGCCATGGGCTTCGCCGACATCGGCCAGGCCAAGGCGCTCACCGAGGCGGACGTGCTGGCGCTGCGGCGGCTGGCCGGTCTCGTCGAGGCCGGGCTGCTGAGCGAGCCGATGGCGGTGCAGGTCGCCCGGTCGACCGGGCAGACCACCGCCCGGCTGGCCGAATGGCAGATCGACTCCTTCCTGGAGGGCCTGACCGAGCCGCCGGAGCCGGGCATGACCCGCACCGAGGTGACGTACCCGCTGGTGGAGCTGCTCCTGCCGGAGCTGGAGGAGTTCCTGGTGTACGTGTGGCGGCGGCAGCTCGCCGCCGCGACCGGCCGCGTGGTGCAGGCGGCGGACGACGAGGAGATGGTCGACCGGCGCCTGGCCGTCGGCTTCGCCGACCTGGTGGGCTTCACGCGGCTGACCCGCCGCCTGGAGGAGGAGGAGCTCGGCGAGCTGGTCGAGTCCTTCGAGACCACCTGCGCCGACCTCGTCGCCGCGCACGGCGGCCGGCTGATCAAGACCCTGGGCGACGAGGTGCTGTACGCGGCCGACGACGCCGGCACCGCCGCGGAGATCGCGCTGCGGCTGATCGAGACCCTGTCCCACGACGAGACGATGCCGGCGCTGCGGGTGGGCATCGCGTTCGGCACGGTGACGACGCGGATGGGCGACGTCTTCGGCACGACGGTGAACCTGGCCAGCCGGCTCACCTCGATAGCGCCGAAGGACACCGTGCTGGTGGACGGCGCGCTCGCCGAGGAGCTGACCAGGACGGGCGAGGCGCCGGTCTCGGAGACGCAGGCCGCGGAGGAGGCGGCGCGCGCCGAGAAGGAGGGCGAGAAGCCTCCGGCGTACCGGTTCGCGCTGCAGCCGATGTGGCAGCGGCCGGTCCGCGGTCTCGGCGTCGTGGAGCCCTGGCAGCTCAGCCGCCGCCCCTCCTGATCGGGCTGCCCAGGCCCTAGGATCCCGGTGAACACTCGTTAACCGGGAGGGCTCCAGCATGTCCGAGCAGCGTTTTGGTGAGTTCGTGGTGGTCCGCAGGGAGGGCTTCGTCGCCGAACTCGTCCTCGACCGGCCCAAGGCGATGAACGCCGTCTCCTCCGAGATGGCCCGCTCCCTCGCCGCCGCCTGCGACGCCCTCGCCGCCGATGCCTCCGTCCGGGTCACCGTGCTGACCTCCTCGAACGACCGGGCCTTCTGCGTGGGCGCGGACCTGAAGGAGCGCAACTCCTTCACGGACGCCGAGCTCGTCCGCCAGCGCCCGACGGCCCGCGCCGCGTACACCGGCGTCCTGGAGCTGCCGATGCCGACCGTCGCCGCGGTGCACGGCTTCGCGCTGGGCGGCGGCTTCGAGCTGGCGCTCGCCTGCGACGTGATCGTGGCCGACGCGACCGCCGTCGTCGGCCTGCCGGAGGTCTCCGTGGGCGTGATCCCCGGCGGCGGCGGTACGCAGCTCCTGCCGCGCCGCGTGGGCGCGGCCCGCGCGGCCGAGCTGGTCTTCACGGCCCGCCGGGTGGAGGCCGCCGAGGCGCGCGAGCTGGGCCTGGTGGACCTGCTGGAGGAGGACGCGCGGACGGCCGCCCTGGAGCTGGCCGGCCGGATCGCCGCGAACTCCCCGGTCGGCCTGCGCGCGGCGAAGCGCGCGATGCGCCTGGGCCAGGGCCTGGACCTGCGGGCCGGCCTGGAGGTCGAGGACGCGGCCTGGCGCTCGGTGGCCTTCTCCGGCGATCGGGCGGAGGGCGTGGCGGCGTTCAACGAGAAGCGCAAGCCGGAGTGGCCCGGGATGTGAGCCCTCGACGGCCCGCGCCGCCCCGGTTTCGCGGCCCGCGCGGGTGACGTCCGTGACGCTTCGTGATCTCAGGTGACGGCTCGCGAGGGTAAACGGGCGAAACCTCCCTAAGCTGGAGGAATGGGAGAGGATGTGCGGCTGCGGGCCGTAGTGGCCCTGGCGCAGGCGATGGCGGCGGCACACACCCCGCGCGAGTCCTGGCGGGCGGCGGCGCTCGGCGCCATGTCGGGGCTCGGTGGCGGCTTCGCCGCCGTGTCGGTGTGGGAGCGGGACCACGGCCGGCTGAAGGTGCTGGTCAATGCGGGCGAGCGGGCGCGGGGCGAGGAGGAGTTCCCGGACTCCGAGACGTACCCGGTGCACGAGTTCCCCGAGATCACGGAGTTCCTGCACGAGCGCTGGGCCGGCGGCGGCGGGCCCGAGGGCTGGGTGGAGACCGCGGACGACGACCCGGCGACCGGCCGGGTCCTCGGGCTGCGCCGGCGCGGCCGGGGCTGCTGCGTGGTGGCCCCCATCGTGCTGCACGGCCGGGCCTGGGGCGAGCTGTACGTGGCGCGGCCGGTCGGGGCGCGGGTCTTCGACCGGGACGACGCGGACTTCGCGACCGTCCTCGCCGCGGTCGTCGCGGCCGGGATCGCCCAGGCGGAACGGCTGGAGGAGGTCCGTACGCTGGCCTTCACCGACCCGCTCACCGGCCTGGCCAACCGCCGGGCCGTGGACACCCGGCTGGACGAGGCCATCGAGCGGTACCGCGCCGACGGCACCGTCGTCAGCCTTCTCGTGTGCGACCTGAACGGCCTCAAGCGGGTCAACGACACCCACGGTCACGCCGTGGGCGACCGGTTGCTGGAACGGTTCGGCTCCGTACTGTCACGATGCGGGGCCCGGCTCCCAGGGGCGCTGGCGGCCCGGCTCGGCGGCGACGAGTTCTGCCTGCTGACCGTGGGTCCCTCGGCGGACGAGGTCGTCCGGGTGGCGGACGAGCTCTGCGTCCGGGCCGAGGAGCTGGAGCTCGGCGAGGGCGTGGCCTGCGGCGTCGCGTCCACCGGCGATCCGATCGGGCCGCTGCGCTCGGCCCGCCGGCTGTTCCGGCTCGCGGACGCGGCCCAGTACCAGGCGAAGGCGGCGCGCTCCTCGAAGCCGGTGGTCGCCGGCCGGGACGGCGCCGTCGTCCGGCTGGCCGACACGCCGCCGCCGCACCCC
Source organism: Streptomyces tritici (assembly GCF_048500665.1). Lineage (NCBI taxonomy): Bacteria > Bacillati > Actinomycetota > Actinomycetes > Kitasatosporales > Streptomycetaceae > Streptomyces > Streptomyces tritici. The sequence goes on from NZ_CP183183.1 coordinate 4,277,091, forward strand.
CGCGACCGCCGCCGCTTCCGCGACGCCCCGCCGCTCTGACCGCCGCCGGGCGCCGACCGCCCCGTCGTCCGCTCCCTCTTCGCGCCGCTGACCAGCCGAAACGGTTTCGGTAAGGGGTCAGGTGCAAGAGGGGTGGTGACATGTTGGGATTCAGTCCGTAGGCTGCTGAATATGGATATGCAAACAGTCGTGCTGGGGACGTCCGGCACCACCGCCCAGGACGTCATCGCCGTCGCCCGTCACGGCGCCCGTGTCGAGCTCTCGCAGGAGGCCCTGCAGGCCCTCGCCGACGCGCGTGCGATCGTGGACGCGCTCGCCGCCAAGCCCGAGCCGGTCTACGGCGTCTCCACGGGCTTCGGCGCGCTGGCCACCCGGCACATCAGCCACGAGCTCCGCGCCCAGCTGCAGCGCAACATCGTCCGCTCGCACGCCGCCGGCATGGGCCCGCGGGTCGAGCGCGAGGTGGTGCGCGCGCTGATGTTCCTGCGCCTCAAGACGGTCGCGTCCGGGCACACCGGCGTCCGCCCCGAGGTCGCGCAGACCATGGCCGACCTGCTCAACGCCGGCATCACCCCGGTCGTCCACGAGTACGGCTCCCTCGGCTGCTCCGGCGACCTCGCGCCGCTCTCCCACTGCGCGCTCGCGCTCATGGGCGAGGGCGACGCGGAGGGCCCCGACGGCACCGTGCGCCCCGCCGGCGAGCTGCTCGCCGAGCACGGCATCGCGCCCGTCGAGCTCCGCGAGAAGGAGGGCCTGGCCCTCCTCAACGGCACCGACGGCATGCTCGGCATGCTGGTCATGGCCCTCGCCGACCTCGACACCCTCTACAAGACCGCCGACATCACCGCGGCGCTCTCCCTGGAGGCCCTGCTCGGCACCGACAAGGTCCTCCGCCCCGAGCTGCACGCCATCCGCCCCCACCCGGGCCAGGGCGCCTCCGCCGCCAACATGCTGGCCGTCCTCAAGGGCTCCGGGCTCACCGGCCACTTCCAGGCCGACGAGGCCCCGCGCGTCCAGGACGCGTACTCGATCCGCTGCGCCCCGCAGGTCGCCGGCGCCGGCCGCGACACCCTGGCGCACGCCCGCCTCGTCGCCGAGCGCGAGCTCGCCTCGGCCGTCGACAACCCGGTCGTCCTGCGCGACGGCCGCGTCGAGTCCAACGGCAACTTCCACGGCGCCCCGGTCGCGTACGTCCTCGACTTCCTGGCCATCGCCGCCGCCGACCTCGGCTCCATCGCCGAGCGCCGCACCGACCGGCTCCTCGACAAGAACCGCAGCCACGGCCTGCCGCCGTTCCTCGCCGACGACGCCGGCGTGGACTCGGGCCTGATGATCGCCCAGTACACCCAGGCCGCCCTGGTCAGCGAGATGAAGCGGCTGGCCGTCCCGGCCTCCGCCGACTCCATCCCGTCCTCCGCGATGCAGGAGGACCACGTCTCCATGGGCTGGTCCGCCGCCCGCAAGCTGCGCACCGCGATCGGCAACCTCAACCGGATCCTCGCCGTCGAGCTGTACGCCGCCACCCGCGGCATCGAGCTGCGCCACGGCCTGACCCCGGCCCCCGCCTCGCAGGCCGCCATCGAGGCGCTGCGCGAGGCCGGCGTCCAGGGCCCCGGCCCGGACCGCTTCCTGGCCCCCGACCTGGAGGCCGCCGACGTCTTCGTCCGCAGCGGCAAGCTCGTCGCCGCCGTCGAGACGGTCACCGGCCCGCTGGCCTGAGGAACGCGCGGAGGGCCGCACCCGGACACCGGGCGCGGCCCTCGACGCGTATGCCTCATTGACGCGCATGCCTCTCGACGCGTCTGCCGTACGGCTCAGTACGCGCGGCCGCTCCGGTGCATCGCCAGTGTCACGAAGCCCGCGCCGACGACGAGGAAACCGGTGCCGCCCAGCAGGTACGGGGTGGTGTCCACGCCGCTTCCGGTGTCGGCGAGGCGCAGCTCCTCCCCCTCGCTCTGCGTGACCGCGGCGGGCCGCTGGGAGGACGCGTCCTCCCCGGCCGTGGCGTTCGCGGACGGGACGAACCACAGCGCGCACAGCAGCGAGCCCGCGGCGGTGGCGGTCAGCAGCGGTCGGCGAGCGACGGACACGGAAATTCGATCCCCCTTGCGGAAACCGCGAATTGGCGACGTGCGCCGATGCTAATGAACTCAGCGGGTCGGGGGAAAGCCGAGGCTCCCGGGAGCTTACGCTCCGTCGTATGACGACTTCTGAGAACTCACGGTTCGTACGGCTTCGGGTGGATCTGATCCTCGAGGTCGATTCCCCCGACGCCCTGACCGCCGCCGCCCTGGAGCGGATCGCGGTCGACGACCTCATGCCGGCGGCCGAGCGGACCTTCGCCGAGGAGGCGGTCCGCGAGGACGAGTCGGAGGCCCTGGCCTACCTCGTCGACCCCGTCGACCTGCTCGGCGACGTGCCCGGCGTCGAGCTGGCGCACGCCTCGTGGAGCACCGAGCCCGTCGAGTACGACCCCGATGCGGTGGAGTGGGACCTCGACGAGGATGATGTGGCCGAGGAAGACGACGAGGACGGTGAGCCGGCCGCCCGGGCCTGAACCAGCACGCCCGGGACGCCCCGGAGCTCCGTCCTCAGACGGCGCCCGGGGCTTTGCCGTACTCCAGGAAGCAGACCTGGAACCAGCCGCTCCGCGCGTGCGTCGATCAGTGGTGTTCCCCACAAACCCGACGGAGTCGGAACCGCTCGGGTAGATGGAAGTTCTTAGAGAGTGTCGGTAGGGGAATTCGGCGACCATGGAGAAGCGTGTGATCACGGACGGCTGGCGGCGCAAGAAGGGCCTCGCGGCGGCCGCCGCGGTACTCGGGGGCGTGCTGGTGCTCTCGGCGTGCACCGGGGGCGACGAGGGCGGGGCGACGGGCGCGAAGACTCCCGGGTCGCAGGAACAGGTCGACGAGGCGGCGGCCCAGAAGACCTCCAAGGCGCAGATAACCATCACGCCGAAGAACGGCGCCGTGAACGCGTCGATCAACAAGGACGCGAAGGTGACCGTCGCCGACGGCACGCTCACCGAGGTCACCATGACCAGCGCGGACGGCAAGACCGTCAAGGGTGAGATCTCCGCGGACGGCACCAGCTGGCAGCCGTCCGAGCAGCTGGAGCGCGCCACGGTCTACAAGATCTCCGCGACGGCGAAGGACGCGTCCGGCCTGGAGGCGCACGAGAACACCTCGTTCACCACGGTCTCCAAGGCGAACAGCTTCATCGGCAACTTCACGCCGGAGGACGGCTCCACGGTCGGCGTCGGCATGCCCGTCTCGATCAACTTCAACAAGCCGATCACGGACAAGAAGGCTGTCCAGAGCGGCATCGCCGTCTCCTCCAGCACCGGTCAGGAGGTCGTGGGCCACTGGTTCAACTCCCAGCGCCTGGACTTCCGCCCGGAGCAGTACTGGACCGAGGGCTCGACCGTCACCCTGAAGCTGGACCTCGACGGCGTCGAGGGCGCCAAGGGCGTCTTCGGCGTGCAGCAGAAGACCGTCACCTTCAAGATCGGCCGCAACCAGGTCTCCACCGTGGACGTCGCCGCGAAGACCATGAAGGTCACGCAGGACGGCAAGGTGATCCGTACGATCCCGATCTCCGCCGGCTCCCCGGAGAACCCGACCTACAACGGTCAGATGGTGATCTCCGAGAAGTTCAAGGAGACCCGGATGAACGGCGCGACCGTCGGCTTCACCGACGACGACGGCAAGGGCGAGTACGACATCAAGGACGTGCCGCACGCCATGCGGCTGTCGACTTCGGGCACCTTCATCCACGGCAACTACTGGGGCCCGGACTCCATCTTCGGCTCCGCCAACACCAGCCACGGCTGCGTGGGCCTGAACGACGTCAAGGGCGCCGGCGACCCGAACCAGATGGCCGCCTGGTTCTACGACAACTCGATCATCGGTGACGTCGTGGTCGTCAAGAACTCCAAGGACAAGACCATCGCCCCGGACAACGGCCTCAACGGCTGGAACATGAGCTGGTCCCAGTGGAAGGCCGGCTCCGCGGTCTGATCCCGCCGGACGCACGGAAGGCGGCGGCACCCCGGCAGGGGCGCCGCCGCCTTCGGCTTTCCGGCGGGGCCGCCGGTCAGGTGGTGTGGTACTGGACCGGGCCCTGCTCGACCAGCCGGTCGCCGGCCCACACGGAGACCGACCACACCATGGCCTTGCCCTCCGGCAGGTCCAGCGGGCCGAGCCGCAGCCGCTCGGTGGTGCGCGGCCCGCGGCGGTTCTCGAGGACGCCCACGACGTCCTCCTCGGCGAGGTCGACGAGGTAGTCCACGCGGACGTGGGCGCCGTCGTCGGCGGTGTCCGTGAGCGTGAGGACGTCCCGGTCGCTGTTCCAGCAGGCTCGCGCGCCCGCGACCGCGGAGCAGCCGCCGATCGCCTGCGCGGGGGCGGCGGCGAGCACCCCGCCGGCGAGCACGAGCGAGGTGAGCGCCGCCATGGCGGCGAGGTGTCGGGTACGGGTCGGACGCATGGTGGGCCCCCCTGGGGTCGACGCGAGTCGTGGAGCGGGGCGGCCGGGGCGGACAGGGCACGCCCGAAGGGCCCCGCGCGTCTCACGGTAGGGGCGGAACGGAAGCTTCGGCAGAACCCGGGCGAAACGGTCGTGTCACGGTTCTTCCGCCCGCAGGCGGCGGGGCGGGCCCAGGGGGCCCACCGGCCCCGTGGGCCCCCTGGGTCCCTGAGCCCGCCGGGTCCGCCGGACCGGCACTAGCCGATCCGTTCGCACAGGTTCTCGGTCGTGCCGTGCGCCATGGTGAGGGTCTTGTGCCCCGTGGGGGAGATCTCCAGCGTGTAGGCGCCGTCGAGCGTGTACAGGCCGCGCGGCAGCGTGCCGGTGTTCTCGCCGAAACCCGCGAGGATCGGGCCGGACACCCGCCAGTACTGGGAGTCGTCCGGCCGGAAGTCGATCAACGCCCGGCCGCCCGCGTCGGCGTCGACGTACGCGCCGGTCTCGGCGTTCGTGACCCGCACGACCAGCGCGCCCTTGTACGCGACGAGCATCGGGCTGTCGTCCTCGTACGACCGGATCGTGCGGCGCACCACCTCGTCGACGACCGGCTCGGTGCGGACGGGGAAGTCGCAGCGCGTCCCGGCGGGGAAGGAGTACGACGGGGTCGGCGCCGGGACCCATTCCTCGGTGGTGGCATCGGCGGCCCGGGCCGGGGCGGTCAGCGCGAGCAGGGCGGTGACGGCGGTGAGGGGGACGGCGAACGCGCGCATGGCGGACTCCTGACGAAGAGACACGGGCGGGGGAGCGGTCCGGAGCACCGGCGCCGCCGGCTCCCCGGGGACGGGCCGAGCCTCACCCCACCCGCTGACCGGATCCTGACCACCCGGCCGGGGCGTGGTTAGGGTGACGGCGTGACGACCGCCCCGCCCCTGGAATTCCGGCTGTTGGGCCCCTTCGGGGCCTGGCAGGACGGCGAACGGGTGCTCCGCGGACTGCGCCGCCAGGAACGCCGCCTGCTCGCGGTGCTGCTCCTGGAGCCGGGCGCCGCGGTGACCACCGACCGGCTGATCGGCCTGCTGTGGAACGACGACCCGCCGGCCGCCGCACGGGCGACCGTCCACACGTACGTCGGCCGGCTGCGGGCCGCGCTGCGGCCGTACGGGCTGCGCGTCGACACCCGCCACGACGGCTACGCGCTCGACCTCCCCGCCACGGACGGACACCGCGTGGACGTGACGGAGTTCCGCGCGGAGCTCGGGCGGGCGGCGGCCGCCGGCGACCCGGCCGAGAAGACCCGCCGCTACGACCGGGCGCTCGCCCTCTGGCGTGGCCCGCTGCTCGCCGACGTCGTCGACGACGCGCTGCGGGACCGGCTCGACGGGCGGCTCGCGGAGCTGCGGCTGTCCGCCCTCGAGCAGCGGGCCCGGGCCCAGCTGGCGATGGGCCTGCACGAGCGGGTCCTCGCCGACCTGACCCCGCTCGCGGACGAACTGCCCGGCCGCGAGGACCTGGTGGCGGCCCTGATGACCGCGCTGTACCGGGCGGGCCGGCGCGCCGAGGCGCTGGAGCTGTACGAGCGGACCCGCGCCTACCTGGCGGAGGAGCTCGGCGTCGGCCCCGGACCCGCGCTGGCCACCCTGCACCACCGGGTCCTGACCGCCGACCCGCGCCTGGACCGGCCGCCGGCCCCGCTCTACGCGGTGCGGGTCGACGGGGAGTGGCTGCCGTGGTCGACCGGCGGACACCCGGCCCTGGAGTTCTGCAACACGTTCGCCGGCTGGCGCCGCGCCCCGCGGATCCCCGGCTCTGACTGGCTGCGCACCTACCGCACGCTCGCCGTCTGGGCGGGCCATCTGGACCTGGCGGAGGAGGGAGTGGTCGCGGGGCTCGTCGAGCGGGCCGAACGGAGCCCGCGGGAGGCGGAGGCGGTGCTCGCCGAGGCGCGGGAGTTCCGGACCCGGCTGTACGCCTGCCTCACCGACCCCACCGACGCCCGCGCCTTCGCCGCGGTCGCGGCGACGGCCCGGGAGGCGGCGCGCGCCGCGGTGCTCACGCTGGGCCCCGACGGGCTGGCCCACTGGAGACTGACCCCGGCGGCGGGCCTGCGGCTGCCGCTGTACGCCACCGCCCGGGCCGCCGCGGACCTCCTCACCGATCCGCGCCGCCTCACGATCCGGGCCTGCCCGAGCGACGACTGCGGCTGGCTGTTCCTGGACGCCGCGGGGCGGCGGCGCTGGTGCTCGCTGTCCACGTGCGGCGGCGGTGCGGGCGGCGGAGGCTGAGCGGGGGGCCCGGGCCCATGCCGACGAATGGGCCCTGGCCAGGGGCTAGTTGGGCCCGGTGGGCCGTTGTGGGGCGGTTGGGGCGGGAGTTGTATGGGTGGTGCTTCACGGGGGGATCCCGCCGCCCGCACAGGGCGGCGGGATGCTGACGGGTGTCGACCACGCCCGTACCCCTCTCCTTCGATCCGCGCCCATCCACGGATGCGCGCTTGAGGAGTGGAAAACAACGATGCAGAAGTCTCTGCGCCGCCGTGCCGGCCTGTCCGCCGGCGTCTGCGGTCTCGCCCTCGCCTCCGTCGCCGTGCTCGGGGCCCCCGCGCACGCCGCCGACGGCCCCCGGGGCGGGGTGACCGGCAACTACACCGGCGCCGACGTCTCCGGACCGGGCGCCGAGCCGCTCACGGCCCAGGCCAAGGAGAAGATCGCCCTCACCGAGGCGTGGTACGCGGCCGTGGAGGGCCGCGGCGACCTCGCCTCCGTCCAGCGGCGGGAGTCCGCGTACCTGCAGAAGTACAAGCTCGCCGACCGGCGCACCGTCCAGGCGCGCAGCGGCGAGTTCGCGGCCATGGCGGCCCCGACCTCCAAGACCCTGCGCCTGACCCACTACGGCCAGGCGAAGAACTTCTACTGCGGCCCGGCCACCGGCGCGATGATGGTCAAGATGGCCGACGGCGCGATCCGCAGCAAGTACAACCGCAACGCGTTCAGCCAGGCGAACTTCGCCAACAGCGCCCACATGAACACCCAGAACGCCGGCCGCACGGACTGGAGCAGCAAGCGCTTCGTCACCGGCATCAACCGCTGGCGCGGCGAGCCGTACTACGTGCAGGTCGACCGGCCGAGCCGCACCCTCACCGTGAAGGCCCTCCGCCACGCCATCGGCACCAACAGCATGCCGGTCGCCGCGGACACGGTCGAGTTCGCCAACGGCCGCCACTACAACGGCCACCCGGTCAACAAGACCATCGGCCACTGGATCACCGCGTACGGCTACAGCAACAGCGGTGAGACCAGCAAGTGGGCGGACCCGTCCACCACCGTGTGGTCGTCGGTCAACAAGACCTTCAGCTACAACACCCGCAACTTCGCGGGCTACTTCCTCCAGTCGAACGGAATCGCCTACTAGCATGCGCGCACGGTCGGCAGTAACCCTCGTGGCCCTCCTCGCCGGCCTGGTCGCGTGCACGGGTGAGGGTGGTTCCCGCGGCGACGCGGGCGCCACCCGTCCTCCCACCACGGCACCGACCACGCCGTTCGCCGTCTCCGCCGCCCTGGACACGCGGCGGGCCGCGGCGGCCGCTGCCGGCCGGCAGTACCGGCCGGGCTTCGTCTCCGCGTCGGACGCCTCCGGCGGCCGCAGCCTCACCGTCCTGGACGTCACGTCCGCGGGCGGTCTCGTCGCGGCCGCCAACCCGCCCCCGAAGACCGGGGACGGCACCGTGACCATCGGCCAGAGCGAGGTCGGGCTGCGCACGGGCGCGGGCTTCGCCCCGTTCCCCAAGGCCCGGCAGAGCTGCTCGGACCAGCCGCGACAGGCCGTCTACGCCGACGAGCGGGACGGCACGGTCGTCTGGACCGAGTCCGCCAGCACCAACCTGTACGTCTTCGACTGGTGCGTCTTCGCGTACTCGCCGAAGACCGGCAGGACGACCCTGCTCGGAAACTCCGCCGCCCTCGGCAAGGGCAAGGAACTTCCGGAGGCCCCGGGCACCTCCGCCCCGACGGTCGGCGACCGGCGGGCGTACTGGGCGGCCACGTACCCGGTCTCCGGGAAGCAGGAGTTCGGGGTCCGGATCGTCTCGCAGGCCCTCGACGGGGGCGGCGAGCCGGCGACCGTGGCGGAGGGCGGCAAGCTGCCGCGGGCCGCCGGCGGAGCGGTGTACTACGTCCGCTCCGAGGACGTGTCGCCGGGCTTCCCGAAGGACCGCTACGAGATCCGCCGGGTGGCGGCGGACGGCAAGGACACGGTCGTCACGGCCGGCCCGCTGCCGGCCGGCCGCCAGATCACGGCGCTCACGGTCGCGGGTCACCACGTCAGCTGGGTGGTCGCGGCGCCGGAGCAGGAGTCGGCGACGCTGTACTCCCTGGACACGGCGAAGCAGAAGGCCGTCAGCTTCGCCCTCGGCCACGCGGCCCCCTCGACGATGTTCCTGCGGTCCACGCCGCGGTTCCTCGCCTGGGGCAACGGCAGCGCGGCGGGCGACGCGGGCCAGTACGTCTACGACTTCGCCCGCGGGCGCCTGTGGCGGCTGGGCGCGGAGGAGGGCTTCAGCGTCGTGTACGCGAAGGGCGAGCACCTGGCCTGGTCGAAGCTCCCGGACCGGCCGACGGCCGCGGGCACGGCGTCCTTCGAGACGGCGCGCTGGGCCGGCTGAGGCTGGCCGCACGACGAGTCGCACGGCAAGTCGCACGACAAGGGGAAGGACCACGGCCGGCGGGCCGTGGTCCTTCCTGCCGTCGCAGGGAGTCGTCAGTAGCGCTTCGAGCCCGGAAGGCTGTGGAAGCGCACCCAGCGATCCGCGTACGTACCGCGGAACGTGTGGGCGAGGGGCGGGCCCGACGGTCGCCGGTCCCGCCACAGGGCTGCGAGCGGCGCCGAGGTGGCGACCGCGGTCACCCCTCGGCCTTCGCGACGCCGATCGGGCAGCTCACGCCGGTGCCGCCGATGCCGCAGTAGCCGTTCGGGTTCTTGTCGAGGTACTGCTGGTGGTACGGCTCGGCCGGGTAGAAGGGGCGGTCGGCGGCGGGGGCGATCGTGGTGGTGATCTCGCCGTGGCCGGAGCCCGTCAGGACCCGCTGGTACGCCGCGCGGGAGGACTCCGCCGTGGCGGCCTGCCCGGGGGAGTGGGTGTAGATCGCCGAGCGGTACTGCGTGCCGACGTCGTTGCCCTGGCGGAAGCCCTGGGTCGGGTCGTGGGCCTCCCAGAAGACCTTCAGGAGCTGCTCGTACGAGACCTGCCGCGGGTCGAAGACGACGCGGACGACCTCCGTGTGGCCGGTCAGGCCCGAGCAGACCTCCTCGTACGCGGGGTTCTGCGTGTAGCCGCCCTGGTAGCCGACGAGCGTCGTCCAGACGCCCTCGGTCTGCCAGAACTTGCGCTCGGCGCCCCAGAAACAGCCCAGGCCGAAGTCCGCCACCTCCAGGCCCTCGGGGTACGGGCCCAGCAGCGGGTTGCCGAGCACCGTGTGGCGCTCGGGCACCGCGAACTCGGGTTCCGAGCGGCCCTTCAGCGCCTGCTCGGGCGTGGGGAGGACGGGGGTGCGGGACAGGTACATGCGGCATCTCCTCGACAGCTCGGGGCCTCCATGACAACGCGGGGGGCCGGGGGGAGATTCCCGCAGGCCCGCCGCGGTGTGACGTGTACCGTTCAGCCATTCGATGCCCGTGGGGGGCATGGGGTCAGAGGGGGTACATGAGCATGAAGTTCTCGATGAGAGCGGCGGTCGTCGCCGGTCTCACCGCGCTGGGTCTGCTGGCCGCAGGAACACCGGCGGCCCAGGCGGCGTCCGGCTTCGACCGGTGCCCGGCCGGCCGGTTCTGTCTGTTCGACCACGCCGACGGCACCGGCGCGATGGCGACGTACAGCGGCACCATGGCGACGCTGGGGGCGTACGACAACTGGGCGGCGGGCATGCGCAACCGCACCGGCCTGCACGCCTGCGTCTACAGCCAGCCGAACCACGCCTACACGGACAGCGTGCGCCACGTCATCCTGGAGACGGGCACGTCCAGCGACGGCATCGACCTCACGCCGTACCAGGACGCAAACAGCCGGCTCGCCGACAACGTCAGCTCCTTCCGGCTGGCCCGCACGTCCCACGAGTGCATGAGCGGCGTGCCGTACATGGTCTGGGACTCGCCGTCCTGGGGACGGCAGGAGGCCCAGCCCCTGGGCGACTTCAACCGCGACGGCGTGACGGACCTGCTCTTCCGCACGGTCACCGGCGCCCTCTACTTCCAGCGCGGCGACGGCACCGCGACCCGGATCGGCGTCGGCTGGAACTCGATGAACGTGCTCCAGCGGCACGGCGACCGGGACGGCGACGGGGCCGAGGACCTCGTCACCCGGGACGGCAACGGCGTGCTGTGGATGTACCCCGGCAACGGCACGGGCGGGCTCAAGCCGCGCGTGCAGATCGGCGTCGGCTGGTCGACCCTGCGCAACGTCACCGCCGTGGGCGACTTCAACGGCGACGGCCGCCGGGGCGACGTCGTCACCAACGACTCCAGCGGCCGCCTCTGGCTGTTCCCCGGCCGCGCCAACGGCACCCTCGAACCCCGCAAGCAGATCGGCACCTCCGGCTGGCAGGGCATGACCGCCCTCGTCGGGGCCGGCGACGTGAACAGCGACGGCAGGAACGACCTCGTCGCCCGCGACGGTTCCGGGAACCTGTGGCTGTACCCGGGCAAGGGCAACGGAGGCGTCGGCGCCCGCAAGCAGATCGGCAGCGGCTGGAAGCGGTTCGAGCGCATCCTCGGGCTGGGCGACGTCAACGGGGACGGCAGGTACGGCGACCTGTACGGCAAGGACGCCCCCTTGCTGACCCTGTACCGGAACAACGGCTGGGGCTCCCTGGCCGAGGACGGCGTCGACTACGACTGGGACCCCCGCGAGACCGCCTTCTGAGCCCACGCGGACGAAGAAGGGGGCGCGGTTCCTCCGAGAACCGCGCCCCCTTCCCGTACCGGTCTCAGCCTCAGTGCGGCAGCGTCGCCGGGCTGCCGCCGTTGGCCTCGTAGCCGGCGACCGCCAGGTTGCGGTGGAGGACGTACTCGGCCGCCGGGTCCTCGACCGTCGTCCACGGCAGCGCCCCCACGTGGCCGTCGACGTGGACCAGCTGGTGCATCGCCTCCGCCCAGCGCTCCGAGCGGATCAGGAACATGATCAGCAGGTGGCGGACGTGCGCCAGCATCGGGTCGTCCGCGCGGGCCGAGTGGACCGCGTACAGCGCGCCCTCGACGGCCTTCGTCACGACCTCGCTCCGGTAGAAGCTCTGCACCAGGTTCACCTCGGGCAGGTGCTCGTACACCGCGAACAGCGGCAGGGCCGCCAGCAGCGAGCCGTGCGGGGCGCGGGCCGCGGCCGTCGTCGCGAAGTGGTCCGCCTCGTCCCGCGAGCCGTGCCACTTCTCGCACCAGTACTGCAGCGCCGCCAGATGCGCGCCCATGTGCTGCGGCGCCCGGTCGATCACCTGCGCCCAGATCCGGTCGAACTGCTCCGGCGGGTAGCCGAGCCCGCGGGCCACCGCCAGCTCCACGATGTACGGCACCGGGTCGCCCGGCGCGAGCAGCGCCGCCTCGCCGCAGGCCTTGCGGGCCTCCTCCAGGATGATCCGGAACTCGTCCGTCCCGGGCGTCGACGTCCGCCACGCCTGCTGCACCAGGAACTCCGCGTGCACCGCCGCGCCGCCCGCGTCCTTCGGCTGCTCCGCCCGCCAGGACCGCAGCCACGCGCCGCCGGCGCCCGGCCGCTCCCGCAGCTCCAGCGACGCCGCCCCGGCGAACGCCTGCACCCGCTGCCAGCGCAGCTCGTCGGCCTTGTCCGTACCGGCCAGCAGCTGCGAGGCGGCCCGCCAGTCCTGCGTCCGCTGCACGACGTTCAGGACGTCCACCAGGTCGTGGTCGGGGCCGGGCATGCGTACGTCCTGCTGCTCCTGCCGCAGGAATCCGTACGCCTCCGGGTCGGCCGCGTCGGGCGAACCGGGCAGCGCGAGCCGGATACCGCCGCGGCGCCGCCGAAGGACCGGACCGAGGACCGCGAACAGCATCGCCAGCGCGAGCAGGACCCACAGAATCTCCATGCGTCCATTGTCCAGGACACCCGGCGGGCGTACGGGCGGCGGTGCCCCCTTCACCGGACTACGCTCCTGACCATGAGCGACCAGCACAGCCACCAGAGCTTCGAGACCCGCGCCATCCACGCGGGCAACACCGCCGACCCGCTGACCGGCGCGGTCGTCCCGCCCATCTACCAGGTGTCCACGTACAAGCAGGACGGCGTGGGCGGGCTGCGCGGCGGCTACGAGTACAGCCGCAGCGCCAACCCCACGCGCACCGCCCTGGAGGAGAACCTCGCCGCCCTCGAGGGCGGCCGCCGCGGTCTCGCCTTCGCCTCCGGTCTCGCCGCCGAGGACTGCCTGCTGCGCGCGCTGCTCGTGCCCGGCGACCACGTGGTCATCCCGAACGACGCGTACGGCGGCACCTTCCGGCTCTTCGCCAAGGTCGTCCAGCGCTGGGGCGTCGACTTCTCCGTCGCCGACACCTCCGACATCGAGGCGGTGCGCGCCGCGGTCAACGAGCGGACCAAGCTGATCTGGGTCGAGACGCCCTCGAACCCGCTGCTCGGCATCACCGACATCGCCGCCGTCGCGGGCGTGGCCCGCCAGGCCGGCGTGAAGCTGGTCGTCGACAACACCTTCGCCTCGCCGTACCTCCAGCAGCCGCTGTCGCTGGGCGCGGACATCGTCGTGCACTCGCTGACCAAGTACATGGGCGGGCACTCCGACGTCGTCGGCGGCGCGCTGGTCACCGCCGACGAGGCGCTCGGCGAGGAACTGGCGTACCACCAGAACGCGATGGGCGCGGTGGCCGGTCCGTTCGACTCGTGGATCGTGCTGCGCGGCATCAAGACGCTGGCCGTCCGCATGGACCGGCACAGCGAGAACGCCGCGCGGGTCGTCGAGATGCTGGCCCAGCACCCGAAGGTCACCAAGGTCCTCTACCCGGGCCTGCCGGACCACCCGGGCCACGAGGTCGCGGTGAAGCAGATGAAGGACTTCGGCGGCATGGTGTCGTTCCGCGTCGAGGGCGGCGAGCAGGCGGCCGTCGACGTCTGCAACCGCGCGAAGCTGTTCACGCTGGGCGAGTCGCTCGGCGGCGTCGAGTCGCTGATCGAGCACCCGGGACGGATGACGCACGCCAGCGTCGCCGGCTCCGCCCTGGAGGTCCCGGCGGACCTGGTGCGCCTGTCCGTCGGCATCGAGAACATCGAGGACCTGCTGGCCGACCTGCGCCAGGCGCTGGCCTGACCCGTACGGCACACAGGCCGGGCGCCCCACGCGGGCGCCCGGCCCCCGTACGCCCGGCGCCGTTCGTCCTCACCGCGCCCGCCCTACCACCCCTCCACCGGCGGTGTCGTCGGCATCGGGCCCTCCCACGGGCGGGTCGTGGCCGCCCAGACGGCGAAGGCGAGCAGCGCGGCGGCGAGCAGCGCCCAGCCGAGGCGGCGCAGCAGGCGCTCGCGCCGCAGCAGCCGGGAGCCGCGGGCCACGGCCCGGGCGGTGAGGTCGGCGGGCGGGGCCGCAGGCCCGGAGCCGCCGAGCAGCCGCCGGATCTCCTCGTCGCGCCGGTCGCCGGCCCGGCTCACGAGGCCGCCCGCCCCGGCGCCGGCCGCCGCAGCGCCGCCACCGCGCGGGCGCAGACCGCCCGGACGCGGTCCGTCGGAAGGCCCAGGATCGCGGCGGTCTGCTCCTCGGCCACGTTCTCGTACAGCCGGAGCACCACGATCAGCCGTTCCTGCGGGGTGAGCGCGGACAGCACGCCCCCCTGCCCGCGGTGGTGCCGCCAGGCGGCGCGGGCGAAGCGGGTGGCGAGTTCGGTACGGGCCCGGTCGTACGGGTCCTCGCCGCGCAGCCGGTCCCAGTGGGCGTAGGTGTGGGCGAGGGCGTCGGTCAGCAGGGCGCGGGCCCGGGGGTTGCCGGCCGGGGGCTCGGCGGTGAGCAGCGTGGCGGCATGCAGCAGCCGGCCGCCGGCTCCTGCGACGAAGGCCTCGAACTCGCGTCGGTGGCGGTGGGGTTGATCACCGCGTCGGTCTGCCACGTCCTCATATGAGGACAGGCGTGCGGTTCAGGTCAATACTCGCGCGCGGGCGGGGATCAGGACTCCCGGCCCGGCTCCGGAGCCTTGGCGTCGGTCTGGGCGGGCAGGCCCGACTGGCGCGCGGACAGGGCCGAGTTGAAGCGGGTGAGCAGGGTGCAGAACGAGGCGCGCTCGTCCGGCGTCCAGCCCTCCGTGACCTGGGCCATCAGCTCGCGCCGCGAGGAGCGGACCTCCTCCAGGCGGGCCTGGCCGCGCGGCGACAGCTGCAGGACGACGGCGCGGCCGTCCTCGGGGTGCGAGGTGCGCTTGACGAGGCCGGTGTCGACGAGCGGGGCGACCTGGCGGGTGACGGTGGAGGAGTCGATCCCCATGCCGGCCGCGAGCGCCTTGACGCCCATAGGGCCTTCCTGGTCGAGCCGGTTGAGCAGCAGGTAGGCGGCGCGGTCCATGGAGTTGCGGAGCTGGCCGGTGCCGCCGAGCCGGGTCTGCTCGGCGCGCCGCGCGAAGACGGCCACCTGGTGCTGGAGGGCATCGAGGAGACCGGGGTCGAGCTCCGTCGTCATGTCCTGAGACGTGGGCATGGCTGTGGTGGCTCTCTCGTGCGTGGTCGGGTTGGTGGGGGACAGAGTACGCGTGCGGACGGGGGTCCGTACCAGGGCTGGGCAAACCCGCTCGGACGCGTGGTCGCGGGGCGGCCGGAGGGCCGGTGAGCTGGGAGACTTGCGGTCATGAGCTACCGTGCGCCTGACCCCTTGCACCCCCTGATCCTCGACGACGTGCGGGGCGCGCAGAAGATGCTCGCGGGCGTCGCCCGGACGACCGCGATGGAGGGCAGCCGGTACCTGTCGTCGCTGGTCGGGGCCCCGGTGCACCTCAAGTGCGAGAACCTCCAGCGGACCGGTTCGTTCAAGCTGCGCGGCGCGTACGTGCGGATCGCCGGGCTGCGGCCGGAGCAGCGGGCGGCCGGGGTGGTCGCGGCCTCGGCCGGCAACCACGCGCAGGGTGTGGCGCTCGCCTCCTCGCTGCTCGGGGTGCACGCGACGGTCTTCATGCCGGTCGGCGCCCCGCTGCCGAAGGTGGCGGCGACCCGGGACTACGGGGCGGAGGTACGGCTCCAGGGGCATGTCGTCGACGAGACGCTGGCGGCGGCGGAGGAGTACGCGGAGCGGACGGGGGCGGTGTTCATCCACCCCTTCGACCACCCCGACATCATCGCCGGGCAGGGCACGGTGGGCCTGGAGATCCTGGAGCAGTGCCCGGAGGTCCGCACGATCCTGGTGGGCGTGGGCGGCGGCGGGCTCGCCGCGGGGATCGGGCTGGCGGTGAAGTCGGTGCGGCCGGACGTGAAGGTGATCGGCGTGCAGGCGGAGGGCGCGGCCGCGTACCCGCCGTCGCTGGCGCTCGGGCATCCGGTGTCGGTCGACGCGCCGGCGACGATGGCCGACGGCATCAAGGTGGGCCGGCCGGGCGACGTGCCGTTCCGGATCATCCAGGAGTACGTGGACGAGGTCCGCACGGTCTCCGAGGACGAGCTGTCCTCGGCGCTGCTGCTCTGTCTGGAGCGGGCCAAGCTGGTGGTGGAGCCGGCCGGGGTGAGCCCCGTCGCGGCGCTGCTGAGCGAGCCCCGCGCGTTCCAGGGCCCGGTGGTGGCGGTGCTGTCCGGCGGCAACGTGGACCCGCTGGTGCTCCAGCGGATCCTGCGGCACGGCATGGCGGCGGGCGGCCGGTACCTGAGCCTGCGGCTGCGGGTCACTGACCGGCCGGGGGTGCTGGCGAACCTGCTGGGCGTGCTGTCGGAGGTGGACGCGAACGTCCTCGACGTCGGCCACGTCCGCACCGACCCGCGCCTGGGCCTCACGGAGGTCGAGGTGGAACTGCACCTGGAGACGAAGGGCCCGGAGCACTGCGCGGAGGTCGAGTCGGCCCTCCGCGAGGCGGGCTACGTGGTGATGGCGGGCTGATCCGCCCCGAGCGCCCCCGGGGCCGGCGGAGTCGTGCGTTCGCTGGGCGAGGTGCGTCCGGTCTCCCTAGACTTGGGCGGAAACGCCCGAATCCCTGGGAGTACCCACATGCCAGGCGCGATATACGCCGAGGGTCTGGTGAAGACCTTCGGTGACGTACGAGCTCTGGACGGCGTCGACCTCGATGTGCCCGAGGGCACGGTCCTGGGCCTGCTCGGCCCGAACGGCGCGGGCAAGACCACCACGGTGCGCGTGCTCACGACGCTCCTCCAGCCCGACAGCGGCCGCGCCGTGGTCGCCGGGATCGACGTGCTCCGGCACCCCAACGAAGTACGCCGCTCCATCGGCCTGTCCGGCCAGTTCGCCGCCGTCGACGAGTACCTGACCGGCCGCGAGAACCTCCAGATGGTCGGCCGGCTCTATCAGATGCGGGCCAAGGAGGCGAAGGTCCGCGCGGACGAGCTCCTGGAGCGCTTCCACCTCGCCGACGCCGCCGACCGGCCCGCCAAGACGTACTCCGGCGGCATGCGCCGCCGGCTCGACCTCGCGGCCGCGCTGGTCGTCTCCCCGCCGGTGATGTTCATGGACGAGCCGACCACCGGCCTCGACCCACGGAACCGGCAGGCGCTGTGGGGCATCATCCAGGAGCTGGTCGCGGGCGGCACGACGCTGCTCCTGACGACCCAGTACCTGGAGGAGGCCGACCACCTGGCGCACGACATCTGCGTCGTCGACCACGGCCGGGTCATCGCCCGCGGCACCTCCGACGAGCTGAAGGCCCGGACCGGCGGCGAGCGCGTCGAGGTCGTCGTCCACCGGCCCGAGCAGATCGAACCGGCCCGCGAGATCCTCGCCCGGTACGGGCCGGCCGGCGCCGGAGACGGCGTCGGCACCGGCGACGGGGCGGTGTCCGTGGAACGGCACGTGCGCAAACTGACCGTCCCGGTCGCGGGAGGCGCGAAGCTGCTCGCCGAGGTCATCCGCGACCTCGACACCGTCGGCGTGGAGATCGACGACATCGGCCTGCGCCGCCCGACGCTCGACGACGTGTTCATCTCCCTGACGGGGCACGCCGCCGAGCGCGCGGAGGACGAGGACGAGGGGGACGACGGGGGCGGCGGGGACGACGGCGACGCCCGCCGTGTGAAGGAGGCCGTCCGATGACCGCTCTCGGCGACACCGTCCCGCAGCGGACGGCCCCGCAAGCGCGCGGCGGCCTCGGCCAGTCGGTCTCCGACTCGCTGGTCGTCGCCAAGCGCAACCTGATCCGGATGACCCGCATCCCCGAGATGATCATCTTCGGGCTCATCCAGCCGATCATGTTCGTGGTCCTGTTCAGCTACGTCTTCGGCGGCTCCATGCAGATCGGCGCCTCCACCTCGCCGCAGGTGTACCGCGAGTTCCTGATGGCCGGCATCTTCGCGCAGACCGTCACCTTCGCGACGGCCGGCGCCGGCGCGGGCATCGCGGACGACATGCACAAGGGCCTGATCGACCGCTTCCGCTCCCTGCCGATGACCCGCGGCGCGGTCCTCACCGGGCGCACGCTCGCCGACCTGGTGCAGACCACGCTCACGCTCGTCGTCCTCGCGATCGTCGCCCTGCTCGTCGGCTGGCGGATCCACGAGGGCATCCCGAAGGCGCTGGCCGCCTTCGCCCTCCTCCTGCTGCTCGGCTACGCCTTCTCCTGGATCGGCGCGCTGATCGGCCTCTCGGTCCGTACGCCGGAGGCCGCCACGTCCGGCGGCCTGATCTGGCTGTTCCCGGTCACGTTCATCTCGAACGCGTTCGTCGACTCCAGCAAGCTGCCGTCCTGGCTGCAGCCGATCGCCGAGTGGAACCCCTTCAGCGCCACGGTCCAGGCCTGCCGCGAACTCTTCGGCAACCCGGGCGTCTCCCCGTCCGACGCCTGGCCGATGCAGCACCCGGTCTGGGCCTCGCTGCTCTGGTCCCTCCTGATCATCGTCGTCTTCCGCACCCTGTCGGTCCGCAAGTACCGCTCGGCCACGGCGTGAGGCGCGAGGACGGTCAGGGCAGGTAGCCCGAGAGCACCAGGCCGCCGGAGAAGGGCAGGAACACCGCCCCTCCGGCGGCCAGCGCCTCCGTGGAGGACAGCTCCGACTCGTCGACGCCTTCCGGGAGGTCGGCCACGAACGTCTCGAACTCCTCCTCGCGCTTCCCGGTCGGCCCGGACACCGGGATGGTGTGCACGTGCTGCCGCCCGCCGACGACCAGCCGGTCGCCGACGAACCAGACCCGCGTCAGCGGACCCGTGCCGACCGTGTACTGCCAGTGCACGTCCGCACGCCACCGCTCCCGACCGCTCTCCAGGTCGTAGGTGACGACCGTCCGGCCCCTCTCGCCGGCGAGCACGGCCACGAGCCCGTCCTCGCTCACCGCCGGGCCGCCCGCGAGCGTCAGCCCCCTGCCCAGGGTCCGCTGCTGCCGCAGTGTCCGGGCGTCGAGCACGGGGACGCCCTGGTCCTGCGAGGGCGAGCACAGCACGTGCTGCCCGCGGACGACGAGCCTGCCGCAGTTGAGGTCCTCGGCGGCCCGTGCGGTCTCCTCGCCCGTGCCCGCGTCGAGCGCGACGGGCGTGACGCCGACCGGTACGTACACACGGCCGCCGGCCGCGACCGGCTGCTCCGGAAGGCCGTCGAGTTCGTGCCGCCACAGTTCCCTGCCGCCGTCGCCCGTCAGCTTCAGGGCGGTGACCAGGCCCTTGCCTTCGTCGCTCAGGTGGATGTACGTCGAGTACAGGATCCCGTCGAGCAGGTCCGAGCCCTTCACCGCCCAGTCGCCCCCGGGCGCGCCGACCCGGCCCTTCCGTCTCCCGTCCTCGAGGCCGTACGCCGTCACCCCGTCCGGGCCCGATACGTACGCCGTATCCCCGACGACGGCCGGGTAACCGGCGGTCGCGTACAAGCCCTCCCCGCCCGGGGTCTCCTGGGCCGGTACCGCCCACAGCTTCCGGCCGTCGGCCGCGCTCAGCCCCACCGCCGACCCGCCGCTTCCCGCGCACAGCAGCACCTTCGGGGCCAGGGCGCAGGACTCCGTGCCCGCCACGACCTGCGTCTTCCAGGGCGACCAGCCCGCCGGCCGGGAGGCCCGGTCCGTGGCCGCCTTGCCGAAGTCGCCGCCGTGGCCCTCGCCGCCGTACGGCAGCACCACCTGGCTGAGCGCCGCTGGGGTCTTCGGCCCGCCGCTCGGCGAGGCCGTGGGCCCGGCCGCGCCGCCCGTCGAACCCCCCTGCTCGCCTCGGCTGTTGAACAGCACCACGCCTCCGGCCACCAGGACCGTGACCGCCACGGCGCTCGCAGCAATCGCCGCCCATCGGCGACGGTGTTCGGGCGGCGACGACGCCGCCGGTGGCCGGTAGCCCGCGTCCGTGGGGGAGTACGGCACCTGCGGGCCGATCGTCGGGAGGTCCGCCACGCCCGCGCCGGACGCCGCCGCCGCGCCGATCCGCCGCGCCGCGTCCCCGTACTCGGCGAGGAGGGAGAGTACCCCCGACGGCCACGGGAACGTCGTCGGCGCCTCGCCGCCCAGCAGGGCCGCCAGTTCCGCCGCCGTCGGCCGCTCGGCAGGATCCAGCTCCAGACAGCGCTCGATCGCCGGCCGCAACTCGACGGGCACACCGTCAAGTTCCGCCTGCGCCCGGCTGATCCGGAAGATCACCGAGGCCATCTCCTCGTCGTGGAACGGCCCGCGCCCGCTCGCCGCGAAGGCGAGCACCGCGCCCAGGCAGAACACGTCCGACGCGGGCACCACGGCCCGGCTCCCGACCAGGTGCTCCGGCGACATGAAGCCGGGCGAGCCGACGACCAGACCGGTCGACGTCAGCGCCGTCGCCTCGAAGGCCTGCGCGATGCCGAAGTCGATCAGCTTCGGCCCGGCGGCCCCGAGCAGCACGTTCGCGGGCTTGAGGTCCCGGTGCAGCACCTTCGCCGTGTGCACCGACTCCAGCGCGCGGGCCAGCGCCGCGCCCAGCGCCCGTACGGCCTCCACCGGCAGCGGCCCGGTGCGGGTGACCGCCTCGGCGAGCGAGGGCCCGGGCACGTACTCGGTCGCCAGCCACGGCACCGCCGCGTCCGCGTCGGCGTCGACGAGCCGCGCCGCGTACGGGCCGCTCACCGCGCGGGCGGCGGTGATCTCGCGCCGGAACCGGGTGCGGAAGTCGCCGTCGACCTCCAGGTCCGCGCGGACGGTCTTCACCGCGACCATCAGCTGCGGATCGGCGGTCGGCGCGTCCGCCCGGCACGCGAGGTGCACCTCGCCCATGCCGCCCGCGCCGAGCGCGGCGAGCAGCCGGTACGGGCCGACCAGACGCGGGGGCTGCCCGGCGGGCAGGGCCTTGAGCATGCGAAGGGGCCTTTCAGCAGGTCACTTGGGCAGTTCGACGGAAGCCACGACCCCTTGGTCGTACACGATGTGGGCGATCCCGCCGATCGGCAGCACGTCGGGAGACCGGATCATGTCGTGGTAGTCCATCCCGTCCATCGGGTCGGGCGCCTTCTCCGCCCGCGGCCCCGGCGCTCCCGGAACCGCGGTGACCTCCAGCCCGGCGGGCTTCCCGTTCGCGCCGAGCCGCACGGTGTACAGCGCGGAGTAGTCGGCGTACACCACCTGGTCGCCGGCGAGCAGCGGCGCCGACAGGGCATGCGCCAGTCCCTGGGGCGCGGCCTTCGTGGCGTACGAGCCGAGCAGCGCGCCGTCCTTCAGCCCGTGGATCTTCAGCCCCTCGTCGTCGAGGCTGACGGCCGCGTCCGGGCCCACGGCCTCCGGTCGCAGTTCCTCGAGCGGCGCGGGCAGGCTGCCCTTCGACGCGAGCGTTCCGGCGTCGAGGATGTGCAGCCGCTCTTTCTCCTCACCGTTGTGCGGGGTGCTCGCGCAGTACGCGACGGCACCCATGACCTTGAGCTTCTCGCAGTCCTCCGCCTCCTTGTCGACCTGACCGAGCCCCGCGCCGGTCTTGGCGTCGTACGCGACCAGACCGCCGTCCCCGAGGGCGTACACGACGCCCTGCGCGCCGGCCACGGGCTCGAAGTCCCGGATCTCGAAGCGGGCGATGGAAGCGTTGGTCAGGGCCTTCGACCACAGCTCCTTGCCGTCCTTCAGCGAGAAGGCGGTCATGCCGACCTGTTCGGGGTCGTACTTCTGCGTCAGCGGTGTTGCCGCGAAGACGGTGCCGTCGGCCACCAGGGGCCTGCTGCCCTCGCCCTGCTGCGCCGCCGCCCGCTTCTCCCAGCGCACCGCGCCGGTGCGGGCGTCGCGCACCTGGAGCCGTTCGCCGGCGGCGAGGACGGCCGCGTCGCCGTGGACGGCGGGGCGGGCGGTGGCGCCCGCGACGAAGACGCCGCCCGTGGGGCCGACGTAGCTGCGGTTGTCGCGCGGGTCCTTGACCAGGTCCGCGTCCCACAGCTTCCGGCCCGTGGCCGTGTCCAGGGCCTCGTACCGCCCGTCCGTCGTGCGGCAGACGAGGACCGTCTCGCCGGCCGAGCAGCCGAACGCGGGCGCGGTCAGTTTCGCCTTCCAGGGCTTCCAGCCCGCCGGCCGCTGCGCCGCGTTCTGCGGCACCACGCCCGAGGCGTCCGCGAGGCCCCGGTCGTCGACGCCCGGGATCCGCGGCGCGGACGGGCCCGGCGGCCGCTTCGCGTCCGCCGGCGGCTCCGCCCCCTCCGGCCACCACACGTACGCCCCCACGCCGCCGGCCGCCAGCGCCAGCGCCACGGCCGCCGCGAGCAGCGATCGGCGGGGCTTCCGTGGCCGCGACGGGACCGTGGGGGCGTTCGGCGGGAGGGTGGGGAGCTGGTCCCGGGCGAGCGGGGCCGCGGGGACCTCGCGGAGGGCCGCGCCCGAGGCGATCAGCTGGGCCAGCTCGCGGCCGTACTCGCCGATGTGGTCCAGGACCGGCTGCGGCCAGCTCGCCCGTTCCCCGCCGCCGAGGAGTTCCGCCAGACGCGCGGGCGCGGGGCGGGCGGAGGGGTCGGCCGCCAGGCAGGAGGCGATGACCTCGCGCAGTTCGTCCGGCACCCGGCTCAGGTCGGCCTCGGCCTGCGAGACGCGGTACAGCACGGCCGCCAGCGGGCCGTCGCCGAAGGGGTCCTCGCCGGTCGCCGCGTAGCAGAGGACGGAGCCCAGGCAGAAGACGTCCGAGGCGCCGGTCACGTGCCGGGCGCCGGCGACGTGCTCGGGGGACATGAAGGACGGCGTGCCGACCATCATCCCGGTGGCCGTCATGGTCGTCGCGCCGCTGCTGCGGGCGATGCCGAAGTCGATGACCCGGGGGCCGTCGGCGGCCAGCATGACGTTGCCGGGCTTGAGGTCGCGGTGCAGCACCCCGGCGGCGTGCAGGTCGGCGAGGGCGCGGGCGAGGGCGGTGCCGAGCGCGCGCACGGTCGGCACCGGCAGCGGGCCCCCGCGGCGCACGGCCTGCGCGAGGCTCGGCCCGGGGACGTACGCGGTCGCCAGCCAGGGGACCTCCGCGTCCGCGTCGCCGCCCAGCGGGGCGGCCGCGTACGGGCTGGACACCAGGCTCGCGACCCTGATCTCGCGCCGGAACCGGTCCCGGAAGGCCGGCTCGGCGAGGACGTCCCGGCGGACCGTCTTCACGGCGACGTACGTGCCGTCGTGCGTGCCTGCCGCACCGGGCGTGCGGCCCAGATAGACCTCGCCCATGCCGCCGGCGCCGAGCCGCGCCAGGAGTTCGTACGGCCCGATCCGCTCGGGCGCGCCTTCGCTCAGCGGTAACAGCACGTGTGTCGCTCCCCCTCAGGACGTGACGGCCGCCCGCATCATCCCACGTGCTTCTGCATGCACATGCAGAAGGCCGGACCGCCGCCGCGGTCCGGCCCCGTACGCCTCGGTCGGGCCGTCAGCCCGTGTACGGCTTGGCGCTGAGGATCTTGACCATCGCCATCTTGCCGTTCGGGAGCTCGTACTCGGCTTCCTCGCCGGCCTTCTTGCCGTTGACGCCCACGCCGAGCGGGGACTGCGGCGAGTAGGTGTCGATGTCGCTGCTCGCGTACTCGCGCGAGGCCAGCAGGAAGGTCATGGTGTCGTCCTCGTCGCCGTCGAAGGCGACGGTGACGACCATGCCGGGCTCGACCACGCCGTCGTCCGCCGGCGCCTCGCCGACCTTGGCGTTCTCCAGGAGCTGGGTGAGCTGGCGGACGCGGAGTTCCTGCTTGCCCTGCTCTTCCTTGGCCGCGTGGTACCCGCCGTTCTCACGCAGGTCGCCCTCCTCGCGCGCCGCGGCGATCTTGGCGGCGATCTCGGTACGCGCGGGACCAGACAGGTACTCAAGCTCTTCCTTGAGCTTGTCGTACGCCTCCTGGGTGAGCCAGGTGACGTTGTCGCTGGTCTGGGTCACAGGTGCTCCTCGTAGGTACTGGGAATACAAAGCATCGCCCTACCCAGAAGGATGTGCCTTCCTGGATGGGCGAAACCACGAGCCTAACAATTAGCTGCGAAAAAGGAAGGGACAAAAGTCATCAGAATAGCGTCCGCGCAGGTCAGCCATGTTGACGTCGCGGACCGGCGGCGTTTCTACCGCTCGGTGCAGCCGACCAGCTCGGCGGTGGTCGCCCGGGCGGTGGTGCGCACGGAGACGACCTCGTCGATCCGGGTCCGCGGGCCGTCGAAACGGACGTCCTTGCGGCCGACCTCGGCGCCGTCCTCCGAGCGGGAGCGCACGGTGCAGGTCCCGGCGGCCCCGGCCTCCTTGCGGACCTCCAGGTGCAGCTGCACCTCGCGGTCGCCGACCACGTCGAACTTGATCACCTCGGCGCTGAGCTTCGTCCCGACGACGTGGTGCCAGCCGAACCAGCCCAGCAGGCCGGTGAAGAGGACCCCGAGCACGAGCCCCGCGACCTTGAGCTTGCGGTCGGCGCGCTCGTCGGCGGAGCGGCCGTAACGGCCCTCGGGCAGCGACTCGCGTACCGCGCTCATGATCGATCCCTTCGGGGCGTGCCGGACGGCGGAATTTTTCGGGCCCCCTATTCCGTCACTATATGAGGTGCCCACCCGTCACCCGACCGCCGCCCCGCAACGACGACCCTGCGGGTCGGCAGCGACCCATTCAAGTTCCCAGTGACCGAGGATCGAGTCTTGACTGAGCAGCTGCGTCTGATGGCCGTGCACGCCCACCCCGACGACGAGTCGAGCAAGGGCGCGGCGACGATGGCCAAGTATGTGTCCGAGGGGGTGGACGTGCTGGTGGTCACCTGCACGGGCGGCGAGCGCGGCTCCATCCTCAACCCCAAGCTCCAGGGCGACTCCTACATCGAGGAGCACATCCACGAGGTCCGCAAGAAGGAGATGGACGAGGCCCGGGAGATCCTGGGCGTGAAGCAGGAGTGGCTGGGCTTCGTCGACTCCGGTCTGCCGGAGGGCGACCCGCTGCCCCCGCTGCCCGAGGGCTGTTTCGCCCTGGAGGACGTCGACCACGCGGCCGGCGAGCTGGTGCGCAAGATCCGCGCCTTCCGTCCGCAGGTGATCACCACGTACGACGAGAACGGCGGCTACCCGCACCCCGACCACATCATGACGCACAAGATCACGATGGTGGCGTTCGAGGGCGCGACGGACGCGGAGAAGTACCCCGAGGCCGAGTACGGTCCGGTCTGGCAGCCGCTGAAGGTCTACTACAACCAGGGCTTCAACAAGCCGCGCACGCTGGCGCTGCACCACGCGCTGCTCGACCGGGGCATGGAGTCCCCGTACGGGGAGTGGCTGGAGCGCTGGAAGGAGTTCGAGCGCAAGGAGCGGACGCTGACCACGTACGTGCCGTGCGCCGAGTTCTTCGAGATCCGTGACAAGGCGCTGATCGCGCACGCCACGCAGATCGACCCGGACGGCGGCTGGTTCCGCGTGCCGATGGAGATCCAGAAGGAGGTCTGGCCGACGGAGGAGTACGAGCTTGCCAAGTCTCTGGTGGACACCTCCCTCCCCGAGAGCGACCTCTTCGCGGGCATCCGCGACAATGGCTGACATGAGCGCACACCTCGCACTGACCCAGCTCGTCCCGCTCGCCAAGGAGCTCGACGAGAACAAGGTGACGCCCGGCGTCCTCGGGTTCGTCGTCTTCGCCGTGATGGCGGGCGCGGTCTGGCTCCTGATGAAGTCCATGAACCGCCACATGGGCCGCGTCTCCTTCGAGGAGACCCCGGCCCCGGCCGCCGCCACGCCGGGCTTGCAGGAGCAGAAGCAGGCCCCGCAGGAGTAGCCGGCCACCACGCGACGGGCCCGGGACGTCCCGGACCCGTCGCGCGGTGTGCCGCCCGGGACCGACGGGCCGGGGGCCGCCCCGTCGAGCGCGGCCCCGCCACGGCCGCCACCCACCACGCCCCGCTACGGCACCGCCACGCCCATCACCTCGCGGGCGTGGCGGTTCGGGGTGAGGCCGAGGGGCCAGGCCTGCCAGCCGGCGTCCAGGCGGACTTCGCGCGCCAGGGCGAGCCCGTAGGCCGCGGCGCACTCCGCCAACCGCGGATCCCGCAGGTCGTGACGGTCCTCGGTCAGCCGCGCGAGCTCCTCCTCGGCGACCACCGTGCCGACCTCCACCCCGCCGGGCGAGGCGTACGGCAGGAGCGTCACCCGCAGGAAGGCGGCCCAGTCCGCGCCGCGCCGGTCGCCGTACGAGGCGAACAGCCGCGCCGCCTCCTCGCACAGCTCCAGGGCCTGCGCCGGCTTGTTGTTGCCGGCGTCGACGACGGCCAGCTCCAGACAGCTCCACGCCTCGCCGTGGGCCACCCCGATCCGGCGGAAGTCCTGCCGGGCGTCGCTCAGGAGCTGCCGGGCGAAGCCGGAGTTGCGCAGGTTGCCGGTCTGCGCGGCGCGCAGGTCCCGGGTGACCCGGCCCGAGTGGTGCCGGGCGCAGGCCAGCCCGTACACGTCCCGCATCCGTGAGAACAGCGACCGGGCCCGTTCCAGCTCCCGCACCGCCTGGTCCAGGTCGCCGCGCTCCTCCAGGGCCTGCCCCAGGTAGTACAGCGTCCACGCCTCGCCGCGGGCGTCCTCCTGCTCCCGGTGCCGGGACAGCGCCTGCCGCAGCCCGTCCACGGCCGGCGACGCGTCCCCGGCCACCAGGCGGGCCCGGGCCAGCTGGGTCAGCGCCCACGCCTCGCCGCGCCCGTCGTGCGTGCGGCCGTACCGCTCCAGGGCGGCCCGCAGCTCCTCCTCGGCGCGCGGCACGTCGCCCCGGCGCAGCCACACCTGGCCGCGCTGGAAGTGCGCCCACGCCTCGCCGTGCACCGACTCCGCGGCGCGGTGCAGCGCCATCGCCCGGTCCAGCAGCTCCACCGCCTCCGCCAGGTTCGCCCGGTCCCGCTCCACGCCCGCCAGCGCGTGCAGCGTCCAGGCCCGGTCCGCGGCCAGCGAGTCCGGGGCCTGCAGCTCCAGCGCCTCGCGCAGCCGGGCCGCGGCCTCCGGCAGGTTGCCCTGGTGGTGCAGGGTGATGCCCAGCGAGCAGAGCGCGAGCGCCGCGCCCGCGTCCTGGTGGGCCTCCTGGTACAGCGAGACCACCGAGGTCAGCGTCGTGCGTGCCTTGTCCAGCTCGCCGAGCTGCCGGGCCGCGATACCGGTCCGCCACTGCACCGAACGGGACAGCCGGCCGCCGTGCCCGAGCGCCTCGGCCAGCTCGTCGATCTCGCCTAGCCGGTACAGATCGCCGCGGAGCAGGCAGTAGTCGCACAGCGCGCCGAGCAGGTGCAGCACCGCCTCCTGGTCGACGCCGTCCGCGTGCCGCAGCGCGGCGGTGATGAAGCTGGACTCGTCGTCCAGCCAGCGCAGCGCCGCCTCCAGGGAGCCGAAGCCGTGCCCGCCGAACCGGTCCGCGCGGGTCGACATCTTGCCGTCGACCATCCGGATCACCGCGTCGGCCAGCTCCGCGTAGTTCCTGATCAGCCGCTCCTGCGCGGCGGCGACCGCCGCGCCGTCCTCCTCGTCCCGGAGCCGCGCCGCGGCGAAGCCCCGTACCGCCTCGTGCAGCCGGTACCGGTCCCCGCGGACGTGGTCGATCAGGCCCGCCGCGGCCAGCTCGCGCAGCAGCCGCGCGCCCTCCGCCTCGCCGCCGTCGAGCAGCGCCGCGGCCGCCGCGGCGCCGAGCGAGGCCCGCCCGGCCAGCGCGAGCCGCCGCAGCAGCAGCCGGCCGTCCTCGTCCAGGCCGGTGAAGTACCGGGCGGCCAGGGCCCGTTCGACGGGCCCGCCGCCGTCCTGCCCGTACTGCTCCAGGAGCCCGGCCCGCTGCCCCAGCGGGCCCGGCGAGGAGCCCGCCACCCGCAGCGCCAGCGGCAGCCCGCCGCACAGCTCCCGCACCCGCTCGGCGGCCTCCGCGTCGTACGGGCCCGGGTCGGGCGACGGCGCGGCCGCCCGCAGCAGCTCCTCCGCCCCGGCCGCGTCGAGCCCCGCGACGGCGAGGTGGTGCACCGAGGCCGCCACGTCCGCGCCCAGGTCCAGCGGCCCGCGCGCGGTCACCAGGACCAGGCTGTCGGACCGCCCCGGCAGCAGCTCCCGCACCTGCGCCGCGTCCACCGCGTCGTCCAGCACGATCGTCACCGGCAGACCGCTGAGGTGCTGGTGGTACAGCTCCGTGAGCCGGCGCACCTGTTGCTCGGCGGAGCTGCGGTCGCGGAACAGCAGCTGGTCGCGCGGGGCGCCGAGCCGGTTCAGCAGGTGCAGCAGCGCGTCCCGGGCGGGCAGCGGCCGCTCGCCGCGGCTCGCCCCGCGCAGGTCCACCACGCAGGCCCCGCGGAACAGGTCCCGCAGCGCGTGCGCCGCGCGTACGGCGAGCGTGGTGCGGCCCGCGCCGGGCTCGCCGTGCAGCACGACCACGGTCGGCCGGGTCGTGGTCGCCGCGCGGGCCGCCTGCACCCACTGGGTGATCTGCGCGAGCTCGGCCCGCCGGCCCGCGAAGAGCCCGTCGGCGGCCGGGAGTTGCGCGAAGGACTGCTCCAGTACGTGCCGCCGCCGGGCCGCCGCGCTGCGGTCCCCGCCGCGCTGCCGCGGCACGGGCCGCGCCGCCGGTTCGGCCGTGGCGGCGGTCGCCGTCCGCAGCATGCGCTGCTGGTCCAGGAACGGCCGTATCCCGCGCACCTCCAGGGCCGTCAGCCACTGCAGCCGCAGCTGCTCGGGCCCGCCGGGCTGGCCCAGCGCCCCGGCTCTGCGGTGCGCGGCCGGCCAGTGCGGCGCGGTCGCCTTCAGCACGGCCGCCGCGGCGCCCGCGACCGCCGCCGCGGCCCCGGCGCCCAGCGCCGTACCGGTGGCCGTGCCCAGTGCCAGGTCCGCCGCGCCGGCGGCCGCTGCGGCGACGGCCGTGACCAGCAACGGAGTGCCCAGGGCCGCCCCGCTCAGGCGCTCGGCCAGCGACAGGCTGCCCGCCTCGGCCTCCTCCAGGGCCAGCCGGTACGCCGTGTACTCCTCGTCCGCGCTCGCCGCCATGGAGTCCAGCGCGGCCCGTCCGCGCGCCAGCAGCGCCGTGCTGTCGAGGGCGCCGCCGGAGCGGCGCACCTCCTCCTCCACGGCGCGTGCCAACAGCCGCTCGGCCTCGGCCCGGTGGCTGTCCCGCATTGCGTCCCCCTCCGAGAGCTACCGCTTCCGGCCCCAAGTGTCGTGGGTGACGCGCGCCGGCGCGAGGGACGTCCCGTGAAGGCCCGAGGGGGTCGTCGGGCGTCTGACCGAATCTTCCCTGTTCGGTGGCGTTGATCTGCTGAATGAGGCTTCCGGGTGACTGCCCGGAACCAAACCGCGGCCGGGCAGTTGATCAGCGTGCTTCGCCAACGGAGCATTCCAGGCCCCTCGGCTCAAGAAGGACGATCTCGTGATCAAGAAGGTTCTCGCCACCGCGGCAGTCGCAGCCTCCGTCGCCGGCATGTCCGCGACCACGGCGATGGCGGCCGGCAACGACGGCGGCTCCGCCAACATCATCGGCAACACGTCGAAGCAGTCCATCGGCGCCAACGAGACCGGTGGCTACATGAGCCCGAACTTCGGTCTCGTCAACGGCGGCGTGCTGCACTGCTTCGACATCCAGAAGATCCAGGCCCAGGTGCCGGTCGGCGTCATCGCCGTCCCGGTCGCCGTCCAGGACGTCCTCGGCAACCCGATGGCGAACCAGACCTGCACCCAGAACTCGGTCCAGCAGAAGGGTGACGACGCTCTGTCGCACATCCTGGGCGAGGTCCTCTCCCAGAACGGCAACATGGGCGGCTGAGCCTCCCTCGTCCGTAGCGGCCCCGTTCCTCGCAGAGCCAGTGCGAGGAACGGGGCCGTTCCCCGTTCCGGTACCCCGCGCACGCTCCGGGATCACGCGGTGACGGGAAGAAGAACGCAGGTGGCCTTGGAGAAAACCACGAAGACCCGAGATCGCCCCGCTCGCCTCTTCATGTCTTCCGTCTCTGGCTGACCGGCCCCGCCGGGATGTGTACTCGGACACACGTTGGACGACGCAAGGGACGACTGCGGTGGACCTCCTCCGACCCGCCACCCGGGCGGAGCCGGCCGCGAAGGCCCGGCGCCCCGACGCGACGCCGATCGACGAGCTCGCCGCAACGGGCCTTACCACCTCCGAGAAGGAGTGAGCGTGACCACGTACACCCAGGAAGCAAGCACCCAGGAGCTCGAGCGCGCGTGGCTCGAAGAGGCGATCGGCCTGGCGACCCGGAGCGTCGCGAACGGCGGCGGGCCGTTCGGCGCCCTGATCGCCAAGGACGGCGAGATCGTCGCGCTCGGGAACAACCAGGTCACCGCGAACCTGGACCCCACGGCGCACGCCGAGGTCAGCGCGATCCGCGCCGCCTGCCAGAAGCTCGGCACCTTCTCGCTGGAGGGCTGCGTCCTCGTCACGTCCTGTGAGCCCTGTCCGATGTGCCTGTCCTCGGCGCTGTGGGCGCGCGTGGACCGCATCGTCTTCGCCGCCGACCGCGACGACGCCGCGGTGGCGGGCTTCGACGACCGCAAGTTCTACGACCTCTTCGAGAAGTGCCCGGAGTCGGCCTGGCCGATGAAGGTCGTACGCCTCGACCTGGACAACCGCACCGCCCCCTTCGACGCCTGGCTGGCCAAGGCCGACCGCGTCGACTACTGAGCACCGCCCGCAGTCCTCAGGGTCCGCCCGCACTCCGCCCGGAGCGCGGGCGGACCCTTGTGCCGTCGTGCGACGATGCCCCTATGAACCGTCTGGCCGCTTCCCAGTCGCCCTATCTGCTGCAGCACGCCGACAATCCCGTGGAGTGGTGGCCCTGGGGGGAGGAGGCGCTCGCGGAGGCGCGGCGCCGGGACGTGCCCGTGTTCCTGAGCGTGGGCTACAGCTCGTGCCACTGGTGTCACGTCATGGCGCACGAGAGCTTCGAGGACGCCGGTACGGCCGCGTTCATGAACGAGCACTTCGTCAACATCAAGGTCGACCGCGAGGAGCGGCCCGACGTCGACGCCGTCTACATGGAGGCGGTGCAGGCCGCGACCGGGCAGGGCGGCTGGCCGATGTCGGTGTGGATGACGCCCGACGGCGAGCCCTTCTACTTCGGCACCTACTTCCCGCCCGAGCCCCGGCACGGCATGCCGTCCTTCCCCGAGGTCCTCGACGGCGTGGCCCGGGCGTGGACCGAGCGGCGCGCCGAGGTCGGCGAGGTCGCCGGGAAGATCGCCCGCGACCTGTCGGAGCGCTCCCTCGCGTACGGCGGCGAGGGCGTCCCCGGCGAGGAGGAGCTGGCGGCGGCGCTGCTCGGGCTCACCCGCGAGTACGACGAGCGGTACGGCGGCTTCGGCGGGGCGCCGAAGTTCCCGCCGTCGATGGCCCTGGAGTTCCTGCTGCGCCACCACGCCCGCACGGGCGCCGAGGGCGCGCTGCAGATGGCCTCCGACACCTGCGAGGCCATGGCCCGCGGCGGGATCTACGACCAGCTCGGCGGCGGTTTCGCCCGCTACTCCGTGGACCGGCAGTGGGTCGTCCCGCACTTCGAGAAGATGCTCTACGACAACGCCCTGCTCTGCCGGGTGTACGCCCATCTGTGGCGGGCGACCGGGAGCGACCTGGCCCGGCGGGTGGCGCTGGAGACCGCGGACTTCATGGTGCGGGAGCTGCGCACCGCAGAGGGCGGCTTCGCCTCCGCCCTCGACGCCGACAGCGACGACGGCACCGGCCGGCACGTCGAGGGCGCGTACTACGTCTGGACGCCGGAGCAGCTCACCGAGGTGCTGGGCGAGGAGGACGCCGCGTACGCGGCCCGCTGCTTCGGGGTGACCGAGGAGGGCACCTTCGAGCACGGGGCCTCGGTGCTCCAGCTGCCGCAGGACGCCGGCTTCGCCGACGCGGACCGGCTCGGCTCGATCCGGGAGCGGCTGCTCGCGGCCCGGGAGCGGCGGGCCCGTCCCGGCCGGGACGACAAGATCGTGGCCGCCTGGAACGGGCTGGCGATCGCCGCGCTCGCCGAGACCGGCGCGTACTTCGACCGGCCCGACCTGGTCTCCCGCGCCACGGAGGCCGCGGACCTGCTCCTGCGCCTGCACATGGACGACTCCGCCCGCCTCGTGCGCACGTCCAAGGACGGGCGCGCCGGGGTGAACGCGGGCGTCCTGGAGGACTACGCCGACGTCGCCGAGGGCTATCTGGCGCTGGCCGCGGTCACCGGCGAGGGCGTCTGGCTGGAGTTCGCCGGCTTCCTCCTGGACGTCGTCCTGGACCGGTTCCGCTCCGAGGGCGGTGCGTTCTACGACACGGCCCACGACGCCGAGGCCCTGATTCGCCGCCCGCAGGACCCCACCGACAACGCCACCCCGTCCGGCTGGACCGCCGCGGCCGGCGCGCTCCTGTCGTACGCGGCGCACACCGGCTCCGAGGCGCACCGGTCGGCCGCCGAGGCCGGGCTCGGCGTCGTACGGGCCCTGGGCCCGCGCGCCCCGCGCTACATCGGCTGGGGCCTCGCGGTCGCCGAGGCGCTCGCGGACGGGCCCCGGGAGATCGCCGTCGTCGCCGGCGACCCCGAGCACGAGGCCGCCGCCCGCGCCCTGCACCGTACGGCGCTGCTGGGCCCCGCCCCGGGCGCGGTGGTGGCCTTCGGGCCGGCCGGCGGGGAGGAGTTCCCGCTGCTCGCGGACCGGCCGCTGGTGGGCGGGGCGCCCGCCGCGTACGTCTGCCGGCACTTCACCTGCCACGCGCCGACGACCGATCCGGAGGCCCTCGCGCGGGCGCTTTCCGCGCCGCGCTGAGATAAGGAACGCCTTCCCCCGGAATTGCGCCGAACGGCCCGGCACCCGGGGGAATTCGCGCCCGTCGTTGGAGTGAATGCGGTGCTGCCGCACGTTTTTCCGGGGCGGGATCCCGGCATGGTCGTCCCTGATGTGTGCAGCGGAGGCCCGGGTCCTTCTGGGGCCCGGGGTTCGCGAGAGTCGTGAGTCTCCTCCGCCGCAGAAAGGAATCAGGCGAAATGCTGGTTAAGAAGGCTGCGACCGTCGTCGCCGGACTCGTCATGGCCCTGGGCGCCGCGTCGCCCGCGCTCGCCGACGCCGGCGCGATCGGCGCGGCGGTGGGCAGCCCGGGCTTCCTGTCCGGCAACGTCGTCCAGGTGCCGATCCACGTGCCGATCAACGTCTGCGGCAACTCCGTGAACGTCATCGGTGCGCTGAACCCGGCCGCCGGGAACGTCTGCGTCAACGCCTGACGCACAGCGAAAGAGGCCGGTTCCGGCCCGGGCTTCCCGCCCGGCCGGGACCGGCCTTTCCGTGTCCGCCATGTGCCGCCGTCCGGGCGAGGGATTCTGACGACTGATCAGGTGACTGCCTTTCCGTCCGGCTTATTAAGCATATTTTCTGAGTACATCTGGGGTCATACCGACACGGAGTGCGAAGGAGTGCGGACATGACCCTGGGGAACAGAAGAGCGTCGAGCCGATGGTGGGGGGTGATCACCGCGGGTCTTCTCGCGACGGGCTCCGTCGTGCTGTCCTCACCGAGCCACGCCGCCGAGTCCCCCCGGACGCAGGAGCCCCGCCCGGCCGAGCTGACCACCGCGCTCGGCGCGTACCTCGACTACGGACCGCGCGGCGTCGCCCGGATCGCCGAGCTGGAGAAGTGGCTCGGCGGCACGGAACTGAAGGTCGGTCACACGTACCTGCCGGGGGACGTCTGGTCCAACATCGAGGGCCGGCCGGCCTTCCTGGAGTCCTGGGCCCGCTGGCGCAAGCAGAAGGCCGACCGGCTGTTCGTCCTCAACGTGCCCATGCTGGAGCGCAACGAGGCGGGCCTCTCCGACGCGGAGGTCCGCCGGCAGCTGCGGCGCGGCGCGGACGGCGCGTTCGACCGGCACTACACGGCCCTGGCGGAGCGGCTGGTCGGGCTCGGCGTGCCCGACACCGTCGTCGTCCTCGGCTGGGAGATGAACGGCATCACCTACAGCCACCGCTGCGGGCCGGACCCGGAGGCGTGGAAGGCGTACTGGAACCGCATCGTGACGGCGATGCGGGCGGTGCCGGGGCAGAAGTTCCGCTTCGACTTCACGCCCAGCCGGGGCCGGGACGCGGTGCCGTGGACCGAGTGCTACCCCGGTGACGACGTCGTCGACATCATCGGCATGGACTCGTACGACCAGCCGCCCGGCATGGACTTCGACCGGCACATCACCGAGCCGTACGGGCTGCAGAAGCACGTCGACTTCGCCAAGGAGCACGGGAAGGCGATCTCGTACCCGGAGTGGGGGCTCTTCCGGAACGGGGACAACCCCGAGTACATGCGCCGGATGCTCGAGTGGATGCGGGAGCACAAGCCGCTGTACCACACGATCACCGACTACTGCCCGCACGGCGTGTGGCAGTGCGGGCAGAACCCGAAGGCGGCGGAGGTCTTCCGCACCATGCTGTCGGACCTGGAGCCGACGGAGCCCACGGAGCCGACCGAGCCGACCGAGCCCACGGAGCCGACCGAGCCCACGGAGCCTGAACTGCCGCCGGTGGATCCGACGGTGCCGACCGGGCCGACGTGGCCGACCTGGCCGGAGATCCCGCCGATCGACCCGGCCGAGCCGGGTGAGCCGGAGTTCCCGTCGGACGACGTGTGGGAGCCCTGGGAGCCGTTCGACCCGACGGACCCGTGGGGCCCGGCCGCCCCGACACCTCAGGTACCCCTGCCCAAGCCGGAACCCAAGCCGGAGCCGGAGCCGGAGCCGGAACCGAAGCCTGAGCCCAAGCCCGAGCCGGAGCCGGAACCGAAGCCTGAGCCCAAGCCCGAGCCGAAGCCGGAACCGAAGCCCGAGCCCAAGCCCGAGCCGAAGCCGGAACCGAAGCCCGAGCCGAAGCCGGAGCCGGAGCCGAAGCCGGAACCGAAGCCTGAGCCCAAGCCCGAGCCGAAGCCGGAACCGAAGCCCGAGCCGAAGCCGGAACCCAAGCCCGAGCCGAAGCCGGAACCCAAGCCGGAGCCGAAGCCCGAGCCCGCCGCGGCCTGTGACGGGGTGAATCTCGGGTCGTGGGTGGAGCAGTGGATCGGCGGGCCGGTGTGCGTGCCGACCGACGGCTGGAAGGACGAGCTGAAGGACCTCTGGCCCTTCTGACCCGTCCGCGGCGTCACCGCCCGACGGCGGCGGAGGTCAGCCTCCGCCGCCGTTCCGCTTCCCCAGCAGCCGCCCCACCCAGGCCCGCCGCCGGGCCTGCCCCGCGGCCCAGCGCCGCGCGCCCGCCGCCGCCGCGCGGAGCAGCAGCAGCGGCCCGGTGCGCCGCCGGGCGAGCAGCAGCCGCCGGTTGGCGACGGTCTCCGGCCGCCAGTGGTTCTTGTACGGCTCCTGGCCCCGCAGCAGGCTCAGCGTGGCCCGCCCGCCCGCGTCCGCCTCGCGCGCCCCGTGCCGCAGCAGCATCGTCGCCACGTCGACCTTCCGCTCCCGCAGGCTCGGATCGGCCCCGTACAGGTACCCGCCGGCGAGGCTCGGCGACAGCAGCGTCAGGTCGGCGGCCACCACCTCGCCGCCGAGCCGGAACTCGGTCACCCGCGCGTCGCCGCTCGCGACCATCCGCCGTACCGCCCGCGTCAGATGCCGGGCGAACCGTTCGCTGGTGTGCTCCGCGGTCACCCCGCGGCCCTCCCACTGCCGCCGGTGCAGCGCGAGGAGCCGTTCCAGCGCGGCGGGCACCTCCTCGCCGGGGACGACGCGCTCCTCGATGCCGAGCGCGTCCAGCTTCCGCAGCTTGGCGCGGGTGCGCTGGGCCTTGGCGCCGGGCATCCGGCCGAGCAGCGCGTCCATCGGCACGGCCGGCAGCTCCAGGCACACCGAGTCGTCGAGCCGGCGGCGCGGTCCGCGCCAGGCGGCGTAGAGCCGTTCGGCCGCGGCCCCGGGCCGTACCTCGCGCAGGTCGATCAGGGCGGTGCGGGCCGCGTCGGCCAGCGCCGCGGCGAGCGCGTCGGCGGCGTCCGGGCGGGCGTCGTCGAGGAGGACGTCGCCGTAGTCGGTGATCGCCCCGCCGAGCGGGGTGAGGACGGGCAGCGGGCCGCGCCGCAGCATGAGCGGGGCGGCGCCGACCAGGCGTCCGTCCGCCGCGTCGCGGACCAGGAACACGCGCAGCGCGCCGGGGACGCCGTACGAGGTCCACCAGGAGTGCAGCCAGGCGTGGCTCTGGAACGGGGTGGCGGTGCGGCAGCGCGCGTACAGCGCCGTCCACTCGTCGGCGAGCCGCCCGAACTCCTCGCCGTCCCGGCAGACCTCGGCGGTCGACGCGAAGGCGCCCGCCGACGCGGCCGTCACCGAGGCGGCCGCCCTGGACGCGGCCGCCGTGGGCGCGGCCGTCACACCGTCTCCGACGCGGGCTCGGGCTTCCGCTTCCGCCCTCGCTCCGGCTCCGCGGCCGGGGCCGGTACGGCGGCCGACGCACCGCCCTCGCCCGCGGCACCGTCCTCCGCCGGAGCCCCGTCCCCGACCCCGTCCCCGCGCCGCGGCCGGACCAGCAGCGCGAGGCCGCCGAGCAGCCCGCCCGCGCAGCCGCCGACCAGCGCGGACAGCGGAGCGGACGGCGACACGGGACGGGTCGGCTTCGTGGCGCGGGCGAACTGCACCACCTTCACGCCCGTCCCGGCCGAGGCGTGCGTCCCGCTGGTCACCAGCGCCCGGGCGACCCCGTCCGCCATGGCCACGGCGGTGGCCGGCTTCGCGGAGCGGGCCGTCACGGAGATCATCGGCGCGTCCGGGGAGGTCGCCGCCTGCACGCTGCTGCGGAGCGTCGCGGCCGAGACCCCGGCCCACACCTGGGCGTCGCCGGTCACCGCGAGGTCGGTGGCGACCCGCCCGTACGCCTGGGCGAAGCCGAGCGCGGCGGCCGGGTCGGACCGCTCGCCGGGGACCACCACGACATAGCTGGTCGCCGCGTACTCGGGCGGGGTGAACAGTCCGTACCCGGCGCCGGCGGCCGTGCCGAGCAACACCGCCGCGGGCAGCGCCCACAGGCGGGGCCGGGACCGCAACCGGGCGAGCGGGGAGGGGAGTCCGGGGCTTCGGCGTCGCAGATTCATGGGGTCACTCGCTTCGCGGGAGGGAGGGGAGGGACGCGTACAGGGACATCAGCCGCCGGGCGCTGTGCGCGATGTCGTACCGGTGGGCGGCGGCGGGCTGCGGCAGCCGGCCGGGGCCCGCCTCGCGCAGCGCGAGCAGCGCGGAGATCAGTTCGGGCACGGACCCGCCGATCCGGCGGGCGCCCGGCGCGGCGTCCGGCGGCAGGTCCTCGACGGCCGGGCAGGCGACGTACAGGACGGGCAGCCCGGCGGCCAGAGCCTCCACGACCGCGAGCCCGAACGCCTCGTCGGGCGAGGCCGACACGAACACGTCCATCGCGGACAACAGCGCCGGCAGCGACGGCTGTTCGAGCCCGGGCCCGCGCGGCGGGTCCTCGCAGGCGCCGGTCAGCAGCACCCGGTCCGCGGCCCGGCAGGAGCGGGCCACCGCCTCCAGTTCGGCGCGCTGCTCCCCGTCGCCGACCAGCAGCAGCCGGGCGTCCGGCAGCGCGGCCACGGCGCGGACCAGCCGGTCGAAGCGCTTCCCCGGAGCGAGCCGGCCCACCCCGCCGACCACGAACGCGTCGTCCGGCAGCCCCAGTCGGTCCCGGGTGGCGC
Source organism: Streptomyces tritici (assembly GCF_048500665.1). Taxonomy (NCBI): domain Bacteria; kingdom Bacillati; phylum Actinomycetota; class Actinomycetes; order Kitasatosporales; family Streptomycetaceae; genus Streptomyces; species Streptomyces tritici. Next base: position 4,314,698 of record NZ_CP183183.1, read on the forward strand.
GCCGGGCGGCCTCGTCGTAGCCGAAGCGGGCCCGCTCGATCCCGTTGGGCACCACCCGGATGCGGCCGGGCCGCACCCCCCACGTCTCCAGGCGGCGCGCCACGCTGTCCGAGACGGCGACCGTGGCCGAGCCGAGCCGCTCGGTGGCCAGATACAGGCCGCGCGTACCGGCGTTCAGCGGGCGGCCCTCGATCTGGCGGTCGCCGAGGGAGTGCTCGGTCGCCACGACGTGCCGGACGCCGGCCGCGCGGGCGGCGATCCGCCCGTACACGCAGGCCCGGTACAGATGGGTGTGGACGACGTCGTACCGGCCCTGCCGGATCACGCGGACGAGCCGGGGCAGGGCCTTCAGATCGCGGTTGCCGGCCATGCCGAGGTGGGTGACCGGGGTGCCGTCTGCCTCGATGCCGCGGGCCACCGGGCCGGGGGCGGTGAGCGTGACGACCTCGCTGCGCACCGGCAGGTGACGCAGCATCAGCCGCAGCTGCTGCTCGGCACCGCCGATGCCGAGGCCGGTGATGACGTGCAGGACCTTCATGACGCGGCCGCCCCGGCCCGGCGGAACCGCTCGGCGTCGGCGGGTCTGCGGCGTCTGAGCAGGTGCGCGGCGCGCTTCGCGGTCAGCCGCCACGCGGTGTCCTGCTCCCCGATGTGGACCCGCGGCAGCGCGTACGTGCTGGTCAGCCCGCCCGGATCGATACCGCAGCCGTACCGGTAGCCGGCCGCGCGCACCGCCCGGACCGCGCGCGCGTCCACGTGCCCGTACGGGTAGCAGTAGCCCTCGGTCGGGGTGCCGGTGAGCTCGGTGAGGATCTCGCGGCTGCGCCGGGTGTCCTCGACGAGGGCCGCGTCGTCGGCGGTGAGCAGCGAGCTGTGCAGCAGCCCGTGCGAGCCGATCTCCATGCCGGCGGCGGCGATCCGGGTGACCTGCCGTTCGTCGAGCAGCCGCTTGCGCGGCCCGTCGGCGTCCCAGGCGTTGTCCCCGCCGAGCCGGCCGGCGAGCACGAACACGGTCGCGGTGAAGCCGTGCCGGCGCAGCAGCGGCAGCGCCGAGTCGACGAAGTCCGCGTAGCCGTCGTCGAAGGTCAGACCGACCAGGCCGCGGGCCCGCCCGGCGGCGGAGGCGGCCAGCAGTTCGCGTACGGAGACGCCGCGCAGCCCGCGGTCGGCGAGCCAGTGCAGCTGGCGGGCGAAGCGGACGGGGGACACGGTCACGCGGTACGGATCAGCGGGGGCGTCCGCGATCGAGTGGTACATCGCCACCCACGGGGGCGGCGTCGGCAGCAGCCGGCGGAGCCGGGTGCGGGCGCGGTCGGGGGCCGTGACAGCGGACATGGGCGAGCCTCCGTGCGACGGGACGGAACAGGGGTGGAAGGAACGGGGAGGGGGCCCCGGGCGCCCGGACGGCGCGCGCGGCGGACGGCAGGAGGACGAGGGCGGTCACCGCGCAGGCGGCGGCGATCCCGGCGGCGTGGGCGAGGCCCGGCGGCGCGGCGGCGGTGACGGCGGCGGCGCACAGCCAGGCGGCGGTGGTCGCCGCGGCGGCCGTCGCGGCCAGCCGGGCCACCCCGGCGGCGACCCGCCCGGTCCCGAGCGGCACGCTCTGCCGCCCGGACCCGGTGAGCAGCAGGACGGCGGTCAGGGTGATGCCGAGCGCGTTCGCCCCGGCGATGCCCAGCACCCCCCACAGGCGGACGCCGAACGCTCCGGCGAGCGCGGTCGCGGCCAGCCCGGCGAGCATCGTCGCGGCCGGGAACCACAGCGGGCGGGCGGCGGAGAAGTAGCAGCGGACGAGCACGCCGACGAGGGTCTGGCCGAGCAGTCCGAGCGCGTACACCCGCATGACGGCGGCGGTCGCCCCGGTGTCGGCGCGGTCGAACGCGCCGCGCTCGAACAGCACGGCCACGATCTGCGGGGCCGCGCCGATCACCACCGACGCGCCGGCGAGCACCACGAGGACGGCGAGCAGCAGGTCCCGTTCGACGCGGCGGCGGGCCGCCTCCCGCTCGCCGGCGGCGACGGCGCGGGCGACGACCGGGAAGGTCACCGTGCACAGCATCAGCGACAGGATCATCGGCATCTGGGCGATCTTCTGCGCGTAGTTGAGGTGCGAGATCGCGCCCGACGGCAGCGGGGCGGCGAGGAAGCGCTCGACGAGGACCTGGGACTGGCGGGTCACCGCGAAGGCCACGACGGGTGCGACGAGCGCGAGCACGACGAGCGGCCCGGCCGGGTCCGCGGGCGGGCCGTCGGCCGGCGCGGGCGTCCGGGGCTCCTTCAGGGCCCGTACCAGGAAGGGGGCCTGGACCAGCACCATCAGCGTCCCGCCGACGGCGACGCCGACCGCGGCGGACCGCACGCCCAGCGGTTCGCGCAGGACGAGGACGGTGGAGACGATGCCGATGTTGTACGCGACGTAGATGGTGGCGGGCGGCAGGAAGCGGCCGTGCGCGCGCAGCGCGGCGCTGCAGTAGCCGGTCAGCGCGAAGCTGAGCACGCAGGTCGCCGTCAACCTCGTGCAGTCGACGGCCAGTTGGGGGTCGGGCAGGCCCGGTGCGAGGACGGCGACGAGCGGGGGCGCGAGGACGACGAGCAGCAGCGCCGCCGCGGCGACGGTGACGACCAGCCGGGGCAGGGTGGCCCGGACGAGCGCGGGCGCGCCGTCGCGGCGCAGCAGCGCCCGGCTGAACGCGGGCACGAGGATCAGCGCCATGGCGTCCTCGATGAGCAGCGTGGACGCGAACTCGGGCACGGTCCAGGCGACCAGGAACGCGTCGCTGTCGGCGCCCGCGCCGAAGGAGTCCGCCAGGATCTGGTCCCGTACGAGCCCGAACACCGCGCCGGCGGCGGTCAGTCCGGCGGTGACGAACGCGGCCCGTGCGAGGAACCCGGACCCGCCGGGGCCCTTCGCCCGGTGCCGCCCGCGCGCCTGCCGGACCACCGCCCGCGGCGGGTCGGTGGCGGCCGCCTCCACGAGCGCCTCGACGCGGACCGGCTCAGGCATGTCCGGCCCGCCGGCCGCCGGCCCGCGCCGGGCCGACCTCGCGGACGTCCCCGCGGACGCCCCCCGCCCGGCGCGGCGCCGGCACCGCCGCGCCTTGGGCGCCGGGCGCGTCCGGCGACAGCGCCGACCAGGCCGCCAGGCCCAGGACGACCGCGGTCAGGACCGTGGACGGGCCGCCGATGTCCGCGTAGACGAAGTCGATCAGCTGCCAGCCCAGCAGGCCCACCGCGACCAGGGCGCACTCCCCGCCCCGGCGCAGCCGCCGGGCCGCCCCGGCCAGCAGCGCGAACCAGCTGCCGGTCAGCGCCAGCACGCCCAGCAGCCCCTGCTCGCTGAGGACCAGCAGGTACATGTTGTGCGGGGACAGCAGCGGCTGGCGCAGGAACGCGCGGCCCGCGCCCGCCGTGTCGCTGCCCGACGACAGGGCGAGCGAGGCGTGGCCGTCGCGGTACTGCGGGAAGCCCTTCAGTCCCACGCCCGTCAGCGGATCCTCGCGCCACATCCCGGCCGCCGCCGCCCACATCGTGTACCGGTCGGTGACCGACCGGTCCGGCGCGGCCGTCACCTGCGTGATGCTGGCGACCCGCTCCTTCACCATCGCCGAGCCCACCCCGAGACCGCCGACCAGCACCACCGCGAGCGCGCCCACCGCGAGCCCGACCAGGGCCGCCCGCCGCACCCCCGCCACCACGAGCTGCACCGCGCACGCCAGCACGGTCGCGATCCACGCGCCCCGGCTGAACGACAGCACCAGCGGCACGACCAGCAGCGCCGCGCACACCAGCGCGGCCGTACGGGCCCGCCCGGCCGGGCCGCCGAGCGCCAGGCCCACCGCGACGACGAGCCCGAAGGCCACCACGGTCGCCATGCCCATCACGTCCGTCGGCCCGAACGTGCCCACGGCGCGGATGTCCTCGCCCATGTACGAGGCGCCGGTGCCGGTCAGGTACTGCACCACCCCGACGCCGCCCTGGAACAGCGCCAGCGCGACCAGCGTCCGGGCCAGGACCGTGAAGTCCCCCCGGTCCCGTACGAGCAGCAGCACCGCGCCCGGGACCAGCACGAAGATCTGCACGTACCGGGCCACCCCCGGCAGGCTCGCCGCCGGGTCGTTCGAGGTGATCGCGGCCAGGGACACCCCGAGCACGGGAAGGCCCAGCACGACCGCCGCCGTCCGGGTCAGCGGCCGGGCCCCGCCGCGCACCACGCGGGCCAGGCAGTACAGCACCAGCAGCCCGGACGCCGCGTCGGCGGGCGTCCCCGTGCCGCCGGTGCCGCCCTCGGCCCCGCCCCCGCCCGGTACGGCGAGCAGTGCGACGACCGCGATCACCGGCGCCAGGTGCAGCCGCCGTCCCGCCCCCTGCATGGTCAGCTCCCTGTCGGACGGACCAGGCCCGCGGCGGTCCGCAGCAGAATGCAGACGTCCTGCCACAGCGACCAGTGGTCGATGTAATGGTTGTCGAACCGGCAGCGGTCCTCGATGGAGGTGTCGCCGCGCAGCCCGTGCACCTGCGCGAGGCCGGTCAGCCCGACCGGCATCCGGTGCCGTGCCGCGTAGCCCGCGTGGATCCGGCTGAACTGCGCGACGAAGTACGGGCGTTCGGGACGGGGCCCGACGAGGCTCATGTCGCCGCGCAGCACGTTCCACAGCTGCGGCAGCTCGTCCAACGAGCTGCGGCGCAGGAAGTTGCCCACCGGGCTCATCCGGGAGTCGTTGGCCACGCTCCACTTGGTCGCCGCCTCGGTCTCGTCGGCGGGCCGCAGCGTACGGAACTTCAGCAGCGTGAACAGCCGGCCGTGTTGACCGACCCGCTCCTGCCGGAACAGCACCCCCGGCCCGTCCGAGAGCCGCACCGCCAGCGCGCAGGCCAGCAGCACCGGCGCGGCGGCCAGCAGCGCCGGCACGGCCACCGCCAGGTCGAGCAGCCGCTTCGCGGCCCGCCCGCGCCGCTCGCCGAGCGGAGCGAGCCGGCGGCAGGCGTGCCCCCACAGGTGCGCGCCCATGGGCGTGTCCGCCGTACCGGCGCCGCCGACCCGCCAGACGGCGCAGCCGTAATGCTGGAACAGCGTCACCAGCGCCGGGTCGTCGGCGAGGAACACCGCCTCGCGGACGCTGTTCTGGATGACCGCCCGGTGGATCTCCTCGGCGGTGGTGAGCACCGGCAGCGCGGGCCGGCCCGCGTCCGGCGGCATGCCGTCCTCCCGCAGCCCGACCACCCCGACCGGCCGGATGCCGTACTCGGGCCGGCCGCCGAGCGAGGCCGCGAAGCGCTGCGCCTCGCCGCTCGGGCCGACGACGAGCGCCGACCGCGGCCGCAGCGGCGCGAGCCGCCGCGCCCGCCCGTGCACCATGCCCCGGCCGACCGCGACCACCGCCAGATGCACGGCGTACGCGGTGCCCAGCGCGGCCGGCCCGAACGCGCGGCCGGGGTCGGCCGCGGCGACGGCGGCGGCCGTGGCGCACCAGGCGACGGCGGCCCGGCCGGCGAGCGCGGGCAGTTCGTCGAGGACGGAGCCGAGCGCGCCGCCCGTGCGGTGCAGACCGGCCCGCCGGTCGAGCAGCAGCACTCCGGCGAGGAGCGGCAGGAGCGGCAGGGGTCCGTGGTGGGCCGCCGGCAGCAGGGCGACCGCGCACAGGACCGCCAGGCAGTCCACGGCGATCAGCGGCCCGGCGGTGCTCCGGGCGGGGGCGGCGTGCCGCCGGGGTGGCAGGGCGAGCCGGGCCGAGGAGCCGCGCTGCGGCGCGACGGACGGGCGGCCCGCGGTGGACAGGGGTCCGGACGAGGGAGGAACGCTGGTGCTTTCCGTGGTCACTGGGGAATCGGCTCTCCGCGCTGGGTGCCCCGCACGGGGGCCAGCTCGCGGTAGAGGTCCGCGATGGCCGCACCGGTGCGCCGCACATCGAACGTGCTGAGTACGTGCTCGCGGGCCTGGCGGCCCAGGGTGCGCCGGGGCTCCGGCCCGCCGAGCAGACGGCCGACGGCGGTGGCGAGCGCGGCCGGGTCCTCGGGCGGGACCAGGCAGTGGGTCGCGTGGCCGGGCGGCAGGCTCTCGCGCGCCCCGTCCACGTCGGTGACGACGACCGGCCGGCCCGTCGCCATGGCCTCCAGCGGCGCCAGCGCCATGCCCTCCCAGCGGGACGGCAGGACGACGAGGTCGGCCCGCCGGTACCAGGGGGCGGTGTCGGCGACGGCGCCCGCGAACCGTACGGAGGCGGGCGCGGCGGCCCGCAGCCGCTGCTCGTCGGGGCCGTCGCCGACGAGGACCAGCCGGGCGCCGGGCACCCGCTCGACGACCTCGGGCCAGGCGCGCAGCAGCACGTCCTGCCCCTTCTGCCGGCAGAGCCGGCCGACGCAGACGACGGTCGGGTGCCGGTCGTCGGACGGCGTCCGGCCGGGCTCGTCGCCGTCCGCCGCGGCGAACCGCGTGAGGTCCACGCCGTTGCGGACCACGGCCCACGGGGCCCGTACGCCGGCCTGCTCGCCGGTGCGGCGCTCGGCCTCGCTGACGCAGACGACGCGGTGCGCCCAGCGGGCGCCGTACCGCTCCCAACGCCGGGCGAGCGCGGCGGTCGTGCCCTCGACCGCCTCGAACGACCAGGCGTGCGGCTGGTACACGGTGGGGATGCGGCCGCGGACGGCCAGCCGCCCGCACAGCCCGGCCTTGGCGCTGTGCGCGTGCACGAGCCCGGGCGCCACGGCGTGTACGATCCGGGCCAAGTCGCGTGTCTCGCCGAGAAGTTGGGGCCCGGGTTCGCGACCGGCCCGCCAGGGGTGGAGCTCCGCGCCGCGGTCGCGTACGGCGGTGGCCAGCGGGGTGCCGGGCGGGCAGGCGACGGCGACGCGCAGTCCGCGGCCCACCTGGTCGGCGACCAGGTCCGCCACGACACGGGCGACTCCGCCCTCACCGGGCTGGACCAGGTGGAGGACGGTCGGAGGAAGGGAGTCGGCCGACTCGCGCGAGGGCGGCATGTCAGGGCCGGACGTCCGCCTGGACGGCAAGAACCGCTGCACGACACATATTGGTTCTCCGCTTGGCTGAGTGAGGATCCGGAACCGTCGAGAAGAGGTCCGGAGGATGGCAGGTATAACCCCAACGCCGGGCGATAGTAAGCATTAGATGCTCCTAAACGCTAACTTCCGTGCCCTTTCGGCAGTTTGCTCGTTGAACCCGTTGTGCCTTTTCCTGGCCGATTTCCGATCGAGCCGCTCCGATGGCCCAAAGATCTGTTGAACGTCACCCGTTCGGGAGAGCAACCGATGAAATAGGACCGCGTTGTTGATGGAGCCGGGCGAAACCGTCCGCGTCTTCAGCACAATCGAGGAGCACTACTCCATGTCCCGTATCGCCAAGGCCGTAGCCCTGTCCGCCGTCGCCGCCGCGTCCGTCGCGGGCGCCGCCGGTGTCGCCGCCGCCGACTCCGGCGCGCACGGCGCCGCGGTGCACTCGCCCGGCGTCCTGTCCGGCAACCTGGTCCAGGTCCCGGTCCACGTGCCGATCAACGTCTGCGGCAACACCGTCTCCGTCATCGGCGCTCTGAACCCGGCGTTCGGCAACGCCTGCGTCAACGCCTGATCAAGGTGTGAGGCACGGGCCCCGCGCCCGTGCGCCCCGACGCCGCCGGTGCGTCGCCGCTCCCGTCAGGGAGGGCGGCGCACCGGCTTTTTCGTGCCCCGGTACTCGTTCGGCCGTCGCCGGGTGGTGAACGGGCCAGGGCCGGTACGCGGCGAACACGCCAGGTCAGTGCCCGGAATTCACCCGACGGGCGGGCACGACGCTCCGTTGCGGAGCGGTTGCGGAGCGAAGTGGGCGCTGGTCACGTGGAGGAGCAGTTGTCCGACGCATAGCAAAGGAACACACATGCGTCCCCTGGTATCGAGCCGCGTCTGCGCGATCGCGATATGCGCCGCTCTCTCCCTCGGCACGGCGGCCCCCGCCTTTGCCGAAACCGCCCCGGTCTCCCGGACGGAGACCGCCGAAACCCCCGCCGTGGCGCCGGCCGTGCCGCAGGACCTGACGGACGACCTCCTCACCACCGTGCAGAAGACCGTCTCCGATCTGCTCGCCTCCCTCACCGGAGCCGATCCGATCGGTCTGGTCCCGCAGCTCACCACGACCGTGACCGAGCTCATTCAGCAGGTCCTCGGCACCGTGCTGGGCGGAACCCTGCCGGATCTGCCCGAGCTGGAACTGCCGGAGCTGTCCGACGTGCCGACCCTCCCGGTCGACCCGTCGGTGGAACTCCCGGCCGAACCCGCCGTGACGCTGCCGGCCCTTTAGGCCCGCCGCTGACGGCTCGCCGTGCCGGCCCGGAATCTCCGGGCCGGCACGGCTTTTTCGTTGCCACCGGTCCGACAATCCGACCGGTGCTCATCGTTCGGGTGCAGTGCCCGGAATTCCCCTGACCCGGAGTTTCCGGTGCGAGCAGGGCTCGTTACAGAAGTACGGAAACGACACGCCGGAATCGGCCACGAGAACGGTGTGTCCCGAGACTCTCCCGCAGAGGAAGGACTCTTCTCATGAAGCCCACCAAGGTCGCCGCGGTCGTCGCCGGTTCGATGATGGCCCTCGGCGCGGCCGCGCCCGCCATGGCCGCCGGAACCGCGCCCAGCCTGAACGGTGCCCTCGGTTCGCTCACCAGCAGCCAGCCGCTCAAGAGCGACGCGCTGAGCAGCACCACCGACGGCTCGGCGCTCCAGACCGTGACCGAGACCGCCGACAAGCTCAACGAGGTCGGTCAGAGCGCCCCGCTGCTCGGGGGCCTCCCGCTGGCGAAGTAAGGCGCGGACGGAGACGTTCCTGCAACCGGGCGAATTACGCGACGTCCCGGCCGAGGGACTCGTTCTAGAGCACACAGCACCCACCCCCACCACAAGCTCCTGAAGGGCGTGCGCAGTCATGAACCTGCGAACTCAAGCCGGCATGGGAATCCTGATGTCCTGCCTGGCCTCCGCCGCGATGGCATCGACCGCCTCGGCGGCCGAGGCTCCCGTCGTCCTGCCGCTGCAGGGCCTGGAGACCGCGGCCCCGGGCCTGGACGCCCCGACCGTGGCGAGCGCCGTTCCGCTGCCGGTGCCGGGGGCCCCGACCGGCCTGGCCGGCGGCACGCAGGGCGGCCTGCCGGACGCCCAGCTGCCCCGGGTGCCGGTCGCCAGCTCCGTGCCCCGCACCCTCGTCGAGGCCCCGCTGCCCGAGCTGCTCGACGGCAGCGAGACCGGCAGCGCGCTGCTCACCACCCCGGGCTCGGACCTCGAGGCGGTGACGCCCGGCGCGATCATCGGCACCCCCGTCGCGGTTCCGGACGGCCGGACCGGTCCGCTCGGACTGCCGCTGCCCGGGCTGAACGCGCCGGAGGCCGGCGTGCTCGCTCCGGCGCTGTCCGGGGCGCTCGACTCCGGCCTCGGTGTCCAGCCGCCGTCCGTCTGAGTATTCGTATGACGGATGGAGGGGTCGTGAAGACACGATTCTTCCCCGACACCCCAAGGGCTCTCGCTCGTTGCGACAGGAGGCTTGTCGCATGGCCGCGGCCCGCGGGACCGGGGTCCGTACCGTCGTACCCGACGGCGTGACGGACCCTGGCCCGCGGGCCATTTCCCTGTCCTCGGGCGGGTCCGGCGCAGGCACCGGAGGCCCCGCGGGATTCCGGCCGTAATTCGCGCGGCGTATTCGAACGGGGGAGCGTCGGGCGAATGATCTGGGCCGGCTGACGTAATCCCCCGTTACCCCTTCCGCGTCACGGCGTTGAACGCCTGTGACGGCCGTGGTTCTCGCGGTCGCGTTTCACCTTTCAAGGAGTTCTTGATGTCTCGCATCGCGAAGGCTGCCGCCGTAATCGCCGGCACGGGTGCCGTCGCCCTCAGCGGCGCCGGCATGGCCGTCGCCAGCTCCGGCGCCCAGGGCATCGCCGCCCACTCGCCCGGTGTCGGCTCGGGCAACGCGGTCCAGGTCCCGGTCCACATCCCGGTCAACCTGTGCGGCAACACCGTCAACGTGATCGGCCTGATCAACCCGGCGTTCGGCAACACCTGCGCCAACGTGGACGGCGGCAACGGCCACGGCGACGGCGGCTACGGCAGCTGATCGGCCGCCCCCGGCCGCATGAGCCGAGAGCGGCCCCCCGGTCCAGGACCGGGGGGCCGCTCCGTTCATGTGCGCGCCGAGGCGCCCTACGCGTACCGGTAGATGTGCGAGAGGTCCAGCAGGTCCGCGGGCGTCACCCGCCACGGCGGCAGCGGCTCGTGCAGCGCCGCGACCCGGCCGTGCTGCGGGTCCCCGGACGGCGGCGGCACGGCCGGCCGGTACCCGGACCGGGGGTGCCGCTGCTGCCAGCGGGTCCACAGCAGGTCGACGAACGCGTGGTGCAGCCAGAACACCGGGTCGTTGACCGAGGCGCCGCCCAGCATCATCCCGCCGACCCAGCGGTGCACCCGGTTGTGGTTGAGCCAGCTCGGGCTGCCCGAGCCGGGGCCCCAGCCCTCCAGCAGGTTGCGGAAGCCGGAGCGGGTGGTGGAGTCCCAGGGGGAGACGTCGTACACCGGGTCGTTCAGCGCCCGCTCCACGTCGGCGGCGGTCGGCAGGTTCAGCGGGGCGCGCGGCCGGCCGAGGTCGCGGGTGAGGAAGCGGGTGCTGGTCATGGCCACCGCGATCGGCCAGCGGCCGCCGCCGTACGCGAACGGGCCGGTCGTCACCTGCAGGTCGCCGGCCCGCCCGGTCCCGCCCATGAAGTCCGCGGCCCACAGGGCGGAGTCGGGGCGGTTGTCCCGCGTCCAGTCCCAGTACGGGACGGTGACCGCGGGGTCGATCCGGCGCAGCGCCCGCTCGAAGTCGAGCAGGAACCGGCGGTGCCAGGGAAGGAAGCTGGGCGCGCCGTGCGCGACTCGCAGCCCGCCCTCGCCGTCGGCGCGGTAGTGGTCGATGTGCGTGCGGACGAAGTCGTCGTACGTGCCGCGGCGCTTGAGCTCCAGGACCGCGGTGACGAACCGGTGCCGTTCGGCGGCCGTCAGGTCGCGCTGGTTCTTACGCACGTACGCCACGCGGGCTCCCTCCCGGGTGGCCGCCATGGGCGGCGGCGAGCGGCGACAGCTGGGCGGACCCGAGTTCGTCGACGGCCGCGCGGGCGGCGTCCAGCGGCGTCGGGCAGGAGCGGTAGTGGTCGAGAGGGGTGAGCCAGCCGCCGTCGGCGCAGCGCATGACGTGCAGCGGGCGGCCGTCGACGCGGACCCGGACGGCTCCGGCGGCGAGCGGCTCGCCCTGGATGCGGCGGCCGCGGTAGACCTCGTCGAAGGCGAGGCGGCCGTCCCGGGTGCGGGGCCGGTGCCGGGGCGTGGCGGCGATACGGGCGAGGGCGCCGCCCGTGAAGGCGGTGACGGCCACCGCGAACAGCGTTCGCAGGGCGTAGCGGCGCGGGACGCTCATGCGTTTCTCTCCTGGAGTTCTCTCCTGGGCGAAAGGGCGAATGCCTTCCGAGTAGAACGAGGGAAAGTCCTTCGGGACACGGGGAAAACACGGGTCCGGGTGAATGTCTGCCGGACGGGTGACAAGGGCTCGGGTCATTGCCCGGCGGAGCACTAGCATCCGGCCTCATGACCTCACCGAACGCGATCTCCCCGGCGCGCAGTGCCAATCCGCTGGGAACGCTCACCGTCATTCCCTGGACCATCGGCCCGCACGAGAACGCCGCCATCACGCCCTTTCTGATGGTGTATTCGCTCGGGGACGGCCGGGACGGCCCCGAGGAGGGCGAGGCCGCGTTCCGCGCCGTCCTGGAGGGCATGGGCCTCCAGCTCGGCGGCGAGGTCGCCGACGGCACCCGGCAGTCCGGCGTGCACCTGCTCGTCGAGGCCCGGCAGGCCGTGCTGACGCTGCCGTTCATGAAGGTGCAGTGCCCCGTGCCGGCGGAGTGGGAGACGGCCGCGAAGGAGGGCGAGCAGGTGTACCTGATCGTGCCGACGAAGCCGTGGCCCGAGGCGGCGCCGGGGGAGCCGGTGACGGAGGCGCGGCTGAAGACCTTCGTCGCCGACGCCGAGGTCGTCCGGAGCGCGGCCCACATGATGCTGCCGGTGCGACGCCTGCAGGGCTGAACCGATGGCGGCGGTAGGTGTACGGGACGGGGTGCCGGGTCAGCGGCACCGGCTGGAGAGGTCTCCGGGGCCGGACGGCGACGGGCTGATCGGCGCGAGCCGGGCGCTCGGCCGGCTGCTGGTGGTGACCGGGGCGGCGGGCGTGCTCGCGGCCTGGGTCATCACGCTGGACAAGTTCCACCTCCTGGAGGACCCGGACTTCCAGCCGGGCTGCAGCCTCAATCCGGTGGTGTCCTGCGGCAGCATCATGAAGAGCGAGCAGGCGGCGGTGTTCGGCTTCCCGAACCCGATGCTGGGGCTCGTCACGTACGGGATGGTGGTGGCCATCGGGGCCGGGCTGCTGGCCGGGGCCCGCCACCGCCGCTGGTTCTGGCTGGGGCTGAACGCGGGCACGCTGTTCGGCGTCGGCTTCTGCACCTGGCTGATGCACCAGTCGCTGTACGAGATCAACGCGCTCTGTCTGTGGTGCTGTCTGGCCTGGACCGCGACGATCGTCATGTTCTGGTACGTGACCTCGCACAACGTGCGGACGGGCGTGCTGCCCGCGCCCGCGGGACTGCGGGGCTTCTGTGCCGAGTTCACCTTCGCCCTGCCGGTCCTGCACCTGGGGGTCATCGGGATGCTGATCCTGACCCGCTGGTGGGACTTCTGGACGAGCTGAGACGCGCGTCGGGGGCGGCCCGGAGAACCGGGCCGCCCCCGTGTGCGTTCCGGGGCCGGGCGTCAGGCGTGCTGGTAGGCCACCAGCGAGATGCCGACGTAGTGGACGACGAAGGCCGCGAGGGTGAACGAGTGGAAGACCTCGTGGAAGCCGAACCAGCGCGGCGAGGGGTTGGGGCGCTTCATCCCGTAGATGACGCCGCCGGCGCTGTAGAGCACGCCGCCGACGATGACCAGGACGAGGACGGCGATGCCGCCGGCCCGCAGGAAGTCCGGCAGGTAGAACACCGCGGCCCAGCCCATCGCCAGGTAGCAGGGCGTGTAGAGCCAGCGCGGGGCGCCGACCCAGAACACCCGGAAGGCGATCCCGGCGACGGCCGCGGCCCAGACGGCCCACAGCAGCGGCCGTCCGGTGGATTCGGGGAGCAGGAGCAGCGTGAGCGGGGTGTAGGTGCCCGCGATGATCAGGAAGATGTTGGCGTGGTCGAGGCGGCGGAGCACGGCCTCGCCCCGCGGACCCCAGTCGCCCCGGTGGTAGAGGGCACTGATGCCGAACAGCAGGCAGGCGGTGAGCACGTAGATCCCGCAGGCGATCCGTGCCCGCGGCGAGTCCGCGAGCGCGACCAGCGTCAGCCCGGCCACGATCACGGCGGGGAACATGCCCGCGTGCAGCCAGCCGCGCAGGCGCGGCTTCAACGGCACCGGCAGAGCCTGGTCCGTCCGGGTGTCCTCCGGTGTCACTGCAGTCATGGACGAACATGCTACCTACGCGCGCGTAGGTTCCGGGCGGGAGTGGCGATGCTCACGTGTGCGGCCCTCTGGACATATGGGCACGCGCGTCGGATGATCAAATGAGTGCGGTCGGCACCGGATGAGCAGCTACGACGCATCCGGGTCGCGGCCCCCACGGGGCAGACACCTAAAAAACCCCTCATAAGGAGCAATCGTGGCGCGCGACAACGCGGCTCCCACCACCGTCCCCACCCAGCACCAGGAGCTTCTCTCCTGGGTGAACGAGATCGCCGGGATCACCCAGCCCGACAGCATCGTCTGGTGCGACGGGTCCGAGGCCGAGTACGAGCGCCTGTGCGAGGAACTCGTCGCCAAGGGGACCTTCAAGAAGCTCGACCCCACCCTGCGCCCGAACTCGTACTACGCCGCCTCCGACCCGACCGACGTCGCGCGCGTCGAGGACCGCACCTTCATCTGCTCCGAGAAGGAGGAGGACGCCGGCCCGACCAACCACTGGAAGGCCCCGGCGGAGATGAAGGAGATCTTCGCGGGCGAGAACGGCATCTTCCGCGGCTCCATGAAGGGCCGCACCATGTACGTCGTGCCCTTCTGCATGGGCCCGGTCGGCTCCCCGCTCTCCGCCATCGGCGTCGAGATCACCGACTCCGCGTACGTCGCCGTCTCCATGCGCACCATGACCCGCATGGGCCAGGCCGTCCTGGACGAGCTGGGCACCGACGGCTTCTTCGTCAAGGCCGTGCACACCCTGGGCGCCCCGCTGGCCGAGGGCCAGGAGGACGTGCCGTGGCCGTGCAACTCCACCAAGTACATCTCGCACTTCCCCGAGACCCGCGAGATCTGGTCGTACGGCTCCGGCTACGGCGGCAACGCCCTGCTCGGCAAGAAGTGCTACGCGCTGCGCATCGCGTCCGTCATGGCGCGTGACGAGGGCTGGCTCGCCGAGCACATGCTGATCCTCAAGCTCACCCCGCCGCAGGGCGAGTCCAAGTACGTCGCCGCGGCCTTCCCGTCCGCCTGCGGCAAGACCAACCTCGCCATGCTGGAGCCCACGATCCCCGGCTGGACCGTGGAGACCATCGGCGACGACATCGCCTGGATGCGGTTCGGCGAGGACGGCCGGCTGTACGCGATCAACCCCGAGGCGGGCTTCTTCGGCGTCGCGCCCGGCACCGGCGAGCACACCAACGCCAACGCCATGAAGACCCTCTGGGGCAACTCCGTCTTCACCAACGTCGCGCTCACCGACGACGGCGACGTGTGGTGGGAGGGCATGACCGAGAAGGCGCCCGAGCACCTCATCGACTGGAAGGGCAACGACTGGACGCCGGAGTCCGAGACCCCGGCCGCCCACCCGAACGCCCGCTTCACCGTCCCGGCCGCGCAGTGCCCGACGATCGCCCCCGAGTGGGAGGACCCCAAGGGCGTCCCGATCTCCGCGATCCTCTTCGGCGGCCGCCGCGCCTCCGCCGTGCCGCTGGTCACCGAGTCCTTCGACTGGAACCACGGCGTCTTCCTCGGCGCGAACGTCGCCTCCGAGAAGACCGCCGCCGCCGAGGGCAAGGTCGGCGAGCTGCGCCGCGACCCGTTCGCCATGCTGCCGTTCTGCGGCTACAACATGGGCGACTACATGGCGCACTGGATCAAGGTCGGCGCGTCCGCGGACGCCGCGAAGCTGCCGAAGATCTACTACGTCAACTGGTTCCGCAAGAACGACGCCGGCCAGTTCGTGTGGCCCGGCTTCGGCGAGAACAGCCGCGTGCTGAAGTGGATCGTCGAGCGCCTGGACGGCAAGGCCGAGGGCGTCGAGACCCCCATCGGCATCCTGCCGACGAAGGAGGCCCTGGACACCGACGGCCTGGAGCTGGCCGACGCGGACCTGGACTTCCTGCTCACCGTCGACAAGGAGATCTGGCGCGAGGAGGCCGCCCTGGTCCCCGAGCACCTCAACACCTTCGGCGACCACACGCCGAAGGAGCTGTGGGACGAGTACCGCGCCCTCGTGGAGCGCCTGGGCTAGTCCCCGCCCCGTGACTCGTGGCGGGTTGCCCCGAACACCGCCCTGACCAGTGGGGTCACGACGGCCCGCCACGACGCATCGGCCCCCGGAGCCGCCTCACCAGGCTCCGGGGGCCGCAGCATGTCCGCGTACCGGCCGCTACACGTCCTCCTCCGTGAAGAGGGTGTGCGCCTCCTGGCGGCGCAGCTCGGCGTCCCGCATGGCGCTGGCGATCGCGGTCATCTTGCGGTGCAGGGCGCCCAGCTGGCGTTCGAGATGCCGCTCCGGCGGGTCCGCGCCCGGCGCGACCCGGTTCCACCAGCGGGTGCGGACGAAAGCGTCCACCGCCTCCGGGATGTCCTGGCGCACCCCCCGGGACAGCACGTGCACCGCCTCCGGGTCCTGCTTCAGCACGTCCGCCACCCAGCGCTCGTCGAGCAGCGCCTCCAGGACCGCGTTCAGCTCGGTGAGCCGGCCGGCCGCGGCCGGCGGCAGGTCGACCTCCGCGAGATACGTCCGCAGGGTCGTGAAGTTCTGCCGCAGCGCGCCCAGTTCCTCCTCCGGGTCGGGGAACGGCGGCACCGGCGGGCGGTCCGGCGGGGCGAGCAGCGCCGCCGCGCCGTACAGGCCGGCGACGACCACCGGCCAGTACGCGCCGGCCAGGCCGGTGAACGTCAGCGCCAGCCCGGCCAGGCCCGCGGCGGAACCGGCCAGGTTCTTGCGGGACTCCAGGTAACGGAGCACCGCGTGGGGGCGGTCACTGGTAGCCACGGATCTCCTCGAAGGCGCCGTCGAGCGAGCCGGTCGTGGCGTCGAACAGCCGGCCGCCGGTGAGTTCCGCGATGCGTTCCAGCTCGGCGCGGTCCGAGTCGCCGAACAGGATCGGGAACACCGGGGTGCTCCGGCGGTCCTCCGGCAGGGCCCGGTAGAAGTCCTCGAAGCCGGAGGCCGGCGCGCCGGAGGTGTTCTCGCCGTCGGTCATCAGCACGATCGAGGTGAACACCGAGCGGGTGTCGCCCGACCCGAGGACGGCGTACGCCTCCTGGAGGCTGCTGTAGATCGCCGTCTCGCCGGAGGCGGACAGCCGGCCGGCGTCGGCCCGGATCGCGGCCAGCGCCTCGTCCGGGTCCTTCGGGTCGACGGTGTGGGTACGGACCTGGTCCCGCTTCACCGAGGAGCCGAACGGCAGCAGCGTGACCTCCTCCCGGTCGCGGAAGTCCTTCGTCAGTTCCGTCAGCGCGGCCTTCAGGCGCTCCAGCCGCTCACCGGACATCGAGCCCGAGGTGTCGAGCACGTACACCGTGCGCGAGGGGCGGCGCAGCCGGTTGTCGTACGCGTCGAGGAGCCCGTCGGCCACCGACCGGCTGCCGGGGAAGGGCAGCTCGCGGCGGGCGTCGGCGGCGATCGCCGGGGCCGGCTTCACACCGGGGACGACGGGGCGGCGCAGCGTCTTCTCGGTGATCATCCGCTGGGCCTCCGGGCCGCGCAGGTGCGCGGTGAGGCGGCGGGCGGCGTCCTTCGCCTCGGGGCGGGCCGCGGTGAGCGTGGTGAACGGGTAGTCCGCGGTGACGACGCCGTCGCTGGGACGGATCACCGTCAGCTTCGGCCGCATCGAGAGCAGGACGGACTCGTAGTTGACCAGCGCGTCCACGTCGGAGCGGCGGGCGTAGGCGGTGGCCAGCCAGCCGGACGAGCCGGAGGTCAGCTTCTGCCCGGCGAAGAACTCCTTCAGCAACGGCGTCGCCCGCGCCACGTCCGCGTCGGTGAGCGCGGACTGCGCGCCGGACAGGCCGGAGGCGACCGAGACCAGCGCGGAGAAGCCGGAGTTGGAGCGGACCGGGTCGGTCATGCCGTAGCCGAGCCTGCCGTCGGCGACGGCACGGTGCACCTGCGCCCAGGTGACCTTCGCCGGGTCCCAGCCGAGCCGGGCGACCGCCTCGGCCCGCAGGCCGAGGGCGACGGGCGAGGTCATGACGGGCGTCTCGCCGGTGATCCGCCTCCCGGCCTCGGGGCGCAGCCGCAGGTAGTCGTTGGACGACAGCCAGACGGCGTCGTACCGGCCGTCCGCCCGGCCGGAGGCGACCTGCTCGACGGCGTCGAGGGTGCCCGCGTACGTGGGGCGGACGGTCACGCCGGTCGCCTTCGCGGCCGCGTCCAGGACGGGCTTCATGTCGGCCAGTTCGGAGGAGGCGAGCACGCGCAGGGTGCCCGGCCTGTACGTGTGGTCGTCCTGGGCGTCGTCCTCCGTGCCGCCGCCGCAGGCCGCGGCGCCGGCGAGGAGCAGGGCGGAGGCGAGGAGGGCGGCGGCGCGGCGCAGGGCGGTCGGGCGTCTCATCCGAGGCCGCCTTCCAGGGCGCCGGTGCGGCGGGTGCGGTCCAGGTACGCGCTCGCGGTGTGCAGTTCGGCCGTCAGGGACTCCACGGTGGACGCCATCGCCTCGGTCGCCTGGACCTTGTACGTGTCGATGGCGTCGAGGGTCCGGTAGATCTGCTGGAACGCGGTGCGCAGGGTGTCGGCGGCCACCGCCGGGTCGGCCGCGATGCGCTGGATCTCGCCGGACTGGCGGGAGAACGCGTCCGCGTTGGCGCGGATCAGGCCGTCCGTGGTCGCCGTCAGGGCGTCGATCTGCTCGGTGACCCGGCGCTGGTTCTCCAGCGCGGAGGAGAGCATGACCGCGATCCGCAGCGCCGAGACCGTGGTCGTCGCCGCCCGGTCCACGCCCTTGATGAGCTCGTCGTTGTTGCGCCGGACCACGTCCATCGCGAGGTAGCCCTGGGCGCAGACGGCGAGCTGGGTCAGCAGGTCCTGGTGCTTCTGGCGGACCGGGAAGAGCACGTCGGCGCGGAGCGCGTCGGCGGCGGCCGGGTCCGGGGTGCGGGCGACGTGCGCCTCGACGGCGGCGTCCAGGGCCTCGGTGAGCACCGCGTACTCCTGGAGCTTGCCCATGGTCTCCCACAGGCGGGTCCGTTCGGTCTGCAGGGCGGCGTTGTCGCGGCGCAGTTCGTCCTGGCCGCCGCGCAGGGTGCCGACGATGCGGTTGAGGGTGGCCTGCGAGGAGGCGTACTTGGCGATGTGGTCGCGGACCCTGTTGCCGCCGGGCAGCTTCGCGAGCAGCTTGCGGGCGCCCTTCGCGGGGGTGTCGCGCGGGTCGAGGTCGTCGATGGTGCGGCGCAGTTCGACCAGGGAGCCGCCGACGCGGGACGAGGCGTCGCCGCCGCCGTCGGAGAGGGAGCGGACGGTGCGGTCGAGCATGCGGTTGGTCTGCTGGGCGGCGCTGCGGATGTCGCCCGCGCCGAGGGAGGTGATCTCGCCGATGCGGCCGGCGAACTCGGGCGAGCGGGGGTCGACGCCGGCGAGCGAGCCGACGTACTCGGCGGCGCGCCGGCTCATCTCGGCACGGACCGCGTCGTCGAGCGGCACGAGTCCGGACGCCTGCTCGGTGCGGACCGGGGCGACCGGCTCGGGCGGGGTCAGGACGAGTGGCGGCTCGTCGGGCGGGGTGAGGAGCGGGCCCTGTGGGCTGGTGGTCATGCGTGTCCCCCTGGTTGCCTCAGGAACGGGCCCGCCGCGCCATCTCGTGCAGCACCTCGCTGGTGGGCACGGGCGCCTGGCGGACTCCGGTGAGCGTCTGGTTGATGCGGTCCTCGTGGGCCGCGGTGGCGGTGGTGAACTCGGCGGCGGCGCCCTGCGGGCGGAAGCCGTGCCGGACCGCGAGCTTGCGCAACTCCGGGTCGGTGGCGAGCAGTTCGCCGACCGCGCGGCCGTGCTCGGTCAGCGCGACGACGGTGTGGTCGCTGCTGACGGTGGTGTCCGGGTAGAGCAGCACCAGGTCGCCGAGGTCCTGCTTCGCGAGCAGCTGCGCGGCGACCTGCGACTCGTAGACGAGGACCAGCGGGTTGCCGACGCCGCTGATGAAGTCGCGGAACGGGGCGTCGGAGCCGGTCTGCTGGGCGCCCTGCACCTGGGTGAGCTTGCGCAGCAGCGGCGCGGTGCGCTCCACGGCGGCCGTGTCGCCGGCGACCTTGCCGCCGTCGGCGACGTAGCTCGCGGCGGCGAGGTAGAGGGCGCCGGAGTTCGAGGCGACCGGGTCGGTCGAGGTGATGAAGAGCGTGCCGCTCAGCTCCGGGTGCTTCTCGGCGCCCTTGAGCTGCTGCCAGGTCCGGTCGGCGCGGGCGGCGGCGAGGTACGCCTCCATCCGCAGCGTGCCGCCAAAGGGCCCGTTCAGCCGGGCCAGCCCGTTGCCGGCCAGCACTTCGGCGGCGCCGCGGTGCGCGACGACGACGAGCGGCGAGTAGAACGGCCGCTGCGGCGCGCCGGTCACCTTGGCCTTGGCCCGCAGTGTGTCGGCCGGCGCCTTGGACGACGGGAACGCGAAGTCGTAGCCCGCGAGGGGCAGTTGCTCCATGTCCCAGGACCCGGAGGTCTCCGTCGTCACGGTGTAGCCCTTGGCGGCGAGGGCCTTCACCACGTCGGGATCGTCGAAGAACTCCGCCTTCTCCGACCCGATCACTCCACGCACGGTCTTCGTTGCCGTGCCGTCTCCTGTGTCGCGGCCTGCGACGACGGCTGCTCCCACTCCGCCGATCAGCAGCACCGCCAGGACGATTCCCACGATGCGTCTCACGGGGGCAATCTGCTCGCGGAAACCCACGTTCCGGGGGGAGTTGGGTGGACGGGGGGTGAAGCTGCCATCGCGGTACCGAACCGGAGCAGGGGGTTTCGGTACGCCGGCCGCCGGGGTGGGTGGCGCCCGGGCCGCGCTGCCTCCCCGGCGCGCGGGCCGGGGCCGTCAGGGGGTGGTGACCAGGTCCTGGTCGGTGAGGGCGGCGGTGTGGGCGTCCATGCGCTCGGCGGCGAGGATCGCTGCGGCCGTGTCGGCCCGGGAGGCCGCCACGACCAGCGCGCGGCCCGCGAGGGCGTGTGCGCGGCGGTGCAGGGCGGTGCGGTCCGCGCCGGAGAGGCCGGCGTGCCGCGCCGGGGGCGCGCCGCGGAGCCGGGCGACCTGCTCGGCGATGCGCTCGCCGGCCGGGTCGCCGAGCTCGTCGGTGACGGCGAGCAGCGCGGCGAGGTGTCCGGCGAGCTGGATGTCCAGCTCCTCCTCGCGGGAGCGGTGCGGGAACGACTCCCGGGCGTCGTCGGCCACCCGATGGACCGACTTGGTGCGGATCGGTTCGTACATGGACGGCCTCCTGCAGCGGTAGCTCTGCAGCCATCCTACATTGGATTCGGTCTAAAGTTGAGGACAGTCCGGAGTGTGTGCGGGTTATGGCTGGCTGTAGCCGTCCAGGAAGGTCCCGATCCGCGTCACCGCGTCCGCCAGATCCGTCGCGTTCGGCAGCGTCACGATGCGGAAGTGGTCCGGCTCGTGCCAGTTGAAGCCCGTGCCGTGCACCACCATGATCTTCTCGGCCCGCAGCAGGTCCAGGACCATCTGCCGGTCGTCCTTGATCTTGTAGACGTTCGGGTCCAGCCGCGGGAACAGATACAGCGCGCCCTTGGGCTTCACGCAGGTCACGCCCGGGATCTGCGTCAGCAGCTCGTACGCCACGTTCCGCTGCTCAAGCAGCCGGCCGCCCGGCAGCACGAGGTCCTCGATCGACTGCCTGCCCTGCAGCGCCGCGGCCACCGCGTGCTGCGCCGGCATGTTCGCGCACAGCCGCATGTTCGCCAGAATCGTCAGGCCCTCGATGTACGAGGAGGCGTGCGCCTTCGGGCCGCAGACCGCCAGCCAGCCGGAGCGGAAACCGGCCACCCGGTAGTTCTTGCTCATGCCGTTGAACGTCAGCACGAGAAGATCCGGCGCGAGCGCGGCCGTCGGGGTGTGCGTGGCGCCGTCGTACAGGATCTTGTCGTAGATCTCGTCCGAGCAGACGATCAGGTTGTGCCGGCGGGCGATCTCCGTCAGACCCCGCAGCATCTCGTCGTCGTAGACCGCGCCGGTCGGGTTGTTCGGATTGATGATCACCAGCGCCTTGGTGCGGTCGGTGATCTTCCGCTCGATGTCGGCGAGGTCCGGCATCCAGTCCGCCTGCTCGTCGCAGCGGTAGTGCACCGCCGTGCCGCCGGCCAGCGAGACCGACGCCGTCCACAGCGGGTAGTCCGGAGCGGGGACCAGCACCTCGTCGCCGTCGTCCAGCAGCGCCTGCATCGCCATCTGGATCAGCTCGGAGACCCCGTTGCCCAGGTAGATGTCCTCGACGGAGAGCGGGATGCCCTTCGTCTCGTAGTGGCTCATCACCGCGCGCCGCGCGGACAGCAGGCCCTTCGCGTCGCCGTAGCCGTGCGCGTCCGCCAGATTGCGGAGCATGTCCTCGAGGATCGCCGGCGGGCACTCGAAACCGAACGCGGCCGGGTTGCCGGTGTTCAGCTTGAGGATGCGGTGACCGGCAGCCTCCAGCCGCATCGCCTCCTCGAGCACCGGGCCCCGGATTTCGTAACAGACGTTGGCGAGCTTCGTGGACTGGATCACCTGCATGTCGAGAGCTTACGGCGGGGGCGGACGGGACGCTTCGTGTTTTGGGACACGTCGGGCACCCCGGCGGCCCCCACGGCCGCTCCACCGCGGGTGTGCACGGGCCGGGCGCGGGACCGTTACGATCTGCGCACATGTGTGCGTCCAGGCATCGAAAGCGGAGCCGGATACCTGGCTGGGCCCCGATCGCAGCGGTCGTGGCCTTCCTCGGCGTGGCGATCGCCGGGGCCGCCGCGCTCCTCGGCGGCGGCTCGTCCGGCGGACCCGAGCCGGGGTCCGAGCAGCGGCGGGAGGCTCCGGCGCTGATCGGCGGCGGCGCCGGCACGGACTCCGCCGACCCCTCGCCGTCGGCGTCCCCGCCGCGCGCCACGCAGCCCGGGACGCGCCCCTCCGCCTCCCCCTCCGCCTCGGCGCCGAAGACCGTCGCCTCCGCCTCCGCGCCCGCCCCCGAGGGCAGCTCCACGCCCGGCTGGGAGCCGACCGAGAAGCCCGGCAAGGGGCGCGGGCCCACCAAGCGGCCCCGGTAGGTTGAGCCGTCATGGGGATGGTGAGCGCTTCCGGCTGCCGGTGGCTCGGTGCGGCCGGGTCGCTCGGCATCGCCGTCGGCGGCCTCACCGCGGGCGCCCTGCCGGTCCGTGACCCCTGGGGCCTGTGGGTGGACCGCGGTCCCGCGCTCTCCGTCGCCGGGGCCCTCCTCGCGTACCTCGGGCTGACCCTGCTCGTCGCCGCCTGGTGGCGGTACGGGGCGCTGCTCGCCCGCGGCGAGCGCGACCGGGTCCTCGCCACGTTCGCCTGCTGGACCGCCCCCCTCCTCCTCGCGCCGCCCCTCTACAGCGCGGACGTGTACAGCTACGTCGCCCAGGGCGCGATGGTGCTGGAGGGCCACGACGTGTACGCCGCCGGGCCCTCCGTGCTCGGCCCGCACGACCTCGGCGCCGATGCCGCCGACAGCGTGGGCGGCCACTGGACCGACACCCCCGCCCCGTACGGACCCGCCTTCCTGCTGCTCGCCCAGGGCGTCGTGGCGCTGACCGGCGGGACCGTCGTCCCCGCCGTCCTCGGCATGCGGCTGCTCGCCCTGGCGGCGGTCGCCCTGATCGTCTGGGCCGTACGCGGCCTGGGCGGCGGCCCGCGGGCCCTGTGGCTGGCGGTCCTGAACCCCCTCCTCCTGATCCACGTCGTGGGCGGCCTGCACAACGACGGCCTGATGATCGGGCTCATGCTCGGCGGCCTGCTCCTGGCCGTGCGCGGCCGGTGGATCCTCGGCAGCGCCCTCCTGGGCCTGGCGATCATGGTGAAGTCCCCGGCAGCGGTGGCCCTCGTCTTCGTCTCCGTGATCGTCACCCGCCGCACCGGCCCACTCCGGGGCGTACTGGGCCCCACGCTGGTCGCCGCAGCCGTGGCGGCCGGCGCCTCCCTCCTGGCCGGCACCGGCTTCGGCTGGCTGCGCACGCAGGGCGTCGCGGGCACGATCCACACCGCCCTGTCGCTCACCAGCGACCTGGGCCTCGGCCTCAGCGTCCTGACGGGCTCGGACGCGGCGAAGACGGCGGTCCAGCAGGCGGGCCTCCTGTCCGCGGCCACCTTGATCGCCTGGACGGCCTGGCGCACGTGGCAGCAGCGACTGGAACCCGCCCACGGCCTCGGCCTGGCACTGCTTGCCCTGGTGGCCCTCTCCCCGATGGTCCAGCCCTGGTACCTGCTGTGGGGAACGGCGGCACTGGCAGCGGCCGCGCGGACCGGCCGGCCGTGGCAGGCGGCCGCCGTGCTCTCGGGGGCGCTCGTCTATGAGACCGCACCCGACGGCCACACCCCGTGGTACGGCTTCGTCCTCGCCGGGGCGGCGGCCTGCGGCCTGGCGCTGTGGGGCCGGCGGAAGGAGGCCCACGACGGAAGCGGGGGACGTGGAGGGGGTGGCGTTCGGGACGTAGAGCGTGAGGTGTGGCGCGGGAGAAACGCCCGGAAAACCAGCGACCGAAGCGCGCCGTAAATCATGCAGTCCCGAATGCCACCCCCGGAACGTCCCACGCGTCACCGACCACAGGCCTGCCCCCCCGCCCTTACCCACCCGCACGCCGCTACTCGGCCACACGCCCCTACCCAGCCGCGCGCCGCACGGACCGCCCGGCCAGGACATCCGTACGCCGCCCGTCCTCCACCGCGAACCGCCCGTCGACGAGCACATGCGGAATCCCGGTGGGCAGCACGCGCGGATTCTCGTACGTCGCCCCCGCCGCGACCGTCCCCGGGTCGAAGAGGACCAGATCCGCCCGGTACCCCTCCCGCACCAGCCCCCGGTCCCGCAGCCCGAGCCGCGCCGCGGGCCGGGAGGTCAGGTGCGCGACGCACTCCTCCAGCGACAGCACGCCCTCCTCGCGGACGTACCTCCCCAGGTACTCGGGGAACGTCCCGTACGCGCGCGGATGCGGCTTCGCGCCCTGGAGGATCCCGTCCGAGCCCCCGGTGTGCACCCGGTGCCGCATGATCGCGCGGACGTTCTCCTCGTGGCCCACGTGCTGGAGGATCGTCGACCCGAGCCGGTCCTCCAGCAGGAGGCGGCGGGCCGTGGCCCAGTCCGGGACGCGGCGCCCGACGAAGCCGGTCAGTCCGGGCTCCGTGACCCCGGAGATCTCGAGGGTGTCCCACTCGACGGGAACGCCGTGGCAGCCGTCGGAACCCAGCTCCTCCAGATGGTGACGGATCCGCTCCGCGGTCGCGTCGTCCCGCAGCCGGCCGAGCAGCGCCTCGGGACCGCCTTCGTGCGCCCAGCTCGGCAGGACGGCGGCGAGCGTCGTGCAGCCGGGCGTGTACGGGTAGGTGTCGAGGCTGATGTCCGCGCCGGCGTCGAGCGCCTCGTCCAGGAGCGCGAGCAGCTCCTGCGCCCGCCCCTTGTTCACGCCGAAGTTCATCGTGGCGTGGGCGAGGTGGAGGGCGCAGCCGGCCTCGCGGGTGAGCGCCACCATCTCCGCGTACGCCTCCAGGGCGCCCGCTCCGTACGAGCGGTGGTGCGGGCAGTAGTAGCCGCCGTAGCGCGCCACCACCCGGCACAGTTCGGTGAGTTCGGCGTCGGGGGCGTACATCCCGGGGGTGTACGTGAGCCCGGACGACATGCCGACCGCGCCCTGCTCCATGCCCTCGGCGACGAGCTGCTTCATCCGCAGGAGCTCGTCGTCGGTCGCCGGCCGGTCCTCCCAGCCCATCGCGTACACGCGGACCGTCCCCTGCGGGATCAGGTACGCGGCGTTCACCGCGATCCCGCGGTCGAGCCGGTCCAGGTACTCGCCGACCGTGCGCCAGTCGAGGTCGAGGTCCGAGCCGTCGCCGTTCCAGCCGGTGATCGCCCTGCGGACCTCGTCGAGGGTGCGGTCGTCGACGGGCGCGTACGACAGGCCGTCCTGGCCGAGGACTTCGAGGGTGACGCCCTGCGCGGCCTTGGCGCTGTGGTCCGGGTCGCGGAGCAGCGCGAGGTCGCTGTGGGCGTGCATGTCGATGAAGCCGGGCGCGAGGACCAGGCCCTCGGCGTCGAGGAGCCGGGTGCCGGTGGGGCGCTGGCAGCCCGCCGCGGCGGCCTCCTTGACGATCGCGACGATGCGTCCGTCGTCGACGGCGACGTCGGCGCGGTAGGAGTCCGCGCCGCTGCCGTCGACGACGTCGACATCACGGAGGACGAGATCGTTCATGAGGACGGCTCCCCCTAGAAGAAGGTACGGACGAAGTCGACGACGGTGCCGTCCGCCTCGACGACCGGGATGAGCTGCCACTTGTCGAAGGTGGTGCAGGGGTGCGAGAGGCCCATGCCGACCCAGTCGCCGACCTGGAGCTCGGCGGTGGGGTCGGTGGCGAGCCAGGCGTGCTGGTCGGACAGGCCGGTCACCGTGATGCCGGTGGCCTCGCGCAGTTCGCCGGCCGGGGTGCGGACGACCTGGGCCACCGGGAGGTGGAGGTCGTACGCGGCGTCCCGCTTGCCCGCGTTGGTGAACGCCTGCTCGGGGGTGGGGCGGGAGATCACCTGCGACCAGAGGCGGAACGCGGGCTGCAGCGCGCCCTCGTCGGGGATCCGGTTGAACGGGGTGAGCGTGCGGTAGTGGCCGTCGTCGTGCGAGACGTACGCGCCGGAGCGCAGCAGCTTGAGGACGGGGCGGCCGAGCGCGGGGATCTCGGCGAAGGCGTCGGCGACGACGTCGAACCAGGCGCTGCCGCCGGCACTGATCACGATCTCGTCGGTGCCGGTGCCGGTGCCGGTGCCGGAGTCGGAGAAGCGGCCCGCCTTGTCGAAGTCGGCGGCGAGGGCGATCAGCCGGTCCAGCCAGGCCCGGACGCGTTCGGCCGTGGCCTGCGGGACCTCGCCCTCGTACCCGGCGACGCCGACGAGGCGCAGGGTGCCGGCGGCGGCGACGGCGTCCGCGATCGCGTGGCAGTCGGCCTCGGTGCGCGCGCCGGTCCGGGCGCCCTCGCCGGCGCCGAGCTCGACGACCACGTCGACGGGGCGGGGCGCGCCGCGCAGGGCCTCGTCCATCAGCTCGACGCCGCGGACGGAGTCGACGTAGCAGACGAAGCGGAACTCGGGGTCGTCGGCGAGCTCGCGGGCGATCCAGCGCAGCGCGGGCGCGTCGACGACCTCGTTGGCGAGGAAGATCCGCTGGATGCCGAAAGCCCGGTAGACGCGCACCTGGTGGGGCACGGCGGCGGTGATGCCCCAGGCGCCGTGCTCCAGCTGGCGCCGGAACAGCTGCGGGGACATGGAGGTCTTGCCGTGCGGTGCGAAGGCGAGGTCGTGGCGGCGGGTGTACTCCTCCAGGAGGCGCAGGTTGTGCTCCAGACGCTCGGCGGAGAGCGCGAGTACGGGGGTGGTGAACCCGCCGGTGAAGAGGTTGCGGCGCTCGGCGGCCAGTTCGGCGAGGGTCAGCCCCTGGGCGTCCGGCGGCAGGGCCTTGAAGCGGTGGTCGGCGCGTTCGTCGTCGAGCCGGTCGGCGGACATGGGGCCTCCTCGGGTACTGCGTCCTGGTGTTGCATTCTGTGCAACAGGCATTGCGTATATCGCTTACGGCTGTCTAACATCCGGGCCAACGCCGGGTCAATGGATCCGCCCGACCCACGAGGAGCCAGACGGTGGCCAGCGCATCGGACACGGACGTCGTCTGCCTGGGCGAGTCCATGGTCACCTTCGTACCCACGACCCCGGGCCGCCTCGCCGACGTGCCCGCGTTCGCCCGGACGATCGGCGGCGCCGAGTCCAACGTCGCCTGCGCGCTCGCGGCGGCCGGACACCGGGCGAAGTGGGTCGGCCGGGTCGGCGCCGACGGCTTCGGCGACCACCTCGTCCGCGCGATCGGCGCGTACGGCGTCGACACCACAGCCGTGACGCGGGACCCCGCGCGGCCGACCGGCGTCTACTTCCGCACGGCCACCGACCGGGCGACGGACGGCCACGAGGTCGTCTACTACCGCTCCGGCTCCGCCGCCTCGGCCATGTCGCCGGCGACGGTGCCGTGGGAGACGGTGGGCCGCGGGCGGGTGCTGCACCTGTCCGGCATCACCGCGGCCCTGTCCGACGACTGCCGGGCGCTGCTGCGCGGGCTCACGGCACCGCGGCCCGGCCGGCCCCTGGTCTCCTTCGACGTGAACTTCCGCGCGGGGCTGTGGCGCGACGGCGGCGGGGCCCGGGTGCTCCTGGAGCTGGCGCGACGCGCCGACCTCGTGTTCGTCGGGGAGGACGAGGCCGAGGAGGTCTGGGGCCTCGCCGGCCCGGACGCGATCCGCGCCGCCCTCCCGGAGCCCGGCACGCTGGTGGTGAAGCGGGGCGGGCGCGGCGCGGTCGCGTACGAGCGCCGCGCCGGGTCCGACACCGGCACCGCGGACGCCCGTACGGCCGACACCGGCACTGGCACCGGCACCGCGGACGCCCGCATCGCCGATACCCGCATCGGCGGTACCGCCGACACCGGTACCGCCGACACCCGTACCGCCGTCCCCGCCCCCGTCGTCGACGTCGTCGCGCCCGTCGGCGCCGGTGACGCCTTCGCCGCCGGGTTCCTGTCCGGGACCCTGCGCGGGCTGGGGCCGAAGGAGCGGTTGCGGCACGGGCACCTCATGGCCGCCGCCGCCCTCACCGTCCCCGCCGACCTCGGCGTTCCCCCGGCCCGCGCACACGCCGACCGGCTCGTCGCCCTGGACGACACCGCCTGGGGGAGACTTCGTCTCGGCCCCGGCTGGACGGGGGAGGACCAGGAGGTACGTACGCCATGAGCCAGACCGTCGACCGCGCGCTGAGCATCCTGCCGCTGCTCGCCCAGGGCCCCGCCGACCTCGGGCAGGTCGCCGAGCGGCTCGGCGTCCACAAGTCGACCGCCCTGCGCCTGCTGCGCACCCTGCACGAGCACGGCCTCGTGTACCGCCAGGAGGACCAGCGGTACCGGCTGGGCGCCCGGCTGTTCGCGCTGGCGCAGGAGGCCGTCGAGAACCTCGACATCCGCGAGATCGCCCACCCCCATCTCGTCGCGCTCAACGAGGAGATCGGACACACCGTCCACCTCGCGGTGTACGAGGAGGGCGAGGTGCTCTACATCGACAAGGTCGAGAGCCGCTACCCGGTCCGCATGTACTCGCGGATCGGCAAGCCCGTCGCGATCACCGTCGCCGCCGTGGCCAAGCTGCTCCTCGCCGACCTGCCCGAGCCGGAGCGGCGGGCCCTCGCCGCCAAGCTCGACTACCCCCCGTACACGCCCCGTTCGACGCCGAACGCGGCCGCCTTCCTGAAGGAGCTGGCGACCGTGCGCGAACAGGGCTGGGCCACCGACCTCGGCGGCCACGAGGAGTCCATCAACTGCGTCGGCGCGCCCATCCGCGGCGCGGACGGCCGGGTCGTGGCCGCCATGTCGGTCTCCGCGCCCAACGTCGTCGTCACCGCCGAGGAACTCCTCGCCCTGCTCCCGCTGGTGCGCCGCACCGCCGACGCCATCAGCCGGGAGTACTCCGGCACGACCCCTCCGAAGGAAGCCACCGCATGACCGAGAAGACCGCGATCACCCCGCCCACCCACACCGCCCCGCCGGCGAAGTTCTCGCACGGCGTGAAGAAGGGCAACATCCTCCAGGTCGCCGGCCAGGTCGGCTTCCTGCCGGCCGTCGAGGGCCAGGCCCCCACGCCCGCCGGCCCCACCCTGCGCGAGCAGACCCTCCAGACCTTCGCCAACGTCAAGGCGGTCCTGGAGGCGGGCGGCGCGCGCTGGGACGACGTGATGATGATGCGCGTCTACCTCACGGACGTCGCCCACTTCGCCGAGATGAACGAGATCTACAACGAGTACTTCGCCTCCGAGCTGAAGGAGGCGCCCGCGGCCCGCACCACGGTGTACGTCGGGCTGCCCGCGGGCCTGCTCATCGAGATCGACGCCCTCGCGGTCCTCGGCTGAGACACCCGGCCCTCGGCATCCGGCGCGGCTTGGTCCCGTGGCGAGTACTTCGGCATCTCGGAACGGGACGCCCTGACGTCCTGGACGGTCCTCGAATCGGTCCTGTCCGTGGCCGGTTTCACGGCGGCGGCACTGCTCAGTCTGGCGGTGTGACGTGAGGGGGGCGCCCCGGGCCTGCCGGGGCGCCCCGTGCGCGTCAGGAGCAGTACTGCGCGGCCTTGCCGATGGAGCGGTACATGCAGTCGGCGTTCTCCAGGAGCTGGAGGACGGCGTCGCGGTTGCGGCTGGTCTCGCGCTCGATGACCTCGTCAGGCGGGTAGAAGCCGCCGTTCCAGGACGAGGCCGGGTACATCTCGAAGGTGTAGCCGAAGATGCGCTGGGCGCCCCACAGCCAGTCGTCGATCGAGCCGTCGGTGATGTACAGGTCGCTGGACTGCTCGGGGGTGTACCCGTTGCTGGCGGCCATCTTGCGGCCGACGGCCGCGAAGGCGTCGCGGTCGTCCTGGGTCATGCCCGGGGCCGTGTCGGACTTGGTGTAGCCGAACGGCCAGAGGACCAGCTCGCTGTACGTGTGGAAGTCGATCCCGGCGGTGATCTGCTGCTTGCCGCCGACCACCCGGGAGCGGACGAAGTCGGCGACGACCTTCACCTCGGGGGCGGACTCGGGGGCCGAGCCGCGGTAGGTCTCCGAGCTGAAGGAACCGGAGGAGCCGCCGCAGCAGCCCCACTTGAAGTTCCAGTTGCGGTTCATGTCCGTGCCGACGTACGAGGAGCCGGCGTTGGGCTGCCGGTTCTTGCGCCAGCTGCGGTACGAGCCGGAGGCGATGTCGTACTCGCCGCCGTCCGGGTTGAGGTCGGGCACGATCCAGATCTCGCGGCTGTTGACCACGTTGGTGATCCGGGAGTCGGTGCCGTAGCCCGCGCCGAGTTCGCGCAGCAGGTAGAGCGCCATCTCGACGGTGAGGTGCTCGCGGGCGTGCTGGTGGTGGGTGAACAGGACCTCGGGCTCGGCCTCGTCCGTGCCCACGTTGTCGCTGATCTTGATGGCGACGATGTCCCGGCCCTGGTACGTCTTGCCGATCACCCGCTTGTTCATGATGTTCGGGTAGGCGGCGAGGCGCTGGTTGATCTCCGCGTTCATCTCCGCGTAGTTGTGGTACTTCGCGTCCGCGGAGGGGAAGTCGAACGGCTCGACGGCCTGGCCGGCGATCGAGCGGTCCGGCGGGGCCGGCAGTGCGTGCGGCTTGTGGCCGAGCGCGCGCAGTTTGCGCAGCTGGGCCTGGTTGGCGCTGACGACGACCGAGTGGTCGTCGGCCTCGTCGATCGAGACGCCGGTCGCGGCGAGCGCGGTGCGTTCCTCGGCGGTGGAGGGGCCGTGGATCTCGTACTGCCGGATGACCTCTTCGGCGGCGGCGGTCGGCTTCGCGTCGGCGCCGGCCTGGTGGGCGCCCGACGAGAGGGGTGCGGCGAGCGCGAGCGCCACCAGGACCGCGAGGGTGGCGGTCCTTCTGCCGCGGGTTCGAAGTCGCATGCTGTCTCCTGGGTGGGGAGTGTGGGGGTGTGCGACAAGCTGTGCGGATCCGGCCCATCGTCCGTCCATGACATGGCCCGGTCAAGATGCGGTTCGGACAACTGGAGCGGACGACAACGGGAGTGAACACCGCAGCGCCGCCGGGGGAGCGGCGGCGCTGCGGTCGGAAGGGGTGGTGTGCGGGGTGCGGGAGGGCGCGGCGACCGGGTCGCACGCCCCCCGCGTCACGGCAGGTTGTGGACGTGCGGGCCCACCGCGTTGGACCAGGCGTTGCCCGCCGTGGCGTCCCAGTTCGTCGACCAGGTCATGGCGCCGCGCAGGTCCGGGTACGTCCGCGAGGGCTTGAAGCTGCCGCAGTTCGTGCCCCGGGCCAGGCAGTCCAGCGCGTTCTTCACGATCTGCGGGTCGACGTACCCGCTGCCCGCGCCCCGCGTCGAGGCGGGCACGCCCAGGCCGACCTGCGAGGCGTCGAGCCCGCCCTGGAGCTGGATGCAGGCCAGCGCGGTGAGGAAGTCCACCGAGCCCTGGCTGTACACCTTGCCGTCGCAGCCCAGCATCGAACCGCTGTTGTAGTACTGCATGTTGACCACGGTGAGGATGTCCTTCACCGCCAGCGCCGTCTTGAAGTACTCGGTGCCGGTGCTCTGCATGTCGATGGTCTGCGGGGCCATCGTCAGGACCATCGACGGGCCCGCCTTGGCGGACAGCTGCCGCAGCGCCTTCGTCAGGTACGTGGAGTTGATCCCGTGCTCCAGGTCGATGTCGATCCCGTTGAAGCCGTACTCCTGCATCAGCGCGTACGCGCTGTCGGCGAAGGCGGTCGCGGAGGCGTCGCTGTTGATCGTGACGTTGCCCTTCTCCCCGCCGACCGAGATGATCACCGACTTGCCGGCGGCCTTCTTGGCCGCGATGTCGGCCTTGAAGTCGGCGACGGAGGCATAGCCCACGGCCGGGTCGAGGTTGAAGACGATCCGGCCGGGCGTGGCCGTGGAGTCCGCGAACGAGACGGCGATGATGTCGTACTGGGCGGACACGTCGCGCAGCTTCTGCACCGTCGCGCCGTTGTCGAAGTTCTGCCAGTACCCCGTCACCGCGTGCTTCGGCACGGCAGGCCCCGGGCCGGGCGTGCCGGTCCTGGCCGTACGGGCGGTGACAGCCGCCGACTTCGCCGACTCGCCCGCCGCGTTCGTCGCGGCGACCTGGAACTGGTACGCGGTGTCCGCCGCGAGCCCGGTCACGGTCGCCGAGGTGCCGGAGACGGTCTGGGCGAGCGCGCCGTCGCGGTACACCTTGTAGCCCGTCGCGCCGGAGACGGCGTTCCAGGTCAGCGGGACGGAGGACGAGGTCGGGGTGCCCGCCGCGAGGCCGGCCGGGGTGGCCGGGACGACCGGGTCGGGGTCGGTGCCGCCGCCTCCGTCGGGGCCGAAGACGCTCACGTCGTCGACGTGGTAGGCGGCGGTGCCGTACCAGCCGTGGGTGTACACCTGCACGGACGTGGTGGCCGAGCCGGTGGTGAAGGTCGTGGTCAGCTGCTTCCAGGACGGCGAGTCGGGCGTCCAGGTGGAGACGTCGGTGGTGCCGGTGCCGGACGCGCCGAGGTACGCGTACCCGCCCTGCACCCAGGCGCTCAGCTTGTACGTGGAGTTCGGCTTCACGGCCACGGTCTGCACGCACTTGGCGTGGTCGAGGCCGGCCGGGGTGGCCTTCAGCGCCCCGGCCCCGGTGCGGACGGGCGAGGAGACGACGGCGCCGGAGCCGGCGGAGCAGCTCCAGTTGGTCAGGCCGGACTCGAAGCCGGCGTTCTTGGCGACGTTCACATCGGCGGCCTGCGCGGTGCCGGCGGTGCCGATCAGGACCAGTCCGGACCCGACGGCGAGCGCCAGCGAGGCGCCGAGCAGGCGGCGCCCGCGAGCGCGTGTGGTGCGGTCCACTTGCTGCCTCCAGTGGGGGAGTCGGGGGTGTGGGTGGCCACCGCTGCTGAAATCTGGTCCAGACCAATTGAGTTGTCAAGACCTCTGGCGGGACGGCGTACGCCGGGGTGGGCTCCCGCCGGGCCCCGGGAACGCCGAAGGCCCCCGCGGCTGCGGGGGCCCTCCGGCGTGGACGAGGTGTGCGGTCCGGCGTCAGTCCTGCTCGCGCAGCCGCTCCGCCGCGTACCCCGCGACACAGCCGACGACCAGGACCGCGAGGGACATGAGGACGCTCAGCACACCGAGGTTCCGCCACGGCAGCCCCGCGCTCAGCGCGAAGGCCACCAGCTGCGCCGCGACCGGCACCGCGAACGCCGCGCTCATGTGCTGGACGGCCGACTCCCGGTGCGGCTCCGCGTGGACGCGGGCCGAGACCCAGACGGAGAGCGCGACGCAGACCGCGTTCGGCAGGTGCACCAGCCACAGCACGTTCACGAACGACTCGAGGCGCTCGGGCGTGGCGAAGGCGCCGTAGAAGTAGGCGGTCTGCAGGTACGAGGTCAGCAGCAGCACGACCAGGCCGGCCGCCCATGACTTCAGCAGGGCGAAGATCGGCCGCCCGGTGTCGGCCGGGGCCGGCGAGCCGTAGTTGCGGTAGTACGACATGGGAAGTCCCTGGGATCCGAGTGGGGGGAACGGGGGAGTAGGGGGCAGGGGACCCGGCCCCGGCGGCGTGGGGTCCGCCGCGGCCGGTGGTACGGAGTGGTGCGGGGTGGTGCGGGGTCGTGCGAGGAGGTACCGGGGTGGTGCGCGGAGGTACCGGGGTGGTGCGGGGTGTGCTCAGAGCTCGTGGAACAGCAGGACCAGGAACAGCAGGCCGGCCAGCCCGCACCCCGTCACCACGACCAGGCCCAGCCGGATCGGGGCCCAGTTGTCCCGGCCGGCGATGGTCGCGGTGCGCTCCGGGTCGGCCGGGTCGTACGCGACCGTGACCGGGGCGCCCTTGCTCATCGACCAGCCGGCGAGGTCCTTGAACTCGACCTCGCGGCCGTCCGCCGTGCGGAACACGAAGTAGTGGTCCTTCGCGTCGGAGTTCCGGTCCGGGTACTCGACCCGGCTGCACGTGCCGCTGGTACGGACGCCCCGGCGCAGGGTGCGCAGCACGGTGAACAGCCGGCGTCCGTACGACGCCGCGAACACACCGAACAGCACGGCCATGAAGCCGAAGAACAGCACGTTGCCGCCGGGGACGTCCATGTCAGTGGACCTCGATCGATTCGATGATCTTCGCCAGGTCGCCGTCGGAGAGCTTGCCCTCCTGGGCATCGATGCGGACGGCGAAGGTTTTGTCCTTCGAGTCCAGGCCCGTGACGATCGTGCCGTGGATCTTGGCGCCCTTGACGGGCTGGCCCTTGTCGCCGCCGGAGACGAACTCGAAGTCGATCCGCCGCGCGTCGTCCGCGCCGGCGAGCTCGATCTTCTTCGTGCCCTCGACCTTCGAGCCGAGCTGCACGCCCGCCTCGGCGGCGATGGCCGCCTGCTCCGCGTCGCGGGCCGTGGTGAAGTTCAGCTGGACGGTGATGATGCCCACCGTCCGGTCGCCCTCCGTCAGGCTCGCCGCGGCGGCGTTGTACTTGCTGCGCTCCGCGTCGCTCTGCGGGGTGAAGGCCGGCGGGTACGCGACGTCGACGCCCTTCGTCGTCAGCTCGGACCAGCCCTGCGGCACCGCCGCGGTCTTCTCGGGCTCGTCGCCTCCGCCGCAGCCCGTGAGGGCGAGGGCGAGGACCGCGCCCACCCCCAGGGCCGCCGCGCGCTGGAAGATCTTCATGACCGTACTCCTGCTCCCTTTGTCCGGATCAGTTCGCACAGTAGCTGTACGGGACATAGGACCGCGATCCTCCCTGGGGGGCGCCCAGGAATTCGGCGTCGTTGAGCGTTTCTTCCTTGCGCTCCGTCGAGATCGAGAATCCGAGGCTGAGTCCGAGATTCAGATCGAAGCCGTATTCCGCGGCGTCGGTCTTTCCGGTGTACTTCGTCTTGCTCGACATTCCCTTGTCGAACATGAGCTGACCGAACGGGTCGTCGTCGCCGGGGCGCTTGGTGGGCGCCTGGTCGTCGAACATGTAGCCCCAGGCCGTGCCCATCTCGTTGTT
Source organism: Streptomyces tritici (assembly GCF_048500665.1). Classification (NCBI taxonomy): domain Bacteria; kingdom Bacillati; phylum Actinomycetota; class Actinomycetes; order Kitasatosporales; family Streptomycetaceae; genus Streptomyces; species Streptomyces tritici. The sequence continues at coordinate 4,349,668 of NZ_CP183183.1, forward strand.
GCCGGCGAGCCAGTCCTCGACGATCTTGCGGTCGGCGGCGCCCTGGTCCCCCTTGGGAATCACGATGGAGTTCGTGACGACGTCGATACCGGTCTCCGCGTCGGAGCCCTTGATGCCGCCGCTGCCGGTCTTCTTGTCGTCGCCGTCCTTGCCGTTGTCGCCCTTGCCCTTGACGCCGTCCTTGGTCGCGTTCTTCTCGACGGTGCGCGTCATGTCGATCCGGACGATCTCGCCGGTCTTCTTGTCCTTGGTGACCGTGATGGTGCCGGTCTGGGTGGTCTGGGCGCTGTGCTCGCCGTTCAGCGGCCCGGCCTCGTACCCGACCTTGGTGCCGTACTCGATGGCCATGGAGTACGTGTAGGCCTTCGTGCCCTTGTAGTTGTTGTCGGTCCAGGTGACCTCGGGCGCGAGCTTGACGTTGCCGCCGAGCGTCGCGCTCAGCTTCTTGTCGTCGCCGGCCGACAGCTTGAGACCGCCGGAGGCGGAGCCCTCGAGGCCGAGCTTGCCGTACGTGATGTTCCGGTTCTTGCCGAGGTCGCGCTCGATCCGCTCCCGGGTCTCCTCCTCCTCCTTGAGGGGGCCGGTGCCGAAGAGGTACAGGATGCTGTCGCCCACGCTGGCCTCGGCGCCGCCGGGCATCGTGCGCCGCATCTCGTACATCTGCAGCTTCTCGATGTCGTCGCGGAAGCGCTTGGCCTCTTCCTCGCTCTCGAAGACCCAGGTGTCGCCGTTGGTGACCTTGACGCCCGCGCCGAGCTCCAGCGTGTCGGAGCCGAGCTTGCCGACCTTGAGGCCCGGCTTGAACTCCTTCTTGGCGGCGATCGACGCGGCGTCGGTGAAGGTCATCATGACCATCTTGTCCTTGTCGTCGACCTTGCCGTCCTTGTTGAGGTCGGTCTTCGACTGGAAGTGCTGCTCCTGGAAGCCGTACTCCTTGCCGAACTCCCAGAACAGGAACTTGGCCTTGGAGCCGGCCTTGTCGCTGATCGCCGAGATCTGGCAGAGCGGGGGCTCGTAGTCGGCGTCGGTCTTGGGCGCCGCGGTGGGGTCGCCGTTGCCCGTCGCACAGGTGCCGCCGCTGAACGACAGCAGGCAGCGGAACTTGTCGGCGAGCCGGGAGTCGACGCTAGTGCCCAGCAGCGCGGCGACGATGGCGACGGCGACGACGGTCGCGCCGACATAGTCCAGCGCGCCGGCGCCGCGGTCGTCGCGCAGGGAGCCGTCGGGGCCGAGATCACGCATCGCACGGCCCCATGTGTCGCGCGGCATATGTGTGTCGCGCCACATTCTGGACTCGGCCGGTATTCGGCCCCTTCGTCGCATACCGCGCCCCCTCCGAACTTCGCCGCACGGCTGCGGCCTCCTCGAGATTTCTCCGAACGGAAGCCGAGAGTACGGATCAACCCGGGCCGTACGCGTGGGCCCTGGGGCCCCATTGCGGGCCCAGCGTGGGGGTTGGGCCCGCCCCGGTCGTGCGAGGAAAAGTTGGTAGAACAGTTAACTAGCGGACGTTATGCCCGAATTGACCCGTAGAGGCCTTGTGATGGTTGCCCGCTCGGAACCTGATAGGTGTTCTCTGTGTCGTAGGAGGTGGATAAAGTGCTGATACCTGAGCACGGAGAGTATGAGCGAACTGCGGCCGCCGGATCCCCGGTGGACCGGAGCTGAACGGGGAATCAGCGTGCCGACCGCCATTGCCGTCACCAGTACGGAGCTGGTGCTGCCACCACAAGATCATCAAACGCCGACCGCCGCGCTACTGCAGCACCCTGACGCGCAGCCGCTGGAGGCCGCCCTGGCCGACATGCAGGTCCTGGTCGAGCAGCACGGCTACGTCGTCGCGGTGTACCCGGCTTCCATCCCGGCGGCCCACGAGCGACGCCTGCACACCATCCGGGCGGTGCTGGAGAGCGACCGCATCGCCCTGCTGAAGCTGGACCTGCCGCCGCTGGGCGTCGCCGTCCTGGTGCGCCAGCTGCGCCAGCTGTCCATCTGCGACTTCAGCGCGGGCGTGGTGGCCTCGGCGGCCCGCCTGCTCTCCCACTACATCTACGCGGGTGCACTGCTGAACTCGGTCACCCGCCTCGACCGCGTACCCGTCAGCCTCAAGACGCACGCCAAGTCGTGGGTCCCCGGCTCCCAGTTCGCGGTCCTGGCCAACCCGACCCCGCAGCTGGTCAAGGTCGGCAGCGGGGACCTGACCGGGCCCGAGTTCGCCACCCAGCTCGTCGTCGCCAAGGGCCAGCTCCAGTCGGACTGGGTCACCGGTACGCTGGCGCCGGCCTGGCAGGTGCAGGGGGTGCAGGAGGCGGCGCTGCCGGCCGAGTCCGCCGGCTGGTGGGGGACGTCGAAGCTGGTGGAGTTCGCCGCGTTCCTGCCGAACATCTCGATCATCTACCAGCTGGTCTCCTCCGTCCGGCGGGAGATCTGCACCTGGTGCGGCCTGGAACTCATCGGCGACCGCTGCGGGTTCTGCGCGGCCCCGCTGGGAACTCCCGAGAACCAAACCCACGCTCATGGTGTCCTGAACGCTTAGGGGGCATCGAGGAGTGCCGGTGGCGCCGTCCCCGCGAGCCCGCCGCAGGCACGCCCCGAAGCACTCCGGACGCGACGCGTTCCGCCCCCCACCCCGTACGGATCGACCGCTCGAAGCACTGCTGCACAGCACCGCGACCACGCACAGACCCTGCATCGCAGCCCGTCCGCCTGCCCGTAACCGTCTCCCAATGAGGTTGTCCCGCCCATGAATTCACGCCAACGCCGCGGCGTCGTTCTTCTGCTCCTCTCCGTGCTGTGCGCCTTCGCCGCCTTCGCCGGTGTCCTGTCGGTGATCAGCGACGTGAATTCGAAGGTGGGGCCCGAGGTCACGGCGTACCGGCTGAAGACGGACATAGCCCCGTACACCAAGCTCAGCCCCGCCCAGTTCGAGAAGGTGAGCATGCCCAAGCGGTGGCTCTCGCCGAACGCCGTGACGGACATCAGCATCATCGACCAGAAGACGGCGGTGACCCAGCTCCGGCGCGGCTCCCTCCTCCAGGAGGACATGATCGTCAAGCGTCCCGCGCTGGAGAACGACCAGCAGGAGATCGCGATCATGATCGACGCGGCGACCGGCGTGGCGGGCAAGATCACCCCGGGCTCGCTGGTCAACATCTTCGCCACGTTCAACGACGAGGCCCTCGGCGACAACAAGCCGGCCGAGTCCCGCATCATCGTCGCCAACGCCAAGGTCCTCGACGTCGGCCGGCTGACCGCGCTGGAGCCCAAGAAGGACGACCGCAACTCCGGCGGGTCCGAGGCCGTGCCGATCACGTTCGCCCTGAAGACCCAGGACGCCCAGCGAGTCGCCTTCGCGGAGTCGTTCGCCGTGAACCTCCGTCTTGCCCTCGTTGCCAAGGGCAGCCCCACCACTCTGCGGCCCGGCGACGACCGGTACACGCTGCAGGAAGACACGAGCAGGTGACAACCGGATGACCACACGCATCCTCCCCGCCGTCGGTGACGCCGACGCGGCCCGATCCATCACCAGCCTGCTGAGCCAGCTCCCCGACGCGGAGCCGGCCCAGCCGGTCGGTGACTCGACCTCGCTCATCGACCTGCTCTCGCAGCTGGCCGGCGAGTCGCTCGACGAGCTGCCCGAGGTCGTCCTGGTGCACGAGCGGATCGGTCCCGTTCCCGCGCTGGAGCTGATCCGTGAGGTCGCCCTGCGATTCCCGGCGGTCGGCGTCATCCTCGTCACCGCCGACGCCAGCCCCGGCCTCTACTCCGCGGCGATGGACTCCGGCGCCCGCGGCCTGGTCGGGCTCCCGCTCTCGTACGAGGAACTGGCGCAGCGCGTCCAGGCGGCGGCGGCCTGGTCCGTCGGCGTCCGCCGCCACCTGGGCCAGGGCGCCGACGTCTTCAGCGGCCCCGGCGGCAAGGTCGTCACCGTCAGCGGCGCGAAGGGCGGCGTCGGCACGACGCTCATCGCCGTGCAGCTGGCGCTGGCCGCGCAGGCGTCGGGCATGAGCACGGTGCTGGTCGACCTGGACCTCCAGGCCGGCGACGTGGCCTCGTACGTGGACGTCCAGCACCGCCGTTCCATCGTCGACCTGGCGTCCATCCAGGACATCACCCCGCGCGTCCTCCAGGACGTCGTCTACTCGGGCGACAAGGCGGGCAAGGTCGCGCTGCTGCTGGCCCCGGCCGACGGCGAGCGGGCCGAGGAGGTCAACGACCGCGCGGTGCGCCAGGTCATCAGCGCCCTGCGCACCAAGTACGAGACCGTCGTCATCGACTGCGGCACCGTGCTGAACAGTGCGAACGCCGCCGCCATCGAGATGGCCGACCGGGCCGTCCTGGTGACCACGCCCGACGTGATCACCGTGCGCGCCGCCAAGCGGATGGTGGGTCTGTGGACCCGCCTGCAGATCCGCAAGGCGGAGGAGACCGTCACGGTCGTCAACCGCTACATCCGCAACACCGAGATCCAGCCGCCGCTCGTCCAGAAGATCACCGGGACGAAGGTGGCCGGCGTCGCGATCCCGTCCAACTTCAAGGAACTGCAGGCGTCCGTGGACGCGGGCCGGATGCAGGACCTTGAGGCGCGGGCCGTGGTCAAGCAGGCGGTGTGGGCCCTGGCGGGCGAGCTGGAACTCGTACGGCGCGAGGACCAGCCGGAGAAGCCGGCCGGACGTGCCCGGGGCAGCGACCGCGGCTCGTTCGGACTGCGCAAGCGCTCGTAGGACACTCGTCGTCAGACGTCGTCGCACGTCGTTTCACGTCGTCATCAGGAGTCAAGGGGGAACGTTGAATCATGAGTTCACCAGAGATACGGGCGGAAGCACCGTCCCGCTCGGCTGACGACCGGGGCCAGACCTCGGTCGAGTTCGCCGGCACGTTTCCGCTGATGCTGATGGTGCTCGTCGTGCTGTGGCAGTGCGCGCTGATCGGCTACACGTACTCGCTGGCGGGGAACGCGGCGGACAAGGGGGTGCGGGCGGGGGCGGTGACCGAGCGCATCTGGCTGCCCGGCGGCCGCGAGCGCGCCTGCGAGGAGGCCGGCAGGGACGACCTCCCGGAGCAGTGGCGCGGGGCGGACATCGACTGCTGGCGGGAAGGCGACCTGGTCAAGGCCGAGGTTGAACTGGAGATCCCGCTCCTCTTCCCCGGCGGCCCGAGGATCGGTATCGACGTCCGGGGCGACTCCGTCGCAGCGAAGGAGAACTGACGATGAAGCTCCGTGCACGACAGCGCGACCGGGGCCAGGCTGCCATGGAGCTGGTCAGCTGGACGCCGCTCCTGCTCCTCGTCGGTCTCCTCGTCATCCAGCTCGGCCTCGGCGTCTTCGCGGCGCAGCAGGCCGGCACCGCCGCGCGTGCGGCGGCCCGCGTGGACACCGACCAGCGCAACGACGTCTGGTACGAGCGGGCCGCGCGGGAGTCGCTCTCCGACTTCCTCGAGCCCGGCGCCCGGATCACCAAGAGCGGCTGGGGCGACGAGGTCACCGTGACCGTCCGGGTCAAGGTGCCCTCCGTCGTCCCCGGCATCAGCTTCGGCGAGGCGGAGAAGAGCGCCACGATGCCGAGGGACTGACCGGCGCCGCACGACGGAACCGCGCACGACCGAGCAAGCCACCAGCAGCACCCACCAGCAGCACAGCAGCACCCAGGAGTTGACGACATGAGCTTGAGGGCACGCATCAACAGCCCTGAGCCGAACAGCGGCCAGAACGAGGGGGACCTCCTCGTCGGTGTCTACCGCGCCAAACTCCTCCAGGAGATCGACCTCGCGGAGATGTCCTCGCTGGCGGCGGCCGAGCGCAGGGCCCGCCTGGAGCGGGTCCTCGGCCACATCATCAGCCGCGAGGGCCCCGTCCTCTCCACCAACGAGCGCTCCCAGCTCATCCGGCGCGTCGTCGACGAGGCCCTCGGCCTCGGCATCCTGGAGCCGCTGCTCGAGGACGCGTCCGTCTCCGAGATCATGGTCAACGGACCCGACCAGGTCTTCGTCGAGCGCGGCGGCCGGCTCGAACTGCTGCCGATGCGCTTCTCGTCGTCCGAGCAGCTGATGCAGACGATCGAGCGCATCGTGTCGACCGTCAACCGCCGTGTCGACGAGGCGAACCCGATGGTCGACGCCCGTCTGCCCTCCGGTGAGCGTGTCAACGTCATCATCCCGCCGCTGTCCCTGACCGGCCCGATCCTCACCATCCGCCGCTTCCCCCGCGCGTACACGCTCGCGGAGATGATCGGCCTCGGTTCGCTGGACGAGCACATGATGGTGCTGCTGTCGGGTCTGGTGCGGGCCAAGTTCAACGTGATCGTGTCCGGCGCCACCGGTACCGGAAAGACCACGCTGCTCAACGCGCTCTCGGGCCTCATCCCGGAGGGCGAGCGCATCGTCACCATCGAGGACTCCGCCGAGCTCCGGCTCCAGCAGACGCACGTCATCACCCTGGAGTCCCGCCCGCCGAACGTCGAGGGCAAGGGCCAGATCACCATTCGCGATCTGGTCAAGAACTCCCTGCGTATGCGCCCCGACCGCATCATCGTCGGTGAGGTCCGTGGCGGTGAGACGCTCGACATGCTCCAGGCGATGTCGACCGGTCACGACGGCTCGCTCGCCACCGTCCACGCGAACAACGCCGAGGACGCGCTCATGCGACTCCAGACCCTGGCGTCCATGTCCGAGGTCGAGATCCCCTTCGTGGCGATCAAGGACCAGATCAACAGCGCCCTCGACGTCATCGTCCAGCTGACCCGTCACACCGACGGTTCCCGTCGCATCACCGAGATCGCCATCGTCGACTCGCACGGCCGCGAGGACTACCGGATCGTCTCGGTCTGCAAGTACCACGCCCAGCCCATGGCCGCCGACGGCCGCATCTACGGCAACTGGGAGTACTACCCGATGCCCCGGCGCATCGCCGAGCGCCTGTACATGCGGGGCGAGCCGATTCCCGCCGCGTTCGGCGTCGCCCAGTCCGAGGACCAGCTGATGATGCGCAAGTCGGCCTAGCCCCGACGGCCCCACACGTCCCCCATCCGCCGCTCACCCGAAGGTTCCCGCCCGACATGGACAAACTCCCGCTTCTGACGATCGGAGTCACGCTCGCCGCGTGTGTGCTCGTGGTGATAGGCGTGCACACCTTCTCGTCGGGCAAGGCCCACCAGGAGGAGCTCTACCGGCGGATGTCCCAGACGGGACAGTACGAGGGCGTGGGCCGGCGCCGCCGGTTCGGCAAGGTGGACCGCAAGCTCCGCGGCACCCGGCTCGGCAACCACATCGAGCGCAAGCTCGCGGCGACGGGTCTGGAGATCACGCCGGGCGAGTACGTCGTCTACGTGGTGGCCGTGCTCGTCGTCGTGTACTTCATCGTCTCCTCGATCTTCGCCTCCTTCTTCGGCCTGCTGGCCGCCGCGATCGGCGTGTGGGGCGGCAACGCCTTCCTCAACATGCAGATCAACAAGCGGACCGAGGCGTTCATCAACCAGCTCCCCGAGCTGACCCGACTGCTCGCCAACGCCACCCAGGCCGGTCTGGCCCTGCGTACGGCCATCGCCATGGCGTGCGAGGAGATGGACGACCCGGCCCGCTCGGAACTGCGCCGCGTCGCGGACCAGCTCGCCGTCGGCCACTCGCTGGAGGACGCGCTGAACGAACTCAGCGAGCGACTCCCGTCCCGTGAGCTCACCGTCCTGATGACGACCCTGATCCTGTCCAGCCGCGCGGGCGGCACCATCGTCACCTCGCTGCGCAACCTCACGGACACCCTGGAGGAGCGCAAGGAGACCCGACGCGAGGTCAACACGCTGCTGTCGCAGGTGAAGATGACGGCCGTGATGGTGCCGCTGCTCGGCGCGGGCTTCCTGCTGATCATCGACAGCATGCGCGACGGCGCGCTCGACGACATGACCGCGGCCACGACCGGAAAGATCGCCGTGATCGTTGCGGCCGGCCTCTACGCCACCGGCTTCTTCCTGATCACCCGACTCACCAAGATCCGTACCTGAAGGGCGAGGACGCTGTCATGGATCTGATTCTCTCCCTTGTCATAGGCCTCGCCGTCTGGGGCGCCTTCCAGGGCATACGGATGTACCGGGCCGACGCCAAGCTGCCGAAGGACCTGGTCTCGGCGCTGGAGTCGGGATCGTCACGTACGACGGCGACCGGCTCGCTCATCGACAAGCTCGGCGAACGGCACGTCGACCGCGTGCACAAGATCATGGGGCAGAAGCGCGTCGACGCGATGCGCAAGAAGCTCGACCTCGCCGGCAACCCGAACGGCATGACGATCAACCGGTACGCGGCGCGGAAGGCGGGGTACACGATCCTCGGCGGCGCCGCGGCCTTCTCGGTCCTGATCAACGGCCAGGTGTTTCTGGCTGTGATTTTCGCTGCCTACGGCCTGTTCTGGGTGGACTTCCTGCTCCGCATCGCCCTGCAGAAGCGGCGGGACGACATCGAGCGCACGCTCCCCGACTTCCTCGACGTCCTCGCGGTCGTCGTCTCCGCCGGTCTCGGCTTCCGTCAGGCGCTGGAGCGCGTTTCGGAGAAGTACGAGGGCCCCTGGGCGGACGAACTCAAGATCACCCTGCGCCAGATGGACATGGGCATGGGCCGCCGTCAGGCGTTCGAGGAACTGCGGAAGCGCAACGACTCCGAGCAGGTGTCGATGTTCGTCTCCGCGCTCCAGCAGGGTGAGGAACTCGGCGCCCCGATCGTCGACACGCTCATCCAGATCGCCAACGACATGCGTCGTACGGACGCGCAGCTGGCCCGGCAGAAGGCGTCGAAGGCCGTCCCGAAGGCCACGCTCCTCATCACCAGCTTCATGCTGCCGGCCACGATGATCCTCATCGGCGTGGGCTTCTACTACGCGTCCGAGGTGGACTTCGGCTCGATGTTCGGCTGATCGGTGCGACGAGACGACGACGACAAGAAGGGGGTGACGACGACATGACGACCCAGCCCGGCGGCATCAGTGGCGGACTGCCGCAGCCGGCCATCGAGCCGGCGCCCGGTATCCCGATCCAGATCAACGCACTCCAGGCGCTCTGCCGACAGCTCTTCGGCTTCCGGCTCGCCATGACGGCGCTCGCCACCCCGTTCGCCCTCGCCAAGGCGGAGCACGGCCTGGCCGGCTGGCTCATAGGGGCAGCGGTCCTGGTCACGGTCATGGGCTCGTACGCCCTGCTGCGGGACTGGGAGCGCTTCGGTCCCTTCCTTCTCAAGCACCCATGGCTGCTCGCCGTGGACATGGTCTTCGGCGCCCTGCTGCTCTTCGCGGCCTCGCCGAACTCGACGCTCGCGTACGTCACCATCTGTACCCCGCTCCTCGCCGGCCTGGTCTACAGCTGGCGGGGCGGCGCGGTGTTCGCGGCCTGCCAGGTCGCGTTGCTCGGTGCGGCCTACGGCGTGAGCCCGGCCGAGGCCGACATGTCCGCGCTGCTGCTCGTCGGTCTGTGTCTGATGGCCGGTGCCGTCGGCAGCACCCTGCGCGGGCTGCTGCTCCGCTTCGGCGCCGCGTCCACCGCACTGACCGAGACCCGCGCCCGGCTGGCCGTCAACGAGGCGGTCGAGGGGGAGCGGGCCCGGCTCGCCCGGGAGATGCACGACTCCGTCGCGAAGACCCTGCACGGTCTGGCGCTCGCGGCGGACGGCCTGGCCAGCACGGTCGAGCGGATGGATCCGCTCACCGTGAAGCACCAGGCGGAACTGGTCGCCCGTTCGGCCCGGCGGGCGGCGGCGGAGTCCCGGGAACTGCTCTCGGACCTGCGCCGCGAATCGGGCCTCGACGGCGGCGTCGACGTCCTGACGGAACTGGAGGCGCGGACCGCCGACTTCTCGCGCCGCCACAGCTTCCGCGCGACGTTCCACCGGCTCGGCACGACCCCGGTCCCGCCGATGCCGCAGGTCATCGCCCGCCACGCGCTCACCATCGCGGGCGAGGCCATGGAGAACGCCCACCGTCACGCCCGCCCGACCCAGGTGGACGTCTCCGCCGGCATCGTCGGCGACGTCCTGCGGATCAGCGTGTACGACGACGGCACCGGCCTGCCCGCCGGAACGACGTTGGAGGACCTCAGACGGGCGGGCCACTTCGGCCTGGTCGGCATGGTCGAGCGGGCGGCGTCCATCGGGGCGCGCATCCGCATCGGCAAGGGCCGGGCCGCGAAAGGCACCGAAGTACGACTGGAACTCTCGATCGCAGCCCTGGGCCCGGAGTGGGCCCGGCTGCTCCCCCCACAGCACGTTGTCACTCCTTCCCTGACGTCCCCCACCTTCTGAGAGAGAGGAGGCCGCAACCATGCCGGACGACGTTTCCCCCAACTCTGGGCAGCACTGGACCCAGCAGCATCACGTCTCGCAGCACACCTCGTCGCATCCGTCACCGCTCAGCTCGAGCCACACCGCCGGAACACCGGTGTCCGGATCGCCCGTCCCCGCTCCGCCCATGCCCCCGACCCCCGCCGCTTCCGAGGGGTTCCCCGCGTTGCCGGAGCACCCTCCCGCCGCTGTCCAGCCGCTGCGGGTCGTCGTCGCCGACGACAACCCCGTCGTACGGGCGGGACTGACCGTCCTGCTGTCCGGCCGCGACGACATCGAGGTCGTCGCGGAGGGCGCGGACGGCCGTCAGGCCTACGAGGCGGCGGTCCAGCACAGGCCCGATGTGGTGCTGCTGGACGTCCGCATGCCAGGAGTGGACGGCATTTCGGCCCTGCCGCACCTGGTGCGGATCGCACCCGTGCTGATGATGACCTACAGCCGCGAGAGCGAGATCGTGCACGAGGCGCTGCGCCTGGGCGCGGGCGGCTATCTCGTGCACGGCGAGTTCACCGCGGACCAGTTGGTCGCGGCGGTCCGCGACATCAAGCAGGGGCGGGCCCACTTCACCCACTCGGCGTCCTCCGCGCTCATCGAGCAGCTGCGGGGCGGTGTGCCGGCCCAGGGCGGCCAGCGGCTGCCGGAGGGCCTGGGCACGGCGTTCACGGGCCCCGGCTACCAGCCGGCCGTACCCCAGCAACCGTCTGCACCCGCATACGACACAAGCGGGCATCATCAGCCCATGCCACCAATGAACCCGCAGGTGGGCGGCGTTGGGGCGATGTCGGCTGCGCAACAATCGCAGCAAAACCCTTCGCTTCTGCAAGCGAATATGGGACAGTCTTCAACGGGTCCCCAGGTGAGCGGGGCCCTGCTGTCCGAACTGAGTCAGAGGGAGGTGGAAGTGATGGACCTGATCGCCTCGGGCATGACGAATCAGCAGATCGCTGCCACCTGCTTCATCAGTCAGAAGACCGTCAAGAACCACATCAACCGCATCTTCGCCAAGCTCAACGCCGGCAGCCGTGGCGAGGCCATCGCCATCTGGCACGGCGTGGCACGGGGAGGTGCGTCCCGCCATGCGTGAGCGCGTTCTGGGCCTCCGGGCCCACCTCGCGGCCGTCCGGGCCCAATCCCCGCGTTGGGACCGGAGTTGGGCCCTGGGGCCCATGCCCGAGGGTGTCGCCCCGGCGTACGTTTCTCATGTCGACAGCGAGACCGGCCAGGAGGAAGCCGGAAGCGCGAACGACACGAAGACTTACGCAGAGTCGGCCGGCAATCGGTCGGCCGAACCCGGAGGGGAACATCATGAACGACGTCATGCTGAAGGCTGCCGCCACCACCAAGGTCTACGTCGGCTCCTGGGTGAACACCCGCGTCGACGCCCTGCAGAAGCGCCGGGACCGTGGTCAGGGCGCGATGGAGTACGTCGGCATCACGATCCTCGTGGTCGCCATCCTCGCCGCCCTGCTGCAGACCAACATGGGCGAGACCATCGCGAACAAGTTCAAGGAGAAGATCGAGAGCGTCATCAAGTGACGTCTCGCTCTCACCGCGAGTCAGGGCAGGCCGCACCGCTGTACATCGCAGCGGTGGTCGGCCTGCTCTTTCTCGCGTTGATGTTCTTCGCGTTCGGTCAGGCGGATGTCAGCCGCAACAAGGCACAGACGGCGGCGGACGCCGCTGCTCTCGCCGCGGCCCAGGAATCCCGGGACGACCTCGACGACGCGCTTCGTCAGCACATCCTGGCGCGGGATGTGCCCTGGCTGGTGGCTCTGTTCAACAACGGCAACGTGCCCGAGCGGCGGAACGGCTGCTGGGAGTCACCGCGCTTCGCGCGAGCCAACGACGCCCAGCAGGTCAGCTGCAAGGAGCTGTGGGACGGCCGCTGGGGCGTGACGGTGGACGTCAGGGCGACGAAGCCGGTGGGCAAGAGCATCGTCGAGGGGACGGAAACGGACTACGCGGAATCCAAGGCCACGGCCGTGGTCGAGTTTCGCTGTCAGTTCGAACCCCCCGAGGTGCCCAAGCCCGAGGACGGGGACGACGACGATGAGGGCAAGGGCAACGACAAGAAGCCCTCTCTCGGCGGTCTCGAGTGTGACGGCAGGGACTGGGAGATCGACCCAGGCAATCTAGACCTCCTTCCGGGCATGGCGGACCTGTTCAACGTCCGTCTGGCCGAGGACTGACCGCGAGCGAAGCAAAGGAACACCATTCATGAGCATTCGGCATGTGAGGACGACGCGTCGGGCCGGCGCAGCCGCCCTGTTGGCGGCAGCCCTGACCTTCACGCTGTCTGCCTGTGGGGGCGACGACGGTACGGGCAAGGAGAACACCTCCTCGTCCTCGTCCTCCGGCACCGGAAAGGACCAGCCGTCGAAGGGCGGCGACGGCAAGACCTACCCGGACAGCAGCAAGGTCATCGCCACCTTCAAGGGCGAGAAGGGCCTTGAGATGGTGATCCACGAGGCGAAGCGCGACGCGGGTGGCTTCCTCACGGTCACGGGCACGATGAAGAACACGGGCACGGAGGACTACTCCACGCCCATCCAGTGGAACGGCCAGGAGCAGGACGTCGCGATGACGGGCAGTTCCTTCGCGGCGATGACGCTGACCGACTCCAAGGAGAAGAAGCGGTACTACGTGCTGCGGGACACGGACAACCGTCCGCTGACCACGACGAAGTACACGTCGCCGATCAAGGCGGGCGGTTCGCTGTCGTTCTTCGCCCAGTTCCCGGCTCCGCCCACGTCGACCACCGAGGTCGGCGTCACGTTCCCGGGCTTCACCACCGGCACGATTGAGATCTCCTGATGACCCTGACTCTGACCCGTACCCGGCGCAACGCCGTGCGCGTGGCCGGTGTCGCCGTCACCGGGGCGCTCGCGCTCGGGCTGCTGGCCGCGCCGAATGCTCTCGCCGATGAGAACCCGTACCCGTCGGCGTCCGCCGCGCCGCCGGTGAAGATCGATCCGAACGATCCCGACCTCAAGCTCCCCGAGGGCGGCACCCTCGCGCCCGCCAAGGTGCTCGACATCAAGTCCGTCGTCGAGGACCTGGAGGGCAACGAGCGTCGGGAGGACACGAACACCGACATCAAGTTCGCGCTCCAGGCGGAGGTGCTGTTCGGCAAGGACAGCGCCAAGCTGTCGTCCGCCGCGAACGCGCGGATCGCGGCCATCGCGGCCGAGATCAAGAAGCAGGACGCGAAGAAGGTCCGCGTGTTCGGCTTCACGGACAACCTGGGCTCCTCGGCGCACGGCGACGTGCTGTCCAAGCAGCGCGCCGAGGCCGTCCACACCGTGCTGGCGAAGGAGCTGGCCTCCGCCGGGATCACGTACGAGATCCGCGGCTACGGCGAGCAGTACCCCATCGCCGACAACAACACCGAAGAGGGCCGGAAGAAGAACCGCCGCGTGGAGGTCTCCTTCCAGCGCGCCGCCGGCGGCGCGTGACCTCGCGAAGCACAGCACCCTGAAAGACCGGGGCCGCACGGGACGATTCCCGTGCGGCCCCGTCTCGTTGAGCGCTCGCGCGGACGTAGGCCAAGGCCGTGTACGACCGGACCTACAGGTGAATGACAACTTCTTGACGGCGCATCGGCCGACACCTGACACGATGGCGCGCGCTCTGGCCCAGGTGCTCGGCGTGGCGCCCTCGGACGTGGACGTCACAGACCTCGACGGTGACCAGGACGGCCGACGAGCGCGCGGCTGCCGTGCGCCTTGCCGCCGTGATGGGTACGACGGTGCTCTGTCCGGGGGTGGGGCCGGGTGCACCGTCGGTGTACTGGGCGGCCTTGCCGGACGGACAGGTGATCCGCGCCCGGATCACGCAGTCGGGCGACGAGGAGCGGCTGGTGAGGGTCGAGTCGGTCGAGTCCCCGGTCCCGCAGTCGCGAGCTGTACGCCGAGCGGTTGTGCATGGCCGAGCCTGCGCTGCGCGGGCCTCTGGAGCGGGCGACGGATGAGATCGACGCGATCTACCGCTCCCACACGGACGACGACGGTGGGGAGTTCCCGGGCGGTGTGACCCGGTCGGGAGCAGCGGTGCGCGAACGGGGCTGGTGGTGGCATCGGCGGCCGCGGCGGGTGCCGTGGATCCGATAGCGGCGGTGGGGCGCCGGCCGGCCTGGTCTCCGGCCTGACCTCCGGTCGGCCGGTGCCTCCGGTCGCCCCAGGGTGGCCGGCGGCCGCGCCGAGGAGCGGGGGCGGGGCGTTGTCAGTGGGCGGTGGGAGACTCGCGGGCATGGACGACTCTCAGGTCAAGGCGGATCTTGTCCGTTATCTGCAGGATGCTCGTGATGCGCTTGTCTGGAAGCTCGAGGGGCTGTCGGAGTACGACGTCCGACGGCCCGTGACTCCGACGGGTACCAATCTCCTCGGGCTGCTCAAGCACCTTGCCGGTGTGGAGTTCGGGTACTTCGGGGACACCTTCGGGCGGCCGTACTTCGAGGAGCCGCCGGCCTGGTACGGGGTGACCGCCGAGGACAACGCCGACATGTGGGCGACGCCGGAGGAGTCGCGCGAGGAGATCGTGGAGCTCTACCGGCGGGCCTGGCGGCACGCCGACGCGACCCTCGCGGATCTGCCGCTCGACGCGACCGGGGACGTGCCCTGGTGGCCCGAGGAGCGGCGGAAGGTGACCCTGCACCACGTGCTGGTGCGGGTGCTGTCCGACACCCAGCGGCACGCGGGGCACGCCGACATCGTGCGGGAGACGATCGACGGGGCCGTCGGCGCGCGGCCGGACAAGACCGACCTGGCTCCCGGCGGCGCCGACTACTGGCGGGAGCACCGGGACCGTCTGGAGCGCGCCGCCCGGGAGGCGGACGCTGCGTCGGGCTGACGGGGGCGTCGCGTACCGTTCCGGCATGACGACGACGCCGCGACAGCACCCTGACGAGGCCCGGGCCGCGGTGCGGCTCGTCGAGGATCTCGTGGCGCAGGTGCCGGGGTTCGAGGAAGCGTACGAGTCGCATGTGCTGGAGGAAGGGGGTGTCCTTCCGCATGTTTTCTTCATGTTGGACGTCCTTCCGGAGACCCTCCGGTCCTATCTCGGCGAGGGTGACCCGGAGGGACCCGACTGGCGTGCGGTCCTGGCGTTCCTGGAGGGGGAGTCCCGGCGGGCGGTGCCGGGGGCGTATTCGGTCATCGTGACGTCCTTCCTGTACGACCTGCCCTACGAGGGGCAGCCCGGGTGCGGTTTCGAGGTTCATCTGGGGCCCGTGATGGCGGCCAAGTTCGCGGAGCTGCGGCCCTGGTGGCCCACCGCCACGGCCTCCTGACGGTGGCCGGCTCTTGTCCGTCTGCGGGGCCGGCGCGGCGGTGACGGGTCCTGCTCGGCCTCCAGGCCCGCCAGGGCGGCTGCGACCGTCCTGACGACCTCGGCCGGGCGGGCGAACACCTCCGCCGCCGTGAAGCGGAGGATCCTGCGCACTCCGGGGCAGCCGGAGAGCGCGTTGTAGCGGCGGATGTCGCGTTCGTGGGCGTGCCGTGTGCCGTGGAAGGCGTAGCCCTCGATCTCGACGACGAGACCGGCCGCGCGGAAGTAGAAGTCGGGGCGGACGGCTCTGCCGCTCGGCGTGTGCAGCACCGGCTGGCACTCCGGGCGCAGGCCCGCGTCGTGGAGGTGCAGCCGGGCCACCGTCTCGGCGGGCGAGCCCGCGCCCGGGTCGGTCAGGCGCAGCCATCTGCGGGCCGCCGGGGCGCCCGGCCGCCGGGCCCGCAGTTCGGCGGCCACGGCCTCGGCGTCGACCAGGGCGTCGCGGCGCACGCCCCTGATCACGCGCCGCGCGAGGGCCGAGTCCGCCGGCACCACCGCCTCCTCCCGGCAGCGGGCGGCGCGCATGAGGTCGGCGACGGTACGCGCGGGCGTCGTCACCCGCAGCCCTCTGCGCACCACGTGGTCCTCCGCGGAGAGCGCGGGCACGCGGTGGATCCGGACCCCGGGCCGGTCGGCGGCGCGGCGCGGGTGGACGAACTCGAGCGTCTCCACGTCGTCCTCCTCGTCCGAGAGGAGTTCGATGCGCAGGACCGCGGCGGCGGTGCGGTGACTGCACACGAGCTCCGGTGCGAGCAGCTGTATCGCCCTGGCCCTCGTCCTCCAGTCCACGTCCGTGCCCGGCACCGCCCACGCGCCCCGGCACAGCCGCTGCCAGCCCTCGGTGCGCAGCACACCGCGGAGGCCGCCCGGCGATACGCCGGCGTCCAAAGCCCATGCGGTCAGGAGGATTCCGCCCCTGGCCATCACCGTGAGGTCGAGTTCGCGCATGCCGGCAACGATCCACCGACGCCCCCGATCCCGCATCCCCTGTGGACAACCCCTCGGCCGCAGGACTTTTCACCTGTGGACAACTCCGGCGGTGTCGTTCCCGGGCCCTATCGTCGACTCATGACCGAGACGGTGTGGGGGATGACGGCGGACGCCGACTGGCGTGCGCTGGAGCACGCGTACGGGAGCGCCGAGGACGTTCCCGGGCTGCTGCACGCGATGGAGTCCGCGGACGCGGACGCACGCGAGGAGGCGATGGAGGAGCTGGTCTCGTCGCTGTGCCACCAGGGCTCCATATACACGGCGTCCGCCGCCGCGCTGCCGCACCTCGCGCGGCTCGCCCTGCACGGACCCGGACACCGCAGGGAACTGCTGTGGCTGGTCGGCGGCATCGCGGACGGCGCGGGCAGCCGGGCGGAACGCGCGGCGGTGCGGCGGGCCATGGCCGAGACGCTCCCGTCGTTGCTGCCGCTGGTCGCCGACGACGCCCCGGCGGTGCGGCAGGCCATGGTGTGGCTGATCGCCGCCGCCGGCGACGTCGCCCTGCCCCTGATGCCGCTCCTGCGCGCCCGGCTCGACGAGGAGAAGGACGCGGAGGTACGGGCGGACGTCGTCACCGCCCTCGGCCTGCTCGACCTCGACGACACCGCCCGTACCGCACGCGCGACCGCCCTGCTGCACGAGACGGAGGAGCCCGCCGCCGTACGGCTCGCCGCCGTCACCGACCTGCTGCGCACCGCGCCGCTGCCGCTCCCGCCCGACCTGGTGCGCCGGGCCGTCGCCGTGCACCGCGAGCACCCGGTGGTGCAGCACGGCGCGCAGTGGCCCGAGCCGTACCGCACGCTCGCCGACCGGCTCCTCGACGACCCCGACGCGGCGCTGCTCGCGGTGACGGAGAGCGGTGGCGTGCTGCCCTCGGCGGGGGAGCTGGTGGAGCGGTGGCGCGACTGCGAGCGCGCGGTACTGCCGTGGCTCGTCGCGGAGTTGGCGTACCCGCACCAGCTGCACGGGCTGGCTCGCCTCGGCGAGACCTTCCCCGGCGGCGAGGAGCAGCCCTGGCTCGTACCCCACCTGGCAGCCACGGACCCGGCGCTGCGGACGGCCGCGGTGGTGGCGGCGGTGCGCTTCCGTGTGCCGGGTGCGCTCGCCCACGTCCTGCGGCTGCTCGACGAACTGCCCTCCGAGCAGGGGACGGAGCTCGCCGTACGCGCGGCGGCGGAGGTCTACGGCCCGGCGGCCGAGCCGCTGGCGGCCCGCGTCGCGGACCTTGTGGCCGACGACGTCCCCGCCGCGACCGCCTGGGCGGGCGTCCTGGACGGCTTCCCGCAGCACGCCGCCCGCTGCCTGCCGACGCTCGTCCGCCTGGCGCCCAAGTCCGAGGAGGCGTGTGCCGTCCTGGCGGGAGCCCACGAGGCTCCGGAGGTCATACCGGCCCTCCGGGCCGCGGCGGAGGCCGGCGGCGAGGCGGCGGCGTTCGCGTACCTGCACGCCACCGGCGAGCCCCGCCCGGCGCTCGCGCGCGTACGGGCCGCACTGCGCACCGACCGCGCGGCCGCGGCACTGCCCTCGGCGGGCCGCCTCGGCCCGGCGGGCGCGGAGCTGCTGCCCGACGTGGAGCCCCACCTGAAGGCCGTCACGCGCGAGAGACGCGCCGCGGCAGCGGCCGCGGTCTGGCGCATCACGGGACGCACCGACGACACGGCACCGCTCCTGGCCGACGTCGTCGTCCACGGCACGGGCCCCGCAGGCCCTCGCCTCGACGCCCTGCGCGCCCTCACCGAGATGGCCCTCCTGCCGGACGCGGCCCGGCCGACCGTCGACGCCCTCGCGCACGGCCGCCGCCGCATGGCCTCCGCCCTCCCGCTCCTCGACGACGGCGCCCGCCACCCGGACTCCGTGCTCCGCGAGGCGGCCGTCCGCCTCCTCGACGCGGTGCACGGCGGGACACTGCCGTGACGGCGCACCACGAACGCCGGACGGTGCGCCGTCCGGTGCCCGAGGAGACGCCCGCCCCGGACGCGCGGCTCTCCACGCGACGACGGTCCTCGCACGGGGCCGGGCGCCGCCGATGCCGACCGACGGTGCAGTGCTCCGGATAGCGTGGGCGCGTGGACAAGGAGATCCGGCGCGCTCTGGAGGGCCTGCTCGCGCGGGACTTGGACGCATTGACGGGCGCGGCTCCGTACGTGACGGCGCGTCCAGGGGCCGTCGTACGCACCTGGCGGCTCCCTGCCGGAGACGTCGAGGCGCTCGTACGGTGGGGTCTGCCCGCCAGGCGTGACCCCCGAGCCGCGTCCCACAACCCGACCGCCGCGTTCCAGGACGGCCCTCGCCCGATGCTCACCGTCCCCGGTGCGGGCGACGCCGACGGCGCGGGCGGCGAGAACCGCGAGCGGGCTGCCTACCGGCTGGCGGACAGCCGGCTGCGCGAGTACGGGGCGGTGGAAGGAGCGGGGACGGTGTTCGGCGTGCCCCGTCCCGGCAACACCACCGGCGGTCCGGTGAACACTTCGGTCGCCGCGTACGTCGAGACGGTCTGGCGCTGGATCTGCTTCTGCGATGTCGTCGATCCGTTGGAGGAGCGCGGGGACCACGACACCTTCGCCTGGTGCCTGGACCGCTTCGCCGCCTGGTGCGTCGAGCGGGACCCGGAGGCGACGGCCCTCTCCGCGACCGGTCAGAGCTGGTGGGAAAGCCTGACGCTGAGCTGAGCCGACTCCCTAAACCCCGCGCCGCGTACACACACTGACGGACACTCACAGATCGGCACATAGGCCCCTGGGCCCATGTGCGGGCGAACGTATGACCGTAAAGTCATGAGCATGTCGTTGTCACGGGGTCTGCGCAAAGTTCGGCGACGCGTGCGGGCGGTGATGCCGCGCACGAAGGGTCGTCTGTTGGGGCTGCGCCATGCGCAGTCCGGCCAGGGGGCGTTGGAGTACGTCGGTCTGATCGTGGTCGTCGTGGCGATCGTCGGCGCGCTCCTGGCGACCAACATGGGTCCGGAACTGGCCGGCAGCTTCAAGACCGCGGTCTGTGAGGCCACGGGCGGTGACAACTGTGGCGGCGGTGCGGACGACCAGGCGTCGGGTACGGACGGCGGGGGCGACCAGCCGGCCGTCGACGACGGCAAGCCGAAGTCCCAGGCGCAGATCGACTACGACAAGGCGCTGAAGGAACTCAAGGACGCGCAGAAGGCGGAGAAGGACGCCGGCGACAAGGCCAAGGAAGCGGCGAAGGAGCTCGCGAAGATCCTGGCCGAGGAGCTGGGCATCACCGATGCGCTCGACTGCATCACCAAGGGCGACATGGGCGCCTGCACGGACACGCTGATCAACGTCCTGACGAGTCTCGTCGGCGGTGCGGTCGGCAAGCTGGCCGCGAAGTACGGCGCTCCGTGGAAGTGGAAGAAGGCCGCCGAGCTGATCAAGAAGCTCAAGAAGCACGGCGGCGACCTGTACGACGGCATCACGGACCTCATCAAGAACCGCAAGAAGGTCAAGGACGCCCAGAAGAAACTCGACGACGCCAAGAAGAAACTCGACGACGAGAAGAAGGACAACCCGGACGAGAAGAAGCCGGACGACAAGCCCACCGACTGCCCCGTCGGCCACAGCTTCCCGCCGGGCACCCGGGTCCTGACCTCCGGTGGCCTGTCCGTCCCGATCGAGTCCGTCCGTCTCGGCGACGAGGTCCTGGCGACCGACCCGGTCACGGGTCTGACGACCCTGCGCACGGTCACGCGCACGTTCACCACCCACGACGACAAGGACTTCACGCGGATCACCACCGCGGCGGGCGCGGTCACGGCCACGGACACGCACCCGTTCTGGCTCGTCGACGAGCGCCGCTGGGCGGACGCCGGCGCGATCGAGGCCGGGGACCTGCTCCGCGCACCCTCCGGCGCCACCCTGACCGTCGCGAAGGTGGACCGGTTCACCCAGCGCCAGACCACGCACGACCTGACCGTCGCCGGCCTGCACAGCTACTACGTGGGCGTCGGCCGCGGCGCCGAGAGCGTCCTCGTCCACAACAACGACTGCAACAAGGCGAAGGCGCGCACTCCGGCCCAGTTGAAAGACCTGGCGAACCAGAACGCCAAGTCCGCGTCCGACTACCAGGAAGTCCTGGCCAAGGAGAAGGTCGAGGAGGCGCGGAAGAAGGCGCGCGAGCAGGCCCAGAAGGAGGGCAAGTCCGAGGAGGAGATCAAGAAGGCCGAGGACGAGGCCGGGGCGAAGGCGAAGGAGTACGCCGATCGGGACTACACGACGGCGGTGGTCCGGGCCCGGATCCAGAATCCCGCGACGGGTGAGTGGGAGGAGCGTACGTTCGTCGCGCTGAGCGGCCAGGGCAAGAAGCTGACCCCGGCGCAGATCGCGGCGGCGAAGGCCAACGGCCACGTGCCCGTCCTGAAGAACTACAAGAACGCGAAGCACGCCGAGCAGAAGCTCATGCTCTACATCAGGGACCTCGGTGGTCAGCCGATCGCCGGCGGCGCCTCCAGGAACGTCTGCCTGGAGACCTGCAAGCCGTTGATCAACGCGGGCGGTGGCGAGGTGGCCGGCGACGTGATGCCCGGCAAGGGCAGCGGCGTGCGGACGTTCTGGTTCCCTGATGCCGGTGCCTTGCCCACGAAGAAGAAGTGAGCCGCGCGCCGGCGGAAAGGCCGGGGCCCCGCACGCCGGCGGACAGGCCGGGGCCCCGGGGCCGCACGTCCTAGACTGCCAGCGGGCGAACGCCGAGGGCGGTCGGCGGCCGGCAGCCGGCGGAAGTAGGAGAGACATGAACGACGTGGAGCTGTCGGAGAAGGTGAAGGGCTTCGCCTTCTCGGCCCCCTTCGACCAGGCCGTCGCCTTCATGGCGGCCTGTGTGGAGCGGACCGCCGCGGTCGCCTTCTGGGCACACGCCGAGTCCGGAGCCTCCGCCGCTCCCGAGTCCCTGCTCCGGGCCCTGGAGCTGCTGTGGTCGCCCGGACCCGTGGACGACGAGCGGGTGAGCGAGGTCTACGACGAGCTGCAGCAGCTCGTGGAGGACCTGTCGGAGAGCAGCGGCGGTGACGACCCCGACCCACGGGACGAGCTGGCCGCCGAAGCCGTCGATGTGGCCGACACCGCACTCGGGGTCGTACTCGGAGGCAGTTCCTTCGGTCTGACGCAGGTCGCCCTGGCGGCTGCGGAGTTCGCCGCCGCACTCGGCGAGCGTGCGGGCGAGGACCTGGCCGCCCAGGAGCTGGCGGCGCAGGAACGCGACGTGCGGACCCTTGAGACAGGCGCCGCCGAGCCGGACCTGCCCGCGCTCCGCGCGACCGCGGCCGAGGACGGCCGGTCCTACATGGCGGTCGCCGCCGCCTGGCACCGAACCACCACCGACCAGCCGCCCGCGCCCGCCCCCGGGCTCCGCGTGACCGCGACCGTGGACCGCTCCGCCGTCCTCGCCCGGTACGCGAACGCCGTGCCCCACTACGGAGTCGTCGGCCGCATCGTCGAGGGCCGCGACACCGGCCGGTACGTACGAGTCGACCGCGTGGCCGATCTCGGGTGGCCGGAGGAGGGCCCGGACGCCAAGGGCGTGATGATCCGGATCGCCGGCGACCCCGCCGTCACGGTCGACGTTCACGCCGAGTGGGCCGAGGACTGGCCCGCCGTCGAGGAGACCTTCGAGCGCGACGGCCGCCGCGTCGACTGGCCCCGCCCCGCCCAGTAGCCTGCGCGCGTGGAAAGCGCACCGAACACCGACAGCTGGCTCGACGACACACGGACGTCCTACGACACGGTCGCCGAGAGCTACGCGGACTACGTTCGCGGCCTCCTGGACGAGACGCCCGAGGAACGCGCCGTCATGGCCCTCTTCGCGGACGAGGTGCGGAGCAACGGCGACGGTCCGGTGGCCGACGTGGGCTGCGGACCCGGCCGCATCACGGCCCACCTTGCCGGACTGGGCCTCGACGCGTTCGGCATCGACCTGTCGCCGCGCATGATCGAAGTGGCCCGGCGCGAGCACCCCGGCCTCCGCTTCGACGTCGGCTCCATGACGGACCTCGCCCTCGACGCCGGCTCGCTGGCCGGACTCGTCGCCTGGTACTCGCTGATCCACGTGCCGGAGGACGAACTCGACGCGGTCCTCGGCCACTTCCACCGGGTGCTCCGGCCGGGCGCGCCGCTGCTTCTCGGCTTCCACGTCGGGGACGAGTCGACGCTGAAGACGGAGGGGTACGGCGGCCACCCCATGAAGATCTACGTCCACCGCCGCCGGCAGAGCGGCCTCGCCGCCCGCCTGGACGACGCCGGTTTCACCGCCAGGACGCACCGGACCCTGACCTCCGCCGAGAGCACCCTCGGCGGCATCGTCCTGGCCCGCCGCCGGCCGTGACGCCACTGCCCCACTGTCCAGGCAGATGAGCACGCTCTGTCCGGGCGGATGAGCACGCTCTGTCCAGGCAGATGAGCACGCTCTGTCCGGGCAGATGAGCACGCTTGGGCCCAAAGATCGCGAGAACGGGCACTGATTGGGCCTCAGGGCCCATGATCACCAGCGGTGTCGTCCGTAGGGTCGAGCCCATGTGGCTGTCACGGGGGTTCCGCAGAATCCGGCGTCGCGCTCGCGCGTTGACGCCGAGTACCGACGCTCGGCTGCTTGGGCTGCGCCATGCGCAGTCCGGCCAGGGGGCGTTGGAGTACGTCGGTCTGATCGTGGTCGTCGTGGCGATCGTCGGCGCGCTCCTGGCGACCAACATGGGTCCGGAACTGGCCGGCAGCTTCAAGACCGCGGTCTGTGAGGCCACGGGCGGTGACAACTGTGGCGGCGGTGCGGACGACCAGGCGTCGGGTACGGACGGCGGGGGCGACCAGCCGGCCGTCGACGACGGCAAGCCGAAGTCCCAGGCGCAGATCGACTACGACAAGGCCCTGAAGGAACTCAAGGACGCCCAGAAGGCGGAGAAGGACGCCGGCGACAAGGCCAAGGAAGCGGCGAAGGAACTCGCGAAGATCCTGGCCGAGGAGCTGGGCATCACGGACGCGCTCGACTGCATCACCAAGGGCGACATGGGCGCCTGCACGGACACGCTGATCAACGTCCTGACGAGTCTCGTCGGCGGCGCGGTCGGCAAGCTGGCCGCGAAGTACGGCGCTCCGTGGAAGTGGAAGAAGGCCGCCGAGCTGATCAAGAAGCTCAAGAAGCACGGCGGCGACCTGTACGACGGCATCACGGACCTCATCAAGAACCGCAAGAAGGTCAAGGACGCCCAGAAGAAGGTCGACGACGCCAAGAAGAAGGTCGACCAGGAGAAGAAGGACAAACCCGACGAGGAGAAGCCGGACGACAAGCCGACGACCTGCCCGGTCAGTCACAGCTTCCTGCCCGGTACCAGGGTCCTGGCGGCCGGCGGCCTGTCCGTCCCGATCGAGTCCGTTCGCCTCGGCGACGAGGTCCTCGCCACCGACCCCGTCACCGGTCTGACGACCCTGCGCACGGTCACGCGCACGTTCACCACCCACGACGACAAGGACTTCACCCGTCTGACGACCGCCGCGGGCACGGTCACGGCCACGGACACGCACCCGTTCTGGCTCGTCGACGAGCGCCGCTGGGCCGACGCCGGCGACATCGAGACCGGCGACCTGCTCCGCCTGTCGTCCGGCTCGACGCTCCAGGTCACGGCCGTGAGCCGGTACACGCAGCGGCAGACCACGCACGACCTGGAGGTCGCCGGTCTCCACTCGTACTACGTGGGCATGGGCACGTCGTCCGTACTCGTCCACAACAACGACTGCGAGTGGCAGGCCCGCGACGACATCGAGGGCCCGGCCGCGGGCAAGGTCCTCAAGCGGCCGCACCGCCGGCACTACATCAGTCAGGCCGCGGCCAAGAACGAGGTGAAGGAGAAGAACACCGTCATCCCGGACAGCATGCGCGCTCAGATCGACGAGGACATCAAGGGCATCTCCCAGGGCAAGGGCAAGTTCCTCGACGACGGCAACACGTACGAGATCAACGGTCGCACGTACCAGGTGAAGGACAACGGTACGGTCTTCCCGAAGAGCGGTCCCGGTCTGATCGAGATGAACAGCCACGAGTACTCGGCCATGCAGCTGATCGCCAAGGCGGAGAAGGGCGACAAGGGCGCCGCCAAGCAGTTGGAGATGAACCCGAGGTACAAGAACCACCCCGAGGTCGTGCAGCGGGCCAGGGAGGTCTGGGAAGGAAACAAGAAGTCGTGATCGCGGATCTCCTGATCAGCCGGCGCCTCGAACCGTCCCGACTCGCCGCGGCGCTCGCCGACGCGGTCGGGGTGCCGGCCGAGCGGGTGGACGTCTGCCACGACGAAGGCGACCAGGACGCCCGCGACTGGGAGGCCGACGTCCTGTGCACGTACCACTACCTGCGCGGGGACCTCGCGATGAGCCTCGACCTGTACGTCCGGGACGAGGAGGGCGCCGACGGCTCGGCCGGCGAGCCGGCGCTGGCGGCGGCGCTCGCCGGGCGGACCGGGGCGGGCGTCCTGTACCCGGACGAGCGGGCCGATCCGGAGACGTACTGGCTGGCCGACCCCGGCGGCACGGTGACCCGTCTTCGGCTGCTCGCCTCGGACGAGGAGACGCCGACGTACACGGTCGACGCCGTCGAGGCCCCGTCCCTGGCCTTCCCCTTCGCGAAGGTGACCCCGCTGGCGGAGATCCTGCGGGAGGAGCCGATCGCGACGCCCGTCGCCTCGGCGCTCGGCCTCGACGGCCCGGCCGTGGTCTCGCTGACCGTCTGGGAGCGGCTGGTCCGGCGCATGGCGGCCGGCTGGCCGCCGGCCGGGCGCTACCTGCCGGAGCTGTACGCGGAGGACCTGCGCACGCGCGACTTCCTCGAACGGGAGCTCGCCGAGGCGCCGGAGCCGGCTGGGGCGGCGCTGGCCGCCGCGACCGCCGAGGTCGACGCGCTCTTCCGCGAGCTCACGGAGGAGGACCCGGCGGCCCCGGCGGACGCCCCTTGGTGGCGCACCCGTCGCCCGCGCCACACCTGGGCCGACTGACAGCCGGGGCGACACGTCCCGGCTGATCATCAACTTGCCTACAGATAGCGCCCTTTGGGTCTCTGGGCCCATGACTCCACGGTGAGGAGTCCGTAGCGTCGGGTGTATGTCGCTGCTTCCGGGTGTTCGCAGGGTCCGGCGTCGTTTACGCACGCTGATGCCGCGTACGGGGGGTCGTTTGTTCGGGCTGCGCAGGTCGCAGTCGGGGCAGGGGGCGTTGGAGTATGTCGGTCTGATCGTGGTCGTCGTGGCGATCGTCGGTGCGCTCCTGGCGACGAACATGGGTCCGGAGCTGGCGGGCAGCTTCAAGACGGCGGTCTGTGAGGCGACGGGCGGCGACAACTGTGGCGGTGGTGCGGACGACCGGGCCGACGGCTCGGACGGCAAGGGCGATCAGCCGGCGGGCAACGGCGGCGATCAGCCCAAGTCGCAGGCGCAGATCGATTACGACAAGGCGCTGAAGGAGCTCCAGGACGCGCAGAAGGCGGAGAAGGACGCCGGCGACAAGGCCAAGGAAGCGGCGAAGGAGCTCGCGAAGATCCTGGCCGAGGAGCTCGGCATCACGGACGCGCTCGACTGCATCACCAAGGGCGACATGGGCGCCTGCACCGACACGCTCATCAACATTCTGACGAGTCTCGTCGGCGGCGCGGTCGGAAAGCTGGCCGCGAAGTATGGGGCTCCGTGGAAGTGGAAGAAGGCCGCCGAGCTGATCGGCAAGCTGAAGAAGCACGGCGGCGATCTCTACGACGGCATCAAGGACCTGATCAAGAACCGCAAGAAGGTCCAGGACGCCCAGAAGAAACTCGACGACGCCAAGAAGAAGGTCGACCAAGAAAAGAAGGACAAGCCAGACGAGAAGAAGCCGGACGAAGAACCCACGAAGTGCCCGACGAAGCACAGCTTCCCGCCCGGCACCCGGGTTCTGACCGCCGGTGGCCTGACCGTCCCGATCGAGTCCGTCCGCCTCGGCGACCAGGTCCTCGCCACCGATCCGATGACCGGGCTGACCATGCTCCGTACGGTCAGCCGGACGTTCACGACATACGACGACAAGCACTTCACGCGGCTTTCCACGTCCGCCGGTACGGTCACCGCCACGGACACGCACCCCTTCTGGCTCGTCGACGAGCGCCGCTGGGCCGACGCCGGCGACATCGAGACCGGCGACCTGCTCCGCGTCCCGTCCGGGGCGACCCTGTCCGTCCTGTCCGTCGACCGGTTCACGCGACAGCAGACCACCCATGACCTGACGGTCAGCGGGCTGCACAGCTACTACGTCGGCGTCGGCCGAAGTGCCGTGAGCGTCCTCGTCCACAACAACAACCCGTGTGATCCCTGGAAGTCCGAGAACGAGTACGACGCGGACGGCCACCCGGTCGACGGGACCCGCATCCCCACGGACGACGCCCTCACGGCGGCCGAGAAGTGGCTGGGCCCCGGCTACACGGAGCCGGTGCCGGGCAGCGGACGGTACGTCTCGGCCGACGGAACGCGCGTGGCCCGGATGGGCGAATCGGACATCACCGGGCAGCACGGCGGCGGTCCGCACATGAACTTCGAGCGCCTGGCGCCCAACCCGCGCAAGCCGGGCAAGCAGATGGTGGTCGAGAACCGGCACATCTACCTGAAGTAGCTCTCATACGCTGACCGGAGGGCGACGGCGGCAAGCCGCCGGCCATGGCGTGCTGGACGACGACGAACGGTGAGAAATGGATCGCACGATCGATGTACCCGAGTACCCGACCGACGGCGGTGGGCTGCGGTTCGCGTGGGACGACGGGTTCGAGATCGAGGTGGTGGCCGGCTCGACGGAGGTGATCATCAAGGCGAATGCCGCCGGGTTGACCTCCCTGGCGCGCCACCTGCTCACGCTCGCGCAGGACGGCGTACGCCCCGGTGCCCATCTCCACTTGACTGCGGACCAGGAGATCGATTCCGCGGTCGACCTGATCCTCGAAAGGGCCCCGGAAACCTCGGAATGACGCCCTACCGATGAGGCCTGAGCTGGCAGTCCCGTCCGAACTCTCCTTCATGCAGCAGGTGGGCTGCTTCCGCGAGAACGCCGCCGGGTTCGCTGCCGGCCTGCGTCGCACCGCCGGCCGCCTCGCCTGAAATCGTCTGCAGAGGCCCGCCTTTGGGCCTCAGGACCCATGACGCAGCGTCGACCGGTCCGTAGCGTCGGGTGTATGTCGCTGCTTCCGGGTGTTCGCAGGGTCCGGCGTCGTTTACGCACGCTGATGCCGCGTACGGGGGGTCGTTTGTTCGGGCTGCGCAGGTCGCAGTCGGGGCAGGGGGCGTTGGAGTATGTCGGTCTGATCGTGGTCGTCGTGGCGATCGTCGGTGCGCTCCTGGCGACGAACATGGGCCCGGAGCTGGCGGGCAGCTTCAAGACGGCCGTCTGTGAGGCCACGGGCGGCGACAATTGCGGCGGTGGTGCGGACGACCGGGCCGACGGCTCGGACGGCAAGGGCGATCAGCCGGCGGGCAACGGCGGCGATCAGCCCAAGTCGCAGGCGCAGATCGATTACGACAAGGCGCTGAAGGAGCTCCAGGACGCGCAGAAGGCGGAGAAGGACGCCGGCGACAAGGCCAAGGAAGCGGCGAAGGAGCTCGCGAAGATCCTGGCCGAGGAGCTCGGCATCACGGACGCGCTCGACTGCATCACCAAGGGCGACATGGGCGCCTGCACCGACACGCTCATCAACATTCTGACGAGTCTCGTCGGCGGCGCGGTCGGAAAGCTGGCCGCGAAGTATGGGGCTCCGTGGAAGTGGAAGAAGGCCGCCGAGCTGATCGGCAAGCTGAAGAAGCACGGCGGCGATCTCTACGACGGCATCAAGGACCTGATCAAGAACCGCAAGAAGGTCCAGGACGCCCAGAAGAAACTCGACGACGCCAAGAAGAAGGTCGACCAAGAAAAGAAGGACAAGCCAGACGAGAAGAAGCCGGACGAAGAACCCACGAAGTGCCCGACGAAGCACAGCTTCCCGCCCGGCACCCGGGTCCTGACCGCCGCCGGTCTGACCGTCCCGATCGAGTCCGTCCGCTTCGGCGACGAGGTCCTCGCCACGGACCCCGTCACCGGTCTGACGACCCTGCGTACGGTCACGCGCACCTTCACCACCCACGACGACAAGGACTTCACCCGTCTGACGACCGCCGCGGGCACGGTCACGGCCACGGACACGCACCCGTTCTGGCTCGTCGACGAGCGCCGCTGGGCCGACGCCGGCGACATCGAGACCGGCGACCTGCTCCGCGTCCCGTCCGGGGCGACCCTCACCGTCGCGAAGGTGGACCGGTTCACCCAGCGGCAGACCACGCACGACCTGTCCGTCGCGGGCATCCACACGTACTACGTACTCGCCGGGACCACGCCCGTTCTCGTCCACAACACGGGCCCCGACTGTGGTGTGACGGACGAGACTCTGGAGCAGGCGTGGGAGACGTGGAACACGCCGGCGAATCTTGAGCACGTGATCGACCCGCCCAAACACGGCTTCGAGGATCTGGTGGCCAAGGCCGGAGGCCGCGAGCAAGCCCTTCGTGCGCTGCTCGACAGCCTTCGTGGGGCGACGGATCTGCCCGCTTCGGGAAAGTACGTGGTGACGCGAGTGATCGAGGGCGAGACGGTGACGATTCGAGGAGCCGTGGTGAACGGAGTTCCCCGGCTCGGTACGGCGTTCATTCCGGCGAAGTTCAACCGCTAGAGTGGCTGCCGCCCCGAGGGTGCGACCATCAGGAGGCTTCTTCCGTGCCTGTTCCGATCACCCCTCGTCCCCTGAGCGCACATGAGAAGGCCGTGGTCGAGCTGATCCTCGCCAGTGATTTCCCTGGCGCGGTGGAACTCCGGGCTCAAGTCGACTTCGTTCAGGTCGTCGCGAAATGGGGAGAGGATTCTCCCAGCGTCGATCTGCGGGTATCGGAGGAGGCTCCTCGATCCACGGCGGTCGCCGGGGTCATTCCGGTGGACGCCACGGTGGTGGACGCATCGGGTTCGCTTTTCGGGGAGATCCTCCTCTGGGTCACCGACGGCTGTCTCTCCGCGATCGAGTACGCGTGGTACGGGGACGAACCGCCCACCGCCCTCCCCGACGTCTCCCTGATCACCGTCGAGGCGGGCC
Organism: Streptomyces tritici; assembly: GCF_048500665.1. Lineage (NCBI taxonomy): Bacteria > Bacillati > Actinomycetota > Actinomycetes > Kitasatosporales > Streptomycetaceae > Streptomyces > Streptomyces tritici. Next base: position 4,379,398 of record NZ_CP183183.1, read on the forward strand.
CATAGACGGTGTCCACCCACCGGGTCGTCGACATCGGCTCCCGCAGCCGGCGGAGCCTGAGCCGTGCGAGGGCGGCGCAGGCGCAGCGGACATAATCGAGCGCATGTCCGTCGACCAGGACCTTCCTTCCCGCCGGGCCTCCGCCCGCCTCGTCGCCGTCGCCCCCGCGTTGCTCGGTTATGCCGTCGTGCGGGTGGTGGGGATGGCGGTGTTCGCGGCGGCCGCGGGCGTCCAGGGGGAGGACGCGCTGCACCGGCTCAAGGGGCGGTGGGACGCGGTCTGGTACGTGCGGATCGCCGAGGACGGGTACGGGTACCAGGTCACCCTGCCGAACGGTGACGTGCACTCCGATCTCGCGTTCTTCCCCCTGTTCCCCGCCCTGGAGCGGGCCCTCGCCGCCGTGTCGCCGTTCGACGCGGCCACCGCCGGGCTCGTCCTCGCCTGGGCCGCCGGGTTCGCGGCGGCCTGGGGGATCTACGCGGTCGGGGCGCACGTCGCCGGACGGGACGCCGGCATCCTGCTGGCCGTGCTGTGGGGGGTGTACCCCACCGCGTTCGTGCAGTCCATGGCGTACACCGAGACGCTCTTCACCGCCCTCGCCGCCTGGTCCCTCTACGCCGTCCTGCGCGACCGCTGGCACCTCGCCGGACTGCTCTGCTCCCTCGCCGGCCTCACCCGCCCCACCGCCGCCGCGCTCGTCGCGGCCCTGGGGGTCACCGCCGTCGTGACCGTCGTACGCGAACGGCGGCTGCCCGCCCGCGTCGCCGCCGGCGTGCTGCTCGCGCCGCTCGGCTGGCTCGCCTACATCGTGTACGTCGGCGTCCGCCGCGGCAGTGCCACCGCCTACTTCGACGTCCAGGCCGCCTGGGGCAACAGCATCGACGGCGGCGTCGCGCTCGCCCGCTTCGTCGCGAGCCGCCCGCCGCTCGCCGCGCTCGGTCTCTGCGCCGCCCTCGCCCTGCTCGCCTGGGTGCTCGTGCTCTGCGTACGGCAGCGGCAGCCGCTGCCCCTGCTCGTCTACACGGTCGCCGTCGTCGTCGTCTCGCTGATCGGCGCCGCGTACTTCGGCTCCCGGCCGCGGCTGATGATGCCGGCCTTCGGCCTGCTCCTGCCCGCCGCCGTCGCCCTCCTGCGGGTGCCCGTCCGCGGGCGGGTAGCCGTCCTCGGGGTGCTCGCGCTCGCCTCCGGGGCGTTCGGGGCCTTCAGCCTGCTCGGCTCCGGACCGCCGTGACACGTGCTATGGGCCCCCGGGCCCATGCTTCTGCCCGAACTGCCTTGTTAACGTGCGGTACATGACTCGACGACGCATCGCACGGATCACGACGGCGGCAGTCGCCGCCGCGCTCACCCTCGGGCTGGCCACGGCCTGCGAGGGCGACGGCGGTGAGAAGAAGGACGAAGGCAAGACCGTCGCCGAGCAGAACGACCAGAACAAGCAGAACGCGCAGAAGCAGAAGCCCACCCCGAGCGCCCCGGCCACCACGCCCTCGTCCCCCGCCGGCACGCCCGCCGCTCCCGTGGGCAAGCCGCTGACCAAGGCCGAGCTGGAGAAGGCGATGGTCGTCACCGCCGACGTCCCCGGCTTCAACGTGGGCCCGATGGACGCCCCGCCGCCGCAGGGCGAGATCTCCGACAAGCCCGAGTGCGCCCCGCTGATCTCCGTCCTCAACGGCAAGCCCGAGCCGACCGGCTCGGCCGCCGCCTACCGCCAGCTCACCGGCGCCAACAAGGACCTCAAGCCGGCCGTCTCCGCGTACCTGACGAGCCACGGGCCGAGCGCCGAGACCGTCCTGTCCCGGCTCCGCGCCGCGGCCACCGCCTGCCAGGGCGGCTTCACCACCCGCAGCGACTCCGGCCCGTCCTCGTACAAGGGCGTCAAGGAACTGCCGGCGCAGCGGGTCGGCGACGACAGCTTCACGTACCAGCTCACCGCGGACTTCGAGGGCGCCCCGGTGCCGCTCGTCTTCCAGGTCGTCCGCCAGGGGCCGACCGTCGCGACCTTCTACACCGCCAACTTCGAGGGGCCCGCGACCCCGAAGATCCCGGCCGCCGTCGTCACCGCCCAGGTCGCCAAGCTGAAGAAGTAGCCGAAGGGGAGGGGGCCGTGGGCGGCGCAGGTGCCGCCCCGGGCGGCTTCCATGCTCGGCCCGCCTGCCCCTGCCGCTGTCCCTGCGCTTCCCCTTCCCCTACGCCTCCACCGTCAGCCGCGCCCCCGGCCGGACCCCCCACTCCGCCATCCTGCCCGCCTCCGCCTCCAGCACGTGGCGGGCGCGCAGGCTGATGCGGCCCATCCGGCCGGGCTTCATGGTCGTCACGGCGACGACCTCAAGGTTCCGGTTGAGGTACGCCACGTCGATGGTGAACCGCATCCGGAAGGTGTGGACGCTGTTGCACGGGGTGATCAGCAGCGCGCCCTCGATCCCGTCGCGGCCCAGCAGGCCGCGTCGCCGCGTCCCGTACGAGGCGGCGATCTCGACCGGTATCGCCTCGGTCCGTCCCTGGACGGTCAATGTGCCCTTGCCGTTGCGCCATTTCGCCATGGTCGAAGACCGTAGCGCCCCGCCCGGCCGGCGCGGCTTGGGCCCCGTGCCCGCGGCCAGTGGGCCCCTGGGCCCAAGACCGGCCGCGGGGCGCGCCCGTAGGGTCGGAGCGTGTACGTCACGCTGATCGCCGTCGCCGCCCTGTGGGGCGCCGCCACCGGGCTGCTCGTGCCGCGTGCCGCGTACCGGCTCTCCGTCGAGCCGGAGGAGCGGTGGCGCGGCGAGTGCCCCGAGGGCCATGCGCTCATGGGCCCGGCGCGCGGCTGGCTCGGCGGGACGAAGTGCCGGGTGTGCGCGGTGGCCGTCCCGGTGCGGCGGCCCGTGCCCGCGGAGGTCACCGCCGGGGCGAAGTCCGGCGCGCACCGAACCGCCGAGGTCCCGGCCGGCACCGGCCGCAGCACCGCCGACGACACCACCGGCCATGACGCCATCGGCCAGGACACCACCGGCGATGACGCGACCGGAAACGGGGTCGCGGACGCCGGTGTCCACCCGGCCCCCGCACCCGCACCCGTCCGCGTCCCGCTGCGCACCACCCCCGCCATCCCGCTCGTCACCGCGCTCGCCTGCGCCCTGCTCGCGGCGGCCACCGGGTTCCGGCCCGAGCTGGCGGTCTGGCTGCTGTGCGCGCCGTTCGCCGTGCTGCTCGCCACCGTCGACCTGCGCGTCCACAGGCTGCCCGACCACCTGACGCTGCCGCTCGCCGTGGCCGCGCCGATGCTCCTCGGGGTGGCCGCGCTGGTGCCGGCCGCGGCGGGCTCGTTCCCGCACGCGCTGCTCGGCGGACTGGTCTTGGGCGCCGCGTACTTCCTGCTGTTCGTCATCAATCCGAACGGCATGGGCTTCGGCGACGTGAAGCTCGCGCTCTCGCTCGGCGTGCTGCTCGGCTGGTACGGCTGGGGGATCCTGTTCATCGGCGCCTTCGCGGGGTTCCTGTTCGGCGGCGCGTACGGGTTCGGCCTCGTGCTGCTGCGCCGGGCGAACCGCAAGTCCGCGATCCCCTTCGGGCCCTTCATGATCGGCGGCGCGCTGCTCGGCGTGGTCTTCGGCGCCCTCTCCGCCACCGCCTGACGCTCACTGCGCGACGTTCACCGCCCTGACGTTCCCGTCCGACGTCCACCGCGTCCGACGTTCCCCGGTGCGTTCCCGGAGATCAGGGCGTGTCCGCCCTAGCATCCAGCCATATGCGGACAACCACTGACATTCAGGAACGCGTGCCCGCCTCCCGTGTCTTCACCGCCCGGCAGGCCCCGCCCCGCCGCGCGGTGCTCCTCCCGTGGGCCTGGGCCGCCGTGCTCTGCGCGCTGTACGCCACCGTCGCCGTGCGCCGCCACCTGCTGTTGAGGACCACCGGCTACGACCTCGGCATCTTCGAGCAGGCCGTCCGCGCGTACGCCGAGCTGCGCGCTCCGGTGGTCCCGCTGCGCGGCGAGGGCTTCAACCTGCTCGGCGACCACTTCCACCCGCTGGTCGCCGTGCTCGCCCCGTTCTACCGGCTCTGGCCCTCGGCGCTGCTGCTCCTGGTCGCGCAGTCGGCGCTGCTCGCGCTCGCCGTCGTGCCGCTCGCCCGCTGGGCGCTGCGCGTCCTCGGCCGGCGCGCGGCGCATGTGGTCGCCGCCGGGTACGGGCTGAGCTGGGGGATCGCCTCGGCCGCCGCCTTCGACTTCCACGAGGTGGCGCTCGCGGTGCCGCTGCTGGCCTTCGCCCTGGAGGCGCTGGGCCGGCGCCGCTGGCGCGCGGCGGTCGCCTGGGCGGCGCCGCTGCTGCTGGTCAAGGAGGACCTGGGGCTGACGCTGGCGGCGGTGGGCGCGTACATCGCGCTGAAGGGCCCGCGCCGGCTGGGGCTGCTGACGGCGGCCGTCGGGCTGATCGGCTCGGCGGTCGAGGTCACGCTGCTGCTGCCGGCCTTCAACCCGGGCGGCGGGTACGCGCACGGCGGCAACCTCGCCGACGGGTACGGCTCGCTGCTCTCCACCCTCGCGCACGCGCCGCTCGACCTGCTGCGGCCGGACGCGAAGGCGATGACGCTGGTGCTGGTCTTCGCGCCGTCCGCGCTGCTGGCGCTGCGCTCGCCGCTGGCGCTGATCACGGCGCCGACGCTCGCCTGGCGGATGCTGTCGGAGAACGGCTTCCACTGGGGGACCTCGTTCCACTACAGCGCGATCCTGATGCCGGTGGTGTTCGCGGGCCTGATCGACGTACTGGCACGGTGGCGCGTCCCGGACGCCGCCTCGGGGGCGGTGCACCCGCTCGCCGCCCGGCACGTCCGGGCCTCGCTGGCGACGGTGCTGGCCGTGGCGGTCGTGATGCTGCCGTCGTTCCCGCTGGCGCAGCTCGCCCAGCGGGCGACGTGGCGCACCACCCCGCACATCGAGGCGGCCCGCGCGCTGCTCGACCGCATCCCGGACGGGGCGACGGTCGCCGCCTCGAACCGGCTGGTCCCGCAGCTGACCTCGCGCTGCACGGTCGTGGTCTTCCCGACGTTCCCGGTCGACAGCGAGTTGTACCGGTACGACCGCGAGCGGCTGCCGGCGCCCACCGCGGAGTGGATCGTGCACGACCGCGAGGCGCCCGAGGCGTGGCCGTACAAGCCGGGCCACTGGCCGTACCCGCTCGAGCAGCAGGAGGCGGAGCTCGTGGCGGCGGAGCGGGTGCACGGCTACGAGGTGGTGGCCCGCCGCGACGGTGTGACGCTGCTCCACCGCCGCGACGGGTAGCCCGGCGCCGGGTCCGGGCGCGGACGGCACGGCGCCGCGCCCTGCTACTTGTGCTTCTTGTCGATGTCGGCGAGCAGCAGGTTGGGGTCGCCCTGTGAGAGGAAGGCCGCGCTGGCGACGTACAGGGTGCCCTTGCGGACGGCCGCGGACGTGGGGTTGTCGAGTCCGTCCCGCTCGGTGAGCACGATCTTGTGCGTGCCGTCGGGCCGGACGAGGGCCAGCTGGTCCTCCCCGATCAGCGCGGCGACGACGTGGTCGCCGTGGCCGGTGAAGGCGAAGTCGTCGATCCAGTTCAGCCCGGTCGCCCTGACCTCGGTGGGGCCGGCGGTGCCGTCGTCGCCGACCGGGATGCGCAGCAGGGTCTTCCGGTCGGTGTTGGAGACCCACACGGCGCCCTTGTGGACCTTGATCCCGTTCGCGCCGACGAAGCCGTCCGGCGCGGGCAGCCGTTCGAGCGCGGTGCCGGTGGCCCAGGCGGTGGGCGTGCTGCCGTCGAGCGGGACGCGCCAGACGGTGCCGAGGACGGAGTCGGCGGCGTAGAGGACACCGCACTTCTCGTCGAGGGCGAGGCCGTTGGGGAAGCCGTTCGGCGGCAGCGCGGCGAGCCGCACGGGGGCGCCGCCGTCGGCCGGGATGCGCCAGACGCCGTTCTCCTCCTCGGTGCCGGTGGCGTAGTTGACGTAGACGGTGCCGTCCTTGGCGCGGGCCAGGCCGGTGGCGGCGGCCACGCCGATGATCGGGGTCGCCGGAGAGGTGACGGCGGGCAGGTCGACGAGGCGGGTGATCACGCCCTGGGGGGTCACGTGGGCGACCTGGCGGGCGAAGGCGAAGCTCAGGACGGCCGAGCCGTCGGGGGCGAGGGCGATGCTCTCGGGCGTCTGTCCGGCTCCGAGGTCGAAATGGGCGACGATCCGCGGGTTCGAGACGGTCGGCTCGTGGGCGGTGGCCGGGCCGGCGCCGAGGACGGCGAGGGCGAGCGCGGCGGAGGCCGTGGCGGCCAGTCGGGGGAGTCGGGGCATGGGTTCTCCTGGTGCGGCACGGGGGCGCCGGGGTTCCGGTGCCAGGAAGAACATGACGACCCGTCAGCGAACCGTCCGGGCACCCCGCCCGCACCGTCCCCCGCGCGGTCCACGCCCAGCCCCTGTCCGGCGCAGCGCCCCGCCCCGGGCGTCAACCCCGGAGACGTTCTCGGGGGTCACCCTTGGGGGGGACGGAACCCGCCGCCACGCCCGGGCGTAAACCCGCCATCGGGGGCCACGACCCGTGTCCCGCCTGGCCTCGGGCGGTTCCGCCGCGATCCGTCGGCGTCGCGTGGCACGCAGCACGAGTAATGAAGGGTTATGGTGGAAACCCCCCCTCGGGCCGGTCCGTATCCCCCCCACGGACCGGCCCGTTTTCTTTCCCCACCCCCGCCCGGGCCCGACGGGCCCAGCCGCGGTCGGGCCCGTCGCCCACACCGGCCGGGCCCCTCGCGTCCCGCCCCGGCGGGCTCCTCGCTCAGCCCCGCCCGGTGCGGCCTTCAGCCGAGGCCGGGCCCTCGCTCAGCCCCGTCCGGCCCAGATGTTCGTGCCCGCGGTGTCGACGGCGAAGGAGTCGATCTCCTTCAGCTCCTCCTCCGTCAGCGGGGCCGCCGACAGCGCCGCCACGTTCTCCTCCAGCTGCGCCACGCTCGACGCGCCGATCAGCGCCGAGGTCATCCGCTCGTCCCGCAGCACCCACGACAGCGCCAGCTGCGCCAGCGACTGGCCGCGCCGCTGCGCGATCTCCGCGAGGCCCCGCAGCCGGCGCAGCACCTCCTCGGAGAGCAGGTTCGGGTCCAGGGACTTGCCCTGGGTGGCCCGGGAGCCCTCGGGGATGCCCTTCAGGTACTTGTCGGTGAGCAGGCCCTGGGCCAGCGGCACGAAGGCGATGCAGCCCATGCCCGCCGCCTCCAGGGTGTCCAGCAGCCCGTCCTCCTCCGTCCAGCGGTTGATCATGGAGTACGAGGGCTGGTGGATCAGCGGCCGGACGCCCATCTCGGTCAGGATCCGCGCCGCCTCGGCGGTCTGCTCGCTGTTGTACGAGGAGACGCCGACGTACAGCGCCTTGCCCTGCTGGACCGCGGAGGCGAGCGCCCCCATGGTCTCCTCCAGCGGGGTGTGCGGGTCGAACCGGTGCGAGTAGAAGATGTCGACGTGGTCGAGGCCCATCCGCTTCAGCGAGGCGTCGAGCGAGGACATCAGGTACTTCCGGGAGCCCCACTCGCCGTACGGGCCCGGGTGCATCAGGTAACCGGCCTTCGTCGAGACGATCAGCTCGTCCCGGTAGGGCGCGAAGTCCTGGGCGAAGATCTTGCCGAAGTTCAGCTCGGCCGAGCCGGGCGGCGGCCCGTAGTTGTTCGCCAGGTCGAAGTGGGTGACGCCGAGGTCGAAGGCGCGGCGCAGGATCGCGCGCTGCGAGTCGAGCGTGCGGTCGTCGCCGAAGTTGTGCCACAGGCCCAGCGAGACGGCGGGCAGCTTCAGGCCGCTGCGCCCGCTGCGGCGGTACTCCATGTGGTCGTAGCGGTCCGCGGCTGCGCGGTAGAAGGGGGAATCAGTCACGTATCCCTCCTTATCACGGACTTGTGACAGCACCGGGCTGGGAGCCCGTTACCCGTCCGCAGTAATGTGGCGGCTTCGGGGGCCGCCGCAGCCATGGAGGGGTAAGGAAAGTGAACCTGCGCGACCTGGTGTACAGGCTCTATGCGCGCCGGGTGGAAGGCCGACTCGATCACGCCCAGGTGCCCAAGCACATCGGCGTCATCCTCGACGGCAACCGGCGCTGGGCGAAGGCCTCCGGAGGGACCCCCGAGCAGGGCCACAAGGCCGGCGCGGACAAGATCCAGGAGCTGCTCGGCTGGTGCGCCGAGACGGACGTCGAGGTCGTCACCCTCTGGATGCTGTCCACCGACAACCTGAACCGGCCCGAGGAGCAGCTCGTCCCGCTGCTCGGGATCATCGAGAACGCGGTGCGCGCCCTCGCGGCGGACGGCCGCTGGCGGGTGCACCACGTGGGCACTCTGGACCTGCTGCCCGCCCGGACGCAGGCGGTGCTGAAGGAGGCCGAGGAGGCCACCCTCGGCAACACGGGGATACTCGTCAACGTCGCCGTGGGCTACGGCGGTCGCCAGGAGATCGCGGACGCGGTCCGCTCGCTGCTCCTGGAGCACGCGGAGAAGGGCACCAGCTTCGAGGAGCTGGCCGAGGTCCTCGACATCGACCACATCGCGGAGCACCTCTACACCCGCGGCCAGCCCGACCCGGACCTGGTGATCCGCACCAGCGGCGAACAGCGGCTGTCCGGCTTCATGCTGTGGCAGAGCGCCCATTCCGAGTACTACTTCTGCGAAGTGCACTGGCCGGCCTTCCGGAAGGTCGACTTCCTGCGGGCGCTGCGCGACTACGCGGCCCGCCACCGCCGTTACGGCACCTGAGGCCCCGGGCGTCCGGCCACCCCGGGCGTCCGTCACTCGGACACCACTGGTCAACTCTCGTTCACCGGCGCGCCGTCATATGCCATGGCATGGCGGAGGTAGTTCGAGGGAATACCACTTCTTGAGTGAGCGACACGGAGACCGCTCACCCGGGAGGCCCTTTGCACCAGGACGACGACCGTGCCCGACGTGCACGGACGACGCGGAGGGCCGGTGCTCGGCCCACGCATCGTGGCCAGAGCCCGGCCCCAACCACCCGCGATCATGCGTCCCTATAAAGGGGGGTCTGTCCTTCCGTGGTGACCAGTGCAAAGCGCCGCATGCCCGACCGGCGCACCTACGTTCTCGACACCAGCGTCCTGCTGGCCGACCCCAAGGCGTTGGCCCGGTTCGACGAGCACGAGGTCGTGCTCCCGATCGTCGTGGTCACCGAACTGGAGGCCAAGCGGCACCACCCCGAGCTCGGCTACTTCGCCCGGCAGGCGCTGCGCCTGCTGGACGATCTCCGGGTCCGGTACGGACGCCTCGACGCCCCGCTGCCCATCGGGGACCTCGGCGGGACACTGCGGGTCGAGCTGAACCATTCCGACCCCGGCGTGCTCCCGGCCGGCTACCGGCTGGGGGACAACGACTCGCGGATCCTGGCGGTGGCCCGCAACCTCCAGGCCGAGGGCTACGACGTCACGGTCGTCTCCAAGGACCTTCCGCTGCGCATCAAGGCGTCGTCGGTGGGCCTGCTGGCCGAGGAGTACCGGGCGGAGCTCGCCATCACGGACTCCGGCTGGACCGGAATGTCCGAACTGGCGCTCTCCGCGGACCAGGTGGACCTGCTCTACGACCAGGAGTCCCTCTACGTCCCGGAGGCGGCGGAACTGCCCGTCCACACGGGCCTCGTGCTCCAGTCGGAGCGCGGCAAGGCGCTCGGCCGGGTCACGGCCGAGGGGAACGTCCGGCTGGTGCGCGGGGACCGGGACGCGTTCGGCATCCGGGGCCGCAGCGCGGAGCAGCGGATCGCGCTGGACCTGCTGCTCGACCCGGACGTCGGGATCGTGTCGATGGGCGGGCGGGCCGGCACCGGCAAGTCGGCGCTGGCGCTGTGCGCGGGTCTGGAGGCGGTGCTCGAACGGCGCCAGCACCAGAAGGTGATGGTCTTCCGGCCGCTGTTCGCGGTGGGCGGGCAGGAGCTGGGCTATCTGCCGGGCACCGAGGCCGAGAAGATGAGCCCGTGGGCGCAGGCCGTGTTCGACACGCTGTCGGCGGTGACGAGCCGTGAGGTCATCGAGGAGGTGCTGGGCCGGGGGATGCTGGAGGTCCTGCCGCTCACGCACATCCGCGGCCGTTCGCTGCACGACGCGTTCGTGATCGTCGACGAGGCGCAGTCGCTGGAGCGGAACGTACTGCTGACCGTGTTGTCCCGGATCGGGGCGAATTCCCGGGTCGTCCTCACGCACGACGTGGCGCAGCGGGACAACCTGCGGGTCGGCCGGTACGACGGAGTCGTCGCCGTGGTCGAGAAGCTGAAGGGTCATCCGCTCTTCGCGCACGTCACGCTCAACCGGTCCGAGCGCTCGCAGATCGCCGCGCTGGTGACCGAGATGCTGGAGGACGGGCACGTCTGAGGCGTGACGTCCGAAATGCCGCCCCATATGCCCTGAAAGGGAGTTGACGCCGCCCGGCGAAGCGAAGGAGCTTAGCCGGGCGGCGTCGTGCGTCGCGGGCGTTTCGTCAAAACTCCTGTGACGCAGGGGGTGTGAGCTTTCCCACGTAACCGGGAATTGCCTTGCGGCATCGGCTTCGGGCAGAGTCTTGCTTCCGTCAGGCCCCGCATACGGCACACGTGCATCCTCAGGGACGCACCGCACCACACAACTCCAGATACGCCGTCGTATGCCGCCCACAGCACCACGGGCCCGTGTCTTTTGTGACCATCAGGATGAAGACCAGCGCCAGGGGCACGATTTCGCCCGCGTGGTCACCGGTGCGGGCGATGCTGGAAGGAAACCGTGTGAGCCGGATCTCGGTCCGGGGATTCGCGGTGGCTTCGGCCACTGCGGTCACCACTGTCGGCGCCGTCGTCGGCGTCGCCTCGGGCAACACCCAGGCTGTCGACGAGAACTTCGAGGCCACCGCGGCCGACACCACGCTGCTCGCGGACATCCCGGTCGGCGAGCAGGCCCAGGTACAGGTGTCGTCGCTCTCGCAGCAGGCCGACGCCCAGGCCGCCGCGGCCGACTCGACTGCGCGCAAGCAGGCCGAGGAGGCCGCCCGCCTCCAGGCCGCGAAGGACGCGGAGGCGAAGAAGAAGGCGGCCGACAAGGCGGAGGCCGACCGCAAGGAAGCCGAGCTGCGCGCCAACCGCGCCTCCGTGCGCGACGCGTCCGACTTCGCGGCGCAGAGCTCGTACTCCATCTCCGAGGTCAAGGCGATGGCCCGCCAGATGGTTCCGGCGGACCAGTTCCAGTGCTTCAGCAACATCGTCGACCACGAGTCCGGCTGGAACTACCGCGCCACCAACCCGTCCTCGGGCGCGTACGGCCTCATGCAGGCGCTGCCGGGCTCGAAGATGGTCTCGGCCGGCGCGGACTGGCGGACCAACCCCGCCACCCAGATCAAGTGGGGCCTCAGCTACATGGACGGACGCTACGGCAGCCCCTGCGGCGCCTGGTCCTTCTGGCAGGCCAACAACTGGTACTAGGCCCCCGGCCGAAGCCTCAGCACGACCTCGCCCAGCCCCTCACCGTCCTTCGGTGGGGGGCCGGCTGCGTGTAGGTTCGGGGTCCGGTATCGAGCGGACTCCCGAGGGGAGTGGCGGGGGAAGAGGGAAGAGGAATGTCGAGACTGCCGGGCTGGCTCCACGGACTGGGCGGCGCGCTGCAGCGCATGGGCGAACGCCTGGACGCCCGCAGGGCGGCGGCGGAGCGGGACGACGGGCTCGACGCCCCGTACCCGGACTCCGGCCGCGACGCCGGCGAGGGCGCGGGCGCGGCCCCCGAACCGGCCGCCGGAGCGAAGGGCGCGGCCGCCGGTGCGGCCGGGGCGCGCGCCGCCGGGGCCGCGCCGGGCGCGGTCCCCCCGCCTCCCTCGTACGCGCCGGCCGTCGCCGCCCGGCCCGATCCCGCCGCCGCGATCCCGTGGGGGATGCGGGTCGCCGCCGAGGCCGGCTGGCGGCTCCTCGTCCTCGCCGGCACCCTGTGGGTGCTGATGCGGGTGGTCAGCGCGGTCCAGCTGGTGGTGCTCGCGTTCGTCGCCGCGCTGCTCATCACCGCCCTGCTCCAGCCCACCGTGACCCGGCTGCGCCGGATGGGGATGCCGCGCGGCCTGGCCACCGCGATCACCGCCGTCTCCGGTTTCGTGCTGATGGGGCTGGTCGGCTGGTTCGTGGTCTGGCAGGTCATGGACAACATCGACAACGTGTCCGACCGGGTCCGCGACGGCATCGACGAACTCAAGCGCTGGCTGCTCGACAGCCCGTTCCACGTGACCGAGCAGCAGATCAACGACATCGCGCAGAGCCTGAGCGACTACATCGGCGCGAACACCGAGCAGCTCACCAGCGCCGGACTGCAGGGCGTGACCGTGGTCGCCGAGGCGGTGACCGGGATACTGCTCGCGATGTTCTGCACGCTCTTCCTGCTGTACGACGGCAAGAAGGTGTGGCAGTGGATGCTGAAGCTGGTGCCGGCGCAGGCCCGGCCCGGTGTCGCGGGCGCCGGCCCGCGGGCCTGGCGGACCCTCACCGCGTACGTGCGCGGCACGGTCCTGGTCGCGCTGATCGACGCGGTGTTCATCGGCGTCGGCATCTACTTCCTCGGGGTGCCGCTGGCCGTGCCGCTGGGCGTGTTCATCTTCCTGTTCTCGTTCATCCCGCTCGTCGGTGCGGTGGTCTCGGGCGCGCTGGCGGTGGTCGTCGCGCTCGTCACCAACGGGGTGTTCACCGCGCTGATGGTGCTGGTCGTGGTGCTCGCGGTGCAGCAGATCGAGGGCCATGTGCTGCAGCCGTTCATCCTCGGCCGGGCGGTGCGGGTCCACCCGCTGGCGGTCGTCCTCGCGGTCGCGTCCGGCGGTCTGATCGCCGGCATCGGCGGCGCGGTGGTCGCGGTCCCGCTGGTCGCGGTCACCAACACGGTCGTCGGCTACCTCCGCGCGTACAGCCAGGAGCAGGCCCTGCGCACCCTGCCGGAACCGCACGGCGCGACGGCGTACGAGATCGCCCCCACGCCTGCGCCGGGCGCCGCGCCTCCCCGGGAGGGCGACCCCCGCCGGGAGGAGTGACCCGCCACCACCCGCCACGAACCGTCGAGAACGGGCGAAGGGCCCCGGGGACGACGTGTCCCCGGGGCCCTTCGGCGCCTGTGAGCCGTTACTCGGCGATGACCGCTTCCGCGTCCAGCACCGTGCCGACCGCCTGGATCACCGAGGCGATCTTGAACGCCTCCTGGATCGTCTCGCGGTCCACACCGGCCTTGCGGAGCACCTGCTCGTGCGAGTCCAGGCACTGGCCGCAGCCGTTGATCGCGGAGACGGCCAGCGACCAGAGCTCGAAGTCGATCTTCTCGACGCCCGGGTTGCCGATGACGTTCATCCGCAGACCGGCGCGCAGCGTCCCGTACTCCGGGTCCGACAGCAGGTGCCGGGTCCGGTAGAAGACGTTGTTCATCGCCATGATCGCGGCGGCGGACTTCGCGGCCTGGTACGCCTCGGGCTTGAGGTTGGCCTTGGCCTCCGGCTCCAGCTCCGCGAGGACCTTCGCCGAGCGCGAGGCGATCGCGCAGGCCAGGACCGTGCCCCAGAGCTGCTGCTGGGGCAGCTCGCTGTTGCCGATGACCGAACCGAGGTTCAGCTTCAGGTCCTTGGCGTAGTCCGGTATGGCCGACTTCAGCTCATCGAGGGCCATGCTCACTCACCGGCCAGCAGCTTGGCGGCGTCGAGGGTGTCCTCGCCCTTGGTCCAGTTGCAGGGGCACAGCTCGTCGGTCTGCAGGGCGTCCAGGACCCGCAGGACCTCCTTGGGGTTACGGCCGACGGAGCCGGCGGTCACCATGGTGAACTGGATCTCGTTGTTCGGGTCCACGACGAACACGGCGCGCTGCGCGAAGCCGTCCTCGCCCTGGACGCCGCAGTCGCGCATCAGCTCGTGCTTGGAGTCGGCCAGCATCGGGAAGGGCAGGTCACGCAGGTCGGCGTGGTCCTTGCGCCAGGCGTGGTGGACGAACTCGGAGTCGCCGGAGACGCCGAGGATCTGGGCGTCGCGGTCGGCGAACTCGTCGTTCAGCTTGCCGAAGGCGGCGATCTCGGTCGGGCAGACGAAGGTGAAGTCCTTCGGCCAGAAGAACACCACGCGCCACTTGCCCTCGTAGGTCTTGTGGTCGATCTGCGCGAACTCCTTGCCGCTCTCCAGCGACACGCAGGCGGTCAGGTCGTAGGTGGGGAACTTGTCACCGACAGTGAGCACGCGCTCTCCTTGCAGGCGGGAAGCATCCCTTTTGGGGGCTTCCGTGAGGGGTTGGACGTCTCACATCCTGGCACGGGGTGCATTGATCAGTGAAATAGCTAGACTGCGTCGTGTTGATCGAAGGTGGTTATCAGTGGTTCCGGCACGGCGCGTGAAGCAGCCCAGTCTCTCCCAGCTCAGGGCCTTCGCGGCGGTCGCGGAGCACCTGCACTTCCGCGACGCGGCCGCGGCGCTCGGCATGAGCCAGCCCGCCCTTTCGGGCGCGGTTTCGGCTCTCGAAGAGGCACTCGGTGTCCAGCTCCTCGAACGTACGACCCGCAAGGTGCTGCTGTCGCCCGCCGGGGAGCGGCTCGCGGTGCGGGCCGGGGCGGTGCTCGACGCGGTGGGCGAGCTGATGGAGGAGGCCGAGGCGGCCCAGGCGCCCTTCACCGGGGTCCTGCGGCTCGGGGTGATCCCGACGGTCGCCCCGTACCTGCTGCCGACCGTGCTGCGGCTGGTCCACACCCGCTACCCGGAGCTGGACCTCCAGGTCCACGAGGAGCAGACCTCGTCCCTGCTGGAGGGGCTGGCCGCCGGCCGGCTCGACCTGCTGCTGCTCGCGGTGCCGCTCGGCGTGCCCGGGGTCGTCGAGCTGCCGCTGTTCGACGAGGACTTCGTGCTGGTCGCGCCCCGGGAGCATCCGCTCGTCGGGCGCTCGGACCTGCCGCGCGAGGTCCTGAGGGAGCTGGACCTGCTGCTGCTCGACGAGGGGCACTGCCTGCGCGACCAGGCCCTGGACATCTGCCGGGAGGCCGGCCGTACCGAGGGCACGCCGGTCACCACGACCGCGGCGGGCCTGTCCACGCTGGTCCAGCTGGTCGCCGGCGGCCTCGGCGTGACGCTGCTGCCGCGTACGGCGGTGAAGGTGGAGACGGCCCGGAACGCGTCGCTGCGCACCGGCGACTTCGCGGCCCCGGCGCCGTCCCGCCGGATCGCCCTGGCGATGCGCGCGGGAGCGGCCCGCCAGTCCGAGTTCGAGGAACTGGCGCACGCCCTCCGCGACGCGATGCGCCGCCTCCCGGTCCGGGTGGCGACGGGGGCGGACGAGGCCGCCCGGGCTGCTCGGTCATGAGCCGGAGGGGCCCCCTACGGGTGACGGAAACCGCCCCGGACGCAACCCTTCGGGGCTTCTGAGCGTCGGTTCCAGTGAAGTGGGTGCTGATTCTCACGTCCGGAAAAGACCGGATCGATCGCGCTTTGTCATAGGCGGCGGTGTTAGCTTCTTCAGCTGATTCGGTAGCAGACCCACACCACCACGACGAGCGGAGCGACGAAGCGATGGCCCGAGGCGACACGCGAGCGTCACGGGGCGGCGGCATACGCCGCCTGTTCACCTGGCGCAAGCTGCTTGGCACGTTTCTCGTGGCCTGCCTGCTGGGCATGGGCGCCCTGTACGCGGCCTACCTCATCGTCCCCGTCCCGGCGAACGCCAACGCCGAGGCGACGATGCAGAGCAACGTGTACAAGTACAGCAACGGCAAGGTCCTCGCCCGCACCGGCAAGGTGAACCGCGAGATCGTCGGCCTCGACCAGATCCCGAAGAAGGTCCAGAACGCCTTCGTCGCCGCCGAGAACAAGACCTTCTACAAGGACAACGGCGTCGACATCAAGGGCACCGCCCGCGCCGCCTGGAACACCCTGACCGGCAAGGGCAAGCAGGGCGGTTCGACGATCACCCAGCAGTACGTCAAGAACTACTACCTGGACCAGAGCCAGACCGCGACCCGCAAGCTCAAGGAACTCGTCATCGCGCTCAAGGTCGACCAGCGCATGCGCAAGGACGAGATCCTCGCCGGGTACATCAACACCAGCTACTACGGCCGCAACGCCTACGGCATCCAGGCCGCCGCCCAGGCGTACTACCGGGTCGACGCCTCGAAGCTGACCGTCGCCCAGGGCGCCTACCTCGCCTCCGTGCTCCAGGCCCCGAGCCAGTACGACTGGCACGCCGCCGGCGACAAGGGCCGCCGCCTGGTCCAGGAGCGCTGGAACTACACCCTCGACAACATGGTCGAGGAGGGCTGGCTGCCCGCCGCCGAGCGCTCCGGCCTGACCTTCCCGGTCCCCAAGGCCCCGAAGGCCGCCCCCGGCATGGAGGGCCAGACCGGCTACATCGTCGAGGCCGCCAACGCCGAACTGGTCCGCCAGGGCGTCAACGAGACCGACCTGAAGGCCGGCGGCTGGACGATCACCCTCAACATCGACGAGAAGAAGCAGAAGGCGCTGGTCAAGGCCGTCGAGCAGCAGCTCGAGGACAAGATCGACCGCAAGGACGACGAGCAGGCCGTCGTCCAGGCCGGCGCGACCTCCGTCGACCCGAAGACCGGCGCGGTCGTCGCCCTGTACGGCGGCGTCGGCGCGACCGAGCACTGGATGTCCAACGCCACCCGCCGCGACTACCAGCCCGCCTCGACCTTCAAGCCGCTGGTGCTCGCCTCCGCCCTGGAGAACGACGCCGAGACCCAGGACGGCCGCAAGATCGGCCTGGGCACCGTCTACGACGGCACCAGCAAGCGCCCCGTCGAGGGCAGCGACGAGCCGTTCGCCCCGGAGAACGAGGACGACCGCAGCCACGGCATGGTGACCGTGCAGACGGCCACCAACAAGTCCATCAACTCCGTCTACGCCCAGATGATCGTGGACGTCGGCGTGGGCAACGTGAAGAAGACCGCGCTCGACCTCGGCATGAAGGACGGCAAGGACTTCGGCGAGACGCCCGCGATGTCGCTCGGCACCATGGGCGCCTCCACGTGGGACATGGCCGGCGTCTACGCCACGCTCGACAACCACGGCAAGAAGGTCACCCCGACCATCGTCAAGACGGCCGCGCACAAGGACCGCAAGGCCGAGCCGGTGCGGTCGATCGGCAGCCAGGTCGTCAGCCGCGAGACCGCCGACACGGTCACCAAGGCCATGATGGGCGTGGTGGAGTCCGGCTCCGGCTTCCGCGCCGCGGGGAACTACGACGCCGCCGGCAAGACCGGCACCTCGGAGAACAACCGCTCCGCCTGGTTCGTCGGCTACACCCCCGAACTGGTCACCGCGGTCGGGCTGTTCGGCGAGAAGCCGGACGGCACCGGTCAGGTCACGCTCACCGACACCATCAACCCGGGCCGCGCCAACGGCGGCCGGACGCCCGCGCAGATCTGGGGCGCGTACACCACGAAGGCCCTGGGCGGCGGCTCCGACGAGCGCTTCGACCTGGAGATCGACGAGAGCCAGATCGTCGAGCCGGTGCCGAGCCGCAGCGAGACCTCCGAGAGCCCGGACCCGACGCCGACGCGGACGGAGACCGACGAGCCGACGGCGCCGGCCGAGACCGGGACGCCGCAGGAGCCGACGCCCACCCGGACGCAGACCCAGGACCCGGATCCCACGCCGACCTGGACCCGTCCGACCCGTCCGACCTCGCCGGCGACCCCGCCGCCCCCGGACGAGGGCGTGGTCTCCGACGCGCTCCAGTGACGGGACCGGCGACGACATGCGAAGGGCCGCGGCCCGGAGCCCCTGAGGGGGTTCCGGGCCGCGGCCCTTCGTCCGTGCGGCGCGCGGCCGCCGCGCCGGGACGGTCAGCGCGTCGGCAGCTCGAACCAGACGACCTTGCCGCCCGACAGCCGGGTCGCGCCCCAGCGCCGGGCCAGCCGGTTCACCAGGAACAGCCCACGGCCGCCCTCGTCCGTCTCCCGCGCCCGGCGCTGCCGCGGCAGCTGCGGCGAGTCGTCGCCCACCTCGCAGCGCAGCACGTCCGTACGCAGCAGCCGCAGCGTCACCGGCCGCTCCGCGTACCGGACCGCGTTGGTGACGACCTCGCTGACCAGCAGCTCGACCGAGTCCGTCAGCTCCTCCAGGTCCCACCGGGCCAGCGCCCGGCGGGCCAGCCGGCGGGCCCGGCCCGGGGCCGCGTCCTCCGGCTCCAGGAACCAGTACGCCACGTCGCTCGGCGCGATCCCGTCGAAGCGGGCCGCGAGCAGCGCGATGTCGTCGTCCCGGTCGCCCGGCCCGAGCATGTCGAGCACGTCGTCGCAGAGCGCCTCCAGCGGCGGCGAGTGGTCCGGGCCGGTCAGCTGCGCGGTCGCGGCGAGCCGTTCGCGCAGCTGCTCGATGCCGGTCCACACGTCGCGCAGCCGGGACTCCACGAGGCCGTCGGTGTAGAGCAGCAGCGTCGCCCCGGCGGGGGCGTCCAGCTCCACCGCCTCGAAGTCCACGCCGCCCACGCCGATCGGCGCGCCCGGCGGGACGCGGAGCACCTCGGCGCGGCCGCCGAGGTGGAGCAGTATCGGCGGCGGGTGGCCCGCGTTGGCGATGGTGATGCGGTGCGAGACCGGGTCGTACACGGCGTACATGCAGGTCGCCATGCGGTCCTGGCCGAGCCGCTGGGCCTGCTCGTCGAGGTGGTGCAGTACCTCCTGCGGCGGCAGGTCGAGCCCGGCGAGGGTCTGGGCGGTGGTGCGCAGCTGGCCCATGATCGCGGCGGAGGTCATGGAGTGGCCCATGACGTCGCCGACGACGAGGGCGACCCGGCTGCCGGGCAGCGGGATCGCGTCGTACCAGTCGCCGCCGACCCGCGCGGTCTCGGCCGCGGGCAGGTAGCGCGAGGCGAGCCGGACGCCGGTCGGCTGTGGCAGCGAGTCCGGCAGCATCGTGCGCTGCAGCTCGTCCGCGATGTACGCCTCGCGGCCGTACAGCACGGCCTTGTCGATGCCGAGCGCGGTGTGCGTGGCCAGCTGGGCGGCGACCAGCAGGTCGTTCGGCTCGAACGCGGGCCGCTCGGCCCGGCGCAGGAACACCGCCGCGCCGATCACCCGGCGGCGGCCCCGCAGCGGGGCGAGGACCGCGCGGTGGCCGGAGGGCAGCGGGTGCTCGGGGCCGAGCAGTTCGGCCAGGGCCTCCCGGACGGCGGCGGAGTCGCCGAACACCGGGCGGACGCCGCGCAGCACCTCCGCGAGCGCGCCGCCGGTCAGGACCTCGCACAGCTCGGCGGCCGGCGTGGGGTCCGGGTCGGGGACCAGCATCGGGTCCTCGCCGTCGACGTCGGTTAAACGGAGCCGGTCGGTGCGGCGCAGCCGCAGCACGAACGGCGCGACCGGGCGTTCGTCGCCGACCGGCAGCGGGTCGCGCAGGTAGACCAGGATCGCGTCGGAGAAGGTCGGCACGGTGGCCCGGCACAGACCGAGCACGATCTCGTCCAGGTCCAGGCCGCGGGCGACCCGGCGGGTGGCGGCGCCGACGAACCGCAGCCGGTCGCCCTCGCGCCGGGCGGGCTCCCCCGCGGGTCCGTTGCCGCCGGGCCGGGCGGGCCCGTCGCCGCCGGCCGCGCCGCCCGCGTCCGTACGGGCGTGGTCGTCGGCGGGCTGGGCCGGCACCGTGGCCCGGGCGGCCGGCCCGGTGCCGCGGCGGCGGCCGGCGTCCTTCCGGTCCTGCGCGGCGGCCTGCGCCGGCAGGGCCGCGGCGGAGCCGGGCTTGCGGGCGGGCTTGCGGCGGCGGGACGGCTTGGCGCGGGCGGCGTCGGCCGGGCGTACGGCGTCGGCGGGGCGTACGGCGTCGGCGGGGCGTACGGCGTCGGCCGGGCGGGCCGGATCGGAGGCGCGCGGCGAGGGCACGGCGTCGGGCGCCGCGCCGTCCCCGCCCGCCGCGGCGTCGGGGCGCGGCCGGGTGGGTTCCTGGGGGCGGGCAGCCAGGGGCTGGCGGCCTTCGTGGGAGGTGGGATGCTCCGTCACGCGTGGGATTCCGTCCGTCCGGGCCGGTGGTGCGATGCCATCGCTCTGTCAGCCGATGCCGCGCCGTCACCGGGGCTAAACCCCTGACGGGAGCACGATGCGGGCACGGCATCGGCGGGGGCACGCCCACCCGGGCACACGTCCGGCACGGCTCTCCCCCTCATGAATGACTTACGGTCAGGTCCTGTGCGGTATTCGCTGGTTGCTGCGTCACGGGCTTGCGGAGGACGATCCTACGTTTGAACCCGGGGGGCGCATCAAGGGTCTCACGGTGCCGTGTGCGCCGGGGTTCTGTCCCAGTCGGCCGGCAGTTCGGGGACCGTCCAGGCGGGATCCGGCCGCCAGTGCTCCCAGCCGTCCGAGAACGGCGGTCCCCACGCGTCGATCAGCTCCACGGCGGCCGCGCCGGCCTCCCGCACCCGGGCGGCCTGCGCCGCGCCCATCAGCCCGCAGCTCTGCGCCTGCGCGAACTCGTCCTCGTCGCGCCAGAGCCAGCTGCGGTCCGGGTACACGGAGATGTCCAGGAAGTGGTCCTCGGAGTCGACGCCGCCGGACCACCGGGTCCGCGGCTGCTCCAGGTTCACGTACCAGCTGCGGAACCGCCACCCCTGATCCCAGAACAGCCAGACCGACCAGGGGTCGGCGGGCCGGGCCAGCTTCAGCACCCCCGCGCCCTGCCAGGGGGCGCGGGTGGTGGTGCGCGGTGCGGTGTAGCGGGTGGCGAGCGGTTCCTGGTGGATCGGGGTGCCGTCCAGGAGTACCGGCTTGACGCATTCGGTGCCGGGCGCCATCCAGACGGCGAGCAGCTCGTCGGTGTCCTGCACGACGGTCACGGGCCGGCAGATGTGCACGTCACCGGAGCCGATGCCGCGGTAGCGCCAGAGGATGCGGTCCCCCGGCGCCCAGTGCACGGTGTCCTGCGAAGCTGCCGATGCTGTCATGCGCAGATCTTAGGTGGGGCGCGCTCCGGCCGCTGCGGCGAAGGTCACGGATGCGTCATGCGCAGCACGTCCAGCGCCTCGTCCAACTGCTCGACCGTCAGGTCGCCGCGTTCGACGTAGCCGGACGCGAGGACGACCTCGCGGATGGTCTTCCGTTCCGCCAGCGACCGCTTGGCGACCTTCGCGGCCTCCTCGTAGCCGATGTACTTGTTGAGCGGGGTGACGACGGACGGCGAGGACTCGGCGTACTCGCGGGCCCGTTCGGCGTTGGCGGTGATGCCGTCGACGGTGCGGTCGGCGAGCAGCCGGGAGGCATTGGCCAGAAGCCGTACGGATTCCAGCAGGTTCTTGGCCATGACCGGGAGCATCACGTTGAGCTCGAAGTTCCCGGCGGCGCCGGCCACCGCCACGGTGGTGTCGTTGCCGGTGACCTGCGCGGCGACCATCAGGACGGCCTCCGGGACCACCGGGTTGACCTTGCCGGGCATGATCGAGGAACCGGGCTGGAGGTCGGGCAGGTTGATCTCGGCGAGCCCGGTGCGCGGCCCCGAGGCCATCCAGCGCAGATCGTTGGCGATCTTGGTGAGGCCGACGGCGATGGTGCGGAGCTGGCCGGAGGTCTCCACCAGGCCGTCGCGGGCGCCCTGCGCCTCGAAGTGGTCCCGGGCCTCGGTGAGCGGCAGTCCGGTGGTGCGGGCGACCTCGGCGATCACGGCGGCCGAGAAGCCGGGCGGGGTGTTGATGCCGGTGCCGACGGCGGTGCCGCCGAGGGGGAGTTCGGCGAGCCGGGGCAGGGAGGCGCGCAGCCGCTCGATCCCGTACCGGACCTGGGCCGCGTAGCCGCCGAACTCCTGGCCGAGGGTGACCGGGGTGGCGTCCATGAGGTGGGTGCGGCCGGACTTCACCACGTCCGCGAATTCGGCTGATTTCCGCCCCAGGGCCGCGGCCAGGTGTTCGAGGGCCGGGATCAGGTCGGCGGTGACGGCGGCGGTGGCCGCGATGTGGATGGAGGACGGGAACACGTCGTTGGACGACTGCGAGGCGTTGACGTGGTCGTTGGGGTGGACGTCCTTGCCGAGCCGCTCGCTCGCGAGGGTGGCGATGACCTCGTTGGTGTTCATGTTGGACGAGGTGCCGGAGCCGGTCTGGAAGACGTCGACCGGGAAGTGCTCGTCCCAGCGGCCCTCGGCGACCTCCGCGGCGGCCTCCTGGATCGCGCCGGCCACGTCCGCGTCGATCACCCCGAGTTCGGCGTTCACCTTGGCCGCCGCCGCCTTGATGCGGGCCAGGGCCTCGATGTGGGCGCGCTCCAGGCGCTGCCCGGAGACGGGGAAGTTCTCCACGGCCCGTTGGGTCTGGGCGCGCCACTTGGCGTGGGCGGGGACCCGTACCTCACCCATGGAGTCGTGCTCGATGCGGAACCTGTCGTTGTCGTTCATGTCCTCAACCTCCCAGTAAAGATGAGCACTTGTCTTGTTCCGGCTATTCCCATGTCACGTACCGGCCAGTAAAAACCGTGGGTAACCCCACTCACCAGGAGGCGCGATGAGGCGCACCAGGTACAGACTCCGATGGGCGATCGCGGCCGGCGCCGCGGCCGCGGCAGTCCTCGGAACCATGACGGCCGCCGCCCCCGCCGGCGCGGCCGCCACCGCTCCCCGCACCACCGCATCCGTTCCGCTCCCGGCCGAGCTGGAGGCGATCCGGGCGGCCGAGGCCACGAAGATCTACGGCTCCCCGGAGGAACGGCCGCTCGACCAGCGCAAGACGGGCCTGATCTCGCTGGGCGACAGCGAGATCTCCGGCGAGGGCGTCGGCACGTACGAGCCGCCGACGAACGGCCCCACCAACTGGTGCCACCGCTCGCCCGAGGCCGCCATCCACCGCACCGGAATCCCCGCGGACCTCACGTTCAACGTGTCCTGCTCCGGCGCGTACACCGGCAACATCCGGATCGGCGGCTCCAAGCAGTACGCCGACGAGCTGGTCCAGAGCGACAACCTCGCCATCAAGGCCCGCAACACCCGCGTCAAGATGGTGCTGCTCGTCGCCGGTGCCAACGACGACCTGCAGTTCGGCCCGGTCATGACCGACTGCGTCCAGCGCTACCTGCTCTCCCAGGGGCCCTGCGAGCCGAAGTACGCCCCCGGCTGGCAGGCCCGCGTCGACGCCCTCGTCCCCAAGGTCGAGCAGACCGTGCGCGACCTGCGCACGGTGATGCGCGACGCCGGCTACGCGGACGGCGACTACAAGCTGGTCGTCATGGGCTACCCGAGCCCCATCGGCCCGGACTTCCGCGACAACCCGGACTTCCCCGGCAAGCTCGCCTGCGGCGGCATGGGCTACGACTCCGACACCGTCTGGGGCCGCAACACCGCCGTCCCGGCCTTCGAGCGCGGCATGCGCAAGGCCGCCCAGTCCACCGGGGCGACGTACCTGGACAACTCGCGGCTGTTCCACGGCCACGAGGTCTGCATGGAGGACCCCTGGGCCCGCGGTCTGTACATCGACCTCTCCAAGCCCGGGACCCCGGACGAGAACTCGGTCCGCCAGTCCTTCCACCCGAACGCCCGCGGCCACGCCGCCTTCGCCTCCTGCCTGACCCAGCTGTACGGCTCGGGCCTGCGCGAGGCGAGCTGCGCGGACGTCAACTCGACCGGGAAGCCGACCCTGTTCCCGCTCGCCTGGGACGACGCGTACCGGCCGCTGAGGAACGAGGCGACCGGCAACTGCGTGGACGTGAACGCCTCCACCAGCGCCAACGGCACCGCGGTCCTCGGCTGGGACTGCCACGGCGGCCGCAACCAGACCTGGTGGCACGACTCCGCCCGGCAGACTGTCCACACCGGCCTGACCCAGGACCGCTGCCTCGACGTGCCCAGCACCTCGTACGCGGCGGGCACGGCCCTGCTGATCTGGAACTGCCACGGCGGCGGCAACCAGAAGTTCGTGAAGGTCGGCGCCACGATCCGCCCGGCGGCCGCGACCGGCATGTGCCTGACGCACGCGGCGGCGCGGGAGCCGGTCCGGATCCAGAGCTGCACCGGCGCGGCGAACCAGCGCTTCGCGTAGGCGGTACGCGCGGAAGGCCCGGCCACCGGGGGGTGGCCGGGCCTTCCGGCGTGTCAGGACAGCTTGCCGCCGTAGTCCGGCAGCTTGTACGCGCGTTCGGCGTGGCCGCCGACGAGGTCGGTGGTGTTGTTGCCGATGTTCGCGATGATCGTGTAGCCCTTGGCCTCGATCTCCGCGCGCTTCTCCGTCTTGTACGCGCTCACCTCGGCGAACAGGTCCGGCAGCGACCGCACGTACAGCCCGTCGACCGGGTAGCCGACCTGCTTGAGGTTCCAGTCGGTGAGCGAGTGGATGATGCCCGGGCGGGCGGTCACGAAGAAGATCGCCACCCCGCGCTCGTGGGCGTCCTCGACCAGCGCGCGGACCTCGGGGATGGCCGGGGTCGGCAGCTCCCAGAACGGGTGGAAGTCCGTCTCCAGCGAGGAGTTGTCGATGTCGAGGACGATCGCCTGCTTCTCGCCGCCCGCCTCCTCGGAGCGCTGCTCGATGTACGGGCGGGCCTGGGCGATCACCGCCGCGACGTCCTTGCGCCAGGTCGTGTAGTCGATGTCGTGGACCGCGGCGGTGGAGGTGTGGTGGCGGTCCGGGTCGGCGGCGAGGGCCGCGGGCGCGGGCCCGACGACGAGGACGGCGGTGAGGCCGAGGGTCGCGGCGGCCCTGGCACGGGTGGCGGAGGAGGACATGGGGGGCTCCCGAGTGGTCGAACCGGCTCAGTGGTTGACATGCTCGCGGCTAATACTGACCGGTAGGCGACGACAGGACTACCGGTCGGTAGCGAGTTTCTGATCGACCGTCGACACCGCGGGGGCGATGGCGCCTTGGAGTGTCGCCCGGCTCGCGGCTGGGGCGCACCGTCGGGCCCGGCTCGCGGCTTGTGAGGCCGTCGCCGGCGGCCTCGGCTCCCGGCTGGGGCGGACCCGCAGTCGGTGGGCCGGCCACCGCGACGGAGCAAGGTCGCCACCCGTGCGGTCCCCGTGCTCACCCGGTTGACCGGGCCGCGGTCGCCGGGCCCGGCGGGCCGCCCTAGCGTCCGGACCGGGGCGCCGCCCGGCGCCCGCCCCACCGACACGGAGGTCCTCGATGGCCCGTCCGCTCACCACCGGCCTGGCGGCCGCGGCCCTGCTGTTCCTGGGCGCCCCCGCGACCGCCGCCGCGGCCCAGCCCACCTGCCTCGGCCAGACGGCCACGATCACCGGCTCCGGCACCGTCACCGGCACCCCCGGCAACGACGTCATCGTCGCCTCGGACGGCGCCGACGTCGTCGACGGCCGCGGCGGCAACGACCTGATCTGCGCCCTCGGCGGCGCCGACCACGTCATCGGCGGGTCCGGCAACGACCGCCTCGACGGCGGCGCCGGGAACGACAGCATGCAGGGCGACGCCTACGCCGCGACCGGCGACGCCGTGGGCGGCGGGAACGACGTCCTGTACGGCGGTCCGGGCGACGACAACATCCAGGGCGACAACAAGGCCGAGACCGGCGACGCCACCGGCGGCGGCCGCGACCGGATCTACGGCGGCCCCGGCGACGACGCCCACCTCGACGGCGACAGCCTCGCCTTCGGCGGCGGCGAGGCGACCGGCGGCGGCGCCGACCACATCGAGGGCGGCCCCGGGAACGACGGCCTCCTCGGCGACTCGGCCTCGCCCTTCGGAGGCTCGGCGACCGGCGCCGGCGACGACGTCCTGCTCGCCGGTCCGGGCCCGGAGGACAACGTCATCGGCGACAGCGAGGGCGTGACCGGGGCGCACGGCAACGGCGGCGACGACCTGATCGACCTCGGCGGCGACGGCGGCTTCTTCGCCCTCGGCGACCACAACATCAACAGCCCCACGGGCGGCCGGGCCACGGGCGCGGGCAACGACCACATCCGCGGCGGCGCCACGGACGAGATCCTCATCGGCGAGAGCTCCGTCCCCGACGCCTCGCAGACGGCCGCGGGACACGACCTCATCGAGGGCCGGGGCGGCGCGGACGTGATCTTCGGCGACAACGTGAACTTCGACGCGGACACCACCGTCGGCACCGCGGGAGGCAACGACGCCCTGCGCGGCGGCGCCGGCGACGACCGGATCTTCGCGGGCCCCGGCGCCGACAGCCTCGACGGCGGCCCGCACACCGACCACTGCGACGGCCAGACGGGCACGGCCGACTCCGCGACCCGCTGCGAGACGGTCGTCGGAGTCCCGTAGCACCGGGACGACGCGCGACGACACACGACGACGCCCCCCGGCCCGTACGGACCGGGGGGCGTCGTCGTCACGCCGTACGGCTCAGCCGAGGCCGGGGCCGCGGACCGGGATGTGGGTGAACGTCGGCTCGGGCGCCGGGTTCTGGAAGAAGTCGTTGCCCTTGTCGTCCACGACGATGAACGCGGGGAAGTCCTCGACCTCGATCTTCCAGACCGCCTCCATGCCGAGCTCCTCGTACTCGACGACCTCGACCTTCTTGATGCAGTCCTGCGCGAGGCGCGCCGCGGGGCCGCCGATGGAGCCCAGGTAGAAGCCGCCGTGCGTGCCGCACGCGTCGGTGACCTGCTTCGAGCGGTTGCCCTTGGCCAGCATGACCTTCGAGCCGCCCGCCGCCTGGAACTGCTCCACGTACGAGTCCATGCGGCCGGCCGTCGTCGGGCCGAAGGAGCCGGAGGCGTAGCCCTCGGGGGTCTTCGCGGGACCCGCGTAGTACACCGGGTGGTCCTTCAGGTACTGCGGCATCTCCTCGCCCGCGTCCAGCCGCTCCTTGATCTTGGCGTGCGCGATGTCGCGCGCCACGACCAGCGGGCCGGTCAGCGAGAGCCGGGTCTTGACCGGGTACTTGGTCAGCTCGGCGAGGATCTCGTCCATCGGCTGGTTGAGGTCGATCTTGACGACGTCGCCCGCCTCGTCGAGGTGCTCGTCGGTCGTGTCCGGCAGGAAGCGCGCCGGGTCGGTCTCGAGCTGCTCCAGGAAGACGCCCTCGGCGGTGATCTTCGCGACGGCCTGGCGGTCGGCCGAGCAGGAGACGGCGATCGCGACCGGCAGCGAGGCGCCGTGGCGGGGGAGACGGACCACGCGGACGTCGTGGCAGAAGTACTTGCCGCCGAACTGGGCGCCGATGCCGATCTTCTGCGTGAGCTCGAAGACCTTCTCCTCCAGCTCCTTGTCGCGGAAGCCGTGACCGGTGGCCGCGTCGCCCTCGGTGGGCAGCTCGTCCAGGTAGTGCGCGGAGGCGTACTTGGCGGTCTTCAGCGCGAACTCGGCGGAGGTGCCGCCGACGACGATCGCCAGGTGGTACGGCGGGCAGGCGGCCGTGCCCAGCGAGCGGATCTTCTCCTCCAGGAACTTCATCATGGAGGCCTCGTTCAGGACGGCCTTGGTCTCCTGGTAGAGGAACGACTTGTTGGCCGAGCCGCCGCCCTTGGCCATGAAGAGGAACTTGTAGGCGCCGCCGTCGGTCGCGTACAGCTCGATCTGCGCGGGCAGGTTCGAGCCGGTGTTCTTCTCCTCCCACATGGTCACCGGGGCCATCTGGGAGTAGCGCAGGTTGAGCTTGGTGTACGCGTCGTAGATGCCCTTGGACAGGGCCTCCTCGTCGCGGCCGGTGGTCAGCACGTTCTGCCCGCGCTTGCCCATGACGATCGCGGTGCCGGTGTCCTGGCACATGGGCAGCACGCCGGCGGCGGCGATGTTGGCGTTCTTCAGCAGGTCGAGCGCGACGAACTTGTCGTTGCTCGACGCCTCCGGGTCGTCGATGATCTTCCGCAGCTGGGCCAGGTGGGCCGGGCGCAGGTAGTGCTGGATGTCGTGGATGGCCTCGGCGGCCAGCTGGCGCAGCGCCTCCGGCTCGACCTTGAGGAACGTACGGCCGTCGGCCTCGAAGGTCGAGACGCCTTCGGAGGTCACCAGGCGGTAGGGCGTGGTGTCCTCTCCCAGGGGGAGCAGATCGGAGTACGCGAACTCTGGCATGACGGGGCCATTCCTCACTCGGGCAGACGGCGGCGCGCCGCCTCCGTTGGCGGGCGCGCCCTCCAGCGTAAGACGCGGGCGCGGCGCCGATCCTGTGAGGTAAGGCTCACTAGGAGCACCCGACCACGCCGGAATGGCGTGTTTCGTTCCCCCCGCTCGGCCCGTCAAGTGGAACGCGACCCTCCCCCCGCGCCCCCTGGTCGCGATCTATCGCGTTTCGCTACGCTGCCTCCGTGGACCTCGAAAAGCAGCCCCAGCAGCCGCCGGCCGCTCCCGCGGAGCCCGCCGCCGCACCGCCGGCCGCCGCCGACCCGGCGGGTTCGCTGCGCGCCTCGGACGCCGACCGGGACCGGGTCGCGGACATCCTGCGCGAAGCCCTCGCCGAGGGGCGGCTCGACGCCGAGGAGCACGGCGAGCGGATCGACGCCGTCTACCGGGCCAAGACCATGGGCGAACTGGAGCCGCTGGTACGGGACCTGCCCCGGCCGACCGCGGCCCGCCGGCCGGCCGAGGATCCCTACGCCTACGGGCCCGACGACCCGGCGGTCCCCGCCGACAACCTCGTCGCGGTCTTCTCCAGCACGACCCGCAAGGGCCGCTGGCGGGTCGGCCGCCGCACCAACGCCTTCGCGGTGTTCGGCAACGTCGAGATCGACCTGACCGAGGCGATCTTCGCCCAGCGGCTCACCACCATCAACGCCACGTCGATCTTCGGCAGCGTGGAGGTCCGGGTCCCGGAGAACATCACGCTGCGCGGCAACGGCACCGGCGTCCTCGGCAACTTCGAGGTGCGCACGCTGGAGGCGCCCGACCCGGAGGCCCCGGTCGTCGTGGTCAACGGCTACGCGGTCCTCGGGCACGTGGAGGCCCGCCCCAAGCGGGGCAAGTTCATCGCCGACCTGCAGGACCGGCTGCGCAAGCACCTCGGCCACTGAGCGGTCCGGGCCGACCGGAATTCGCCGACGGCTGCCCGGAGTTCGGAACCCTGACGCCACCCGGTGCATAGGCGCGCGCACAGCGGGTAGGGCTTGCTGCATCGTCTCTCGCTCGCGAAGCCGTCGCCGTCGTCAGGAGTAGACCGTGCTGCAACTGCCGCATCAGCCCCTCCACGCCGCCACCGTTCCGGCCCAGCGCGCGCCCGCCCGAGAGGACGAGGCCGGACCCTGGCACGCGGAGGCGGTCTGCCGCCGCGACGAGGCCGGACTGTTCTTCGCCCCCTCCAAGGAGCCGACCGCCGCCCGGCTCTCCCGCGAGGAGGCCGCCAAGCGGGTCTGCGCCCGCTGCCCCGTGATGGTCGAGTGCCGGGAGCACGCGCTGCTGCAGCCCGAGCCGTACGGCGTGTGGGGCGGGCTCACCGCCGCCGAGCGCCGGGTGGTGCTGGCCCGCCGCCGGCGCCGCGAGGTGGAGCTGCGCAAGGCCGCGGCCGCGGAGCGGATCGCCCAGGCGGGCTGACGGGTCTCTCGCCCGTACGGGAAGGGGCGCCCCCACCGCACATGGGGGCGCCCCTCTTCGTACCGCCGCGCGGGCTACTTGGCCCGGTCGAAGTCGATCTTGCTGTACGCGCGCAGCTTGGACAGCCGGTGCGTGGAGTCGATCTGCCGGATCGTGCCGGACTTCGAGCGCATGACCAGCGACTGCGTGGTCGCGGTCTCGGCGCGGTAGCGGACCCCGCGCAGCAGCTCGCCGTCGGTGATGCCGGTCGCGACGAAGAACACGTTGTCGCCGCTGACCAGGTCGTTCGTGGAGAGCACCCGGTCCAGGTCGTGACCGGCGTCCAGCGCGCGCTGCCGCTCGGCGTCGTCCTTCGGCCACAGCTTGCCCTGGATCACACCG
Source organism: Streptomyces tritici (assembly GCF_048500665.1). Taxonomy (NCBI): domain Bacteria; kingdom Bacillati; phylum Actinomycetota; class Actinomycetes; order Kitasatosporales; family Streptomycetaceae; genus Streptomyces; species Streptomyces tritici. The sequence goes on from NZ_CP183183.1 coordinate 4,409,104, forward strand.
CCGAGGCACTTGATCGCGCAGGCGGAGATGATGCCCTCCGGGGTGCCGCCGATGCCCATGAGCATGTCGACGCCGGTGCCCTCGCGGACCGCCATGATCGAGCCGGCGACGTCGCCGTCGGAGATGAACTTGATCCGGGCGCCGGTCTCGCGGATCTCCTTGACGATGCCCTCGTGGCGGGGGCGGTCCAGGATGACGACCGTGATGTCCTCGGGCGAGGAGTTCTTGGCCTTGGCGACCCGTCGGATGTTCACCGACACGGGCGCGTCGATGTCGACGAAGTCCGCCGCCTCGGGGCCGGTGACCAGCTTGTCCATGTAGAACACGGCGGACGGGTCGAACATGGTGCCGCGGTCCGCGGCGGCCAGCACGGCGATCGCGTTCGGCATGCCCTTGGCGTTCAGGGTGGTGCCGTCGATCGGGTCGACGGCGATGTCGACCTCGGCGCCGGTGCCGTCGCCGACCCGCTCGCCGTTGAAGAGCATGGGCGCCTCGTCCTTCTCGCCCTCGCCGATGACGACCACGCCGTTCATCGAGACGGTGGAGATCAGGGTCCGCATGGCGTTGACCGCCGCGCCGTCCGCGCCGATCTTGTCACCGCGGCCGACCCAGCGGCCCGCGGCCATCGCGGCCGCCTCGGTGACGCGGACCAGCTCCAGGGCGAGGTTGCGGTCGGGGGCCTCGGGAGAGACCTCCAGCTCGGGCGGCAGCAAGTGATGCTCGGTCATCGAGCGCACCTTTCTGTACGGCGACGGCCGGAAAACAAGAGGGTGCTGTGACTCTATCGTCAGGTCGACAAATTGAGCAGAGGGGCCCACGGATGAGCACAACACCATGATGCGACCATGGGGGGCGTGGCAGGTATGCGAGGCAGGCAGACAGTACGCGGAATGTTCCAGTCGCTGGCGGTGATCATGGTCGCCGCGGGCGTCATGTATCTGTTCATCCCGCACGACGAGGACGCGAACCCGGTCCGGACGAAGGACTACCGGGTCGAGCTGCTGACGGCGCAGCGCGCCGCCCCGTACCCCGTGCTGGCCCCGGAGGGGCTGGGCGAGGGCTGGAGGGCGACGGTCGTCTCGTACAAGCGTGAGGCGGGCGACCGCTGGCAGCTCGGCTTCCTGACCCCGGACACCCAGTACGCGGCGCTGTACCAGTCGACGGCGCAGCCGGAGAAGTATGTGCCGGAGGTCACCCAGCAGGCGAAGGCGACGGGGAAGACCCGGACGGTGGCCGGCCGCGCCTGGCAGGTGTGGGAGGGCCCGAAGTACGACGCCCTGGTCCGCGCCGAGGGCGGGGCGACGACGGTGGTGACCGGCACGGCGTCGCTGGACCGGCTGGCGGAGATGGCGGGCGCGCTGCAGTCGAAGAAGGCGTGACGAACGGGAAAGGCCCCGCACACAAGGTGTGCGGGGCCTTTCCGGTGCGCGTGGGTCACACGGTGGTGACGACGTCCTCGTAGGCGAGGCGCGGGGAACGCGGGAACGGGTTCGCGTCCTCGGCCGGCCGGCCGATGTTGATCACCATCAGCGGGGTGTGGTCGTCGTCCAGGAACTCCTTCTGGACGCCGGCGAAGTCCAGGCCGGTCATCGGGCCGGCGGCCAGGCCGGCGGCGCGGACGCCGACGATGAAGTACGCGGCCTGCAGAGCGGCGTTCAGCAGCGCGGACTGCTCGCGGACCGGGCGCTCGCCGAAGAAGACGTCCTTGGCCTGCGGGAAGTGCGGGAAGAGCTGCGGGAGCTCCTCGTGGAACTCGTTGTCCGCCGAGAGGATCGCGACCAGCGGGGCGGCGGCGGTCTTCGCCTGGTTGCCCTCGGCCATGTGCGCGACGAGGCGCTCGCGGGCCTCGGCGGAGCGGACCAGGGTGACCCGGAGGGGGGTCTGGTTGAAGGCGGTCGGCCCGAACTTGACCAGGTCGTAGATCGCCTGGACCTGCTCCTCGGTCACCGGCTCGTCGGTGAACGCGTTGGCGGTGCGGGCCTCGCGGAAGAGGAGGTCCTGGGCGGCGGGGTCGAGAACGAGGGACATGTGCGTACCTTCCGGACGTGCAAGGGGGTGGTGCGATGTCTTGAAAGGTACGCCCTGGATTGATGAAAATTCAACCAATCGAACCGGATAGTGGTCCGTTTCACACCTGCTCTCTGTATCAGTCCTGGTCAGCGACCAGCTCCCCGCTCTCGTCCGTGGCGGCGAGCGCGGCGTCGAGCCGGGCACGGGCGCCATCCAGCCACCGCCGGCACACCTTGGCGAGCTCCTCGCCCCGCTCCCAGAGCGCCAGCGACTCCTCGAGGGTCGTCCCGCCGGCCTCCAGGCGCCGCACGACCTCGATCAGCTCGTCGCGGGCCTGCTCGTAGCCGGGCGCGGTCTCGTCGGTACGGGTTGCCATCAATTCCACCTTCGGGTTGCTACGAATCGGACTGCGGGACGCGCTGCACGGCGAACTCCCCCTCGGACACCCGGGCGCGCAGCCGCTCGCCCTCGGCGACCTCCTCGGGGGAGCGGACCACCGCCCCGTCGGCGCGCTGGAGCACCGCGTAACCGCGCTCCATGGTCGCGGCGGGGGAGAGGGACCGGACGCGGGCGCGGGTGTGGGAGAGCTCGGAGTCGGCCCGGTCGAGCAGGTGCCCGAGGACGCGCCGGCTCCGGGCGAGCAGGGCGTCGACCTCGGCGCCGCGCTCCTCGACCATCCGCTGCGGGTGCTCCATGACGGGGCGGGCGAGGGCGTGGGCGAGCCCGCGCTCTTCGCGGTCGAGCAGTGCGTGGATGGTGCGGAACGCGCGGTCCCGCAGGGACTGCACGCGCTCCAGCTCCTCGCCGACGTCGGGGACGACCTTCTTCGCGGCGTCGGTCGGGGTGGCGGCGCGCAGGTCGGCGACCAGGTCGAGGAGCGGTGAGTCGGGTTCGTGGCCGATCGCGGAGACGACGGGGGTGCGGCACTCCGCGACGGCGCGGATCAGCTGCTCGTCCGAGAACGGCAGCAGGTCCTCGACGCTGCCGCCGCCGCGCGCCACGACGATCACGTCGACCTCCTCGTGGTCGTCGAGCTCCTTGACCGCCTGGACGACCTGCGGGACGGCGTGCACGCCCTGCACGGCGACGTTCCGCACCTCGAACCGGACGGCGGGCCAGCGGCGCCGGGCCACCTCCAGGACGTCCCGCTCGGCGGCGGAGGCCCGTCCGCACACGAGCCCCACGAGCTGCGGCAGGAACGGCAGCGGCTTCTTCCGCTCGGCCGCGAAGAGGCCCTCGGCGCCGAGGGCCCGCTTGAGCTGCTCCAGCCGGATCAGCAGCTCGCCGACGCCGACGGGCCGTATCTCGGCGGCCCGCAGCGACAGCTGCCCCCGGGGCGCGTACCACTCGGGCTTGGCGTGCACGACGACCCGCGCGCCCTCGGAGACGACGTCGGCGATGGCGTCGAAGACCTGGCGGTAGCAGGTCACGGACACGGAGATGTCGTACGAGGGGTCCCGCAGGGTCAGGAACACGACCCCGGCCCCGGGCCGCCGGGACAGCTGCGTGATCTGCCCCTCCACCCACACGGCCCCGAGCCGGTCGATCCACCCTCCGATCAGCCGCGAGACCTCCCCCACGGGCAACGGCGCCTCGGCAGACGTAGTCAAAGCCATGCCCCGACCGTAGCGCCCCCCAAGGACAACTCCACCCACCCCCGCCACGGTCGGTTCGCCCTGGGGCCCGGCTTGGCGGGGGCCTTCGGTGGCGGGGGCTCGGCTCGGGGGCGGTTCGGAAGTCCGGGGCGGTGCGGGGCGGAGCTCGTACCCCTCGAAGCGTGGCTGAAGGTGGCGCGCGGTCCGGGCGCTTCGTCGGCCCCGTCAGACCGGCCGGGAGGGGCCGGGGTCGTGCCGGCCCTTGGCCGCGCCGTGGGCCTCCGGGCCGCCGCGGGCGCCCTGGACGGCGAGGACCACCAGCCCCACCCCCAGCCAGACGACGCCCACCACCTGCGCCGACACCGCCGCCTCCGCGATCACCGCGATCAGGATCGCCGCACCGGTCACCGGCGCGACCACATGGCGCAGCCAGTGCGGCGGCCCCGCCATCCGCCGCACCGCGAACCAGCCGACGACGCTCGCGTGCAGCAGCACGAACGCCGTCAGCGCCCCGATGTCGACCACCGACACCAGGTGGTCGAGCCCGTCGTCCCGCCGCGCCGCCCACAGCGCCGCCGCCATCGTCACCGTCGCCGAGACGAGCAGCGCCACCCGCGGCACCCCCGCGTCCGTCCGGGCGAGCACATGCGGCAGTCGGCGCTCGCGCCCCATCGCGAAGAGCAGCCGCCCGCCGGCCGCCTGCCCCGCCAGCGCCGCGAACGCCGCCCCGATCGCCTTGCTGACCGCCACCAGATCGTGCAGCCACGTCCCCACCGACGCGTCCACCGCGTCGTAGAACGCCGACCCCTGCCGCGCCGGCTCCAGCGCCAGCGTCTCCGACGGCACCGGCGACAGCAGCGCCACCAGGTACGTCTGCGCCACGAACAGCACGCCCGCCAGCGCCAGGCAGAACAGCACCGCCCGCGCCACCTTCGCCGACCCCCCGGTCACCTCCTCCGCGAAGCTCGCGATCGCGTCGAACCCCAGGTACGACAGCACCGCCACCGACACCGCCCCCAGCACCGCCGCCAGGGAGAACGCCGTGTCGCCGGCCAGCGGCGACCACCAGTCGCGCCGCGCCCCGTCCCGGACGAGCACCACGATCGCCGACACCACGAACACCAGCAGCACCACGATCTCCATCGCCAGCACCGCGAAACCCACCCGCGCCGCCGCCCGCACCCCCCACAGGTTCAGCAGCGTCGTGATCACCACCGCCAGCCCGGTCCACACCCACCGGTCGACCCCCGGCACCAGCGCCTCCATCGCGATCCCCGCGAAGAGGTAGGCCACCGCGGGGATCAGCAGGTAGTCGAGCATCGCCATCCACCCGGCGATGAACCCGGGCCCGTCCCCGAGCCCCTTGCGCGCGTACGTGAACACCGACCCGGCCAGCGGCGCGACCCGGACCATCTGCGCGTAGCTGTACGCCGTGAACGCCATCGCCACCGTGGCGACCACGTACACCAGCGCCACCGCCCCGTGCGAGCGCGCGTCCAGCGTGCCGAAGACGCCGACCGGTGCCATGGGCGCGATGAAGAGCAGGCCATAGACGACCAGGTCCTGGAACCCGAGGTTCCGTCGCAGTCCCGTATGTCCCGCAATGCGCGTTTCCTCGGTCATGCGCACAGTCTCTGGCACGGCCTGTGCACAGCCCCGCTGCGACGCGACCCGCACCCCTGCCGCGAGGCCCGCGCACGCGGCCGCCGCCCCGCCCACCCTTACGATGGGACGCATGACTGCAACGCCCGCGTCGTCGCCCGCGCCCACCCGCCCGAAGCGTGTCCTGCTCGCCGCCCCGCGCGGCTACTGCGCGGGTGTGGACCGTGCCGTGATCGCCGTCGAGAAGGCCCTGGAGCAGTACGGGGCGCCGGTCTACGTCCGGCACGAGATCGTCCACAACAAGTACGTCGTGCAGACCCTGGAGCGGAAGGGCGCGATCTTCGTCGACCAGGCGACCGAGGTCCCCCCGGGCAACATCGTGATGTTCTCCGCCCACGGCGTGGCCCCGACCGTCCACGAGGAGGCCCGCCGCGGCAGGCTGGCGACCATCGACGCCACCTGCCCGCTGGTCACCAAGGTCCACAAGGAGGCCGTCCGCTTCGCCAACGAGGACTTCGACATCCTCCTGATCGGCCACGAGGGCCACGAGGAGGTCATCGGCACCACCGGCGAGGCCCCCGACCACATCCAGCTGGTCGACGGCCCCGAGGACGTCGCGAAGGTCGAGGTCCGCGACCCGTCGAAGGTCGTCTGGCTCTCCCAGACCACCCTCTCCGTCGACGAGACGATGGAGACCGTGGACGCGCTGAAGGAGAAGTTCCCGCAGCTGATCTCCCCGCCGTCCGACGACATCTGCTACGCCACCCAGAACCGTCAGGCCGCGATCAAGGAGCTGGCCACGCAGGCGGAGCTGGTCATCGTCGTCGGCTCCAAGAACTCGTCCAACTCCCAGCGCATGGTCGACGTCGCCAAGCAGGCCGGCGCCGCCGCCGCGTACCTCGTGGACTTCGCGAGCGAGATCGACGAGGCGTGGCTGGAGGGCGTGACCAGCGTCGGCCTGTCCTCGGGCGCGTCGGTGCCGGACGTCCTGGTCCAGGAGGTCCTGCAGTGGCTGACGGAGCGCGGCTACGCCGATGTCGAGCTGGTGAAGACCGCGGACGAGTCCCTCACCTTCTCCCTCCCGAAGGAGCTGCGCCGCGACCTGCGCGCGGAGGCGGCGGAACTCGTGAAGGAGTGACGCCGGGGGAGTAGTTCCGGCAGTGGGCCGCCCGCACTCCCCCTACCGTGGACGGCATGAACGTCTTCGGAGTGGACATCGGCGGCTCTGGCATCAAGGGCGCGCCCGTTGACCTGGAACGCGGCGACCTGGCCGAGCCCCGCCACAAGGTGCTGACCCCGCAGCCCGCCACGCCCGACGGCGTGGCGGGCTGCGTCGCGGACGTCGTCGGGAAGTTCGGCTGGCAGGGGCCGGTGGGCGTGACGTTCCCGGGCGTGGTGACGGACTCGACCGTCCGCACGGCGGCCAACGTGGACAAGGCGTGGATCGGCGTGGACGCCGGCCGGCTGCTGAGCGAGCGCCTCGGCGGCCTCCCGGTGACCGTCCTGAACGACGCGGACGCGGCGGGCGTGGCCGAGATGACCTTCGGCGCGGGCCGGGGCCGTACGGGCACGGTCATCCTGCTCACCCTGGGCACGGGCATCGGCTCGGCGGTGTTCACGGACGGCCGCCTGGTCCCGAACACGGAGCTCGGCCACCTGGAACTGAAGGGCCACGACGCGGAGACCCGCGCCTCCACGAAGGCCAAGGAGGACGAGGACCTCACCTGGGAGCACTGGGCGGACCGGCGCCTGAAGAAGTACCTGGCGCACGTGGAGATGCTGTTCTCGCCGGAGCTCTTCATCATCGGCGGCGGGGTGAGCCGCAAGGCGGACAAGTTCCTGCACCTGCTCGACGGCATCCGCGCGGAGATCGTCCCGGCGAAGCTCCAGAACAACGCGGGCATCGTGGGAGCGGCGATGGCGGCGACGGCCGCGAGTACGGCCACGGCCGCGAGGACGGGCGGACCGGAGTCCGCTCGCTAGCTTCGCCGGGTCAGGGCCGCGCGCCCGCCCGCCTGGCGGCGGCCGTGGCGGCCGCGCGCTGCCGCCGCCCCATGTCCCGTACCTTCCGCACGCAGGTGATGAGCCCGGCGATCAGCGTGCCCCCGTACAGCCAGCCGGCGTGGACGGCGAGGGCGGTGACGACGGCCATGGTCCGGCCGCCGGCGCCGCCGCTGCCGCCCGAGATCGGCACGACGCCGACCGCGAAGGCGATGGGCACGCTGATCGGCGCGGTCACGAGGTCGGCCGTACGGACCCAGAGCGCGGTGAGGGCGCTGACCGGCAGGAACAGCAGCCCGTACGCGAGCGGGGAGCCGTCGAGGAGCAGCGCGTCGAGGAAGCCGAGCACGAGCATGGCCGCGGAGGCGAAGAGCCCGGCGCCGAGCCCGGTGAGCCGGGGGTTCGGCAGCCGCCGCAGCAGGGGCGCGGGGGCGGCCGGCACGGCGGCGGGCCGGGCCGGGCGGGGCCGCGCGGCGGCGCCGGCCGCGCGGACCGGGCGGCCGCCCGGGCGCGCGGGCACCGGGTAGACCGCGGCGCCGTCGGCGAAGGCGCGGCGCTGAGGGGGACGAGTCTTGGGCTGCTCCACGTCTCCAACGTAGGTCGCAACCGGGCAGGAACCGGGCACAGGACACGCCCTTTGGGTGAGGCGGGCGGTGAGAACGGCCGAAGGTGGGCGTGGCTGGCCGGTTCGCCACGCCCGTAAACTGGGGGATCGCGGCGCGCGAGGACGGCCCGGCAGAGCACAGCAGAGCGGAACAGAACCCCGCACGGCATCGCGAAGCAGCAGTACACCGCGCCCCGCCACCAGACCGCATCAGCCACTCCACACCCACACCGCTAGGGAAGTCGCCCCGTGTCGCTCACGATCGGAATCGTCGGCCTGCCGAACGTCGGCAAGTCGACCCTGTTCAACGCCCTGACCAAGAACGACGTGCTGGCGGCCAACTACCCGTTCGCCACGATCGAGCCCAACGTCGGCGTCGTCGGCGTGCCGGACGCCCGCCTGGCGAAGCTGGCGGAGATCTTCGGCTCGCAGCGCATCCTCCCGGCGACGGTCGACTTCGTCGACATCGCCGGCATCGTGCGCGGCGCGAGCGAGGGCGAGGGCCTGGGCAACAAGTTCCTGGCGAACATCCGCGAGTCGGACGCCATCTGCCAGGTGATCCGGGCGTTCAAGGACGAGAACGTCGTCCACGTGGACGGCAAGGTCTCGCCGAAGGACGACATCGAGACGATCAACACCGAGCTGATCCTCGCCGACCTGCAGACGATCGAGAAGGTCCTGCCGCGCCTCCAGAAGGAGTCCCGGATCAAGAAGGACGTGGCGCCGAAGGTCGCGGCGGTCGAGGCGGCGAAGGAGATCCTGGAGCGGGGCGACACGCTCTTCTCCCAGGGCATCGTCCAGGGCTCGGAGAACGCCGAGCTCCTGCACGACCTGCACCTCCTCACCACGAAGCCGTTCCTGTACGTCTTCAACGTGGACGAGGACGAGCTGACGGACGACGCGTTCAAGGACGAGCAGCGCGCGCTGGTCGCCCCGGCGGAGGCGATCTTCCTGAACGCCAAGCTGGAGGCGGACCTGGCGGAGCTGGACGAGGAGGACGCGATGGAGCTCCTCCAGTCCGTCGGCGCCGAGGAGCCGGGCCTCGCGACCCTCGCCCGCGTCGGCTTCGACACGCTGGGCCTGCAGACCTACCTGACGGCCGGCCCGAAGGAGACCCGGGCCTGGACCATCAAGAAGGGCGCGACGGCCCCCGAGGCGGCCGGTGTGATCCACACCGACTTCCAGAAGGGCTTCATCAAGGCCGAGGTCATCTCCTTCGCCGACCTCGTCGAGACGGGCTCGGTCGCCGACGCCCGCGCAGCCGGCAAGGCCCGCATGGAAGGCAAGGACTACGTCATGCAGGACGGCGACGTGGTGGAGTTCCGCTTCAACGTCTGACGCTATGCCGATATCTGTGCCCGATCCGCCTGTGGGTGGGTCGGGCACAGCTGTTGTGTCCGCAGTGGCGTTCTCGATCCCGCGATGCGGTGACAGCGTTCGGCCGGCCGGCGTGGCGGGACGCGGTCTCAGACCTTGACGACCTCCACGGAAGGGCCGCACAGGAGTGCCAGATCCTCGGGGTCGGACGTAAGGACCGTGACCGGCCGGGGTGCGTCGCGGGCGATGACGGCGAAGGCGGCAACGGTGGCGTACTTGTGGCCGTGGAGGTGATGGGCGCGCAGAAGCGCGGCGGCCTGGTCGGTGATCTCCTTGGTGACGTCGTGGACGTCGACGCGGGAGAGGACCCACTTGATGCGGGCCGGGTGGATGCGTTCGTAGTCGGCCTCAAGCGTGGTCATGGCGCTGGTGGCGACGCGGACGCCCTCCTCCGCCGCCGCCTGGACCAGAGCCATGACGGTGCGGTCCTTGCGGTAGAGCTTCGAGAGTCCTTCGCTGTCGAGCAGGAGGGTGCCGGGCATCAGGCGGCGGCCCCGCCGGCCTGCCGGTGGTCGTGGCGCAGCAGCGCCCGGGCGGCCTCGACCTCCTCGCGGGTGAGAGCTTCGTTGTCGGTCTGGAAGTCGGCGACGATCTCCCGCAGCTTGTCCATGGCAACCCTCTGTTCGAGAGCCTCGGCGACGTAGGCGGAGAAACCGCCGGGCCCGACGTGGGCGCGCACGGCCTCGGCGAGATCCTCGGGCAGGCTGATCGAATACTTCCTACTACCGCTCATGGTGCCGATCCTACCGGCGGTCGTAAGTCCGGGGGCAATAGCGCTCTATCGCTCGTGCTGGATGTGCTGGATGAATTCGCACTGCGCGGCGACGCACGCGAGGGGGTCTTCTGTCAGGTGTGGGACCAGCTGTGGGCGGCGTCGCAGGCGAGGTCCGTGCGGCGGTGGACCTCGGCGGGGGTGTAGGCCGGGTCGCCGCGGAGGTGGGGGAGGGCGTCGACCCACTCGTCCCAGAGGCCGCCGGGCTGGGTGAAGCGGTCGGCGTGGTGGGTGCCGAGGCGGGCGTCGAGGCGGAGAAGGGCGCCGAGGGCTGCGGGCTGGTCGTAGCGGAGGTCGGTGCGGGGGAGGTAATGGTCGAGGTAGGCGGTGAGGATTTCGGCGTCGGCGGGGGTGCCGAAGCGGGCCAGGGCGAAGCAGTAGGCGCCGCCGGAGTAGCAGAACTCGCTGGCCAGGAGCAGGTCGCCGAGGCGCTCGCGGAACGACGCGCGGCGGTCGACGCCGATCAGCCAGCCGGCGGTGAGGCGTGAGCGCCACTCGTAGCCGAGGAGGGCCTCCAGCTCGGCGTCGCTGATCGTGGCCGCGTCGTCGACGAGGTGCCGGATGAAGCCTTCGGCGTGCGGCCATCCGGGCAGCAGGACACGACGGCTCTTCAGGTCGAGGTAGCGCGGGCGGCCCGAGTCCTTCCTCGTCACATAGCGCTCGATCACGTGGCCGTGACCGATCTCCTCGGGGTGCTGGAACGGCATCGGTCACCTCTCCGGGTACAGGTCGGTACGGTCGATCCAGGTGGGGGCGACGAAGATGTCGTCGCCGAGGGGCGCTTCGGAGGCTTCCAGCAGCGACCAGGTGCGGGACTCCTCGACCAGGTGCTCCCAGGGCGCGGTCCAGTCGAGTTCCCAGTCCAGGCCGGGGCCGGAGACGCCGTACGTGCCCCCGGCCTCCACTCGCCAGAACTGGGAGTGGAGGATCACCTGGGCGTGGTCGGCCAGGTCGTCGACGATCTCGGTGAAGTGGGCCGAGGGCCAGCCCGGGGCGCCGGCCGCGGCGGTGGCGCGCAGGCGGGCGGTGCGCGGCGGGACGAGGGGCGTGCGGGCGCCGAGTTCCGTCAGGGCCCAGCGGATGCCTTCCGGCTCGGTCCAGTGCGGTGGCGTCGCCCGTTCCAGGCAGGCGCGGTAGGCGCGGCGCACGGGCTCGACCGCGCCGTCGATCTTCAGGCTGCCCAGGGCCATGGCCGCCCATTCCCGGACGGTGGAGTCGTCGCTGCCCAGGAGGGCGATCAGGACCGGGCCGCAGCGGGGGTCCGCCACCTCTTCGAAGACCTCGATGGCGGTCAGCTGACCGAAGCCGCCCAGGGAGGGCAGACCGTCGATGAGGGCGGGGATGGCGTCGGCGCCGATGCCGATCAGTGCCGCGCGGGCGTCGTACGACGGGCCGGTCGAGTCGTCGAGCTGCTGGACGAGTTCCTCGGTTCGAGGCGTCATGGGTGGTCCCGGCGCCAGAAGGTGGGCAGCCACCAGCAGAGCACCGTGGGCCGGCGGAACTGGACCCCGTCGTCCTCCCGGAAGCAGACGGGGCGGATCCCGTACGAGCCGGGCATCGCGTCCAGCACGCGGTGCCCGCGGCAGGGGCAGGGGTAGGCGGCGCTCACCTGCGTAGTCTCGGTGCAGGTCCGGCCGGTGCGCCACGGATTTCCCGGCCTCCGCACGCCCCTCGTGAACGGCGGTCGGGAGCCGAGGCGTCAGCCCTGCCGGCGGGGTGTGAGGGCGTCCAGGTCCAGGGTGATGTCGAAGGGGACCGGGCGCTTGAGGGTGGTGCGGAAGATGCCGGCGGGCGCGTAGGCGCCGGTGGGCTCGTCGAGCTCGTACACGTGGACGACGGGTGCGCCGTGCTCGTCCTCGACGCACCAGTAGTGCGGGATGCCGGCTTCCGCGTACTTGCGGAGCTTGACGGTGCGGTCCCGGTGGGCGGACTCGGGGGAGACGACCTCGACGACGAGTTGCACCTCGGCGGGGGCGAACCAAGTCCGGTCGTCCTCGAAGTCCGCCGTCGTCACGAGCAGGTCCGGCTCGGGGCGGTTGCGCTGGTCGAGCTTGATGGTCATCTCGCGGCCGACTCTGACTTCGGCGGGTGCCTGCTCCATGAGAGCGACGGTGAGCATGGTGACGAGGTGGCCGTGCCACCACCTCTGCGGCGACATCATGAAGACGAGAGCTCCATCGATCAGCTCGGTGTGGCGGGGCGCCTCGGGGAGGCGGTCGAGATCCTCCGCGAACCAGCCTTCCGCGCGCGGCGGGCGCATCCAGTCGGGCAGTGCGGTCATGGGACAACCCTAGCGATTGCGTCGGCAGGTCGGGGTCTGTGGCGGGGCCTGTGCGCCTCTGCGCCCGGGGGGCGGCCGCAGCCGCCCCCCGGGGCCGGGTCAGTGCGGGCAGGTGGGCTGGGTCACCCCCGTGCGGGGGAAGTCCGTGGGGGTCGGGGCGCCCATGAGGGCCATGACCTCCTCGAACTCGTCCATCAGGTGGCGGAGGACCGCGGTGACGCCCTCGGTGCCGGAGTGGGCCAGGCCCCAGAGGGCCGGGCGGCCGGTCATGACGGCGTCGGCGCCGAGGCACAGGGCCTTGGCGATGTCCGCGCCGTGGCGGATCGCGCCGTCGAGGACGACCTGACATTCTGCGTCCGCGGCCTTCACGGCCTCCACGATCTCGGTGAGACACTCGGGAGCGCTGCGGGCGAAGTCCAGTTGCCGGCCGCCGTGGTTGGAGACGATCAGGGCCGAGACGCCGTGTTTGACGGCCAGTTCGGCGTCCTCGGCGGTGAGGACGCCCTTGAGGACCAGGGGGAGGCTTGTGGTCTCCCTCAGCCACGCCAGGTCGGCCCAGGTGATCGAGGAGTCGAACTGGTCCCTGGAGTGGCGGGCGATCGCCGATTCGCCCGCCCGGCTCCCGTGGGAGGCCGACATGGTCTCCTCGGGGAGGTTGACGGCGCGGATGTCCGGGGGGATCGCCCAGCCGTTCCGCGCGTCCCGCGGGCGGGTCGCCACGCGGGGGGCGTCCACCGTCAGGACCAGGGCCCGGTAGCCCGCCGCCTCCGCGCGGTGGATCAGGTCCCGCATCACCGCGCGGTTCCTGAGCCAGTACAACTGGAGCCACAGCGGGCCGCTCGCCGCCGCGGCGATGACCTCCAGCGTGCGGCTGGCGAACATGCTGACCGTCAGCAGCACGCCCGCCTCGCCCGCCGCGCGCGCCGTGGCGACCTCGCCCTCCGGGTGGGCGAGCCGGTGGTACGCCATGGGCGCGACGGCCAGCGGAGCGGCCAGGTCCGAGCCCAGCAGCCGCGTGCGCGGGTCGCAGTGCGAGACGTCGACGAGGCAGCGCGGCCGCAGCTGCATGCGGTCCAGGGCCTTCCGGCCGGCCGTCAGCATCGACTCGGTGCCGCTGCCGCCGGCGAAGAAGTCCCACACCGGGCCCGGCAGCCGCTCCTTGGCCGCTGCCTCGTAGGCGTGCAGTGCCAGTGCCACTTTTCCTCCGGTTCAGGGCAGTGCGATCGTTCAGGGCAGTGCGATCGTTCAGGGTTGTGCGGTCGTTCAGGGTTGTGCGGTCGGTTCGGGCGGTGCCCCGCCCGCTCAGGGCGGTGCCCTCTGCTCAGGGCTGTGCCGTCTGCTCAGGGCTGTGCCCTCTGCTCAGGGCTGTGCCCCGCTCACGGCCGTGCCCTCCGCTCAGGGCCGTGCCCTCGGTTCCGGGCTCGGCCCGCGGTTCATGGCCGTGCTTCGAGCTGGTCCGTGACGAAGGCCGCCAGGCGTGCCATGCCCTCGGTGATCCGCTCCGGGGTCTGCGCGCTGCACGACAGCCGCAGCTGGTGCGTGCCGCCGCCGTCCAGGTGGAAGTCCTGCATCGGCGTCCACAGCACGCCGTACGCGCGGGCGGAGAGTTCCAGGGCCTTGTGGTCGGCGGCGAACGGCACCGTGACGACCACGAAGAAGCCGCCGTCCGGGCGGTTCCACGAGATGCCGAGCTCGGCCCGCCGGTCCGCCGGGAAGTGCCGCTCCAGCTCGCCGAGCAGCGTGTCCATGGCCGTCCGGTAGTACGCGATGGTCCCGGCGTTCGCCTCGCGGAGCCGGCAGCCGGCCTCGACGAGCAGCCCGCCGATCACGGCCTGGCTGACGGCCGAGGTGTTGACCGTCGTCATGCTCTTGATCTTCGACAGTTCGTCGGCGAGCAGGGACCGCCTGCCGTCCTCGCCGAGCACCTCCTGATCGGCCAGGACGTACCCCACGCGCGCCCCGGGCAGCGCCGTCTTGGCGAAGGAGCCCAGGTGCACCACGCGCCGCTCGCGGTCGAGGGCCTTCAGCGTGGGCCGGGCCTCGCCGGTCCGGACGAAGAAGCCGTACGGGTCGTCCTCCAGGATCAGCAGGTCCTCCGCCGCCGCCACGTCGAGCAGGCGCTCCCGGTCGGCGGTGGTCATGCTGGTGCCGGTCGGGTTGGCGAAGTCGGGGACCACGTAGAACGCGCGGGGGCGTTCGCCGGCCGCCCTGGCCGCCTGTGCGGCGGCGCGGACCGCCTCCGGGTCCGGTCCGTCCGGGCCCTCCGGCACCGGCCGCACCCGGATGCCCAGCAGCCGTGCCGCGCCGGTGATGCCGACGTAGCAGGGCGAGCTGACCAGCAGGGTGTCCTCGGGCCGGGCGAACAGCGCCCGCAGGGTGAGGAGCATGCCCTCCTGGCAGCCGGTCGTCACCACGACCGCCTCCGGCGGGACCTCGATGCCCTCGTCGTGGGCGACCGTGCGGGCGATCAGCTCGTGGATGATCCCGTTGGTCCTGCCGTACTGGAAGAGCTGGGTGCGGATCCGGTCCCGCGACCAGCCGCGCTCCTCCTCCAGGTACCGGGTGTACGTGGCCAGGTGGCGGGCCAGGTCCTCCGGCTCGAAGTCCCCCTCGGTCGGCCGGCCGGGGGCGAAGGAGATCGCCTCCGGGAAGCGGCCGACGACCTCGTTGAGGAAGTTCATCGCGTCGAGGACCGGGTCGGTCAGGGAGCCGTGCAGCTCGGAGAGCCGCAGCGGCGGTGGCGTCGGTGTCATCTCACACCCCTCTCGGTGCCGTCGCCAGCGCCGGGCCGAGGCCCGGTGCGGCGGTCGTGCTCGTGCCGCGGGCCGGGATCCGGGCCCGGCCCTGGATGCCGCGGACCAGCGCCGTGGAGAGCCGGTCCGCGTGGGCGCGCCGCTGCTCCGGTTCCCGGGCGGAGCCCAGGCCCCGCAGGGCGTCGACGACCTGGTGCAGGTCGCGGGTGAACTCCGCGAGCACGTCGGCGACGGCCGGCGCGTTGGAGCCGAGGATGTCCGTCCACAGCTCGGCGCTGCCGCCGGCGAGCCGGGTGACGTCCGCCAGGCCCTGTCCGGCGAGCCCCAGTTGGGACGGCTCGCCGTGCAGCAGGCGCCCCGCGAGGAGGCTGGACACCACGTGGGGCGCGTGGGAGGTGAGCGCGACGGCCCGGTCGTGCTCCGCCTGGCACATCACCACCGGCCGGGCCCCGCACAGCCCGGCGAGCTCCTCGGCCCGCGCGAGGGTCTGCGCCCGGCTTTCGGGCGAGGGCGTGAGCACCCAGGGCCGGCCGTGGAACAGGTCGTCCCGCGCGGCCAGCGGCCCGGACTGCTCCCGGCCGCCCATGGGGTGCCCGCCGACGAAGCGCGTCAGGTCGCAGCCGGTGCGGGCCGCCTCCCGCTGGGGGAGTTCCTTGACGCTCGCCGCGTCCGTGAAGTCCTCGGCGAGGTCGGCGAGCTGATGCTCCCTCAGGGCGGCCGCCACGTACTGCGGCGGCACCGCGATGACGGCGAGTTCGACCGGCTGCCGGGGTCTCTCCGCGATCCCGGCGCCCAGCTCGGCGGCGGTCCGGGCCGCCTCCGGGTCCGTGTCGATCAGGTAGGTGGTGACGCCCCGGCCCCGGAGGGCCAGGGCGATCGAGGTACCGATCAGGCCGGTCCCCACCACTGCGGCACTGCGCATCAGTGGTCGCTCCACAGGAGCGGCAGGAACTCGGGGTCGCTGTAGTCGGGGATGCCCTCGGCGGTGCGCCGGACGAGCACGTCGTGGTTGTACGAGACCGGGGCGCCGTCGGAGCGGCGGAACTCGCGGTAGCGGTTGTCGCCGTCCTGGAGGTGGAAGGAGATGGCCCGGCGCGGGCGGTCGCTGACGTTGGCGCCGCTGCCGTGGTAGGTCCGGCAGTGGTGGAAGTTGACGTGGCCCTTCGGGATGAAGACCGGGATCTTCTTGACCTCGACGCCGTTGTAGGCCGCGTTCTCCTCCAGCATCCGGTCCAGTTCGGAGCGGTCGCGCTCGGCGAAGTGGAGGGAGGTGGCGTCGTTGGTGGCGATCTCCTTCCAGCGGTGGCTGCCGTCGACCATCGTGATGGTGCCCATCTCCTCGCCGCAGTCGTGGAAGGGGATGAAGGCGGTCAGCATCCGCTCGGAGGTCGACGTGGCCCAGTAGTGCCGGTCGAAGTGCCAGGGCACGATGTTCGACTGCTCCTGCGCCACCGGGGGCTTGTAGATGAGGGTCGACTGGAAGACCCGTATCTGCTCGGCCTGCGCGAGCCGCGCCGCCACCGCGCCGAGGAGCGGCTTGCGCAGGATGCGGCCGATGGTGTCGTCCTCGTAGTGGATGTAGTCGTTGTGCCGCTGGACGGGGCCGTGCTCCGGCTCCCAGTACGCGAGCTTCGGCGGCCGGACCGGCAGGGTGCGGTCGCGGTGGCCGGCGTAGAAGCGCTCGCTGGCGGCCTCGAGCTGCTCGACCTCCTCGTCGGTGAACAGCTTCTGGGAGAGGTACCAGCCGTGCTCGGCGTAGAAGGCGACGTCCTCGTCGGTGGGGAGGAGGGCCCGCTCCTCGTCGGTGAGGGTGAAGGTGGTGCGGGAGTCCTGGACGGTCATGGTGTTCCTTACGGGTACGTGACAGGTGTGTGACATGTACGCGACAAGCACCGCCGTTCGGCGGGTACGGGTCGCCGGCGGAAACCGGATCGTGGACGGAGAGGCCCTGGTCGGGGGCCCGTGGAGCCGCGGGCGGGGGTGCGGCGGAGCGCCGGGCGGAGGGCGCGGCGGCCCTCGTCAGGGACGCGCGGAGCGCGTCACGGCACCGGGAGGACGCACGCTGCGGCGCCGGAAGCGCGCGACGGGCGCGCGGTGCGCGGGGCCTGCCTCAGGAGGTGGCCTTCTCGCGGGCGACGGCCTCGTACAGCGCCTTGATGTTGCCGCTGCCGAAGGTCCGCGCGCCGTGCCGGTCGATGACCTCCCAGAAGAAGGTCTTCCGCACGTGCTGGGACTGGGTGAAGATCTGGAACACCTGGCCCCAGTGGTCCTCGTCGATCAGCACGTTCGTCCGGCGCAGGTCCTCGATCTGGAGGTTCGGCCGCGCGAAGCGCTCCTGCAGCTGGTCGTAGTACGAGCCCGGGGTCTGCAGGAACTTGACGCCCCGGTTCTCCAGCGTCCCGACCGTGCCCACGATGTCGTCGCACAGCAGCGCGAGGTGCTGCACGCCGGCGCCGCCGTGGCGGGCCAGGAAGCCGTCGATCTGGCCCGGATCCCGGTCGGTGACCGGCTCGATCAGGGTGAACGTCACCTGGCCGGACGGGCTCTGGACCACCTTGGAGTCCATGGCCTGGCTGCCGACCTCGATGAACTCCTCGAAGATCTGCGAGAAGCCGAACACCTCCTCGTAGAAGGCGACCGTCGGGCGCAGCTGACCGGCGGGCAGGCAGATCGCCGCGTGGTCCACGGTCTTCAGCAGGTGCTCGCCCTCGTCCGGGTCCGGCGCGAAGATGTCCATCACGCCGGGCAGGAACTGCTCGCGGTCCCCGGAGCGCTGGACGAACCGGTGCGCCACGTCCCCGAAGCCCAGGACCGAGGCGGTCACCACCTCGGTGCCGTCCTTGCTGTGCACGGCGGGCGGCTCGACCGGGGTGGCGCCCCGCTCCACCGCGGTCTCGAACGCCTTGGCGGCGTCGTCGACCTCGAAGGCGATGTTGGCCACGCCGTCGCCGTGCTGCGTCACGTACGCGGCGGCGGGGTGGGTGGGGCTCAGGGCGGAGGTCAGGACGAGCTCGACGCCGCCCTGGCGGAGCAGCAGCGAGCGGTGGTCGGGCTGCCCGGTCTCCGGGCCGGCCTCGCCGCAGACGCGGAAGCCGAAGGCGGTGCAGAGGTAGAACGCGGACTGCTGGGCGTCCCCGACGTAGAACTCGACGTGATCTACGGCGCCGATGTCCATGCGTAGCCTTTCTCTGTGACTGATCGACGAGCAAGTAAGTGACGGTGCGTCACATGAGGGTGGTGCGAGGGCCGGCCGCTGGTCACAGGGCCGACAGTTCTTCCAGGTCGACGTTCCTCGGCGACCAGACGCCGTAGTCGCCCCGGCGGTAGAGCAGCGGCTCGCGGGGGAAGACGGCGGTGCCTTCCACCCGGGCGACGAACAGCCAGTGGTCGCCGACCTCGACGGCCTTGTCCACGCGGCACTCCGCGTAGCCCAGGGCGATGTCGACGAGCAGCGGGGCGCCCTCAGCGAGAGCCGAGGGACGCCACTCCACCTGCGCGAACTTGTCCGTGGCCTTGCTGGCGAACACCTGGGAGGCGGCCCGTCCGGCCGCGGAGAGGAAGTTCACCGCGAAGGCCTGCGAGGACAGGATCGCCGGCAGGGTCCGGGAGCTCTTCCCCACGGAGATCAGCAGGGACGGCTGCGCCGCGGAGACGGAGCAGAACGCGTTGCTGGTGAATCCGTACGGGGTGCCGTCCGCGTCGACGGCCGTGACGATCGCGATCGGGGTCGGGAACGAGCCGAAGAGTTCGCTGAAACGTGCAGAACCCACGTCCATCACGTTCCTCACTGTTCTGCGTTCGTGCCGACGAGAGTCTTCTCCCGTGCGGCGATGGCGCGGCCGAAGGCGCGGATCGTGAGCGGCAGCATGATCGCGCCGAACACGGTGAGCGCCGCCGCGAGGACGAGGACGAGCCGTTGCGGGCCCAGCTGGGAGCCGGAGCCGGCCACGAGCAGGCCGGCGAAGGGCAGGGCCAGCATGTTGAGCAGGTAGAACGGCCCCATCACCTTGCCCAGGTGCTCCTCCGGCAGGACCTTGATCCGCTGGGTCCGGTTGAACACGTTGAAGTACGTCACGCCGACCATCGCGGCGACGAACGCCGGGGCGTACACCGCCATGGACGGGGCGACGCCGATGAGCAGCAGGCAGCCGCACAGCAGCGCGAGGCCGAAGACCCCGAGCACCCGTACCTCGACGTGCTTGAGGACGAACGGGATGGCCAGGAGGTTGACGATCCCGAGGACGCCGACGCAGATGTTGAGCAGCGCGAACGACGACTCGGGGGCCTTGAACACCCCGGTGACCAGCGCCGCGTTGGCGGCGAGCACGGTGGCGAAGACGAAGTTGATCGAGAAGTTGACCGAGGCCAGCAGGACCAGCGGCCGGCTGCCGATCAGGAGCGACCAGCCGAGCCGGAGCTCGGCGAGGATCTCCTTCGCGCCGCCCTCGCTGGGCGTCCGCACCCCGCGGGGCAGCGGCAGCCAGCAGGCCGCGGCCGCGAGGAAGATCGCCGCGGCGCCGCCGAGCAGCCAGACCTTGTCGATGAAGGCCACGCCCAGCATGGCGAGCGCGGGGCCGACGGCCATCGCCGACACCTCCATGCTCTGCACCAGGCCCTGGACCTTCGGCAGCTCCGTGCCCTTGGCGAGCTGCGGCACCACCTTCTCGACGGACATCCGCACCGGCGCCATCAGCAGCGAGAGCAGCGCGCCCGTCGCCATGAGGATCGGGGTGAGCAGCTCGGGGGCCGCCAGACAGCCGACGAGCGCGGCGCCGAGGACGACGCCCCGGCCGGAGGTCACCAGGGAGAACAGCCGCGCGCCGCCGTCCCGGTCGGCGAGGAGCCCCGCGAACGGGTACGCCAGCAGCGCCGGCAGCCATTCGACGGCGTAGGCCAGGCCGAGCGAGGCCACCTCGTCGGTGTCCTGGAAGATGAGCAGCGGCACCGCGAAGAGCACCATCTGCTCGGCGACGATGCCGAGCAGGACACCGGTGGCGAAGAGCCTGCGGTGCAGCTGCGAGGCGCTGGTTCCTTCAGTCACGGGGGCCGTCACTCGGACACCGGGACGGTCTCGATGCGGAACTCCGCGATGATCCTGCGGATGTCCGCCTCCACGGCCGCCTCGTCGCCGACGAGGATGAACCGCCCGCTGTGGAGGGCGTCGTAGCTGCCGCCCGGCTGCAGGATCTCGCCCGGCTCCGGCACCAGTTCCTTCCAGACCGTGGGCAGCTTCCCGCTCATGGGCGTCGACGAGACGACCTTCGCCGGCAGGCCGGACGGCTTGGGGATGATCAGCCAGCCGCCCGAGGGGTCGCCGGCCTGCGCCGGCAGCGTCGCCCGGCCCTCGCAGAGCGCCTCCAGCCAGGGCTGGAACAGGTTGACGCCGAAGAGCTTCTCGGTGAGGTACGGGACCTCGGCGCCGCCGATGCGGCCGGCGATCTCCAGGAACACCAGCTCGTCGTCCGGTGTGAGGAACAGCTCCAGGTGGAACGGCATGGACGTCATGCCCAGGGCCGCCACGCAACGGCGGGCGAACTCCTCCATGCGGGCGCGCAGCGGCGACGCCTGCACGACGACCGAGCCGAGCGGCTGCCCGCCGGCCTCGTACGACAGGCAGTCGTTGATGTAGCGCGAGACCGCCATGAACGGGATGCCGCCCTGCTCGTCGGCGAAGCCGTCCACGTGGTAGATCGGCCCCTCGACGAACTCCTCCAGTTCGAGGCCGGCGGTGTCGGCCCCCTCCAGGAGGGCCGTCAGCGCGGCCTCGTCGTCGACGCGGTGCACCCCCATGCTCGCCGCGCCCGCGACCGGCTTGAGGATCAGCGGGTAGCCGGTCGTCCGGGCGAAGTCGAGCGCCGCCTCGGTGCTGTCGCAGGAGGTGAAGCGCGGCGCGCGGATGCCGGCCTCGGCGATCAGCTCCTTCATCCGCACCTTGTTGCGGTAGACCGCGACCTCCGCGGGGCGCGGGCCGGGGATGCCGAGGGCCTCGCGGACCTCGGCGGCGATGCCGAGCGTGAACTCGGAGACGGCGATGAGCCGGTCGACGGGGCCGACCTCGTCGGCGAGCTTGCGCACCGCGGTGCTGAGCGCCTCGAAGTCGTTGACGTCCGGGACTTCGACGAGGCCGGCGATCCGCTCGGGGTCCGCGAGGACGCCGGTGGCGCCGACGGCGTCCACCACGTAGCTGACGCGGTGCCGCTCGTGGTCGACGAACTCCTCGAAGCGGCCGAGGGAGAAGTCCCAGCGCCGCCCGTCGTCCGGGAACCTGGGCCAGCGATTGACGACGACGATGTGCAAGGGGGTCACTCCTCAGTCCCCGTGGGAACCGTCTTGATCGAAAGGGTCCGCCGGGTGAACGCGATGGCTTCTTCCAGTTCCTCCGCCGTGTCCGCCGCGAGCACCGCGTACGCGGTCCGCTGCAGGGACGAGGAGGTGCGTCCGACGGTGTCGCCGACGGAGACCCGGAACGCCGCGGTCTCGACGGCCGGGTGGGCGAGGACCTCGTCGAGCCCCTCCAGGGCGACGACCTCGCCCGGGTCGGAGACCACGAACAGGCTGGCCGCGTGCTTGACCGGGCCCTGGGGCGGGGCCGGCAGCTCGGCGCCGACGGCGAGCCGCACCACCATCTCGAACCAGTCGATCCCGTACGTCAGCGAGCAGAGCTCCATGAGGTAGTCGCCGGGCGTGCGCACCGCGACCTCCATCACGGCGGGGCCCTCGCTCGTCAGCCGGAACTCCAGGTGGACGATGCCGGTGCGCATCCCGATCGCGTCGAGGACGGACCGGCCGAGCGCGGCGACCCGCTCGGAGTCCTCCGGCGACAGGGGCGCCGCGGCGCGGTGCTCCAGCTCGACGAAGTGCGGGGCGCCCGTGGTGGTCTTCGCGGTGACGTTGGCGAACCAGACCTCGCCGTCCCGGACCAGGGCCTCCCAGCTGTACTCGGGGCCCTCGACCGCCTGCTCCACGAGGATCGGCCGCTCGGCGGCCCGGCGCACGGCGGCGCGCTCGAAGGCGGCGGCGTCGGGGACGAGCTCCACGCCGTCGCTGCCGGCCGACGACAGCGGCTTCAGCACGACGGGCAGCCGCTCGGCGGCCCACGGTGCGGCGGACGCCAGGTCGTCGGTGAGCAGGTACTCCGGCTGGCCGACGCCGTGGGCGCGGAAACGGCCGCGCTGCAGCGCCTTGTTGCGGGAGATCACGGCCGCCTGGAGGGACGGCCCGGGCAGCCCGAACCGGTCCTGCGCCATGGCGGCGCCGAGCACGTGCGACTCGGTGAACCCGAAGATCCCGGTCGGCCGCCGCTTCTCGGCGGCGGCGTGCACGGTCTCGGCCCACAGCTCGTCGAGGGCGCCGTACTTGCCCCAGCTCGGCTCGACCTCGTCGACCAGGTCCTCGCACATGTGGGCCCAGTCGTGCGCCTCGACGGCGCGCACCCGCAGGCCGAGCCGCTTGGCGGCCGCCACGTACGGGCGGCCCATGAAGCCGACCCCGACGAGGAGGAGTTCCCCGGCGTCGGCCGCGTTCCCGGTCGTGTCGTTCGCCTCGCTCATGACTCCTGCTCCTCGAGCCGGCGGATCAGGGGGGCGACGTTCGTGAAGAAGTTCCGCATCTCGTCCCGGGTGGGCCAGCCCGAGAAGATGAACTCGCTGATGCCGGCGGCCTTGTAGCTGTGGATGTACGTGGCCACCTCCTCGTGGCTGCCGACGATGCACAGGGCCGGTCCGCCGCGGTAGGCGACGGCGCCGGTCCAGATGTACGGCGAGAGCCATTCGTCGGCGGCCTCGTCGGCCAGCTTGTAGGAGGACTTCACGGCCTCGGAGTCGGTGGTGTTCACCCACTGCCGGATCCAGGCGGTGTGGTCCTCGTCCGGGTTCTTCATGAGGTTCGCGAGTTCGGCGATGGCCTCTTCGCGGGTGGGCCGGGACAGGACGTGCATGCGGGTGCCGACGCGGCAGCCGCCGTCGATGAGCGGCTTGCTCGCCTTGGCGATGCCCTCGGGGGTGTCCCCGTAGCGCAGCCAGCAGTCGCCGGAGGCGAGCGCCGTCTGCTGGGCGACGGCGGAGGCGCCGCTGATGTAGATCTCGGGCCGGCCGCCGCCCTTGTGGCCGAGACCGAGCGAGGCGTCCTTGAGCGTGTAGTGCTGCCCGTCGTAGCTGAACGGGGATTCGCCCTCCCAGAGACCGCGGATGATCTCCAGGAATTCGTTGCAGCGCGCATAGCGCTCGTCGTGGCTGAGGAAATCGCCGTAGCCAGCCTGCTCCGCGGGGGAGATTCCGGAGACGATATTGAGCGAAATACGCCCGTCGGTCATCCAGGAAAGCGTGTTGACGACCTGCGCGAAAAGCGTCGGCGACATCAGTCCGGGCCGGTAGGCCAGCATGAACTTGACGCGGTCCGTCACCTGGGAGAGGGCGCCGAGCACCGGGAGCGGATCGGGCAGATAGTTGGATATGCCGAACAGCAGGCTGTCGACGCCGAGTTCTTCGGCCTCCTGGACGAAGTCGCGGACCTCGCCCATGTCGAGCTTGCCGATTTTGTAGGTGTCCGTCGGCGTCGCCTGGCCCGTGTCGGGGGGCGAACACCAGTGAAGGCGCAGAGGAGCATCCATCGTGTGGTTTTCCCTTCTCTTTCAGGCGCCGAGCACGCGTACGCGGTCACCGATCTGGGACCAGCGTTCGTGGGCCTCTTCGGGGGAGTCCGCCGTGAAGACGACGGCGGCGATCCGGCAGCTGTAGTCCGCCTCGTCGGTCTTGATCCCGGCGCCCGGCTGCACGAGGACGTGCCCCGCGAGCACCCACGGCTCGGCCGTGAGCTCGTCCCAGCCGTCGAGCCGCGCGTACGAGCCGGCTCCGCTGGCGGTCAGGAAGCGGATGCCGGCGGCCTTGGCGACGGGCTCGCGGTGGGCCTGGGCGGCCACCGGGTCGGCGCCGGTGATGTCCGCGAGGACCCGGCCGGGGAGCACCAGGCCGGTGGCCAGCTCCATGAGTTCGGTGATCTTGTCGCCGGGCAGCCGGGCGGCGATCTCCATGAGGACCGGCCGGCCCTCGCTGAGCCGCAGCTCGCAGTGGAAGGGGCCCGTCGTGATGCCCACGGCCTCGACGACCCGCAGGGCGTACGCGGTGATGTCCTCGCGGGTGGCCTCGTCGAGCGGCGCGGGGGTGAGGTGGCCCAGTTCCAGGAAGCGCGGCTCGGGGCCGAGGAGCTTGCGCGTCACGGCCACGACGACGGCTTTTCCGTCGTGGACGTAGCCGTCGGCGCTGTACTCCGTGCCCGGCACGTACTGCTCGAGGATCGCGTCGGTGGTCAGGGGGCGGTCGAACTCGAGCCCTTCCTCGGCGTGCATCGCGTCCATCGCCGCGCGCGCCTCGGCCACGGAGTCGACCCGGGAGACGTGGACGCTGCCGCCGGAGTCGACGGGCTTGATCACGGCGGGGAACCGCACGTACGCGCAGGCGTCGTCGAGGTCCGCGGGGTCGCGGACGACGGTGAACCTCGGGACCTCGAGTCCGGCCTCCGCCACCGCCTCGCGCATCCGCGCCTTGTGCCGGACTTTGTCGACGGCGGCGGGGTTCAGGCCGGGCAGTCCCAGCCGGGCGGAGAGCAGCGCGGCGGCCGGGACGTAGTACTCGCCGCCGGCGACCACGGCGTGGATGGGGTGGCGGCGGTGGGCTTCGACGACGGCCGCTTCGAGGGCCGTGTTGTCGTTGGTGTCGACGGTGATGATCTCGGTGGCGAGTTCGCGTACGACGTCGGCGACTCGGCGGCCCTCGTCCTCGAGGGAGGCGACCACGACGTCCCAGCCGAGAGAACGGGCATGAGCGACATAGGCGTTCGCGGAGAACGCGGGCTGAACGACTAAGACGCGATAAGACACAGAAGTTCCCTCGATACCTGGCTCTGAAGTGCTGCGAAAGTTCGCATGGAGAGCACTCGCAGCCGTGTCCGGGCATGGCGATATTCGCCACCGGACGTGAGCGCGAGTGATGAGGAGAAAGTCATGGGATTGTGCGCGTGCCCACCCAGTCGGGCTTTTGCGCTGCTAACCCCAGGACGACGAAAGAATCAACAATCCGGCTCCCCCGTGCCGTTTCATGTCGACAAATTTCCCGTGTGATCGCCAAGACACTAATGGTTGGCGCGCCGCAGGGTCAACAGATTCCGTGTGTCGATCCGTCGACGCCGTCCCTGATCAGGCATGGCGAGCGGTTCACCCGGTTTGCTCCGCGTGTCTCGAAGTACGCGGAGTGGCCGGAGTGAGCCATTCCCGTCCGCCGCCCGTAAGGCCGGTGAATGGAGCACGTCGCGCATCTTTCCGCAATGCCTGAATCCGTCGAATTGTGCGTGCCGGTTCCTCGCCATCCCGCGGGTCGTCCACCGCCCCCCGGGGCGGTGCCGCGCCGGGGGGCGGTGTGATGCGCGCCTCGGCACCGCTGTTGCCGGTGTGAGCGCCGGGGCGGTTGGGAAGTCACAGGGCGTCCAGAAGCGGAATGGAGCGTGTCTGTCCTGTGGGGGAAAGCGTGAGCGTGTGTGTGATCGGTGCGGGGCTGTCCGGACTGGCGGCGGCACATGCTCTGAACCTGCGCGGTGTCGAGTTCGTATGCCTGGAGAAGGCCCCGGACGTCGGCGGCATCTGGCGGCAACCGGAAGCGGGTGAGCGGGGGCCGGCGTACGAGGCGCTGCACCTGAACAGCGCGCGGCAGCTCACCGGTTACGCGGACTTCCCCATGTCCGACGAGCTGCCCCTCTACCCCGGGCACGCCGATGTCGCGGCCTACCTGCGGTCGTTCGCCGACTGGGCGGGGCTGCGGTCCCGCGTCGAGTGCGGCACCGAGGTGCTCTCCGTGCGCCAGGACGCGGACGGCCGGTGGACCGTCGGCAGCCGCGACGCGGAGGGCGCCGTCCGCGAGCGGGCCTTCGACCGGGTCGTCGTCGCCTCCGGACACCACTCCGTGCCCGCGCTGCCCGATCCGCTGCCCGCCGGGGCCGAGTCCTTCGAGGGAAGGATTCTGCATTCCATGGACTACCGCCACGGCCGCGAGTTCGCCGGGCAGCGGGTTGTCGTGGTCGGCATGGGCGCGTCCGGAGCGGACATCGCCGTGGACCTCTCGCGGCACGCGGAGCGGACCCTGCTCTCCGTCCGCCGCGGTCTGCACATCGTGCCGAAGCAGCTCTTCGGCATCTCGGTCGACCTCATCGCCGAGGCGCCCTGGTTCACCCGCATGTCCTTCGCCGAACAGCGCCGCTTCGTGGAGCAGGCGCTGCTCGTGGCGCGCGGCCGGCTCTCGGACTACGGGCTGCCCGAGCCCGACCACGCGATCTTCTCCTCGGCCGTGACCATCTCCGACGAGATCCTCAGCCGGATCCGCCACGGCGCCGTCACCCCGAAGCCGGCCATCGGCTCCTTCGAGGGCGACCGCGTCGTCTTCTCCGACGGGACCTCCGCCCGGGCCGACGCCGTCGTCTACTGCACCGGCTTCCGGATGGACTTCCCCTTCCTGCCGGACAAGTGCCCGGTCGGCGCGGACGGCAGGGTCGAGCTGTACAAGCGGGTCGTCCCGGCCGACCGGCCCGGGCTGTACTTCGTCGGCCTCATCCGCCCCGTGGGCTCGATCACGCGCCTGGTGGAGGCGCAGGCCCGCTGGGTCGCGGACCTCGTGGCCGGACACGCGCGGCTCCCCTCGCGGGACGAGATGCGGGAGGAGATCACCGGGTACCTGGCCGGCATCGCCGAGCGCTACGGCAGCAGCCGCGGCACCTCCGTGCAGGTGGACGTCGGCTCGTACCTGAAGGAGCTGAAGGAGCTGCTCCAAAGCGTCTGAGGACGACCCCCGAGGTTTCGGCGGCCGAAGCTCCCGGCGGGCGGCCCGGGAGCTTCGCTTCCACGGTGGTCCGGCGCCTCAGTGCACCGGCACGGCCTGCCGGTGCCGTGCCCTGCGCGGGGGTCTGACCTCGTACGCCTCCGAGGACAGGTACGCGGTCACCCGCGGCGGCCTGCCCTCCTGGTGCGCGAGCCCCAGGTAGGCGATGAGCCCGACCCCGTCCTCGAGGCGGCGGGAGGTGACGGCGGGCAGCGACCTCAGGAGAGGGGTGGGGTCGGCGCCGAGGGCGTCGAGGACGGTCAGCGCCCGGTCGAGCGCCTCCCGGTCGTGCGCCGCGTGCTCCCGGACCGGGACGTAGAGGGTGAAGCCGCTGGGCCGGCCGCTCTCCGTCTCGGTGAAGGCGTGACAGGACTGGAACGGGCGCGGCCCGCGCGCACCCCCGGCCGCCCGGCCGGTGGTGGTGCGGAAGAAGTCCCGTACCAGCGTGGGGTCGAGGCCGCCGGGTGTGCGGGACAGCCCCGCGGCCTGCGCGGCCGTGAGCCCGTGGTGGGCCAGGTAGACCTTCAGCCGGGGGGTCTCCCAGGCGCCGAGGTCCAGGGCGAAGAACAGGTGCCGGTCGCCGGGCGGCAGCGCGTCGAACGCGCGCCGGTGGCCGAGCCGGCGCAGCGCCTCGCGGACGGTCGCGGCGGAACGTTCCGCCCCGTTGGCGGCGGGGTTCAGGTACACCTTGACCTTCGGAGCCGCGCCGGCCCGCAGTTCCAGCGCGCACCACAGCGCGAACGGGCCCTGGGGGGAGGCCGGGAGGAACAGGTCCTCCAGCTCGTCGAGCCGCTCGGTGCCGAAGCCCCAGTGCCGGCCCATCGCGCGGACGGCCTCCAGGCCGATGCGGCCGCTGCGCGCGAGGCCGCCGGTGCCGCAGCCGGGTTCGAGCAGCAGCCGCAGGGTGGGCGGGGCGCTGCCTTCGAAGGACAGCGAGAACTCGACGGGCGTGTGGTCGTCGGAGAGGAAGGACCGGTCGGCCGGGGGCAGGTCCAGCGGCCGGTCCGCCACCGGGCCGAGCGCCGCGATCAGGGTCCGCGCGTGGTTCGCGGCCTCGTGCTCGCCCAGGCCCGCGGTCTCGCAGAGCCGCAGCAGCTGGCCCGCGGTGTGGGCCCCGAGGGTGGGGGCCGGTCTGACGGGTGAGAGGCGCCGGGGTGCGGTCACCGGCCCTCCCCGGGCCGGCCGGTGCAGACAGACGGATACCCGCCCGTTGTGGGGCGGGTATCCGTGGGTGCTGCGGGAGCGGGGCGCTGTGCGGGGGCCTCGTCGATGGGTATGTGGTCCAACGCGACACACCTCCTCGGTCTCGTGAGTAACGCGGAATGGCTCATACCGCGTGCCTCACTACCCGTCAGGCCAGGCGGCCATGCCCGGGAAGGAGCGTCAACTCTGTTGCGTGGCTCACTTCTTGAGCCAGCTGAGGAACGAGCTCCACACGCCGGCGCGCTCGGACGGGCGGGGCGCGGCGGGCTGTTCGGTCCGGGACGCCGCCTCGTCCCGCGCCGAGGGGCGCAGCTGCACGGTGGTGGGGGTGAACCGGGTCGGCAGCGATATCAGGCCACGGCTGAACGGGCCGGGGCGCCACGAGAGGCTGTCCTCGGGCACGGCGAGTTCGACATCGGGCAGCCGGTTGAGCAGGTTCTCGACGGCGGTGACCGTGATCTGGCGCGCCGGGTCCTTCGACGGGCAGCCGTGCGGCCCCGCGCTCCAGGCGAGGTGGGCCCGGTTGCTTCCGGACCGGCGGGAGGCGGCCAGCGACGGGTCGGAGTTGGCGGCCGCGAAGCTGATCAGGACGAGGTCGCCGGCCTGCAGCTTCTGCCCGGCGAACTCCATGTCGGCGGCCGGGTAGTGGGGCGCGAGGTTGGCGATCGGGGGGTTCTCCCACAGCGTGTCGTCCAGGGCCTCGTCGATCAGCCCGCCCCGGTGCGCGTACGCGTCGTGGGTGAGCAGACGGTGCAGGGTGTTGCCGATGAGGTTGCGCAGCGGCTCCGCGCCGGCGGCCAGCATCAGCGCGAGCTGGTGGACCATCTCCTGGTCGGTCAGCCGGACTTCGTGCTGCATCAGCCAGGAGGTGACGTCGTCGCCGGGGTTGTTCCGCTTCAGGACCACCAGCTCGCCGACGGCCGTGTACAGCACCTCTGCCGCCTTCTCGGCGTTCACGCCCTCGAACATGCCGTTGATGCCGAAGCAGACCCGGTCGCCGATGTCGGCCGGGCAGCCGAAGAGCTGGTTGAAGACGAACAGCGGCAGCTGCTTGGCGTAGTCGCCGAGCAGGTCGGCCGAACCGCGGGTGCCGAACTGGGAGATCAGGTAGTCCGAGATCTGCTCGGTGCGCCGGCTGAGCCGGGTCGTGTCGATCCGGGCCATGCTGTCGGTGATGGCCTGGCGCAGCCGAGCGTGCTCGGCCCCGTCGCTGAACATGGCGTTGGGGCGGTACGCGAGCAGGGGGGCGACCGGGCTGTCCGGCGGGACCAGGCCCTCCTGGAAGGCGCGCCAGCGGCGCGCGTCCTTGCGGAAGGAGCCGTTGTCGTGGAGCAGCTGGAGCGCCGTCGGGTAGTCGGTGACGAGGGTCGCCTCGACGCCGGGCGCGAGCTCCACGGGCGCGGTGGGTCCGTAGTGGCGCAGGTACGCGTAGTACGCCTGCGGATCGGCCGCGAACTCCGGGCCGTACAGCGGAACGCGGCCGCCCAGGGCGTGGGCGGGACATCCGGGCGGGGGCACCGGAGCGGGGGTGTGTGCGTCCATGTCTGCTTACTGCTCCTGTTGGGCACGGTCCAGCAAAAAGCGGACGAGAGTGGTGAGGGCTGCGGCGGACGACGCCTCGTCGCGCGCGTCGCAGGTGACGACGGGGGTGTCGTCGAGCAGGTCCAGTGCCTCACGGAGCGCTGCCTCGTCCCGCACCGGGGAGCCGTCGAAGTGGTTGACGGCGATGGCGTAGTCGAGGCCGTACTGCTCGATCAGGTCGATGACCTCGAAGGAGTCGGCGAGCCGCTCGGGGTCGACGAGGACCAGCGCGCCGAGGGCGCCGCGCGCGAGGTCCTCCCAGACCTGGACGAACCGCTGCTGGCCGGGCGTGCCGAAGAGGTACAGCACGACGCGGTCGCTGATCGTCAGCCGGCCGAAGTCCATGGCCACCGTGGTGGTGGTCTTGCTCCGGACGCCCTTGAGGTCGTCCACCTGCTCCGAGGCGCGGGTCATCCGCTCCTCGGTGGACAGCGGCTCGATCTCGGAGATCGCGCCGATGAAGGTGGTCTTGCCGACGGCGAAGTGGCCGACGACGAGGATCTTCACCGGGATCTGCGTCGCGCCGCCGCGCACATAGGCGTGCTCATCCAAACTTGCGGCGGAGACCATTGAGCACCTCCTCCAGGATCTCCCGGTCGGCGAGCGGCGCCCGGGCGACGGGGGCGCGGGTGAGGAGGTAGCCGCCCTCGGTCAGCGAGGCGAGCAGGATCTTCACCACGCCCAGCGGCAGCCGGGTGTGCCCGGCGATCTCGGCCACCGACAGGTAGCCGGCCGAGCAGATGTCGAGCAGCCGCTGCTCCTCGGGGGACAGCCGGGTCGGCCGCTGCGTGCCCTCCTCCGGCGCCGCCGTCACCAGGGTGATCAGCGAGAGCTGCGTGTCGTCCGGCAGGCCGCGGCCCTTGGTGATGACGTAGGGCCGCACCAGCTCGGCGGCTTCCGTCTCCCACATCTCGGACCCGGTCATGAGCGCGCGCCGAGGTTCTCGCGCGGCGGGGTCATGAGCACCTTGCCGAGCTGGCCGACGAGCTGCTGCATGCGGAAGGTGATGTCCGCCATGTCGACGTCCGGGCCGGCCGAGACGCCGAGGTAGGCGCCTTCGCCGGCGGAGATCAGGAAGACCCAGCCGCCGTCGAACTCGACGAGGGTCTGCCGCCAGCCGGCGTTCGGGTCCTCACAGAAGAAGCCGAGCGAGCGGCTGAGCGACTGCACGCCGCTCATCGCGGCGGCGACGCGGTCGGCGTTGTCCTTGTCGAAGTCCTTCGTCCGGGCCATCAGCAGCCCGTCGGCGGATATCAGGACCGCGTGCAGGGCCCCGGGAATCTCCAGGGCGCTGTCGAGCATCCATGACAGATCGTCGTTCACGAGACCTCATGTCCTTCGCTGCTTGCACCACGGGTGCTGCTCGTCGGGTCCACTACCTCCGGTTGGGTGGCCCGGCCTGACTGGGTGCCCCGCTGGAAGGCGCCCATGATCGCCGCCGTCTCCGCGCCGGAGCGGCCGGTGGTGCGTGCGGCGGGGGAGCTGTTCGGCACGATGGCCATCGGCCGCTTGCGGCGGCGACGGGGCAGGCCGTCGGCGGTGGCGCCGAGGACCGGTGCGGCCTCGGGACCGCCGGTCTGCGGCAGACCGGTGTGCGGCAGGCCGGTGTGCTGGAGGCTGTTCTGCGGCAGTCCGGGCTGCGGAAGGCCGGCCGGCACGGCCGGGGCCGCGGCGGGCCGCTGGTCCGGCATGCTGGTCAGCAGGTCGTGCGGGAGCAGGACGACCGCGCGCACACCGCCGTACGGGGACGAGGAGTCCACGGACACCTCGAAGCCGAAGCGCTCGCAGAGCACGCCGATGACGGCGAAGCCGAACTGCGGCGGGTTGCCGAGCCCGGAGACGCCGGAGACGCGGTTGCTGCTGAGCAGCCGCTCGGCGCGGGCCCGCTCCTCGTCGCTCATGCCGACGCCGGCGTCGTCGACGACGATGCAGACGCCCTTGGGCACGGTGCGGGTGTTGATCTCGACGACCGTGTCCGGGCTGGAGTAGCTGGTGGCGTTGTCGAGCAGCTCGGCGAGCGCCAGGGCCACCGGCTCGACGGCCCGGCTGGTGATGCCGAAGTCGACGCGGGAGAGGATCTCCACGCGCCGGAAGTGCCGGATGCGGCCCTGGGCGCTGCGGACCACGTCGTACACGGAGGCGACGTCGCGGTGCCGGCCCAGCCAGCCGTCGCAGAGGACGGCGATGGACTGGGCGCGCCGGCCGAACTGCGAGTTGGTGTGGTCGATCTCCAGGAGGTCCTGGAGCATGGCGGACTCGCCGTACTTGTTCTGCAGCCGGGAGATGATCAGCTGCTGTTCGGCGGCGAGACCCTGGAGCGTCCGCATGGCGGACTTGAGGACGGTCTTGGTGCCCTCCTCGGCCTCCTCCTGCGCCGCCTCCACGGACTGGGTGTAGCGGTTCTCCAGGTCGGAGTAGTGGGTCCTGAGCCCGTCGATCTCCTGCCGCAGGGCCCGGCCCGTACCGCGCAGGCGGACGATGACGGCGACAGCGGCAAGGACGAGGACCAACAAAACCCAGAGCACAGGGTTCTGTATGTATTCCGTCATAAGACTCTCTTCAGGCGACCGACGGCCAGTAGCTGAATTCCCCTCAATGCGGGTGAACCGGCGGAACCGCCCGCATCGGGACGCTCGCTCGGACCGCCCACGTCGTTGGAGGTGCTGTCCTGCGCTCATCCGCCCGCCCCGCTTGCGCGCAGATCGTATCACTGTGCGATTTGATGACGGTCAGTCAATAGACGGGAGACGTAAAAGAGTCGGCGTCGCGTTGGACCCTCCCGCTGACCTGCGCAGGAGCGCTCAAGGGGCCGTCACTGTCAGTGCCGCATGGCAGCATCCGGCCCCATGCCAGACGAGAACGACTTCGCAGTCGCATCCGAAGAGACGGCGGTCCTGAAGGGCCTCACCACGGCCGAGCGGTCGCTGTTCCGGTCGCTGCAGCCGTCCGACACGTACGATCCGCCGGCCTGGTACACGGAACGGTGGCGGCAGATCGCCGCGATACCCGCCTACGCGGCCTTCGCCCGGCGGGCGCTGGAGACGGCCGCGGCCCGTATGGAGGCGATCCACCGGGGCGAACTGCCGTACGTGGCGGAGAAGGCGTTCACCCCGGACGAGGTCGCCGTCCTCGGGCGGGCCGCCCGTACGGCGCTGGCGCGCGACGAGCCGTGGCTGCCCGCCCTGCTCGACCGGCTGCTGCCGGCCGTCGCGGTCGCCCCGACGGCCGCGAAGACCCTGCCCTCCCAGGCGCTGCTGTTCGAACTGGTCCGGGCCGGGCGGGACCTCCCCACCCCCGAGCTGGTCACCGCCGTCCGCGCCGCCCGCGCGGCCACCCGGCACGCCGGGGTGCCCAAGCAGCTCGACAAGAACCTGAAGAAGGTCGAGGCGGCGCTCGTCGAGCGCGTCGACGTGGCCCTGCGCCAGCCGACGCTCGGCTTCGGACCGGACGGCGTGCTGCGCCGCGCGGTCGGCCCGTACGAGGCCGTCGTCACCCTCGCCGACACCGCCGTGCTGACCTGGTCGAAGGACGGCCGCCCGCTGCGCACCCTGCCCGCGCCCGCCCGCCGCGACCACCCGGACGCGGTCAAGGAGCTGCGCGCCCTGGTGAAGCGGGTCGACATCCAGCTCGGCACCCTCGCGCGGGCGCTGGAGGCCGGCTGGACCGCCGACATGATCCCCCCGTACGGGCGCTGGCGCGCCGAACTGGCCGAGCACCCGGTGGCCCGGGCCGTGGTGCGCCGCCTCGTCTGGGAGATCGAGGTCGCGCCGGGCCGGTGGCGGGCCGTGCTGCCGGAGGCCGAGGAACTGCCCGAGGCGCCCGAGGACGCGGCCGTACGCCTCTGGCACCCGCTGCGCTCCGACCCGGAGACGGTGGAGTCCTGGCGCGCGCTGGTCACCGAGCGGCGGCTGCGCCAGCCGTTCAAGCAGGCGTTCCGGGAGATCTACCGGCTCACCCCGGCCGAGGAGGAGACCCGGGACCACTCCCACCGCTTCGCGGGCCATCTCGTCCATTACCGGCGGATGTTCGCGCTCTTCCGGGCCCGTGCGTGGACGAGCCGGCTCCTCGGCCCCTGGGACTCCGGCGACGAGGACGAGGCGTGCCGCACGCTCGGGGCGGGGGAGTGGGAGGTGGGCTTCCGGCACGTCCTCGCGGACTGGTCGGACGAGGACCTCGTCGCCTCCACCGACCGGGTGTGCTTCCGGCGCCGCACGGCGCAGGGCGTGCGGCCGGTCCCGCTCGCCGAGGTGCCGCCGCTGGTGCTCAGCGAGGGGCTGCGCGACGTGGACCTGTTCGTGGGAGTGACCTCGATCGCCGCCGACCCGGACTGGCGGGAGGACGGGCGGCGGCCGTACTGGGAGTCCGCGGGCTTCGGCGAGCTGAACGGGACCGCGCAGACCCGCCGGGACGTCCTGGCGCGCATCCTGCCGATGCTGCGGATCGCCGACCGCTGCGACCTGGAGGACCGCTGCCTGGTCGTCCGCGGCGAACTGACCACGTACCGGATCCACCTGGGCTCGGCGAACGTCCGGATGGCGCCGGACGACGCGTACCTGTGCGTGGTGCCGGCGGCACGGAAGACCGACGGGAAGGTGTTCCTGCCGTTCGAGGACGAGCGCCTCTCGCTGATCCTCAGCAAGGCGTTTCTGCTCGCGGACGACGCGGGAATCACGGACGATTCGATCCTGCAGCAGATCAGACGCGCCGGCTGAGCAACGACCGGCGAGACGAACGGAGTTCACCGATGTCGTACCCCGAGCCCCGCTACCACGGCGAGACGGGCGAGATCACCGCGACCTACCGCCCGGCCGGCGCCCCGCCGGAGCTGGTCTCCGGCAACGGCACCCAGACCCGGTACCTCGCCACCACCGCCTCCACGGGCGGGGAGTTCGGGCTGTACCAGGTGGACATGACGCCGAGGGCGGGCGGACCCTCCACCCACTTCCACCGGACGATCTCGGAGACCTTCTACGTCCTCGACGGCACGGTCCGGATCTTCGACGGGGCGCGGTGGGTCGACGCGCGCCGGGGCGACTGCGTGTACGTGCCGACCGGCGGGCTGCACGCCTTCCGCAACGAGGCCGACGAACCGGCTTCCATGCTGCTGCTGTTCGCGCCGGGCGCGCCCCGCGAGGAGTACTTCGAGAAGGTGGGGACGGTCGCGCAGATGACGGAGGAGGAGCGCGCCGCGTTCTTCCTGAAGCACGACACGTACTGGACCGACTAGGTCACGCCGGCGCGAGTCCCGTCTTGGCGCCGGCCCCGCACAGGGGCAGCACCGTCGTGCCCGGACGCGGCGGCGCCTCGCGCACGGCCGCCCAGCAGGCGGCG
This sequence comes from Streptomyces tritici, assembly GCF_048500665.1. Lineage (NCBI taxonomy): Bacteria > Bacillati > Actinomycetota > Actinomycetes > Kitasatosporales > Streptomycetaceae > Streptomyces > Streptomyces tritici. Next base: position 4,444,072 of record NZ_CP183183.1, read on the forward strand.
GCCGTCGTCTCGACGTACAGGCCGCGGCGGGCCAGGTCGGCCTGGGCGGCGCGGATCTGATCGTCGGTCACGGTGACGAAGTCGCCGCCGGTGTCGCGGACCGCGCGCAGGATCTGCGCGGCCCGCGGCGGGCGCGGGATGGCGATGCCCTCGGCGAGCGTGGTCCCGGCGGGCGCCGGTTCCGTCAGCTCCCGTGCTCCCGCGCGGTACGCCGTGGCCAGCGGGGAGACGGCCGCCGCCTGGACCGCGACGAGCGCGGGGCGGCGGTCGATCAGCCCGTGGCCGTGGAGTTCGTCGAGGGCGAGGGCCGCGCCGAGGAGCAGGGTGCCGTTGCCGACCGGGACGACGAGGGTGTCGGGGAGCGTGCCGCCGCCGTCCTCCCAGAGCTCGTACACGTAGGTCTTGGTGCCGTGCAGGAAGTGCGGGTTGAAGACGTGCGAGGCGTACAGGACGCCCGGCGCCCCTGCCTCCTCCTGCGCGGCTCGCGCGGCCGCGTCCCGGCCGCCGGGGACGACGGCGAGCCGCGCGCCGTGCGCCCGGATCTGCTCCAGCTTCTTCGCGGAGGTGCCCTCGGGGACGTACACCGCGCAGGGCACCCCGGCCCGCGCCGTGTACGCGGCGATCGCCGTGCCCGCGTTGCCGCTGCTGTCGGCGACGACGAGGCGGGGGCCCAGCCGGCGGGCCAGCTCGGCGAGCATGACCGCGCCGCGGTCCTTGAAGGACAACGTCGGCGTGAGGAAGTCGAGTTTGGCCGAAACGGTGTCACTGAGGGGGACGACGGGCGTCCGGCCCTCGCCGAGGCTCACCTCGGGCGCGGTGGTCGCCAGGGGAAGCGCCTCGGCGTATCGCCACAAGGAATTCACACGTGACGCGAGGGTCGGGAGGGACACGGGAGCGGCGTCGAAGGCGAGGTCCCAGGGGCCGCGGCACTGCGGACAACACCAGGTGAGCGCGTCTGCGGCGGCGCGGGACCGGCACCGGGGGCACACGTAGGCGGTCATGGGGGCCAGCATGTCAGCTGTGTGGCGGGCTCGTTGCAGGGCGCCCGGGGCCCTTGTGCGATTCCTATGGATCCGCCAATCTTTCGCTCGGCGGACGACAAGGCGAACACCAGGGGCCACCCGACCAGTGTTTGTCATGTCCCTGCCGTACCCCCACAGCAGCGCACCACCTATGAGGAGGATCCCTCACATGTCAGTGATGCGTGACTCGCGGCGCAGACTCGCCGCGGCCAGCGCCATAGCCGTCGCCGCCCTCGCGCTCGGCACCGCCTCCGCCCTCCCGGCCAACGCGGCCGCGGCCGCCCCGGAAGGCGTGATCCAGAACGCGGGCGCCCCCGGCGCCATCTCGGGCAGCTACATCGTCACCCTGCACGAGTCCGCGCAGGCCGAGACGGCGAAGGGCCGCGCGGTCGCCGCCGAGTACGGCGCCAAGATCAAGAAGACGTACACCTCCGCGCTCAACGGCTACAGCGTCGAGCTCTCCGAGGCGCAGGCGAAGAAGCTCGCCGCCGACCCGGCGGTGAAGTCCGTCGCGCAGAACCGCGTCTTCACGATCTCCGGCACCCAGCCCTCCCCGCCGTCCTGGGGTCTGGACCGCCTCGACCAGCGGGCCCTCCCGCTGAACCAGAGCTACACCTACCCGGACACCGCGGGCACGGGCGTCACGGCGTACATCATCGACACCGGTGTGCGGATCTCCCACAGCGACTTCGGCGGCCGGGCCTTCAACGGCTACGACGCCGTCGACAACGACAACGTGGCCCAGGACGGTCACGGCCACGGCACCCACGTCGCCGGCACCGTCGCGGGCAACGCCTACGGCGTGGCCAAGAAGGCCAAGATCGTCGGCGTCCGCGTGCTCGACAACAACGGCTCCGGCACCACCGCCGGCGTCGTCGCAGGCATCGACTGGGTGACGCGCAACGCCGTCAAGCCGGCCGTCGCCAACATGAGCCTCGGCGGCGGCGCGGACGCGACGCTCGACGCGGCCGTCCGCAACTCGATCGCGTCCGGCGTCACGTACGCCATCGCGGCGGGCAACGACAACTCCAACGCGTCGAACTACTCCCCGGCCCGCGTGACCGAGGCGATCACGGTCGGCTCCACGACCAGCAGCGACGCCCGCTCCAGCTTCTCCAACTACGGCAGCGTGCTGGACATCTTCGCCCCGGGCTCCTCCATCACCTCGGCCTGGAACAGCAGCGACACCGCCACCAACACCATCTCCGGCACGTCGATGGCGACCCCGCACGTGGCCGGCGCCGCCGCCGTCTACCTCGGCGACAACCCGTCGGCGACCCCGGCCCAGGTGGCGTCCGCGCTGACCACCAACGCCACCCCGAACGTGGTCGGCAACCCGGGCACCGGCTCCCCGAACCGCCTGCTGTACGTGGGCGGCGGCGGCACCACGCCGCCTCCGGGCAAGCGATTCGAGAACACCGCGGACTACGCGATCAACGACCACGCGACGGTCGAGTCCCCGGTCACCGTCTCCGGTGTGACCGGCAACGCCCCGTCCGCCCTGCAGGTTCCGGTGAACATCGTGCACACCTACATCGGTGACCTCCAGGTCCAGCTGATCGCCCCCGACGGCACCGCCTACACCCTGAAGGGCTTCGGCACCGGCGGCAGCGCGGACAACATCAACACCACGTACACGGTCAACGCCTCCTCCGAGGTCGCGAACGGCACGTGGAAGCTGCGGGTCACGGACAACGCGTCCTACGACACCGGCCGCATCGACTCCTGGGCGCTGCAGTTCTGAGCGTCCGCGAGTGACGGAACGAGCGTGAGGCACTGAACGTGCGAGGGGGCGGCCGTCGGCGGGCGGCTGCCCCTTCGTCGTGCGCGGGGCCCTGAAACGCGTCCTACGCCTCGTCTTCGTCCTCGTACTCGTCCTCGTACTCCTCGAAGACGTGGTCCACCGGCTCGGCGACCCAGCCGGCCGTCAGGACCAGGCGCGAGGTGCGGTGGACGGTGAGGAAGCCGAAGGGCCGGTCGTGGGTCAGCCGGACCTGGCGCACGACGTACGTCGGCCTCGGGTCCGGGGCGCAGCCCGCGGCGGCGGCGAAGGCCGTCACGGACGCCGACTCGAAGCCCTTCTCCGTGAACCGGGCGAGGGCGGACTGCCGGGCCTGTTCGATCGCCAGCGGGACGTCGCCGACGCCGGGGAAGTGACCGCGGCTGCTGTCCGAGGCGGTGGCCAGGCCGAAGATCTCCGGAGTCGCCAGCAGGTCGTGCTCGGCGGTGAGCGAGAACGGCGAGGTGGTCACGTCGAGCTGCGGGTCACGGGTGAGGCTGCGCACGTTGCGCACCTCCAGCCCCGGTCCGGGCTCCCCGAGCGGCAGCAGGCTCCCCGGCACGGCGCGGTGCGTCCGCTGCAGCACGTCGATCCCGGCGGCGAGCACCGCGCCCGGCGCGGCCTCTTCCTCGCCGAGCAGGAGGTGCACGTCCACCCCCGTGTCGCCGAGCACATGAAGAACCGTCAGCGGGCCGGCGGCCGTCTCCGCGAGGCCGACCCGGTCCAGGAGGCTGGTGCGCCGCCGGAGCCCGACGAGGTACCGGCCCGCCCAGGGGCCGCTCTCCGGGACGAGTTCGCCCTCCCAGAAGGGGCTGAGCCACTGGGTCCGCACGGCCTGCGCGGCGGCGAGGACCAGCAGCACCCCCGGGCCGAGCTCCACCGGCATCCGCGGGATCAGCCCGCCGGTCCGCTCCGCGGCCCAGGCGTCCAGCGCCTTCTTGTCGGCCTCGGCGTCACCGCTGAACCGGCCGAACGCGGCGTCCGGGAGCCCCGCGAGCCACCGGTCGTGCAGCGCCAGGTCCGGCCGGGCCCACAGCCCGAGCGCGGACGAGCAGCCTCGGATGCCCTCCAGGGCGCCCAGCAGCCCGCGGGCGCCCGCGGCGGCCTCCACGGCGTCCATGCCGAGGGCGTCCTCCAGTTCGCCGCGCGCGGGGCCGCCCGCGCCCTCCGCGAGGAGGGCCAGCAACGGCCACACGCCCGTGGCGGAGATCGCCGTGCCCGCGCCGAGGGCCTCGGGCGCCAAGCCCTGGGACGCCCATCGCGCGGTGAGTCCGTTGACCGCTCTGACCGTTCCCGCTGTCGCCCGCACGGCCGCCCCCCGTCGTCGCACCTGTGTGTGAGGCAGCACCGTAACCGTTGGTCCTCGTACCGCGGGTAAACCCCAGCACAGACGAAGATCATCACTTCGGGTGAAACCTTGGCCCATGCTTGCGGGGCTCGACCGACGGTTGTCAGTCTGTAGCTGTCCGTCAACCTGAGGGGAGTGTCCTGTGACGTTCGGTGAGCAGCCGGCCTATCTCCGCGTGGCGAGCGATCTGCGGGAGAAGATCGCGAACGGTTCGCTGCCCCCGCACGCCCGGCTTCCCTCGCAGGCCCGCATCCGCGAGGAGTACGGGGTCTCGGACACGGTCGCCCTGGAGGCCCGCAAGGTCCTGATGGCGGAGGGCCTGGTGGAGGGCCGCTCCGGCTCGGGGACGTACGTGCGCGAGCGGCCCGTGCCGCGCCGGATCCGCCGCTCCGGCGACCGGCCGCCGTGCGGGGCCAACCCGTTCCGGCAGGAGCAGGCCGAGGAGGGGTGCCGCGGCACCTGGGAGTCCAGCAGCGAGCAGGAGCCGGCGAGCGCCGCGGTGGCCGCCCGGCTCGGCGTCGAGCCCGGCGAGCGCGTGATGCGCACGCGGTACGTGTACCGGGACGCGGGCGAGGCGATGATGCTCTCCACCTCCTGGGAGCCCCTGTGCGTCACCGGCCGGACGCCCGTGATGCTCCCCGAGGAGGGGCCGTTGGGCGGCTGCGGGGTGGTCGAGCGGATGGCGGCGATCGACGTCGTCGTGGACAACGTGGTGGAGGAGGTCGGGGCCCGTCCGGGCCTCGCGGAGGAACTGCTCACCCTGGGCGGCGTCCCCGGCCATGTGGTCCTCGTCCTGGAGCGCACCTTCTACGCCTCCGGCCGCGCGGTGGAGACCGCCGACGTGGTGGTCCCCGCCGACCGCTACCGCATCGCCTATCACCTCCCGGTCCGCTGACCCTCCTGGTCCGCTGACCCTCCCGGCGGCTGTCCCTCCGCACCCTCCCGCACCCGAAAAGGCCTCCACCCGCGCCCGGCTGACCGCCCGTCACCCGCGCGTTCCCCCGGGCTCTCCCTCCGCTGGCCGGATCCGTATCTCTTTGTGAAAACCCCGATCCGCTGAGTAAAGGTCAGGCGTAAGCTCGGGCATATGCGGATTGCGGTTTCCTGGGGATCGACGACGGTGAGCGGACCGGTGGAGGGAGGGCTCCTGTGAGCGAGGCCAACGCTGTCCTGCCCTGGCTGGTCATACGCCAGGACGACAACGGCAACCGCTACCGCGTGGGCAGATACGCCACGAAGGACGAGGCGCAGAAGATCGCCGACAGCCTCGACGACCGGGGCCACAAGCAGCTCTACTGGGTCGAGCGCATCGAGCAGCCCGCGCTCTGACCTCCGCCTTCCCCGCCCGGACCACCGGGCTACGCTCCGGCGCATGACCCTTCACAACGCCGACCACGTCGTGGTGGTCGCCGGAGCCCTGTACGACCGGGGGCGCCTGCTGGCCGCGCGCCGCAGCGCCCCGCCCGAGCTGGCCGGCCGCTGGGAACTCCCGGGCGGCAAGCTCGAACCGGGGGAGAGCGCCGAGAAGGCGCTGGTGCGCGAGCTGCGCGAGGAGCTGGGCGTGGAGACCGAGCCCGGCGAGCGGATCCCCGGCGAGTGGTTGCTCAAGCCGGGGTACGTGCTCCGCGTGTGGACGGCCCGGCTGGTCTCCGGCGAGCCCGCGCCGCTGGAGGACCACGACGAGCTGCGCTGGCTGGGCCGGGACGAGCTGGGGTCGGTGGACTGGCTCGACGTCGACCGCCCCGCGGTCGACGCCGTCGCGGCCCGGCTGTGGCCCGCGCCCGCGCGGGACGCGTAGGCCCGCGCGGGACGCGTACGCCGCGGGACGCGTAGCCCCGCGGCGTACGCGCAGGCCGGGGCGCGCGGGCGGTCCGGCCCGCGCCCGGCGCGCGGCCGGGCGCGTACGCCGTTCGTGTCGGGGTGCATCCATGCCCGTGAAAGCCGCGATATCCCGCCCCGAATATCGGGTATGTCCCCTTTGACCCTCTGAAAAGGGACAGGTCTGCCGCCGGGTCTGGGGAAGTGGTCGCGTGATCGACAACGAGGGCCACTGCGCCGAGTGGAACTTCCCCGCGGAGGCGGACGCGGTGCGCGCGGCCCGTCATCTCGTCCGCGACACCCTGCGCTCCTGGCGCATCGACCCGTCCGTCCGCGACGTGACCGTCCTGCTGGTCTCCGAGCTGGTCACGAACTCCCTGCAGCACGCCTCCGGCCCCATCGGCGTCCGCATCGTCCGGCAGCGCTCGAACGGCGACGGACCCCACGGCCCGGACGCCCCGAAGCCCGGTTTGCTCGTGGAGGTCTCCGATCCGCTTCCGGATCCGCCCCTGGAACGCAGCGCGGGACCCGACGACGAAGGGGGCCGCGGCCTGCAGCTGGTGGCCTGTTCCGCCCGTCGCTGGGGGACCCGCAAGGGCAGGACGGGCAAGACCGTGTGGTTCGAGCTGGCCCTGCCTGGTTAGAAGACAGGAGGGACTTGCGATCACGGGGGACCGGCTTGAAATGAACGAGACCACCCTGTGATCGTGAACGTCGTGCCGTCGGGGGCCGTAGTGCTGAATACTGCGTGCATGGCCGGTCCGGTGCGGTGAGCTGGAGGGGACGGTCGCGTGAGCGAGATACCTGGGACGGCGAGCGGCGTCTTGTGGCAGAGCAGCCCGCCTGGCTCGATCTACGACTACATCAGGGTCGCCTCTTTCTCGATCGGGCCCGACGGCCTCGTCGACCAGTGGAGCCGACGCGCCGTCGACCTGTTCGGCGTGCCCGTCGAAGAGGCCATGGGCAAGGACCCGGTCGAGGCCTTCCTGCCCCGTGAGCTGCGCCAGCGCGGTCACCGCCGGGTGGCGGAGATCCTCGACGGCAAGGAGTGGACCGGACTCGTCCCGTTCCGGATCCCCGGCCGGGGCCGCCCGCACGGCATCGCCGAGATGTATGTGATGCCCAGTGAGACGCGGAACGGCGAACGCGCCGCGCTGTGCATCGTCGTCGACGTCCGCGCCCTGCGGCAGATCGAGACCGACCTCGCGGCCTCGCAGGCGATTTTCGGTCAATCGCCGTTCGGCTTCCTTCTGTTCGGCACCGACCTCACCGTGAAGCGCGCCAACCAGCGCTTCGCCGCCGTCTTCGGCGGCTCCGCCGACGACCACCGCGGCCGGACCGTCCACGACTACCTCGCCCGCCCCGAAGCCGAGCGGATGACCGCCGCGCTCCGGCGCGTCCTGGACACCGGCGAGGCCGTCACCGAGCTCCAGATCATCGGCGCCCCGCCCGGCAGCACCGACCGCCGCCACTGGTCGATCAACCTCTACCGGGTGCACAGCGGTTCAGGCCGCCCCATCGGCGTCGCCGGCCTCGGCGTCGACGTCACCCGCCGGCACAACGCCGCCCGCGAGGCCGCCAGCGCCCGCCGCAACCTGGCCCTGCTCAACGAGGCCGGCGCGCGCATCGGCAACTCGCTGGACCTGGAGTCCACCGCCCGGGAACTGCTCGACGTGGCCGTCCCCGGCTTCTGCGACCTCGCCTCGGTCGACCTGTACCAGGGGCTGCTCACCGGCGACGAGGCGCCGCCCGGCCGCTGGGGCTCGCCCCAGGACGTCGGCTACGGCGCGGGCAGCGCCGAACTGCGCCGGGTCGCCTTCGCCAGCGCCGTGTCCGACGCCCCGGTGGAGCTGCGCTCCGTGCCGGGCTGTTGCGAGGACGGGCCGGTCGAGGTCGGCTCCGTCCACCGCTACCCGTTCAACTCCGCCTGCGCGAGCGCCCTGCGCACCGGCCGGGTGCACAGCGTGCCCGGCGGCGACGGCGGGCTCGTCCAGTCCACGCTCGCCGTGCCGATGGTCGCCCACGACACCGTCGTCGGCCTGGTCCAGTTCTCCCGCGCCAAGGGCAGCGAGCCCTTCGGCGAGCGGGACCGGGCGCTGGCCGTCGAACTCGCCGCCCGCGCCGCCGTCTGCATCGACAACGCCCGCCTGTACCGGCGCGAGCACGAGCGGGCCCTGATCCTGCAGCGCAGCCTGCTCCCGCCCGGCGACCCCGAGGCGTCCGGCCTCGACATCGCCTGCCGCTACCTGCCCGGCAACGCGGCCACCGAGGTCGGCGGCGACTGGTTCGACGTCATCGAACTCCCCGGCCACCGCACCGCCCTGGTCATCGGCGACGTCATGGGCCGCGGACTGCGGGCCGCCGTCGCCATGGGCGAACTGCGCACCGCCGTGCGCACGCTGGCCCAGCTCGACCTGGAGCCCGCGGAGGTGCTCTCGCACCTCGACGAGATCGCCCGCGGCCTCGGCGCGCCCGCCGGCGCGCAGCAGAGCGGCCGGGCGCACAAGGCCCGCGGCCCCGAGCTCGCCGAGGTGTACCTCGCCACCTGCGTGTACGCGGTCTACGACCCGGTCACCCGGCGCTGCACCTTCGCCAACGCCGGCCACCTGCCGCCGGTGCTGGTCGAGCCCGGCGACGGCGCGATGCTGCTCGACGTGCCGCCGGGGATGCCGCTCGGCGTCGGCGGGGAGCCCTTCGAGGAGGTCGAGGTCGAGCTCCCCGAGGGCGCGCTGCTCGCGCTCTACACCGACGGGCTGGTCGAGTCCCGGAACCATCCGCTCGACGAGGGCATGAGCGCGTTCAAGCGGGCCCTCGGCGAGCCCGGGCGCCCGGCCCTGGAGGACGTCTGCGACCACGTCCTGAGCACCCTGGACACCGGCCACGGCCAGGACGACATCGCCCTGCTGATGGCCCGGGTCCGCGGGCTGCCGGCCGAGGCCGTCGGCGACTGGAGCCTGCCCCGCGAGCCCCGCTCGGTGGGCCGGGCCCGCGAGCTGGCCCGCGGCCAGCTCGTCGCCTGGGACCTCGAACCGCTGGTGGACACCGTCGAACTGCTCGTCAGCGAACTGGTCACCAACGCGCTCCGGTACGGCGAGGGCGACATCCGCCTCCGGCTGCTGCGCGACCGGACCCTGGTCTGCGAGGTCTGGGACTCCGGCCTGGTCCAGCCCCGCCGCCGTCGCGCCCGCGACACGGACGAGGGCGGCCGGGGCCTGCAGCTGGTCGGCCTGCTGAGCGCCGCGTGGGGCTCCCGCCGGACCCATCGTGGCAAGACGGTCTGGTTCGAACTCCCGCTGCCGGACGGGGAGAACAGCGCGGAACCGACGGTGGAGCAGCTGCTGAGCATGTTCTGAGGCCGGAGGGGGCCGGGGCTGGGCGCCCGGCCCTCAGCCCTTCAGGGCCGCGAGGCGCGCCTCGATCTCCGCGGAGTCGGTCAGCGTCTCCAGCTGCTCGAATTGGGCGTCCAGCGAGGACGCGGCGAGCTCCTGCTTGCCCAGGGCGCGGGCCTCCTCGCGGCGGACCTTCTCCTCGAAGCGGGCGAGCTCACTGGTCGGGTCGAGCACGTCGATGCTCTTCACCGCGTCGAGCATGGTGTTCTGCGCGTGGGCCGTACGGGCGCGGGCCACGAGTTCGTCGCGCTTGGCCCGCAGCTCCGTCAGCTTGTCCTTCATCCGGTCCAGGCCCGTCCTGAGCTGCTGCACCACCTCGGTCTGGGCGGCGATCGCCGGCTCGGCCGTGCTCGCCTCCTTCTCCGACCGGAGCTGACGGCCGAGCGCCACCTTCGCGAGGTTGTCGAAGCGGTCCGCCTCCGCGGTCTGCCCGGCGGCCCGCAGTTCGTCGCCCTTCCGGCTGGCGGCCAGGGCCTTCGCGCCCCACTCCCGCGCCGCGTCCACGTCCTCCCGGTGGTCCTGCTCCATCAGCCGGAGATTGCCGATGGTCGCCGCCACCGCCTCCTCCGCCTCGCGGATGTTGTCCGTGTAGTCGCGGATCAGCTGGTCCAGCATCCGCTGCGGATCCTCGGCCTGGTCGAGCAGGGCGTGAATGTTGGCCTTCGCCAACTGGGTGACCCGGCCGAGGATCGTCTGCTTGCTCATCGGTGCTGCTCCTTCACATGGTGTCCGTACCGGCAGCCCCGGCGCCGGAACCGGCGGTCTGCCGTCAGAATCGGCCGCCGCCTCCGCGCCGGCCGCGGGTGCCTCCGCCGCCGAAGCTGCCGGGGCCGGGTCCGCCTCCGCCGAAACCGCCGCCGAAGCCCCCGCCGCCGAAGCCGCCGGACCCGCCGCCGAACAGGCCGCCGAGGATGATGCCGCCGAGCACCGCGCCGCCGAGGCCCGAGCCGCCCGCGGTACGGGACGGGCCCGGGTAGCCGTAGCCGCGTACGTCCTGCTCCGCCAGGTCCTGGGCCTGCCGGGCCAGTGCGTCCGCCTGCCGGGCCTCCGCCAGCGCGCCCTGCGGGTCGCCGGCCTCCGTCAGCTCCCCGGCCCGGTCGAGCCGCCGCTGCGCCTCGGCGAGCCGGGTGCGGGCCTCGCTGCCGACCGCGCCGCGGTGCGTCGTCACGTAGTCCGCCGCCGCGCCGACCGCCGACCGGGCCGTCAGCAGCGCCTGGTCGAGCAGGAGCCGGGCCCGCCCGGCCGCCGTCTCGCGCTCGCGCACGCCGGCCAGCGCGTCGTCCAGGGCCGCGTCGGCCTCCTCGACCCGGCGCAGCGCGTCGAGCGGGTCGTACCGGCCCGCGTCGACGACCCGCCGCACGTCCGCCACGACGGACTCCGCGCGGGCCACCCGGCCCCGCAGTTCGGCCGAGGAGCCCTCGGCGCCCTGCAGCACGCCGTGCGCCTCGGCGAGATCGGCCTCGGTCTCGCCGAGCGCCACCGACAGCTTGCCCACCGCCTCCGCGAGCTCCCGGGCCCGCCGGTCGACGGCCTCGATCAGCCGGGCGGCCTGGTCGACCGCGCCCTCGGCGGCGCGGATGTGCACGGCCGCCACGCCGTTGTCGCCCGCCGCCACCGCCTCGCGGGCCCGGTCGAGGTTCGTGATGGCGAACACCAAGCGATCCTTGGCCTGGGCGGCGTCGCTCGCGACCGGCGCGGCGGCGGACGGCGCGTACCGCTGCCGCATCGCCTCCAGGGCCGCCTCGGCCGTGCCGATCCGGGCGACCTGCTCGCGGTACGCGGCGTCGGCCGTCTCCAGGGCCCTCGGCGCCTCCCGCTCCAGGTCGCGCAGCCGGTCGAAGTCCGCGGCGACCTCGTCGAGCCGGGCCTCGGCGCCGGCGCAGCGGCGCAGGATCTCGTCGAGCATGGAGCGCCGGGTCGCCTCGTCCTCCGGGTAGGCGTCGTCGAGTGCCTGGCGCAGCCGGAAGGCGGCCGTCAGCTCGTCCTGCGCGTAGCGCACGGCCTCCGTGAAGGGCGCGACCGCCTCCTCGCCGAACTGGGCGGTGGCGAAGCCCAGTTCCTCCCGGCTGGTGCGGACGGCGTCGTCGGCGGCGACCAGCGCCCGCCGGGCCTGCCCGTCAAGCTCGGCCGCCGGGGGCGCCGCGGGCGGGGCGTGCTCCACGGCGGAGCCCCAGCCCTGCCGGGTCCGCCCGGCCGGGGTGCCGCCGCCGCGCTTCCTGCGGCGGGCGAGCAGGTACGCGCCGACGCCCGCCGCCCCGGCGAGGACGGCGGCGGGCAGCACGTAGTCGCTCGCCTCGACGGGGTCCGGGTCGCCGGCGGGGTCGGCCGGGTCCGCGGGGCCGGGGCTGATGCGGGGGACGGGCACGGGGCGCCCGTCGAGCACGGCGTCGTAGCCGTCGGCCGCGCCGATCGCCGCGCCGGCCCAGTCGTTGCGGCGCAGCGGCGGCTCGATCGCGGTCCGCGCCACCTCGTCGAGCTGCGGGTCGGTGAGCGGGGAGGCGGTGTCGACGGAGTAGGCGTACTGGCGGCCGTGGGTGGCGACGGCGAGCAGCACGTCGTCGCGGCCGAGGCCGTTGCGGTCGGCGGTGGCGTCGGCCCAGTCCTGGGCGGAGCGGCCGGAGAAGTCGCGGACGTAGACGACGAAGAGCTGCAGCCGCTGTGCGTCGTAGAGCCGGTCGAGGGCGGTGGCGACGGAGGCGCGGCGCGGGCCGAGGGCGTTCACCCGGTCGGTGATCTGCCCGTCCCGGGCGAGCACGACGGGGTCCTCGGCGAGGGCGCCGGGGGCGGCGGGCACGCTCACCCACCACGCCGCCGCCAGCAGCACGGCAAGGGCTCGGGCGCGTCGCGTCACATGGGGACGGTATGTCAGGAGCCGTCCCCTCGCGACCGGACGATCGCCGGTCACTGTCAGTAGCGGCCTCTAGGGTGGTGATCGTCTCGCAGGCACGACACCCGGGGGGTCCGGTGCAAGAACGTGTACGGAAGCGGTGGCGGTGGCTCCGCCGGCTCGTCCTCGCCCTGGTCCTGCTGCTCGTGCTGCCGCCGCTGGGCGCGTACGCCGCGCTGCGGGTGAACTACGCGGGGGACGTGGCCGAGGGGACCGCGTCCCGGGGCAGGGACGCGATCTGGCTGGGCCACGCGTGGGTGGACGGCCGGAAGAAGGACGCCGATCTCGCGGCCTTCGCCGCGCGGATCAAGGGCACCGGGATACGTGACCTGTACGTGCACGCGGGCCCGCTGGAGCACGACGGCACGCTGCCCGCCGACCGGTACCCGCGCGCGAAATGGCTGCTCGACGCCGTGCGCCGCACGATGCCGGGCGTCCGCGTGCAGGCGTGGCTCGGCGACATCCTCGCGACGGAGGGCCCGGACGGCCTGCGTCTGGAGAGAGGGGAGTCCCGGGCGGCGGTCGTGGCCTCGGCCCGCCAGATCCTGGACGCGGGCTTCCAGGGCGTCCACTTCGACCTCGAACCCCTGCACTCCGACGACGCGCACTACCTCTCGCTCCTGGACGACCTCCGCGAGCTGACCCGCGCCCGCGGGGCGCAGCTCTCGGTGGCGGCCCACCAGATAGACCCGCTGCCGGCGGCGCACACGGGGGTGGGCGCGCTGACCGGCAGCGAGAAGTGGTGGTCGCAGGAGTTCTTCGGCCAGGTCGCCCGCCGGGTCGACCAGATCGCCGTCATGTCGTACGACACGTGGATGCCGCTGGAGACCATGTACGGCGGCTACGTGGCCCAGCAGACCGAACTGGCCCTGGAGGTGACCCCCGAGAGCACCGACCTGCTGATGGGCCTGCCCTTCTTCCACGAGGACGACCTCGGCCACCACGAGTCCGCCGAGACGGTCGCCGCCGCCGTCCGCGGCGTCCGCCTGGGCCTGGGCTCCACCGCCCCGCACCGCCAACGCTTCGGCGTCGCCCTGTACGTCGACTTCGCCGCGAAGGAGGAGGACTGGACGGCCTACCGCGAGGACTGGCACTGACGTGGGGTCGGAGCCTGCGGCATCGCCCGTCAGGCCAGGTCGCCGGTGTCGAGCTCCAGGTCGAAGGGCTCGGGCAGCCGGATCCGGGTTCCGAAGGGGTGCGGGCCGTCGACGCGCGTGTAGCCGAGGCGGCCGGGTTCCGAGTACAGAGTGACGCTCTGCTCCTGCCGGTCCACTACAAGGTAGAGCGGGGCGTGGTATTCGGCGTACCGCTTCCGCTTCACGACGCGGTCGGTGTCCCGGTTGGACTCCGAGGTGACTTCGACGATCAGGAAGGTGTCCTCCGGGAGCAGCGCCGTGGCCCCCTTGGCCTGGGCGGCGGGGACGACGGCGATGTCGGGGACGTACCAGTTCGAGGAGCCCGGCAGGTCCAGGTTGCCGGAGCCCGTGACGCAGCCGAGTTCCCGGGCGCGGGGCCGGATCTGATCGCGGATGATCTCGGCGGCGGCTTCGTGGTCCCAGGTCGGCGACACCGGTTCGATGATTCCCTCGATGATCTGGGCGCGGTCGCCTCGGATGTGCTGCACGGCGTATTTGAGCGCGCGTTCGGGGTCGTCGATGCCGTCGTAGTCGGGGGCAGTGCTCATCGTCCGTCCTGCGCCGTGGTGCGGGCTGGGGGGTGCTCGGTCCGACGCTACCGCGCGTCGGACCGGGCGGCGGGCGTGTCACCCGAACGGGTCAGGGTGTCTGGTTCTTGCGGCGGGTGATCTTGTTGCCGAGCCAGACCAGGGGGTCGTACTTGCGGTCGACGGCGCGTTCCTTCAGGGGGATGAGGGCGTTGTCGGTGATGTGGATGCCTTCCGGGCAGACCTCCGTGCAGCACTTGGTGATGTTGCAGTAGCCGAGGCCGTGGTCGTCCTGTGCCGTGCGCTTGCGGTCGAGGCCGGTTTCCTCGGCCGCGTCCAGGGGGTGCATGTCCAGTTCCGCGATGCGCATCAGGAAGCGGGGGCCGGCGAAGGCGGGCTTGTTCTCCTCGTGGTCGCGGACCACATGGCAGGTGTCCTGGCACAGGAAGCACTCGATGCACTTGCGGAACTCCTGCGAGCGCTCCACGTCCTCCTGCGCCATCCGGTACTCGCCCGGCTCCAGGCCCGCCGGGGGCACGAAGGACGGGATCTCGCGCGCCTTCTCGTAGTTGAAGGACACGTCCGTCACCAGGTCCCGCACCACGGGGAAGGCCCGCAGCGGGGTGAGGGTGACCGTCTCGTCCCGGTCGAAGACCGACATCCGCGTCATGCACATCAGCCGCGGCCGCCCGTTGATCTCCGCCGAGCACGAACCGCACTTGCCCGCCTTGCAGTTCCATCGCACCGCGAGGTCCGGCGTCTGCGTGGCCTGCAGCCGGTGCACGATGTCGAGGACCACCTCGCCGTCGTGCACCGCCACCCGGAAGTCCCGCAGCTCCCCGCCGTCGGCGTCGCCCCGCCAGATCCTGAAGTGCGCGTCGTAGGTGCTCACGACAGCTCCTCCTCCGCCAGGTACTTCGCCAGTTCGTCCTTCTCGAAGAGCGCGAGCAGATCCGCGCGGACGGGCTCCGTGACGACCCGTTCGAGCGCCACCCCGTCGCCGTCCAGCCGGCACAGCAGGTTCACCGCGCGCCAGGCCCGGTCCATCGCCGGGTAGTCCTCCCGGGTGTGCCCGCCCCGGCTCTCCGTGCGCTCCAGGGCCGCCCGGGCCACGCACTCGCTGACCAGCAGCATGTTCCGCAGGTCCAGGGCCAGGTGCCAGCCGGGGTTGAACTGCCGGTGCCCCTCGACCCCGACCCGCCGGGCCCGCTCCCGCAGCCCCGCGAGCCGTTCCAGCGCCTCGGCCATCTCGGCCTCCCGCCGGATGATCCCGACGAGGTCGTTCATGGTCTGCTGCAGCTCCTGGTGGAGCGCGTACGGGTTCTCCACCGGCCCCTCGCCGGTGGCCTCCGCCCCGAACGGCGCCAGCGCCTCGGCGGCCGCCGCGTCCACCGCGGCCTGCGACGCCCCGGCCCGTACCGCCGTGCCGGCCGCGTGCTCCGCCGCGTGCAGGCCCGCCCGCCGCCCGAAGACCAGCAGGTCCGACAGCGAGTTGCCGCCCAGCCGGTTCGAGCCGTGCATCCCGCCGGCGACCTCGCCCGCGGCGTACAGCCCGGGCACCCCGACCGCGGCGCACGACTCCGAGTCCACGGCGACGCCGCCCATCACGTAGTGGCAGGTCGGCCCGACCTCCATCGCCTCCGCCGTGATGTCCACGTCCGCCAGCTCCTTGAACTGGTGGTACATGGACGGCAGCCGCCGCCGGATCACGTCCGCCGGCATCCGCGTCGACACGTCGAGGAACACCCCGCCGTGCGGCGAGCCCCGGCCGGCCTTCACCTCGGCGTTGATCGCCCGAGCCACCTCGTCGCGCGGCAGCAGTTCCGGCGGCCGCCGGTTGTGGTCCGGGTCCTCGTACCAGCGGTCGCCCTCCTCCTCCGTCTCCGCGTACTTGTCCTTGAAGACGTCGGGGACGTAGTCGAACATGAACCGCCGGCCCTCGGAGTTCCGCAGTACCCCGCCGTCGCCGCGCACCGACTCGGTGACGAGGATGCCCTTCACCGACGGCGGCCAGACCATGCCCGTCGGATGGAACTGAACGAACTCCATGTTCAGCAGCGGCGCCCCGGCCAGCAGCGCCAGCGCGTGCCCGTCTCCTGTGTACTCCCAGGAGTTCGAGGTCACCTTGAAGGACTTGCCGATCCCGCCCGTGGCCAGCACCACCGCCGGCGCCTCCAGGACGAAGAAGCGGCCCGTCTCGCGCTCGTAGCAGAAGACCCCGGTCACCCGCCCCGACTCGTCCTGCAGGACCCGCGTGACCGTGCACTCCTGGAAGATCTTCAGCCCGGACTCGAAGTCCCCGGTCTCCGCGGCGTCCTTCTGCTGGAGCACCACGATCTTCTGCTGCAGCGTCCGGATCAGCTCCAGACCGGTGCGGTCCCCGACGTGCGCGAGCCGCGGGTACTCGTGCCCGCCGAAGTTCCGCTGCGAGATCCGCCCGTCCGCCGTCCGGTCGAACAGCGCGCCCCAGGTCTCCAGCTCCCAGACCCGCTGCGGGGCCTCCTGCGCGTGCAGCTCGGCCATCCGCCACTGGTTGAGGAACTTCCCGCCGCGCATCGTGTCGCGGAAGTGGATCTGCCAGGTGTCGTGGGCGTTCGCGTTGGCCATGGCGGCGGCGATGCCGCCCTCCGCCATCACCGTGTGCGCCTTGCCGAACAGGGACTTGCAGATCACCGCCGTACGGGCGCCCCGCTCGCGCGCCTCGATGGCGGCGCGCAGCCCGGCGCCCCCCGCTCCCACCACGACGACGTCCCACTGCTGTCGGTCGGCCTGTGCCATGTCAGAAGATCCTCGGGTCGTCGAAGGCGCCGGTGGCGAGCAGGTACACGTACAGGTCGGCGAGCGCGACGCTGAGCAGCGAGGCCCAGGCGAGCTGCATGTGACGGGCGTTGAGCTCCCCCACCCAGGTCCACAGCCGGTACCGCACGGGGTGCTTCGAGAAGTGCTTGAGCCGGCCGCCGACGATGTGCCGGCAGGAGTGGCAGGACAGCGTGTACGCCCAGATCAGCACGATGTTGACGAGGAAGACGACGGTGCCGAGCCCGGCGTGGCCCCAGGCGTAGGTCTCGTCGCGGAAGGCGAGCACGGTGTCGTACGTGAGGATCCCGGCGACCGGCAGCGCGGCGTAGAAGAAGTACCGGTGCACGTTCTGCAGGATCAGCGGGAAGCGGGTCTCGCCGGAGTACGCGCGGTGCGGCTCGGCGACCGCGCAGGCCGGGGGAGAGGCCCAGAAGCCCCGGTAGTACGCCTTGCGGTAGTAGTAGCAGGTCAGACGGAAGCCGAGCGGGAAGACCAGGATCAGCAGCGCGGGCGACAGGCCCCACCAGCTGCCGAAGATCTCCCAGTTGGGCCCGTCCTTCATCGGCACGCAGTTCTCCGCCAGACAGGGCGAGTAGAACGGCGAGACGTAGGGGGCGGCGTAGTAGTCGGCGTTCGCGAAGGCCCGCCAGGTCGAGTAGACGACGAAGGCGAGCAGTCCGGCGGCGGTGGCGGCGGGCGCGAGCCACCAGCGGTCGGTACGGAGGTGCCGGGCGGCGATGGCGGCGCGTGAGGCGTCGTGGACACCGCGGCCCGGCGTGACGTGCGGTGGTTCGGTGCCGGTGGCCAAGGAGGTCTCCTAGGGGTCCGCCGTGCTCGGAGGAGTGCCGGGACGTACCTGGGGGCGGGGCCCGGGGCCGGAGCCGAAAGGCCGGGCCCGCGGGTCAGGACGTCAGGGCGCGCGGCGGTCCCGGGCGCCGAGGCCCTCGTCGTCGGAGTCCGTCCACAGCTTGTCGTCGTACGGCGTGTCCGGGATGGTCACCAGACCGGACGTGTCCGCCGGGGTCCGGGAGCCGCGCGTCGGGACCGTTGTCCCGGACCGCTTCTCCAGCTCCTCCACCTTGCGGTTGAGCTCGTCGAGGCTGCGTCGTACGGCGTTCAGCTCGTCCTGCAGGGACATGGCATAGCCCTCGCTTCCGCGGTCGGCGGGGTGGCACAGACGCGCCTGAAGTGTCGCGCGTCACATTCTTGATCGGAAGTCGTGTGCCGGGATTCCACTCATCCGGGGCGGCGGTGGTTGAGCCGCACGGGTGGGCTTCCCGGGCGCTCCGCCGTGTCGCCGTCGTCGGGCGCTCTCCGTCCTCTTCAGTGTATGGGCATTAGGTGTGATCATCTCCAAATTCCACCAAACAGGACGAAGAGGTACAAGCCATGTCCCAGGTCGGCGCCGCTCTTCGTGGGAGGACCGGCTCCCTGAGCCCCCGCTTCCGCACCCTCCGCTCGGTCGCGCTGGTCTCCGGCGGGGTGCTCGCCGTCTCCCTGCTCACCGGCTGCAGCTCGGACTCGCGCGACGGCGGCGCCCCGCTCGCCGCCCAGGACGTGGCGCCGGCCGTCCGCGACAAGGTCGCCGACGGCGGCACGGTCCGCTGGGCCGTGGACGCCCTGCCCACCACGCTCAACGCCTTCCAGGCCGACGCCGACGCGGCGACCTCGCGCGTCGCCGGGGCCGTGCTGCCCTCGCTGTACACGCTCGACGGCCGCGGCCGGCCGGTGCTCAACCCGGACTACCTCGAGTCCGCGCAGATCGTGGAGCGCGAGCCCCGGCAGGTCGTGCTCTACAAGCTCAACCAGCAGGCCGTGTGGAGCGACGGCCGCGAGATCGGCGCCGCGGACTTCGTGGCCCAGTGGCGGGCGCTGAGCGGCCGGGACACCGCGTACTGGACCGCCCGCAACGCGGGCTACGAGCGCATCGAGAAGATCGAGAAGGGCAAGAACGACCTGGAGGTGCGGGTCACCTTCGCCAAGCCCTACGCCGACTGGCAGTCCCTGTTCACCCCCCTCTACCCGAAGGAGGTGATGGGCACCCCGGCCGCCTTCAACGAGGGCGCGCGCACCGCGCTCAAGGCGACCGCCGGACCCTTCCGGCTCAAGGCCGTCGACAAGAAGTCCGGCACGGTCACCCTCGACCGCGATCCGCGCTGGTGGGGCCGCCCCGCCAAGCTGGACTCCCTGGTCCTGACCGCCGTGCCCCGCGCCGAACGGGCCGCCGCGCTGACCAAGGGCACCGTCGACCTGGCGGACATCGACCGGCGCACGGCCGACCGCATCGCGCTGGCCGTACGGGACGAGGGGGCGCACGGCCGGCCGCTCACCCACGGCCCCGGCGCGCAGATCACCCCTTCGGCGGCCCTGAAGTCCTGGGCGCTGGCCCACGGCTCCGACGAGGAGCGGGCCGAGGAGGTCCAGGCGGCGCGGCGCAGGAACCAGGAGGCCGTCGCCGCGTACGCGGCCGAGCAGAGCGCCCTGAAGAAGTACCGCGTCCGCAAGTCCCTGGAGCCCGCGTACACGCAGCTCTCGCTGAACGGCGAGTCCGGGCCGCTGGCCGACGAGCGGGTCCGCCGGGCCGTCGCCCGCGCGCTCGACCGCCACGAGCTGGCCCGCACCGTGCTGGCCCCGCTCGGCCTGCCCGCCGAGCCGCCCGGCAGCCACCTCGCACTGGCCGGACAGGCCGCGTACGCCGACAGCAGCGACGCCCTCGGCAAGCAGGACGCCCAGGAGGCCCGCGCGCTGCTCGCGGACGCCGGCTGGGTGCCGGGCGGCGCGAACACCGAGCCGGCCGGGACGAAGGCGGGCGCGGAGTCGGCGGAGAAGAAGGCCGCCGACAAGAAGGCCGCCGACAAGAAGGCCGCCGACGAGAAGGCGGCGGAGAAGAAGACGTCCGGGAAGAACAGCGGCGACTCCGCCTCCGACGAGGGCCTCTACATCGTCGGCGACGACAAGCCCGGCGAGATCCCGCCCGGCACCGTCCTGCCCGGAGGCCGCGTCCCCGCCGGGGACGCCGCCCGGCGCGACCAGGACGCCGTGGCCGGCGCGTACGCCCCGCGCGGGACCGCGGCCCCGGCCGCGCGGGGCGGCAAGGCCGCCGGACCGCTCGGCAAGGACGGCAAGGCGCTCTCGCTGCGCTTCGTGCTCCCGTCCGGCCCGGGCTCGGAGCCGCTGCGCCAGGTCGGCGACCGGATCGCCGAGATGCTGGACCGGATCGGCATCCGCACCGAGATCACCAAGGTCCCGGACGAGAGTTTCTTCAAGGACCACGTGGCCGCGGGCGAGTACGACCTCGCCCTGTACTCCTGGCCGGCCTCGGCCTTCCCGGCCACGGACGCCCGGCCGATCTTCGCCAAGCCGCAGCCCGCCTCCGACGGCTCGCTGCTGGTGGAGCAGAACTACGCCCGGGTCGGCACCGACCGTATCGACCAGCTGTTCGACCAGGCGGTGGCGGAGCTGGACGAGGAGCAGGCCCGCGAGCTGGTCCAGCAGGCCGACGCCCGCATCTGGGCGGCTGCCGGATCGATTCCGCTCTACCAGCGCCCCCAGCTGGTGGCCGCCCGCCACGACCTGGTGAACGCCGGGGCCTTCGGTTTCGCCGCCCCGCGCTACCAGGACATCGGCTGGAAGAAGGCCGACTCCGCGAAGGGCGCGGGCGCCCGGCGGAACTGACGGCCCCGCGCAAGCTCAGAATCGGCTCAATTCCCTTGCCCGCCGGTCCCCCCGGCGGGCAACATCACACTCGCCCTGACCCGGGCCACCCACCCCCACCTTCGAATGGCTCCCCCAGGCTCCTCCCGTACCATGGGAGGAGCCGTGGCGCGTCCCCGCCCGGCGGGCGTACGAGGACCGAGACGCTCTGCGACGCCTGACCCACGATCCTGAGAGAAGCGCAAGCCACTCATGCCCACGCGCCACGACATCCGCAATGTCGCCATCGTCGCCCACGTCGACCACGGCAAGACGACCATCGTCGACGCCATGCTCAAGCAGGCCGGCGCCTTCGCCGCCCACCAGCAGCTCGACGACCGGATGATGGACTCGAACGACCTGGAGCGTGAGAAGGGCATCACGATCCTCGCCAAGAACACGGCGGTGAAGTATCACCCCAAGGACGGCGGGGCCCCGATCACGATCAACATCATCGACACCCCCGGCCACGCCGACTTCGGCGGCGAGGTCGAGCGCGGTCTGTCGATGGTCGACGCCGTCGTCCTCCTGGTCGACGCCTCCGAGGGCCCGCTGCCGCAGACCCGCTTCGTGCTGCGCAAGGCACTGCAGGCCCGGATGCCGGTCATCCTCTGCATCAACAAGACGGACCGCCCGGACTCCCGGATCGACGAGGTCGTCAACGAGACCTACGACCTGTTCCTGGACCTGGACGCCGACGAGGACCAGATCGAGTTCCCGATCGTCTACGCCTGCGGTCGTGACGGCATCGCCTCGCTGACCAAGCCGGAGGACGGAACCGTCCCGGCGGACTCCACCAACCTGGAGCCCTTCTTCTCCACGATCCTGGAGCACGTCCCGGCCCCGACGTACGAGGAGGACGCGCCGCTCCAGGCCCACGTCACCAACCTCGACGCCGACAACTTCCTCGGCCGCATCGCGCTGCTCCGCGTCGAGCAGGGCGAACTGCGCAAGGGCCAGACGGTCGCGTGGATCAAGCGGGACGGCTCGATCCAGAACGTCCGCATCACCGAGCTGATGATGACCGAGGCGCTCACCCGCAAGCCGGCCGAGGTGGCGGGCCCCGGTGACATCTGCGCCGTCGCCGGCATCCCCGACATCATGATCGGCGAGACGCTGGCCGACCCGGAGAACCCGATCGCGCTGCCGCTGATCACGGTCGACGAGCCGGCCATCTCCATGGTGATCGGTACGAACACCTCGCCGCTGGTCGGCCGGGGCGGCACCGGCAAGGGCGCCGACGCCAAGGCCGCGGTCAAGGACCGCAAGGTCACGGCCCGCCAGGTGAAGGACCGCCTGGACCGCGAGCTGATCGGCAACGTCTCGCTCCGCGTCCTGGAGACCGAGCGCCCGGACGCCTGGGAGGTCCAGGGCCGTGGTGAGCTCGCGCTCGCCATCCTGGTCGAGCAGATGCGCCGCGAGGGCTTCGAGCTGACCATCGGCAAGCCGCAGGTCGTCACCAAGGAGGTCGACGGCAAGGTCCACGAGCCGGTCGAGCGCATGACGATCGACGTGCCCGAGGAGCACATGGGCGCCGTCACCCAGCTCATGGGCGTTCGCAAGGGCCGCATGGACAACATGTCGAACCACGGCTCCGGCTGGGTCCGCATGGAGTTCGTCGTTCCGTCCCGTGGCCTCATCGGCTTCCGTACGGAGTTCCTGACCCAGACCCGCGGCACCGGCATCGCCCACTCGATCCACGAGGGCCACGAGCCGTGGTTCGGCCCGCTGCAGACCCGGAACAACGGCTCCCTGGTCGCCGACCGCGCCGGCGCGGTCACCGCCTTCGCGATGACCAACCTGCAGGAGCGCGGCGTCCTCTTCGTGGAGCCGGGCACCGAGGTCTACGAGGGCATGATCGTCGGTGAGAACTCGCGCTCCGACGACATGGACGTGAACATCACCAAGGAGAAGAAGCTGACGAACATGCGTTCCTCGTCGGCCGACTCCTTCGAGGCCATCGTCCCGCCGCGCAAGCTCTCCCTGGAGCAGTCGCTGGAGTTCTGCCGCGACGACGAGTGCGTGGAGGTCACCCCGGAGGCCGTGCGCATCCGCAAGGTGAACCTCGACCAGCGCGAGCGTGCCCGCGCCGCCTCCCGCGCCAAGAACGGCTGACCTCTGATGTGACGTAGGTCACCGCCTCTTGACGGTGCATCAGCGAAGGGCCCGGTTTCCCGCCAGACATTGCGGGGAACCGGGCCCTTCGTCAAATCATTTGGCGAGGCCGGGTGTCCGGTAATCGATCGTCGCTCTCCGGAACGTGTGTTAACGGTCCGTTTCGGGGGTGTCTGTCTGTGCTCGCTTTGTCCGGATTTCGGTCTCATGGCCGGTCCTGATGTTGTCAAACCGAGACCACTTAAGTGTGGTTTACGGCCCTGACGTACTTAATAGTTGGCTCCATTGAGCTCGGGTCAATGGGTCACGCACTGTGGGGAGTGCCGACTCACGAGCACACTCGGGGTACATGAGTCCTCGCCGTCAGGGGTGTCGGCGAACTCGGGGTGCCCCTCTTGTAGTGACAAGTGGACTCATGAGGAGGAACCCATGCGCGGTGCCAAGAGCGCCAAGTGGGTAGCGGGTGCGATCGTCGTCGCCCTGGCGGCCACGGCCTGTGGCGGTGGCAATGGCGAGGACAAGGGCAAGAAGAACACCTCGGGCAAGCCCGAGGGCTACGTCTCGATCGACGTCGGCGAGCCGCAGAAGCCGCTGATCCCGGCCGACACCAACGAGAGCCTCGGCTCCTACGTCATCCAGTCGGTCTTCACCCAGCTGCTGGACTTCGACGCCAAGGGCGAGATCGTCTACACCAACGCCGAGTCCGTCTCGACGACCGACTCCAAGGTGTGGACCGTCAAGCTGAAGTCCGGCTGGAAGTTCCACAACGGCGAGGCCGTCACCGCGAAGTCCTACGTGGACGCCTGGAACTGGTACGCCAACGTCAAGAACAACCAGCAGAACGCCTTCTGGTTCTCGGACATCGCCGGCTACGACGAGGTCCACCCGGAGAAGGGCGAGCCGAAGGCCACCGCGATGTCGGGCCTCAAGGTCGTCGACGACACCACCTTCACGATCACGCTGAAGGACAAGGTGCCGTACTTCAACTACAAGCTCGGCTACGCGACGTTCGCGCCGCTCCCGAAGGTCTTCTACGACAACCCGAAGGCGTTCGGCCAGAAGCCGATCGGCAACGGCCCGTACAAGTTCGAGTCCTGGACCCACAAGAAGCTCATCCAGGTCGCGGCCTACGAGGACTACAAGGGTCCGAACAAGGCCAAGAACAAGGGCATCCAGTTCAAGAACTACGCCACCGTCGAGGCGGCGTACCAGGACGTCCTGTCCGGCAACCTGGACATCATCCGTCAGGTCGGCCCGACGGACCTGCCGAAGTACAAGCAGGACCTGGGCAACGGCGCCATCGAGCAGTCGTACGCGGCCATCCAGTCGCTGGTCCCGGCCTTCTACAGCAAGACCTTCAAGGACATCAACCCGAAGGTCCTGCAGGGTCTGTCCATGGCGATCGACCGTGACACGATCACCAAGACCGTCCTGAACAACACCCGTACCCCGGCGAAGAGCTTCACCCCGCCGTCGGTCAAGGGCAACCAGGACCTGGGCACGGACGTCTTCACGTACAACCCGGCCAAGGCCAAGCAGCTCGTCACCGAGGGCGGCGGCGTCCCGGAGAACAAGCTGTACATCCAGTACAACACCGACGGTGGCCACAAGGAGTGGGTGACCGCGGTCTGCGAGTCGATCCGCAAGGCCACCGGTGTGGACTGCATCCCGGACGCGAAGCCCGACTTCCCGACGGACCTCGAGGCGCGCGACAACAACCAGGTCAAGTCGATGTACCGCGGTGGTTGGGTTGCCGACTACCCGGTCAACGTCAACTTCCTGAAGGAGCTCTACCACTCCAAGGCGGAGAGCAACAACGGTCGCTTCAACGACCCGGAGATCGACGCGCTGATGGCGGCGGGCGACAAGGCCAACTCCCTCGACGAGTCGGTCAAGGCCTACCAGACGGTCGAGAAGAAGCTTCTCGAGAAGATGCCGGCCATCCCGCTCTGGTACTACCGCATCAACGGCGGCCACGGTAAGGGCGTCGACAACGTCCAGGTCGACTTCCACGGTGACCTCGAGCTGACCGGCGTCACCGTCAAGTAACCAGCCTGCGGGCCTCAACCCCCCACTCGGCCGTCATCCCGCCGCCGTCGGAGCTCCGACGGCGGCGGAGGTCAGGGGGCCGTCCGGCACGGGCGGCCCCCTGACCGTCGTTCACCCCTCACGGAGGCACCCATGGGGCGCTACGTCGCACGACGACTGCTCCAGATGATCCCGGTCTTCATCGGGTCAACCCTGCTGATCTTCTCGATGATGTACGTGCTGCCCGGCGACCCCGTGCGCGCGCTCGCCGGCGAACAGAACGTGGACCCGGCGCAGATCGCAGCTCTGAGAAGCGACCTCGGACTCGACAAGCCGCTGCTGGTGCAGTACGCGATCTATCTGGGCAATCTGCTCCAGGGTGACTTCGGCACCCAGATCGCCAGCGGTCTGCCCATCTCCGAAGTCATCGCGAACGCGTACCCGGTCACCATTCAGCTGACTCTGTTCGCGTTCACCTTCACGGTGGTCGCCGGCATCAGCCTCGGCGTGATCGCGGGCCTGAAGCCCGACACGCTGCGCGACCGCGGACTGCTGATTCTCACGCTGCTGCTGATCTCGGTCCCCTCGTTCGTCCTGGGCCGCATGTCCCAGTACTTCTTCGCGTTCGAGCTCGGCCTCGTCGAGCCCAACGTGTCGCTCGACGAGAACCTCAGCGAACTCCTGCTGCCCGCCTCGGTGCTGGCCGCGCTGTCGCTGGCCTACGTGGCCCGTCTG
Source organism: Streptomyces tritici (assembly GCF_048500665.1). Classification (NCBI taxonomy): domain Bacteria; kingdom Bacillati; phylum Actinomycetota; class Actinomycetes; order Kitasatosporales; family Streptomycetaceae; genus Streptomyces; species Streptomyces tritici. The sequence goes on from NZ_CP183183.1 coordinate 4,469,349, forward strand.
ACGCGCACCTCCATCGCCGAGAACCTGCGCGCCGACTACATCCGCACCGCGGTCGCCAAGGGCCTGCCGCGCCGCCGGATCGTCAGCGTGCACCTGCTGCGCAACTCGATGATCCCGGTCGTCACCTTCCTCGGCACCGACCTCGGCACGCTCATGGCCGGCGCCGTCGTCACCGAGGGCATCTTCAACATCAAGGGCGTCGGCAGCCTCATCTTCGATGCGCTGCGGCACCGTGAGGGCGCGACGGTCGTCGGCGTCGTCACGCTGATCGTGCTCGTCTACCTCATCGCCAGCCTGCTCGTCGACCTGCTTTACGCGGTTCTGGACCCGAGGATCCGTTATGCCTGAGAAGATCGCAGAGACCGCGGAGGGCACCGTGGTCGCGACCGCGGAGGTCGTCGACGGCGTCACGGTGACCGAGGCGGGTCCGTCGCCCGCGAAGGCGCGCAGCCTCTGGTCCGACGCCTGGCACGACCTGCGGCGCAACCCGCTGTTCATCATCTCGTCGGTGCTGATCCTGCTGCTGGTCGTCATGGCCGCCGCTCCGGGTCTGTTCACCAGCGCCTCGCCGCGTGACGGCGACCTGGTGAACCACTACCTGCAGAAGCCCAACTGGGGCCACTTCTTCGCCCCCGACTGGTTCGGCTACGACATCCAGGGCCGCTCCATCTACGCCCGCGTCATCCACGGCGCCCGGGCGTCGATCACCGTCGGCATCACGGTCACCATCCTGGTCACCATCATCGGCGGCTTCCTCGGCATGCTGGCCGGCTACTACGGCGGCCTCATCGACAGCCTGCTGTCCCGGATCACCGACATCTTCTTCGGCATCCCGTTCCTGCTCGGCGCGATGGTCATCCTGACCAGCTTCGAGAAGCGCGAGGTCTGGGTCGTCATCCTGGCCCTGGCCTTCCTCGGCTGGACGCAGATCGCCCGTGTCGCCCGCGGCGCGGTGATCACCGTCAAGCAGGCCGACTACGTGGTGGCGGCCCGTGCGCTCGGCGCCTCCACCTCGCGGATCATGCTCAAGCACATCCTGCCCAACGCCCTCGCGCCGGTCATCGTCGTCGCGACGATCGCCCTCGGCGGTTACATCGGCGCCGAGGCGACGCTGTCCTTCCTCGGCATCGGTCTGGCCGAGCCGACGGTCTCGTGGGGCATCGACGTCTCCGACGGCTTCCAGCAGATCCGGAACGCTCCGTACGTCCTGATCATCCCGTCGATCATGGTGTCGATCACGGTGCTCTCGTTCCTCATGTTCGGCGATGCGGTGCGCAACGCCCTCGACCCCAAGCTGCGCTGAGGGAGGCGTACATGACCATCATCGACAGGACCGCGGACGTACCCGCGCCGCGTGACGCCTCCGACGGCGACGACCTGCTCCTTGAAGTCCGCGATCTGCACGTGGAGTTCCACACCCGCGACGGCGTGGCCAAGGCCGTCAACGGAGTGAACTACTCGGTCAAGGCCGGCGAGACGCTCGCCGTGCTCGGCGAGTCCGGCTCCGGCAAGTCCGTCACCGCGCAGGCCATCATGGGCATCCTCGACATGCCCCCCGGCCGCATCCCGCAGGGCGAGATCTTCTTCCGCGGCGAGGACATGCTCAAGATGTCCGCCGAGGAGCGCCGCCGCATCCGCGGCCGGAAGATCGCGATGATCTTCCAGGACGCGCTGTCCTCCCTCAACCCGGTGCTCTCCGTCGGCTACCAGCTCGGCGAGATGTTCCGGGTGCACCAGGGCCTCTCCAAGAAGGAGGCCAAGGCCAAGGCCATCGAGCTGATGGACAAGGTCAAGATCCCGGCCGCCGCGGCCCGGGTCTCGGACTACCCGCACCAGTTCTCCGGCGGTATGCGCCAGCGCATCATGATCGCCATGGCGCTGGCCCTGGAGCCGGACCTGATCATCGCGGACGAGCCGACCACCGCGCTCGACGTGACCGTGCAGGCCCAGGTCATGGACCTCCTCGCGGAGCTCCAGCAGGAATACAACATGGGTCTGATCCTGATCACCCACGACCTCGGCGTGGTCGCCGACGTCGCGGACAAGATCGCGGTCATGTACGCCGGCCGCATCGTCGAGACGGCGCCCGTGCACGAGCTGTACAAGCGCCCCGCGCACCCGTACACCCGGGGTCTGCTCGACTCGATCCCGCGCCTGGACCAGAAGGGCCAGGAGCTCTACGCGATCAAGGGCCTGCCGCCCAACCTGACGCGCATCCCCACCGGCTGCGCGTTCAACCCGCGCTGCCCGAAGGCGGACGACATCTGCCGTACGGAGATCCCGGCCCTGCACCCGGTGACCGAGCAGGACGGCACCGAGTTGCCCGGCCGCGGAAGCGCGTGCCACTTCTGGAAGGAGACGATCCATGGCTGAGCTCAGCAAGAAGGACGACGCCACGGACGAGACTCCGAACGTCACCGAGGTGCACACGGTCGACGCGCACGACGAGGCGGAGGCCGTGGCCGCCATCGAGGCGCCCGTCGAGCGGGGCGAGCCGATCCTCCAGGTGCGCAACCTGGTCAAGCACTTCCCGCTGACCCAGGGCATCCTCTTCAAGAAGCAGGTCGGCGCGGTCAAGGCCGTCGACGGGGTCTCCTTCGACCTGTACCAGGGCGAGACCCTGGGCATCGTGGGCGAGTCCGGCTGTGGCAAGTCCACCGTCGCCAAGCTCCTGATGAGCCTGGAGAAGGCCACCGCCGGTGAGGTCTTCTACAAGGGCCAGGACATCACCAAGCTGTCCGGCCGCGCGCTGAAGGCCGTGCGCCGCAACATCCAGATGGTGTTCCAGGACCCGTACACCTCGCTGAACCCGCGCATGACGGTCGGCGACATCATCGGGGAGACCTTCGACATCCACCCCGAGGTGGCCCCGAAGGGCGACCGCCGGCGCCGCGTGCAGGAGCTCCTGGACGTCGTCGGTCTGAACCCGGAGTACATCAACCGCTACCCGCACCAGTTCTCCGGCGGTCAGCGCCAGCGCATCGGCATCGCCCGCGGTCTCGCGCTCAACCCCGAGATCATCATCTGCGACGAGCCGGTGTCGGCGCTGGACGTGTCGGTCCAGGCGCAGGTGATCAACCTGATGGAGAAGCTGCAGGACGAGTTCAACCTGTCCTACGTCTTCATCGCGCACGACCTGTCGATCGTCCGGCACATCTCGGACCGGGTCGGCGTGATGTACCTCGGCAAGATGGCCGAGATCGGCACGGACGCGCAGATCTACGACCACCCGACGCACCCCTACACCCAGGCGCTGCTGTCGGCGGTCCCCGTCCCGGACCCGGAGGCCCGCGAGCACCGCGAGCGGATCATCCTCACCGGCGACGTCCCCTCGCCGGCCAACCCGCCGTCGGGCTGCCGCTTCCGCACCCGCTGCTGGAAGGCGCAGGACAAGTGCTCCACCGAGGTCCCGCTGCTGGCGGTCCCGGAGCGCTACCAGGGCCAGGACACCCCGGCCGCGCACGAGTCCGCGTGCCACTTCGCCGAGGAGAAGGACGTCGTGCACGCGGGCTGACCCGCGGTACGACGCCCCCGGCGGCCCGAGGCCCCGGCACCCGAGTGGGTGCCGGGGCCTTCGCGCGTCCGGGCGAGGCGGACGTGCACAGCGTGCGATATGGGGTGATATTGGGGCCTACGTGAGCATCAGGACACTCAGGAGGCACTCCATGCGCGGAGCCACGCACGCCAAGTGGGCCGCAGTGGCCACGGTCGTCGCCCTGGCGGCGACCGGCTGCGGCGGCGGGGGAGACGGCGGCGGTGGTGGCGGCGCCGAAGGGATCGTCAGCTCCTCCTGGGGCGACCCGCAGAACCCGCTGGAGCCGGCCAACACCAACGAGGTCCAGGGCGGCAAGGTGCTGTCCATGATCTTCCGCGGCCTCAAGCGCTACAACCCGAAGACGGGCGCGGCGGAGGACATGCTCGCCGAGAAGATCGAGACCACCGACTCGACCACCTTCACCATCACCGTCAAGGACGGCTGGACGTTCTCCAACGGCGAGAAGGTCACCGCCAAGTCCTTCGTGGACGCCTGGAACTACGGCGCGAACCTGAAGAACAACCAGCGCAACGCCTTCTTCTTCGCCCAGATCGAGGGCTACGACCAGGTCCACCCCGAGTCCGGCCAGCCCAAGGCCCAGACGATGTCCGGCCTCAAGCTCGTCAACGACAAGACCTTCACGGTGAAGCTCACCCAGAAGTTCTCCACCTGGCCCGACACCCTCGGCTACGCGGCCTTCGCCCCGCTGCCGAAAGCATTCTTCGACGACCATGACGCCTGGGTCGCCAAGCCCGTCGGCAACGGCCCGTACACCATCCAGTCCTACGCCAAGGGCTCCCAGATGGAGCTGCGCAAGTGGGACGCGTACCCCGGCCCCGACAAGGCCCAGAACGGCGGCGTCACCCTCAAGGTGTACACGGACAACAACACCGCCTACACCGACCTGACGGCCGGCAACCTCGACCTCGTCGACGACGTGCCCGCCTCCCAGCTGAAGAACGTCTCGGCCGACCTCGGCGACCGCTACATCAACCAGCCCGCCGGCATCATCCAGACCCTCGCCTTCCCCTTCTACGACCCGGCCTGGAACAAGCCCGGTCAGGAGAAGCTCCGCCAGGGCCTGTCGATGGCCATCGACCGCAAGCAGATCACCGAGACGATCTTCCAGAAGACCCGCACCCCCGCCACCGACTGGACCTCGCCGGTGCTCGGCGAGGACGGCGGCTACAGCAAGACGCTCTGCGGCAAGGCCTGCGAGTACGACGCGGCCGAGGCGAAGAAGCTGGTCGCCGAGGGGGGCGGCATCCCGGGCGGCACGATGAAGATCTCGTACAACGCCGACACCGGCTCCCACAAGGAGTGGGTGGACGCCGTCTGCAACTCCATCAACCGGGCCCTCGGCAACACCAAGGCCTGCGTCGGCAACCCCATCGGCACCTTCGCCGACTTCCGCAACCAGATCACCCAGTCCAAGATGCCGGGGCCGTTCCGGGCCGGCTGGCAGATGGACTACCCGCTGATCCAGAACTTCCTCCAGCCGCTGTACTACACCGGCGCCTCGTCCAACGACGGCAAGTGGACGAACAAGCAGTTCGACCAGCTGGTCGACCAGGCGAACGCCGAGACCGACATCAAGAAGGCCGTCGAGACCTTCCAGAAGGCCGAGGAGGTGCTGCGCGACCAGATGGGCGCCATCCCGCTCTGGTACCAGAACGGCAGCGCCGGCTACTCGGACCGGATCGAGAACGTGGCCCTGAACCCCTTCAGCGTCCCCGTCTACGACGAGATCAAGGTCAAGTGACGTCCATGCGGTGACGTACGGCCCGGCGAGGCATCCGCGCCGGGCCGTACGGCTTCCTCGAACCCCAGGAGCCCCTCATGGGTCGATATGTGATCCGGCGTCTGCTGCAGATGATCCCCGTCTTCGTCGGCGCCACGCTGCTGATCTTCCTCATGGTGAACGTGATGGGCGACCCCATCGCCGGCCTGTGCGGCGACCGCGCCTGCGACCCGGCGACCGCCGCCCAGCTGCGCAAGGAGTTCGGCCTCGACAAGCCGGTCTGGCAGCAATACCTGACCTACATGGGCAACCTCTTCACCGGCGACTTCGGCACCGCCTTCAACGGCCAGCCGGTCACCGAACTGATGGGGACGGCCTTCCCGGTGACCATCCGGCTCACCCTCGTCGCGATCTTCTTCGAGATCGTCATCGGCATCACGCTCGGCGTGATCACCGGTCTGCGCCGCGGCCGCCCCGTCGACACCGGCGTCCTGCTGCTCACCCTGGTCGTGCTGTCCGTGCCGACCTTCGTCACCGGTCTGCTGGTCCAGCTGCTGCTGGGCGTGAAGTGGGGCTGGATCTCCCCGGCGGTCTCCTCCGAGGCCCCCATCGACGAGCTGATCGTCCCCGGCCTGGTGCTCGCCTCCGTCTCCCTGGCGTACGTCACCCGGCTCACCCGTACCTCGATCGCCGAGAACAAGCGCGCCGACTACGTCCGCACCGCCGTCGCCAAGGGCCTGCCGCGTCGCCGGGTGATCACCAAGCACCTGCTGCGCAACAGCCTCATCCCGGTGGTCACGTTCATCGGCGCGGACGTCGGCGCGCTCATGGGCGGCGCCATCGTCACCGAGCGGATCTTCAACATCCACGGCGTCGGCTACCAGCTCTACCAGGGCATCGTCCGCCAGAGCACCCAGACCGTCGTCGGCTTCGTGACCGTCCTCGTCCTGGTGTTCCTGCTGGCCAACCTGCTCGTCGACCTCCTGTACGCCGTACTCGACCCGAGGATCCGCTATGCCTGAGCAGCCCGATCCCTACCACGACGAGGGGGCCGCCATCGCCGCGACGGGAGCCGGTGGCGCGACCGACCTCGCCATGGACGAGGCCGAGACCCTGGAGAAGACGCCGGGCGGCCCCGAAGGCACCGGCCCCGACAAGAAGCCCCGCTCGCTGTGGTCCGACGCCTGGCGGGACCTGCGCCGCAACCCGGTCTTCATCGTCTCCGGCCTGATCATCCTCTTCCTCGTCGTCATCTCGATCTGGCCCTCGCTGATCGCCTCCGGCGACCCGCTCGACTGCGACCTCGCCAAGGCGCAGGAGGGCTCCCAGCCCGGCCACCCCTTCGGCTTCAACGGCCAGGGCTGCGACGTCTACACCCGCACCGTCTACGGCGCCCGCACCTCCGTCGCCGTCGGCGTGCTCGCCACCCTCGGCGTGGCGGTCCTCGGCAGCGTCCTCGGCGGACTCGCCGGCTTCTTCGGCGGCGTCTGGGACTCGGTGCTCTCCCGGATCACCGACGTCTTCTTCGCCATCCCCGTCGTCCTCGGCGGCCTGGTGCTGCTGTCCGTGGTCACCAGCAACACGGTCTGGCCCGTCATCGGCTTCATGGTGCTGCTCGGCTGGCCGCAGATCTCCCGGATCGCCCGCGGCTCGGTCATCACCGCCAAGCAGAACGACTACGTGCAGGCCGCCCGCGCCCTCGGCGCCTCCAACTCCCGGATGCTGCTGCGGCACATCACGCCCAACGCCGTCGCCCCGGTCATCGTCGTCGCCACCATCGCGCTCGGCACGTACATCGCCCTGGAGGCGACCCTGTCCTACCTCGGCGTCGGACTGAAGCCGCCCTCCGTCTCCTGGGGCATCGACATCTCCTCGGCCTCGCAGTACATCCGCAACGCCCCGCACATGCTGCTCTGGCCGGCCGGCGCGCTCGCGATCACCGTGCTCGCCTTCATCATGCTCGGCGACGCGGTGCGCGACGCCCTCGACCCGAAGCTGAGGTAGCCGCCCATGCTGCTCGAAGTGCGCGACCTGCACGTGGAGTTCCACACCCGGGACGGCGTGGCCAAGGCGGTCAACGGCGTCAACTACGCGGTGGACGCGGGCGAGACCCTCGCCGTGCTCGGCGAGTCCGGCTCCGGCAAGTCCGTCACCGCCCAGGCCGTCATGGGCATCCTCGACATCCCGCCCGGGCGGATCACCGGCGGCGAGATCGTCTTCCAGGGGCAGGACCTGCTCACCCTCAAGGAGGACGAGCGTCGGAAGATCCGCGGCGCCAAGATGGCGATGATCTTCCAGGACGCGCTGTCCTCCCTCAACCCCGTCCTGACCGTCGGCGACCAGCTCGGCGAGATGTTCCGGGTGCACCGCGGGATGTCCCGCAAGGACGCCCGCGCCAAGGCCGTCGAACTGATGGACCGGGTCCGCATCCCCGCTGCCAAGGAACGCGTCGGCCAGTACCCGCACCAGTTCTCCGGCGGCATGCGCCAGCGCATCATGATCGCCATGGCGCTGGCCCTGGAGCCCGAGCTGATCATCGCCGACGAGCCGACCACCGCCCTGGACGTCACCGTGCAGGCCCAGGTGATGGACCTGCTCGCCGAGCTCCAGCGCGAGTACAACATGGGGCTCATCCTGATCACCCACGACCTCGGCGTGGTCGCCGACGTGGCCGACAAGATCGCCGTCATGTACGCGGGCCGGATCGTCGAACAGGCCCCCGTCCACGAGATCTACAAGGCGCCCGCCCACCCCTACACCCGGGGCCTGCTCGAATCGATCCCGCGCCTGGACCAGAAGGGCCAGGAGCTGTACGCGATCAAGGGCCTGCCGCCCAACCTGCTGGCCATCCCGCCGGGCTGCGCCTTCCACCCGCGCTGCCCGCTCGCCCAGGACGTCTGCCGGACCGACGAGCCGCCGCTGTACGAGGTGACCGAGTCGCCCGTGCCGCGCTCCAGCGCCTGCCACTTCTGGAAGGAGTGCCTGCATGGCTGAGCCGATCATCCAGGTCCGGGACCTGCACAAGCACTACCCGCTCACCCGCGGCGTCCTGTTCAAGAAGCAGGTCGGCGCGGTGAAGGCCGTCGACGGGGTCGACTTCGAACTGCACGCGGGGGAGACCCTCGGCATCGTCGGCGAGTCCGGCTGCGGGAAGTCGACGGTCGCGAAGATGCTGGTCAACCTGGAGCGGCCGACGTCCGGCTCGATCCTCTACAAGGGCGAGGACCTCACCAAGCTCTCCCCGCGGGCCCTGAAGGCCGTGCGCCGCAACATCCAGATGGTGTTCCAGGACCCGTACACCTCGCTGAACCCGCGCATGACCGTCGGCGACATCATCGGCGAGCCCTTCGACATCCACCCCGAGGTCGCCCCGAAGGGCGACCGCCGGCGCCGCGTGCAGGAACTGCTGGACGTCGTCGGCCTGAACCCGGAGTACATCAACCGCTACCCGCACCAGTTCTCCGGCGGCCAGCGCCAGCGCATCGGCATCGCCCGCGGCCTCGCGCTGCGGCCGGAGGTCATCGTCGCCGACGAACCGGTCTCCGCCCTCGACGTCTCCGTGCAGGCCCAGGTGATCAACCTCCTGGAGAAGCTGCAGGACGAGTTCGCCCTGTCGTACGTGTTCATCGCCCACGACCTGTCGATCGTCCGGCACATCTCCGACCGCGTCGGCGTGATGTACCTGGGCCGGATCGTGGAGATCGGCACGGGCACCGAGATCTACGAGCACCCCACGCACCCCTACACGCAGGCGCTGCTCTCCGCCGTCCCCGTGCCCGACCCGGAGGCGCGCGAGCACCGCGAGCGGATCATCCTCACCGGCGACGTGCCCTCCCCGGCGAACATCCCCTCCGGCTGCCGCTTCCGCACCCGCTGCTGGAAGGCCCAGAAGCGCTGCGAACTGGAGGTGCCCCTGCTCGCGGTGCCCGCCGTCTTCCGCGACACGCAGGGCCCGGCCGCGCACGACTCGGCCTGCCACTTCGCCGAGGAGAAGCACGTCGTCCCCGCGGAGGGCGAGCTCGGCTGAACCGGATTTACCCGCAGGCAACTCCGCCGACCCGGCTCCGATATACGGACCGGCCACGCTGTCGACGTGCGGCCGTGCGGGTGCCGTGGGCCGGCCGGAGCGCGCCAAGGCGCTCCGGCCGGCCGCCGCTCACAGCGAGCGCCTGAGGAAGTCCACCTGCAGCCGCAGCAGGTTCTCCGCGACCTGCTCCTGCGGGGTCATGTGCGTCACCCCCGTCAGCGGCAGCACCTCATGGGGCCGTCCGGCCGCCAGCAGGGCGGAGGACAGCAGCAGGGAATGGGCGACCACCACGTTGTCGTCCGCGAGCCCGTGGATGATCATCATCGGCCGGGCCGGCTCCCGCGCCTCCGTCAGCTCCCCGTCCCACACCAGCGAGTTCGCCCGGTACACCTCCGGCAGGTCCTGCGGCGTCCCGCCCTGGTACCGCTCCGTGTAGTGGGTGTCGTACAGCCGATGGTCCGTCACCGGCGCGCCGACCACCGCCGCGTGGAACACGTCCGGGCGCCGCAGCACCGCCATCGCCGCCAGGAACCCGCCGTACGACCAGCCCCGGATCGCCACCCGCCCCAGGTCCAGCGGGAACGAGCCGGCCAGCGACCGCAGCGCCTCGACCTGGTCCTCCAGGGTCTTCGACAGATCCCCGGCGATCTCCTTCTCCCACGCGGGCGACCGGCCCGGCGTGCCCCGCCCGTCCGCCACCACCACCGCGAAGCCCTGGTCCGCGAACCACTGCGAGGTGACGTGCGCGTTGTGCGCGGCCACCACCCGCTGCCCGTGCGGACCGCCGTACGGGTCCATGAGCACGGGGAGCGGTCCGTCACCTTCCTCGTAGCCGGAGGGGAGCAGGACGGCGCACGGAATCCGCCGTGCGCCCCCCTCCACGAGGCGCACCCGCGCCGAGATCAGCGGCTGCTCCGCCGACGAGGCGATCACCGCGAGCTCCCGCCCGTCCCGCAGCACCCGGGTCACGCTCCCGGGCACGTTCACCCGCGCGGAGGACAGCACCGTCACCGCGCCGCCTCGCACGGCCGAGTGAACTCCGGGCCCCTCGGACACCCGCTCCACGCCCAGCTCGTTCACCCGGTACACATGGGTCTCGCCCAGCTCCGGATCCTTCGCCTCCGCCCCGGCGGCGGCCGCGACCAGCACGTCGTTCGCGCCCACGTCCAGCACCGCCCGCAGCTGCAGCGAGGCGCCCGTCAGCGCCCGGTCCCCGACCGCCAGCACCCGCGCCCCACCCTCGTCCGCGATCCGCACGAGCCGCCCCTGCGGATCCCACGCCGGCGTCCCCGGATGCAGGTCCAGCCACACGGGATCCTCGTCCACGTGCACCGTCCGGGTCTCCCCGGTCGCCGCGTCCACCGCCAGATGCACCTGCGTCCGCTGGTCGCGCGCCTGCACCAGCAGCAGCGGCGGCCCGTCGGCCGACCAGTGCACCCGCGCCAGGTACGGGTACCGGGCCCGGTCCCACAGCACCTCCTCCCGGTCCCCGTCCAGCCCCACCAGGAACAGCCCCACGTCCGCGTTGGCCGTGCCCGCCGCCGGGTACGCCACGCGCTGCGGCTCCGCCTCCGGCCGCGCCGGATCCGCGATCCACCAGCGCGCCACCGGCGACTCGTCCACCCGCGCCACAAGCAGCCGGTCCGACTCCGGCGACCACCAGAACCCGCGGCCGCGCCCCATCTCCTCGGCCGCCACGAACTCCGCGAGCCCGTACGCCGTCTCCGCCTCCTCCGGCTCGGCCACCGCCCGGTCCCCGTCGCCGTCCGCGCCGACGACCCGCAGCGTCCCCCGCGCCACGTACGCCACGTGCCGCCCGTCCGGCGATGGCCGGGGGTCGATCACCGGACCCGGCACCGCCAGCTCGCGCGCCGTCCCGGCCCGCAGCTCCGCCGTGAACAGCCGCCCCGACAGCGCGAACGCCGCGAGCTCCACCGCCCGGTCCACCGCGTACGACACGATCCCCGCCGAGCCCTCCCGGCTCCGCTCCCGCCGCGCCCGCTCCTCGGCCGACAGCCGCTCCGCGGCACCGCCGAGCAGCTCCCGCGGATCGGCCGCCACCCGCTCGCGCGGCGCGGCCCCCTCCGCCAGGTCCAGGACCCACAGCAACTGCTCCCGATGCGTGCCGGACGACGACCGCAGGAACACCACCCGCTCCCCGTCGGGAGAGACGGTGAATCCGCGCGGGGCGCCCAGCGTGAACCTCTGCGTCCGGGCGTACTGGCGCGGGAACGACAGCGGGGCGGAAGTCTCGTTCGGAGAGGACTCGTTCGGAGAAGGCTCGTTCGTGGTCATGCGCCGAACCTAGCGGTGCGTGCGCCCCCCGTGCCCCCGTACACCGAAGGATGCATGGCCACCCACAGTTAGGATCGGTAGCGCTGGGTCCCGTTCCGATGGCTCCGATGACGTGTGGAGGTGAACCGCCGTGGCACTCTCGATCTCGGTGGTGCTGCTGCTGGGGATCGTCGTCTTCCTGCTGATCAAGAAATCAGGTCTCAAGGGGGGACACGCGGCGGTCTGCATGCTGCTCGGATTCTTTCTGGCGAGCTCCACGGTCGCCCCGACGATCAGCACCTTCACCACGAACGTGGCCAGCATGATCGGCGGCATCAAGTTCTGACCGGCCCTCTCGTAGGGTGGGGGGCATGACGGAACTCCCGGGCCGTCGTCTGCTCCTGGTGCACGCGCACCCGGACGACGAGTCGATCAACAACGGCGCCACCATGGCCAGGTACGCGGCGGAGGGCGCCGGGGTGACCCTGGTGACCTGCACCCTCGGCGAGGAGGGCGAGGTCATCCCGCCCGAGCTGGCGCACCTGGCCCCCGACCGGGAGGACCGGCTCGGCGAGCACCGCGTCGCCGAACTGGCCGCCGCGATGAAGGAGCTGGGGGTCACCGACCACCGCTTCCTCGGCGGCCCCGGCCGGTTCCGCGACTCCGGGATGATGGGCGTCGAGCAGAACCACCGACCCGGCGCCTTCTGGAACACCGACGTCGACGACGCCGCCCCGCACCTCGTCGAGGTGATCCGCGAGACCCGCCCGCAGGTCCTCGTCACCTACGACCCCGACGGCGGCTACGGGCACCCCGACCACATCCAGACCCACCGCGTCGCCATGCGCGCCGCCGACCTGGCCGCGGACCCCGCGTACCGCCCCGACCTCGGCCCCGCCCACACGATCGCCAAGATCTACTGGAACCGGGTGCCCCGCCCCGTCGCCGAGGCCGCCTTCGACCGACTCCGCGCCGAGGACCCCGGGTTCCCCGGCGTCGCCGAGGTGGACGACGTCCCCGGCGTCGTCGACGAGGCCCTGATCACCACCGAGATCGACGGCACGGCCTACGCCGCCCGCAAGGCCGCCGCGATGCGCGCCCACGCCACCCAGATCGCCGTCGAGGGCCCCTACTTCGCCCTCTCCAACAACCTCGGGCAGCCGCTCTTCACCACCGAGTACTACGAGTTGGTCAGGGGCGTCCCCGGCGCGCCGGCCGGCGCGCGCGAGACGGACCTGTTCGCGGGAGTCCACGCATGAGCACCCGGGCGGACGGCGGCGGCCGGGGCGCGCTCGGCACGGCCGGGCGCATCGCCGCGCACCTCCTCCTCGCCGTCCTCGGCTTCGTGGTCGGCATCGCCGGCGTCCTCGTCCAAGCCGCCTGGCTCCCGGCCGGGTTGTTCCTCGCGCTGCTCGCGACCGCCGCGCTCTTCTACGGCGGGGTCCGCGCCACGGGCAGTCAGTTCGCCGTCGCCGCCTCGGGCGTGGGCTGGCTGTATTCGATCGTCCTGCTGGGCGTCGGCCGCCCGGAAGGTGACGGTGCGTTCGCCGGCGCGCTGGGCGAAGCGGTCTATCTGCTGGGCGGACTCGCCCTGGCTGTGATCTGCGCCACGAAGTCAAGGGCTGTGGCCCGGACGTCCTGAACTCGCCTACTTCGTGCGTGACCTGCCCGGACTTCGGCCGGATTGCCCGGTCCCGTCGACCCGGCCGCCGGGTACGCGTCGGCCGCGGCCAGTATGGTGGTGCGCGCCGCCGAGCCGCCCGGGCACAGGTGCACCAGCAAGAGCGGGCGGCGGAGCCAACCGGGAGAGCCTGCTTTGAGTCGTGAAACTGGTCGAGAGACCGACACTTCGTCCTCCGGCGCCGCTCAGGGGCGTGGGGGAGCCGCGTACCCCTCCGGGACGCCGCCGTACGGATCCCGCCAGTATCCGTCGCTCCACCCCACGCAGGACGGCCCGGCCGACGCCGCCGACGGCGGCAGCCGGCCGCAGCAGCCGGACGAGCCCAGGACCGAGACCACGCTGACCACGCGCATCCGGATCAACATCCCGGGTTCGCGGCCGATCCCGCCGGTCGTCGTGCGCAAGCCGGTCTCCGAGGCGGAGAAGGCGCAGCGTGAGTCCGCCTCCGCACCGGAGCCCGCCGCCGCGCCGCCCGCGGAGCCCGAGGCGGCGGAGCCGCCGGCCCGCGACGAGGACAAGCCGACCAGCTCGTGGTTCGCCCCCCGCAAGAAGGCGGCCCCCGAGCCCGCCCCGACGCCGCCCGGCGCGAACGGGCAGCCCGGCTCGGCGTACGGCTCCGAGCCCGGCCCCGGCGCGAACGGCGGCCCGTCGTACGGCTCCGACTCCGGCCCCGGCGCGAACGGACAGCCCGGCCCGTCGTACGGCTCCGAGCCCGGAGCCCCGGCCGCGCCCGGCATGCCCGGCGGTGTCGCCGGCGGCCTCGGCGCGACGACCGGCGCCCCCGGCGGCACGCAGCGCCCCGACGCCTCCGGCCCCCGGGCCGGCCTCGGCGGCCCGGGCCTGCAGAAGCCCGGCGGCGCGCCCGCCGACCCCTTCGCCCCCGGCGTCGGACAGCCCGGCACGTCCGACCGCCCGACCCCGTCCCTCGGCCTGCGCCCGCCGGGCCTCCCCGGCCCGAGCGGACCCACCACCGGCGTCACCGGCACCGCCTCCCTCGGCGGCGGCGCGCCCGCGCCGCGCATGGCCGACGACACCTTCCAGCTGACCCCGATCACCGACGACACCCCGCCGCCCGCCCCGAGCGGCCACGTCTCCGGCGACACCCTGACCAGCGGCATCCCCGTCGTCACCCCGGAGAGCCGCGGCCCGAACCCGCTGGCCCCGCGCCTCGACGGCCCGGAGCCGATGCAGTTCTCGGCCCCCGACTACCCCGGCCCCGCCGGCCCGGCGACCCCCGCCCCCGCCCCGGCGCCCCGCCCGGCCGCCCCGGCCTCCGCCGCCCCGGCGAAGAAGGGCCGCTCCAAGCTGGCGATGGCCGCGTTCGGCCTCGTCGGCCTGGCGGGCGTCGCGTACGGCGCGGGCCTGCTGCTCAACCACTCCGAGGTGCCGAAGGGCACCACGGTCCTCGGCGTGGACATCGGCGGCGGCACCAAGGAGGAGGCCGTCGGCAAGCTCGACGCCGCCTTCGGCGCCCGCGCCGTGAAGCCGCTGCAGCTGGCCGTCGAGGGCCGCACGCAGCAGCTCGCCCCGGACAAGGCCGGACTGAGCCTGGACAGCCAGACCACCGTCCGCAACGCGGCCGGCACCGACTACAACCCGGTCTCCGTCATCGGCTCCCTCTTCGGCGGCGTCCGCGAGGCCGACCCGGTCATCCCGGTCGACGAGGAGAAGCTGGCCGTGGCCCTCGCGGACCTCGCCGGCACCTCGGGCTCCGTCAAGGAGGGCACGATCAAGTTCGAGCCCAACCGCGCGGTCGCCGTACCGGGCAAGGCGGGCAAGGGTCTGGACGTGGCGCGCTCGGTCGTCTCCGTCAAGGACGCGTACCGGGCGCAGGTCGAGACCGGCAAGTCCAACGTGGTCGAGCTCCCGGTCACCACCGTCGAGCCCACGATCACCCAGGCCGAGCTGGACCGGGCGATGAAGGAGTTCGCCAAGCCCGCGATGTCCGGCCTGATCACGATCAAGGCGGGCCCGAAGAAGATCGACTTCGGCCCGGCCCGCTCGCTGCCGAAGATCCTGTCCATGAAGGCCGTCGACGGCCGCCTGGTCGAGGTCTACGACAAGAAGGCCATCGACGAGCTCCTGGACGGCGTCTTCGACGGCATCATGATCACGAAGGCGGACGGCAAGAAGCACCAGGTCTCCGCCGACGACGTGGCCTTCGTGATGAAGGACGCGCTGCTGGGCAAGACCAAGGCCGAGCGGACGAAGACGATCGACCTCGACGGCAACGGCTGACCCGCCCTCGCGTACGACGCGCCCGCCCTCGACCTCAGGGTCGGAGGCGGGCGCGTCGCCGTACGGAGCCCGTCACCTAGGCGCGAGCAGCCCGCCGCCGTCGGTGCGCCAGGACCGGCGCGGTGACGGCCAGGGCGAGCAGCACGCCGGCGACGACGAGATGCCCCGTCGTCCGGCCCTGCGTGAGCGTGCCGAGCCCGCAGACCACGCCCCCGGCGGCCACGCCCAGGGCGGGCGGCCACCGGTCGGCGGTCAGGCCCGTGACGACCACGAAGTACGCGGGCATCGCCGCGAGGAAGAACACCCAGCCCCGCAGCTCGTACCCGTCGGCGGCCACGCAGCCGCCCCGGGGCCCGCGCTCGCAGCCGCCCTCGACGTACCCCAGGAGCCCCCACGTCAGGGCCGCCATGACGACGACCACCAGGGGAACCCACCAGGCCCGCGACCAGTTCTCCTCGTCCAGCGACCACTTGCGCGGCCCCGCACGTCCGTCCGCCATGCCCACCCCCACGTCGACGTCCGCCGTGATCATAGGCGTCCGCCGGGGCGGGAGGCCGGGGCAGATCGGTCAGCCGGGCGGTGCGGGGGCGTCCTTCGTCCGCTCCGGCTTCACCGGTTCCGGATCGTTCGGCCACGGCATGACCTCGGCCTCGGCCTCCGCCGCGGCGATCGCCGCGTCCAGGTCGGAGAAGGCCGCCGCCACGCGCTCCAGCCGGGCGGCTTCCTTGCGGCCGGCCAGGGCGAGGAACGCCGAGACCCCGAGACCGTTCTCCTTGGCCACGTTGCGGATCAGTTCCGCATCCTCCGGATCAAGGCTGATCGAGATGTGCGTCTTGGCCATACAGCCAGCGTACTGCCGCCCTCAGCGCGCCAGACTGGCCCGCAGCAGCGCCACTCCGCGCAGCGCCGCGGCCGCCGCCGGAGGCGTCGCCACGGCGGCCCGCTCGCTGCGGCAGTCGCGGCACAGCACCTCGTCGCCGACGGGCGTGAACAGCAGCGGCTGGATGTGCCCGCCGCCCTCGCACTCCCGCATCGAGGCCACCCGTGGCGGCCGCGGCGGCTCCGGCGCGACCGGTACGGGCGCGACCTCGCGCAGCACGTACCGCAGCAGGCCGCCGGGCCGGTGGATCACCGTGTCCCGCCCCGGCAGGCAGCGCCGGACCTCCTCCCGTACGGACTCGGCGCTGTGCCCTCCCTCCAGCCAGCGCCCCACGAGCCGCACCAGCTCGGGAACCATCCCCCGCGGCACCCGCAGCCGCGGGTCCAGCGCGGTCACCGCGTCCAGGACGCGGCGTGCCTCGGGGGCGGGATGGTTGGAGGTGTTCTCAAGGGTGTTCTTGGGATAGTCGCCGACCGACCGGTCCTCTGGATCACCGACAGCCAGGGTGCGGGCAGCCGGAGAGGCGGGTGTCGGGGGAGCGGGGGGAGCCGGGGGAGTGGGTGGGGCGGGCGGCGCGGGGGGTGTGGGCGGCGCGGGAGGAGCCGGGGGCTCCGGGGGTTCGCCCCCGTTCCTCTTCGCCTCCTGGACGGCCCGGGCCACGACGGCCTCCTCCGGCGACAGCGGCACGTTGGACGCGAGCTGGACGGTCTGCCACCGCCCCCGCGCGCCCTGTTCGCGCCACTCGTGGACGTAACCGGCTTCCTTCAGCTGCTTCTTGGCCCGGGTGAACGCGGAGTTCTTCACCCCCGCCCGTTCGGCGGTCTTCCACAGGGGTTCGTACACGCCCTCGGGAAGCGAGAGCTGCCAGACGAGAAGCCGCACGGCTTCGGCGTTGAGCCGAGGGTGGCGGACGATGTCGTGCGGGATCTGGATGAACCGCGCAGCCGGCGCGGTAGCATGCGGAAGCATTTCGGGTGCCCCTTTACGACACTCGGAGTGAAGGCCCTCGACGTCGGTTGCAGCCGCGTCGGGGGCCGATTTGTGCTCACCGTACAGCAACTTCCGTGTTCGCGTGGTCACTTCATGTGACGGCCGCTTCATCACCACGTGCCTCCGTACCGTTCCTGCTTCATGCGAAGCCAGTGCTCGATGACCTCGGTCTCCGCCTGCGAGGCTTTCCGCAGGTCGGCGGCCTTGAATGGTCGCGACGAAGTGCACGAACCGCACCCGCCGCAGCTCGCCGTCCACACCGATGACCTTGCCGGGTCCGTACACGTCCGTCCCGGTGTGAGCGACGAAGTCACCCTGTTCCATGGATTCGGCTCCTTTCGCTTTCTGTACCGAACCGGCTACAGACTGAGACGAACGGCGCTACGCTCGGTAGGGGGTCGCGTGTGACAACGCAGAAGTCACAAAGGGGTGGGGCGCGATGGCGATCGAGGACAACCCGGAAACCCGCCGCAAGTACGGCGAGGAACTCCGCCGCCGCCGCGAGGCGGCCGGCCTCACGCAGGAGCAGCTGAGCGAGATCACGATCATCTCGCGCACCCACATCGCCCACATGGAAGCGGGCCGCCGCCGCCCGAGCGTCGACGACGCCAGACGCCTGGACAAGGCGCTGGGCCCCGACGACTTCTTCGAGCGCTTCCTGCCGACCCTGGACGGCAAGGCGGTGGCGGAACACTTCGCGGAGGCGCTGGAGTTCGAGGGCGTGGCGACGGTGATCCGCGAGTACGCGCCGAAGATGGTTCCCGGCATCGTCCAGACAGAGGCGTACGCGAGGGAAGTGCTGAGTTCGGGCTCGTCGCCCAAGAGTGACGAGGAACGTGACAAGCTCCTTGTCACACGCCTGGAGCGAGCCAGAATCCTAGGGAATTTCGACTCCCCCGTGGTCTGGATCCTGTTGGACGAGGCGGTCGTACGGCGTCACGTCGGCGGGCCTGCTGTGATGTGCGAACAGCTCCGTCACATCCTCGCGCTCGGGGAGAGCCGCCGGATTCGCGTGCACGTCCTGCCGTTCTCGGTCGGCTACCACGCCCTGTTGGAGGGCGAGGTCAAGCTGATGTGGTTTGAGGACATGCCGCCAATCGCCTACGTCGAGGGTCTCAAGTCCGGCCGTGTCTGGGAGACTCCGTCCGTAGTACGGGAATGTCAGCTGGCCTACGATCATGCTCTCGGCGACGCGCTCTCCCATCGCGAGTCGCTTGCCCTGATCAGGTCCGCAGCGGAGGTTTACGAGCATGCAGCACGTCACGACCAGCATCCCTGACGCTTCGGTCCTTCCCGCATGGCGCAAGTCCTCCTACAGCGGTGGGAACAGCGGTGACTGTCTCGAAGTCAGCGACGCCTGGCGCAAGTCGTCGTACAGCGGAGGCGAAAGCGGCGCGTGCCTCGAAGTGAACGACGCCGCCTGCCCCGCCCACGTCCCCGTCCGGGACAGCAAGAACCCCACCGGTCCCGCGCTGCTGATCGGCGTCGCCGCGTGGGCGCCGTTCGTGGACGCGGTCAAGCGGGACGGGTTCGCGGCGCTGTGACGATCGAGAGGCCGGGGCGGCCGGGGGACCTGCCGCCCGCCGAACTGCTGTGGGCGCGGTGGGGTCTGATCGCCGTGCTGGAGGCGACGAGCGCCAAGGAGACCGAGCGGTACCCCGTCGGCGTCTGGATCGACGACGAGGGACTGCACCTCGACGACTGCGGCTGCACGTGGTGGACGTTCTCGCGGCTCGGCGACGGGCGGTACGTGCTGTACGGCGAGGACGAGTCGAGCGGCGTGAAGTGGTACGAGCCGGAGATCGACATGCTGGCCGGCGGCCCGGACTGGCTCCCGTACGAGGAGCTGCGCGACCGGCTGAAGGGCAACGAGCTGGGCTGCGTGTACTGGTACGAGAACGGGTCCTGGGCCCGGGCGGCGTACCCGGACGACCTGGACGACGACGGCCTGGACTGCGGGATGAGCCGCTTCGTGGAGCGCGCGGAGCTGCAGTTGATGATGTTCGACTGCGTCGGGAAGGGCGAGGGCCCCGGCCCCGAGGAGCTGGTGCACGCCGCCGAGGCGGGCGCGCTCACCCCGGACCTGCTGGAGCGCCTGGGCGGCCGCCGGGACGGCGAACCGCGCGACCTCCCGGCGATGCGCCGCGCACTGGCCCGCGTACGGGCATGAGCCCGTCGAGGCGTCCCCGTGGACGCTGGGACATCTTTCGAAGACTGGAGGACATTCAGCGGCTCGTTCGATCTTCCTAATGTGGACGCAGACGAGGGGCGCTCGCCCCGATTCCACGACTGCAAAAGGGAGTTCACCATGCGTGCTGTCATCCAGAAGTCCTTCGGCGGCCCCGAGGTCCTCCAGCTCGCCGAGACCGACAAGCCCGCCCCGCTCGGCGGCGAGGTCCTCGTCCGCGTGCACGCGAGCGGCGTCAACCCGGTCGACGTGGCGGTGCGCTCCGGCGACTACCCGCTGCTCGGCGAGCCGCCGTTCGGGGTGGGCTGGGACATCTCCGGTGTCGTCGAGGAGGTCGGACCCGGTGCCCGGTTCAAGGTGGGCGACGAGGTCTTCGGCATGCCGTTCTTCCCGCGCGCCGCCACCGGCTACGCCGAGTACGTGGCCGTGCCCTCGCGGCAGGTGGCCCGCAAGCCCGCGACGCTCGACCACGTGCAGGCCGCCGCCGTGCCGCTCGCCGCCCTCACGGCCTGGCAGGGCCTGGTCGACGCGGCGGGGGTCGCCGAGGGGCAGCGGGTGCTGGTCCACCGGGCGGCCGGTGGTGTCGGGCACTTCGCGGTGCAGATCGCCAAGGCGCGCGGGGCGCACGTCATAGCGCTGACGAGCGCGGCGAACCACGATTTCGTCCGCGACCTCGGGGCGGACGAGATCATCGACTACCGCACCACCGACTACACCGAAGCGGTCAAGGACGTCGACGTCGTCTTCGACTCCAGCTCCGAGGGCGAGCGCGCGCTGAGCGTCCTGAAGCCCGGCGGCACCCTGGTGAGCATCATGGAGCACTGGAACACCGAGCTCGCCGCCCGCGTCGAGAAGGAGGACCGCCGCTTCGCCGGGATCTCGGTCGAGCCGGACTACGCCTCCTTGGAGGCGATCGCGGCCCTGATCGACGCCGGCCGCATCCGCCCGCACGTCTCCGCGACGCTCCCGCTGGAAGACGCGGCGAAGGCCCATGAGCTGGTCGGTTCGGGCCGCACGCGCGGCAAGGTCGTCCTGACCGTGGCCTGAGCGGGGCGGGTTAGAGTGCGGCGGAGGACGATCGGGGAAAGCCGGGAAGAGGGGCGGGAGTTGGACATCCTCACCGAGGTGCTGGCCTCGATGCGCACCGGTCGGCCCGTGTCCGTCCGGACCACCGGACGGGCGCCCTTCGGGCTGCGGCTGCCCCCGGTGGCCGGCGCGGGGTTCCATGTGGTGCTGTCGGGTACGTGCTGGCTCGTCCCGCTGGAGGACGCGGCGCCGCAGCCGTCCCTCCCGCTGGGTCCGGGCGACGTGGTCTTCCTGCGGGACGGGCGCGGGCACATCCTGGCCGACCATCCCGACACCCCGGCCGAGGTCGAGCGGGAGTCCCAGTTCAGTCCGGGCTCCCCGCTCGGCACGGTCACCGTCGGCGGCGACGGCCCCCGCACCAACCTGCTGTGCGGGAACTACCACCTCGACCAGGCCCGCCCGCACCCTCTCGTACGGCAGTTGCCGGAGATCATCCACCTGCCCGCGGACCCTCTCCGGCACCCCGAACTCGCCGCTGCCATACAGCTGTTGCGCACCGAGCTGGAACAGCCGCGGCCCGGCTCGGCCGGCATCGTGCCCGCGCTGATCGACTCGCTGCTCCTGTACATCCTGCGCGCCTGGCTGGAGGAACGTCCGGCCGTGCAGGCCAAGGGCTGGGCCGCCGCGCTCGGGGACACGGCGGTCGCGCCGGCCCTGGCGGCGATCCACGCGAAGCCGGACGCCCAGTGGACCGTGGAGTCGCTGGCCGACCGAGCGGGCCTGTCCCGTGCGGCTTTCGCCCGCCGGTTCAACGACCTGGTCGGCGAGCCGCCCATGGCGTACCTGACCCGCTGGCGCATGACGACCGCCGCACGGCTCCTGCGGGAGTCCGAGGCCCCCTTGTCCACCGTGGCCGCGCGCACCGGTTACGGCTCCGAGTACGCCTTCGCCAAGGCCTTCAAGCGCGAGTACGGGCAGGCCCCGGGCGGTTACCGCCGCGAGGTGCGCGCGGCCTGACGGCGGGAGCGGGCCTCAGTCCCGGCGGGGCACGACCTTGATGTTGAAGGTGTGGCTGCCGAGGCCGCCCGCGATGCCCATGAACAGGAAGGCGAAGTGCTCCTGGCCGCGGGCGGTGGTGATGCCGCCGATGTCGAGCTGGGACGATTCCGGCCAGCCGAGGTCGGTGAGCAGGCGGCCGGTGGTCCGCTTGGCCTCCGCGTCGTCGCCGGAGAGGAAGACGGTGCTGGCGCCGTCGAGCGCGCCCGGGGCGGTCATGGCGGTGGAGTCCATGGTGCACAGCGTCTTGACGACGGGGGTGAGGGGGAACGCCTCCTGGATCTGTTCGCCCAGGCTGCTGTTGGGGTGGGAGAGCTCGGTGTAGTCGTCGGAGAGACCGACGCCGACGTCGATGAGGAGGGTGCCGGCCAGCGCCCGCGCGCCGAGGGAACGCAGCAGGTCCAGGGAGACGTTGCCCGGGGTCGCGTTGACGAGGACGTCCGCGTGGGTGACGGTCTCCTCCAGGCTCGCCACGGGGAGTCCGAGGTCCGTCCGCTCCTCGGGCCGGCGCGAACCGAGAAGGACGTCGTGTCCGGCGCCCTTCCAGCCGTGGGCCAGAGCGCGGGCGACATTTCCTGTGCCAAGAAGTCCGATACGCATGCCCGGAAGCTATCCGCGGCCCGTGCCGTACCGGATCGGGCTGTGGCCCCGTCCGCACCCGCACCAAGGGCCTAGGTCGGGAGTGCCGGTAATTGCCTTGCCCGCTCTGGGGGTTCGGGATCTTCTGGGGCGGGACGGCCGGCCGCCGGGGCCGGCGGGCGAGCCGAAGGGGCCGGGATGCCGGGAGTGGAGAATCTGCCCACCTACGCTCTGGGGGCGCTGCTGATCATTCTGCTGCCGGGGCCGAGTTCCCTTTTCACGCTGGCGGTCGCGGCCCGGCTCGGCGTACGGGCCGGATGGCGGGCCGCGGCCGGGGTGTTCCTGGGGGAGACCCTGCTGATGGCGGCGACGGCGGCGGGGCTCGCCTCGCTGCTGCAGGCCAACGCGCTGCTGTTCGCCGTGGTCACGTACGCGGGGGCCGGGTATCTGACCTGGATCGCCGTCGGCATGATCCGCGCGGCGTGGGCGATGTGGCGCCGGCGCGGCGAGCGGGACGCGCAGGAGCCGACGGCCGCGGGCGAGCCGCCGACGGGCGGGCTGTTCCGGCGCTCGGTGGTGATCACCGTCCTGAACCCGAAGGCGATCCTGTTCTTCGTCTCGTTCTTCGTGCAGTTCGTCGACCCTGCCTACCCGCACCCGGGCCTGTCGTTCGCGCTGCTCGCGCTCGTCTACCAGGCCATCAGCGTCGCGTACGTCTCCGCGCTGATCCTCGGCGGCACGTACCTGGCAGCCCACTTCCGCCGCCGCCGGAAGCTGTCGGCGGGGCTCACGTCGGGGGCGGGAGCCCTGTTCCTCGGCTTCGCGGCGAAGCTGGCGACGACGAGCAGCTGAGGCCCGCCGTCGCCCGCCCGGGTTCACGCCGCGGGCTTCTTCAGCAGCTCGACGAGGCTGGAGAAGCTGTCCGCCGCGTGGCCGGCGTCCATGCCGTGCCGGAAGGCGTCGACGAGGAGGGCCGGGAGCGCGGTGTCGACGCCCGCGTCGGCGTTGGTGCGCAGGACGTGCTCGACGCTCGCCTTGCCCATGGCGAGGCGGTCCACGTCGCCGGTGTGCACGCCGGCGTCGATGCGGTCGGCGTAGAACGCGAAGAAGCCCGGCAGGGAGTTCGCGGTCTCCACGGCGTGCGGCAGGATGTCCGCCGCCTTCATGCCGTGGGCGTCGGCGAGGGCGACGGCCTGCCAGTAGCTCAGCATGGACGTCCAGAACATGACCATGCCGATCTGGTACATGAGCGCGGCGAGCCCCGGGTCCTCGCCCCGGTGGTCGGAGCGCCCGGTGATGACTTCGAGCGCGGGCCGGTGCCGGTCGAAGACCTCGCGCGGGCCGCTGTAGAAGGTCGACGACTCGGCCTTGCCGATCCCGGAGGGCGGCACGGTGATGCCGCCGGTCAGGTGGACGGCGCCGCGCTCGGCGGCCCAGCGGGCCGCGGCCCGGGCCTTCTCGGGGGTGTCGGAGCCGAGGTTGACCAGGACCCGGCCGCTCAGCGCGGCCTCGGCGGGCCCGAGCGTGGCGTACACGGCGTCGTAGTCGGTGAGGCTCAGGATCACCAGCTCGTTGGCGGCGACGGCGTCCTTCACGCTGGGCGCGAGCACCGCGCCGCGGGCGACCAGGGCGTCGGCGCGGGAGGCGGTGCGGTTCCAGAGGGTGACGTCGTAGCCGCGGTCGAGGAACGCCCCGGCCATGGCCTGCCCCATGGGGCCGAGGCCGATGACGGTGACGGACTGCCGGGTGCTGCGCATGAGGGGATCCCTTCGCTAAAACGAACGCTCTATTTAGAGCACGGGAGGAACGTACCACAGCTCTAGAACGAGCGCTCTACTCAGTGGCCCGCTACTGTGGCGGCATGCAGACCAGCAGCACACGGGACCGGATCGTCGTCGCCGCCGCACGCCTCCTGCAGCGGCAGGGCTACGTCGGCACGGGAATCAAGCAGATCGCCCAGGAGGCGCAGGCCACCCTCGGCTCCGTCTACCACTTCTTCCCGGGCGGCAAGGAGACCGTGGCCGTCGCCGCGATCCGGCACAGCGGCGAGGAGTTCGCGACGCTCCTGCGGGAGGCGCTGGACAGTGACGACGACCCCGCGGAGGCGGTGACGGCCTGCGCCCGGCGACTGGCCGAAGAGCTGCGCGCGTCGGGCTGGACCGACGGCTGCCCGGTCACGGCGGCGGCCCTGGAGACGCTCGGCACCGACTCGGAGATCCAGCAGGCCTGCGCCGACGCCCTCCGCGACTGGGAGCAGCTGGTCCAGGACAAGCTCCTGCGCGGCGGCCTCCCCGTCCAGAGCGCCCGCGAACTGGCGAGCACCGTCATCTCCGCCCTGGAAGGCGCCGAGGTCACCGCCCAGGTCACCCGCACCGAGGAACCCCTCCAGGTCGCGGGCCGCCAACTCGCCCTCCTGATCCGCGCCCACCGGGCGTAGGCGCGCGTCTAGCCCCGGCAGCGCACTCGGCTCGGCGCGCCCCTAGTTCAGCATCGCCCGGGCCGCCTTCGCGCGGGTGCGGAGGCGGTCCGCGATCGTGGGCTCGACGGCGGCGACGACGTCCGCGTAGGACTCCATCTCCGCCGCGCCCTCCAGGAACTCGCCGCGCTGGACGAGGAGTTCCGCGCGTTCGTAGCGCAGGCGGGCGGGGTGGGAGGGCAGCAGGAGCTGCAGGTCCAGGGCGATCAGGGCGAGGTCCGAGCGCTCGGGGCGCGGCGCGGCCCAGGCGCGGATGTTGTTGAGGATGCGGCGGACGATGTCCAGTGGGTCGGCCGGCTGCAGCATGGACGGGTCCAGGGTCTCGCCCGTCGCCCCCGCCACGAGCAGTTCCGCGTCCCGCGCCGTCAGCTCGCGGCCTGCGGCGAACGGGTCCGCCAGGACCTGGTCCTCCAGCGGCGCGAGCGGGTCGCCGAGGCCGACGACGAAGTGGCCGGGCAGGGCGACCCCGTACACCGGCGCGTGGGCCCGCCGGGCCACCTCCAGCCAGATCACCGACAGCAGGATCGGCAGCCCGCGCCGCCGCCGCAGGACGTGGTGCAGCAGCGAGGACTCCAGGCGCTCGTAGTCCGCCGGCACGCCGTGGAAGCCCTCCCGGCCGCCGAGGAGTCCGGCGAGCGCCGCCGCCCAGGCTCGCGGGGAGCGCGTCCCGTACGGCAGCAGCCCGGCGAGCCGGTCCAGCTCCACGTCCGCGTCGTCGAGGTCCTGCTGCGTGGCGAGCGGGTCGCAGGCCGCGCCCAGCAGCAGGCACAGCCGGGTGAGGTCCGGACGCTCGGTCCGGGCCTCCGCCGCGAACTCCTGACCCCAGTCGGTCACCGGCTCACCCCCGACCGTCCTCGCCCGCCCGGTAGTGGTGGTAGTGGTGATGGACCTCGAAGCCCATCCCCGCGTACATGGCCCGCGCGCCGCCGTTCTCCGACTCCACCTGGAGCCAGGCCGCCGAGGCGCCCTCGTCCAGCGCCCGCCGGGCCAGTGCCGTCATCACCGCCGTGGCCAGGCCCTTCCGGCGGTGCTCGGGGTCGACCTCCACCGCCATGAACCCGGCCCAGCGGCCGTCGACCACACACCGCCCGATCGCCGCCGGTATGGAACCCGTGCCCGGTACGGACGCGAACCACACACTCGGGCCGCTGTGCAGTACCTGCAGCACATGGGGTCCGGGCACACCGAACCGCTGGTAGCGCCGGAGCCACTGCTCGTCGAGGCCGCGGTCCAGCCGCACGGCGGAGACGTCGGCGTCCAGGTCGGCGACGGGCGCGAGCCCGCCCGTCTGGACCTGCGCGGACATCTCCCGCGTCCATCCGCGCCGCTCCAGCTCGGCGCAGAGCAGCTCCTGCGTGCCCGCCGCGCCCGTCGCCGCCTGCACGTACGCCGGCAGGCCGCGGGCCGCGTACCAGTCCCGTACGCGCTCAAGGGCGTCGTCCAGCGGCAGGCCCGGATCGCCGAGCGGCAGTGCCGAGTTGGCGCGCCGGGTGAACCCCGCGGCGGCCCGCAGCGTCCACCCGCCGAGCGCCTCGCTCTCCACCGGCTCCCAGGCGCGCGCGGTGACCCGCGCCAGCTCCTCGAAGGAGGCCGCCGGACCCCGTCGGCGGGCCGGCGCCGGAGGGACCACCTTGCCCGCGACCAGGGCGGATTCCGCGATGCGGACGCTCTCGCCGGTCCTGCGTGTGATCACGAGCACACCCGCGTCCCAGGATGCGAGAACGCCCACCGCGTCAGCGAACGCCGCCCCGGTCCCCGAAGCGTGTGTCGCATACCGGACGGAGACGCGTTTGCCCACGTCAGAGCCGGTAATGCGGACCTTGAGCAGCCCTCCGCCGGTGAATTCCACGGCTCTCCCCGCCCCTCCTGTTCGGATCGTCTCCAAGAACGGAGATACTAGGGGCGGGCATCGACGACGCCGCGCTCCCGCGCAGAGCCAGCCCTACCGAGGAGGAACGACAGCGTGACCTACGTCATCGCGCAGCCTTGTGTCGACGTCAAGGACAAGGCGTGCATCGAGGAGTGCCCCGTCGACTGCATCTACGAGGGCCAGCGGTCCTTGTACATCCACCCGGACGAATGCGTCGACTGCGGGGCCTGTGAGCCGGTCTGCCCGGTCGAGGCGATCTTCTACGAGGACGACACTCCCGAGGAGTGGAAGGACTACTACAAGGCGAACGTCGAGTTCTTCGACGACCTCGGTTCGCCCGGTGGCGCCTCGAAGCTCGGCCTCATCGAGCGCGACCACCCCTTCATCGCCGCTCTGCCGCCGCAGAACGGCTGATCAGCGCTGATCGCGCGCCCTCGGTCCCGTACGGTGTGTCCGCCGTGCGGGGCCGTGGCGTTTTCGCGGTTCCGTCCGTAGGAGAAAGTGAGCACCGTGTCCGCCGTTCCGTCTGTTTCGTCCCGACTGCCCGTCTTTCCCTGGGACAAGCTGGAGCCGTACAAGAAGACCGCCCTGGCGCACCCCGACGGCCTCGTCGACCTGTCCGTCGGCACGCCCGTCGACCCGGTGCCGGAGCTGATCCAGCAGGCCCTGGTCGCGGCCGCGGACTCGCCCGGCTACCCGACCGTGTGGGGCACGCCCGCGCTGCGCGACGCGATCAGCGGCTGGTGCGAGCGGCGGCTCGGCGCGGTCGGCTTCGGGCACGGGAACGTGCTGCCGGTGGTCGGCTCGAAGGAACTGGTGGCCTGGCTGCCGACGCAGCTCGGGCTCGGCGCGGGCGACAAGGTGGCGTACCCGAGGCTCGCCTACCCGACGTACGAGGTCGGGGCGCGGCTGTGCGGCGCGGAGCCGGTGGTCTACGACGACCCGACGGAGCTCGACCCCGAGGGCCTGCGGCTGCTGTGGCTCAACTCCCCGTCCAACCCGACCGGGAAGGTGCTGCCGAAGGACGAGCTCACGCGGATCGTCGCGTGGGCCCGCGAGCACGGCGTGCTGGTCTTCTCCGACGAGTGCTACCTGGAGCTGGGCTGGGAGGCCGACCCGGTGTCGGTGCTGCACCCGGACGTGTGCGGGGGCTCGTACGAGGGCATCGTCGCCGTCCACTCCCTCTCCAAGCGCTCCAACCTGGCGGGCTACCGGGCGGCGTTCGTCGCCGGTGACGCGGCCGTCCTCGGCGAGCTGCTGCAGATCCGCAAGCACGGCGGGATGATGACGCCCGCGCCGGTGCAGGCGGCGACGGTGGCGGCGCTCGGCGACGACGCGCACGTGGCCGAGCAGCGCGAGCGGTACGCGGCCCGGCGCTCGGCCCTGCGGGCGGCGCTGGAGGCGCACGGCTTCCGGATCGAGCACAGCGAGGCCAGCCTGTACCTCTGGGCCACGCGGGACGAGCCGTGCTGGGACACGGTGGCGTACCTCGCGGACCTCGGCATCCTCGTCGCGCCGGGCGACTTCTACGGCACGGCCGGGGAGCGCTTCGTCCGCGTCGCCTTCACGGCGACCGACGAGCGCGTGGCGGCGGCCGTCAAGCGCCTGGGGGCGTAGGGCCGGGGTAGTCGGGGCGCGCGGGATCGCCCGCCGCGCCCCACTCCCACATGCTGTGCACCACCGGCTCCAGGGCGCGGCCCCGCGCGGTCAGGACGTACCGGACCCGTGGGGGCCAGCCGGGGCTGCGGTGGCGCTCGATCACGCCCGCGCGGGTCAGCTGCGCCAGCCGGTCGGACAGGACCTTGTCCGAGAGGGCGGGCAGGGCGGCGGCCAGCTCCGAGTACGCGGCCCGCTCCCGCCGCAGGAACTCCCGCAGCACCAGCGGCGTCCACCGGCCGGCCAGCGCGGCGAGCGTCACGTCCACGGGGCAGTCCGGGGCCCGGCCCGGGCCGGGCGGCACGAGGGCGTCGTCGGGACAGTCGGCGAGCGCGCCGGCGCGGGGCTCCGGGGCGTGGCGCTCCACGGCGTCGTGGGGTTCTGGGGCGTCGGGTTCCGGGGCGTCGTGGGGCTCCGCGGTCTGCGGTCGCCCGTGGCCAACCGTTTGGTGAGTCACGACAGCCCTTCCTAACGTCCCGGTCATGCGTATCCACCACCTCAACTGCGGTTCCCTGCGCGAGATTCCGCCCCTCGGCGCGGAAGGCGGCGCCCGCGCCGCGGTCTGCCGCTGCCTGCTGATCGAGACCGACGCGGACGGGCTCGTGCTCGTCGACACCGGCCTCGGCACCGCCGACCTGGAGGATCCCGGAGGACGGCTGGGCGCGGACTGGGCGGCGTACGCGCAGCCGGCCTGCGACCCGCGGGAGCCCGCGCTGCGGCAGGTCGAGCGACTCGGGTACGCGCCGGGGGACGTGCGGCACATCGTGCTCACGCACCTGCACCGCGACCACACCGGCGGGCTGCCGGACTTCCCCTGGGCGCGGGTGCACCTGCACCCCGCCGAGCACCGCGCGTACACCGACCCGGCGGACCCGTACCACCGGCACACGCTCGACCGCTTCGTACCGGCCCACCGGGCGCACGGGCCGCTGCTGACGCCGGCCGTGCCGGACGGGCGCGCGTGGTTCGGCTTCGGGGACGTGGCGCGCCCGCGGGGGCTGGAGTGCGAGCTGCTGCTCGTGGGGCTGCCGGGGCATTCGGCGGGCCACGCGGGCGTGGCGGTGCGGGACGGCGCGGGGCGGTGGCAGCTGCACGCGGGGGACGCGTACATGCACCGCGGCGAGATCGAGGCGACGCCGCCGCTCGCGCACCCGGCGTTCGAACCGGTCCAGGAGGGCGCCCAGACGGGCGCCGGGGCGCGGCTCGCGACGCGGGACCGGCTGCGGGCGCTGCGCCGCGACCACGGGGACGAGGTGACGGTGTTCAGCGCGCACGACCCGTGGGAGACGGTGCTCGGGTAGCCGGAAGGGCCCGGGAGGCGATGCCTCCCGGGCCCTTCGCGGGTGCCGGCGCGGGTCAGCCGCCGAGCAGGCCGTTCGTGGGCAGGCCGGACGTCGGCAGACCCTCGGTGGGCAGGCCCTGCGTGGGCAGCTTGTCGGTCGGAAGCTTGTCGCCGGCGCCGTCGACGAGCTTTCCGGCACCGCCGGTCGCGTCGCCGGCGGCCTCCTTGGCGAGCGGCGTGGCGACCTCACCGGTCTTGCCGACGGTGTCGACGGCCGAGGAGGCGCTGCTCGGGTCGAGCTGCGTCAGCCCGGACAGCCCACCGGCCACGGGCAGCTCCGCGGCGCCCGCGACGCCGGCCGCACCGACCACGGGAGCGGCTCCCGCCGCGACAAGCAGTGCGGCGCGGGCGATCCGACGGCTCAGGGGGAGGGACATGTTGCTCCTTCGACGGAGGGGACGAGGTTGACGCCCAGACAACCGCGGCGGGGGAGGGAGAGGTTGCGGCGACGCAATGTAAAGACTTGGTAACGCGTCGCATAATCCGACGGTGCGAAACCCGGGCGAAGCGCCTGGTCGGAGCCCCCGGAGAGGAACCGTTTTCCTGGTTGCGCGGCAAGGCTCCGCGCCCGCCCGCGCAGCCCCGCCGGGGACGCCGTCGGCGGCGGACCGGCCGGCCGACCGGAATACCCCGCAGGGGCGACCCCTCGCACGGATGCCCGCCCTGAAGGATGCGACGATCTCCGCATGCGGACGCTCGACGAACTCACCGATGTGGCCGACCCGGCGTGGCCGGAACTCCAGGCGTGGATCGAGGCGGGCTCCGTACCGGTCGAGGTGCTGCCCCCGGACCCGGCGGAGGCCCACCGCTCGCTGCTCCAGATGCAGGTCACCGCCCGCTCGACGCTGGGCGCGGTGGCGCTGCGCACCGGCGGCCTGCTCCTGGACGGCGGCTGGCTGCGCGTGTTCGGCGGCGGCAAGGTCCTGCCGAGCCTGGCCCGGGCCAACGCCTTCCCGGAGACGTTCGAGCCCGCCTGGTACCCCGCGACGGGCCTGGTCGTCGCCCACGACGTCCTCGGCGGCGTCTTCGCCCTCAACGGCGCGCACCCCGCCGCCGCCGGACGCCCCGGCGAGCCGGGCGAGATGACGTACTTCGCGCCCGACACCCTCGCCTGGGAGTCCCTCGGCACCGGCCACTCCGGCTGGCTCGCCTGGCTGCTCGACGGCGGCACGGAGGAGTTCTACACCGGCCTGCGCTGGCCCGGCTGGCGCGAGGAGGCGGCGGCCCTGACCCTCGCCCAGGGCATCACGGTCTACCCGCCCCTGTGGTCCGTGGAGGCCCGTGCGGACCTCGCCGCCACCAGCCGCAGCCCGGTCCCCATGCGCGAAGTCCTCGGCTTCGCCGCCGACACGGCCGGACAGCTCGGCCCCGCCCACCCGGGCTTCCTCGGCGAGGTCTGAGGCGCCGCCCGGGCCGCCCGCGCCGGAGGCCCGGCGCTACTGCGCGACGCGGATGTGGACCGTACCGGCGGTCGTGTCGCCGGAGGCGGCCTTCGTCCACGTGCCGGAGACGTCGGCGGCGCGCCAGACGCGGCCCGCGTACGCGACCTCCTCGATGCGCAGGGACTCCGCACGGGCCACCGCCCAGTTGGCGAGCTCCCAGCCCCGCTGCTCCGCCGGGACCGACGTCTCGCGGACCGGCACCGACACGAGCGTCGCGGCCGGTGCGCCGGCCGCGTTGCGGCCCCCGCCCGCGCGCACCAGGAGCTTCGGGGCCAGGTCCTTGCCGAAGGCCCGCACCAGCTCGTCCCGCACCTTCGCCGGGTCGCCGGCGCGGCCGTCCGACGGGCGGGCCGTGCACGACAGGGACGGGCCCGAGCGCCCCGTCAGCGCCGCCGCCAGCAGCGTCGCGTCCGGCTCGTGCTTCGCGTACGCCTGCGGGTAACCGCTGCGCTGCACCTTCTGCGCGGCCACCGTCAGCGGCAGCCGCGAGTAGCCCGGCACGTCCTCCAGGTGCTCGTAGAACTTCCCCGACGAGTAGACCGGGTCGAGGATCTGCTCCGGCGTGCCCCAGCCCATCGACGGCCGCTGCTGGAACAGGCCCAGCGAATCGCGGTCGCCGTGCGAGATGTTGCGCAGCGCCGACTCCTGCAGCGCCGTCGCCAGCGCGATGGTCACCGCCCGCTCGGGCAGGCCACGCGTGGTGCCGACCGCGGAGATCGTCGCCGCGTTCGACGCCTGCTCCGGCGTGAACGCGTACGTGTTCTGGCCCGTGCCCACGCTGCACCGGGGCGCGCCCTTCCCGCCCGTCACGTAGTGGACGGAGACGTAGGCGGCCAGCCCGAGCAGCACGGCGGTCGCGGCCGTGAAACGGGCGAGACGGCCGCGGCGACGGGGCGGGCGACCGGACGAGGCGGAAGCGGGGGCGGACTCGGGCACGGGGTCACCGTACTGGAGTCCGGTTACGGCCCGGCCACCCCGTCCGCGTCACCGCACGCGCACCGCACGACCACCGCCCGAGCACCGCCCGACCGCCGCCGGAAACCGCGGGAGGCTCCGCGGCGGCGGGCGTTAGGGTCGACCGCATGCAGACCGGCACCTCGTACCCCGCCCTGGACCTCGCCCTCGACGGCCCCGCCCTCACCGCCGCGCTCGTCGACTTCCCCTCCGTCAGCGGGACGGAGAAGCCGCTGGCGGACGCCGTCGAGCAGGCCCTGCGCGGGCTGCCGCACCTCACCGTCGACCGGCACGGCAACAACGTCGT
Organism: Streptomyces tritici; assembly: GCF_048500665.1. Taxonomy (NCBI): domain Bacteria; kingdom Bacillati; phylum Actinomycetota; class Actinomycetes; order Kitasatosporales; family Streptomycetaceae; genus Streptomyces; species Streptomyces tritici. The sequence continues at coordinate 4,501,611 of NZ_CP183183.1, forward strand.
CGCGCGCACGAACCTCGGCCACGCCGAGCGCGTCGTCCTCGCCGGCCACATCGACACCGTCCCGATCGCCGACAACGTGCCCTCCCGCCTCGACGAGAACGGCATCCTGTGGGGCTGCGGCACCAGCGACATGAAGTCCGGCGTCGCCGTCCAGCTCCGTATCGCCGCGACCGTTCCCGCGCCCAACCGCGACCTCACCTTCGTCTTCTACGACAACGAGGAGGTCGCCGGCCACCTCAACGGCCTCGGGCACGTGGCCGAGGCCCATCCCGACTGGCTGGAGGGCGACTTCGCGATCCTCCTGGAGCCCAGCCTCGGCGAGGTCGAGGGCGGCTGCCAGGGCACGCTCCGGGTCCACCTGCGCACGGAGGGCGAGCGCGCCCACTCCGCGCGCTCCTGGATGGGCTCCAACGCCATCCACGCCGCCGCCCCGATCCTCGCCCGCCTCGCCGCGTACGAGCCGCAGAAGCGGGTAATCGACGGGCTGGAGTACCGCGAGGGCCTCAACGCCGTCCTCATCGACGGCGGCGTGGCCACCAACGTCATCCCCGACGCCTGCACGGTCACCGTCAACTTCCGCTACGCGCCCGACCGCTCCATGGCCGAGGCGGAGGCGCACGTACGGGAGGTGTTCGCGGACTGCGGCGTCACCGAGTTCGTGGTCGACGACCACAGCCCGGGTGCGCTCCCCGGACTCTCGCACCCCGCGGCCCAGGCGTTCATGAAGGCCGTCGGCGGGGCCGCCCGGCCCAAGTTCGGCTGGACCGACGTGGCCCGCTTCAGCGCGCTCGGTGTGCCCGCGGTCAACTACGGGCCCGGTGACCCGCTGTACGCGCACAAGCGCGACGAGCACGTCTTCGTCGACAAGATCAGGCACTGCGAGGCGCGGCTCCGCGACTGGCTGACTGCCTGACCGCCGGAATTTCGCTTTTTGTCACCTCCGGCGACCTAGGCTGACCGGACAACATCGGCAACATCGGTGGAGGGAGCAGGCCATGGGTATGCCCGAGAGCGGTGCGGCGAGGCCGGAGGAGCAGCGGCTGGGCCCGGTGCTGCGGCGCCGTGAGCAGATCGTGCCGGGGACCACGGATCAGCGGCTGCTGGACACCGAGGGCGACTCCGAGTGGGTGCACACCGATCCGTGGCGGGTCATGCGCATCCAGTCGGAGTTCGTGGAGGGCTTCGGCGCCCTGGCGGAACTGCCGAGCGCGATCAGCGTCTTCGGCTCCGCCCGAACGCGCCCGGACTCGCCCGAGTACGAGGCGGGCGTCCGGCTGGGCCGGGCGCTGGTGGAGGCCGGCTTCGCGGTGATCACGGGCGGCGGCCCGGGCGCGATGGAGGCGGCGAACAAGGGGGCGCGGGAGGCCAAGGGCATCTCCGTCGGCCTCGGCATCGAGCTGCCCTTCGAGCAGGGCATCAACCAGCACGTCGACATCGGCGTCAACTTCCGCTACTTCTTCGTCCGCAAGACGATGTTCGTGAAGTACGCGCAGGGCTTCGTCGTCCTCCCGGGCGGGCTCGGCACCCTCGACGAGCTCTTCGAGGCGCTGACCCTCGTCCAGACCCGCAAGGTGACCCGCTTCCCGATCGTCCTGTTCGGGACGGAGTACTGGAAGGGCCTGGTCGACTGGCTGCGGGACTCGGTGGTGGCGGGCGGCAAGGCCTCGGAGAAGGACCTGCTGCTGTTCCACGTCACCGACGACGTGGACGAGGCCGTGGCGCTGGTCTCGAAGGAGACCGGCCGCTGACCCGGTTCTCGAAGGAGACCGGTCGCTGAAAGCGCGGATCGGGCCCGGGAAGGATGAATCCTTTCCGGGCCCGGCGCCCTCTTGTCCCCGTGACCGGCCGCACGGGCCGGTGGACGAGAGGAGAACACCAGAATGAGCACCATGATGGTCGCCGGAATCGCCGTGCTCGGCGCGCTGCTCGTGGGCGCCTGCGCCTGGCACCTGCTGGGCCGCCGGAGGGGCCGGGGCTGAGCGAGCCATGAACCGACCCTTCACCTGGCCGGACGACCGGCTCATCAAGGCCGCCCAGGACGGCGACACCGGCTCGCTGACCGCCGTCGTCCTGGAGTCCCAGCCGCACGTGCGCCGGTTCGCCCGGTCGCTGTGCGCCTCGCCGCAGGACGCGGAGGACGCGGCGCAGGAGGCGCTGATCATCCTGTACCGGAAGATCGGCACCCTGCGGGCCACGGGCGCGCTGGCCTCCTGGATGTTCCGGATCGTCCGCAACGAGTGCCTCCGGCACGTACGGCTGCTCGTCGCGGCCCGCGACGCCCCGGCGCCGGACCGGACCGAGCCCGACCCCGAACCGTCCGCCGAGGAGGCGGTGCTGCACCGCCTGGAGGCGGAGCGGATCGCGGCGGCGATCGGGGCGCTGCCCCGCGAGCTGCGGCAGGTCCTGGTCCTGCGGGACGTCCAGGGCCTGCCCGGCAGGACCGTCGCCGACATGCTCGGCCTGAGCACCGCCGCGATGAAATCGCGGCTGCACCGGGCGCGCGCGGCGCTGCGGCGCGCCCTGGAGCCGCCGGCCGAGCCCGTACGACCCGTACGAGAAGGAGAGTGAGGACGTGACGACCGCACGCACCGCCCCGGAGCCGCGCGACTACTCCAGCGCCTCCGTCCCGCGCCACCTGGCTCGGGGGGCCCTGGGTCTGGCGCTGATCGCCGGCCCGCTCGCCCTGGTCCCTTCGCTCGGCCCGCTGGTGCTGCTGGCGGCCCCGCTCAGCCTGCTCGCCTTCCGCGGCTGCCCGACGTGCTGGGCGGTCGGCCTGGCCCAGACGATCAGCCGCGGCCGCCTGAAGCGCTCCTGCGAGGACGGGGTCTGCCGGCTGACGCGGGCGGAGTAGGCCGCGCCCGGGCCGGCCCGCCTCGCGAGCGGGGGGAGGCGGGCCGCCGGGCGTGGATCAGGCGGGGAACAGGCTCGGCTCAGGCGAGGCCGCGGCGGGCGACGGCCGGGGCGCGGTGGCCGGCGATGGCGGCGACCATGTCGAGGACCTGCCGGGTCTCGGCCACCTCGTGCACGCGGTAGACCTGCGCCCCGAGCCAGGCGGAGACCGCGGTGGTGGCCAGCGTCCCGATCACCCGCTCCTTGACCGGCCGGTCCAGGGACTCGCCGACGAAGTCCTTGTTGGACAGCGACACGAGCACCGGCCACCCGGTCTCCGTCATCTCGCCGAGCCGGCGCGTCGCCTCCAGGCTGTGCCGGGTGTTCTTGCCGAAGTCGTGGCCCGGGTCGATCAGGATGCCGTCCCGCCGCACGCCCAGCGCCACGGCCCGCTCGGCCAGCCCCAGCGTGACGCGCAGGATGTCGGCCATGACGTCCTCGTACTCGACCCGGTGCGGCCGGGTACGCGGCTCCGCCCCGCCCGCGTGCGTGCACACGAGCCCCGCCCCGTACCGCGCCGCGACCTCCGCGAGCTTGGGGTCGACGCCGCCCCAGGCGTCGTTCAGCAGGTCCGCGCCGGCCTCGCAGACGGCGGCGCCCACCTCGTGCCGCCAGGTGTCGACGCTGATCACCACGTCCGGGTGACGCCGGCGCACCTCGGCGACGAAGCCGACGGTCCGGCGGGCCTCCTCCTCCGCGGTGACCTCCTCGCCCGGACCGGCCTTGACCCCGCCGATGTCGATGATCGCGGCGCCCTCGGCGACGGCCTGCTCGACCCGGGCGAGGGCGGGCTCGTCGCGGAAGGTGGCGCCCTGGTCGTAGAACGAATCCGGGGTCCGGTTGACGATCGCCATGATCACCGGCTCGTGCGGCCCGAATTCCCGCCGCCCCAAGCGCAGCATCCCCTTTGTCCTCCCTCGTCCCTCGGCTCTCTTCGCCTGCGACCCTAGCTGTCGGTGGCGCATGGCACGATCGGCACGGGACGAATTCCACACCGGGAGAGGCGCGCTGTGTTCTGGTTCTTGGCGGTAGCGATGGTCGTGGTCGTCGCGGCGGTCACCCTGGTGGTGGTCGGCGGCGGCGACGGTGAGGTGCTGCCCGAGGCCGCGCCGGAGGGCCTGGTGGACCCGCTGCCGGCCACGCGGCCGGTGGGCCGGGCCGACATCGAGGCGCTGCGGCTGCCGGTGGCGGCCCGCGGCTACCGGATGGCGGACGTGGACGACGTCCTGGCCCGGCTGGGCGCCGAGCTCGCGGAGCGGGACGCGCGGATCGCCGAGCTGGAGGCGGCGCTCGCGGGCGCGCAGGCCCAGGCCGTCTCCCGCCCCGACCTGTTCGAGAAGCCCGCACAGGAGGAGGAGTGATGGCGGACGGCACGGCGATCGCCGGACCGGACGGCCGGCTCCGCTGCCCCTGGGGCCTGTCGGCCGAGGACTACGTCGCGTACCACGACGAGGAGTGGGGCAGGGCGGTCCGCGGCGACGACGCGCTCTTCGAGCGGCTGTGCCTGGAGGCGTTCCAGTCCGGGCTGTCGTGGATCACGATCCTGCGGCGCCGGGAGGGCTTCCGGAAGGCCTTCGCGGACTTCCGGATCGCCGAGGTGGCGCGGTTCGGCGAGGCGGACCGCGAGCGGCTGCTGGCGGACGCGGGCATCATCCGCAACCGCGCGAAGATCGACGCGACCCTGGCGAACGCGAAACTGCTCGCGACCTGGGCCCCCGGCGACCTCGACACCCTGATCTGGAACCACGCCCCCTCCGGGGACCGCCCCGCCCCGCGCACCCTGGCGGACGTCCCGGCGGTGACCCCGGAGTCGACGGCCCTGTCGAAGGCCCTCAAGAAGGAGGGCCTCCGCTTCGTCGGCCCGACCACGGCCTACGCCCTGATGCAGGCCTGCGGCCTGGTCAACGACCACCTCCAGGACTGCGCGATGCGCTAGGGGGTGTCTCGTCGATCAGGCCGGGAGCCCGGCATGATCGACGAGACACCCCCTAGGCCGCCGTCCGGCAGGGGTCAGCGACCGAGGTACCGGGGCTTCTCCTTGGCCAGGAAGGCCCGGACGGCGATCATGTGGTCCTCGGACGCGCCCGCCTTCGACTGGAGCTCGTCCTCCTTGTCCAGGGCCTCGTCCAGCGAGTGGTCCGCGCCGTACGCCAGCGACTCCTTCAGCGCCGCGTACGAGACCGTCGGGCCCTCCGCCAGGGTGCGCGCGACGGCCAGCGCCTCCGCGGCCAGGTCCGCCGCGGGGACCAGGCGGTTCACGATGCCCAGCTCGTACGCCTCCTGCGCCGAGATCGACCGCGGGAAGAGCAGCAGGTCCGACGCCCGGCTCGCCCCGATCAGCCGCGGCAGCGTCCAGGACATGCCCGAGTCGGCGGTCAGCGCCACGCCCGCGAACGACGTGTTGAACGACGCGGTGTCCGCCACCACCCGGTAGTCGGCCGCCAGCGCGAAGCCGAAGCCGGCCCCGGCCGCGACGCCGTTCACGCCCGCCACCACCGGCTTCTTCATGCCGGTCAGCGCCCGCACGATCGGGTTGTAGTGCTCCCGGACCGTGCTCATCGTGTCCGTGGAGCCGGACTCCTTGTCCGACATCAGCAGGCCCACGTGCTCCTTCAGGTCCTGTCCGACGCAGAACGCCCGCCCCGTCGCCGTCAGCAGCACCGCCCGAACGGCCGAATCCGCCGCGGCCGCCTCCGCCGCGTCCCGGAGCGCGACCTTCGCCGCCACGTTCATCGCGTTCATGGCCTCGGGCCGGTTGAGCGTGATGGTGGCGAGCCCGTCGCTCACCTCGTACAGGACGGTGTCGGCCATGAAAGATCCCCTTCGCACGGTCATCGTTGATCGCTGATCCGACCAGCATGGCGGAGTCCCCCCTCCCGGAACATGTGAGGTGCGTCAAAGATTCGACGTTCCGGCCGGGAGCCACGGCGGCGAAGTATCGCAGGCCGATCGCCGAAATGGGCGGTTTTGCGAGAGCGCGTTGCCTAAGCGATGCCGACCGATGTTGGTCATCGGGTCTGTCGATGCGGGATAATGACCTGGAAGCAATGTGTTCGATGCCGGTGACGCGTGCTCCTCACCCGGGGCAGCCGTCGGCGACGATGAGCTGGTTTCAGGAAGGGGAACGAGCATGGCGGCCATGAAGCCGCGGACGGGCGACGGCCCGCTCGAGGTGACCAAGGAGGGGCGGGGCATCGTCATGCGCGTTCCGCTCGAAGGCGGCGGTCGGCTTGTCGTCGAGCTGACCCCGGACGAGGCCGACGCGCTCGGCGACGCGCTGAAGAAGGTCGTCGGCTGACGCGACAAGGCATTACGGATTCCGCACCGCCCCGGCACGGCCCCTTGAGGTCGCGCCGGGGCGGTGCCGGTTCGTAGGGCGGTTGCGCGGGCGCAGGCGTACGGGCCAGGTGGCGCCGTGCTAGCCCCGCCTCACCGCGCACAGGAGCCCGTCGCCGACGGGCAGCAGCGACGGCAGCAGCTCCTGGCTCTCGCGTATCGCGCGCAGCAGCTCCCGCACCCGCAGCACCTCCGCCGGCTGCGCCGCCGAGTCGACCGTGCGGCCCTCGGCGAACATGCCCTCGAAGCACACCAGGCCCCCGGGCCGCAGCAGGCGCAACGATTCAGCGAGATAGTCCAGGCACTCCAGCCGGTCGCCGTCGCAGAACACCAGGTCGTATCCGCCGTCCGCGAGCCGGGGCAGGACGTCCAGCGCCCGCCCCGGGATGAACCGCGCCCGGTTCCCGGCGAACCCCGCCGCACGGAACGCCGTCTTCGCGAACTGCTGCCGCTCCGGCTCCAGGTCCACCGTGGTCAGGACGCCGTCCGGCCGCATCCCCTGCAGCAGGTAGATCCCCGACACGCCCGTCCCGGTGCCGATCTCGGCCACCGCCTTCGCGTCCGCCGTCGCGGCGAGCAGCCGCAGCGCGGCGCCGGTAGACGGCGACACCGAGGGCAGCCCTGTCTCCCGGGCCCGGTCACGGGCCCAGCGCAGCGCTTCGTCCTCGGCGACAAAGGCGTCGGCGAACGCCCAGCTCGTCTGCCGGTTGGCGGTAATGGCCCTCTCCTGTCCCCGTAGTTGGCGCAACGGTGACTGTATCCGCTGCGCGCGGGAACCCGCAGATGGGACCGGGCGTTGACAAGGGGCAGGGAGGGAAGCGCGAGAACGGGGGGAGCGGGATGGCATCACACGCGGCGAGCTGCGCCACGATCCCAAATTCGCGTAAAGATTCTTATCCGGAGCTAACGGACGAGGTGGCTATGGTAGGGGCTCCACTGGACACCACCAGAGCCGACAGGGGAGGTGCGGCTGCGCCTGTGGATCGGGGAGGAGTGCTTCGGCGTCTTCTCAGGTCGGCGGGTGAGCCGAAATCCGTGACCGAGACCGCCGACCGTTTCCGCACCGACGACTCCGCCCCCATCACCGCGACCTTCGCCTCGGACGCGGATGCGCAGGCGTGGACTCCGCCCACCTGGGAGGAGATCGTCAGCACGCACAGTGGTCGGGTCTACCGCCTCGCCTACCGACTGACGGGCAACCAGCACGACGCCGAGGACCTCACCCAGGAGGTCTTCGTCCGGGTCTTCCGCTCGCTGTCCACGTACACGCCGGGCACCTTCGAGGGCTGGCTCCACCGCATCACCACCAATCTGTTCCTCGACATGGTGCGCCGCAAGCAGCGCATCCGGTTCGACGCGCTCGGCGACGACGCGGCGGAGCGGCTGCCGAGCCGCGAGCCGTCCCCGCAGCAGGCGTTCAACGACACCCACTTCGACGCGGACGTGCAGCAGGCGCTGGACACGCTCGCGCCCGAGTTCCGCGCCGCGGTCGTCCTCTGCGACATCGAGGGCCTCTCCTACGAGGAGATCGCCGCGACGCTCGGCGTGAAGCTGGGCACGGTCCGCAGCCGGATCCACCGCGGCCGGTCGCACCTGCGCAAGGCGCTGCAGCACCGCTCGCCCGAGGCCCGGGCGGAGCGCGCGTACGCGGCCTACCCGGCCACCGCGGCGGCCGCCGTCGGCTGGGAGGGCGGAACCGCGTGACCAGCTCCAGTCCTTCCGGCCCCACCCCCGTGGAGCACCACCTCGGGGACCGGCTCGCCGCGCTCGTCGACGGCGAGCTCGGTCATGACGCGCGCGAGCGGGTGCTCGCGCATCTCGCGACCTGCCCCCGGTGCAAGGCCGAGGCCGATGCGCAGCGCAGCCTGAAGAACGTGTTCGCGCAGGCCGCGCCGCCGCCCCCGTCCGAGGGGCTTCTGGCGCGCCTTCAAGGACTGCCCGGCGGACCGGGCGGCCTGGGCGGTGACGGCGGCGGGCCCGCGCGCGCCGAGCGCGCCGATGGCATCGAGGGCCTCGGCGGCGGGTTCGACGTGCGGCGACTGCCGCCGGGCGCCGGGTTCGCCACGGCGGCCGTCGTCGACCCGCGCGCGGGCTTCCGGATCCACGAGGTCGGCCGGCCCGGCCAGGACCGCGCGGGGCGCGGGCGCCGGTTCGCCTTCGCGGCGGCCAGCGCGGTCTCCTTCGCGGCGATCGCTCTCGGCGGGGCGCTGCCGCTGGAGGCGGCGGTCGAGGCGAACGCGCGCGGCGAGGGCGCGGGCACGGCGGTACGGCCGGCGCGGAGCGGCGGCGGTGCGCAGAGCGTCGCCGAGGACCGCGGGGCGCGCTCGGCGGAGCGGCCCGCCCCGATGCTGGTGAACGCGGCGCGGCTGCAGGCCGATCCGTCGATCGCGGCGCGGCTGCACGCGGCCCGGCTCAACGACGCCCGGCTGAACGCGGCGTCGAACCTCCAGTTCCAGCCGCAGGTCACGCCGCTGCTGGTGCTGTCGCCGCTGATACGGCCCACGGGCTCGGCGATCCCACCGGCGATCACCCCGGTGTACCCTCCGACGGCCACCCCCGAGCCGAGCCGTCTGACGGCGCCGACGCAGCCGAGCGACCCGCTCCCGTCCCGGCGTTGAGCCGAACCTGATTGAATCCTCGGGGCAGGGACAGGACACGCTGTGACGGGGAGAGCATGGAAGACGGGAAGACCACCGGCCGGAAGCCGAAGTGGTGGAGCCGCCCGGCGCACAAGGCCGAACAGGGCACCGAGCCGGACCCGGTGATACCGCCCCACCCGGAGCCGGCACAGGCCCCCGACGGGGACGGCGACTTCACCCTCGCCGCCCCCACCCCGAGCACGCATCAGGAGCCCCCCACCTCGGCCCCGGCCGCCGCGGCTCACCAGGCAGCCCCCGTGGGACCGACGGCCCCGGCCGACGCACCCCCGCAGCCGAACGCCGACGCTCCGGAGCCCGCGCCGTCCGCCGACGGCAGCGCGCAGGCCGGGCCGGCACAGCCCGCGCCCGAGCAGGCCGCGCCCGCGCCGGCACAGCCCGCGCCCGAGCAGGCCGCGCCCGCACCGGTCGACGCCCCGCACGCGGGCGCCGCACCCGCCGACGCGGCCCCGCAGCCGGACCCCGCCCCGGTCCCGGCCGCCGAGGTCCCGCACCCGGCTGCCGAGCCCGCCGCCGAGCTCCCGCACCCGGCCACCGACGTCCCGCACCCGGCCCCCGCGCCCGCGCCCGCCACCGACGTCCCGCACCCGGCCCCCGCGCCCGCCGCCGACGTCCCGCAGCCCGCGCCCGCCCCCGCCGCGGGCGGTGACGGGTATCGGGGGGCCGGGCAGCCGTTGCATCAGCCGGACGAGTACAGCACCCCGCCCTACGGCGGGCCCGGGCCCTGGGCGCCCGCGCCGCCCGTGCAGCGGCCCGTGCCGCCGCAGGGCGCGCCGATGCCCGCCCCCGCGCCCGCCCCCATGCAGGCCCCTGCGCCCGCGCCCGCCGCGATGGCGGCGCCCGCACCGGCCGCCCCCGCGTCGCCCTGGGCGCAGTACGACCCCTGGGGCGCGCCCGGGGCCGCGGCGCCGGTCCCGGAGGGGAAGGGGAAGCGCCGCAGCGTCGGCTGCGCCGGCGTGCTCGCGCTCGTGCTGGCCGCCGGCATCCTCGGCGGCGGCGTCGGCGCGTACATCGAGCGCACCGGCGGGCTCACCACCGTCGAGCTCCCGCAGGCCGAGGCCCAGGACATCGGCCGCGCCCCCGACAGCGTCGCCGGCATCGCCGCGCGGGCGCTGCCCGGCGTCGTCACCCTCCACGTGAAGGGCGGCGGCTCCGCCGGCACCGGCACCGGCTTCGTCCTCGACAACAAGGGCCACATCCTCACCAACAACCACGTCGTCGACCCGGCCGGCAGCTCCGGCGACATCTCCGTCACCTTCAGCAGCGGCGAGACCGCCGAGGCCACCCTCGTCGGCAAGGACAGCGGCTACGACCTCGCCGTCGTCCGGGTCAAGGGCGTCGAGAACCTCAAGCCCCTTCCGCTCGGCAACTCCGACAACGTCCGCGTCGGCGACCCGGTCGTCGCCATCGGCGCGCCCTTCGACCTCCAGAACACGGTCACCTCCGGCATCATCAGCGCCAAGGAGCGCCCGATCACCGCCGGCGGCGAGAAGGGCGACGGCAGCGACATCAGCTACGTCGACGCCCTCCAGACCGACGCCCCCATCAACCCCGGCAACTCCGGCGGCCCGCTGCTCGACTCAAAGGCGCAGGTCATCGGCATCAACAGCGCCATAAGGGCGGCCGGCAACGGGGAGAACCCGACCAGCGGCCAGTCCGGCTCCATCGGCCTCGGCTTCGCCATCCCGATCAACCAGGGCAAGCGCGTCGCCGAGGAGCTGATCAACACCGGCAAGGCCACCCACCCCGTCATCGGTGTGAGCCTCGACATGCAGTACGACGGCGACGGCGCGCGCGTCGGGGACAAGGGCAAGGACAACACCCCGTCCGTCACTCCCGGCGGCCCCGCCGCCAAGGCCGGCATCCGGCCCGGCGACGTCATCACGAAGGTCGACGGACAACGCGTCCACAACGGCGAGGAGTTGATCGTGAAGATCCGCGCCCACCGGCCCGGCGACCGGCTCACCCTCACCGTGGTCCGCGGCGGCGACGAGCAGACCCGCACGTTGACCCTCGGTTCCGCGCAGGATTCCTGATGGCCATGCGGCGGCCATCGCGGCGGCAGGCACGAGGTACCGCGCCGTCGGGTTCGGCGGGTACCTTGGATCGGGCCCGGACCTCCTGAAGGAGCAGCAAGGTGTTCAACGACATCGGCATACTCGAGCTCGCCACGCTCGTTGTCCTCGCCGTGCTCATTTTCGGGCCGGACAAGCTGCCCAAGGTCATCCAGGACGTCGCCGGCTTCATCCGCAAGGTCCGGAGCTTCTCCGAGACCGCCAAGCAGGACATCCGCAACGAGCTGGGCCCCGAGTTCAAGGACTTCGAGTTCGAGGACCTGAACCCCAAGACGTACCTGCGCAAGCAGCTGTCGAAGGAGGGCGGGGAGCTCAGCGAGTTCAAGGAGCTCCGGGACACCTTCGACCTCCGCAAGGAGATGAACGAGGTCGCCGACGCGGTCAACGGCCGCGACACCGTGCCGGAGCCCTCGTCCGTGCCCGCAGTGAACGGCTCGAAGCCGGACCTGGTGAAGAGGAACGACGCCCCCGAGGCCGGCGGGCGTCCCTCGTTCGACCCCGACGCCACCTGACACCCCGCCCTTCGGCCGCCAAATCCCGGGCAGCCGGAGCGGGGTGGATATCCTCGACTGTCGTCCGTCGATGCGGACGCGAACGATCGAGGAGGCGGCCGGAGATGGAGACGACGAGTCGGGTGGAGGGAGTGCCCGCGGCCCGGCGTACGGCCGAGGGCTTCCTGCGCGCCCCGTTCGCCTGGTACGGGCTCGACGAGGCCTTCACCGGGCCGCGCTGGCTGATGCAGGTCGGCACGGCCGCCGACGGGACCGTCCAGCACGGTTCGCTGGGCCACGGTGACGAGCCGACGATAAAGACGGACGCCGGGGGCGCGGAGAAGGAGCGCTTCGCGGTGGTCGTGACGGTCGCCGCGAGCCCGGTACGGCGCTCCGGCGACGGTACGGGGGTCCTGGACGCCACGACGGTGTCCTCGGCCGCCTGGCTGGCCGGCTCCGGCCTGCTGGCGTACACGTGGCCCGGCCAGCTGGACCACACGCTGCGGGACGACTGGCTGGAGCAGCAGACCGAGGCCGCGTTCGAGCTGGCGGACGACCTGGAGGGGCCCGAGTGGTCCTCGCTGTCGCTGCCGGTCGACGGGGTGCCGATGCCGTTCCACTACCGCGAGTCCGAGTTCGGCTGGGTGCTGGCGGGCACGACGTCCGCGGGCGTGCACCTGGGGGCGTACGGGCGCGGGATGAGCGCGTACGGCCTCGGCTTCTCCCAGGTGAAGGACCTCGGCGCGTACGCCTGACGGCACCGGCACGACGACGAAGCCGTACGCCTGACGGCGCCGTACGACGACGAAGGGGCGCCCCGGAGGACCCGGGGCGCCCCTTCCGCGTCCGCGGACGCGTCAGAACTTGTTGCGCGGCGTGATGCCCAGGCTCATGCCCGCCAGGCCCCGCTGGCGGCCGCCCAGCTTGCCGGCGATGGCCCGCAGCGCGGAGCCCGCCGGGGACTCCGGGTCGGACAGCACGACCGGCTTGCCCTCGTCGCCGCCCTCGCGCAGCCGGACGTCGATCGGGATGGAGCCGAGGACCGGGACGGTCGCGCCCGTGGTCCGCGTCAGGCCGTCCGCGACCTTCTGGCCGCCGCCCGTGCCGAACACGTCGACCATCTCGTCGCAGTGCGGGCACGGCAGCCCGGACATGTTCTCGACGACACCGACGATCTTCTGGTGCGTCTGCACGGCGATCGAACCGGCCCGCTCCGCGACCTCCGCCGCGGCCTGCTGCGGGGTGGTGACGACCAGGATCTCGGCGTTCGGCACGAGCTGCGCCACGGAGATCGCGATGTCGCCCGTGCCCGGCGGCAGGTCGAGCAGCAGCACGTCCAGGTCGCCCCAGTACACGTCGGCGAGGAACTGCTGCAGCGCGCGGTGCAGCATCGGGCCGCGCCACACCACCGGCGCGTTGCCGGGGGTGAACATGCCGATGGAGATCACCTTCACGCCGTTCGCCGACGGCGGCATGATCATGTTCTCGACCTGGGTCGGACGCCCGTCCGCGCCCAGCATCCGCGGCACGCTGTGGCCGTAGATGTCGGCGTCGACGACACCGACCTTCAGGCCGTCCGCGGCCATCGCCGCGGCGAGGTTCACGGTCACGGAGGACTTGCCGACGCCGCCCTTGCCGGAGGCGACCGCGTACACGCGGGTCAGCGAACCGGGCTTGGCGAAGGGCACCTCGCGCTCCGCGGTCGTGCCGCGCAGCGCCGCCGCCAGCTCCTTGCGCTGCTCGTCGCTCATCACGTCGAGCGAGACGTCGACACCGGTGACGCCCTCCACGCGGGAGACGGCCTCCGACACCCGCTGGGTGATCGTGTCGCGCATCGGGCAGCCGGAGACCGTGAGGTAGACCGTCACGGCGACCTTGCCGTCGTCGGCGATCTCCACCGACTTCACCATGCCGAGCTCGGTGATCGGTTTGTTGATCTCGGGGTCGTTCACCGTCGCCAGTGCTTCGAGCACCGCGTCTTCCGTAGCCATACCGACGATGGTACGGCGCGGACCACCGGCCCTGGAAAGGCCGTCAGCGGTCGGTTACGTCACTCCGCCGGTCGCCGTCCCCCGGGAATAGATCCCGCTTCTCGCCGCGCCGCTCCTCCCCGCGGTCCTCCAGCTCCTTGAGCAGGTCCTGCAGCTCGGAGCGGATCCAGTCGCGGGTCGCCACCTCGCCCAGGCCCATCCGCAGCGCCGCGATCTCGCGGGTCAGGAACTCGGTGTCCGCGATCGACCGCTCGTTCTGCTTGCGGTCCTGCTCCAGGTTGACCCGGTCCCGGTCGTCCTGCCGGTTCTGCGCCAGCAGGATCAGCGGCGCGGCGTACGAGGCCTGCAGCGACAGGGCCAGGGTCAGGAAGATGAACGGGTACTCGTCGAACCGCAGCGACGCCGGGGCGAACACGTTCCACAGCACCCAGACGATGATCGTCAGGGTCATCCAGACCAGGAACCGCCCGGTGCCCAGGAAGCGGGCGATCCGCTCCGAGAGCCGGCCGAAGGCCTCCGGGTCGTACTCCGGGAAGAGCCGCAGCGGCCGCTCCCGCGGCAGGTCGAGCCGGATCCGGGGCATGGTGCGCTCCCGTTCCCGCTCGGCGCGCTCCCGGTCCCGCTCGGCCCGTTCGGCCCGCTCGCGCTCCCACTCGCGTCCCCGGTCCCGGTCAGCCACGCCCGACCCCCTCCGCGGCGAGGAAGTCCGTCTCGCGCCAGTCCTCCGGCAGCAGGTGGTCCAGGACGTCGTCGACCGTGACCGCGCCGAGCAGCGAGCCGCTCTCGTCCACGACCGGCGCGGCGACCAGGTTGTACGCGGCCAGGTAGCCCGTCACCGCGGGCAGCGGGGTGTCCGGCGCGAGCGGCGGCAGGTCGTTGTCCACCAGCGCGCCGACCAGCGTGAACGGCGGGTCCCGCAGCAGCCGCTGGAAGTGCACGGTGCCCAGGAACTTGCCGGTCGGCGTCTCGTCCGGCGGCCGGCACACGTACACCTGGGCGGCGAGCGCGGGGGAGAGGTCCTGCTGGCGCACCCGCGCCAGCGCGTCCGCGACGGTGGCGTCGGGGCGCAGGACGATCGGCTCGGTGGTCATCAGGCCGCCCGCGGTCCGCTCCTCGTACGACATCAGGCGCCGCACGTCCGCCGCGTCGTCCGGGCGCATCAGCGTGAGCAGCCGCTCCTTGTCCTCCTCGGGCAGTTCGGAGAGCAGGTCGGCCGCGTCGTCGGGGTCCATCGCCTCCAGGACGTCCGCGGCGCGCTCCTCCTGGAGCTTGCCGAGGATCTCGATCTGGTCGTCCTCGGGCAGCTCCTCCAGGACGTCGGCGAGCCGGTCGTCGTCGAGCGCGGCGGCCACCTCGGCGCGCCGCTTGGGGGAGAGGTGGTGCAGCACGTTGGCGAGGTCGGCGGGCCGCATCCGCTCGAAGGTCGCGACCAGGCTCTCCGCGCCCTGCGCGTCCTCCTCCAGGGAGAAGCCGCTGACCGCCGACCATTCGACCGTCAGGGTCTCGCCCTTGCGGCTGAGCACCCCGCCCTTGCCCTTGCGGACGAAGACGCGGTCGATCTCCCAGTCGCGGCGGGCCGGCAGCTGCTGGATGGCGACGTCGAGGACGGTGACCTCCTCGCCGGTCTCCACCAGCCGGCCCCGGCGGTCGAGCAGCTCGCCGAGGACCAGGCGCTCGGTCGGGCGCTGCTCGAAGCGGCGCATGTTGACCACGCCCGTGGTGATCACCTGCCCGGACTCCAGGCCGGTGATCCGGGTCATCGGCACGAAGATCCGGCGCCGGCTGAGCACCTCCACCACCATGCCGAGCAGCCGCGGCGGCCGCCGGCCGACGCGGAGCATGGCGACGAGGTCGCGCACACGGCCGACCTGGTCGCCGTTGGGGTCGAAGACCGGGGAACCGGAGAGGTGCGAGACGAAGATCCGGGGGGCGCCTCCCGCCATGCCGCGCGCCTCCTCCACGTTCTTGTCCCGAATTGCTGCTCCATGTCGGGTTCAGGCTAGCCCGTGCCGTTCCATGGCGCTCCGGCAACGAGTCCGTACGGCTGCCTGCCGGGGGCCCCGAGCGGCACAGGTACGCTGCGGTCTGCCCCGCCTTCCCCGCAGGCGTCCGGGCGTCCCCCCACACGCAATTCCACAGGCAGACGAGAGGCAGTGCGCCGGTGAGCACTCTCCCCCTGGCAACGCGGACCCGCAGGGCCGCCGTCCCCGTCGTGCTCTGCGCCGGACTGACGGCGCTGCTCGGCGGATGCGCGGAGGACCCGGACCAGGGCACCAACGGGGTCGGGAAGCTCTCCGCGGCGGCGATCGAGAAGAAGGCCAGGTCGGCGGCGGACGCGGCCGCGGCCGTACGGCTCTCGGGGACGCTCGTCAGCAAGGGCGGCACGTTCAAGCTCAACATGCGGCTCAAGGAGAACGGCGCGACCGGCTCCGTCACCACCAAGAACAGCACCTTCGAGCTGCTGCGGGTCGGCGAGGCGCTGTTCCTGAAGGCCGACGCGGGCTTCTGGGCGCACGACGACAAGCCGGGCGGCTCGCCCGGGCCGGCCGACGAGGAGGCCGCGGGGAAACTGCGTGACAAGTACGTGAAGGTTCCCCAGGGCGACCCCTCGTACAAGCAGCTGCGCGGCTTCACCGACATGGACCTGCTGCTCGACGGGCTGCTGGGCCTGCACGGCAAGCTCGTCAAGGGCGACCGGGACCGCATCGGCGGCGTCCGCACGATCAAGGTCAAGGGCGGCGAGCAGGGCGAGGGCGGCACCCTCGACGTCTCCCTGGACGGCACGCCGTACCCCGTGCAGTTCGCGCGCGGCGGGGGAGCGGGCGTGGTGGTGCTGTCGGAGTGGGACAAGGACTTCCCGCTGGCGGAGCCGGCGAAGGAGCAGACCGTCGACTACGGCAAGCAGCTCCCGAAGACCTGACGGCCGGAGACCCGGCCCGGCGGCGGCTCAGCGCCGCTTGCGGCGCTTCAGCAGCAGCTTCGGCAGACCGGCGGGGATCGCGCGGCGGGTCGTCGCGGCCGTCGGCAGCGGCGCCGCGGCGAGCGAGCCGTCCGGCAGGTCGGTGCTCGACCCGCTCGGCGTCAGCCGCAGCACCCGGCACTCGCGGGCCCAGCGCTCCGGCATCGCCTCGCCGTCGGGCGCGTTCAGCCGCTTGCCCTTCAGCTCGGCCACGGCCGCGTCCCATTCCTCCGACCGCGGGGCGAGCTCCGTGACGGCCGCCGTCCAGGCGACGATCCGGCCGCCCTTGTCCTTGCTGCGCACGGTCACCTCGGCCGTGCCCCCGGAGACCAGTCCGGGCAGCGGCTGCTCGCCCGGGCCGTCGCCGACGACGTGCGCGGCGCCGTCGTGCCAGACGTGCCACAGGGCCCGGGGCGCCGGCGCCGAGCCCTTCACCCAGATGAGGCCGGACTTCTTCGTGGCCTCCTCGACGAGGGCGGGGCCGAGCAGCGCGTCAGTCATGGGACGAAGCCTAGCGACCCGCCCCGGGCGGAGGAGGCGGCGGCGGCTACAGCCAGCCGTTGCGCTTGAGCGTGCGGTGGATGGCGAAACAGACGACCGCGATCCCGGTCATCACCGCCGGATAGCCGTACTCCCACTTCAGCTCCGGCATGTGCTCGAAGTTCATGCCGTACACGCCGCAGACCGCCGTCGGGACGGCGATGATCGCCGCCCACGAGGTGATCTTGCGCATGTCCTCGTTCTGCGTGACCGTCGCCTGCGCCAGATTGGCCTGGAGGATCGAGTTCAGCAGCTCGTCGAAGCCGACGACCTGCTCCTGGACGCGCGCGAGGTGGTCGGCGACGTCGCGGAAGTACTTCTGGATGTCCGGGTCGACCAGCCGCATCGGCCGCTCGCTCAGCAGCTGCATCGGGCGCAGCAGCGGCGAGACCGCCCGCTTGAACTCCAGGACCTCGCGCTTGAGCTGGTAGATCCGGCCGGTGTCGGTGCCGCGCCGGGAGCCCTTGGCCGGCGGCGAGAAGACGTCGATCTCGATCTGGTCGATGTCGAGTTCGACCGCGTCGGCGACCGCGATGTAGCCGTCGACGACATGGTCGGCGATGGCGTGCAGGACGGCGGAGGGCCCTTTGGCGAGCAGCTCCGGCTCGCCCTCCATGCGGTGCCGCAGGTTGCGCAGGGAGCCCTGGCCGCCGTGCCGGACGGTGATGACGAAGTCCTGGCCGGTGAAGCACATCACCTCGCCGGTCTCCACGACCTCGCTGGTGGCGGTGAGTTCGGCGTGCTCGACGTAGTGGATCGTCTTGAAGACGGTGAAGAGCGTGTCGTCGTACCGCTCCAGCTTCGGCCGCTGGTGGGCGTGGACGGCGTCCTCCACGGCGAGCGGGTGCAGCCCGAACTCCGCAGCGATTCCCGCGAATTCGGCCTCCGTCGGCTCGTGCAGACCGATCCAGGCGAAGCCGCCGCCGTCCCGTACGCGGCGCATCGCCTCGCGCGGGGTGAGGCAGGCGCGGTCCTCGACGCGGCGGCCGTCGCGGTAGACGGCGCAGTCGACGACGGCGGAGGAGGCGGAGGGGTCGCGGGTGGGGTCGTACGGCGGGGGCGTGGCGGCGGCGCCGTACGTGGGACCGGTCTTGCGGAGGGAGGTGCGCAGGGACGGGCGGACCGCTGCGCGCAGGTCACGGATCATCGACATGGGCGGGCTCCTTCACGGAGAGGCCGTCGGCGAGACGTGGCACTGCCCGGAATGAGGACGTCGAGGAGCGGGAGCGCTGCGGGGCCCGGTCCTACGTCCGCAAAGCGGGCGGCACCGCTTCGGGACGCGGTGACGGCGTTCGCTACAGACAGGCAAAGGCGAGATGCTCTTCCGTCGTGCGACAGGCCGTGGCCTGTACCCGCGTACGGGGCGCGGGGGGACCCGCGATATCAGCGGGAGGGACGCACCGGGGCGACGGTGGCGCTGCGGCCCGGGTGCGGCAGGGCGGAAGAGCGGTTGGTACTACCCGATCGACTTCGATCCATCGCAGCCCCACCTCCTCCGGCCGGTCCCCCGTGGGGGATGACGTGATGACGTGCAGTCGGGACACCCGACCAGCGGCCAAGACTATCAGCCGACAGAGGGTCAATCCCTTCCTTTGCCCGTTCCGTACGCGCTTTATGCTCGCCGCATGGGAGAAGTTCTTGCTCTCGTCGAGGCCCGGTTGCTCACGGCGCTCGGCGAACCGGACGCGCGGGCCGCGGTGACGTTCCTCGGCACGGACCGGATCGAGGTGCTCCGGTTCACCTCGGCCGACGACGGGCTGGTGCGGTACGCGACGCTGGGGATGTCGGCGCAGCCGATGGCGGACCCGACGGCGACGCTGGCCGACCCGGTGAAGGGGCCGCGGGCGGAACTGGTGCTGACCGTGCGGGCCGGGCTCGCGGACACCGACAAGGTGCTCCGGCCGCTGGCGGTGCTGGCGGCCACGCCGCAGGTGGAGGGCGTGGTCGTGGCCGCCGGCGCCTCGCTGGACGTGGGCGAACCGCTGTGGCCCGGGGCCCCGTTCACCTCCGTGCTGGTCGCGCAGCCGGGCGGGCTCGTGGAGGACCTGGAGCTGGACGAGCCGATGGATCCCGTGCGGTTCCTGCCGCTGCTGCCGATGACGCCGAACGAGGCGGCGTGGAAGCGGGTGCACGGGGCGCAGGCCCTGGAGGAGCGCTGGCTCGCGCAGGGGACGGATCTGCGCGACCCGCTGCGGCGGCCCGTGACGCTGGACTGACGGCGGGGCGGACCGCCCCCGTCATCCCTCGAACGGGCGAGCGATATGACGTCACTCGGCGGATTCCCGCACTCCGGAAGGGTGATCGTCCTTGACGTCTCGCCGACCGGGGAGCACCGTTGAGCCCTATGAGGGGCGAACCCAGTTGCCCGAAGTGTGGTGGCCGGGTCAGGGCGCCCGGTCTCTTCGCCGACTCCTGGCAGTGTGCCGTGCACGGAACCGTGCACCCGCTCCAGCCGGTGGTCCCGCCCAGTGTGGAGGCCCTGGGGGTCGCGGTGCACCGCGCCCAGGTGCCGGTCTGGATGCCGTGGCCGCTGCCGGTCGGCTGGCTGTTCACCGGGGTCGCGAGCGCCGGTGACGACAGGAGCGGAGGCCGCGCCACCGCGGTCGCCTGCTCCGGCCCCGGCCCGCTGGGCGGCATCGGCGAACTGGTGCTGGTCGCGGAGGAACTCGGCGTCGGACTCGGCGCGCGCTACGCCGGCATGGACGGGCCGGACCCCGGCCCCGGCATGAACGTCGACAAGCCACCCCAGGCGAAGGTCCTGGCCGCCGGCCGGCCGACGCCGCTGTGGCACGTCAACGGCGCACCGACGGACCGCGCCGTCTTCGCGGGCGAGGCCCGCGGCATGTGGCTCTGGGCCATCGTCTGGCCCGAACAGTCGGGCCTGCTGATGTACGACGAACTGGTCCTGACCGACCTCAGGGACGCGGGCGCGGAGGTCGAACTCCTCCCGTGCGGCGCCCTGACGCCACGGCTGCTGTCCTGAGGGACGGGCGGGCTCGGCGGCCCGTCCCCCCGTCCCCACGCCCCCGCGCTCCGGCGCCGGGGGCCTTCCGGCATGGGCGGACGGGGTGGATTCGACCGTTATGCTGGAGCGGTCCCCTGTCCGTCCCGAGCCCCGTGGGAGTCACGCGCCGTGCGCATCGATCTGCACACCCACTCCACGGCCTCCGACGGTACGGACACCCCTGCCGAGCTCGTGCGCAACGCGGCCGCCGCCGGTCTCGACGTCGTCGCGCTGACCGACCACGACACGACCCGCGGACACGCCGAGGCCCTCGCCGCGCTGCCCGAGGGGCTCACCCTCGTCACCGGCGCCGAGCTGTCCTGCCGGCTCGACGGCGTCGGACTGCACATGCTCGCGTACCTCTTCGACCCCGACGAGCCCGAGCTGGCCCGCGAGCGCGAGCTCGTCCGGGACGACCGCGTGCCGCGCGCCCGCGCCATGGTCGCCAAGCTCCGCGAGCTGGGCGTGCCGGTCACCTGGGAGCAGGTCGCCCGGATCGCCGGCGACGGCTCCGTGGGCCGCCCGCACGTCGCGGAGGCCCTCGTCGAGCTGGGCGTCGTCCCGGACGTCTCCGGCGCCTTCACGGTCGACTGGCTCGCCGACGGCGGCCGCGCGTACGTCGAGAAGCACGAGCTCGACCCCTTCGACGCGATCCGCCTCGTCAAGGCCGCCGGCGGCGTCACCGTCTTCGCGCACCCGCTCGCCGTCAAGCGCGGCGAGGTCGTCCCCGAGGACGCCATCGCCCGCCTCGCCGCCGCCGGCCTCGACGGCATCGAGGTCGACCACATGGACCACGACGAGGCCACCCGGGCGCGGCTGCACGGCCTCGCCGGGGAGCTGGGGCTGCTCGCGACCGGCTCCAGCGACTACCACGGCAGCCGCAAGACCTGCGTCCTCGGCGAGTTCACCACGGACCCCGAGATCTACGGCGAGATCACCCGCCGTGCCACGGGCGCCTTCCCGGTCCCCGGGACCGGAGGACGCGCCTAGTCCCAGGCACTCGGCGGCCCCCGGGCTTGAAGGCCCGTCCCGCCGCCCCCACGCCCCGCAGGGCGTGTCGGGCGCCGGCCGCGCGCTCCCGCCCGTACGGTCCGTCCGTACGGTGCGCCCGCGCGCCCGGGACCGCCGATCCCCGCTCATCCCCATCACCCCGGCCGCGTCCTCCCCAGGGCGCGCGCATGCTCACGTACACCCCTCCCGCAAGGCACCACCACCGTGTTCGACGTCGCCGTCTTCGGCTCGCTGTTTCTGACCCTCTTCGTGATCATGGATCCCCCCGGGATCACGCCGATCTTCCTCGCCCTGACCTCCGGGCGGCCCGCCAAGGTGCAGCGGCGGATGGCCTGGCAGGCCGTCGCCGTGGCCTTCGGCGTCATCACCGTCTTCGGCATCCTCGGCCAGCAGATCCTGGCCTACCTGCACGTCTCCGTCCCGGCGCTGATGATCGCCGGCGGTCTGCTCCTGCTGCTCATCGCGCTCGACCTGCTCACCGGCAAGACCGACGAGCCCAAGCAGACCAAGGACGTCAACGTCGCCCTGGTCCCGCTGGGCATGCCGCTGCTCGCCGGGCCGGGCGCGATCGTCTCGGTGATCCTCGCCGTGCAGCACGCCGACGGCGCGGGCGCGCAGATCTCCGTCTGGTCCGCGATCGTCGCCATGCACGTGGTGCTCTGGCTCACCATGCGCTACTCGCTGGTGATCATCCGCCTGATCAAGGACGGCGGCGTCGTCCTCGTCACCCGGCTCGCCGGCATGATGCTCTCCGCCATCGCCGTGCAGCAGATCATCAACGGCGTCACCCAGGTGATCCAGGGCGCCTAGCGCCCGCGCCCGCACACCACTGCGCCCCCGTACGGATTCCGGAGTACCGGAGTCCGTGCGGGGGCGCGGTGCGTCATGCCGTGCGCGGCGTACGTGCGTTACGAGGCCGAGGTGTCGGCCGGCCGGATCCAGATGCGCTGGCCGATCGAGGCGGCCTGCTGCACGATCCCGTTGACGGAGGCGGCGTCCACGACCGTGCGGTCGACGGGCGTGCCGTCGATGTCGTCGAGTCGCAGGATTTCGAAGCGCATGGGCTTCTCCCTTCGTCTGAGTTGATCCTCCTGAGGAGAACTGGGTGTCGTCGTGTCACAACCACCCTGCGCCCGCAAACATTCCCTACGCTAAAGAAATTTTTCGGCAGGCTAACTACCGACCGGTACGACCCGCTCCGCCATCGCCCAGAACGCCGCCAGCCGCTCCGCCAGCTCCTCCGGATGCGAGACGTTGGGGGAGTGGCCCGCGCCGGGCACCACCGTGTGCTCCGCCCCCGTCGCCTCCGCCGCGGCCGCCAGGTCCGGCACCGGCCAGACCATCTCCTCCGCGCCGTACGCGATGTGCAGCGGCATGCCCAGCGCCGACAGCTCCGCCGTGCCGTCCGGGTTGCCGAGCAACAGCCGCCCCGCGCCCGCCAGTTGGGCGATCCGCGTGTGCATCCAGCGGCGCCGAAGGAACGCCACCAGCTCCGGCGGGTCCGTCACCCCCGGCTCCTCGCCCCGGCTGTCCAGCCAGCGGGTCGCCCGCCACACCCGCTCCTTGGGCAGCAGCGCCAGCGCCCCGCGCAGCGCCAGGACCCGGACCCGCTGCGGCCGGGCGACCCGGCCCGGGCCCGAGGACAGCAGCGTCAGCGAGCGGAACGCGGCCGGCGCCGCCGAGGCCGCCGCCCGCGCCACCAGGCCGCCGAAGGAGTGGCCGAGCAGATGCACCGGGCCGTCGCCCAGCGCCGCCGCCTGCGCCACCACGTCCAGCGCCAGGGCCCTGCGCCGGTACGCCGCCCGGCCGCGCGGTCCCGGCGTCTCGTGCTGCCCCCGGCCGTCGACCGCGACGACCCGGTAGCCGGCCTCGCTCAGCGGGCCGAGCAGGGCCAGGAAGTCCTCCTTGCTGCCCGTGTAGCCGGGCAGCAGCAGGGCAGTGCCGCGCCGCGCGCCCGGCGGCTCCGTGTCGAGCACGGCGAAGTCGCCGCGTGCGGTGGTCAGCCGGCGGGCTCGGGTCCTGGGAGGCAGGTCCAGGGAGCGGGGCTTGCTCATACGGCGACTGTATCCGCAGGTCGGGCGCGGGAACGACCGCGGCCCGGCCCCTGGGAAGGGACCGGGCCGCGGTGCTGCCACGGGCTGCGGGACTCAGCTCTCCGGCTGGGCCGCGGCCTTCTTCGTGGTCCGGCGACGCGGGGTCTTCGGCTCGGACGCGTCCGGAGCCTCGGCCGCCACGGCCTTCTTCGCCGTGCGCCGGCGCGGCTTGGCCTCGGCGACGGCCTCGGCCGCCGCCTCCACCAGCGCCTCGGCGGCCTTCTTGACGGTGCGGCGGCGGGGCTTGGTCTCCTCGACGGTCTCGGCCGTCTCGGTGACCGGGGCCTCGGCGGCCTTCTTGACCGTGCGGCGGCGGGGCTTGGTCTCGGCGGCCGGCTCGGCGGTCTCCGTGACGGGGGCCTCGGCGGCCTTCTTGACGGTGCGGCGGCGGGGCTTGGTCTCTTCGACGGTCTCGGCCGTCTCGGTGACCGGGGCCTCGGCGGCCTTCTTGACCGTGCGGCGGCGGGGCTTGGTCTCGGCGGCCGGCTCGGCGGTCTCCGTGACGGGGGCCTCGGCGGCCTTCTTGACGGTGCGGCGGCGGGGCTTGGTCTCCTCGACGGTCTCGGCCGTCTCGGTGACCGGGGCCTCGGCGGCCTTCTTGACGGTACGGCGGCGCGGCGCGGCCTTCGGCGCCTCCTCGACCGGAGCGGCGGCCGGGGCCGTCGTCGCGGCCTTGGCGGCCAGGACGCTCTCCACGGTCTGGAAACCGACCTCGGGCTCCGTCGACGGACGCACCACGCGGGCACGGCGGCGCGGTGCCACGGGAGCCTCGGCCACGGGGGCCTGAGCCACCGCGACCCGTCCCTCGCCGGCCGGGGCCGACGCCCGCGTACGGCGGCGGCGCGGCGCGGCGGCGGACTCCTGCTGGGGGACCTCGACCGGAGCCGGGGCCCGGTCCTCCGCGACGGGCGCGGCGGCCGCCGGGGCGGCGGTCTCCGTCACCGGCGTGGCGGTGGCCGGAACGGACGCCCCGCCGCCGGAACGCGTCCGGCGACGGCGGCGCGGCGTGCGCGGCCCGGCCGGCTGCTCGCCGTCCACGGCCGGGGCGCCGCCCGCGGCGCCGTTCGTGCTCTCCACGGCCGGCGTGGTGGCCGCGGCCTCGTCCAGCGACGTGCCGCCACGGGTGCGGCGGCGCTGACGCGGCGTACGCGTACGGGCCGGACGCTCCTCGGTCCGCTCGGCGCGGTCACCCCGGCCGGAACGGCCGCGGCGGCCGCCCGGCTCGCCGAGGTCCTCCAGCTCCTCCGCGTCCAGACCCGCGCGGGTCCGCTCGGTGCGCGGCAGGATGCCCTTGGTGCCCTCGGGGATGTCGAGCTCGGCGTACAGGTGCGGGGACGTCGAGTACGTCTCCACCGGGTCGTGGAAGTCCAGCTCCAGCGCCTTGTTGATCAGCTGCCAGCGCGGGATGTCGTCCCAGTCGACCAGCGTGATCGCGGTGCCCGTGTTGCCCGCGCGGCCGGTGCGGCCGATGCGGTGCAGGTAGGTCTTCTCGTCCTCGGGCGTCTGGTAGTTGATGACGTGCGTGACGCCCTCGACGTCGATGCCGCGCGCGGCGACGTCGGTGCAGACCAGCACGTCGACCTTGCCGTTGCGGAAGGCGCGCAGCGCCTGCTCGCGGGCGCCCTGGCCGAGGTCGCCGTGGACCGCGCCGGACGCGAAGCCGCGCCGCTCCAGCTGCTCGGCGATGTCGGCGGCCGTGCGCTTGGTACGGCAGAAGATCATCGCCAGGCCGCGGCCGCGGGCCTGCAGGATGCGGGAGACCAGCTCCGGCTTGTCCATGGAGTGCGCGCGGTACACCCGCTGGGTGATGTTCGCGACGGTCGCGCCCTCGCCGTCCGGCGAGGTGGCGCGGATGTGCGTGGGCTGCGACATGTAGCGACGGGCCAGGCCGATGACCGCGCCCGGCATGGTCGCCGAGAACAGCATGGTCTGGCGCTTCGCCGGAAGCATGTCCATGATCTTCTCGACGTCGGGCAGGAAGCCCAGGTCGAGCATCTCGTCCGCCTCGTCCAGGACGAGGACGCGGACGTGCGACAGGTCGAGCTTCTTCTGGCCGGCCAGGTCGAGCAGACGGCCGGGGGTGCCGACGACGACGTCGACGCCCTTCTTCAGCGCCTCGACCTGGGGCTCGTACGCGCGGCCGCCGTAGATGGCGAGGACGCGCACGTTGCGGACCTTGCCCGCGGTGAGCAGGTCGTTGGTGACCTGGGTGCACAGCTCGCGGGTCGGGACGACGACGAGCGCCTGCGGCGCGTCCGTCAGCTGCTCGGGCTTCGCGCGGCCGGCCTCGACGTCGGCGGGGACGGTGACGCGCTCCAGGATCGGCAGACCGAAGCCGAGGGTCTTGCCCGTGCCGGTCTTCGCCTGGCCGATGACGTCGGTGCCGGAGAGGGCGACCGGGAGCGTCATCTCCTGGATCGGGAAGGGATTCACGATGCCGACGGCTTCGAGCGCCTCGGCGGTCTCGGGAAGGATCCCGAGCTCTCGGAACGTGGTAGTCAGGGTGCTGCCTCTTCTGTGAGACGCGGCGCGAGGCGAACGCTGGGGGTCGTACCGTGCCGCATCACTTCCGGCGGGATCGGTGCGATCACAGCCGGGTGGCGCGGGACCACTGCCGTCGCTCGAGCGTCGTGCCGCTGAGGGCCCCTCCCGCATGTGTGCTGGGAGGGCTGTCGGGTCGGAGCCAGCCGGGCCACCGACCGGGCATCCTCATTCATGAGCCGGCCCACCGAGTACGAGCGAACATGCGAAAACTTGTCTGCATACTCAGCAGGCGCTTTACCACTGTACCCCCTAATCGCGCAGGCGTGTCGGGGGAAATCGTGGGGAGTGCGAGGTCACAGTGACTGACCTGGGGATTGGGGACCTTCCACGGGTCCGCCAGCGGGCTATTGTGCCGTCCATGGAGACGCCTGACAACGCCGAGAACGCCACCGAACTCACCGGGATCGCCGCCCAGGACTGGGCCACCGCCTCCGCCGAGCCGCAGTACCGCGCCGCGGTCGTCGACCTGCTCGGCGCGCTGGCCTACGGCGAGCTCGCGGCCTTCGAGCGGCTCGCCGAGGACGCCAAGCTCGCCCCGACGCTGGCGGACAAGGCGGAGCTGGCGAAGATGGCCTCCGCCGAGTTCCACCACTTCGAGCAGCTGCGGAACCGGCTCACCGCCGTCGACGAGGACCCGACCGCGGCCATGGAGCCGTTCGCGAAGGCGCTCGACGACTTCCACCGCCAGACCGCGCCGTCGGACTGGCTGGAGGGCCTGGTCAAGGCGTACGTGGGCGACTCGATCGCCAGCGACTTCTACCGCGAGGTCGCCGTCCGGCTCGACTCCGACACCCGCGCCCTGGTGCTCTCGGTGCTCGACGACACCGGGCACGGCAACTTCGCCGTCGAGAAGGTCCGCGCCGCGATCGATGCCGATCCGCGGGTCGGCGGCCGTCTGGCGCTGTGGGCGCGCCGGCTGATGGGCGAGGCGCTCTCGCAGGCGCAGCGCGTGGTCGCGGAGCGGGACGCGCTGTCGACGATGCTGGTCGGCGGGGTGGCCGACGGCTTCGACCTGGCCGAGGTCGGCCGGATGTTCTCCCGCATCACCGAGGCCCACACCAAGCGCATGGCGGCGCTGGGCCTCGCGGCGTAGACGACGTGCCGGGGGAAGGCCCCGCGGCGCCGCCGGGCGCGCCTTCCCCGTCACACCGCGGCTGAGCGGCGCAGCCGGCGGTTCGCCGGGCGCAGCAGCAGCGACAGCAGCACCGCCGCGACGGCGACGGCGCCCACGAGCACGGCCGTGACGTGTCCCGGGCCGAGCGCCCCGTGGGTCAGCAGGGCGCCGAACACGGCGCCGAGCGAACCCGTCGTGAGCACGGCCCCGCGGACGGGGAGGCGGTCGGGCATCCGGTGCACGGCTGCCCAGGCCAGGGCCAGTCCGAGCACGGCGGCTCCGAGGGCTTCCAGGATCACGGCGAATCACCTCGCGGGCGGGGCGGGGCGGGCAAAACGGTCAACGCTCGTCCTACCCGGGCGGCCCGGAAGGCAATCCTCCCCTCGCGCACGTGCACACGACAAAGGGCCCGGCGGTCGCCCGCCGGGCCCTTCGCATGTCACCTCGTCGGCTCAGAGCGCGCCGAAGCCCACCCGCCGCGTCGCGGGCTCGCCGAGCTCCACGTACGCGATCCGGTCCGCCGGGACCAGGACCTTGCGGCCCTTCTCGTCCGTCAGGCTGAGCAGCTGCGCCTTGCCGGCCAGCGCGTCGGCCACCAGGCGCTCGACCTCCTCGGCGGACTGCCCGCTCTCCAGAACGATCTCCCGGGGTGCGTGCTGCACGCCGATCTTGACCTCCACGGCTATGTCCCTCCGAACGGTCAGTGGTGCGCGACTCCCCGCGCCGTACGCTGCACAGATTAGCCCGGTGAGGGGATCCGCCACGGTCGCTCCGAGAACGCCAGGAGCGAACACGTACCGGCCACGCACCGGCCCGGCCGTGTGTCAGTGGCCCTCGGCGCTCAGGTGCTGCTCCGCGCCGTGCAGCGGGAAGCCGGCGATGCCCCGCCAGGCCAGCGAGGTCAGCAGCTGCACGGCCTTGTCGCGCGGAATGCCCGACCCGCTGTTCAGCCAGTACCGGGCGACCACCTGCGACACCCCGCCGAGGCCGACCGCGAGCAGCATCGACTCGTCCTTCGACAGGCCGGTGTCCTCGGCGATGACCTCCGAGATCGCCTCGGCGCACTGCAGGCTGACCCGGTCCACGCGCTCGCGCACCGCGGGCTCGTTGGTCAGGTCGGACTCGAAGACGAGACGGAACGCGCCGCCCTCGTCCTCCACGTACGCGAAGTAGGCGTCCATCGTCGCGGCGACGCGCAGCTTGTTGTCCGTCGTGGAGGCGAGCGCCGTGCGCACGGACTGCAGGAGCGCCTCGCAGTGCTGGTCGAGCAGCGCCAGGTAGAGCTCCAGCTTGCCCGGGAAGTGCTGGTAGAGCACCGGCTTGCTGACGCCCGCGCGCTCGGCGATGTCGTCCATCGCCGCCGAGTGGTAGCCCTGCGCGACGAAGACCTCCTGGGCGGCCCCGAGGAGCTGGTTCCGTCGGGCTCGGCGCGGCAGGCGCGTGCCCCGCGGGCGCGCCGCCTCTGTCTGCTCGATGGCGCTCACGCCGCCTCCCAAGTTCGATCCCTACGCACTGTGGCGTCGCGCCCGCCATCGTACGTTTCGGTAACCCGGCTGTGCGCGGTGCGGACTCACAATTTCACGGACCGGACGCCCAGGACAGTCGCCTATTCAATGTTGAACAACGACAAGTCGAACAAATCAGCGGTAGTCGTCCTCGTCCAGGGTCACGACGCGCGCCTGCTCGGCCGCGTCGCCCTCGCTGGCGCGGTCGTGGTCGATGTGGGTGAGCCGGTCGTCGGAACGCTGCTGCAGTTCCGTGTGCTGTTCGGCGGCGTCCGCCTCCGGGATCTCCTCGTCGAGCACTTCGGCCTCAGCTTCCTCTGCATCCTCGGCGAACGTTTCGGGTTCGGACGGGTCGACGGTCATCAGGTTCCTCTCGGGTGGCCGATGGATCCCTTTCCTCCGAGCCTAGGAGCATGGGCGGTCGGCCGCACGCGGCGGCGGGCCGAACCTGTGACGCCACACACACGCGGCCCGGCGTGATCGTCTCGTAATATCGCTGCCATGTCTTCGACCGAGCTGCCGGAAACCCGGACCGTCGCGCCCGGCGCGCGCGCCCGGACGGTCCGGGTCGCCGAGGGCGAGGAGCTGCGCTCCGTCGCGCTGCCCGGACTCACGCTCACCGTCCGGGCCCGCCCCGGTCTGCGCGAGGGCCTGCCGCCCGCGCTGTACGTGCACGGCCTCGGCGGCTCCTCGCAGAACTGGTCCACGCTGATGCCGCTGCTCGCCGACAAGGTGGACGGCGAGGCCGTGGACCTGCCCGGCTTCGGCGACTCGCCGCCGCCGGACGACGGCAACTACTCGGTCACCGGCCACGCCCGCGCCGTCATCCGCTACCTCGACGCGGCCGGCCGCGGCCCGGTCCACCTCATCGGCAACTCGCTCGGCGGCGCGGCCGCCACCCGGGTCGCCGCGGTCCGCCCCGACCTGGTGCGCACCCTCACCCTGGTCTCGCCCGCCCTGCCCGAGCTGCGCGCCCAGCGCGGCGCCTGGCCGACGGCGCTGCTCGCCCTGCCGGGCGTGGCCACGCTCTTCGCCCGGCTCACCCGGGACTGGACGCCCGAACAGCGCGTACGAGGAGGCCGACGGCGCTGCTCGCCCTGCCGGGCGTGGCCACGCTCTTCGCCCGGCTCACCCGGGACTGGACGCCCGAACAGCGCGTACGAGGAGTACTCGCGCTCTGTTACGGGGACCCCGGACGGGTGACGCCCGACGGCCTGCGACACGCCGTGGAGGAGATGGAGCGACGCCTCGAACTCCCGTACTTCTGGGACGCCATGGCCCGCTCGGCCCGCGGCATCGTGGACGCCTACACCCTCGGCGGCCAGCACGGACTGTGGCGGCAGGCCGAGCGGGTGCTCGCCCCGACGCTCCTCGTCTACGGCGGACGAGACCAGCTCGTCTCGTACCGGATGGCCCGGAGGGCCGCCGCGGCCTTCCGCGGGTCTAGGCTGCTGACCCTGCCGGACGCCGGACACGTGGCCATGATGGAGTACCCGGAGACGGTCGCGGCGGCGATCCGCGAGCTGATCGACGACGACGAGGGCGGGAGCTGACCCGGGGTGGGACGACATAGTCGCAAGGGCCCCGCGCCCGCGCCCAAACCCGTGGAGCCGGAGGCGCCGAGGCCCGGCCCCGGCACAGGACGCCGCCGCCGCGCCGCCGGCACGGCCACCGAGACCCCGCCGCACGGCACCCCGCAGTACGGGACACCCCCGTACGGCACCCCGCAGTACGGGACTCCCGCGCACGGCACTCCCCAGTACGGCCGGCCGCCCGGTCCGTACGGCAACGCCCCCGGCGCCGAGGTGCGCGGCGGGCATCCCCAGCACCCCGAGGGCGCAGCCCGGCCCGAGCGCTACGGCGACTGGCAGGGCGTGCCCCGCCGGCCCGCCGACGGACGGGCCGCCGCGCAGGGCGCTCCGTTCATACCGGGACAGCGGCACGAGCGCCTCCGCGAGGACGTCGCCGCCTTCGACGACGTACCGGCCGAGCCCCTGGAGGCGGCCGAGGAGACCGCGGAGCCGCAGGACAGGAAGGGCGGCCGGGCGGGCCGCACCTTCGCCGGCGTCGCGGCCGCCGCCGTCACCACCGTGCTCGCCGTCGTCGTCGCCGGCCAGGTCGTCGACCCGGACACCCGCTCCCTGGCCGACCGGGCCGGCAGCGGGACCGGGCGCGCCGTCGAGGGCGCCGACGGCGTCCGCTCCGACCGCTCGGACGACCGGGCCACGCCCACCCAGCAGGCCCCGGTCAGGGCCGTGCCGCCGACGTACGAGCAGCTGATGAGCCGCCAGTTCCCGATCGACCCGAAGCTGAAGGCGTCCGGGGACTTCGAGGCCGTGCCCGGCTTCGACCGGGCCCCCGGCAAGGGCCGCAAGGTCCGCTACCGGATCGACGTCGAGAAGGGCCTCGGGCTCGACGCCACGCTGTTCGCGCAGGCCGTGCAGAAGACGCTCAACGACCGGCGCAGCTGGGCCGGCGACGGGGCGATGACCTTCGAGCGGATCTCCAGCGGGGACCCCGAGTTCGTCATCACCCTGGCCAGCCCCGGCACCACCGGCGTCTGGTGCGCCAAGTCCGGCCTGGACACCACCATCGACAACGTGTCCTGCGACTCCGCCTCCACGCAGCGCGTGATGATCAACGCCTTCCGCTGGGCGCAGGGCTCCGAGACCTTCGGTCCGAAGGCCATGCACGCCTACCGGCAGATGCTCATCAACCACGAGGTCGGCCACCGGCTCGGCCACGGCCATGTCATCTGCCGCACGCCCGGCGCCCTCGCGCCCGTGATGCAGCAGCAGACCAAGTCCCTGGACATCGACGGCGTCAGATGCCGTCCCAACCCCTGGGTGCACCCCGGGAGTTGATCTCCCCACGGCCTGACGGAGCGTAGTCGCGGAGCCTCGTACCGCGACGGAACGCGACGGCGGGGGGAAAGTTACGTGCATTCACCCCTTCCGGTGGCGCGACGGACAACCGTCCGTCGCGCCACCGGCATATCCGCTTACGTTCTTCCCGCTGCGAGTCGCCGGAATGAACGGCGGCCGTGCACAAGGGAGATCGGGGGTGTGTTTTCGTGCGCATCGCACTGCTCACCGAGGGTGGCTATCCGTACGCCACGGGTGAGTCCAGGCTCTGGTGCGACCGGCTGGTGCGCGGGCTCGGCCCGCACGAGTTCGACGTCTACGCCCTCGCCCGCAGCGCCCGCCAGGAGGACGGCGGCCTCGTCGACCTCCCGCAGCAGGTCCGCCGGGTCAGCACCGCGTCGCTGTGGGGCGCCGGGGACGACGACCGCCGCCTCGGCCGCCGCGAACGACGGTTCTTCGCCGCGCACTTCGGGGCGCTCGCCGCCGGGATCTGCGCCGCCGACGAGACCGCCGGGGCCGCCGAGTTCGCCGACGGCCTGTACGGACTCGCCGAACTCGCCCGCCACGGGGGCCTGACCGGCGTCCTCCGCTCCGAGACCGCCGTGCGCATCCTGGAGTCCGCCTGCCGTGCCCCCGGCGCCCGCCGCGGCGTCCGCGCCGCCGGCCTCCCCGGCCACCTCGCCTTCGCCGACCGCGTCGAGCGCGCCCTGCGCCCGCTCTCGCTCGACTGGTACACCGAGGACGCCCTCGGCGAGGCCGACCTCTGCCACGCCGCCTCCGGCGGATCGGCGGCGCTGCCCGGCCTGTTGGCCAAACGCTTCTTCGGCACTCCGCTCCTGGTCACCGAGTACGGCGTCCAGCTCCGCGCCCAGTACCTCGCCGCCTCCACGGCGGGCGTCGCCGCGCCCGTACGCGCCCTGCTCGCCGCCTTCCACGGACGGCTCGCCGCCGAGATCTACCGGCAGGCCGCGCTGCTCACCCCCGGCAACACCCACGCCCGGCGCTGGCAGGAACGGTGCGGCGCCGACCGCGCCAAGCTGCGCACCGTCTACCCCGGCATGGCGGCCGGCCGGTTCACCGAGGTGAGCGAGGACGAGGAGGGCGCCGACCCCGCGACCCTGGTCTGGGTCGGCCGCGTCGAGCCCGCCAAGGACCTCATCGCCCTGCTGCACGCCTTCGCCGAGGTCCGGCGCGAACAGCCCGACGCCCGGCTGCGGATCGTGGCCGTGCCCACCCGGGAGCCCGGCGCCGACAGCTACCTCGCGCACTGCCGGGCGCTCGCCGCCCAGCTCTTCCCGGACGAGGCCGCCGACGAGTACGCCGTCGGCGACAACCCGGTCTCCTTCGAGGAACTCGGCGGACCCGAGGCCCCCGGCCTCGCCGACGCCTACGCCGGCGGCGTGGTCGTCGTGCTCTCCAGCGTCGTCGAGGGCTTCCCGCTCACCCTCGTCGAGGCCATGCTCTGCGCACGCGCCACGGTCTCCACCGACGTCGGCGCCGTCGTCGAGGTCATCGGCGGCACCGGCCTCGTCGTCCCGCCGCGCAACCCGCGCGCCCTCGCCGACGCCTGCCTCGCCCTGCTGCGCGACCCCGAACGGCGCCGCAGGCTCGGCGCCGCCGCCCGCGCCCGCGCGCTCGAACTCTTCACCGTGGAGCAGAATCTCGCCGCCTTCCGCGGCATCTACCTGGAACTGCTCTCCCACTCCCCGGTACGGCGGCGCACCGCCGACGGCGTCCCCTTCGCCCACCCCGCCGAGGCGTCCGTCCCGGGCCACTGGACCAGCCGCAGCGCCTCCGCCGACGACCACGCGGTGAGCGCCGATGCCTGAAGGAGCCACCCCCATGCGCGCCCCCGCCCCCCGGACCGCCGAAGCCGAGCCGCCCGCCACGGCGGCCGCTCCCGCCGCCGCGCGCGCCCCCCGGCGCGGGGCCACCGACCCCGTGAAGAGCCTGCTGCACCGGCACCGCGAGCTCGTCGAGCAGGCCGTCGACCCGCTGGAGATCGCGGCCGGGCTGGAGGTCCACGGCGTCACCGACCGCACCGCGGCCCGGTTCCGCCACCGCGACGTGTTCTCGCTGGCCGAGGAGCTGTACGCGCGGGTCCCGCGCGGCGAGGCGCCCGCCGGCACCGCCCCCGCCGTACCCGCCGAGCCCGTCTCCCACTGGGCCGGGCTGGTGCTCGCCCCCGGGGCGGTCGCCCTCGTCGCGGGCGGCGGGCTCGTCCTCACCCACGGACCCGCGCGCCTCGCCGTCGGCGTCGTCGCCGCGCTCGCCCTCGGCGCGGCGCTGCTCGCCGCCGTGCGGCGCGGGCCGCTGCGCGCCGCGCCCGCCCGCGGGAGCCGGGCCGCCGCCCTCTGGACGGTCTGGCTGCTGGCCTACGCCCTCGGCGGCGACGGACTCCTCGCCGCCCTGGCCGCCGGAGGCCCCGACGAGCCCTGGCCGCTCGCCCCCGCCCCGCTCCTCGTCCTCGCGGTCTCCGTCGCCCCCGCCGCCTGGTGCGCCCGGCTGTTCGCCGTGCGGGCCCGCCGCCGGCTCGCCGCCAGCCGCGGCCTGGACGACTTCGCGTACGGCGTCCGGCCCCTGCTGCTCGCCGCGGTCGGGCTCCACCTCGCCGTGCTCACCGCCCTGACGGCCGCCGCCGGAGCCCCGTACGCCGCCGTCGCCCTCGGCGCCCTGCTGCTGCTCGCGCGGCTGCTCGCCGTCCACGGTCGGGCCCGCGCGGCCGCGGCCGGGCTCGCCGCCGCGGGCGCCGCCGAGGCCCTCGCCCTGGCGAGCGTGCTCGCCGCCCGGCTGCCGGGCCTCGACCCGCTGGCCGTACCCGTCCGCGCCGCCCTCGCCACCGGGGGCCCCGGCGCGGTCCCCGCCCTCGTCTGCGGCGCAGCCGCGCTGGGCCTCCTGGCCCACGCCGCCGTCGCCCTCTGCCGCGCCTCGGCCCACGCCGACGCCACCGCCTGACCCGACCCCACGGGCGCACCCGCGGAGCCGACGCCGCGGGCGTACCCACCGCGACACACGCATCCCAAGGAGACACCACAGATGACGCCCCAACCCCCTGCACCGGCCGGTCGGCACGAAGGGGCCGCGCGATGAGGGTGCTGCTGCTCGGAGCCAACGGCTTCCTCGGCCGGTTCGTCGCCGACCGGCTGCTCGCCGACCCCGCGGTGCACCTCACCGCGCTGGGCCGGGGCGACGACGCCGACGTCCGGTTCGACCTCGCCGGGGGCAGCCCCGGCGCGCTCACCCGGTTCCTGGACGCCGTCCACCCCGGCGTGGTCGTCAACTGCGCCGGGGCCACGCGTGGCGGGGCCCGCGAACTGACCCGGCACAACACGGTCGCCGTCGCCACCGTCTGCGAGGCCCTGCGCCGCAGCGGCTGCGGGGCCCGCCTGGTGCAGCTCGGCTGCGCCTCGGAGTACGGGCCCTCCCAGCCCGGCTCGTCCACCGCCGAGGAGGCGGTGCCCCGGCCCGGCGGCCCCTACGGCGTGTCCAAGCTGGCCGCCACCGAACTGGTCCTCGGCTCCGGCCTCGACGCGGTGGTGCTGCGGGTCTTCTCGCCGGTCGGCCCCGGCACCCCGGCCGGCTCGCCGCTGGGCCGGCTCGCCGAGGCGATGCGGCGGGCGATGCAGTCCGGCGACGCGGAGCTGAAGCTGGCCGGGCTCGGCGTGCAGCGCGACTTCGTCGACGTACGGGACGTGGCCCGCGCCGTCCACGCCGCCTCGCTCTCCGCCGCGCAGGGCGTCGTCAACATCGGCACCGGGCGCGCCGTCCGGCTCCGCGACGCCGCCGCCGTGCTCGCCCGGGTGGCCGGCTACACCGGAGCCCTGCACGAGCTCGACGTCCCGCCGAACCGGCCGGTCATCGGCGCGCCCCGCACCGAGGCCGGGGCCCTGGCGGCCGAGCACCACGTCGCCGGGCCGCCGTACCCGTACCCCGACGGCTGCGGCCCCTGGCAGCAGGCCGACGTGCGCACCGCCCGCGACCGGCTCGGCTGGCGGCCGCGGATCAACCTCGAGGAGTCCCTGGCCGACATCTGGATGGAGGCGGCATGCCGCATCTGACGACCCGCGCCGGTGTCGCCGGGGCGCTGAGCGAGACCGGCGTCGGCGTCCCCGGCTACGCGCACCCGCTGCTCGCCCCGGTGGAGTGGGCCGAGCTGACCCGCCCGGGCACCCCGCTGCACTGGGCGGTGCTCAACGTGGCCGGCGGTCCGGGGGACCGGCCCGACCCGCACTGTCTGGAGGCCGCCGGGCGGCTGCGGAACGCGGGGGTCCGGGTCCTCGGCCACGTGGACATGCGGCACGGCTCGCGGGACTTCGGCGAACTCGTCTCGGACGCCCACCGCTACCTCGACTGGTACAAGGTGGACGGCTACTACCTGGACCGCTGTCCCACGGACCGGATCGACCTGCCCGAGGTGCGGCGCACCACCGCCACCCTGGAGGCGGTGCTCGACGGAGCGGCCCATCTGGTCCTCGGGCACGGCAGCCACCCGTACCCGGGCTACGCCGAGGCGGCCGACCAGCTCGTCACCTTCTGCGGGCCGTGGGCGGACTACCGCTGGTCGCAGGTGGCCGAGTGGACCGCGGACTACCCGCCGCAGCGGTTCGTGCACCTCGTCCACGGGGTGCCGCGCAGTCACCTCGACGAGGCGATGCGGATCGCCCGCTGGCAGGGGGCCGGGACGATCTTCTTCACCGACCGCAGTGACCGTGCCGCGAACGGTGGAGGACAAACCGATCCATTCCAGACGCTGCCCGGCTACTGGGACGAAATCGTCTCGCGGATCGGACCAGGTGTCTCGGAATGAGAAGTCGCGTGGCAGTGTTACGGGAGGAACAACCGTACTGACATACCGACCAACGGAGTCCCCGTGTCGCTGCCACCCCTGGTCGAGCCGGCTGCCGAGCTCACCGTAGACGAGGTCCGCAGGTACTCCCGCCACCTGATCATCCCCGACGTGGGGATGGACGGGCAGAAGCGGCTGAAGAACGCCAAGGTGCTCTGTGTGGGCGCCGGTGGCCTCGGTTCGCCGGCCCTCATGTACCTGGCCGCGGCCGGTGTCGGCACCCTCGGCATCGTGGAGTTCGACGAGGTCGACGAGTCGAACCTGCAGCGCCAGATCATCCACAGCCAGTCCGACATCGGCCGCTCCAAGGCCGAGTCCGCCAAGGACTCGGTCCTGGGCATCAACCCGTACGTGAACGTGGTCCTGCACGAGGAGCGGCTCGAGGCCGACAACGTGATGGACATCTTCAGCCAGTACGACCTGATCGTCGACGGCACGGACAACTTCGCCACGCGCTACCTCGTCAACGACGCGTGCGTGCTGCTGAACAAGCCGTACGTCTGGGGCTCCATCTACCGCTTCGACGGCCAGGCGTCCGTCTTCTGGTCCGAGTACGGCCCCTGCTACCGCTGCCTCTACCCGGAGCCCCCGCCGCCGGGCATGGTCCCGTCCTGCGCCGAGGGCGGCGTCCTGGGCGTGCTCTGCGCGTCCATCGGCTCCATCCAGGTCACCGAGGCCATCAAGGTCCTGGCCGGCGTCGGCGAGCCGCTGGTCGGCCGGCTGATGATCTACGACGCCCTGGAGATGCAGTACCGCCAGGTCAAGGTCCGCAAGGACCCGAACTGCGCGGTCTGCGGCGAGAACCCGACCGTCACCGAGCTCATCGACTACGAGGCCTTCTGCGGCGTCGTGTCCGAGGAGGCACAGGAGGCGGCGCTCGGCTCCACGATCACTCCGAAGCAGCTCAAGGAGTGGATCGACGACGGCGAGAACATCGACATCATCGACGTCCGCGAGCCGAACGAGTACGAGATCGTCTCCATCCCCGGCGCCCGTCTGATCCCGAAGAACGAGTTCCTGATGGGCAACGCCCTCCAGGACCTGCCGCAGGACCGGAAGATCGTCCTGCATTGCAAGACGGGTGTCCGCAGTGCGGAAGTCCTCGCGGTGCTGAAGTCCGCGGGCTTCGCCGACGCGGTGCACGTCGGCGGCGGCGTCATCGGCTGGGTCCACCAGATCGAGCCGGAGAAGCCGGTCTACTAGGCCGCACCTCTGCACACGTCTGCACAAGGCGAAGGCCCCGGACCTGTCCGTCAGGTCCGGGGCCTTTCCGCTGCCCTACCGGCAGCGGCGCCCGTTCCTCGGGACCTTGCCGTCCAGCAGGTAGGCGTCGACGATGCGCGTCACGCAGGACGAGGTGCCGTACGCGCCGTGCCCGTCGCCCTCGTTGCCGACCAGGACGCCGACGCCCGCCCCGAGCTCCTTCGCCATCCGCTCGGCGCCCTCGTAGGGCGTCGCCGGGTCGTTGGTGGTGCCGACCACCAGGATCGGCGCCGCGCCCGGGGCGCTCGCCACCGGCGTCGTCCGCTCGCCCTTCACCGGCCAGTTCGCGCACCAGCCGGCCGTGTCCCAGGCCAGGAACGGGCCGAACACCGGCGACAGCTTCCGGAACTCCGGCAGCAGCGCCCGCGCCTGGTCCGCCGTCGGACGCTCGGCGGAGTCGGCGCAGGAGATCGCCCGCTGGGCGTGCGACTGGGTGCCGTAGTGCCCGTTCTCCTCGCGGTCGTTGTAGTGGTCGGCGAGCCGCAGCAGCTCGGAGCCGTCGCCGTTCTCCGCCTTGCTCAGCGCGGACGTCAGCAGCGGCCAGCTCTCCTTGGAGTACAGCGGCATCACGATGCCGGTGACGGCGAGCCCGTCGGTCAGCCTGCGCCCGCCGACCGGCAGCGGGCGGCGGTCGAGGCGGTCGAGCAGGGCCGCGATCCGGGCCGTGCCGGCCTTCGGGGACTCGCCCCGCCCCTTCAGGTAGCTCTCCAGGGCGCGCTGGAAGCCGATGGTCTGGTTGCGGGCGTGGCCCACGTTGTCGGCGGTCGGGTCGACGACCGCGTCGAGCACCAGACGGCCCACGTTCTTCGGGAACAGGTGCGCGTAGGTGCCGCCGAGCTCGGTGCCGTACGACATGCCGAAGTAGTGCAGCTTCGCGTCCCCGAGCACCTGGCGGACCAGGTCCAGGTCGCGGGCGGTGTTGCTCGTGGTGGTGTGCGCGATCGTCTTCCCCGAGCGGCGGGCGCAGCCCGCGCCGAACGCGCTGCCGTCCGCGAGGAACGCGGCCTCCTCGGCCGGGGTGTCCGGGGTGACGTCCGTCTCCGCCTCGGACTTCGCGGTCTCCTTGTCGTCCCGGCAGACCACCGCGCCGCTGCGGCCGACGCCCCGCGGGTCGAAGCCCACCAGGTCGTACCGCTCGTTCAGCTCGCCGTACTGGACGGCGGCGCGGGGCAGGATCTCCACGCCCGAGGCGCCCGGGCCGCCGAAGTTGAACAGCAGCGAGCCGAGCCGGCGGTCCTTGTCCCGGGCCTCCTTGCGGATCAGCGCCACCGTCATCGTCGCGCCGTCCGGCTTCTTGTAGTCCAGCGGCACCGTCACGTCGGCGCAGCGCCAGTCCCGGCCGGGCTTCCGGCCGCCCTCGGGGGCGGGGCAGGACCGCCAGTCGGGGCGCTGCCCGGTGAGCGCGGCGGGCAGGGCCGTCCCGGCGGGCGACGCGGGCCCGCTCGCGGCGGTCGACGGCGCGGTCGACGGGTCGCTCGCCGCCTTGTCGTCACCGCCGCCCGTACAGCCGGCCAGCAGCAGCGCGGCGGCGCCCAGCGCCGCGGCCCGTATCCGTACCCGTGTGGACATGTGTCGTACGACCCCCGAACCCCCGTGCGGATGACTAGCGGCAGACGGTACCAGCGGCGGGGACACGGCCGTTCAGGAGGTACGCGTCGGTCGTGCGCTTCACGCAGGCGCTGCCGCTGGTGTACGCGCCGTGGCCCTCGCCCTGGTACGTCATCTCCACGCCGACGCCCTCGCCGAGCGCCTCGACCATGGCGCGGGCGCCCTCGTACGGGGTGGCCGGGTCGCCGGTGGTGCCGATGACGAGGATCGGGGGAGCGCCGGGGGCCGAGACGTCCGGGTGGTCGAAGGTGCCGGGCACCGGCCACTGGGAGCAGGTCGACAGCGCCCAGGCCATGAAGTCCCCGAACACGGGGGACGCCTTGCGGAACTCGGGCACCTTCGCCTTCGCCTGGTCGAGGCTGTAGCGCTCCTTGAAGTCCACGCAGTTGATGGCCGCGTTGGCCGCCTGGATGTTGCTGTACTGGCCCTGCTCGTTGCGGCCGTTCATCGAGTCCGACAGGGCGAGCAGCAGCCCGCCGCGGCCCGCGTCGGCCTCGTCCAGGCCCTGCTCCAGGTAGGGCCAGTACTCCTTGGAGTACAGGGCCTGCGCGATGCCGTTCGTGGCCTGCGTCTGGGTCAGTTTGCGGTCGCCGAGGCCCTCGATGGGCTTCTTGTCGAGCTCGGCGAGCAGCCCGGTGATGAACGCCTCGATCTCGGCGACGGTGGAGCCGGGCAGGGTGCAGTCGTCGCCGCGCGCCAGGCAGTCCTTCGCGAAGTTGTCCAGGGCCAGCTGGAAGCCCCGCGCCTGGCCGAGGGCCCCGTCGAGGGTGCCCGCGTTCGGGTCGACGACCGCGTCGAGGACCGCGCGGCCGACGTTCTTCGGGAACAGGTGGGCGTAGACGCCGCCGAGTTCGGTGCCGTACGAGATACCGAAGTAGTGCAGCTTGTCGTCGCCGAGGACCTGGCGCATCAGGTCCATGTCGCGGGCCGCGTTCTCGGTGCCGACGTGGGGGAGCGCGGGGCCGGAGTCGTCCTCGCAGGCGGCCGCGTACTTCTTCTGGTTCTCGGCGAGGGCGGACTGCTCGGCGGCGTCGTCGGGCGTGCCGTCCACGGCGTAGTACGCGTCGAGCTCGCGGTCGTCGAGGCACTCCACGGGTTCGCTGCGGCCGACGCCGCGCGGGTCGAAGGAGACGAGGTCGTAGCGGGCCCGCAGGGAGTCGAACTTCTCGCCGAAGGACGGCAGGGCGGTGACCCCGGAGCCGCCGGGCCCGCCGAAGTTGAACACCAGCGAGCCGATCCGCTGCGCGGGGTCGCGCGCCTCGGCGCGGATCAGCGCCAGTTCGATGGTCTCGCCGCCGGGGTCGGCGTAGTCGAGCGGTACGTCCATGAAGGCGCACTCCCAGCGGGCCCCGCCGGGCAGCGGCGAGGGCGCGGGCCCGCCGCCCTCGGCGGCCGACGGGGGCGGGCACACCGCCCACTCCAGCTTCTGCGCGGCCAGTTCGGCCATCGCGGAGGCGGAGGCGCTCGGCCCGTCGCCGTCCGGCTCGCCACCGCCGTCCGAGCACCCGGCGACGAACAGCGCGACGACGGAGGCGGCGGCGGTCAGAACGACGCGACGGGCTGCATGGACCATGAACCCATCGTGGTCCGCCCCGCCCGGCGCCGCGCGCGCGATGGCCCAACCGGGTGGCAGGGCCCCAGGCCACCCGCACGCGACAACCGGCCCCGCGGAGCTACAGCGCCCCCTTCTTCGTCAGCCAGTTGAAGCAGAGCCACCCCGGCAGCACCGGCAGCCACAACGTCAGCAGACGGAACAGCAGCACCGCCGGTGTCGCCACATGCAGCGGCAGGCCCACCGCCGCCAGACCGAACGTCAGCGCGCCCTCCACCGCCCCGACACCACCCGGCGTCGGCGCCGCCGAGCCCAGCGCGTTGCCCGCGAGGAACACCACCGCGACGCTCGCGAAGCTCAGCGTCTCCGCCTCGCCCTGCCCGAACGCCCGGATCGACGCGTCCAGGCAGAGCACGAACATGCCCGTCAGGAGCAGCATCCCGCCGATGCCGGTGACCAGCTTCATCGGCCGCTGGAGCACGTCCAGCATGCGCGGCACCACGCCCGCGAACAGCGACCGCACCCGCGTCGAGACGAACTTCCGCATGAACGGGATCGCCGTCACCACCAGGACCAGCACCGCCACCGTCAGCAGACCCGCGATCACCGTCCGGGACGGGGTGAACGACTGCGACTTCTCCGTGCCGGTCAGATAGCCGAAGGCCAGCAGCAGCAGGATGTGCGCCCCGAGCCCGAACAGCTGCGAGGCCCCGACGCTCGCCACCGCGAGCCCGGGCCGCACCCCGGACCGCTGCAGGAAGCGGGTGTTCAGCGCCACGCCGCCGACCGCCGCCGGGGCGACGATCTTCACGAACGAGCCGGCGACCTGCGCCACCACCGTCCTCGCGAACGACACCCGCTCCGGCACGAAGCCCAGCAGGCTCATCGCCGCGGCGATGTAGCTCAGCGCGGAGAACAGCACCGCCGCGGCCACCCAGCCCCAGTTCGCCTCGGCGATCGTGGACAGCGGCGTCCGGGCGATCTGCGAGAGCAGGAAGTACGCGGCGACCGCGCCCGCGATCAGGCTCACCAGCGTCCGCGGCTTGATCCGCTCCAGGCGCACCGGCTCCACCGGCGCCTGCGGCCGGATCAGCAGCACCTGCTGCCGGATCTGCGCCAGCAGATCCTCCTCGCGGGCCCCGTCGAGCGCGGTGTCCAGAGCCCGCTTCTCGGCCCGCTTGTCGGCCTGCTTCTCGGCCCGTACGGCCTTCCGGTCCGCCTTCGTCGACCCGCCCGCCGGCGCACCGGCCGCCGCGGCGCTCTCCGCCCGGGCCCGCTTCGCCGCCTCGGACGCCTCCAGGACCGCCTCGCGCTCCCGCTTCGACCGTTCCCGCGCCAGTCGGCGCAGCTCCGCGCGGGTGGACCGGGTCAGGGCGATCGGCTGCAGCAGCGGCAGACAGTCGGCGACCGCGTCCGGCCCGAGGACCTCCACGGCGGCGGCGACCACGCGCTCCGCGCCCACCCGCAGACCGAGGGTGGTGAGCAGCTGCGCGATGTCCATCCGCAGCACCAGATCGCCGGCGGCGATCTCCCCGCCGCTCAGATCCGTCAGGATCACCTTGCCGGAACGATCCACCAGAATCGCGTCGCCCGCGAGCCTGCGGTGCGCGATCCGGCGCGACTGGAGGGCCTTCACCTGGCGCCAGGCGCCGAGCACCAGCTCGTCGGTGACCTCCTTGTCCTCCAGCGAGTCCAGCGGCCGTCCGCCGAGGTGCTCGTACACGAGCATCACGGCGTCCGGGCCGAGCTCGGAGGTGGCGATCAGCTTGGGCGCGTTCGCCCCGGCGGCGATCGCCGCGTACGCGAGCAGCGCCTCCTGCTCCAGGGCCTGGCGCAGCGAGACGATCGAGCGGCGGGTGCTGATGGCGCGCAGCGTCAGCCGCCGCCAGACCCGGTAGAAGAAGCCGTGCGCCTGCTGCTCGCGGTCGACGACGGTGACGTCGAGCGGCGGCCCGTCCTCCAGCGTCACGATGTACCGGCGGCCCCGGTCGCCGTGCTCGACGGTGTCCGGCAGCCCCTCCGCGCGCAGGGCGCTGACCGGCTTGAAGCCCACCCGGCGCAGGCCCGCCAGCAGGGTCTGGCCGGTGGGGC
Source organism: Streptomyces tritici (assembly GCF_048500665.1). Classification (NCBI taxonomy): domain Bacteria; kingdom Bacillati; phylum Actinomycetota; class Actinomycetes; order Kitasatosporales; family Streptomycetaceae; genus Streptomyces; species Streptomyces tritici. The sequence goes on from NZ_CP183183.1 coordinate 4,544,044, forward strand.
GGACGTTGGGGGAGCCGACCGTGTAGAGCGTGCCGTACGCGACGGTCCAGCCGATCAGCACGGTCAGGATGATCGAGAAGGCGGTGGTGTAGCCGGCGACGAGCATGGTGAAGGCGTCGAGCAGCAGCACGAACCACAGCACCACCCGCCAGCGCGGCCGGCGCGCCATCCCCACGGCGGTCATGTACGCGATCACCGGCGCGAGGTAGCCGTGCACCGGGTCGGTCAGCCCGCCGCCCGCGGCCGGCTGGGTCAGCGCGTCCTGGATGGTGCCGGGCGCGGCCCGGGCCACCCACAGGTCGGTGGCGAGCGTCACGCCGTGCGCGAGGACGGCCGCGAGCACGCCGTCGGCGATGCGCAGCCCGTCGCGTTTGATCAGCCGCTCGACGGCGAAGGCGACCGGGACGAGCAGCACGGCGATGGACGACGCCAGGCCGGCGAGCTTGACGAAGAGGTCCGGCGCGCCCGTCGTCCCCTTGTTGATGTCCTGCTCAAGGCCCGAGGTCGTGCCGTGGGCGAAGGCGGCGATGCCGAGGACGAGGGCGATGGCGAGCACGCCGACGAGGGCCCGGAGCAGGTCCGAGGGCCGGTGGACGCGTGCGGCGAGCAGGGGCTCGTCGCCCGAGAGCCGCTCACTGGGCTCCTCGGGCCCCGCGGGTACGTCCGGGCGGGCCTCCTCCGGAGGCTCCGCCTCGTGCCCCTTCACCATGTTCGTGGTCTCTTCTTGTCGCTCTTGATCTCGTATCACCAGTCACCGCCCGGACGATGGTGGCACGGGAAGCCCCTTCGCGGAGGCATCAGGGGGTTGTCGGTGCGGTGCGGCAGGATGGGCCGGATGACGGAAGAGGAGCTTTCCGCGCGCCTTCCCGAGTACGCGGAGCGGGTGCTGGACGTCGCCGAGCTGATTCCGCCCGGCCGGGTGATGACCTACGGGGACGTCGCCGAGTGGCTCGGCGAGGGCGGCCCGCGCCAGGTGGGCCGTGCAATGGCACTGTACGGCGGCGCGGTCCCCTGGTGGCGGGTGGTGCGCGCCGACGGCCGGCTGCTGCCGGGCCACGAGCAGCGGGCCCTCGGCCACTACCGGGAGGAGGGCACGCCGCTCAAGGAGGCCGCCCGCGCCGCGGACGACCACCTGCCGCGGCTCGACATGAGACGCGCCCGCTGGGACGGCACGTTGCCGGGGGCCGGGGGGACGGAGCCCGGTGGGGGCCCGGCGGCGGAGCGTACCGGCGGCGCGGGCGGGGCGGCGGGCGTACGGGGATGAATGCTCCGGACGGTGCCGGTTTCCCGTAAGGTCGTCTGCTCCGCACCGTTCCGTCAGCATCCGCGCGCACCCTTCAGCAACTGCCCACCCCTCAGGACCGGCGATCCACGTGAGCTCCTCCACCACCAGGCGTACGCCGTACCAGGCCTCGGCCCGGCCGAGGACTCCCGGCGCGTACCGGCTGGTCCGGACGGCGCCCGCCGCCCAGCGCCCTCCTCAGCTGGACGCAGGGCAACGGGCCGTGGTTGAGCACCGCGGCGGGCCGCTGCTCGTCCTCGCCGGACCCGGCACCGGGAAGACGACGACGCTGGTCGAGGCGGTCGCGGCGCGGGTGGCGGCGGGGGCGGACCCGGAGCGGATCCTCGTCCTCACCTTCAGCCGCAAGGCGGCCGTCGAACTGCGCGACCGGATGGCCGCGCGGCTGCGCGGGCGGCGCGCCCCGCAGGCGACGACCTTCCACTCGTACTGCTACGCCCTGGTCCGCGCCCGTCAGGACGCCGACCTGTTCGCGGAGCCGCTGCGGCTGCTGTCGGGTCCCGAGCAGGACGTGGCGGTGCGCGAGCTGCTGGCCGGCCAGCTGGACCTGGAGAAGGAGGGCCTGGCCCGCATCCGCTGGCCCGACGAGCTGCGCGCCTGCCTGACCACGCGCGGCTTCGCCGACGAGGTCCGCGCGGTGCTGGCCCGCTCCCGCGAGCTGGGGCTCGGGCCGAAGGCCCTCGGCGACTTCGCGGCGCGGGTGGGGCGGCCGGACTGGAAGGCGGCGGCCGGCTTCCTCGCGGAGTACCTCGACGTCCTCGACATGCAGGGCGTCCTCGACTACGCGGAGCTGGTGCACCGCGCGGTGCTGCTGGCCGAGCGCGAGCCGGGGGCGCTGCCCCGGTACGACGCGGTCTTCGTGGACGAGTACCAGGACACCGACCCCGCGCAGGTCCGGCTGCTGCGGGCGGTCGCGGGCGGCGCGGGGACGCTGGTCGCCTTCGGCGACCCGGACCAGTCGATCTACGCGTTCCGCGGCGCGGACGTCAACGGCCTCCTCGACTTCCCGGACACCTTCCCGGGCGCGGACGTACGCGTCCTGACCACCTCGCGGCGCGCCGGTACGGAGCTGCTCGCGGCCACCCGGCTGCTCACCCGGCGGATGCCGCTGCCCCGGCTGCCGCACGACGCGGCGCGCGCCCACCGCGAGCCGGCCGCGGTCCGCGAGGGCGGGCGCGTGGAGGCGTACACGTACCCGACGCCGTCCACCGAGGTCGACAACATCGCCGACCTGCTGCGCCGCGCGCATCTGGAGGACGGGGTTCCGTGGTCCGACATGGCCGTCCTGGTCCGCGCGGCCTCCGCCGTACCGTCCCTGCGCCGCGCCCTGACGACCGCCGGCGTCCCCCTGGAGACCGACACGGCCGACACCCCGCTCCGCCACGAACCGGCGGTGACCCCCCTGCTCCTGGCCCTGCGCGCGGCGGCGTCGCCGGAGGTCCCGCCCGAGCCGGAGGAGCCCGCCGCCGACGGCACGCCCCCCGCCACCGCCACCGGCACCTGGCTCGACGTCGAGACCGCGCTCGACCTGCTCGCCTCCCCGCTGGCCGCCATGGACCCCGCCGACCTGCGGCGGCTCGGGCGGGCGCTGCGGGACGAGGAGCGGGCGGCCGGGGTGAAGGTGCCGGCGCCCTCCGACGTCCTGCTGGCGCGGGCGCTCGCCGAGCCCGAGCGGCTCGTCGCCCACGACCCCGCGTACGCGCGCGGAGCGCAGCGCCTCGGCGATCTGCTGCGCCGCACCCGGGAGCTGCTGGCCGGCGGCGGCACCGCCGAGGAGGCGCTGTGGCTGCTGTGGAACGGCACGCCCTGGCCGGGCCGCCTGGAGCGCGCCGCGCTGCGCGGCGGCGCGGCCGGGCGGAACGCGGACCGGGACCTGGACGCGGTGTGCGCGCTGTTCGAGACGGCGGCCCGCGCCGAGGACCGGGTCGGCGGCCGGGGCGCGCTGAACTTCCTGGAGGAGCTGGACGCCCAGGACATCGCCGCCGACACGCTGACCCGCCGCCAGGCCCGCCCCGACGCGGTGCGCCTGATGACCGCGCACCGCGCGAAGGGCCTGGAATGGGGCCTGGTCGTCGTGGCCGGCGTGCAGGAGGGCCTCTGGCCCGACCTGCGCCGGCGCGGCTCCCTCCTGGAGGCCGACCGCATCGGCCGCGACGGCATCGCCGAGCCGCTGACGCCCGGCGCGCTGCTGGCCGAGGAGCGCCGGCTGTTCTACGTGGCCGCCACCCGCGCCCGGCACCGCCTCGTCGTCACGGCGGTGAAGGCCCCGGCCGACGACGGCGACCAGCCGTCCCGTTTCCTCGCCGAACTGGGCGTCGAGCCGAAGGACGTGGCAGGCCGCCCCCGGCGGCCCCTCGCGGTCGCCGCGCTGGTGGCCGAGCTGCGCGCCACGACCGTGGACCCGGAGGCGTCCGACGCGCTGCGCGCCGCCGCGGCCGAACGGCTCGCCCGGCTCGCCGCGCTCACCGACGACGAGGGCCAGCCGCTGGTCCCGGCGGCGCACCCGGACCGCTGGTGGGGCCTGTTCGAGCCCACCCACAGCGCGGTCCCGCTGCGCGACCGGGACCGTCCGGTCGCGCTGTCCGGCTCGGCGCTCGCCCAGCTCGCCGACACCTGCGCGCTGCAGTGGTTCCTGGGCCGCGAGGTGAAGGCCGACGCCCCGGCGTCCGTCGCGCAGGGGTTCGGCAACGTCGTGCACGTCCTCGCCGACGAGGTCGCCTCCGGCCGTACGCCCGCCGACCTCGACGTCCTGATGGCCCGGCTCGACTCCGTCTGGGACGGGCTCGCCTTCGACGCCCCCTGGAAGTCCGAGCAGGAGAAGGCGAACGCCCGCACGGCCCTGGAGCGCTTCCTGCGCTGGCACGTCATGGACCGCGGCGGCCGCACCCCCGCCGCGACCGAGCACGACTTCGACGTCACCCTGGAAGCGGGCGCGTACGAGGTCCGCATCCGGGGCTCCATGGACCGCGTCGAGCAGGACGAGCAGGGCCGCGCGTACGTCGTCGACTTCAAGACCGGCAAGGCCGCGCCGACGAAGGACGAGGTCGCCCGGCACCCGCAGCTCGCGGTGTACCAGCTCGCGGTCCGCGAGGGCGCGGTCGACGAGGTCTTCGGCGGCCGCCGGCCCGAGCCCGGCGGCGCCGAGCTGGTCCAGCTCCGCCAGGCCGCCGCCAAGAAGGAGGGCGGCGACGCCCTCCCGAAGATCCAGGCCCAGGAGCCCCTGGAGGGCGAATGGGTCGGTGACCTCCTCGCCACCGCCGCCGGCCGCGTCCTCGACGAACGCTTCACCCCCAGCCCCGGCCAGCACTGCGCCACCTGCACCTTCCACAGCTCCTGCAGCGCCCGCCCGGAGGGCCGGCACGTCGTCGACTGACGCGTCCCCGAAGTCGCGGGACTGCGCCGTTCGGGTGACGCTGGTCGTATGCCGTCCCCTCACAAGCTCCGGACCGGTGTGGCCGCCGTCTGCGCGGGCGTCGTCGCCGCCGGGCTCACCGGGTGCTCGCAGTTCGACCTCGCGCGGGCGGACACGGGCGTCGTGCGCGTGGCCGCGCCCTCGCCGTCGCCCGATCCGTTCGAGGGGCTGAGCGCCGACGAGATCGCCGAGCGGGCCGTGGACGCGACGACCGGCGCGAAGTCCCTGCGGCTGGCCGGGCGGGTGTCCGCCAAGGGACAGCCCGTCGACGTCGACTTCTCCGTGAACGACCGCGCCGAGTGCACCGGCCGGATGAAGGTCGAGGGCGGCACCGCCGAGCTGCGGCGGAAGGACGGCGTCGCGTACATGAAGGGCGACGAGCGGTTCTGGCGCGCCTCCATGACCGCCCAGGGCCTGCCGCCGGCCCGGATCGACGCCACCCTCGAACTGCTGAAGAACCGGTGGGTGAAGTTCGGCGCCGGCCAGCGCGGCAGCGCGGAACTCGGCCGGATCTGCGACCTGAAACGGCTGCTCGCCGACCTCCGGCAGGACGAGGCCGCGCGCACCGACCTGACCCGCGCCAAGGACGGCACGGTCGGCCGGACGCCGACGGCCACCCTCGTCAAGAAGAAGTCCGGCGACCGGAGGACCACCGTCTCCGTGGCCATGGAGGGCAAGCCGTACATCCTCCGCGTCGTCAAGACGGGCGGCGACGATCCCGGCGACGTCCGCTTCTCCGCGTACGACAGGCCCGTGAAGGTCGTCACACCGCCCGAGGACGAGACCATCGATCTGAGCAGGCTGGACCCGGGCAGCCGGACCTGACCGCTCCCGGCGGGACGGCCGGCGCTGTCGGTGCGCCCCGTTAGCCTCTCTGGGGTGACCGCACGCCTCACCGACCCCGAGCAGCTCAAGGAGCTGCTCGGCATCCCGTTCACCCCGGAGCAGACCGCCTGCATCGTCGCGCCCCCCGCCCCGCAGGTCATCGTGGCCGGCGCCGGCTCGGGCAAGACGACGGTGATGGCCGCCCGGGTGGTCTGGCTGGTCGGCACCGGGCAGGTCGCCCCCGAGCAGGTCCTCGGCCTCACCTTCACCAACAAGGCCGCCGGCGAACTCGCCGAACGCGTCCGCACCGCCCTCGTCCGCGCCGGCGTCACCGACCCCGACGTCATCGACCCCGACAATCCCCCGGGCGAACCCCGCATCTCCACCTACCACGCCTTCGCCGGTCAGCTGCTCACCGACCACGGCCTGCGCATCGGCCTGGAGCCCACCGCCCGCCTCCTCGCCGACGCCACCCGCTACCAGCTCGCCGCCCGCGTGCTCCGCGAGGCCCCCGGCCCGTACCCCTCGCTCACCAAGTCCTTCCCGACCCTCGTCGGCGACCTCCTCGCCCTCGACGCCGAACTCGCCGAGCACCTGGTCCGCCCCGACGAGCTCCTCGCGCACGACACGGACCTGCTGCGCACCCTGGAGTCGGCCAGGCTCAGCAACGCCGACCTGCGCAAGGTCCCCGAGGCCGCCGCCGCCCGCCGCGAACTCCTCGACCTCGTCGTCCGCTACCGCGCCGCCAAGCGCTCCCGCGACCTGCTCGACTTCGGCGACCAGATCGCCCTCTCCGCCGAGATCGCCACCACCCGCCCCGAGGTCGGCGCGCTGCTCCGCGACGAGTTCCGGGTCGTCCTGCTCGACGAGTACCAGGACACCTCCGTCGCCCAGCGCCTGCTCCTGTCCGGCCTGTTCGGCGGCGGCACCGGCCACGCCGTCACCGCGGTCGGCGACCCCTGCCAGGCGATCTACGGCTGGCGCGGCGCCTCCGTCGCCAACCTCGACGACTTCCCCGAGCACTTCCCGTACGCCGACGGCACCCCCGCCACCCGCTACGCGCTCAGCGAGAACCGGCGCAGCGGCGGCCGCCTCCTCGACCTCGCCAACGGCCTCGCCGCCCCGCTGCGGGCCATGCACGAGGGCGTCGAGGCGCTGCGGCCCGCGCCCGGCGCCGAGCACGACGGCACGGTGCGGATCGCCCTCCTGCCCACCCACGCCGAAGAGCTCGACTGGCTCGCCGACTCCATCGCCCACCTCGTCCGCACCGGCCGCGAACCCGGCGAGATCGCCGTCCTGTGCCGCACCGCCACCGACTTCCCCGCCATCCAGGCCGCTCTGGTCGCCCGCGACGTCCCCGTCGAGGTCGTCGGCCTGTCCGGACTCCTTCACCTGCCCGAGGTCGCCGACCTCGTCGCGGTCTGCGAGGTCCTCCAGGACCCCGGCGCCAACGCCTCCCTCGTCCGGCTGCTCACCGGCCCCCGCTGGCGCATCGGCCCGCGCGACCTCGCCCTGCTCGGCCGGCGCGCGCGGCTCCTCGTCCACCGCTCCGCGGAGGGCTCCGACGACCCGGACGAGCGCCTGGCCGCCGCGGTGGAGGGCGTCGACCCGGCGGAGGTGATCTCCCTCGCCGACGCGCTGGACACCTTCCTCGAGTCCGGCGGCGAGGACGACGGCCTGCCGTTCTCCGCCGAGGCCCGAGTACGGTTCGCCCGCCTCGCGACCGAACTGCGCGCCCTGCGCATGACGCTCGCCGACCCGCTCATGGACGTGCTGCACCGCGTGCTCGCCACGACCGGCCTGGAGGTCGAGCTGTCGGCCTCCCCGCACGCCCTGGCCGCCCGCCGCCGCGAGACCCTGTCCAACTTCCTCGACGTCGCCGCCGGCTTCGCCTCCCTCGACGGCGAGGCCACGCTGCTCGCCTTCCTCGGCTTCCTGCGCACCGCCGCCCAGTACGAGAAGGGCCTCGACAACGCGCTGCCCGGCGGCGAGAACACGGTCAAGGTCCTGACCGCGCACAAGTCCAAGGGGCTGGAGTGGGACGTGGTGGCCGTCCCCGGCCTCGTCGCCTCCCAGTTCCCGAGCAGCAAGGCGCGCGAGTCCTGGACCTCGCAGCCGCAGGTCCTGCCGCACGCGCTGCGCGGCGACGCGGCCACGCTGCCGGCCGTCGAGGAGTGGGACGCCGCCTCCCTGAAGCGCTTCAAGGAGGAGCTGCGGGAGCACCAGCACACGGAGGAGCTCCGCCTCGGCTACGTGACCTTCACCCGCCCGCGCTCGCTGCTGCTCGGCTCCGCCCACTGGTGGGGCCCGTCCCAGAAGCGTCCGCGCGGCCCGTCCCCGTTCCTGCACGCCCTGTACGAGCACTGCGCGGCGGGCCACGGCGAGATCGAGGTCTGGGCGGACGAACCGGAGAAGGACGCCGAGAACCCGACCCTCCACGAGGCTCGGGCGGACCAGGCGTGGCCGCTGCCGCTGGACGAGGTCTCCCTGCGGCGCCGCAGGGAGGCGGCGCGGACCGTACTGCACCGGCTGGCGGCGCAGCCGCCGGCCGCCCCCGGCGGGACGCCCGCACCGGAGGACCCCGCGCCGGAGGACCCGCCGTACGACCCGTACTGGGACGAGGAGCCGCCGCCCGAGGACCCGGACGACGCGTACGCCGTGGACGCCGTGGACGCCGTGGACGACGCGTACTCCTCGGACGACGCGTACGACCCGGACGCCCTGGACGACGCGTACGACTCGCACGTGGAGGCCGCGCCGGACGCCCCCTCCACGCGGGCCGCCGAGCCGCACCCCGACGACATCCCCGCCCCGAGGGCGCCGGAACCGGTCCTCACCCCCGAGGAGCGGCGCACCGTCGCCTCCTGGGACCGCGACCTCACCGTCCTGGCCGAGGAGCTGAGGCGCTCCCGCTCCCGCACCCGTGACGTCCTGCTCCCCACCTACCTGACGACCTCGCAGGTCATGCGTCTCGCCGCCGACCCCGACGGCTTCGCGCAGGAGCTGGCGCGGCCCATGCCGAAGCCCCCGCAGCCCGCCGCCCGGCGCGGCACGCGCTTCCACGCCTGGGTGGAGGCCCAGTTCGAGGAGCTGCCGCTGCCCATGCTCGGCCCGGACGAGCTGCCCGGCGGCGAGGTGTTCGCCGACGAGCCCGAGATCGTCGACGAGCGCGACCTCGCGGCGCTCAAGGACGCCTTCGTGCTCACCCCGTACGCCCACCGCACCCCGTACCGCGTCGAGGCGCCCGTGCAGCTCACTCTCGCCGGCCGGGTCGTGCGGGGCAGGATCGACGCCGTGTACCGGGACGAGGAGACCGGCGCGTACGAGATCGTCGACTGGAAGACCAGCCACCTGCGCGCCGCCGATCCGCTCCAGCTCGCGATCTACCGCCTGGCCTGGGCGGAGCAGCACGGTCTGGACCCCGAGGAGGTGGCCGCCGCCTTCGTGTACGTACGGACCGGCGAGGTCTCCCGGCCCGCCGGCCTGCCCGGCCGCGCCGAGCTGGAGGAGCTGCTGCGCGGCGGTCCCGCGCACGACGCCACCCCGGACGGAGCCGCTTCCGGCGGCGGATAGGCTCAGAAGCATGAGCGAGACCCCGGACAGCGCCGTCCAGCCCGCAGCCGCGCCCGCCGCCGAGAAGGCCGGGACCCCCCAGGCCGCCGCGGCCGTGGACCCGCACGCCGCCGCGACCGTGCGCGCGTACGTCGAGCGGCACCGCGCCGCCTTCCTCGACGACCTCGCCGACTGGCTGCGCATCCCGTCCGTCTCGGCGCAGCCCGAGCACGCCGACGACGTGCGGCGCAGCGCCGAGTGGCTGTCCGCCGCGCTCACCAAGACCGGTTTCCCCGTGGTCGAGGTCTGGGAGACCGCCGGCGCCCCGGCCGTCTTCGCCGAGTGGCCGTCCGACGAGCCGGACGCGCCGAGCGTCCTCGTCTACGGCCACCACGACGTCCAGCCCGCCGCCCGCGAGGACGGCTGGCACACCGAGCCCTTCGAGCCGACCGTCGTCGACGGCCGGATGTACGCCCGCGGCGCGGCCGACGACAAGGGCCAGGTCTTCTTCCACACCCTCGGCGTCCGCGCCCACCTGGCGGCCACCGGCCGCACCGCCCCCGCCGTCACGCTCAAGCTGCTGATCGAGGGCGAGGAGGAGTCCGGCTCGGCGCACTTCCGCGAGCTGGTCGAGGCGCGTGCCGACCGGCTCGCCGCCGACGCGGTGGTCGTCTCCGACACCGGCATGTGGTCCGAGGACACCCCGACCGTCTGCACCGGGATGCGCGGCGTCGCCGACTGCGAGATCGAGCTGCACGGGCCGGACCAGGACATCCACTCCGGTTCCTTCGGCGGCGCGGTGCCCAACCCGGCCACCGTCGCCGGCCGGATCGTCGCCGCCCTGCACGACGCGGACGAGCGGGTCGCGATCCCCGGCTTCTACGACGGCGTCACGGAGCTCGGCCCCGCCGAGCGGGAGCTGATCGCCGAGCTGCCCTTCGACGAGGCCGCCTGGCTGCGCACCGCCCGGTCCCACGGCACCCTCGGCGAGGCCGGGTACTCCACCCTGGAGCGGGTCTGGGCCCGGCCGACCGCCGAGGTCAACGGCATCGGCGGCGGCTACCAGGGCCCCGGTGGCAAGACGATCGTCCCCGCCTCCGCCCAGCTGAAGCTGTCCTTCCGGCTGGTCGCGGGCCAGGACCCGGCGCACATCGAGCGGGTCGTGCGGGACTGGCTCGCCGGACTCGTGCCCGCGGGCATCCGGCACGCCGTCACCTTCGGCGCCCCCACCCGGCCCTGCCTCACCCCGCTCGACCACCCGGCGCTGCGGTCGGTGGCGCGGGCCATGAGCACGGCCTTCGACGGCGCCAAGGTCCGCTACACCCGCGAGGGCGGCTCCGGCCCGGCGGCCGACCTGCAGGACGTGCTGGCCGCTCCCGTACTCTTCCTCGGCGTCTCCGTCCCGTCCGACGGCTGGCACGCGCCGAACGAGAAGGTCGAGCTGGACCTGCTCCTCAAGGGCGTCGAGGCCAGTGCCCACCTGTGGGAGGACCTGGCGGTCTCGCTGCGCCGCCCGGCGTCCCACCGCTGACCGAACCCATCCATCCGATTCCGGGGGAGCTGGAAGCACCTGTGAGCATCATGAGTAACGCGGCCGGAGACCGTCCCATCGGCCTGACCGCGCCGAGCGGGATCGACCGGGCCGCCCACCACCGTCTCGACGAGGCCTGGCTCGCGGCCGCCTGGAGCCACCCGAAGACCCGCGTCTTCGTGGTCTCCGGCGGTCAGGTGCTGATCGACGACACCCCGGACGGCCGCACCGAGCTCGTGATGACCCCCGCCTTCGAGGCCCCGGTCACCGAGACCCACCGCTACTTCCTCGGCACGGACGCCGAAGGTGTGAGCTACTTCGCGCTGCAGAAGGACGCGCTGCCGGGCCGCATGGACCAGTCCGCCCGCCCGGCCGGCCTGCGCGAGGCCGGTCTGCTCCTTTCGCCGCGCGACGCCGGACTGATGGTGCACGCGGTCGCCCTGGAGAACTGGCAGCGGATGCACCGCTTCTGCTCCCGCTGCGGCGAGCGCACCGTCATCGCCGCAGCGGGCCACGTCCGCCGCTGCCCGGCCTGCGGCGCCGAGCACTACCCGCGCACCGACCCCGCCGTGATCATGCTGGTCACGGACGAGCAGGACCGCGCGCTGCTCGGCCGCCAGGTCCACTGGCCCGAGGGCCGCTTCTCGACGCTCGCCGGCTTCGTCGAGCCGGGCGAGTCGATCGAGCAGTCCGTGGTGCGCGAGGTCTTCGAGGAGGCCGGCGTCACGGTGGGCGAGGTCGAGTACGTGGCCAGCCAGCCGTGGCCGTTCCCGTCCAGCCTGATGCTCGGCTTCATGGCGCGGGCCACCTCGTCCGAGATCAACGTGGACGGGGAGGAGATCCACGAGGCGCGCTGGTTCTCGCGCGAGGACCTGACCGCGGCCTTCGCCTCGGGCGAGGTGCTCCCGCCGTACGGGATCTCGATCGCCTCCCGGCTCATCGAGCTCTGGTACGGCAAGCCGCTGCCCAAGCCGGGGGAGACGAGCCAGGCGGCCTGAGCACAAGCGGAATGAGGAGGACCCCCGGCTTCGGCCGGGGGTCCTCCTCGTGTCCTGGCTGGAAACAGACGCCGGGCGCTTGTGGGCTCAGACGCCGAGGGCCTGCTTCACCTGGGCGAGGCTCGGGTTCGTCATGACGACCTCGGTGCCGCCGGTGCTCGGCAGCACACGGACGGTCGGGACGGTCTGGTTGCCCCCGTTGGCCTTCTCCACGAACGCGGCCGACTCCGGGTCCTGCTCGATGTTGATCTCCGTGTACGCGATGCCCTCGCGGTCCAGCTGGCTCTTCAGCCGGCGGCAGTAGCCGCACCATTCGGTGCTGTACATCGTCACAGTGCCCTGCATGGCCAGGCGCTCCTCTGTTCGCGGGTGGGTGCCGACAGTAAGGAACGTACGCCGTGCCACGACCATTCCCCGGCCGCCCATCTCTGTCAGAAAGCCCCGCGTATTCGTACGACTACCAGGCGCCGCCTGTGGACGACGGCCCGCGCCCGGCCGGCGGAACCTGGCAGCATGGCGGGGTGACAGCAGCAACGCCCTCCTCTCTCTTCCCGGACGTGCCGGACTCGGCCGACGCGGTGCTCGACGGGCTCGACCCGGAGCAGCGCGAGGTCGCCACGGCCCTGCACGGCCCGGTGTGCGTGCTCGCCGGAGCGGGCACGGGCAAGACCCGCGCGATCACCCACCGGATCGCGTACGGCGTGCGCGCGGGCATCCTCCAGCCCGCCGCCGTGCTGGCCGTCACGTTCACCAACCGGGCCGCCGGCGAGATGCGCGGCCGGCTCCGCCAGCTCGGCGCGGGCGGCGTCCAGGCCCGTACGTTCCACTCGGCGGCCCTGCGGCAGCTCCAGTACTTCTGGCCGAAAGCCGTCGGTGGCGAGCTGCCCCGGCTCGTGGACCGGAAGGTCCAGGTGGTCGCCGAGGCGGCCGCCCGCTGCCGGGTGCGGCTGGACCGCAACGAGCTGCGCGACGTCACCGGCGAGATCGAATGGGCGAAGGTCACCCAGACCGTGCCCGCCGACTACCCGGCCGCCGTCGCCAAGGCGTCCCGCGACGCCCCCCGCGACCCGGCCGAGATCGGCCAGATCTACGCGATGTACGAGCAGCTCAAGCGCGACCGCACGGTGATCGACTTCGAGGACGTGCTGCTGCTCACCGTCGGCATCCTCCAGGACCGGCACGACATCGCCGACCAGATCCGCCGCCAGTACCAGCACTTCGTCGTGGACGAGTACCAGGACGTCTCCCCGCTCCAGCAGCGCCTGCTCGACCTGTGGCTGGGGGACCGGGACAACCTGTGCGTGGTCGGCGACGCCAGCCAGACGATCTACTCCTTCACCGGCGCCACCCCCGAGCACCTGCTGAACTTCCGCGTCCGCCATCCCCACGCGACCGTGGTGAAGCTGGTCCGCGACTACCGCTCCACCCCGCAGGTCGTGCACCTGGCGAACGGGCTGCTCGGCCAGGCCCGCGGCCGGGCCGCCGACCACCGCCTCGAACTGGTCTCCCAGCGCGACCCCGGTCCGGAGCCGGTCTACACCGAGTACGCGGACGAGCCCGCCGAGGCCGAGGGCACCGCCCGCCGCATCCGCGACCTGATCGCCGCGGGCGTCCCGGCCGGCGAGATCGCCGTGCTGTACCGGATCAACGCCCAGTCCGAGGTCTACGAGCAGGCGCTGGCCGACGCGGGCGTCCCGTACCAGCTGCGCGGCGCGGAGCGCTTCTTCGAGCGCCAGGAGGTCCGGGAGGCCGGCATCGCCCTGCGCGGAGCGGCCCGCGCCGGCGGCAACGACTCGCTGCTGGACGGGGCCGACGACCTCCCCGCCCAGGTCCGCGCCGTGCTGTCCACCAAGGGCTGGACGAGCGAGCCGCCGGCCGGCTCCGGAGCGGCCCGGGACCGCTGGGAGTCGCTCGCCGCCCTGGTCCGGCTGGCCGAGGACTTCGCCCGCGCCCGGCCCGGGTCGGGCCTGTCCGAGCTGGTCGCCGAGCTCGACGAGCGGGCCGCCGCCCAGCACGCCCCGACCGTGCAGGGCGTCACGCTGGCCTCGCTGCACGCAGCCAAGGGCCTGGAGTGGGACGCGGTGTTCCTGGTCGGCCTGACCGAGGGCATGATGCCGATCACCTACGCCCGGACCGACGAGCAGGTCGAGGAGGAGCGCCGCCTGCTGTACGTGGGCGTCACCCGCGCCCGGCTGCACCTGTCGCTCTCCTGGTCGCTGTCCCGCTCCCCGGGCGGCCGTCCCTCCCGCCGCCCCAGCCGGTTCCTCAACGGGCTGCGGCCCGGCTCGGGCCGGCTCGCCGGGGGCTGGAGCGGCGGCGCCGGCGGTGCCGGCGGCATCGAGCGGGGCAGGGCCGGCGCTCCCGGCGGCGACGGCGGGGGCCCCGGGGACGTCCGCGTACGGCGCAGGGAACGCGGCCCGGTCCGGTGCCGGGTCTGCGGCGCCTCGCTCACCGAGGCCGGCGCGATGAAGCTGATGCGCTGCGAGGACTGCCCCTCCGACATGGACGAGGGGCTGTACGAGCGGCTGTACGACTGGCGCGCCGAGCAGGCGCGGAAGCTGGGTCAGCCCGCCTGGTGCGTCTTCACCGACAAGACGCTGATGGCGATCGCCGAGCGGGTGCCCGCCGACAGCCGCGAGCTCGTGGTCATCGCCGGGGTCGGGACGCGCAAGCTGAACCGGTTCGGGGCCGACGTCCTGGCCATCTGCGCCGGTCAGGAGCCCGCGGAGGCCGAGGAGGGGTCCTGAGGAAAACTCGTCGGAAAAATAGTTTGCGCCCGCCCCGTCAAGCCCCATAGGTTCTTAACCACGGACAGCGGCTTCTCCGAAGCCCTGTCTCCGTGCTGTACTTATCCGAATATCCGCGGGACCGGCTCACCCCGATCCCCCCGAGACGCCGAGAGGAGGCGATTCCAGTGATCAGCAACATCGACAGCATCATCGTCCGCACCGCCAAAATGACCGATCGCTCGGTCGTCTCCGCCTGCTCGCTCGGCCTCTCCGGCTCGGCGTTCCTCGGCAGTGGTCTGTCCGTCACCGGTCTGCCCGGTGTCGAGGCCGCGCGCCTGGCGACCCTTCCGACGATTCTTCCTGTCGTCGAGGGACGCGACGAGCGACCGACCAAGGCACTGGAAGCAGCCGTAGCAGGCAAGGCCAAGGCCGCCTATGCCTTTGCGGCCACCGGTGCCGGCAACCAGCAGACGATGACGCACCACACGATGTGGGCCTTCCGTGGGCTCGAACCCTGGAGTGATCCAGCCTGATCCAGCATCAGGCCGGCGCCTTCAGGGCCGCGGAACCCCACCCGGGATCCGCGGCCCTTCTGTTTGTCCCCGAACGGGGACAACGGAGCGAAGGGGCCTCGGGACCAGCGACACCCGGTACCAGCCGAAACCCCGGTCAACCGGCCGGAACGACCAGACGAGGAAAGACACCCGTGCAACTCGAAGCGCACGCCCCGTCCGTACCGCCTTCCGAAACGATCCCCCCGCCCGGCCTCACGGAGGACCCCGCCTTGACCCCGCTCACCGCGCTCACCGCGCTCGACGACGCCATCGAGAACCTCGGCGTACCCGTCCCGTGCCGTTCCTACGACCCGGAGGTCTTCTTCGCCGAGTCGCCGGCGGACGTCGAGTACGCCAAGTCCCTGTGCCGCACCTGCCCGCTGATGGCGGCCTGCCTCGCGGGCGCCAAGGAGCGGCGCGAGCCCTGGGGCGTCTGGGGCGGCGAGCTGTTCGTCCAGGGCGTGGTCGTCGCCCGCAAGCGGCCCCGTGGCCGCCCGCGCAAGAACCCGGTCGCGGCATGAACACCCCGGGAACCATCGACCACCCCCTCACGCACGATCCCCAGAAGCTGGCCCCGATGACCTCTTCCACCAGCGAGCCCTCCGGCTCCGCGACCCCGGACGTTTCCACCACCGGCGCGAACGCCTCGCGTCAGAACAGGACCCGCGAAATGCAACTCATCCCCGAAGCCCTGGCCCGTGCCCATATGCACGAGCGCCTACGGGAGGCCGACTCGGAGCGCCGGGCCATGCGCCTGGTCGCCGCCCGGCGCATGCAGCGCCGTGCCGAGCGCGTCTCCCTGCGCGCCCGCCGCGCCCTGGCCATGGCCGTGATGCACTGAGGCGCCGAACCGCCTCGCCCGCGGGGGCCGGTCCGAACGGACCGGCCCCCGCGCCGCGTTGCACGCGCCCCCCGCACCCTGCCGGGGTTATCGTCTGCAGAGTGCGGAACAGCGATTCCGGGCCAGAACCCCGGACCTCCGAGGAGCGCATCGTGTGCGCCCGCTGCGGCGCGGTGGCCGACAGCCTGCCCGTGACCTGGACCTGCTCGGTGGAGAACGGCAGCCGCCGCTACTTCTGCGAGACCTGCGCCCGGGACAACATCAGAGCCATCGAGGGCCGCCTCGACTCCTCCTGGTGGTGACCTTCCTCACTCCTCGTCGACGAACCCCGGCAGCCACTCCTCCAGTTCCTCCCGGAGCCGCACCGTCGCGTTCAGCTGGCACAGCACCCCGATGGTGCTCAGCGTCACCCGGTGTATCAGCAGGTACGAGGGCGGCAGATTGAGCTGCTTGCCCAACTGGTGGGCGGGGGAGCGGGGATCGGCGATCCGGGCCGCCTGCGTGCGCACCCACTCCCGGGTGAAGCCGAAGGACTCCACCTGCGCCGGCTCGATGATCGGCAGCAGGTACTCCAGCACCGCGTCCGGATCGAGCGCGACGGTCTCCTTCACGAACCCCTCGCCGCGCAGCAGTTCGTAGACCGTCTCGGCCTCTCCGGCCAGCGCCGTCCGCAGACAGATCCCGATCGTGTCCGGCAGCCCGCCCGGCAGCCGGTCCACCGTGCCGAAGTCCAGCACGCCCAGCCGCCAGCTCTCCGGCCCGCCGTCCTCGTCCTCCCCGGGCAGCAGCCGGAAGTTCCCCGGATGCGGGTCCGCGTGGAGCAGCCCCGTCCGCCCCGGCCCCGAGAACAGGAACCGGGCCAGCAGCTGCCCCGCCCGGTCCCGCTGCTCCGTCGTACCGTCAGCGATCACCTCGGACAGCGGGATCCCGTCGATCCACTCCGTCACCAGCACCTGGTCCGACTGGTGGACCACCCCGGGCACCACCACGTCCGGATCGTCCGCGAACTCCTCCGCGTGCGCCTGCTGCGCCTCCGCCTCCAGCCCGTAGTCCAGCTCCTCCGAGATCCGGTCCCGCAGCTCCGTGATCAGCGGCTTGATGTCCATCCCCGGGATCAGCGGCCCCAGCAGCCGGGCGAACCGGCTCAGCTGCGTCAGGTCCGAGAGCAGCGCCTCGCCCGCCCCCGGGTACTGCACCTTCACCGCGACCTCTCGGCCGTCCTGCCACACCGCCCGGTGCACCTGGCCGATCGAGGCGGCCGCGGCCGGCTTGTCCTCGAACTCCAGGAACAGCTCCCGCCAGTCCTCGCCCAGCCGCTCCGCGAGCACCGCGTGCACCGTCCGGGTCGGCATCGGCGGCGCCGCGTCCTGCAGCTTCGTCAGCGCCGCCCGGTACGGCCCGGCCACCTCCTCCGGCAGCGCCGACTCGAAGACGGACAGTGCCTGCCCGAACTTCATGGCCCCGCCCTTGAGTTCCCCGAGGACCTTGAACAACTGCTCCGCCGTGCGCTGTTGCAGCTCCCGGGCCACGAGCTCGGCCGACTTCCCGCCGATCCGCTTGCCCAGGCCCCACGTCGCCCGGCCGGCGATGCCCAGGGGCAGCGCGGCCAACTTCGCGGTCCGGGTGACCGCCTTCCTGGGAAGATCAGACATACGCCCCTCCATAGAGCCGGACTGCCGGGCCGAGGGTGGCCGTTACCCCGCCATTGTGTCCTGCGCCCTCCTGGCCCCGGAGCGGCGCTCCCCTTCTGCGTTCCCCACTCCGTCACCAGCGGCACCGCACGGACATCCCGGATACGGTGCGTACCGCTCCTCGCGCCACTCCAGCAGCGGCAGCGACACCTCCCAGCGCGCCCCCGCGGAGCACGGCAACTCCCCGTCCAGGAACGCCAGCGCATGAGCCGCCGTCAGCCCGGCGACCGCCGCCGCCAGCGAGGCGTCGCAGGCCGGCGCCGGGTCCGGCGCACCGGACCGCCACTGGGCCAGCATCGACGGCCACGTCGGCTCCCGGTCCGTCCGCTCCCGCAGCAGGCACTCCGCACAGGCCGTCCCGCCCGGCAGCACCAGCGGGCCCACCACCCCCGTCGCCTCCAGCACCCCCGCGTACAGATGCGGCACGCCTCCGGTGACCCACGGCTCCGCGGGCACCGGATCTGGGACGTACGCGCCCAGGCCGTCCCGAGGCGTCACCACCACCAGCGCCGTCCCCGGCTCCCCGCCGCCCGCGCCCCGTACCTCGCGCGGCGGCCGGCCGCCCGGCGCCGAGCGGCCCACCAGCCGGCCGGCCGCCACCGCCCGCCGCTCGCCGACCGCCTCGGCCGGCAGCCCGCCCGGCGTCACCTCCCACGGCTGCACCGTCCCTCCGTCCAGGACGTCCACCCGCCCCACCCCGGAGGCCGACAGCAGCGCCGCGACCGCCGCGCCCACCCGGCCCGCGCCCCGCACCTGCACCCGCTGCGCGGCGCGCGCACCCCATCGCCGTATCGGCCCGTCCGGGTCACGCTCCACCACCGACAGCGCCGCCAGATCGGCCCGCAGCGGTTCGAGCGCACCGTCCGCGAGCCGAGACGCTCCCCCCACACCCGCTCCCCCCACACCCGCTCCCCCCACACCCGCTCCCCCCACACCCGATCCCGCCGCCCCCGGTCCGCCCGCCCGCAGCCCCGCCCGTGGCCCCGGCCCCGCCCCCGTCCGCTCCGCGTCCGTGAGCAGCCCGGCGTCGGCCAGCCCCGCGAGCACCCGGCCGAACCACCCCTCCGGCAGCCCGAGGGCCTTGGCCTCCGCCTCCAGCAGCTCCCGCTCCCGGGTCCCGTCCATCCGCGCGAGCAGCCCGCCCATCCCCAGATCCACCGGGCCCACCACCACCGCATGCGCGGACGTGGCCCCGAACTGCACGAATTCCCGCTGCCGCCACGCCCGCCGCAGCGCCGGCTTCAGCATCGGCCGCATGTCCGCCCCCCGTTTCCCCGCCCGTGCCTCCCGGGCGGCGTTTTCCCTTCGACCTGCTGTGAGAATGCCCGCACGCCGACCTGCTCGTCCGAAGTCGTCCACAGGGGAGGGGTATTAGTACTTCAAATGGTGCACGGTGCCGCCGGATCGCCCCGGAACGGTGTCGGAGGCGGGACTTCCCCCGCTGACAGCGGGTAACGTCGGGGCCGTGCCCGCCGACCCACAGCGCAGCGTGACAAGCAAACCGCCCCGCGGTTCGGGAACGAGCGCGGTCGAGGTCCGCAGAAGCGCACGGCGGAACAGAACCGTCTCCGCCTACCGCGAGGGCGACCGGACGATCGTGCTCATCCCGGCCCGGATGTCCGAGGCGGAGGAGCGACGCTGGGTCACCGTCATGCTCGACAGACTCGCCGCGCAGGAGAGCCGGCGCGTCCTCGGCGACGCGGAACTGACCGAGCGCGCCGCGCGGCTGTCCGAGCAGTACTTCGGCGGCCGGGCCCGCCCCACCTCCGTGCGCTGGGTGACCAACCAGAACACCCGCTGGGGCTCCTGCACCCCGGCCGAGGGCAGCATCCGCCTCTCCCACCGGCTCCAGGGCATGCCCGAGTACGTCATCGACTACGTCCTCGCGCACGAACTCGCGCACCTGCTGGTGCCCGGTCACGGGCCGAGGTTCTGGCGGCTCCTGGAGGCGTACCCGAAGACCGAACGGGCCCGCGGCTATCTGGAAGGCGTCGTCGCCGCCGAGCGGCTGCCGCACCTGCCCGCCGCACGCGAGGAGTGACGGCCGGAACACAGTCCGGCCGGCCCGTTCGCCAATCGTGTACCGAATTCGTCGCGGCTTGGCTCAATGTCGTGTGCAGCCGTTAGCCTGGCGCGACGCATTCACATATCGGGATGGGGGACGGTCGTTACGCATGGCCAGGGAATTCCAACGCGGCCACAAGGCCAAGATCAGTGATCTGACACCGGGGACCGATCTGTACGTGGGTGTGCAGATCGCCGCGCCCGGGCTGACCTTCGACATCAGCTGCTTCGGCCTCGACGCCGACGAGCGGCTCTCGGACGACCGGTACTTCATCTTCTTCAACCAGCCCAAGTCGCCCGAGGAGTCCATTCAGCTGCTCGGCGCGCAGGCGGGCGACACCGAGTCCTTCCGCATCACGCTGGACCGACTGCCGGCGAACATCCACAAGCTGTCGTTCACCGCGACCATCGACGGCGCCGGCCAGATGAGCCAGATCGGTCCCGGCCACATCCGGATCGTCGCCGGCGGCGAAGAGGTCGCCCGATACGCCTTCGACGGCTCGGAGTTCTCCACCGAGCGCGCCGTGATGCTCGGCGACTTCTACCTGAAGGACGTGTGGCGCTTCGCCGCCGTCGGCCAGGGCTTCGACGGCGGACTCGAGGCACTGCTGAAGAACTTCGGCGGCGAGGTCGCCGAGGAGCAGCCCGCCGCCCAGCAGCCCCCCGCCGCGGCCCCCGGCTTCGCCCCGCCGCCGCAGGGCGCCGCCCCAGCCGCCCCGCCCGCGTTCGGCGCCCCGGCCGCCCCGCCGGCGCCCGCCGCGCCCCAGGTCCCGCAGCCCGCGCCGTCCTTCGGCGCCCCGGCCGCCCCGCAGCAGCCCCTGCCGCCGGCCCAGCCGGTGTACGCGCAGCCGACCGTCGCGGCGCCCGTCGCCCCGCCGGCCCCCGCGCCCGCCCCGGCCGCGCCCGGCCCGTACGGCCAGCCGCCGCAGCCGCCCCAGCCGTACGGCCAGGTCCCGGGCCAGGTCCCGGGTCAGGCCCCGTACGGCCAGCCGCAGTTCGGGCAGCAGCCCGGCATGCCGCAGCCCGGAATGCCGGGAGCGCCGGGAATGCCGCAGCCCGGTATGCCCGGTGTCCCCGGTGCGCCGCAGCCCGGCATGGGCGTCCCGGCCGCCGCCGGCCCCGGCCTCGCCGCCGCGCTCGCCCCGTACCGCGAGGCCCCGACCGGCAACCGCTGGACCCCGCAGAACCAGCAGCTCATGCGGGTCGACCTGCAGATGGGCGGCAACGCCGTCCTCGCCCGCCAGGGCAGCATGGTCATGTACCAGGGCAAGGTCGACTTCGCCTACAAGAGCGCCGGTTTCGCCGGCCGCATCGTCGGCAACGCCACCGGCCAGGAGATGCAGCTGATGCGCTGCACCGGCCGCGGTCAGGTCTTCCTCGCCGAGAACGGCGCGCACCTGCACCCGATCGAGCTCCAGGGCGACGGCATCTGCGTCTCCGCCGAGAACGTGCTCGCCTTCGACGAGTCCCTGCAGCACGAGGTCCGCCGCATCGAGGGCCACGGCATCCCCGGCGGCGCCCTGTTCACCATGCAGTTCCAGGGCACCGGCACGGTCATCGTGAAGACCCACGGCATCCCCGTGGTGCTGCCCGTCACGCCGACCACCTTCGCCGACTGCAACGCCGTCGTCGCCTGGTCGTCCGCGTCCCAGGTGATCCTCTCCAGCCAGGTCCGGCTGCGCCGCAACGCGTACCCGGGTCACAGCGGCGAGACGGTGAACCTCCAGTTCCGGGGAGCCCCCGGCAACTTCATCGTCGTCCAGCCGTACGAGGTCTGAGGGAGCCCGAACCGATGAACCAGCAGCTCGCGGGCTACGCCCCGACCCCGATCGCGGCCCGGATGGAGAACCACGGCCGCACCATGCTCAAGGTCGCCATGGCCAGCGGCCAGGACCTGTACGCGCGCACCGGCTCGATGGTCGCGTACGAGGGCTTCATCACCTACGAGCCCAACCCGCCGGCCCTGCGCCAGGTCGCCCAGGCGTGGGCCACCGGCGAGGGCGCGCCGGTCATGAAGTGCTCCGGCGACGGCCTGCTCTACCTGGCCGACTACGGCGCCGACGTCGTCGTGATCAACCTGCAGAACGAGTCCCTCTCCGTCAACGGCACCAACGTCCTCGCCTTCGACGCCCACCTCCAGTGGGGCGTCGAGCGGGTCAAGGGCCTGGCCAAGTTCGCCGGCCAGGGCCTGTTCAACGTCGAGATCGCCGGTACCGGCTGGGTCGCCCTGACCTCGCGCGGCACCCCGATCGTCGTCGACTGCGGCCGCGGCGAGGACGAGACGTACGTCGACCCGGACGCGCTCGTCGCCTGGTCGCCCAACCTGAAGGTCAAGGGCAAGCGCAGCTTCAAGGCCTCCTCGCTCATCGGGCGGGGCAGCGGCGAGGCGTTCCAGATGGCCTTCTCCGGCCAGGGCATCGTCGTCGTACAGCCGAGCGAGGACAGCACCGACCGCCTGCGGGTCCGGGGCTGAGGGGGAGCGAGAACACATCATGCAGAGCCCGCTTTTCAACCACGGCGAGCAGCAGAGCCAGGAACGGTACGTCATGCAGAACCCGCAGCTGCTGCGGGTCGCCCTCAGCGGCCAGGACGACATCCTGGCCCGCAAGGGCGCCATGGTCGCGTACCAGGGCCTGATCGACTTCGACGGCGAGTACCAGACCCCCAGCCAGCGCCGGGCCCGCGCCCGCACCGGTGAGGGCCTGGACCTCATGCGCTGCTCCGGCCAGGGCACGGTGTACTTCGCCAACCTCGCGCAGTACGTGCACGTGGTCGACGTCGACCAGGAGGGCCTCACCGTCGACAGCGCCTACGTCCTGGCGCTGGACTCGACGCTGCACACCGAGGTCATCGCCGTGGACAGCCAGTACGGCATCTCCGGCTCCGGCAAGTACCAGCTCAACATCTCCGGCCGCGGCAAGGTCGCCCTGATGACCTCCGGTCAGCCGCTGATGATGCTCGTCACGCCCGACAAGTACGTCAACGTCGACGCGGACGCGATCGTCGCCTGGTCCACCGGGCTGCGGGTGCAGATGCAGTCGCAGACGGTCAACACCAGCGTCATGCGCCGCCGGGGCAACACCGGCGAGGGCTGGGAGCTGAGCTTCCTCGGACAGGGCTTCGCCCTCGTCCAGCCCAGCGAGGTCATGCCGCCGCAGAACGCCGCGATCGGCTCCGGCGTCGCCGCGCAGTTCGGCATGGGCCAGCACGGCGCCCACGGCCAGAACCAGAACAACGCCTGGAACTGAGCCACACGTAAGGGGCGGTCGCCACGGCGACCGCCCCTTACGCATGCCCTCGGGCGCGCCTCACAGCCGCGCGAGCGTGGCCTCCAGCAGCCGGACCACGGAGGTGTCCGCCACCGACGGCACCTCGTCGTACGCGAACCAGCGCAGGTCCAGCGACTCGTCGCTGATCTCCGCCTCCGCGCCGGCCGGGGCCAGCGCCGCGTACTGCACGTCCAGGTGCCAGTGGCAGGGCGCCGGGATCGGATGCCGGTCCAGACGCACCGGCCCGCCCGTCAGCAGCGTCAGACCGGAGATCCCGGACTCCTCCGTCGCCTCCCGCAGCGCGACCCCGGCCATCGTCGCGTCGCCCGCCTCGCAGTGACCGCCCATCTGCAGCCACATGCCCAGCTTCTTGTGCAGGGTCAGCAGCACCCGGCCCCGGGCCGGGTCGATGACCAGCGCGCTGCCGGTGAGGTGCCCCGCCGCGCAGGGCTTGTACATGCCGTCCGGATGCGCCGCCAGATGGTCCAGATAGACCTCGCGCAGCTCCGGCTGGCCCTCGTACTCCTTCAGTACGAGCACGGCGTCGTCGTACAGACTCACTTGCCCTGGTCGTCCTTGCCCTCGCCGCGGTCCTCGTCGGTACCCGTGTCCCCGGAACGGCCGTCGGCCGCCTCGCCGAGCATCTTGTCCAGCTCCGAGAAGTCCAGGTGCTCCCGGTGCACGAAGCCGTCGGGGTCGTCCAGATCGGACGCCGTCGGCAGCATGTCCGGGTGGCTCCACAGGTCGTCCCGGCCGTCCACACCGCGCGCGTCCGTGAGCGAGGCCCACAGCCGCGAGGCGTCCCGCAGCCGGCGCGGACGCAGCTCCAGGCCGATGAGCGTGGCGAAGGTCTGCTCGGCCGGACCGCCCGAGGCCCGGCGCCGGCGCAGCGTCTCGCGCAGCGCGTCCGCCGACGTCAGCCTGGTCCTCGCGGCCTCGTGGACCACCGCGTCCACCCAGCCCTCGACCAGCGCCAGCGCCGTCTCCAGACGGGCCAGGGCGGCCTTCTGCTCCGGCGTGTCCTCCGGCTGGAACATGCCCTGCTGCAGTGCCTCCTGCAGCTGCTCCGGGTTCGACGGGTCCAGGTTGCCGACCGCGTCCTCCAGCTTCGAGGTGTCGACCTTGATCCCGCGGGCGTAGCCCTCGACCGCGCCGAACAGGTGCGAGCGCAGCCACGGCACATGGGCGAACAGCCGCTGGTGGGCCGCCTCGCGCAGCGCCAGGTACAGCCGCACCTCGTCCATCGGCACGCTCAGGTCCTTGCCGAGCGCCGCCACGTTCAGCGGCAGCAGCGCGGCCTTACCGGCCGGGCCCAGCGGCAGGCCGATGTCGGTGGAACCGACGACCTCGCCCGCCAGGGCGCCCACGGCCTGCCCGATCTGCTGGCCGAACATGGCGCCGCCCATGGAGCGCATCATGCCGATCAGCGGGCCGGCCATGGCCTGCATCTCCTCGGGCAGCACATCGCCCATCGCCGTGCCGACCCGCTCCGCGACCGGGTCGACGAGCTGCTTCCAGGCCGGCAGGGTCGCCTCGACCCACTCGGCCCGGCTCCACGCCACGGCGGTGCTCGCACCGGAGGGCAGCGAGGTCGCCTGGTCCAGCCACAGGTCGGCGAGGCGCACGGCCTCCTCGACGGCCGACTTCTCCGCCGGGCCGACGCTCGCGTCCTTCACGCCGTCCGGGGTGCCCTGCGCGACCACCTGGCGGGCGATCTGCTTGGCCATGTCCCAGTTCACGGGACCGCCCTCATAGCTCAGCATCTGGCCGAGCTGCTGGAAGGCCGCCCCCAGGTCGTTGGGGTTCAGAGAGCCGAACATCGCGGCGAACGGGTTGTCCCCGCCGCCGGGCAGGCCTCCGAAGCCGAAGGGGTTGCCAGGACCCTGACCACCTCCGGCGGGGTCCTTCTTCTTGCCCTCGTCGCCGTTCTCCGGCTCCTCCGGCGGAAGGCCGAATCCGAATGGGGTGTCACTCACGGGTTTCCTCGGCTCGTAGGGCCACCGGCGCTCCGCCGGCGGCGACTGCCCGACAACACCACCAAGCCTAGACATCGAGGGCGGACAAGGCCTCAGTGCTTCGCCGTCTCGCGGCCTGCGGCAGGATGGACGCCACCTGGTACGTACGCGTCATTCACGTGCGTACTGAAGACAACCGCTGGAGACGCCCGGTGAGTTCCCCAGATCCTCAGGTTCGCGGAGCGCGAAACCAACCGACCAGATCCGCCCCGCGCGGCCCCGTCATCGCGGTCACCGGCGCCGCGACCGGCGTCGGCGACCTCCTGACCAGGCGCCTCGTCGCCTCCGAGGAGGTCGGCCGGGTCGTCGCCATCGACGAGCGGCGCGGCGACGTGCCCGAGGCGCAGTGGCACATCCTCGACGTCCGGGACCCGGCCATCGCCGAGAAGCTGCGCGGCGCCGACGTCGTCGTGCACCTCGCCGTCGACCTGGACCTGGAGACCGACGCGGCCGCCCGGACCGCGTACAACGTGCGCGGCGCGCAGACGGTGCTCACGGCGGCCGCGGCCGCCGGCGTCCGGCGTGTCGTGCTGTGCACCTCCGCCATGGTCTACGGAGCGCTGCCGGACAACGACATCCCGCTCTCCGAGGACGCCGAGCTGCGCGCCACCGCCGAGGCCACGGGCGTCGGCGACCTGCTGGAGATCGAGCGGCTCGGCCGCCGCGCCCCGCGCGCCCACCCGGGCCTCAACGTCACCGTGGTCCGGCCCGCCGTCCTGGTCGGCGGCACCGACACCGCCCTGACCCGCTACTTCGAGTCGCCGCGCCTGCTGGTCGTCGCAGGCTCCCGCCCCACGTGGCAGTTCTGCCACGTCGAGGACCTGGTCAGCGCCCTGGAGTACGCGGCCCTGGAGAAGGTGGACGGCGAGTTCGCGGTCGGCTGCGACGGCTGGCTGGAGCAGGAGGAGGTCGAGGAGCTCAGCGGCATCCGGCGCATGGAGCTGCCGTCCGCCGTCGCCCTGGGCGCCGCCGCCCGGCTGCACCGCATCGGGCTCACGCCGTCCCCGGCCGGCGACCTGGCGTACACGATGCACCCCTGGGTGGTCAGCGTCGGCCGGCTGCACGACGCGGGCTGGCGGCCCCGCTGGACCAACGAGGAGGTGCTCTCGGCGCTCCTCGACGAGGTCCAGGGCCGGCACACGGTGGCGGGCCGCCGGCTGGGCCGCAAGGACGCCACGGCGGCCGGTGCGGCGGGCGCGACGGTGGCGCTCCTGGGCACGGCGGCGCTGGTGCGGCAGATGCGGAAGCGGCGCGGACTGTAGGACCCTCCTACGGAGGGTCCGGTCCACCGGTCGAAACGGCAGTTCCGGGTTGTCGGCGCCGTACGGCACCATGGGCCCCATGGCACGCACCCTCGACCACCCCGGCGAGTCCGCCGCCGCGGACCCGATCAAGCTGCTCGCGATCCGGGAGACTCCGCTCTCCCTGGACGAGGTCTTCCGCGCCGTGGGGGACGACGCGGCCGGCGGCACGACGCTCTTCGTCGGCACGGTGCGCAACCACGACGGCGGGGCCGACGTGGACGCGCTGGGGTACTCCTGCCACCCGACCGCCGAGGCCGAGCTGCGGCGCGTCGCGGAGAAGGTCGTGGCCGACTTCCCGGTGCGCGCCCTGGCCGCCGTCCATCGGGTGGGCGAACTCGTCGTCGGCGATCTCGCGGTCGTCGTCGCGGTCTCCTGCCCGCACCGCGGGGAGGCCTTCGAGGCCTGCCGCAAGCTGATCGACGACCTCAAGCACGAGGTCCCGATCTGGAAGCACCAGAAATTCTCGGACGGCACCGAAGAATGGGTGGGGGCCTGCTGACGCTCCGTGGCCGTTCGCCGCGGCCTTTGCGCGGCTGATCCCGCTTGTCCAGCGACGCGCCGACGACCTGTAGTCGTACGCCCCGATTTGCGTAACCGCCCCCCTGGCAGCAGCGTTGAAGCAGCGGATGGCTAGTCTGCTCGACGATCATCTGCTCAACCATCGATTGCGGTCGCTCATTGGGGATGGGAGGTCGGGATGGCAGCGCTTGCCTGGTTGCTGATTCCGCTTTTCGCAGTAGTCGGCGCGGCGATATGGGCCGGCTGGGTTTCGCGGAACCGCACGATCGGCGACATCGCCGAGCTCGCCGGCTACGCGCGGTTCCGCGACGCCATGGAGCGCCAGCACGCCACGGCCGGTTCCGGTACCGGGCAGCTGGAGACGGCTCCGGCGGCGCAGGCCTCGCTCGCCCACCGTACGCAGTAGCCAAGAATCCGACGCCCGGGCGCGTCGGCAGCCTCGTACGGACCGCCCGGGCGGTGCACTCACAGGCTGTTCCCGTACTGTCGTTCCATGCCACGCCGCACCGCGACGATGCTCGCCTCCACCCTGGTCCTGATCTCGCTGCTCTGTGTGGGTGTCGTCCTTCCGGTGCCGTACTCCGAGATGAGCCCCGGTCCGACGGTGAACACCCTCGGCGAGGCCGACGGGGAGCCTGTGCTGCAGATCTCCGGCCACCAGACCTACCCCACGACCGGCCACCTCAATATGACGACGGTCCGCGTCACCGGAGCGGACTACCGGATGAACCTGGTCGAGGCCGTCTACGGCTGGCTGGCCCACGACAACGTCGTCGTCCCGCACGACACCCTCTACCCGGACGGCAAGACCGAGGAGGAGTCGAGCCAGGAGAACGCCGAGGAGTTCAGCCAGTCGCAGGAGAGCGCCAAGGTGGCCGCGCTCGGCGAGCTGGGCATCCCGGTGACCTCCCGGGTCGTCGTCGCCACCGTGGTCAAGGGCAGCCCGGCCGAGGGCCTGCTGCACGCCGGTGACGTGATCCGCTCGGTCGACGGCCGGCCGGTGCGGGAACCCGGGGACGTCGCGAAGCAGGTGACCCGGCACAAGCCCGGCGAGAAGGTCGAGTTCACGATCGTCCCCGCGAAGGACGCGGCCGCCGCGGAGAAGGCCCGCAAGGAGCCGACCACCACGCGGAAGATCGTCATCACCACGGCGAAGGCGCAGGACGACGACCGGGCCATCGTCGGCATCCAGGCCGGCACCGACCACGTCTTCCCGTTCACCATCGACATCAAGCTGGCGGACGTCGGCGGCCCCAGCGCCGGCCTGATGTTCGCGCTCGGCATCGTCGACAAGCTCACCCCGGGCAGCATCACCGACGGCAAGTTCGTCGCCGGCACCGGCACCATCGACGACAAGGGGAAGGTCGGCCCGATCGGCGGCATCGAGATGAAGCTGGTCGGCGCGCGCAACGCCGGGGCGCAGTACTTCCTGACCCCGGCCGACAACTGCGCGGCCGCCGCCTCCGACATCCCGGACGGACTGACCCTGATCAAGGTCGACACCATCGACGACGCCACGAAGTCGCTGGAGAAGATCCGCAAGGGCGACGTCGAGGACCTGCCCGCCTGCGCCAAGGGCTGACCCCGGCGCAGGCGTCCAGGGCCGTACGGCCGTCCGGTGCCGTACGGCCGTCAGGCGTCGTACGGCCGTCAGGCGTCGTACGGCCGTCAGGCGTCGTACGGCCCGCCCGGCGTCCTACGGCCCGCCCGGCGTCCTACGGCCCGCCCGGCGTCCTACGGCCCGGCCGGCGTCGTACGGCCGTCAGGCGTCCTACGGCCCTCAGGCCTCGAAGGTGGCCGCCAGCGCCTCGGCGAGGCCCGGCACCAGGTCGGCCCCGGTCAGCACCTCGGTCGGCGAGTCCTTCTCGCGCAGTCGCACCGCCGACTCGCGCGCCCCGTCGCGCAGCACCGCGACCGTCATCCGGACCTCCTGCCGGTCCGGGTGCCGGGCCACCCACTTCGCGAGCGCGGCCTCGCTCATGCCCTCCGGCACGGACGCCTCCGCCGACGGCGGCAGCATCAGCCGCTCCACGGTCAGGGCGCAGCCCGCCACCGCGTCCGGCCAGGCGATGGTGCCGAGGAACTCGTCGAGCGGCTTGCCGCGCGGCAGCTCCTCCTGCTCGATCGGGGTGAACTGGGCGGCGTTCTCCTCGTCCGCCAGACCCAGCTGGGAGGCCAGACCGGGCTCCTGGGCGCGGAGCCGGGCGGTGTCGACGAGGGCGAACAGACGGGCCGGCTGGTCCCAGCCGAGACCCGAGGCGTACTCGTCGATCTCGAGCACGGCGCGGGTGAGGGGGCTCGCGGCCATCGGGGGACCGGAGGGGGAAACGTTGGACATGGGAACATCCTGCCTCGTTCGGCCCCGGAGACGGGAACTAGGTAAAGCCTCAGTAAGTTGCATCAGTGGGCTCTACGATCGCGGGGCCTGCTTTTCGACGCACCAACCTCAACGCAGAACCACAACGCATCAACCTCAAGGGGCGCACGTTGGCTTTCCAGATGCCGGACCGTGGCGGGGGCGGCCCGTCCGGGCCAAGGATCAGAGTCGGCCGGCCGTCCCGGCGCGCGCGGACCCTGCTCATGACGCTGGGCGTGCTGGCCGTCCTGGCCATGGTCTTCGTCATGTTCGCCGGGTTCTGGACGGACTGGCTCTGGTACCGCTCGGTGCGGTACTCGTCCGTCTTCACCACCACCCTGTGGACCAAGATCGGCCTGTTCGCCGTCTTCGGCCTGCTGATGGGTCTGGCCGTCGGGTTCAACATCTGGCTGGCGCACCGGCTGCGGCCGCCGCTGAGCGCGATGTCGCTGGAGCAGCAGAGCCTCGACCGGTACCGCATGGGCGTCGCCCCGTTCAAGAAGTGGGTGCTGCTCGCGATCACCGCCCTCGTCGGGCTGATCGCCGGCGCGTCCGCCTCCGGCCAGTGGCGCACGTGGCTCATGTGGGTGAACGGCGTGCCGTTCGGCCAGAAGGACCCGCAGTTCGGCCTGGACGTGGCGTTCTACGCCTTCGACCTGCCCTGGTACCGCTTCCTGCTGGCCTTCGGCTTCGCCGCCACGGTGCTCTCGCTGATCGCCGCCACGGTGACGCACTACCTGTACGGCGGGCTGCGGATCACCAGCCCCGGCGCCCGCGCGACCGCCGCCGCCACCGGCCACCTGTCGGTGCTGCTCGGCATCTTCGTCTCACTGAAGGCTGTGGCGTACTGGCTGGACCGGTACGGCCTCGCCGTGAAGTCCAGCGACTTCAAGGCGACCGGCAACTGGACGGGTCTGCGCTACGTCGACGCCAACGCGTACCTGCCGGCCAAGACGATCCTGTTCTGCATCGCGGTGATCTGCGCCGTGCTGTTCTTCGCCACCCTGTGGCGGCGCACCTGGCAGCTCCCGGTCATCGGCTTCGGCCTGATGGTCCTGTCGGCGATCCTGATCGGCGGCCTGTACCCGGCGATCGTCCAGAAGTTCCAGGTCCAGCCGAACGAGCAGGCCAAGGAAGCGCCGTACATCAAGAAGAACATCGATGCCACGCGCAAGGCCTACGCGATCGACTCGACCACCCTCGAGAACTACTCGGGCGAGTCCACGGTCAAGGACAAGGGCAAGCTGCGCACGGACGCCGACACGGCGGCCGCCTACCGCCTCGTCGACCCGAACATCGTCTCGCCGACGTTCCAGCAGCTGGAGCAGAAGCGGAAGTACTACCAGTTCCCGACCACGCTCGACGTGGACCGCTACAAGGGCCAGGACACCGTCGTCGGCCTGCGTGAGCTGAACATCCGCGGCATCCCGAAGCGGAACTGGATCAACGACCACTTCACCTACACCCACGGCTTCGGCGCGATCATGGCCGCGGGCACGGCGACGGACGCGAACGGCTCCCCGGTCTTCACCGAGGCCGGCCTGCCGACCACGGGCCAGCTCCCCCGCACGTACCAGCAGCGGATCTACTACGGCGAGAAGACCGATCAGTACTCGATCGTGGGCGGCCCGCAGAAGGAGCTGGACTACGAGGAGAACGGCGAGAAGACCACCAGCTACAAGGGCAACAGCGGGGTCAACCTCTCCAGCACCTTCAACCGCGCCGCGTACGCGGTGGCGTTCAGCGAGCCGCAGATCCTCTACTCGGGAGCGATCGGCGAGGGCTCGCGGATCCTGTACAACCGCACGCCGAAGGAGCGCGTCGAGGCGGTCGCCCCGTGGCTGACCATCGACGGCGACGCCTACCCGGCGGTCGTCGACGGCCGGATCCAGTGGATCGTCGACGCGTACACCACGACCAACGGCTACCCGTACGCCTCGCGCACCACCCTGGGCGAGACGACGGCCGACGCGCTGACCGTGGGCAACCAGCAGCGCGCGGTGGTGGCGCAGCAGAACCAGGTCAACTACATCCGCAACTCGGTGAAGGCGACGGTCGACGCGTACGACGGCACCGTCAAGCTCTACCAGTGGGACACGAAGGACCCCGTCCTCAAGACCTGGATGAAGGCCTTCCCCGGCACGGTCGAGAAGCGCGAGGCGATCAAGCCGAGCCTGCTCGAGCACCTGCGCTACCCGCAGGACATGTTCAAGGTCCAGCGCGAGCTGCTGACCCGCTACCACGTGACCAACCCGGCGCAGTTCTACAGCGGTTCGGACGCGTGGCAGGTGCCGGACGACCCGACCAACCGGGACGGCAACGCGGTCCCGCCGTACTACCTGAGCATGAAGATGCCCGGGGACACGGCGCAGAAGTTCTCGCTGACGACCACGTTCACCCCCAACGGCCGGCCGAACCTGGGCGGCTTCATGGCGGTCGACGCGGACGCCGGCAGCAAGGACTACGGCCGCATAAGGCTGCTGAGAGTCACCTCCGAGGTCCCCGGACCCCAGCAGGTGCAGAACAAGCTCAACAGCCTTCCGTCGGTGGCGACCTTCGTGCGGGACATGAAGGGCGCCGACTCCGACATCCTCTACGGCAACCTGCTCACGGTGCCGCTGGACGGCGGCTTCCTGTACGTGGAGCCGGTGTACGCCCAGGGCCGCAACGCGCAGTACCCGCTCCTGAAGAAGGTCGCGGTGTCCTACGTGGACGCGGACCAGCCCAAGGGGGACACCACCAAGGACACCACGGTGTTCGAGGACAGCTTCGCCAAGGCGCTGAACGCGGTGTTCGGGGTCGAGGGCGCCACCCCGCCGCCGCCCACCCCGCCGGGCACGACCCCGCCGCCTCCGCCGGCGACGGGCGACGCCGCGCTCAAGCAGGCCATCGCCGACGCGCAGAAGGCGTACAACGACGCCCAGGCCGCGCTGGCGAAGCCCGACTGGACCGCCTACGGCAAGGCCCAGGAGGCCCTGCAGAAGGCGCTGCAGCAGGCGGCCGAGGCGAGCGCCAAGCTGAAGTCCGACCAGAAGCAGCCGGACCAGAAGCAGCCGGACAAGCCCGCGGCCACGCCGAGCGGCTCACCGAGCGGTTCGCCGAGCCCCAGTCCCAGCGGCTGATCGGTTCCGCCCCGCGTCGTGATACGGTGGTGACACAACGACGCGGGGTGGAGCAGCTCGGTAGCTCGCTGGGCTCATAACCCAGAGGTCGCAGGTTCAAATCCTGTCCCCGCTACTGAAGACGAGGGCCCGGATCCATCAGGATCCGGGCCCTCGTCATATGCCGATTCCGACACCTCGGCCCGAAGGCCCCCTCGGGTGAGGCGAGTTGACCCGAATCGTGTTTGACTTATCTCTCTGTGGGCATGTCGACAAAACGCTGAAGTGACCTCACTGGCTGCGGTATACCAGGTGTACGCGGGTTGCGGGTGGTGCGACGATGGAATTTATGGGGGACAGGGCAACTCTGTTGGAGACAGGGCGGTTTGTACAGCGGCACACGACCAGTGCCGTTTCGGGCACCGCGTACACGGACACGGACACCGACCACGAGACCGACCACGACACCGTCACCGACCCGCTCGAGGCGGCCGTCGAGTACACCGACAGCGCGGAGACCGAGGCACGCCACCGCCGCGCCGCCGAGAACGGCGACGCCGCGGCGATGAGCGTCCTCGGCGCGCTGCTGCTGCGCCGCGGCGACCTCGACGGCGCCGAGCCGTACCTGCGCGGCGCCACCGCCGAGGGCGACCGGGCCGCCGCCAACAACCTCGGCGTCCTGCTGCACCAGCGCGGCTACGCCGACGAGGCCGCAGGCTGGTGGCGCATCGCCGCCGTCGCCGGCTCCGCCGCGGCCGCCCATGCCCTCGGCCGCCACCACCGCGAGCGCGGCGACGAGCCCGCCGCCGAGTACTGGCTGCGCCAGTCCGCCGAGCAGGGCCACGCCCTCGGCGCCTACGCCCTCGCCGACCTGCTGGAGCACCGCAGCGACGTCGGCGCCGAGCGCTGGCTGCGCGTCGCCGCCGAGCAGGGCCACCGGGAGGCCGCGTACCGGCTCGCCCGCGCCTTGGAGAAGCGCGCCGCGCAGAGCGCCGCCGCGGCGGAGGGCCCGGCCCGCCGACGCCCCCGCGACGCCGCCGCGTACGAGACCGGCACCGGCCGCTCCGCCCGCGAGGCGCTCGTCTACGAGACGGGC
Organism: Streptomyces tritici; assembly: GCF_048500665.1. Classification (NCBI taxonomy): domain Bacteria; kingdom Bacillati; phylum Actinomycetota; class Actinomycetes; order Kitasatosporales; family Streptomycetaceae; genus Streptomyces; species Streptomyces tritici. The sequence goes on from NZ_CP183183.1 coordinate 4,577,201, forward strand.
GCCCGGCTGCGCGCCGCCCGCGACCGCGCCGCCGTCCCGGAGGCGTCCGGCGAGCCCGCCGGCACGCTCGCCGAGGCCGAGCAGTGGTACCGCCAGGCCGCCGCCCGCGGCCACCGGCGGGCCGCGCTGCACCTCGGCGCGATCCTGGAGCGGCGCGGCGAGCTCAAGGAGGCCGGCCGCTGGTACCTGACGTCCGCCAAGGACGGCGAGGCCAAGGCCGCCTGCGCGCTCGGCTTCCTGCTGCGCGACGCGGGCGACGAGGAGAGCGCCGCGGTGTGGTGGCTGCGCGCCGCCCAGGAGGGCGACGGCAACGCCGCCAACGCGCTCGGCGCGCTGCACGCCGCCCGCGGCGAGCAGCAGACCGCCGAGCGCTGGTACCGCGCCGCCATGGACGCCGGCGACGTGAACGGGGCCTACAACCTCGGGCTGCTCTGCGCCGCCCAGGACCGCATCCCGCAGGCCGAGCAGTGGTACCGGCGCGCCGCGTACGCCGGGCACCGCGAGGCCGCGAACGCGCTCGCGGTGCTGCTGCTGCAGGCCGGCGACGCGAAGGGCGCGGAGCCCTGGTTCTCCAAGGCCGCCGAGGCCGGCAGCGTGGACGCCGCGTTCAACCTGGGCATCATCCACGCCGGCCGCGACGACGACCGCGCCGCGCGCGGCTGGTACGAGCGTGCCGCGGCCGCCGGGCACACCGAGGCCGCGCTCCAGGTCGGCATGGCCTGCCTGCGCGACGGCGACGAGCGGAGCGCCGAGCGCCACCTGCGCTGCGCCGCGGGCGGCGGCAGCGCGGAGGCGGCGTACCGGCTCGCCACCGTCCTCGACGCCCGCCGGCCCGAGCCCGGCCCGACCGCGCTCGGGGCGCCGCAGGCCGAGAAGACCGAGTGCGAGGAGTGGTACGAGCGCGCCGCCCGGCAGGGCCACCGCCGCGCCCAGGTCCGGGTCGGCATGCTGGCCGCCGCCCGGGGCGACGTCGCGGAGGCGGCGCACTGGTACCGCGAGGCCGCCGAGGCGGGCAGCCGGAACGGGGCGTTCAACCTCGGGCTGCTGCTCGCCCGCGAGGGCAACGAGCGGGAGGCCGCGCTCTGGTGGACCCGCGCCGCGCACGCGGGGCACGGCCGCGCCGCGCTCCGGCTCGCCCTGCTCGCCGCGCGCCGCGGTGAGCTCACCGAGGGCCGCCGCTGGTGCGCCCGCGCGGTGGAGCTGGGCCCCGCGGAGGTGGCGGAGCGGGCCGCGCGGCTCAGCGAGGCGCTGCACCAGGAGCTCACCGCTTAACGGATTTGCGCTGGTCGAAGGGGTGCCGTAAGGTTGGGTTCACCGACGCGGGGTGGAGCAGCTCGGTAGCTCGCTGGGCTCATAACCCAGAGGTCGCAGGTTCAAATCCTGTCCCCGCTACTGAAGACGAAGGCCCGGATCCTCAGGATCCGGGCCTTCGTCGTGCATGCCGCCGACGGGATGCGGAAGAAGCCCCCGCAGGGGCTTCCCGACGCTCACTCGCTCAGGCGCTCGCGCAGTCCGGGCAGATGCCCCGGTACGTGACCTCGACGTCCGAGATCGTGAAACCGAAGCGCTCGGAGTCCGGCAGGTCCTTCAGCGGGTTGCCCGCCGGGTGGACGTCCCGGATCGCCCCGCAGCGCGCGCAGACCAGGTGCTGGTGCGGCCGGTGCGCGTTCGGGTCGTACCGCTTGGCGCGGTGGTCGGTGCTGACCTCCATGACCTCGCCGAGCGACACCATCTCGCCCAGCGTGTTGTACACGGTCGCCCGGGAGATCTCCGGCAGCCTCTCCACGGCGCGGGCGTGCACCTCGTCGGCGGTGAGGTGGACGTGGTCCCCGTCGAGGACTTCGGCCACGACACGTCGCTGCGCGGTCATCCGCCAGCCACGGCCGCGCAGTCGTTCCAACAGGTCACTCATGGGGGCCAGCCTAACTCAGCGGGCCAGCGTCCCCTCGTGCCGGAGGGCCGGGGCCCAGCAGCGGATGATGTCGCGGACCGAGACGATGCCCACCGGGCCGCCGTGGTCGTCGAGCACGATGAGGTGACGGAACCCGCCGCGGGTCATGGCCTCGGCGGCCTCCTCCAGGGTCCAGCCGGGTGCGGCGAAGACGACGTCGGTGGTGGTGTGGGAGCCGGCGGTCTCGTGGTCGGGGTTCTGGTCGGAGCCGAGGGAGTTCAGGATGTCGCGCTCGGTCAGGATGCCCAGGCCGCTGTGGTCGGCGTCCAGGACGACGGCCGCGCCGACGCGGCGCGCCGCCATCAGCCGGGCGGCCTGTCGGAGGGTGTGGGCGGGTCCGATGGTCAGGATCACCGTACTCATGGCGTCACGGACGAGCATGAAGGCAGCCACCTCCTCGATGAACGGTCCCCTTTTCAACGAGAACCGTTTCACAAGTTCACAAATGGGGGGACTTTCAGAGTGGCAGCGCGAGGAGAGGTCGACAAGGGGGCGTGCAGCCGCCGGGCCCGGCGCGCGGAGCGCACCGCTCCGGCGGGCCCGTCCGCGCCCCGGTGCGTCAGCCGGTCTGGTTCAGGTAGCTGAGCAGCTCGCCGTGGAGCAGCCCGTTCGAGGCGGCGGCGTTGCCGCTGTGCGGGCCGTGCCGGCCGTCGAGGCCGGTGAACGTGCCGCCCGCCTCCTGCACGACGATCGTCGTCGCCGCCATGTCCCACAGCGACAGCTCCGGCTCCGCGCAGATGTCCACCGAGCCCTCGGCGACCATCATGTACGGCCAGAAGTCGCCGTACGCGCGCGTCCGCCAGCAGGCCCGGGTCAGGTCCAGGAAGCCGTCGAGCCGGCCCTGCTCCTCCCAGCCGCTCAGCGAGGAGTACGCGAACGAGGCGTCCGACAGCTCCGCCACCTTCGAGACGCCGATCCGCGTCGCCGAGGACAGGCTGCGTCCGGTGTACGCGCCCAGGCCCTTCGCCGCCCACCAGCGGCGGCCCAGCGCCGGCGCGGACACCACGCCGACCACCGGCTGGAAACCGGTGTCCCCGGCCTCCATCAGTGCGATGAGCGTGGCCCAGACCGGCACCCCGCGCACGTAGTTCTTGGTGCCGTCGATCGGGTCGATCACCCAGCGCCGGGGCCCGGAGCCCTGGACGCCGTACTCCTCGCCGAGGACCGCGTCACGCGGCCGGGCCCGCTGGAGCTGGGCCCGGATCAGCTCCTCGGCGGCCTTGTCCGCCTCGCTCACCGGCGTCATGTCGGGCTTCGTCTCGACCTTCAGGTCGAGGGCCTTGAAGCGCTCCATGGTGGCGGCGTCGGCGGCGTCCGCGAGGACGTGGGCGAGGCGCAGGTCGTCGTGGTAATCGGCCATGTTCGGAACTCTATCCTCCCTGCGGGCGGTGCTCCGCGGGGGCCCTTGACAGTGCGTGGCCGCCCGTCAACTCTGTGCGAAGGAACGGCGTGGACGGGAGGCGACGATGCCCGCAGCGCGAGAAGCCCTGCTGGACGCGGCGCTCGCGGCCCTCGGGCGGCTGCCCTGGTCCGCGGTGCGCATGGTCGACGTGGCCGCGGCGGCGGGGGTGTCCCGGCAGACCCTCTACAACGAGTTCGGCAGCAAGGAGGGCCTGGCGCGCGCCCTGGTCCGGCGCGAGGCGGACGCGTACCTGCACGGTGTCGAGCGCCTGCTCGACGACCGGCACCCACCCCAGCTCCGTACGGACCGCCCGGCCCGCAGCGACCGCGGGGCCGGAATCGACCGCCCGGCCCGCATCGACCGCGGGGCCGGCATGGAGCGCGGGGCCGGAACCGACCGCCCCGGCCCGCCGCCCCTCGGGCCCGAGCGGCTCGCGCTCGTCGCCGAGTGGATCGTCGCCGAGGCCCGCGACCGGCCCCTGCTGCGCGCCCTGCTCACCGGCGGCTGGACCGAACGGCTCCCCGCGCCCCGGCCGGCCCGCTCGGCGTCGCTCGCCTCCGCCGTCCCGGCCCAGAGGCGGGCCGACGCGGGGGCGCCCGCCCCGGCCGAGCTGGTCGCCGCGACCCTCGCCCGCACGGACGCGCGGACCGCGCCGTCCTGCGAGCTCGCGGTCCGGCTCGCCCTGTCGTACATCGTCGCGCCCGGGCCCCAGGGCGTCGGTCAGACCGTCCGGAGCGCGCTCAGTGCGCGGAGCCGGACAGCTGGAGACCGATGACCCCGATGATCACCAGGGAGATCGAGATGATCTTCAGCGTGGAGACCAGGTCGCCGAGGAAGATCATGCCGTAGATCGCCGTGCCCGCCGCGCCGATGCCGGTCCACACCGCGTACGCGGGGCCCACGTCCAGCTTCCGCAGCGCGAGGGTGAGGAGACCGAAGCTGCCGAGGGCGAAGACCGCGAAGGCGATGGTCGGCCAGAGCCGCGTGAAGCCGTGCGACAGTTTCAGGCAGACCGCGAAGCCGGTCTCGAGAAATCCGGCGAGCACCACCAGCAGCCACGCCATCGTCAGTGCCTCCCACGCCTTCGGTGACTGCTTCCGCCCACTCGGTGCGATTATGCACTTACCGAGCGACACCAGGCGCAAACGGGCGCGAATCGGTCAGGTCAGTCGCCCTCGCGGCGCTCCCGCGTGGCGAGCAGCCGCCGCAGCGAGTACAGCCGGGCCGGATCGGAGTGCCCCTCGGCCACCCACTCGTCCAGCGCGCAGTCCTGCTCGTCGTGGCTGCACGCCCGCGGGCAGTTCGCCGTACCCGGCTCCAGATCGGGGAACGCGTGGATCACCCGCGAGGGATCGATGTGGTTGAGCCCGAAGGACCGCACGCCGGGCGTGTCGATCACCCAGCCGTCCACCGAGTCCAGCGGCAGCGCCAGCGCCGACGTCGTCGTGTGCCGGCCGCGCCCGGTGACCGCGTTGACATGGCCGGTGGTGCGCCGCCGCTCCTCCGGCACCAGCGCGTTGACCAGCGTCGTCTTGCCGACGCCGGAGTGGCCCACGAAGGCCGTGACCCGGCCGTCCAGGTACTCGCGGACCCGGTCCGCGGCCCCGCCGTCGTACAGCTCGTCGCGCGAGGTGACCACGTAGGGCACGCCCAGGTCGCCGTACAGGCCCAGCAGTTCGTCCGGCGGGGCGAGGTCCGACTTGGTGAGCACGAGCAGCGGCTCCAGGCCGCCGTCGAAGGCGGCGACCAGACAGCGGTCGATGAGCCGCGGGCGCGGCTCGGGGTCGGCCAGCGCGGTGACGATCGCGAGCTGGTCGGCGTTGGCGACGACCACCCGCTCGTACGGATCGTCGTCGTCGGCCGTCCGGCGCAGCACGGAACTGCGCTCGCCGATCCGGACGATGCGCGCCAGGGTGTCCTTCTTGCCGGACAGGTCGCCGACGAGCTCCACGCGGTCGCCGACGACCGCGGCCTTGCGGCCCAGCTCACGGGCCTTCATCGCCAGCACCACACGGTCGTCGACCAGGCAGGTCAGCCGGCCGCGGTCGACGGTGAGGACCATGCCCTCGGCCGCGTCCTCGTGCTTGGGACGGATGCTGGTCCGCGGCCGGTTGCCCTTGGGGTTGGGCCGCTGGCGGATGTCGTCCTCGTCGGTGTGCTTCCCGTAGCGCCGCATGTCGTCAGCCCTCGAGCATTTCGGTCCACATCCTCGGGAAGTCCGGCAAGGTCTTCGCGGTCGTCGCCACGTTCTCGATCTCCACGCCCTCGACCGCCAGGCCGATGATCGCGCCGGCCGTGGCCATCCGGTGGTCGTCGTACGTGTGGAAGACCCCGCCGTGCAGCGGGCGCGGGCGGATGTGCAGCCCGTCCTCGGTCTCGGTGACGTCGCCGCCGAGCCCGTTGATCTCCTTGGTGAGCGCCGCCAGCCGGTCGGTCTCGTGCAGTCGCAGATGCGCGACGCCGCGCAGCGTGGACGGCGAGTCGGCGAGGGCGGCGACCGCGGCGATCCCCGGGGTCAGCTCGCCGACCTCGCTCAGGTCCACGTCGATGCCGTGGATCCGGCCTGTGCCGGTGAAGGTCAGGCCCTGCTCGGTCAGTTCGCAGGAACCGCCCATCTCGGTGAAGATCTCGCGCAGCGCGTCACCGGGCTGGGTGGTCCGCGACGGCCAGTCGGGGACCGTCACCCGGCCGCCGGTGACCAGCGCCGCGGCCAGGAAGGGCTGGGCGTTGGACAGGTCGGGCTCGACGACGAGGTCACGGCCGAGCAGCGCGGACGGGGAGACCCGCCAGACGTTCGGCTCGCCGCCGGTCTCCGGCTCGTCGACCTGCGCCCCGACCACGCGGAGCATGTCGACGGTCATCCGGATGTGCGGCATCGAGGGCAGCTTCGCGCCGACGTGCCGGACCTCGACGCCCTGGTTGAAGCGGGGCGCGGACAGCAGCAGCGCGGAGACGAACTGGGACGAGGACGAGGCGTCGATCTCGACCCGGCCGCCCTCCAGCGCGCCCGCGCCGTGCACGGTCATCGGCAGCGCGCCGCGCTTGCCGTCGTCGATCCGGGTGCCGAGCGCGCGCAGCGCGTCGATGACGCCGTGCAGCGGGCGCTCGTGGGAGCGGGGGTCGCCGTCGAAGCGGACCGGGCCGTCGGCGAGGGCCGCGACCGGGGGCAGGAAGCGCATCACGGTGCCGGCGTTGCCGACGTCGACGGACGCGTCGCCGCGCAGCGGGGCGGGGATGACGCGCCACGCCTCGCCCGTGCCGTCGGGGCCCACGCCCTCCTCGATGCGCACGCCCAGCGCGCGCAGGGCGTCGGCCATCAGGAGGGTGTCGCGGGAGCGGAGCGGGCGGCGCAGCCAGCCGGGCTCGGCGGCGAGGGCGGCCAGGACGAGGCCGCGGTTGGTGACCGACTTCGATCCGGGCACGGTGACGGTCGCGTCGACGGCCCCGCCTGCGGTGGGGGCGGGCCAGAGAGGGGACTGCGACGGCGTCCGGGGGTCGGCGGGGACGGAAGGAACGGTCATGCCCTCACTTTAGTGCGGTACGCACCGGCTACAGCCCCAGCAGCCAGCGGCCTCCGCCGATCAGCGAGCACAGCGAGACGGTGTGGAAGAGCCCGAGCCACAGGACGGCCGGCACGTGCGTGAGCCGGGAGAGCTGGTCCGCGTCGGAGTCCGGGGCGCCTCCGTGGCGGCGCTTGGACTGCAGCTCGAAAGCGGGACGCACGCCGCCGAGGAGCAGGAACCACACCACTGTGTACGCGAACGCCGACTGGACGTCCGGGCCGGTGAGCCAGGAGACCAGCAGGAACGCGGCGCCGGTGAGGACGACGGTGAGCACCCCGTACGCGTTGCGGATCATCACCAGCATGGCGAGCAGCAGGGCCGTGGCCAGCCACAGCAGGAGGGTGATGCGGTGCTCGGTGAGCAGCCAGGCGCCGCCGAGGCCGAGGAGCGGCGGGGCGGTGTAGCCGGCGGCCGCGGTGAGGATCATGCCGAGGCCGCTGGGCTTCCCCCGGCTGACGGTGAGGCCGCTGGTGTCGGAGTGCAGCCGGATGCCTTCGAGGCGACGGCCGGTGACCAGCGCGATCAAGCCGTGGCCGCCTTCGTGCGCGATGGTGATCGCGTTGCGCGAGAGCCGCCAGGCGGGGCGCGGGGCCACGGCGAGCAGCGCGAGGACGGCGGTGGCCATGACGATCCACAGCGCGGGCGCGGGCTGGGTGCCGAGGGCGTCGCCGCCGAGGACGCCGTCGAGGACTTCGCTCATTTCGGGGATCGGCTCCTCATCTGGCCGTCAAGCAGGTGCCGGTGCGTAGCACGTCTTGGAGAGGTGGTGGTCGGGTGACGGGGGGAGTGGCAGTGTGGCACGTATGTGCGGACGGTATGCAGCGAGTCGACGGCCCGAGGATCTGGTCGGAGTCTTCGAGATCGAGAAGTGGGAGCCGGAGGAGACGCTGGCGCCCGACTGGAACGTGGCCCCCACCAAAGAGGTCTATGCGGTCCTGGAGCGCCCTCTGAAGGACGCCGAATCGAAGCGTCCGGTTCGCCAGCTGCGGAAGCTGAAGTGGGGCCTGGTGCCGTCCTGGGCGAAGAACCCCGAGGGCGCGGCCCGGATGATCAACGCGCGCGCGGAGACGGTCCACGAGAAGCCGTCGTTCCGGCGGGCGTTCGCCGCGCGGCGCTGCATCCTGCCGGCGGACGGGTACTACGAGTGGGTCACCGGGGTCGAGGAGCGGGACCTGGAGGTCGAGGGCAAGAAGAAGCGGCCGCGGAAGCAGCCGTACTTCGTGACCCCGGCGGACGGCTCGGTCTTCGCGATGGCGGGCCTGTACGAGTTCTGGCGCGACCGCACCCTGCCCGACGACCACCCGTCGGCGTGGTGGGTGACCTGCTCGGTCGTGACGACGGAGGCCGAGACCGGCCCGCTGGGTGTGGCGCCGGCCGAGGGGCCGCGCTCGCTCGCGGACATCCACCCGCGGATGCCGCTGATGCTGACGCCGGACCGCTGGGACGCCTGGCTGGACCCGCGTACGACGGACCTCGACGAGCTCCGCGGCCTGCTGGTCCCGCCGCCGGAGGGCCTGATGCGCGCCTATCCGGTGCCGACGGCGGTCAGCAACGTCCGCAACAACGGCCCGGAGCTCCTGACGGAACTCGCGGGCCCGGAGGTCGCGACCCTCTTCTAAGGGCGCGGCAGGATGGTCGCGTGACGGAGATCGAGACGGAGATCGAGACGGTGGACACCGCGACCGGGCAGGCGCGGGTCCACTGGTACGAGGCGGAGCGGCCCCGCGCGGTCGTGGCCCTGTCGCACGGCGCCGGGGGCGGGGTCGGCGCGCGGGACCTCGTCGCCCTGGCGCGCGAGCTGCCGCGGCGGGGGTACACCGTGGCGCTGGTCGAGATGCCGTGGCGGGTCGCCGGCAAGAAGGTCGCGCCGGCGCCGAAGACCCTGGACGCCGGCTGGCGCGAGATCTGGCCGGCGCTGAGCGCCCGCGCCCTCCCCGTCGTCGCCGGCGGACGCAGTGCCGGGGCGCGCGTCGCCTGCCGGACCGCCGCCGAGCTGGGCGCCGCGGCCGTGCTCGCGCTCAGCTTCCCCCTGCACCCGCCCGGCCGCCCCGAGAAGTCCCGCGCCGACGAGCTCCTCGGCGCGGGCGAGCCCACCCTGGTCGTCCAGGGCGGCAACGACCCCTTCGGCAAGCCCGAGGAGTTCCCCGAGGGGACCTACAAGCTCGTCGAGATCCCGTACGGCGATCACTCCTTCGCCGTCCCCAAGCGCGCCGACCTGACGGAGTCGGAGGCCGTGACGCTCCTCACCGAGGCCGTCGCCGAGTGGCTCGCCACGCCGGGAATGCCGGGCACGCGCGCCGCGTTGTGACGGGCGTCGGTAAGAGAGTCAGGGAGAGGAAGTCCGTCGCATGGGTTCCACCATCTGCCCCCAGCGCTCGCAGGCCGCTGACCTCGACTGGACGGTGCTGCCTGCGCCCAAGCGCGCCCCTATTCGGGCGGCGGGCGGAGCGGTTCCTCGTCTATCCTCCGAAACGAGCGGGGTCGCCTTCGGTCCCGCCCCATCGCTGGAGGAGGTGGGTCCTGTCACTGGGACCGACACAGGGACCGACGACGGCCCCGAGGAGACGACCGAGGAGCGCAACGCGCGCTTCGAGCGGGACGCCCTCGGATTCCTCGACCAGATGTACTCCGCCGCGCTGCGCATGACGCGCAACCCCGCGGACGCGGAGGACCTGGTGCAGGAGACCTATGCCAAGGCGTACGGCTCCTTCCACCAGTTCCGCGAGGGCACCAACCTGAAGGCCTGGCTGTACCGGATCCTGACCAACACCTTCATCAACTCGTACCGCAAGAAGCAGCGCGAGCCGCAGCGCAGCGCGGCCGAGGAGATCGAGGACTGGCAGCTGGCCCGCGCCGAGTCGCACATGTCGACCGGTCTGCGGTCCGCCGAGTCGCAGGCGCTCGACCACCTGCCGGACTCCGACGTGAAGGAAGCGCTCCAGGCGATTCCCGAGGAGTTCCGCATCGCCGTGTATCTCGCGGACGTCGAGGGCTTTGCGTACAAGGAGATCGCGGACATCATGGGTACACCCATCGGTACGGTGATGTCCCGACTGCACCGGGGACGCCGTCAGTTGCGCGGCATGCTCGAGGACTACGCCCGTGAGCGCGGGCTGGTACCCGCGGGCGCCGGAGAGTCGTCGAACGATCGGAAAGGCTCGGGCTCATGAGCTGCGGAGAGCCGCACGAGACGGACTGCTCAGAGGTCCTGGATCATCTCTACGAGTTCCTCGACCGCGAGATGCCCGACAGTGACTGCACGAAGTTCGAGGTGCACTTCGAGGAGTGCTCCCCGTGCCTGGAGAAGTACGGCCTGGAGCAGGCCGTGAAGAAGCTCGTCAAGCGCTGCTGCGGCAGTGACGACGTGCCCACCGATCTGCGGGCGAAGGTGATGGGCCGGATCGACCTGATCCGCGCTGGCCAGGCCGTGCCGGAGCACGACGTCACGGTCACGCCGCAGGAGCAGTAGGGCACACCGCGATCACCGTTCCGTCGGACCGCTTCGGCGGTCCGATGTGTATATCTGCCTGTATCACCCGATGGTGCTAATCGGGCCGCAGTCGCCCGGACGGCCCCCGCCGACTCGCTAGCGTGACCGGCGTGATGGCACTCCCGGCAGCGGCACGCGGTCTGGTCGCGTGCGCCGCCCTGTGCGCCGCGGCGCTCGCCGCGCCCGCGCTGCGCCCCGACGCGCACACGCCCTGGACCACGGTCGCCCTGCTCGCCGCCCTGTACGCCTTCTGCGAGCTGCCCGCGCGGTGCCGTCTCCTCGGCCGGGCGTCCGGCGGGGCCGCGCCGCTGGGCGCGGGGACGTTCTTCCCCGTGCTCCTCGCCGCCGCCCTCCTGCTGCCGCCGGCCGCCGCCGCGCTCACCGCCCTGCCCGGCGCGCTCGCCGCGCGGGTCGAGGAGCGGCCCGCCGGACCGCGCCGCGTCTGGCGCGCGGCGCAGCTCGCCGTCGCCGCGTGGGCCGCCTCCCGTACCGCCGAACTCCTCGGCGGGCCCGCGGCCCTGGTCCCCGCGCGGTTCCCACGCATCCTGCTGGTCGCGCTCGCCGCGGCCGTCGTCTTCAGCCTCGTGCTCACCGCCCTCGACGGCGCCGTGCGCGTCGCCGCGGAGCGCCGGCCGGTGCGCACCGCGTGGCGCGGGCTGCTCGTCCCCGCCCTCGCCCCGCACACCGTGCACGGCCTCGCCGGGCTGACGACGGCGGTCCTCTGGCGCAGCCCGTACGGGCCGGTCGCCGCGCTGTTCGTGCTGCTGCCGATGTACCTGTCGTGCTGGGTCTTCGCCCAGTACCACCGCGAGCGGGCCGCCCACCAGGCCACCGTCCGGGCCCTCGTGCAGGCCGTCGACCTCAAGGACACGTACACCCGCGGACACAGCGAACGGGTGGGCCGGGCCTCCGTGCTGATCGCCCGTGAGCTGGGCATGGCGGAGGAACGGGTGGAGGTCATCCGGTTCGCCGGGATCCTGCACGACGTCGGCAAGCTGGGCGTGCCGACCCGCGTCCTGCGCAAGGACGGGCCGCTCACCCCGGAGGAACGCCGGGTCGTCGAGCTCCACCCCGAGTACGGGCACGAGATCGTGCGCGGCATCGGCTTCCTCGGCGAGGCGCGCGCCGCGATCCTGCACCACCACGAGCGCATGGACGGCAGCGGGTACCCGTACGGGCTCAGCGGCCACGAGATCCCCGAGTTCGCCCGCGTGGTCGCCGTGGCCGACGCCTTCGACGCGATGACGTCCACCCGGTCGTACAGCAGGGCGCGTCCCGTCGGGACCGCGCTCGCCGAACTCCGCCGGTGCGCGGGCACCCAGTTCGACCCCCGCATGGTCCGCGCCCTGGCCCGCGCCCTCGACCGACACGGCTGGCAAACTGCCGTCACCTCCGACGAACCCACCCCACCGGCGTCAACCGTCCCCCTCCTACCGGGCCCCCGCCCGCACGCCCCGGGTGCGATGGCGGACCCCGGCGCCCCACTGCACGGGCCCCACCCGTTCGAACCCAGCACCGGGCCCCGCCCGTACGGCGAACCCGTCCCCGGGGCCGGTCCCGGGGCCGCGCCCGTCTCGCGGCGCGGTCGGCGGTGACCGGCTTCCGGGCCGGGTCGTCCCGCGTCGGCTCCGCCCACGGCCGGATCCCGACGCCTCGCGGCCCTCGCCGCCGCACCGCGCGAGCTGCGCGAGCCGGGCGGCGACCCGTCCGGGGCCCCCGGCTCACGCTGCTCGTCGTGCACGGGGCCGCGCTCGGGCTCGTCGTCGCCGCCGTCGGCGGCACCCTGCGCGGGGGCGTCGCCGAGCCCGGCACCGCGCTCGCCTTCGGGCTGCTCATCGCCTTCGGCGCCCTCGCCGGCTGGCGCTCCGTCCCCCGCCCCGCGGGCCTGCCCGGTGCCGCCGCCCTCCGCGACCGCGAACCCGCGCCGCTCGCCGCCGCCGGCGCCCTCGCGTACGCGCTGCTCGGCGCGAGCGGCGGCTGGCCCACCACCCACGGCGTCGCCCAGACCGTCGCCGTCGTCGTGGCCGCCGGGCTCGCCGGCGCCGTCCCGCACCTGGCCCGCGGCCGCGGCCCCGACCTCGACCACCTGGCCCGGCGCACCCTCACCGTCGGCTTCGCCGCCCTCTGCTTCCAGCCCCTCCATTCCGGGCACGGCGCCGCCCACGCCCCGCTCCTCCTGGCCCTCCTCGTGCTCACCGCCCTCTGCGACGCCGTGCTCGCGGCCCTGCTGCTGCGCGCCCGCGCCGCGACCCGCCCGCCGTACGGACCGCTGCTCCGCGAGGAGCTGCGCGGACTGCTCGGCGTCGGCTCCGCCGTCGGGGCGACCGGGGCCGTCATGGCGCTGGGCGTCGGCGCCGCGGGCCTGTGGGCGCTGCCCGTGGTCTGCCTGCCACTCCTGCTCACCCAGGTCTCCCACCGCCGCTTCACGGCGGTGCGCGTCACCGGCGGACAGACCATCGCCTCCCTCGCCCGCGCCACCGAGATCGCCGGGTACACCCCACCGGGGCACGCCCACCGGGTCGCCGCGCTCAGCACCGCCGTCGGCCGCGAGCTGGGCCTGTCCGGACCCGAACTGACCGTCCTGGAGTACGCGGCGCTGATGCACGACATCGGCCAGCTCTCCCTCGTCGACCCGGTGCCGTCCGGCGCCACGGCCGTGCTCCCGGCCGAGGAGCAGCGCCGGATCGCCCTGCTCGGCGGGGCGGTGGTGCGCCGCACCGGCGTCCGCGAGGCGGTCGCCGTCGTCGTGGAACGGCAGGCCGACCCGTACCGCGAGCAGCCCCTGCCCGCCCGCATCGTGCGCACCGCGAACGCCTACGACGACCTCGCCGGCACCGGCCCCGGCGGCGGCCTCGCCGCCCTCGAACGGCTGCGGCTCGGCACCGGCCGCGACCACTGCCCCGAGGTCGTCGAAGCCCTCGCCCGCGTTCTCGCGAACGGCGGCGTCGGCCCTCGTCGGGCTGGGTAACCCATGGGTAATGAGCGCGCGTCCGACCGGGCATGGTTGGATGCGAACAAGAGGGTGAAGCGACCGGCAGGCGGGAATCGTGAGGATCTTCGGGAAGGTACGGCATCGGCCCTCCGCCTCGTGGCGGCAGGCCACCGACCGCGCGTTCACGCTGATCGGCGACGGCCGGTACGAGGACGCGGGCGCGCTCCTCACCCGCGCGGCGGACCTGGAGCCCTGGCTCTCCGAGTCCTGGTTCAACCTGGCGCTGCTGCACAAGTTCCGGCACGACTGGGAGCAGGCCCGCGCCGCCGGGCTGCGCGCGGTCGCCCTGCTCGACAAGGAGACCGGCGCCCCCGACTGGTGGAACGTCGGCATCGCCGCCACCGCCCTGCAGGACTGGCCGCTGGCCCGCCGCGCCTGGCAGGCGTACGGGCTGAAGGTCCCCGGCGCCTCCGCCGGCACCGGCGAGCCGGCCGGCATGGAGCTGGGCAGCGCCGCCGTGCGGCTGTCGCCCGAGGGCGAGGCCGAGGTGGTGTGGGGTCGCCGGCTCGACCCGGCCCGGATCGAGGTGCTGTCGATCCCGCTGCCGTCCTCCGGCCGCCGCTGGGGCGAGGTCGTGCTGCACGACGGCGTGCCCAACGGGGAGCGGACCACCGCCGCCGGCTCCTCGTTCCCGGTCTTCGACGAGATCGAACTGTGGGCGCCCTCGCCCGTGCCGACCTGGGTGGTGCTCCTGGAGGCCGCCACCGAGGACGACCGCGACGCGCTCGAACAGCTCGCCGCCGACGCCGGCTTCGCCGCGGAGGACTGGTCCTCGTCCGTGCGGCTGCTGTGCCGCGCCTGCTCCGAGTCGTCGATGCCCAGCGCCGAGGGCGAGGGCGAGCACCTCGACCCGCACGACCACAGCGAGCCCGGCCACCCCGGTCCGCTCGGCCACCGCTCGCCCGGCGAACTGTGGGTGCCGGAGCGGGAGTGCGGCATCGCCGCGCCGGTGGGGCTGGTGCGCGGGCTGCTCGACGGCTGGGTCGCGGACAGCCCGGACACCCGGGAATGGCGCGATCTGGAAGAGGTCTGCTGAGCGCTCCGGCAGGGCCCCGTAGGCTGTCCTCCGACGGAATCGGGTTTTCAGGAAGGCGCGGCGGCAACATGGCGCAGCAGGAGACGGGCGAGCAGGTGAACGACGGCTTCGTCGTCGACACGGAGGACTGCGAGGCGCGCGAGCTCGCGCACCGCGAGCGGGGCACGGCGCGCCCGATCACGGTCGTCGGCAATCCGGTGCTGCACCGGGAGTGCAAGGACGTCACCGAGTTCGACGACAAGCTCGCGGCCCTGATCGACGACATGTTCGCCAGCCAGAAGGCGGCGGAGGGCGTCGGCCTGGCCGCCAACCAGATCGGCGTGGACCTGAAGGTCTTCGTCTACGACTGCCCGGACGACGAGGGCGTGCGGCACACCGGTGTCGTCGTCAACCCGGTCCTCCAGGAGCTGCCGGCCGAGCGCCGGATCCTGGACGACTCGAACGAGGGCTGCCTGTCGGTGCCGACCGCGTACGCCTCGCTGGCCCGCCCGGACTACGCCGAGGTGCACGGCCAGGACGCCCAGGGCAACCCGATCAAGGTGCGCGGCACCGGCTACTTCGCCCGCTGCCTCCAGCACGAGACGGACCACCTGTACGGCTACCTGTACATCGACCGCCTCTCCAAGCGCGAGCGCAAGGACGCCCTGCGGCAGATGGCCGAGGGCACCCCGCGCTACGAGACGGTCCCCAACGACTGACGTCCCCGACGACCGGCGTCCCCGACGACCGACCGGGCCGTACGACGGCGAAGGGCCCCGCACCCATCGAGTGCGGGGCCCTTCGCCGTACCGGCTAGAAGTCCTCGTCCAGGTCGACCGAGCCCTCCACGGCCACCTGGTAGGCGGACGGGCGGCGCTCGAAGAAGTTGGTCAGCTCCTGGACGCCCTGCAGCTCCATGAAGGAGAACGGGTTCTCCGAGCCGTACACCGGGGCGAAGCCCAGGCGGACCAGGCGCTGGTCGGCGACGCACTGGAGGTACTCGCGCATCGACTCGGTGTTCATGCCCGGCAGCCCGTCGCCGCACAGGTCGCGGCCGAACTGCAGCTCCGCCTCGACGGCCTCCTTCAGCATGTCGACGACCTGCTGCTCCAGGGCCTCGTCGAAGAGCTCCGGCTCCTCCTTGCGGACCGTGTCCACGACCTCGAAGGCGAAGTTCATGTGCATGGTCTCGTCGCGGAACACCCAGTTCGTGCCCGTCGCCAGACCGTGCAGCAGGCCGCGGGAGCGGAACCAGTACACGTACGCGAAGGCGCCGTAGAAGAACAGGCCCTCGATGCAGGCGGCGAAGCAGATCAGGTTGAGCAGGAAGCGGCGGCGGTCGGCCTGCGTCTCCAGGCGCTCGATCTTCTCGACCGAGTCCATCCAGCGGAAGCAGAACTGGGCCTTGTCGCGGATCGAGGGGATGTTCTCGACCGCGTCGAACGCGGCCGCGCGCTCCTCCGGATCGGGCAGGTACGTGTCCAGCAGCGTCAGATAGAACTGGACGTGCACGGCCTCCTCGAACAGCTGGCGGCTCAGGTAGAGCCGGGCCTCGGGGGAGTTGATGTGCTTGTACAGCGTGAGCACGAGGTTGTTCGCCACGATCGAGTCGCCGGTCGCGAAGAACGCGACCAGGCGGCCGATCATGTGCTGCTCGCCCGGGGTCAGCTTGGCGAGGTCGGCGACGTCGGAGTGGAGGTCGACCTCCTCCACGGTCCAGGTGTTCTTGATCGCGTCCCGGTAGCGCTCGTAGAAGTCCGGGTAGCGCATGGGACGGAGCGTGAGCTCGAAGCCCGGGTCCAGGAGGTTCTTCTCGTTCGTCGTGGGCATCACTGGCAGGCCTCGCAGGACTCGGGGTTTTCCAGGGAGCAGGCGACCGCGTCGGGGTCGGCGACCTGCTGGACGGGGACGGACGCCTTGGCGGCGCGGGCGATCCGGGTCGCCGGGCGGGAGCGCAGGTAGTACGTGGTCTTCAGGCCCTGCTTCCACGCGTACGCGTACATCGACGACAGCTTGCCGATGGTCGGCGTCTCCATGAACAGGTTCAGCGACTGCGACTGGTCCAGGAACGGGGTGCGCGCCGCGGCCATGTCGATCAGTCCGCGCTGCGGGATCTCCCAGGCCGTCCGGTACAGCTCGCGCACCTCGGCCGGCACCCAGGAGAAGCCCTGCACCGAGCCGTTGGCGTCGCGCAGCGCCTCGCGGGTCTGCGCGTCCCAGACGCCCAGCTCCTTCAGCTCCGCCACCAGGTACGAGTTGACCTGCAGGAACTCGCCGGACAGCGTCTCGCGCTTGAACAGGTTGGAGACCTGCGGCTCGATGCACTCGTACACGCCGGCGATCGAGGCGATCGTCGCGGTCGGCGCGATGGCGAGGAGCAGGCTGTTGCGCATGCCGACGGCGGCGATCCGCTCGCGCAGCGCCGCCCAGCGCTCCGGCCAGTTCAGCTCGACGCCGTAGTGGTCGGGGTGCAGCACACCGCGGGCGGTGCGGGTCTGCTCCCAGGCCGGGAGCGGGCCGTGGCGCTCCGCGAGGTCGGCGGACGCCTCGTACGCGGCCAGCATGATCCGCTCGGCGATCCTCGTGGACAGGGCGCGGGCCTCGGCCGAGTCGAAGGGCAGCCGCAGCTTGAAGAAGACGTCCTGGAGGCCCATGGCGCCCAGGCCCACCGGCCGCCAGCGGGCGTTGGAGCGGCCGGCCTGCTCGGTCGGGTAGAAGTTGATGTCGACGACCCGGTCGAGGAAGGTCACGGCGGTGCGGACGGTCGCGTCCAGCCGCTCCCAGTCGAGTTCCTGGGACGACGCGTCCACGAAGGCGCCGAGGTTGACCGACCCGAGGTTGCAGACCGCGGTCTCGCCGTCGTTCGTGACCTCGATGATCTCGGTGCACAGGTTCGAGGAGTGCACGACCGAGCCGGGCTCGGCGGTCTGGTTGGCGGTGCGGTTCGAGGCGTCCTTGAACGTCATCCAGCCGTTGCCGGTCTGGGCGAGGGTCCGCATCATCCGGCCGTACAGGTCGCGGGCCGGCATGGTCTTGCGGGCCAGGCCCTTCGCCTCGGCGGCGCGGTACGCGGCGTCGAACTCCTCGCCCCACAGGTCGACCAGCTCGGGCACGTCGGCCGGGGAGAACAGCGACCACTCGGCGTCGGCGTTGACCCGGCGCATGAACTCGTCGGGGATCCAGTGCGCGAGGTTCAGGTTGTGCGTCCGGCGGGCGTCCTCGCCGGTGTTGTCGCGCAGCTCCAGGAACTCCTCGATGTCCGCGTGCCAGGTCTCCAGGTAGACCGCGGCGGCGCCCTTGCGGCGGCCGCCCTGGTTCACGGCGGCGACGGAGGCGTCCAGGGTCTTCAGGAACGGCACGATGCCGTTGGAGTGCCCGTTGGTGCCGCGGATCAGCGAACCGCGGGCGCGGATGCGCGAGTACGACAGGCCGATGCCGCCGGCGTGCTTGGAGAGCCGGGCGACCTGGTGGTAGCGGTCGTAGATGGAGTCCAGCTCGTCCTGCGGGGAGTCCAGGAGGTAGCAGGAGGACATCTGCGGGTGCCGGGTGCCTGAGTTGAAGAGCGTGGGGGAGGAGGGCAGGTAGTCGAGCCGGCTCATCAGGCCGTACAGCGCCGCCACCTCGTCCAGGGCCCGCACGCTGTCGTCCTCGGCCAGGCCGCAGGCGACGCGCAGCATGAAGTGCTGCGGGGTCTCCACGACCTTGCGGGTGATCGGGTGGCGCAGCAGGTAGCGCGAGTACAGGGTGCGCAGACCGAAGTAGCCGAAGCGGTCGTCGGCGGCCGTGTCGATCAGCTCGTCCAGGCGGGCGGCGTGCCGGGCGACGAAGTCGGCGGTGCGGTCGGCGATCAGGCCCTCGCGGTGGCCGGTGGCCACGGACGCGGAGAACGACACCGCGCCCTGGCCGGCGGCCTCCTGAGCGATGGTGAGGGTGAGCAGCCGGGCGGCGAGCCGGGAGTACGCGGGGTCCTCCGCGATCAGGCCGGCGGCGGCCTCGGTGGCCAGCTCGCGCAGCTCCGCCTCGTCCGACCCGGCGTGCCGGCCGCGCAGCGCGGCGGCGGCGACCCGGCCGGGGTCGGTGTCGGGGAGGTCGGCGGTGAGATCGGTCAGGGTCCGCAGCAGCGCGGTCCCGGGGCCGTCGTTCTCGACGCCTGCGGCCGGATCGGCGGGCGCGATGGTCACGTTGGGGGCTCTCCCTCGCTCGGCGCTCGTGGCCGGCGCGGCGGGGGCGGCTGCGCGGGCGGCCGTACGCACGGGGGCCCGCGTCCACCGGCCCACTCCGCGAGGCCCGGACGTCAGTCGGCACCCGGAACGGACGGACCGGGCGCACCGTCGGCAGGTCCTCGGACTCGGCCATGCGCGAAAGCGCACGAAGCACACCGTTGCGGGACAGTTCCGGATTTCCACCGGATTCCCCTGCGGCGACAGCGAGCACGAGCATACATGTGGGGGGCGCTCCTCGACGCACCCCCCACATGTTGTGTCGCTCCGTCCGGCTACAACTCCAGCCCGTAGGTGAGCAGGACGAACTCGGGGTGGTCCTCGACGGGACTCCAGTCCCGCTCCGGCGTGCGCCGGAAGCCCAGGCGCTCGTAGATGCGGTGCGCCCCGTGCATCGCCCGCTGTGTGGACAGCACGATCCGCACGCAGCCCTCGACGCCCCGCGCGCGCTCGACGCAGGCCCGCACGAGCGCCTCCCCGACACCCCGACCGCGGGCCGCCCGGTCGACGGCCAGCATCCGGATCTCGGCCTCGCCCTCCCGGGCCAGGTCGGCCATCGGCCCCGGCGAGGGGACGAACGTCACGCCGCCGAGCAGCGCGCCCTCGCCGTCGACGGCGGCCAGCACCTCCGCCGCCGCGGCCCGCTTGGCCACGTCCCGCAGTTCGCCGAGGTACCAGTCGGCCTCGCCGAACGCGAGCAGCCCGTCGGCGAGATAGGCCTGCGCGATGATCTCGCCGAGCGCCTCGTGCTCCTCGGCCCGTACCGCCCTGATCGCGAAGTCCATGCCGTGCAGTCTCCCTCCGTTCAGCCGCTCGCGCCCACGTCGTTCCGCGGGGCTCCGTCCCCGTTCGGGGGCAGGTCCCCCCGCTCGACCGGTCTGCCCGAGCCGCCGCCCGAGGCGGGGTTCTCCGGCAGGACGGCGTCGAGTTCGGCGTCGTCCGCGCGGTGGGTGCGGTCGGCGGCGGCCTTCAGGACGTCCTTCGGTATCGAGACGGGGGCGGTGAGCTGCACCCGCAGCCCGCCGTCGTTGCGCACGTAGGAGTGGCCGTGCGGGGAGCTGCGGTACCAGCTCGCACCCTCCATCGTGCAGGAGTCCGGCCCGGAGGCGCAGTCCTTCTCGGTGAACGGGCGGCGCTCCACGCTCAGGGTGAGCTGCTCGCCCTTCTCGCTGACGTACACGGCCTGGAAGCCGTCGTCGCCGATGACGCCGACCGACTGCCGGGCCAGTTCGAAGCCGTCGGACTCGGTGACGTACACGTGCTCGACGCGGGTCTGCGCGGCGCGGGCCCGAGCCTCCAGCTCCGCCCGGTCGGGCGTGCCCGCGCCGACCACCTCCGTGCCGCAGCCGGTGAGGGCCAGGGCCGGGACGAGGAGGGGGAGCAGGGCGAGCAGGCGAGTACGGCGGCGAGATCTCATCCGCCCATCCTCGCCCGGCAACGGCGAAGGCCGCCGCGGGTTCCCGGGGGAAGCGCGGCGGCCTTCGTCACAGCGTCGCTCAGCAGCAGCGGAAGCCCTCCCGGGGGTCGGCCTCCCTGGCGTCCATGCGGCGGCGCTCGAAGGCGCGCCGCGACAACACCGCCGCCTCCGGGTCGTGCGACCGGGCATGCGCGACGTACCGGTCGTACGCCGATTCGCCCGACACCTCGCGCACGTACCAGCGGAGCCAGTGCACCGCCCGCCGCAGGCTCACCGTGCTCATGTCCGCACCGTGCTCCGCTCGCCCTCGCCCTCACCGGACCCGGTGACCGCGCCGACCGCCGCGAGTTCGGCCTTCTCCTCCGGCGTGGGCCACAGCCCGGCCGGCGCGACCAGCTTCGACTCGACGTACGGGACCTCGGCGAGCCGGGTGCCCGCCGGGTCGGAGATGGCCTTGAAGCAGACCCGGGCCGCGTCCGCGAGGACCACGATGATCAGGATCGCGAAGACCGCGGACAGCACGCCGTCCACCGTGGAGTTGGTGACGACCGTGTGCATGTCCTCCATCGACTTCGCCGGCGGCAGCACCTTGTCGGCGTCGATCCCGGCCTGGTACTTGTCGCGCTGGGCGAAGAATCCCACCCGCGGGTCGTCCGAGAAGATCTTCATCCAGCTCGCCGTGAGCGTGACGGTCGCGTCCCAGGCCAGCGGAACGGCCGTCACCCAGGCCCACTTGAGCCGGCCTGACTTGACGAGCAGCGTGGTGCAGACCGCCAGGGCCACGGCCGCGAGCAGCTGGTTGGCGATGCCGAACAGCGGGAAGAGCTGGTTGATCCCGCCCAGCGGATCGTGCACGCCGACCCACAGGAAGTAGCCCCAGCCGCCGACCACGACGGCGCTGGCGAACCAGACGCCCGGCTTCCAGCTGACCTGCTTCATCGGCTTGTACACGTTGCCGAGGGTGTCCTGGAGCATGAAGCGGCCGACCCGGGTGCCCGCGTCCACCGTGGTGAGGATGAAGAGCGCCTCGAACATGATCGCGAAGTGATACCAGAAGGCCTTCATCGCCGCGCCGCCGACGACGGCGGAGAAGATCTCCGACATGCCCAGCGCGAAGGTCGGCGCCCCTCCCGTGCGGGAGAGCAGGCTCGCCTCCTCGACGTCCTTGGCGGCCTGCGCCAGATCGGCCGGGGAGATGGTGAAGCCGAGACCGGCCACGGCCTGGGACGCGCTCTCCACCGTCGTGCCGATGACTCCGGCGGGCGAGTTGACCGCGAAGTACAGTCCGGGGTCGAGGATGCAGGCCGCGATCATCGCCATGATGGCCACGAACGACTCGGTCAGCATCGCGCCGTAGCCGATGAACCGGACCTGGGTCTCCTTCTGGATCATCTTCGGGGTGGTGCCCGACGAGACCAGGGAGTGGAAGCCGGACAGCGCTCCACAGGCGATGGTGATGAAGACGAAGGGGAACATCGAGCCGGCGAAGACCGGTCCGTCGCCACGGCTCGCGAACTCCGTGATCGCGTCCATCTTCAGGGTCGGCATCGCGATGACCACGCCCAGCGCGAGCAGCAGGATCGTGCCGACCTTCATGAAGGTCGAGAGGTAGTCACGCGGGGCGAGGAGCAGCCACACCGGCAGCACGGAGGCCACGAAGCCGTACACGATCATCCAGATGACCAGCGTGCCCGGCTCCAGCGTGAAGGTGTCGGCCAGCGAGGACTCCGCGACCCAGCCGCCCGCCACGATCGCGAGCAGCAGCAGCCCGACTCCGATGACCGAGACCTCGGTGACCCGTCCGGGTCGCAGGATCCGCAGGTACACGCCCATGAACAGGGCGATCGGGATGGTCATGGCGATCGAGAAGACACCCCACGGCGAGTGCGCCAGGGCGTTGACGATGACAAGCGCCAGCACCGCGAGCAGGATGATCATGATGGCGAAGACCGCGATCAGGGCGGCCGCGCCGCCGAGCGGGCCGATCTCGTCCCGCGCCATCTGACCGAGCGAACGGCCGTCGCGGCGCGTGGAGAAGAACAGGGTCACCATGTCCTGCACCGCGCCGGCGAAGATCACGCCCACGACGAGCCAGATGGTGCCCGGCAGGTACCCCATCTGCGCGGCCAGCACCGGGCCGACCAGGGGGCCCGCTCCGGCGACCGCGGCGAAGTGGTGGCCGAAGAGCACACGGCGGTCGGTCGGGTGGAAGTCGACACCGTTGTCCAGCCGTTCGGCGGGAGTGGCCCGGGTCCTGTCGGCCTTCAGCACGCGGTACTGGATGAAGCGTGCGTAGAAGCGGTAGCCGATGGCGTACGACCCGAGGGCCGCCGCCAGCATCCAGGCCGCGGAGATCTCCTCGCCGCGGGAGAGGGCGAGGACGCTCCATCCGGCCGCGCCCACCAGGGCGACGAGGACCCAGACGGCGATCGACTTCGGATCAGGCGTGCGCGTACGCGCGTCGGTGGTGGGTGGTGCCGGCTCTGCCATGGTGACTCCCGTCCCCTCGCTGATCACCTGTAATGCGCAGGAAATCTAGGGGACTGTCCCGCTCCACGGAACCCTCGTCCGAATAACGGGCGTATATCGGTACCGAGTTGATCCCCGGCCGGGGGCGCGGGCATGACAGTGCCCCGACACACCTCACGGATGCGCCGGGGCAGAGGTTCAGACCCGATTCTCAGCCGTTGGGCCGCTGCAGCCTCGTGCTCAGCCGTTGGGCCGCTGCAGCCGCGCGACGAACTTGTAGCGGTCGCCGCGGTACACCGAGCGCACCCACTCGACCGGTTCGCCGTTGGCGTCCTTCGAGTGGCGGGAGAGCATCAGCATCGGCAGGCCGACGTCGGTGCCGAGCAGCCCGGCCTCGCGCGGGGTGGCGAGCGAGGTCTCGATGGTCTCCTCGGCCTCGGCGAGATGCACGTCGTACACCTCGGCCAGCGCGGTGTAGAGGGACGTGTACTTCACCAGCGAACGGCGCAGCGCCGGGAAGCGCTTGGCCGACAGGTGGGTGGTCTCGATGGCCATCGGCTCGCCGCTGGCCAGTCGGAGCCGCTCGATCCGCAGCACCCGGCCGCCGGTCGCGATGTCGAGCAGCCCGGCCAGGGTGTCGTCGGCGGTGACGTAGCCGATGTCGAGCAGCTGCGAGGTCGGCTCCAGGCCCTGGGCCCGCATGTCCTCGGTGTACGAGGTGAGCTGCAGGGCCTGCGAGACCTTGGGCTTGGCCACGAAGGTGCCCTTGCCCTGGATCCGCTCCAGCCGGCCCTCGACGACCAGCTCCTGCAGGGCCTGGCGCACGGTGGTGCGCGAGGTGTCGAACTCGGCGGCGAGGGTCCGCTCCGGCGGGACCGGCGTGCCCGGCGCCTGGGTCTCCGTCATGTCGAGCAAATGCCGCTTGAGCCGGTAGTACTTGGGCACGCGTGCGGTCCGGGTGGCGGCGCCGCCCTCTGTCTCCGTGCTGCCCGCGTCCGTGGCCATGCCCCGCCTCTCCGACTCCTGTGCTGCTGCCGTCACCGGCTCCTCCGTCTGTAGCGGCTCACATGGTGGCACGGACCGGTCACGGGTCGTCGCCCTGCCTCAGGTGTCGGTCCGATAACGGAGCCGACAGCCCTTCTTATACACCCTTGACACCCCTAAAGGTCTAGGCCAAGCTCCGGGTACTGGTCTAAACCATTAAAGACCAGGTCCCAGCCCTACAAGCATGACTCGTCGTATGACCTCGCGCGGTGGGCAGGGGGGTTGCAGGCATCCCTGAGGAGGGTGGCGTGAAGCGCAAGCTCATCGCGGCGGTCGGCGTCGCGGGCATGATGGTCTCGGTCGCGGCGTGTGGCTCCGACAGCGACAAGGGCGGCAAGACGGACGCGTCCGGCAACAAGACCCTGACCGTCTGGGTGATGGACGGCTCGGCCCCGGACGCCTGGATGGCGGCCGTCAACAAGGAGTTCGAGGCCGCCCACAAGGGCGTCAAGGTCAAGGTCGAGAAGCAGCAGTGGAACGGCATCCAGGAGAAGGTGACCGCCGCCCTCTCCGAGGACAACGCCCCTGACGTCCTCGAGCTCGGCAACACCCAGACCACCGGCTACGCCGCCACCGGCGGTCTCGCCGACCTCACCGGCGACAAGGCCAAGCTCGGCTACGACAACTGGAACAAGGGCATCCTCCCGTCGGCCGAGCTCGACGGAAAGCTCTACGCCGCCCCGTGGTGGGCCGCCAACCGCGTCGTCATCTACGACAAGGCCGCGTACAAGAAGGCCGGCGTCACCCCGCCGAAGACCCGCCAGGAGTGGATCGACGGCCTGAAGAAGCTCAAGGCCGCCGACCCGAAGACCCAGCCGATCTACCTGCCCGGCCAGAGCTGGTACGTGCTCGCCGGCTTCGTCTGGGACGAGGGCGGCGACCTCGCCGTCAAGGACGGCGAGAAGTGGAAGGGCGCCCTCGGCACCCCGCAGGCCGCGGCCGCCATGAACTTCTACAAGGAGCTCGCCTCCTACTCCACCGCGCCCAAGGACAAGGACGAGGCCACCCCGCAGCAGTCCACCGACATCGTCCCCAAGGGCGGCGTCGCGTCCTGGATCGGCCTCGGCTGGGAGGCCGGCGGCGCGATCGACGCCATGAAGAAGGCCGGCAAGACCGCCGACTTCGGCTACTTCCCGATCCCGGGCAAGACCGCCGACAAGCCGGGCTCCGTCTTCTTCGGCGGCTCGAACCTCGCGGTCGCCGAGCGCTCCGCCAACAAGGACCTCGCCAAGGAGTGGCTGGCCCTCGCCGCCGGCAAGGCGCAGATGGCCAAGTACGGCGAGGCCGTGCAGGGCGGCGTGATCCCGAACGACCCGTCCGCGCAGTTCAAGCCCGCCGCCGGCTCCTTCGCCGAGGCCATGGTCCAGGCCGCCGGCACCGGCCGCATCACCCCGGTCACCGCCGGCTGGGCGAACGTGGAGACCGCCCCGAACCCGATCAAGGACTACATGACCAAGGTCCTGAAGGGCGAGGACCCGGTCAAGGCCGGCGAGGCCGCCGACAAGGTCATCAACGAGCGCATCAACCAGCAGTAGCCACGTCGCCCGGCGGTGCGGCCCGGCCCCGGCCGGCCGCACCGCCGGGACGCCGCAGTGACCAGCGGCCCGCTTCGCCCGGGCCGCGCCCCGGTGGGCGCGGGAGCCCCAGAACCGCGAGGAAGAAGACCATGACCGTGGACTCCCAGGGGACGGCGGCCGCCGCTCCCCAGGACGCGCCCGGGAGGGCGGCGGAGACCTCGAAGAATCCGCCGGCCCCTGCCGGCCCGAAGGAAGTCCTCCAGCCTCCGCGCGGCAGACGCTCCCTGCCCGCCGGGGTGCTGCCGTACCTGCTCGTCGCACCCGCGCTGCTGGCCATGGCGGCGCTGCTGCTCTACCCGCTGATCCGCAATGTGATCCTCTCCTTCCAGCAGCTCGACCGGAAGGAGTTCATCACCCGCGAGACGGTCTGGACCGGCTTCGACAACTACACGAGCCTGCTCGGCGACTCCGAGTTCTGGACCGTGGTCGTCCGCAGCGTCCTGTTCACCGGCGCCAACGTGCTGGTCATCATGGCCCTCGGCACCGGTATCGGCCTGCTCCTCAACCGCCTCGGCAAGACGATGCGGCTGGTGCTCTCGCTGGCCCTGATGCTCGCCTGGGCCATGCCGATCATCGCCTCCGTGACCATCTACCGGTGGCTCTTCGACGAGCAGTTCGGCGTCGCCAACTGGGTGATGCGCACGCTCGGCTTCGCCGGCTACGAGCAGCACAACTGGTTCGAGACCGGCCTGTCCACGCTGACCATCACCGGCGTCCTGATCGTCTGGGGCTCCGTCCCCTTCGTCGCCCTCAACATGTACGCCGGCCTCACCACCATCGGCAGCGAGCTGTACGAAGCCGCGCGGATGGACGGCGCGAACGGCTGGCGCACCTTCTGGGCCGTGGTCTTCCCCAACCTCAAGCCGTTCTTCCTGATCACCACGTTCCTGGAGATCATCTGGGTCTTCAAGTGCTTCGCGCAGGTCTACGCGATGAACGCAGGCGGACCCGACCGGGCCTCCGAGACCCTCCCCGTCTTCGCCTACATCGAGGGCGTCGGCCAGTTCCACTACGGCCTCGCCGCCGCGATCTCCGTCCTCACGATCGTGATGCTCCTGGCGGCCATGTCCTTCTACTTCCGCCTGATCCTGAAGCAGGAGGAGGAGCTGTGAGCACCACCGCCCCCGCCACCGCACCGGCCACCAGCCCCGCCCCGCAGAAGCTGCGCACCAGGAAGCCGCTCCGGCCCGCCGCGGTCCTGAAGAACCTCACGGCGCTGTTCCTCGCGGTGCTGTTCGTCTTCCCCGTGTACTGGATGTTCTCGTCCTCGCTGAAGCCGCAGCACGAGATCCTCACCAAGGACCCGGTGTTCGTCTTCTCGCCGACCTTCGAGAACTACACCACCGCGACGGGCGTCGACCTGTTCTGGACCTACGTCGGCAACAGCCTCGTGGTCACGGTCGGCGCGGTGCTGCTGGCCCTGGTGACCGCCCTCGCGGCGAGCTTCGCCCTGGCCCGCATGAAGTTCAAGGGCCGCAAGGGCATCGTGCTCGTCGTGATGATGGCTCAGATGGCCCCGTGGGAGGTCATGGTCATCGCGATGTACATGATCGCCCGGGACAGCGACCTCCTGAACAGCATCCCGCTGCTCACCCTCATCTACTTCGTGATGGTCCTCCCCTTCACCGTCTGGACCCTGCGCGGCTTCATCGCCGCCGTCCCGATGGAGCTGGAGGAGGCCGCCCAGATCGACGGCTGCACCCGCGGCCAGGCCTTCCGCAAGGTCATCTTCCCGCTGCTCGCGCCCGGCCTGATGTCGACCTCGCTCTTCGGCTTCATCACCGCCTGGAACGAGTTCGCGATGATCCTGATGCTCAACAAGGAGAAGGAGTCGCAGACCCTGACGCTCTGGCTGACCCAGTTCCAGACCGCGTTCGGCAGCGACTGGGGCGCGACCATGGCCGCGTCCACGCTCTTCGCCCTCCCCGTGCTCATCGTCTTCCTCTTCCTGCAGCGCAAGGCCGTCGGCGGGATGACCGCCGGCGCGGTGAAGGGATAACGGCTCCTCATGACGACGCTCCTGACCGGGTCGGACACCCTGACCCGCGACGCCCTGACCGTCCTGCAGCCCGGCTTCCTCGGGACCACCGCCCCCGACTGGCTGCTCCGGCGCATCGGCGAAGGACTCTCCTCGGTGGGTCTCTTCGGCCGCAACATCACCGGCCCCGAGCAGCTCGCCGCGCTCACCGCCCAACTGCGCGCCGAGCGCGCGGACGTGCTCGTCGCCATCGACGAGGAGGGCGGCGACGTCACCCGCCTGGAGGTCCGCGAGGGTTCCTCGTTCCCCGGCAACCACGCCCTCGGCACCGTCGACGACGTCGAGCTCACCCGGGCCGTCGCCCACGAGCTGGGCCGCCGGCTCGCCGCCTGCGGGGTGGACCTCAACTGGGCGCCCTCCGCCGACGTCAACTCGAACCCGGACAATCCGGTCATCGGCGTCCGCTCGTTCGGATCCGACCCCGACCTCGTCTCCCGGCACACCGTCGCCTACGTCGAGGGGCTCCAGGCGGCCGGGGTCGCGGCCTGCACCAAGCACTTCCCCGGACACGGCGACACCAACGTCGACTCGCACCACGCGCTGCCCCGCATCGATGTGGATCCGGACACACTGCACGCCCGTGAGCTGCGGCCTTTCCGCGCGGCCATCGCCGCGGGTTCCAAAGCGGTGATGAGCGCGCATATCCTGCTGCCCGCGCTCGACTCCGAACGTCCGGCCACCCTGAGCCCGCGGATCCTCACCGGTCTGCTGCGCCGGGAGCTGGGCCACGACGGTCTGATCGTCACCGACGGCATGGAGATGCAGGCCATCTCCGCCGTCTACGGCATCGAGCGCGGCTCCGTCCTGGCCATCGCCGCCGGAGCCGACGCGATCTGCGTCGGCGGCGGCCTGGCCGACGAGGAGACCGTACTGCGGCTGCGCGACGCGCTGGTGACGGCCGTACGGTCCGGCGAACTGCCCGAGGAGCGGCTGGCCGATGCGGCGGCGCGCGTGCGTGCTCTCGCGTCCTGGACCCAGGCGCACCGGGTCAGGGGGGCTGAATCGGGGCCGGGCGCGGCAGTGCAGGAGGGGACCGCGCCCGGCGCCGACATCGGACTGGTGGCCGCGCGCCGCGCCGTCCGGGTCACGCCGGGGGAGTTCCCCTTCACGCCGCTCACCGAGGCCCCGTACGTCGCCTCCTTCACGCCCGAGGCCAACATCGCGGTCGGCGACGAGACGCCCTGGGGCGTCGCCGCCGAACTGGACCGGCTGCTGCCCGGCACCGCCTCCGGCGCGTACGCCGGCCCGGCCGTGGCGGACGTCCTGGCGGCGGCGGGGGAGCGGCGGATCGTCGCCGTGGTCCGCGACGCGCACCGGCACGCCTGGATGACCGAGGCCCTGGACGGCCTGCTGGCGGCCCGACCGGACACGGTGGTGGTCGAGATGGGCCTCGGCAGGGCGGAGCCCCGCGGGGCGCTGCACCTCGCCACGTACGGGGCGGCCCGGGTCTGCGGCCGGGCGGCGGCGGAGCGCATCGCCGGCGTCTGAGCGCCCGTACGCGGAAGGGCCCGGCACCTGGGGGGTTGCCGGGCCCTTCGCCGTACGCCGGAACGGGGGGCTAGATGCCCTGCCAGGAGGGCTTGTTCGCGTAGGTGTGGCGGAAGTAGTCGGCGAGCTTCAGCTTCGACGCGGCGGCCTCGTCCACCACCACCGTGGCGTGCGGGTGCAGCTGGAGCGCGGAGGCCGGGACGAGCGCGGCGACCGGTCCCTCGACCGTGGCGGCCACGGCGTCCGCCTTGCCTTCGCCGGTGGCGAGCAGCACGAGGTGGCGGGCCTCCAGGATGGTGCCGATGCCCTGGGTGATGACGTGGTGCGGCACCTGGTCGATGTCGTCGTCGAAGAAGCGCGCGTTGTCGATCCGGGTCTGCTCGGTGAGCGTCTTGATCCGGGTCCGGGAGGCGAGCGAGGAGCAGGGCTCGTTGAAGCCGATGTGGCCGTCGGTGCCGATGCCGAGGATCTGCAGGTCGACCCCGCCGGCGTCGGCCAGCGCCTGGTCGTAGGCCAGGCAGGCCGCCTGGACGTCCTCGGCCGAGCCGTCCGGGCCCATGAAGGCGTCCGGCGAGAGGCCGAGCGGCTCCACGACCTGGCGCAGCACCGTCGAGCGGTACGACTCGGGGTGCCCGGCGGGCAGCCCGACGTACTCGTCCAGCTGGGCGACGCGGGCGCGCGAGGCGTCCACCGCGCCGGCCCGGACCTTGGCGGTCAGGGCGTCGTAGATGGGCAGCGGAGTCGAACCGGTGGCCACGCCCAGCAGCGCGTCGGGCTTGCGCTGCAGCAGGTCCGCGATGCCCTCCGCGATGAGTTCGCCGCCTGCCGAGGCGTCCGGGACGATGATGACTTCCACGCTGTGCCTGCCGATCTGATGAGAGGCTGGTAGGGGCCGGGGCCTGTGGTGTAGACCAATTGAAGCCCAATCTAGCAGGGCGCGGCCTCTCGTTCGGGCTGCTTCCGGAGGCTGGACGGAAGCACTCCCATGGTCGGCCGGAACGACGGCCCGGGCCACTTGGCCGGCCGGTCGACGCCGGTGGGGCCCGTGGGGCGGGCGATGCGCGAGGGGCGGACAAAAGGCCCCGAAAACACCCGCGGGCCGCGGCGCCCGACGGGACCCTCAACCCGTCCGGCACCGCAGCCCGGAGCTGCTCGGCCGGGGGTGTGCGGCCCCGCGGCCGTGGGAGGTCTCGGCGCAGTCAGGGCAGAGAGCGCCGGGTACCTCGTCCACCCTCCTGTGCGGGGAGGGTGGAGGCATGTCACCTGCATTGTGGACTAGACCAATCTGTCTGTCCATCCGTCGGTGCAGGGCTGTTCTCCGGCCATCCTCCAACACCCGGGCCCTGAGATCCAGGTTCACCGGCCGTGAATTCCACGGGTACGCTCGCAGACGTGCCCTCCATGAACGACCTCGTACGCCAGCACACCGCTCTGAGCGAGTCCGACCTCGAGTGGCTCCACCTGCTGGTCTCGGAGTGGCAGCTGCTCTCCGACCTGTCCTTCGCCGACCTGGTCCTGTGGGTGCCCACCCTCGACGGCACCCGCTACGTCTCCGTGGCGCAGATGCGCCCCAACACCGGACCGACGTCGTACCAGGACGACATGGTGGGCCACCTCGTCCCGCGCGGCCGCCGCCCGCTGCTCGACGCCGCCCTCGACGAGGGCCGCATCGTGCGCGAGGGCGACCCCGAGTGGCGGGAGGAGGTCCCGGTCCGGGTCGAGTCCATCCCCGTGCGCCGCGAGGGCCGGGTCCTCGGCGTCATCGCCCGCAACACCAACCTGCTCACCGTCCGCACCCCGTCCCGGCTGGAGCTCACCTACCTCCAGTCCGCCTCCGACCTCGCCCAGATGATCGCCGCGGGCGCCTTCCCGTTCCCGGGCGAGCAGGTCGACATGGACTCCGCCCCGCGGGCCGGCGACGGACTGATCCGGCTCGACGCCGAGGGCATCGTCCAGTACGCCTCGCCCAACGCCCTGTCCGCGTACCACCGGCTGGGCCTGGCCGCCGACCTCGTCGGCCAGCACCTCGGCCAGATCACCGCCGAACTCGCCCCCTCCCGGGGCCCGGTCGACGAGGCCCTGGTCAAACTGGCCTCCGGCTACGCCCCCCGCGAGGCCGAGGTCGAGGGCAACGGCGGGGTGATCCAGCTGCGTGCGATCCCGCTGAAGCCCAAGGGCACCCGCATCGGCTCGCTGGTCCTGCTCCGGGACGTCACCGAACTGCGACGCCGCGAGCGGGAGTTGATCACCAAGGACGCGACCATCCGGGAGATCCACCACCGGGTGAAGAACAACCTCCAGACGGTCGCGGCCCTGTTGCGGCTGCAGGCCCGCCGGATGGAGTCGGTGCGCGGCCGCGAGGCGCTGAACGAGGCCGTCCGCCGTGTGGGCTCCATCGCGATCGTGCACGAGACGCTCTCCCAGAACCTGGACGAGCGCGTGGAGTTCGACGAGATCGCCGACCGGGTCATCGCCATGGTGGCGGAGATCTCCCCGGGCAAGGTGACCTGCCGGCGCAACGGCCGCTTCGGCATCCTCGACGCCGAGGTCGCCACCCCGCTCTCCATGGTCCTCACCGAGATCCTGCAGAACGCCCTGGAGCACGCCTTCGCCCCGGGGGAGACCGGCACGGTCGACGTCACCGCCGTCCGCGGCGAGCCCCGCGCCGACGCCCGGCTGCTCATCACCGTCACCGACGACGGCCGCGGGCTGCCCGAGGGCTTCGACCCGCAGCGCGCCGGCAACCTCGGCCTGCAGATCGTACGGACGCTGGTGGAAGGGGAGTTGGGCGGCACGTTCGACATGCAGCCGGCCGCCGGCCGCGGCACCCGGGTCGTCCTCGACATCCCGGTCCATCCGCAGAAGTAGCAGCGCCCCGCGCACAGCAGCGAGCCCCGGGCCGAATCGAATCGGCCCGGGGCTCGAATGCTGTGGGTTACTGCTGCGCGCTGCGGCTCGAGGGCGGTGATTGCGTACTCGATGTACGCGCCGCTCGCCTCAGACTCGTGTCACAGGTGGCGTCAGGCGCTCGCGTTGCGCGCCCGGTTGCGAGCGGCGCGGCGCTTCATGGCACGGCGCTCGTCCTCGCTGAGGCCACCCCAGACGCCGGAGTCCTGGCCGGACTCGAGCGCCCACTGCAGGCACTGCTCCATGACGGGGCAGCGGCGGCAGACGGCCTTGGCTTCCTCGATCTGCAGCAGCGCAGGACCGGTGTTGCCGATGGGGAAGAACAGCTCGGGGTCTTCCTCGCGGCAAACGGCGTTGTGACGCCAGTCCATGGCTGCTACCTCTCTTGGTATTACGTGCAGGTTGCTTGTGAATGTGAACGCTTTCACGAATCCCCCCGCAAGGGAAGGGCCGACTGCCAGGTGAACTGGTGTGGTCCTTGGAATGAGGAGGGGTTCTGGCTCTCAGTGGAGGCCGGTCCTGCGGGCCGTCCCGATCGCCATGTAGAGATTCGCAAACCTCGGCGGCGGATACAACCCCTTCCGGAAAGTTTTTTTTGATTCCTCGGTGTCGGCTAGGTCACAGCCGTACTTCTAGGGGGTGGATGCTGGCCTAAACGTTCGAGTGGAAGGACTTTCGGTCCTTCTGGTCACACAATCACACGCAGTGCACGGCGTACGCCTGTGAACGTCACGCTCGTACGCAGGCCGAGGTGGTCTCCGTCCATCTGGAGGGGGAGCGGCACCTTCGAATGCAAGGTGAAGTCGGTCAGATCGTGCAGAGACCGCGCATGGCGGCCGTGCGGCCCGCGCTCGGGCGACGAAGTGAGCAGCTGGGTCGCGTACCGGGCCATCGCGGGGGTCGAGAGCCGGCTCAGACCGAGCACGTCGAGGGCCGTCTCGAAGGAGGCCCCGGGGGAGGCGTACACCGGACGATTGCCCAGGTAGGTCCAGGGAGAGGTGTTGCAGATTATGGACAGGACCAGGCCCTCGACGGGGGTCTGGCCCGGCCGCTCCAGCGTGATCGTTCCCTGCCGCCGGTGCGGGTCCTCCAGGAACTGGCGGAACGCCTGCCGCAGATAGAGAGCGTGCGTCGAACGCTTGCCCCGCTCGCGCTGCTGTTCGACCCGGCCGATGACGCCCGCGTCGAAGCCGTACCCCGCGCAGAACGTGAACCAGCGGGCCGGCACCGCTTCGTCCTCCGTGCCCGGCGTCCCCGCCGCGAGCCCGAGGCTCACCGTGCGTGTGCGCCGCTCACGGACCGCGTCCAGCAGGGCGCCGGTCGCCTCGACCGCGTCGTTCGGCAGCCCGAGCGCCCGCGCGAACACGTTCGTCGAACCGCCGGGCACCACCGCGAGGCCGGGCAGCCCGTCCGGATCCGGGCCGTCGTGCAGCAGCCCGTTCACCACCTCGTTGACCGTGCCGTCGCCGCCCAGGGCGACCACCAGCTCCGTCTCGCCGCTCTCGGCGGCCCGCCGCGCCAGGTCGCGGGCGTGCCCGCGGTACTCCGTGGTCACGGCCTCCAGCTTCATCTCGCTGGCCAGGGCGCGGATCAGCACGTCACGGGTACGCGCGCTGGTGGTGGTGGCTGCCGGGTTGACCACGAGAAGTGCGCGCATGGCGGCCAGGGTACCTACCGTTCGGTACTCGGCCCAGTCCGGTCCGCGGGCCGGACGCCGCCCGCCGGGCGCGCGCCCGCCCCGGCTACCCTGCCTGCATGAGCAGTACGGAGCAGACCTCCCCCCGCCCCGGGCGCCTGACCGCCGCCGCGGCGGTGGCCGGAACCGAGGCCCTGGCCCTCATGGCCGGCGGCCTCTACATCCTGGTGACCGCCCTGACCGGCACGCCCGACGACCTCGTCCAGGCCGTCACGGGCGGGGCGACGCTGGTCGCCCTCGGTCTGATCCCGCTCGCCGCGGCCCGCGGCCTGTGGCTGCTCCGCTCGTGGAGCCGGGGCCCGGCGATCATCACCCAGATCCTCGCGCTCCCCGTCGCCTGGCAGCTGCTCCAGTCGAAGGGCGCGCTGATCCCGGCCGGCATCGCCCTCGCCGTGCTCGCCGTCACCGGACTGACCCTGCTGATCAGCCCGGCGACCACCCGAGCCCTCGGTATCCGGCGCCCCGGCCAGGACGCCTCCTAGGACCTGTCCGGCGGACAGGCCCCGGCCCTGCTACTCCTCGACGAGGAGCTTCTCCCGCAGCTGCGCCAGCGTGCGGGCGAGCAGCCGGGAGACGTGCATCTGCGAGATGCCGACCTCCTGCGCGATCTGCGACTGGGTCATGTTCCCGAAGAAGCGCAGCAGCAGGATCCGCTTCTCCCGCGGCGGCAGGTCCTCCAGCAGCGGCTTCAGGGACTCGCGGTACTCGACGCCCTCCAGCGCCTCGTCCTCCGCGCCCAGCGTGTCCGCCACCGCCGGCGACTCGTCGTCGGTGTCCGGGACGTCCAGCGAGAGCGTCGAGTACGCGTTCGCGGACTCCAGGCCCTCCAGGACCTCCTCCTCCGAGATCCCCAGCTTCTCGGCCAGCTCGTGCACCGTGGGGGAGCGGCCGTGCAGCTGGGACAGCTCCGCCGTCGCCGTGGTCAGGGAGAGCCGCAGCTCCTGGAGCCGGCGGGGCACCCGTACCGCCCAGCCCTTGTCACGGAAGTGGCGCTTGATCTCGCCGACGACCGTGGGCGTCGCGTACGTGGAGAACTCCACGCCCCGGTCCGGGTCGAACCGGTCCACCGACTTGATCAGGCCGATCGTGGCCACCTGCGTCAGGTCGTCCAGCGGCTCGCCGCGGTTGCGGAACCGCCGGGCCAGGTGCTCCACCAGCGGCAGGTGCATCCGCACCAGCTGGTTGCGCAGCTCCGCCTTCTCCGCGGAGCCCTCCGGAAGGCTGCGCAGCTCGACGAACATCGCCCGGGCGCCGCTGCGGTCGTTCCCCTCGGGGGCCGCCTGCGGTTCCGGGTCCGCGTTCCGGTCTCGTGGTTCCTGCTGCTCGTGCTCGCTCATATGGACCGCCCTCCCCCAGGGCTCCGCCTGGGAGGTACCCCCAACCTGCGCCTGCTCGCTCGCTTGCTGTCCAGGGATGCCCGCCGTGGCGCGCTCGTCGCTCACGCCGGGCCTGGTCCGGCGCCGCGCTGTTTGTACAGGCTGATGGAGACCGTACGGTCCTCCGCGACGGAGGATTCGACCTTGCCGGCCAGCGCGGAGAGCACCGTCCAGGCGAAGGTGTCGCGCTCCGGGGCGCGGCCGTCGGTCGTCGGGGCCGAGACCGTCACGTCGAGGGAGTCGTCGACGAGACGGAAGACGCAGCTGAGGACGGAGCCCGGCACGGCCTGCTGGAGCAGGATCGCGCAGGCCTCGTCGACCGCGATGCGCAAGTCCTCGATCTCGTCGAGGGTGAAGTCCAAGCGCGCGGCCAGACCCGCCGTGGCCGTACGCAGCACGGACAGGTAGGCGCCCGCAGCGGGCAGCCGGACTTCCACGAAGTCCTGGTTCCCGGGCTCGCCTGCGATCTGGGACACCCTCACCTCCAAGGTGGCACAAGCTCGTTCGGGGCCCGGGGGAGCGGGGCTCTCCCGGACCGGGCGGTACGCAGTCGGTCACTGGTCCGCCGTGAAACTATCGCGATACGGGGTTCCGTGTCGCCGTGGGCCCCCCGTCCGATCGCCCCGGCCCGGACGTCACTCATGGTAGATGCACGAGCACGGACAGTGGCTAGAGGTCTGCGACGCCCAATTGCGCGGAACCTTCGGTCCTTTGACCGGGGTGACGTACCCAGGCCTCAGACGATCGAACCGTCCACGAAGCACCACCGCCAGCTCTCGTCAGGTTCGAAGGTCCGCATCACCGCGTGGCCGCTGGCGGTGAAGTGCGCCGTCGCGTGCCGCCCCGACGACGAGTCGCAGCAGCCCACGTGCCCGCAGTGCAGGCACAGCCGCAGCTGCACCGGGTGCGCGCCCGTGGCCAGGCACTCCGGACAGGTCGCGCTCAGGGGCGCCGGCTCGGGGCGCGGCAGTTCGGCAACGTGGGGGCACTCGCTCATGATGGCCAGGTTACGTGGCGGCTGTGACGGCGGGGACGGAAGAGATGGACGCACTGGAACTGGTGGGGCTGGTCGCGGTGAGCGCCGCGGTGGCGGGAGCGGCGCGCAGGACGCCGGTGGCCGCGCCGCTGCTCCTCGTGGCGGCGGGGCTGGTCGCCTCGTACATCCCCGGGGTGCCGGAGTACACCCTCGACCCGCACATCGTGCTGCCGCTGATCCTGCCGCCGCTGCTCTACACGGCCGCGGTGGACTCCTCGTACCTCGACCTGCGGGCGAACGTGCGGCCCATCGCGCTGCTGTCGGTGGGCTACGTGCTCTTCGCGACCTTCGCGGTCGGCTGGCTCGCCTACGTGCTGATCCCCGACCTGCCGCTGACCGCGGCGCTGGTCCTCGGCGCGGTCGTGGCCCCGCCGGACGCCGTCGCGGCCACCGCGATCGCCCGCCGGCTCGGGCTGCCGCACCGGATCACCACGATCCTGCAGGGCGAGTCCCTGGTGAACGACGCCACCGCGATCACCGCCTACAAGGTCGCCCTCGCGGCGGCCGTCGGCGAGGGCGTGAGCTGGGCCGGCGGGCTCGGCGAGTTCGCGCTCGCCGCCCTCGGCGGCGTCGGCGTCGGCCTGGTCCTGATGGCGCCGATCCACTGGCTGCGCTGCAAGCTCTCCGACCCGCTGCTGCAGAACACCCTCTCCCTGCTCATCCCCTTCGTCGCCTACGCGGCGGCCGAGGAGGTCGGGGCCTCCGGCGTGCTCGCCGTCGTCGTGGTGGCCCTCTACCTCGGGCACCGGGCCTGGCAGGTGGACTTCGCGACCCGGCTCCAGGAGGAGGCGGTGTGGAGGATGGTCGCCTTCGTCCTGGAGTCCACCGTCTTCGCGCTGATCGGTCTCCAGCTCCCGTACGTCGTCCAGGGCCTCGGCCGGTACGGGATGGCCGAGGCCGCCTGGTACGCGCTCGGGGTCTTCGCCGCGGTCGTCGTGGTGCGGTTCGTCTGGGTCTTCCCGGCCACGTTCCTGCCGCGCTGGATGTCGGCGCGGATCCGGGAGCGCGAGCCCGGCGTGAACTGGACCGCGCCGTTGATCGTCGGCTGGGCCGGGATGCGCGGGGTGGTCTCGCTGGCCATCGCGTTCTCCATCCCGGTCGTCGCCGAGGGCGAGCCGTTCCCGGCCCGCAACCTCGTGCTCTTCCTCACCTTCACCACGGTCATCGGCACGCTCGTGGTGCAGGGCCTCACGCTGCCGCCGCTGATCCGGTCCCTCAAACTGCCCGCCCGTGACCTGCGCGCGGAGACCCTGGCCGAGGCGCAGGCGCAGAACGAGGCGTCGCAGGCCGCGGAGGCCCGGCTGGAGGCGCTGCTCGCCGACGAGCGCAACGCCCTGCCGCAGCCGCTCGCCGACCGGCTCCGCGCGGTCCTGGAACGGCGACGGAACGCGGTCTGGGAGCGGCTCGGCCAGGTGGACCCGGTGACGGGCGAGACCGTGGACGACACGTACCGGCGGCTGTCGCGCGAGGTCATCGAGACCGAGCGGGAGGTCTTCGTCCGGCTGCGGGACGCCCGCCGGATCGACGACGAGATGATGCGCACGCTGCTGCGCCGGCTGGACCTGGAGGAGGCGGCGGCCTACCGGGAGGAGGCGGCGGACTGACCGCCGCTCCGGGCCCCGCGCCGATCACCCTCCGCGGTGACCGTGCGGACGTTCGAGCCATCGCCTGAACCGGTGATCACGGCGGCGAGCCGGGTCCCGGGCGGGAAGGCGCCCTCCTCCGTGAGCGTCAGAAGTCCGTGCAACATTTTGGCGACATACAGACGCTCGACAGCGAGTCCGTGCCGTTCCTCGAAATCCTGTGCGAACGCGTCGAGGGCCGGGGAGACGCGGGCGTAGCCGCCGCCGTGGAAACGCTCGTCGAGGCTCCAGTCGCCCGCGCGCCCGCCGAGGGCCGCCGCCTGGAGCGCCGTCACGGCCGCCCCGAGGAAGCCTCCCTTGAGGACGGGGACGCCGAGCGCGCGCTGCCCCGGGCCGAGCCCCGCGGCCAGGCCGGCCAGGGTGCCGCCGGTGCCGCAGGCCACGGCGACCACGTCCGCCGCCCCCATGAGCTCGCGGCCCAGCTCCACGCAGCCCCGCACCGCGAGCGCGTTGCTGCCGCCCTCGGGGACCACGTACGCCTCCGGCGGCGCCTCGCGCAGGAGCCGGGCGAGGACCTCCGGCTCGTCCTTGGCGCGGTACGTGGCCCGGTCCACGAACACCAGACGCATCCCGTCGGCCGCGCAGCGGGCCAGGGACGGGTTGAGGGGCCGGCCGGCCAGCTCGTCGCCGCGGACCACGCCGATCGTCGGGAAACCGAGCAGCCGGCCGGCCGCGGCGGTCGCGGACAGGTGGTGCGAGTACGCGCCGCCGAAGGTCAGCACCGGCCGGCCTGCCGCGGCCTCCAGGTTGAGCGCCAGCTTGCGCCACTTGTTGCCCGGCAGGTCCGGGTGGATCAGGTCGTCCCGCTTCAGCAGCAGCCGCACCCCGTGCCGGCCGAAGCGCTCGTCCTCGACCGGCACCAGGGGCGAGGGGAGCCGGGGGCGCAGGCGGGAGACGTTCACCCCGCCATTGTGGCGGGGCGGCCGGCGCGGGTCGCGGGCGGCCGCCCCGGTGGTCGTAGACGCCCGCGCCCGGGGCCCGTACCGGAGGCGTCAGGCGCCCTGCCGCAGGCGTTCCTCGATCCGCCGGCGCATCGACGCCATGGTGAAGCCGCGCGGATCGACCTTGCCCGGCTGCCACTCCAGGTGGCCGATCACCGAGCGGTGCGTCCAGCCGTGGACCCGGCAGACCGCCGCCGCGGCCTTCTCGATGGCCTCCAGCTGCACCTTGGGCCACGGGTCCTCGCCGTCGCCGAGGTTCTCGCACTCGAAGCCGTAGAAGTGGCGGTTGCCGTCCGTCGTGGCCTCGTTGTCCGGCGGCAGCCGCTGCTCGGCGATCACCGCCCGCAGGACGTCGTCGTCGCCGGCGCCCGCGTGGTTGGCCCGGCCGTAGCCGACGAGGTGGACCTTGCCGTCCTTGGCGATCACGCCGTGGCACAGGGGCCCCGGCAGGTCGCGGTGGCCGTCGCGGCAGATCTGGACGGTGCGGGCGGTGCCACGGGTGACCGTGTGGTGGATCATCACGCCGTGCACGGGACCCCAGGGCCCCTTGTGGTTGCGGTTGTGGGTGCGCCAGTCGCCGACCTGGACGACCGTCAGGCCCTCGTCGCGCAGCGCGTCGAGGAACCTGCTCGCGGACATGGGTTTGGCCATGGCCGCCTCCCTACTCGTCTCGTGGTGAGCTCGTCGTACCGGAAGTGCTCCTACCGGATGTATCGGAGTACGGAGCTCCGCCCTGAGCCGTTCGGACGGTGTGCGAGCCGATCCGGACAGACCTGCGGGCCGGGCCGGGGGCTCGCGGGGCCGATCGGGTGGAAACCGAAGGTTCTGCCCCGCGTGTCCGCGGATCATGCCCACTCATTTGTGTAATGGCTCGCGCACGCAGCGTGCTGAAAGGCTTCCTCTCGCAGGTCTACATGATCGAGAGGGAGTCCCATGTCGGTTGGTTCGGTTGGCGACGAGGTCCGCGCGGAGCAGGCGCCGCCGCAGCAGAGTCTCGGTACCGCCGCCGCGCGGAACCTGGCGACCACCACCAAGTCGGCCCCGCAGATGCAGGAGATCACCTCCCGGTGGCTGCTGCGGATGCTGCCGTGGGTGCAGGTGCAGGGCGGTACATACCGGGTGAACCGGAGGCTCAGCTATTCCGTCGGTGACGGCCGCGTCACCTTCGTCCAGACCGGGGCGCGGGTCGCCGTCATCCCCGCCGAGCTCGGCGAACTCCCCGCGCTGCGCCACTACGAGGACGAGGAGGCGCTGACCGAGCTGGCGTCCCGCTGCCGGCAGCGGGAGTTCGCCGCCGGCGAGATCATCGCCGTCTCCGGCGAGGCCACCGACCGGGTCTTCCTGCTCGCGCACGGCCGGGTCGAGCAGCTCGGCGAGGGTCCGTACGGCGACGAGGCCGTGCTCGGCGTGCTCGCCGACGGCGCGTACTTCGGCGACCGCTCGCTCACCGACCCCGAGGCCCGCTGGGAGTGGACCGCCCGCGCGGCCACCGCCTGCACCGTCCTGGAGCTCACCCGCGAGGACGTGCGCAACCTCGCGGAGCGGGCCACCTCGCTCGGCGCCCACCTCGCGACCGTCGCCGCCCTGCCGGAGCAGCGCACCAACAAGTACGGCGAGGCCGCCATCGACCTCTCCGCCGGCCACGTCGGCGAGGCCGTCGTCCCGCACACCTACGTCGACTACGACGCCTCGCCGCGCGAGTACGAGCTGAGCGTCGCGCAGACCGTGCTCAAGGTGCACACGCGGGTCGCCGACCTCTACAACCAGCCGATGAACCAGACCGAGCAGCAGTTGCGGCTCACGGTCGAGGCGCTCCGCGAGCGCCAGGAGCACGAGCTGATCAACAACAAGGAGTTCGGCCTCCTCTCCAACTGCGACTACGGGCAGCGGCTCCAGCCGCACGACGGCGTCCCCAGCCCCGACGACATGGACGAGCTGCTGTCCCGCCGCCGCGGCTCCAAGCTCTTCCTCGCCCACCCGCGCGCGATCGCCGCCTTCGGCCGCGAGTGCAGCCGGCGCGGCCTGGTGCCCGAGACGATCGAGATCAACGGCAACCGGATCCCGACCTGGCGCGGGGTGCCGATCTTCCCGTGCAACAAGATCCCGATCTCCGACGCCCGGACGACCTCGATCATCTGTATGCGTACCGGCGAGTCCGACCAGGGCGTCATCGGCCTGCACCAGACCGGCCTGCCGGACGAGATCGA
The DNA here is from genome assembly GCF_048500665.1 of Streptomyces tritici. NCBI lineage: Bacteria > Bacillati > Actinomycetota > Actinomycetes > Kitasatosporales > Streptomycetaceae > Streptomyces > Streptomyces tritici. The sequence continues at coordinate 4,617,673 of NZ_CP183183.1, forward strand.
GCCGAGCCTGTCGGTCCGCTTCATGGGCATCGACGAGCAGGCGATCATCTCGTACCTGGTCACGGCCTACTACTCGGCCGCCATCCTCGTCCCGGACGCTCTCGGCGTGCTGGAGAACGTCGAGGTCAGCCGCTGGCGCTGACGCCGCGCCGGGCGGCGGGGGCCCCGCCCCCCCGCCGCTTGGCCGCCTGCCGGCAACGGCGTGTCGGCACGGCAACGGCCTGTCGTCACGGGCCTGCGGCACCGGCTCGTCGTCGACGGTCTGCCGTCACCGGCCTGTCGGCACCGGCGTCGCCGACGGCCTGCCTTCATCGCCCGCCGTAGCGCCCGCCGTCATCGCTCCCGCCGTCGACGGCCCGTCGTCACCGGCCCTCGTCACCGCCCGTCGTGAAGGAAATGACCGTGACCATGACCCACGCCCATGCCACGACCGACGGTCAGGGGGCCGTGGCGCTGCTGGACGAGACCCGGACCGTCGTCAACCCGCAGCTGCGGTCCACCGTCGAGACCCTGCCCGGCTCCATACGGAGGGTCGCGATGTACCACTTCGGCTGGGAGGACGCCGACGGCAGCCCGGCTGCCGGGCAGGCCGGCAAGGCCATCCGCCCCGCGCTGGTGCTCGCCGCCGCCCGCGCCCTCGGCGCGGACCCGGCCCCGGCCGTGCGCGCGGCCGCCGCGGTGGAGCTGGCGCACAACTTCACCCTGCTCCACGACGACATCGTCGACGAGGACCCGACGCGCCGTCACCGTGCCACCGCCTGGACGGTGTTCGGCATCCCGGACGCCCTGATCGCGGGCGACGCCATGCTCGCGCTCGCCCTGCGCCAGCTCGCCGAGGACCGCCATCCGGCCTCCGCCGCGGCCTCGGCCCGGCTCGCCGCCTGCGTCATCGAACTGTGCGCCGGTCAGCAGGCGGACTGCGCCTTCGAGCAGCGCCCGCCCCAGGAGGTCACGCTCGACGAGTGCCTGGCCATGGCCACGGCGAAGACGGGCGCGCTCCTGGGCTGCGCCTGCGCGCTCGGCGCGCTGTACGCGGGCGCGGGGGAGAGCGAGGTCGCGGCGATGGACGCGTTCGGCCGGGAGGCCGGGCTCGCGTTCCAGCTGATCGACGACCTCATCGGCATCTGGGGCGACCCGGACCGCACGGGCAAGCCGGCGGGCGCGGACCTGGCCGCCCACAAGAAGTCGCTCCCGGTGGTGGCCGCGCTCACCTCGGGCACGGCCGCGGGCGCGGAGCTGGCCCGCCTGTACGCGGAACCGGTGCTGGACGCGGCCGGGGTGCGGGCCGCGGCCGACGCGGTCGAACGGGCCGGCGGCCGCGACTGGGCGCAGGCCGAGGCGGCCGACCGGATGGCCCGCGCGGTGCACCAGCTGTCGCTGGCGGTACCGGATCTGACGGCCGCGGGGGACCTGCTGTCGCTCGCGGAGTTCGTCACGAGGCGAACGCGCTGAGCGGTCAGCCCTCCGGCACGATCCGGTGCACCACCGTCTCGATGAGGGAGTCGAGCGCCCGCTCGTCGTGCATCCCCGGGACGGTGAAGTGGTCGAGCAGCAGCCCGGTGAGGGCGAAATAGAGCAGCCGGACCGTGTCGGCGTCGCCCGGCATGCGGGCGGCGAGATGGAGCCGGATGTTCTCGTCGAGGTCGGAGCGCAGCACCTCGGTGAGCCGCTCGCGCAGATCCGGGCGGCGGGTGGCCTCCAGGCGGAGCTCGAAGAGCCCGAGGTAGCAGGAGCGCTGCGCAGCCATCCGCCGGGCGAGCCACTGCATGAGCTCGACCAGCAGCTCGCGTGACGGCTCGGGCGCGAGCGCGCCGTCGATCGCGCCCTGCTCCGGGGTGAGCCGGACGAAGATGCGCTCCGCGACCTGGGAGAGCAACTGGTCGCGGTCCGTGAAGTAGTTGGACGAGGTGCCCGTGGGCACGGCCGCCCGGGCGTCGACCGCCCGGAAGGTCAGCCCGCGGGCGCCTTCGTCCGCCAGTACCTCGATCGCCGCGTCCAGCAGCGCCGCTCTGCGTTCGGGATTCCTCGCCACCCCGGACCTCCTGATTCCACTTCCCACCGGAAAATAGCCCTTGCGCAACCACTACAGGTGAAGCACTATAGCTGTCGTGGTCGCCGGGGAGGCGGCCGCTCCCTCGAACGGAAGAGACCGGTTTGCGCAAGCTCACCTATTACATCGCCTGCTCGCTCGACGGCTTCATCGGCGACCCCAAGGGCGATGCCACGTCGATGTACAAGTTCATCGACGCCGAGTACCTGGCCTTCATGAACGCCGAGTACCCGGAGACCGTCCCGACCCAGGCGCGCGCCCAGCTCGGGATCGACGCGCCGAACAAGCGCTTCGACACGGTGATCCAGGGCCTGAACTCGTACCGGCTCGCCCTGGACGAGGGCGTCACCAGCCCGTACGCGCACCTGCGGCAGTACGTGGCGACCCGCTCGCTCACGCAGTCGCCGAGCCCGGACGTGGAACTCATCGCGGAGGACCTCGTCGGCCGGGTGCGCGCGCTGAAGGCGGAGGACGGCGACAAGGACATCTGGCTCTGCGGCGGCTCACAGATCGCCGGCGAGCTGGTCGACGAGATCGACGAGCTGATCATCAAGAGCTACCCGCAGCTCTACGGCACGGGCATGCCGATGTTCGGCGGTGCCGGCTTCGAGCCCCGCGACTTCGTGCTCGACGGCGTCCGCACCTTCGGGAACGGCGTGGCGGTCCGCACGTACACCAGGAAGCGGTGATCCCGGGCCCCGCCTACCCTTGAGGTATGGCCAGCGAACGACGTCGTACGCTCCCCGGCCCCGAGTCCGAGACGGTCTGCCCCGCCTGCGGTCAGGCCGTCGGCACGGCCGTCGAGCGGCACAAGATCATGGGCGCCTGGGTCCCCGTCTGGGTGGCGCAGCCCTGCCACAACCCGGACTGCGAACTGTTCGGCCGGCGGCCGGACGGGCACCTCGGCGCGGCGGATTCCGCGGAGGGCGCGGAGCCGCCCGCCCACGACTCCTCACCAGGCACAACGGGTGAGACCGGGAGAAGTCCGGCCGGCGGGTGACCGGCCGCGCGGCGGAGTCCAAGATCCCGCTACAGTCCGCGCATGTCATCGGAGTCGACGGAAGTATGGACCGGCTGGTACCGGGACCGCCGTGGCGCGGAAGCGATCGTCATCACGGCGGGCGGGGGCCGAGTGGCCACCCGCATCAGGGGAATCGAGTACGCGGGCGAGAGCATCGGGAGCCTGCGCGCGGACGGCGGAGCGGGCGAGCCGCTCGGCGGCTGCGTCCTGGAATGGGACCTGCCGCTCCAGGTCACCGGCGACGGTGCCGCCGCCCAACAGGCCACGCTCAGCTGCCTGCTGACCCTCGCTGAGCGCACCGACCTCCACCTCACCCTGCACTACGGCGGCGCGGCCTTCGAATCCGGCCTGGCCGGCCCCGACTTCGACGAGGCCCTCACCCGCATCCGCCGCCAGCTCCCCCCGAACACGGAGTTCGCCCGCCCGGCGAAGGCGTCGGCATAACGACCGGGAGCATCCCTCGTGGCCGGAGCTCCGCACCCGCCGGCCCTGGCCGTGACCCGTCCCGACGCCGGAAGACGCCGAACGGCCCGATCAGGGGCATCTGATCGGGCCGTTCTGGTGTGCAGGCGGGAGTGACCGAAGGTCAGGCCTTCTTGGTCTCCCAGAAGATGCGGTCGATCTCGGCGATGAGCTCGAGGGCCTTCTCGCCGGTCTTCGGGTCGTTGGACGCCTTGGCGGCCGAGAGGGCCTTCAGGGTGTCGTTGACCAGCTGGTGCAGCTGGGGGTACTTCTCGAAGTGCGGGGGCTTGAAGTAGTCGCTCCAGAGCACCGAGACGTGGTGCTTGGCGAGCTCCGCGCGCTGCTCCTTGATGATGAGGGCGCGGGTGCGGAAGTCCGCGTCCTCGTTGGCCTGGTACTTCTCCTGCACGGCCTTGACCGACTCCGCCTCGATGCGGGCCTGGGCCGGGTCGTACACGCCGCAGGGCAGGTCGCAGTGGGCGCTGACCTTCACCTTGGGGGCGAACAGGCGGGAAAGCATGCAGCTGTCCTTCCTCGTGATCGTCTTCTCAAGTGGGAGATTACTCGGTGAGAAGGCTGTTTTCGCGAGGGGGCCCGGGTGCTTAGGACAAAAGTCCAGGGTCAGGATGGGACCCGTGGACGATCGGACCGGGAGGTGCCGGATGACGGATTCGGGGCGGGAGACGTTGCCGCCGTTCGGGATCGCCGAGGTGACGGGGCCTTCGATGGTGCCGACGCTGCTCCACGGGGACCGGCTGCTGGTGCACTACGGGGGGCGCCCGCGGCCCGGTGACGTCGCCGTGCTGCGGCATCCGCTGCGGCAGGACCTGCTCATCGTCAAGCGGCTGATCGAGCGACGCGGCGCCGGCTGGTGGGTGCTCGGCGACAACCCCGGCGCCGAGGGGGACAGCCGGGTGTTCGGCGCCGTGCCGGCGGAGCTCGTGCTCGGCCGCGTACGGGCCCGGTACCGGCCGCCCGCGCCCGGAAGCCGGAGGTCGGTCCGGGCGCGGCTCTCCTGGCTGCTGACGGCCGTGCGGCCGGTGCGCCCGGACCCGGCGGCGAGCGCGCGGTACTACCCGGCCTCCTGAGCCCCCTGGGCCGCTCCCTGCGCCGCCTCCTGGGCCTCCTGGCGCTTGCGCGCCCGGTACGCGGCCACGTTCGCGCGCGTGGCGCAGCGGTCGGAGCAGTAGCGACGCGAACGGTTGGTGGAGGTGTCGAGGTACGCGTTGCGGCAGGGGGCCGCCTGGCACAGGCCCAGGCGGTCCGCGCCGAACTCCGTCAGATGGAAGGCGAGCCCCATCGCCGCGATGGCCGCGTAGCCCGCAGTCGCGTTCGAAGGGTGGTCCGCGAGGTGCATGTGCCACCGCGGCCGGCCCTCCTCGTCGAGGTAGTCGTGCCCGGAGATCTGCGGGCTGACCGGGAACTCCAGGAGCAGGGAGTTCAGCAGGTCCACGGCCGTCGTCTGGTCGCCGTCGTCCGCCGCGGTGAAGACCGCGCGCAGCCGCGCCCGGACCGAGCGGAACCGGGTCACGTCCGCGTCCGTCGCCCGGCGGGCCATCTGCGAGGCCTCGCCGAACAGGTCGCGGACCGCCTCCACCGTGGTCAGGGAGTCCTTGCCACGGGCCGGCTCCTCGGTGTTGACCAGACGCACGGCGTAATCCGAGTAATAGGCCAGTTCCACTTGTAGTCCTTACTGCGACGGTCTAGGGTCGGTGGCGCGAGGGGTAAGAGACGGGTGCCCTTCGAGGGTATTACGAAATCGTCGAGGTCCGAGGGAGCAGAGTCATGACGGACGCAGCCGTGGCCGGTACCGACTGGCAGGCCTGGCAGGACAGCTGGGACCGCCAGCAGGAGTGGTACATGCCCGACCGCGAGGAGCGGTTCCGGGTGATGCTGGACATGGTCGAGGCCGTGGTGGGGCCGAAGCCCCGGGTCCTCGACCTCGCGTGCGGTACGGGAAGTATCACGAACCGGCTGCTGCGGAGGTTCCCGGAGGCGACCAGCGTCGGTGTCGACCTCGACCCCGCGCTCCTCGCCATCGCCCGCGGCTCCTTCGACGGCGACCGGCGGGTCACGTTCGTGACCGCCGACCTCAAGGACCCGGCCTGGACCGAGGCGCTGCCGCACGACACGTACGACGCCGTGCTCACCGCCACCGCCCTGCACTGGCTGCACACCGAGCCGCTCACCGCCCTGTACGGGCAGCTCGCCGGGCTCGTCCGCGAGGGCGGCGTCTTCATGAACGCCGACCACATGATCGACGAGTCCACCCCGCGCATCAACGCCGCCGAGCGCGCCCAGCGGCACGCCCGCATGGACCGTGAGAAGGCCGCCGGGGTCCTCGACTGGGCCGACTGGTGGGCGCTCGCCGCCAAGGACCCGGTGCTCGCCGAGCCCACCGCCCGCCGCTTCGAGATCTACGGCGAACACGCCGACGGCGACATGCCCTCGCCCCGCTGGCACGCCGACACCCTCCGCGCCGCCGGCTTCGCCGAGGCCCGCCCGGTGTGGTGCTCGCCCTCGGACACGCTGCTGCTGGCGGTGAAGTAGCGCGGGACGCGCGAAGGGGCGGTACGGGTCGCGGAGGACCCGTACCGCCCCTTTCAGCCGTGTGCCTACAGCACCTTCGACAGGAACGCCTTCGTCCGGTCGTGCTGCGGGTTCGTCAGGACCTCGCGCGGGTGGCCGGACTCGACCACCACGCCGCCGTCCATGAAGACCAGCGAGTCGCCGACCTCGCGGGCGAAGCCCATCTCGTGCGTGACGACGACCATCGTCATGCCCGACTCGGCCAGGTCCCGCATGACGTCCAGGACGTCACCGACCAGCTCCGGGTCGAGGGCCGAGGTCGGCTCGTCGAACAGCATCAGCTTCGGCTCCATCGCCAGAGCACGGGCGATGGCGACGCGCTGCTGCTGGCCGCCGGAGAGCTGCGAGGGGAAGTTCCCGGCCTTGTCGCCGAGGCCCACCCGGTCGAGCAGCCGAGCCGCCCGCTCCCGGGCCACGGCCTTCGTCTCGCCCTTGACCTGGACCGGCGCCTCCATGACGTTCTCGAGCGCCGTCATGTGCGGGAACAGGTTGAAGCGCTGGAAGACCATGCCGATGTCCCGGCGCTGCGCCGCGACCTCGCTGTCCTTCAGCTCGTAGAGCTTGTCGCCCTTCTGGCGGTAGCCCACCAGCTCGCCGTCGACCCAGAGCCGGCCGGCGTTGATCTTCTCCAGGTGGTTGATGCACCGCAGGAAGGTGGACTTGCCGGAGCCGGACGGGCCGATCAGGCAGAACACCTCGCCGTTGTTCACCTCGAGGTCGATGCCCTTGAGGATGTGCGCGGGGCCGTAGGACTTGTGGACGCCCTCGGCCTTCACCATGGGGGTCATCGGGTCACCGCCTCACGGTTGGAGAATCGCGCCAGGTTCGCCTTGACCTTCTGCCACGGCGTGGGCGGCAGGGAACGCAGCGCACCGCGCGCGTAACGCCGCTCCAGGTAGTACTGGCCGACGCTGAACACCGAGGTGAGCACCAGGTACCAGATCGACGCGACGAAGAACATCTCCATCACCGCGAACGAGGTCGAGGCGATGTCCTGGGCGCTGCGCAGCAGGTCCTGATACTGCACGGCGACGACCAGCGACGAGGTCTTCAGCATGTTGATGAACTCGTTCCCGGTCGGCGGGATGATCACCCGCATCGACTGGGGGAGCACGACCCGGCGCATCGTCTGCGACTGGGTCATGCCGAGGGCGTGCGAGGCCTCGGTCTGGCCCTCGTCGACCGACTGGATGCCGGCGCGGACGATCTCCGCCATGTAGGCGCCCTCGTTCAGGCCGAGGCCCAGCAGGGCGGCCAGGAACGGGGTCATGACGTCCGTCATCTCGTCCTTGTAGAACCCGATGTTGAAGATCGGGAAGATCAGGGCGAGGTTGAACCAGATCAGCAGCTGCACGTACACCGGCGTGCCGCGGAAGATCCAGATGTAGAGCCAGGCGACCGAGCTGGTCACCGGGTTCTTCGACAGGCGCATGACGGCGAACAGCACGCCGAGCGCCAGTCCCAGCGCCATCGACAGGACGCTGATGAGGATGGTGTGCCAGAGGCCCGTGAGGATGCTGGAGTCGAACAGCTTCTCCGGCACGGTCGCCCAGCGGACGTTGCCCTGCGAGAAGGCGTAGCCCAGGAGAGCGAGGAGGGCGACCACCAGGACGCCGGCGATCCAGCGTCCGTAGTGGCGGACCGGAATGGCCTTGATGGCCTCCGGGGGGAGCCCCGACGGCGCGGGCGACGCCCCGCCGGGGACCTTGTCGAGCTTGTCAGTCACAACGACTGCCCTTCAGTGGCGCTGGGGAGGTGTCAGGAGCCGCCGTTGATCTTGGCCGCGGGAATGGCGCCGGAACCGGCGTTCCACTTGTCGAGCGCGGCCTTGTAGGTGCCGTCCTTGATGATCGCGTCCAGGGCTTCCTTCAGCGCGTCGCGCAGCTGGGTGTTCTTCTTGTCGACGGCGATGCCGAAGAAGCCGGCGTCGGACTTGTTGGCGATGGCCTCGAAGTCGTTGCCGCCGCCCGCGGTCTGCGCGATGTACGCGGCGACCGGGGAGTCGTTCAGGTCGGCGACGGCACCGCCCGCCTTCACACGGGTCTGGGCCTCGGCGTCGGTCGGGAAGGACTCGAAGGTCAGGGCCGGCTTGCCGTCCTTCTTGCACTTCTCGGCCTGGTCCTTGGCGGCCTGCTCGTACGTGGTGCCGCGCTGCACGGCGAGCTTCTTGCCGCACAGGTCGTCGAGCGACTTGATGTTCTCCGGGTTGCCCTTCTTCACCAGGATGCCGGTGGAGGCGGTGAAGTAGTCGACGAAGTCGACACCCGTGCCGGTCTTCTTGCCCTTGTCGTCCAGACCCTCCTGGCGGGCCTTGGTGTCGGTCATCGACGACATGACGATGTCGGTGCGACCGGTCGGCAGGGCGGTCAGGAGGGTGTCGAAGGTGCCGCTCTCGAACTGGAACTTCACCCCGAGCTGCTTGGACAGGGCGGCCGCGATGTCGGGGTCGACACCGACGATCTCCTCGCCCTTCTTGAACTCCATCGGCGCGTACGTGGCGTCCGTACCGACCTTGATGACGCCGGCCTTCTGGATCTTGGCGGGCAGCTTGGAGAACAGCGGCGCGGACGAGCCCGCGGCGGACTCCTTGCCGCCGGGGGTCGAGCCGCCCTCGGTCTGGTCGCCGCAGGCGGTCAGCAGCATGGAGCCGGCGACCGCGATGGCGGCGACCGCGGCGATCCGGGACGTCCGGGACTTGGCGGCGGTCGTACAGCGCGTGGTGCTTGCGGTCATGGTCGGGTTCCTCCGGCGTGTTCGGGAGTTGCCTAGGCCGCGCACGCACCTTCGGGTGTCGCGACCTCGTGTGATTACCGCATCTTGCCATTCGGACTGCCCGATTCAGGGGGGCGCGGATGTCAAAATCGGATAACGGGTGACCCCCGAACCCCGACAGGCCGGTACATCCGGGCCGGATCTTCTCCGGGGATTGCTCCATACGGCCGGAAAATCTCCGGTTGATCTCGCCATTCGGACGCGCCGAAGTGCGTAATTCGGTTTGCTCAGGCACCTGTCCGGACATTCGGTGACCAGTCGGCTCTCCGAGTGACGCTGTCGCGCCTCTATGAGCCCCGTCACGGAGCCGGAATGGACTCGTCTGCGGTGCGGTTCGTCCGGTAAGAAGGATCCTTACACCCCTCATCCGGGGCTCAGGGCGCGTTGTGCGGCGCGCCCGCGCGGCTGCCAGACACGGCGGCCGCGGGACCCGCCCACCCCTCCTCAACCAGGAGTGGCCACCCTCAAATGAAGAAGACTTAAGGGGTCAACCCAATGGCAGCGGAGATCGTCAACCCTCGCAGCGCGAGCGGCACGGAGAGCGAAGGGACTCAGGAGGAGCCCTTCGATCCGGCCTTCGCCCTGCACCGCGGCGGCAAGATGGCCATCCAGGCCACCGTGCCCCTGCGCGACAAGGACGACCTGTCCCTCGCGTACACGCCTGGTGTCGCCAAGGTGTGCAGCGCTATCGCCGAGCAGCCGGAGCTCGTCAACGACTACACCTGGAAGTCCCAGGTCGTGGCCGTCGTGACGGACGGTACGGCGGTGCTCGGACTCGGCGACATCGGCCCGGAGGCCTCGCTCCCCGTGATGGAGGGCAAGGCGATCCTGTTCAAGCAGTTCGGCGGCGTCGACGCGGTGCCGATCGCGCTCGCGACCACCGACGCCGACGAGATCGTCGAGACCGTCGCGCGGCTCGCCCCCTCCTTCGGCGGGGTGAACCTGGAGGACATCTCGGCGCCGCGCTGCTTCGAGATCGAGCGCAAGCTGCAGGAGCGCCTCGACATCCCCGTCTTCCACGACGACCAGCACGGCACCGCGATCGTCACCCTCGCGGCCCTGCGCAACGCGGCGAAGCTGACCGGCCGCACCCTGGGCGACCTGCGCGCGGTCATCTCCGGCGCCGGCGCGGCGGGCGTGGCCATCGCCAAGTTCCTGCTGGAGGCCGGCATCGGCGACGTCGCCGTCGCGGACCGCAAGGGCATCGTCAGCGCGGACCGCGAGGACCTCACGGACGTCAAGCGCGAGATCGCCGAGCTCACCAACAAGGCGGGCCTCGTCGGATCCCTGGAGACCGCCCTGGCCGGCGCGGACGTCTTCATCGGCGTCTCCGGCGGTACGGTCCCCGAGGCCGCGGTCGCGTCCATGGCGCCGAACGCCTTCGTCTTCGCCATGGCCAACCCGAACCCCGAGGTCCACCCGGACGTGGCGCACAAGTACGCCGCGGTCGTCGCGACCGGCCGTTCGGACTACCCGAACCAGATCAACAACGTGCTCGCCTTCCCCGGCATCTTCGCGGGCGCCCTCCAGGTCCGGGCCTCCCGGATCACCGAGGGCATGAAGATCGCCGCGGCGAACGCGATCGCGGACGTGGTCGGCGACCAGCTGTCCGCCGACTGCGTGATCCCGTCGCCGTTCGACGAGCGGGTCGCCCCGGCCGTCGCCGCCGCGGTCGCCGCCGCCGCGCGCGCGGAGGGCGTCGCCCGCCGCTGACCCGGCCGCCTGCCACGAGGGCCCCGATCTGCGAAGGTCGGGGCCTTCGGCGTCCCCAGGGCCTCCGCGTACGACGGCGGGTACGGCTGCGGGTACGGTCCCGCCGCCGGGCGCCAGAGGGCGTGTCTCACACCGCTCCGCGGTTCCGTCGCGCACCCGGGCCGCCCTAGGCTCGGGCCATGTTCGCTGCCTATGCCGCCCGAATCGACCGCGATCAGCCGTTGAACGGCCTTGAGCTGGGCGAACGCCCGGAACCCGAGGTGCGTCCCGGCTGGACCACCGTCACCGTCAAGGCCGCCTCCCTCAACCACCACGACCTGTGGTCGCTGCGCGGGGTGGGGCTGCCCGAGGAGAAGCTGCCGATGATCCTCGGCTGCGACGCCGCGGGCGTCGACGAGGACGGCAACGAGGTCGTGCTGCACTCCGTCATCGGCCAGTCGGGTCACGGCGTCGGACCCGACGAGCCGCGCTCCATCCTCACCGAGCACTACCAGGGCACCTTCGCCGAGCGGGTGACCGTGCCGCGCTGGAACGTGCTGCCGAAGCCGAAGGAGCTGTCCTTCGAGGAGGCCGCCTGCCTGCCGACGGCCTGGCTCACCGCGTACCGGATGCTCTTCACCAACGCGGGCGTCCGGCCCGGCGACTCGATCCTCGTCCAGGGCGCGGGCGGCGGCGTCGCCACCGCCGCGATCGCCCTCGGCAGGGCCGCCGGCCTGCGGGTGTACGCCACCAGCCGTGACGAGGCGAAGCGCAAGCGGGCGATCGAGCTGGGCGCCGTCGAGGCGTTCGAGCCGGGCGCGCGTCTGCCGCAGCGGGTGGACGCGGTCATCGAGACGGTCGGCGCGGCCACCTGGTCGCACTCGGTCAAGTCGCTGCGCCCCGGCGGCACGCTGGTGATCTCCGGCGCGACCAGCGGCGACCGGCCCTCGCACGCCGAGCTGACGCGGATCTTCTTCCTGGAGCTGAAGGTCGTCGGCTCGACGATGGGCTCGAAGGACGAGCTGGAGGACCTGCTGTCGTTCTGCGCGACGACGGGCCTGCGGCCGGTGATCGACGAGGTGCTGCCGCTGGACCGGGCGCGGGAGGGCTTCGAGAAGATGGCCTCCGGCGAGCTCTTCGGGAAGATCGTTCTCACCACCTCCTGACAGACTCTTGATGGACCGTCAGAACTGCTGATGGGATCTCCGGCACTGCGTACCCGTCGTCGTGCCGGAGGTCCCCATGCTGTTGCGCACCACGCTCGCCGCCGCTGCCGCCGTCGCCGCGCTGCTCGCTCCCGCGGCCGTCCCCGCGGCCGCGCGCGCGGACAGCGGAGGCGCGATACCCGCCCTGACCGACGACCGCGGCCGGGTGCTGACCCTGCGCGGCTGGAACGTCGAGGACAAGGCCCACCGCGGCGAGCAGGCGCTCTCCGCGATCACCGAGAAGCACTTCCGCGACATGCGGGCCCGCGGCTTCAACTTCGCCCGGCTGCTGGTCTTCTGGGACGACCTGGAGCCGCGGCGCGGCCAGTACAGCCGGGCGTACCTGGCGAAGATCGAGCGGATCCTGGACTGGGCGGAGAAGCACGACGTCCATGTCCTGATCGACGCCCACCAGGACGTCTTCGGGCCCGCGTTCGGGCACCGGGGCGTGCCGGAGTGGGCCACGCGCACGGACGGCCTGCCGTTCACCCCGCACCCGGACGACTGGTTCTCCGAGTACTTCGAGCCCGCGGTGCAGCGGGCGTTCACGCACCTGTACGCGGACGCGGACCTGCGCCGCGCGCAGGCCGACATGTGGCGGGTGCTCGCCGCGCGGTTCGGGGACCACCCGGCGGTGCTCGGGTACGACCTGATCAACGAGCCCATGGGGGAGCTGCGTGAGGGCGAGGACCTGCCGACGGCGGCCCGGCGCATCGAGCGGGAGCAGCTGACCCCGATGTACGACCGGCTCGCGGACGCGGTGCGCACGGTCGACCGCGACTCCTGGGTGTTCGTCGAGCCCACCCCGATCGTGGGCGAAGGGGTGCCGACGGGGCTCCGCCGGATCGACGACCCGAAGGTGGTCTACGCGCCGCACTTCTACAACACGGCGATGGAGGCGGGCGCGGACTACGACCCCGCGGCCGGCTGGATCGAGGCGTACGAGGCCGCGGTCACCGTGTACCCGAAGGAGCACCGGGTGCCGGTGGTGGTCGGCGAGTGGGGTCCGCTCAACAACTCCCTGCCGAACATGGGCCGTTTCTACGAGGACGCGATGGCCTCGCTCGGGCGGTACGGCTCGGGCTGGGCGGGCTACGTCTGGTGCTACGGCGGCGGGTACTGCGCGGTGGACGGCGAGGGCAGGTTCCGTACGAACAAGGAGCGGACGGCACAGCCGTACGCGGAGGCGGTCGCGGGCACGGTGCGCACTTCGGCGTACGACGCGGGGGCGGGCGTGTACCGGCTGGAGTACACGGCGGCGCGGCGTGGCGGCGCTGCGACGGAGCTGTCGCTGCCGCCGAGCGCCACGGGCTGGCGGGTGCGGGTCGAGGGGCGGGCCTGGACGCGGACGGAGAACGTGCCGGCCGGCCAGGCGCGGAGGGTGACGGTGCACGCGGTGCCGGGGGCGGCGGTGAAGGTGACGGTGGAGCCGGTGCGGCACGGCTGAAGTGTCAACCAGGGTTGACGAACGCGGGGTGTCAACGTAGGTTGACAACATGAGCGATGCGACCGAGCTCGCCGCGCGGGCGGGCGACCGCGACCCCCGGGTCGGACTGCGGGCCGTCTCCGCGCTGCGGCGACTGCTGGAACAGCTGGAGGCCGTCCAGGTGCGCAGCGCGCGCAACCAGGGCTGGTCGTGGCAGGAGATCGCGGCCGAACTGGGCGTCAGCCGCCAGGCCGTCCACAAGAAGTACGGGAGGCAGTGATGTTCGAACGGTTCACGAAGGCCGCACGCGCCGTGGTCAAGGGCGCGGCCGAACGCGCGGAGAGGGACGGCGCGGCGGTCGTCACCGAGGAGCACCTGCTGCTGGCCCTGCTGGACGGGGAGGGCACGCGGGCGGCGGCGGTCCTGGGCATGCTCTGTCCGCCGGACCGCCGCGACTCCCTGCTGGCCGCGCTCGCCGACGCCCGGCGGCGGGCCGGACTGTCCCGCGCGGACGCCGAGGCCCTGGCGGACCTCGGCATCGACGTCGGGGCGATCGTGGCGCGGGTCGAGGAGACCCACGGCGCCGGCGCACTGGCGGGCGACCGCAGGGACTCCGGCTGGTGGTCGGGCCGGCGGTCCTTCACGAAGGAGGCCAGGACCGTCCTGGAGAAGTCCCTCCGGGTGGCGCTGGCCCGGAAGGACCGGGAGATCGGCGACGAGCACCTCCTCCTGGCGCTCACCACGACCGGAGGAGTCGTGGCCGAGGCCCTGGCCGACCACGGCGTGACGTACGCGGCGGTGGACGACGCGGTCTCCGCGCGCTCAGCCTGACCGGCGCAGCAGCCCGAGCAACTGCCCGGCCGCGGCGGACAGATGGCCCTTCGCCTCGGCCAGCTGCCCGGCGTCCACCCCGTGGTCCCGCGCGGCGTCCCGTACGTCGTCCCGGAACCGGTCGAGCAGCCGCTCCAGGTCCCGCGCGGGGTCCCCGGTCTCGGCGACGTCGGGCGTCCAGGCGGGGGCGGGCGCCGGTGCCGACGCCGGGGCCGCGGAAGGCCCGGCCGGCTTCGGGCCCGCCGCCTGGCCGCGCGCCGGCTCGTCGTCCTGCGGGGCCGCCCAGGGGGTGCCCGGGGCGTTCAGGAGGCCGGAGAGATGCGTGCTGAGCTCGGTCAGGCCCTCGCGGACGCCCGTCGGCCAGTCGCCCGCGGCGAAGTGGGACTGCACCTGGTCCTGGACCTGCTTCGCGATGCGCTGGAAGTCCCGGGCCTGCTGCCGGGCCGACTGCGCCTCCGCCCGGGCACGGCGGGACTGCGCCCCCGCCGCCGCGCGCATCTCGCTGCGCAGCCGGCCGGCCGCGCCCCGCACGTCGGCGCGTATCTCCGCGGCGAGTTCGGAGACCGAGTCGCGGATCTCCTGCTCCAGGTCGGCGAGTTCGGCGACCCGGGCGGCCAGTTCCGCGCGGCCCGCCTCGGTGATCGAGTACACCTTCCGGCCGCCCTCCGAGGCGTGCGTGACCAGGCCCTCGGCCTCCAGCTTGGCCAGCCGGGGGTAGACCGTGCCCGCCGAGGGCGCGTACAGGCCCTGGAAGCGCTCCTCCAGGAGCCGGATCACCTCGTAGCCGTGACGCGGCGCCTCGTCGAGGAGCTTCAGCAGGTACAGCCGCAGCCGGCCGTGGGCGAAGACGGGGGGCATGTCAGCGCACCACCTTGTCGTGAGGAGTTCCGTCCGGACGGCGCAGCAGCGCGATCGAACCGGACACCGTCGTGGCCTTCAGCGAGCCGCGTCCCGCGCCGAGCGTGCCGGTGAGGCTCTTCGAGCCCCACTGGCCGCCGACCCGCAGATCCTCGAAGGCGCTGGAGAGCGAGCCGCCCGTCGTGTTCGCCTCGACCGTCGTGTCCGCCGGGTCCGCGAGCCGGATCGCCACCTCGCCGGAGACGCTGGTGAGCCGGATGTCCGCGGGCGGGCCGTCCATCAGGCGCGGGTCCAGGTCGATGACCAGGGCCCCGCTCACCGTCTCCGCCTTCACCGAGGCGCCCGCGCCCTCGACCAGCGTCACATCGCCCGAGATCGAGTGCGCCCGCAGCGCCCCCGTCACCGACTGCGCCTCCAGTCCGCCGGAGACGCTCTCCGCCCGCACGGGCCCCGAGAGCCCCACGAGCGTCGTGTCGCCGGAGACGCCGCGCACGTCCGTGCCGCCGCGGATGCCGGAGACCACCGCCTCCGCGGAGACCGTCGCCACCTCCACGTCCGCGCCCGCGGGCACCGCGACCGAGACCACGGCCCGGCGCCGCGGGCCCTTCGGGTCCAGCCACTTCAGCAGACCCTTCCAGTTCAGGTCGTCGTAGCCGATCGTCAGCGTGCCGCCCTCCTGCGTCAGGACCAGCGGCGGGCCCTCCAGCTCCGCGACCTCCACGCGCGTGGCCGACTCCTCCGTCCCCACGACGTTCACCGCGCCGTGGACGATGCGGACGCGCAGGTGCCGGACGGGTTCGGTCAGCGTGAGTGCTCCGGGCTCGGCGACGGACCGCTCTGTCATCGTGTTGACCTCCCGTGTCACGTATCGGCCGGGCGACGCGACGCAACATATCGCGTATCGCCGTTCTGGTAAGCACGATATATCGCGTGATGCTCGCGTCAAGGGCGCGGCGGCACGCGCGCAGCTCCTTCTCCCGCATACCGCGACAAATTGACCTAGCGTGGCGTACGTGAACGCCCTTCTGCTCTGCCGCGCCGCCCCGCCCGCGGTACGCGCCCCCGCCCAGCTCCTGCGCGAGCAGCTGCTGCTCGCCCCGGCCGGCACGGACTGGAGCGTGCTCGTGCCCGAGGGGAAGCCCTGGCAGGACGGCTCGGAACCGGTCGACCGGGTCGTCAACGGCTGGGCCGCCGCGCTCGCCGTCGGCGCGACCTGGCCCGTCCTCGGCCTCTGGTGGGACGCCGACCGCGCCGGCTTCACGCTCGCCTCCGGCTTCCGCCGGCCCGTCGGATACATCTGGCTCGCCGACGGCACCCCGGCCGGCGAGGACGAGGCCATGCGCACCTTCGCCGACCGCCTCGGCCTCGACCCCGTGCTCGACGTCCAGGCCCTGGAACCCCTCACCGTGCCCGACCCGGACGCCGACGCCCGCGCCCGGCTCGTCGGCCTCACCGCGGTCCTCGCCCGCACCGGCCTCGCCCTGCCGCCGGGGCTCGACCCGGGCGAGCCCGCCGATACCCTGCGCGCCGCCGCCGAGGCCCTCGGGGCGGAGGAGATCGCCTGGTCCGGCTGGGGCGAGGCGCTGCGCACCGAGCTCGACGTCGTCGAGCGCGGCCCCCTCGGCCCGTACCTGCCCCACGGGCCCCGGGCCCGCGCGCTCGCCGCCGGCCTCGTCACGGCCGGACTGCCGCTCACCGCCTGGGGCATCGCCCGCCGCAGCGGCGGCTGGACCGCGGCCGGACTCCTGCTGATCGCCGACGGCCTCCTGGGCCTGGCCTACGAGCGCCTCAGGGCCGAGACGGGATGACGCCTACGCGTCGTCGTCGTCCTCGTCGTCCAGCCGCGCCAGCCACGTGGCCAGCCGCTCCACCGGCACCTCGAAATCGGGGTTCAGATCGACGAACGTCCGCAGCTGCTCGGCGAGCCACTCGAAGGTGACCTCCTCCTCGCCACGCCGCTTCTCCAGCTCCTCGATGCCACGGTCAGTGAAGTACATGCGTCCAGGATAGGCCGGAGGCCCGGCGCCCCCGATAGGGGCACCGGGCCTCCGGACCTGGCCGCAGAGCCTCCGGGCTACGCCTCGAAGACCTCGTTGACCAGCTGCTGCTGCTCCGCCTGGTGACGCTTGGCCGAGCCGACCGCCGGGGAGGAGGAATGCGGACGCGAGATGCGCCGCAGCCGCTCCGCCGGGGGCAGGTCCGCGCCGACCGCCAGGTCCAGGTGGTCGATCAGGTTGAGCGCGATGAACGGCCACGCACCCTGGTTCGCCGGCTCCTCCTGCGCCCAGATGTACTTCGCCGCGTTCGGGTACTTGGCGATCTCGGCCTGCAGCTCCTTGCCCGGCAGCGGGTACAGGCGCTCCACGCGGATGATCGCCGTGTCCGTGATGCCGCGCTTCTGCCGCTCGGCCTCCAGGTCGTAGTAGACCTTGCCCGCGCAGAAGACGACCTTGCGGACGTCCGCCGGGTTCACCGACGCGTCGCCGATCACCGGACGGAAGCCGCCGGTGGTGAACTCCTCCGCCTTCGACGCCGCGGCCTTCAGACGCAGCATCGACTTCGGGGTGAAGACGATCAGCGGCTTGTGGTGCGGGTTGTGCACCTGCCAGCGCAGCAGGTGGAAGTAGTTCGACGGCAGGGTCGGCATCGCGACCGTCATGTTGTCCTGAGCGCACATCTGCAGGAAGCGCTCCGGGCGGGCGGACGAGTGGTCCGGGCCCTGGCCCTCGTAGCCGTGCGGCAGCAGCAGCGTGACGCCGGAGGTCTGGCCCCACTTCTGCTCGGCCGAGGAGATGAACTCGTCGACGACGGTCTGCGCGCCGTTGACGAAGTCACCGAACTGGGCCTCCCAGATGACCAGCGCGTCCGGACGGGCCAGCGAGTAGCCGTACTCGAAGCCCATCGCCGCGTACTCGCTGAGCAGCGAGTCGTAGACGTTGTACCGGGCCTGGTCCTCCGTCAGGTACAGCAGCGGGGTGTAGTCCTCGCCGGTCTCCTGGTCGACGAGCACCGCGTGGCGCTGGCCGAAGGTGCCGCGGCGCGAGTCCTGGCCGGCCAGGCGGACCGTGGTGCCCTCCATCAGCAGCGAGCCGATGGCGAGGGTCTCGCCCATGCCCCAGTCGATCGTGCCGTCGTCGATCGAGGCCGAGCGGCGCTGCAGCTGCGGCATCAGACGCGGGTGGACGGTGATCCGCTCGGGGATGTTGACCTGCGACTCGGCGATCCGCTTCACGACCTCCTGGGAGACCGCGGTGTTCACGGCCACCGGGAACTCGGCCTGCGTGTCCGGGACGTGCACCGGGGCCGGCGCCGAGGTGGCCTCGCGGACCTCCGCGAAGACCTTCTCCAGCTGGCCCTGGAAGTCCTGGAGCGCCTGCTCCGCCTCTTCCAGCGTGATGTCGCCGCGACCGATCAGCGACTCGGTGTACAGCTTGCGCACCGAACGCTTCTTGTCGATCAGGTTGTACATCTGCGGGTTGGTGAACTGCGGGTTGTCGCCCTCGTTGTGACCGCGGCGGCGGTAGCAGATGAGGTCGATCACGACGTCCTTGTTGAACGCCTGGCGGAACTCGAAGGCCAGCCGCGCGACGCGGACCACGGCCTCCGGGTCGTCGCCGTTCACGTGGAAGATCGGCGCCTCGATCATGCGGGCCACGTCCGTGGCGTACATCGAGGAGCGCGAGGACTCCGGCGCGGCGGTGAAGCCGACCTGGTTGTTGATGACGATGTGGACCGTGCCGCCGGTGCGGTAGCCGCGCAGCTGCGACATGTTCAGCGTCTCGGCCACGACGCCCTGGCCCGCGAAGGCCGCGTCGCCGTGCAGGGCGACCGGCAGGACGGTGAAGTCCGTGCCGCCCTTGTTGATGACGTCCTGCTTGGCGCGGACGACACCCTCCAGGACCGGGTCGACCGCCTCCAGGTGCGAGGGGTTGGCGACCAGCGACACCTTGATCTGCTCGCCGTCGAGGCCGGTGAACACGCCCTCGGCGCCCAGGTGGTACTTCACGTCGCCGGAGCCGTGCATCGACTTCGGGTCGAGGTTGCCCTCGAACTCGCGGAAGATCTGCGCGTACGACTTGCCGACGATGTTGGCGAGCACGTTCAGCCGGCCGCGGTGGGCCATGCCGATGACGACCTCGTCGAGGCGGGCCTCGGCGGCGGAGTCGAGCACCGCGTCGAGCAGCGGGATGACGGACTCGCCGCCCTCCAGCGAGAACCGCTTCTGGCCGACGTACTTGGTCTGCAGGAAGGTCTCGAACGCCTCGGCCGCGTTCAGCCGGCGCAGGATCCGCAGCTGCTCCTCGCGCTCCGGCTTGGAGTGCGCGCGCTCGACGCGGTCCTGGATCCACTTGCGCTGCTTCGGGTCCTGGATGTGCATGAACTCGACGCCGGTGGTGCGGCAGTACGAGTCGCGCAGCACGCCGAGGATGTCGCGGAGCTTCATCATCGACTTGCCGGCGAAGCCGCCGACCGCGAACTCGCGCTCCAGGTCCCACAGGGTGAGGCCGTGCTCGGTGATGTCCAGGTCGGGGTGCTTGCGCTGGCGGTACTCCAGCGGGTCGGTGTCGGCCATGACGTGGCCGCGGACCCGGTAGGAGTGGATCAGCTCGAAGACGCGGGCGGCCTTCGTGACGTCGTCGTCGTGCGAGGCGTCGATGTCCTTGAGCCAGCGGACCGGCTCGTAGGGGATCCGCAGCGACTTGAAGATCTCGTCGTAGAAGCCGTCCTCGCCGAGGAGCAGGTTCGCGACGATGCGCAGGAACTCGCCGGAGGCGGCGCCCTGGATGACCCGGTGGTCGTAGGTCGACGTGAGCGTCATGACCTTCGAGATGCCGAGCTTGTTGAGGGTGTCCTGGCTGGTGCCCTGGAACTCGGCCGGGTAGTCCATCGAGCCGACGCCCATGATGACCGACTGTCCGGGCATCAGACGCGGCACGGAGTGGACGGTGCCGAGGCCGCCGGGGTTGGTCAGGGAGACCGTGACGCCGGAGAAGTCCTCCATCGTCAGCTTGCCGACGCGGGCGCGCTTGACGATGTCCTCGTAGGCCTGCCAGAACTCGAAGAAGTTCAGCGTCTCGGCCTTCTTGATGCCGGCGACGACGAGCTGACGGTCGCCGTTGGGCTTCACCAGGTCGATGGCCAGACCGAAGTTCACGTGGTCCGGCTTGACCAGGGTCGGCTTGCCGTCCTTCTCCGCGTACGACCAGTTCATCGACGGCATGGCCTTGATGGCCTGCACCATCGCGTAGCCGATGAGGTGGGTGAAGGAGATCTTCCCGCCCCGGGCGCGCTTCAGGTGGTTGTTGATGACGATCCGGTTGTCGAAGAGCAGCTTCACCGGGACGGCGCGGACGGACGTGGCCGTCGGCATCTCCAGCGAGGCGTTCATGTTCTTCGCGACGGCGGCGGCCGGACCGCGGAGCGTGATCAGCTCCGGGCCGTCGGCGGCGGTGGCCGGGGCGGCCTTCGCGGGCGCCGGAGCGGCGGCCGGCGGGGCAGCCGGGGCCGGGGCGGCGGCGGGGGCGGCCGGGGCGGCAGGTGCGGCCTGTGCGGGGCTCACCTGCGGCGCGGCGGCGGAAGCCTCCGTCGAGCCGGGCTTGTAGTCGGCGAAGAAGTCCCACCAGGCACGATCGACCGAATTCGGGTCCTGGAGGTACTGCTGGTAGATCTCGTCGACGAGCCACTCATTGGCGCCGAAGGCGGTCGCAGGGTTCTGACCCTGCCCGTCTTGGTCGGTGGAGGTACTCGGGGTACTGGGGGACTGAGACGACACGGCGGTAACCGCCCTCTTCCGCTTCACAAGGTGATGGACAGCGGAAATAAAGGCTACGCCTCCCCGGCCGGGAGGTGCAGGCCGGGCACTCCAACGTCGCGCAAGTCACACTTGACGAGGTGTTTCGGCGCTGTGAATGGCGGGAAACAACCGTGGTTTCGCCTCTGTGAGGGTACGAAGAACCGCGGCCGCGGCCCCGTCCGGTTCGCAGCCCTGCTCACACTGTGGCCATCACCTGGCCACGTACAGTGCAGCTCCTGCTCTGGGTGGTGCAGGAGCATCCACACGCATCCACGCAGAACGCGCGCTTCCGGTTCGACCCTACGTCAATCTCGCGGTCAACATCACGCCGGAAGGCTGCCCGGCAGGGTGACGCGTATGCGGCAGCCGCGTGAAGATTCGGCCACGCCGATGCGGCCGCCGTGCAGATCCACCGCCCAGCGTGCGATCGCCAGGCCCAGGCCCGTGCCGCCGTCGCTGCCCTTGCCGCCCTGGCCGGCCGCCGCGCCCCGGTTGAACCGCTCGAAGACCTTGTGCCGCTCCTGCTCGGGGATGCCCGGGCCCTCGTCCTCGACCTCCAGCTCCAGCGAGTCCGGGTACGGGCCGCGCCGGGCCCGTACGGTGACCCGGCCGTGCGGCGGGGAGTGCTTGACGGCGTTGTCGATCAGGTTCGCCATCACCTGGTGCAGCCGCTCGGCGTCCGCGTGCGCGGTGAGCTCCGGCGGGGAGACGTCCAGGTGGAGATGGACGTCGGTGCGGTTGTGCAGCCCGGACGTGGAGTCCAGGCCGCGCTGCGAGGCGGCGAGGTTCGCCTCCCGCAGCACGCCCGACAGGTACGGCCACACCTCGAAGCGGCGTGCCCGCAGCGTGACGACACCGTTGTCGAGCCGTGACAGGTCGAGCAGCGTCTCCACCAGCCGGCCGAGCCGCTCGGTCTGCTTCAGGGCGGTGCGCATGGTCTCCGGATCCGCCTCCGAGACCCCGTCGACCACGTTCTCCAGGACGGCCCGCAGCGCCGCGATGGGCGTGCGCAGCTCGTGCGAGACGTTGGCCACCAGCTCCTTGCGGTGCTGGTCCTCGGCCTCCAGGTCGTCCGCCATGCGGTTGATGCGCCGGGCCAGGCCGCCCAGCTCGTCGCGCCGGTCCGCGCCCTGCACCCGGCGGCTGAAGTCGCCGCGCGAGATCGAGCCGGCCACCGTCGTCATCTCGTCCAGCGGGGCCGTCAGCCCGTGCGCCACGAACTGCGTGATCAGCAGCGTCGCGATCATCGCGAAGATCGTGATGTAGCGGAACTCGGTGGACGTCCGGATGGCCACCAGCGCCAGGCCGGAGGTGAGCAGGACCGCCCCGACGACCAGGGCGCCCAGTTTCGTCTTGATCGAGATCACGATCCGGCGCCGGCGGCGCGCGGCGGGGCGGCCCGGCCGGGTCATGACGCCGGGGTCTCCAGCGCGTAGCCGACGCCGTGCACGGTACGGATGCGCTCGGCGCCGATCTTCCGGCGCAGCGCCTTGATGTGGCTGTCGACGGTGCGGGTGCCCGAGGCGTCCGCCCAGTCCCAGACCTCGGCGAGCAGCTGCTCGCGGGAGAGCACCGCGCGCGGCGTGTTCGCCAGGCAGACCAGCAGGTCGAACTCGGTCGGCGTCAGGTGCACGTCCTCCGCCTTCACGCGCACCCGGCGCTGCGCGTGGTCGATCTCCAGCTCGCCGAGCCGCAGGATGCCGCTGCGCGGGGTCACCGCCGCCAGCGCGGCCCGCTCCACCCGGCGCAGCAGCACGTGCACCCGGGCGGCCAGCTCCCGCATGGAGAAAGGCTTCGTCATGTAGTCGTCGGCGCCCACGCCGAGGCCGACCAGCATGTCCGTCTCGTCGTCCCGGGCCGTGAGCATCAGGACCGGGACCGGCCGCTGGGCCTGGACCCGGCGGCACACCTCCAGGCCGTCGAAGCCGGGCAGCATCACGTCCAGGACCATCAGGTCCGGCTGCCACGCCTCGGCCGCGTCCACCGCGGCCGGGCCGTCCGTCGCGGTCTGCACGAGGAAGCCCTCGGCGCGCAGCCGCGCCGAGACCGCGTCCAGAATCGTCGCGTCGTCCTCGACCACGAGTACCCGACGCTGCGCACCGGGGGTGGCCGCCGCACCGTTGTGAGTGGTGTTCGTCTGCTCCATCGCCCGCCCCTGTCGCGTTGCCGCGTGTGCTGTCGTTCGTGCCGCCGGTTCGTTTGCGGCAGTGATCCGTACGTTGTCGGTCAGCAGCGTAAAGGCAGTCGGCGCGTCCCGGCTACGCAGGTCGTACGCCGAGGTGCACCACGTCGGGAACGCCTCGGGCAACGCGGATCTCTTCGGTTCTTACCCCGCTGAATCCGGCATTCCGCAACGACTTCTCGAAAGCGGGGGACGGCTGCGCGGACCACACCGCGAGCACGCCGCCCGGTTTCAGTCGGGCCTTGCAGGCGTCAAGTCCGGCCGGAGAGTAAAGACTTCCGTTGTCCTCGGTGACCGTCCAGTCCGGCCCGTTGTCGATGTCGAGGCAGAGCGCGTCGTACGTCTCGGTGCTCGAGTGCAGGTGAGCGACCAGATCGGTGTGCAGCACCTCGCTGCGCGGATCGGCCAGCGCCGCGGCGGAGAGCGGGGCGAGCGGGCCGCCTCGGTGCCACTCGATGATGGCCGCCTCGCGCTCGACGACCACGATCCGGCCCCAGCGGGGGTCCGCGGCGGCGTGTGCGAGGGAGAATCCCACGCCGAGCCCGCCGATCAGGACGGAGGGGGCGGGGCGGCCGGCGGGCAGGGCGTCGAACGCGGCGTCCACGAGCAGGCGTTCGGAGCGGCCGTCGGACGTGTCCATCAGGAACGTGCCGTTGGCGATGATCTCGAAGTGCTCGTCGCGCCGGCGCAGCACGACTTCTCCGTACGGTCCCTCGCGCCGGTCGAGGGTGACGGGGCTGGACATGGTCCCTCCGGTGACGGTCTCTCGGATCTCTCGGATACGGGGTCGCCCGGCCATCCTGCTCGGCGGGGGCGGCCGGGGCCAAACCCGCGGCGCCTCAGGCGCCGAGCCTTCCCGGTCCCTTCTCGTCCCCCTCCCGCGCGCAGCCGATGCGCTCCAACAGGGCGTCGTGCAACGCCGCGAGGCACGGGCCGTGCGGGCCGCGGCGTACGGCCAGGCCGACCGCGTCGGCGCAGGCGCGGCACGCGTCGAGATGCGCCTCGGCGTGCGCGAGCAGCTCGGGGGAGAGCTCTCCCCGGGCGTAGGCGGCGATCCAGTGGCCGGGCATGTGCCGCGGATCGGCGCGGAGCAGGCGGAAGGACTCGGGCACGGCGGCTTCGCTTCTTTCGGGTGCGGGGGGAGCGGGGGCGGTCGGCGACCCGGTCGTCACGGGGAGGGAACGCGCCGAGCCGCCGGAAGGTTGCCTTCCATGGCATCTCCCCGAAGCCGCCGGTCGCACGGAGGGCGCACGGGTCGCGGCCCGCGCGCCGGGCGCGCCCCGTGTGGCATCGCTCACAGCGAACACGAACCGGGGAACAATCCCCCGCTCACAAGCATTGAGTCGGCATAACTCAACTTGAATGCCGGAGGGAAGATCATGGCTTCGACGTCCACACCGCTCACTCTGCCTGTGCTGCCGCTCGACGACGAGGTCGTGCTGCCCGGGATGGTCGTGCCCCTGGACCTGTCGGACCCGGACGTGCGCGCCGCCGTGGAAGCGGCCCAGGCCGCCGCGCGCACGGCGGGCGGGCGCAAGCCGCAGGTGCTGCTCGTGCCCCGCATCGACGGCGCGTACGCCGCGACCGGCGTGCTCGGCACGGTCGAGCAGGTGGGACGCCTGTCCGACGGCGACCCCGGCGCGCTGATCCGCGGCCGCGGCCGGGTCCGCATCGGCGCGGGCACCACCGGCCCCGGGGGCGCCCTGTGGGTCGAGGGCTCCGTCGTCGAGGAGCAGGTCCCCGACCCGCTGCCCGGCGCGGTCACCGAGCTGGTCAAGGAGTACAAGGCCCTCGCCACCAGCTGGCTGAAGAAGCGCGGCGCCTGGCAGGTCGTGGACCGCGTCCAGCAGATCGACGGGGTCTCCGCGCTCGCCGACAACTCCGGCTACTCGCCCTTCCTCACCCTGGAGCAGAAGGTCGAGCTCCTGGAGACCGCCGACCCGGTCGCCCGGCTGAAGCTCGCCACCGCGCAGCTGCGCGAGCACCTGGCCGAGCAGGACGTGGCCGAGACCATCGCCAAGGACGTCCAGGAGGGCGTCGACAAGCAGCAGCGCGAGTTCCTGCTCCGCCGTCAGCTGGAGGCCGTCCGCAAGGAACTGCGCGAGCTCAACGGCGAGTCCGAGGGCGACGAGTCCGACGACTACCGGGCCCGTGTGGAGGCCGCGGACCTGCCGGAGAAGGTGCGGGAGGCCGCGCTCAAGGAGGTCGAGAAGCTGGAGCGGTCCAGCGACCAGTCCCCGGAGGGCTCCTGGATCCGCACCTGGCTGGACACCGTCCTGGAACTGCCGTGGAACGAGCGCACCGAGGACCAGTACGACATCCAGGGCGCGAAGGCCGTGCTCGACGCCGAGCACGCGGGCCTGGAGGACGTGAAGGAGCGCATCACCGAGTACCTGGCCGTGCGCAAGCGGCGCGCGGAGCGCGGACTCGGCGTGGTCGGCGGCCGCCGCGGCGGCGCGGTGCTGGCGCTGGTCGGCCCGCCCGGCGTGGGCAAGACCTCGCTGGGCGAGTCCGTCGCGCACGCGATGGGCCGCAAGTTCGTCCGCGTCGCCCTCGGCGGCGTACGGGACGAGGCGGAGATCCGCGGCCACCGCCGTACGTACGTCGGCGCGCTGCCCGGCCGGATCGTGCGGGCGATCAAGGAGGCGGGGTCCATGAACCCGGTGGTCCTGCTCGACGAGATCGACAAGGTCGGCTCCGACTTCCGCGGCGACCCGGCCGCGGCGCTGCTCGAAGTCCTGGACCCGGCGCAGAACCACACCTTCCGCGACCACTACCTGGAGGTCGAACTCGACCTCTCCGACGTGGTCTTCCTGGCCACGGCGAACGTCCTGGAGGCCATCCCGGAGGCGCTGCTCGACCGCATGGAGCTGGTGCGGCTGGACGGCTACACCGAGGACGAGAAGGTCGTCATCGCCCGCGACCACCTGCTGCCGAGGCAGCTGGAGCGCGCGGGTCTGGAGCCGGGCGAGGTGGTCCTTGAGGACGCGTCGCTGCGGAAGCTGGCCGGCGAGTACACGCGGGAGGCGGGCGTCCGCAATCTGGAGCGCTCGATCGCGCGGCTGCTGCGGAAGGTGGCGGCGCAGCACGAACTCGGCGAGCGCGAGCTGCCGTTCACGGTGGGGCCGGACGACCTCCGCGCCCTGATCGGACGCCCGCACCACATCCCGGAGTCCGCCCAGGACCCGGCGGAGCGCCGTACCTCGGTGCCCGGCGTGGCGACCGGCCTCGCGGTCACGGGGGCGGGCGGCGACGTCCTGTTCGTCGAGGCGTCGCTGGCCGACCCGGAGACGGGCGCGGCGGGCCTGACCCTGACGGGGCAGCTGGGCGACGTGATGAAGGAGTCCGCGCAGATCGCGCTGTCCTTCCTCCGCTCGCACGGCGCGGAGCTGGAGCTGCCCGTCACCGGTCTGAAGGACCGCGGCGTGCACATCCACTTCCCGGCGGGCGCGGTCCCGAAGGACGGTCCGAGCGCCGGCATCACGATGACGACGGCCCTGGCCTCGCTCCTGTCGGGCCGCCTGGTCCGCACGGACGTGGCCATGACCGGCGAGGTCTCCCTGACCGGCCGCGTGCTGCCCATCGGCGGCCTGAAGCAGAAGCTCCTGGCCGCCCACCGCGCGGGCATCACGACCGTCGTGATCCCCAAGCGCAACGAGGCCGACCTGGACGACGTCCCGGCCGAGATCCTCGAGAAGCTCGACGTCCACCCGGTCACCGACGTCCGCCAGGTCCTCGACCTGGCCCTCGCCCCGGCCGAGGTTCCCGTGGGCGTGGCGGCGTGACGACCCCGTAAGCGGTGGGGCGCTCTCCTTCGGGAGAGCGCCCCACCGGCGTGTCCGCCGCCGGTCAGGACGTCCTGCGGCGGCGGGGCAGGAGGAGGGTGAGGGTGGCGAAGGCGGTGAGGGCGGCGGTCGCGGCGAGGGTGGGGAGGAGGGGGGAGGCAGGAGTGGTGCCGGCGGAGAGGGCCGGTGGGTGTTCGTCGCCGCCGTGGCCGGCGTGGCTGACGGTGGAGCGGTCGGCGCCGGCCGCGAGCTTCGCCTCCGTGGGGGCCGTGGCCGTGGTGGCGCCGCCGAAGGTGACGTCGGAGCAGCTGTAGAACGCCTCGGGGGAGTCGTTGCGCTGCCAGATCTGGTACACGATGTGGCGGCCCGTGCGGGCGGGGAGGGTGCCGGTGAACGTGTAATGGCCGTCCGTCGCCGTGCGGGTGGTGCTGTACGTGGCGACCGGGGTGGTGTCCAGGTCGGACCACTTCAGGGGCTGCGTCGGGTCGAAACCCTGCTTCGTGACGTAGAGCGTCATCGTGCCCGAGTGCGGGGCCGTCGCGCGGAACTTGAAGGTGAAGGAGCCCGCCGCGACCGCCGTCGCGGGCCAGTCGGTGCGGGCCCAGTCCAGGGCGCGGTACTTGTCGCGGCCGGCCGAGCAGAGCTTCCCGTCCGGGACGACCGCCTGGTGCCGGCCGTCCACGTCCGCGAGGTTGACCTCGTTCCAGTCGTACAGCGGCTGGGTCCCCGAGTCGGCCACCAGGTCCTTGCAGACCTGGGACCTCGGGGTCTCCGGGCCCTCCGCGTAGCAGGCGGCGATCCGGCTCACGGGGTTGAACACCGCGCCGTGCGCGCTCGCCGTCGCGGGCAGCAGCGGGACGAGCACGGCGGCGGACAGGGCGGCGGCCCCGGCCAGGGCGGCGGTGCGGCGACGGGCCGTGCGGCCGGAGGACGGCGGCATGGGGGAGGACGGCGCGGACGGCATGGGGGAGGGCATGCGGGGCTCTCTCTCGTACGTGGGGGAGGACGGGACGAGTGCGCGAACAAGCGGAAGCCCCAGGGGAGTTGGGCCCGCTCCACGTCCGAGCTTCGCATTGGTCCATACCAATCGGCAAGAGGCGCGGCGGAACGGCCGGACGGCCCTCCGGGCGTGCCGCCGCACGCCCGGAGGGCCGTCCTCAGTCGGTCGCCGTGCCGGGGATCAGCCGTAGGCCAGCGCCCGCACGCGCGTGATGTCGCCGTTGAAGTGGTTGTGGTCGCCGACCGTCGGGCCGGTCGAGGTGTACTGCCACATCGTGTAGTACGTCCAGCCGGCCGGGAGTTCGCCGACCGTCGAGGCGTACCGCGCGATCCACAGCGGGTTCGTCGTCGCGAAGCCGCCGTAGTTGCCGGTGCACTGCTTCCACCAGCTGGTCGCCGTGTAGATCACCGGGTCGCGCCCGGTCCGGTACTTGTACCGGTTCACGAAGTCGCGGATCCACGCGACCATCCCGGACTGCGTCTTGCCGTAGCAGGTCGCGCCGTACGGGTTCCACTCCATGTCCAGCGCGCCCGGCAGCGTCCTGCCGTCCCGCGACCAGCCGCCGCCGTTGTTCACGAAGTAGTCCGCCTGCGCCGCGCCCGACGCCGTGTCGGGGGTGGCGAAGTGGTACGAGCCGCGGATCATGCCGACGTTGTAGGAGCCGTTGTACTGCTGCGTGAAGTACGTGTTCTTGTAGTACGTGCCCTCCGTCGCCTTGACGTAGGCCCAGCGGACCCCGCTGTTCCACAGGGTCGTCCAGGCCACGTTGCCCTGGTGGCTGGAGACGTCGACGCCCTCGGCCTGGGTGACCATGACCGAGGGGCCGCCGGGCCTGCCGTCGCGGCCGTCGTGCTTCGGGACGCCCATGCCCATGTACGCGGTGCCGCGCTCGGGCACCTGGGCGGCGCTCGCCGCGCCGGGCAGGGTCAGGAGGAGGGCCAGCGCCGCCAGCACCGCGGTGAGCACCGCGGGCCGGCCGGCGAGGGTTCGGGACTTTCCGGATCTGTGCACGGGCATTGCGTGCCTCCGAAAGGCTCGATGGGGGGATCGTCGACATGCCGTGGTGTGGACATGTCAGTAGTGACGCTACGCACGTAGACCCGCGCGGCGGAAGGGCCTCCGGGTGCTGCCGATGGTCTACGCCTGCGAAATACTGGAGGAGCTGCGGCGTTGTCCGCGGCGCGAAGGAAACTTTCAGCGATCGGAAAGCGCGCGAGGGGTGCTGACGTGCACGGAAGCGGTACGGGGAGTGAAGCCGATCCCACGGCCGGGAATGGCGTGGACCAGGAATTCCTGGCCCTCGAACGGGAATTGTCCGTGTTCCTGCGCCGCGCCCGCGCCTCCTCCGGCGAGATGGCCCGCGAGGTCCACCCCGAGCTGGAGCCCGCCGCCTACGGACTGCTCGTCCGGCTCGACGAGGCCGGCCCGCAGCGCGCCACCGAACTCGCCGCGTACATCGGCGTCGGCAAGGCGACCATGAGCCGCCAGCTGCGCGCCCTGGACGACCTCGGGCTGATCGCCCGCGACCCCGACCCGGCCGACGGCCGCGCCTGGCTCGTCCGGCTCACCGACGAGGGCCGGGCCCGCTTCCGCAGCGTCCGCGACGCCCGGCGCGAGCGGTACGTCCGCAAGCTCGCCGACTGGGACCGCGGCGAGGTCGCCGAACTCGCCCGCCTGCTGCACCAGCTCAACACCCGCGCCGCGAGCGACTGACCGCCGCCGGGGCGGGCGCCTACAGCTCCGCGTACACCGCCGTCGCGTCGTCGTGGAGCTTCCAGCGCCGTACGCCCCCGGCCTCGCCGTCCGCGGCCTCCCGGGCCCGCACCCGGTCCACCAGCCCCCGCGGCCCCTCCTTCGCGAGCAGCGCGCAGCAGTCCGCCCAGTCGCCGGCCCCGAACAGCTCCACCCAGCGGGCCGCCCCGTCGGTGAGCGCCGCCAGCGCCCGCACCCGCGCCCTCGGCGTCGTCCCGGTGACCGCGCGCCGCGCGACCGCGGGGTCCGCCGCCGCCGTGAAGAAACCGCCCTCCCGGTTGCGCAGCCGGTCGGTCGCCTCGTGGGAGCGCAGGATCTCGCGCGGCACCCGGTCCAGCCGGTCGTCGCGGACCGCCGTCACCGCGCCCGAGGGGGACTGCAGGAGCAGCACCGCGTCCGACAGCACCAGGTACTCGACCGTCTCCTCGTCCCACCGGGCCAGGGCCACCGTCGCCTGCGGCGTACGGACGTGAGAAAGGTCACACGTGTCGCGGTGGGCGTTTGCGGTGCGCTCGATGGCAGAGGACAGGATCTCCGTCAGGGTCATGTCCCGTCGTGAACCGGACAGTTCGGTCAGCGCGCCCCCGAGTCGCGCCGTGAACCACGGCACCGTGTGCACACAACCCACCGCTCCGGTCGGCGGGGTCACCCCGTCCAGGACCGCCACCGTGCCACCCGCTCCCGCCGCAGGGAGAACGGCGGCCGCCCAGTCCTCGTTGGGGCGTTCGGGGCTGCCGGGCACGGAGACGAGTTCGGTGCGCATGATCCCAGTCTGCCGTCCCGCGGACCGGTCTGCATGACTCCTTCACAGCGCCTCCCGAAAGCCGGAATCGGCCTGAACGGAGCCGCGGACAGGGCCCGGGAAGACGGAAGCGGAACGTCCGGGGAACTGCGGGCGCGCATCCTGCCAAAGCCCGCCCGGAAGATCCAACCGGCGCCCGGAAACGGACTCCGATCCGTAACGGGGGGAGTTGTTCGGCCCCTTGGGAGTGTTGTTCACTCGTTCGGGTGGCGGAGTGGCCGATGCGCGCCCCCCTCCCAAAACCACTGGAATGGTCGGAAGCCGTACCAGGGGTGGGGGCGTTCTGCAGTGTGACCGGTCGTCACCTCTGCTTCATGGGCGGACGAGTCAAGAATGCGAGCACCGGTGCAGAAGAAGCGGCCTGGGAGCAAGAACGGCACGCGCGTGGAGACCCCCGGTGACCCGCAGAGCCCGGGCGCCGCGCAGACGCGGCCGGGCGGCGACGACGTCGTGCCGGGCAAGCGTCCCGCCCGCGTGCGCACCCGTCTCGTCGGCGGTGTCGCCCTCGTCTCGCTGACCGTGCTCGCCGCGGGCGCGCCCGCCGTCCTCGGCGCCTCCACCGAACTCAAGGACGCCCAGTCCCTCGTCGACCTCGCCGCGCTCGACCGGCAGGCCGTCACCCTCGCCCACTCCCTCGCCGACGAGCGCGACGAGGTCGTCGCGTACGTCGCCGCCGGACGCGACGACCAGCGCGGCCCCGCCAAGAAGAAGCGGAAGATCACCCCGGCCCGCTCCGCCCGCGTCGACCGGCAGATCGACGAGATCCGCGCCGACGCCCCCGCCGACCTCCGTCGCGAGCTCGCCACCGTCCCCTCCGTACGCCGCGCCGCCCTCACCGGTGAGGGCACCGCCCTGGAGACCTTCAAGGCGTACACGGACGTCATCACCAAGCTCCAGGCCCTCGCCGAGCGGCTCGCCGAGCGCACCCCGCCGGAGATCGCCGAGGCCACCCGCGCCCCCGCCGCCCTCGGCCGCGCCGTCGAACAGGCCTCCGCCACCCGCGCGCTGCTGCTCGGCGCGCTCGCCGTGCCCGAGCCCAAGGGCGGCGGCAGCCACTACGACCCCATCACCGGCACGATGGTCCCGGACGAGGACGAGGGGGCCGCCGACGCCGAGGCCGCCCGCACCGCCCTCAGCGGCGCCGCCCAGCAGGCCCGGGTCCGCGAACTCGCCGCGCTCGCCGACTTCGACCAGGCCGCCACCGCGACCGCCCGCGACTCCCTCGCCTCCACCGTCACCGGACCCGAGGTCAAGCAGGCCGAGGCGCTCCTCACCAAGCTCACGGACGAGCCCGAGCTCAGCCGCGCCGAGAAGCGCACCGACCCGGCCCGGCTCGACGCCGCGCTCTCCGCCCGCATCGAGCAGATGCGCGGCGTGGAGTCCGCGCTCGCCACCGCCCAGGTCGAGCGCCTGGAGACCGTCCGCGACGACGCGTTCACCTCCCTCGAACTCGGCATCGGCTACCTCGGCGGCTGTCTGCTGCTCGCCGTCGGCGTCTCCGCCGCCGTCGCCCGCACGCTCACCCGCCCGCTCGCCGTGCTGCGCATCGGCGCCGCCCGGCTCGCCGGCGCGGAGGAGCCGCAGACCGAGGAGCCGGTGCGCTTCACCGGGCGCAACGACGAGTTCGCCCAGGTCGTACGGTCCCTCAACACGCTGCAGCACCGGCTGGCCGGCCTCGCCGGAGAGGTCACGCGGCTCGACGAGGACCGGGTCGGCCTCGCCGGCGCCCGCGAGGCCCTCGCCGCGGAGTTCACCGCCCAGCGGGCCGAGCTCCAGGAGCAGACCGCCCGGCTCACCGCCGAGCTGGAGCAGCTGCGGCACACCGTCCGCCACACCTTCGTCAACCTCTCGCTGCGCACCCTCGGGCTCGTCGAACGCCAGCTCGGCGTCATCGAGAAGCTGGAGGAGCGCGAGCAGGACCCGGACCGGCTCGCCACGCTGTTCAAGCTCGACCACATGGCCACGGTCATGCGCCGGCACAGCGAGAACCTCCTCGTGCTCGCCGGCCACGAGCACATCCACGGCCACCCCGGCCCGGTCCCGCTGGTCGACGTGCTGCGCGCGGCGGTCAGCGAGATCGAGCGGTACGAGCGGGTCGCCATCCAGTCCCTGCCGCCGCACGCCCAGATCGCCGGCTTCGCCGCGGACGACCTGAGCCACCTGATCGCCGAACTCCTGGAGAACGCCACCTCGTTCTCCCCGCCGGACGCCCAGGTCCAGCTCTCCGGCTGGCTCCTGGAGACCGGCGAGGTCATGCTCTCCGTCCAGGACGAGGGCATCGGCATGACCGAGAGCCGGCTCGCCGAGCTGAACGCCCGGCTCGCGGAGCCCGAGCAGGACGGCGACGCGGACCTGGAGGGCGAGGGCCTGGGCATCCGCGTCACCGCGCTGCTCGCGGCGCGGCTCGGCGTCCGTGTGACCCTGCGGGAGCAGAAGCAGGGCGGTGTGGCGGCGGTCGTCGTCCTGCCGCTCCCGCTGCTCCCGGAGGCCCCGCCGGCCGCGGCCCCGCCGGCGGTCCCGGTCGCCGGCGGTCCGGCCCCCGCGATCAACCTGCCGGGCTCGGTGGCCGAGGCCAACTCCAACACCCTGCCCGGGCGCACCCGCGACCCGCTCATCGCGCTGGCGGAGAAGACGGCGGCAGAGGCGGGCGAGCCCGCGGAGCCCGCCGAGGCCGAGCCCGCGGACTCCGCCGTACCGGAGGCCGAGGCGCCGACTGCCGAGGACGAGGCCGAGGACGAGGTCGCCACGGAGGCCCCCACGGCCACCGACGCCCCGAGCGACACGGCCGTCACGGAGGCCCCCGCCGCCACCGGCGCCCCGGCCGACACGGAGGCCACGGAAGCCACGGCCGTCACGGACGCCGTCGGCGTCCCCACCCCGTCCCCGGCCGAGACCACGCTTCAGGTCCGCCTCCCGCTCGGCCCGGAAGAGGAACCGGCCTCGGACACCGAGCCGGCCCACGCCCCCGAGCCCACCCGGGACACCGAGCCGGCCCGCGCCGCCGCCCCCGAGGCGCCCGCCATCCCCGAGCCCCGGCCCGAGGCCGTACGTGAGGCGACGCGTCCCGCCGAGCCCGCGGACACCCCCAACCCCTACGCCATCGGCCCCGACGCCCATGAGCGGGCTCCCGAGCCCGGCCACGAGGACGTACCCCGGCTGACCGACAAGGGGCTGCCCAAGCGCACCCCCCGGATCGTCACGCCGGCCGACGTGCCCGCCCCGCGCCCCGCCGGAGGCATCGACGCCGAGGCGCTGCGCGCCCGGCTCGGCGGCTTCCACCGGGGCGCCCAGGAGGGCCGCCGCGACGCCGCGGCGGAACTCGGCGCGCCCGACGACGTGCGCACCGGGTCGCACCACGCAGGCAGCACAGAGGAGTCGACGGGGGAGACAGTCGAGGAGGCACGCAGTTGACTGCGACCGGAACATTCGGACTGAGCACGGAGGCCCGCAATCTGCAGTGGCTCCTGGGCAACCTCGTCGAGGAGGTGCCAGGGCTCCGCTCCGTCGCCGTCGTCTCGTCCGACGGGCTGCTGCTGCTCTCCTCCGACCCGGCCCTGAAGGCCCCCACCGCCGGACCCGCCCCGAGCGGCGGCCCGCGCGGCTCCAGCGCCGACCTCGCCACCATCGTCTCGGGCATCGCCAGCCTCACCATCGGCGCCGCCCAGCTGATGGACGGCGGCGGCGTCAAGCAGACGATGGTGAACATGGACGAGGGCAGCGTCTTCGTCATGTCCATCAGCGACGGCTCCCTGCTCGGCGTGCACGCCGAGCCCGACTGCGACATGAGCGTCGTCGCGTACCACATGGCGCTCTTCGTCGGCCGCGCCGGACACGTCCTCACCCCCGAACTCCGCAGCGAGCTGCGCAAATCGATGGAGAGCGCCCAGTGACCTCCGCGTCCCTCCCGCATCCCCGAAGGCTGCCGGTACGAGGAGACGGGCGCCGGCCCGCGCGGGTCCGGCCGTACTCCCTCACCGGCGGCCGCACCCGCTTCGGTCACGTCCTGCTCGTGGAGACCTTCGTCGCCGCGCTCGAAGCCCCCGGGCCGCGCAAGGAACTCGGCAACGGCGGGATCGGCGCCCGTCTCATGCCGGAGCTGCGCGCCATCGTCGAGCTCTGCCGCCGGATGCGTACCGTCGCGGAGATCTCGGCCCTCCTCAAGATGCCATTGGGTGTCGTCCGAGTGCTGCTCAGCGACTTGGCCGACCAGGGAAAGATCCGTGTGTACGGGACCGGTCACGGCACCGGCCAGCCCGACCGCGCGCTCCTCGAAAGGGTGCTGAGTGGACTCCGTCGTCTCTGACGTCACCGCCGAACCGGTCCTGACGGCCGGGATCCCCGCGCAGCCCGACGCCCCGTCCGCTTCCGTCCCCGGCGCCGAGGACGGCGCCCGCGACTGGCAGCTGGACCACACCCGCGCGCCCATCGCCACGAAGATCGTGGTCGCGGGCGGCTTCGGCGTGGGCAAGACGACCTTCGTCCGGTCCGTCTCGGAGATCACTCCGCTGCAGACCGAGGCGCTGATGACGCAGGCGAGCGAGGGGACGGACGACCTCTCCGCCACGCCCGGCAAGCTGACCACGACCGTGGCCATGGACTTCGGCCGGATCACGCTGGACGACGACCTCGTCCTGTACCTCTTCGGCACGCCCGGCCAGCAGCGGTTCTGGTTCATGTGGGACGACCTCGTGCGCGGCGCGATCGGCGCGGTCGTGCTCGCGGACACGCGCCGGCTCACCGACTGCTTCCCCGCCCTCGACTACTTCGAGAGCTGCGGACTGCCGTACATCGTGGCCGTCAACCACTTCGAGGGCACCGAGCTGTTCGAGGCCGAGGACGTGCGGGAGGCGCTGACCGTCCCGCCGCACGTGCCCGTGGTGATCATGGACGCCCGCAAGCGGTACAGCGTCGTCGAGACCCTGCTCACCATGGTGGGCCAGGCTCTGGAAGCCACCCCCGAAGAGCAATAGCCGCAGTACGCTGCCGCTCCCCGTCCCACCCCGCACGCATCGCCTAGGAGACTGTAGCCATGCGGAAGATACTCGTCGTCGGAGCCGGTCAGTCCGGTCTCCAGCTCGCCCTCGGCCTCCAGTCGCAGGGTTACGAGGTCACCCTCATGTCCAACCGCACGGCGGACGAGATCCGGTCCGGCCGGGTCATGTCCACCCAGTGCATGTTCGACACCGCGCTCCAGCACGAGCGCGACCTCGGCATCAACTTCTGGGAGTCCCAGGCCCCCCAGATCAAGGGCCTCGGCGTCTCCGTCGCCGGGCCGGAGTCCCAGCGCGTCATCGACTGGGTCGGCAAGCTCGACGGCTACGCCCAGTCCGTCGACCAGCGCGTGAAGATGGCCGGCTGGATGGAGACCTTCGCCCAGCGCGGCGGCCAGCTCGTCATCCACGGCGCGGCCGTCTCCGACCTGGACTACTTCTCCCGCACGTACGACCTCGTGCTGGTCTCCGCGGGCAAGGGCGAGCTCGTCTCCATGTTCGAGCGCGACGCCGCCCGTTCCCCGTACAGCGAGCCGCAGCGCGCGCTGGCCGTCGCGTACGTGCACGGCCTCGGCCCGCGCCCCGAGCACCCCGACTACGACGCGGTCCGCTGCAACCTGGTGCCGGGCGTCGGCGAACTGTTCGTGATGCCGACCCTCACCACCTCCGGCCGCGCCGACATCCTCTTCTGGGAGGGCATACCCGGCGGCCCGCTCGACGTGTTCCAGGGCGTCAAGGACCCGGCGGAGCACCTGTCGCTCACGCTGGAGCTGATGGAGAAGTACACGCCCTGGGAGTACGCGCGGGCCACGAAGGTCGAGCTGACCGACGCCAACGGCACCCTCGCCGGCCGCTACGCCCCCACCGTCCGCAAGCCGATCGGCCGGCTGCCCGGCGGCGGCCTGGTGCTCGGCGTCGCCGACGTGGTCGTGGCCAACGACCCGATCACCGGCCAGGGCTCCAACTCGGCGTCCAAGTGCGCTGCCGCGTACCTCGCCTCCATCGTCGAGCACGGCGACAAGCCGTTCGACGAGGACTGGATGCAGGCGACCTTCGACCGCTACTGGGACACCGCGCAGCACGTCACGAAGTGGACGAACGCGATGCTGGGCGTCCCGCCGGAGCACGTCCTCAACCTGATCGGCGCGGCGGGCCGGCTCCAGCCGGTCGCCGACCGTTTCGCCAACGGCTTCAACGACCCGGCCGACTTCGAGAACTTCTTCTACGACCCGGACAAGACGGGCGCGTACCTGGCCTCGGTGTCCGGCGCCTGACGGCTCGCCGACCCGGGCCCGAGGGAGCGCCGGCGTCAGCGGGACGGCCCGCTGACGCCGGCCAAAACGCCGTTATGCCCATCCCTCGGAACCGTAGTGGCACGCGACCTTCGTCGTGCCCGACATCTTGCAGACTTCGAGCCACACACGTGGTCCGCGACGGAAAGCAAAGTGGTCCGCGACGGAAAGCGCAAAGTCAGGCGGGATCGTAGCCCTCGTCCGTGCCGTCCCGGGCGCCCTCCGGGAGAGCGGGCGGGGTGTAGGAGGGGAGCGCGGTGCCGGCGGGGTCCGGGCGGACCGCGCCGAGGAGGGGGTTCGCGGCGATCGGGGAGACCTTGACCTTGCCGCCGGGGCGCGGGGCGTGCACCACCAGGCCCTCGCCGAGGTAGATCGCCACGTGGGTGGCGCCCGGGTGGTAGACGACCAGGTCGCCGGGCCGCAGTGCGCGCAGCGGCACCTTCGGCAGGGTCCGCCACTGCTCCTGGCTGGTGCGCGGCAGCTCCCGCCCGGCGCTCGCCCACGCCTGCCGGGTCAGACCCGAGCAGTCGTACGCCTCCGGTCCCTCCGCGCCCCACTCGTACGGTTTGCCGATCTGGCCGACCGCGAACCGCAGCGCCTCGCCGCCCTCCCGTGACGGGGTGCGCGTACCGTCCAGCACCCCGGAGTCCAGCAGTTCGCGCTGGGCGCCCGCCGCGCCCCGGCGCTCCAGGTCCGACAGGGCGGACAGCTCCTCGGGGGAGAGCCCCGCCAGCAGCCCCTGGACCTCCTTCAGCTTCGCCTCCACGGCGTCCCGCGCCTTCTTCTGCCGTGCCGCCAGCACCTGCTGCCGGTCCAGCGCCCGGCGGGAGGCGGTCGCCAGCGCGTCCGCCCGCTTCTCGCCGCCCGAGAGCCGGGCGATCGTCGCGGCGCGGTCGCTCGCCGCCCGCTCCATCAGATGCCCCTCGTCCAGGGCCTGCTGCGGACGGCGGGCCAGCAGCAGCCGCAGGTACGCGGACAATTCGCTGCTGCCCCGGTACTGCTCCCGCGCCAGCCGCCCGGCCTCGTCGCGGCTCCGGGCGAGCGCGGTCCGGGCGGCGGTGAGCCGCGCGGTCACCGCCTTGGTCTCGGCGGTCCTGGTCCTGAGCTGTTCGGCGGTCGCGTTGTAGGTCTCGGTGGCCTCCTCGGCCTCCTGGTAGAGCGTACGGAGCCGGGTGAGCAGCTGGGAGAGGGAGGAGGGCGCGCCGGGGGAGAGGGCGGACGGGTCGAGGGGATCGAGCGGGTCGGGGAGCTCGGAGGCGTCGGCGGTGCCGGGGAGGTCGGAGTCGGCGGGGTCCGCGGAGTCCGCGGTTTCCTCCGAACCCTCCGAATCCTCCGAGTCCTCGGGGAGGGTGGGGTCGCCGACGGGCGTGTCCGTCTCGTCCTGCGGGGTTCCGCCCGGCGACTCCTCCGGCACGTCCTCCGGGCCGACCGGCGTCTCCGTGCCGTCCTCGTCCGCGTCGTCGGAGGCGGCGCCCGTGACGCCCGCCGCCGGCGGGTCGGCGGGGTCGTCGGCGGTCGCGACCGGCGTCGGGGCGAGGGCCGTGGCGGCGGCGAGCATCCCCGTACAGACCGTGCGCAGCAGCTTCCCTGACATGTCATCACCTCCACCGCGATGATGCGGGGGAGGTGATCGGGTCACCTCACGGGTGGGCGGATCGGCCCAACGCCCTCACCCCATCAGTCGACCGGCCGCGGCGGCTTCGACCAGGGCCACTTGAGGGGTTCGCGGCCCTCGGGGGCGTACACGTACTTCCAGCCGCGCTGGATGCCGAGCCGCTTGGTGTGCCCGGCCGGTTCGCGGCGGTACGCGTACACGGTGGGCGGGCCGCCGGCGTCGTCCGGCACCGGCACCTCGTACCACTTCGGGGGGTGGCCGGTGGGGCCGACGAGGACCGGGAGGACCTCGCCGTCCAGCGGGCCGCCGTGAAAGGGGGTGTTCTCGCTTCGCACGGGACCAGTGTCACCCGGACCCGTGCGGGCCGGTGTCGTCGGACAGCAGGTGCGCGGCCTGCCCGACCACGGGGATCACCCGGCGGGCCAGCGTCGCCACCGGGCCGGACGAGGTCTCCTGCGCCAGCAGCGTCTCGACGGCCCCCGCGGTCTCGGGGTCGGTGGCCGCCGTGGCGGTGAGCAGGGCGACGAGATGGTCGACCAGCCAGTCGCGCAGCTCCCCGACGGGCGGCTGCTTGTCCTGGTCGAGCCAGATCAGCGAGGCGGCCTCGACGGAGGCGATCCAGGTCCGGATCATCATGCGCAGCCGGGGCCCTGGCTCGGTCACCCCGAGGTGCCGCTGGATCTGCTCGGCGGCGGACCGCCGCACCTCGTCGACGATGGCGGAGGTGCGGGAGGTCTCGACGACGCTGCCACCGCGCAGCAGCGCGCTGAAACCGGCGTCGTGCTGGTCGACGAAGGCGAGGTACCGGTCGAGGACCCGGGCGAGCCGCTCGGTCGGCGGGCCGTCGGCCGGCTCGCCGAAGCAGTCCTCCAGCTGGTCGGCGGCGGAGCGCAGGGCGGCCTCGTACAGCTGCTGCTTGCCTCCGGGGAAGTAGCGGTACACGAGCGGCCGCGAGACTCCGGCGGTCTCGGCGACGTCGTCGAGCGACACCTCGTCCGGGCTGCGGTGCGCGAAGAGCGTGAGGGCCGCGCCGAGCAGCTGGGCCCGGCGCTCTTCGACGCTGAGCCTGCGGTACGCGGGCGAGGCGGCACTGGTCATGCCACGCAGCGTAACCCGGGCATATGAACCCCGGACCACGTTCCGCCCGGCACCGGCCCTCGGCCGCCCGGCCCCGGCCGCCCCGCCCCGGGCCCCGGGCCCCGGCATCGCGCCGGCCGCCCGGCGTTGCCCCCGGGGCCCGCGGCCCTCGCCGGCGCGCCCGCCGCCCGTCGCCTACGCCAGCAGCCCCGAGGACCGCCACAGGGCCCGCCCCGGTCCCCGCAGCACGCCGATGTCGTCCAGGAAGTCCGTCAGCCGCTTCGCGCCGGTCTGCATCACCTCGCGGCGGTGGCCGCTCGCCCGGACCTGGGCGACGGCCTCCCGGCGGTCGAGGCCCACGTTCTCGTACACCTTCGGGTTGACGAAGCAGACCGAGAAGACCCGGGCCGCCTCCCCGCAGCTGAGCCGGGTGAACTCCTGCTCCCAGCGGGGCGCGGTCACCATCTGGCGGCGCAGCTCCTCGCGGGCGTACCGGACGTGCCGCGCCTCCTCGACCACGTGGATGCGGGTGACCCCGCGGACCAGGGTCTGCACGCGCTCGTCCGGGAAGGTCAGCCGCTGCATCCAGTCGAGGATCTCCTCGCCGAGCAGGGTCGCGGCGAAGGAGCCGGGGGTGGTGGAGACGGTCTTCAGGATGCGCGCGAGGTTGTGGTAGATCCGCGGCACCGGGTAGTCCGGGGTGCCGCCCTTGCGGATCAGCTTCGCGAACATCATCGAGTGCCGGCACTCGTCCGCGATCTCGGTGAGCGCATAGCGCACGTGATGGCTCGTCAGCGACTTGTCGTAGATGTGCCGGACGAGCAGCTGCATCAGGATGATCTCGAACCAGATGCCCAGCGAGGCCAGCGACGCCGCCTCGTGGCGCGCCAGGTCCTGCCGCTGCTCCTCGCCCATCCGCCGCCACAGGGGCGTGTCGTAGAGGGACACCAGCTCCGGCGGCCAGAACCACTTGCCGTCCTCGAAGGGCGCGTCCCAGTCGAGCTCCTTCTCGGGGTCGAAGGAGTGCTTGAGCGACGAGGCGAGCAGCCGCTCGGCGAGCTGCTCGCGGTCGCGCAGCGGACCGAGCGCGTCGCGCAGCAGCGTGAAGTCCCGTTCGGTGAGTGTCGTCATGCCCGTGCGCACCTCGCTGTGCTCGCCGTCGAGTTGAGGGGGTGACAGCCCCGCCGCTTATGAGACTGCGCGTCAGCAAGTCCGCCGTCAATCCCTCGTGCGCGACTTGTTGACTCGTTGTCTACCCCGTGTGAGCCTGCTCGCAGTCCGCCCCGTACGACGGTGTCACGACGGTGTGAGGAGGCGTCGGTGTCGACGCACGACCTGTACGCGAACGCCCCGGGAGACCCGGTCTGGCCGGTGCCGGCGAGCGGCTCGGCCCGCTTCACCTGGGAGTACGAAGACGGCCGCGAGCGGCTCCTCGCCCTGTACCAGAAGGGCAAGGACAAGCAGTGGGACGGCGCGAAGCGCATCGACTGGGAGCTGGAGGTCGACCCGTACGACCCGCTCGGCACCCCCGACGACGTGCTGACCCTGCACGGCACCCGCCACTGGTCCCGGATGACGGAGAAGGACAAGGGCGAGCTGCGCCGGCACTACGCCGCCTGGCAGTTCAGCCAGTTCCTGCACGGCGAGCAGGGCGCGATGATCTGCGCCGCGCGCATCGTGGAGTCGGTGCCGGACCTCGACGCGAAGTTCTACTCCGCGACGCAGACCATGGACGAGGCCCGGCACGCCGAGATCTACTCCCGCTTCCTGCACGAGAAGATCGGCATGCTCTACCCGATCAACGACCACCTGCAGGCGCTGCTCGGCGACACCCTGCGGGACTCCCGCTGGGACATGCCGTACCTCGGCATGCAGGTGCTGATCGAGGGCCTGGCGCTGGCCGCCTTCGGCATGATCCGCGACACCACCGACAAGCCGCTGCCGAAGCAGATCCTGGCGTACGTGATGCAGGACGAGGCCCGGCACGTGGCCTTCGGCCGGATGGCGCTGCGGGACTACTACCGGCAGCTCACGGACGCGGAGCGGCGCGAGCGCGAGGAGTTCGTGATCGAGGGCTGCCACCTGATGCGCGACCGGCTGCGCGGGGTGGAGGTGCTGGAGAACTTCGGCATCCCGCGGCGGGAGGCGGAGGAGTACTCGGAGCGGAACGAGTTCCTGCACCTGTTCCGCAAACTGCTGTTCAGCCGGATCGTGCCCTGCGTGAAGGACATCGGCCTGTGGGGCGAACGGC
Organism: Streptomyces tritici; assembly: GCF_048500665.1. Taxonomy (NCBI): domain Bacteria; kingdom Bacillati; phylum Actinomycetota; class Actinomycetes; order Kitasatosporales; family Streptomycetaceae; genus Streptomyces; species Streptomyces tritici. The sequence continues at coordinate 4,659,120 of NZ_CP183183.1, forward strand.
TCCAGAAGGCGTACCTGGACATGGGCGTCTTCGACCTCGGCGACTCCAACCTGGACCTCCTGATGACCCAGGACGAGGAGGTCGCCGAGGCCCTCGACCGCGAACGCTTCGCGACGGAGGAGCGCGAGCGCGTGGCGGAGGTGACGGAGGCGATCGCCCAGGGGGCGGAGGGGTAGCGGCGTGGTGCCGGAGGGGGCGGGGGGCGACAGGGCGGCCGGCGCACCGGTGGCGAGGCCGACCGGGCGGGCGCCCCAGCGGTGACGGGACCGACCAGGCGCCCGGTCCCACGTGAAATCCCCTGCCCCCGGCGCCCGTTGTCGACCAGGATGGCGGCATGACCGCCATCCGCATCGCAGACCGTGCCGCCGCGCGGCGCAGCATTCAGGGGCTCAGCCTCGGCGACGCCTTCGGGGAGCGGTGGTTCCCGCTGTTCCGGGAGCCCGTGCGCGCCGCCGCCGAGATCCGGAGCCGGACCCTGCCCGCCGAGCCCGACTGGCACTGGACCGACGACACCGCCATGGCCCTCGCCGTGCTGCGCGTCCTCGACGAGCACGGCGAGATCGACCAGGACCGGCTCGCCGCCTGCTTCGCTCTCGCCCACGACGCCGACGCGGGCCGCGGCTACGGGCACGGCATGCACGTGCTGCTGCCGGCGCTGCTGCCCGCGCCCGGCGACTGGCGCACCCTCGCGCCCACGCTCTTCGAGGGCGGCAGCCTCGGCAACGGCGCGGCCATGCGGGTCGCTCCGCTGGGCGCGTGGTTCGCCGCGGACCTCGACCTCGTGGCCCGGCAGGCCCGGCTGTCCGCCGAGGTCACGCACGCCCACCCGGAGGGCGTCGCGGGCGCCGTCGCCGTCGCGGTGGCCGCCGCCCTGTCCGTACGCGGCGAGCTCGGCCTCGCACGGCTGGCCGCCCTCACCCCGGAGGGCGAGGTGCGCGACGGGCTCCTGCGCGCCGCGGAGGTGCCGTTCGACACGGCGCCGTGGCGCGCCGCCGACCTGCTCGGCAACGGGCAGCGGATCCGCGCCGCGGACACCGTCCCGTTCGCCGTCTGGACCGCCGTCCGGCACGCCGGCGATCTGGTCGAGGCGCTCTGGGCCACCGCCGAGGGGCTCGGCGACGTGGACACCACCTGTGCGATCACCGGCGGGATCGTCGGCGCGGCGACCGGTGTCGACCGCGTGCCGGCCGCGTGGCTGCGGCGGCGCGAGCCGCTGGGCGGGAGTTGGGACTGAAGCCGAACGGGAGCTGGGGCCGAACGGGCCGCGGCGGGCCGGCCGCTGCGGAGCGGCGCGTGCCCCGGCGGGGCCCGCTGCCGGTGGGGTGCCGTACGGTTCCCCGCATGAGCACGCCGCCGCAGCCCCCGCCGTACAACCCGCAGCCCCAGCCCGGCAACCCGTACGCGGGCGGGCCCCAGCCCGCGCAGCCGGGCCCCTACGGCCCGCCGCAGGGCGGCCCGCACGGCGGCCCGCAGGGCGCCTGGGGCCAGCCGCAGCCGCCGTTCGGGCAGCCGGTGCCGCCGCCGAGGAAGAACCGCACCGGTCTCGTCCTCGGGATCGTCGGCGGCGTCGTCCTCGTCGGCGTGCTGCTCGTCGCCGGGCTCGCGTTCCTCGGAAGGTCCCTGTTCGCGGGCGTGGAGTCGTCCTTCCCCGAGGCCAAGTACCGGCTGACCGTGCCGCAGACGCTGCTCGGCGACTACAAGCTGGTCGCCGACACTTCCAAGACGGAGGGCAAGGAGGTCGAGGACACCATGGACCCGACCGTCCGGGACGCCAAGGCCGCCATCGCCCAGTACGAGGGCAAGAACGCCTCCGTGCTCGTCGTCTCCGGCTTCCACGGCCGGCTGAAGGACCCGAACGGCACCCGCGCCATGATCCTCAAGGGCGCCGCCGAGGACCCCGACACCACGGTCGCCGTGCCCGCCAAGGACTTCCGGCCCGCCGGCCACGACGTCACCGTCAGCTGCCAGGTCACCCGGACCAAGGAGGGCGGCATCACCTCCACACTGCCCATGTGCGCCTGGGGCGACGAGAACACCGCCTCGTTCGTGGCCGTCGTCACCGCCGAGACGGCGCTGATGGACCCGCAGAAGGTCGACCTCGCGAAGGTCGCCGAGACCACCGCCAAGGTCCGCGCCGAGATGCGCAAGCCCCTCGGCTGACCCTGCTCAGGGGCGCTGGGGCCCGGCGCGCAGGGCCTGCTCCATCACGGCCTTCGCGATGGGCGCCGCGAGACCGTTGCCGCTGATCTCCGTGCGGCGGGCCTCCGCATCCTCCACGACCACGGCGACCGCCACGCCCGGCTGCGGGGCGCCGTCCGCCTGGGCGAACGCGATGAACCAGGCGTACGGCGTCCCCGCGTTGCCCACGCCGTGCTGCGCGGTCCCCGTCTTGCCGCCCACCCGCGCCCCGGGGATCGCCGCGTTCGTGCCGGTGCCCTGCGTCACCACGTCCTCCATCAGCCGCTGCAGCCGCAGCGCCGTGCCCGGCCGCATCGCCAGCCGGTAGCTGCGGCGGCCGGTGCGCTCCACCGTCCGGCCGCCCGCCGTCGTCGTCCGCTCCAGCAGGTACGGGTACGCGATCTCCCCGTTGTTCGCGACCGCCGCCGCCACCATCGCCATCTGCAACGGCGTCGCCCGCGTGTCGAACTGACCGATCGACGACAGCGCCAGCTGGTCCACGCTCATCTCCCGGTCGAACGTCGACGCGGCCACCCCCGAGGGGATCCGCAGCCCCGGATCGCCGAAACCGAACCGCTCCGCCGCCTCCACCATCCCGCGCAGCCCGACCCGCACCCCCAGTTCCGCCATCACCGTGTTGCACGACCAGCGGATCGCGTCGGCCAGCGAGGCGTCCTCGCAGCCCCGCGCCGCGTTCGGCAGCACCGTCCGCGTGCCCGGCAGCACGTACGGCTCCGGGGTGTCCGTCGGCGCGTCGACGTCCGTCACCACCCCCGCGTCCAGCGCCGCCGCGGCCGTCACGATCTTGAACGTCGAGCCCGGCGGGTACGTCTGACGGATCGCCCGGTTCAGCATCGGCTGGTTCGGCGAGCCGTTCAGCCGCGCCCACGCCTCACGCACCGGCCTGCCCGTCCCCGACAGCACCCCCGGGTCGTACGAGGGGCTGCTCACCAGCGCCAGGATCCGTCCGCTCGACGGCTCGATCGCCGCCACCGCGCCCCGCTTCCCGCCGAGCCCCCGGTACGCCGCCTCCTGCACGGACGCCCGGATCGTCGTCACCGCGTCGCCGCCCGGCTCCCGCCCCCGGGTCAGGTCGTTCCAGAACGGCAGCGGCGCGAGCATCGGGTCGGTGCCGGCGAGCACGGAGTCCGCCGCGTTCTCCAGGAGCGTGGTGCCGTACGTCTGCGAGGAGTACCCGGTCACCGGCGCGTACACCGGCCCCTTCGGGTACGTGCGCTCGTAGCGCAGCTGCTCCCCGCTGTCCCGTGAGCCGGTGACCGGCCGGCCGTCCACCAGGATCGCGCCGCGCGGCTGGGCGTACCGGCTGATCGCCGCCCGCTTGTTCCCCGGGTTCGCGTCCAGTTCGCCCGCCTCCAGGACCTGCACGCGCGCCGCGTTGACCAGCAGCGCGGCCAGCAGGACCAGCAGCAGGGCGGCGGCCCGGCGGATGTACGGCACCATGGAGCGCCCGCCCCGCGGGTCCTGCGCGCGCCGGCCGCCGCGCAGCGGGCCGTCCTGCCGCGCCCCGGACACGCCGTCCTCCCGTGCGCCGGGCGCGCCGTCCTTCCTCGCCCCGGGCACGCCGTCCTTCCTCGCCCCGCTCACCGCACGTCCCCGCTCACCGGGGCGACGACGCCCGGCTCCGCCGCCTCCGGCAGCGGTGTCCGCGCCGAGTCGCTGAGCCGGATCAGCAGCGCCACGATCACCCAGTTGGTGACCACCGACGAACCGCCCTGCGCCAGGAACGGCATCGCCATGCCGGTCAGCGGGATCAGCCCGGTCACCCCGCCCGCGATCACGAACACCTGCAGCGCCAGGATCGACGCGAGCCCGATCGCAAGGAGGCGGCCGAACGGGTCGCGCAGCGCGAGCCCGGCCCGGTACCCGCGCCCGACGAGCAGCGCGTACAGCAGGAACAGGGCGGTCAGCCCCACCAGGCCCAGCTCCTCGCCGGCCGTCGCGAGGATGAAGTCCGACTTCGCGGCGAACCCGATGAGCACCGAGTGCCCGAGGCCCAGCCCGGTGCCGAGCAGCCCGCCGGCCGCGAACGCGAACAGCGACTGGGCGAGCTGCCCCGGCCCGTCCCCGGCCTCGATGGAGGCGAACGGGTCCAGCCAGTCCTGCACGCGGCTGTGCACATGAGGTTCGAGCGAGCCGACCGCGAACGCCCCGAGTCCGGCGAGCAGCAGGCCGACCGCGATCCATCCGGTCCGGCCGGTCGCCACGTACAGCATGATCACGAAGAGTCCGAAGAAGAGCAGCGAGGTGCCGAGGTCCCGCTCCAGGATCAGCACGCCGACGCTCAGCAGCCAGATCGCGACGATCGGCCCGAGCACCCGCCCGGCCGGCAGCTGCAGCCGCCAGATGCGGCGGCCGGTGTACGCCAGCGCCGTGCGGTTGGCCGCCAGGTACGCGGCGAAGAAGACGGCGAGCAGGATCTTCGCGAACTCGCCGGGCTGGAACGACAGTCCGCCGAGCCGGATCCAGATCTTCGCCCCGTTCACCGCGGGGAAGAAGATCGGCACGATCATGAGCGCCAGCGCGGCGGCGACGGAGAGGTACGCGTACCGCTGGAGGACGCGGTGGTCGCGCAGCAGGACGACGACCACGATGAACAGGCCCACGCCCAGCGTGGACCAGACGAGCTGCGTGGGCGCCGCCTGGTCGCGGGGCGTCTCCAGGTCGAGCCGGTAGATCAGGACCAGGCCGAGGCCGTTGAGCAGGACCGCGATCGGCAGCAGCAGCGGATCGGCGAACGGCGCGCGGAACCGGACGGCGAGGTGCGCGAGCAGCGCGAGCAGCCCCAGGCCCGCGCCGTACCGGGCGGCGTCGGGCGGCACCGCGCCGTGGTGCCCCAGGCCGACGGCCATGTAGCCGAAGACGGAGAGGAGCACGGCCCCGATCAGGAGCGAGAGTTCCACGCCGCGCCGCTTCGGGACGTGCACGCCGGGAGGGGTCCGGGGCGGCGACGTCGTTGCGGTCATGGTCGGCAACGTAGCAACCGGTAAGCCTTATGTCCCTTTTGTGTGACGGTGTGCCGTCACCGCCCGCACTCTGCGCCCGGCCGTCCCGCTCGGTGCGGGGTCAGTCCTCTGCGCCTGGCCGTCCCGCTCGGCGCGTCGCCCGCCCTCTGTGCCCTGCCGTCCCCGCTCGGCGCGGGGTCAGCCTTGCGCGCCGCGCTCCATGCGGGTGAGTGCGGCACGGCAGAACGTCAGCAGCTTCTCGTCCTCGTGGACGTCGTGGCTGCCCGTGCCGCCCGCCACCACGTTGTGGCGGCGCCGGCGGGCCAGCTCCGCGCGGAGCACCGGCTCCGCCGCGGCCGCCGCCGGGCCCATCTCCGCGAGGCACTCGGCCACCGTGACCCGGGTGTGACGGTTCTGCTCCCAGGCCGCCAGCAGCGCCGGCAGCACCGCCTCCGCCCCGCCCGTGACCCGCCACAGCGCCACCGCGCCGTCCACCCGCAGCCACAGGTCACGCGCCGTCAGACACCGGCGCAACGCGGGCGCGGCGGCGGCCGCCGCCGGACCGATCCCGCCGAGCGCCGCGGCCGCCGCCCGCCGGTCCGCGCCGTCGCGGTCCGGCCTCAGCCAGCCCTCCAGCACCGGCAGCACCGCCGACGCGTCGCCCGTCACCGACCACAGCGCCCGCGCCGCCTCCGTCGCCACCGCGGCCGTACCGCTCCCGAGCAGCCGCCGCAGGTCCGGCTCGGCCTCCCGGGCCGCGGGCCCGAAGGCCGCCAGCGCCCGCAGCGCCGCCTCGTGCACCCACTCCCGCCGGTACGCGGGGGCGCCCCGCAGCACCCGCAGCACCTCGGGCGCCGCCTGCCCGGCCCGCAGCGCGGTCAGCGCGTACAGCAGCGGCGCCGTGCGGTCGTACAGCCCGTCGTCCAGCGGCGCCTCGGCCAGTCTGCGCCGCAGCACCGGCGCCAGCGGCGCGGCGGCCGGGCCGAGCAGCGGCACCGTGTACAGCAGCTGGTCCCGCACCTCGGGCCGCTCCAGCGCCCGCGCGATGGCCGGCACCGCCCGCGCGTCGCCCGACCGGGCCAGCGCCAGCAGCGCGCTGCCCAGGCCGAGCCGCCCGCCCGGCCGCTCCCGCGCCCACGGCTGCTCCTCCGCCGCCACCCGCGCCGCCAGCGCGTCACGCGCCGGGGCGGCCAGCTCGAACAGCTCCTCCAGCCACTGCGCCGCGGCCTCCCGCACCCGCGGCTCGGGGTCGGCCAGCTGGTCACCCACCAGCCGGACCACCTCCTCGTAGCACCCGCGCCACACGCGTATCAGTCCGCCGCACATCCATATCGCGTCGGCCCGCTGCCCCCAGTCGGGGCTGCGCAACTGGGCCACGATCAGCGCGATCCGGTCGTCCACCCGATCGTCCAGCGCGGCGTGCAGGGTGCGCAGCAGCTCGTCGGTCCACGGGGTGCTGGGCCCGGCGTCACGGCGCTCGTCGTCCAGGGCGCGCAGATAGCCGAGAAGGGTGGGATGCCCGACGACGTCGACGTCGGGGGCGGTGTCGAGGCTCGGGCCCAGGGCCAGGCCAAGGTCGAGGTCCAGGTCCGGGTCCAGGCCCGGGTCCGGGTCCAGGCCCGGGTCCGGGTTCGGGCCCAGGTCCGGGTCCGGGTTCCGGTCTGGGTTCGGGTTCAGGTCCGGGTTCGGGTTCAGGTCCGGGGCCGTGTCCGGGGCCGCGTCCAAGTCCGTGCAGGGGTAGGCGGGTTCGGAGGTTCCGTACGACGGCTCGTACGTCTCCGGCAGCTCCCCGTACGCCCCGAACGCCGTGCGGTCCGCGGTCGCCCGTGCCGCCTCGGTCCGTCCCTCCCGGCGGACCTCCTCCAGGAGCCCGGTCACCGTCACCACCACGTCGGGCGGCAGCCGGTCCGGCGCGCAGCGGGCGAGCTGCGCGAGCGCGGCGAGCCGCAGCCCGGGCGCGCGGGCCGCCTGGGCGACCAGGGCCAGCCAGTCCACCGTCTCCGCGTGCAGCGACTCGTGCCGCAGCGCGATCCGCCCGACCGCCTCCACCAGCGCGAGCCGGACCTGCGTGTCCGTCTCCACGGTGAGCCGTTCCCGCAGCAGCGTCAGCACCCGGGCGGGATCGGGGTGCAGCGAGGCGAGGGCGCAGGGCGCGGCGAGCCGGACCTCCGGGTCCGGGTCGAAGACCAGGCCGAAGAACACCTCCGCGCCGGCGGCGACCCCGGCCGCGGCCATCGCGTAGTTCGCCGCGTCCTCGAACTCCTCCTCGTCGAGGTCGAGTTCGTCCAGTTCGTCGTCGCCGTCGAGGTCGATCCCGCCGATGCTGGTGAGCAACTCGACGATGCCGCCGCGGTCCTGGACCTCCGGGTCCGCGACCAGTTCGAGCAGGAAGGGGATGCAGGCGAGCGTGGAGTCGTACACGTCCCCCTGGTGGTGCACCGCCCCGTACAGTCCGTCGAGGGCCGACTCCCGTACGTCGGGGTCGTCCGAGGTGAGTCCGCGCAGCAGCGCCGGTACGTCGTCGGCAGGGCCGTACGCATGTCCCATCGAGGCCCAGTCGACCTCATCGATCCCGGCCAACATGCCCCCACCTCCCCATGAGCGCGCTGTGCTAGGGGGCAAGTGTGCCCCACCCGGACGGCAAGGAGGACCCGACGACGGGCCGCGGTTCCCGGCGGCCCCGCGGGCCGCTCGCTTTGCGCCACGCGGGAGCGCACGGGGGCGCTCGGCGGTGTGCCCCAGGGGGCGCACGGGACCGGTCGGGCGACAGCGACGGGGAGCGGGCAAGGCTCTGGGGAGGCTCGGGGAGGCTCCGGGGAGGCTCCGGCGGGCGTCATCCGATGTCGCCCTGTCGCCCCGTGCCCCGCCTCCTCGCCTCACTCCGCCGTGCGGAGCCGCAGCACGGTGATCAGGCGGTGCAGCCGGGTCGTGCCCCGGGACACCTCCGCGGTCAGTCCCGCGGACACGTCCGGCGGCAGCCGCAGGTACGGCACCTCCCCGACTCCCGCCGCGGCGACCGTCTCCTCGGCCTCCTCCGGCTCGCGGTCCCCGAGCGCCTCGTCCAGCGCCTTGGCGGCCCGCACTCGCAGCTCCGGCGTGAGCGGGTTCGACAGGACGGGCGTGTCGTCGTCCGGCACCACCACGACCAGCGCGGACGGCCGCCGCGCCGTCCCGGTGAAGCCGACGACCACGGCGTCGTGGGTGTCGGTGTGCCGGAGCTTCTCCCACTGCCGGACCCCGCCCCGGTACGGGTGGTCCAGCCGCTTCACGACCAGCCCCTCGACCCCGGCCGCCGGCAGGGTCTCGTACCAGGACGCCGCCTCGTCCGGGTCGGTCGTCATCGGCACCGGCTGGAGCGGCGGCCCCAGCGGCGCGAGCACCGCGACGAGCCGCTCGCGCCGCAGTTCGTACGACCGGGCCCGCAGGTCCGCGCCCTCCTCCGCGAGCAGGTCGAAGGCGGCGTACGAGGCGGGCAGCCGGCGCGCGAGCGCGGGGGCCCGCGCGGGGGTGGCCATCGCGCGCGTCTGCACCGCGGCGAAGTCGGTCCGGCCCTCGTGCCACACCACGACCTCGCCGTCGAGCACCGTGCCGGCCGGCAGCCGCCGGGCCGCCTCGGCGAGGTCCGGGAAGGAGGCCGTCACGATCCGTCCGGAACGCGCCTGGAGCAGCACCTTCCCGCCGGGGTACCGCAGGACCACCAGCCGGTGGCCGTCGAACTTCGGCTCGTACGCGAGGCCGGAGCCGCGCGGCAGCCGGTCCACGTTGCGGGCGAGCGCGACGCGCACGGGCGGGGAGAGCCCGGCGGGCACGTCGGCGCGTTCCGCACCGGGGTCACCCGGGCCCACGCTGCCGTCGGCGCGGTCCGCACCGGCGTCGGCCCCGCCCGCGCTGCCGTCCGCCCCGCCCGCGCTGCCGTCGGCGCCGGCCGAGCCGTCGGCCCCGCCCACGCTGCCGTCGGCGCCGGCCGAGCCGTCGGCCCCGCCGCCCACGCTCTCGTCCGCCGGGCTCACGGCAGGCTCCCGGCCCGCCCCGGGTCGTTCAGGGGCGCGAGCAGTTCCCCGTACCGGTCGAGACGTGGCGCGATGTCGTCCATCAGGAACACCAGCTCGTCCGGGTCCCGGCAGCCCTCCACCTCGTCCCAGGTGACCGGCGCCGAGACGGTCGGCCGGGCCCGGGCCCGCAGGGTGTACGGGGTGGCGGTGGTCTTCGCGGCGGCGTTCTGGCTGTGGTCGACGAAGACCTTGCCGGGCCGCAGCGCCTTCGCCATCCGGTGCACGACCTCCGACGGGGACTCCGCCTCCGCCTCGACGGCGAGCCGGCGCGCGTACGCCGAGACCTGCTCCGAGGGCGTCGGGACGAGCGGCACCAGCAGGTGCAGCCCCTTCGAGCCGGAGGTCTTGGCGTACGCCTCCAGGCCGTCCGCCGCCAGCCGCTCCCGGAGCCGGAGGGCGACGGCGCAGCACTGCACGACGGTGGCGGGCGGACCGGGGTCGAGGTCGAACACGAGCCGGTCGGCGACGGCGGGGGTCTCCGTCCGCCACTGGTGGGTGTGGAACTCCACGACCAGGTTCGCCGCCCAGACGAGGGACGGCAGGTCCTGGATCACCGGCTGCCGCGCCCCGGGGTCCTCGGAGCGGGGCACCGGCGCGGTCGTCACCCATGCGGGCGTGCCGGGCGGCGGGTTCTTGGTGAAGAACAGCTGCCCCTCCGGCCCGTCCGGATACCGCAGGAAGGAGACGGCCCGGTCCTTCAGATGGGGGAGCATCGCGGCGGCCGTGACGGCGTAGTAGTGCACCAGCTCGCCCTTGGTGGTGCCGGTGGCGGGGTGGAGGACCTTGTCCAGATTGCTCAGGGTCAGCCGACGCCCCTCCACCTCTGTGATCGGCGTCATACGATGAGAATCCCACGAAACCGGCTGAAACCTCCCTGGATGCCATCGAAAGGGATGAAACGTGCGATCCATCTGGAACGGTGCCATCTCCTTCGGGCTGGTCAGCATCCCGATCAAGCTCGTGAACGCGACCGAGAGCCGCTCCGTCTCGTTCCGGCAGATCCACACCGCCGACGGCGGCCGGATCCGCTACCGGAAGGTCTGCGAGCTGGACGGCGAGGAGGTCGCGACGGCGGACATCGGCAAGGCGTACGAGGACGCCGACGGCTCCATGATCCCGATCACGGACGCGGATCTGGCCGCGCTGCCGCTGCCGACGGCGAAGACGATCGAGATCGTGGCGTTCGTGCCGGCGAGCGAGATCGACCCGCTGCAGATGGACGCGGCGTACTACCTGTCCGCGAACGGCGTGCCGGCCGCCAAGCCGTACACGCTGCTGCGCGAGGCGCTCAAGCGCAGCGACAAGGTCGCGGTGGCGAAGTACGCGCTGCGGGGGCGGGAGCGGCTGGGGATGCTGAGGGTCGTGGGGGACGTGATCGCCATGCACGGTCTGCTCTGGCCGGACGAGATCCGCGAACCGGAGGGCGTGGCCCCGGAGACGCCGGTCACGGTGCGGGAGGCCGAGCTGGACCTGGCGGACGCGCTGATGGCGACGCTGGGCGACGTCGACATCACCTCGCTGCACGACGACTACCGCGAGGCGGTGGAGGAGATGATCGCGGCGAAGGCGGAGGGTGGCGGGGCGGTCGCGCCCGCGGCCCCGGCGGAGGAGGGCGGGGGCCGGGTCATCGACCTGATGGCGGCCCTGGAGAGCAGTGTCCGCGCGGCGAAGGAGGCCCGCGGCGAGGAGCCGGCCTCGGTCACCGAACTGTCCGCGCGCAAGCGCACGCCGTCCCGGGCCACCCCGAAGGAGACGGGCGGGAAGAAGTCCACGGCGACGGGCGCGGCGGCGAAGAAGGCGGCCGAGCCGAAGAAGTCGACGGCGAAGACGGCGGCGGCCAAGAAGACGGCCGCGGCGGCGAAGAAGACCGCGACGGCGAAGTCCGCCACGGCGAAGAAGGCGGCGGCGAAGAAGACCCCGGCGAAGAAGGCGACCCCGCGCAAGCGCAGCGCCTGACGGAAGGGGATGCAAGTGCCGTTGCTCCCTCCTTCCCTCACTCCCTCCGCATCAGCGTCTCCAGCACCGACTCCAGGTACGCGGGGTCCTGGGGCAGCGCCTCCGGGGCGGCGTGCTGGAGCTGGGCGTGGCCCAGGTAGCTGGTGTACGCGAGCAGGCCCCGGCGCCGCGCCGTCTCCGGCGGGAAGCCGAGCCGTTCGAAGAGCTCGGCGACGTAGCCGAGCCGACGCTCCGTCACGCGCCGCAGCACGGCGGCGACCTGGGGATGGTCGGCGGTCGCGAGGAGCGAGACCTCCAAGGGGTCCTCGGCGGCCTCGGCCGTCGCCGTGAGGAACAGCGTGCGCATCTGCGCGGCGGGGTCCGGCTCCGTCTCCACGGCCGCGATCAGCGCCTCCGTGGACACCTCCTCCCAGCGCGCGAGGGCCGCCTCCACCAGGGCCTCGCGGTTGGCGAAGTGCCAGTAGAAGCTGCCCTTCGTCGTGCCGAGCCGGGCGGCCAGCGGCTCGACGGCCACCGCCGCGAGCCCGCCCTCGCCCATGGCGGTCAGGGCCGCGTCGGCCCAGTCCCGGGCGCTGAGCCGCTTCCGCGCGCCGCGCCTGCCGTCGCCTGCCTCACCTGCGTCCCTGGCCGAGCCCATGACCGTACGGTACCGTACGGAACGGGGACCATACGCTTCCGTATGGTCCCCGGTCACCCGTCACCGGGAGGTGTCCGCGCCATGCGCACGGTCCGGAACGTCCACGAACGCACCCTGTCCGCCTTCGCCGAGACCGTCGGCGCGCTGCTCGACCGGCTCGCCGGCGCCGACGACCCGCTCTTCCCGTCCCCCGCCTGGGCCCCGCTCCGGCTCGACCGCCCGCTGTCCGTCGGCGCGGACGGCGGCCACGGGCCGGTCCGGTACGCCGTCACCGCGTACCAGCCCGGCCGCTCCGTCCGGTTCGACTTCGCCCCGCCGTCCGACGGCCACCACCGGCTGGACGTCGAACCCCTCGGCCCCGGCCGCTGCCGCCTCCGCCACGTCCTCGTCGAACGGCAGGGCCCGCTCGACGCGCTCTCCTGGGCGCTGGCCGTCCGTCCGGTGCACGACACCGTCGTCGAGGAGCTGCTCGACAACGCCGAGCGCGCCGCCACCGGTGCGGTCGCGCGGCCGGTGCGCCGCGGGGCGTACGTCCGCCTGCTCCAGCGCCTGACCTGGGACCGGCCCACGGCCGTCGCCGTACCGGCCGCGGCCCGGCTCGCCCGCGCCGCTTTCCCGCGCACCGACTTCACGGACGCCTGGCGGCTGCCGCTGCGCCCCGGCATGGACCGCGACCCGCGGGCCTGGCGCGACGTGCTCCCGTTCCCGGTGACGGCGGCCGGCGAGCGGGAACTCCTGCTGGGCAAGGACGCGGGCCACCTCGACTTCCGGGCCTCGCTGCTGGTGGAGGACGACCACGTCACGCTGTCGACCGTCGTCCGGACCCACAACCTCGCCGGCCGCCTCTACTGGGCGCTCGTCCGGCACGTCCACCCCTCCATGGCCCGCATGGCGCTCCGCCGCACCCACCGCCGTCTGGCCCTCGCGACGACGCCCGCGGGGGAGCGGCACCCGGCTAAGGTGATCACGGCCGGGAGCGAGCGGAGCGAGCGAGGAGCGCCGAATGGGCACGGAACGCGCGAGCACGGAACGCCGAAGCACGGACCCCGAGGGGAAGCCGTCGTCCACGGAGCACCGGACGACGCCCCACCCCCCGCACAAGGCACCGTCGACCGTGAGCCGGGCGGCCGCCGGGACGGACTGGCTGCGCGTGTTCCACGCGCCTGAGGTCCCGGCGCTGCGGCTCGTGTGCTTCCCCTACGCGGGCGGCAACTCCTCGGCCTTCCGCCTGATGGCGCGGGAACTCCCGCCGCACGTCGAGGTGTTGTCCGTTCAGTACCCCGGCCGCCTGGACCGCCACGAGGAGCCGCCGGTCCCCACGATCGAGGACCTCGCGGACGGCGTCGTACGGGACCTGGCGGCGTACGACGGACCGCCCGCGCCGCTGGTGCTGCTGGGCCACAGCATGGGCGGCCTGGTCGCCTTCGAGGCGGCCCGGCGCCTGGCGCCGGCGGCCCTGGTCGTCTCGGGCCGCGCGGGCCCGACGGTCACCGGCCCCGCCCGGCCCCGGCCGCTGGACGACGACACGATCCTCGCCCTCGTCCGCCGCCTGGACGGCCCCGGGACGCGGGCCCTGGACCACCCCGACCTCCTCGAACTGGCCCTGCCGTCCCTCCGCGCCGACTTCCACGCCGTCCAGGACTACGCCTACCGCCCGGCGGCCCCGCTCGACTGCCCGGCCACCGTACTGACGGGCACGGCGGACCCCCACGTCACCGAGGCCGACGCGCGCGCCTGGGCGCGCGAGACGACGGGAGCGTTCACCCTGGACGCCCTGGAGGGCGGCCACTTCTTCCTCCACGACGACCCGAAGGCGTACGCGGCGGCGGTGGCCAGGGCGCTCGACGGCCTCACTCCGGGCGCGGACGCGGACGCGGAGACGCCACCAGCTCCCGCAACGACGCGGCCATAGCGCGCACGAACCCCTCCCGCTCCTTCTCGCCCACCCGGTCGAGCGAGAGATACGGATTGAGGTCCTCCAGCTCCACCAGCAGCAGCTCGCCCCCCGGCGCCCGGCAGGCGTCGACGCGCTGGATGCCGTGCGGCAGGGCATTCCAGTCCACGAACCGCTGCGCGAACTCCAGGTCCGCGGCGGTCGGTTGGTACGGCTCCAGCACCCACCGCGCCTCGGGGTGCGGCGCGTACAGGGCGTACTGGAAGCTCCGCCCGACGAAGTAGAAGGACACCTCGTACGCGAACGGGATCCGGGGCTGCACCAGCATCCCGGCCGGGTCCACCCCGTCGAGCGCCGCCCGGTTCACGAACCGCAGCCCCACCGAGTCCGCCCCGAGCACCGGCTTCACCACGTACGCGTCCGCGGCCGGCAGCGCGCCGAAGTCCTCGCGGCGCGCGACGGTGGGGATGACGGGATACCCCTCCCGGAACAGGTCGAGCAGGTACCCCTTCCCGCTCATGTCGCCCTTGCCGCTCAGCGGGTTGAACACCCGCACGCCGCCCGCCCGGGCGGCCGCGCGGAACTCCTCGTACGCCTCGCGGTAGTGGATCACCGGCCCGCTGTTGCGCACCACGACGGCGTCGAAGCGCCCCATCAGCGTGGCCGCGTCGCGCGGATGGCACAGCGCGACGTCGAACTCCTCCCGCAGCCGCCCGCTCAGCCAGATGTCCTCGTCGCAGTACCGCCGCCCCCGCGCCTCGTACCCGAGGTCGGTCACGTACAGAAGGGTTCCGTTACTCATGCGGGGCATCCTGTCAGGAGCGTCCGCCGAAGACGATAGTGGCGAGCACGGGAAGATGATCGCTCCCGGTCGCCGGCAGGGCGCGGACGGCCGGCAGCGTGCCGCCGCGGGCGAGGACCTGGTCGATCCGGGCCAGGGGGAGGGACGCCGGCCAGCTGAAGGCGAGGCCGGAGCGGGGGGCGGCGAGCCGGCCGGTGACGGGGGAGAGGGCGCGGTCGTCCACCGTGCCGTTGAGGTCCCCGGCGAGGACCACCCGCTCCAGCGGCTCGGCCGCCAGGACCCGCCCGAGCCTGCGCGCGCTGTCGTCCCGCCACTGCGACCGGAACCCGCCCGCCCCGATGCGCACCGACGGCAGATGCACGACGTACACGGCGACGTCGCCGTACGGCGTGGCCGCCGTCGCCCGCAGCCCGCGCCGCCAGCCGGGGTCGTCGAGCCCCGCGGGCCGCAGGTCCACCGGCCGCACGTCCCGCAGCGGATACCGCGACCACAGCCCGACCGAGCCGTCCGTGGCGTGATGCGGATACGCGCCCCCCAGCCCCGCCGCGTACCGCGGCAGCGCGGCGGGCGTCAGCTCCTCCAGCGCGACGAGATCCGCCCCGGCGCCGCGCAGCGCCCGCGCGGTGCCGTCCGGGTCGGGATTCTCGTCGCTCACGTTGTGCTGCACGACGACCAGCCCGTCCGCCCCACCGCCCGCCGGCACCACGAGCGACCCGAACAGCACCACCCACACGACCCCCGCCCCCAGCCCCGCCCCGAGCCCGCCCCACGACCGCACGACCAGGCCCCCGACAACCAGCAGCGGAACGGCCACCCCCACCCACGGCAGAAACGTCTCCACCAGACTCCCCACCCGCCCGGGCCACTGCGGCACAAACCCATGCCCGGCAAGAAGGCAGGCCGCCGCGACACCCGCCGCGCACACCGCATGCCCCCACCGTCGCCCCGTTGCCGAGCACCTCACTGCTGCCCTCCAGTCCCCTCCCACAGCGCGGCCTCCCGACTGGCCTACCTCCGGCACCGTTTCCCGGTGAGGTCAAGAGGCCCTGGTCGGGCTGGGAAGTACCGCGTCGGCCCCATCGAAGTCTGCCAAACGAGCGCCGAGCGTCGACTCCGCCCGCCGAGGCGGTGACAGAGGCCTGCGACCGGCTGTGGCGGGAATGGTGGGGTGCCTCGGCCCGACGCGGCCCCTCTGGCGCGACCTGAGGGCGGTGGTCCGAGGTGGCGGGAAGCGATCAGGGCAGGCGACGCTGTCGGTGTCCCTCAGTAGTCTGATCGCCATGAAGATCAACGGGGTGGGGTGGGGCGCGGAGGACGTTCCCGGAGCGGACGGCGTGCAGTGGCTGCTGCAGCCTCGGGGCACCCGGAAGGGCGGCCGCGCGCACTTTCGGCACACAGTCCAGGAGGGCGTGAACCTGGCGGACTATGCGCACCTGCTGGGTGCGGAAACGGCCGAGCTGGCAGAGCTCTTTCCGGAAGGCAGCATGGCGCGGTTCTGGGGTGCGACCCCCGCCGCGTCCGAAGAGAACACGAAGGGGAAGGCGATTCGGAACTGCCGGGTCGGCGATGAGGTGCTGTTCTACGGCGAGAAGAGGTTCATCGCAAGGGCCACCATCGCGGCGAAGTTCCGAAACCCACGCTTCGCCGAAGCGCTCTGGGGCAAGGACGAGGACAACGGCGCCGCGTGGGAGCACATGATCGCCCTGGGCGATGTGGTCGAATTCGACGTCGATGCGAAGCCCGTTCTGGCAGCCTGTGGAATCAATGGCGCCCTGCGCAGTCTGCGTCTGGAATCGGCCGAGAGGCGGCTCGCTTTCATCAGCGAGCACGGGTTGCCCTGGCCTTCGCGGACCACGACCGCCGGGCTGCCCGCTCCCTGGAAGCCGAACAGCGCGACACCGTCGACACTGGAGCGGCATGCGCTGCTTCACGCGTTCAGCACCCTGCGGACTCACACGAGGCCGGACGGTCCCTCCTTGCACAAGCCGCTGGCGCTGCTCTGGTCGATACAGCGCATCGAGGCCGGTGAAGCCAGGCTCGCGCCCTGGGATGTTTTCGAGCGCGAGGTCGGCGGGCTGCTGGCCGAGTTCGGGGGCAGCGGCTCCCACGCCACTCCGCACTACCCGTTCTCGCGCCTGCGCGGCCGAATATGGGAGGTGGAAGGCGTCTCGGACGGCGTCGAGGACCCCAGCCCGGCGGCTCTCCGCAAGGCGGGTGCCAAGGCCGGTTTCGCCACCGACGCCGCGCGGCTGCTTCGTAGGGCGCGGGTTCGGGCCGAGGCGGTCAGGCTGTTGAGCTGGACGTACTTCACGGATGCCGACCGGCCGCACGTCCTGGACCGTGTCGGGCTCGCCGGCTATCTGAGCGCGAGCGGGGATGCCGAGGACATCCTGGGTGAGAGTGACGCCGGGGCCGATGGTGTCGCGGGTCCCGTGAAGCGTCGCCCGGCGAGCGGGACACGTCCGGATCGGAACCCGACATGGATAAGGAAGGTCAAGGACTGGCACCAGGACACCTGTCAGGTGTGCTCGGAGCCGCTGGAGGTCCTCTTCGGCCGCTACAGCGAAGCCGCGCACATCCAGGGCATCGGCAGTCCGCATCACGGGCCGGACGAGACCTCCAACATGATCTGCCTCTGCCCCAATCACCACAAGCAGTTCGACCGGCTCGCCATATACATCGATGCGCAATGGCAGGTACGCCGGACGAGGGACGACGAGTTCGTGTCCACGCTGCGGCGCCATCCCCAACATCGGATCGAGCCCGAACACACCGCGTACCACCGACTGCTCTGCGGGAAGAGCGACTGAACCTCCACCGGCAGGGGCTGCCTGTCCGGCCCGCGGCGGACATGTGCTTGACGCGGCAGAGTTGACGGCGGTCCCACGGGAGTCCTGGCGTACGCCGGCGGAGTGGCGTCGCGTAAGAATGTGACGTTCGGTCTCAGTCGCGCAGCCCCTCGCGTGCCAGGGCGTGTTCTCGCGGGTAGTCTGCCGCGCCCGGGAGGGCGAGGGCGGTGCGGAACTCGTGGTGGGCCTCGGTGCGGCGGTGCGCCGCGGCGTAGGCGGTGCCGAGGCGGGTGCGGAGCAGCAGTTGCAGCCAGGTGCTGGCGTGGCCCGTGAGCGTGGACACGGCCTCCTCGTGGAAGGAGACGGCCCGCGGCACGTCCCCCCGGCCCAGCTCCGCGATGCCGAGCGAGGACAGGCTCAGCGCGAGGAGCGCCGAGTCGTCGCTCTCCCGGGCCAGTTCGGCCGCCCGGCCCAGGAGTCCGGCCGCCTCCGCGTACCGGCCGAGGGCCACCTGCGCGTCGCCCGCGAAGCACAGGGCCTTGCCGATCACGCCGGGCCGGCCGGTCTTCTCGGCGTACGCGAGCGCGTCGGCGTAGTGGCCGAGCGCCCGCTCGTGCTCGCCGCCCCGGCTGTGCAGGGCGCCCAGGTTGCTGGCCGACACCATGGCCAGCCAGTCGTCGCCGAGCCGGTGCGCCAGCCTCGTGGCCTCGTGCAGGCGGGCCACGGCCTCCTCGGTGCGGCCGAGGGGCCACTCCGCGACCCCGAGTCCGGCGATCGCCCGCGCCCGGTCCCGCGGATCACCCTCGCCCGGGCGGCTCGCGAGGCGCAGCGCGTCGGCGAACCACGCGTGGGCCTGCCCGTACCGGCCCTGGTGGATGGCGGCCATGCCGAGGTGGTTGCGGAGCGAGGACGGCATCCGGCGGTCGCCGGCCGTGTCGGCGCAGCCGAGCGCCAGTTCCAGGGCCGCGCGGCACTCGTGGTGCCGGCCCTGCCGGAGCAGGTGGTCGGACAGGCCCTCGGCGATCCAGCAGGCGTGGTCGGGCATTCCGGCGGCGACGGCGTACGCCACGACGTCGACGAGGCCGGCGCCCGCCGCGTTCAGCCACTGGGCCGCCTCGACCCAGTCCGCGAACGGCGCTCCGGTGACGTCGGGGCCGCTCGGGAACCCGGCCGGCCCCCACTCCGCGGTGATCCGCCCGGCAGCCGTGTACAGGTGCAGCACGGCGGCGCGGTCGGCCGCGGCCTGCGTGGGCGTCGCCGTGGCGAGCTGCCCGGCGTGGACGCGTACGAGGTCATGGAGCCGGTACCGGCCCGGCTTCGGCTCCTGCAGCAGGCTCGCGTCGACCAGCTGCTCCAGGAGGTGTTCGGCGTCGGCGCGGGAGCAGCCGAGCATCGCGGCGGGGGTGAGCGCGTCGAACTCGGCCGTCGGGGACAGCCCCGAGGCGCGGAAACAGCGCTGGAGTCCGACGCCGAGCTGGTCGTACGACTGGCGGATGGCGGCCTCGACGCTGCGGTCCCCGGCGCTCAGTTCGCGCAGGCCGCCGTCGTCCTCCGCCATCCGTCCGACGAGGTGGGCCGTCGTCCAGGACGCGCGGTGCTGCAGCCGGGCCCCGGCGATCCGCAGCGCCAGCGGCAGGCCGCCGCAGCGCCGGGCCAGTTCGCGGGCGGCCTCCGGCTCGCGGTCCGCACGCTCGGGGCCGAGCAGGTGCCGCAGCAGGTCCAGCGCCGCGTCCGTGCCGAGGGGCTCCACCGTGAGCCGGACGTCGGCGTCGAGGCCGGGCAGATGCCGGCGGCTCGCCACCAGGAGGGTGCTGCCGGGACCGGCGGGCAGCAGGGGCCGGACCTCGGCCGTGCCGGGGGCGTCGTCCACGACCACGAGCAGCCGCAGGGCGCTGGTGGCCGCGCGCCAGGCGGCCACCAACTCGTCAGGCTCCTCGGGCAGTTCGTCGTCGGAGCCGCTGATGGCGCGCAGCAGCCGGTACAGGGCCCGCTGCGTGCCGACGCTCTCGTGGGCGGCCGCGTGCGTGTGCAGATCGATGAACAGGCACCCGTCCGGATACCGCTCGTGCAGCCGCCAGGCCGCCCGCACCAGCAGCGCACTCTTGCCGACCCCGGCAGTCCCGTCCACGGCCACGACCGACACACCGCCCCCGGGCACATGCGAGGTCAACACCTCCAACTCCCGCTCCCGACCGACGAGTGCGACGGCGTCACCCGGGAGGTCGATGCGGGGGCGGCGGGGGTTGGGCCGCCCGGTCGCCGCCGGAGGGGGAGCCGCGGAACCGGCCGGCTCCAGCCCGCGCGCCGCAGGGCCGGGTGCCTGCGGGCCGGTCGCCGCCACGCCAAGGGCCGCCGCGCCGCCCGCCTCCGGCCCGGGCTCCGCCGAACCGACCACCGCCGTACCGGCTGTCTCCGCACCGAGCGCCGACGGGCGGCGAGCCGCCGAACCGGCCACCGCCGTACCGGCTGTCTCCGCACCGAGCGCCGACGGGCGGCGAGCCGCCGAACCGGCCACCGCCGTACCGGCTGTCTCCGCACCGAGCGCCGACGGGCGGCGAGCCGCCGAACCGGCCACCGCCGTACCGGCTGTCTCCGGACCGGGCGCCGACGGGCGGCAAGCCGCCGAGCCGGCCGCCTCCACAGCACGCACCCCCGAACGGGCCGTCGCGGCGCTGACCGTCACGGCACCGCCCGTCGCGTCGCCGACCGTCTCCGGACCGACCGACTCCGGACCGGCCGCCTCCGGACCGGCCGCCTCCGGACCGGCCGCCTCCGGACCGACCGACTCCGGACCGGCCGCCGGGCCGACCGTCCCAGGACCGGGAAGCTCCGGGCGGGCAGCGGCCGAACCTGCCGCCTCTTGGCCGCGCGCCGCAGGCCCGGGTGCCTGCGGGCCGGTCGCCGCCACGCCGAGGGCCCCCGCGCCGCCCGCCTCCTGCCCGGGTTCCGCCGAACCAGGCGCCCCCGGGCGGGGAGCCGCCGATCCGGCCCCCTCCGGCCCAGGCGCCGAACCGACCGCCTCCGAACCGACCGCCTCCGGACCGGCCGCCTCCGGACCGACCGTCTCAGGAGCGGGAGTCGCCGACCCCGCCCCCTCCAACTCACGCGCCACCTCCGCCCCGCCCCCGGCGTACTCGATGGCGGCCGCGACCGAGACACCCCCGCCCGGAACCGTGCGCGAACCGCGCGTGCTGCCGCGCTGCTCGCCTCCGCCGCCATGGTCGTCGTCGGCATCCAGAGCGGATCGGCCACCGCCGGCACCGCCGGAGAGTCCGTCTCGGCGCGCGAGGCCGCCGCCACGCCCGTCGTCCCGACCGCCTCTGAGCGCACCGCCGCGCTCAAGGGCGCGCAGCTCCGCCCCCCGCGCCCCCACCCAGCCCAGCAGCAGCGCGGAGTCCTGTCGCAGTACGCCCCGGTGCACGCGCCGCAGCTCCTCGCCGGGCTCGACGCCCAGCTCGGCCACGAGGTGGGCTCGCGTCCGCCGGAACACCTCCAGCGCCTCCGCCTGCCGCCCGCTGCCGTACAGGGCGCGCATGCGCAGCGCCGCGAACGCCTCGTCCTCCGCCGGCGGCCCCGCGCCCACGAGGCCGTCGAGGGCGTCCGCGTACCGGCCGAGGCCGATCAGCGCCTCCGCCCGCAGCCGCTGGAAGGAGCGCCGTTGCTGCACGAGGCGGTCCCGCTCCGCGGCCGCGAGCGGCCCCGGCAGCCCGGACAGCGGCTCGCCCCGGAACAGCGCCAGCCCCCGCCCGCACAGCTCCAGCAGCTCGGCGGGCGCCCCCGCGGCCTGCGCCTGCCGCGCCTCGGCCGCGAGCTCGCCCAGCTCGCCGACGTCCGTCCACACCCCGCCCGCGCCGGGCGCGAAGCTGTACCCGCCCCGCTCCCCACGGATCAGCGACCGCGCGGGGCCGGTACCGGCCGGGTCCAGCGTTCTGCGCAGCGCGTACACGTAGCTCGGCAGGACGCGGTGGCCGCTCCCCGGCGGCTCGGTGCCCCACACGTCACCGAGCAGTTGCCCGTACGAGACGACCGTCCCCGCCCGCAGCACCAACGCGACGAGAAGGGCCTGCCGCCGTACGGGACCGAGGTCCAGCGACTCCGCGTCCCGGCGGACCCGCACCGGCCCGAGCAGGCCGACGCCCAGCCCCCGCGCCCGCCCGGCCATCCCCGCCTCCCGCCCGCACGTCCGTCCGACCGCATCATCAAGATTTCATCGCCCTTGCAGAGCGTCGCGGAACAGTGTGTCAGCCACACGTGAACTCCCCTTGTCCCAGGGGAGAAAGCCCTCCACTGCTCTCACAGGAAGAGAACCGCCCCATGACCGACGCCCAGCGGAACCACACGACCGTCCCCCGCCCGAACGGCCGCCGAGGCCGCTGGGAGCGCTACCGCGTCACCCACCCGTTCTCCCCGAAGGACCTCGCCGGCCTCTGGGGCGCGCTCCTCGGCGTCGTCGGACTCGCCGTCCTGCTCGGCTGGGCGCTCGACATGAAGGGCGGCGTCGTGATCGTCGCGGCGATGCCGTTCATCGTCTCGTGGTTCGAGAACCGGCGTACGGCCTTCCAGTTCGACCAGTCCGGCGTCCGCTTCGGCGAGGTCCTGCTGCCGTGGACGGACATCGCGGAGTTCGTCGTGGCCACCCCGCCGAACGACTCCCACGCCCTCATCGGCGCCCGCCTCCGCCCCGGAGTTTCGGCCCCCGCGGGCACGGGAGCGGCCCCGCACCCGGCGATGCCGGCCCAGGTCCACGTGGCGGTTCAGCGCGAGAAGTTCCACCTGCAGAAGATGCTGACCAAGGCCCGCACGTACGCGCCCCCGCACATCCGCATCATGATCGCCGACCGTTCCGGCGAACGCCCCGCCACCTGACCCCACCCCTCCACGGCCCGCCCGAAAACCGCTGGAACACCACTCCGGCGACCCGCTACGGTGCTCCCGCCCGCAGTCCCCTCGGCCAAGGACCCGCCGTTGTACACCAAGTGAGAACCCCCGAGCGCTGATCCGTCGCGCGGCCGCGTCATGCGCCGCGCCCCTTTCCGCTGCGGTCCTCTCACCGAACCGGTGTACAACCATGTCGATAAGCAAGCTCCCCCTGGCCCTCCCCACCCTCCTCTCAGAACACCCGCACGCAACCGTCGTACGCGCCAGAATCCCGCTCCCCGCGGGCCGCCGCGCCCTCCCGCGCGGCCCCCGCCCGGACCGCCCGGCCTGGCAGTCCCCGTACGGCCCCCCACGCGGCCGCACCCCGCGCACCCGCTGGACCCCCACGGGCCTCGTGACGACACCAACACCCCCCACCCGCCGCCGCCAACGCCGCCTGACGCCTTCGGAGACCTGACCCACAGCCCCTCACCGCCCGGAAAGCGGACCGGCCGGCGGAAGACAACTCCGCCGGCCGCTACATGGACGGGAAGAGGCGAAACGGCCGTGTCAGACCTTGAGGACCGTGGCGCGTCCGCGGCAGAGGTCGGTGAGGTCCTCAGGGTCGGAGGTGAGGATCGTGACCGGTCCCGGTGCGGCGAGGGCGGTGGCGGCGAGCATGGCGTCGATGGCGTACTTGTGGCCGTGCAGCCCGGCGTCGGCGAGCAGAGTGGCGGCGTGGCGGGCGATCGGCTCGGTGACCGGTTCGACGATCAGGCGCGAAAGCGTCCACTCCAGGGCCGGGCGGTTGACGCGGGGATGGACCACCTCGACCAGCGTGGCCGCCGAGGTGATCACGCGGAGGTCGTCAGCGCGGGCCAGGGCGAGCCAGGCGGTGACCGTACGGTCCCGCAGGACGGCCTTGGCCAGCCCTTCGCTGTCCAGGACCAGAGTGCCGCCGGGGACCGCGGGGGAGCGGGTCACGCGGCGCTCGCTCCGCGCTGTGTCTGCTCGCGCCGGGCTTCGGTGAGCTGGTCACGCAGGGACTGGATCTCTTCGTCCGTGACGGTTCCGTGCTCGGCCTCGGCAACGGCGATGAGCTCGTTGAGGTTGTCCCGCTCGATCTGCCGGGCCACGGCCGCGGCCACATAGGCGGACAGGCCCGAGGGCCCGCTGCGGGCCTTCGCGGCCTCGGCAATGTCGCGCGGCATCGTGATCGAGTACTTGCCGGTAGGCTCACTCATGCCATCAATCCTACCGCCTATCCTCCCACCGGCCGGGTCGTCGCGAAGAGCCTCCGCCCGGGCGCAAGGCGCTGAGGGGCCGTCATGTGGCTGCTACGCGTGGACGGTTGGATACGACAAAAAAGGCGCCGACCTGCATTTCTGCTGGTCAGCGCCTCAGTGACACCTCTTGCGAAGTGCCCCCGGCAGGATTCGAACCTGCGCACACGGCTCCGGAGGGCATGCCTTCTTCAGTAGCAGCACTGCGCCTGACCTGCGCAGACGGGGGGACTAGCCCTTGTGGCAGCCGGGGTCACTCGCCACTCACTCAGGCCCTCCGTACTGAGGGGGGCCCTGGCAGCCTTCGCACGGGGGTGGAGCTGGGTATGCGCATCCTTGGCGAGCCATGGCCGCCGGCCCGCCAGTGACAGTACTCTGAGTCAACCAGCGTAATCAGGCGAGCGATTGAGGCGG
The DNA here is from genome assembly GCF_048500665.1 of Streptomyces tritici. Taxonomy (NCBI): domain Bacteria; kingdom Bacillati; phylum Actinomycetota; class Actinomycetes; order Kitasatosporales; family Streptomycetaceae; genus Streptomyces; species Streptomyces tritici. Next base: position 4,682,945 of record NZ_CP183183.1, read on the forward strand.
ACAGCAGCCATGGACAGGCGGACGTACAGGAACCCTCCAATTGTCGAGGCTCTGTGCACGATCAACTTCTCCGCTGGGCGGCCGTGGAATATTACAATTCCGGGCCGATTCTATGAAGAGATGAAGGGTTCATACCCGGACGAGCCTACCGAGGAGAGGCAGTTTCAGGCCCGCTTCGAGGCGCAAGGTACGCAAGCGGCTCAATTCAAGGTTGACGGAGCCGCTACCAGGCTTGTTCTGAAGAACGAGGAGAAGCGGGTCAGCATCGCTCCGAATGCCCTGGGTGTACATGCATTGGCTCCCTACGAAGGGTGGGAGTCCCTACGGGAAAGGACGCTCGCGGCGCTGGACTCGTATTTCCGTGTAGTCGGAGACCAGGGAATTGAGAGCATCGGAATCCGCTACATCAACAGGATTTTCCTTCCCGGTCCGGAAGTGAATTTTAACGACTACTTTACGATTATGCAGGGCCTTCCGGCTAACGGGTTTCCTGGCGGCATCACATCATTCTTTGACAGGATGGAAGTCGCTTACGAGGACATCCCGGCTAAGATCGTTTTCACGTGGGCAAGTGACGACAATGTGGCTGACCGCGTAGCATTTATCATGGACTTCGATCTGACTAGGCAGGGGCCTATCGATCGTGACGAAGTCCCAAACTTCCTCGATGACCTCCGGGTGCGCGAGCGGCTAGCGTTCGAGTCCTTGATTCAAGATAAGTTGAGGGATGAGGTCTTTGATGCAGACAACTGATGTTGGTCGGTCCAAGGAAACCTCGTTCCGGGCTGGAATGGCGCGCAAGGTGGGAGGCGACTCGTTCGCCCTCTCCAATTCTCGCGGTGTCCATGGTGAAGCATCGAACTCGCGTGAGAGCGTGCTAGCTGAGTCGGGCGCTTCCCGCGAAATCCGTGCAGCGCTCGTAGCTCATGGGAGGGGCGTGCAGCGACTGCTGGATCGCAGTCTTCGGGGGGCCATAGTCAGGGCAATAGGTCAACCTGAGGAGTCGGTCGACACGCCGTTGGTGGCGTATGCCCGGACCAAGCTGGGTGGTTTGCAGGGCATGCCATTCGGTTGGGACGGCGGCGAAGCGCCCCCTGTGACTGAGATGGCGGCCAGGCGTTTGCTGAGGATCCTTGCGTATGTCAGCCACGAAGACACGGTTTTCCCTGCTCTGACGCCAGATTTCGAGGGCGGGGTTGTGGCCGAATGGCGGGCGGGTCGCCAGCACTTGGTTCTTGAAGTTGACGCAGATGGGGTGGCTTTTGTGACTGCTGTCAATGAAGCGGGCGAAACCGAGATCTCCGCAGATCTCAATTTCGACCAAGAGCTGTATCGACGCTTGCGATCATTCGATGAAATGCTGCTCAGGATGTCCAAAAGGGTTGAGATGATCAACCCGAATTGGCGGTCTCTCTTCGCGTGACGCAGATGCCCGACGACTGGTTTTGGGATGACCCTAAAATCCCGAACGAAAGTATCGTGTACAGGCGAGTTCTGTCCCGTCCTGACTTCTTGGTTCCTGATCTCGAAGGCGCAGGCCCCAGTCAGCCCAGCTTGGCCGCCCTCAAGTGGGATAGTGATGGAATCTCCGTCTATCGACATGAGTTGCTGGAGGAGCTAGGGCTCGCAGTGAGCGACGTTCGAAATATTCCGGACGACCTAATTTTCGCCTTCCTGGTCGGTGGAGTGAGGGCGGCGGGTGGCGGTGTGACTGACACTCCGGATGAGGAGGACTCCCGCAAGGGTGCGGCTCATTCGTCCGTTCGGAATTCGAATCCAAATCCAGGAAAATCACTGCGCAATGAGATTCGACGCAAGATGATCGCGTCTTGCTGGCTAATCGAATAATGATTTGTTCGGGTCGGTTTCGTGGCAACTAAGGCGGACAAGGAGGGGGTGCGTATGGCGGATCAGCCTAGTCCTCGGGGAACGTTCTTGAGAATTGCAGGCGAGCTGAAGGCGGAAATCGAGGCTGATGCGCACGCCGTCGAGTTGCCGACGCTTACCGAGGTCATGCGGCGGTTCGGGGTGTCGCGTGGACTCGCCATGCGAGCCTTTCGGGTGCTGCGTGCGGAGGGGGTGGCCGAACCTACGCCTGGCGGTCGTTGGAGGGTGGTTAGGGGCGGTTTTAGCATCTGCCGGCGGTCGCTTGCGGAACGGATCTGCGAGGTGATGCTCACGGATGAGAGCGTCGCTGTGGGGAAGCCCTTCCTGAGCGCTTCCAAGCTCGCCGAACGTCTCGGAGTCGCCCGTCCGACGGTGGCGAAGGCTCTGGCCGAGCTGGAGGCCGCCGGGCTGCTCTCGGAGAGCCGCCAGGGGAAACCCCGGACCGTACTCGCCCTGCCGGGCGGAGAGGAGCGTTCGTAGCGTGGCCACCACAGGACTGACGGAGTGGGCCTACCCGGTCGCCGAGTCGTTGCTCGCCGAGCCACTGCCGCGACGGTGGGCGCATTCGCTCGGGGTCGCCGAGCGGGCCCGGCTGCTCGCTCCGATCCTCGGCGAGGACGCCGAGCTGCTGGAGGCCGCCGCCGTCCTTCACGACATCGGGTACTCCCCGGACCTCGCTAAGACCGGCTTTCACCCGCTGGACGGCGCCCGATACCTCCGGGACGTGGCCGGCGCCGGCGTACGCGTCATTCGGCTCGTTGCGCACCACTCCTGCGCATGGATGGAGGCCGAAGCCCGGGGGCTCCGCGAGGAGCTGGAAAGCGAGTTCCCACGGGAGGAGCCGCACCTCGCCGACGCGCTCTGCTTCTGCGACATGAACACGACCCCGGACGGCACACCCACGAACCCGGTGGACCGGGTCGACGAGATCGCGGGGCGGTACGGCGCAGACAGCCTCATCGGGATGTTCATCCGCCGAGCTGAGCCGGAAATCCTGGCCTGCACGGCCCGCGTCCTGGAGCGGCTCGCCGCGGTGAAGCGTCAGCCGATGTAGGGGGCCGTACGGCCACGGTCCATGGCGTGCTCGATGCGCATCCGCATCGTCGGGTGAACATCGAGGTCTGAAAGGTCCGTTGGGGCGACCCAGCGGACTTGTGTCGTCTCGCTGCTCGTACGGAGCTCGCCGCCCACCGGCCGCGCGCGGAAGCAGATGGAGAACTGCTGCCGGGCCTCGCCGTCGTCGTACAGCATCACGTGACCGGGGTCGGTGTAGATCCCCGACATGTCGACCACCTCGGCCTTGATGCCGGTCTCCTCCCACACCTCGCGTACGACGGTGTCACTGATGGACTCGCCGACATCGTGGCCGCCGCCGGGAAGGGCCCAGCGGCCGTTGTCTGACCGCTGGATCATCAGCACTCGCCCGGCATCGTCCTGAACGAATGCCACGACGGATGGCACGACGGAGTTCGCCGGCGGCGCGTCGGGGTCGTGCAGGTAGTCGATGCGTCCCATGGTCAGACTCCGATCAGGTCGTGGTCCATCACCTGGCGCGCGCCTCCCCAGGTCTGTTCGATGCTATTCGCGTACGTGTCGAAGAGGCCGCCGCCCGGCAGTCGCCGCAGGTGCAGGACCGGAGCCATGTAGGCCCCGATACCGTAGACGTGCGTGTTCACGAGCATTTCGTCATCGGCCCGGTAGAGGCTGTTGTAAAGCGTCGCGTCGTGCAGCCGGATGCCGATATCCGGGTGGCTCGTGAACAGCGGACGGTAGTTCATCAGCGCGTTGCGAATCTTCCCGTCCATGACGCGATGACCCTCGTCTATGCCGCGCTGCTTCACGGCTTCACAGGCCGGGTCGCCGAGCAGTACACGTACCTGGGCTGCCCTCTCCACCTTGGTCTTGAGGATGTCCAGGAACACCGGGTCTTCCGAGAGCCACAGGCCGGCGTACACGAGCACGTCCAAGTGCCGTTCCGCCCGCGCGTACATGTCGCGCCAGAGGGTAGTGGGGACCATGTGACGGTGCGGGTAGACGGTGACGATCTCCGCCTTGCTCAGGTCCGTCGCACTCTCCACACCGCGCGAGTCGTCCCACAACGTCGTCACGTCGACCTTCAGGAAGGCCGCCGCCGCGTACTGGTGGCGCCGGTACGGCACCTTCCCCTGCGTGATCCAGCGCTCCACGGTCTTTGGGTTGACGTCGATGGCCTCGGCAAGGTCGTGAATCGACTTGCCCTGAGCGAGCAGGGCCGACCTTAAGCGCTCGTTGGACATGTCCACCCCCGGTGGGACGTCTTGGGAGCTCTTGACGGTAGCCAGAAGTCCCCGAGCTGTCCACGGATGAGGTGACCAACGCCCCTCACCTGCAGCGATTCTGATGGTGCGCCAAGAAATCCCGGCGCAAAGCCAGGAAGGTCCGCCAGCACGCTTGACGAAGTTCGATGCGGTACCTGTAATAGAGGTACCGCATCGAACTTGCGGCCCAGCGGCTGCGGATTCGATTGGCCGGAGTGCCCGTGAGGGCTGCTCCATCGCCCGGAGGGCTCCGTGAAACGGGCTCGAAGGAAGCGCCAGCTCTTTGACAACTGCATGGGGATCACGCCGCCTCTCCTCGGCCAAGTAGGCGGCCACGCGGTCTCCGCGTGAGGAACAGCGCAACGCCCCGACGGTCGTAGGACGGGTTCGACTCCCGGCCGGGGCACTGGCCTGTGCAGCACTCGCCGCATGGGCCCCTTGCTGGACGGTTGCCTCTCTCCAAAGACCGCAACCGGCCGGCTCCCTTCGACACAGGAGAGAGCTCCCATGCAGCGCATGTACGTGGGCGGTCATCAGGCCGTCAGCACCAACGACTTCGTGGAGCTGGCCCTCGGTACGCCGGTCGAGCTGTGGCTTGGCGTGGAGGGCGAGACCGAGGAAGAGCGCGCGGCGCGACTGGACGCGGCGCGAGACATCCTCGCGGACAACCCGAACCTGCCGGACGACGTGTCGCGGGTCGCCGCCGAGGCGATCGAGGCGTACGCGCCAGAGCTGTTCAACGTCGTCCCGCTTACCCGGCCGGCACCCCGCCGGAGCCGCGCCCGCAAGGGGGCCGCGGCATGACCGAGCTGACCGTGGAGCGGGCAGCGGTGCCGCCGCTGACGCGTCCGGAGATGGGCCTCGCCGGGGCCGGCGCGCTCGCCGCGGCCGGCGTCGGGGCGCTGGGTCTGATCTCATCGTTCGACGCGGTGTCGGCCGCGGCGGCGCGCTGGGGGTTCGGTGAGCCGTGGATGCTGCCGGTCGGTATCGACGTGGCGATTCCGGTGTTCACCGTGGCCAACCTGCTGCTGATCCGGATGGACATGGCGCTCGCGTGGGTGCGCTTCGTGCCGTGGGTTCTGACGCTGGTGACCTGCGGGCTGAACGTGGCCGCGGGGCAGGGAGTATGGGCGAAGGTGGCGCACGGGACGATGCCGCTGCTGTGGGTGGTGTTCTCCGAGATCGGAGCGCACATCTACGCGGTGCGGATCGGGGCGGCGACTGGCCGCCGGATGGACAAGATCCGTGCGTCGCGGTGGCTGCTGGCGTTCCCGTCCACGTTCTCGCTGTGGCGCCGGATGACGCTGTGGGAGATCACCTCCTACGCCGACGCACTCGCCCGCGAGAAGGAGCGCCAGCTCGCCCGCGCCGAGCTGCGCGAGACGTACGGGTGGCGGTGGCGGTCGAAGACCCCGCGCCGCGAGCGTGTCCTGCTCCGCCTCGGTGAGTTCGCGCCCGAGGCCGCCGAGGCTGAGCCCGAGACGGTGCCCGAACCGCTGGCGGTGCCGGTCCCGCGGCCGGAGCCGAGCGAGTCGAAGCCGCGCAAGCGGGCTCCGCGCTCGAAGAAGCCCGCGGCCAAGCCCGTGCGGACAGCGGCGGAGCTGCTGACCGAGGCCCGCGAGATCACCGCGGCGTGGGCGGACGACGCGATCAACGCCGAGGCGATCCGGACCGCGCTGCGCTGCTCTGCAGCCAACTCCCGCACCGTCCGGGACGCACTGCTCGCCGAGCGAGCTGACGCCCCGCCGCTGCGCGCCGTCGACACCGACGAGACCCCCGAGCCCGAGACGGCTGAGGAGGTCGCCGCATGAGCACCCTCTTAACCACCCTCGCCACCGCGGTCCCGCTCGCCGCGGGCTGGTCCGGACACGTGCTGTGGCTGCGCAAGCGGCTCCACACCGCCCGCCGCGACCCGCTCACCGGACTGCGGACCCGAGAGGGCTTCACCCGCCGCGCCACTGCGCTGCTGCGCGATGAGCGGGCGGTCGTGATCCTCGCGGACGTCGACAAGTTCAAGCAGATCAACGACCGGCACGGCCACGCCGCCGGCGACGCGCTGCTGAAGGCGACCGCGGAGCGGCTGGCCCACTACGTCGGCCCGCACGGTGTCGCGGGGCGTCTCGGGGGCGATGAGTTCGCCGCCGTCGTCCTCGACACCCACGGCACCGTCGGCGACCTCCTCGCCGTTCTACACGGCGTACTCGCCCGCCCCGCCGACCCGGCTACCCCACGCATCCGGACCACGGTGTCCCTCGGCTGGGTCCGCGCCGCCGACCACCCCGGCGACGACCTCTCCGCCCTCCTCGGCCGCGCCGATGAGGCGATGTACGCGGCGAAGGAGGCGCGAGATGGAGTAAAGCGGGCCGGGCTGGGGCGGCTGTTCGCCACCGTGGCCGGCCGCCGCTCCGGCCGCCGCGGCACCCGCACCGACGCCCCTGCGATCGTGGCGGCTGCCTGATGTCGCCCGCATGCGGGAAGTGCTTCGACCCGACCGGCGCGCAGTTCGGGATACCGACGTATCCGTGGCGGTACGCCCCCGAGGGCTTCGCCACCCGCCGCCAGCTCCGGGCCCTCGGGCTGCGTCCCGGCGGGCAGCCGGTCGCCGCTCAGGTCATGCGCCGCAGCCGCGGTCGCAAGTCAGGCGTCCTGGTCGGCTACCTCTACCGCGTCGACCTCGCCAAGCCCGTGCGGCCGATGACCTCGCGCAAGTGGGGTGCCCTCGCCCTGGCGATGCTCGCCCGCCGCACCTGCCCGGCGTGCCGGATCACCTACAGCTACTGCATCCCGACCTCGCTCGGGATGTGCGTCCCCTGCGCCTACCCCGACGGACAGCGCGCTCCGTAGCACATCCAGGGCCTGAATCCGATACGCAGCGCATATCTCGCTGTGTATCGGATTCGCCCTTCTCGACCGCCAGCGTCAACGCACGGGCCCGGCCGCTCACCTTCCACAGCGCCGGCCGGGCCCGCCTTTCCCTCCCAAGAGAAGGAAGCATCAGTGAAGCATCCCGACGAAGAGAACGAGTTCTTCGACCGACTCGAAGCCGACATGGCTGCCGACCGGTCGGCCGACGGCGGGGCCGACGTGGTCGACCTCGACAAGGCCCGGTCCGCCCGTACCGAGTCGGCCGACCCGCAGACCCGTCCCGACGCCGACCGGTCGGGCGACTCCCGCGACGAGGAGTCGGGCGACCCGTCGGCCCGCCGGTTGGTCGACGGCCCGAACGTCGCCGGTCCCGGATACCTCGGCCGACTCATGGGCGCGAAGCGTCGGGCGATCGTCCCGGCGTGGCTGCGCTCCACGGCCGAACTGAAGACCGCGGCCACGTGGGTCGCGAGCCACTACGCGCACCTCGCCGGGTACCACGCCCTGCGTTCCCCGGTCTACGTCGGCCGTCTCGCGCTCCAGGCCCCCCGTGGCACCGCCCGATTCCTCGGCGGCACGATGCGGTGGGTCGCCGACCGCGAGGGCGAGCCGGTCCGGCTCGCCGCGGTCCGGCGCGAGGACGCCGGCGAGTACCTGAAGCTGTCGCGGCAGCGCGACCGCCGGGTCCGGCTCCGGACCCTGGTCGCCACCCTCGCCACGCTGATCGGGACGGGAACCGCACTGGCGCTGTACGTGCTCGCGCCGGGCTGGCTCCAGGCCGTCTCCGTCAGCGCGCTGCTGCTCGCCCTCGGGGCGGCCGGCAGCGCGGCAGACGCACCGGTCGTCAACCGGGCCGTGGAGGTCACCAAGACCCCCAAGCTCACGTCCGACATCGTGCTGCGCGCGCTCGGCGCCCTCGGGATTCCGGCGATCAACCAGGCGCAGGGCAAGGGCCGGGACGGGTTCACATTCACCGCCCCGATCACTCGCGACGGGCCGGGCTGGCGCGCGGAGGGCGACCTCCCGTACGGCGTGACCGTCACGGACGTGATCGAGCGCCGCGAGCGGCTCGCCTCCGGTCTGCGCCGGCCGCTGGGGTGTGTGTGGCCGGAGGCGGTACCGGACGAGCACACCGGGCACCTGGTGCTGTGGGTCGGCGACCAGGACATGAACAAGGCGAAGAAGCCCAAGTGGCCTCTGCTCACGACCGGCAGCGTCGACCTGTTCAAGCCCGTCGCCTACGGCACCGACCAGCGCGGACGCTGGGTCGAAGTCACCCTCATGTACATCGCCGGGGTGATCGGCGCGATCCCGCGCATGGGCAAGACATTCCTGCTGCGTCTGCTGCTGCTCATTGCCGCGCTCGACCCGCGGGCCGAGCTGCACACCTACGACATGAAGGGCACCGGCGACCTCGACCCGGTCGGCAACGCCGTCTCCCACCGGCACGCCGCGGGCGACGACGACGAGTCGATCGCGTACGCGCTCGCCGACTTCCGTGCGCTGCGCGAGGAACTGCGGCGACGCACGAAGGTGATCCGCTCGCTGCCGCGGGACATCTGCCCGGAGTCGAAGGTGACCAGCCAGCTTGCCGACAAGCGCTCCCTCGGGCTGCACCCGATCGTGGTCGGGGTGGACGAGTGCCAGGTGCTGTTCGAGCACGCCGAGCACGGCAAGGAGTTCGAGGAGATCGCCACTGACCTGGTCAAGCGCGGTCCCGCCACCGGCATCGTGCTGGTGCTCGCCACTCAGCGCCCGGACGCTAAGTCGCTGCCGACCGGCATCAGCGCGAACGCCGGCGCGCGTTGGTGCCTGAAGGTCATGGGCCAGACCGAGAACGACATGGTTCTCGGCACCTCCGCCTACAAGCGCGGGGTGCGGGCCACGATGTTCGCGTGGGGTGACAAGGGCATCCACTACTTCGTTGGCGAGGGATCCGACGCCCGGATCGTCGCCTCCGTCTACGTGGACGCCCCCGGGGCCGACGCCATCGGCGCCCGCGCCCGTGCGGCCCGCGAGAAAGCCGGACTGCTCACCGGCTACGCGGCCGGCGAAGCGGCGGAGGCCGTGACCGGCCCCGCGTACGACTTGCTCGCCGACATCCTTGCTGTCGTCCCCGCCGCCGAGACCAAGGCATGGTCCGAGACCGTGGTGGCCCGGCTCGCCGAGCTCCGGCCCGAGGTCTACGACGGCTGGGAGCCCGACGCGCTCGCCGCGGCGCTCAAGCCGCACGGCGTGTCCACCATCCAGGTCGGGCGTCGGGTGGACGGCAAGGTCGTCAACCGGCGGGGCATCGACCGCTCCCACATCACGACATCGATTGCGGAGCGTGACGGAAAGCGGGACGCGAGCTGATCGTCCGGAGCCGCTAGCGCTAGCGGCACACCCCGCTAACGTTAGCGGCTCCGCTAGCGGCCCATGCCCACAGTGATCAGGCCGTTAGTCGATAGCGGCCTACCTGCGGAAACCTTCGAAACTCGCCCCGGAGGCCCCTGGTGAACCCCACTCTCCTCGCTATCGCCTGCCTTACGCTCGTCACTCTCTGTTACGCGTCTCTGTGTGCGGCCTCGCCCTTCGGTAACTGCCGCAAGTGCCACGGCCTCGGCTTCGCGCTGAAGACCGACCGCAAGGGCAAGCCCAGGCGCGGCAAGCCCTGCCGCCGCTGCAAGGGCCACGGCATCCGCATACGCGCCGGCCGCTGGCTCTACAACCGCGCCGCCCGCATCCACCGCGACGGCACCCGCTGACCCAAGGAGTCCAGTCGTGAACTTCGAGATCTCCGCCGTCCTTCTCTTCGCCGTCGCCTCCGCGTTCGCGGTCAAGACGAAGGCCGCCCACGGCGCGGCGGCCACGGTGCTGTTCCTCTTCGGCTTCTTCGCCGCCGGGACCGGAGCGTACGAGCCGATCACGAACCTCGTGAAGTCCACCGCCACGTTCGTCTCCGACCTCGCCGACTAGGAGGACCCCGACATGAACCAACCGCTCCTGCACCGCCATTGGCTCGCCTACGCGCTGCCGAAGGCCGCCCCGGCGGTCACCACGTCCACGGTGCTGATCCTCGGCCGGATCTGGAACGCCAACGGTGCCGAGCACTCCCTCGGCAACGCCATCCTGATGACCGTCCTCGCCGCGGGCGCGGCGACCGCGGGCGGGTTCGCCGCCGCCGGACGCAACGGGGACGGAGTCCTCGCCGGAACCGCGTTCGCCGCCTCCGGCGGGCTCGCCCTCGCCGGGGTCGCCGGATACGCCGACGGCCTCTCGCTCCCGCTGCTGCTGTGGGCACTGGCCACCGCGGTCGCCTACGGGCTGGCCGCCCGGTACTGGCGCACCGACCGTCGCGAAACCGTCGCCTACGAGCGGCGCACCGCCGAGCGCCGCGAGAACCACGCCCACACCGAGCGCATGGAAGCGCTTCGGGCCCGGACACAGATCGAGGTCGCGCGCGAGACCACCGCATACGCCACCGCGCTCGCCGAGGCCATGACCGCCCGCGCGGCACTGCCCGGCTTCGACCCGCTCACCCTCACCCGCGCCGGCCTTCCCGAACTCCCCGCCACCCACACCGCAAAGGAGCTCTAAGCCATGGCCTTCGAGATCCGGGTCGACTGCGACCCCGGCGACGTCGACCGACTCACCACCGCACTCGGCAATGCCTTCACGACCGGTGCGATACGCATGTACCGCACCCGCGACGGGCTGCGCACCCGCCTGTACGTCACCGCCGACCACCGCCCCGGCCCGCAGCAGTGGCCGCCGGCGCCGGAACAGGCGTACGCCAAGGCCCCGAGCATCATCAGCGAGATCGGCTGGACCGCCCGAGCCGTGGCCGACAGGCCGTTCGGCGGCGAACTGGACCGCGAGTTCTGGCTCCGTAAGGCCGCCCTCCTCGACCGCATCGCGCTGGACGACCGTACGGCCGGCGTCCACACCGACGCCCCCGAGGCTGCGCTCCTCGCCGCCCGTCGCCTGCTCGCCATCGACCGTGACGGGGACGGCGATTACGGCGGAACCCCCTACTGGCCCGAACACCCTCATGCCCTGGCGGACCCCCGCGGCTACGTCCGCCAGGAATACGCCCACTGGGCCAAGCACCACTAGCTACGCCCGAGGCGGCCGCCTCTCTCCAAAGACCGCGGCCGCCCCGGTTTCTCCGTCCCTTCGACAGAAACAGGAGAACCCCAGCATGACAGCCTTGCCCGCACATGGGCAGTACGCCCCTGTGGTGCCGCTGCACAGCGGCCCCGGCGGTGCCGAGAGCATGGCCCCGCACGACCGAGACGCGGAACAGGCCGTCGTCGGCGCGCTCATGCTCGCCCCCGACGTCATCGCGGACGTTAACGGCGTGATGGACCCGGCCGATCACTACGTGCCCGCCCACGAGACGATCCACCGCGCGATCCTCGCCCTGCACGCCCAAGGGCAGCCCGTGGACCCGATCACCCTCGGGCACCACCTGGAGCAGACCGGCGAACTCACCCGAGCCGGTGGTCGGCCCTACCTCCACACCCTCATCCAGGCCGTACCGTCCGCGGCCAACGCCACGTACTACGCCGAGATCGTGCGCGACCTCGCTCGGCGCCGCCGGAGCATCGAGGTAGGTACGCGCATCGTCCAGGCGGGCATGTCGCCCGAAGCGACCGAGGATGACCTCCGGGACGCTCTCGCCCTCGGTGCCGACACAGTCCCGGCCGCGTGGCCGGAGCCGATCCCGCTCGCCAGGCAGCCGAAGCTGCCGCCGTTCCCCGTCAACGCGCTTCCCGGCTGGGTCTCGGACTTCGTGGTTGCGGTCGCCGAAGAGACCCAGACCCCCGTGGATCTCGCGGGTGCCCTTGCCCTCTCCGTCCTCGCCACCGCGGCCGGCGGCCGGGCCGTTGTCCACGTTCGCGGGCGGTGGCGCGAGCCCACGAACCTGTTCGTCGTCGTCGCCCTGGGCCCGGCCAACCGGAAGTCCGCCGTCTTCGCCGCCATGACCGCACCGCTGTACGAGGCGGAGAACTCCCTCGTGGAGGGCTCGAACCTCACGATCGTGGAGGCAGAGGTCACCGCCCGCATGGCCCGCGAGGCAGCCGACAAGGCCGCCGCTCAGGCGGCCAAGGCCGAGGGGCCGGAGCGGGACAACCTGGTGGCCGAGGCGATCGGCCTCGCCCAGACCGCCGAGTCCCTGACCGTGCCGCCGCGCCCGCGGCTCCTTGCCGACGACGCCACCCCCGAGACTGTCACCACCCTGCTTGCCGAGCAGGGCGGGCGGCTCGCGGTCATGTCCGCCGAGGGCGGCATCTTCGACATCATTGCGGGGCGGTACTCCGGCGTGCCCAACATGGAGGTCTTCCTCAAGGGCCACGCCGGCGACCGGCTTCGCGTCGACCGCCGGACCCGCCAGGAGTTCATCGAGGCCCCCGCGCTCACCATGGGGCTCGCCGTCCAGCCGAGCGTGCTGGAAGACATCGGCAAGAACCGCGGCTTCGACGGTCGCGGCCTCCTCGCCCGCTTCCTGTACTGCCTGCCCGAATCGCTGGTCGGCTTCCGGAAGATCAACCCGGACCCGGTACCCGCCGATGTCGCGGCGACGTACGAGCGCAACGTCTACGCCCTCACGCTCAAGCTCGCGGACTGGACCGACCCCCTGGTGGTTCAGGTGGGCCCCGAGGCGGATGCTGCGCTGATGGCGTACGCCGAGCGGCTGGAGCCGCAGCTCCGGAGCAAGGGCGGGCGTCTCGGGCACATCGGGAAGTGGGCGGGGAAGCTTGTCGGTGCCACGGCCCGGATTGCGGGTCTGCTTCACCTTGCCGAGCACATCGACGGCGGCACCAACAGGCCCATCACCGCGGCCACGATGAACGCCGCGATCGAGCTGGCTGACTACTTCGCCGCCCACGCCCTGTCCGTCTTCGACCTCATGGGCGCCGACGCCACGTTGGCGCGGGCACGCACTCTGCTGTCCGTCCTGGAGGACAACGGTTGGGAGTGTGTCAGCCGCCGCGACCTATTCGCCAAGCTCTCTCGCTCCGAGTTCCCCACGATCGCCGAGCTGGAGCCGGTCGCCGCCGTCCTGGAGGAACACGGCTACCTCCGCAGCGAGACCCCGCCCCGTACGGGCAAGCGGGGGCGCCCGCCGGCCCCTCGGTACCTCATCCACCCCCGGGTGCGTGAGGCCAAGGCGTGAGCGCGTACGCCCGCCCGCGCACAGGGCCCCCGCCGCACAAACCGCAGAATCCGCAGAAAGCCCCGTGCGGGCACGCTCACCTGCGGAAACGGCCGGTTGGCCCGGCTGCCGCAAAAATCCGCAAAACCGCCGCACAAATCCCGGCCCTGCCGCGGCAGAGCCGGGCCCCAGGCCCCGCCGCCTATTTCTGCGGCGATTCTCGCGATTTTTGCGGCAACCACCCCAGCACCCCCCAACGCCGCAGGTCAGACACCCGATGCGCAGGTTTCTGCGGTTTCTGCGGTTTCTGCGGCACCCCGACCCGTCATCGGCAGCCAGGCAAGGAGGACCCGTGTCCGCGACGCGTGACGAGATGCTCACCATCCCCCAGGTCGTGAAGGAGATCGGGGTGCCCCGGGCCACCTTCTACCGCTGGCGTCAGCTCAAGAAGGGCCCCAAGGCCATCAAGCTCCCGAACGGCGCGGTCCGCATCCGGCGCTCCGACCTGGAGACCTGGATCAAGACCCTGGAGGAAGCCGCGTGAACCACCGCAAGGCCAGCACGACCCGTACGACCAAGGGCGCCCGCGAAAGCGGGCGCCCGCCCGCTCTTGATGATCTGACGCTTTCCACCGACGTCCGGGTGTGGAAGGTGAGTAAGGTCCGCAGCAAGAGGGCGCCATATCAACTGCGTTGGACGGTGGACGGGCAGGTAAAGACCGCCAGCTTTCCCACCGTGACGCTCGCCGAGAACCGTTCGTCTGAGCTCTGGAAGGCCATGCGCCGCGGCGAGGCGTTCGACGTCGAATCCGGCCTTCCCGAGTCGGAACTCCGCGCGGCCGCAGCGAAGGCGAGCGAGAGGCCCGATCCCTCCTGGTGGGACTTCAGCCGTGAGTACATGGCGAGTCGGTGGCGTACCGCGGCGGCGAAGACCCGCGAGGGGCTGGCAGACAGCCTCGCCACGGTGGCTCTCGCGATGACTGAGGAAGGCAGGAAGGCACCCTCGCCGGAGGAGGTCCGCCTCGCGATGCGCTGGGCGGTCGTACCTGATCACGCGGATGAGGAGCCGCCACCCGATCTCGCGGCAGCATGCACGTGGCTCCGGGGCCGGTCGCTGCGACTCTCTGCGCTCACCGACCCCAAGGTCGTTCGTGACGTGCAATACCGCCTCTCGTTCAAGTTGGACGACACCCCGGCAGCGGGGGAGACGTACAAGCGTCGCCGGCGCGGCTTTAACACGGCCATGGAGTACGCGATCGAATGCGGGTACCTGGAGGAGAACCCGCTCGCCGGATTGAGGCGCGCAGGGTCCACCAAAGCAGACGTGGTGGACCCCCGAGTCCTGGTCAACACGATCCAGGGCGACCAGCTCCTCACCGCCGTCTCGTACGTGGGGTCCGTTCACCGGAACCGCGGGCGCCGACTCGTCGCGTTCTTCGCCTGCCAGCTGTACGCGGCGATGCGGCCAGCCGAGGCGGTGGGGCTCCGGCAGCAGGACTGCTACCTCCCTGAGAAAGGGTGGGGGACGCTCACGCTGCGGGAGACACGGCCCGTCTCCGGCAAGCGGTGGACGGATTCAGGGCAGCGCCACGACAAGCGCGGGCTCAAGTCCCGGGAGCCCAAGGCGGACCGCCCCGTCCCGATACCTCCGACGCTGGTCGCCATGCTCCGGGCGCACATAGCGGAGTTCGGCACGGCGAAGGATGGCCGGCTCTTCGCCAACGAGCGTGGTGCCGTACTCGGGACGTCCAGCTACTGGAGGGTCTGGCAGGAAGCCCGCCCGATCGCTCTACCTCCGGACAAGGTGGACTCCCCGCTCGCTCGCCGCCCGTACGACCTGCGACACACCTGCATCACCAACTGGCTGAACGCGGGTGTCCCCGTGGCCGAAGTTGCCCGTCGGGCGGGCAACTCGCCCGAGGTCATCCACCGCCGCTACGAGGGCTGCATCGACGGCCACGAGGAGCTGAACAACAAGAAGATCGAGAAGGCCATGGGATGGGGCGAGGGGGCCTAGGTCGATAGGCCTCACAGCAGACGGCCTAGAGCTCGTAGCACGATCAAGACCAGCCGGACCGTCGCTCCGGCCACGGTCAATCAAGATGTTCCGGGAAAGCTGTTACGAGCTCCTAGGAGCCCGTGAGGTAATAAACGCCGTGGATCAGAACTCGCTGCGGAAGCTCGTTGAGGGGCAGCTCCTCCGGTTGGAGGGCAACTCTTTCCAGGACTGCATGGATCGGTTCGGTCTAGAGCTGTATCCCGGTGACTACCAGCCGGTACGGGCAGCCGGACCGAGGGGCGACACCAAGAACGACGGCTACTGTCCGAAGGCTCGGGTGTTCTTCGCGGCCCACGCGACGCGCGGCGAGCGCATTGACAAGACCAAGGCGAAGATCCGCGGGGACCTGGAGGGCTGCCTCAAAGAGCACCGTGACGTGCGGGTATGGCGTTTCCTCACCAACGACACTGTGCCGGGTGAGGTCGACCAGTTCATCGACAACGAACTTCGCCCGCTGCACCCGCGCGTCACGATTGAGGTGTGGGGGCTCAAGACTCTCGCTGATGAAATCAGCAAGCTGAGGAAGGAGAAGATCGACAGGATCATCGACGTCATCACGGTTGACGAACCAGAGTTTGAAGTCGTGGTGCTCGGCCACGTGAAGACGGGACGCGACCTTTGGCCGATCCTTTCTGGGTGCCTTGGGTGGTTGCCGCACGATGAACCGGACGACTGCACCGACGAGGAGCAGGATCTCATTGACGGGGCTGTGCAAGCCTTCCAAGACTGGAGCGACATCTCGTCAGACATCGAGTTTTCTCGCTCGGCTGTGCGAGACGCACAGCGAAGCATCACTGCCATCTTGGACGACCTTGCCCGGAACGGACTCGCACTCTACGCGGGGTCGAAGGGGGACTATCCACTGACTGGCGGTCCATCACCCTTCCTGGGAACGGTGGCAATCTTCAAGATCGCTCGGGTGCCCAGTAAGCAGTGATCATTGCTGCCGGGAAGGTAAGCCCGCAGATCTGTCCGGCTGAGACGGACGAGTGCACTGACTCTGCGGGCTTTCAGCTAGCCGGCCGCAACTGAGCGATGGCAATACTCGCTACTGCAGCCGCCCTTGGCGTCATAGTCTGCGGGGATGAAGCCGAGAGACCTTGTTGCCATCCTCAACGCGCCCAAGCCTGAACGTCTTGGGCTGATTGCTGAGGGCCTCGAACTGCTCGCCGAGCACGTCAGCACGCTGCGAGATGACTTACTGCACCTTCAGGACGCCGGGCGTAGTCGTGGCGCGGCAGTGATCGATGGCCTCGCCAGCGAGGAGGCGGCAAAGATGCTCATCCTCCTGGATGTCGTGCGCATGGGGTGGTCGGAGCCAGACGCCGTACGGCGACAGCTGAGAAACTTCTATAGTCACCTGGCTCGAGGGATCTACGCACGCCTAACCGCGGGGCGGCCGGCGGATCTTGCAGAAGTGCGAAGCTACGCCGAGTCGTTGCGCAGGAGTCTGTACCTCGACGGACCCAACGACGTTGATTGGATCTTCCGCAACAGCGTTGAGGCGGATCGTGAAGACAGTCTGTATGTCGACTACGTCACGAGCGAGGGTGAAAGCGTCTGGATCACGCCTGCAAGGTTGAGCGACGGGACGCTCTCCTTCGGGCCGAGCATGGTGGTCGACCTGGCCCTTGCCCTGCACCGCTTGGGCTGCTTGAGCGCGAAAGGTTTGGAGATCGTCTCCAAAGAGTGGGCTGGTTTCCCGCTGGGCGACGACACCCATTGGGTGCAGGTTGAGGCGATCAACAAGAGCGTCCTGAACGAGGTGCACGCGGCCGGTCTATGCAGCGAAAACGCAACGCGAGCGGATGTCCGGCTTGCTTTGCAGCAGTGGATCTTCCCGCTTGGAGGTCTTGATCTCAGCTCGATCAAGGTTACGAAAACCGAGCTCCTGGCTCAGCGGGAACAGTGGGTCGCGAGTCAGTGGTGACGGTGTCCCCGGTGCCGGTGCCGGTGTCGGCGGCTGGGCGAGAGTGCCAAGCAGGCTCACTCGCCACTCACTCGCGATCAGTGACAGACAACAACGAAGGGCCGGACTCAGTGGGACTGAGTCCGGCCCTTTGTGTTTGGCACATCAGCAGGTCAGCGGCTTGATCACGCTTCCTGAGCTGGAGTGCCCCCGGCAGGATTCGAACCTGCGCACACGGCTCCGGAGGCCGTTGCTCTATCCCCTGAGCTACGGGGGCGTTGCCGCTGCTTGCGGCGACGGGTAGAACCCTACCAGGCTCCGAGGGGTGGCTGTGAACAGGTATTTCCGGGGGGTCACCACGGGGGTGTTCCCCCGCACGGGTCGGAAGTGGGGAAAACCGGGACGCAGCCGTGACCGGACGCCTACTCTCGAGTTGTGTCAGGCGTGTCCGGGCGAGTGCTCGTTGTCGATGACAACCGGGTGATCCGTCAGTTGATCAGGGTCAATCTCGAGCTCGAGGGGTTCGAGGTGGTGACCGCGGCCGATGGTGCCGAGTGTCTGGATGTCGTGCATCGGGTTTGTCCTGATGTCGTCACCCTCGACGTCGTCATGCCGCGGCTCGACGGGCTGCGGACCGCCGCGCGGCTGCGGGACGACCCGCAGACCAGCGGGCTGCCCGTCGCCATCATCAGTGCCTGCACCCCCTATGAGGTCGAGAGCGGGCTCGCCGCCGGTGTCGACGCGTTTCTCGCCAAGCCCTTCGAGCCGGCCGAGCTCGTGCGCGTCGTGCGGCAGCTCGTCCACGGCGGGCGCCGGCCACCACGAGAACCAGAGGAGCCGCCGTCCGTCGACGGCAGCAGACACGGGGCCGGGCGGGCCGGTACTCCCTGGCAGTGAGATTCAGATCCAGATCCAGATCCAGATCCAGAACCAGCCCGAGCATGGGCTTGGGCTGAGTCGTTGCCGGGGTGTGTGCCATCGCCTGTGGGCGTGACCGTTTCTCGGTGCGTCGGGTCGGTGACGCGTACCGCCCCCGGACCGTCCGCTGCCCCCCATCCGCCCGGCCCGGCCCCCACCCCATCCGCATCGCGAAACCCGTTCGCGTTCGGACCCCCTTCCTCCCCTACGCTTGTCCCGTGACCCCCGCGGACCTCTCCCTCACCGTGCAGCGCGCCGTGCGTCGTGCGGTGGAGCAGGGTGTGCTGGCCGTCGAGGTGCCTGAGCTGGTTCGGGTCGAGCGGCCTCGGCCCGGGGGGCGGGGGGACTACGCCAGCAACGTCGCCCTCGTGCTCGCCCGCTCCGCCCGCAGGGCCCCGCTCGACGTCGCCGCCCTGCTGCGCGAGGAGCTCGCCGCGCAGCCCTGCTTCGAGCGGGTCGACGTCACCGGGCCCGGCTTCCTGAACTTCACCCTGCGGGATCAGTCCCAGACCGAGCTCGTACGCCGCATCCGCGCGCAGGGGCTCGAGTACGGCCACCGCCCGCCCACCGGCGACCCCGTCCAGCTCGTGCACCGCGCCGATCTGCGGGCCGCTGTCGTCGCCGACGCCTTGCGGCGGATCCACCGTTCCCAGGGCCACCACCCTGTCCGCGTCTCCTGCGAGGGCCCCGTCGAGGCCGACTGGGCGCTGCTCGGCGCAGCCCCCGCCCCGGCCCCTGCCGACGCCCGCGGCCCGCACGGCGCGGCCCCCGCCCCCACCCCCGACGCCCCCACCCCCGACGCCCCCACCCCCGACGCCCCCACCCCCGACGCCCCCGCCCCCGGCGCCACCGCAACCCACCCCACCCCCACCCCCCTCGCCCCCCTCCCCGTCCCGCACGACGCCCCCGCCCTGCTCCGCCGGTTCGGCGTCGACGCCGCCCGCTGGGCGCTGGTCGCCGTCGCCGGGCACGACCAGGCCAAGCTCACCGACGAGCTGCTCCACCAGCACGAGGGCAACCCCCTCTTCCGGGTGCGGTACGCGTACTCCCGCAGCCGTGCCCTGCTCCGCAACGCCGACCAGCTCGGCTTCCGGAGCGAGCCCCAGCAGGCCGTGGACGCGCCCGTGCTCACCGGGCTGCTGCGCGACCACCCCGCCGTGCTCGCCTCCGCCGCCCGTCTCGGCGCCCCCGACCGGGTCGCCCGGCACCTCGAAGCCACCGCCGACGCGCTGCTCGCCTTCCAGCACACCGTCCTGCCCCTCGGCGACGAGAAACCCTCGGCCGCCCACCGGTCCCGGCTCGCGCTCGCCGAAGCCGCCGGGACGGTGCTCGCCGGCGGCCTCTCCCTGCTCGGCGTCAGCGCTCCCGAACAGATCTGAAAGTTGCAGCCATGAGCCGTTCCGCCCACCCCGCCGGGCCCCGCCACGCCGACGTCCTCCCCGAGGGGCACTACGCCGGCCCGCCGGCCGACCTCAACCAGCTCGACCCCAAGGTCTGGGCCCGTACCGTCCGCCGTGACGAGGACGGGCTGATCACCGTCGGCGGGCTCACCGTCGCCCAGCTCGCCGAGCAGGTCGGCACCCCCGCGTACATCCTCGACGAGGCGGACTTCCGGGCCCGCTGCCGCGCATGGGTCGACGCCTTCGGCAGCGACGCCGACGTGTTCTACGCCGGGAAGGCGTTCCTCTCCCGCGCCGTCGTGCGCTGGCTCCACGAGGAGGGGCTGAACCTCGACGTGTGCTCCGGCGGCGAGCTCGCCACCGCCCTCTCCGCCGGGATGCCCGCCGAGCGCATCGCCTTCCACGGGAACAACAAGTCCGAGGACGAGATCCGCCGCGCCGTCACCGAGGGCGTCGGCCGGATCGTGCTCGACTCCTTCCAGGAGATCGTGCGTGTCGCCCACATCGCCCAGTCCCTCGGCAAGCGGCAGCGCGTGCAGATCCGGGTGACCGTGGGCGTCGAGGCGCACACCCACGAGTTCATCGCCACCGCTCACGAGGACCAGAAGTTCGGCATCGCGCTGGCCGGCGGCCAGGCCGCGGAGGCCGTCCGGCGGGCGCTGAGGCTCGACGGTCTGGAGCTCATCGGCATCCACTCGCACATCGGCTCGCAGATCTTCGACATGGCCGGCTTCGAGGTCTCCGCCCGCCGCGTCGTGCAGCTGCTCGCCGAGGTCCGCGACGAGCACGGCGTCGAACTGCCCGAGATCGACCTCGGCGGCGGCCTCGGCATCGCCTACACCTCCGCCGACGACCCCCGCGAGCCGCACCACATCGCCAAGGCGCTCAAGGAGATCGTCGGCAGGGAGTGCGAGGCCGCCGGGCTCGCCACGCCGCGCATCTCCGTCGAGCCGGGGCGGGCCATCGTCGGCCCCACGGCCTTCACGCTCTACGAGGTCGGCACCGTCAAGCCCCTCGAAGGGCTGCGCACCTACGTCTCCGTCGACGGCGGCATGTCGGACAACATCCGCACCGCCCTGTACGACGCCGAGTACTCCGTCGCCCTCGCCTCCCGCACCTCCGACGCCGAGCCGATGCTCTCCCGCGTCGTCGGCAAGCACTGCGAGAGCGGCGACATCGTCGTACGGGACGCCTTCCTGCCGGCCGACGTCGCCCCCGGCGACCTGCTCGCCGTGCCCGCGACCGGGGCGTACTGCCGCTCCATGGCCAACAACTACAACCACGCGCTTCGCCCGCCGGTCGTCGCCGTCCGCGACGGCGAGGCCCGGGTGATCGTCCGGCGCGAGACGGAGGAGGATCTCCTGCGTCTCGATGTCGGCTGATGAAATAACTGTCTCAGGATCCGGACGGGCGGCAGAAACCCCCGTCCGGTGAGTGAGACTGGTCCTCCGTAGCGATACGGCCGTAGAGATACGAAGAAGTACGAGAAAGAGGTCGGATGATGCGTACGCGTCCGCTGAAGGTGGCGCTGCTGGGCTGTGGTGTGGTCGGCTCAGAGGTGGCGCGCATCATGACGACGCACGCCGACGACCTCGCCGCGCGCATCGGCGCGCCGGTCGAGCTCGCCGGCGTGGCGGTGCGCCGCCCGGACAAGGTCCGTGCGGGCGTCCCCGCGGAGCTCATCACCACCGACGCGACCGCCCTGGTGAAACGGGGCGACATCGACGTCGTCGTCGAGGTCATCGGCGGCGTCGAGCCGGCCCGCACCCTCATCAAGACCGCCTTCGAGCACGGCGCCTCCGTCGTCTCCGCGAACAAGGCGCTGCTCGCCCAGGACGGCGCGGGCCTGTACGCCGCCGCCGAGGAGCACGGCAAGGACCTCTACTACGAGGCCGCCGTCGCCGGCGCCATCCCGCTGATCCGGCCGCTGCGCGAGTCCCTCGCCGGCGACAAGATCAACCGGGTGATGGGCATCGTCAACGGCACGACGAACTTCATCCTCGACAAGATGGACACCACCGGCGCCGGTTACCAGGAGGCCCTGGACGAGGCCACCGCGCTCGGCTACGCCGAGGCCGACCCGACCGCCGACGTCGAGGGCTACGACGCCGCCGCCAAGGCCGCCATCCTCGCCGGCATCGCCTTCCACACCCGCGTCCGCCTGGACGACGTGTACCGCGAGGGCATGACCGAGGTCACCGCCGCCGACTTCGCCTCCGCCAAGCGCATGGGCTGCACCATCAAGCTGCTCGCGATCTGCGAGCGGGCCGCCGACGGCGAGTCCGTCACCGCGCGCGTGCACCCCGCGATGATCCCGCTCAGCCACCCGCTCGCCTCCGTCCGCGAGGCGTACAACGCCGTCTTCGTCGAGGCGGAGGCCGCCGGGCGGCTCATGTTCTACGGCCCGGGCGCCGGCGGCTCGCCGACCGCCTCGGCCGTGCTCGGCGACCTGGTCGCCGTCTGCCGCAACCGTCTCAACGAGGCGACGGGCCCCGGCGAGTCCGCGTACACGCAGCTGCCCGTGAGCTCGATGGGCGAGGTCGTGACGCGGTACCACATCAGCCTCGACGTGGCCGACAAGCCGGGTGTCCTCGCCCAGGTCGCGACGGTCTTCGCCGAGCACGGCGTGTCGATCGACACGGTCCGTCAGACGGGCAAGGACGGCGAGGCCAGCCTCGTCGTCGTCACCCACCGCGCGCCGGACGCCGCCCTCTCCGGGACGGTCGAGGCGCTGCGCAAGCTCGACACCGTGCGCGGTGTCGCCAGCATCATGCGTGTTGAAGGGGAGTAAGGACCCATGACCAGCAAGGGCACCCATCAGTGGCGCGGCATCATCGAGGAGTACCGGGACCGCCTTCCGGTCACGGACACGACGCCGGTCGTCACGCTCCGTGAGGGCGGCACGCCGCTCGTCCCCGCTCAGGTCCTCTCCGAGCGCACGGGCTGCGAGGTGCACCTCAAGGTCGAGGGCGCCAACCCCACCGGTTCCTTCAAGGACCGCGGCATGACCATGGCGATCTCCAAGGCCAAGGAGGAGGGCGCGCAGGCGGTCATCTGCGCCTCCACCGGCAACACCTCCGCCTCCGCCGCCGCGTACGCGGTGCGCGCCGGCATGGTGTCCGCCGTCCTCGTGCCGCAGGGCAAGATCGCGCTCGGCAAGATGGGCCAGGCCCTCGTGCACGGCGCGAAGATCCTCCAGGTCGACGGAAACTTCGACGACTGCCTCACCCTCGCCCGCGGGCTCTCCGAGAACTACCCGGTGGCGCTGGTCAATTCGGTCAACCCGGTACGGATCGAGGGACAGAAGACCGCCGCCTTCGAGATCGTGGACATGCTGGGCGACGCCCCCGACATCCACGTCCTGCCGGTCGGCAACGCGGGCAACATCACCGCGTACTGGCGCGGCTACCGCGAGTACGCGGCCGACGGCCTCGCCTCCCGGACCCCGCGCATGTGGGGCTTCCAGGCCTCCGGTTCGGCGCCGCTGGTGCGCGGCGAGGTCGTCAAGGACCCGTCGACGATCGCGACCGCGATCCGCATCGGCAACCCGGCCTCGTGGGAGTACGCGATCGCCGCGCGCGACGAGTCGGGCGGCTTCATCGACGAGGTGACGGACCGTGAGATCCTGCGCGCCTACCGGCTGTTGGCCTCGCAGGAGGGCGTCTTCGTGGAGCCTGCCTCGGCCGCGTCGGTGGCCGGTCTGCTGAAGGCCGCCGAGCAGGGCAAGGTCGACCCGGGCCAGCGGATCGTCTGCACGGTCACCGGCAACGGTCTGAAGGACCCGGACTGGGCCGTCGCCGGCGCTCCGCAGCCGGTCACGGTGCCGGTGGACGCCGCCGCGGCCGCCGAGCGCCTCGGCCTGGCGTAACCGGAGCCGTACGGGACGCGATCCCGTGCGGTACGGGAGAGGAATCCGCGCCGTACGGCACATGATCCCGCGCCGTACGGGACGCGAACCCGCGCCGTACGGGACGCGCGCCGGCCGGCAGCCCGGCCGGCGCGCAAATCCCGCCACTGGTCGGGCGCCTGACGGCCCGCCAAACCCGACCAGGAACGTACATAGGCGCACAGGAAGGCTCGCGACACGCATCGTGCGCCTCCTGTGCGCCCTATGTCGCCGCAGAACCTTCCTTCGATAGGCTGTACCGAACCCGTCCCGCCGCATATGCGCGGTGTCGTTGCCGTCGTCGCCCCCACCCGGCGCGGCCCCCGGGTCACCGCACTTCTCTGAACCCCCGTAGTCGCAAGTCAAGGAGAGTCATCGAGCGATGGCTGGTCCCGCGTTCCGTGCCGCCGCCGTCCGAGTGCGCGTTCCCGCCACCAGCGCCAACCTCGGGCCGGGCTTCGACGCCTTCGGCCTGTCGCTGGGGCTGTACGACGACATCGTCGTCCGGGTCGCCGACTCCGGCCTGCACATCGACATCGCCGGCGAGGGCGCCGAGACGCTCCCGCGCGACGAGAGCCACCTGCTCGTTCGCTCCCTGCGCACGGCCTTCGACCTGCTCGGCGGCCAGCCCCGCGGCC
This sequence comes from Streptomyces tritici, assembly GCF_048500665.1. NCBI lineage: Bacteria > Bacillati > Actinomycetota > Actinomycetes > Kitasatosporales > Streptomycetaceae > Streptomyces > Streptomyces tritici. Next base: position 4,706,945 of record NZ_CP183183.1, read on the forward strand.
TCGAGGTCGTCTGCGCCAACCGCATCCCGCACGGCCGCGGCCTGGGCTCCTCCTCCGCCGCCATCTGCGCCGGCATCGTCGCCGCCCGCGCCGTGACCATAGGCGGCGACACCCGCCTCGACGACACCGCCCTGCTCGAACTCGCCACCGAGATCGAGGGGCACCCCGACAACGTCGCCGCCTGTCTGCTCGGCGGCTTCACGCTCGCGTGGACCGAGTCCGGCGCCGCGCGGGCGATCAGGATGGAGCCCGCCCGTTCCATCGTTCCGGTGGTTTTCGTGCCCGGGAACCCCGTACTGACGGAGACCGCCCGCGGGCTGCTGCCGCGCACCGTCCCGCACGTCGACGCCGCCGCCAACGCCGGACGCGCCGCCCTCCTCGTCGAGGCGCTGACCCGCCGCCCCGAGCTGCTGCTCGCCGCCACCGAGGACCGGCTGCACCAGGAGTACCGCGCCCCGGCCATGCCGGAGAGCCTCGCGCTGGTCAACCGGCTGCGCGCCGACGGCGTGCCCGCCGTCATCTCCGGTGCCGGCCCCACCGTGCTCGCCCTGGCCGACGCCGGTACCGCCGACAAGGTCGAAGGTCTCGCGGGCGAGGGCTGGGCCGCCAACCGGCTCGCCCTCGACACCTCGGGCGCGAGCGTCCTGCCGCTCGCTCCGTAGAGGCCGCGCCGCGCGTCGTGAGCGGCCCTCGGGCGGCCGCTCCGACCGGCGCTTTTCGTGGAAGACGAGATTGCCGGTGAGGGAGAGGGGGAATGTTTGTTGGAGCCGGTAGTGTTAACCTCAAGTCTGCACCCGACGTCTTTGTGGCGCGGTGCGGAGTGTCCCCATCAGGGACCACCCACTCTTCCGGGAGCCTCCCCAACTGCCTGAGCAGCCTGCCTGAGCAGTTTCGAGCACGCTCCGGAACCGGCACGACACCCCTCGCTCTTCCTCGGTGAGGGCCGAGCAGGGGGCTCGGGCCGGACACAGCACGTTTTCTCTTTCCGCCGTTACCCGGCGGGACCACCGCCCCGGACACGGTCCACCAACCAGGACCGATGCCGGACAGCACAACCGGTCGCCGAGCCAGATGGCCGACGTCCGCTCCAGGGAAGGACCCTTCGTGAGCGACACCACCGATCTGATGGGCGTGACTGCCGACACCAGCGTCGACAACGCCGCGCCCGCCGCAGGTGCTGCCACTGGCACCACCGCACGGCGCCGCCGCTCCGGCACCGGCCTCGAGGGCATGGTCCTGGCCGAGCTGCAGCAGGTCGCGTCCGGCCTCGGCATCAGGGGCACCGCGCGGATGCGCAAGAGCCAGCTGATCGAGGTCATCAAGGAGGCGCAGGCCGGCGGCGGCCAGGCCCCCGCCAAGGCCGCCGAGGCCGCGGAGACCAAGCCGAAGCGCCGCGCCACCTCCAAGGCCCGTACGGGCGACGAGGCCGCCGCCGAGCCGGCCGCCGAGAAGGCCGCTCAGCAGCAGATCGACATCCCGGGCCAGCCGTCCAAGGCCGCCGGCGCCGCCGAGTCCGCCGACGAGCAGCCCGCGGGCGAGCGCCGGCGTCGCCGCGCCACCGCGCCGGCCGGCAGCCCCGAGGGCGGCGCCGAGCCGAAGGCCGAGGTCAAGACCGAGGCCCGTACGGAGGCCCGTACCGAGGCGCAGCCGGAGGCCAAGGGCGAGGGCGCCGTCGACGGCGCCGAGGGCCGCGGCCGCCGCGACCGCCGTGACCGGCAGCGCGACCGCCGCGAGCGCGGCAAGGGCGACGAGCAGCAGGGCGGCCAGCGCCAGCAGCGCCAGGGCGGCCAGCAGGGCCAGCCGGCCGGTCCGCAGGACGACGACGACTTCGAGGGCGGCCGCCGGGGCCGTCGCGGCCGCTACCGCGACCGCCGCGGCCGTCGTGGCCGTGACGAGTTCGCCGGCGGCGAGCCGCAGGTCTCCGAGGACGACGTCCTGATCCCGGTCGCGGGCATCCTGGACATCCTCGACAACTACGCCTTCATCCGGACCTCCGGCTACCTGCCCGGCCCGAACGACGTGTACGTCTCCCTCGCCCAGGTCCGCAAGAGCGGTCTGCGCAAGGGTGACCACATCACCGGCGCCGTGCGTCAGCCGAAGGAGGGCGAGCGCCGCGAGAAGTTCAACGCGCTGGTCCGGCTGGACTCGGTCAACGGCATGGCGCCGGACTCCGGCCGCGGCCGCCCCGAGTTCAACAAGCTGACCCCGCTGTACCCGCAGGACCGGCTCCGTCTGGAGACCGACCCGGGCGTGCTGACCACGCGGATCATCGACCTCGTGTCGCCGATCGGCAAGGGCCAGCGCGGTCTGATCGTGGCCCCGCCGAAGACCGGCAAGACCATGATCATGCAGGCGATCGCCAACGCGATCACCCACAACAACCCCGAGTGCCACCTGATGGTCGTCCTGGTCGACGAGCGTCCGGAAGAGGTCACCGACATGCAGCGGTCGGTCAAGGGCGAGGTCATCTCCTCGACCTTCGACCGTCCGGCCGAGGACCACACCACGGTCGCCGAGCTGGCCATCGAGCGCGCCAAGCGCCTCGTGGAGCTGGGCCACGACGTGGTCGTCCTGCTCGACTCCATCACCCGTCTGGGCCGCGCGTACAACCTCGCGGCGCCCGCCTCCGGCCGCATCCTGTCCGGTGGTGTCGACTCGACCGCGCTGTACCCGCCGAAGCGCTTCTTCGGCGCCGCGCGCAACATCGAGGACGGCGGCTCGCTGACCATCCTGGCCACCGCGCTGGTCGACACCGGCTCGCGCATGGACGAGGTGATCTTCGAGGAGTTCAAGGGCACCGGCAACATGGAGCTCAAGCTCGACCGGAAGCTCGCCGACAAGCGCATCTTCCCGGCCGTCGACGTCGACGCCTCGGGCACGCGCAAGGAGGAGATCCTCCTCGGCAGCGACGAGCTCGCGATCACCTGGAAGCTGCGTCGCGTGCTGCACGCGCTCGACCAGCAGCAGGCGATCGAGCTGCTGCTCGACAAGATGAAGCAGACGAAGTCGAACGGCGAGTTCCTGCTCCAGATCCAGAAGACGACCCCTGGCGCCGGCAACAACGACTGACGCAGCGTCAAGAGCGCACCGAGCCGCCCCCGTCACTCCGGTGACGGGGGCGGTTCCGCGTTGTACGATCACTCGGTCGCACGTGGGGGGGAACACATTTCCGGATGTGCCCATGAGGCATTACATCGTCATGCCCTGACGCAGTGGGGTGGCTCGTCTTTCTTCTCTCCTGGCGTGTGCGACACATCGATAGGAGAACTGCGTGACTTCTGCTCACAGAAGGGTCCGTAAGGCCCTTCCCGCGGCTGCGGCCGCGCTCGCGCTGGGCGGCGCCGTCCTGACGGCCGTACCGGCGCAGGCCGACGAGTCGCCGCGGCGTACCGGCCTGGAGCGGCCGGCCCCGGCCTCGGAGGCCGAGCTCAAGGCCCGGGTGGACGGCGCGAACGCCGTCCTGGAGGCCGAGGCGAAGAAGGAGGGCGCCGAGTCCGGCGCCACCAAGAGCCCGGAGGCGGCCGAGCCGTCCGGCTCGACCTCGTCGACCGTCGACCCGAAGATCATCGGGGGCGTCGACGCCGCCATCACGGAGGCCCCGTGGATGGTGCAGCTGTACTACTTCGACGACCGCGGCACCGCGGACGAGCTCGACGACGTCGGCTTCTTCTGCGGCGGCACGCTCGTCGCGCCGGCCAAGGTCCTGACGGCCGCCCACTGCGTGGACGGCTACAACTGGAACCAGAACGGCACCGTCGTCGGCGGCACCGCGAAGCTGTACGACGGCACCGAGGGCCAGGCCGTCGGCGTCTGGCGCCAGTGGCGGAACCCGACGTACTCGGGCACCACGCTCAAGGGCGACATCGCCGTGCTCACCCTCGGCTCGCCGCTGCCGTACAAGGCGCTGCAGCCGGCGCCGTACGGCGCGACGTACGCCGCCGGCACGAAGGGCACGGTGTACGGCTGGGGCCGCACGAGCTCGACCAGCGACGACATCTCGCCGACGCTGAAGAAGGCGCTCATCCCGGTCAACGCCGACTCGACGTGCAGCAACGTGTACGGCACGGACTACGTGCCCGGCGCCATGCTCTGCGCGGGCAACGCGGCCAGCGGCCAGGACGCCGGCACCGTCTCGCCGTGCAACGGCGACTCCGGCGGCCCGCTCGTCGTGGGCGGCCGCATCGCGGGCGTCGTCTCGTGGGGTGTGGAGGACTGCGTCGCCACCGGCGCCCGCAGCGTCTTCGCGAAGACGGCCACGTACGCCGGTCCGATCAACCACCGGATCGACGACGCGAACCTGAACTTCGACACCCGCGCGGACCTGTTCGCCCGTGACGCGGCGGGCGAGGGCTTCGGCTACCACTCCACCGGCACCTCGCTCACCAACCGCCAGAGCTGGGGCGGCTGGAGTGACGCCAACCTGCTGCGCCAGGCGGACCTGAACCGCGACGACGCCCAGGACCTGCTGTACCGCAGGGCCAACGGCGAGCTGTGGCTCTACGCCTACGACGCCACGGTCAACGACTACGTGGACCGCCGTGTCGGCACCGGCTGGGGCGGCTTCCGCAACCTCGCCGTCGCCGGCGACCTGACGGCCGACGGTCACCCCGACCTGACCGCCAGCGACTCCGCCGGCACGCTCTACATGTGGACCGGCCGGGGCAACGGCACCTTCAACGCCCGGGTCAAGATCGGCACCGGCTGGGGCAGCTACCAGGTCTACGGCAAGGGCGACTTCACCGGCGACGGCCGTCCGGACCTGCTGGCCCGCGACAGCGCGGCCCGGCTGTGGGTCTACAAGGGCACCGGCAACCCGAGCTGGCCCTTCTCCGCCCGCGTCCAGATCGGCTCCGGCTGGAACTTCACCGCCTACGTCACCACCGGTGACATCAGCGGTGACGGCCACGCGGACTTCATGGTCCGCGACAAGGACGGCTACCTCTGGGCGTACCGCAGCAGCGGCTCCGCCACGACGCCGTTCCTGACGTCGAACCGCATCAAGGTCGGCACCGGCTTCAAGTCGTACACGCTGTTCGGCTAGACCTCCGGCCTGCGGAAAGTCCACTGCGCCCACCGTGCCCGCACGGTGGGCGCAGTGCTTTCCGTGCGGTCGCTCACCGAAACCTCACACGGGCTCATGCAACCCTTTTGGGCGATTCGCCGTCACAGAAGGTGACGCCCATGACTCCCGACCCGAGGTATCCGATGACCGAGCAGCGCACCAGCGGCCGAATACGCGGCTCCGGCAGCCGCCGCAAGCCGCCCACCAGGGGCCGCCGCGCCGCCGGCGCCGCGGCCTGGGGCGCCGCCCTCCTCGTCCTGCTCGGCGGCTCCGGCCTCGGCTGGGTCTACGTCAAGCTCGACGGCAACCTCCAGGGCGTCGACATCAACGCCCAGCTCGGCAACGACCGCCCGCTGAACGTCGACGACGGCTCGATGGACATCCTCGTCCTCGGCTCCGACTCCCGCTCCGGTGCCAACGGCGCCTACGGCCGCGACGAGGGCCTCGCCCGCTCCGACACCGCGATGGTCGTCCACGTCCACGAGGGCCACCGCAAGGCGTCCGTCGTCTCCGTCCCCCGCGACACCCTCGTCGAGCGCCCCGACTGCGCCGACGCCGACGGCCGGCGCGTCCCCGGCGAGCGGCGGGCGATGTTCAACACCGCGTACGAGGTCGGCGGCCCGGCCTGCGCGGTGAAGACCGTCGAGGCGATGTCCGGCATCCGCATGGACCACTACATCGAGGTCGACTTCACCGGCTTCAAGAAGCTCGTCGACGAGCTCGGCGGCGTGCGGATCACCACCACCCGCGCCATCGAGGACTCCAAGAGCCACCTCGACCTCCAGCCCGGCACCCACACCCTCGACGGCGAGCAGTCCCTCGGCCTGGTCCGCACCCGCAAGGGCGTCGGCGACGGCAGCGACCTCGGCCGCATCCAGCTCCAACAGGCGTTCGTGAGGGCCTTCGTCGACCAGGTCCGGCAGGTCGGGGTCCTCACCGACCCGAAGAAGCTCGTCGACCTCGCCGACGCGGCCACCAAGGCCATCACCCCGGACTCCGAGCTCGACTCCGTGAGCGAGCTCGTGGGCTTCGCCAGGGGCCTGAGCGGCCTCGGCCCCGACGACGTGCACATGATCACCCTGCCGGTCGCGTACGACACCGCCGACCCCAACCGCGTCGTCCCCCTGGAGGCCGCCGGACGGCAGGTCTGGACGGCCCTGAAGGCCGATCTGCCGATCCCCGCCTCCGCCACGAAGGACGCCGCCACCGGCCAGGCGGACGGGGTCGTGAAGGCGGAAGCGACGGGGTCGTGAAGGCGCAGTAGCGGGGGAATAGGTGCGGCCACCCCCCGGTTTTGGGAGATGCGGCCGGTCCTGGCAGACTGGTACGTCGGCCCCGGTTCACGCACGCGCATCCCGCGCCTGCGACCCGGCGCCCTCCCGAACCTAGGAGACACCTTGAAGCGCGACATCCACCCCGAGTACGTCGAGACCCAGGTCAGCTGCACCTGCGGCGCGTCGTTCACCACCCGCAGCACGATCCAGGGCGGCACCATCCGCGCCGAGGTCTGCTCCGAGTGCCACCCGTTCTACACGGGCAAGCAGAAGATCCTCGACACCGGTGGCCGTGTGGCCCGCTTCGAGGCCCGCTTCGGCAAGGCTGCCGGCTCCGCCAAGAAGTAGCGAGCCACTGCGCCGGTCTTCGGGCGCCCCGCAGGGGGCGGCCGGGACCGGCGCTTTGCCGTCCCGCAGCCATTCACGAAACCCAGGAGCCCCCGATGTTCGAGGCGGTCGAGGAACTGGTCGGCGAGCACGCCGACCTGGAGAAGAAGCTCGCCGACCCTTCGGTCCACGCCGATCAGGCCAACGCGCGCAAGCTGAACAAGCGCTACGCCGAGCTGACGCCGATCGTCGCGACGTACCGCTCCTGGAAGCAGGCCGGCGACGACATCGAGACGGCCCGCGAGCTGGCGCACGACGACCCGGACTTCGCCGCCGAGGTCAAGGAGCTGGAGAAGCAGCGCGAGGAGCTCACCGAGAAGCTCCGCCTCCTGCTGGTCCCGCGCGACCCCAGCGACGACAAGGACGTCATCCTCGAGATCAAGGCCGGCGCCGGCGGCGACGAGTCCGCCCTGTTCGCGGGCGACCTGCTGCGCATGTACCTGCGCTACGCCGAGCGGGTCGGCTGGAAGACCGAGATCATCGACGCCACCGAGTCCGAGCTCGGCGGCTACAAGGACGTCCAGGTCGCCGTGAAGACCAAGGGCGGCCAGGGCGCGACCGAGCCCGGCCAGGGCGTCTGGGCCCGGCTGAAGTACGAGGGCGGCGTGCACCGCGTGCAGCGCGTGCCGGCCACCGAGTCGCAGGGCCGCATCCACACCTCCGCCGCCGGCGTCCTCGTGACCCCGGAGGCCGAGGAGATCGACGTCGAGATCCACGCCAACGACCTGCGCATCGACGTGTACCGCTCGTCCGGTCCCGGCGGCCAGTCCGTCAACACCACCGACTCCGCGGTCCGCATCACCCACCTGCCGACCGGCATCGTCGCCTCCTGCCAGAACGAGAAGAGCCAGCTCCAGAACAAGGAGCAGGCCATGCGCATCCTGCGCTCCCGGCTGCTCGCCGCCGCGCAGGAGAAGGCCGAGGCCGAGGCCGCGGACGCGCGCCGCAGCCAGGTGCGCACCGTCGACCGTTCCGAGAAGATCCGGACGTACAACTACCCGGAGAACCGCATCTCGGACCACCGCGTCGGTTTCAAGGCGTACAACCTGGACCAGGTGCTCGACGGCGACCTCGACGCCGTCATCCAGGCCTGCGTCGACGCCGACTCGGCGGCTAAGCTCGCCGCTGCCTGAGCCCCGCCCGTACCACCCAGCCCGGAGGACCAGCGTGCAGTCACCTTCTGGGGGGCGACCCCCAGGCCCCCGCAGTCTGCTGCTTGCCGAGGTGGCCCAGGCCACGCAGCGGCTGGCCGACGCCGGCGTTCCCTCTCCGCGTTTCGACGCGGAGGAGCTCGCCGCGTTCGTGCACGGCGTGAAGCGGGGCGAGCTGCATCTGGTCAAGGACGCCGACTTCGACGCCCGGTACTGGGAGGCCGTCGCGCGCCGCGAGGCCCGCGAGCCGCTCCAGCACATCACCGGGCGGGCGTTCTTCCGGTACCTGGAGCTCCAGGTCGGGCCCGGCGTGTTCGTGCCGCGCCCCGAGACCGAGTCCGTCGTCGGCTGGGCCATAGACGCCGTACGCGCCATGGACGTCGTCGAGCCGCTGATCGTCGACCTGTGCACCGGCTCGGGCGCGATCGCGCTCGCGCTGGCGCAGGAGGTGCCGCGCTCGCGGGTGCACGCCGTGGAGCTGTCCGAGGACGCCCTGGTGTGGACCCGCAAGAACGTCGAGGGCTCCCGTGTCGTGCTGCACGAGGGCGACGCGCTGACGGCCCTGCCGGAACTGGACGGCCAGGTCGACCTGGTGATCTCCAACCCGCCGTACATCCCGCTCACCGAGTGGGAGCACGTCGCGCCCGAGGCCCGCGACCACGACCCGGAGATGGCGCTCTTCTCCGGCGAGGACGGCCTCGACACCATCCGCGGCCTGGAGCGCACCGCGCACCGGCTGCTGCGGCCCGGGGGACTCGTCGTCGTCGAGCATGCCGACACCCAGGGCGGGCAGGTGCCGTGGATCTTCAACGAGGAGGCCGGCTGGGCGGACGCCGCCGACCACCCCGACCTGAACAACCGGCCGCGCTTCGCGACCGCACGCAAGGCAATGCCATGACTGAGCACGTGTACGAGGAGGCCCGGAACTGATGGCACGGCGATACGACTGCAACGAGGCGACCGACCGCGCGACCGGGCTGCGCGAGGCCGCGTCCGCCGTCCGCCGGGGCGAGCTGGTCGTGCTGCCGACCGACACCGTCTACGGGATCGGCGCGGACGCCTTCAGCTCCGAGGCGGTCGCGGACCTCCTCGCGGCGAAGGGGCGCGGCCGCAACATGCCCACGCCCGTGCTGATCGGCTCCCCGAACACCCTGCACGGCCTGGTCACCGACTTCTCTGAGCAGGCCTGGGAGCTCGTGGACGCGTTCTGGCCGGGCGCGCTGACGCTGGTCGCGCGGCACCAGCCGTCGCTGCAGTGGGACCTCGGCGACACCCGCGGCACCGTCGCGATCCGGATGCCCCTGCACCCGGTCGCGATCGAGCTGCTCACGGAGGTCGGCCCGATGGCGGTGTCCTCGGCGAACCTGACCGGGCACCCGTCGCCGGAGAACTGCGACGCCGCGCAGGAGATGCTCGGCGACTCCGTCTCCGTGTACCTCGACGGCGGCCCGACGCCCGGCATCGTGCCGTCCTCGATCGTCGACGTGACGGGCAAGGTGCCGGTGCTGCTGCGGGCCGGCGCGCTCGACGCGGACGAGCTGCGCAAGGTGGTACCCGACCTCGAGGTGGCCAGTTGACCGCCCCTGAGGGGCGTGGCATAGCGGGACCCGACGACGGCACATCCTTCCGCATCCTCCACGTCAGCACCGGCAACGTCTGCCGCTCGCCCATCACCGAGCGGCTGACCCGGCACGCCCTGTGCGACCGCCTCGGCGACCCGTACGGCGGCGGCCTGATCGTGGAGAGCGCGGGCACCTGGGGGCACGAGGGCGCCCCCATGGAGGCCAACGCGGAGCTGGTCCTCGCCGACTTCGGCGCGGACGCCAGCGGCTTCGTCGGCCGCGAGCTCCTCGACGAGCACGTCATCCGCGCGGACCTCGTCCTGACCGCGACCCGGGACCACCGGGCGCAGGTCATCTCGATGGGCCACTCGGCGGGCCTGCGCACCTTCACGCTCAAGGAGTTCACCCGCCTGGTTCGCGCGATAGACCCGGCGACCCTCCCGGACCCCCTCAGCGACGGCATGGTCGAGCGCGCGCGTGCCCTGGTGCGCGCCGCCGCCGCTCTACGCGGGTGGCTCCTGGCCCCCAGCGCGGAGGCCGACGAGGTCAACGACCCGTACGGCGCCCCCATCACGTTCTTCCGCTCGGTCGGCGAGGAGATCAACGACGCCCTGGACCCGGTGGTGACCGCCCTGACCGGGGTGCCCGCCAAGCGGTGACCGTGGGGCCGGATGGCAGAACCTGGGGCAGAACGCCGGGCGAACCGTGGCTTACGTGCCTACATTGGAGCTGAAGCCCCGCTCTCGCCCGGAGCCGGAGCTGAAGCCCCGCTCACGCCCGGAGCCGCAGATGCCGGTCACCGCTGTTCCCGCAGACGTCCGTGTTCCGTCGTACGGGCCGGATCTCGACGTCCTGCGCAGGCAGGATCCCGAGATCGCCGACGTGATGCTCGGAGAGGTGCGCCGGCAGCTCGACTCGCTGCAGCTGATCGCCGCCGAGAACTTCACCTCGCCCGCCGTCCTCGCCGCTCTCGGCTCCCCGCTGGCCAACAAGTACGCCGAGGGCTACCCCGGCGCCCGCCACCACGGCGGCTGCGAGTACGTCGACGCCGCCGAGCGGATCGCCGTGGACCGCGCCAAGGCCCTGTTCGGGGCCGAGCACGCCAATGTGCAGGCGCACTCCGGCTCCTCCGCCGTCCTGGCCGCCTACGCCGCCCTGTTGCGCCCCGGGGACACCGTCCTGGCCATGGGACTGCCGTACGGCGGGCACCTCACGCACGGCTCCCCGGTGAACTTCTCCGGCCGCTGGTTCGACTTCGTCCCGTACGGCGTCGAGCCGGACAGCGGGCTCATCGACTACGAGCAGGTCCGCGCCCTCGCCCGGGCCCGCCGCCCGAAGGCGATCGTCTGCGGGTCGATCTCGTACCCCCGCCACATCGACTACGCCCAGTTCCGGGAGATCGCCGACGAGACCGGGGCGTACCTCATCGCCGACGCCGCCCACCCCATGGGCCTGGTCGCCGGGGGAGCGGCGCCGAGCCCCGTCCCGTACGCGGACGTGGTCTGCGCCACCACGCACAAGGTGCTCCGCGGCCCCCGCGGCGGCCTGATCCTCTGCGGCGCCGACCTCGCCGAGCGGATCGACCGGGCGGTGTTCCCTTTCACCCAGGGCGGCGCCCAGATGCACACCATCGCCGCCAAGGCCGTCGCCTTCGGCGAGGCGGCGACCCCGGCGTTCAGCGGGTACGCCCATCAGGTGGTGGAGCACGCCAGGATCCTCGCCGCCGCCCTGCGGGCAGAGGGCTTCGCCGTCACCACCGGCGGCACCGACACCCACCTGATCACCGCCGACCCCGCCCCCCTCGGCGCCGACGGCCCCACCGCCCGCCGCCGGCTCGCCGCCGCCGGGCTGGTGCTCGACACCTGCGCCCTGCCGTACGGCGACGGACGCGGCATCCGGCTCGGCACTGCCGCCGTCACCACGCAGGGCATGGGCCCGGCCGAGATGGCGCGCATCGCCACGCTGTTCACCCTCGCCCTGGAGGATGAACCGGAACGTACGGCTCGGGTACGCGAGGAAGTACGCGAGCTGGCCGGTCGATTTCCCCCGTATGGCCGGTAGTCCGCCGCCTTCCGCGGCCCCCGGGAACCGTTCGGGCCCGAGGTATGTCCTCAACCACATGGGCGGCACGGCTAGGGTGTGGGGCTGAGATGGCCAGCGATTCCTGTGGGGCAGCCCGTGCGTGATTACCTGCTGACGCTCTGTGTCACGGCCGCGGTGACCTATCTGCTGACCGGTCCGGTGCGGAAGTTCGCCATCGCGACCGGAGCGATGCCCGAGATCCGCGCGCGCGACGTGCACCGAGAACCGACTCCGCGGCTCGGTGGCATCGCCATGTTCTTCGGCCTGTGCGCGGGCCTGCTGGTCGCCGCCCATCTGTCGAACCTCCGCAGCGTCTTCGAGCTCTCCAACGAGCCCCGCGCGCTGCTCTCCGGCGCCGCCCTGATCTGGCTGATCGGCGTCCTGGACGACAAGTTCGAGCTGGACGCCCTGATCAAGCTCGGCGCGCAGATGATCTCCGCGGGCGTGATGGTCATGCAGGGTCTGACCATCCTCTGGCTGCCCATCCCGGGCGTCGGCACCGTCGCCCTCACGCAGTGGCAGGGCACTCTGCTCACCGTCGCGCTGGTCGTCCTGACCATCAACGCGGTGAACTTCGTGGACGGCCTGGACGGCCTCGCCGCCGGCATGGTCTGCATCGCCGCCGCCGCGTTCTTCCTGTACGCGTACCGGATCTGGTACGGCTACACCATCGAGGCCGCGGCCCCCGCGACGCTGTTCGCCGCCGTCCTCATGGGCATGTGCCTCGGCTTCCTGCCGCACAACATGCACCCCGCGCGCATCTTCATGGGCGACTCCGGCTCGATGCTGATCGGCCTGATCCTGGCCGCCTCCGCCATCTCCATCACCGGCCAGGTCGACCCGGACGCGCTGAAGATCTTCGAGGGCTCGACCCGTCAGGCCACCCACGCCGCGCTGCCCGTCTTCATCCCGCTCGTGCTGCCGCTGACCATCATCGCGATCCCGATGGCCGACCTGGTCCTGGCGATCGTGCGCCGCACCTGGAACGGCCAGTCGCCGTTCGCCGCCGACCGCGGGCACCTGCACCACCGGCTCCTGGAGATCGGCCACTCGCACAGCCGGGCCGTGCTGATCATGTACTTCTGGTCCGCGCTGATCGCCTTCGGCACGCTCGCGTACTCCGTGCACTCGACGTCCATGTGGATCGTGCTCGTCGTCGTCGCGCTGAGCGCCCTCGGCCTGGTGCTGCTCCTGCTGCCCCGCTTCACCCCGCGGGCCCCCCGGTGGGCCGAGTCGTTCGTCCCGCCCCGCTACCGCCGCAAGGTCCGGACCCAGGAGACCGCGCCGGCCGCCTCTGCCCCGACCGCCGAGGAGGAGGCCGAGGAGCGGGTCCCGGTGGCCGTCGGGGTCAGCGGGGTCAACGGGGCGACCGCCATCGGTCACCGTTCGCGCTTCACGGATCGGCGTAAGGCCGGAACGCCGAGTTGACGAACGCCGCGTACGCGGCCAATACCAGACGAAGTGCCCCACTGTCCTGCACACACGCGCGCGTTGACACTCATGTGTGACAGTCGGCACACCCCTGGGTAAAGACCTCATCAAATAGTTTGTGATACCGTTCACGAGACCCGGCGACAGTGCCGAAGGACCGTAGTGCGACGGTTCGTTGGCCCCGAGACCCACCTCGGACCGGGCTTACGCTCGTCCCTGACGACACCATCGCCCCCCAAGCAAGCGGAGACACCGCCATGCCGTCCAACGACGCACGCATCCTCCTGTCGGCCGCCGTACCGGCCGCTGCCGTCGGCGCCCTCGGCACCGTCATCAGCGGTCTCGTGGCCGGCGGCAAGGGTGCGATCGGCGCCGTGCTCGCGACCGTGGTGGTCCTGCTCTTCATGGGGATCGGGCTTGTGGTGCTCCAGCGGACGGCGAAGTCGCTCCCGCACCTGTTCCAGGCCATGGGATTCCTGCTCTACACGACGCAGATCCTGTTGCTCTTCGTCGTGATGGTTCTGCTCAAGAACGCCACGTGGTTCGACTTCAAGGCCTTCGCCTTCACCCTGCTCGCGGTCACGATCGCCTGGATCGCGGCGCAGGCCCGGGCCTACATGAAGGCCAAGATCCTCTACGTCGACCCCGAGAAGCCGGGGCCCAAGACGTGAGGAGTAGGGCCGGGATAAAGCCGTGTTCGGCTTCCTGCTATCGTCCGGTGCCAACTGCGGCACTGCGGGCGCGGGCATCCGAGCTGACGCCTGTCCCAGCGCGAGGCTCGACGCCGAACCGCCGCCCCCTTATCCGTAAGACCAGTCCAGTGCCGACCCGCGGCTGCGCGCCGCGCCGACACAACGAGGTTGCCGTACCTATGCGCCACGCTGAAGGAGCCCGCGGTGAGTGCTGACCAGACGCTTGCCTTCGACCCGGATTGCCACATCTTCTCTGGATGCGGCTTCCCGGCGCCGGGCCTGCACACGTTCATGTACGAGCCCATCGGCACGGTGGCCGGCATCGAGATCACCAAGCCGATGCTGCTCGCCGTCCTCGGCTCCCTCGTGGTCGTCGCGTTCTTCTGGGCCGCGTTCCGCAAGCCCAAGCTCGTCCCGGGCAAGCTGCAGATGGTCGGCGAGGCCGGCTACGACTTCGTGCGCCGCGGCATCGTCTACGACATCATCGGCAAGAAGGACGGCGAGAAGTACGTCCCCTTCATGGTGTCGCTGTTCTTCTTCGTGTGGATCATGAACCTCTGGTCCATCATCCCGCTGGCCCAGTTCCCGGTCACCTCGCTGATCGCCTTCCCGGCCGGTCTCGCGCTGATCGTGTACATCATGTGGGTCTCGCTGACCTTCAAGAAGCACGGCTTCGTCGGCGGCTGGAAGAACATCACCGGCTACGACAAGTCGCTCGGCCCGATCCTGCCGCTCATCGTGGTGCTCGAGTTCCTCTCGAACATGCTGATCCGGCCCTTCACGCACGCGGTCCGACTGTTCGCGAACATGTTCGCCGGTCACCTGCTCATCGTGATGTTCTCGCTGGCCACGTACTACCTCCTGAACGGCATCGGCTTCGTCTACGCCGGCGCGTCGTTCCTGATGGTCATCATCATGACCGCCTTCGAGCTCTTCATCCAGGCGGTTCAGGCGTACGTCTTCGTCCTCCTGGCCTGCAGCTACATCCAGGGCGCGCTCGCCGAGCACCACTGAGCCGGGCCCGGCCCAGCAGCTCCACCCCGAAACCAGCAGTCGTCCGGTGGCCAACCCCCACCGGGTCATTGAAAGAGAAGGAAGTAACGGCATGTCCGCTGCTCTCGAGATGGTCAACCTCGCCGCCAGCGCCAAGGAGAACGTGGTCGGCAACGTCGCCTCCATCGGCTACGGCCTCGCGGCCATCGGCCCCGGCGTCGGCGTCGGCATCATCTTCGGTAACGGCACCCAGGCCCTCGCCCGCCAGCCCGAGGCCGCCGGCCTGATCCGCACCAACCAGATCATGGGCTTCGCCTTCTGTGAGGCGCTCGCCCTCATCGGCATCGTCATGGGCTTCGTCTACCAGTAAGCCGCACCGACAGCCCGAACCTTTTTACGGAAGGCACTGATGTGAACGCTCTGCTTCTTGCGGCGGAGGAGCCCCAGCCTCCTCTGATCCCGCATCTTGACGAGCTCGTCATCGGCCTGATCGCCTTCGTCATCGTCTTCGGCTTCCTCGCCAAGAAGCTCCTCCCGAACATCAACAAGGTTCTGGACGAGCGCCGCGAGGCCATCGAGGGTGGCATCGAGAAGGCCGAGTCGGCCCAGATCGAGGCCCAGAGTGTGCTGGAGCAGTACAAGGCCCAGCTCGCCGAGGCCCGCCACGAGGCCGCGCGTCTTCGCCAGGAGGCGACGGAGCAGGGCACCGCTCTCATCCAGGAGATGAAGGCGGAAGGCCAGCGGCAGCGTGAGGAGATCATCGCGGCCGGGCACGCCCAGATCGCGGCCGACCGCAAGGCGGCGTCCTCGGCCCTGCGCCAGGACGTCGGCAAGCTCGCCACGGATCTGGCCGCCAAGCTGGTCGGCGAGGCCCTGGAGGACCACGCCCGTCAGAGCCGCACGATCGACCGGTTCCTCGACGAGCTCGAGGAGAAGGCCGAGGCCGTCCGATGAACGGAGCGAGCCGCGAAGCACTGGCCGCCGCCCGCGAGGCCCTCGACGCGCTGACGGACAACACGTCCGTGAACGCGACGACCCTCGCCGACGAGCTGGCCGCCGTCACCGCGCTGCTCGACCGTGAGGTGTCGCTGCGTCGGGTCCTGACCGACCCGGCCCAGCCGGGTGAGGCCAAGGCCGCACTCGCGCAGCGACTGCTCAGCGGTCAGGTGGGCGGGGAGACCGTCGACGTGGTCTCCGGCATGGTCCGTTCCCGCTGGTCCCAGTCGCGTGACCTGGTCGACTCGGTCGAGGAGCTGGCGAACATCGCCGACCTCACCGCGGCGCAGCAGGCCGGCGACCTGGACGACGTCGAGGACGAGCTGTTCCGGTTCGGCCGGATCGTCACCTCCAGCAAGGAGCTCCGCTCCGCGCTGACGGACAAGGCGGCCGGCGCCGCCGCCAAGGGCGAGCTGCTGCGCAGCCTGCTCGGCGGCAAGGCCAGGCCCGCCACCGAGCGACTGATCGTCCGACTCGTGACCCAGCCGCGTGGACGTAGCCTGGAACAGGGACTCGAGTCCCTCTCCAAGCTCGCCGCGGCGCGCCGTGACCGCATGGTCGCGGTCGTCACCTCGGCGATCCCGCTGTCCGACCAGCAGAAGCAGCGCCTCGGCGCCGTACTGGCCAAGCTCTACGGCCGCCAGATGCACCTGAACCTGGACGTGGACCCCACGGTCCTCGGCGGGATCTCGGTGCGGGTCGGCGACGAGGTCATCGACGGCACCATCGCGGAGCGCCTCGCCGAGGCGACCCGTCGACTGGCCGGCTGACGGTCGGCAAGCAACTCAAGAAGCATGACCAGCGGCCCGGTTGGGCCGTGCAGATTGCAGAAGATTCCTGGGGGTCGGCCCCCAGACCCCCAAGAAAACTTCGGGCCCAACAAGGAGAGCAGGGAACCCAGATGGCGGAGCTCACGATCCGGCCGGAGGAGATCCGGGACGCGCTGGAGAACTTCGTCCAGTCGTACCAGCCGGACGCGGCCTCGCGCGAGGAGGTCGGCACGGTCAGCCTGGCCGGCGACGGCATCGCGAAGGTCGAGGGTCTTCCCTCGGCCATGGCGAACGAGCTGCTGAAGTTCGAGGACGGCACCCTCGGCCTCGCCCTCAACCTCGAGGAGCGCGAGATCGGTGCCATCGTCCTCGGCGAGTTCAGCGGCATCGAGGAGGGCCAGACGGTGCAGCGCACCGGCGAGGTCCTCTCGGTCGGTGTCGGCGAGGGCTACCTGGGTCGCGTCGTCGACCCGCTCGGTAACCCGATCGACGGTCTCGGCGAGATCGCGACGGAGGGCCGCCGCGCCCTCGAGCTGCAGGCGCCCGGCGTCATGCAGCGCAAGTCGGTGCACGAGCCGATGGAGACCGGCTACAAGGCCGTCGACGCCATGACCCCGGTCGGCCGCGGTCAGCGTCAGCTGATCATCGGCGACCGCCAGACGGGCAAGACCGCCCTGGCCGTCGACACGATCATCAACCAGCGCGACAACTGGCGCTCGGGCGACGTGAACAAGCAGGTCCGCTGCATCTACGTCGCCGTCGGCCAGAAGGGCTCCACCATCGCGTCCGTGCGGGCCGCCCTCGAGGAGGCCGGCGCGCTCGAGTACACGACGATCGTCGCCGCCCCGGCGTCCGACCCGGCCGGCTTCAAGTACCTGGCGCCGTACACGGGCTCGGCCATCGGCCAGCACTGGATGTACCAGGGCAAGCACGTCCTGATCGTCTTCGACGACCTGTCGAAGCAGGCCGACGCCTACCGCGCCGTGTCGCTGCTGCTGCGCCGCCCGCCGGGCCGTGAGGCCTACCCGGGTGACGTCTTCTACCTGCACTCCCGCCTCCTCGAGCGCTGCGCGAAGCTCTCGGACGAGATGGGCGCGGGCTCGATGACCGGTCTGCCGATCGTCGAGACCAAGGCCAACGACGTCTCGGCGTTCATCCCGACCAACGTCATCTCCATCACCGACGGCCAGTGCTTCCTGGAGTCCGACCTGTTCAACGCCGGCCAGCGTCCGGCCCTGAACGTCGGTATCTCGGTCTCCCGTGTCGGTGGCTCCGCCCAGCACAAGGCGATGAAGCAGATCTCCGGCCGTCTCCGCGTGGACCTGGCCCAGTTCCGTGAGCTGGAGGCGTTCGCCGCCTTCGGTTCCGACCTGGACGCCGCCTCGAAGGCGCAGCTGGAGCGCGGTCAGCGCATGGTCGAGCTGCTGAAGCAGCCGCAGTACCAGCCGATGCCGACCGAGAACCAGGTCGTCTCCATCTGGGCCGGCACCACCGGCAAGATGGACGACGTCCCGGTGGCCGACATCCGCCGTTTCGAGGCCGAGATGCTGGCGTACCTGCGTCAGAACCACTCGGGTCTCATGACCTCCATCCGTGAGGGCGGCAAGATGTCGGACGACACGCTGCAGTCCGTCGCCGACGCCATCGCGGAGTTCAAGAAGCAGTTCGAGACGTCTGACGGCAAGCTGCTCGGCGCGGACGCCACCGTCAACGTCTCGAAGTGACGACGGAAGGGACCTGACTCATGGGAGCGCAGCTCCGGGTCTACAAGCGTCGCATCAAATCCGTCACCGCGACGAAGAAGATCACCAAGGCGATGGAGATGATCGCCGCCTCGCGTGTCGTCAAGGCGCAGCGCAAGGTGCAGGCGTCGACTCCGTACGCGACCGAGCTCACGCGCGCGGTCACCGCGGTGGCCACGGGTGCGAACGACAAGCACCCGCTGACCACCGAGGCGGAGAACCCGACCCGTGCCGCGGTTCTGCTCCTCACGAGCGACCGCGGTCTGGCCGGCGCCTTCAACTCCAACGCCATCAAGGCGGCGGAGAAGCTCATTCGTCAGCTGGAGGGCGAGGGCCGCGAGGTCGACGTGTACGTCGTCGGCCGCCGTGGTGTCGCGCACTTCAACTTCCGTGAGCGCAAGCTGGCCGACTCGTGGACCGGCTTCACGGACGAGCCGACGTACGCGGACGCCAAGAAGATCGGCGAACCGCTGATCGCGGCGATCGAGAAGGACACGGCCGAGGGCGGCGTGGACGAGCTCCACATCGTCTACACCGAGTTCGTCTCGATGATGACGCAGACGGCGGTCGAGGCCCGGCTGCTGCCCCTCAGCCTCGACGAGGTGGCGAAGGAGGCGGGCGAGCCGAACACGCTCCGTCCGCTGTACGACTTCGAGCCGTCGGCGGAGGACGTCCTCGACGCCCTGCTGCCGCGCTACGTCGAGAGCCGGATCTACAACGCGCTGCTTCAGTCCTCGGCCTCGAAGCACGCCGCCACGCGGCGCGCGATGAAGTCGGCGACCGACAACGCGGGAGAGCTGATCACCAACCTCTCCCGACTTGCCAACGCGGCCCGCCAGGCCGAAATCACCCAGGAAATCAGCGAGATCGTCGGTGGCACCGCAGCCCTGGCCGACGCGACCGCGGGGAGTGACAAGTAATGACGACCACTGTTGAGACGGCCGCCGCCACGGGCCGCGTCGCCCGGGTCATCGGCCCGGTCGTCGACGTGGAGTTCCCCGTCGACGCGATGCCGGAGATCTACAACGCGCTGCACGTCGAGGTTCCGGACGCCGCCGGCGAGGGCACCAAGACGCTGACCCTCGAGGTCGCGCAGCACCTCGGTGACGGCCTCGTCCGCACCATCTCGATGCAGCCCACCGACGGTCTGGTCCGCCAGGCCCCGGTGACCGACACGGGCGCCGCCATCACGGTCCCCGTCGGTGACGTCACCAAGGGCAAGGTGTTCAACACCCTGGGCGAGGTCCTCAACGAGGACGCCTCCACGGTCGCGGACGCCGAGCGCTGGACGATCCACCGCAAGGCCCCGGCCTTCGACCAGCTCGAGTCCAAGACCGAGATGTTCGAGACCGGCCTGAAGGTCGTCGACCTCCTCACCCCGTACGTCAAGGGTGGAAAGATCGGTCTGTTCGGTGGCGCCGGTGTCGGCAAGACCGTTCTGATCCAGGAAATGATCATGCGTGTGGCGAAGCTGCACGAGGGTGTGTCGGTCTTCGCAGGCGTCGGTGAGCGCACCCGTGAGGGCAACGACCTCATGGTCGAGATGGAGGAGGCCGGCGTTCTCGACAAGACCGCGCTGGTCTTCGGCCAGATGGACGAGCCCCCGGGCACCCGTCTGCGCGTCGCCCTGGCCGGTCTGACCATGGCGGAGTACTTCCGCGATGTGCAGAAGCAGGACGTGCTGTTCTTCATCGACAACATCTTCCGCTTCACCCAGGCCGGTTCCGAGGTGTCCACCCTGCTCGGCCGCATGCCGTCCGCGGTGGGTTACCAGCCGAACCTGGCCGACGAGATGGGTCTCCTCCAGGAGCGCATCACGTCGACCCGTGGTCACTCGATCACCTCGATGCAGGCGATCTACGTCCCCGCCGACGACCTCACCGACCCGGCGCCGGCGACCACCTTCGCCCACCTCGACGCGACGACGGTTCTCTCCCGTCCGATCTCCGAGAAGGGCATCTACCCGGCCGTGGACCCGCTGGACTCCACGTCCCGGATCCTGGACCCGCGCTACATCGCGCAGGACCACTACGACGCCGCCATGCGCGTCAAGGGCATCCTGCAGAAGTACAAGGACCTCCAGGACATCATCGCGATCCTCGGTATCGACGAGCTCAGCGAGGAGGACAAGCTCGTCGTCCACCGCGCGCGTCGTGTCGAGCGCTTCCTGTCGCAGAACACCCACGCGGCGAAGCAGTTCACCGGTGTCGACGGCTCGGACGTCCCGCTGGACGAGTCGATCGCGGCGTTCAACGCGATCTGCGACGGCGAGTTCGACCACTTCCCGGAGCAGGCCTTCTTCATGTGCGGTGGTCTCGAGGACCTGAAGAAGAACGCCAAGGAGCTCGGCGTCTCCTGAGCCCCGTGCTCATGAGGGGGCGGGTTCGTCCCGCCCCCTCACCCACGTCCCCTTAGAATTGACCCCAACACCCGGCGACCGCCGGGTGGTGACCCGAGGAGCCACCCTTGGCTGCTGAGCTGCACGTCGAGCTGGTCGCCGCGGACCGGAGTGTCTGGTCCGGCGAGGCCACCCTGGTCATCGCGCGCACCACCTCCGGCGACATCGGCGTCATGCCCGGCCACCAGCCGCTGCTGGGTGTGCTGGAGTCGGGCCCGGTGACCATCCGTACCAGTGAGGGCGCGACCGTCGTCGCCGCCGTCCACGGCGGATTCGTCTCCTTCGCCGACGACAAGCTGTCTCTGCTCGCGGAGATCGCCGAGCTGGCGGACGAGATCGACGCCCAGCGCGCGGAGCGCGCGCTGGAGCGCGCCAAGACCGAGGAGGACGCCGCCGCCGAGCGGCGCGCCGAGGTCCGGCTGCGCGCGGTGGCGGTCCGCTAGCGGACCGCACCGAGAGTTGTGCCCTCAGCCGCGGTACGGCTGGAATTTTCCAGACCGTACCGCGGCTGAGGCGATGCAGATGCAGATGGTTGTGTTCGCTTACGGGACGTCGCGAGGAGGTCGGTGGAGATGTTCCTCGCTCTGCTTGTGAGCGGCCTGGTCGTCGCACTGGTGGTGATCGGGCTCTTCGTCTTCGGCCTGCGCCGGCGGCTGATCCAGCGCTCGGGCGGCACCTTCGACTGCTCCCTGCGCTGGAACGTGCCCGACGAGCCGGATCCGTCCGGCAAGGGCTGGGTGTACGGCGTCGCCCGCTACGGCGGCGACCGGATCGCCTGGTTCCGAGTGTTCTCCTACGCTCCCCGGCCCCGCCGCGTCCTGGAGCGCTCCGCCATCGAGGTGCTGGCCCGCCGGATGCCCGAGGGCGAGGAGGAGCTGGCTCTGCTGTCCGACGCCGTCGTGCTCGGCTGTCTCCACGAGGGGACCCGTCTGGAGCTGGCGATGAGCGAGGACGCCCTGACCGGTTTCCTGGCCTGGCTGGAGGCGGCGCCGCCCGGACAGAGGGTGAACGTCGCGTGACGCCTCCGCCCGGAGAACGCGTACGGCCCGGTGAGTGCCATGTGTGGACGGCCCGGGCCGTTTCCGTGCGCTCGTCCGCCGCGCCGGCCCTGCTGAAGCTGCTCGACGCGGGGGAGCGGGCCCGGTACGAGGCCTTCCTGCGGGACGAGCCGCGCGGACTGTATCTGACCGCGCACGCCCTGCTGCGCGAGCTGGTCGGGGCCGAGCTGGACCGGGACCCCGCGGAGCCGGCCTTCTCGGCGGTGTGCCGGCACTGCACCTCCGGCGGGCACGGCAAGCCGGTGCTGCCGGACTCGCCGCTGCACCTGTCGCTCTCCCACGCGGGGGACACCGTGGCCGTGGCCCTGACGTACGCGGGTCCGGTCGGCGTGGACGTGGAACAGGTGGGGCGCGTCGGCGACCCTCCGCTGGCCGTGCTGTCGGCCGAGGAGCGGGCCGCGTACGACCGACTGCCGGCGGGGGAGCGGGCCCGCGGGTTCATCCGCTACTGGGCCCGGAAGGAAGCGGTGCTCAAGGCGACCGGGGACGGGCTCAGCGTCGACCCGGCGCTGCTCACGGTCAGCGCCCCCGACGAGCCCGCGGCCCTGCTCGCCTGGGCGGAACGCGCACAGCCGCACCTCCCGGTGCGGCTGTACGACGTGCCGGCGCCCGGCGACTGCCTGGCCGCCGTGGCCGTGCTGGGCGACGAATGCCGGGTGGTCCGGCACGAGGTCGCGTACGACGGGGACGGCGTGCTGCGCCGCCCCCGCCGTGCAGGGGACTAGCTCAGCCCCGAGTGGATCGCGCCGACGAGTTCGCCGTTGCTCGTGTCGCCGCTGAACTCCCAGAAGAACGCGCCGCCCAGGCCCTGGTTCTTGGCCCAGCCCATCTTGGACGTGACCGTGGCCGGGGTGTCGTAGCTCCACCAGTTGCTGCCGCAGTGGGCGTAGGCGGTGCCGGCGACGGTGCCGGTGGCCGGGCAGGTGTTCTTCAGGACCTTGTAGTCCTCGATGCCCTGCTCGTAGGTGCCGGCCGCCGGGCCGGTGGCGGTGCCGCCGGGCGCGGACTGGGTGACGCCGGTCCAGCCGCGGCCGTAGAAGCCGATGCCGAGCAGCAGCTTGTTCGCCGGGACGCCCTTGGCCTTGAACTTGGCGATCGCCTCGGCGGAGTTGAAGCCCGCCTGCGGGATGCCGGCGTACGAGGTCAGCGGGGAGTGCGGGGCCGTCGGGCCCTTCGCCGCCCAGGCGCCGAAGAAGTCGTACGTCATCACGTTGAACCAGTTCATGTACGGCGCGGCGCCCGCGTAGTCGGCGGCGTCGATCTTGCCGCCGGACGAGGCGTCGGCCGTGACGGCCGCCGTGACCAGGTTGTTCGCGCCGAACTTGGCGCGCATCGCCTGCATCATGTTCTTGAACGCCGCCGGACCGCTGGTGTCGCAGCTCAGGCCGCAGGCGTTCGGGTACTCCCAGTCCAGGTCGATGCCGTCGAAGACGTCGGCCCAGCGCGGGTCCTCCACCAGGTCGTAGCACGACTGGGCGAAGGCGGCCGGGTTCTGCACGGCCTGGCCGAAGCCGCCGGACCAGGTCCAGCCGCCGAAGGACCACAGGACCTTGATGTGCGGGTACGCCTTCTTCAGCTTGCGCAACTGGTTGAAGTTGCCGCGCAGCGGCTGGTCCCAGGTGTCGGCGACGCCGTCGACGGACTGGTCGGCGGTGTACGCCTTGTCGTAGTCGGCGTAGGAGTCGCCGATGGTGCACTTGCCGCCCTGGACGTTGCCGAAGGCGTAGTTGATGTGCGTGATCTTGGCCGCGGAGCCCGAGGTGACCAGGTTCTTCACGTGGTAATTGCGGCCGTAGACGCCCCAGTTGGTGAAGTAGCCCAGCTTGACGGCGCTGCCCGGGTTGGGGTTGGTCCCGCCGCCGGTGGTGCGCACGGAGGCGGTGCCGCTCGCCGGGCCGGTCTGGTCGGCCGTGTCACGGGCGACGACCGTGTACGCGTAGTCGGTGCCGGCGGTCAGGCCGGTGTTGGTGTACGTGAGGCCGGTGACCGTGGCGACCTTGGCGCCGTCGCGCAGGACGTCGTAGTTCTTGACGCCCTTGTCGTCCGTGGCGGCGGTCCAGGTCAGCTTGACCGAGGTGTTGGTGACGTCGGAGGCGACCGGGGTGCCGGGCGCGGAGGGCGGGGCGTCGCCGGGCTGGGAGCCGCCGTCGCAGGAGCCGCCGTTCACCTTGCAGCCGCTGGGCGAGCCGGAGCCGGTGCCGTTGAAGCCGAAGGAGACGGAGGCGCCGGGGGCGAGGGTGCCGTTCCAGCCGACGTTCTTGGCGGTCCAGTGGGTGCCGGAGCCGGTGACGGTGGCGTCCCAGGCGGAGGTGACGGCGGTGCCGGAGGGGAAGTCCCACTCGACGGTCCAGGACGAGAGCGTGGTGGTGCCGGTGTTCTTCACCGTCCACTTGCCCTCGAAGCCGGAGCCCCAGTCCTGGACCTTGGTGTAGGTGGCGGTGGCGGAGGTGGCGGCCTCCGCGGGGGTGGCGAGGCCGACCATGGCGGCCAGGGGCAGGATCAGGGCGGTCAGACCGGCGGCGGCGCGGTGTCTGAAGCCTGTTCTGCGCGGGGGTGCTTGAGTGCTCAACGGTGCTCCTCAAGTTCGCGGACGGACGAAGGGTGGGGGTTGGTCCGTGGTACTGAGCGCGCGCCGTGAGCGTAGGAAGGTCTGGACCAATCGTCAAGAGGTCCAGACCAACGTCGGAGGGTTCGGGGCGGTACTCCGTCAGACTCCCAACTCCCGTGCGAGCACGGCCGCTTGGACCCTGCTGCGCAGCTCCAGCTTTCCCAGCACCTTGCTGACGTGCGTCTTCACCGTCGCCTCCGCCATCCCGAGCCGCCCCGCGATCTGCGCGTTCGACAGCCCCTGCCCCAGGCACGACAGCACCTCCCGCTCCCGGGGCGTCAGCACGTCGAGCACCGCGGGATCGCGGGCGTCCGGAGCCCGTACGGGGGCGGGCGCGGCGAACTCCGCGATCAGCCGGCGGGTCACCGCCGGGGCGATGAGGCCCTCCCCGCGGGCCACCGTCCGCACCGCCTCGATCAGGTCCTTCGCGTCGGTGTTCTTCAGCAGGAAGCCCGCCGCACCGGCCCGCAGCGCCCCGAAGACGTACTCGTCCAGGTCGAAGGTGGTCAGGACCAGCACGTCCGCGAGACACTCCGTGACCACCTGCCGGGTCGCCGTCACCCCGTCCATCCGGGGCATCTGCACGTCCATCAGGACCACGTCCGGCCGCAGTTCGCGCGCCAGCGCGACCGCCCGCTCGCCGTCCGCGGCCTCCCCGACGACCTCGATGTCCGGGGCGCTGCCCAGGATCAGCACCAGCCCCGCCCGTACCGCGCTCTGGTCCTCGGCGACCAGCACCCGGATCGTCATCCCTGCGACGTCCTCTCCTCGGCGGGCAGTCCGGCCCGCACCTGCCAGATCTTCCGGCCGTCCGCCGCGGTGACCGGCCCGGCCTCGAACTCTCCGCCCAGCAGGGCCACCCGCTCCCGCATCCCCACCAGCCCGGCCCCCGAGCCCGGCGCGCGGGGCCCCGGCCGGTCCCCGAACGGGCTGGTGACCAGCACCCGCAGCGCCCCGTCCTCCCGCGCCAGACGCACCGCGACCGGGCCGGCCGGGGCGTGCTTGAGGGCGTTCGTCAGCGCCTCCTGCACGATCCTGTACGCGGCCATCTCCACCGGCGCGGGCAGCGGCGCGTCCGCGGGGTCGCGGGCGTCGTCGAGGGTGAACGTCAGCCCGCTGGACCGCCCGTTCGTCCGCGCCTGGGCG
This sequence comes from Streptomyces tritici, assembly GCF_048500665.1. NCBI lineage: Bacteria > Bacillati > Actinomycetota > Actinomycetes > Kitasatosporales > Streptomycetaceae > Streptomyces > Streptomyces tritici. Next base: position 4,732,297 of record NZ_CP183183.1, read on the forward strand.
ACCAGCGCGTCCAGGCCGGCCAGCGTGGGCGCGGCGGCCGGTTCGGCGTCGCCGCCGCTGTCGCGCAGCAGCCCGATCAGCCGGCGCATCTCGGCCAGGCCCTCGACGCTGTTCTCCCGGATCACGGTCAGCGCCTGCCGGGTCGTCGCCGGGTCGTCCAGGGACAGCGCGGCGGTGGAGTGGATGGCGATCGCGGAGAGGTGGTTGGCCACCATGTCGTGCAGCTCGCGGGCCATCCGCGCCCGCTCGGCGACCACCGCCTGCGTCCGGTCCATCTCGGCGAGCAGCGCGGTCTGCTCGGCCCGCAGCCGGGCCGCCTCGGCCGCCTGCCGGTGGTTGCGCACGACCGCGCCGGTGACGGCGGGCAGGAAGCAGACGATGCCGCTGGCCACGCCGATCAGCAGGGCGATCGCGTTCTGCCACCAGACCAGGAAGCCGATGGTGATGCCGGCCGTGATCAGCCCGGTCGTGTACGGGATGCGGCGGGCGGAGGCGGGCGGCCCGTACACGACGGCCGCGTAGACCACGTCCGTGAACATCAGGACGGTCGCCACGCTGCCGTGGGTGAACTCGTTCGCCACCACGGTGAGCGTGCCCACGGCCAGCGCGGTGCGCGGCAGGGTGCGGCGCGCCGTCTCCGCCGCGGTCATCACCAGCAGCAGGACCAGGACCGGCCAGCGCCCCTCGACCGCCGCGTCGTTCTTCATGACGATGCCGAAGCCCCACAGCAGCAGACCGCAGGCGAGGCCGGCGGCGGCGATGAGCAGGTCGACGCGGTGCGGGCGGGGGAGTGTCACGGACCCATCCAACACGCTGCGGCCGGGCCCGCGCCTCGCCGTACGGGCCGATCCCGGACGCGTCGCGTCTCCGTCGAAGGATGTAGACGGACTTCGTCGGCGGCGACGACGCCACCGGCCCGGCGGCACGGGAGGCTGAAGGGGACCGCAAGGGAACGAGGAACTACGGGGAGTCCCGACGTGATCGTCTGGCTGATCGTGATCTGCGAGGTCGGGTTCTGGGTGCTGTTGGCGGCCGGACTCACGACCCGCTACCTGCTGAAGATGCCGCGCCTCGGCATGGCGCTGCTGCTGTGCGAGCCGCTGCTCGAGGTCGTGCTGCTCGTGGTGACGGCGATCGACCTCAAGAACGGCGCCGCGCCCGACTGGAAGCACGGCCTGGCCGCGCTGTACATCGGCTACACGGTGGGCCACGGCCACCGCACCGTGAAGTGGCTCGACGGCCACGCCGCCCACCGTCTGGCCGGCGGCCCGCCGCCCGTGAAGCCGCCGCAGTACGGCAGGACCCGCGCCCGCCACGAGGGCGAGATCTGGCTCGGCTCCCTGGTCGGCGGCGCCGTCGCCACCGTCCTGCTGCTGGCCGCCATGTGGTACGTGGGCGGCGACGGCGACACGTCCTCGCTGAAGTCCTGGATGTACGGCGCCTGGCGCGCCGTCGGCATCCACGGCCTGATCGCCCTCAGCTACGCCCTCTGGCCCAAGAAGGCCCCGCAGCCCGAGGAGCCGTCAGCGCTCCCCGCCCGGGACCCAGAGCACGTCGCCGACCTCCCGGTTGGCCGTCCTGGCCAGAATGAAAAGCAGGTCTGAGAGGCGGTTCAGGTAGGTGGCGGTCAGGGGGTTCATGGTCTCGCCGTGGACCTCGATCGCCGCCCACGTGGACCGCTCCGCCCGGCGGACCACCGTGCACGCCTGGTGCAGCAGCGCCGCGCCGGGGGTGCCGCCGGGGAGGATGAAGGAGCGCAGCTTCTCCAGCGGCTCCAGGAAGCGGTCGCAGTCCGCCTCCAGCTTGTCGATGTAGGACTGCTCGACCCGCAGCGGCGGGTACTTCGGGTCCTCCACCACCGGCGTGGAGAGGTCCGCGCCCACGTCGAACAGGTCGTTCTGCACGCGGACGAGGACCTTCACGACCTCCTCGTCGAGCTGTCCGAGGGCGATGGCCGTGCCGATGACGGCGTTGGCCTCGTTGGCGTCGGCGTAGGCCGAGATCCGCAGATCGGTCTTGGCGGTCCGGCTCATGTCGCCCAGGGCCGTGGTGCCCCGGTCGCCGGTGCGGGTGTAGATGCGCGTCAGGTTGACCATGCGGCCAGCGTAGTTACGCTCCGGCCTTCTGGAACGTCCGTGTGCCGATGGTCACCGCGAGCGCCGCGAGCCCGACGGCGACCAGCACCCCGTACAGCATCCCGCTCGTCGCGTACCGCCCGACGTACGCGTCGCGGACCGCGTCCACCAGGTAGCGGAACGGCATCAGGTGCGAGAGGGCGTCCAGCCAGCCGGGCGCGAGCGCCATCGGCAGCATCAGGCCCGACAGCAGCATCGAGGGCAACGTGAGCGCGTTGACCGTCGGGCCGAACTCCTGCGGGGTGCGCACCTTCATGGCCAGCGCGTAGGAGAGCGAGGCCAGGGCGAAGGTGAGCAGCGCGACGAACACGAAGCCGATCAGGATCCCGGCGAGTGGCGCCCGCAGCCCCATCGCCACCGCGGCGAGCACCAGGAGCACGGCCTGGAAGACGAAGAGCGCGGCATCGCGCAGCACCCGGCCGAGCAGCAGCGCGAGGCGGCTGACCGGGGTGACGCGCATGCGCTCCACCACCCCCCAGTTCTTCTCCATGATGAGCGAGAAGCCGGCGAACGAGGCACCGAACAAGCCGAGTTGGAGCAGCAGTCCGGGAACGAGGATCTGCCAGGAGTCGCCCTCGCGACCGAGGGGCAGGTCGGAGAGCAGCGGTCCGAAGAAGAGCAGGTAGAGCAGCGGCATCAGCACGCCGAAGAGCATCTGGAATTTCGAGCGCAGGGTCTGCCGGGCGTAGCGCCCGAAGATCAGCGCGGTGTCGTGGAGAAGCAAGGCGAGTCCTATACGGCGACGGGGGCGTGGGTGTCGGGGGCCGGGCCGCGCCCGGTGATGGCGAGGAAGGCGTCCTGGAGGGTGGTGACGCCGTGCTCCGCCTTCAGGGCGGACGGGCTGCCCTCGGCGACGACGACCCCCTTGTCCACGATCACCAGCCGGTCCGCGAGCGCGTCCGCCTCGTCGAGGTAGTGCGTGGTGAGGACGACGGTCGTGCCGTGCTCGTCGCGCAGCCGGCGCACCAGCGCCCACAGGTCCGCGCGGCTGCCGGGGTCGAGCCCGGTCGTCGGCTCGTCCAGGAAGAGCACCTCGGGCCGGTGGACGAGCCCGAGCGCGAGGTCGAGGCGCCGGCGCTGCCCGCCGGAGAGCGCCGCGGTGGAGCGGTCGAGGAGGTCGGTGAGGTCGAGCTCGCCGGCCAGTTCCCCGGCGCGGGCGGCCGCCTCGGCCTTGGACAGACCGTAGAGCCTGCCCTGGGCGACGAGTTCGGAGCGCACGGTCTCCTGCGGGTCGACCCCACCGGACTGGGCGACGTACCCGATGCGCCGGCGTACGGCTCCGGGATCACGCAGGAGGTCGTGGCCCGCGACGGTGGCCGCGCCGCCCGTCGGCGGCAGCAGCGTGGTGAGCATCCGCAGCGTGGTCGTCTTGCCGGCACCGTTGGGACCGAGGAGGCCGAGGATCTCGCCCGGCCGCACCGTCAGGTCGATGCCGCGCACCGCCTCCACGGGGCCGAGCTTCGTCTGGAAGGTCCGGGCGAGCCCGGCCGTACTGATGATTGGCATAGTGACCACAAAAACAGAGTCCCTGAAATTTTGCAATGCCACCAAGTTTTCAGCGGTCCTAGGATGGGGTCATGGCTGAGGGGCTCAGGGAGCGCAAGAAGCGCGAGACGAAGCGGCGGATCTCCGACATCGCGACCGGACTCTTCCTGGAGCACGGTTTCGTGACCGTGACCGTCGCGGACGTCGCCGAGGCCGCGGACGTGTCCGTCAACACCGTCTACAACTACTTCCCGGCCAAGGAGGATCTGTTCCTCGACCGGATGGAGGGCGTCACCCTCCGCCTGTCGCGGATGATCCGGGGCCGTGACAAGGGGGAGTCCGCGGCCCACGCCGTGCTGCGCGAGATGCGGGAGCAGATCGGCGCCGTGTCCCCCGCGTACGGACTCATGGACGGCTTCGACGCCTTCATGAACGTCATCGAGCACGCCCCCACCCTCAAGGCCCGGCTCTTCTACCTCCAGCAGGAGGTGCACGACGCCGTCGTCGCCACCCTCCGCGAGGAGACCGGCGCGGCCGAGGACGACCCGCTGCCGCTGCTCGTCGGCGGGCAGATCGCCTGGATCGAGAACACGGCCGTCGGCTACATCACCCGCGAGATGACCGCCGGCCGCAAGGCCACCGCGGTCTCCCGCGAGACCCTCGTCCTCCTCGACGAGATCGAGGACCTGCTGAGCGAGAAGGTCCTCGGGTACGCCGTGCGCGACTGAGCACCCCCGTCCGGGGGTGTCGTCGGTGTGACGTCCGTCAAACAGGGCGTGACGCGCATTACTTCCGGGTCACATGACGCCCCCAGGCCGCTAATCTCCGCCGGAGAGTCATCGGTGAACAGTCGTTAAGGGGAGAACAACGTGGCCAGGAAGCTCGCCGTCATCGGCGCCGGACTGATGGGGTCCGGAATCGCGCAGGTCTCCGCCCAGGCGGGCTGGGACGTCGTGCTGCGCGACGTCACCGACGCGGCCCTCACCCGGGGCACCGACGGCATCAAGGCCTCCTACGACAAGTTCGTCGCCAAGGGGAAGCTGGACGCGGAGGCCGCCGAGGCCGCCCTCGCCCGGATCACCCCGACCACCGAGCTCGACGCGGTCGCCGACGCGGACATCGTCGTCGAGGCGGTCTTCGAGAAGCTGGAGATCAAGCACGAGATCTTCCGCTCCCTGGACAAGACCGTGAAGGACGGCGCGGTCCTCGCCTCCAACACCTCCGCCATCCCGATCACCAAGATCGCCGCGGTGACGGAGCGCCCGGAGGCCGTCGTCGGCGTCCACTTCTTCTCGCCGGTCCCGATGATGCAGCTCGTCGAGCTGGTCCGCGGCTACAAGACCAGCGACGAAACCCTCGCCGGCGCGCGGGAGTTCGCCGAGTCGGTCGGCAAGACCTGCATCGTCGTCAACCGCGACGTGGCCGGCTTCGTGACCACCCGTCTGATCTCCGCGCTGGTCGTCGAGGCCGCCAAGCTGTACGAGTCCGGCGTGGCCACCGCCGAGGACATCGACCTCGCCTGCAAGCTGGGCTTCGGGCACGCCATGGGCCCGCTCGCCACCGCCGACCTCACCGGCGTCGACATCCTCGTCAACGCCACGAGCAACATCTACACCGAGTCCCAGGACGAGAAGTTCGCCCCGCCGGAGCTGATGCGCCGGATGGTGGACGCGGGTGACATCGGCCGCAAGAGCGGGCAGGGCTTCTACACGTACTGACCCGCTATCACCCCGACGGGTGAATTCGGTCTCGGTTCGCTTACAAGGCGCAACGCTTCTGCCGGTCGGGCAGTCAGTTGTTGCATAGACGAAGCACTCTCGGGGAGCGCATATGCACATCAGGGGCGACCACGCCGAGCTGGTCGTCGGGGGCCGCCTCGACGTCCGCAGCGCGGCGGACGCCCGTACGGTCCTCCACTCGGCCGTCGACGACGGAGACGGAGACCTGGTCCTCGATCTGACCGGTCTCGACTCCTGGGACGCCACCGGGCTCGGGGTCATCATGGGCGCGCACCGACGGGCCGGCCGCTGCGGCCGCCGGCTCGTGCTGCGCGGGGTCCCGCCCCAGATGCAGCGACTGCTCGTGGCCACCCGGCTGCACCGCATCCTCGCCATCGAGGGCGGGCTCGCCGCGGAGTCGCTGCCGCGCGTCTGAGAGACGCGGGAGGACGGGCGGGAAAGCGACGCGCACGCGTCGGGCATGTGAAACACCTGTGCGAAACAGGCGACCCGCTCAATCCTCACAAGACCGTGACGTCACGGGCGGTGCGGTACCCCGCCCGTGACTCGAACCCGTCCATCGGTCTAGGGTTCGGTCGCCCGCCGATTGACAGACCCACCCGGCGGGCCACCGGACCCGAAGCGTCAGCGAGCGTGCAGAACGGCCGGGAGGGGCACGGCGCGCACCGCTTTTTTGGGGGCATTCACCATGGACCCGATCCACCCGGGACCGGAGGAGTACGGCAACGACGGCGACCGCGCGGGCGCGGCGGCCGGCGCTCGACGGGGCCCCCGTGACCCGCTGACGTCGGAGTTCGGCCATTCCGCTCCTCCCGTCGCCCGCACCGTCAAGCTCGTCGTCGGCGACCTGCTGCTCACCGTCAACCCCGTCGACGGCAGCGAGATCGAGGCCTGCCCGCCGGGGGAGCGGCCCCAGCCGCCCCGCCGCCGCAGCCCCGAGGAGCGCGCCGACCGGGCCCGGGCCGCGGCCCCGCCCGTACCGCCCGGGCCCGCCGTGCCGCGCACCCCGCTCCTGGAGCGCCAGGAGGAGCGCGAGCGGCTCGTCCAGCTGCTCGCCCGCGGCCGCAGCGCCCGCGTCACCGGACCGGCCGGCTCCGGTCGCACCCGGCTCCTCGACGAGGTCGCCGCCGACTGCGCCGACCTCGCCCCCGACGGCCTCGTCCGCCTCTCCGGCCACCACCGCACCGCCACCGAGCTGCTGTACGACCTCCTCGGCGCGGTCATGCACCTGCCGGGGCACCGCCCCGACCGCGCGGGCCTGCACGACCTCGTCCGCGAGATCGGCGCGGTCGTCGTGATCGACGACATCGAACTCGGCGGCGCCGCCCTCGACGAGCTGCTCACCGCCACCCCCGAGTGCGCCTACCTGCTCGCCGCCGCCCCCGACGTCGCCGCGCCCTCCGCCGACGCCCACGTCGAGGAGGTCCCGCTCGCCGGACTCGGCCGCGCGTCCGCGCTGGAGCTCCTGGAGCACGTCGTCGGCCGCACCCTCACCGAGGACGAGGCCAACTGGGCCGGCGACCTCTGGTTCGAGTCCGAGGGCCTGCCGCTGCGCTTCGTCCAGGCCGGCGCGCTGCTGCGCCAGCGCGACCAGCTGCGCGGCGGGCCCGAGCAGAACGAGAACTTCGACGAGTTCGACGCCTTCGGCGCGCTCGACGAGGCCTTCGGCGGCGGGCGCGAGGGCGGCGCCCGCGGCATACCCGGGGCGGCCGGACGCTCCGACGTCCCGCTGCCCACCCTCGGCGAGGGCGCGGCGCCCGCCGCCCTGCTCGCCTCCCGGCTCAGCCAGGCCGCCCGCGACGCGCTGCGGTTCGCCGTCGCCCTCGGCGGCGAGCTCCCGCACCCCGCCCACCTGCCCGCGCTCGTCGGCGACACCCACGCCGACGCCGCGCTCGCCGAACTCACCGGCTGCGGACTCGCCGGTCCGGTCGGCGCCCGCTACCGGCTCGCCCCCGGCGTCCTCACCCAGCTCGTCGCCTCCGGCTACGCCGAGGACACCGCCGCCCACGCCCACACCGTCGTCCAGCACTACGCCTGGTGGGCCGGCCACCCCTCCGTCACCCCCGAACGCGCCGCCGCCGAGGCGGACGCCCTGATCGGCGCGCTGACCGCGCTGCTGCCCAGCCAGGAGGCCGGACACTCCAGCGCGGTCGTCCTGCTGGCCCGCAGCGCCGCGCCCGTGTTCGCCGCCGGCCTCCAGTGGGGCGCCTGGGAGCGCGCCCTGCGCGCCGGCCAGGAGGCCGCCCGGCGGGCCGGGGAGGTCGCGGAGGAGGCGTACTTCCACCACGAGCTGGGCGTGCTCGCCCTGTGCACCGGCAACCTGGAGCGGGCCCGCGCCGAGCTGGACGCCTCCATCGCGCTGCGCGGCGCGCTCGCCGACAAGCGCGGCACCCTCGCCGGCCGGCGCGCCCTCGCGCTGGTCGCCGACCTGGGCGGCGGTCCGCCGGCCCTGCCGGGCGACCTGTTCGACGAGCCGGCCGTGCCGGCCGTCGACACGACGGCCGCCCTGGTGAAGGAGCGCGCGCCGTTCCCGACCGTCCAGCACTTCCCGGACTTCCCGGACGACGGCCCGACCGTCAGCAACCGCACCGTGCCCGCCGCCGGACCGGCCACGGCTCCGCCGCCCTCCGGCACCGGCCGCCGCGGCCCCTTCGGCAACCGCCGCAACCTGGTCGCCGCGGGCGCGGCCGCGCTGCTCGTCGCGGTCCTCGGCACGGCGATCACCCTGGGCGCGACCTCCGGCGAGGACGACCCCGGCTCGAACCGGGTCACCACCGACCGGACGACGGGCGACGACGGCTACGACGACGGCTTCGACTCGGACACCCCGGACGAGGACGGCACCGGCGCCCCCGACGAGTCCCCGGACGCCTCCGGCGAGGCGACCCCCGGCGAGAGCGGCTCGCCCACCGGCTCCGGCGACCCCACGGGCCCGACGGACGGCACGACGTCCGGCGGCTCCTCCACGAAGCCGGGCAGCCCGACCACCTCGGGCGGCACGACCACCAAGCCGTCCACGACCAAGCCGGGCACGCCGACGACCGGCGGCACGACGTCGGGCAGCCCGTCCGGCGGCACCCCGTCGGGCGGTACGGACCCGACCGGCGGGACCACGGGTGAGACCACCACGGGTGAGACCACCGGCGAGACCACGACGGGCGAGACGACGGGCGAGACCACCACGGGTGAGACCACCGGCGAGACGACCACGGGCGGGACGACCGGCGAGACCACCACGGGCGGTGCCGACTCCACCGGCGGCGCCGGCGGCTCCACCGGCGTCTGACCCCACCGCGCACACGACGGCCCCCGTCCGGCATACGCCGGGCGGGGGCCGTCGCATCGCTTCGGGCCGGTCAGAACAGCCGCAGCTTGTCGTCCTCGATGCCGCGCAGGGCGTCGTAGTCCAGGACCACGCAGTCGATGCCGCGGTCCGTGGCGAGCACGCGGGCCTGGGGCTTGATCTCCTGCGCCGCGAACACGCCCTTGACCGGCGCGAGGTGCGGATCGCGGTTCAGCAGCTCCAGGTACCGGGTCAGCTGCTCGACGCCGTCGATCTCGCCGCGCCGCTTGATCTCCACCGCGACCGTCGCGCCGTCGGCGTCCCGGCACAGGATGTCCACCGGGCCGATCGCCGTCGGGTACTCGCGGCGGATCAGCGTGTAGCCGTCGCCGAGCGTCTCGATGCGGTCGGCCAGCAGCTCCTGCAGGTGCGCTTCCACGCCGTCCTTGATGAGACCCGGGTCCACACCGAGCTCGTGGGAGGAGTCGTGCATGATCTCCTCCATCGTGATGATCAGTTTCTCGCCCGCTTTGTTGACCACCGTCCAGACGCCCTCGTCGCCGTCCGCGCCCTCCTTGAGGGAGCACGGCGGGGACATCCAGTTGAGCGGTTTGTACGCGCGGTCGTCCGCGTGGATGGAGACGCTGCCGTCCGCCTTCACCAGGATCAGACGGGGCGCGGAGGGCAGATGGGCGGTGAGCCGGCCCGCGTAGTCCACGGAACAACGGGCAATGACGAGACGCATGGTGCGCAACGCTACAAGACGGCCGCTCCTCCGCGCGATTCGTGCCTAAACTCCCGTTCGTTATTGGCCGGTTGTGGTCCCAATCTCCTGGTGCCGCCAGGACGGCGCGCTTACCGTGTTAGCTGGAGGTCGTCGCCCGTGCACTCTGCGTTGCGCAACGGGTGTCCTCCAGTCCTGCCCGGAAGACCCCGCCCGGCGGGGTCGCGAGAGGAGTACACATGTCGCTCGACGTCTCACCGGCGCTGTTGGAACAGGCCGAGCGAGGCGAGGTCGACGAAGCCGACTTCGTCGACTGCGTCCGGACCTCCCTGCCGTACGCATGGGAGATGATCAGCTCTCTGGTGGCCCAGCTGAAGGTGGACGGCGGAGAGTTCGCCGACAACCAGACGCCGCCGCCGGACGAGCAGGCGCGCGGCCAGCTGCTGCGCGCACTGGCGAGCGACGCGATCCGGGGTGCGCTCCAGCGGCACTTCGGCGTGCGTCTCGCCTTCCAGAACTGCCACCGTGTCGCGGTCTTCCCGCTGGACGCCTCGGCGGACGAGCGGCTGGCCCGCTTCACCTCCGTCCGGGGACAGCTGCTCAACCAGTCGCCCGAACTGCGCGACTGCTGACGGCTCGCGACCGCTGATGTCTTGTGCCGCCGTTCCCGCAGCGGAGGAGGTCCCGGACGGGGGAGATCCTTCCGGTGCCGGAGCGGCGGCCCGCCGTCGTCTCCGCACCGCCGACTCAGGTCAGCAGCGGCAGCACCTCGGCACCCGTCCTGCGAATGTTCTCCTCGGTGGCCGCGAGGTCGCCCGAGCCCTCCGCCAGCAGCGCGAAGCGCGTGATCCCGGTCCGCTCGGCGGTGGCCGCCAGCCGGTCCGCGGCCAGCCTCGGGGTGCCCACCGGGTGCAGCCCGCACAGCAGCTCCGTGTACGCCACCGGGTCGCGCATCGCGCGGTACCGTCCGTCCACCGTCACATGCGCGTCCAGCCCCTGCTTCAGCCAGCCCGGCATCGCCTTGACCAGCGCCTCCGCCGCGTCCGCCGTGCGGTCCGCGAGCTGCACCACCCCGGCCGAGACATGGCCGCGGCCGATCCGCTCGATCTCCTCGGGGCTCCGGCCGGCCTCCCGGGAGTCCCGCCGCCAGGCGGCCACCATCTCCGCCTTCTCCTCGTCCCCGCAGTGCATGCCCAGCAGCATCGGCAGCCCGCGCTCCGCAGCCAGCCGCACACTGCCGCGCGAGGTGCACGCGACGACGACCTCCGGGCCCTCCTCGCCGCCGTCCAGCTCCCCGGCCCGCGGCACCACCGCGACCTCGCGGAACGCGTACCGCTCGCCGTCCGCGCCGACCCGCGGCTCGCCCAGCCACCGCAGCAGCAGGTCCAGCGACTCCGGGAAGCCCCGGTCGTACGCCTCCAGACCGGCGCCGAAGACCTCCAGGTCCACCCACGGCCCGCCCCGGCCCACGCCCAGCGTGAACCGCCCGCCGGACGTGAGGTGCAGCAGGGCCGCCTGCTCGCCGAGCGCCACCGGATGGGCCGTCGGCAGCACGCTCACCGCCGTGCCGACCCGGATACGGCGCGTGCGTCCCAGCATCAGCGCCGCCAGCGTCACCGCCGACGGGCACACGCCGTACGGCACGAAATGGTGCTCCGCCAGCCAGACCGAGTCGAGCCCGCACTCCTCGGCGAGCTCGGCGGTCCGCACCGCCCGGTGCAGCGCCTCCCCCGGCCCCTGGCCCGGGAACTGGGCGGCCAGAACGAACGTACCCACGCGCATCGCTACTGCCTCCTTGCGGCCGACGCGGTACTCCCCCTCGCAGGCATCAACGTCTGACACGTGCCAAAGGCAACGGGCCCCCGGCAAGTTGTTGCGATTTTCCGGTAACCCCGCCGCCCGGGTGCGGCCGGAGGCGAGCGCCGCGGCCCGTAACCTGGAGGGCGTCGTCCGCAGTCCCCGGCCCTGTGAGGTGTTCCGTGTCCCCGCGTCGCAACCGCTCCCGAGGCGGCGAGAAGCCCGCGGCCCGTCAGGACGAGCCGGGCGACCGCTACGGAGGCGTGCAGCGCACCGAGACCTGGCAGGGCGAGGAGTGGTACGTCCGGCTCGTGGCCGGCGCCAGCGCCCCCGGCAAGCGGTACCGCTGCCCCGGCTGCGACCAGGAGATCCCGCCGGGCGCGCCGCACGTGGTGGCCTGGCCGGAGTACGGCGGGGTGGACGACCGGCGGCACTGGCACAAGGCCTGCTGGAACGCGAAGGACCGCCGCACCACACGGGTGCAGCGGTCCCGCAACGCGCCGCGTCACTGACTCCCGGGCGGCCTCACACGTCCTGCGCGCGCAGCGAGGCGTACGCGGCGCCCAGGGCGAGCCCGGTGACGCCGAGCAGGATCAGCACCGGCTCCCAGCCCGAGGGGCCGCTGCTGCCGAACGGCGGGACGTCGGCGTAGAGCGCGATCATCTGCGAGGGGATCGCGTACATGAACAGCGCCTCTTGGAGCCCCTGCAGGGACTCCGCGAACATGAACAGCCCCGCCACCAGCGGCAGCAGCAGCACCCCGATCATGATCGTGATCGCGCCGGCGGAGTGCCGGACGATCGCGCCGACGGCGAGCGAGAGCAGCCCGAGCAGGGCGACGTACAGCCCGGCGCCGAAGGTGGCCCGCACCCAGCTCCCCGCGCTCGGCTCCGGGCCGCCGACCAGCGCGTACTGGACGCCCGCGACCAAGGCCGCGGTGACGGTGGTCAGGGTCAGGACCAGCAGGAAGAAGACGATCGCCTTGGCGGCGAGCACCCGGCCGCGGCTGGGGCAGGCGGTCAGCGTGGTGCGGATCATGCCGGTGCCGTACTCGGAGGCGATGGTCAGCACGCCGAGGGTGATCACGCAGATCGAGCCGGGCAGCATGCCGAAGAAGCCCAGGCCGAGGGCCGGGTCGCTCTCGGTGCCCACGCCCGACGCGGCGACGAGCACGGCGACGCCGAGACCGATCGAGACCATCAGCAGCACGAGCACGCCGAGCGTCCACAGCGTGGAGCGCACCGAGCGGATCTTGGTCCACTCGGAGGCGAGCGCGTCGCCGAGATGGGCCCGGCGGACCGGGATGGGCGAGACGTACGAACCCGGGGCGTACGCGCCCGGGGCGGGGCCGGCGGCCTGCGGGGCCGGGGGAGTGGTCATCGGGCGTCCTCGGGCTTGTCCTGGGTCGCGTAGGGGTTCTGTCCGGGCGGCGGCGGGGCGTACCAGCCCTCCTGCGGCACCTCCGGGATCACCGGCTCGGGCGGGGCGGCGTAGCCGTACGCCGGCTCCGGCGGCCGGAGCCCGGTCAGCCGGTCCTCGGTGGAGCGGTAGTCGACGGCGCTCTGCGTGAGCCGCATGTACGCCTCCTCCAGGGACGCCTGGTGCGGGGACAGCTCCCACAGCCGAACGCCCGCCTCGTGGGCGAGGTCGCTGATGCGCGGCAGCGGCAGCCCGGTCACGCGCAGCGCGCCGTCCCGCTCCGACAGCACCCGGCCGCCCGCCCCGGCGAGCGCGGCGGCCAGCTTCTCGCGCTGCTCGGGAGCGTCCCCGGGGGTGCGGACGCGGGCGAAGTCGGCGGAGTTCGCGGCGATGAAGTCCGGCACGCTCATGTCGGCGAGCAGCCGGCCGCGGCCGATCACGATCAGATGGTCGGCGGTCAGCGCCATCTCGCTCATCAGATGGCTGGAGACGAACACCGTCCGCCCCTCGGCGGCCAGCTTCTTCATCAGGTTCCGCACCCAGAGGATGCCCTCCGGGTCCAGGCCGTTGACCGGTTCGTCGAAGAGCAGCACCTGCGGGTCGCCGAGCAGCGCCGCCGCGATGCCGAGGCGCTGGCCCATGCCCAGCGAGAAGCCCTTGGTCCGCTGCCGGGCGACGTCCTGCAGGCCGACCACCCCGAGCACCTCGTCGACCCGCTGGGCCGGGATGCCGGCCAGCTGGGCCAGGGAGAGCAGGTGGTTCCGCGCGCTGCGCCCGCCGTGCACGGCCTTGGCGTCGAGCAGCGCCCCGACCTGCCGGGGCGCGTTGGGCAGGTCCCGGTACGGGTGCCCGCCGATGGTGACGCGTCCGGCGGTGGGGGCGTCGAGCCCGAGGATCATGCGCATGGTCGTCGACTTGCCGGAGCCGTTGGGGCCCAGGAAACCGGTGACGGCGCCGGGCCGCACCTGGAAGGAAAGGTCGTCCACGGCCGTCTTGGCGCCGTAGCGCTTGGTCAGGCCGACTGCCTCGATCATTCTCCAGCCCCACTCGACAGGTCGGTCGGTCGTGTCGTGTCGGGGCGGTGGCCCGCGGCCCATGGCCCCCGTACGAGTGAGGAGCCTATCGCCGCGTCGACGGTTCCCGGGAAGCCGAGAAGCGGAAGCAACCCGTCGGCCGGTCCGCGCGTCTTCCGCCGATACGCGCCCCTTCCCGCGCTACGCGTCCCGCTTCTTCAGCACCAGCCAGCCGCCCGCGAGCGCCGCGGCCACCCACAGCACCATGATCCCGAGGCCGCCCCAGGGTCCGTACGGGGCCCTGTCCTGGTTCATCGCGTCCGGCAGCACCTGCATGATCCGGGAGCCGGCCTGGTCCGGGAAGTACCGCGCCACCTCCTTGGCCTTCGGCACCGCGGACAGGATCTGGGACACCAGGAAGAAGAACGGCACCAGGATCCCCAGCGACAGCATCGACGAGCGCAGCATCGCCGCCACGCCCATCGAGAACAGCGCGATCAGCCCCATGTACAGCCCGCCGCCCACCACCGCGCGCAGCACGTTGTCGGCCCCGATGGAGGTGCGGTGCTCGCCCAGCAGCGCCTGGCCCAGGAAGAACGCCAGGAAGCTGGTCGCCATGCCCACGACCAGCGCGAGCACCCCCGCCACGGCGATCTTGCCGAACAGGAACGTGGCCCGCTGCGGCACCGCGGCCAGCGACGTCCGGATCATGCCGGAGGAGTACTCCGTGCCCACCACGAGCACCCCGAAGACCACCATCGCCAGCTGCCCGAGCACCATCCCGGAGAAGCTGACGAACGTCGGGTCGAAGGTCGCCCGCTCGGCGACCGAGAGGTCCTCGAAGGTGGAGTTCAGCAGCGCGCACAGGGCCGCGCCCATCGCCACGGTCACCACGAGCGCGCTCGCCAGCGTCCAGGTCGTCGAGGACACCGTACGGATCTTGGTCCACTCGGACTGCAGGACCGCGGGTACCGAGGCCATCGCTCAGGCCCCCCGCTCGCTCGCGCCCCAGCGCGGACCCGGCGGGGGAGCGGGCGGCCCGCCCTCGCCGCCGTGCGCGACCGTGCCGTGCGCGTGGTACTCCACCGCCGCCGCCGTCATCTGCATGAACGCCTCCTCCAGCGACGCCTGCTGGGAGCTCAGCTCGTGCAGCACCAGCTGATGACGGGCGGCCAGCTCGCCGAGCTGCTCGGTCGTCGCCCCGTCCACCTCCAGGGTGCCGCCGCCGGCCTGCACCGGCCGGAAGCCGCTCTCCCGCAGCACCTCGATCAGCCGTTCGTGCTGCGGAGAACGCAGCCGCACGTAACTCCGGGAATTCTGCCGGATGAAATCCGCCATCGACGTGTCTGCGAGCAGCCGCCCCTGCCCGATCACGATCAAGTGATCGGCGGTCAGCGCCATTTCGCTCATCAGATGGCTGGAAACGAAGATCGTCCGGCCTTCCGCGGCCAGCGCCTTCATAAGATTGCGGATCCAGTGAATTCCCTCGGGGTCCAGACCATTCACCGGCTCGTCGAACATGAGGATCTCCGGATCCCCGAGCAGCGCCGAGGCGATTCCCAGCCGCTGCCCCATGCCGAGCGAGAAGCCCTTGACCTTCTTCCTCGCCACCGCCGTCAGACCGACCAGCTCCAGCACCTCGCCGACCCGGCTCGCCGGGATCCGGTTCGACTGGGCCAGACAGAGCAGGTTGTTGTACGCGCTCCGGCCGCCGTGCATCGCCTTCGCGTCGAGCAGCGCCCCGATGTACTTCAGCGGCTCCTCGAGCTCGCGGTAGTGCCGGCCGTCGATCCTGACCGTCCCGCTCGTCGGGTTGTCCAGATCGAGCATCATCCGCATCGTCGTGGACTTGCCCGCCCCGTTCGGCCCCAGGAACCCGGTGATCATGCCGGGTCGCACCCGGAAGGAGAGGTGGTCCACCGCCGTCTTCGTCCCGAACCGCTTCGTCAGCCCGTCGAGCTCGATCATGCGTACCAAGCTAAGGGCGCGAAAAACCCTCCGCCACCGCAGTGCCGGAGGGTTCCTCGCCGATCTGTCGCAGGTGTCCCCGCGCGGGCCCCTAGCGGGCCTGCTGGGCCGGGACGCCGCGCGTCACCGGCTCGTCGTCCGCCGGGGAACCGGCCGCGGCCACCGCCGCGCCGGTCAGCGTGGCCAGCATCTCGCGGACGTTGGTCAGCTGGGCGTTGATCGAGTCGCGGCGGTTCGTCAGCGCGGCGAGCTCGCGCTCCGATTCGCTGCGGATCCGGTCCGCCTTGGCGTTCGCGTCGGCCACGATGTCCTCGGCCTGGCGCTGCGCGGTCTCCACCGTCTGGCGGGCCCGGCGCTCCGCGTCCGTACGCAGCTTCTCGGCCTCCAGGCGCAGCTGCTCGGCGCGGTGCTCGATCTCCGCGAGCCGCTTCTCGGCCTTGGCCTGACGGGAGGCCAGGTCGCGCTCGGACTGCTCGCGGCGCTTGGCCAGGTTCGTCTCGAAGTCCGCGGCGGCCTGCGCGGCCTTGGCGCGGGTCTCCTCGAAGAGGGCGTCCGCCTCCTCGCGCTTGGACTGCGCGTCCTTCTGCGCCTCGGCGCGCAGGTTGTTCGCCTCGCCCTGCGCCTTCTCGACGATCCGGACGCCCTCGTCCTCGGCCTTCGCCTTGCGCTCGGCGGCGAACGCCTCGGCGTCGTTGCGCACCTGCTGGGCGGCCGACTCGGCCAGCTCGCGGTGCTGCTCGGCGGCGCGACGGGCCTCCTCGCGCAGGTCCTTCGCCTCCTCCTCGGCGAGACGGAGGATCTTCTCGACGCGGGCGCCGAGACCGGCGTACGACGGCTCGGCGTCGCTCACCTGAGCCTGGGCGTTCTGCGTCTCGAGGTGCAGTTCCTCGATGCGCTTCTCGAGAGAGGTGATCCGGGCCAGAGCACTGTCACGGTCGGCGACGAGCTTGGTAATGCGGTCATCCACCTGACCGCGGTCGTAACCACGCCGCACGAGCTCGAAGCCGAAGGGGGAGGAAGTGTCGCTCATGGGGTTCCTGTCGAATGAGACCGGTGAGGTGTTAGGGGGAATCCTAGGGGTCGAAGCGGCGTGTCATCGAGCGTATGCCCGTTTGATCTGGAGAATGTCCAGCCTTTTGAGTGGCTACCCCTCCGAGGACTTGCCACCCGAACGTGTGGCGCCCGCCGAGGCTCCCGCCTTGACGTCGTCCTTCGTTCCGGCGGACCTCGAACCGGGAGCCTCGAAAGACTCCAACGCCTCCAACACGTCCTGGACACGGGAGATCTCGGCGTTGATGTCCTCGCGCCGGCGCACCAGCACATCCAGCTCGCGCTTGCCCTCCGAGAGCATCTTCTCGGACTCGCGCTCCGCCTCCGCCTTGATCCGCTCCGCCTCGCCGACGAGCTGGGCCTTCTTCTGCTCGGCCTCCTTGAGCAGCGCCTCGGCCTTCTTCACCGCCGCGATGCGGACCTTGCTCGCCTCCGAAGTGGCGTCCGCGAGCAGCTCCTTGGCCTTCCGCTCCGCGTCCTCGCGCTGCTCGGTCGCCGCCTTCACCAGCTTGTCGACGCGCTCGCCGGCCGTCTTCATCTGCTCGGCCGTCTCGCGCCGCGCCCGCTCGTGCAGCTCCTCGATCTCGCTCTCGACCCGGGCCCGCAGCTCCTCGCCCCGTTCCCTTATGGCCGTCGCGTCGCTGCGCGCCCCGACCAGCAGCTCGTCCGCGTCCGCACGGGCCTTCTCCACCAGCGAGTTGCCCTCGACGGTCGCCTCGGCGACGATCCGCTCGGCCTCCTTGCGGGCCGCGCCGACCATGGTGTCCGCCTGCGTCTCCGCCTCGGTGGTGGCGCGCAGCGCCTCCTCCTGGGCCTTCGCCATGAGCTGGTCCGCCTGCTCGGCCGCGTCCGCACGCTTCTTCGCGCCGGCCTCCCGGGCCTCGTCGAGCGTACGGTCCGCCTCCGCGCGCGCCTCGGAACGCATCTGCTCGGCGGCCGCCTCCGCCTCCGTCTTCACCCGCTCCGCCTCGACCCGGATCCGCTCCGCGGCCTGCTGCGCCTGGCCCACCGTCTCGGCGGCCTCGGCCCGCAGCCGCTCCGCCTCCTCTGCGGCCTGCGCACCGATCCGCTCGGCCTCGCCCGTCGCCTCCGCGACGAGCCGGTCGGCCTGCTCGGCCGCGTCCGCCCGGCGCTTGTCGGCCGCCTTGCGGGCCTCGTCGGTGATCTTGTCGGCGTCCGCCAGGGCGGCCACCCGCAGCGCCTCCGCGTGCGCCTCGCCGTCCCGCTTGACCTGCTCCGCCTCGGCGCGCAGCCGCTGCGCGTCCGCCTCCGCGGCCGCCCGCAGCTCCGCCGCCTCCGCGGCGATCCGCTCGGCCTCCGCGGTCGCCTCGCCGACCAGCCGGTCCGCCTGCTCGGCCGCGTCCGCGCGCCGCTGGTCCGCGGCCTGCCGCGCCTCGTCGGCGAGCTGCTCGGCCTCGGCCCGCGCCGTGGACAGCAGTTCGCCCGCCTCGGAACGGATCCGGTTGGCGTCCTCCCGGGCCTCCGCACGGGTGCGCGCCGCGTCCTGCTCGGCCTGCGCCAGCGACTCCGTCGCCTCCGTACGGATCCGCTGCGCGTACTCCGCCGTGTCCGCCTTCAGCTTCTCGGACTCGGCGATCGCGTCCGCGACGGTCCGCTCGGCCAGCGCCTTCGCGGCCTCCGACTCCTCCGCGGCCCGCTCCCGGACCCGGTTCGCGTCCTCGGTGGCCCGCTCCCGCTCCGCGTACGCGTCGGCGCGGACCCGGTCCGCCTCCTCCTGCGCCTCGGTCCTCGTGCGCTCCGCCGCGTGCTCGGCGGCGCTGCGCAGCCCGGTGATCTCCTCCTCGGCCTGCTCCCGCAGCCCCGCGACGGAGTCCCGCACCTCCTGGGCGGTGTGCTCGGCGGCCGTGACCGTCTCGGTCGCGCGCGCGTCGGCCTCCTCGACCAGCCGCTGCGCCTCGGCCTGCGCCTCCTCCACCCGCTTGCGGGCGGAGGCCAGCAGTTCCTCGCTCTGCTCGCGGGCCTGCGCCCGCTCCCCGTCGGCCTCGGTCCGGGCCGCCGTCAGCGTCTCCTCGGCCTCCCGGCGGCGCCGGTTGGCCTCCTCGCGCGCCGCGGCCAGCGCCTCGGCGGCCTCCGTCGCGACCCGCTCGGCCGCGGCCGCGGCCTCGGCACGCACCCGGTCCGCGGTCTCCTGCGCCTCCGACTTGAGCCGCTCGGCCTCCGCCGCCGCCTCGGCACGCAGCCGCACCGCCGCGTTCTCCGCCTCGGCGCGCGCCGTCGACGCGTCCGCCGCGGCCTCGGTCCGCAGCCGCTCCGCCTCCTGCTCGGCCTGCGCCTGCAGCGTGCGGATGCGTTCCGCCGCCTCGGTGCGCAGCCGGTCGGTCTCCTCCGCCGCCTCGCGGCGGATCCGCTCGCTCTCCGCGCGGGCCTCGGACAGTTCCTTCTCGGCGTTCTCCAGCCGGGTCTCGGCCTCGGTGTGCAGCCGGGTCAGCTCGTCCGCGGCCTCGGCCCGCCGCGCGGCGGCGGCCCGGGCGGCCTCCTCGCGCGTCTCGGCCGCGTCCCGCTCGGCCGCCGCCTTCACCGACTCGGCCTGCTCCTCGGCCTCGGCGCGCAGCCGGTCCGCCTCGGCGCGGGTCCGCTCCAGGGTCTCCTCGGCCTGGGCGCGCAGCGTCTGGGCACGCTCCATCGCCTCGGCCTTGACCCGCTCGCTCTCCGTCGCCGCGCCGGTGCGCAGCTCGTCCGCGTCCGCCTTCGCCTTGGTCAGCAGCTCCTCGGCGGTCTTCGCCGCCTCCTCGATCTGCTGCACGCCCTCGCGCCGGGCCTCGCCGCGGATCCGCTCGCCCTCGGCGATCGCCTCGGCCCGCAGCTGCTCGGCCTCGCCGCGCAGCCGGCGGGCCTCCTCCTGCAGCTCGACCGTCTTGGCGCGGTACTCCTTGGTGTCGTCCTTCGCCGAACCGAGCAGCTCGTCGGCCTGCTCCTCCGCCTGGGCGCGCAGCCGGTCCGCCTCGGCCTCGGCCTCGCGGCGGATCCGCTCCGCCTCCTCCGACGCCTTGCGGGTGGTCTCCCGGGCGTCCTCGGACGCCTTGGTCAGCATCTCCTCGGCGCTGCGGGCGGCCTTGGCGAGCTGGGCGGCGGAATCCTCCGCGGCGGCCGTACGGGCCTTCTCCGCGGCCTCGGCGACGACCTTCTCGGCCTCGGCGTTCGCCTCGCGCAGCTTCTCCTCGGCCTCGGCCTTGAGGGCCTCCGCCTCCTTGGTGGCCTCGCCGACCAGCCGGGCGATCTCGGCCTTGGCCGTACGGGTGCGCTGCTCGTTGACGGACTCGGCGGAGGCGAGCTGCTTGGCCGCCGCGTCCTTGGCCTCGGACAGCGTCCGCTCGGCCTCCACGCGCGCCTCGCGCAGCCGTACCTCGGCCTCCTGCAGCCGGGTCTCCGCCGTCCGGTTCAGCTCCGTGGCCTGCTGACGGGCCGCGTCGGTCTCGGCGGCCGTCGACGAGCGCAGCCGCTCGGCGTGGGAGGTGGCCTCCTGGGCCTGCGCGGAAGCGGCGTTGAGCAGCCGCTCGGCGTCCTTGCGGGCGCGCAGCAGCAGGGCCTCGGCCTCGGCGCGGGCGGCCTCCGCGTCGGCGGTGAGCCGCTGGCGGGCCTCCTCGGTCAGCCGGGCGGCCTCCGCACGGGCCGCGGCGAGCGCCTGCTCGGCCTCGGCGCGGGACTCCTCCATGAGCCGGCGGGCCTGCGCCTCGGTGCGGGCGCGCAGCTGCTCGGCCCAGGCGACGTTCTCGTTGACGTGCGCCTCGACGGTCTGCCGGCGCTCGTTCAGCTCCTGGTCCAGCCGCTGCCGGCGCTGCACCGCCTCGGCGTGCAGCTCGGCCTGCAGCCGCGCCTGGTGCTCGGCGTGCTCCTGGAGGATGCGCTGGGTCTGGGCGCGGGCCTCCCGCAGCTCCCGCTCGGCGTCCGAGCGCAGCTGGTCGGCCTGCATCTGGGCGTTCCGCAGCAACTGCTCGGCCTGGTAGCCGAGGTCGGCGCTGTCGTACGCGGGGCGGGACGCGATCGTGCGGCGCGCCTCGTGCAGCTTGGCGCGCAGCACCTCGACCTGGTAACCGAGGTCCTCGGCGTGCTGGACGGCCTTCTCCCGCTCGGTCTTCAGCCGCTCCATCTCGGCTTCGAACCGCGAGAGATGGTCGTCTTCAGCCCGGTGGCTCTCCTGGCGTTCGTAGCCCCGCACTGCGCGGTCCCATCCTTCCCCGAGCTCTTCGAGCAGGGGATACCCCAACCCTGGTCGTGTCTCACGAGCTCCGTTCCCCGGCGAACGGCCGCCCCCGGGGAATGGTGGCAGATCGGAAACCCCGACTTCGACGGCCGCGCAGCACGCGACCCCCGACCGGCCCCGGCCCGGAGCCGCCCACTCTACCGGGCCAGGAATCCGGAGGTCAGTGCTCCGCTGAGGCGGGGTCAGCCGACGTGACCAGTTCCGTCAGCACACCGTGGCAGTCCTTCGGGTGCAGGAAGGTGATCCTCGACCCCATGGAGCCGATGCGCGGCTCGTCGTACAGAACCCGCACACCCTTTTCACGGATCGCCGCCGCGTCCCCGTCGACGTCCGCGGTGCCGAAGGCGATGTGGTGCACGCCCTCGCCGTTCTTCGCCAGCCACTTGGCGACGGTGGAGTCCTCGCGGGTCGGCTCCAGGAGCTGGAGGTACGAGGCGCCGCCGTCGGACGTCTCGTTGATCTTGAGCATGGCCTCGCGGACGCCCTGCTCCTCGTTGACCTCGGTGTGGAAGACCTCGAAGCCGTACGTGGCACGGTAGAACTCGACGGTCTTGTCCAGGTCGAAGCAGGCGATCCCGATGTGGTCGATACGCGTCAGCATTCCTCCAGTGCAGCGCCTGGGTACTGGTTACGCAACGTGCGCGCCGTCACACCGGCTCGCCGGTGACCGTGCGCGGTACCGCTCAGTACTGTGGCGGTAAACCCTCGTTCACCTCTCATCCCAAGGGGCTGTGCCTCATGTCTGGAACGACCGGTACCACGTCAGTGATCGTCGCGGGCGCCCGCACGCCCATGGGTCGGCTGCTCGGCTCCCTGAAGTCCTTCTCGGGCGCGGACCTCGGCGGCTTCGCCATCAAGGCCGCCCTCGACCGCGCCGGCATCGGCGGCGACCAGGTCCAGTACGTGATCATGGGCCAGGTGCTGCAGGCCGGCGCCGGCCAGATCCCGGCCCGCCAGGCCGCCGTCAAGGCCGGCATCCCGATGAACGTCCCGGCGCTCACCATCAACAAGGTGTGTCTCTCCGGCCTGGACGCCATCGCGCTGGCCGACCAGCTCATCCGCGCGGGCGAGTTCGACATCGTGGTCGCCGGCGGCCAGGAGTCCATGACGAACGCCCCGCACCTGCTGCCGAAGTCCCGCGAGGGCTACAAGTACGGCGCGATCGAGATGCTCGACGCGATGGCGCACGACGGTCTGACCGACGCCTTCGAGAACATCGCCATGGGCGAGTCGACCGAGAAGCACAACACCCGTCTGGGCATCCTCCGCCCGGAGCAGGACGAGATCGCCGCGCTGTCGCACCAGCGCGCCGCGGCCGCGCAGAAGAACGGCATCTTCGAGGCCGAGATCACCCCGATCGAGATCCCGCAGCGCAAGGGCGACCCGGTCGTCTTCGCCAAGGACGAGGGCGTGCGCGCCGAGACCACCGTCGACTCCCTCGGCAAGCTGCGTCCGGCCTTCGCCAAGGACGGCACGATCACCGCCGGCACCTCCTCGCAGATCTCCGACGGCGCCGCCGCGGTCGTCGTCATGAGCAAGGCGAAGGCCGAGGAGCTCGGCCTGGAGTGGATCGCCGAGATCGGCGCCCACGGCAACGTGGCCGGCCCGGACAACTCCCTGCAGTCGCAGCCGTCCAACGCGATCAGGCACGCCCTGAAGAAGGAGGGCAAGTCCGTCGAGGACCTCGACCTCATCGAGATCAACGAGGCGTTCGCGGCCGTCGCCGTCCAGTCCATGAAGGACCTCGGCGTCACCCCCGAGAAGGTGAACGTCAACGGCGGCGCCATCGCGCTCGGCCACCCGATCGGCATGTCCGGCGCCCGCGTGGTGCTGCACCTGGCGCTGGAGCTCAAGCGCCGCGGCGGCGGCCTGGGCGCGGCCGCGCTGTGCGGCGGCGGCGGCCAGGGCGACGCGCTCATCATCCGGGTCCCCGGCAAGTAACCCTCAGGCAAGGAGCAGCGAGCCCATGGTGGACGTTCCCGCACTGGTCGCCCAGGCACGGGAGGGCCGGCCGCGTGCCGTGGCCCGGCTGATCTCGCTCGTGGAGGGGGCGTCCCCGCAGCTGCGCGAGGTGATGGCCACGCTGGCCCCGCTGACCGGCGGCGCCTACGTGGTCGGCCTGACCGGCTCGCCCGGCGTCGGCAAGTCGACGTCGACCTCGGCGCTGGTCACCGCGTACCGCAAGGCGGGCCGGCGGGTGGGCGTGCTCGCCGTCGACCCGTCCTCGCCGTTCAGCGGCGGCGCGCTGCTGGGCGACCGGGTCCGGATGTCGGAGCACGCCTCCGACCCCGGCGTCTACATCCGCTCCATGGCGACCCGCGGGCACCTCGGCGGGCTCGCCTGGGCGGCGCCGCAGGCCATCCGCGTCCTCGACGCGGCGGGCTGCGACGTGATCCTGGTCGAGACGGTGGGCGTCGGACAGTCGGAGGTCGAGATCGCCTCCCAGGCCGACACCTCCGTGGTGCTGCTCGCCCCGGGCATGGGCGACGGGATCCAGGCCGCCAAGGCGGGCATCCTGGAGATCGGCGACGTGTACGTGGTCAACAAGGCCGACCGGGACGGCGCGGACGCGACGGCCCGGGAGCTCAACCACATGCTGGGCCTCGGCGAGGCCCGCGGTCCGGGAGACTGGCGGCCGCCGATCGTGAAGACGGTCGCGGCGCGCGCGGAGGGCGTGGACGAGCTGGTCGAGGCGCTGGAGAAGCACCGCGCCTGGATGGAGGAGCACGGCGTGCTCGCCGAGCGGCGGGCCCGCCGGGCGGCCACGGAGGTCGAGACGATCGCGGTGACCGCGCTGCGGGAGCGGATCGGCGACCTGCACGGCGACCGGCGGCTGGACGCGCTGGCGCAGCGGATCGTGGCCGGCGAGCTGGACCCGTACGCGGCGGCGGACGAGCTGGTCGCGGGCCTGACGGGCAACTGACGGGTCCCGGACACGCGTAGAGCCCCTGTGCAGGCGCACAGGGGCTCTTCCGCGTACGGGCGCGGGGCTACGGCTTGCCGCGCACCCCGCGCAGCTTGTCGGCGACGGGCTTCAGGGACTCGTGGAGGTCCGTCAGCGCCTCGGCGCTCAGCAGGTCGATGAAGTGCTTGCGCACCGACTCCACGTGGTGCGGGGCGACCTTGCGCATGGTCTCCATGCCGTGGTCGGTGAGCACCGCGTACAGTCCGCGCCGGTCGGACTCGCAGTTCTCCCGGCGGACCAGGCCCGCGTTCTCCATGCGGGTGATCTGGTGCGAGAGCCGGCTCTTGGACTGCAGGGTGGCGGCGGCGAGGTCGCTCATGCGCAGGCGCTGGTCGGGCGCCTCGGAGAGGTTGACGAGGATCTCGTAGTCGTTGTTGGTCAGCCCGAAGGGCTGCAGATCCTTCTCCATCTGATACGTCAGCATTCTGTTGACGTCCAGGTACGTGCGCCAGGCACACTGTTCCGCGTCGGTGAGCCAGCGGGTGGCCGTCTCGGTCTCCATGTATGGATTCTACCTAAGAAGTTGAATACTGGACGAACTGCGGGAGTGTGACGCCAGGCACCCGAGCCCCCGCTCCCGGTGCACACGTTCGAGGGACGTCACACTCCGCAGACTACCGTTCACAGGCCGAAGCGACGCTGGAGGTCCCCCAGCTGTCCGGGAAGGCGCGGTACGCCGCCCGGGGCGCCCTGGGGGGAATGGCCGGAACCGTGCTGTCCGGGGACGCCGGGCTCGTGCGGGGTGTGGCCCGTCGAGCGCTCCGGCATCAGCGTCTCGGTCGACTGCAGCAGGACCGTGCCCGCGCCGATGAACTCGAACTGGTGCTCCTCGCCGGAGACCCCGCCGAGGCCCGTCAGCGCCCGTACGCCGCCCATCACGCCCGTCATGTAGCCGTGGTCGTAGTGGTGGCAGGGCGACGGGCAGTCCGCCCAGCCGACCAGCGCCTGCGGGTCCACCCGCAGTGGCGGCTCCATGAAGACCACCGGGCCGTTCGAGGCCGCCACGAACTTGCCGGTGCCGATGAGCGTGACGAAGCCGGGCACGATCGACTGCTTGAGCGCCAGGGACGGCTGGAAGGCCAGCAGGTTGCCCGAACGGATCGTCAGGTTCCCGTTGTCCAGGTCGTACGAGTTCACGTCGAAGGCGCGGTCCGCGAGCAGCATCTTGCCCTGGCCCTCCGCCACCACCCAGTCGCTCGCGTGCAGCGGCGAGTGGAACGAGCTGCGGACCAGCCGGTCGAGCCCGGTGTGACCGATGCCGTTGAACGTCATCCGCCCGTAGTAGGCGATCATCTTGCCCTTCTGCAGGAACCACTGGGAGCCCTTGAGCTCCACGCAGAAGGTGTACGGGTTGACGTTGTCGTCGACGGGCAGGCTGTGCGGGTCGAAGATGACAGGGGTGCTCACAGCTTCTCCTCCGAGGCCTGGACGTAGACCGTGCCGTTGCCGCTCAGCTCCAGCTGGAACGCCTCGCCGGAGCCGCGGCCCACCATGTCGCGCCAGCCGAGCGCCGTGGAGAGCTTGTTGCGGACGTCCCCGCGGTGGGCGACGTACGCCTGCGGGTCCACGTGGACCGGGCGGTTCGGGTGGATCGGCAGCTCGATCACGCCGCCGTGGGCCATCACGGCGACCTCGCCCTGGCCCTTGAGCGTGGTGGTGAACAGGCCCTGGCCGGTGACCTGGCCGCGGACCATGCCCATCACGCCGCCCTGCGAGCCCATGAACATGGTGCCCTGCTGCAGCGCCCCGTCGAAGGCGAGCAGCCGGTCGGCCTCGACGTACAGGGTGTCGCCGGCCAGCCGGATCACCTGGATGTGGTGGCCGCCGTGCCCGAACATCACCGTGCCGCTGCCCTCCACGGTCATCAGCGGCGTCGCCTCGCCGGCCACCCGGCGGCCGATCATCGACATCAGACCGCCCTGGCCGCCGGTGATGTTCGGCGTGAAAGAGACCTCGCCCCGGTACGCCAGCATCGCCCCGCGCTGGCTGAACATGCGCTGTCCGGGGATGACGGTGGCCTCGACCATCTTCGAGTTGACCTCGCGGAACGGCATCAGACGTCGCCTCCGATCGTGTTCCGCTCGCTCGGCTGCACGTACACCAGGCCCTCGCCCTCGAAACGGATCTGGAAGGCCTCGCCGCCGCCCTCGCCGAGGAACGTGCGGAACGTCACGCCCGACTGGAAGCTCTGCTGCAGGTTGCCCTGGTGCGCCACGTACGCGCCGGGGTCCACGGAGAGCGGGTAGTCGCGGGAGACCCGGAGCACCACGGCGGGCCCGTCGGACATGATCGCGGCCTGGCCGGTGCCCTCCACGGTGGTGGTGAACAGGCCGTTGCCGGTCGCGCCGCCGCGCAGGCCGGTGAAGGAGGTGCCGGTGCGCAGCGAGGCGTCGGTGCACAGGAGGTTGCTGGCCTCCACCCACAGCTTGTCGCCGTGCAGGTTCACCAGGTTGATCTCGGAGGCCCGGTCCGCGAACCAGCACGTGCCCTGGCCCCGCACCTCCATGACCTCCATCTGCTCGCCGGTGAGCCGGCGGGTCACCATGCCGCGCAGGCCCTCGCCGCCGCCGGTCATCTTCTTGAACGACATCTGGCCGTCGTAGGCGACCATCGAGCCGTTCTTCGCCTTGACGGCGTCGCCTGTCATGTCGACGGCGAGCACTTTGCTGCCTTGGAGTCGGAACGTAGCCACGGCAGGACGTTACTGGGTGGCTTCGGCACCCGAACAGGGCCCCCGGGACGATCCGGACCCTGAGAAGACCCGGGGTCGCCCGGCGGGCCTCGCTGCCGGACCCGCCTAAAGGAACGGCAAAGACGGCTGTCACAATGGACCGAACCTTGTGCACCGATTCACAAGATCGACCGCGAATCCGAAGGTGAACCCGTGGACATCAAGACCGCCTCTTCCCTCCACCGCCTCAGGCTCGTCTCCACGCCCGAGGCCGTCTCGTTCCTGCTGCTGCTGGTCTGCTCGGTGCTGAAGCGCACCACCGAGTTCAACGCGGTGCCGGTGATGGGCGCGATCCACGGTCTTCTCTTCGTCCTGTACGTGCTGTTCTGGCTGGACTCCTGGAACCGCACCAAGTGGAGCTTCAAGACCGCCGCGCTCTACTTCGTCCTCTCCGTGGTGCCCTTCGGCGGCTTCTTCGCCGACCGCAAGCTGCGCCGCGAGGCGGAGAGCGCCGTGATCGCCGCCCGCGCCCGTCAGGAGAGCGTGGTCAAGGCATGATCGTCGCCTTTTCCGTCACGCCGCTCGGTGTGGGCGAGGACGTCGGCGAGTACGTCGCCGACGCCGTCCGCGTGGTCCGCGAGTCCGGCCTGCCGAACCGCACCGACGCGATGTTCACCTCGATCGAGGGGGAGTGGGACGAGGTCATGGACGTGGTGAAGCGCGCCGTGGCCGCCGTCGAGGCCCGCGCTCCCCGCGTTTCCCTGGTTCTGAAGGCGGACGTGCGTCCCGGCGTCACCGACGGTCTCAGCTCCAAGGTGGAGACGGTCGAGCGGTACCTCGCCGCCGGCTGACCGCCCCGGCGCAACCAGGAAAGCCCCCGGCCCCAGGGTCGGGGGCTTTTTCGCGCCCCGGGGTTGAGCGAGTGCTCAAACTCGGCTACCTTCCCGTTGAGCAGTCGGTTTGAGCGCTCGCTCAAACCGACTGGACGAGGGGGAGAGGGCATGGGGCTCTACGTCGAGACGCGCGTCCGCGCCGGCATGGAGACGCTCTGGGAGCGGACCCAGGAACCGGCGGAGCACCAGCGCTGGGACCTGCGGTTCACCGAGATCGCCTATCTGCCGCGCGCCGAGGGGGAACCCCAGCGCTTCCGGTACGCCACCCGCGTCCTGCCCTTCCTGGCCGTCGCCGGCACCGGTGTCTCCGCGGGGGAGCGCCACCGGGCCGGCGGCGACCGGGTCTCCGCGCTCCGCTTCGCCTCCCCGCACCCGCTCTCGCTGCTCGCCGAGGGCAGCGGCTACTGGCGCTACGTCCCCGGCCCCGACGGGGTCCGGTTCCTCACCGGCTACGACTACCGGCCGCGCTGGGGCCGCTTCGGCCGGGTCGCCGACCGGCTGGTCTTCCGGCCGCTGATGGGCTGGGCCACCGCCTGGTCCTTCGACCGGCTGCGGCTGTGGTGCGAGCACGGCATCACCCCGGAGCGCTCCCGCGCCCACTGGCAGCTCGAACTCGCCGCCCGCGTCCTGACCGTGGCGCTCTGCGCCGCGAACCCCTGGACGCTGCTCCTCGCGCTCGCCGCCGCCGTCCTCGTACCGCCGTCCTCCCGTACGCCGGCCGCCCGGCGCTGTCTGCGGACCCCGCCGCCGCGGACCGCCGCCCCGCGGCTGCTCGCCACCCTGGAGCAGAGGTGACCTCGATCTTCCGCACCGCCATGGGCGAGGCCGCCTTCGCCCGGCTGCACCCCCAACTGCAGCGCCGCTTCTCCGTCGGCCTCGACAGCGGGGAGGCGTGCACCGGGCGGGGCGTCATGGACCGGATCTGGCACGGCCCCGCCTACGTCAAGCCGTTCCTCGCGCTCGGCGGGCTGCGCAACATCCTCGTCCCGCGCACCGGCCGGCAGGTCCCCTTCACCATCGAGAACGTGCCGTACACCGACTCGTACGGCCGCGAGACGGTCACCTTCGTCCGCACCTTCGCCCTGCCCGGCGGCCCGCGCCGCTTCGACGCCACGATGATCCACAGCCCGGAGCGCGGCTGTGTGCTCGACTACCTCGGCACCCACCAGCACCTCGCCAGCGATCTGCACCTGTCCGCCGAACCCGACGGCTCGCTGCTCATCCGCTCCGGCGAACACCGGTTCCGTGAGGGTCCGTTGGACGTCCGCGTCCCCGAACTCATCGGCGGCGAGGCGGAGGTGAGGGAGTCGTACGACGAGGCCGCCGGCCGCTTCCGCATCCGGGTCCGCGTCGTGAACCGGTACGTCGGGCCGCTGTTCGGCTACGAGGGGTCGTTCACCGCCGAGTACCACGACGTACGCTCCCACGGGGTGCGCGCCGGGCTGCGCCCCGTGCGCGAGGAGGTGCGGGCGTGAGCCAAGGGGCGAAGAGCCGGGGGACCGGGACCCAGGAGACGAAGAGCCAGGAGAGCAAGAGCCAGGAGACCAAGCAGAAGCTGCTCGAAGGCGCGCTGAGGACCCTGACCGAGCAGGGCATCGCCAAGACGTCCGCGCGGTCGGTCGCCGCGGCCGCCGGGGTGAACCAGGCCCTGGTCTTCTACCACTTCGGCTCCGTCGACGAACTCCTCGCCGCCGCCTGCCGCCACGGCTCCGAGCAGCGCGTCGCCCGCTACCGCGAGCGGCTCCAGGAGGTCCGCAGCCTCACCGAGCTGCTCGCCGTCGGGCGGCGGATCCACGCCGAGGAGCAGGCCGCCGGCCATGTCGCCGTCCTCGGTCAGCTGCTCGCCGGCGCCCAGACCCACCCTCGGCTCGCCCCGGCCACGGCGGCCGGCCTGGAGCTGTGGATCGCCGAGATCGAGCGGGTCCTCGTCCGGGTCCTCGGCGACAGCCCGCTCGGCCCCTACACCGACCCCGCCGGGCTGGCCCGCGCGGTCGCCGCCTCCTTCGTCGGCCTGGAGCTGTACGAGGGCGTGGACAAGGCCGGCGCGGAGGCCGCCCTCGCCGCGCTCGAACAGCTCGGCACCCTGATGAGTGCCCTGGAGGACCTCGGCCCGGTCGCCCAGAAGGCGGTGCGCTTCACGCTGCGCAGGCACGGCGCGGCGCAGGTCTGAGGCACCCTCACCCAGGCCCCGCACGCCCCGGCGGGACCTCGGCCGCGCACGCCCGCCCGAAACCTCCCGCCCGGAAAACCGCTCTCTCGGACGCCTCCAGTCGACACGTCGCACAATCTCCCCTTTCGTGGGGATATCGACCAACTCGACAGCTGGAGGCACCGTGCGGCCGCAAGGCTACGACTACGACACCTACAGCCGGCTCGCCGGGCCGCCGGCCGAGCCCACCGGTTCGGTGCACCAGGTGCAGTACCGCAGCTTGCTGTCGAAGGAACCGCACCGAATACGAGCCGTCCTCCTGATGAGCCTCGCGCCGGTCCTCTCCGCGCTGCTGCTGGTCTATCTCGTCTGGCCCAGCCACTGGACCGTCCGAGAGGGCGGCGACCGCCGGCTCGTCGCCCTCGACGCGGTCATGCTCGTGTCGATCGGTCTGATCTGCCTCTTCATGCTGATCAACGTCACCTCGATCGCACACGCCACGATGGTCGCCCGCGACCCGGTGCCGGTGACACCGCAGCCGGGCACCCGTGTCGCCTTCCTCACCACGTACGTGCCCGGCAAGGAGCCCCTCGGCATGGTCCGGGCCACCCTGCAGGGCGCCGTCCGCATCGAGCACGACGGCGTCCTCGACGTGTGGCTCCTCGACGAGGGCGACGACGCACGCGCCAAGGCGCTCTGCGCCGAACTCGGCGTCCGCCACTTCACCCGCGCCGGCGTCCCCGAGTGGAACCGCCCCAAGGGCGCCCACAAGGCCCGTACCAAGCACGGCAACTACAACGCCTGGCTCGCGATGCACGGCGACGACTACGAGTTCTTCGCCTCCGTCGACACCGACCACGTCCCGCTTCCCAACTTCCTCCAGCGGATGCTCGGTTACTTCCGCGACCCGGACGTGGCCTTCGTCGTCGGCCCGCAGGTCTACGGCAACTACACCTCACCCGTCACCAAGGCCGCCGAGTCCCAGCAGTTCCTGTTCCACGCGCTGATCCAGCGGGCCGGGAACCGCTACCACGCCCCCATGTTCGTCGGCACCAACAACGTCGTCCGCATCTCCGCCCTCAAGCAGATAGGCGGCCTGTACGACTCCATCACCGAGGACATGGCCACCGGTTTCGAACTGCACCGCCGCAAGAACCCCCGCACCGGCCGGTACTGGCGCTCCGTCTACACCCCCGACGTGCTCGCCGTCGGCGAGGGACCGGCCTCCTGGACCGACTTCTTCAGCCAGCAGCTCCGTTGGTCCCGCGGCACGTACGAAACCCTCCTCAAGCAGTACTGGAAGGCGCCCTTCCGCGTCCCGCCGGGCCGGCTGCTCAACTACTCGCTGATGCTCGTCTACTACCCGATGACGGCCGTCAACTGGTTCCTGGGCATCCTCAGCTGCGTCCTCTTCCTCTGGTTCGGCGCCTCCGGCACCCAGGTCTCCTCCTCCGTCTGGCTGATGATCTACAGCGACGCCGTCGCCCTCCAGATCGGCCTCTACCTCTGGAACCGCCGCCACAACGTCTCGCCGCACGAACCCGAGGGCTCCGGCGGACTCGCCGGCATGATCATGTCGGCGCTCTCCGCCCCGATCTACCTCAAGTCCCTGGGCTCCGCCCTGCTGCGCACCCGGGGCCGCTTCGTCGTCACCCCCAAGGGCGGCGAGGCCAGCCCCGACCGGCTGTCCACGTTCCGCATCCACCTGTACTGGGCGGCCGTCCTCGTCGCCTCGCTCGTCGCCTCCGTCCACCTCGGCCACACCCACGCGGCCATGCGGACCTGGGCCGTCCTCGCCCTCGTCGTCGCGCTCGCCCCCGTCGCCGTCTGGCTCCGGACCGGCGTCCTCGCCCGCCGCTCCGTGCGCCTGCGCGCCGAGGCCCGCGCCCGCACCCGCGCCCGGGGCCTCGCCGACGCCCGCGAGGGCCTCGGCCTGCCCGCCGCCGGAGGGGCGCCCGCGTCCACGGCGCCGGCCACCGCGCCCACGACCACCGGAGGGAACTGACACATGGCCTACCGGCCGTCGGACAAGCTCAAGAAACAGCTCCTCGGCGGTGGGGCGGTCCTGCTCCTCGCCGGGCTCAACGCCCCCGCCGCGGTCTCCTTCGCCACCGAGAAGTACCACGCCTACAAGATCGCCCAGCCCGGGTACAAGGCGAAGTACGGCTCCTGGCAGCAGCTCGACGTCCCGCCCGGCTTCCGGGTCAACGCCATCCACGCCGCCCTGCTGCACACCGGCAAGGTGCTGCTCATCGCCGGCTCCGGGAACGACCAGAAGAAGTTCGACTCCGGCACCTTCGACACCATCCTGTGGGACCCGGCCCGCAACACCTTCAAGAAGATCCCCACCCCCGAGGACTTCTTCTGCGCCGGCCACACCCAGCTCCCCGACGGGCGGCTGCTCGTCGCCGGCGGCACCGCCCGCTACGAGATCCTCGACGGCGCGGTGAAGAAGGCCGGCGGCGGCATGCGGGTCAAGAACGAGAGCCCCGACAAGGCCGTCACCCTGAAGAAGGGCACCGTCTTCCGCTCGCCGTCGGGCGTCGAGTACGTCTCCACCTCCGACGTCACCGTCCCCAAGGCCAAGCGGAAGTTCGAGATCTCGTACTTCAAGAGCGGCCAGATGAAGCCCTGGAAGACCAAGGTCACCGCCGGCGAGGCGCGGGTCTTCGTCGAGGCCAGGAAGGCCGGCCCGCAGGCCCTGACGACGGAGGCCGCCCAGTACGTAATCGTCGGCCTCAAGGGCAAGGACGCCGACAACGTCTACGGCCTCGCCCAGAAGCTCACCACCGAGAAGCAGGACTTCCAGGGCATCAGGGCCGCCTACGAGTTCGACCCGAGGGCCGAGCGGTACATCCCCGTCGCGCCCATGAAGGACGCCCGCTGGTACCCCACGCTGGTCACCCTCCAGGACGGGCGGGTGCTCGCCGTCTCCGGGCTCAACGACGTCGGCGACGTCGTCCCCGGCGACAACGAGATCTACGACCCCAGGACCAAGAAGTGGACCAAGGGCCCCTTCCGCTACTTCCCGACCTACCCCGCTCTCTTCCTCACCCAGGGCGGCAAGCTGTTCTACTCCGGCTCCAACGCCGGCTACGGGCCCGCCCACAAGGGCCGCGAGCCGGGACTGTGGGACCTGAAGACCAACACCTTCACGCGGCTGCGCGGACTCACCGACGCCGACCAGCTGGAGACCTCCGCCTCGCTGGCGCTGCCGCCCGTGCAGGCCCAGAAGTTCATGGTCCTCGGCGGCGGCGGGGTCGGCGAGTCACCGCTGTCCACCGCCCGCACCTCGATCATCGACCTGTCCAAGCCGGGCGCCCGCTTCACCGACGGCCCCGCGCTGCCGCAGGGCACCCGCTACCTCAGCAGCGTCCTGCTCCCCGACGACACCGTCTTCACCACCGGCGGCTCCGAGCAGTACCGCGGGCGCAGCGGCAGCGACATCCTCAAGGCCCAGTTCTACGATCCCGGCTCCAACACCCTGCGGCCCGCCGCCGACCCCACCGTCGGCCGCAACTACCACTCCGAGGCGCTGCTGCTGCCCGACGGCCGCGTCGCCACCTTCGGCTCCGACCCGCTCTTCGACGACGTCGACAACACGAAACTCGGCACCTTCGAACAGCGCGTGGAGGTGTTCACCCCGCCGTATCTGCACGGCGGGGCGAAGCGCCCGGTGCTCGGCGACGGCCCCCGGGAGCTCGACCAGAACGGCCGCGCCACCTTCCGCACCGCCGACGCCGCCCGCATCACCGCGGCCCGGCTGATGCGGCCCAGCGCGGTCACGCACACGACGGACGTCGAACAGCGGTCGGTCGCCCTGGGCCTCACGAGGACGAAGAACTCGGTCACCGTGGAGGCGCCGCTGGACCGGACCCTGGTGCCGCCCGGCTGGTACATGCTCTTCGTCACCGACGCCAAGGGCACCCCCTCCGAGGCGAAGTGGGTCCGGGTGGACTGACGGTACGGCCCTCCGGCCGCTCAGGCCCTCGCGCGGCGCGCCAGCCCCAGGGCGTAGTCCGGCCACCACGTGCCGGCGGCCGGGCCGCCCCGGCAGGTGCCGTCCGACTCGCCGGGCCGCTTGATCCACAGGTACGCGTCCACCAGCGGATCACCGGTCCGGTCGGTCGGCGGGGTGCCGAGCGCCCGGCCCGGCGGATTGCACCACGCCTCGTCCCGGTCGCCCGGCAGCGGGCCCTGGCCGTTGCGGCTGGTGTCCACCGTGTAGTGCGCGCCGTCGAGCAGCGCCGACAGCCGCGCGCCGAAGCCCTTCACCGCGTCGTTCGTCTGGAAGTTGGACACGTTGAGCGCGAAGCCGTCGGCGCGGGCCACGCCCGCCCGGCGCAGCGGCTCCACCAGCCGGGCCGGGTCCGGGATCCAGGCCGGATTGCCGGCGTCCAGATAGACCCGGGTGCGGGGCTGGCGCTTCAGCCGGTCGACCGCGCCGGCCAGCAGCTCGTAGCGCTCGTCCTGGTACCGCGCCGGGGTGCAGCCGTCCACGAGGTGCGGCACCGCGTCCGGCTCGAGCACCACGATCGCGGAGGCGTCGCCCAGCGCGCCGGCGAAGGCGTCGATCCACGCGCGGTAGGCCGCCGCGTCCGGGGCGCCGCCCGCCGAGTACATGCCGCAGTCACGGTGCGGGATGTTGTACGCGACGAGCACGGCGGTGCGGCCGGCGGCCTTCGCGCCCCGCACGACCTTCGTGACGTCCGGCACCGGGTCGTCGTGGGCCGGCCAGTCCGCGACCGGCCGCTCCGAGATCCGCCGCAGCACCTTCGCGTCCTCGGCGCGCCCCTGCGCCTCGTACCGCCGCACCTGGCGCGCCGCCTCGCTGTCCGGGTCCACCCAGAACGGCGAGCCGGCGCTCGGCTGCGCGGCCGCCCCCGTCCGGGCGCCCGGCGGCCCGACCGGGCCCCGCTGCTCCGGCCGCTCGGGCTCCCCGCAGCCGGCGAGGGCGAGCAGCAGCGCGGTGGCCGCGGCCAGGGCGGTGACGGCGGTAGGTCTGGGCATCCGGCCCCCAGAGACGAGTCGGGTCGAGATCCGGTCGAACCGGGCCATCGTCACATACCGCCCCCGTGGCGGCCCGGTGCGACACCGGAGGCGGCGCGGCCCCCGGGCGACCGAGGACCGAGACGGTACTGACCGCCATATGACCAGTCGGTAAGGTCGTTCCCGTGCCGAAGCCGCTCAGTCTTCCCTTCGACCCCATCGCCCGCGCCGACGAGCTCTGGCAGAAACGCTGGGGGCCGGTTCCGTCGATGGCCGCGATCACCTCGATCATGCGGGCCCACCAGATCCTCCTCGCCGAGGTCGACGCCGTGGTGAAGCCGTACGGGCTCACCTTCGCGCGCTACGAGGCGCTGGTGCTGCTCACCTTCTCCAAGGCCGGCGAGCTGCCGATGTCGAAGATCGGCGAGCGGCTCATGGTCCATCCGACCTCCGTCACCAACACCGTCGACCGCCTGGTGAAGTCCGGCCTCGTCTCCAAGCGCCCCAACCCCAACGACGGGCGCGGCACCCTGGCCTCGATCACCGAGAAGGGCCGCGAGGTCGTCGAGGCGGCGACCCGCGACCTCATGGCGATGGAGTTCGGCCTCGGCGCGTACGACGCGGAGGAATGCGCCGAGATCTTCGCCCTGCTGCGGCCGCTGCGGGTGGCGGCGCACGACTTCGAGGAGTCCTGACCCGCGCGAAGATCGCCCGGTACGGGCGGTTACCCTCGGAACCATGAAATCCAGCGTGCTGACCCGCTACCGCGTCATGGCGTACGTGACCGCCGTCATGCTCCTCGTGCTCTGCACGTGCATGGTCTTCAAGTACGGCTTCGACACGGGCGAGGACGTGACCTTCATGGTCTCCCAGGCCCACGGCGTCCTGTACATCATCTATCTGATCTTCGCCTTCGACCTGGGCTCCAAGGCCAAGTGGCCGTTCGGGAAGCTGCTGTGGATCCTGCTGTCCGGCACGATTCCCTTCGCGGCCTTCTTCGTCGAGCGCAAGGTCGTCCGCGAGACGCTTCCGCTGGTCAGCGGTGCGGAGCCGGCGCCCGCCAAGGCCTGAGGCGCCCTCCCGAACCCCCGTGCCCATCCGCGCGGGGGTTCTCCCGTCGACAGGTGCGAGGACGTCCTCGTAACTTCGAGGGTATGGACGCCGACGCCATCGAAGAGGGCCGCCGCCGCTGGCAGGCCCGCTACGACCGGGCCGAGAAGCGTGAAGCGGACTTCTCGACGCTCTCCGGGGATCCGGTCGAGCCGGTCTACGGGCCCCGGCCCGGTGACAGATACGAGGGTTTCGAGCGGATCGGCTGGCCGGGGGAGTATCCCTTCACCCGCGGCCTGTACTCCACCGGCTACCGCGGCCGCCCCTGGACCATCCGCCAGTTCGCCGGCTTCGGCAACGCCGAGCAGACCAACGAGCGCTACAAGATGATCCTGGCCGCCGGCGGCGGCGGGCTCTCGGTCGCCTTCGACATGCCCACCCTCATGGGCCGCGACTCCGACGACCCCCGCTCCCTCGGCGAGGTCGGCCACTGCGGCGTCGCCGTCGACTCCGCCGCCGACATGGAGGTCCTGTTCAAGGACATCCCCCTCGGCGACGTCACCACCTCCATGACGATCAGCGGCCCCGCCGTGCCCGTCTTCTGCATGTACCTGGTCGCCGCCGAGCGGCAGGGCGTCGACCCCGCCGTGCTGAACGGCACCCTGCAGACGGACATCTTCAAGGAGTACATCGCGCAGAAGGAGTGGCTCTTCCAGCCCGAGCCGCACCTGCGCCTCATCGGCGACCTCATGGAGCACTGCGCGCGGAACATCCCCGCGTACAAGCCGCTGTCCGTCTCCGGCTACCACATCCGCGAGGCCGGGGCGACGGCCGCGCAGGAGCTCGCGTACACCCTCGCCGACGGCTTCGGCTACGTGGAGCTCGGCCTCTCCCGCGGCCTGGACGTGGACGTCTTCGCGCCCGGGCTCTCCTTCTTCTTCGACGCGCACCTCGACTTCTTCGAGGAGATCGCCAAGTTCCGCGCCGCCCGCCGGATCTGGGCCCGCTGGATGCGCGACGTCTACGAGGCCAGGACCGACAAGGCGCAGTGGTTGCGCTTCCACACCCAGACCGCCGGCGTCTCGCTCACCGCCCAGCAGCCGTACAACAACGTGGTGCGCACCGCGGTCGAGGCGCTCTCCGCCGTCCTCGGCGGCACCAACTCCCTGCACACCAACGCCCTCGACGAGACCCTCGCCCTCCCCGGCGAGCAGGCCGCCGAGATCGCCCTGCGCACCCAGCAGGTGCTGCTCGAGGAGACCGGCGTCGCCAACGTCGCGGATCCGCTGGGCGGTTCGTGGTACGTGGAGCAGCTCACCGACCGCATCGAGGCCGACGCGGAGAAGATCTTCGACCGGATCAGGGAACGCGGCCGCCTGGCCCACCCCGACGGGCGGCACCCGATCGGCCCGATGACCTCCGGCATCCTGCGCGGCATCGAGGACGGCTGGTTCACCGGCGAGATCGCCGAGTCGGCCTTCCGCCACCAGCAGGCCCTGGAGAAGGGCGAGAAGAAGGTCGTCGGCGTCAACGTCCACCACGGCTCGGTCACCGGCGACCTGGAGATCCTGCGGGTCAGCCACGAGGTGGAGCGGGAGCAGGTCCGGGTGGTCGGCGAGCGCAGGGAACGCCGGGACGACGCGCAGGCGCGCGCCGCGCTCGACGCGATGCTCGCCGCCGCGCGGGACGGGTCGAACATGATCGGCCCGATGCTGGACGCGGTACGCGCCGAGGCCACGCTCGGCGAGATCTGCGGCGCCCTGCGGGAGGAGTGGGGCGTCTACACGGAGCCGCCGGGCTTCTAGCGGGCGGCCCCGGGCTCCCGGAGCGCGTCCGTACCGCTCTCGGCGGCCGCGCTCAGGCCCCCCACGAGGAGGGCGGAGAGACGTTCCGCCCAGGCCCGGTCGACCGGTTCGGCGGTCACCAGGGAGCGGTTCACCACCGCGCCCGCGACGACGTCGAAGATCAGGGCGTCGACGGCCGCCACGGTCGCCGGGTCCCGGTCCGCGGGCAGTTCGCCGCGCTCCTGCGCCCGCTGGCGGCCCTCCAGGACGAGGCGCTTCTGGCGGTCGACGATCGAGGCGCGGATGCGGTCGCGCAGCGGCTCGTCCCGGGTCGACTCGGCGACCACCGCCATCAGCGCGGTCTTGGTCTCGGGACGCTCCAGCAGCGCGGCGAACTCAAGCACCACGTGCTCGATGTCGGCCCGCAGGGAACCGAGATCGGGCAGTTGGAGTTCATCGAAGAGGACGGCGACGGCGTCGACGACGAGTTCGCTCTTGTTGGCCCAGCGCCGGTAGAGGGTGGTCTTGGCGACCCCGGCCCGTGCCGCCACGTCGCCCATCGTCAGCTTCGACCAGCCCAGTTCCACCAGGGCCGCCCGCGTCGCGTCGAGGATCGCGGTGTCGGCCTCGGCGGACCGGGGGCGTCCGGTGCGGCTGCGGGCGGTGGTGCGAGAACACATGCAGGCGACCATACCCGCCGGTAAGTAGGGCGCCAGGGGCTCGTCCTGTGAGGCAGTTCACGCGCGAGTCCTTCCCGCGCCCGCGCCGATCCAGTTACGCTACGACCCGTAGCGAAAGGGTCTCGGACCGACCCGCGCGACAACCACAGGCACCGGGTGGGGACCCGGTG
This sequence comes from Streptomyces tritici, assembly GCF_048500665.1. Lineage (NCBI taxonomy): Bacteria > Bacillati > Actinomycetota > Actinomycetes > Kitasatosporales > Streptomycetaceae > Streptomyces > Streptomyces tritici. The sequence continues at coordinate 4,770,483 of NZ_CP183183.1, forward strand.
CACAGACCAGAACGGCACGGCGAACGGCCCACCGGACCGGGCCCGTCCGTACGCCCCCGCACCCGGCGGGGAGCATCCGGGCGGCGCGGTTCGGCCATGGCTTTCCGGTTACGCGCGCGGAAGGGGGAGGATGTACGCATGCAGCCTAGGAACATGTCCATGAGCGGCGTCGTCGACCTTGCCGCGGTGAAGGCGGCCGGCGAGGCCAAGGCGAAGGCGGAGCAGGCCCGGGCCGAGGCGGCCCGCAGCGGCGGCCGCGGCGCCGTCGCCCCGTCCGCCCTGGTGATCGACGTCGACGAGGCGGGCTTCGAGCGCGACGTCCTGCAGCGCTCCGCCGAGGTCCCGGTCGTCATCGACTTCTGGGCCGAGTGGTGCGAGCCCTGCAAGCAGCTCGGTCCCCTCCTCGAACGCCTCGCGGTCGAATACAACGGGCGCTTCCTCCTCGCCAAGGTCGACGTCGACGCCAACCAGATGCTGATGCAGCAGTTCGGGATCCAGGGGATTCCGGCCGTTTTCGCGGTGGTCGCCGGTCAGGCGCTGCCGCTCTTCCAGGGCGCCGCGCCCGAGGCGCAGATCCGCGCCACCCTCGACCAGTTGATCCAGGTCGGCGAGGAGCGCTTCGGTCTGACCGGTCTCGTCGTGGACGGGGACGCGAGCGGCGAATCGGCCGCCGCCGTCCCGGCCGGCCCGTACGACGCGCTGCTCTCGGCCGCCGTGTCCGCGCTGGACTCCGGTGACCTGGGCGGGGCGATCCAGGCGTACAAGAACGTGCTCGCCGACGACCCGGGCAACCCGGAGGCCAAGCTGGGTCTCGCCCAGGCCGAACTGCTCGCCCGGGTGCAGGGGCTGGACCCCCAGCAGGCGCGCAAGAACGCCGCGGACAACCCCAAGGACGTGGCCGCGCAGATCGCCGCCGCCGACCTGGATCTGGTGGGCGGTCATGTGCAGGACGCCTTCGGCCGGCTGGTCGACACCGTGCGCGTCACGGCGGGCGAGGACCGGGACGCGGCCCGGGTGCGGCTGCTGGAGCTGTTCGAGGTCATCGGCGCCGAGGACCCGCGCGTGACGGCGGCCCGGCAGGCGCTCGCCCGGGTGCTCTTCTGACCCTTCGTCGCCCGTCGATTTGGCGACAGAGTGACCGGACGCGGCCGCGCTTTACCAAAACTTGGTAATCGCGGCCGCTGTTACTCGCAGTAAATCGAACCTGGATTTCTGTCCGGGTTGTTCCGGAGTTCCTCCCCTATGTCGGCAGAGCCGGCGGCACCCTGTGTGGCCGCCCGGCGGCGCGCTGTCGTGGCGTGGTTATCCACCCGTTACTAGCCAGTAACGAACCCCCTTGTGCCCCGGCCCGGAATGGACCACGATCGGCGACGCTCGGTCCTCTCCACACCCCCGGCAACCAACCGGGACCGTGGCGAGGGTCCCCACCGGGCGGACCGACGGCGGTGCCGGCGGTCGTGGACAGGGGGGTTCCTGCTCGTGATGGCAGGGCCTGTCCAGCAGGTTGCGCGCAAGGCGTGGCCAGTGGTTGTCGCTCGGGGGTGATCGCCGGTGATTCGGACGCGCGTCGCGCCTGAAGGTTCGGCGCTCTCCTTCCCGAGGACGTAGCACTTCTCCCATCCCAGGACGGGCCCTGGGCCCATCCGGAGATGTACGTCCGAGAAGGAGGAATTCTCATGAAGTCCCAGGTTCGTGGCGGGACCAGATGGAAGCGGTTCGCCGTCGTCATGGTGCCGAGCGTGGCCGCGACGGCCGCGATCGGCGTCGGCCTGGCTCAGGGCGCGCTGGCCGCGTCCTTCAGCATCTCCGGCCAGGAGTTCAAGGTGAAGGCCGACAGCCTCGTCGGCAATGACTTCGTCCAGTACGGCAGCGTCGCCAGCGGCAAGACCCTCGAGGGCAAGCCCTTCGCGGAGCCGGTCGGCGTCTCGGGCTTCTCCGAGGCCTGGATCACCAACATGTGCCAGTCCGTGGTGACTCCGAACGTCCCGTTCATCGGCAACGTCAGCCTCGAGCTGCGCGCCGGTACCGAGGGCGCGAAGGACCCGGCGAAGCGGGTCTACGCCAAGGACATCTACCTCGACGTCTCCTCGCTGAAGGCCGACGCCGAGTTCGGCAACATCGACATCGGTGTGGCCGCGGGCCAGCTGAAGGACCCGGGCATCCAGCCGGGCACCCAGGCCAACCCGTACGGCTTCTCGCAGCGCGCCAAGACGGCGAAGCTGTCGAACGTCGAGCAGAAGGCCTGGGCGACCACGGCCGGCACCTTCAAGCTCCCCGACCTGAGCCTGAAGCTGCACAAGGGCACCAAGGAGTGCTTCACCGAGTAGTACTCGGCAGGCGGGCGGGGCCGTGTCCACGGTCCCGCCCGCCGACGGATCCGCCGCCGCGGCGCGGCACATCTCCAACTTCTCAGCAACACCGCTTCCAGGGAGCTGTTTTCCATGAGCGCCGAGTCCATTGGTTCCCGCGGATTCACCTACTGGCGGCTGCGCTTCCGGGCGTGGCGGGGCAACCGGCCGTTCTGGGGCGGTCTGTTCACCATGATCGGCGGTCTGCCGATCGCCTACCTGCCGTACGCGGACATGCGGCTCGGCAACATGACGATCGCCATGGCCACCACGGCCGGCGCCGGCTCGCTGATCATCGGCGTGCTGCTGGTCACCCTCGGCCTGACGATGTGGTTCCAGTCCGCGGTCCGCGTCTTCGCGGGCGTCGCCGCCATCGTGCTCGCGCTCGTGTCCATCCCGGTCGCCAACCTCGGCGGCTTCGGCATCGGACTGATCTGCGCGCTGGTGGGCGGCGGCCTCTCCGCGGCCTGGGCGCCCGGCGTCCCGGTGGACGAGGCGGCCGGCGAGGGGGCCCTCGCGGCCGCGCCCGCCCCGGCGGCGGAGCCGGTGCCGGCGCACGAGGTCGCCATGATCGAGCCGCTGGCGCTGCCGGAGCAGCGCGACGGCCAGGAGCAGGCCCCGAACGAGCACGCGACCGAGACCACGATCGACGCCAACGGCGGGAGGAACAGTGCGGGGTGACGAAACACAGTCGGCGACGGCTGGGGGCGACGCCGCTCCGGCGAGAAGGGGTCCGCGTCACGCGGCCCCCCGGAAGTCGCTGCTGACCAAGCTCCAGGTGCCCGCCGGCAAGGCGATGGCCCTGGCCGCCATGCCGACCGCGGTCCTCGTGGGCATGGGCCTGACGCCCAAGCTGGCGCTGGCCGACGAGAAGGACATCCCCTTCGCGCCCGGTCCGTGCGTGACCCGCTCCGACGAGCCGGTCGAGCCCGAGGAGTCCAAGAGCCCCGAGGCCACGAAGTCGCCCGAGCCGAGCGCCAGCACCGCGCCGGACGAGGACGGCGGGACCGGCGGCGACGGCGGCGCCGAGGAGCCCGCGCCGTCCGCGAGCCCTTCCGCGAGCGCCGACGGCGCGCAGAAGACCGTGACCGACGCCGTGAAGCCGTCGGCCACCCCGACGCCCACGCCGACCCCGACGCCGACGAAGACGGTCAACCCGCTGGACCCGCTGGGCGTCGGCGACAAGATCAAGGACTTCTTCGACGGCCCCGACGAGCCGACGGCCACCCCGACGCCGACCGCGTCCACCGCGCCGACGACCGCGCCGACCGCGCAGCCGACCGCCGCGCCCACGGCGAAGCCGACGGCCAAGCCGACCCTGGACGACGCGGCCGACCGTACGAAGGACGCCATCCGGGAGGCCGCCGACAAGGCCGGCGCCACGGTGGAGGAGCTGGACGAGGACGCCAAGGGCCTGGACCCCAAGAAGGACACGGACATACCGGACGAGGCCAAGCCCCGCTTCCCCTGTCCGACGCCCGACCCGGAGGCGCTCGCGGCGGCGGAGCTGGAGGAGGGCATGCCGCTCCTGCCGGACGAGCCGTGGGTCCTCGACAGCACCCTGCTCACGCTCAAGGGTCTGAAGTACCACGGCATCGTCGAGGTGAAGACCGGCAGCGGCAAGGTCAAGAAGGTCCTGAAGTTCACCGCGAGCGACGGCGTGGACATCAAGGACCTGCACCAGAAGACCGTCCACTCCGACGGCATGACCGGACACGTCCGCTCCGACAAGGGCTCGACGTCGACCATGCGCAACGGCACCGTGACCATGTACACGGAGCAGCTGAAGGGCAACCTCTTCGGGCTGATCCCGGTCACGTTCAACCCGCAGACCCCGCCGCCGCTCGACGTCCCGTTCGCGTTCTTCACGAACGTGGAGGTCATCCAGGCCGGCCAGTTCGGCGGCACGCTGACCGTGCCCGGCCTGCGCAACACCATCGAGCCGAACTGACGCGCGTACCGACCCTTCCGGGAGCCGCACACGACGAGGGCCCCGTCCGATTCCCGGACGGGGCCCTCGTCGTGCTTCCGGCGGGTCAGTCGCGCCCGCCGCCGCCCAGGTGGTGCACCCGGACCATGTTGGTGGTGCCGGGGACGCCGGGGGGCGAGCCGGCGGTGATGACCATGGTGTCGCCCTCGTTGTACCGCTGCAGCTTCAGCAGGGCCGCGTCGACGAGCTCGACCATGGCGTCGGTGGTCTCCACGAACGGCGCGAGGAAGGACTCCACGCCCCAGCTCAGGGTGAGCTGGTTGCGGGTCGACTCGTCCGTGGTGAAGGCCAGGATCGGCTGCGCGGCGCGATAGCGGGACAGCCGGCGGGCGGTGTCGCCGGACTTGGTGAAGGCGATCAGCGCCTTGCCGTCCAGGAAGTCGGCGATCTCGCAGGCCGCGCGAGCCACCGAACCGCCCTGCGTACGCGGCTTCTTGCCGGGCACCAGCGGCTGCAGGCCCTTGGAGAGCAGCTCCTCCTCGGCCGCGGCGACGATCTTCGACATCGTCTTCACGGTCTCGATCGGGTACGCGCCCACCGAGGACTCGGCGGACAGCATGACCGCGTCCGCGCCGTCCAGGATGGCGTTGGCGACGTCGCTCGCCTCGGCGCGGGTCGGACGGGAGTTGGTGATCATCGACTCCATCATCTGGGTGGCGACGATGACCGGCTTGGCGTTGCGGCGGCACATCTCCACGAGGCGCTTCTGCACCATCGGGACCCGCTCCAGCGGGTACTCCACGGCCAGGTCGCCGCGGGCGACCATGACCGCGTCGAAGGCCGCGACGACCTCCGCCATGTTCTCGACGGCCTGCGGCTTCTCCACCTTGGCGATGACCGGGACCCGGCGGCCCTCCTCGTCCATCACCTTGTGGACGTCCTTGACGTCGGCGGCGTCGCGGACGAAGGAGAGGGCGACCATGTCGCAGCCCATGCGGAGCGCGAAGCGGAGGTCCTCGACGTCCTTCTCGGACAGGGCCGGGACGTTGACGGCGGCACCGGGCAGGTTGATGCCCTTGTGGTCGGAGATGACCCCGCCCTCGATGACGACGGTCTTCACCCGGGGGCCGTCGACCTCGACGACCCGGAGCTCGACGTTGCCGTCGTTGATGAGGACCTGGTCGCCCTTGGAGACGTCGCCCGGCAGCCCCTTGTACGTGGTGCCGCAGACGGACTTGTCGCCCGGGACGTCCTCGGTGGTGATGGTGAACTCGTCACCGCGGACCAGTTCGACCGGCCCCTCGGCGAAGGTCTCCAGACGGATCTTGGGGCCCTGGAGGTCGGCGAGCACGCCCACGGCGCGGCCGGTGTCCGCGGCCGCCCTGCGGAGACGGTCGTACCGCTCCTGGTGCTCTGCCTGGGTCCCGTGGCTCATGTTGAATCGGGCCACGTTCATGCCGGCCTCGATCAGCGCTTTCAGCTGCTCGTAGGAGTCGACGGCGGGGCCCAGCGTACAGACGATTTTGGAACGGCGCATGAGGCGGATCCTATCGGTTTGTTTCATCGCGGAATATTCCGTCTGGTGGAATGTACAAATGGGCAGGGGTCCGCTCAGTCGACTACCAGTGCGTAGGTCTGGCGGGCGATCTCCAGCTCCTCGTCCGTCGGCACCACGGCCACCGCCACCCGCGCGTGATCCGGCGAGATCAGCCGCGGCTCGTCCGACCGCACCGCGTTGCGGCCGGCGTCCACCGCGAGGCCCAGCTCCTCCAGACCCGCGATCGCAGCTTCCCGCACCGGGGCCGCGTTCTCACCCACTCCGGCCGTGAACACGACCGCGTCCACCCGGCCGAGTACCGCGTAGTAGGCCCCGATGTACTTCTTCAGCCGGTGCACATAGACGTCGAAGGCCAGCCGCGCCCGCTCGTCGCCCTCGTCGATCCGCCGCCGGATCTCGCGCATGTCGTTGTCGCCGCACAGCCCGACCAGACCGCTCCGCTTGTTGAGGAGCGCGTCGACCTCGTCCGTCGACATCCCCGCGACCCGCACCAGATGGAACGTCACCGCCGGGTCGACGTCGCCGGACCGGGTGCCCATCACCAGGCCCTCCAGCGGCGTCAGGCCCATCGAGGTGTCCACGCAGCGGCCGCCCGCCACCGCCGAGGCCGACGCCCCGTTGCCCAGGTGCAGCACGATCACGTTGACGTCCTCGGGCGCCTTGCCGAGGAGTTCGGCCGCGGCCCGGGAGACGTAGGCGTGCGAGGTGCCGTGGAAGCCGTAGCGGCGGATCCGGTGCGCGTCCGCCGTCTCCACGTCGATCGCGTACCGCGCCGCGTACTCCGGCATCGTCGTGTGGAACGCCGTGTCGAACACCGCCACCTGCGGCAGGTCCGGGCGCAGGGCCGTCGCCGTACGGATGCCGATCAGGTTCGCCGGGTTGTGCAGCGGCGCGACGGGCACCAGCCGCTCGATCTCCGCCAGCACCTCGTCGTCGATCACCGTCGGCGCGGTGAACCGCAGCCCGCCGTGCACCACCCGGTGGCCGATGGCGGCCAGTTCGGGGGAGTCCAGGCCGAGGCCGTCCGCGGCCAGCTCCCCGGCGACCGCCTTCAGCGCGGCCGCGTGGTCGGGGACCGCACCGGTCCGCTCCCGCTTCTCGCCGCCGCCGCGCAGCGGCGTGTGCACCAGGCGCGAGGTCTCCTCGCCGATCCGCTCCACCAGGCCGACCGCGAGCCGGGCGCCGTCGCGCATGTCGAGCAGCTGGTACTTCACGGACGAGGAGCCGGAGTTGAGGACGAGAACGCGGGTGGGCGCGGACGAGGAGGGACGGGCGGTCATGCGGGGAGCTCCTGGGCCTGGGACTGGATGGCGGTGATGGCGACCGTGTTGACGATGTCGCTGACGAGCGCGCCGCGCGACAGGTCGTTGACCGGCTTGCGCAGGCCCTGCAGGACCGGGCCGACGGCCACGGCGCCGGCCGAGCGCTGCACGGCCTTGTAGGTGTTGTTGCCGGTGTTGAGGTCCGGGAAGATCAGCACGGTCGCCTGGCCGGCCACCTCCGAGTCCGGCAGCTTCGTGGCGGCGACGGACGGCTCGACGGCCGCGTCGTACTGGATCGGGCCCTCGATCCGCAGCTCCGGGTGGGACTCCCGGACCAGCTTGGTCGCCTCGCGCACCTTGTCGACGTCCGCGCCGGAGCCGGAGGTGCCGGTCGAGTACGAGAGCATCGCGATCCGCGGCTCCACGCCGAAGCGGGCCGCGGTGGCCGCCGACTGCACGGCGATGTCGGCGAGCTGCTCCGCGTTCGGGTCCGGGTTCACCGCGCAGTCGCCGTACACCAGCACCTTGTCGGCCAGGCACATGAAGAAGACGGACGAGACGATCGACGCGTCCGGCTTGGTCTTGATGATCTCGAAGGCGGGCCGGATGGTCGCGGCGGTGGAGTGCACCGACCCCGACACCATGCCGTCCGCCAGCCCCTCCTCGACCATCAGCGTGCCGAAGTAGTTGACGTCCGAGACGACGTCGTACGCCAGCTCCACCGTGACGCCCTTGTGGGCGCGCAGCGCCGCGTACTTCTCCGCGAACGCGTCGCGCAGCTCGGAGGTCTGCGGGTCGATCAGCTGCACGGACGGCGCGGACAGGTCGACGCCCAGGTCCGCGGCCTTCTTCCGGATCGTCTCCACGTCGCCGAGCAGCGTCAGGTCGCACACGTCCCGGCGGATCAGCACGTCCGCGGCGCGCAGCACCCGCTCCTCGGCGCCCTCGGGCAGCACCACCCGGCGGCGGTCGGCGCGCGCCTGCTCCAGCAGGTCGTGCTCGAACATCATCGGCGTGACCCGGCTGCTGCGGGCCACCGAGATCCGCTTCAGCAGATCCGCGGTGGCCACGTGCCGCTCGAACAGGCCCAGCGCCGTCTCCGCCTTGCGCGGCGTCGCGGCGCTCAACTTGCCCTCCAGCGAGAACAGTTCGGCTGCGGTGGGGAAGCTGTTGCCGGCCACCGAGAGCACCGGGGTGCCGGGCGCGAGCCGGGCGGCCAGCGTCAGGACCTCGTCGCTGGGCCGCTCGCCCAGGGTCAGCAGCACGCCGGCGATCGGCGGGGTGCCGGCCGAGTGCGCGGCCAGCGCGCCGACCACCAGATCGGCCCGGTCGCCGGGGGTGACGACCAGCGAGCCCGGGGTCAGGGCGGGCAGGAAGTTCGGCAGCATCGCCCCGCCGAAGACGAAGTCCAGGGCGTCGCGGGACAGCCCCGCGTCGTCTCCGAGCACCACCTCCGCGCCGAGCGCCTGCCGGATCTGCGCCACCGTCGGCGCGGACAGGGCCGGCTCGTCGGGCAGCACGTAGCAGGGGACGGGCAGCCGGGCGGCCAGCCGCTCCGCGAGCGGCTCGCGGTCCTCGGCGGCGACCCGGTTCACCACCATCGCCAGCACGTCGCAGCCGAGGCCGTCGTACGCGCGGAAGGCGTTGCGCGCCTCGGCCCGCACCGACTCGGCGGTCTGCCCCTTGCCGCCGACCACCGGGATCACCGACGCGCCGAACTCGTTCGCGAGGCGGGCGTTCAGGGCAAGCTCGTCGGGGAGCTGGGTGGCGGCGAAATCGGTGCCGAGGACGAGCACGACCTCGTACTCCCGGGCCACCGCGTGGTACTTCTCCACCAGCCGGGACACCAGTTCGTCCGGCCCGCGCTCGGCCTGGAGCGCCGAGGCCTCGTGGTAGTCCATGCCGTACACCGACGCCGGGTCCTGGGTCAGCCGGTAGCGGGCGCGCAGCAGGTCGAACAGCCGGTCGGGACGGTGGTGCACCAGCGGACGGAACACCCCCACCCGGTCCACCTGCCGGGTCAGCAGCTCCATGACCCCCAGTTCGACGACCTGCCGGCCGTCCCCCCGGTCGATCCCGGTCACGTACACGCTGCGCGTCACGCCGTCGTCTCCTGTCGGTCCAGTCGGTCCGGTCGGACCGGAAGCCTCGGTCCGGTCGGACCAGAAACACACGTAAGAGTGGCAATGCCCTCTTGACAATACCCTCGGGCGTGGATAGAGGCGCGGAGTAGCAGGAGACGCGGGGCGCGGCACCACCGTGTGAGAATCGACAGACGGGCCCACCCTGAACGACCGCGGGCCCCGCCCGGCCCCCAGGGAGCAGGAGACGAGACACGATGCGCATCGGAGTTCTCACCGCAGGCGGCGACTGCCCCGGCCTGAACGCCGTGATCCGCTCGGTCGTGCACCGGGCGCTCACCGGGTACGGCGACGAAGTCATCGGCTTCGAGGACGGGTTCAAGGGCCTCCTGGACGGCCACTACCGGCCCCTCGACCTCAACGAGGTCAGCGGCATCCTCGCCCGCGGCGGCACCATCCTCGGCTCGGCCCGCATGGAGCGCGCCCGCCTCAGCGAGGCCGCCGAGAACTGTGTGGCGCTGCAGCGCGAGTACGGGCTCGACGCCCTCGTCCCGATCGGCGGCGAGGGCACCCTGACCGCCGCGCGGATGCTCTCCGACGCCGGGATGCCCGTCGTCGGCGTGCCCAAGACCATCGACAACGACATCTCGTCCACCGACCGCACCTTCGGCTTCGACACCGCCGTCACCGTCGCCACCGAGGCCATGGACCGCCTCAAGACCACCGCCGAGTCCCACCAGCGCGTCATGGTCGTCGAGGTGATGGGCCGCCACGCGGGCTGGATCGCGCTGGAGTCCGGCATGGCGGGCGGCGCGCACGGCATCTGCCTGCCCGAGCGGCCCTTCGACCCGGCGGACCTGGTCAAGATGGTCGAGGAGCGCTTCTCGCGCGGCAAGAAGTTCGCGGTGATCTGCGTGGCCGAGGGCGCGCACCCGGCCGAGGGCACCATGGACTACAAGAAGGGCGAGATCGACCCGTACGGGCACGAGCGCTTCCAGGGCATCGGCAACCGGCTCGCCGCCGAACTGGAGAAGCGCCTCGGCAAGGAGGCCCGGCCGGTCATCCTCGGCCACGTCCAGCGCGGCGGCACCCCCACCGCGTACGACCGGGTGCTCGCCACCCGCTTCGGCTGGCACGCGGTCGAGGCGGTGCACCGCGGCGAGTACGGGCGGATGACCGCCCTGCGCGGCACGCACGTCCGGATGGTGCCGCTCGCGGAGGCGGTGACGCGGCTGAAGACCGTGCCGGAGGACCGGATGGCGGAGGCCGAGTCCGTCTTCTGAGGCCCGGTGGCCCGCGGAGCCCTGTGGCACGGCCCGCCGGGCGGCCCCGTTCGTCTCCCCCGTGGGCGAGCGGGGCCGCCCGTCTCGTACGGCAGTCCGCCGCCCCCCGAGCGGAATTGCCGCTCCCCACTCTTGAGTCGAACAGCTCGATCAACAAGGCTTACGCCTGTCCGGGACATGTCCCAACCGGGCGGTAACCGGCGAGGAAGGGGAGGGCCGCATGGCCGCGGGGGAGAGAGCTCCCGATCCACAGGGCGCGCGCACCCCGGGCGAGTTCCTGGCGCTGCTGCAGGAGCTCAAGGAGTGGTCAGGACTGACGTACCGGGAGCTGGCCGCGCGGGCGGAGGCGGTCGGCGAGGTCCTGCCGCGGTCCACGGTGGCCAACATGCTCGCCCGGGTGGCGGGCCTGCCGCGCGAGGAACTGCTCGCCGCCTTCGTCCGCGCCTGCGGGGTCCCGCCGGGGGACCGCGACGCCTGGTTGACGGTCCGCAAGGAACTGGCGGTGGGCGGGATGCGCGAGCCCGAGCCCGAGTCCCGGCCCGGGGACGAGCCGGCGTCCGGGCTGCTCGCGGCCGGTGACGACTCGGGCGGGGCGTCGTGGCCCGCCGAGGCCGCTCCCGCCGACGGCTCCGCGCCCGTCCCCGCCCCCACGGGCCGCTCGCGCGTGCGCCGGACGGCCGTCGGACTGGTCGCGGTCGTGGCGCTCGTGATCGCCGTGGTCAGCGTCGTCACCCTCGTCCGGGACGGCGCACGGCGCGTCGTGGGGCAGCCGGTCGCGCCCGCCGCAGGGCAGGTCCTGATCCGCTCCATGGAGTCGGGGCTCTGCCTCGGCGAGCGGGCGAGCGACCGCAGCGGCCAGGTGTACCAGCGCGAGTGCGCGGGCGCGGACGTCCCGAGGTACGAGCTGCTGCCGCTCACCGGCGCGGACGCCGGCCGCTGGCGGCTGGTCACCCACCACCCCGAGTTCGGCCCCGGCTGCTCGGGCGTGCCCGGCACCGCGTCGAGGCCCGCGGCGCCGCTGCACGACTCGGAGTGCGGGGAGGAGGGCCGTACCGAGACGTTCCGTCTGGAGCCGTACGGCACCCCGGTGCAGGGCTACCTCATCCGGCCCGGCGCCTCCGCGCTCTGCGTCACGGTGACGGGCGACCTGCGCGCGCCGTGGTCCCGCCTGGAGACGGCCGCGTGCGCGGAGGACGCGCGCGGCCGGCGCGGCCAGCTGTTCAGCTTCGACCGGCGGCCGTAGGAGGCGCGGGGCGGGTCATCCGACGGCCGCCGTCAGCCGACGGCCGCCCAGAAGTGCTCGACGATGCGGTCCAGGTACGCCCGGCCCTCCTCGCCGCTGCCGCCGGACGCGCCCCAGCTGCTCGTGGTGGCCATCCGCGCGTGGTACTCGCCGTGGAGCCGCTGGAGCGCGGCCTCCAGGGCGGGGCGCGGCAGCGGCAGCAGCTTGGCCGCCGGCTTCACGTACGCCTGCCAGCGCGTGGTCGCCGCGTCCCGCAGCACCCCGGCCAGATCCTCGTCGCGGCCGGTGGCGGTGAGCAGCTCGCGCGGGCCGAGCCGCAGGGTCTCGGCGAGGGCGGCGGTCTGGCGGTCGTTGCCGCGCCAGCGGCCGGTCTCCTCCATGCGCCGGTACGCCACCGGGTCCATGCCGACCCGGCGCGCGAGGTCCTCCAGCGCGAGGCCGCGGGCCATCCGGTGTTCCCGGAGGGTGGTCGCGGCGGCGATCAGGTCGGCGGGGGCGCACCAGAGCACGCCGGCGAGGGCGGACAGCTCGCGGGAGGTGGGGGCGAGCTGCCCGCGCTCCCAGGCGACGACGGTCTCGGGCGTCACGGCGATGCCGTACTGGGCCCGGAGGCCGTAGGCGACGTGACCCGGAGCCATGCCCAGGCCCTCGCGGAGCCGGCGGGCGGCGAGGGCGTTGAACGGTGGGGAGGGCGGTACGGAGGCTTGCACCCGGCCACCGTAGGCCGCGCCGTGACGAGTGGCTACGGTGCGTTCACCCAACGTCATACGCTGGAGGAATGTGAGAACCGGTGGGTAACCGTCCGGATGCGCGCGGTCAGGGACGGGGGCCGGTGAGCCAGCGGTACTGCAGCTCGGGGCGGCCGATCTGACCGTACTGCGGGGCCCGGGCGGCCCGGCCCTCCGACACGAGGTGCTCCAGATAGCGCCGGGCCGTGATCCGGGAGATCCCGACGGCGGCGCCGGCCTCCGCCGCGGTCAGCCCGTCGGGCGCGTCGCGCAGGGTGCGCGTGACGGCCTCCAGGGTCGGCGCGCTCAGGCCCTTCGGGAGGGCGGCGGGCTGCGGGGTGCGCAGGGCGGCGAGCGCCCGGTCGACCTCGTCCTGCCCGGAGGCCTCGCCGGCGGCGGCGCGGAACTCGGCGTACCGGGCGAGCCGGTCGCGCAGGGTGGCGAAGGTGAAGGGCTTCAGCACGTACTGGACGACGCCGAGCGAGACGCCCTCGCGGACGATCGCGAGGTCGCGGGCCGAGGTGACGGCGATGACGTCGGCGGAGTGTCCGGCGGCGCGCAGCGCCCGCAGCAGCTGGAGCCCGTGGCCGTCGGGCAGGTAGAGGTCCAACAGGATCAGGTCGACGGCCGTCCGCTCCAGGGCCCGCACCGCCGCGGCCCGCGAATGCGCCACGCCCACCACGCTGAACCCGGGCACCCGCCCGGCGTACAGCGCGTGCGCGTCGGCCGCCACCGGGTCGTCCTCGACGACCAGCACCCGGATGTCGTCCCCCGCCCGGCTCACGACCGCCCCTCCGCCCCGACCGGGCCGCCTTCCGCCGTGACCGAGTAGCCCTTCGCCGTCACCGGGCCGCCCTCCGCGCCGACAGGGGCACCCTCCGCCCCGACCGGGCCGCCCTCCGCCACGCGAAGGCCGGCCGCCTCGGGGGTCGCCGGGGGGCCCAGGGGAAGCCGGACCGTGAACGTGGCGCCCGTGGGGGTGTTCGGGGTCAGGGTGATCGTGCCGCGGTGGCGGTGGGCCGTCTGGCGGACCAGGGCCAGGCCCAGGCCGCGGCCCGTGCCCCGCGTGGACCAGCCGCGGTCGAAGACCGCCTCGTGGTGCTCGGCCGGGACGCCGGGGCCCGAGTCCGCCACGCGGACCACCAGCTCGCCGTCGCGGGCCGCCGCGGTGACCGTGACACGGGCCCGGCCCGCCGGGGACTGCAGGGCCTCCGCGCTCGCCGCCTCCACCGCGTTGTCGATCAGGTTGCCGAGGATCGTCACCAGGTCCCGCGCCGGCAGGGTGTCCGGCAGCAGCCCGTCGTCGATCCGGCTGTCCTCCGTCAGGACCAGCTCCACGCCCGACTCGTTCGCCTGCGCCGCCTTGCCGAGCAGCAGCGCGGCGAGCACCGGCTCGGCGACCGCGTCGACGACCCGGTCGGTGAGCGCCTGCGCCAGCTCCAGTTCCGCCGTCGCGAACTCCACCGCCTCGTCCGCCCGGCCCAGCTCGATCAGCGAGACCACCGTGTGCAGCCGGTTCGCCGCCTCGTGCGCCTGCGAGCGCAGCGCCTGCGTGAAGCCCCGCTCCGAGTCCAGCTCGCCGGCCAGCGCCTGGAGCTCCGTACGGTCCCGGAGCGTCGCGACCGTCCCGCGCCGCTCCCCACCGACCACCGGCCGGGTGTTGACCACCAGCACTCGGTCCGCCGTCAGATGCAGCTCGTCCACCCGCGGCCCGGACGACAGCAGCGCCCCGGTCAGCGAGGCCGGCAGTCCCAGCTCGGCGGCCGAGCGGCCGACCACGTCCGGGTCCGTGAGACCGAGGAGCTCGCGCGCCCCGTCGTTGATGAGCGCGATCCGCCGCTGTCCGTCCAGCATCACCAGGCCCTCGCTCACCGCGTGCAGCGCCGCCTCGTGGTAGTCGTGCATCCGGCTCAGCTCGGTCGCGTTCATCCCGTGCGTGTGCCGCCGCAGCCGCGCGTTGATCACGTACGTGCCGGCCCCGCCGAGCGCCAGCGCCGCCCCGGCCATCCCGAGCAGCGCCGTCACCTGCTCCCGTACCTGCTCGCTGATCCGCTCGATGGTGATGCCCGCGCTGACCAGGGCGACGACCCGGCTGCCGTCGTACACCGGCGCGACCGTGCGGACCGAGGGCCCGAGCACGCCGAGGTGCGTCTCCGAGAAGATCCGGCCGCGCACCGCGGGCTCGATGTGGCCGAGGTACGTGCGTCCGATCTCCCTCGGCTCCGGGTGGGTCCACCGGCGCCCGTCCGGCGCCATGATCACCACGAAGTTGACCCCGGCGTCCTTGCGCAGCGCCTCCGTGTACGGCTGCAGCCGCGCCGTCGGGTCCGCGGACCGAGCCGCCGCGATCACCGCGGGCGACTTCGCGACCGCCGAGGCCGTCGCCGTCGACTGCCGGCGCGCCGTCTCCTCGGCCTGCTCCCGGTCGGTCAGGTACGCGAACACCGCGCAGCCCGCGACCACCGCGGCGACCAGCACGACCTGCATCGCGAAGAGCTGGCCGGCGAGGCTCCGGGGCCGGGGGACGGGTATGCGCATGCCGTCAGTGTGCCTGGCCGGAAAGGGCTCGGGAAAAAGGGCGGGGGAAATGCGTGAACGAAAGGAACGCAACGGTGACCCGGGTCACAGGGTGATGGATAGTCGCGGGGATCCACCGGGACGTGGACGTCTCATCACCGAGGAGGACCCCGTGGCCGCACGACGGGACCGTACCCACTATCTCTATCTCGCCGTCATCGGCGCCGTACTGCTCGGCATCGTCGTCGGCTTCGTGGCGCCGGGGGTCGCCGTCGAGCTCAAACCGCTGGGCACCGGCTTCGTGAACCTGATCAAGATGATGATCTCCCCGATCATCTTCTGCACGATCGTGCTGGGCGTCGGCTCCGTCCGCAAGGCGGCCAAGGTGGGCGCCGTCGGCGGTCTCGCCCTCGGCTACTTCATGGTGATGTCGACCGTCGCCCTGGCGATCGGTCTGGTCGTCGGCAACGTCCTGGAGCCGGGCTCCGGGCTGCAGCTCACGAAGGAGGTCGCCGAGGCCGGCTCCCAGCAGGCCGCCGGGGCCAGTGAGTCCACCGTCGACTTCCTGCTCGGCATCATCCCGACCACGATCGTCTCCGCCTTCACCGAGGGCGAGGTCCTGCAGACCCTGCTCGTCGCCCTGCTCGCGGGCTTCGCCCTGCAGGCCATGGGCCGCACCGGCGAACCGATCCTGCGGGGCATCGGCCACATCCAGCGCCTGGTCTTCCGCATCCTCGCCATGATCATGTGGGCGGCCCCGGTCGGCGCCTTCGGCGCGATCGCCGCCGTGGTCGGGGCCACCGGTCTCGACGCCCTCAAGTCGCTGGCCGTCATCATGATCGGCTTCTACCTGACCTGCGCGGTCTTCGTCTTCGTCGTGCTCGGCGCGCTGCTGCGGCTGGTCGCCGGGATCAACATCCTCAGCCTGCTGAAGTACCTCGGCCGGGAGTTCCTGCTGATCCTGTCCACCTCCTCCTCGGAGTCCGCGCTGCCGCGGCTGATCGCCAAGATGGAGCACCTGGGCGTCTCCAAGCCGGTCGTCGGCATCACCGTGCCCACCGGCTACTCCTTCAACCTGGACGGCACCGCGATCTACCTGACGATGGCCTCCCTCTTCGTCGCCGAGGCGATGGGCGACCCGCTGTCGCTCGGCGAGCAGATCTCCCTGCTGGTCTTCATGATCATCGCCTCCAAGGGCGCGGCCGGCGTCACCGGCGCGGGCCTGGCCACGCTCGCCGGCGGCCTGCAGTCGCACCGCCCCGAACTGGTCGACGGCGTCGGTCTGATCGTCGGCATCGACCGCTTCATGAGCGAGGCCCGCGCGCTGACCAACTTCGCCGGCAACGCGGTCGCGACCGTCCTCGTCGGTACGTGGACGAAGGAAATCGACCGGGCGCGGGTGACGGAGGTCCTGGCGGGCAAGGTTCCCTTCGACGAGACGACGCTCGTCGACGACCACGCCGCCCCGGCCGCCGGCGAGCTGCCGGACCCGCGGGACGGCGACGGAGCCGGCGACGGCGGGGCGAAGACCCCGGCCGCCGTCTGACGGCTCCCGGGTCCCGGGCCTTGAGCCGGATCCGGGCCCCGGGCACGGGACGACCCCGGTCGCACGCGGCGACCGGGGCCGTTCTCCGTGGCGGCGACCCCCGGGAACTAGAGGGCGTCCAGCTCGGCCGACTCCGCTTTGCTCAGCTCGAGTTCTGCCGCCTGCGCGGAGGAGCGGGCGGACTCGGGGCGGCTCGCGCCGGGAATCGGGATCACCGTCCCGGAGCGGGCCAGCAGCCAGGCCAGCGCCACCTGCTGCGGGCTCGCCCCGCGCTCCCGCGCGATCCGGTGGAAGGCCCCGAAGCGCGGGTCCTCCTCCCGCGCCGAGGCGCCGTCCAGCGAGCTGCGCGAGATCCCGCCCAGCGGGCTCCACGGCAGGAACGCCAGCCCCAGCTCGGCGCAGAGCCGCAGCTCCTCCTCGGAGTCCCGCACCTCGGGCGAGTACCGGTTCTGCACCGACACCAGCCGCTCGCCGAGGATCTCCCGGGCGAGCCGGATCTGCGCCGCGTCCACGTTGGAGATCCCGGCCAGACGGACCGTGCCGAGGTCGAGCAACTCCCTCACCGCGCCCAGGGATTCGGCGTACGGCACGTCCGGGTCCGGCTTGTGCAGCTGGTACAGCCCGATCGCCTCCGTGCCGAGCCGGCGCAGCGAGTCCTGCGCCGCCCGCCGCAGGTGCTCGGGCCGCCCGTCGACCGTCCACCCGCCGTCGTCCGTGCGGCCCCGGCCGCCCTTCGTCGCCACCAGGACGTCGTCCGTGCGACCGCCGTACGCCTTCAGCGCGCGGGCCACGAGCAGCTCCCCGGCGCCCGGCTCGCCGCCCGGCGGATGGTACGAGTCGGCCGTGTCCAGCAGCGTCACGCCGGCGTCCAGCGAGGCGTGCACGGTCGCCAGCGCGCGCCGCTCGTCCGGGGCGCCCTCGATCGACAGCGGCATCGTGCCGAGCCCGATCGCGCTCACCCGCAGACCGCCCAGAGTGCGGTACCTCATCCCAGCGTCTCCCCGATCGCCCGCCCCAGCCATTGCGAGGTGTGCGAGAAGCGGTGACCGAGCGCTTCCGCCCGCGCGTTGTCCATTCCGTACGAGCGGCGGAACGAGAACGGCGACACCTCGCCGACCTCCACCTCCCGGAAGACGGTCCGCCCGCCCACCCGCCGCTCGATCTCCGCGCAGATCTCCGCGGTCGTCAGCGGCCCGTGGGAATGCGCGTTGACCGGCCCGGTGAATTCCCGGAACGCCGCCCATTCCAGGAATGCGGCGATCTCCTCGACGTACACGTACGTCGCCGGTCGATTCACCACCGGGACGGCAATGGGCGCACCGGCCCGGATGCGCTCGGCGTAATGCGCGACGCGCCCCGTGAAATCGTCCGCGCCGCCCAGGACATGGGCCACGCGCACCGTCGCGTACGCGCATTCCGCGCCCTGCGCGAACACCGCCTCCGCCTGCCGCTTGCCCTCCCCGTAATGCGCGTCGAGGAACGCCGGCTCGTGCCACGGCAGTCCGGTGTCCACGGCGACCGAGCCCAGGTCGAGGGCGTCCTCGCCGAGCGGCAGGGCCGAGTCCTCGTACTCGTACACCTCCACCGTGGAGGTCATCACATACCGCTTCGTGCGCGGCCCGAGCACGCGCCGCGCGACGACGGCCTGCCGCGGCGTGTAGCAGACCTGGTCGACGACCACGTCGAAAGTCCGCCCGCCGAGCGCCTTTTCCAGCGCCCTTTCGTCGTCGCGGTCGGCGACGAGACGTGCGGCGCCCTCGGGCGGGGCGGACGAGCCCCGATTGAGCACGGTCACAAAATGCCCGGCGCGCACCAGGCGCTCGGTCAACCGCCGCCCGAAATAGCGGTTTCCCCCGATGATCAGAATCTCCATGGCTCCAGTGTTACGTTGTGCCGTCGCCGTCTGAAGGGGGAAACATGGGAGTCGAGGGCACCGCACCGAAGGAACCACGGCATCTGCGCGCCGCCGCCGTCGAAACCTCGGCGACCACCGGACGGGCCGGTTTCGACCCCGTGGACCGGCACATCCTGGAGCTGCTCCAGACCGACGGCCGCATCAAGCTCAGCGAGCTCGGCCGCCGGGTCCGGCTCAGCCCCGCCGCCGTCACCGAACGCGTCCGCCGCCTGGAGGCGAGCGGCGCGATCACCGGCTACGGCGCCCACGTCGTCCCCGCCCGCCTCGGCTACGGCCTCCAGGCCTTCGTCCGCGTCGACCCGCACGGCGGCTACACCCTGCGCCACCCCCGCACCCAGGAGCTGACCGCCCGCCCCGAGATCCGCGAGGCGCACCACGTCGTCGGCGAGGACTGCTGGATCCTCAAGGTCGCCGTCACCGACACCATCCACCTGGAGGAGATCCTGGAACAGATCTCCGCCTTCGGCCGCACCACGACCTCGGTGGTCCTCTCCTCCCCGGTCGAACGCAAACCCCTGCCGCCGCACGAAGGCGCTTGACAACGCGCCGTCCCCGCCGTTGAGATGAAGGAACTCGCGTCGCGTGCCGGTCCGCGCTGGAAAGCGGAGGCATGGAGGCAAGAGGACAGCAGGGACGGCTTTGCCTCTCCACTTCAACACGCAGATCATCGACGAGTTCCGCAGCCGCGCCGGACAGCTCTCCGGCCCCTTCGAAGGCTGGGTGCTCCTTCTTCTCACCACCACCGGCGCCCGGTCCGGGAAGCCGCACACCACCCCGCTCGGCTTCGTCGAGGACGGCGAGCGGCTGCTCGTCGTCGGCTCGGCCGGCGGCTCCGACCGGCACCCCGACTGGTACCGGAACATCCTCGTGAACCCGACCGTCACGGTCGAGACCGGCACCGAGACCTGGCAGGCCACGGCCGTGGCCGCGACCGGCGCCGAACGGGACGAGCTGTTCGCGAAGGTGGTCGCCGCGGCCCCCGGGTACGCCGACTACCAGAAGGGCACCGACCGGGTGCTGCCGGTCGTCGTGCTCCACCGGATCCCCGAGGACGACTACCGGCCGCCGAACCGGCTCGACGCGCTCGCCGACGAGCTGATCAAGATCCACGAGTGGCTGCGGACCGAACTGGCCGCGCTCGCCGAGGGGCTCGGGGCGCACACCGCCCCCGGGCTCACCGTCGAACTGCGCCGCCACTGCCTGACGTTCTGCTCCGCCATGGCCGTGCACCACGGCGGCGAGGACGCCGGACTCTTCCCCTACCTGGCGCGGGAGTTCCCCGAGCACGCCGGGACGTTCGAGCGGCTGCGGGCCGAGCACGGCACGGTCGCGCGGATCCTCGACGAGCTGCAGGCCCTGCTCGCCCGGCTCGACGAGGCCGAACCGGCGGCGATCCGCGCCGAGGTCGACGCGCTGCGGGCGGAGCTGGACGCCCACTTCGCGTACGAGGAGGAGCACATCGTCCCGCTGCTGCGGGGCCTGGCGTGAGCGGCCTCAGCGCAGTGGGCGCCGTCAGAGCGCGGCGAACAGCGCGTCCAGCGGGGCGGGGACCACGCCCGGATCCAGGGCCTCGACCAGGACCCGGCCGTACTGGATCTTGCGGCCCTTCTTCGTGCCGAGGAAGCGCCGCAGCTGCCGCTCCTCCGCCCGGCCCTGCTGGGCCGGCTGCCGCAGGAAGGTCTGCAGCGGCCGCAGATCGCCCTCCTGGGCGACGAGTTCCACCACGCGCGGGACGCCCAGCGCGCGGATGAGCTCGTCCTCCAGGTCCGCCGAGCACACGAAGAACCCCGGCCCCGGCACCCCCGCCCGCTCCCAGCCGCGGGCGTAGTACCCGCGCTCCGCCTCGTCGCACAGCCCGACGAGGCGGAGCCCCGCCCCCTGCGGCCCGAGCAGCCGCGTGAACCGGCCCACGGCCATCGCGCCGCCCATCGCCAGCACGCACACTCCCTCGGCCGCCAGATCCCGGCCGCGGCGCCCGGCCAGCGCCTCCACCGCCGCGACGTCACTGCGCCCTTCGAGCAGCACGACCGTACGGACCGGCAGCCGCGCCGCCAGGTCCAGCGCCGGTTCGCCGGGACCGCCGGCCGCCCACCCGGCGACCGCCTCCCGGAACGCGTCCATGTCCGTCGTGAGTCCCGTGTCCGCCATGACGACGAGTCTGCGTCCCCTCCGGCCCGGGGACCACGGATTTTCGCGTCCGCGTCGCGCCGGCGGGCAAGGTGGGGGCCATGGACCTGAACATGCTTCGGCAGTTCCTCGTCGTGGCGCGCCTGGAGCACCTCAGCCGCGCCGCCGAGGAACTCCACGTCGCCCAGCCGTCGTTGAGCCGGACGATCGCCCGGCTGGAGAGCGAACTCGGCACGCCGCTGTTCGACCGGGCCGGCCGGCTCCGGCTGAACGACGCCGGGCGGCTCTTCCGCGGCCATGTCGAGCGGGCGCTCGGGGAGCTCGACGCGGGGCGGCGGGCCGTCGCCGAGGCCGCGGAGCAGGGCTTCGGCAGCGTCCGGCTGGGGTCGGAGACCTTCCTCACCCTCACCGGACCGCTCGCCGCGTACAAGCGGGCCCATCCCGCCGCCGAGGTGGTGCTGCACCAGCTCGCGGCCGAGGACATGGCCCGACGGCTGCGGGCCCAGGACATCGACCTCTGCGTGGCCTCGCAGCCGATCCCCGAGGAGGGGCTGGAGTCGGTGCGGCTGCACGACGAGCCGGTGTGGGTGGTCACCCCGCTCGGCCACCGGCTGGCGGGCCGTACGTCGGTGAGCGTCGAGGAACTGGCCGACGAGCCCTTCGTCACGGCGAGCCGGGGCCACTGGCAGCGCCGGCTGCTCGACCGGCTCTTCGCCGCGCGGGGGCTCAGCCCGAGGGTCGTCTGCGAGGGCGACGAACTGAGCGCCATAGCCGACCTGATCAGCGCCGGGCTCGGCATCGGCCTCGTCCCCGACATCGCCCGCCGGGTCGCGAGCCGCGTCCCGGCCGCCTGGATCGCCGTCGACAGCCCCGACTGCCGGCGCACCCTCACCCTCCACTGGGGCGCGGGCAGCCATCTGTCGTCCGCCGCCCGGCTGATGCGGGCCATGATCACCGACTGGGACTGGGCGGGCGAGGCGCCTAGAGGGTGAGCTCCTCGATCAGCGGGGGTTCCTGCGCGAAGTCGCTGTACCGGACCCAGCGGGGCCGTACGCGGACATGGGTGATCCCCGGCCAGGCGAGCCGTTCCCGTCCGTCGGGGTGGGCGGTGAAGTACACCTCGCGCAGCCGCTCCAGCTCCGGGCCGAGCGGGAAGTCCGCCAGGCCCTCCAGCTGCAGGGTCGCCTCGCCCCAGCCGACGACCAGGGCGATCCGGGGGTCGGTGCTCAGGTTGTGGTGCTTGCGCGAGGAGTCGACGGTGTCGAAGACGAGCTCCAGGTCGTCGGAGACGGCGTAGCCGACGACCGCCGCCTGCGGGGTGCCGTCCGGGGTGACGGAGGCCTCGACGGCGAGCTTGTGGGCGCGGAGGAACCCGAGCAGTTCGGCGTGCTTCATGGGCCCTGCCTACCACGGCGGGGCCCGGCCGCCGGGGAGCGCTTGCCTTGACGTCGGCGTCAAGGCATACGTTCGTACGCATGCGCATCGGCGAGCTGGCCGAACGGGCCGGAACCACCACGAGGGCTCTGCGGTACTACGAGTCCCGGGGGCTCCTGCCCGCCCGGCGGACGGAGAACGGGTACCGCGAGTACGACGAGGACGACCTGCGGCTGCTCCGGGAGATCCGGACCCTGCAGGACTTCGGGTTCGAACTGGAGGAGACACGGCCCTTCGTGGAGTGCCTGCAGGCGGGGCATCCGGCGGGGGACTCCTGCCCGGCGTCGCTGGAGGTGTACCGGCGGAAGCTGGCCGAGCTGGACGGGATGGTCGACCGGCTCCTCGCGGTACGGGAGCAGGTCGCGGCGCAACTGCTGCGGGCCGAGGCGGAGCTGCCGGGCGGCCCGGAGCCCACCTGCGAACTGGGAGGCTGAGGAATGACGACGGGAACGTACGGCGTGGCCGAGGTGACGGGCGCGGACTTCGGGGCGGAGGTGCTGGGCGCGGAGCTGCCGGTCCTGGTGAAGTTCACCGCGGACTGGTGCCCGCCGTGCCGACAGCTCGCGCCGGTGCTCGGCGCGGTCGCGCAGGAGGCGGCGGACCGGCTGAAGGTCGTGGAACTGAACGTGGACCGGAACCCGGAGCTGGCGGTGGAGTACGGGGTGATGGCCACCCCGACGCTGATGGTCTTCCGCGACGGGGAACCGGTCCGCTCCATGGTCGGCGCCCGCCCCAAGCGCAAGCTCCTGGAGGAGCTGGAGGACGTCCTGACGCGCTAGCGGACAGGGTCCCGGAAGTCTCCCGGAAAAAACTTCCGGGATCCTGTCACACCTCCTCCCCGGCATCCGTCAGTGCAGTGAAGACGCCGCACGGCAAGCCGAGAAGGAGCCCCTGATGACCGCCACGACCACCACGACCGCCACCCCCGCGATCTCCCGGATGTCCGACCCGGGCCAGTACATCCCGGAGCTGAAGGACGTCAGCGCCGCGCTCTTCCGGGCCACCGGCAACCAGTCCGTGCCGCGCAGCACGATCAACCTGATCCACCTGCGCGCCGGCCAGATCGTCCACAACACGTACCTGACCATGCTCAACACCGCCTTCCTGCGGAAGGCGGGCGTCTCGGAGACCCGCATCACCGCGGTCGCCTCCTGGCAGGACGCCCCGTACTTCACCGACGCCGAGCGCGCCGCGCTGGCCCTGGTGGAGGCGACCTTCCAGCCGGCCCCGCACGGCCGGGAGCGGGTCACCGACGAGATCTACGCCGAGGCGGCGAAGCACTACGACGAGAAGGCCCTGGCCACCCTGACGGTCGCCATCGGCCAGATCGGCTTCTTCAGCGCCCTCGCCCTCATCGGCAAGCCCAAGCCGGTCGAGTCCCTCGCCGACGAACAGTGGGACTGAACCCCGCGGGACGTCACCGCATCGCGCGCAGCGAGACCCGTCGCCGGACCACGTCCACCTCGGCCACCTCGACCCGCAGCTCCTCCCCTTCGGAGGGCCGGCGGCCGTCGAGGTGGTCGTGGTGCACGAGCCCCTCGATGCCGTCGGCGACGCGCACGAAGACCCCGAACGGGACGACCTTGGTGACCGGCCCGGTCACCGTGCGGCCCTGCAGCGTGCGGGCGAGTTCCGGGTACGGGTCGGGCAGCAGGGCCTTGCGGGACAGGGCGATCCGTTCGCGGTCCAGGTCGATGTCGAGGACCTCGACGGCGACCTCGTCGCCGACCTGTACGACGTCCGTGAGGGCGCGGATGTGGTGCCAGGACAGTTCGGTCACGTTGATCATCCCGTCGACGCCGCCGATGTCGACGAAGACGCCGAAGTTCTCGATCGACGAGACCCGGCCGGTCAGGACCTGGCCCTTGCGCAGCCCTTCGCGGAGGAAGGCGCGACGTTCGTCGACGGTCATCGACAGCAACCCCATGGCGAAGGCGAAGGCCGGTTCGCTGAGGAGCGGCTGCCAGCCGGTGAGGAGGCGGTGCAGCGGGCCCCGGTACTCCCGCCGGAAATTCACGTTCACGGCCAGCAGGTCCAGTTCGTTCGCCGCCGTCAGTTCCGCGAAATCCGCGCGCTGCCGGGCGGTCGGTGCGTACTCCTCGCCCGTGAAGCGGTCGCGGAAGAGGCCGGACGGGGTGGTGAGGCCGGTGTACGAGAAGTCGCGGTCGCAGCTCGCGTAGAAGTGGACCAGGGCCTCGGCCTCGGGGCCGATCGCCTCGCGCAGGACGGGGCGCCGGTCGAGCGGGAGGAGGCTCTCGGCGAAGCCGTCGGTGCCGTAGAAGGCGTGGCAGAGGCCCGCCAGGCGCAGTGACTCCCGGGCGCCCCAGGACGCGAGCCGGGACTCGACGCGTTCCAGGTGGGCCAGCAGCGTGCCCCCCGGGTGCTCGACCGACTCCGCGCCACAGGACCTGAGCAGCTCGACGGCCGCAGAACGACTTCCCATCCCCATGGCGCACAAAAATACCCCGACTAGAATTGACAGTCGAGGTTATTCGCGAGCTATATTGGGTGGCTCTGTGCGGGTGTGAAAACGCGCCCGCGCACCATTCAGTAAAAGCACTGTATCGCGGCGGGAGTCGAATTGTCAACCGAGGAATTCCGGAACGAACAGCAATTCATCGCCGGCCTCTACGCCCGCCTCGACGACCTGCGCGACCGGGCCGAGCGCGCGGTCGCCGACGCGCTCAGGTCCGCTCCCGGCGGCACCATGCAGGCGCGCCGGGAGCGGGACGTGCTGGTCGCCGAGCAGTCCGGGCTGCTCGCCGCGTACAACGCGGGGGAGACCGGGCTCTGTTTCGGACGGCTCGTCTTCCGGGACGGCGCCGACCACCACATCGGACGGCTCGGCCTGCGCAAGGACGACCCCCAGCGCACCCCGCTCGTCATCGACTGGCGCGCCGACGTCGCCCGGCCGTTCTACCTCGCCACCGGCTACGAGCCCATGGGCCTCAGCCGCCGCCGGCACATCACCACCAAGGGCCGCGAGGTCGTCTCGCTGCACGACGAGGTGCTGGACCTCGCCGACCGCACCCGCACCGGCCACGAGAGCCGCGACGCCGACGAGGTGCTGCTCGCCGCCCTCGACGCGGCCCGCACCGGCCGGATGCACGACATCGTGCAGACCATCCAGGCCGAGCAGGACCACATCATCCGCTCCCCGCACCGCGGCGTCCTCGTCGTCGAGGGCGGCCCCGGCACCGGCAAGACCGCCGTCGCCCTGCACCGCGCCGCGTACCTGCTCTACGCCCACCGCGAGCAGCTCGCCAAGCGCGCCGTGCTCATCGTCGGCCCCAACCCCGCCTTCCTCGGCTACATCGGCAACGTCCTGCCCTCCCTCGGCGAGACCGGCGTCCTGCTCGCCACCCCCGGCGAGCTGTTCCCCGGCGTCCACGCCACCGGGACCGACACCCCGCGCGCCGCCGCCGTCAAGGGCTCCGCGCGCATGGCCGAGGCGCTCCGGGAGGCCGTACGCGACCGGCAGCAGGTCCCCGAGCGCGGCGAGCCGCTGGTCGTCCCGCACGACGACGGCGACCTCGTCATCGACTGGGACATGGCCCTCGAAGCCCGCCACAAGGCCCGCGAGACCCTGCTCCCGCACAACCTCGCCCGCCCCTACTTCGTGTTCCGCATCCTCGACGCGCTCGCCGAGCAGCTCGCCGACCGGATCGGCGCCGACCCCTACGGCGGCCCCAACTTCCTCGGCCCCGACGACCGCGCCCTGCTCGCCAAGGGCATCGCCGCCAACCCGGACGTGCACGCCGCGATCGACACCCTGTGGCCCCCGCTCACCCCGCAGGAGTTCCTCGCGGACTACCTCGCCGAGCCGACCCACCTGGACGACGAGGTGGACCTCGACGCGATCAGGCGGCCCGCCGGCGGCGCATGGACCCCCGCCGACGTGCCGCTGCTCGACGAGGCCGCCGAACTCCTCGGCGAGGACGACTCCGCCGCCCGCCGCGCCGAACAGGCCGAACGGCTCCGGGCGGTCCAGTACGCGCAGGGCGTCCTCGACGTCTCCTACGCCTCCCGCACCTATGAGTTCGAGGACAAGGAGGAGCTCGACAAGGACGCCTCCGAGGTGCTCTCCGCCCACGACATCATCGACGCCGAACGCTTCGCCGAGCGCCACGAGGAGGCCGACCACCGCAGCGCCGCCGAACGCGCCGCCGCCGACCGCACCTGGGCCTTCGGCCACATCATCGTCGACGAGGCGCAGGAGCTGTCCGCGATGATGTGGCGGCTGCTGATGCGCCGCAGCCCCACCCGCTCCATGACCCTCGTCGGCGACCCGGCCCAGACCGGCGACCCGGCGGGCGTCGGCTCCTGGCACGACATCCTCGCCCCGTACGTCGAGGACCGCTGGGAGCACGTCCGGCTCGGCGTCAACTACCGCACACCCGCCGAGATCATGGCCGTCGCCGCCCGGGTCAGGCGCGAGGCGGACCCGGCGTTCGAGCCGCCGCACTCGGTCCGGTCGACCGGGGTGGAGCCCTGGGAGCGGACGGTCGACGACCCGGTCAAGGAGGCCGCCGACGCGGTCGCCGCCGCCCGCGGCGAGGAGGGGCGGCTCGCCGTGATCGCCCCCGCGGAACTGCTGCCGCGGCTCGCCGAGGCGCTGCCGGACGCCTCGTACGGGCCGGTGCCCGACCTGACGCGGCCCGTCGTCCTGATCGACCCGCTCCAGGCCAAGGGCCTGGAGTTCGACACGGTCCTGGTCGTCGACCCGGACGCGATCCGGGCCGGCGCCACGCACGGCATCAACGACCTGTACGTGGCGCTGACCCGGGCCACTCAGCGCCTCGGCGTGATCAGGCCGGCCTGAGCCACACCGTCGCCAGCGGCGGCAGTGTCAGCCGGACGCTCGCCGGACGGCCGTGCCACGGCACGGACTCGGTCTTCACCGGGTCCGTGCCCACCACGTCGCTGCCGCCGTACCGGGCCGCGTCCGTGTTCAGCACCTCCGCCCAGGCGGCCACCTGGTCCGGCGCGCCCAGCCGGTAGTCGTGCCGGACCACCGGAGAGAAGTTGCAGACCGCGAGCAGCGGCGAGCCCTCCGCGTCGTACCGCAGGAAGGCCAGCACGTTGTCCTCGGCCGCGTCGCCCGTCACCCACGAGAAGCCCTCGGGGGCGGTGTCGCGCTCCCACAGCGCCGGCGTCGCCGTGTACACGCGGTTCAGGTCGCGGACCAGGTCCCGCACGCCCCGGTGGTCGCCGGCCGAGTGGTAGGAGTCGTCCAGCAGCCACCACTCGGGGCCGTGCTCGTGCGACCACTCGGCGCCCTGGGCGAACTCCTGGCCCATGAACAGCAGTTGCTTGCCCGGATGGGCCCACATGAAGCCCAGGTAGGCGCGGTGGTTGGCGCGTCGCTGCCACCAGTCGCCGGGCATCTTCGACACCAGGGACTGCTTGCCGTGCACCACCTCGTCGTGCGAGATCGGCAGGATGTAGTTCTCGCTGTAGGCGTACACCATCGAGAACGTCATCTCGTTGTGGTGGTACTTGCGGTGCACCGGGTCCTTGGTCATGTAGCCGAGGGAGTCGTGCATCCAGCCCATGTTCCACTTCATGCCGAAGCCGAGCCCGCCGAAGCCGCCCGGCCCGACGTGGTCCGTCGCCCGCGTCACGCCGTCCCAGGCGGTGGACTCCTCCGCGAAGGTGATGACGCCGGGGCAGCGGCGGTAGACGGTGGCGTTCATCTCCTGCAGGAACCGCACCGCGTCCAGGTTCTCCCGGCCGCCGTGCTCGTTCGGCACCCACTCGCCGTACTCGCGCGAGTAGTCGAGGTACAGCATCGAGGCCACCGCGTCCACGCGGAGTCCGTCGAGGTGGAACTCCTCGCACCAGTACACCGCGTTGGCGACGAGGAAGTTCCGCACCTCCTTGCGCCCGTAGTCGAACTCCAGGGTGCCCCAGTCCGGGTGCGCCGAGCGGCGCGGGTCCTCGTGCTCGTACAGCGGCCGCCCGTCGAACTCCGCCAGCGCCCAGTCGTCGCGCGGGAAGTGCGCCGGCACCCAGTCCATCAGGACGCCGATCCCCGCGCGGTGCAGCGCGTCCACCAGGTGCTTGAAGTCGTCCGGGGTGCCCATCCGCGCGGTCGGCGCGTAGAAGCCGGTCACCTGGTAGCCCCAGGAGCCGCTGAAGGGGTGCTCCGCGACCGCCATGAACTCCACGTGCGTGAAGCCCATGTCGCTGACGTACCGCGGCAGCTCCTCCGCGAGCTCGCGGTAGGTCGCCCCCGGTCGCCAGGACGGCAGATGGACCTCGTACACCGACAGGGGGGCCTCGTGGTGCGGGCGGGCGCCGCGCCCGGCCATCCACTCCTGGTCGGACCACGCGTGGTGCGAGGCGGTCACCACCGAGGCGGTGTTCGGCGGGCACTCCGTGCGCCGCGCCATCGGGTCGGCGCGCAGGGTGTGGCTGCCGTCGGGCCGGGTGATGTCGTACTTGTAGAGCGTGCCCTCGCCGACCCCGGGCACGAACAGCTCCCACACGCCGGTCGAGCCCAGCGAGCGCATCGGGTACCCGGTGCCGTCCCAGTACGTGAAGTCGGTGGCGAGCCGCACGCCCCGGGCGTTCGGCGCCCAGACCGTGAAGCGGGTGCCGGCCACGCCCTCGTGGGTCATCGTCCGCGCGCCGAGCGCCGTCCACAGCTGCTCGTGCCGGCCCTCGCCGATCAGGTGCAGGTCGAACTCGCCCAGCGCCGGCAGGAAGCGGTACGGGTCGTCGTAGACGACCTCGTCGCCGTCGTAGCGCACCCGCAGCTCGTACGTGGGGACCTTGCGCAGCAGCGGCAGCACGCCCGCGAACAGGCCGTCGCCCTCGTCGAACAGCTCCACCCGACGGCCCTTGGTGACCAGGGTGACCTGCCGGGCCCAGGGGCGCAGCACCCGGAACAGCACCCCGCCGCGCACCGGGCGCGCCCCGAGCAGCGCGTGCGGATCGTGGTGCTCCCCGGCGAGCAGCCGGGCCCGCTCGCCCGGGTCGAGGGCCGGGGCGCGGCGCAGTCCGCGGGCGGGGGCGGCCTTGGCGGCGTCGTCCTTGGCCACGGCGCCCGCCGTCCCGCTCTCCTCCCGGGGCGCGGGCGGCTTGGGCCGGGTTCGCTTCGCGGCCGCCTTCCTCACGGTCGGGATCTCCTCGTCGGTCGTCTTCCGGGCCGTCTTGCGCGCGGGCGGTCGGGCGGTCACTTCGTGGCCTCCTGGGAGCGGATGGGGGTGAGCGGTACGGAGAACGGGTGCGCGGGCGACGGCGTCACGAACCCGCCGCCAAACGGTGGATCGCCGCCATGGGCACGGGCAGCCAGTCGGGGCGGTGCCGGGCCTCGTACACGACCTCGTACACCGCCTTGTCCGTCTCGTACGCGCGTAGCAGCGCCGGGTCCTCGCGCGGGTCGAGCCCGGAGGCGTCGGCGTAGCCGGCGCAGTACGCGGCGCGGCAGCGGGCCGCCCAGCCGTCGTTCCACGGGCGGTGGGTGCGGGCGGCGTAGTCGAAGGAGCGGAGCATCCCGGCGATGTCGCGGACCGGCGGCTGCGGCCGGCGCCGTTCCGTCAGGGACTTGGCCGGCTCGCCCTCGAAGTCGATGACGGACCAGGCCCCGTCCCCGGTGCGCAGCGTCTGCCCGAGGTGCAGGTCGCCGTGGACCCGCTGGGCGAGCCGGGCGGCGCCCTCCGTGCGCGGGGTGTGCCGGCCGTACGCGGCGAAGACCTCCCGCAGCCCCTTCTTGTACGGCAGCAGCGCGGGCACGGCCTGCACCGCCGCGTCGAGCCGGGCCGCCATCGCCTCGGCGAGCCGCTCGGTCCGCGGCGGGTCCAGCGGCTCGGTCGGCAGGGCGGCCGCGAGCGCGGTGTGCACCTCGGCGGTGGCCCGCCCGAGGGCGTGCGCCTCCTCGGTGAACTCCCGGCCGTCGGCCAGCGCGTCCAGGGCGAGCCGCCAGCCGTCCCGGGAGTCCCGCAGATACGGCTGGAGCACCCCGAGCGTGGCGTCGCCGGACTCGAACCAGGCCACCGGCGCGGGCACGCGGGAGCAGCCCGCACCGGCCAGTGCCAGCGGCAGTTCCAGGTCCGGGTTGGCCCCCGCGCTGACGCGCCGGAAGATCTTCAGGATGTACGCGTCGCCGAAGACCAGCGAGGAGTTGGACTGCTCGGCGTCCAGCATCCGCGGGGCGAGCGCCGGCGGCAGCGGGGCGGTGCGGGCGAAGCGCAGCGGCCCCAGGGTGCCCGGGGTGCGCAGCCGCTCGTACAGCAGCCCGGCGAGCCGCGGATCGCGCAGCCCCTCGTAGACCGCGCGGCCGGCCAGCGGGCCCTGGCGGACCCGGCCGATCAGCGTGGGCGCGAGCCGGGGCGGCACGGTGGTGCGCACCCCCAGCAGCACCTGGTAGCAGTCCGCCGGGGTTCCGGCGGGGAGTCCGGGCTGTTCGACCCGGACGAGCAGATGCAGCAGCCCCGGTCCCGGGCCGTCCAGAGGCAGCAGTTCCGTCGCCGCTTCCAGGGCGAAACCGTTCACCGCGCGCCCCTTGCCCGCGAACCAGCGCTGCCGGGGCAGCCATTCATGGAGCAGGGGCGCGAGGGACGGGAGGAGGGCGGCCGGGGCCCGGGTGGTGGAGGCGGTCTCCGGCATGTATGTCGCGTCCTTTCCCCGGGCGCAGCTCGTGTGAGTATGCGCAGAGTGTCCCGGATTGCGGTACGGCTGTCCGGCTGTGCGGGACGTGTCGGATGGGGAAGATCCGTATGGGCCCGGCAAGAAGGCCCGTATGGACCCGATTCGGTGTATGAGGGTCAGACTGCCCAGGGCGGCGCGGCGGAAACCGCCCCGCCCCGGACCGTCTCTGACATGACGTCAGTTGTGGCGTGTTCAGCTCTGCTGGCTGTGCTTGGTCGAGACGGCCGGCGCCGGCACTCCCGGCGCGCTCCGCAGCGTGATGCTGTCCTTGCGCAGCCGGAACCAGTAGAAGCCGTGGCCCGTCAGGGTCAGCAGGTACGGCCACTCGCCGATCGCGGGGAAGGTGACCCCGCCGATCAGCTCCACCGGGCGCATGCCGTTGAACCGGCGCAGGTCCAGCTCCGTCGGCTGCGCGAACCGCGAGAAGTTGTGCACGCACATCACCAGGTCGTCGCCGTACTCCCGCAGGAACGCGAGCACCGCCGGGTTCGACGAGGGCAGTTCCGTGTAGGAGCCCAGTCCGAACGCCGGGTTCTGCTTGCGGATCTCGATCATCCGCCGCGTCCAGTGCAGCAGCGAGGACGGCGAGGCCATCGACGCCTCGACGTTGGTGACCTGGTAGCCGTAGACCGGGTCCATGATGGTCGGCAGGTACAGCCGTCCCGGATCGCAGGACGAGAAGCCCGCGTTGCGGTCCGGGGTCCACTGCATCGGGGTGCGCACCCCGTCCCGGTCGCCGAGCCAGATGTTGTCGCCCATGCCGATCTCGTCGCCGTAGTACAGCACCGGCGAACCCGGCAGCGCGAACAGCAGCGCGGTGAACAGCTCCATCTGCTTGCGGTCGTTGTCGAGCAGCGGTGCCAGCCGGCGGCGGATGCCGATGTTGGCCCGCATCCGCGGGTCCTTGGCGTACTCCGCGTACATGTAGTCGCGTTCCTCGTCGGTGACCATCTCGAGGGTGAGCTCGTCGTGGTTCCGCAGGAAGATGCCCCACTGGCAGCCCGCCGGGATCGCCGGGGTCTTGGCCAGGATCTCGGAGACCGGGTGGCGCGACTCGCGCCGTACGGCCATGAAGATGCGCGGCATCACGGGGAAGTGGAACGCCATGTGGCACTCGTCGCCGCCGGAGCGGAAGTCGCCGAAGTAGTCGACCACGTCCTCCGGCCACTGGTTCGCCTCGGCGAGCAGCACCGTGTCCGGGTACTGGTCGTCGATCTCCTTGCGGACCCGCTTCAGGAAGGCGTGGGTGGCCGGCAGGTTCTCGCAGTTGGTGCCCTCCTGCTGGTACAGGTACGGCACCGCGTCCAGCCGGAAGCCGTCGATGCCCAGGTCGAGCCAGAACCGCAGCGCCGAGAGGATCTCCTCCTGCACCGCCGGGTTCTCGTAGTTGAGGTCCGGCTGGTGCGAGAAGAAGCGGTGCCAGTAGTACTGCTTGCGGACCGGGTCGAAGGTCCAGTTGGACGTCTCGGTGTCGACGAAGATGATCCGCGCGTCCTGGTACTGCTTGTCGTCGTCGGCCCAGACGTAGTAGTCCCCGTACGGGCCGTCGGGATCGTTGCGCGACTCCTGGAACCACGGGTGCTGGTCGCTGGTGTGGTTCATGACGAAGTCGATGATCACGCGCATCCCGCGCTGGTGCGCCGCGTCGACGAACTCCACGAAGTCGGCGAGGTCGCCGAACTCCGGCAGCACCGACGTGTAGTCCGCCACGTCGTACCCGCCGTCCCGCAGCGGGGACTTGAAGAACGGCGGCAGCCAGATGCAGTCGATGCCCAGCCACTGCAGGTAGTCCAGCTTGGCGGTGATGCCCTTGAGGTCGCCGACGCCGTCGCCGTTGCTGTCCTGGAAGGACCTGACCAGCACCTCGTAGAACACCGCCCGCTTGAACCACTCCGGATCGCGGTCCTTGGCGGGGGTGTCCTCGAAGGTGTCGGGGACGGGTTCGTTGATCATCATGATGTGGGTGACCCTCCGGTCTGCGGGGACGGTCGCAGGGCACTGCATACGAGGATGTGCGCAGGCGTGACGCCCGGCTCCAGGCGCACATAGTTGGCCCTGCCCCAGTGATAGGTGTCGCCGGTGAGCTCGTCGCGCACCGGAGCGGTCTCGTGCCAGTCCAGGCCGAGTGCCGGCATGTTCAACGAGACCGTCGCCTCCTGGGTGTGGTGGGGGTCGAGATTTGCGACCACCAGAACCGTGTTCGAACCGGCCCGGCGGCTGTACGCGATCACCGCCTCGTTGTCGGTTTCGTGGAAGGTCAGCCCGCGCAGCCGGCGCAGCGCCGGGTTGCGCCGCCGGATCCGGTTGAGCGCGGTGATCAGCGGGGCGATCGTGGCGCCCGAGCGCTCCGCCGACTCCCAGTCGCGCGGGCGCAGTTCGTACTTCTCCGAGTCCAGGTACTCCTCGCTGCCGTCCCGCAGCGGGGTGTTCTCGCACAGCTCGTAGCCGGCGTACACCCCCCAGGTCGGCGACAGCGTGGCCGCGAGGACCGCCCGCACCTCGAACGCGGGCCGGCCGCCGTGCTGGAGGTAGGCGTGCAGGATGTCCGGGGTGTTCACGAACAGGTTCGGCCGCATCACGTCGGCCGACTCGCCGGACAGCTCCGTCAGGTACTCGGTGAGCTCCTGCTTGGTGTTGCGCCAGGTGAAGTACGTGTACGACTGCTGGAAGCCGACCGCGGCGAGGGCCTTCATCATCGCGGGACGGGTGAACGCCTCCGCCAGGAAGATCACGTCAGGGTCGCGGCCGTTGACCTCCGCGATCACCCGCTCCCAGAACACCACCGGCTTGGTGTGCGGGTTGTCGACGCGGAAGATCCGCACCCCGTGGTCCATCCAGTGCCGCAGCACCCGCACCGTCTCCTCGACGATGCCGTCCATGTCCCGGTCGAAGGCGATGGGGTAGATGTCCTGGTACTTCTTCGGCGGGTTCTCCGCGTAGGCGATCGAGCCGTCCGCCCGGTGGTGGAACCACTCCGGGTGCTTGTCCACCCACGGGTGGTCCGGGGAGCACTGCAGCGCGAAGTCCAGCGCGATCTCCAGCCGCAGTTCGCGGGCCCGGGCCACGAAGGCGTCGAAGTCCTCCAGGGTGCCGAGGTCCGGGTGGACCGCGTCGTGCCCGCCCTCGTGCGAGCCGATCGCCCACGGCACGCCGACGTCCTGCGGGCCCGCCGACAGCGAGTTGTTGCGGCCCTTGCGGTTGGTCTCGCCGATGGGGTGGATCGGCGGCAGGTACACCACGTCGAAGCCCATCGCCGCGATCGCCGGCAGCCGCTCGGCGGCCGTGCGGAACGTGCCGGAGACCAGCCGGCCGCGGACCCGGCGGGCTCCCTCCGAGCGCGGGAAGAACTCGTACCAGGAGCCGTACAGGGCCCGCTCCCGCTCCACGAGCAGCGGCAACGGCCGCGAGGAGCTGACCAGTTCGCGCAGCGGGTGGGCGTCGAGGGCCTCGGTCACCTGCGGGGCGAGCGCGGCCGCGAGCCGGGCCGCGGCCGGCCGGCCCTCGTCGCGCAGCGCGTCGGCGGCGGCCAGCACCGCCTCGCGGCGGCCGCCCTTCTTCGGCACGCCCTTCGCGGCGCGCTCGTGCAGCTCGGCGCCCTCGGCGAGGACGAGTTCGGTGTCGATCCCGGCCGGGATCTTGATCCGGGCGGCGTGCCGCCAGGTGGCGACCGGATCGCTCCAGGCCTCCACGGTGTACGTCCAGCGGCCCTCGGCGTCCGGGGTGATCTCGGCGCCCCAGCGGTCCGTGCCGGGCGCGAGTTCGCGCATCGGGGTCCACGGGCCGGGGCGCCCGGACGGGTCGGTGAGCACCACGTTCGCGGCGACGGCGTCGTGGCCCTCGCGGAAGACGGTGGCGGTCACTTCGAGGGTCTCGCCGACCACGGCCTTCGCGGGACGGCGCCCGCAGTCGACCAATGGGCGGACGTCGAGGACGGGAATGCGACCAATCAGCGAGTTCACGGCATCACCTGGGGGTTGCTCACGGGGGTGCGGGTGGTGCGCTCTTTGTAGCTCCGTCGACGGCAGAGGGGTTGCGGGCATGGCCGCTCCTGTCCGCGTTCACTCGGATGGCTGACATCGGGGGCTGATATCAGGGGGTGGGCGTCGGATGGCGTCTCGTACGTACCGGTGAGCCTTCCCACCCGATTCGGGAGGGCAATCCGGCCGCTTTGTTAACTACTCGGGCGTCGCGTCCCCGGCAAGAACGTCTCCCGGACAAGAAACCGGCCGCGGGGTTGTGGAGGACCGACCGGCGGCTCGCGGGCGCCGCCGCGCGCGACCCCTGTGCGCCGTGGTCCGCACCGGCTGAGTGTCCTACCTTCGGGTGCGGAACAACGGTCGCACAGCGTGGTGCGTCCACTCCGAAACGTACCTGCCCTGCGAAGGTGGAACGCGTGAAGGCAATCCGTCGATTCACCGTGCGTCCCGTCCTCCCCGACCCCCTTCGACCCCTCAGCGAACTGGCGCGCAATCTGCGCTGGTCCTGGCACGAGCCCACCCGCGAGCTGTTCCGCTCCGTCGACCCCGACGGCTGGCGGGCGGCCGAGGGCGACCCGGTGCGGCTGCTGGGCTCCGTCACCGCGGCGCGGCTGACCGAACTCGCCGCCGACGCCGACTTCCTCGCCGCCCTCGCGGCGGCCGCCGACGACCTCGACCGCTATCTGCGCGAACCCCGCTGGTACCAGGCCCAGCACAGCGAGCGGCTGCCGGCCGCCGTCGCGTATTTCTCGCCCGAGTTCGGCGTCACCGCCGCCCTGCCCCAGTACTCCGGCGGCCTCGGCATCCTCGCCGGGGACCACCTCAAGGCCGCCAGCGACCTCGGCGTCCCGCTGACCGGCGTCGGCCTGCTCTACCGGCACGGCTACTTCCGCCAGTCGCTCTCCCGGGACGGCTGGCAGCAGGAGCACTATCCGGTGCTCGACCCCGGCGAGCTGCCGGTCACCCTGCTGCGCGAGCACGACGGCAGCCCGGCCCGCGTGACGCTGGCCCTGCCCGGCGGCCGGCGGCTGCACGCCCACATCTGGGTCGCCCAGGTCGGCCGGGTGCCGCTGCTGATGCTCGACTCCGACGTGGAGGAGAACGGGCCCGCCGAACGCGATGTCACCGACCGGCTGTACGGCGGCGGCAGCGAGCACCGGCTGCTCCAGGAGATGCTGCTCGGCATCGGCGGCGTCCGCGCCGTGCGCGCGTACAACCGGCTCACCGACGGGCCCGAGCCGGAGGTGTTCCACACCAACGAGGGCCACGCCGGCTTCCTCGGCCTGGAGCGCATCCGCGAACTGATGGGCACCGGGCTCGACTTCGACGCCTCGCTCGAAGCGGTGCGCGCCGGCACGGTGTTCACCACCCACACCCCCGTCCCGGCCGGCATCGACCGCTTCGACCGCGAGCTGGTCGCCCGCCACTTCGGCGAGGACGGCGAGCTGCCGGGCGTCGACGTGGCCCGGGTGCTCACGCTCGGCCGGGAGACCTATCCGGGCGGCGACCCGGGCGTGTTCAACATGGCCGTCATGGGCCTGCGGCTCGCCCAGCGCGCCAACGGCGTCTCCACGCTGCACGGAGCGGTCAGCCGGCAGATGTTCGCCGGGCTGTGGCCCGGCTTCGACGCCCAGGAGGCCCCCCTCACCTCCATCACCAACGGCGTCCACGCGCCCACCTGGGTCGCCCCCGAACTGGCGGGGCTCTGCGGCCGGGCCGCCGACGTGCCCGACCGCGAACTCTGGGACCTGCGGCGCACCCTGCGCGAACAGCTCGTCGCGGAGGTACGCGAACGGCTGCGGGCTTCCTGGCGGCAGCGCGGCGCCGGCTCGGCCGAACTGGGCTGGATCGACTCGGTGCTCGACCCCGACGTGCTCACCATCGGCTTCGCCCGCCGCGTCCCCTCGTACAAGCGGCTCACGCTCATGCTGCGCGACAGGGAGCGGCTCACCCGGGCGCTGCTGCACCCCGAACGGCCCGTGCAGATCGTCGTCGCGGGCAAGGCGCATCCGGCGGACGACGGCGGCAAGCGGCTCGTGCAGGAGCTCGTGCGGTTCGCCGACGACCCGAAGGTGCGGCACCGGATCGTGTTCCTGCCGGACTACGGCATGGCCATGGCCCGGCGGCTGTACCCCGGCTGCGACGTCTGGCTCAACAATCCGCTCCGCCCGCTGGAGGCGTGCGGCACCAGCGGCATGAAGGCCGCGCTGAACGGCGGTCTCAACCTGTCGGTCCTCGACGGCTGGTGGGACGAGTGGTTCGAGCCGGACTTCGGCTGGGCGATCCCCACCGCGGACGGCGCGGCCGCGCTCGACGAGGAGCGGCGCGACGACCTGGAGGCGCACGCCCTGTACGAGCTCGTCGAGAAGCGCGTCGCGCCCCGGTTCTACGACCGCGGCCCGGACGGCGTCCCGCTCCGCTGGACGGAGATGGTCCGCCGGACGCTCACCGACCTCGGCCCGAAGGTCCTGGCGGACCGCATGGTCCGCGAGTACGTGGAGCGCCTGTACGCCCCCGCCGCGCAGGCGCACCGCGCCCTCGGCGCCGAGGCCGCGCGGGAACTGGCCGCCTGGAAGGCCGAGGTGCGGGCCGCGTGGCCGCAGGTCAGGGTCGAGCACGTGGAGCTGGGCGAGGACCTCGGCGAGGCGGAGCTCGGCGCGACGCTCGTCGTCCGGGTCCGCGTCGCGCTCGGCACGCTCCGGCCCGAGGACGTCGAGGTGCAGGCGGTCGCGGGCCGCGTCGACCCGGACGACGCGATCACCGGCGCCCGCGTCAGCGTCCTGAAGCCCACGGGCGCCCCGGACCTGGAGGGCCGCCGGCTGTACGAGGGTCCGCTGGTCCTCGACCGCACCGGCCCCTTCGGCTGCACGGTCCGCGCCCTGCCGAGCCATCCGCTGCTCCCCGACCCGGCCGACATGGGCCTGACGGCCCTCCCGGCGGAGTCGCGGGGCGAGGGCGCGGGCGTCCTGCTGCGCTGACGGCGCACGGGGGCGGCCTCGCCGCCGCCCCCGTCGCCTTTCCTCCCGACCGGCTCAGGCGATGACCGCGACGTCGGTCAGGCGGTCGTCCGTGAAGCAGAGCCGGTACACCGGGACCGCCGCCAGGAGGGTCGTGCGGTAGTACTGGCAGGCGTCCGCGCCCGCGGGTTCCGGCGGCGCGCCGTGCGGCGGGCCGTCGAGGGGGGCCTCCGGCAGCAGCGCGGCGGCCTGGGCGCGGGTCTGCCCGGTGTGCACGGCCTCGTACCGCTCGCGCGGCAGGTACGACTGGTACTGGGTGTACAGCCCGACCCCGGCCATCAGCGCCGCGAGCCCGGCCAGCAGCGCCAGCGGCACCCACACCACCCGCGCCAGCCCGCGCCGCACCTCGCGGCGGGCACGGTCCAGTTCCCGCGCCGACGTCGGCGCGGCGACCGGCGCGGGCGGGGCGGCCACCAGCGGCACCCGCGCCCGTACGAGGAACCCCCCGTCCGGCGTGGCCTCGTGCACCAGGCTGCCGCCCGCGAGCCGGACCCGCTCGTCCAGGCCCACGAGCCCGGTGCCGCCCGAGGCGAGCCCGAGGGGCGTGCCGGGGCCGGTGACCACGACGGCCTCGGCCTCGTCCCGGGAGGCCCGCAGCTCCACCGTCACCTCGGCCCCGGGCGCGTGCTTGGTCGCGTTCGTCAACGCCTCCTGGATCACGCGGTGCAGGGCCCGGGCGGACATGGCGGGCAGCTCCGGCAGGCCGTGCGGGGCGACCGTCAGCGTGACCGGGACGCCCGACGCCGCGGCGCGGGCCACCAGATGCTCGACGGACTCGTCCGCCGGCGTCGTCGGGGCCGGCGCCCCCGGCTCGTCCGCGCGCAGCACGCCGATCACGTCGCGCAGCCGCGCCGTCGCGTCCGCCGCCGCGCGGCGCAGCTCGCCCGCCGCCTCCTGCTGGGCCCTGCCCAGCGCCGGGTCGACCTCGAGCGCCGCGGCGCGCAGGGCGATCAGGGACAGGTCGTGGCCGAGGGAGTCGTGCATGTCCCCGGCGATGCGGGACCGTTCGCGCAGCCGCTCGCGGTCCGCGACCGCGGCCTGCTCGCGTTCCATCCGGTGCGCCAGCTCCCAGCCGTTGCGGACCAGCCGGTCGTACGTGCGCACGTACCGGCCGATCAGCCACGGCGCGACCACGGCCAGGGCCAGCACGAGGAGCTGGGTGAACCACTGGCCGAGCGGGGCGCCCGTGACGAGCGTCAGCGCGAGCCCGCCGGCCGAGGCGGCGCCCAGCAGCCAGAGCGCGGGGCGGCTGCGCTCCTGCCGGCGGCCGGCGAGATAGCCGAAGGCGAGCAGCGCCGGGGTGAACGAGGCGCTGTACAGCTCCGCCGAGACCACCAGGCTCGCGCCGAGCGCGATGCCGAGCGGCGCGAGGGGCCACCGCCGGCACAGCGCCGTGCCGAGCGCGAGCACCGCGAGCCCGGCCGCGACCTCGGCCCACGAGCCGCCGTCGTTCGGGTCGGACCGCAGCAGCACCGGGAGGCTCACCAGCGCCCACAGCCCGCCGTCCACGAGCCCGCGCCGCCACCGCCCGGTCACGCCTCGGTCACCAGGCCCGCCTCGTACGCCAGGACGGCCAGCTGGACGCGGTTGCGCAGGGCGAAACGGGCGAGGACCGCGCTGACATGGGCCTTGACGGTGCCCTCCACCACGTGCAGCCGGTCCGCGATCTCCTGGTTCGACAGGCCGGCGCCCACCAGGGCCACCACCTCGCGCTCCCGCTCCGTGAGCGGGGCGAGCCGGTCCCGCGCGCGGCTCGTGCGGGCGAGCCGTTCGCCGCCGAGGGTGTCGATGACGCGGCGGGCGATCTCGGGCGAGAGGAACGCCGCGCCGCCGGCCACCGCGCGCAGCCCCGCCAGGAGTTCGCGCGGGTCCCCGGACTTCAGCAGGAAGCCGCTCGCCCCGCCGCCGAGCGCGCGGGCGATGTACGCGTCCTCGGAGAACGTCGTCAGCATCACGACCGCCGTCTCCGGCAGCGTCCGCCGCAGTTCCTCCGCCGCGGCGAGCCCGTCGAGGCGCGGCATCCGGATGTCCAGCAGCGCGACGTCCGGCCGGTGCCGACGCGCGAGCTCCACCGCCTCGTGGCCGTCCGCCGCCTCGGCGACGACCTCGACGTCCGGGTCCGCCCCGAGGATCGCCCGCACCCCGGCCCGGATCATCGTCTCGTCGTCCGCGAGCAGCACCCTGATCATGCGCTCCAGCCTAGGCGGCGCACGCGCGGCGGCCCGGAGGGAAGTCCCTCCGGGCCGCCGCTCACGGGTCCTCCCGGCTTACGGGAAGGTCAGCTTGAAGCTGTTGATGTAGCCGGTGTCGATCGAGGCCTTGTCCTGGACGCGCAGCTTCCAGGCGCCGTTCGCGACCTCGGAGGAGGCGTTCACGGTGTACGTCTGGACGAGGTTGTCGGCGCTGCCGCCGGACCGGTTGTGCAGGTTGTAGACCGAGCCGTCGGGGGCGACGAGGTCGACGACGAGGTCACCGCGGTAGGTGTGGACGATGTTCACGTCCACCTTGAGCGTCGACGGCGCG
This sequence comes from Streptomyces tritici, assembly GCF_048500665.1. Lineage (NCBI taxonomy): Bacteria > Bacillati > Actinomycetota > Actinomycetes > Kitasatosporales > Streptomycetaceae > Streptomyces > Streptomyces tritici. Next base: position 4,810,627 of record NZ_CP183183.1, read on the forward strand.
TTGCCGGCGATGCCCGTGACGTTGACCGTCGAGGTCACCGCGGCGCCGTTGTCCGGGATGGACACGTCGGCGGTGTTCTCGAAGACCTTGCCGGTCGGCGGCTCGCCGCCGCCGGGGCGGGAGCCGACGTTGATCGCGGCCCAGGCGTGCTCGACCGCGAGCACCTCGGGGCTGCCCGCGCCGTACAGCTCGGTGGCCACCGCGACGGTGCCCGTGCGGGCGCCGGCGTAGTTGGTGCTGGAGCCGAACTTCGTGGTGAGCGCCTTGAACCAGATCAGCGAGGCCTTGTCCCGGCCGATGCCGGTGACGGGCAGACCGTCGGAGGTCGGCGAGTCGTAGGTGACCCCGTTGACCGTCTTGGTGCCGCTGCCCTCGGAGAGCAGGTAGTACCAGTGGTTCGCCGGGCCGGACGAGTAGTGGACGTCGATGCTGCCGATGCCGGAGTACCAGTAGTCCTTGGACGAGCCGTCCTTGCTCGGCTTGTCCATGTACCGCAGCGGCGTGCCGTTGCCCCGGATGTCGATCTTCTCGCCGACCAGGTAGTCGCCCGGGTCCTGCGCGTTGTTGGCGTAGAACTCGACGGCCGCCGCGAAGATGTCGGAGGTCGCCTCGTTCAGGCCGCCGGACTCGCCGCTGTAGACCAGGCCGGCGGTGTTCGAGGTGACGCCGTGCGTCATCTCGTGGGCGGCGACGTCGATCGACGTCAGCGGCTTGAGGTTGCTGGCGCCGTCGCCGTAGGTCATGCAGAAGCAGGAGTCCGACCAGAAGGCGTTCACGTACGCGTTGCCGTAGTGGACCCGGGAGTACGCGCCGACGCCGTCGCCGCGGATGCCGTTGCGGCCCTGGACGTTCTTGTAGTAGTCCCAGGTGAGCGCCGCGCCGTAGTGCGCGTCCGCGCCGGCCGTCTCCAGGTTCTGGGGGGTGCCGTTGCCCCAGACGTCGGTGCTGTTGGTGAACAGCGAACCGGTGCCGGAGGTGCCGCGGTTGAGGTTGTACGTCTTGTGGTTGCCGCGGGCGGTGTCGGTCAGCGTGTACGAGGGGGCGGTGCCCAGCGTCACCTGGCCGCTGTACTGCGTGTTGCCGGTGCCGGTGTGGATCGCCTGCCACTCGTAGAGCTTCGCGCCGGTGCGGGCGTCGGTGACGACGTGCAGCTCGTTGGGCGTGCCGTCGTGCTGGAGGCCGCCGACGACGGTCTCGTACGCGAGGACGGGGGCGCCCTGCGCCATCCAGACGACCTTGCGCGGGGCGCGCTCGGCGGCGGAGTCCTTCGAGCCCTCGGCCTTCGCCGCGGCCACGGCCTGCTTCTCCGCGGCGGCCGGGGCGACGTCGGCGCTGAGGTCGACGTTCTTCAGCTGGGCGCGGGAGGACTTGGTGACCGACTGCGTCACGCCGGCCGCGGACTCGGCGACGATCAGGTCGCCGCCCAGGACGGGCAGGCCGGCGTAGGTGCGCTCGTAACGCGTGTGCGTGGTGCCGTCGCGGTCCTTGACGACGTCGCGGACGACCAGCTTCTCCTGCGCGCCGAGGCCGAGGGCCTTGGCCGTGTCGGCCTTGTCGGCGTCGGCGGCCTTGATGAGCGCGGTGCGCTCGGCGGGGGAGAGGGCGGCGGGCAGCTTGCCGGGGTTTGCCTTCCCGGCCGCCTGCGCCTTGGGAGCGGCGGCGAAGCCGTCGGCGTTGGCGGAACCCTGGAAACCGGCGGCGAGCATCGCGGCGGCCGCGATCAGCGCGCCCGTCGCGGTGGCGCGACGGCTTGGCGTGGATCTCACGCGAACTCCTTTTGCGAGGGGGGTACCGGACGGTTGGGTGGACCGCCCGGGCGGAGCAAACAGAGCTGTGGAGCGCGAACGGTGGTGCGAAGAGCCGGGGAGAGAGTGACAGTAATGACGGGGACCTGTCATGAGTGCGTCGGCAAAATGGCCGGAAACTGTTCGCTGCCCGTAAGCCGCCGTTCGCTGACCGGACATCATGCGGCCCGGGGCCACCTCCGGCGCGGCCCGGGCCCGTACGCCCCAGCCGCCCCGGCCGGGTGGGACGGGCGGGCCGCGCCCGTGCGCGTCAGACGAGGCTGTCCTGCCACGCGCGGTGCAGGCCCGCGAACCGGCCCTTCTCCGCGGCGAGTTCGGCCGGTGTGCCGTCCTCCACGATGCGGCCGGACTCCATCACCAGGACCCGGTCGGCGATCTCCACCGTCGACAGCCGGTGGGCGATCACCACCGCCGTACGCCCGGCCAGCACCGTGTCCATCGCGCGCTGCACCGCCCGCTCGCCCGGCACGTCCAGCGAACTGGTCGCCTCGTCCAGGATCAGGACCGCCGGGTCGGCCAGCAGCGCGCGGGCGAAGGCCACCAACTGGCGCTGGCCCGCCGAGATACGGCCGCCCCGCTTGCGCACATCGGTGTCGTAGCCGTCCGGGAGGCCCGCGATGAAGTCGTGCGCGCCGATCGCCTTCGCCGCGTGCTCGATCTCCTCGCGGCTCGCGTCCGGGCGGCCGATCGCGATGTTCTGTGCGACCGTCCCCGAGAACAGGAACGCCTCCTGCGTCACCATCACCACACCCCGCCGGAGTTCCGGCGTGGCCAGATCCCGCAGGTCGACCCCGTCCAGCAGCACCCGGCCCTCGGTCGGGTCGTAGAACCGGGCCAGCAGCTTCGCCAGCGTCGACTTGCCGGCCCCCGTCGAGCCGACCACCGCCACCGTCTGCCCGGCCGGGATCGTCAGGCCGAAGCGGGGCAGCACCTCGCCGCCCGTGCGGTACGCGAACCGCACGTCCTCGAACACCACCTCGCGCCCGGGCCGGCCGTCCGCCCGCGCCGGCAGCGCGCGCGGCGCGACCGGCTCCGGCACGGTCGGCGGCTGGGCCAGCAGCCCGGCGATCTTCTGCAGCGAGGCCGCCGCGGACTGGTAGGAGTTGAGGAACATGCCCAGCCGGTCGATCGGGTCGTACAGCCGCCGCACGTACAGCACCGCCGCCGCCAGCACCCCGAGCGCCAGGGTCCCGCCGGCCACCCGGTACGCGCCCCACAGCACCATGCCCGCGACCGCGGTGTTGGCGATCAGCCGCGAGCCCACCACGTACTGCGCCATCTCCAGCAGGCCGTCGCCGTTGGCCCGTTCGTGACGGTGGTTGAGCCGCCCGAACTCGGCGTCGTTGGCGGCCTCCCGCCGGAACGCGCGGACCGGACGGATCCCGTTCATCGTCTCCGCGAACTTCACGATCACCCCGGCGATCGCCGTGGACCGCTCCGCGAACACCACCGAGGCGCGCCGCCGGTAGCGCCGGATCATCAGGTACAGCGGGCCGAACGAGGCCACGGCCACCGCCCCGATCCCCAGGTCCAGCCAGAGCAGCATCGCCGAGATGTACACGAACGCGAGGACCACGCCGACGAGTTCCTGCAGGCCCTCCGCGAGGAGTTCGCGCAGCGACTCGACGTCGGCCGTGGCCCGCGAGATCAGCCGGCCGGAGGTGTAGCGCTCGTGGAAGTCCAGGCTGAGCGCCTGCGCGTGCCGGAAGATCCGGTCCCGCAGCTCGCGCAGCACGTCCTGGTTGACCCGGGCGGAGACCCGGCTGAACGCGTACTGGAGGAACCCGGCCGCGGCCGCGCAGCCCAGATAACCCGCGGCCACCGCGACCAGCGGGCCGTACGCGTCACGGCGCAGCGCGGGCACCGCGCGGTCGAGGGCGTACGCGACGAGCAGCGGCCCGGCCTGCACCGCCGCCTGCTGGAGCAGCAGCAGAACGGCGGCGAGCAGCACCCTGGCCCGGTGCGGGCCGAGCAGCGAACCGAGCAGCCGCCCGGTCGCCCGGGGCGGAGCCGGCAACTCGTCCCGGTCGAACGGGTCACCGGACGGGGCCGGTCCGGACGGGCCGGCAGGGGCGGCCACGGACGGAGGGCCGTCCGGAGCGGGCGGGTCGGCCGCGTACGGGGGATCGTCCGGGTCCGCCGCGTTCCTCGGGTCCGCCGCGTCCGTCGCGTACGGGGGTCCGTCCGGGTCGGCTGGGCCGGCCGCGTTCCTCGGGTCCGCCGCGTCCGTCGCGTACGGGGGTCCGTCCGGGTCGGCCGCGTTCCTCGGGGCCTTCGGGTCGGTGGTCATCGTGGGTCGGTCCCCCTGCCGTGCTCGGTGCCGGACATCAGCCAGGCGTACTCGGGGTCGCTGCGCAGCAGTTCGTGGTGGGTGCCCACCGCCTTCACGCGGCCCTCGGACAGCAGCGCCACCCGGTCCGCGAGCAGCACCGTGGACGGCCGGTGGGCGACGACCAGCGCGGTCGTGCCGCGCAGCACCTCCCGCAGGGCCGCCTCGACCAGCGCCTCGGTGTGCACGTCCAGCGCGGACAGCGGGTCGTCGAGGACCAGGAACCGGGGCCGGCCGACCACCGCGCGGGCCAGCGCGAGGCGCTGGCGCTGACCGCCGGACAGGCTCAGGCCCTGCTCGCCGACCTGCGTACCGGCGCCCTCGGGCAGCGCGTCCACGAAGTCCCGGGCCTGCGCGACGGCGAGCGCCCGGCCCAGCGCCTCCGTGTCGTCGTCGCCCGAGGGGCCCGCGCCCATCAGCACGTTCTCGGCCACCGTCGCCGAGAACAGCGTGGGCTCCTCGAAGGCCACCGACACCAGCTCCCGCAGCCGCTCCCGCGGCATCGCCGTGATGTCCTCGCCGTCCAGCAGGATCCGCCCGCCGGTCGCCTCGTGCAGCCGCGGCACCAGCGCGGTGAGCGTGGTCTTGCCGGAACCCGTCGCGCCGACCAGGGCCATGGTCTCCCCGGCCCGGATGTGCAGGTCGACCCCGTCGAGCACCGGCCGCGCGTCCTCGGGCGCGTCCGGGTAACGGAACGACACCCCCTCGAACCGCACCCCGTCCCCGGCGGCCGGCACGGACGTGACCGCGCCGCCCGGTTCCTCCTCCGCCTCGTCCATCACCTCGAAGAAGCGTTCCGTGGCCGTCGCCGCCTCCTGGCTCATCGCGATGAGGAAGCCGATCGACTCCACCGGCCAGCGCAGCGCCAGCGTGGTCGACAGGAAGGCGACCAGCGTGCCCGCCGACAGCTCCCCGTCGGCGACCTGCATCGTGCCGAGCACCAGCGCCGCGCCCACCGCGAGTTCGGGCAGGAACGTGATCAGCGCCCAGATCCAGGCCAGCAGCCGGGCCTTCTCCAGTTCCGTGCCGCGCAGCCGGCCGGTCAGCGCCCGGAACGCCAGCTGCTGACTGCGGTGCCGGCCGAAGCCCTTGACGATCCGGATGCCGAGGACGCTCTCCTCGATCACCGTCGTCACGTCGCCGACCTGGTCCTGGGCGCGCCGCGCGACCAGCGAGTACCGCGTCTCGAACAGGAAGCAGAGCACCACCAGCGGCGCCACCGGCACCAGCAGCACGAGCCCCAGCGTCCACTCCTGGCCCAGCAGGATCACGTACCCCGCCACGATCGTCACCGCGTTGACGAACAGGAAGGTCAGGGGGAAGGCCAGGAACATCCGCAGCAGGCTCAGGTCCGCCGTCCCCCGGGAGAGCAGCTGTCCCGAGGCCCAGCGGTCGTGGAAGGAGATCGGCAGCCGCTGCAGCCTCCGGTACAGGTCCGCCCGCATCGCCGCCTCGACGCCGGCCAGCGGCCGGGCCACCAGCCAGCGCCGCAGCCCGAACAGGCCCGCCTCCGCGACGCCGAGCAGCAGCACGTACAGCGCGCCGAGCCACACCCCGCCGGGGTCCTGCTCGGCCACCGGGCCGTCCACGATCCACTTGAGCACCAGCGGGATCACCAGCCCCAGGCACGAGGCGACGACGGCCACCACGGCCGCCGTCCCCCAGCGCAGCCGCACCGGCCGCAGATAGGGCCACAGGCGCAGCAGCGAACGTACGGCGGACCGGTTCCTGGCGGGCTCACGTTTCTCGGACATCAGGCCCGATCGTAGGGTTCGCCCCTGACGCGGCTCATCTCCATTTCCGGCCGCGCCATCGGCCGATCGGTTGATCCCGGGGACGAGCGGATCGGCCGATGCGCGCGCCCCGCGCCGCCCGGCAGCCTGAGGGCATGGCAATGATCGAGGTACGGGAACTGCGCAAGCGGTACGGCGGTCGCACGGTCGTCGACGGGGTGTCCTTCGAGGTCGCCGAGGGGGAGATCTTCGGGATCCTCGGGCCCAACGGGGCCGGGAAGACCACCACCGTGGAGTGCGTGGAGGGGCTGCGGGTCCCGGACGCCGGGACGGTACGGGTGGCCGGGTACGACCCGGTCGCCGACCGGGACCGGGTGACCCTGCTGCTCGGGGCGCAGCTCCAGGAGAGCGAACTGCAGGGCAAGCTGACCGTCCGTGAGGCGCTGGAGCTGTACGCGGCCTGCTACCCGGACCCCGCCGACTGGCGCGAACTCGCCGAACGGCTCGGTCTCGCGGACCGGCTCGGCGTCCGCTTCGCGAAGCTGTCCGGCGGACAGAAGCAGCGCCTGTCCATCGCCCTCGCCCTCATCGGCAACCCCCGCGTCGTGGTCCTCGACGAGCTGACCACCGGCCTCGACCCGCGGGCCCGTCGCGACACCTGGCGGCTCGTCGAGGACGTCCGCGCCGGCGGGGTGACCGTCCTGCTGGTCACCCACTTCATGGAGGAGGCCCAGCGCCTGTGCGACCGGATCGCGCTCGTCGACGGCGGCCGGATCACCGCCCTCGACACCCCCGCCGGTCTCATCGGCCGGGCCGCCGCCCGCACCGTCGTCACCTTCCTGCCCTCCGCGCCGCTCGACGTCCGCGCCCTGGAGGTCCTGGACGCCGTGGTCTCCGTCGACGAGGCGCGGGACGGCCGGATCACCGTGACCGGCACCGACGACAGCACCGCCGCGCTGCTGTCCCACCTCGCCCGCGAGGGCGTCACCGCCCACCACCTGCGCGTCTCCGACGCCACGCTCGACGACGCCTTCCTCGACCTGACAGGAACCGACCAGTGAGCACCGCGACCCTCCGCCGCACCCACACCGCCGTCCTGAAGGCCGAGGCCCGGCTCTTCACCCGCGAACCGGCCGCCCTGTTCTGGATCCTCGCCTTCCCGACGCTGCTGCTCGTGATCATCGGCTGCATCCCGGTGTTCCGGGAGCCGAGTCCCGACCTCGGCGGGCTGCGCACGGTCGACCTCTACGTGCCGATCGCGATCCTGCTCGCCACCATCACCTCCGGGATCCAGTCCATGCCGCCGCTGCTCACCGGCTACCGCGAGCGCGGCATCCTGCGCCGCATGGCGACCACGCCCATGAAGCCGGGGGCGCTCATCGGCGCCCAGATCGCCCTGCACGGCGCCGCCGTCCTCGCCTCGGCACTGATCGCCCTGGCCGTCGGCCGGCTCGTCTTCGGCGTGGCCCTGCCCCGGCAGCTCGGCGGCTATCTGCCGGCCCTGGTCCTGGCCGCGCTCTCCGCCCTCGCGCTGGGCGCGGCGATCTCCGCGATCAGCCGCACGACCAAGATCACCCAGGCGGTCGGCTCGGCGGTATTCTTCCCGGCGATGTTCACCTCGGGCGTCTGGCTCCCCGTGGCGGCCATGCCCGGCACCCTGCGCGACATCGTCGGCCTGACCCCCTTCGGCGCCTCCGCCCGCGCCCTCGATCAGGCCGCCGCCGGCCAGTGGCCGGGGTGGACGCACCTCGCGGTGACCGCCGTCTGGACCGTGGTCCTGGTCGCCTTCGCCCGACGCCGGTTCACCTGGGAGTGAGGGACGCGTGACGCCGACACCGGCCGAGCAGCGCTGGGCCCAGTTCTACGCGTACGGCCCGTACGCGCTGCTCGCCCTGTCCACGGCCGTCGGCGCCGCCATCGTCGGCGAGACCATGACGACCGGCGAGCTGTACGCGGCCGGTGTCCTGCTCGTCGCGATGCTCGCCCTGCAGGGGTGGTGGAGCGCCGCCAACGGCCTGGCGCTGCCCCGACCCTCGCTGCGCGGCGAGTGCTACTACGCGACGCGCACGGTGCTCGCCTTCGCGCTCACCTGGCTCAACCCGTTCTTCGCCATCCACGCCTCCATCGGCTACTTCGACGTGGCCCACGTGGTCCGGCCGCGGCTGCTGCGCCCCGCGCTGCTGGTCGTCGCCGCCACCATGGCCGGCTCGCAGTCCGGCGGGCTGCCGCCCCGCTCGACCACCCAATGGCTGGTCTTCGGCGGTCTGTTCGCGGTGAACGCCGGGCTCTCCGCGGTCTTCGGGCAGATCAGCGCCAAGGAGGCAGAGCACGCCCGCGAGAAGGCCGCCACCATCGACGCCCTGGAGCGCGCCCTCGCCGAGAACGCCGCGCTCCAGGCACAGCTCGTCGTCCAGGCCCGCGAGGCCGGCGTCGCCGACGAGCGCCGCCGGCTCGCCGCCGAGATCCACGACACCCTCGCGCAGGGCCTGACCGGCATCATCGCCCAGCTGCAGGCCGTCACCGCCGCCGAGGACCCCGAGGCGGCCCGCGTCCACCTCGACCGGGCGCAGGCCCTCGCCCGGCACTCCCTCGGCGAGGCCCGCCGCTCCGTGCAGAACCTGGCGCCGGCGGCCCTGGAGCACGACGGACTGCCCGGGGCCCTGCGCAAGACCGTCACGCTCTGGGCCGAACGCACCGGCGTGGACGCCCGGTTCACCGTCACCGGCGCCGAGGAGCCGCTCCACGACGAGGTCGCCGCCACGCTGCTGCGGATCGCCGAGGAGGCCCTGGCCAACACGGCGAAGCACGCCGGAGCCACGCGCGCCGGCGTGACCCTCTCGTACATGGGCGACGAGGTCACCCTCGACATACGCGACGACGGCCGCGGCTTCGACCCGGCCGCCCTGCGTGGCCGCACCGCCGAGGGCGGGTTCGGCCTGCCCGGCATGCGGGCCCGCGCCGCCCGGATCGCCGGCGAGGTCGCGGTCGAGGCCGAACCGGGGGCGGGCACCGCGGTGAGCGCCCGCGTACCGTTGGTGCGCCATGACTGAGCCCCGGACCATCACCCTGCTGATCGTCGACGACCACCCGGTCGTCCGCGACGGGCTGCGCGGCATGTTCGCCGCCGATTCCGCCTTCACCGTCCTCGGCGAGGCGCCGGACGGCGTCGCGGCCGTCGCGCTCGCCGAACGCCTCGACCCCGACGTCGTCCTGATGGACCTGCGCATGCCCGGCGGCGGGGGCGTCGACGCGATCGCCGAGCTGACCCGGCGGGGCGCCCGCTCCCGGGTCCTGGTCCTCACCACGTACGACACGGACTCCGACACCCTGCCCGCGATCGAGGCGGGCGCCACCGGCTACCTGCTCAAGGACGCGCCCCGCGAGGAGCTGTTCGCCGCGGTCCGCGCCGCCGCCGACGGCCGCACCGTGCTCTCCCCGGCCGTCGCCTCCCGGCTCGTCACCCGGGTCCGCACCCCGGCCGCGCGACCCGTGGACGACACGCTCTCCGCGCGCGAGACGGAGGTCCTCGCCCTGGTGGCCAAGGGCACCTCCAACAAGGCCATCGCCGCCGAACTCTTCATCAGCGAGGCCACGGTGAAGACCCACCTCACCCACATCTTCGCCAAACTCGACGCCAAGGACCGCGCCGCCGCGGTCGCCACCGCCTACGACCGCGGCATCCTCGGCGGCCCCGGAACCCAGAAGTCCTAACCCGCCACCCGCAGCAGCACCACCGAGCGTTCCGCCACCGTGAAGCGCTCGCCGCCGCGGTGCAGCGTCCCGGGGGGCCGGGACTGGTCCTCGCGGGAGGTGTCCACGACCAGTTCGTACGACTCCGCCCACGGCGGGCCCGGCAGCGTGAACTCCACCGGGCGGGGCGAGGCGTGCAGGACCGCGAGGAAGCTGTCGTCGGTGACCTGCTCGCCCCGGGCGTCCCGGCCCGGTATGTCGCGGCCCGAGAGGTACAGGCCGATCGTCGACGTCGGCGCGTACCAGTCCCGCTCCGTCATCTCCGCGCCGTCCGGCGTGAACCAGGCCAGGTCCCGCAGCCCGTCCGCGCCCTGCGGGCGGCCGTCGAAGAACGCGCGGCGGCGCAGCACCGGGTGGCGGTGGCGCAGGGCCAGCAGCCGCGAGGTCAGTTCCAGCAGCCCGCGGGGGCCCTCCTGCTCCGGCAGCGACCAGTCCACCCAGCCCAGCTCGTTGTCCTGGCAGTACGCGTTGTTGTTGCCGCCCTGCGTGCGGCCCATCTCGTCGCCGGCGACCAGCATCGGCACCCCGGTCGACAGCAGCAGCGTCGTGAGCAGGTTGCGGATCTGGCGGCGGCGCAGCGCGTTGACCGCGGGGTCGTCGGTCTCGCCCTCCACCCCGCAGTTCCAGGCCCGGTTGTCGTTCGTGCCGTCCCGGTTGCCCTCCCCGTTGGCCTCGTTGTGCTTGCGCTCGTACGTGACCAGGTCCCGCAGCGTGAACCCGTCGTGCGCGGTGACGAAGTTGACCGAGGCGTACGGGCGGCGCCCGCCCCAGGCGTACAGGTCGCTGGAGCCGGACAGCCGGTAGCCGAGGTCCCGCACGTCGGGCAGCGCGCCGCGCCAGAAGTCCCGTACCGCGTCCCGGTAGCGGTCGTTCCACTCGGTCCACAGCGGCGGGAACGCGCCCACCTGATAACCGCCGTTGCCCACGTCCCACGGCTCGGCGATCAGCTTCACGCGGCGCAGCACCGGGTCCTGCGCGATCACCGCGAGGAACGGGGACAGCATGTCGACGTCGTGCATCGAGCGGGCCAGCGCCGCCGCCAGGTCGAAGCGGAAGCCGTCCACGCCCATCTCGGTCACCCAGTACCGCAGGCTGTCGGTGATCAGCCGCAGCACCTGCGGCTGCACCACGTGCAGGGTGTTGCCGCAGCCGGTGTAGTCGGCGTACCGGCGGGCGTCGGGCTGCAGCCGGTAGTAGCCCCGGTTGTCGATGCCCTTCAGGGAGAGCGTCGGGCCCAGCTCGCCCGCCTCCGCCGTGTGGTTGTAGACCACGTCGAGGATCACCTCGATCCCCGCCGCGTGCAGCGCCCGCACCATCCGCTTGAACTCGCCGACCTGCTGCCCGGCCGTCCCCGAGGCGCTGTACGCGGCGTGCGGGGCGAAGTAGCCGATCGAGTTGTAGCCCCAGTGGTTGCGCAGCCCCCGGCGCAGCAGGTGGTCCTCGTGCGCGAACTGGTGCACCGGCAGCAGCTCCACCGCCGTCACCCCCAGCCGCGTCAGGTGCTCGATCGCCGCCGGGTGCGCGAGGCCCGCGTACGTGCCCCGCAGGTGCTCCGGGACGCCCGGGTGGAGCTTCGTGAACCCCTTCACGTGCAGCTCGTAGATCACCGAGTCCGGCCACGGGGTCTTCGGCCGGCGGTCGTCCGCCCAGTCGTCGTCGTCCTGGACGACGACGCCCTTGGGCACGAACGGCGCCGAGTCCCGCTCGTCGCGCACGGTGTCCGCCACGTGCTGCTGCGGCCAGTCCCGGACGTGCCCGTACACCTCCGGCGGCAGCGTGAAGTCCCCGTCGACGGCCCGCGCGTACGGGTCGAGGAGCAGCTTGGCCGGATTCCAGCGGGCCCCCGTCCACGGGTCCCAGCGGCCGTGCACCCGGTAGCCGTACCGCTGCCCGGCCGTCACCCCCGGCACGAAGCCGTGCCAGATCTCGTGGGTCAGCTCGGTCAGCGGCAGCCGGGTCTCCGTGCCGTCCGGCGCGAACAGGCACAGCTCCACCGCCTCCGCCCCGCCCGCCCACAGCGCGAAGTTGGTGCCCGCCACCCCGTCCGGCCCGGTCCGGCAGCGCGCCCCCAGCGGCGTCGGGGCGCCCGGCCACACTCTCGGCCGCGGGGGCACCGCGACCTGTTCCACGGCAGGGGAGGGCGCCGCTCCCTCCCGCACCGCCTCCTGTTCGGCTGCGCTCGACACCTGTCGGCCTCCCGCGGCTCGTCGGGCCCCGTGCCGCCAGCGAGCGGCGGCGTCCCGGCCGCCCCTCCCCGCACGGGGCCTCCCACCTGTTCTGCCCGGAGCGCCGTGCTCCCAACATGACCGGCGCCCACGTTTCCCCTGGAGGGGGGCAGTCGTTGGGCCGGGCGTGAGACATGCACTGAAGCGGGCGAGGACCTGCCTGGGCCTCGCCCTGGCGGCGGCCGGCCTCCTGGCCGCGACCACGGGCTGCACCGGCGACGGCGGACCCGGCGGGGAGAAGGGCGGCGGGTTCACGCTGCCGCTGCCCGGCCGGGCCAAGGCCCCCGGCGACGTCATCCGGATCAGCCCGGAGGACGGCGCGAAGGCCGTCCCCGCGGACGGCCCGGTCGAGATCGCCGTCGACGAGGGACGGCTCGAACGGGTCTCCGTCGTCCAGATCGAGGACGCCCGCCCGGCCCGCCTGGAGGGCACGATCAGCGACGACGGGCTGCGCTGGCGCCCGGCCGCCGGGGCCCGGCTGGCGCTCGCCGCCAAGTACAGCGTGGACGTGGTCGCCCTGGACGGGGAGGGCCGCCGCTCCGCCCGGCACACCACCTTCGCCACGGTCGTCCCCGAGAAACGCTTCATCGGCTACTTCAAGCCGGAGAACCGCTCGACCGTCGGCACCGGCATGATCGTCTCCTTCGGCTTCAACCGGCCGATCGAGAACCGCGCCGCCGTCGAGCGCGCCATCCGCGTCACCGCGGACCCGCCCGTCGAGATCGCCGGCCACTGGTTCGGCAAGGAGCGGCTCGACTTCCGGCCCCGTGACTACTGGGAGCCGGGCACGGAGGTCACCGTCGAGCTGGCGCTGCGCGACGTCGAGGGCGCGCCCGGCGTCTACGGCATCCAGCGCAAGACGGTCGGCTTCACCGTCGGCCGCTCCCAGGTCTCCCTGGTGGACGCCGCCGCGCACACCATGGAGGTGCGCCGGGACGGCGAGCTCCTGGCGACGCTGCCGATCACCGCGGGCGCCCCGAAGACCACTACGTACAACGGGAAGATGGTGGTCACGGAGATGTACGACGTGACGCGGATGGACGGCCGCACGGTCGGCTTCGGCGGCGAGTACGACATCAAGGACGTGCCCCACGCGATCCGGCTCACCAGCTCCGGCACCTTCCTGCACGGCAACTACTGGGCCTCCGAGGACACCTTCGGCAACGCCAACGTCAGCCACGGCTGCGTGGGCCTGCAGGACGAGAAGGGCGGCAGCTCCGACAGCCCCGCCGGGTGGTTCTTCGACCGGACCCTCATCGGGGACGTCGTGGAGGTCGTGAACTCCCGTGACCGAAAGGTCGCTCCCGACAACGGCCTGGGCGGGTGGAACATGGACTGGGACCGCTGGAAGGCCGGTTCCGCGCTGCGCTGACCCGGTGTCACGCCCCCGCTCGCCGCCGTTGCGCGGCCCCCGGCACGTCCCGGACGAGTTGGGACTGAACGGTGACATTCCCAGTGAACTTTCCGTGGCCGCGGTGTGATTATCTAGCGCCGTGGGCGCGAGAGGACTGCGCCCGGGGGTGCGGGCCGTGGCGGGGCCAGGCCGTGCGAGGGGAGTGGACCAGAGTGAACGGGCAGCCGATATCCGGGGCATCGGCCGTGGCCGGCCGCGGAGGCGTGCGTGGGGGCGTGCGTCTGCGGGCGCTGGCGGCGGGGGCGATGCTGCTTCTCGTCACCGCCTGCGGCGGCGGGGACGCCGAGGGGCCGGGCGCCTCGGGGGACAAGGGCAAGGGCGGCGGCCAGGTCGAGAACGCCGCCTCGCAGGCCGTGGTGACGGTCCTGCCGAAGGACGGCGCGAAGGACGTGGCCACCAGCGGCGCGCTGAAGGTCACCGCCGAGAAGGGCAAGCTGACCACCGTCGAGGTGGCCGACTCCAAGGGCGCCCCGGTCGAGGGCAAGCTGGCCGCGGACGGCGCCAGCTGGGAGCCGGTGCGGCACCTCGCCGCCGGCACGCAGTACAAGGTCCACGCGATCGCCAAGGACGCCGAGGGCCGCGAGTCGGCGAAGGACACCACCTTCACCACGCTGGTCCCGAAGAACACCTTCATCGGCCACTACACGCCCGAGGACGGTTCGACCGTCGGCGTCGGCATGCCGGTGTCCATCAACTTCACCCGGGGCATCACCAACCCCGAGGCCGTCGAGAACGCCATCAAGGTGACCGCCGAGCCGAACGTCGAGATCCAGGGCCACTGGTTCGGCAACGACCGCCTCGACTTCCGGCCGAAGGAGTACTGGGCCGCGGGCACCAAGGTGACCGTGGAGCTCAACCTGGACGGCGTCGAGGGCCGGCCGGGCGTCTACGGCAAGCAGAAGAAGACGGTGAAGTTCACCATCGGCCGCAGCCAGGTCGCCACGGTGGACGCCAAGGCCAAGACCATGAAGGTCGTCCGTGACGGCAAGCTCCTGCGCACGATCCCGATCACCGCGGGCGCGCCGTCCACGACCACGTACAACGGCCAGATGGTCATCAGCGAGAAGTACCGCGTGACCCGGATGAACGGCGCCACGGTCGGCTTCGGCGGCGAGTACGACATCAAGGACGTGCCGCACGCGATGCGCCTGTCCACCTCCGGCACCTTCGTGCACGGCAACTACTGGGCCTCCGCGGGCACCTTCGGCAACGCGAACGTCAGCCACGGCTGCGTGGGTCTGCGGGACGTGCGCGGCGCCGGCGACGGCTCCACCCCGGCGGCCTGGTTCTACAACAACTCGATCATCGGCGACGTGGTGGTCGTGAAGAACTCCAAGGACAAGCAGATCCGCCCGGACAACGGCCTCAACGGCTGGAACATGTCGTGGGAGGAGTGGATCAAGTAGATCCCTCCGTACGGAACGGCCGCGGACCCGGTGCTGTGAGCAACAGCACCGGGTCCGCCGTCGTTAACGGCGACTAACCTGCGTCTCATGACTGTGAACCTCGAAGTCGCCGAAGGCGTCGGCACGATCCGCCTCGACCGTCCCCCGATGAACGCCCTGGACATCGCCACCCAGGACCGGCTGCGCGAGCTGGCCCAGGAGGCCACGGACCGCGACGACGTGCGCGCGGTGATCCTGTACGGCGGGGAGAAGGTGTTCGCGGCCGGCGCGGACATCAAGGAGATGCAGGTCATGGACCACGCGGCCATGGTCAAGCGGTCGCGGGCGCTGCAGGACGCGTTCACCGCCGTCGCCCGCATCCCCAAGCCGGTCGTCGCCGCGGTCACCGGCTACGCCCTGGGCGGCGGCTGCGAGCTGGCGCTGTGCGCGGACTACCGGATCGCCGCCGACAACGCCAAGCTCGGCCAGCCGGAGATCCTGCTCGGCCTGATCCCGGGCGCCGGCGGCACCCAGCGCCTCTCCCGTCTCATCGGCCCCTCGAAGGCCAAGGACCTGATCTTCACCGGCCGGATGGTGAAGGCCGACGAGGCGCTCGCGCTCGGCCTGGTCGACCGGGTCGTCCCGGCCGCCGAGGTGTACGAGCAGGCGCACGCCTGGGCCGCGAAGCTGGCCCAGGGCCCGGCGCTGGCGCTGCGCGCCGCCAAGGAGTCGGTCGACGCGGGTCTGGAGACGGACATCGACACCGGTCTGGCGATCGAGCGGAACTGGTTCGCCGGCCTGTTCGCGACCGAGGACCGCGAGCGCGGCATGCGCAGCTTCGTGGAGGAGGGCCCGGGCAAGGCGAAGTTCCTCTGAGCCTCTCCGGCCGGAGCGGAACCGGCGGCGTCAACCGGCTGAGCCGCGCGACGCCGCCCGAGGGGGCGGTCTTCCCGGAGGCACCGAGCCCTCCTCTGTGATCATGCGAACACGGTGCGTCGTCGCAGGTCAGCACAGGTTTTCCGGGACATTTTCTGCCTCTGGCATATGCCGATCGACGTCCGAAGGACTTCCTCACCCCCGGCACCGATTCCTCCGGAACGGCCCCGCGGGGGCGTCCGGGCGGCCATGATGGAGGGCATGGCGGGCCTGGAGGGTGTCGAGCAACCACGGCAGCGCGGCGGCTCGGCCGCCGCCCGGTGGGTACCGGGCACGGAGGACGAACGGGGCGTCAGAGCCCTGGAGCTGTACGGGAATCCGGCGGACGGCGAGGTGTGCCTGCCGTCCCTGCCGGAGTCGGCCGCGACGGCCCGCCGGCTCACCCAGTCCGTCGTCCTGCGGCACTGGGCGCTGTCGCCGCAGATCGCCGAGCACGCCGTCCTGCTGGTCTCCGAACTGGTCGGCAACGCCGTCCGGCACACCGGGGCCCGGATCTTCGGACTGCGGATGCTGCGCCGCCGGGGCTGGATCCGGATCGAGGTCCGCGACCCCTCCCGGGGGCTGCCCTGCCTCATGCCGGTGCACGAGCTGGACACCAGCGGGCGCGGCCTCTTCCTCGTCGACAAGCTCTCCGACCGCTGGGGCGTCGACCTCTTACCGCGCGGCAAGACGACCTGGTTCGAGATGCGCGTCGCCGACCGCCCCTGAGACGCACCGAAGCCCCCGTCCGCCGTGGTGGGCGTGGTGGGGGCTTCGTGTGGAGCGCCGTGGACGAAGGGGGTGTATCCACGGCGCGGAGACGACCTGGCCCGGGTCAATGGGGGTCGTGGCTCCGACTATGGCAGACCCGGGGCCTTGCCGCCAAAAGTCCGTACCGGGTCAGATTCGGGCAAAGCGGGATGTTCCTCCAATGAATCGTTGGTGACATAGGGCACGCGCCTTATAAACGGTGAATAAGTATGGCGTTCACCGTGTGTTCTTCGAGTCTCCCCGGTGTCCAGCCGGGCGTGGCGGCAACGGCAAACGTCCTGAATTGGCGCAATCATTACCTTTCGGGTGGAGCGCCCCTTAAATGGTCGCGTGACTCCGACCGACCGCCGAGCCGTCCTGCGGACGGGGGCGGCCGCCGTCCTCGCCGGCGCGCTCACCGCCGCCTGCGCGGCGGAACGGCCCGCCCGCGCCCCCGACCCCCGCACCCGGGGCCCCCGCGCTCCGGCCCCCGCGCCCTCCGCCGTACCGGGCCCGCGCCGCTTCCCCGGCCGCCCCGCCGAGATCAGCCACGGACCGCGCGACCGCGCCCGGATCGCCCTCACCTTCCACGGCCAGGGCGACCCCGCCACCGCCCGCGCCGTGCTCGCCGCGGCCGAACGGGCCGGCGCCCGGATCACCGTCCTCGCCGTCGGCGACTGGCTCGACCGGTACCCCGCACTGGCCCGGCGGATCCTGGACGGCGGCCACGAGCTCGGCAACCACACCCAGCACCACCTCGACGTCAACGCCCTCACCGAGGAGCGCGCGTACGCCGAGATCGACGCCTGCGCCCGCCGGCTGCGCCGGCTCACCGGCTCCATCGGCACCTGGTTCCGCCCCTCCCGCACCGCGCACGCGAGCCCCCACGTGCGCCGGGCCGCCGCCCGCGCCGGCTACCCGCACGTCCTGTCGTACGACGTCGACTCCCTCGACTTCACCTCGCCCGGCGCACCGGCCGTCGTCCGCAACGTCACCGGGACGGTCCGCAACGGATCCGTGGTGAGCCTGCACTTCGGCTACGCGGACACGGTCGCCGCGCTGCCCGCCCTCCTCGCCGACCTCGACCGCCGCGGACTGCGCGCGGTGACCACCACGGAGCTGCTGACCTGATGTCCCCCCACACCACGCCCCGTTCCACCTCCGCCCGTCTCGCCCGGCGCGCCGGCGCGCTGCTCGCCGCCGGACTGCTCGCCGCGCTCGCCGGCTGCGGCTCCGACGACGGCCGCGGCACCGCCGCCGAGCGCGCCAAGCCCGCCCCGCGCCCCGCCGGGCCCAAGCCCGCCGCCGTCCCGCCGGGGCTGCCCGGGATGCCGCCGGTCCTCGACCCGAAGGACGTCTACGCGGCCGACCGGCCGGGCAACCTCTCCCCGGTCGTCAAGGGCTTCCCGTCCCGGGTCTACGTGCCCAACACCAACTCCAACACCGTCTCGGTCATCGACCCCAAGACCTACAAGGTGATCGAGACCATCCCGGTCGGCATCCAGCCCCAGCACGTCGTCCCCTCCTGGGACCTGAAGACGCTCTGGGTCAACAACAACCGCGGCCACACGCTGACCCCGATCGACCCGGCCACCGGCGTCGCCGGCAAGCCGGTCGAGGTGCACGACCCGTACAACCTCTACTTCACGCCGAACGGCAAGTACGCCGTCGTCATGGCCTCCATGGACCGCGAGCTGGTCTTCCGCGACCCGCACACCATGGAGCGCAAGAAGACCGTCCCGGTCTCCTGCTACGGGGTCAACCACGCCGACTTCTCGGCCGACGGCCGGTACTTCGTCGTCTCCTGCGAGTTCTCCGGCGAGCTGCTCAAGGTCGACACCGAGAAGATGGAGGTGATCGGCCAGCAGAAGCTGCCCTTCGAGGGCGCGATGCCGCAGGACGTGAAGATCTCCCCGGACGGCAAGACCTTCTACATCGCCGACATGATGGCTCACGGCATGTGGGTCCTCGACGGGGAGAAGTTCACCACGCCGACCCTGATGCCCACCGGCAAGGGCTGCCACGGCCTCTACGTCTCCCGCGACTCCAAGGAGATGTACGTGCCCAACCGCGGCGAGGGCTCGATCTCGGTCTTCGACTTCGCCCAGAACAAGCTGACCAAGAAGTGGTGGCTGCCGGACGGCGGCTCGCCGGACATGGGCGGCGTCTCGGCCGACGGCAAGGTGCTCTGGCTGTCCGGCCGGTACGACTCCGAGGTGTACGCGATCGACACCACGACCGGCAAGCAGCTGGCCCGCATCCCCGTCGGCGGCGGCCCGCACGGCCTCGCGGTCTACCCGCAGCCCGGCCGCTACTCGCTCGGTCACACCGGCGTCTTCCGCTGACGGACGCGCCGTACGAGCCCGGCCCGTACGACGCGCTCTCAGGCCCCGGCCCCCGTACGACGGGCCGGGGCCTTCCCGTGCGTCAGCCGGCCACGAACAGCGCCTCGGAGGCCACCGGCCGGTACCCCGCCGCCTGGAACGTCCGCACGCTGCGTGCGTTGCCCGGGGACTGCTGCGCCCACACCACCGGACCGGGCGTCAGATGCCGGGCCGCGCGGGCCAGGGCCCGGCCGAGGCCCCGGGCGCGGGCCTGCTCGTCCACCTCCACCGCGCACTCCCAGCGGCCGGCCACGCCCCGGCCGAGGATCAGCACGCCGCCGTCCGCGGTCCACACCCGGACGTCGTCCCGGTACTTCAGGGCCCGCGCCACCCGCGGGTGCGACAGGTCCCGGATCTCCCGCAGTTCGATGCCGGGCTCGCCGGGCAGCCGGTCGGCGACGGTCAGCAGGTCCACGGTGTTCATCCGGCGGCCGGTCTTGGCCAGCAGCCCGGTCAGGAACACCGGGTTCATCGAGGCGGAGAGCGGATCGGCGTCGGTGGCCGCCAGCGCCGCGTGCACCCAGGCCGGATCCTCGTCCGTGAAGATCACCGAGTGCGCCGTGAAGGCCAGCACCCCCGCGTCCCGCCCGCTCGGCTGCGGCACCACCACCGCCGAGCCGTCCGGCGGCGGGAAGTCGCCCCGGGCCGCCGCTTCCAGGATCCGTGCCACGTCGTCGCTCATGCCTCCATGATCCGCCATGGCCGGCGACGGCCCGGAAACCGGACGCGGCGTCCGGCCGGATAACCTGACCCCCGTCAGAGAGGCACCGAGAAGGGGTGGACCAGTGGCGGACATCGAGTCGGCACGCACGGCATTCGACAAGTACGACGTGGACGGGGACGGCTTCATCACCGCCGCCGAGTACAAGAGCGTCATGGCGCAGCTGGGTGACTGGAACGTCACCGAGGCCGTCGCCGAGGCCCTGATCAAGCCGCGCGACGAGAACGGCGACGGCAAGCTCTCCTGGGACGAGTTCTGGGCGCACCTCAGCAAGGCCTGATGCCCCGCGTCCTGGACGCCCGTGCGCACCGATGCGCCGGGCGTCCTTCGTTTTTCCGCTCCCCGGAAGCCGCTGCGAATGGCCGGTAATCGTTCTGCGGGACATTTAATTCTGACGGGTCATCGGAATGACTTGACGGATCGTTTTTCGTTCATTGACCGGGGTTCGCCGCAGTAGGAAACATCATTGGCATGGCGAACACCATCATCGAAAAGAACCCGTTGTTCGAGCTGCGCGCGAGCAAGCGCATTTCCGCGCGCCCCGAAGAGGTCTACGCCGTCGTCAGCGATCTGCCGCGCAGCTCCGAGTGGAGCCCGGAATGCCGGGGCGGCGAGTGGATCGGCGAGCCGTCGACCGTCGGCGCGATCTTCCGCGGCGAGAACCTGCGCAGCGAGGACGTGGTGGCCTGGGCCCCGCTGATCCGCGGCACCTGGTACACCGAGGCCCGCATCACCGCGGCGGAGCCCGGCCGGACGTTCCGCTGGGCGATGCTCACGCACACCCGGGAGAACCAGGAGTCCGTCTGGGGCTTCGACATCGAGCCCGACGGCGACGGCGCGATCCTCACCCACCACTTCCGGATGAACCGCGCCACCGAGGGAATTCACAAGATCGTCAAGGACCTCGACGAGGCCGGCCGTGAGCGTTTCGTCGTCGACTGGACCGCGAAACTCGTGTCCGACCTCGACGAGACCCTCGGCCGTATCAAGGAAGTGATCGAGAAGGAGTACGCCCCCGCGCGCTGAGCCGCCGCATTCGGGCCGTGAGCGCCGGGGGAGTTTTCTCCGGCGCGGCCCGGAAGGAAATGCGGCGGTGCGGCGGGAGCGGGGAATTCCCCCGGGCGCCGTTCCTCCGCGCCCGAGCGGCCGGGGGGCGGCGACGGTGGCGGGCGGCGGCTGACGGCGACCCCGGACGGCGCGGCCGGCGACCCCGGGCGGCGCGGCCGGCGACCCCGGACGGCGCGGTCGGCGGCGGCCGGATCGGCACCGATCTCACGGCTCCGACCTGGGCGTTTGCCGGTCCTAGGCCGCCCGTTGGCCACCGCGTGTGAGGCTCCGGGACGTGGGCGGCGAGGGGCACGCTCGCCCGCACCCGACAACGCATTGGCCGCACTGGGGGAAACACCATGACTGTCGCGCTGTTGAGACGTGACACGCCCGCCGACCGCCCCACCCGGAACGGGCTCCGTGAGCTCCTGCTCGCGGAGCTCGGCTCCGAGCTGTTCTCCTCGATGTCCCGCCGTGACCAGCGGACGAAGGGGATGGTGTACCTGCGGGGCCTGCTGGAGGCCGAGGGCCGCAAGTCCATCCGCAACATCGCCGCGCTCTTCGGCGGCGACGCCATCGAGCAGAGCCTGCACCACTTCATCACCAGCTCCACCTGGGACTGGGCCCCGGTGCGCCGGGCCCTCGCCCAGTACGTCGAACGCGTCGCCCAGCCGCACGCGTACGTCGTCCACCCCATGGTCATACCGAAGGCCGGCGACACCTCCGTGGGCGTGGAGCGCCGCTTCGTCCCGGCCCTGGGCCAGGTCGTCAACGCCCAGCAGGCCGTGGGCGTCTGGGCCGCCACCCACGAGTGGAGCAGCCCGCTGAACTGGCGGCTCCAGCTGTCGCCCCGCTGGCTCTCCGACGCGGGACAGCGCCGGCTGGCGTCCATACCGGACGACGAGGTGCCGGAGAGCCTCGCGCAGTGCTCGGTCCGGGCCTGCCAGGAGCTGCTCACCAAGAGCCGGCTCCCCGTCCGGCCGGTCGTGATGGACGCCCGCGAGGCGGACGTACCCGCCGTCGTCGCCCGGCTGCGCGCCTCGGACACCCCGATGATGCTGCGGGTCGACGGGGCCCTCAGGCTCGCCGTCGACGAACCGGTCTTCCCGCGCCGCGGCGTCGCCGTGACGGCGCAGCAGATCATGTCCACCGTCTGGCACATGCGCCGCCCGGTGCGCCGCGCCGGCGAGGAGCCCGGCCTGCGCAGCCCCGTCGTCACCGTCCGGGTCATGCTGTCCGGCTCCTCGCCCGCCCCCGAGCCGGGCCGGCGACCGGAGCGCGCCGCCGGCTCGATGCTCCTGATGGGCGTCGCCGAGGGCGGACGCTGGCCCGCCGAGCTGTGGCTCACCGACCTGACCACCCTCGGCATCGGCGAACTGCGGCACCTGACCCGGCTCGCCCGCCGCGTCGAGCACGACCTCGCGGACGTCGCCCAGCAGGTCGGCATCCGCGACTTCACCGGGCGCTCCTTCGCCGGCTGGCACCGGCACGCCACGCTCGCCTCCGCCGCGCACGCGGTCGCGATGCTCTCCGGCCGCACCGGCCGCGCGCTGCCCACGGCCGTCTGACCGCGCCCGGGCCCCGACGACACACCCCTCCAGCGACCCGCCCCGCGCGGTGGGTCAGTCCACCGTTTCACCGAAGGAGCAGGACCGACATGAGCACCACCAAGCTGGCCGTCATCTACTACTCGTCCCAGGGCAACGTGCACAAGCTCGCCGCCGCGGCCGCCGCGGCCGGCGAGAAGGCCGGCGCCGAGGTCCGGCTGCGCCGGACCGCCGAGCTCACCACCGAGAGCATCGTCCCCGGCAACGACACCTGGAACCAGGTCTGGGCCGACCACCTGGAGAGTGTCAAGGACATCCCCGAGGCCGCCCTCGAGGACCTGGAGTGGGCCGACGCGGTGATGTGGGGCACCTCCGGCCGCTACGGGCTGCCGGCCGCCTCGCTCAAGCAGTTCATCGACCTGACCCTGCCGCTGCACATGAAGCGCGGCCTGGTGAACAAGGTGATGTCCTCGTTCACCTCCACCGCGACCCTGCACGGCGGCCAGGAGAGCACCATCCTCGCCCTCAACAACGCCTTCTACCACTGGGGCGCGCTCATCGTCCCGCCGGGCGTCGCCGACGACATCCAGCTCGCCCCGACCAACGGCAACCCCTACGGCGTGAGCAGCGTCTCGCGCAACCAGGGCGGCAACGTCGACGACGACAACCTCGCGGCCATCGAGTACCAGGCCCGCCGCACCGTCGAGATCGCCGACCTGCTGCGCCGCGGCCGCCAGACCCTGGCGTGACCCTCGTACGACGCCGGCCGGAATCCGTCCCCGACCGGGACGGATTCCGCGCCGCCGTCGCACACCGGGAATTGCCACGCGCATTT
Source organism: Streptomyces tritici (assembly GCF_048500665.1). Taxonomy (NCBI): domain Bacteria; kingdom Bacillati; phylum Actinomycetota; class Actinomycetes; order Kitasatosporales; family Streptomycetaceae; genus Streptomyces; species Streptomyces tritici. The sequence continues at coordinate 4,833,467 of NZ_CP183183.1, forward strand.
CCGCACCCCGACATGACGGATCAGCAATTCCCTTCGGCGGAGATGACGGATCGTCCGTATCCGCCTTCTTCGCCCGCCTCCCGATGATGAAAACTCTTTCCTGAAGCGGCATTTCCATTCCGCCGGGAACGACGACCAGAGGAGCCCACTCATGCTTCCTGTCCGGGCCAGCGACAAGGGCCTCTACATGGGCCTGGTGGCCGAACGGGCCGCGGCCGACCACGGTGACCAGCTCATCATCCTCGACCACGACCTGGATCTGCTCCCGGACGCCGGCCGGCGGATGACCTTCGCCGAACTCGCCGAACACATCGACGACATGGCGGCCCGGCTGTATGCCGCGGGAATTCGGCGCAGCGACCACGTCGCCATTCACAAGTCCAACGGCTTCGACATCAATATCCTTTCCAGCGCGGTCTCCCGCATCGGCGCCGTGCCGGTGCAGCTCTCCCCGTACCTCGACGCGGACAGCGTGCTCGCGCTGCTGCGCCGCCTCGGCGGCCCGTACCTGATCACCGACACCGCCAAGCTCGACGGCGCCTTCGCCGGCGCCCCGCTCGACGAGCTGACGGCCGCGGTGCTCGTCGCCGACGGCGCGCGGCCCGGCACGGTCTCGATCGCGGGGCTGGCCGGCGCGCCCCGCCAGCAGCCGGTCGTGCCGCACCCGGACCTGCCTGCGCTGATGACCCACACCTCGGGCACCACCGGACTGCCGAAGCTGGTCGTCCACTCCGCCCGGACCCTGCACGGTCGCTACCGGCCGCAGGCCAAGCTCTTCGACATGATCCGCGAGACGGAGACCGTGGCGCTGCACGTCAGCTACGTGCACTCCCGGATGCCGCTCGCGCTCGCCGTCCTGCTGCCCCGCGGCAACCGGATGGTCGTCATGAACGACGCCGACCCGGAGAAGGCCGCCGCGCTGTGGGCCGAGACCCGGCCCGGGTTCATCGAGTCGCACCCCAACTCCTTCATGGAGTGGGAGGTGCTGGCCGAGCACCCGCTGAAGCCGCTGGCGAACGTGAAGTACTTCAGCACCACGTTCGACGCCATCCACCCCAGCACCATGGACAAGCTGCTGCACGCCAGCGAGCGCAGTTCGCCGCTCTTCTACCAGATCTACGGCCAGAGCGAGACCGGCCCGCTGGTCGGCCGCGGCTTCAACCGGGCGACCGCGCACGGCGCCGACGGCCGCTGCCAGGGCTACGCCTTCCCGGGCGACACCAAGTTCAAGCTGGTCAGCCGCAACGGACAGCCGGTCACCCGGGAGAACCCCGGCTACATCGACGTCCAGGCCGCCGGCCGCTGCCTCGGCTACTTCGGCGAGCGCGAGCGCTACGACACGCAGGTCCACGGCGGCTGGTGGCGGGGCATGGACCTCGGCTACCGCACCGAGGAGGGCTGTCTGCACCTGCTCGACCGCGAGGTCGACGCCATCCCCGGCATCGCCTCCACCCTGGAGATCGAGGACACCGTCCTCGGCCGCCTCGGCGAGCTCACCGAACTGGTCGTCGTCCCCGGCCCCGACCAGGAGCCCGTCCCGGTGCTGTGCACCCGCGACGACCTGCCGCTGGACCGGACCCGCTGGCGCGCCGCCACCACCGAGTGGCCCACGCTCGCCGAGCCGGTCCAGATGAAGCTGGCCGAACTGCCCCGCACGGCCACGATGAAGGTGCAGCGCATCGAGCTCGCGGCCCGGCTGCGCCGGCGCGCCGCCGAGCGGGCGAGCTGACCGCGGCGGACCGGGCGACGGAGAGGAGCGGACACCCATGACCACGGCAGACACGACCGCCGGGGACGCCGACGTCCTGATCGTCGGAGGCGGACCCACCGGCCTGCTCACCGCCTGCGAACTGCTGCGCCGCGGCGTGCGGGTGCGGCTGGTCGACCGCGCGCACGAGGGGCTGGGCGTGCCCAAGGCCCTGTCGCTGTGGCCGCGGGTCCGCGACATCCTCACCGACCTCGGAGCGGGCGAGGAGGTGCGCCGGGTCTCCGTGCCGGTGCGCGCCTTCCGCTACTACTCCGACCGCCGCCCGGTCGCCACGCTCACCTTCACCGAGGAGCTGGCGGCCCGTCAGCTCCCGCAGTACGAGACGGAACGCATCCTCACCGAGCGGCTGCACGCGCTCGGCGGCAAGGTCGAGCGCGGGGTGCGGCTGCTCTGCCTCGACGGCGTCGACTTCTCCGGAAGGATCGAGCCGGGCGGCACCGTCACCGCCGTCCTGGAGCACGACGACGGGACGGTCGAACGCCACCGGGTCCCGTTCGTGGTCGGCGCCGACGGCGCCGGCAGCGCGGTCCGGGGCCAGCTCGGCATCGGCTTCGAGGGCAGCACCTACGAGATGGCGTTCGCGCTGGTCGACACCCGCATCGACGGGTATCTGCCGCCGGACGAGATCGCCTACTACCAGACCCTGAAGGGCACCCTGGTGGTCGTGCCGCAGCCCGGCGGGGTGTTCCGCTTCCTGTCGGTGATGCCGGACGGGGGCGCGATGTCCCGCGAGGCCATGCAGGAGATCATCGACACCCGCGGGCCGCGCGGCGTGCGGATCACCGAACCGGTCTGGGAGACCGTCTTCCGGGTGCACGCCCGCCGGGCCACGGACTTCCGGCGGGGCCGGGTCTTCCTCGCCGGGGACGCCGCCCACGTCCACAGCCCGGCCGGCGGACAGGGCATGAACAACGGCCTCCAGGACGCCCACAACCTCGCCTGGAAGCTGGCCGCCGTGCTCCAGGGCCGGTCCCCGGCGACGCTGCTCGACAGCTACGGCGCCGAGCGCGCCGAGGCCACCCGCCGGATCGTCCGCGACACCGACGTCCACACGCGGGCCCTGACCGCCCGCACGCCGGGCCGGGCGGCCGTCCGCGACGCCGCGTTCACCCTGTTCGACCGGTCCGGGGCCGCCGCCCGGCTGTACGCCCCGGTCCTGGCGGGCCGCCGGCTCGCGTACAGCCCGGAACGCGCCGGCCAGCGGCCCTCCACGGGCTGCGGCCTGCGCGGCCGGCTGGCCGCCGCGGCCGGTCCCGGCGCCGTCGTGCCCCGCGACGCGGCGCTGGCCCTCGGCATCGCGGGCCCGGGCGCCGACCCGTCCGCCTGGACGCTGCTGGTGCGCGTGCCCCGCTCGGACCCGCGGTGGCTCACCGAGACCGGACACGTCACGGCGCGCTATCCGCAGGTGCGGGTGACGCACCTGCCGGGCGGCACCCGCGGTCTGTGCACCCGCCCCGGCTACCACTTGGTGCGCCCGGACGGCCACATCGCCGCCCACGGGCACGCGCGCGACCTGGACCGGCTGGAGGCGGAACTGGCCGTCGCCCTGGTCCGCGAGCCGCGGTGAGGCATGCCAGGCCGCGGAGGCCCGGTCAGGCCCGCGCGGGCCTGGCTGAGGCCTGCTGAAGCCGCGCGGGTCCACCGGAGACGTCGCCGGCCTCGCCGCGACGCCCGCCGGGGCCCGCCCCCGTACCGGCGCCCGCTCCCGACCCCGGGGAGCGGGCGCCCGCGCGTCAGCCCCGGCGCGTCGCCCGCCGCGTCGCCGGCCCGTCCACGGGCAGGTCCGGCAGCGCCAGGCACAGCGCCTCCAGCGCGGCGCCGAAGGCGTGGTCCGGCGGCGTGCCGTACCCGATGACCAGACCGTCCCGGGGCGGCATCGTGCTGTCGGGGTGCCGGTACGGACCCAGCCCGTCGAGGGCCAGGCCCGCCCGGCGGGCGGCGCGCAGGGCCGCCTCCTCCGTGCCGGGCGGCAGCTCCAGGACGGCGTGCAGGCCCGCCGCGACCCCGCTCACCGCGACGTGCGGGGCCCGTTCGGCGAGCGTGGCGGCCAGCAGGTCCCGGCGCCGCCGGTAGTGCAGCCGCATCTTGCGCAGGTGCTTGTCGTACGCGCCGCAGGCGATGAAGTCGGCCAGCGTCAGCTGGTCCATCACCCCCGACCACATCTCGCGCGGCCCCTTCGCCGCCACCACCCGGTCCACGAGCCAGCCCGGCAGCACCATCCACCCCAGCCGCATCGCGGGGGAGAGGCTCTTGCTGGTCGAGCCGATGTACACCACCCGGTCCGGGTCGAGGCCCTGCACCGCGCCGACCGGCTGGCGGTCGTAGCGGAACTCGCCGTCGTAGTCGTCCTCCACGACGAGCCCGCCGCCGGAGCGGGCCCAGTCCACGACCGCCGCCCGGCGCTCCGGATGGAGCGGCCCGCCGGTGGGGAACTGGTGCGCCGGCGTGAGCAGCACGGTCCGCGCGCCGGTGGCCTCCAGCTCGTCGATCCGCGCCCCGTGCGCGTCCACCGTGAGCGGCACCGTGCGCAGCCCGGCGTCGTGCAGCAGGCTCCGGTGGAAGTCGAGCCCGTACGACTCCACCGCCACCGAGCCCTCCAGAAAGGTACCGAGCAGTCTCATCGCATGTGCGAAGCCCGCGCAGATGACGATCCGGTCCGGTTCGGTGCGCACCCCGCGGGCCCGCGCCAGGTACTCGGCGAGCGTCGCGCGCAGTTCCGGCCGGCCCCGCGGATCGCCCACGCCGAACGCGTCGTTGGGCGCGGCACCGACCGCGCGCCGCGCCGACGCCGTCCAGGCGCCGCGCGGGAAGGCGGCCGCGTCCGGCGAACTCGGCATCAGATCGTGCAGGATGCGCCGTTTGGTGCGCCTTTGAGGGCCGCCCGACTGCTCGGGGCGCAGCGGAGTGGCGCGTTTGGCGACCCGGGTTCCGGAGCCCTGCCGGGCCGCGAGCCAGCCCTCCTCCACCAGTTCGGCGTAGGCGTCGGCCACGGTGTTGCGGGCGATGCCGAGGTCCTGGGCGAGGCTGCGGTAGGGCGGAAGACGGGTGCCGGGCACCAGCCGGCCGGACCGGATGGCCTCCCGTACCGCGTCCATGAGTTGCTCGCGCAAACTCCCTTCGCCCGACAGGGCGAGGTGGAAGTCGGTGCCCGAGACGACGTCCGGTAAGTCGGCGCCGCCCGGCGACTGCTCGTGATTGACCCACTGTTCTGTCACGGGAATGAACCATAGCGTGGGCCGATTCCGGCCCTACGGTCGTTCCATGACCGCTTACGAAGTGCCTCAGCGCATGAACTTCCCGACCGTCGCCCCCAAGGTGTTCAAGGCCGTCCTGGCCCTCGACGCCGCCGCCCGCGAGGGCATCGACCCCGTCCTCCTCGAGCTGGTGCAGATCCGCGCCTCGCAGATCAACCGCTGCGCGTACTGCATCGACTACCACACCTCCGACGCCCGCAAGGCCGGCGAGACCGAGGAGCGCATCTACCAGCTCAACGGCTGGGAGGAGTCCAGCCTCTACACCCTGCAGGAGCGGGCCGCGCTCGCCCTGACCGAGGCCGTCACCCTGCTCCCCGACGGCGTCCCGGACTCCGTGTACGACGAGGCCGCCAAGTACTTCGGCGAGAAGGAACTGGCCCAGCTCATCGCGCTGATCTTCACCGTCAACGCCTGGAACCGCATGAACGTCACGACCCGCAAGACCCCCGGCACCGAGTGACCTTCCGAACCACCCCGAGTGCGGTGGCCGCCCCCATGGGGCCGCCGCACTCGGCGCACCGGGACCCGCTCGCCCGGGCGGGCCCCCCCGTCCCCACCTCACGAAGGGCTGATCCAGCCGTGACCACCCTCGACACCCCGGTGTCCCCGCCGACGGACGGCCGTTCGCCCGTCAAGGGCTGGCTCGCCGTCCTGGCGGTGACCCTGGGCATCTTCTCCCTGATGACCTCGGAACTGCTGCCGGTGGGCCTGCTCACCCCGGTCGGTTCCGCACTCGACGTCTCCGAGGGCACCGCCGGCCTCATGGTGACCGTCCCCGGCCTCGTGGCCGCCTTCTCGGCGCCCGTGGTCACCGTCATCACCGGCCGCGTAGACCGCCGCCTCGTCCTCGTCGTCCTGATCGGCATCGTCGGACTGGCGAACCTGGCCTCCGCCTTCGCCACCAGCTTCGCCGTCGTTCTGGTGGCCCGCTTCCTCATCGGCATCAGCGTCGGCGGCTTCTGGTCCATCGCCGGCGGCATCGCGCTGCGCCTCGTCCCCGAGAAGCACGTGCCCCGGGCCACCGCCGTCATCTTCGGCGGCGTGGAGACGGCCTCCGTCCTGGGCATCCCCACCGGCACCATCATCGGCGACCTCAGCGGCTGGCGCACCGCCTTCGCCGCCGTCGGCATCCTCGGCCTGGTCTCGCTGGTCGCCATGGTGATCCTGATGCCGAAGGTGCCCGCCGAGCAGACCATCACCTTCGGCGACCTGCCCAAGGTCTTCAAGGGCAACGCGGGCGTCCGGGCCGGCATCGCCATCACGTTCCTCGTGATCACCGGTCACTTCCTCGCGTACACCTTCGTCCGGCCGATCCTGCAGGACGACGGCATCGCCGACAGCATGATCGGCGGCCTGCTGCTGGCCTTCGGCGTCGCCGGCATCTGCGGCAACTTCATCGCCGGCGCGCTCATCGCCAAGCGGCTGCGGGAGACGGTCGTGGGCATCTCCCTCGTCCTGACCGCGGCCATGGTGCTCTTCGCCCTCGTCGGCAACACCCCCCTCACGGCGGGCGCGCTGCTCGTCCTGTGGGGCCTCGGCTACGGCGCCGTGCCCGTCACCTTCCAGACCTGGATCCTCGACGCCGCACCCGACGCCACCGAGGCCGCCTCCTCGCTGTACGTCTCCACGTTCAACCTCTCCATCGCCCTCGGCGCCCTCTTCGGCGGCTTCGCCGTCGACGGCATCTCCACCACGAGCGTGCTGTGGATCGGCGCCGCCCTCGCCCTGGTCACCCTGCTCGTGCTCGGCGGCGTCCGGCGCACCGCGCCGCACACCGCCGCCACCGACCAGGACTGAGGCCCCGGGCCGCCGCCGCCCCCGCGGCGGCGGCCCCGACCGACCATCACCACCCGACGATTGAGGACCCGCATGACCGAGTACACCCCCGCCCCCGGCATCGTCCGCCCCGGCGACGAGGACTACCGGGGCCTGGCCACCAGGGGCCTGAACAAGCGCTTCACCGCCGAACCCCAGGCGTTCCACGTCGTCACCGACACCGCGCAGGTCGTCACCGCCGTGCGCGACGCGGTCCGGGACGGCAAGCGCATCGCGGTCCGCAGCGGCGGCCACGGCTACGAGAACACCGCCGGCGACCCGGAGGTCGAGCTCGTCCTCGACCTCGGCGCCATGCGGGAGATCGCCTGGGACGCCGAGCGCGGCGCCTTCGCCGTCGAACCGGGCGTCCGGATGGCCGACCTGTACCGCACCCTGTACGAGAACTGGGGCGTCGCCCTCCCGGCCGGCGACAGCGCCACCGTCGGCATCGGCGGCCACGTCGCCGGCGGCGGCTTCGGCTCCCTGTGCCGCAGCGCCGGTCTCGCGGCCGACCACCTGCTCGCCGTCGAGGTCGTCGTCGTCGGCGCCGACGGCGAGGTCCGCGCCGTCGTCGCCGGGCGCGACCCCGAGGACCCGCACCACGACCTCTGGTGGGCCCACACCGGCGGTGGCGGCGGCAGCTTCGGCGTCGTCACCCGCTACTGGTTCCGCTCCCCGGACGCCGCCGGCGACGACCCGCGCACCGCGCTGCCCGTCCCGCCCGCCTCCGTCCTGACCGGCACCGTCCTGTTCAACCGCGCCGGCCTCGACCGGTCCGCGCTGCAGCGCCTGGCCGGCAACTTCGGCCGCTGGCACGAGGAGAACAGCGCCGCCGACTCCCCGTACGCCTCGCTGTTCTCCGGCCTGATCCTCAACGGCCGCCCCCGCACCGACGACCCGGGCATGGGCGCCGTCGTCTTCGCCCACGTCGACGCCACCCGCCCCGACGCCGAGCAGCTGCTCACCGACTACCTCGCGGCCGTCACCGACGGCCTCGGCGACTTCCCCGTCGTCCTGCCCACCGAGGTGGTGCCCTGGCTGGAGGCCAAGAAGGCCCTCGCCCAGGCCCAGGACGCCGAGGTCGGCCGCCAGAAGGTCAAGTCCGGCTTCCTGCGCCGCGCCTGGACCGCCGACCAGATCGACACGCTGTACGACTACCTCGACAGCACCGACCACGACCACGACAGCGCCCTGATCGCGCTCCAGTCGTACGGCGGCCGGGTCAACACGGTGCCCGCCGAGGCCACCGCCTCCGCCCAGCGCGACTCCGTCATGCAGGCGTTCTTCATGAACACCTGGCAGGACGAGGCCCGCGACGCGGCCGCGCTCGCCTGGATGGCCCGCCTCTACCGCGACCTGTACGCCAAGACGGGCGGCGTCCCGGCGCCCGGCGACGCCGACCAGGGCGCCTACGTCAACTTCGCGGACACCGACCTGGCCGACCCCGAGTGGAACACCTCCGGAGTGCCCTGGGAGGAGCTGTACTTCCTCGGCAACGCGGAGCGGCTGCGCCGGGTGAAGGCCGCCTGGGACCCGCGTGACGTGTTCCGCCACGCGCTGTCGGTGCGGCTCCCCTGACCGGCCGGGGCCGGCGCCGCGCGCGTCGGCCCCCGGCGGTCCCCCGGCGCCCCGCGGGAGCGGACGGCGCCGGCCGGCCACGCCGTGCGCGCGAGTCACCAAAGTCAACCACCGGTTAAGGACACCGTTGATGCTGCACTTTGCCCTGCTCGGTCCGATGGAGGTACGTGTCGACGGAGAGCCGCGGACGCCCAGCGCGCCCATGGCCCGCCGGGTCCTCGCGGTTCTGCTCGCGCACGCGGACCGCGTGGTCCCCACCGAACGGTTCATCGAGGAACTCTGGGACGGCCGGCCGCCCAAGCGGGCCCGCAAGACCGTCCAGACGTACATCTACCAGTTGCGCAAGGCCCTGGCCGGCCGCGAGGACGACCCCGTCGACCCGGTCGAGACCCACCCGCACGGCTACCGCCTCCCGGTACGGGACGGCCGGGTCGACCTCCTCGACTTCCAGAACCTGGTCCGCGAAGGCAAGGACGCCCTGGCCCGCGGCCGCGCCCGCGAGGGCGCCGAGGCGCTGCGCCGCGCCCTGGACCTGTGGCGCGGCGGCGTCCTGGAGGACGTCGACACCGGCCCGGTCCTCGCCGCGCAGGCCGCCCGCCTGGAGGACCTGCGGATCCAGGCACTGGAACGGCGCATCGCCGCCGACCTGACGCTCGGCCACGACCAGGCCGTCCTGGACGAGACGCGGGAGCTCACCTACGAGCACCCGCTGCACGAGGAGTTCTGCGCCCAGCTGATGACCGCGGCCCGGCGGTGCGGACAGCGCGGCGAGGCCCTGTCCGCGTACGCCCGGCTGCGCCGTGCCATGGCGCAGGAACTCGGCCTCGAACCGTCCGCCCGCCTGCAGGAGCTCCAGCGCGCCGTGCTCGCCGGCGGCGACGAGCGGCCGGCCGGCCCGGCGCGGCCCGCCACCGACCCGGCGCCCTGCCAGCTCCCGCCCGCCATCGCCGACTTCGTCGGCCGCGGCCCCGAGCGCCGGCTCATCGCGCAGGGCCTCGTCCCGGCCGCGGACCCCGCCGGGGCCGGGCCCGCCGGCGTACGGATCGTCACCGTCACCGGGGGCCTGGGTGTCGGCAAGACCGAGGTCGCCCTCCAGGTGGCGCACCGGATGCGCGGCGAGTACCCCGACGGGCAGCTCAAGGCGTCCCTGCACCTGGAGAACGGCACCCCGAAGCGGCCGGCCGAGGCGCTGAGGGAACTGCTCGCCGCCGCCGGCCACGACCGGAGCGCGCTCCCGGAGCGCACCGACGACCTGGCCCGCCTCTTCCGCTGCTGGGCCTCCGGCCGCCGCATGCTGGTGCTCCTCGACGACGCCGCGGACGCCGAGCAGCTCGGTCCGCTGCTGCCGGCCGGTCCGGGCAACGCCGTGATCGTGACGTCCCGGCGCCGTCTGGAGGGCCTGCCGGGCACGGTCACCTCCGTCGAACTGGGCCCGCTGGCACAGGCCGACGGCCGGCGGCTGCTCGGCCGGGTGATCGGCGAGGAGCGGGCCGCCCGGGAGCCGGGCGCCGCCGAGGACGTGGTGGCCTGGTGCGGCGGACTGCCGGCCGCCATCCGCGCGGTGGGCAGCCGGATGGCGGCCTGGCCCGGCCGCAGCCTCGCCGAGTTCGCCGCCCGGCTCGCCGACGACCAGGTACGCCTTGAGGAGCTGAGCAGCCCGCACCTGGACGTGCGCCGCTACCTCGTGGAGTCCGCCGACCGGCTGCCGCACAGCGCCCGGGACGTGCTCACCGAGATCAGCCGGGCCGAGCGGGTCGACGTCACCGTCGCGTACCTGGCCCGCCGGCTGCACCGCTCAATCCCGTCCATCGAGCGCTCCGTGGAACTGCTCGCGGACTTCCACGTGATCCGCCCGGCCGCCTGCGGCGGCGACCATCTGCTGTGCGTGCCCCAGCTGTTCCGCCTGGCCTTCGCGAACGGCGCCCGGGGCCGGCACACCGCCCCCGGGCGCCGCGGCACGATCGGCCGCCTGGGCGTCCGCACGCTGACCGCCCGCCGCCTTGCCTGCGCGGCCTCATGAGCGAATCGTTTCGCCGCCGAGCCGCCGCTCAGTCGACGCTCTGCGCGAAGCGGAAGAAGCCGTGCGGGTCGTGGGCCCGCTTCACGGCCCGCAGCCGCGCGTAGTTGCCGCCGTAGTACGCCTCGCGCCAGCCGGTCAGCGCCGGGTCCATGTAGTTCTGGTACGAGCGGCGGGTGGAGGACGGGTACAGCGTCGCGTAGCCGCCGTCGACCCAGGACTGGGCCTGCTCGCGCTGCTCGCGGGACGGGTCCGGGACGGGCAGCCCGACCTGGTAGCCCGCCTCGAAGAGCGTGTCGCGGTGGACGAAGGCGGTGTCCGAGGGGGCGAGGTCGTTCACCCGGCCGCCGTACGCGAACAGCCCGAGGAAGCGGAACTGCCCCGGCACCGGCGCCTCGACCAGCGTGCGGACCGCGGCCTCGGCGGTGGCCCGCGACCACCGGTCGGCGAAGAACACGTTCCGGTAGGTGGCGTAGTTCTCCCGGGGCAGCCGGGCGTGCGGCGAGTAGCCGATCCGGTGGCAGGCGTCCACGGAGCTGTCGGCGCAGCCGAACACCTTCATCATGGCCTCCTTGAACGGCAGTTCGGTCACCTCGCGGCTGACCGGACGCCGCCCGAGGCCCGACACGAGCGCGTCGAGCAGCCGGTCGCAGCCCGCCTGCGCGCCGAGGTACCCGCCGGAGACGACCACGATCGGCGCCGTGCCGGCCGGGGAGTCCTCGGGCAGCAGCAGGAACAGCTCCGCCGACAGCTCGCGCGGGGCCTGCGCGATCCACTCCTGCCAGGCCAGCACCACGTCCACCGCGTCCGCCCCGTCGAAGCCGAGGTTGTACAGGCTCAGCGACGGGATGCGCACCGGCCGCACCTCGTACTCCGTCACCACGCCGAAGTTGCCCCCGCCGCCGCCGCGCAGCGCCCAGTACAGGTCGGGGTGCTCGGTCGCCGAGCAGCGCACGCACGAGCCGTCGGCGCGCACCACCTTCGCCGACACCAGCCGGTCCGCCCCCATGCCGAACTTGCGGGCGGCCAGACCGAACCCGCCGCCCTGCAGCCAGCCGCCGATGGCGACCGTCGGACAGGTGCCGGAGGCGACCTGGAGGCCGTACGGGGCGAGCGTGTTCACGATGTCGACGCCCTGCGCGCCCGCCCCGATCCGCACGGTCGAGGCCGCCGGGCGCACCGCGTTCAGCCGGGAGACGTCGATGACCAGGCCGGTCGAGGTCGAGTAGCCGGCCTGACTGTGTCCGCCGCTGCGCACGGCCGTCGGCAGCCCGTGGTCCTGCGCGAACCGGATGCAGGCGGCGACGTCGCTCCCGGAGGCGCAGTACGCGACGCCCTGCGGCCGGATCACGTCGTACCGCGCCATCTGCAGCTGCTTGGCGACCTCGTACCCCGGGTCGCCGGGCAGCACCAGCCGCCCGTCGAGCCGTTCGGCCAGCTTCCCCCACGGGGCGGCCCCCGCGGCCGCCCCGGCCAGGGGAAGCACCCCGGCGGTGAAGGCGCCGGCCGCGCCCGTCGCGGCGCCGGCGCGTATGAGCGTACGTCTGGACAGCATGAGGAACCCCCTGGATACGGCCTGCCGACGGCAGGCGGCGGCGGAGCCGGGCGGAGCCGCCGGGACACGGGGGCCCACGGATGCCACCTGCCGTGTCCGCGCTGCGCGCCCGACCCGGGCAGACTGGCACGCCGCACCGCGCTTTCCGGCCGTTCGACCCGAAAGAACCCGCAATCTGTCAGATGCGCCGCATCCCGGGCCGCCACCGGTTCCTCAGGGGGCGGCCGGACGTCAGGACCGGGTCAGCACTCGATGATGTTGACCGCGAGGCCGCCGCGGGCGGTCTCCTTGTACTTGACCGACATGTCGGCGCCGGTCTCCTTCATGGTCTTGATGACCTTGTCGAGGGAGACCAGGTGGCTGCCGTCGCCGCGCATGGCCATCTTGGCGGCCGTGACGGCCTTCACCGAGGCCATGCCGTTGCGCTCGATGCACGGGATCTGGACGAGGCCGCCGACCGGGTCGCAGGTGAGGCCCAGGTTGTGCTCCATGCCGATCTCGGCGGCGTTCTCCACCTGCTCCGGGGTGCCGCCGAGGACCTCGGCCAGCGCGCCGGCGGCCATCGAGCAGGCCGAGCCGACCTCGCCCTGGCAGCCGACCTCCGCGCCGGAGATCGAGGCGTTCTCCTTGAACAGCATGCCGACCGCGCCGGCCGCGAGCAGGAAGCGGACCACGCCGTCCTCGTCCGCGCCGGGCACGAAGTTCATGTAGTAGTGCAGCACCGCCGGGATGATGCCCGCCGCGCCGTTCGTGGGGGCGGTCACCACACGGCCGCCGGCCGCGTTCTCCTCGTTCACGGCCATCGCGTAGAGGGTGATCCACTCCATCGCGTGCGCCGCCGGGTCGCCCTCGGAGCGCAGCTTGCGGGCCAGCGCCGAGGCGCGGCGGCGGACCTTCAGGCCGCCGGGCAGGATGCCCTCCCGGGACATGCCGCGCGAGACGCAGGCCTGCATGACCCGCCAGATCTCCAGCAGACCGGCGCGGATCTCCTCCTCGGTCCGCCAGGCCTTCTCGTTCTCCAGCATCAGCGCGGAGATCGACAGCCCGGTCTCCTTCGCGATCCGCAGCAGCTCGTCGCCCGTGCGGAACGGGTACTTCAGGACCGTGTCGTCCGGGATGATCGGGCTCTGGCCCTCGACCGCGTCCTCGTCCACGACGAAGCCGCCGCCGACCGAGTAGTACGTCTTCTCCAGGAGCAGTGCGCCCTCCGCGTCGTACGCGAAGATCGTCATGCCGTTGGCGTGGTACGGCAGCGCCTTGCGGCGGTGCAGGATCAGGTCCTCGTCGAAGTCGAAGGGGATCTCGTGCGCGCCGAGGATGTCGATCCGCCCGCTGCTCTTGATCCGCTCGACCTGCTCGTCCGCCGTCTCGACGTCGACCGTGCGCGGCGAGTTGCCCTCCAGGCCGAGCAGCACCGCCTTGGGGGTGCCGTGGCCGTGGCCGGTCGCGCCCAGGGAGCCGTACAGCTCGGCGCGTATCGAGGCCGTGGGGGCGAGCAGCCCCTCGTTCTTCAGCCGGCGCGCGAACATCCGGGCCGCCCGCATCGGACCCACCGTGTGGGAGCTGGACGGGCCGATGCCGATCGAGAACAGGTCGAAGACCGAGATGGCCACGGGGACTCCTTGTGGGGCTAGACGCCGTTGTCTGCCGGGGTGGTGCAGAAACGCCAGGGGGAGGGGTGGGGAGGAAGATCGCGCCGGAGCGCGACGTGGGGCGGGGCACCGCGCTCACTGTCCAGTGTGCGCGGTGCCCCAGGGCTCCGTACGAACAAAAGCGTACGAAATTACTTCAGGCCGGGGTACAGCGGGTGCTTCTCGGCCAGCGCGGTGACCCGCGCCTTGAGCGCCTCGGCGTCGAAGCCGGGCTTCAGGGTCTCCGCGATCACGTCGGCGACCTCGGCGAAGTCCTCGGCGCCGAAGCCACGGGTGGCCAGGGCCGGGGTGCCGATCCGCAGACCGGAGGTGACCATCGGCGGACGCGGGTCGTTCGGGATCGCGTTCCGGTTGACCGTGATGCCGACCTCGTGGAGGCGGTCCTCGGCCTGCTGGCCGTCCAGCTCGCTGTTGCGCAGGTCGACCAGGACCAGGTGCACGTCCGTGCCGCCCGACAGGACCGACACGCCGTGCTCGGCCACGTCGGCCTGCGTCAGGCGCTCGGCGAGGATCCGGGCGCCGTCCAGGGTGCGCTGCTGGCGCTCCTTGAACTCCTCCGAGGCCGCGACCTTGAAGGAGACCGCCTTGGCGGCGATCACGTGCTCCAGCGGACCGCCCTGGAAGCCCGGGAAGACCGAGGAGTTCAGCTTCTTCGCGAACTCCTTCTTCGCCAGGATGATGCCGCCGCGTGGGCCGCCCAGGGTCTTGTGCGTGGTGGAGGTGACCACGTCCGCGTACTCCACCGGGTTCGGGTGCAGACCCGCGGCGACCAGGCCGGCGAAGTGGGCCATGTCGACCCACAGGTACGCCTCGACCTCGTCCGCGATCCGGCGGAACTCGGCGAAGTCCAGCCGGCGCGGGTACGCCGACCAGCCCGCGATGATCACCTTCGGGCGGTGCTCCTTGGCCAGGCGCTCGACCTCGGCCATGTCGACCAGACCGGCTTCGTCCACGTGGTACGCGACCACGTCGAACTGCTTGCCGGAGAAGTTCAGCCGCATGCCGTGGGTGAGGTGGCCGCCGTGCGCCAGGTCCAGGCCGAGGATGGTGTCGCCCGGCTGGGCCATTGCGAACAGCGCGGCCTGGTTGGCGGAGGCGCCGGAGTGCGGCTGCACGTTGGCGTACTCGGCGCCGAACAGGTCCTTCACCCGGTCGATGGCGATCTGCTCGGCGACGTCGACGTGCTCGCAGCCGCCGTAGTAGCGGCGGCCCGGGTAGCCCTCGGCGTACTTGTTGGTGAGGACCGAGCCCTGGGCCTCCATGACCGCGACCGGAGCGAAGTTCTCCGAGGCGATCATCTCGAGGGTGGACTGCTGGCGGTGGAGCTCGGCGTCGACGGCGGCGGCGACGTCCGGGTCCAGCTCGTGGAGAGGGGTGTTCAGAAGCGACATCGGGAGGGGTTCCTTAGCTGCCGGAGAACGCGGTGTACTCGTCGGCGGAGAGCAGATCGGCCGGCTCCTCCGCGACGCGCACCTTGAAGAGCCAGCCGCCCTCGAAGGGAGCCGAGTTCACCAGGGACGGGTCGTCGACGACGTCCTGGTTGGCCTCGACGACCTCACCGCTCACCGGCGAGTACAGGTCGCTGACGGACTTGGTGGACTCCAGCTCGCCACAGGTCTCGCCCGCGGTGACGGTGTCGCCGACCGACGGGAGGTCGACGTACACGACGTCACCGAGGGCGTTGGCCGCGTGCTCGGTGATGCCGATCGTGGCGACGCCGTCCTCGACGGGCGACAGCCACTCGTGCTCCTTGCTGTAGCGCAGCTGCTGGGGGTTGCTCATGACCTGAATTCTCCTGTACGCGGGGGAGTGCTGGTGAACGGGGGAGTGAGTGCGGGGCGAGACGTGCTCAGTGTCACTTCTGGCGCTTGTAGAACGGCAGCGCCACGACCTCGTACGGCTCGTGGGTGCCGCGGATGTCCACGCCGACGCCGGGCGTGCCGGGCTCGGCGTGCGCCGCGTCGACGTACGCCATGGCGATCGGCTTGCCGAGCGTCGGGGACGGGGCGCCGGAGGTGACCTCGCCGATGACCTCGCCGCCGGCGACGACCTGCATGCCGGCGCGGGGCACCCGGCGGCCCTCGGCGATCAGACCGACCAGCTTGCGCGGCGGGGCGGTCTCGGCGCGCTCGGCGGCCTTCTCCAGCGCCTCGCGGCCGACGAAGCGGCCCTCGTTGGTCGTCTTCTCGAACTTCACGACCCGGCCGAGACCGGCGTCGAAGGGGGTGAGCTCCGTGGTCAGCTCGTGCCCGTACAGCGGCATGCCCGCCTCCAGGCGCAGCGTGTCGCGGCAGGACAGGCCGCAGGGCACCAGGCCCACCGGGGCGCCGGCCTCGGTCAGCGCCGTCCAGACGGTCTCGGCGTGCTCGGGCTTCAGGAACAGCTCGAAGCCGTCCTCGCCGGTGTAGCCGGTCCGGGCGATCAGCGCGGGAACCCCGGCGACGGTGCCCGGCAGGCCGGCGTAGTACTTCAGCCCGTCCAGGTCGGCGTCGGTCAGCTGCTTGAGGATGCCGGGGGACTCAGGGCCCTGGACGGCGATCAGCGCGTACGCGTCGCGGTCGTCGCGGACCTCGGCGTCGAAGCCGGCCGCGCGCTCGGTGAGCGCGTCGAGCACGACCTGCGCGTTGGAGGCGTTGGCGACGACCATGTACTCCTGCTCCTGGAGCCGGTACACGATCAGGTCGTCCAGGATGCCGCCGTCCTCGCGGCAGATCATCGTGTAGCGGGCGCGGCCGACGCCGACCGTGGAGATGTTGCCGACCAGGGCGAAGTCGAGCAGCTCGACGGCCTGCGGGCCGGTGACCGTGATCTCGCCCATGTGCGAGAGGTCGAAGAGACCGGCCTTGGTGCGGACGGCGTTGTGCTCGTCGCGCTCGCTGCCGTAGCGCAGCGGCATGTCCCAGCCGGCGAAGTCGGTCATGGTCGCGCCGAGGGATCGATGCAGGGCATCGAGGGCGGTCTGGCGGGGGGCGGTGCTCATCGGGTGGCTCCCGGTTCCAGGGGGCGCGGCGTGCGGGGCACGGCCGGTGCATGACGGGTGAGGACTTCCTCCCCATCTGTCATGGAACCTGAGAGGTTCACCGGGGGCATCCCCGGCTTGCACCTTGGGTGGGACCGCGACGACGCGGCCCGCTTTTCAGATCTGCCTCATCCACGCGGTATCGGGGCCTGAGAGATTCAAGGGAGGGTCTTGCTCCTTCGGCGCCCGGTCCGGATGGTTCCGGTCCGGGACTCTCCCGCGCGGATTCGAGCGGCCGGTATGTGGTTGTGTGCGCTTGGCGCGCACATCATTGCACGCGGGATCTCATCGGCAAATCGCTTGTGCCTCATTACCGTCTCTTTACACTTTGTGGGCAAGGGTCCCCCCGGGACCCGGCAGGGGGAGTAGCGATGACGTGGCAGAGAACCGGCGCGATGGCGACCGGGGCGGGCATACCGGCCCAGCAGGTACGGGACGCGGCCCGGCGGCGCCCGGTGCGGGTCCTGCGCGACCTGCGCGACCGGGACGGCCGCGTGCCGCGCGTGCTCGCCTTCACGGAGGGCGACGTGGTGGTCGTCTCCGGGCTCCCCGGCAGCGGCAAGTCGACGCTGATCCGGCGTACGGCCGAGGGCCGGGCCATCGACTCGCAGGACATGCGCGAGCGCTGGGAGGCGAAACTGCCCGGCTTCCTGCCGTACGCCGTCTACCGCCCGCTCGTACGCGTGGCGCACTACGCCGCCCTGCGCGCCGCGCTGCGCTCCGGCCGCAGCGTGGTCGTCCACGACTGCGGCACCCAGAGCTGGGTCCGCCGCTGGCTGGCCCGCGAGGCCCGCCGCCGCGGCCGCTCCCTGCACCTGGTCCTGCTCGACGTCACCCCCGAGACCGCCCGCGCGGGCCAGCGCGACCGGGGCCGGGGCGTCTCCGGCTACGCCTTCACCCGGCACCGCCACGCCGTCGGCCGGCTCATCGCCGCCGCCGAGTCGCACCGGCCGCCCTCCGGCTGCGCCACCACCACGCTCCTCGACCGGCCCGCCGCCACGGCCCTGCGCCGGATCGCCTTCCGTCCGGCGCCCTGACCGGAGGAAAGGCTTCCGCAGCGGGGTGGGCCACGTCACCGTGCCCGAATCGGGGACGGCGTGCCCACGCTGTCGGTCCGCGACGTTAAGGTGCCCGCAGGAAGCGCCGCTGAAAGGGAAGAACGTGGACATCGCATGGCCGGGCAACGAGCTGGAGGAGACGCTCGCCGCCGCGCTCGGCGCCCCTGACGCGGGGGCCCGCCTCGTCGAGGTCCTCGGACGCAGCCAGGTCTGGGTGCCCCTCCCCGAGGGCGGCGGCCCCGAGAGCATGTCCCTGGACCTGCCCACGATGGAGATCGGCGGCGCCGCGTATGTCCCCGTCTTCAGCTCCGAGCAGCAGTTCCTGGCCTGCGTGGGCAGCCACATGTCGTACACCGTCGCCCCCGCCCGCGACTTCGCCCGCGGCCTGCCCCCGCAGGTCGGCCTCGCCGTGAACCCCGGCGGCACCGTCGGCGTCCCGCTGCCCCCGCCCGCCGTCGCCGAACTGTGCCGCACCGGCCGCTCGCCCCTCGACGGCCCCACGAGCGGCGGCCGCGTCACCCTGTTCGAGCCCGACTGGCAGGGCGACCCCGTCGACTTCCTGTCCGCCGCGGCCGCCGAGTTCGAGGCCCTCGGCAGCGTCACCACCGCCCGCCGCGCCCTCGCCAGCGTCGAGGGCGGCGCACCCGCCCTCTTCATCGGCGTCCAGCTGTCCGTCTACGACGGCGTCGACCGCGACGCCCCCCTGGACGCCCTCGGCCGGGCGCTCGGCCGCGTCCCGGTCGCCTGGCCGGTGAACATCGTCCTGCTCGACGTGGCGCAGGACCCCGTGGCCGACTGGATGCTGGCGAAGGTGCGCCCCTTCTACCAGCGCGTGTACGCATAATCGAAGCCGAACGGCAGACGACAAGAGGGGCGGAACCCAGGGTGAGTGCGTCGCGCGGTGCTGCGGCCGGCCGGACCGGGCAGGCCGGCAGCAGGGTCGAACACCTGCTGCGCCAGATCGCTCCCGGCCGCTACGACGCGTACGAGGCGCTCCTCGGCGCCCTCGCCGGCGAGCAGCTGTGGATGCTGCTCTGGCACGGCCGCCCCGGCGCCCCCGACGCCCAGTACGGCAACATGCAGGTCGACGGCCACGGCTACGCGCCCTGCGTCACCTCCGCCCAGGAGCTGTCCGCCTCCGGCTGGAACCGCGACCACGAGCTGGTCACCGGCCTGGACATCGCCCGCGCCCTCTACCCCGACCGCTGGGGCATCTGGCTGAACCCGCACGCCCCCGGCGGCGGCGTCGGCATCCCCTGGGCCGATCTGCGCCGCGTCGCCACCGGCCTCGACCGGATGCCCGCCGGCCCGCTGAGGCTCTCCGAGCCGGCCATCGAGCTGCCGCAGTTCTACGCCCTGCTCACCCAGAACGCGCACCGCACCCCCGCCGTCCGCTCGCTGCGCCGCGCCTGGGTGCAGCCGGTGCTCGGCTCCCCGTACCTGGCCATCGGGCTCGACCTGTACGACACCTCGCCGGCCTCCGTCGAGTCCGTGCGGGCGATGATGCGCCAGTCCGTGACCGCCGTGCCCGACGGGCTGCCCGTCTCGACGGTCGCGATGTCCGACGCCCACGACCCCGTGGCGCTGTGGCTGCGCGCCTGTGCCCGCCCGTTCTACGACCGCGAGGCGCACGGTTCCGGCCGGGGCGGCGCGTCTCAGCAGCCGGGCTACGGCTACCCGCCCGCGCAGTCCCGCTGAGCCGTCGCGCGGCCCTGGCCGAAAACCCCCTGCCGAGCTGAGGTTTCGCCTCCGCTTCCGGGCGGCGCAGCTGCGATGTCCCGCAACCGCCCGATTTGCCAACTGTCCGGGTCTCAGCTTGATATCACCGCTATGCGGACTGTTCTCTGCGCTGTCACTCGCCAGTAGCGTTCGGCCGGTCAAGACCACGCAGTATGGCGAGCCAGGGGTGGACCCATGCGAATATTCAAGTCCCGGGCGACCCGGGCTTTGACGGCGGCCCTCACGGTCGGCCTCATAGCCACCGGGTGCGCGAGCGAGCGGGGGGACGAGGGCAAGGACGGCGCGAAGGACACGTTCGTGTTCGGCGCCCCCGGCGACCCGGCCTCCCTCGACCCGGCCCTCGCCAGCGACGGCGAGACCTTCCGAGTCACCCGACAGGCCTTCGAGGCGCTCCTGGAGCACGAGTCCGGCGGCAGCAAGCTCGTCGGCGGCCTCGCGGAGAAGTGGTCCAGCAACCCCCAGGGCACGGTCTGGACGTTCAACCTGCGCAAGGGCGTGAAGTTCCACGACGGCGAGCAGCTCAACGCCGCCGCGGTCTGCGCGAACTACGACCACTGGTTCAACTGGAAGGGCACCTACCAGTCGAGCGCGGTCTCCTACTACTGGCAGACCATCATGGGCGGCTTCAAGGTCAACGAGGACAAGGAAGCCCCCAAGCCGAACTACAAGTCCTGCACCGCGAAGGACGAGAACACGGCGGTCATCGAGGTCCTCGAGCCCTCCGCCAACCTGCCCGGCGGCTTCTCGCTGCAGGCCCTCGCGATCCACTCGCCGAAGGCCCTCAAGGAGTACGCGAAGCAGGCGGCCACCGCCAAGGGCGACGCCATCACGTACCCCAAGTACAGCCAGGAGGCCGGCCTCGTCGCCGGTACCGGCCCGTACAAGATCACGAAGTGGAACAAGGGCAACAAGGAAGTCAGCCTGACCCGCTTCGACGACTACTGGGGCGAGAAGGCCAAGGTCAAGAACCTGGTCTTCCGCACCATCGACACCGAGGACGGCCGCCGTCAGGCGCTGCAGGCCGGTGACATCGACGGCTACGACCTGGTCGCGCCCGCCGACATCAAGACCCTCGAGGGCGCCGGCTTCAAGGTGCCGACCCGCGACGTCTTCAACCTGCTGTACGTCGGCATGTCGCAGGAGAAGCTGCCCGCGCTGAAGAAGCCGGCCGTCCGCCAGGCCATCGCGCACGCCATCGACCGCGAGAACATCGTCAAGACCCAGCTGCCCGAGGGCGGCAAGGTCGCGACCCAGTTCATGCCCGACACGGTCGCCGGCCACTCCGAGAACGTGAAGAAGTACAACTTCGACACCGCCAAGGCCAAGCAGCTCCTCGCCTCCGCCGGCGAGAGCGCCCTGTCCGTCGAGTTCTGCTACCCGACCGAGGTCACCCGGCCGTACATGCCGGCCCCGCAGGACATCTTCGAGCTGATCAAGGCCGACCTGGAGAAGGCCGGGATCAAGGTCACCCCGAAGCCGATGAAGTGGAACCCGGACTACCTGGACGCCACCGAGGCCGGCTCCTGCGCCCTGCACATGCTCGGCTGGACCGGTGACTTCAACGACGGCTACAACTTCATCGGCACCTGGTTCGCCGAGTACGACAAGCAGTGGGGCTTCAAGGACGACAAGGTCTTCGCCGCGGTGAAGGCGGGCTCGCTCCAGGGCGACCCGGCCAAGCGCACGGACCTGTACAAGAAGGCCAACGAGACGATCATGGAGTACCTGCCGGGTCTCCCGCTGTCGTCCTCGCCGCCGGCCATCGCGTTCGGCAAGAACGTCAACCCGCCGAAGGTCTCCCCGCTGACGCAGGAGAACTTCGCCGAGGTCTCCTTCAAGTAACACACCGCAAGAGGTCCGCCCGGCCACGGAGATCGCGTGGCCGGGCGGCTTCGCATCCGACTTCTCGTACAACGCAAGAAAGGGGCACGCGGGGTGTTGCGACTCGTCGTACGACGACTTCTCCAGCTGATACCCACCCTGCTCGGCCTGTCGGTTCTGCTGTTCATCTGGCTGAACCGACTGCCCGGCGGACCCGCCTCAGCGATCCTGGGCGAGCGGGCGACCGAAGCCGATGTGGCGCGCATCAACCGCGCGCTGGGACTCGACCAGCCGCTCTACGTCCAGTACGGACGCTTCATCAAGCGGCTCTTCGAACTCGACCTGGGCACCTCGGTGCAGACCGGTCAGCCCGTCTGGGACGAGTTCGTGCTGCGCTTCCCCGCCACGGTGGAGCTCAGCCTCGCCGCCATGCTGCTCGCCACCGCCGTCGGCATCCCGCTCGGCTACCTGGCGGCCCGCAAGCGCGGCGGCTGGCTCGACGTGGCCTCGGTGTCGGGCTCGCTGCTCGGCATCTGCATCCCGGTCTTCTTCCTCGCCCTGCTGCTCAAGGGCGTCTTCGCCGTCGAGCTCGGCATCTTCCCCAGCTTCGGCCGCCAGTCCACCGGCATCGACGCCACCGACGTGACCGGCTTCGCCGTCCTCGACGGCGTGCTCACCGGTGAGCTCGACGCCTCCTGGGACGCGCTCATGCACCTGGTGCTGCCCGCGGTCGCCCTCTCCTCCATCCCGCTGGCCGTCATCGTGCGGATGACCCGCGCCAGCGTCCTGGAGGTCCTCGGTGAGGACTACATCCGCACCGCCGAGTCCAAGGGCCTGGAGCGCCGCGTGGTGCGCGGCCGGCACATCCTGCGCAACGCGATGCTGCCCGTCGTCACCGCCGTCGGCCTGCTCACCGGCAGCCTGCTGTCCGGCGCCGTGCTCACCGAGTCCGTCTTCTCGTTCGGCGGCATCGGCTCCTTCATCCGTACCGCCATCGACGCCCGTGACTACCCGGTGCTCGTCGGCTTCATCATGTTCATCGCGATGGTGTACGTCCTGATCAACCTCCTGGTGGACCTCGCGTACAGCGTCATCGATCCGAGGGTGCGGGTGCACTGATGAGCCTGGTATCCACCAACACGTCGAAGCTCGACCGGCTCGCCGAACTCACGGCGAAGTCCGAGACCACGAGCGGCGCCAGCCTCTGGCGCGAGGCCTTCCGCCGGCTGCGGTCCAGCAAGATGGCCGTCATCGGCGCGGCGATCATCGCGCTGTTCGTCGTCGTCGCGGTCGTCGGACCGTGGCTCGCGCCGTACGGCCCCACCGCCCAGACCTGGCGCGGTGAAGTCTTCCCCAACCGGGGCGAGTTCGTCGGCGGGCGCGCCGGCAACTGGTTCGGCCTCGA
Source organism: Streptomyces tritici (assembly GCF_048500665.1). Taxonomy (NCBI): domain Bacteria; kingdom Bacillati; phylum Actinomycetota; class Actinomycetes; order Kitasatosporales; family Streptomycetaceae; genus Streptomyces; species Streptomyces tritici. The sequence goes on from NZ_CP183183.1 coordinate 4,856,149, forward strand.
CCACCTGGGCCGGGACATGTTCTCCCGGTTCCTCGTGGGCGCCCGGCAGACGCTGCTCGTCGGCGTCGTCTCCATGCTCATCGGCCTGATCGCGGGCGCGGTCGTCGGCGCCGTCTCCGGAGCCGCCGCCACGCTCGGCGGCCGCACCGGCAAGCGGATCGACTCCGTCATCATGCGCGTCACCGACATCATGCTGGCGCTGCCCTCGCTGCTGCTCGCCGTGTCCATCGCCGCCGTGATGGGCCAGTCCCTCACCACCGTGATGATCGCCGTCGGTGTGGTGCAGGTGCCGGTCTTCGCCCGCCTGCTGCGCGGTTCGATGCTCGCCCAGGGCGGCAGCGACTACGTGCTCGCCGCGCGAGCGCTCGGCATCCGCAAGCGGCGGATCGTGCTCACCCAGATCATGCCGAACTCGCTGAGCCCGGTGATCGTCCAGGCCACGCTGAGCCTCGCCACCGCCATCATCGAGGCGGCCGCGCTCTCGTACCTCGGACTCGGCAACCCCGACCCGGCCGTGCCGGAGTGGGGCGTCATGCTCTCCCAGGCCCAGCGCTTCTTCGACAACGCGCCCATGATGTCCGTGTATCCGGCGGTCGGCATCATCATCACGGCCCTCGGCTTCACGCTGCTCGGCGAGGCCATGCGCGAAGCCCTCGACCCGAAGCTGCGAGGTTGATGTCATGCCACTGCTCACCGTGGACGAACTGACCGTCACCTTCGGCGGCCGCGGCCGCAAGGACGTCCGGGCGGTCAACGGCGTCTCCTTCAGCGTCGACCAGGGCCAGGTCGTGGGCCTCGTCGGCGAGTCCGGCTGCGGCAAGTCCGTGACCTCGCTCGCCCTCATGGGCCTGCTCCCGCGCAAGGGCGTCACGCTCGGCGGCCGGGCCGACTTCGACGGCACCGACCTGCTGACGCTCAGCCCCGGCAAGATGCGGGACATGCGCGGACGCGACCTGGCGATGATCTTCCAGGACCCGCTGTCCTCGCTGAACCCGGTCGTCCCCATCGGCGTCCAGGTCACCGAGATCCTCCAGCGGCACCGGGGGTTGAAGGGCGAGGCCGCCCGCAAGGAGGCCGCCCAGCTGCTCGACCGCGTCGGCATCCCCGACCCGGACCGGCGCCTCAAGGAGTACCCGCACCAGCTCTCCGGCGGCATGCGGCAGCGCGCGCTCATCGCCATGGCGGTGGCCTGCGCCCCGCGCCTGCTCATCGCCGACGAGCCGACCACCGCGCTGGACGTCACCATCCAGGCCCAGATCCTCGAACTCCTCAAGGACCTGGTCGACCAGGAGGGCACCGCGCTGCTGATGATCACCCACGACCTGGGTGTCGTCGCCGGCCTGTGCGACCAGGTGAACGTGCTGTACGCGGGCAAGGTCGTCGAATCGGCCGGCCGGCGCGAGCTGTTCGCCCACCCGACGCACCCGTACACCCACGGGCTGCTCGGCTCGATCCCCCGGCTCGACGCCCCGCGCGGCGAGCCCCTGCACCCCATTCGCGGGTCCATCAACGACCAGATCGCCTGGGCCGACGGCTGCGCCTTCGCGCCGCGCTGCGACCGCTACGAACTGGAGTGCCTGACCGGCACGCCCGAACTGACCGAACCCCGCGAGGCCGGACACCGCGCCCGCTGCGCCAACCCGGTCCTGGCCACGACGGAGGTCCCGGCATGAGCCTGCTGGAACTCGACGGTGTGAAGGTCCACTTCCCCGTCAAGAAGGGCGTCCTGTTCAACCGCACGGTCGGCCACGTCTACGCGGTCGACGGCATCTCGCTGTCGGTCGAGGCGGGCCAGACGTACGGCCTGGTCGGCGAGTCGGGCTGCGGCAAGACGACGCTGGGGCGCGCGGTGCTGCGCCTCGTCGACGTCACCGACGGCTCGGTCGTGCTGGACGGCACGGACGTGGCCAAGCTGTCGGAGAAGGACCTGCGGTCCTTCCGCCGCCGGCTCCAGATGGTCTTCCAGGACCCGCTGGGCAGCCTCAACCCCCGTCAGAACATCGAGTCGATCCTGAGCGAGGGCATGGCCGCGCACGGGATCGGCGCGAACCAGGACGAGCGGCGGGAGAAGATCAAGGAGATCCTCGCGAAGGTGGGCCTGCCCACCAACGCCCTCTCCCGCTACCCGCACGAGTTCTCCGGCGGCCAGCGCCAGCGCATCGGCATCGCCCGCGCGCTGGTCCTGGAGCCGGACCTGATCATCTGCGACGAGCCGGTCTCGGCCCTGGACGTCTCCATCCAGGCCCAGGTGATCAACCTGCTGGAGGAGCTCCAGGAGTCGATGGGCCTGACCTACCTGGTCATCGCCCACGACCTGGCGGTGGTGCGGCACATCTCGGACGTCATCGGCGTGATGTACCTCGGCTCGCTGGTCGAGGAGGCGCCGAGCGACGCGCTGTACGCGGAGCCGATGCACCCGTACACCAAGGCGCTGATGTCCGCGGTGCCGGTCCCGGACCCGGAGGTCGAGGAGCGCCGCGAGCGCATCCTGCTGCACGGCGACCTGCCCTCGCCGGCCAACCCGCCGGCGGGCTGCCGCTTCCACACCCGCTGCCCGTGGAAGCAGGACACCCTGTGCGCCACGGAGCGCCCGTCCCTGACGGACCTGGGCGACGGGCACAAGGTGGCCTGCCACTTCGCCCGCGAGATCCACGAGGGCACGCTGACCCGCGCGGGGGAGACGCCCGCGGACGCGCCCCCGGCGCCGGTGGTCCCGGCGCAGGCGGACGCGGACTCGGTGGAGGCGGAGACGGAGACGAAGGCGAAGGCCGCGGAGCCGGAGGACAAGGCGCCGGCCGAGGCGGGCGCGAAGGCCGCCGAGCCGGCGGACAAGGCCCCGGTCGGGGCTGACGCCGAGCCGGACGGCGACGCCGAGGCCGAGGCCGAGCCCGATCCGGACGCCGACGCCGAGCCCGAGGCCGCCGCGAAGTGAACCGAGGCCCGCCTCCCCCGCCGGGGGAGGCGGGCCTTCGCGTGGCGCGCCGTCACAATGGGGCGCGTGTTCCACGAACTGTTCACCCCGTCCGTCCAGCACGCGCTCGATCTCGTCGGGATCTTCGTCTTCGCCATCTCCGGCGCCCTGCTCGCCGTGCGCAAGAACTTCGACGTCTTCGGCATCGCCGTGCTCGCCGAGGTCACGGCCCTCGGCGGCGGACTCTTCCGGGACCTCGTCATCGGCGCCGTCCCGCCGGCCGCGTTCACGGACCTCGGGTACTTCCTGACGCCGCTCGCCGCGACCGTCATCGTCTTCTTCCTCCACCCGGAGGTGGAGCGCATCCAGACCGGGGTGAACGTCTTCGACGCCGCCGGGCTCGGCCTGTTCTGCGTCACCGGGGCCACCAAGGCGTACGACTACGGGCTCGGGCTCACCGCCTCCGCCGCGATGGGCCTGGCCACCGCCGTCGGCGGCGGCGTGCTGCGCGACGTGCTCGCCAACGAGGTGCCCTCGCTGCTCCGCTGGGACCGCGACCTCTACGCCGTTCCCGCGATCGTCGGCGCCACGATGGTGGTGCTCTGCATCCGGTTCGAGGCGCTCAACGCGTTCACCAGCGGGCTCGCGGTGCTCACCGCCTTCCTGCTCCGGCTGCTCGCCATGCGCTACCACTGGCGCGCCCCGCGTGCCTGGAACCGCCGGTCCAACGCCCGCGAGGAACCGGGCGCCGAGACCGGGACCGCCTGAAAAGCTACCGCTCAGTAGTTGTTTGTTGTACCGTGCACGCCATGGCACAGGCAGCTCAGGCGGCTCCCGCCGCCGCCCGCATCGGCGACAGCGAATTCGACCGCGACACCGCCGTCACCCTCCGCGAGCCCGGCGTCTACGACGCGGAACTCTCGGCCGGCTGGACGATCATCCACGCCGTGAACGGCGGCTACCTCCTCGCCCTCCTCGGCCGCGCCCTCGGCGACGCCCTGCCCCACCCGGACCCCTTCTCGGTGTCCGCGCACTACCTGACGCCGTCCGTCCCCGGCCCGGCCGTCGTCCGCACGCAGGTCGTCCGCACCGGCCGCACGCTGTCCACCGGACAGGCGTCGCTGTTCCAGTACGCCGAGGACGGCACCGAGGTCGAGCGCATCCGCGTGCTCGCCTCGTACGGCGACCTCGACGCGCTCCCGGACGACGTCCGCACCACCGCCACGCCCCCGGCGATCCCGCCGCGCGAGCAGTGCCTCGGCCCGGCCGACGGCCCGGCCCGCCCCGCGATCCCGGGCTCCTCGGCGATCACCGACCGCCTCGACATCAAGCTCGACCCGGCCACGGTCGGCTGGGCGATCGGCGCGCCGTCCGGCAAGGGCGAGATGCGGGGCTGGTTCGGCCTGGCCGACGGCCGCGACGCCGACCCGCTGTCGCTGCTGCTGACCGTCGACGCCCTGCCCCCGACCAGCTTCGAGCTGGGCCTGAAGGGTTGGACGCCGACCGTCGAACTCACCACGCACATCCGCTGCCGCCCCGCCCCGGGCCCGCTGCGGGTCGCGATCACCACCCGCAACCTGGCCGGCGGCTTCCTGGAGGAGGACGCCGAGGTCTGGGACAGCGCGGACCGGCTGGTCGCCCAGTCCCGTCAGCTGGCCCGCGCCCCGCGCGGCTGACCGCGCGGGGGCGGCGCCCGCTCAGCGGGGGGTGACGGAGCCCGCGTACACGTGGTCCGGCGTGATCACCTGCGTCACTGCGCGGGCCACCAGCGTCGACGGCTCCTGGCCCCCGCTGAGCACATCGGTGTTCAGCATGATCACCAGCGTGGCCTTCTCGGACGGCAGGTGGACGGTCACCGTCTCGTACCCGGGGATCGAGCCGTTGTGCCCGATCCAGCCGTTCGTGTCCAGGATGCCGAGCCCGTAGCTCGTGCCCGGGAAGCCCGTCGGCAGGGTCCGCAGCCGCTGCTCCTGCGTCGCCGGGCTGAGCAGCCGGCCGGTCGCGAGGATCTCAGCCCAGCGGCGCAGGTCGTGCAGGTCCGAGATCATCGCGCCGGCGGCCCACGCCCAGCTGGGGTTCCAGTCCGTGGCGTCCACGACCGCGCCGCTGAGCGTCTGGTTCGTGTAGCCGCGGGGGTGCGGCTCGGGGAACTCGGCCCCGCGCGGGAAGAGCGTGCGGTGCAGCCCGGCGGGGCGGAGCACCCGCTGGTGAATGACGTCGGCGAGCCGCTTGCCGGTGACCTTCTCCACGACGAGCCCGAGCAGGACCAGGTTGGAGTTCGAGTACTGGAACCGCACACCCGGGTCGGAGGTGTTGTCGTGCCGGTACCCGTACGCCAGCACCTCCTGCGGGGTGAAGGTCCGGTACGGGTCGCTCAGCAGCGTCCGGATGAATTCCGGGTCGGAGGTGTACGGGAACAGGCCGCTGCGCATCTCGGCCAGGTGCCGCAACGTGATCCGGGCCCCGTTCGGCACGCCCGCGACGTACTTCGCGATCGGGTCGTCGAGCCCCACCCTGCCCTGGTCCACGAGCTGGAGCAGCGCGGTGACCGTGAAGGTCTTCGTCTCGCTGCCGATCCGCACGTAGCCGTCGGTGGTCATCGGCGCGCGCGTGGCGGTGTCGGCGACGCCGGTGGCCTTCAGGTAGCAGCCCTTGCCCGGCATCCACACCCCGACGGCCACCCCGGGGATGCCGGCCTGCACGCGCACGTCCTCGATCGCCCGGTCCAGCCGCGCCGTCAGCTCGGGGGCGAACCCGTCCGGCGGGCACTCCTCCTCCCCGTACGACGCCCCGTACGGGGCGGGCTCGGCGGTGGCCGGAGCGGCCGCCACCGGCGCGAGAACGGACGCCACGAGCACGGCGGCGGCGAACAGACGGCGGGTACGAGCAGGTCGCATGAGGACGCCTTCCTCCAGGGTCGGGACAGCGCCGCCACCCCACCACCCGCATCCGCGCCCGGGCCCCGGCTGCGATCACCGCCCCGCCGAGTCCACTCGTTCGGAGCCCGGCCGGCACCCCGGCCGGCCCTGCCCTCCCCGCCGCCCGGGACGGCGGGAACCGGCCAGGCGGAGGCCGGGGGCCCGCGCCGGGCTCGTAGAATCGATCCACCATGGCTTACCTCGACCACGCCGCGACCACTCCGATGCTGCCGGAGGCGGTCGAGGCGATGACCGCCCAGCTCGCCGTGACCGGCAACGCCTCCTCGTTGCACGCGGCCGGCCGCCGCGCCCGGCGCGTCGTCGAGGAGGGCCGCGAGACCCTCGCCGCCGCGCTCGGCGCGCGCCCCAGCGAGGTGGTCCTCACCTCCGGCGGCACCGAGGCCGACAACCTCGCGGTGAAGGGCCTGTACTGGGCCCGCCGCGACGCCGACCCCCGCCGCACCCGGGTGCTGGCCAGCCCCGTCGAGCACCACGCCGTCCTCGACGCCGTCGACTGGCTCGGCGCCCACGAGGGCGCCACCGTCGAGTACCTGCCCGTCGACCGGTACGGCCGGGTCCACCCCGAGGCGCTGCGCGAGGCCGTCGCCCGCGACCCCGAGTCCGTCGCGCTGGCCACCGTGATGTGGGCCAACAACGAGATCGGCACGATCATGCCGGTCCGCGAACTCGCCGACGTCGCGGCCGAGTTCGGCGTCCCGCTGCACGCCGACGCGGTCCAGGCCTTCGGCCAGGTCCCGGTCGACTTCGCCGCCTCCGGACTCGCCGCGCTCACCGTCTCCGGCCACAAGATCGGCGGGCCGTACGGCATCGGCGCCCTGCTCCTGGGCCGCGAGTACAGCCCCGTGCCCGTGCTGCACGGCGGCGGCCAGGAACGGCACGTCCGCTCCGGCACCCTCGACGTCCCCGCCGTGGCCGCCTTCGCCGTCGCCGGCCGGCTCGCCGCCGAGGGCCGCGAGCGGTACGCCCGCGAGATCGGCGCCCTGCGCGACGAACTGGTCGCCGCGGTCCGCGCCGCCGTCCCGGACGCGATCCTCGGCGGCGACCCCGTCGACCGGCTGCCCGCCAACGCCCACTTCACCTTCCCCGGCTGCGAGGGCGACTCGCTGCTGCTGCTCCTGGACGCGGCCGGCATCGAATGCTCCACCGGCTCCGCCTGCACCGCCGGCGTCGCCCAGCCCAGCCACGTCCTGCTCGCCGCCGGCGTCGACCCCGAACTGGCCCGCGGCACCCTGCGGTTCACCCTCGGCCACACCTCCACCGAACAGGACGTGGCGGCGGTGGCCGAGGCCATCGGTCCGGCCGTGGAGCGCGCCCGTACGGCCGGCCTCAGCTGACGCCCGGGGCCGCCCCGCCCAGCTTCGCCCGCGCCGCCCGCACCAGCGGTATGTAGCGGTCCCAGTCCCAGTGCGGGCCCGGGTCCGTGTGGTCCGTGCCCTCGACCTCCACGTGGCCGATGATGTGCTTCCGGTCCACCGGTATGCCGTACCGGGCGCAGATCCCGGCCGTCAGCGCCGCCGACGCCGCGTACATGGCCGGGGTGAAGCCCTCCGGCCGGTCCACGAAGCCCTCGTGCTCGATGCCCACGCTCCGCTCGTTCATGTCCCGGCTGCCCGCGTGGAACGCCACGTCGAGCTCCCGGATCAGCTGCGCGACCCGCCCGTCCCTGCCCACCACGTAATGCGTCGCCGCCCCGTGCCCCGGGTCCCGGAACACCTTCAGCGCCGTGGCGTAGCTGCCCTGCACCACATGGATCACCACCCGGTCGATCACGAAGTCGGCCGGCCGGTCCGCCCGCCGCCAGTTCGCCCCGGAGGCCGCCGTCCACACCGCGCCCTTGTGGTCGAGCGCGCCCTCCACCCGCTCCTTCTCCGTGCCCGGCAGCCGCCACCAGGCCCGTCGCAGCTCGTCCTGCGCCAGCGCCGCCGTGCCCAGCAGCGCCGCACCGCCGCCGAGCAGCACCGCCCGCCGGCCGATCCCGCCCCGCTTCTCACTCCCCATGTGACCCAGAACGTTCACCGCCGCGCCCGTGGTTCCCGCGGACCCGTACCCTGGGAGAGCTATGACTGAGACTCGCCAGACGACCCCCCAGCGCCCCCTTCGCGTCCTCGCCGCCATGTCCGGCGGCGTGGACTCCGCCGTCGCCGCCGCCCGCGCCGCCGAAGCCGGGCACGACGTCACCGGCGTGCACCTGGCGCTGTCGGCGAATCCGCAGTCCTTCCGCACCGGGGCCCGCGGCTGCTGCACCATCGAGGACTCCCGCGACGCCCGCCGCGCCGCCGACGTCATCGGCATCCCGTTCTACGTGTGGGACCTCGCCGAGCGCTTCCGCGAGGACGTCGTCGACGACTTCGTCGCCGAGTACGAGGCCGGCCGCACCCCCAACCCCTGCCTGCGCTGCAACGAGAAGATCAAGTTCGCGGCGCTGCTCGACAAGGCCCTCGCGCTCGGCTTCGACGCCGTCTGCACCGGCCACTACGCCACCGTCGTGGTCAACGAGGACGGCTCCCGCGAGCTGCACCGCGCTAGCGACATGGCCAAGGACCAGTCGTACGTGCTCGGCGTCCTGGACGAGAAGCAGCTCGCCCACGCCATGTTCCCGCTCGGGGACACCCTCACCACCAAGGACGAGATCCGCGCGGAGGCCGAGCGCCGGGGCCTGGCCGTCGCCAAGAAGCCCGACAGCCACGACATCTGCTTCATCGCCGACGGCGACACCCAGGGCTTCCTCGCCGCCCGCCTCGGCAAGGCGGAGGGCGACATCGTCGACGAGACCGGCACCAAGGTCGGCACCCACGAGGGCGCGTACGGCTTCACCATCGGCCAGCGCAAGGGCCTGCGGATCGGCCACCCGGCCCCGGACGGCAAGCCGCGCTACGTGCTCGACATCTCCCCGGTGAACAACACCGTCACCGTCGGCCCCGCCGAGGCCCTCGACGTCACCGCCCTGACCGCCATCAAGCCCCGCTGGTGCGGCTCCGCCCCCGAGGGCCCCGGCACGTACACCGCGCAGCTGCGCGCGCACGGCGGCGAGACCGAGGTGACCGCCGAGCTGGTCGACGGCGAGCTGAGGGTCGCCTTCGGCGAGCCGGTCCGCGGCGTCGCCCCCGGCCAGGCCATCGTCCTGTACGACGGCACCCGCGTCGTCGGCTCCGCCACCATCGCGACCACCGTCCGCCGCGCGGCGCCCACGCCCGCGTAACGCGGGCCCGCGCGCCGCGGCGGCCTCACTCCTGCGCGAACCAGTCCGCGAGGACCGGGGCGAGGACGTGCGGGGCGGCCACGTGCGTCTGGCCGGTGAGCGTGCGGTGCCGGCCGCGGGGCAGTGCGGCGGCCACCGCGAGGGCCGCCTCGCGCACCGGCCGCGGGCTCGCCCCGCCGTCCACCACCAGGACCCGCTGGCGCACCCGCGCCAGCAGCGCCGGTCCGTCGGGCGCCGGCGTGTGCGGCTCGTACACCGACAGGCGGGGGACCGACAGCCCCTCGGCCGCGGCCGCCAGGGCGAGCCCGCCGCCCGACGAGGCGCCGTGCACCGCCGCGCTCCCGCCCAGCGCGTCCAGCAGGGCGGCCAGGTCCTCCACCTCCCGCCGCAGGCCGTCCGCCGGGCCGTCGCCGGGGCCGCGCCTGTCGTACACGACCACCGAGTGCCGCGCCGCCAGCAGACCGGCCAGCGGCCGCTCCGCCTCCGCCGTGCCCGGCGCCCTGCCCAGCAGCACCAGCGGCGGCCCGTCCCCGTACCGCTCGTACGCGATCCGTGTGCCGTCCGCGGCCCTGACCCGCCCCCGGGACCTGCTCAGCGTGGAGTTCACCTCGTCCATGCCAGGGGAGACCGCGGCCGCCTCCGGAACTCATCGGTGTCCGGCGGAATTTCCGGGGAATCCCGGGAACGCCGAGGTCCGGGGCGTGAACTCCGGGCCGGCCTGTCGGCGGCAGGCCCTACGGTGGGCTCATGAAGATCTGCGTCTTTCTCTCCGCCGCCGACCTCGACGAGCGCTACACCGGCCCGGCCCGCGAGTTCGCCGCGCTCATCGGCAAGGGCGGTCACACCCTCGTCTGGGGCGGCTCGGACGTCGGCCTGATGAAGCTCGTCGCGGACGGCGTCGAGGAGCACGGCGGCCGTCTCCTGGGCATCTCCGTGGACTTCCTGGCCCACAAGGCCCGCGCGCGGGCGGACGAGATGATCACCGCCAGGGACCTCGCCGAGCGCAAGGCCCTGCTCCTGGAGAAGTCGGACGCGATCGTGGTCATGGTCGGCGGCACCGGCACGCTCGACGAGGCCACCGACGTGCTGGAGCTGAAGAAGCACGGCAAGCACACCAAGCCGGTGGTCGTGCTCAACACCGCCGGGTTCTACGACGGGCTGAAGGAGCAGTTCCGGCGGATGGACGAGGAGGGCTTCCTGCCGCTGCCGCTGACCGACCTGGTCTTCTTCGCCGAGGACGGCGTCTCGGCCCTCGCGTACCTGGAGGAGAGCCTCGGCGTCCGCTGAGGAACGGCCGCGTCCGGCACCCGGGGCCCTCCGTCGCCGGTCGCCGGGCGGGCCCGTGCGAGCATGGCGCCCATGGCTACTCATGTGATCACCGGAGCCGGCTCCGGCATCGGCGCGGCGGTCGCCCGCCGTCTGCACGCGCGCGGCGACGAGTTGGTGCTGCACGCCCGCGACGCGGCCCGCGCCAAGGAGCTGGCGGCCGCGTACCCGGGCTCCCGCACCCTCGTCGGGGACCTCGCCGACCCGGACCGGCTCTCCTGGGCGTTCTCGCACCAGACCCTGCCCGACCGGATCGACACGCTCCTGCACATCGCGGGCGTCGTCGAACTCGGCGAGGTCGGCGAGCTGACCCCGAAGACCTGGCACCACCAGCTGAACGTCAACCTCGTCGCCCCCGCCGAGCTCACCCGGCACTTCCTGCCGCAGCTGCGCGTCTCCCAGGGCCACGTCGTCTTCGTCAACTCCGGCGCCGGGCTCACCGCGCACGCCCAGTGGAGCGCGTACGCCGCCTCCAAGCACGGCCTGAAGGCGCTCGCCGACGCTCTGCGCCAGGAGGAGCACGCCAACGGCGTCCGCGTCACCTCCGTCTACCCCGGCCGCACCGCCAGCCCCATGCAGGCCAAGGTGCACCGGCAGGAGGGCAAGGAGTACGACGCCTCCCGCTGGATCGACCCCGAGTCGGTGGCCACCACCATCGTCACCGCGATCGACCTGCCGCGGGACGCCGAGATCAACGACCTGACGGTCCGACCGGGTCGCTGATCGCACCCACGGGTCCGCGTAGGCTTCCCGGGTGAGCGAGAAGAGCGACTTCACCTGGGGGCCCGCGACCGGCGTCGGGTCCATGCCCGGCGGCGACGCGCGCGAGGCCGCCAAGACCGTCACCGGGACCTTCGAGGACTTCCCGTACCTCGCCGAGCTGCCGGCCCGCGGACCCGGCGCCGACATGACCGGCCGCACGATCGGCCTGCTCGTCGAGATGTACGCCCACGTCGAGCCGAGCGGCTGGCGCATCAGCGACCGGCCCGGCCGCGACACCCGCCGCGCCCACTCCTGGCTCGGCGAGGACCTCGACGCCCTCGAGGAGTTCACCCAGGGCTACGAGGGCCCGCTCAAGGTCCAGGCCATGGGGCCGTGGACGCTCGCCGCCGCCCTGGAACTGCGCGGCGGCGAGGCCGCGCTCGGCGACGCCGGCGCCTGCCGCGACCTGGCGGCCTCCCTCGCCGAGGGCCTGCGCGGCCACCTCGCCGAACTGCGCCGGCGCATCCCCGGAGCGGCGCCCGTGCTCCAGCTCGACGAGCCCTCCCTCACCGCCGTCCTGCGCGGACAGGTCCGCACCGCCAGCGGCTACCGCACCTACCGGGCCGTGGACCGCCAGATCGTGGAGAGCACGCTGCGCGAAGTGATCGGCGTGCACGACGGCCCGGTCGTGGTCCACTCCTGCGCCCCGGACGTGCCGTTCGCGCTGCTGCGGCGGGCCGGCGCGGCGGGCGTCTCGTTCGATTTCGGACTCCTCACCGAACGTGACGAGGAGCCGGTCGGCGAGGCCGTGGAGGCCGGGACGAAGCTGTTCGCGGGCGTGGTGCCGTCCACCGACGCCGCATTGTCAGACCCGGGCGGTAGCGTCATGGGTGTCAGGACGCTGTGGCGCAGGCTGGGGCTGAATCCGGGGACTCTGGCGGAGTCCGTCGTGATCACCCCCTCGTGCGGGCTCGCGGGTGCTTCGCCCGCCTATGCCCGGGCGGCGCTCGCCCACTGCGTCCGGGCGGCGAGATCGCTCGCGGACAACCCTGAGTAACGGGAGGACGAAACGGTGGCTGTCGAACAGGGGGCCCTGCCCGCCGAGGCACGGGAGCAGCACGCACAGCTGGCCGAGCAGGTCGAGGAGCACCGCTTCCGGTACTACGTGAAGGACCAGCCGGTCATCAGCGACGCGGAGTTCGACAAGCTCCTGCGCGCGCTGGAGGCCCTGGAGGAGGAGTATCCGGCGCTGCGCACGCCGGACTCCCCGACGCAGAAGGTGGCGGGGGACTACGAGACGGGCCTGACGAAGGTCGACCACCGCGAGCGGATGCTCTCGCTGGACAACGCCTTCGACGACGCGGAGCTCGCCGCCTGGGCCGAGCGCGTCGCGCGCGACGTCGGCGCCTCCGCGTACCACTTCCTGTGCGAGCTGAAGGTCGACGGACTCGCGGTCAACCTCACGTACGAGAAGGGCCGGCTGACCCGCGCCGCCACCCGGGGCAACGGCACCACGGGCGAGGACATCACCCCCAACGCCCGGACGATCCAGGGCATTCCGGACCGCCTGAAGGGCGACCGGATCCCGGACCTCGTGGAGATCCGCGGCGAGGTCTACTTCCCGATGGAGAAGTTCGAGGAGCTCAACGCCCGCCGGATCGCCGCCGGCGAGCAGCCGTACGCCAACCCCCGCAACTCCGCCTCGGGTTCGCTGCGCCAGAAGGACCCCCGGGTCACCGCCACCCTCCCGCTGCGCATGGTCGTGCACGGCCTCGGCGCCCGCGAGGGTCTGGACATCTCCCGGCTCTCCGAGGCGTACGAGCTCCTGCGCGAGTGGGGCCTGCCGACCGCGCGGCACAACAAGGTCGTCGACTCCCTGGAGGGCGTGCGGGAGTTCATCGCGCACTTCGGCGAGCACCGGCACTCCGTGGAGCACGAGATCGACGGCGTGGTCGTCAAGCTGGACGAGATCCCGCTCCAGGGCCGGCTGGGCTCCACGGCGCGCGCCCCGCGCTGGGCGATCGCCTGGAAGTACCCGCCCGAGGAGGTCAACACCAAGCTCGTCGACATCAAGGTCGGCGTCGGCCGCACCGGCCGCGTCACGCCGTACGCGCAGGTCGAGCCGGTGACCGTGGCCGGCTCCGAGGTCGAGTTCGCCACCCTGCACAACCAGGAGGTGGTGAAGGCCAAGGGCGTGCTCATCGGCGACACGGTCGTGCTGCGCAAGGCGGGCGACGTGATCCCGGAGATCCTCGGCCCGGTCGTGGACCTGCGGGACGGCACCGAGCGCGAGTTCGTGATGCCGGCCGAGTGCCCCGAGTGCGGCACGCCGCTGCGGGCCATGAAGGAGGGCGACATCGATCTGCGCTGCCCGAACGCGCGGACGTGCCCGGCGCAGCTGCGGGAGCGGCTGTTCTTCCTGGCCGGCCGCCAGTGCCTGGACATCGAGAACTTCGGCATGGTCGCGGCGGCGGCGCTCACCCGCCCCCTGGAACCCTCCGATCCGCCGCTGGTCGACGAGGGCGATCTCTTCGACCTGACGATCGACCGGCTCCTGCCCATCAGGGCGTACGTCCGCGACCCGGACAGCGGACTGCCCAAGCGGGACCCCAAGACGGGCGAGGAGAAAGTCGTCTCCGTCTTCGCCAACCAGAAGGGCGAGCCGAAGAAGAACGCGCTGGCGATGCTGGCGAACATCGAGGCCGCCAAGCAGCGCCCGCTGGCCCGGTTCATCAACGGGCTCTCGATCCGGCACGTCGGCCCGGTCGCGGCCGAGGCGCTGGCCCGCGAGTTCCGCTCCCTGGAGCGCATCGAGCAGGCCACCGAGGCGGAGCTGGCGGCCGTCGACGGCGTCGGCGGGATCATCGCCGCGGCGGTCAAGCAGTGGTTCGAGGAGGACTGGCACCGCGAGATCGTGCGCAAGTGGCGGGCCGCCGGGGTGAGCTTCGAGGACGCGGGCGCCGGCGAGGACGAGGGCCCGCGGCCGCTGGAAGGACTGACCGTCGTGGTGACCGGCACCCTGGAGAACCACACCAGGGATGGCGCAAAAGAGGCGCTGCAAAGCCGAGGTGCGAAGGTGACCGGTTCCGTTTCGAAGAAGACGGACTTCGTCGTCGTCGGTGACAACCCGGGCTCCAAGTACGACAAGGCGATCCAGCTGAAGGTTCCGGTTCTGGACGACGCGGGCTTCGCGGTCCTGCTGGAACAGGGCCCGGAGGCCGCTCGCGAGGCCGCCGTCCCCACCCCCGAGGCCGGCTGACCCGGGTCCTCCGAACGGCCGCCCGGTTCACCCGTTCAGCGCATACCAGATCGTTACGGGTGGCCGGGTCGCATTCGGGCAAGACCTGTAGAGCGCTGCCCGCGGGACCCCTCCGCGTCCTACTGTTGAGACGTGCGCGTGGTCGCGCACGGCTGCGTGGTGGGATGTCAGCCGTGAGGGACGACCGACGGGCCCACGCGATGCATCGGCACCGCCGGCTGTGAGAGGGACGGGAATGAAACCGACCGAGAGTGCCGCCCCGGTCCCGCGGCCGCAGGCGCACGCGGGATACGCGGGCTTCGGCTCCGCGACGGCCGCCGCACTGGTGGGCGTCGCGGCCGTCGTGCTCGCCGTTGGGATCTACCGCGCCCTCACCACCGGACACGGACTCTTCCCCGGCGGCGTCGCCGGCTGGTCCTTCGCCGTGCTCACCGGACTGGTCGTCGGCCATCTGGTCGCCCTCGGCCGGGACCGCTGGTGGGGCGGCACCGGCTCCGGCGCCGCCCTCACCCTCGCCGTCCTGCTGCTGTACGGATGGGTGCCCGCCGGGCTGATCTCCCTCGCCGTCGTCCTCCTCGTCGGCGCGGCCCGCCGGCACCGCTGGCGCCAGGGCCTGCTGCACGGCGCCGCCGACGTCGTCGGCATCGGCACCGCCGCCCTCGTCCTCGCCGCCTTCGGCGACGTACCGACCGTCCACCACCCCTGGCAGCCCCTCGACTGGGGGATCGGGGCCATCCCGGAGGTGGCCCTCGCCGCCGGCGCGTACCTCGTGGTGACCCGGTTGCTCCTGTGGTACACGCTCGCCCCCCAGGGCGGCGGACTGCCCACCATCGCCCGCACCGCCCTGGTCCGGCAGGGCCTGGTCGCCGTCGCCCTGCTCGGCATCGCCCCGCTGATCTGCGTGGTCGCCGCCTCCCTGCCGATCCTGCTGCCGCTGTTCGCCGTCCCCCTGATCGCCCTCGACTCCACCCTGTGGATCGCCCGCGCCCGCGCCGAGGAGCAGCTCAAGGACCCGCTCACCGGGCTGCCCAACCGCCAGTGGCTCCTGGAGCGCACCTGGACGGCGCTGGAGGCCGCCGAGGGCGAGGGCGCCCGCTCCGCCCTCGTCCTGATCGACCTCGACCGCTTCCGCTCGGTCAACGACACGCTCGGCCACCTCGCCGGCGACCGGCTGCTGCTGCAGATAGCGGACCGGCTCAAGCTGGCGCTGCCCCGCGGCGCGGAGGCCGCCCGGCTCGGCGGCGACGAGTTCGCCGTCCTGCTGCCCGTCGCCGACTCCACCACCAGCGCCCAGCGGGTCGCCCGGCACCTCGTCGCCGAGCTCTCCTCGCCGCTCGACCTGGACGGGCTCACCCTCGTCCTGGAGGCCAGCGCCGGCGTCGCCGTCTTCCCCGACCACGCGCTCGACGCGGAGGGCCTGCTGCGCCGCGCCGACGTCGCCATGTACCAGGCCAAGCGCGACCGCACCGGCGTCGAGGTGTACGAGTCCAAGCGCGACTCCAACACGCCCGACCGGCTCGGCCTGCTCGGCGACCTGCGCCGCGCCCTGGACGCCGGCGAGGTCGAGCTGCACTACCAGCCCAAGGTCCGCTTCGACGGGCAGGTCGCCGGCCTGGAGGCCCTGGTCCGCTGGGTGCACCCGGAGCGCGGCAAGGTCCCGCCGGACGAGTTCATCGCCATCGCCGAGTCCTCCGGCCTGATGCCGCACCTCACCGAGTACGTCCTGGAGACCGCCCTCGCCCAGGTCGCCCGATGGCGCGGCCAGGGGCTGAACGTCCCCGTCGCCGTCAACGTCTCCCCGCGCGACGTGCACACCCCCGGCTTCGCCGGCGCCGTCGCCGCCCGGCTCGCCCGGCACGGCGTCCCGGCCGGCGCGCTGCAGCTGGAGATAACGGAACACGTGCTCCTGGAGGACCCGCAGCGGGCCGCCGACACCCTGGCCGGCCTCACCGGCCACGGCGTGAAGATGTCGCTCGACGACTTCGGCACCGGCTACTCCTCGCTGGTCCATCTGCGCCGCCTGCCGGTCAGCGAACTGAAGATCGACCGCTCCTTCGTCGCCCGGCTCGCGGTGGACACCGAGGACGCCGAGATCGTCCGCTGCACCGTCGACCTCGCCCACTCCCTCGGCCTGCTCGTCGTCGCCGAGGGCGTCGAGGACGACGAGACCTGGGAGCGGCTGCGGGACCTCGGCTGCGACGCCGTCCAGGGCTGGCTGGTCGCCGCCGCCATGCCCCCCGGCGAGACCACCGCCTGGCTCCGCGCCCGCGGCGAGCACGGCTGGCGCCGCCCCGCCGCGCCCCCGGCCACGGCGGACCAGCCCTCGGGCCAGGCCGTGAAGTAACGTCCCGCCCGGCGTCCTCCGCGGCCGTCCGTCCGCCCTTCGCCGCGGTCCTCCCGGGGGCCCCGTCCGCCGTCCGCCGCCGCCCCCCGAAGGGACGGCGGCGGAACGGTTTCGTGCCCCGAAGGCTCCGCCCCCTAGGATTGGCTCCAAACGACACACACTCACCCCTGAGGATCGCTGCATGCCTGGCATCACGCGCGAGGAGGTCGCCCACCTCGCCCGGCTGGCGCGTCTGGAGCTGCGAAGCGAAGAGCTCGATCACTTCGCCGGTCAGCTCGACGACATCATCGGCGCGGTCGCCCGCGTCTCCGAGGTCGCCGACCAAGACGTTCCGCCGACCTCCCACCCGCTGCCGCTGACCAACGTCATGCGCGCGGACGAGGTCCGTCCGTCGCTCACCCCCGCGCAGGCGCTCTCCGGCGCCCCGGCCCAGGAGCAGCAGCGTTTCAAGGTGCCGCAGATCCTGGGGGAGGACTAAGACCATGACGGACCACATCATCAAGCTCACCGCCGCGGAGCTCGCCGCGAAGATCGCCGCCGGCGAGCTCACGGCCGTCGAGGTCACCGAGGCCCACCTGGCCCGGATCGAGGCCGTCGACGAGAAGGTGCACGCCTTCCTGCACGTCGACCGCGAGGGCGCGCTCGCGCAGGCCCGCGCCGTCGACGCCAAGCGCGAGGCCGGCGAGAAGCTCGGCCCGCTGGCCGGCGTCCCGCTCGCCCTGAAGGACATCTTCACCACCGAGGGCGTGCCCACGACCGTCGGCTCGAAGATCCTCGAGGGCTGGATCCCGCCGTACGACGCCACCCTGACGCGCCGGCTGAAGGAGGCCGACGTCGTCATCCTCGGCAAGACCAACATGGACGAGTTCGCCATGGGGTCCTCCACCGAGAACAGCGCGTACGGCCCGACCGGCAACCCCTGGGACCTCACCCGGATCCCCGGCGGCTCCGGCGGCGGCTCCTCCGCGGCCCTCGCCGCGTACGAGGCCCCGCTCGCCATCGGCACGGACACCGGCGGCTCCATCCGCCAGCCCGCGGCCGTCACCGGCACGGTCGGCGTCAAGCCGACGTACGGCGGCGTCTCCCGCTACGGCATGGTGGCCTTCTCGTCCTCCCTGGACCAGGGCGGCCCCTGCGCCCGTACGGTCCTGGACGCGGCCCTGCTGCACGAGGTCATCGCCGGCCACGACCCGCTCGACTCGACCTCCATCGACGCCCCGGTCCCGCCGGTCGTCGAGGCCGCCCGCAACGGCTCGGTGGCCGGGATGCGCGTCGGCATCGTCAAGCAGTTCCGCGGCGAGGGCTACCAGGCCGGCGTCATGCAGCGCTTCGACGAGTCCGTCGAGCTGCTCAAGGAGCTGGGCGCCGAGATCGTCGAGCTGGACTGCCCGTCCTTCGACCTGGCGCTGGCCGCGTACTACCTGATCGCGCCGTCGGAGTGCTCCAGCAACCTGGCCCGCTTCGACGCCATGCGCTACGGCCTGCGCGTCGGCGACGACGGCACCAAGTCCGCCGAGGACGTCACGGCCCTGACCCGCGAGGCCGGTTTCGGCCCCGAGGTGAAGCGCCGCATCATGCTCGGCACGTACGCGCTCAGCTCCGGCTACTACGACGCGTACTACGGCTCCGCGCAGAAGGTCCGCACGCTCATCACGCGGGACTTCGAGAAGGCCTTCGAGCAGGTGGACGTCATCGTCTCCCCGACGACGCCGACCACCGCGTTCCCGATCGGCGAGCGCGCCGACGACCCGATGGCCATGTACCTCGCGGACCTGTGCACCATCCCGACCAACCTGGCCGGCAACGCGGCCATGTCCCTGCCCTGCGGCCTCGCGCCGGAGGACGGGCTCCCGGTCGGTCTGCAGATCATCGCCCCGGCGATGAAGGACGACCGCCTGTACAAGGTGGGTGCCGCAGTCGAGGCCGCCTTCGTCGAGCGCTGGGGTCACCCGCTGCTTGAGGAGGCTCCGTCGCTGTGAACGCCATGGCAAAGAAGGCCAAGAACTTCAAGAAGTCCAGGACCGGCCTGTACGTGTCGCTCGGCACCACCGCCTTCGGCGCGGTCAGCGTCGCCAAGCAGGCCAAGCTGGCCCGCGAGGACGGCGACGTCCTGCGACTCATCGACGCGGCCGTGTCCGCCGCCGCCATCGTCACCGGCCTCGCGATCCTCTACCGCGAGTTGAGGCGCCTGGGCGACGACGACGTCCTGCTGGGCTGAGAGGGAAAGTCTCACCGTGACCGTCACTGAACTGCTGTCGTACGAGGCGGCCCTCGCCACGTACGACCCCGTCATGGGCCTGGAGGTCCATGTCGAACTCGGCACCAGGACCAAGATGTTCTGCGGCTGCTCGACCGAGCTGGGTGCCGAGCCCAACTCCCAGACCTGCCCGACCTGTCTGGGTCTGCCCGGCGCGCTCCCGGTCGTCAACGCCATCGGCGTCGAGTCCGCCGTCAAGATCGGCCTCGCGCTGAACTGCGAGATCGCCGAGTGGTGCCGCTTCGCCCGGAAGAACTACTTCTATCCGGACATGCCGAAGAACTTCCAGACCTCCCAGTACGACGAGCCGATCGCCTTCAACGGCTACCTCGACGTCCAGCTGGAGGACGGCGAGGTCTTCCGCGTGGAGATCGAGCGCGCCCACATGGAGGAGGACACCGGCAAGTCGACGCACGTCGGCGGTGCGACGGGCCGCATCCACGGCGCGTCCCACTCCCTGCTCGACTACAACCGGGCCGGCATCCCGCTGATCGAGATCGTCACCAAGCCGATCGTCGGCGCCGGCGAGCGCGCCCCCGAGGTCGCCAAGGCGTACGTCGCCGAGTTGCGCGAGCTCATCCGGGCCCTCGGCGTGTCCGAGGCCCGCATGGAGATGGGCCAGATGCGCTGCGACGTGAACCTCTCCCTGATGCCGAAGGGCGCGGAGAAGTTCGGCACCCGCTCGGAGACCAAGAACGTCAACTCGCTGCGCTCGGTCGAGCGGGCGGTGCGGTACGAGGTCATGCGCCACGCGGCCGTGCTCCAGTCGGGCGGCTCGATCGTCCAGGAGACCCGTCACTTCCACGAGGACGACGGCTCCACGACCTCCGGCCGGGTCAAGGAGGAGGCGGAGGACTACCGCTACTTCCCCGAGCCCGACCTGGTGCCGGTCGCCCCGCCGCGCGAGTGGGTCGAGGAACTGCGCGCCGGCCTGCCGGAGCTCCCGCGGGTCCGCCGCAACCGGCTGCAGGAGGAGTGGGGCATCACCGCCCTCGACATGCAGGCGATCCTGAACGCCGGCGCGGTCGACCTCATCGTCGCCACGACCGAGGCGGGCGCCGACTCCGCCTCCGCCCGCAAGTGGTGGATGGGCGAGCTGTCCCGCAACGCCAACGAGTCGGGCGTCGCGCTCGACGAGCTGGCCATCACCCCGGCGGATGTCGCCCGGGTCTCGGCGCTGGTCGCCGAGGGCTCGCTGAACGACAAGCTGGCCCGCCAGGTCATCGAGGGCGTCCTCGCGGGCGAGGGCACGCCGGACGAGGTCGTCGAGAAGCGCGGCCTGAAGGTCGTCTCGGACGAGGGCGCGCTGACCACCGCGGTCGAGGAGGCCATCGCGGCCAACGCCGCGATCGCCGACAAGATCCGCGGCGGCAAGGTCGCCGCCGCGGGCGCCCTGGTCGGCGCCGTCATGAAGGCCACCCGAGGCCAGGCGGATGCGGCCCGCGTCAAGGAACTGATCCTGGAGAAGCTGGGCGTGAGCGAGGGCTGACGCCCGGGGCTCCCGCACCGAGGGGCGGTACGGCTGCACCCCGCAGCCGTACCGCCCCTCGGGCTTTCGACTGGGGTCCGGTGGCGTGCCCGGACTGCCATGCGGTCAAGACGCGTGGCAGCACGAGGGAGGAACTGCGCAAGCGCCTCCGCCTGCTGGCGCAGGCGCGCCACCAGGCATGGATCAGGAAGGCCTGAGGTTCCGAGTCCGGAGGCTCTCGGGGGGTGGGCGTCGCTCGCGGGCTTCTGGTGGGGCCGCCCTCTGATCGAGTGTGGCGGCCTCCAGGGGCGCGCCAAGGGCGCTCCTTCGTCGCGTCGCTTCGCGATTCCGCTGTCGCTCCACCCTTGACCCGCCCCTTCCGGCCGCTGTTTCACACTCGGAGGGCGGCCCGGGGGCCGAGCCCGCGCGGGCAGGCCGGCCGTGGCGCACGCCGTAGGCGGCCGCCGGGCCGGTGGGCGGGATTGCGCGGCAGTGGAGTGGGGTGCCCATTGCCGTCTCGGCGTTCCGGGGCCGCCCCGGGGCGCGGTCCATGCCCCGCTGGTCATTGCCGGTGGGGGCCCAGTGTGTTCGGGCGGGCGGGCGGGACGTGGGCGGGGCAAGCGGAGTGCGTCGTTTCGGTGCTGCGAACGCCCAGCCGTCGTCTCGGGAGTCACACGAGACAACACCCGCCCCACGCCTGCCCCACCCTGCTTCGCTGGTGCACGGAAACGCACGCGTGAAGTCCCCGCGGCCCCGTCCAGGGGAAGTGGGCGGCTTCACCGACCTGTTCGGTTCTTCCCGACCGGAATCTCCTCCACGGACAATGACCAGCGGGGCATGCGCCCCGGCGTCACGACGGCCGTTGAGCCGCCGAAGACGGCAATGGGCGCCCCACTCCACTGCCGCGCCCCCACAGTCAATGCCGCAGCCGCCCGCGCGGCCCCGCCACGTCACCAACCCCCTGCGCGGACCTCTGCCCCCGGCCGCCCTCCGAGAGTGCTCTTGCGCCTTCCGGCGGTGGGTCAAGGGTGGAGCGACAGCGGAATCGCGAAGCGACGCGACGGAGGAGCGCCCTTGACGCACCGCCGGAAGGCGCGACTCTCGGAAAGAGGGCGGCCGCACCAGAAGCCTGCGATTCCGGCCGACCCCGAGGGCCTCAGCGCGGGACCTCAGCTCGTCGTTGCGAGGAAAGCGGACCAGGCGCTGGGGGAGACGGTGAAGACGGGGCTGCCGTCGCCGAGCTTGGAGTCACGGACGTGCACGGCGGCGGGGTGGGCGGCCACCTCGACGCAGTCGCCACCCTCGCTGCCGGTCTCCTGTGCGTCAGCGAGCTCGCCACCTACGCGCTCCTCCACGGTGTCCCGCCGGGCCGGGGTTACCGTCTCCACCTCTATCTGGAGCGCCCCGGGCCCCTCCGCGTCGAGGTGCACGACAGCGGCGACGGCACCCCGTTTCTCCGTCCCCCCGTCCGTACCCCCGCCGACGAGTCCGGCCGCGGCCTCCTCCTCGTCTCGGCGCTCGCCGACCGCTGGGGCGTCGGCCTGCGCAACCCCGCAAGATCGTCCGGTGCGAGTTCGCCCCCGCTCCCGTCAGCGTGACGCGGACGTGCGCGGCCGGTCGAGGAGGATGAGGGGGACGGCGGCTGCCGCGAGGGCGGCGCCGATCAGGGAGAGCCGGGGGAGCGACGCGCCGCCCGCGAGGGCGGCCGCCGCCAGGACCGGGGTGAGGCTGATGCCGAGCTGGAACGCGGAGACGGTCGTCGCGCCCGCGAGGGTCGGCGCGTCGGCGGCGAGGGCGAAGACGCGCCCGTAGAGGGCCGGGTTCAGGAGGAACGCGGCGACGCCCAGGAGGAACACCGTGGGCACTGCCGTCCATGCCTGGCGGACCGCGCCGGCCATGACCACCGACAGGACGGCGATCCCCGTCGCGCCGGCGAGCAGCGCGAGGTGCGGCCGCCGGTCGGAGATCCGGCCGCCGAGGGACAGACCGGCGAAGGCGCCGACCCCGAAGAGCGCGAGGACCGCCGGGATCCAGACCTCCGGGAGAGCGGTGATCCCGGCGAGCATCGCCGCCAGGTAGTTGAACGTGATCATGTACGCGGCCGTGGTCAGGATCGTGACCGCGTACACGCCCCACAGCCTCGGCCTGCGCATCGCCGCGAGCTCCTGCCCGACGCTCCGGCCGGCCGGCCGTCCGGTGTCCGCGTCGGCGGGCAGGCCGACGAGGCAGCCGGCCGTTCCCGCGAGGGTGAGGACCACCACGGCCCAGAAGCCGCCGCGCCATTCGGTGAAGTGGCTGAGCAGCGTGCCCGCCGGGCCCCCGGCGACCATCGCCACGCTCAGCCCGCTGACCACGACGCCCGACGCCCGCGCGTTCCGGTCCGGCGTCACCAGGCCGATCGCGGTCACCGAGGCGACGGCGAAGAAGCCCGCGTACGCGATCCCCGCGACCACCCGCGTCACCAGCAGCACCCGGTAGTCGCCCAGCAGCCCCAGGGCGATGCTCGCCGCGAAGAGGCCCTGCGCCGCCAGCAACGCGGTGCGGCGGGGCCAGCGCAGGCTGAGCACGGCGAACGGCGGCCCGCCCACCACGACGCCCAGCGCGAATCCGGTGATCAGGAACCCCGCCGAGGAGAGCGAGACGCCCAGATCGTCCGCCACCGCGGGCAGGACGCCGGCGAGCAGGAACTCGGCGGTCCCCATCGCGAACAGGCTGAAGGCGAGCAGGTACACGCCGGCGGGCAGCCTGCCGGAACGCCCTCCCGGCGCGGTCGGCGCGTTCGGCGGGGTGGGGGCCGTGCGGTCGTCCATCAGATCCATGTGGATCACCTCCACCGGGAGGATCGCGAGAACCGGCCGATTCCGGCGAACTCCGTTGCCGTTTCCGGGACATCGGGCTTGGCTGGCCCCATGGCTCCCATGGACCGGCAACCGAGCGTCGACGCCGTGATCGAGCAGATCGCTCCCCGGCTGCGCCGCGCCCGCGAGAAGAAGAACGTCAGCCTGGCCGAACTGTCGCGCGCCACGGGCATCTCGACCAGCACCCTCTCCCGGCTGGAGTCGTCCCAGCGCAAGCCCAGCCTGGAGCTCCTGCTGCCCATCACCGCGGCGCTGGGCCTGCCCCTCGACGAGATCGTCGCCGCGCCGCGGATCCTCGACCCGCGCGTGCCGCAGGAGCCCACCCGCAAGGACGGCCGCGTGCTGATCCCGCTGTCGCGGCAGCAGGCGGAGCCGCGCGCGTACAAGATGACCATCCCGGCCCACGACGAGGAACCCCACCTGCGGACGCACGAGGGCCACGAGTGGCTCTACGTGCTCCGCGGGCGGCTCCGGGTGCGGCTCGCCGACCAGGACTTCGTGATGGGCGCTGGGGAGGCGGCCGAGTTCGACTGCCGGATCCCGCACTGGTTCGGCGCCGCCGGGCGCGGCAGCGTCGAACTGCTCAGCCTCTTCGGCAAGCAGGGCGAACGCATCCACCTCCGCACGCCGCGCCGCTGAAGCCGCCCCGCCACCCGCAGCCCGGCCCCGCCCCGCCGCCCCGGCGTCACGCGCCCGGGCGGGGCGCCGCGGCGGACGGGTGAATGCGGCGGCGCGCGGCTTCCCCCCGACCCTCCCGGCGGCGACGCTTCCGTCATGCATGTCGTCAGCCAGGTCTTCGCCCTGATCGCCGCCGCGGTCCACATCTTCGTCTGGCCGCTGGAGAGCTTCGCCTACAGCAGGCGTCCCTGGGTCCGGGAGTTCCTCACCGGCAGCACGGCGGACGCACCCGAGGTCCGCCTGTGGCGCTTCAACGTCGGGTTCTACAACCTCTTCCTGGCCCTCGGCATGATCGCCGGCTTCGTCGCGCTCCACGCGGACGCCGTGACCGAGGGCCGCACGCTGATCGTCTACCTCTCCTTCTTCATGGTCGCGGGCGGCATCACGCTCTTCGTCTCCGACCCGAACCTCTGGCGCGGCTCCCTGGGACAGGCCGTACCGGGTGCGGTCGTCCTCCTCACCGAACTGCTGACCTCCTAGAGCCGAGCCCGGCCTGATCCGCAGAGCCGAGCCCGGCCTGATCCCGCTTGGACTCCCGTCGCGGACCCTTGGACGTTCACCACCAGTCCGTCGCCGGGTCTTCTCGCGGTCATCCCGTCTCACTACCGTCCCCGCCGTACCAGCCCGCGGTCCGAAGGCGAGCCGCGGGTCGTCGAGTGGAGGTCGGTCGTGTCGGCGGAGATTTCGCGCAGGAAGCTGTTCGCGTGGGGAGGCGGCGCGCTCGGCGTCGCCGCGGCGGGGTCGCTGCTGCCGCCGTCGCTGCAGGCCGCGATGGCGGCCGAGCCGCCGGCCGGCGGGCTCTCCGCCGTGAAGCACGTGGTGATCCTCATGCAGGAGAACCGGTCCTTCGACCACTACTTCGGCACCTTGCGCGGCGTCCGCGGCTTCTCCGACCGCAACGCCGTCGAGCTGCCCTCCGGCAGGCCGGTCTTCGAGCAGCCCGCCGCCCTGGGCCGCACCGTCCTGCCGTTCCCGATCCGCGGCGCCGCCGAGACGCAGAAGAAGGACCTGCAGTACATCGGCGACCTCGACCACTCCTGGAGCGGCGGCGCCAAGGCGTGGCGGAGCGGCTGGATGGACGGCTGGGTCACCGCCAAGACGGCGGCCACCATGGCGTACTACGACCGCCAGGACCTGCCGCTGCACTACGAGCTCGCCGACACGTTCACCGTCTGCGACGCCTACCACTCCTCCATCCACACCTCCACCAGCCCCAACCGCAACCACCTGTGGTCCGGCTGGACCGGCTTCGAGGCCGACGGCAGCCGCGCCGTCACCAATGCCGCGTACGCCGAGGGCACCCACCCCGGGTACGCCTGGCCCACCTACGCCGAGCGCCTGGAGGCCGCGGGGCGGAGCTGGAAGACGTACACGGAGTGGGAGAACTTCACCGACAACAACATCGAGTTCTTCACCTCCTTCAAGAAGCTCGCGCGCAAGGCCCTCGCCCACACCGGCGGCCACACCTACATGGAGTCCTTCTACGCCGCCGTCCGCGACACCGAGGACCCGGCGGAGCGGGACCGCCTGCTCGACGCCCTGGAGCGAGGCGTCGCCGGGCTGACCGACGCCGAGCGCTCGCTGTTCGAGCGCGGGCTGCGCCGCGTCCCCACCGGCACCCTCGCCGACGCCTTCCGCGCCGACGTCGCCGCCGGCACGCTGCCCGAGGTCTCGTACCTCGTGCCCTCCGCGGTCGACTCCGAGCACCCCGGCTCCTCCTCGCCGATCGCCTCCGCCACCCTCGTCTACCAGGTGCTCGACGCCCTCGGATCGCACCCGGACGTCTGGCGGCACACCGTGCTGCTGATCAACTACGACGAGAACGACGGCTTCTTCGACCACGTCCCGCCGCCCGTCCCGCCCGTCTCCGACCCCGACGAGCGGTACAAGGGGCTGCCCACCGGTCTCGGCATCCGCGTGCCGCTTCTGGTGATCTCGCCCTGGTCGGTCGGCGGCTACGTCTGCTCCGAAGTGTTCGACCACACCTCCGTCGTCCGGTTCCTGGAGACCTGGACCGGCGTCCGCGAGCCGAACATCACCCCCTGGCGCCGCCGCGTCACCGGCGACCTCACCTCCGCCTTCGACTTCCGCCGCTCCCACCGGCAGCCCCCGGTCGAGCAGCCCGGCCCGGTCCCGCCGTTCAGCGGCCGCTGGCGGCCCCAGCCGCCGCTGGTGCAGAGGATGCCCGTCCAGGAGCCCGGCACCCGGCCCGCCCGCCCGCTGCCGTACCAGCCGGACGCGTACGGCACGGTCGACGGCGTCACGATGACCGTCCGGCTCCGCAACACCGGCCGGGCCGCGGCGCCCCTCGCCCTGTACCCGTACGCGGGCGAGTTCGACGTCCCGCAGCACACCGACGTCCGCGGCGCCGCCGAGTGGACCGTCCCGCTCGCCGGGGCCCGCTACCGCTTCACGATCACCGGCCCGAACGGCTTCCGCCGCGAGTTCGAGGGCCCGGCCGCAAGCCCCGCCGAGCTGACCAGCCGGATCGACCACGAGGACCGCGACCTGCACCTCACGCTCCGCAACACCTCCGGCGCCCCGCTCACCTACACCGTGCGCCCGCTCGGCTACGTCGACGAGGCGGACCTCGCCGACTGGACCCGGACGATCACGGTCAGGCCCGGCCGGGAGCGCACGGTCGTCCACTCCGCGGCCGACGCGCACGGCTGGTACGACGTCGAGGTCACCGCCCCGGACGGCTTCCGCCGCCGGTTGATGGGGCACATCGAGAACGGACGGCCGAGCGTCTCGGGCTGACCGGATCCCGACGGCGGGGGTGGCGGGGAGTTCCCGTCGGGTCACCCCTGTGAGGATCGACACGAAAGGGGCAAAGGATCACCTTTGCCTGCGACAGTGTTTCCTGGCAGGCCATCGCTCGGCCTCCCCCAGACCCCCACCAGGGAGCACGTCCTTTGGCCGCCATCGCCCGGTGGTGCATCAAGCACCGACTCCTCGCCGTCCTGCTCTGGCTCGCCGCCCTCGCCGGCGTCACGACCGCCGCCGCGGTCGCGGGCAGCGCGTACTCGAACGACTACGAGGTCCCCGGCACCGAGTCCGGCCGCGCCACCGCCCTGCTGGAACGGGGCTTCCCCGGCTCCGGCGGCGACAGCGACACCGTCGTCTGGCACACCGACCGCGGCTCCGTGCGGGCCGTGGCGGTCGAGCAGCGCGTGACCGCCATGCTCGACGAGGTCGCCGGGCTGCCCGGCGTCTCCTCCGTCACCGGCCCGTACGACGGCCCCGCCGGCCAGGCGCAGATCAGCGAGGACGGGCGTACGGCGTACGCCACCGTCACCTTCCGCGAGGCGGCGGGCGACGTCACCCAGGCCCAGGCGCAGGCGCTCGTCGACACCGCGAAGGAGGCCGCGGGCGACGGCCTGCGGGTCGAGCTCGGCGGCGAGGCCGTGAAGAAGACCGAGAAGCAGGACGGCCACATGGCCGAGGCCGTCGGCGTCGCCGTCGCGGCCGTGGTCCTCTTCCTCGCCTTCGGCTCGCTCGCCGCCAGCGCCCTGCCCATCGCGACCGCCCTGGTCAGCGTCGGCATCGCGTACGGCGGGATCGTGCTGCTCGGCCATGTGATGACCGTGGCCGACTTCGCCCCGATGCTCGGCATGCTCATCGGTCTCGGCGTCGGCATCGACTACGCGCTGTTCATCGTCACCCGGCACCGCAGGGGCCTGAAACGCGGCCTGAGCGTGGCGGAGGCCGCCGAGAACGCCGTGGCCACCACCGGCCGCGCCGTGGTCTTCGCCGGCGCGACCGTCTGCATCGCCCTGCTCGGCATGCTCATCCTGCGGCTCGGGTTCCTCAACGGCGTCGCCCTCGCCGCCTCGCTGACCGTCGTCCTCACCGTCGCCGCGTCCGTGACCCTGCTGCCCGCGCTGCTGTCCTTCATCGGGCCGCGCGCGCTCAGCCGCCGCGAGCGCCGACGGCTCGCCGAGCACGGCCCGGAGCCCGAGCTGCCCACCGGCTTCGCCGCCCGCTGGTCCGCCTTCGTCGAGCGACACCCCCGGCTGCTGGGCGGGGTCGCCGCCGTCGTGATGGCCGTGCTGACGCTGCCCGCCTTCACGCTCCACCTGGGCAGCTCCGACCAGGGCAACAACCCCGTCGGCTCCACCACCCGGCAGGCGTACGACCTGCTCGCCGAGGGCTTCGGCCCGGGCGTCAACGGGCCGCTCACCCTCGTCGCCGGCATCGACGGCGCCGACGACCGGCTGGCGCTGGGCGAACTGCCCGCGAAGCTGGCCGCCACCAAGGGCGTCGCCTCGGTCTCCCCGGTGACGTACAACGGCACCGGCGACACCGCCGTGGTCACCGTCGTACCGGAGACGAGCCCGCAGTCCGAGGCCACCAGCGAGCTGGTCGACCGGCTCCGCGGCGACGTCGTGCCCGAGACCGTGGCCGGCACCTCGCTCGAGGTCCACGTGGGCGGCTTCACCGCCTCCATGGACGACTTCGCCGAGATCATCGTCGGCAAGCTGCCGCTGTTCGTCGGCGTCGTCGTGGCGCTCGGCTGTCTGCTGCTCCTGCTCGCCTTCCGCTCCGTCGTGATCGCGCTGAAGGCCGCACTGATGAACGTGATGGCCGTCGCCGCCGCGTTCGGCGTCGTCGTGGCGGTCTTCCAGTGGGGCTGGGGCAGCGAGCTGCTCGGCCTCGGCAGCGCGGGGCCGATCGAGCCCTTCCTGCCGGTGATCATGGTCTCGGTGCTGTTCGGCCTCTCCATGGACTACCAGGTCTTCCTGATGAGCCGGATGTACGAGGAGTGGCTGGAGACCGGCGACAACCGGCGCGCGGTACGCGTCGGCCTCGCCGAGACCAGCCGCGTGATCAACTCCGCGGCGGTCATCATGATCTCCGTCTTCCTCGCCTTCGTGCTCTCCGGCGACCGGGTCGTCGCGATGTTCGGCATCGCGCTCGCCGCCGCCGTCGCGCTCGACGCCTTCGTGCTGCGCACCCTGCTCGTGCCCGCGCTCATGCACATGCTCGGCGGCGCGAACTGGTGGCTGCCCCGCTGGCTGGACCGCCGGATGCCCCGGATCAGCATCGAACCGCCGGAGTGCCGCGCCGCGGCGGACGGTCGTGCCAAGATCACTGCGGAGACGCCGGCGCGGATACCCGCGCAGCGCGTGACGGCAGCGACCGAGGAGACGCACGACGATGTTCGCGATACGACTGGGTGACGACGCCGAACTGCGGCCCCTGGAGCCGTGGCGGGCGGAGGAGTTCCTCGCCCACATGGACCGGGGCCGCGAGTTCATCGGCCGGTACATCGCGCTGGCGGACGCCAACAAGGACCTCGACGCGGCCCGCGCCTTCCTGCGCGCCTACGCCGACAAGGCCGCGTCCGACACCGGCCGGATCTACGGCATCTGGGCCGACGGCACCCTCGTCGGCGGTGTCCTGTTCCGCACCATGGACGTGACTCTCGGCACCGCCGAGGCCGGCTGCTGGCTGGAACCCGCCGCCGTCGGCAAGGGCCTGGTCACCCGTGCCGCCCGGGTGATCATCGACTGGGCGGTCGAGGAGCGCGGCATCCACCGCGTCGAATGGCTCGTCGCCGCCGGCAACGAGGCCAGCGTCGGCGTCGCCCGGCGCCTCGGCATGACGAAGGACGGCGTGCTGCGCGAGAGCTACCCGTACCGCGGCAAGCGCCACGACATCGAGGTCTGGTCGGTACTCGCCCCGGAGTGGCGGGCGGCCCGCAAGTCCGACTGACGCGGCGGGGAGCGGCGTCAGGGGAAGAGCTGGATGCCCGTGAACGCCAGCGCGCCCGCCATGAAGGAGCAGAGGGAGAACATCCGCATCCTGCGCACGGCGCGGACGCGGGACCTCAGCTCCTTGCGGACGTTCGCCATCGTCCCCATGACCACGATCTTCGTGTCGCTCGGGTGATGGACCAGGGGGTACGGGTCGCCGACCACGAACCCGGGGCCGGCGATCTCGTACCTGCTGTGCGTGCCGCGCTCGCCGTCCGCGGTCCTGAACTCGTAGAGGGTGTTCACGGAGCCGGGAGTGCTCGTCGGCACCAGGCTCACCAGCTCCGCCTGCGTCTCGACGCCGGACTCGGCCAGCTCCCGCATCTGCTTCCGCTCCGCGCTCAGCACCCTGGTGAGCACCAGGCCGAAGACGCAGGCCACCGGCCCGGCGATTGCGAACAGTGAGAGCACGACGATGACCACCATGGGGACGAACCGTACGGCACCACGAAACCCTGCAGGAACCCCCACACCCCCTTCACCGGGCAGGACGGCGGCCCGTACGATCACGCGCATGTCGATCACCTCGCCCCTGCCCGTGCTCCACGGTGACCAGGACACCGAACTCCGCGGCGACGGCGAGGTGCTGACGCTGCGCCGCCCCGACGAGGAGCTGCGCATCCCCTTCGCGGCGATCGCCCGGGTCCGGGCGGACAGGCGGCAGCTCGCCGTCGAGCTGACCGCGCCGGCCGGGGCCGCGCCGACCGTGTACCGGGTCGAGGACGTGAGCGCGGCCGCCGCCGTGATCTTCGCGGACGCGGTGAACGCGGCGCTGCCCGCACGCGGTCCGGGCGACGAGGCCGTCGACGGCGCCACGCTCGTCGTCACCCGCAGCCTGAGGGTCGCCGTCGACGAGAGCGAACTGCCGGACGACGACGCGACGCCGGCCGCGTATATCCGCGGGGGGTACGCCGCCGCGGCCCTGGTCGCGCTCCTCGCCGCGCTCGTGTGGTCCGTCGGCGAGGACCCCAGCCGCGCCATCGCCACCCTGCTGGTCGCCATGCCCGGCGTGGCCATCGCGACCTACGCCGCCCCGGGCATCCACATGGTGTGGCGGCGGTGGTACCTGTTCCGCCACGGCGTCACCGTGGACGGGCGGCACGTCTACCGGCACGGCACCACCACCAACGCCTACGTGGCCACCGACGGCGTGACCCGCTACGTCCGGGGCAGCAACGGGGGCCGCTCCATCCAGGTCGCCTACGATCCGCGCGACCCGGCGCGGGCGGTCGTCCGCCGGGGCCCGGAGTGGGTGAGGGAGGAGGTGGGGCCCCTCTCGTTCTTCCTGGGCGTCGGGGCGTTCTTCCTCTGCGGCGCCTGCCTCCTGGCCCTGCCCGCGTTCCGGGGCTGACGCCGCGGGGGATGGCGCGAGGGCGTCCTAAGTCCCGGGGGGCGGCGCCCTAAGGACCCCCGTACGCGGAACATCCGGCACTCTCCCGATGTGGCCCGCCCCTCTGGGCCGGGAAGGTGGAGGCATCGCAAGGAGCGATGCCGAAACCCCAGGGAGAACCCGATGTTCGCGTACGAACTGCACCGCATCCAGCACGCCGACCTCGTCCGGGAGGCCGCCGCGCAGCGCCTGGCCCACGAGGCCGCCCGCGCCGCCCGCCGCTCCACCGGCGACCAGGAACCCGAAGGGCGGGTGAGCGCCGACCGGCATCGCTTCGCACCGGCCGCGTGATCACCCGTACGAGCGCGGAGTCGGGCTGCTGTGCGATGCTCGACGACGTGGAGACCAGGTCAGTCAGTCCGGTGTTCGTCGGCAGGGCCGTCGAACTCACCGCGCTCACCGAGGCGCTCGCCGCCGCCGCGGCCGGCGAGCCCCAGGCCCTGATCGTCGGCGGCGAGGCGGGCGTCGGAAAGACCCGCCTCGTCGAGGAGTTCCTCGACGCGGCGCGGGCCGCCGACGCCGTCGTCGCCGTCGGCGGCTGCGTCGAGATCGGGGCGGACGGCCTGCCCTTCGCCCCGTTCTCCACCGCCCTGCGCGCCCTGCGCCGCGCGCTGCCCGGCGAACTCGCCGCCGCGGCCGCCGGCCAGGAACCCGAACTCGCCCGGCTCCTCCCCGAGTTCGGCGACGTCGGCCACGCCCCGTCCCACGAGGACAGCACCGCCCGGCTGTTCGAGCTGACCGTCCGGCTCCTGGAGCGGCTGGCCGCCGAACGGACCGTCGTCCTCGTCCTGGAGGACCTGCACTGGGCCGACGCCTCCACCCGGCACCTGCTCTCGTACCTCTTCCGCACCCTCAGCCGCGGCCGTCTCGTCGTCGTCGCCACCTACCGCTCCGACGACATCCACCGCCGCCACCCGCTGCGCCCCCTGCTCGCCGAACTCGACCGGCTGCGCACCGTCCGCCGCGTCGAGCTGCCCCGGTTCACCCGCGCCGAGGTGCACCGCCAGCTCACCGGGATCCTCGCGGCGGAACCCGAACCGGCCACCGTCGAGGCCGTCTACGCCCGCTCCGACGGCAACGCCTTCTTCGTCGAGGAGCTGATCACCTCCCACTCCTGCGGCTGCGAGCTCAGCGAGTCCCTGCGCGACGTCCTCCTCGTCCGGGTCGAGACCCTGCCCGAGACCGCCCAGCGGGTCGCCCGGATCGTCGCCGAGGGCGGCTCCACCGTCGAGTACGACCTGCTCGCCGCCGTCGCCCGGCTCCCCGAGGACGACCTGATCGAGGCGCTGCGGGCGGCCGTCGGCGCGAACATCCTGCTCGCCACCCCCGACGGCGACGGCTACCGCTTCCGGCACTCCCTGGTCCGCGAGGCCGTCAGCGACGACCTGCTGCCCGGCGAGCGCTCCCGGCTCAACCGCCGCTACGCCGAAGCCCTGGAGGCCGAGCCCGGTCTCGTCCGCGCCGACGAGCGGGCCACCCGGCTCGCCTCGTACTGGTACCACGCGCACGACGCCGTGAAGGCGCTGCCCGCGGTGCTCCGCGCCTCCGTCGACGCCCGCAAGCGGTACGCGTACGCCGAGCAGCTGCAGCTCCTCGAACGCGCCATGGAACTCTGGGACGAGGTCCCCGACGAGGTACGGCACACCCTGCGGCCCCTCGACTACGCCGAGGCGTACCCGTCCTGCGGCTGCGAACCCCACTGCACCCCGCTGAGCCACCTCGACCTGCTCGCCGAGGCCGCCGTCGCCGCCCGGCTCTGCGGGGAGCGCGAACGCGCCCTGAAATTCGTCAAGATGGCGCTGCGCATGCTGGAGGAGGACGCCGACGCCCTGCGCGCGGCCTGGTTCTGGGCCGAGCGCTCCCGGATGGTCTCCTCGGTCGGTCGCGGGAACGGCTGGGCGGAGATCGCGAAGGCGCAGGAACTGGTGCGCGGACTGCCGCCCTCGCCGGTGCACGCCTATGTGCTCGCCATCGCCGCCGGCTGGGGCATGGTCCGCCGGCCGGGGCCGGAGAGCCTGGAGACGGCCGAGCGGGCCGTCGAGTACGCGCGGCTGGTCGGCGACGAGCCGATCGCCCTCAAGGCCCGGCTGACCCGCGGCTCGCTGCTCGTCGCGGCGGGGGACGTGGAGACCGGGCTCGCCGAGATGCGGGAGGTCCTCGACCGCTCGGCCGCCGCGGGGCTGATGGCGGAGGTCATGCGGGCCCGGGTGAACCTCGGGTCCTGCCTGGAGGACCTCGGCCGGTCCCAGGACTCGGTCGAGGTCTGCGAGGCGGGCATCGCCGTGGCCGTCGCGCACGGACTGCGCGACAGCGAGGGCTGGATCCGGGCCAACCTGGTCGACTCGCTGGTGACGCTGGGGGAGTGGAAGGCGGCGCGGGACCACGCCCGGTCGGTGTGGCGGTCCACGCAGAGCGCCAAGCCGCGCGGCGCCGCCGCGCTGCGGCTCGCCCAGGTGGCCGTGCTGCGCGGCGATCCGGCGGCCGCGCGCGAGCACGTCGCCGCGGCCCGCGAGTGCCTGGGCCGCAAGGACCCGATGGCCCAGTACACGCTGCCGATGGCCGAGGTCGAGGTGCTGGTGGCGGTCGCCGAGGGCCGGACGGCCGACGCCCGCGCGGTCCTGGCCGGCGCGGCGGACGACGCGCTGGTGACCGGCAAGCACCGCTACGTCTGGCCGCTGCTGCTCGCCGCGGCGGCGGCCGAGGCGGACGCGCTGGGGCTGCCGGCCGCGGAGGAGGGCCGCGCCGGGGCGCTGGAACGGATCGCCCTGCTCGCCCGCCGGGTCGCCGCCCCGGCCCCGCTCTGGCAGGCGTACTCCCTGCACGTCGCCGCCGAACTCGCGCGGGCCCGCAAGGGCGACGACACCGGGCGCTGGGCCGAGGTCGTGGCGGCGTACGGCACCCTGGCCGCCCCGTACCCGGTCGCCCGCGCCCGGCACCGCCTCGCCGACGCGCTGCTCGCCGAGGGCGGCCGCCGCGAGGAGGCGGGCGAGCTGCTGCGCGCCGCCCACGCCGCCGCGGTACGCCTCGGGGCCCGCCCGCTGCGCGAGGAGCTGGAACTCCTGGCCGCCCGGGCCCGGCTGTCGCTCACCGCCCCGGTCCCCGCGGGCCCGGAACCGGCCGACGAGGGCTTCGGACTGACGCCCCGGGAACAGGACGTGCTGAACCTCGTCGCGGCCGGCCGCACCAACCGCCAGATCGCCGAGGAGCTCTTCATCTCCCCGAAGACGGCCAGCGTCCACGTCTCCAACATCCTCGCCAAGCTGGGCGTCGCCACCCGGGGCGAGGCCGCGGCGCTGGCCCACCGGCTGCGGCTGCTGGAACCGGTCCCGCAGCCGTGACCCGCCGGCGGCGCGCACGGCTCCCGCGCGCCCGTCCGGCGCCCGCACGGACCGCGCGCGCCGTGTCAGTAGCCGATGGCCTCGCGCAGCAGCAGCACCGTGCCGCGCCCCGGCCGCGGCTCGGCGTTGAGAACGAGCAGGCGGTTGACGGCGCTGTCCACCCCGTACGCCGCCCGGGCCCGCACGGTCTCCAGCGGGAGGGCGTGCTCCTCGATGCGCCGCAGGGCCGTGGTCAGGTCCGGCACCACCTTCTGCGCGCCGACGATCCACACCGCGTGGGCAGCGCCGCCCGCGTTCGCGGGGAGCTGGCTGCCGCTGCCCGAGGCGAGGACGAGCGAGCCGGTCTCGGTGACCGCGGCGACGCTGTTGACGACGTAGTCGGGACTCGCGAGCAGCCGGCGGAACGCGTCGGCCTCGGTGACCCGGTCCAGGGTGAACAGGATCGGCTTGACGGCGTCGTACCGGCCGCTCGCGTTGATGTCCTCGTCGATGCCGGACAGCCGGAGCGTCTCGCTGGCCCCGGTGAGCACGCTGACGCCCTCGGGGATCAGGTCCTTGACGCGGACCCGGGCCTCCGCGGCGTCGTCGAGGATCTCGACGGCGAAGCCGTGGGCGCGCAGCGCGTCGGCCGTCCGCTCCAGCCGTTCGTCCGATACCGGGTCGGCGAAGGACACGGCCGGGGCCTCCGCGGCGCGGGGCGCCGAGCCCGCCAGCGGGGAGGTGTCGAGGTACCGGACCTCGTACACCCGCTCGGCGAACTTCCAGCCCTCCTCGGTGCGCCGGTAACGGTCGTGGTAGACCGCGAAGTTCATGCCCTCGCGCCCGTCGAGGGTCCGGGCGAGCTCCTGGACGTGGGCGCGGCCGGCCGCGGTGTCGCCGTCGAGCCGGATCGAGCCGGGGTGCGTGTTCTGTACGAAGAAGTCCCACTGGCTCTGCAGCAGTTCGCCCCCGGCGAGGATCTCGTCGCGGCCGATCTGCTCGACGGGGATGTGAGGCATCCGCAGCACCCCGTCCTCGGTGAACAGCGAGGCCAGCCGGGGCCGGTCGCGCATCATCACCGCGTCGGTGAACTCGCCGCGCAGCGCCTCGATCTCGACGCGGTCCGCGATGGCCTGGAAGTCGCTCATGGGAATCCTCTCTCCGTCGTGTCGTCGCCCTCGGCGGTCCGACACCGTTACGACAACGCAGCGCCCCGGAATGTGAGGCGGCCCGTCGGCCCCGGCGGCCTCACATTCCGGGGCGCTGCGTTGTCGACAGGAGAGAGGGCACGGAAACGAGAGAGGGAGACGTCCGGACCATGACCACCACAGGCGAGCGGGCCGGCGTCCGCGTCCGGAGCGAACCGGGCCTCGGCGCGATCATGGGCGAGCGGCGCCGGCTGATCGACCTCGGCTACCGGCTCCTCGGTTCCCTCGCCGACGCCGAGGACGTCGTGCAGGAGACCTACGCGCGCTGGTACGCGATGTCCGAGCGGGAGCAGCGGGCCATCGAGTCGCCCGGCGCCTGGCTGACGACGGTCGCCGGCCGCCTCTGCCTGAACCAGCTGCGCTCGGCGCGGGTCCGTCGCGAGACGTACGTGGGCGAGTGGATCCCGGAACCGCTGCCGGAACCCACGGAGTGGATCAGCGGGCGCTCCGGCCCCGGCGGGGCCGACCCGGCCGACCGGGTCACCCTCGACGAGTCGGTGACGATGGCGTTCCTGGTCGTCCTGGACGCGATGACGCCGGCGGAGCGGGTCGCGTTCGTCCTGCACGACGTCTTCCGCTACCCGTTCGGCGAGATCGCCGGGATCGTCGGCCGCAGCCCGGCGGCCTGCCGCCAGCTGGCCTCGTCCGCCCGCCGGCGCGTCCGCGCCGCGCGGAGCCCGGCCGGGCCGGGCGGGGACCGGGCCGGCGTCGTCCGCCGGTTCCGGACGGCCTGGGAGGCCCAGGACATCGAGGCCCTGATCGGCCTGCTCGACCCCGACGCCGTGGCCGTCGCCGACGGCGGCGGGCTGGCCGTCACCCACCTGGAGCCGCTCGTGGGCGCGGAGCGGATCGCGCACGCCTACGCGGAGATCGCCCGGGCGCGGGGCGAGCGCGCCACGTTCCGCGAGTGCACGGTGAACGGCCTGCCGGGCCTGGTGACGGAGCTGGACGGCACCCTGGCGACCGTCTTCGCCTTCGAGTTCGCCGGCGACCGGATCAGACACATCTGGGCCGTCCGAAACCCCGAAAAACTCCGCCTCTGGCAGTCCGCCTGAGCGGCGGTCCGCCGACGCCCGACCGGGTCACCCGTGGGCGCCGCCGCCCTCCTCGGCCGTCTCCCCGTCCGGGGAGCCGCCCTCCTCCGCCGTCTCTCCGTCCGGGGCAGGCCCGGCCTCCGCGGTGCGGGGGACGCGTATCGTGACGTGGCCCGAGGCGAGGTCCACCGGGCCTCGGGCCGGGTCCGTGTCGCCGGGGGAGTCGCGGGTCAGGGCGAGGCGGCGGCGCTCCTCCTCCTGGTGGCGCCGGCCGGGGGCGAAGAGTTCGTCCAGTCCGCCGAACATCCGCTACCGCACCTCCAGTCGCAGGATCCGGTCGTCGCCCGACCCCGGGCTGCCCCGGCCGTCGGTCTCGCTGGTGACCAACAGCAGGCCGTCGCCGCCGGTCGCCAGGACCGTGCGCAGCCGGCCGTGTTCCCCGCGCAGGAACGCCTGGGGCGGCGCCGAGGGCGCCTCGCCCGCGAGCGGGATGCGCCACAGGCGTTCACCCCGCAGGCCCGCCATCCAGATCGAGCCCTGCGCGTACGCGATGCCGCTCGGCGAGGCCTCGTCCGTACGCCACTGGGCCACCGGATCCACGAAGCCGGCTCTGTTCCCCCTGCCCTCGACCTCGGGCCAGCCGTAGTTCTTCCCCGGCCGCACGAGGTTCAGCTCGTCCCAGGTGTTCTGGCCGAACTCCGCCGCCCACAGCCGCTTCGCCCCGTCCCAGGCGAGCCCCTGCACATTGCGGTGGCCCCAGGAGTACACGACCGAGTCCGCCGACGGGTTGCCCGGCGCGGGCCGGCCGTCCGGCGTCATCCGCAGGATCTTGCCGCCCAGCGAGCCGCGGTCCTGGGCCAGGCCCGTGTCGCCCGTCTCGCCCGTGCCCGCGTACAGCATCCCGTCCGGGCCGAAGGCGATCCGCCCGCCGTTGTGCACCACGCCCTTCGGGATGCCCCGCAGCACCGTGTCCGGCGCGCCGAGCTGCTGGCCGGCGGGCTTCGTCTCGTCGTACCGCAGCCGGGCGATCCGGTTGTCCGACTCGGTGGTGAAGTACGCGTACACCTGGCGGTCCTGCGCGAAGTCCGGCGAGAGCGCGAGGCCCATCAGCCCGCCCTCCCCGCCCGGGGCGACCCCCGGCACCGAGCCGAGCGCCGTCCGCTTCCCCGTCCCCGTGTCGACCCGGGTGATCGTCCCCTCGTCGCGCGAGGAGACCAGCAGGTCCCCGTCCGGCAGCGCCGCCAGCCCCCACGGCGACTTCAGGTCCTCGGCGACCGTGGCCGCCACCCGCACCGAGCCCTTCGCGGGCGGCGCGGAGCCGGACGGCGCCGCGGGCGACGTCGCCGTACGCGACGGGCCGCCGCTCGTGGTGTCCGCCGGGGCCGCCCCGCCCCCGTCCGACGAGCAGCCCGTCACCAGCACCAGCAGCAGTCCGGCCCCCACGGCCGTCCCGGCACGTCGTCGCATGGTTCCGACCCCTTCCTC
This sequence comes from Streptomyces tritici, assembly GCF_048500665.1. NCBI lineage: Bacteria > Bacillati > Actinomycetota > Actinomycetes > Kitasatosporales > Streptomycetaceae > Streptomyces > Streptomyces tritici. The sequence goes on from NZ_CP183183.1 coordinate 4,894,283, forward strand.
GACGGACCGGCCACCCCGGCCGCCCGGTGCCCCACGTCTGGGAAACACCCCGCGCCCCGCCCAGGTTCCCGGCCCGCCCGAATTCCCCCGGACGGGACGGGACCCCGCCCCCGGAAGGGAGACCGCCGCTCAGTCCCAGGAGCCCCGGGCGCCCGGCAGGGCCGCGATCTCACGGAGGTCCTCCTCCGTCAGGGCCAGCTCCGCCGCGCGGGCGTTCTCCAGCGCCCACCGCTCCCGCTTCGTGCCCGGCACCGGGACCACGTGCCGCCCCGTCGTCAGCGTCCAGGCCAGCGCCACCTGCGCCGCGGTGACCTGCTCGCCGTGCCGGGCCGCCACCCGGCGCAGGCCCGCCACCAGCGGCTGGTTCGCGGCCATCATCTCCGCCGTGAAACGGGGGTGCCGGGCCCGCGGGTCGTCCGGCTCGAAGCCGCCGCCCGGCGTCAGCGTGCCGGTCAGGAAGCCGTTCCCGAGCGGCATCCCCGCCAGGAAGCCCACCCCGCGCGACGCGCACCACGGCAGCAGCCGCTCCAGCGCCTCCGGCGACCACACCGACAGCTCCGCCTGCACCGCGCTCACCGGGAACACCTGTTGCACGCGTTCGAGCTGACGGATCGTTCCCTCGTACGGATCCGGCCGCGCGTCCCCGCTCCCGCGCCGGCGCGCCCGCGCGCCCATCGCGCACCACCCGAGCGCCCGCACCTTGCCCGCGGCGACGAGTTCGGCCATCGCGCCCCAGGTCTCCTCGACCGGCACCTCCGGGTCGGGCCGGTGCAGTTGGTACAGGTCGATCACCTCGGTCTGCAGCCGCCGCAGCGAGGCGTCGCAGGCCCTGCGCACGTACCCGGGGCGGCCGTTGGCGACGACATGGCCCTCGCCGACGAGGAGGCCGACCTTCGTCGAGACGAACGCGTCCGCCCGACGCTCCTTCAGGACCCGTCCGATCAGCAGTTCGTTGGTGAACGGCCCGTACATGTCGGCCGTGTCGAGCAGGTTCGCCCCGGCGTCGAGCGCCGTGTGCACCGTCCGCAGCGAACGGTCGCCGCGCTGCTGAGAGCTGCTGTACGCCCAGCTCATCGGCATGCAGCCGAGGCCGATCGCACCCACTTCGAGCGCCGTCGCCCCGATTGTCCTGCGCTCCACGTGCCGGTACCCCTCCCTGTGCCGCTCCCCAAAGTAACCAATGACCTCCCGGATTCTTCGCATAGCCTCCCGGGCATGAGAGTTGACGGCACAACCACTGACGTGTGGCTTCCGATCCCGGCGGACGAGATCGACGGACTGCCCGACCCGGGCGCGTCGGGTCTGCGCTATCTGCACTGGGACGGCGGCCCCGAGTTCCCCGGCGACCCGGCGGACTGCGCCTACTACGTGGTGCCCTACATGAAGGGCACCGAGATCGCCGTGCGTCCGCTCGCCGCGATGACCTCGGTGCGGGTGGTGCAGACCCTGTCCGCCGGCATCGACCACGTCACACCGGGCCTCGGCGACCTCCGCCCCGGCGTGCGCCTGTGCAACGCCAAGGGCGTCCACGAGGCCAGTACGGCCGAGTTGACGCTCGCCCTCGTCCTCGCCTCCCTGCGCGGCCTGCCCGGCTTCGTGCGCGGCCAGGACGCCGAGGAGTGGCGGGCCGGCTTCTACCCGGCGCTGGCCGACAAGTCCGTGCTGATCGTCGGCTACGGCTCCATCGGCGCGGCCATCGAGGACCGGCTCGCGCCGTTCGAATGCGCGCGGGTGGCGCGCGTCGCGCGCTCCGCCCGCGCCACGGAGCGCGGCCCCGTGCACGCGCTCACCGACCTGCCCGCCCTGCTGCCCGAGGCGGACGTGGTGGTGCTCTCCACCCCGCTCACCCCGCAGACCAGGCATCTCGCCGACGCCGGCTTCCTGGCCCGGATGAAGGACGGGGCGCTCCTGGTGAACGTGGCGCGCGGCCCGGTGGTGGACACGAAGGCGCTGCTCGCCGAACTGGAGAGCGGGCGCATCACGGCGGCGCTCGACGTCACCGACCCCGAACCGCTGCCGCCCGGCCATCCCCTGTGGCACGCTCCCGGTGTCCTGGTCACCCCGCACGTGGGGGGCTCCACCTCGGCGTTCATGCCGCGCGCCAAGCGGCTGATCGCCGGACAGCTGAACCGCTTCGCGGCCGGCGAGGAGCTCGTCAACGTGGTGCTGACGACCTGAGGCGCGGGCCGTCGGCCGGCACCCGGCGGACACGCTGCGGAAGCGCGCGTGTGCGCGGTGTGCCGACGATCAGTTGATCGTCACGGAGAGTAGATCACCCCTGTCCCTGAGTGACGATCCTGGTGTATCGTCCCGAGCGGGGGACTGCGTCGAGCACGGACATGACGCCGGGGAGTGACGTGACGGGTCATCAGATTCCGAGGGGGGCGACGGGTGATGCACGGCCGAAGGACCGACGATCCGACGCGGCGGGGCCGCCGTCGGCGACCCTCCCGCGCCCCGGGGCGGCGCACGAAGCCGCGGCCGCTCCCGGCCCCGCCCGCCGGAGGCCGGCGATGAGTGCCCCGGGGGCGGCGCTCCTCGGCCGCCGCCCCGCCCGCAAGGGCGTCGGCGACGGCGAAGGCCCCGCGCGCCGGCCGGACGTCCCGCCCGGCGCGGGGCGCACCCTCGGCGCCCAGCTCACCCTCGCGCTGACCTGCGCGGGCTACGCCACCGGCGCCGCCGTCGGCTGGGGCTCGCCGCAACTGGCCCTGGTCATGGGGGACTTCGGGCTCAGCGCCGCCGCCCTCGCGGCCGCGGTCTCCTGCTTCCTCTACGGGCTCCTGCGCGACATCCGCTTCCGGCCCGCCTGGCTGCTCTTCGCCTTCTCCTCCGCCATGGCCGCCTGCGGCAACGCGGTCTGGGGGTGGTACGAGGTCGTCCTCGGCCAGGACGTGCCCGGCCGGTCCCTGGCCGACCTGTTCTTCCTGCTCTTCGCGCCGCCCGCGATCGTCGGACTGCTCGTCCTCGCCAAGAAGCCCGTCACGCGGGCCGGCTGGGTCTGCCTCGCGCTCGACGCCTGGCTCATCGGCGGCTCGCTGCTGACGCTCTCCTGGAGCCTCGCCCTCGCCCACACCACGCACTTCCAGGGCGAGAGCGTCGCCCAGGCCGCCCTCTCGCTGGCCTACCCGCTGCTCGACATCGTGCTTGTCAGCATGGTCCTGGCCCTGCACTTCCGCCGGTCCAACGCCAACCGCTCGGCCACCAACACCGCGATCGCCGCCCTGGCCCTCACCGTGCTGTGCGACGCCCTGTTCACCTCCCCGCTGCTGCGCGAGAGCTACCGCTCCGGCCAGCTGCTCGACGCCGGCTGGTTCGCCGGCTCGCTGCTCCTCGCCTACGCGCCCTGGGGCGTGCGCCGGACCGCCGAGGCCGCCGCGCCGCCGAGGCCGCCGCGCGACCGGAGCCGCCCCGTCGCCGGCTCGCTCGCCGCCCTCACGCCGTACCTGGCCGCGGCTGTGTGCACCCTGGGGATCCTGTACAACGTCGTCGAGGGACGCAGAGTGGACCGCGTGGTCGTCTTCACCGGCTGCACCGTCGTGCTCGCCCTCGTCGTCCGGCAGGGCATCATGCTCCTCGACAACATCGCCCTCACCCACGAACTGGCCCAGAAGGAGAACCACTTCAGGTCCCTGGTGCAGGGCTCCAGCGACGTCATCATGATCGCCGCGCCGAGCGGCATACTCCGCTACGTGAGCCCCGCCGCCTCCGGCGTCTACGGGCGCGACGCCGACGAGCTGATCGGCACCGAACTGGCCGCCCTGATCCACCCCGACGACCTCGGGGCCGTCGTCCACGAGGTACGGCGCTTCCTCGCCGCCTCGCCCGCCGACGAGCCCACCACCCGCATCGAGTGCCGCTTCCGCTCCGGCCGCGGCGACTGGCTCAACGTCGAGTCCACCGTCAACCGCCACCAGGGCGGCCTGATCTTCAACAGCCGCGACGTGACCGAACGGGTCCGGCTCCAGGCCCAGTTGCGGCACAACGCCGAGCACGACCCGCTCACCGACCTGCCCAACCGGGCCCTGTTCACCGAACGGGTCCGCAAGGCGCTCACCGGACGCCGGGCCGGCGACTCGGGCACGGCCGTGCTCTTCATCGACCTCGACGGCTTCAAGGGCGTCAACGACCGCCTCGGCCACCAGGCCGGCGACGAACTGCTCATCCAGGCCGCCCGCCGCCTCCAGGAGTCCGTGCGCGCCGGCGACACCGCCGCCCGGCTCGGCGGCGACGAGTTCGCCGCGCTCATCGTCGGCGACGGCGTCCGCGACCAGTCCGCCCGCGAGTACCAGGTCCACGAGATCGCCGACCGGCTCCGGCTCACGCTCTCCCAGCCGTACCGCGTCGAGGGCGCCGAGGTGCGCGTCGCCGCCTCCATCGGCGTCGCCTTCGCCGAGCCCGGCATCACCGCCGGCGACCTCCTGCGCAACGCCGACCTCGCGATGTACCGCGCCAAGGCCGGCGGCAAGGACCGCGTCGAGCTCTACGCGCCGCAGATGCAGGCCGAGGTCGTCCGCCGCACCGAGCTCGCCGCCCGGCTGCGCAGCGCCCTGCTCGAGGGCGAGTTCGTCCTGCTGCACCAGCCCGTGGTCGACCTCTCCACCGGCCGGATCGCCGCCGTCGCCGCCCAGGCCCGTTGGCGCTCCGCCCAGGGCATCCTGTTCACCCCGGCCGAATTCCTGCGGGTCTCCGACGACACCGACCGCACCGCCGAGCTCGGCCGCTGGCTCCTGGAGGAGGCCGTCGAGCAGGCCGCCGAACGTGCCCGCCTCGGCCACCGCACGCCCGTGTCCATCCGGCTGCCCGCCCGCCGGCTGCTCGACAAGTCGCTCCCGCTCGGCTCCGTCGAAGCCCTGCTGACCAGGCACGAGCTGCCCTCCGGGGCGCTGATCATCGAGCTCGCCGACAGTGATCCGCGGATCTCCTTCGACGAGCTGGAGCAGCGGCTGCTCGCCCTGCGCCGGCTCGGCGTGAGGATCTCCCTGGACGGCTTCGGCAGCGGCTACGCGGCCATCAACGCGCTGCGCCGGCTCCCTGTCGACGTACTGAAACTGGACAGGGGACTGGTCGAGGGCGTCGTCGAGTCCGCCCGGCTGCGCAAGATCACCGCCGGCCTGCTCCGGATCGCCTGCGACCTCGGCATGCAGTCCGTCGCCGACGGCGTGGACGTCCCCGAGCAGGTGCTGGCGCTGCGCGCGATGGGCTGCACCCACGGCCAGGGGATGGCCTTCTCCGGGCCGCTCGACGAATACCGCTTGCGCCGCGCTCTCGTCCGGGACGACTATCCGGTACCCGGCGGCGTACCCGCCCTGACCGGCCGGATCCGTACCACCGGCCGTCCCCCGATCCGCTCACATACTGAGACGCCTGTCCCACCCACTTGACAGTGACGGCGCGTCGGGGGGAGGGTCAGTGCCATGCGCACCCGAATTCTCGTACTTGGAAAGCGCGTCGGCTGAAGCGGGGCCACGACGGCCCGGCTCGTGACACACCCGACGCGCTCCCCTCGCTTGCCTCCCGGCACGAGGGGTTTTTTGTTGCACTGGCACTCGTCAGAACCCGCTCAAACCTCGCGAAACCCCCAGCGAAAACCCTCAGCTTCGAGAAGAGAATGCCGATGACCGAGCAGGCCACCGGGGCCCACCATCCGCAGCCGCGGGCCCGTAACGGCGGACAGCCCTCCGCCACCGTTGAGCACGTCACGGGCGCGCAGTCCCTCATCCGCTCTCTCGAGGAAGTGGGGGCCGACACCGTCTTCGGCATCCCCGGCGGCGCCATCCTCCCCGCGTACGACCCGATGATGGACTCGACCAAGGTCCGTCACATCCTCGTCCGGCACGAGCAGGGCGCCGGCCACGCCGCGACCGGTTACGCGCAGGCCACCGGCAAGGTCGGCGTCTGCATGGCCACCTCCGGCCCGGGCGCGACCAACCTGGTCACCCCGATCGCCGACGCCCACATGGACTCCGTCCCGCTGGTCGCCATCACCGGCCAGGTGGCCTCCAAGGCGATCGGCACCGACGCCTTCCAGGAGGCGGACATCTGCGGCATCACCATGCCGATCACCAAGCACAACTTCCTGGTCACCAAGGCCGAGGACATCCCGCGGACGATCGCCGAGGCGTTCCACATCGCCTCCACCGGCCGCCCCGGCCCGGTCCTGGTCGACATCGCCAAGGACGCCCTGCAGGCCAAGACCGTCTTCAGCTGGCCGCCGCAGACCGACCTGCCCGGCTACCGCCCGGTGACCAAGCCGCACGCCAAGCAGATCCGCGAGGCCGCGAAGCTGATCACCGGCGCCAAGCGTCCCGTCCTGTACGTCGGCGGCGGCGTCCTGAAGGCCGGCGCCACGGCCGAGCTGAAGGTCCTCGCCGAGCTGACCGGCGCCCCGGTCACCACCACCCTGATGGCCCTCGGCGCCTTCCCGGACAGCCACCCGCAGCACGTCGGCATGCCCGGCATGCACGGCGCGGTCACCGCGGTCACCGCCCTGCAGAAGGCCGACCTGATCGTCGCCCTCGGCGCCCGCTTCGACGACCGTGTCACCGGCAAGCTGGACAGCTTCGCCCCGTTCGCCAAGATCGTCCACGCGGACATCGACCCGGCCGAGATCGGCAAGAACCGCGCCGCCGACGTCCCGATCGTCGGCGACGCCCGCGAGGTCATCGCCGACCTGGTCCAGGCCGTCCAGGCCGAGCACAGCGAGGGCAACAAGGGCGACTACACCGCCTGGTGGAGCGACCTGAACCGCTGGCGCGAGACCTACCCGCTCGGCTACGACCTGCCGGAGGACGGCAGCCTCTCGCCGCAGCAGGTCATCCAGCGCATCGGCGAGCTGGCCCCGGCCGACACCATCTACGCGGCCGGCGTCGGCCAGCACCAGATGTGGGCCGCGCACTTCATCACGTACGACAAGCCCGCCACCTGGCTGAACTCCGGCGGCGCCGGAACCATGGGCTACGCGGTCCCGGCCGCCATGGGCGCCAAGGCCGGCATGCCCGAGCGCCCGGTCTGGGCGATCGACGGCGACGGCTGCTTCCAGATGACGAACCAGGAGCTCGTCACCTGCGCCCTGAACAACATCCCGATCAAGGTCGCCATCATCAACAACGGCGCCCTGGGCATGGTCCGTCAGTGGCAGACGCTGTTCTACAACCAGCGCTACTCGAACACCGTCCTGCACTCCGGCCCGGACGACGTCAACCCGGACGCCCGCGGCACCCGCATCCCGGACTTCGTCAAGCTGTCCGAGGCCATGGGCTGCGTCGCGCTGCGCTGCGAGGACCCGGCCGACCTGGACAAGGTCATCGAGCAGGCCAACGCCATCAACGACCGCCCCGTCGTCATCGACTTCATCGTCCACGAGGACGCCCAGGTCTGGCCGATGGTCGCCGCCGGCACCTCCAACGACGAGGTCATGGCCGCCCGCGGGGTCCGCCCCGACTTCGGCGACGGCGAAGACGACTGAGAGACGAGAGAGAAGCGATAAGAGACATGTCCAAGCACACGCTCTCGGTCCTGGTCGAGAACACCCCCGGCATCCTGGCCCGCATCGCCGCGCTCTTCTCCCGCCGCGGCTTCAACATCGACTCGCTCGCGGTCGGTGTCACCGAACACCCCGACATCTCCCGCATCACCATCGTGGTCAATGTCGAGGACCTGCCGCTGGAGCAGGTGACGAAGCAGCTCAACAAGCTGGTCAACGTCCTGAAGATCGTCGAACTCGAGCCCAGCGCCGCGATCCAGCGCGAGCTCGTCCTGGTGAAGGTCCGCGCCGACAACGAGACCCGCTCCCAGATCGTCGAGATCGTCCAGCTGTTCCGCGCCAAGACCGTGGACGTCTCGCCCGAGGCGGTCACCATCGAGGCCACCGGTTCGAGCGACAAGCTCGACGCGATGCTCAAGATGCTGGAGCAGTTCGGCATCAAGGAGCTCGTCCAGTCGGGCACCATCGCCATAGGGCGCGGCGCCCGGTCCATCACGGACCGGTCCCTGCGGGCGCTCGACCGTTCCGCCTGATCCGACCGTTCCGCCAGACGAGACCAGAAGACTTCCCTTCCCCCTCCCGCCGTACGGTGGGACGCAACACCAGCACACCAAGGAGAATCCCAGTGGCCGAGCTGTTCTACGACGACGACGCCGACCTGTCCATCATCCAGGGCCGCAAGGTCGCGGTGATCGGTTACGGCAGCCAGGGCCACGCCCACGCGCTGTCGCTCCGCGACTCGGGTGTCGACGTCCGCGTCGGTCTGCACGAGGGCTCCAAGTCCAAGGCCAAGGCCGAGGAGCAGGGTCTGCGCGTGGTCACGCCCGCCGAGGCCGCCGCCGAGGCCGACGTCATCATGATCCTGATCCCGGACCCGATCCAGGCGAAGGTCTACGAGGAGGCCATCGCGCCGAACCTGAAGGACGGCGACGCGCTGTTCTTCGCGCACGGCTTCAACGTCCGCTTCGGCTTCATCAAGCCCCCGGCCGGCGTCGACGTCGCCCTGGTCGCCCCGAAGGGCCCGGGCCACCTGGTCCGCCGCCAGTACGAGGAGGGCCGCGGCGTCCCCGCGATCGCCGCCGTCGAGCAGGACGCGACCGGCAACGCCTTCGCCCTGGCGCTCTCCTACGCCAAGGCCATCGGCGGCACCCGCGCCGGCGTCATCAAGACCACCTTCACCGAGGAGACCGAGACCGACCTGTTCGGTGAGCAGGCCGTCCTCTGCGGTGGCGCGTCCGCGCTGGTCAAGGCGGGCTTCGAGACCCTGGTCGAGGCCGGCTACCAGCCGGAGATCGCGTACTTCGAGTGCCTCCACGAGCTGAAGCTGATCGTGGACCTCATGTACGAGGGCGGCCTGGAGAAGATGCGCTGGTCCGTCTCCGAGACCGCCGAGTGGGGCGACTACGTCACCGGCCCGCGGATCATCACCGACGCCACCAAGGCCGAGATGAAGAAGGTCCTCACCGAGATCCAGGACGGCACCTTCGCCAAGAACTGGATGGACGAGTACCACGGCGGTCTGAAGAAGTACAACGAGTACAAGACCCAGGACGAGAAGCACCTCCTGGAGACCACCGGCAAGGAGCTGCGCAAGCTCATGAGCTGGGTGAACGACGAGGAGGCGTAAGCCTTCGGCGAGGGGCCGGACACCGTGTCCGGCCCCTCTGCACATCATTGGACAGTCAGTCCAACCACGGACGGGTGATCCTTCCGCCGCGGCGGAAACGAACCCCGGGTCCGGCACTACACTCTTGAACAACATCGCGTCAGGCCCACAGCGTCGTGCGTCTTCCACGCGGCTAGCCCCTCCACCGCCTGCGGCCGTCGGGACGGCCGTCCGCACTGCCTCTGTGAGGATTCACGTGAGCTCGAAACCTGTCGTACTCATCGCTGAAGAGCTGTCGCCCGCCACCGTCGACGCGCTCGGCCCGGACTTCGAGATCCGGCACTGCAACGGCGCGGACCGCGCCGAGCTGCTGCCCGCCATCGCCGACGTGGACGCGATCCTGATCCGCTCCGCCACCAAGGTCGACGCCGAGGCCATTGCCGCCGCCAGGAAGCTGCGGGTCGTCGCCCGCGCCGGCGTGGGCCTGGACAACGTGGACGTCTCCGCCGCCACCAAGGCCGGCGTGATGGTCGTGAACGCCCCGACCTCCAACATCGTCACCGCCGCCGAGCTCGCCTGCGGCCTGCTCGTCGCCACCGCCCGCAACATCCCGCAGGCGAACACCGCGCTGAAGAACGGCGAGTGGAAGCGCTCGAAGTACACCGGCGTCGAGCTCAGCGAGAAGGTCCTCGGCGTCGTCGGCCTCGGCCGCATCGGCGTCCTGGTCGCCCAGCGCATGTCGGCCTTCGGCATGAAGATCGTCGCCTACGACCCCTACGTGCAGCCGGCCCGCGCCGCCCAGATGGGCGTGAAGCTGCTCTCCCTGGACGAGCTGCTCGAGGTCGCCGACTTCATCACCGTCCACCTGCCGAAGACCCCCGAGACCCTCGGTCTCATCGGCGACGAGGCGCTGCACAAGGTCAAGCCGAGCGTCCGGATCGTCAACGCCGCGCGCGGCGGGATCGTCGACGAGGCCGCCCTGTACTCCGCCCTCAAGGAGGGCCGGGTCGCCGGCGCCGGTCTCGACGTGTACGCGAAGGAGCCCTGCACGGACTCCCCGCTGTTCGAGCTCGACCAGGTCGTCTGCACCCCGCACCTCGGCGCGTCCACGGACGAGGCCCAGGAGAAGGCCGGTATCGCCGTCGCCCGTTCGGTGCGCCTGGCGCTCGCCGGCGAGCTGGTCCCGGACGCGGTCAACGTCCAGGGCGGCGTGATCGCCGAGGACGTGAAGCCGGGTCTGCCGCTGGCCGAGCGGCTCGGCCGGATCTTCACCGCGCTGGCCGGCGAGGTCGCGGTCCGCCTCGACGTCGAGGTGTACGGCGAGATCACCCAGCACGACGTGAAGGTGCTCGAACTCTCCGCGCTCAAGGGTGTGTTCGAGGACGTGGTCGACGAGACCGTCAGCTATGTGAACGCCCCGCTGTTCGCGCAGGAGCGCGGTGTCGAGGTGCGGCTGACCACCAGCAGCGAGTCCCCGGACCACCGCAACCTGGTGACCGTGCGCGGCACGCTCTCCGGCGGCGAGGAGGTCGCGGTCTCCGGCACGCTGGCCGGCCCCAAGCACTTCCAGAAGATCGTCGGCATCGGCGACTACGACGTGGACCTGGCCATGGCCGACCACATGGTCGTGCTGCGCTACGAGGACCGCCCGGGTGTCGTCGGCACCGTCGGCCGGATCCTCGGCGAGGCGGGCCTCAACATCGCGGGCATGCAGGTGGCCCGCGCCGAGGAGGGCGGCGAGGCGCTGGCCGTGCTGACCGTGGACGACACCGTCCCGGCCGCCGTGCTCGGCGAGCTGGCCGCGGCCATCGGCGCGACCTCGGCCCGCTCGGTCAACCTGGTCTGACGCGTACGGCCCGTACCCGGCCGCTAGACGATCGTCTTACACGACTGTCTAGTAGCCGGGTACAGTGCTGTCATGGGACACAAGGAAGACCTGCTGGAGGGAGCCAAGCGCTGCCTCCTGGAGAAGGGGTACGGGCGCACCACCGCCCGTGACGTCGTCGCCGCCTCCGGCACCAACCTGGCCTCCATCGGCTACCACTACGGCTCCAAGGACGCCCTGCTCCAGCAGGCGTTCCTCGCGCTGACCGAGGAGTGGGGCGACCGGGTGAGCATCGGGGACGAGCGCGGCGGCGACGAGGAGCTTCCCGCCGATCCCTACGAGCGCTTCCGCGCCGTCTGGGCGCGGCTCATCGCCGCCGCCGAGGCCAGCCGGCCGGTCTGGAAGCTGCAGACCGAGGTCGTCACCCGGCTGGACGACGACGAGAAGCTCCGCGAGGCGATCAAGGAGCCGCAGCGGGAGGGCCGCCTCGGCATCGCCGAGGGCATGCTCGGCCTCGACGCGGCGGCGGACCCGGAGAAGGCCCGGGTGGCCGGGCTGCTCCTCCAGGCCCTCGCCACCGGCGTGATGATCCAGTGGATGGTCGACCCCGAGACCGCCCCGACGGCCGACGACCTGACCGAGGGGCTCAAGGTCCTGATGGGCGAACGCGACTGACGCGGCGCCGGCTCAGAGCTTCGCCTGCTTCAGCGCCATGTGGAGCAGCAGCCGGTCCTCGCCGTCGTCCAGGTCGAGCCCGGTGAGGGCCTCGACGCGGGAGAGCCGGTAGTACAGCGTCTGCCGGTGGATGCCCAGGGCCGCGGCGGTGCGTCCGGCCTGACCGGCGTGGTCGAGGAACACCTCGGCCGTGCGGGCGAGTTCGGCGTGGGCCGGGGTGAGCAGCGGCCCCACCGACGGGTCGGGCGGGGACGCGGGCAGCGCGGTCAGCAGCCGGTACGGGCCGATCGCCGACCAGCGGGCCACCGGTCCGAGCCGCGGCTCGGCCAGCGCCGCCCGGGCGGCCGCGGCGGCCTCCCGCCAGCAGGCGTCCAGCTCCGCGAGACCCCGCCGGGGGCTCGCGAGCCCGGCGACCGCGCTGCCGCCCGCCGCGCCCCGGACCCGGTCGGCCGCGGTGAGCGCCGGGCCGAGGACATCGGCCGCCCGGAGCCGTACCAGCACGGCGAGCGCCGGTCCGCAGCCGGGGCCGTCACCGGACCCGGCCGGCCCGAGCGGATACGCGGCCCCGGAGCCGCCGGACCCCTCCGGCCGCCGCTCGCCGCCGGGTCCGCCGCGGGCCCCGCCCGCGGGGGCGGGCGCCTCGCCACGGCGCCACGGCAGGGTGCACACCGCCGAGGCGCCGGGGACCGTACGGACCGAGGGGGCGTCCTCGGCCGGCCAGGGCGCCACGCACACCAGGGCGTGCAGGCCGTCCGCGTCCGGGCCCAGGGCCGAGCGCAGCGCCGTCAGGGCCATGTCGTACTGCCAGCCGCGCTCCGCGCTCAGGGTGGCCCGCAGCTCGCGGGAGAGGTCGGCGCCCGCCCGCTCCTCGTCGGCGAGCAGCGCGCCGATCCGGCCGGCCACCTCCATCGCCGCCGTGAGCTGCTCGTGCGTCGGGCCCGGCTCGGCGTCGAGCAGCCAGACGTAGCCGAGGACCACGCCCCGATGGCGCACGGGCAGGCAGATCCGGTCCCGGTAGACCCCCGCGTCCGGGGCGGCGGGGATGCGGACCGGGCCGGTCGCCCGGGCGATGCCGAAGCCCTCGAACCAGGCGCGGACGGCCGGGGTGGACTTCCTGGTGAGGATCGAGCGGGTGCGGACCGGGTCCATCGCGCTGTCGTCGTCGCTGTCGTGCGCGCCGAAGGCGATCAGTCCGAAGTCCCGGTTCTCCAGCGTCGCGGGCTCCCCGAGCAGCTCGGAGATCTCGTCGACCAGCTCCTGGTAATCGCCCTTCACCCGGCCATTCTCGCACCGGCCCCGCGGTCCTTCAGACAGATGTCTGAGGAGCCCGACACGGATGCGTGACAGCTGTCGATGGCCGAGGATCGGAGCGATCCTTAGGTTTCACGGTGGTTCTTCGTGCCGTTCCCGAATCGTTCCGTACGGTCGGTTGTGGCACCCGTTTCTCCGTCATGTCCTCTGGAGGTGCCCCCGTGCTGGGTCCCCTGATCCTCGCCGCGTCGCGCAGCGACAAGATGCGCCGCTTCGTGTCGGCCGCCCCGGGCACCAAGCAGGTCGTCGCCCGGTTCATCGCCGGCGAGACCGTCGACCAGGTCGTCCCGATCGTCCGGGACCTGGCCGGCAAGGGCCTGGAGCTCACCCTCGACGTCGTCGGCGAGGACATCACCACGGTCGAGCAGTCGTACGCCGCCCGGGACGCCTACCTGGAGCTGATCGAGCGCCTGAAGGAGCTCGGGCTCGGCGAGCGCGCCGAGATGTCGGTGAAGCTGTCGATGTTCGGCCAGTCGCTGGACGGAGGGCACGACCTGGCGCTCGCGAACGTCCGCCCGGTCGTCGAGGCCGCCGCCGCCATCGGCACCACGGTCACCCTGGACGCCGAGGACCACACCACCCTCGACTCGATGTTCGCCATCCACGAGGAGCTGCGGAAGGACTTCCCGCAGACCGGCTGCGTCATCCAGGCGTACCTGTACCGCACCGAGGACGACGCCCGCCGGCTCGCCGCGAACGGCTCCCGGGTCCGGATCGTGAAGGGCGCCTACAAGGAGCCCGCCGAGGTCGCGATCCAGGACAAGTCGGAGATCGACAAGGCGTACGTCCGCATCCTGAAGATCCTGATGGAGGGCGAGGGCTACCCGATGATCGGGTCCCACGACCCCCGTCTGATCGCCATCGGGCAGGAGCTCGCCCGCCGCGCCGGCCGCAAGCTGGACGAGTACGAGTTCCAGATGCTGTACGGCATCCGCTCCGAGGAGCACCTCCGCCTCGCCGCCGAGGGCCACCGGATGCGCGTCTACACCGCCTACGGCACCGACTGGTACGGCTACTTCATGCGGCGTCTCGCCGAGAAGCCGGCCAACCTCCTGTTCTTCGCCCGGTCCATCCTCACCAAGGGCTGAGCCCCCACCCCTCCGAAGGAGTAAAGAGACTCATGGACGCTGTGACCCAGGTCCCCACTCCCGTCAACGAGCCGGTGCACGGCTACGCCCCCGGCTCCCCCGAGCGCGCCCGGCTGGAGGCCAAGCTCAAGGAGCTGGCCGACAACCCGCGCGAGCTGCCGATGACCATCGGCGGCGTCAAGCGCATGGGCGGCGGCGAGGAGTTCAAGGTCGTCCAGCCGCACAACCACAAGTCCGTCATCGGCACCTTCCGCGGCGCCACCCAGCAGGACGCCCAGGACGCCATCGACGCCGCCCTGGCCGCCGCCCCGGCGTGGCGCGCGATGTCCTTCGACGACCGCGCCGCGATCATCCTGCGCGCCGCCGAGCTGCTCGCCGGCCCGTGGCGCGAGACGCTGGCCGCCTCCACCATGCTCGGCCAGTCGAAGACGGCCCAGCAGGCCGAGATCGACACCCCCTGCGAGCTCGTCGACTTCTGGCGCTTCAACGTCGCGTACGCCCGCCAGATCCTGGCCGAGCAGCCGCCGGCGAACTCCCCGGGCGTGTGGAACCGTCTGGACCACCGCCCGCTGGAGGGCTTCGTCTACGCGATCACGCCGTTCAACTTCACGGCCATCGCGGGCAACCTGCCCACCGCCCCGGCCCTCATGGGCAACGTGGTGGTCTGGAAGCCGTCCCCGACCCAGACCCACTCCGCGGTGCTGCTCATGGAGCTCCTGGAGGAGGCCGGTCTGCCGAAGGGCGTCATCAACCTGGTGACCGGCGACGGCATCGCCGTCTCCGAGGTGGCCCTGAACCACCGCGACCTCGCCGGCATCCACTTCACCGGTTCGACCAAGACCTTCCAGCACCTGTGGAGGACGGTCGGCACCAACATCGAGAAGTACCGCTCCTACCCGCGGATCGTCGGCGAGACCGGCGGCAAGGACTTCGTCGTCGCGCACCCGAGCGCCGACCGCGCCGTCCTGAAGACCGCGCTGACCCGCGGTTCCTTCGAGTTCCAGGGCCAGAAGTGCTCCGCGTCCTCGCGGGCGTACATCCCGGCCTCCATCTGGAACGACGGGTTCAAGGAGGAGTTCGCGGCCGAGGTCGACGGCATCAGGATGGGTGACGTCACCGACCTGTCGAACTTCATCGGCGCGGTCATCGACGAGCGCGCGTTCGCCAAGAACAAGGCCGCGATCGACCGCGCCAGGGCCGACGAGACCTGCACGATCGTCGCGGGCGGCAGCTACGACGACTCCGAGGGCTGGTTCGTCCGCCCCACGGTCATCGAGTGCACCGACCCGGAGAACGAGGTCTTCACGACCGAGTACTTCGGCCCGATCCTCGCGGTGTACGTCTACGAGGACGACGCGTACGACGAGATGCTGACCCAGATGGAGTCGGTCTCGGACTACGCCCTCACCGGCTCGGTCATCGCGGGCGACCGCGCCGCCGCCGCGTACACGATGGAGAAGCTCCGCTTCGCCGCGGGCAACTTCTACATCAACGACAAGTCGACCGGCGCCGTCGTCGGCCAGCAGCCCTTCGGCGGCGGCCGTGCCTCCGGCACCAACGACAAGGCGGGCGCCCCGCAGAACCTGATGCGCTGGACGCTGACCCGCGCCATCAAGGAGACGCTGGTCCCGCCGACCGAGTACGGCTACCCGCACATGGGCTGACCCGGCCCGCGGCCCCGTGAGGGGCCGCCCCCCAACACCGCCCCCCTCCCCGGTCCCCCAACCGAGGACGGGGGCGGTTCCCATTGGCCGAAGGGCGCCCTTGTCGACGAGGCATGTTCATGCCAAGTTCATCGGTCATGAGCCTTCGTCGCGCGCGTACGCGCCTCGCCGCCCTGTCCGCCCTGCTCGTCGCCGGTTCGCTCGGCCTCGGCGCCGCCCCCGCCGGCGCCGCCCCCACGCCCGCCCCCGCACCCGAGAGCCTGCACGCCCTGGACTCCGCCGTCGAGAGAGCCCTCGGCGCCGAGTCCGCAGGGTCCTACGTCGACGCCGCCACCGGCAGGCTCGTCGTCACCGTCACCACCGGGTCCGCCGCCGAACGGGTCCGCGCCGCCGGCGCCGTCCCGAAGCTCGTCCGGCGCTCCGCCGCGCAGCTGGACGCGGCCATGGCCGACCTGGAGACCCGGGCCAAGATCCCCGGCACCTCCTGGGGCCTGGACCCGCGCACCAACCAGATCGCCGTCGAGGCCGACTCCTCCGTCTCCGCCCGGGACCTCGCCCGGCTGCGCGCCGTCGCCGCGGACCGGGACGGCGCCATACGCGTCACCCGCGTACCGGGCGTCTTCCACCGCGAGGTGGCCGGCGGCGACGCGATCTACGGCGGCGGCTCCCGCTGCTCCGCCGCGTTCAACGTCTCCAAGGGCACCACGCGCTACTTCGTCACCGCCGGCCACTGCACCAACATCGCCTCCAGCTGGTCGGCCACCTCCGGCGGGCCCCAGATCGGCGTCCGCGAGGGCACCAGCTTCCCGACCAACGACTACGGGATCGTCCGCTACACCAACGGCTCGACCCCGGCCGGCAACGTCAACCTCTACAACGGCAGCCACCAGGACATCTCCTCCGCCGCGGACGCGGTCGTGGGCCAGGCCCTGAAGAAGAGCGGCTCCACGACCAAGGTCACCAGCGGCACGGTCACCGCCGTCAACGTCACCGTCAACTACAGCGACGGCCCGGTGTACGGCATGGTCCGCACCACCGCCTGCTCCGCCGGCGGCGACAGCGGCGGCGCGCACTTCGCCGGCTCGGTCGCCCTCGGCATCCACTCCGGCAGCTCCGGCTGCACCGGCACCAACGGCTCCGCCATCCACCAGCCGGTCAAGGAGGCCCTGGCCGCCTACGGCGTCAACGTGTACTGACGGCGGCCCCGGCGACCCGGCGGGCCAGGAAGCCGTCGATCAGCTCGGCGATCCGCGGGGCGTGGGTCTCCAGGGCGAAGTGTCCGGTGGGCAGCAGGTGGATCTCCGCGTCCGGCAGGTCGCGGCGGAACGCCTCCGCGCCCGCCGGCACGAACACCTCGTCGCCCGCGCCCCAGACGGCGAGCAACGGGACCTGGGAGGTCCGGAACCACTCCTGGAACGCCGGGTACAGGGCGAAGTTGGACCCGTAGTCCGCGATCAGGGCGAGCTGGATGCCGTCCTGGCCCTCACGCGCCATCAGCGTGGCGTCGTGGTGCCAGGCGTCCGGGTTCAGCAGGGAGCGGTACTCGGCCGGCACGCCGGTCTCGTACTGCCGGCGGATGCCCTCCACCGAGCGGATCGCGCGGACCGGGGCCTCGGTCTCGGGGTTCCGGTCCGCGATCAGGGCGAGGACCGGGGCCCAGGCCTCCGCGCCGAGCCCCTCCTCGTACGCGTTGCCGTTCTGGGTGACGACCGCGGTGATCCGCTCCGGGTGGGCGAGGGCGAGCCGCAGGCCGATCGGCGCTCCGTAGTCCTGCACGTAGAGCGCGAACCGGTCGAGCCGCAGCGCCTTGGTGAACTCGGCCGTCAGCTGGGCCAGTCCCGCGAAGTTGTAGGCGAACTCCTCCGCGGGCGGCGCCGCGGAGTGCCCGAAGCCGAGGTGGTCCGGGGCGATCAGCCGGTACCGGCCGGCCAGCCGCGGGATCAGGTCCCGGAACATGTACGAGCTGGTCGGGAAGCCGTGCAGCAGGAGCAGGACCGGTGCGTCGGCGGGGCCGGCCTCCCGGTAGAAGAGCTCGTGCCCGCGGACGACGACGGTGCGGTGATGGATCCGCTGCTCGGTCATCTATAACCTCTCAACTATCTGTGACTGGTTACGAGGAGGCAATCACGCCCACCTTCAACCTGTCAATGAGTGTTAGGGGGTTAGGTGTCGTCTCAGATAGTAGGAAGTCCGACTAACTGTGGAGACAGACAGCCCGAGCTGCCCTAGCTTTGTAGAAGCCGAACGTCCCGCTCCATCGAGCGACGGCGGTCGAGAGCGCGACGCCCCTGTGCAGGCAACCCCTGCGGCGCCGCTCCCCGCCCCCTTCCGGCGCCTTCGATCACGCTGATCTCAAGGAGTCGATCCCTCATGGCCGCTCAGACCGCCCGCCGCGTCCGCCACTCCGCCGCCCGCCCCAGCGACGACGCCCGCAAGAACGCCGCCGCCGCCCTCCAGCGCGCCCTCGACCGTCGCGACAACGGCGGCGAGACCGGCCACTGATCCGTCCCGGTGACACGCGCGTCCGCATCGTGGACGCGATCGTGTCAGACGATGGGACGAAGAGTAGGGTGCCGACATGTCTCACAGCATCAATCTCGCAGTCATCCCCGGCGACGGCATCGGCCAGGAGGTCGTGACCCAGGGCCTCAAGGTGCTCTCGGCCGTGCTTCCGCAGGATGTGAAGCTGGAGACCAAGGAGTACGACTTCGGCGCCCGGCGCTACCACGCCACCGGTGAGACCCTCACCGACGCCGACCTCGACGCCCTGAAGCAGCACGACGCCATCCTGCTCGGCGCCATCGGCGACCCCTCGGTCCCGTCCGGCGTCCTGGAGCGCGGCTTCCTGCTCAAGCTCCGCTTCGCGTTCGACCACCACGTCAACCTGCGTCCCTCCCGGCTGCTGCCCGGCGTCGCGACCCCGCTCGCCGGCCAGCCCGAGATCGACTTCGTGGTGGTCCGCGAGGGCACCGAGGGCCCGTACACCGGCAACGGCGGTGTCATCCGCAAGGGCACCGAGCACGAGGTCGCGACCGAGGTCTCGGTCAACACCGCCTTCGGCGTCGAGCGCGTGGTCCGGGACGCCTTCGCCCGCGCCCAGGCCCGCCCGCGCAAGAAGCTGACCCTGGTCCACAAGAACAACGTGCTCACCTTCGCGGGGCACCTGTGGACGGACATCTTCAACAAGGTGGCCCAGGAGTATCCCGAGGTCACCACGGACTACCTGCACGTCGACGCGGCGACGATCTTCCTCGTCACCGACCCGGCGCGCTTCGACGTGATCGTCACCGACAACCTGTTCGGCGACATCATCACGGACCTCGCCGCGGCCGTCTCCGGCGGCATCGGAGTCGCCGCCTCGGGCAACATCAACCCCAGCGGCGCCTACCCCTCCATGTTCGAGCCCGTCCACGGCTCCGCGCCCGACATCGCGGGCCAGGGCAAGGCCGACCCCACCGCGACCGTCCTGTCCGTCGCGCTGCTCCTGCGCCACCTCGGCTTCGAGACCGAGGCGGCCCGGATCGAGGAGGCCGTCGCGGCCGACCTCGCCGAGCGCGGCACCACCCCCCGTACGACGGACGAGATCGGCGACGCGCTCGCGGTACGCGTAGCGAGCTGACCCGCCGACTGACACAGCCGCCGGGTCGCGCACCGCGCCCGGCGGCTTCACCTGTGCGGCCTCCGGGTGCCACCATCGAGACCTGGACCGCACTCACCCCCCGCTTCCTGACCGGGCTCCCACGGGCGATAATCGAACGTGGGGCCGCGGCATGGGGAGAAGCTCGGACGTCCTAGCAGTGGCGAGGACGTGCGTGAGCGCGGTCCGACACACACAACCGGTGAAGGACAAGCACTCATGACGACGCCCACGATCGAGCTCAAGCCCTCCTCCAACCCGCTGTCCGACGCGGACCGGGAGGCGATCCTGGCCAACCCCGGATTCGGCCGCCACTTCACCGACCACATGGTGACCATCCGCTGGACCGAGGGCCGCGGCTGGCACGACGGCCAGCTCGTCCCGTACGGCCCGCTCTCCCTCGACCCGGCCACGAGCGTCCTGCACTACGCCCAGGAGATCTTCGAGGGCCTGAAGGCCTACCGCCGCCCCGACGGCTCGGTCGCCACCTTCCGCCCCGACGCCAACGCCCGCCGCTTCCAGTCGTCCGCGCGCCGGCTCGGCATGCCCGAGCTGCCGGTCGAGACCTTCATCGAGGCCTGTGACGTCCTGGTCCGCCAGGACGAGGCGTGGGTCCCGCCGCACGGCGGCGAGGCGTCGCTCTACCTGCGCCCGTTCATGATCGCCACCGAGGTCGGCCTCGGCGTCCGCCCGGCCAACGAGTACCTCTTCGTGGTCATCGCCTCCCCGGCCGGCGCGTACTTCCCGGGCGGCGTCAAGCCCGTCTCCATCTGGGCCTCCGAGGACCGCGTCCGCGCCGTCCCCGGCGGCATGGGCGACGCCAAGACCGGCGGCAACTACGCGGCCTCCCTGCTCGCGCAGGCCGAGGCGGCGGCCAAGGGCTGCGACCAGGTCTGCTACCTCGACGCGGTCGAGCACAAGTGGGTCGAGGAGCTCGGCGGCATGAACCTGTACTTCGTGTACGGCAACAAGATCGTCACCCCGACGCTCACCGGTTCGCTGCTCGCGGGCATCACCCGCGACTCGCTCCTCACGGTCGCCGAGGACCTCGGGTTCGAGTCCGAGGAGGCCCGCATCTCCATCGACCAGTGGCAGGCCGACACCGAGAACGGCAGCCTCACCGAGGTCTTCGCCTGCGGCACCGCCGCCGTCATCACCCCGGTCGGCACGGTCAAGTCCGCCCGGGGCGAGTGGCGGCAGTCGGGCGGCGAGCCCGGCGAGGTCACGATGAAGCTGCGCGAGGCGCTGCTCGCCATCCAGACCGGCAAGGCCGAGGACCGCCACGGCTGGATGCACGAGCTGGGCAAGTAACCGCGTCACTCCACCAGGGCGCCCGGGACGGTCACCGTCCCGGGCGTCTTCGCGTCCGCGGCCGCACCCGGGGTCAGGACGGCGTACAGCGCGCCGCCCACCAGGCCGGACAGCACGAAGCTGCAGTCCACCCCGGCGGTCAGCGCCAGCAGCGGGCCCTCGTACAGCGGGGTGGACACCGCCGCGAGGCCCACGGCCGCGCCCACCGCCCAGGCCGCGGTGGCGCGCGGGTGCCAGCCGGCGCTGAACCAGTACGCGCCGCCGCGCGACCCGCGGTTGCAGACCTGGAGCGCATCCGTGTCGTAGGCGCCGCGACAGCGGACGTGCCCGATCAGGGTGATCACCGCCCAGGGCGTGCCGATCGCGGTGAGCAGCAGCACGAACGAGGTCATCGCCGACTGGGCGTCGGTGAGGAAGTGCCCGAGGAAGACGAAGGCGGTGGCGACCGCCGCGACGACGAAGGTCGCCGTCGTCCGGCCGGCGCGCGGCAGGATCGCGTCGAGGTCCAGGCCCATCGAGTACAGCATCAGGCCCGCGTTGCCGATCGAGCCGGCGGTCGCCGCGAGCAGCAGCGGCACCAGGTACCAGACGGGGGAGGCGTCGACCAGCGGGCCGGCGTAGTCCAGCGCGCCGCGCGCGGCCAGCGCCGTGTAGGTGCCGAAGAGCTGAGGGACCAGCAGACCGACCAGCAGGCCCACACAGGTGGCCCGCCACACGGACTTCGAGGTGTGCCGGACGGGGGAGATGTAGCGGGTGTAGTCGCCGAGCAGGGTGATGAACGCGATCGGCCCGCTCAGTCCGGCGGCCACCGCGGAGAGCACCCAGGTCGGCCAGAACGAGCCGAGCAGGTACGGGGTCTCGGGGACGGCGGCGGTGCTGAAGTCGCCCGCGTACGCGGCGAGTCCCAGGCCGAGCAGCAGGGTCATGCCGACCGCCAGCCCCTTGCTGAGCCGCAGCAGCAGCCGGTAGCCGTACACGGCGGCCACCACCGTGCAGGCGGCGAGCACCGCGTACACCAGCGTGTGGGTGAGGCTGCCGGTCGGCAGTCCGGTGAGCCGGGCCAGGACGCCGACCATCACGTCGCCGCCGATCCACAGCGTCAGCGCCGTGTACCCCAGCGAGAGCAGCAGGCCGACGACCGAGCCGACGAGCCGGCCGCGCACGCCGAAGAACGCGCCGCTGGAGGTGGACAGGTTGGTGGCGGTGCGCAGCGAGATCAGCGCCAGCGGGGCGGTCACGGCCACGCCGACGAGCGTGCCGGTGACCACGGAGGTCACCGAGGCCCACCAGCCGAGGCCGAAGGAGACCGGGAGCCAGCCGAAGACGATCACGCCCAGGCAGAGGTTGGAGCCGAGGAGGATCGCCACCAGGTCGCGGGGACCGCTGGTCCGTTCCGCCTCGGGGATGGTGTCGACTCCGCGCTGTTCGATCGGCATGGGGCACTCCTGCTCGCCGGGGGAATTAGAGTGACGCTCAATGTGAGTCATCTCCGCGAGCCTGTCAACGGGTGTCCGGACTCTGTGCAGCCCCGCTTGATCCACGGCAAACCGCACGTCAGTGCTTGGCCCGGGCGCGGGAAAGGTTTAGAGTGGCGCTCAAACAGGAGGTGTGGAGACGTGCGACTGACCCCCACGGAGCGCGACCGGCTGCTGCTCTTCGGCGCCGCGGAACTGGCCAGGGCCCGCCGGGCCCGGGGCCTCAGGCTCAATGTCCCCGAGGCGACCGCGCTCATCGCGGACACGGTCTGCGAGGCGGCCCGCGACGGCAAGCGACTCGCCGAGGCGATCGAGGCGGCCCGGTCCGTCCTCGGCCCCGACGACGTGCTGCCCGGCGTCGCCGACGTCGTGACCGAGGTCCATGTCGAGGCCGTCTTCGACGACGGCTCCCGGCTCGCCGTGGTCTCCGCCCCGATCGGCGGCGGCAACCTCGGCGACAAGGCCCCCGGCGCGCTGCTGCCCGCCCCGGCCCACGCCGAGCCCGTCCCCGATGTCCGGCTCCGGGTGCGCAACACCGCCTCCGTCCCGGTGAGCGTCACCTCTCACTTCCACTTCTTCGAGGCGAACCCGCGCCTCGACTTCGACCGCGCCGCGGCGTACGGCATGAGGCTGTGCATCCCCGCCGGAGCCTCGTTCCGCTTCGACCCGGGCGGCGAGGCCGAGGTGGGGTTGGTGCCGATCGGCGGCGACCGGATCGCGGTCGGCTTCGCCGGACTGGTCGACGGCCCGCTGGACGCCCCCGGCGCGAAGGACGAGGCCCTGCGGCGCGCCGCGGCCTGCGGCTACCTGGGCGCGGACGCTCCGAAGGAGGAGAGCTGATGGACCCGTACGAGTACGCCTCCGTGCACGGCCCCCGCGAGGGCGACCGCGTCGTCCTGGGCGACTCCGGACTCGTCGTGCGCGTCGAGTCCGACTCCCAGAAGCCGGGGGACGAGTTCCTCGCCGGCTTCGGCAAGACCGCCCGCGACGGACTGCACCTGAAGGCCGCCGCCGTCCGCGAGACCTGCGACGTCGTCATCAGCAACGTCCTGCTCATGGACGCCGTCCAGGGCATCCGCAAGGTGTCCATCGGCATCCGCGAGGGCCGTATCCACGCCATCGGCCGGGCCGGCAACCCGGACACCCTCGACGGCGTGGACGTCGTCGTCGGCACCGGCACGTCCATCGTCTCCGGCGAGGGCCTGATCGCCACGGCCGGCGCGATCGACACCCATGTCCACCTGCTCTCGCCGCGGATCATGGAGGCCTCGCTGGCCTCCGGCGTGACCACGGTCATCGGCCAGGAGTTCGGCCCCGTCTGGGGCGTCGGCGTGAACTCGCCCTGGGCGCTGAAGCACGCCTTCAACGCCTTCGACGCCTGGCCGGTCAACATCGGCTTCCTCGGCCGTGGCTCCTCCTCCGACCCCGCCCCGCTCGTCGAGGCGCTCGCCGAGGGCGGCGCCTCCGGCTTCAAGGTGCACGAGGACATGGGCGCCCACACCCGCGCCCTGGACACCGCCCTCCGCGTCGCCGAGGAGCACGACGTCCAGGTCGCCCTGCACAGCGACGGCCTCAACGAGTGCCTCTCCGTCGAGGACACCCTGGCCGTCCTGGAGGGCCGGACGATCCACGCCTTCCACATCGAGGGCTGCGGCGGCGGACACGTCCCCAACGTCCTGAAGATGGCCGGCGTGCCGAACGTCATCGGCTCCTCCACCAACCCCACGCTGCCCTTCGGCCGCGACGCGGTCGCCGAGCACTACGGGATGATCGTCTCCGTCCACGACCTGAAGACCGACCTGCCCGGCGACGCCGCCATGGCGCGCGACCGGATCCGGGCCGGGACGATGGGCGCGGAGGACGTCCTGCACGACCTCGGCGCGATCGGTATCACCTCGTCCGACGCGCAGGGGATGGGAAGGGCCGGCGAGACCGTACGCCGGACCTTCGCCATGGCCGGGAAGATGAAGGCCGAGCTGGGGCCCCTGGAGGGCGACGGCGCGCACGACGACAACGCGCGCGTGCTGCGCTACCTGGCCAAGCTCACCATCAACCCGGCGATCGCCCACGGCCTCGCGCACGAGGTCGGCTCCGTCGAGGTCGGCAAGCTGGCCGACATCGTCCTGTGGCGGCCCGAGTACTTCGGCGCGAAGCCCCAGCTCGTGCTGAAGTCCGGCTTCCCCGCGTGGGGGGTCGTGGGCGATCCGAACGCGGCCACCGACACCTGCGAACCGCTCGTCCTCGGCCCGCTGTTCGGCGGGCACGGCGCCACGCCGGCGGACATCTCCGTGGCCTTCGTCGCCCAGGCGGCCGTCGACCTCGGCTCCGACCGGATGCCCACCCGGCGCCGCCGGGTCCCGGTCCGTGGCACCCGCGGCATCGGACCCGGAAACCTGCTGCTCAACTCCCGCATCGGCGACGTCCAGGTCGACGGCCGCACCGGCCTCGTCTCGCTGGACGGCGACCCGATCCGCTCGGAGGCGGCGGAGTCGGTGTCGCTGAACCGCCTCTACTTCCTCTGACGCCGGCGCCCGCGCCCTCCTCCGACGCCGGCGCCCGCGCCGGCCCCCGATCCCTTCACCCGAGGACTCTCCTGATGACCTACCGCATGCCGCCCGAGTGGGCCCCGCACGAGCGCACCTGGATGGCCTGGCCGGGCCCCAACCCGACCTTCACCAACGACGAGGAGCTGGCCGAGGCCCGCGCCGCCTGGGCCTCCGTGGCCCGCGCCGTGAGCCGCTTCGAGCCGGTGACGATGGTGCACGGCCCCGGCCAGGGCGACTCGGCGCGGGCGCTGCTCGGCGACGGCGTCGAGCTGATCGAGCGGGAGCTCGACGACGCCTGGATGCGCGACATCGGCCCCACCTTCGTCAAGGACGCGCAGGGCCGGCTCGCCGCCGTGGACTGGGTGTTCAACGGCTGGGGCGCCCAGGACTGGGCCCGCTGGGAGCACGACTCCAAGATCGCCCGCCATGTGGCGGACGCGGCGGGCGTACCGGTGCTGTCCTCGGCGCTGGTCAACGAGGGCGGCGCGATCCACGTCGACGGCGAGGGCACGGTCCTGCTGACCGACACCGTCCAGCTCGGCGCCGGCCGCAACCCGGAGTGGACCCGCGAGCAGGTCGAGGCGGAGATCCACGCCAAGCTCGGCACCACCAAGGCGATCTGGCTCCCGCACGGCCTGACCGGCGACTACGGCATGTACGGCACCCAGGGCCACGTCGACATCGTCGCGGCCTTCGCCCGCCCCGGCACCGTCCTGGTCCACAGCCAGCAGGACCCGGCGCATCCCGACTACGTCCGCTCGAAGATGTACGGGGAGATCCTCCGCGCCCAGACCGACGCCCAGGGCCGCCCCCTGGAGGTCATCGACATCCCGGCGCCGACGGTCCTGAAGGACGAGGAGGGCGACTGGGTCGACTACTCGTACATCAACCACTACCTGTGCAACGGCGGCGTGGTGCTGTGCGCCTTCGACGACCCGAACGACGAGGTCGCCGCGGAGATCTTCCGCCGCCTCTTCCCGGACCGCACGGTGACCCTCGTCGACGCCCGCCCGATCTTCGCGGGCGGCGGCGGCATCCACTGCATCACCCAGCAGCAGCCGGCGGTCTGACCGCCCCGGGGGAGGGGGCGGCACGGTCCGCCCCCGCCCCCGGGCCCCCGGCCCCCGCGACCGCGAGGGCCCCTCCCCGAGGATCCTGTAGAACGTACGAGTGAGTCAGAGCAGCAACCCGGCCCCGCACCCCCGCCGCCGCCACCAGGCCGCCCCGCCGCGCGAGGACGTGCTCGCCGCCGCCATGGGCACCATCGCCGAGCGCGGCCTCGACGGGCTGACCATGGCCGGACTCGGGCGGCAGGTCGGCATGAGCAGCGGGCACCTGCTCTACTACTTCCGCACCAAGGACGAACTGCTCCTGCAGGCCCTGGAGTGGAGCGAGGGCCGCCTCGGCGCCGAGCGCAGCGCCCTGCTGTCCCGCCCCGGCACCGCCCGCGAGCGGCTCGACGGCTACGTGGACGTGTACGTCCCCGACGGCCCCCGCGACCCGCACTGGACGCTCTGGCTGGAGGTCTGGAACCGGTCCCAGAACGCCGACGACGACGCCCGCGCCCGCCAGGCCGCCATCGAGGGCGCCTGGCACCGCGACCTCGTCGCGCTGCTCGCCGAGGGCGTCTCCCGCGGCGAGTTCCGGCCCGTCGACCCGGACCGCTTCGCCACCCGGATGCGCGCCCTCCTCGACGGCTTCAGCGTGCACGTGGCGGTCGGCATCCCCGGCACCGGGCGCGCCCAAGTGCTCGGCCACGTACGGGAGTTCATCGAGGACGAGCTGCTCCCGGAGGGGCCCGCGCGACCGTAAGGCACGCAAGTACTCCCGATCGTTGCCCGCTGCACCCTTGTTGCCCCGCCGTGACCTCCGGCACGGTTCCGGTCCATGGGACGAGAGCACTGGAAGAAGATCTGGGTCGGCTCGGCCGGGAACATGGTCGAGTGGTTCGACTGGTTCGTGTACGCGAGTTTCGCCACGTACTTCGCGGGGGCCTTCTTCCCCGAGGGCAACGACACCGCCAAGCTCATGAACACCGCCGGCATCTTCGCCGTCGGCTTCTTCATGCGCCCCGTGGGCGGCTGGCTGCTCGGCCGGGTCGGCGACCGCAAGGGCCGCAAGGCGGCCCTCACCCTCACCGTCACGCTGATGTCGGCCTCCGCCGTACTGATCGCCGTCGCGCCCACCTACGCCGTCGCCGGCTACGGCGGCGCGGCCGTGCTGCTGATCGCCCGCCTGCTGCAGGGCCTGTCCGTCGGCGGCGAGTACGCCGCCAGCGCCACGTACCTCACCGAGGCGTCCGCCCCGCGGCACCGCGGCTTCGCCTCCAGCTTCCAGTACGTGTCGATGACGGCGGGCCAGATCCTGGGTCTCGGCCTGCAGATCGTCCTCCAGCGCACGATGTCCGCCGAGGCGCTGCACAGCTGGGGCTGGCGCATCCCGTTCATCATCGGCGCGCTCGGCGCGGCCGTCGTGTTCTACCTGCGCCGCAACATGCTGGAGACCGAGGTCTACGAGGAGACCGCCGACGACGGCGTCGCCCGCGGCGAGAAGGGCACCCTCAAGGCCCTGTGGGCGCACAAGCGCGAGGCGTTCCTCGTCGTCGCCCTGACCATGGGCGGCACCGTCGCGTACTACACGTACACCACCTACCTGACGAAGTACCTGTCCAACTCCGCCGGGCTGCCCAAGCAGACCGCCACCCTGGTCTCCTTCTGCGCGCTGATCGTCTTCGCCTGCCTCCAGCCGCTCGCCGGCCGGCTCTCCGACCGGATCGGCCGCCGCCCGCTGCTGATCACCTTCGCGCTCGGCTCGACCTTCCTGACCGTGCCGATCATGACGATGCTCCGGCACGCGGGCTCCTTCTGGCCGGCCCTCGGCCTCTCCCTGCTGGCCCTGGTCGTGATCACCGGCTACACCTCGATCAACGCCTGCGTGAAGGCCGAGCTGTTCCCGACCGGCGTGCGCGCCCTGGGCGTGGCCCTGCCGTACGCCATCGCCAACGCGCTGTTCGGCGGCACCGCCGAGTACGTGGCGCTGTGGTTCAAGGACGCCGGCATCGAGTCCGGCTACTACTGGTACGTCGCCGGCTGCGCGGCCGTCTCGCTGGTGGTCTACCTGACCATGCGGGAGACCCGGGACATCGACCTCGCCCGCGTGGGCGCGGAGAAGTCCGCCGCCGGACAGCCCGCTCCGGTCCGGGCCTGAGCACCGCGGGCGGCGCGCCGGTCCCGGCGCGCCGCCCGCATCGTGAGACCGGCGTCCCGCGCGGCGCGGGGGTGTGGCAGACTGCCGCCGTGCTTGCTACCACCATGATTATGGGCAGCAGCGCGCCGGTCCGCAGTGAACGCTGAACCGTGGCTCGACCCCCGCGGCAGTGGACACCGTGCCCCAGACCCGCGCGCAGACCTCTCGCACCCGCGAGGGGTTTTTTCGTTTTCCGGCCCCACCGCGGCCGGGCGGCGGCCGCGCGCGAAAATGGGGGCAAGTGGATCCATACCGTCCGGAGCCACATCCGACAGGAGCCAACACAGTCATGAGCACGGAGACCGACGAGACCTCGCGCGTCGACGACAGCTTCCACGTCTTCGACACCACGCTGCGCGACGGGGCGCAGCGCGAAGGCATCAACCTCACCGTCGCCGACAAGCTGACCATCGCCCGGCACCTGGACGACTTCGGCGTGGGCTTCATCGAGGGCGGCTGGCCCGGCGCCAACCCGCGGGACACCGAGTTCTTCGCGCGCGCCCGGCAGGAGATCGACTTCCGCCACGCGCAGCTCGTCGCCTTCGGCGCCACCCGCCGGGCCGGCGGCAACGCCGCCGAGGACCCGCAGGTCAGGGCGCTGCTGGAGTCCGGCGCCCCGGTGATCACCCTGGTCGCCAAGTCCCACGACAAGCACGTCGAGCTGGCCCTGCGCACCACCCTCGACGAGAACCTGGAGATGGTCCGCGACACCGTCTCCCACCTGCGCGCCCAGGGCCGCCGGGTGTTCGTCGACTGCGAGCACTTCTTCGACGGCTACAAGGCCAACCCCGAGTACGCCAAGGCCGTCGTCCGCGCCGCGCACGAGGCCGGGGCCGACGTCGTCGTCCTGTGCGACACCAACGGCGGCATGCTCCCCGCCCAGATCCAGGCCGTCGTCGCCACCGTGCTCGCCGACACCGGCGCCCGGCTCGGCATCCACGCCCAGGACGACACCGGCTGCGCCGTCGCCAACACCCTCGCCGCCGTCGACGCCGGCGCCACGCACGTCCAGTGCACCGCGAACGGCTACGGCGAGCGGGTCGGCAACGCCAACCTGTTCCCGGTGGTCGCCGCCCTGGAGCTCAAGTACGGCAAGCAGGTGCTGCCCGAGGGCGCGCTCGCCGAGATGACCCGGATCTCGCACGCCATCGCCGAGGTCGTCAACCTGACCCCCTCCACGCACCAGCCGTACGTCGGCGTCTCCGCGTTCGCCCACAAGGCCGGGCTGCACGCCTCCGCGATCAAGGTCGACCCGGACCTGTACCAGCACATCGACCCCGAGCGCGTCGGCAACACCATGCGGATGCTGGTCTCCGACATGGCCGGCCGCGCGTCCATCGAGCTCAAGGGCAAGGAGCTCGGGGTCGACCTCGGCGGCGACCGCGAACTGATCGCCCGGGTCGTCGACCGGGTCAAGGAGCGCGAACTCCAGGGCTACACCTACGAGGCCGCCGACGCCTCCTTCGAACTGCTGCTGCGCGCCGAGGCCGAGGGCCGGGCCCGCCGCTTCTTCCGCACCGAGTCCTGGCGGGCCATCGTCGAGGACCGGCCGGACGGCACCCACGCCAACGAGGCCACCGTGAAGCTGTGGGCGAAGGGCGAGCGGATCGTCGCCACCGCCGAGGGCAACGGCCCCGTCAACGCCCTCGACCGGGCGATGCGGGTCGCCCTGGAGCGGATCTACCCGCAGCTCGCCAAGTTCGAGCTGATCGACTACAAGGTCCGCATCCTCGAAGGACGGCACGGCACCGAGTCGACCACCCGCGTGCTCGTCACCACCAGCGACGGCAACGCCGAGTGGGCGACGGTCGGCGTCGGCGAGAACGTGATCGCCGCCTCCTGGCAGGCGCTCGAAGACGCGTTCACCTACGGCCTCCTCCGGGCGGGGATCGAGCCCGCCGAGTAGACCGACCGCGCCCCGCAGCGCGTCGTACCGGCCCTCCGGGGCCGGTACGCCCCAGCATGTGCGGTATGGGTAGCAGTCATACGTTCCGCTCGGGTACGTCCCGTCCGGTCTCGCTCGCCTCCGTGTCGCCCGGCTCCCGGCGGGTCCGCACCGCTGCGGCCGGGGCGACCGTCGTCGCCGTCCTCACCGGCTCTCTCGCCGCGACCGCCACCACGACGGCGGCCGCCGGCCCGGTACGGGTCACCGCGCCCGCGCTCACCACGGTGTCCGAGGGCGGCACCGCCCGGGTCCGGCTCGTCCTGAAGGCCGCCGGACCGCTCAAGCGCCCGGTGACGGTGCGCTGGCGCACGGCCGCCCCGGCGAAGCGCGTGGTCGCCGCGGCCGCCGCGGCCGCCGGCCGCGACTACCGGGCCGCCTCCGGCACCGTCACCTTCCCGGCCGGCAGCGCCCCCGGCGCCGTCCGCACCGTGTCCGTCCGCACCGTCCGCGACGGCGCCGCCGAGACCGCCGAGACCGTGCGGCTCGCGCTCGACGTCACGGGCGCGGCCCGGCCTCCCGTCGAGCCGGAGGTCGTGGTGAACGCCCACGGACTGCCGTACCTCGACCGGAGTCTGCCGGTCCGGCAGCGGGTCGCCGATCTGCTGGGCCGGATGACCCTCGCCGAGAAGGTCGGCCAGATGACCCAGGCCGGCCGGAACACCCTGGCCGCCCAGCGGGACATCGCCGACCTCGGCCTCGGTTCCGTCATCTACGAGGGCGAACCCGACGGCGCCCCGGCGCGCAACGCCGCCGGCTGGCGCGCCGTGACCGACGGCTACCAGCGGCACTCCCGCGCCACCCGGCTGCAGATCCCGCTGCTGCTCGCCGCCGACGCGCTGCACGGCCACGCCTTCGTCCGGGGCGCCACGGTCATGCCGCACAACATCGGCCTCGGCGCGACCCGCGACGCCGCCCTCGTCGAGCGGCTCGCCGCGATCACCGCCAAGGAGGCCCGGGCCACCGGCATCTCCTGGAACTTCGCCCCCTGCGTCTGCGTGGTGCGCGACGTGCGCTGGGGCCGCGTCTACGAGTCCTTCGGCGAGAGCCCCGACCTCGTGTCCGAGATGGCGGTCGCCGTGCGCGGCCTCCAGGGCGCCGCCGACGGCCGGGACCTCGCCCGCCACGACAAGGTCCTCGCCACCGCCAAGCACTTCATCGGCGACGGCGGCGTCGCGTACGGCTCCGGCCGCCCGCCGTACACCATCGACCAGGGCGTCACCCGGATCGACCGGCGCGAGCTGGAGATCCTCCACATCCCGCCGTTCCGCGCGGCGATCGGCCACGGCGTGGGCGCGGTCATGCCCTCCTTCTCCTCCCTGGAGCTCACCGACCGGCGCGGCGGACCGGTGAAGATGCACGCCCACCAGGAGATGATCGGCGGGCTGCTCAAGCGGGACCTCGGCTTCCGGGGGATCGTGGTGAGCGACTGGGAGGCCGTCGACCAGATGGACGGCGACGCGGTCAGCGACGTGCGGAACGCGGTCAACGCCGGCATCGACGTGAACACGGCCCCGCTCACGTACAAGGAGTTCGGCCGGATCGTCCGCGACGAGGTCGCCGCCGGACGCATCGCGCAGGCGCGCGTCGACGACGCGGTGAGCCGGGTGCTGGAGCAGAAGTTCCGGCTGGGCCTGTTCGAGAAGCCGTTCGCGGACACCGCGAACATCGCCTCGGTCGGCTCGGCCGCGCACCGCGCCGCCGCGCGCGAGGCGGTCGCCAAGTCGCAGGTGCTGCTGAAGAACGACGGCGGGGTACTGCCGCTGCGCACCGGCCAGCGGGTGTACGTGGCCGGCTCCAACGCCGACAGCGTGGCGAACCAGGCGGGCGGCTGGACGATCGGCTGGCAGGGCGCGGCGGGGCGGTCGGTCCCCGGCACCTCGATCCTCCAGGGCATGCGCGACGCCGCCCCGCGCGCGACGATCACGTACTCCGAGAAGGCCACCGCGCCGATGAACGGTCACGACGTGGGCGTGGTCGTCGTCGGCGAGGCGCCCTACGCGGAGGGCCGCGGCGACGTCGGCGTCAACGGCCACGACCTGGAGCTGTCGGCAGCGGACAAGAAGGCCGTGGACCGGGTCTGCGGGGCGATGAAGTGCGCGGTTCTGATCGTCTCGGGCCGCCCGCAGTTCGTCGACGACCGGCTGCCCGGCATCGACGCGCTGGTCGCCTCCTGGCTGCCGGGCAGCGAGGGCGGCGGCGTGGCCGACGTGCTGTACGGCCGCAGGGGCTTCACCGGGAAGCTCCCCCTGAGCTGGCCGAAGTCGACGAGCCGGCTCCCGCTGACCGCGGACCAGGCCGGGTACGACCCGCGGTTCCCGTACGACTGGGGCCTGCGGACGCGGCCCACGTCGGGCTGAGGGCCCGGGAGCCGGAAATTCCGGCTCGGATGTCTCAAATGCCCCATTTGGGGTAACTCGGGGGTATGAGGTGGAGGCGCATCCCCGTACTGGCGGCCCTCGCGGGGCTGGCCCTGATGCTGCTCGTGCTCCTGGCGCCCGCTGCGGGCGCCAGGGCCACGGGCATCCAGGACGCGGCCGCGGCCCTGAAGCAGGGCCCGGTCTACGTCCACCCGGACGCGTCCGACCAGCTCTCCCCGGCCCAGGCGGACGCGCTCGCGCAGAAGATCGAGAACGCCGGCAAGCCGGTCTTCGTGGCCGTCCTGCCGGACACCTCCGAGTTCCCCGAGCAGAACCTGCTGCGCAATCTGCGCACCCAGACCGGCGTGACCGGGCTGTACGCGGTCCGGCTCGGCGAGCAGTTCGACGCGGGCGCCGACAGCAGCGTGCTGGCGCGGGACGCCGTGCGGAACCTGGTGAGCGCGGTCTCCCAGCCCGGCGTGGACGCGAACACCGAGCTGAACAACTTCGTCGACCAGGCCCTGCCGGTGGTCGGCGGCTCCGCCCCCGCCTCCTGGGGCGAGGGCTCGGCCGGCTCCGACGGGGTGCCGGTCGGCGGCCTGGTCACCCTCGGCGTGGTCGCGGCGGCCGGCGGCGCGGGCGCGTACACGATCGTCCGGCGCAACCGGAAGCGCAAGGAGGAAGAGGAGCGCGAGGCCCTGGAGAAGCTGCGGGTGGTGGTCGACGAGGACATCACGGCCTTCGGCGAGGAGCTCGAACGGCTGGACTTCCACCCCTCGGAGCAGGGCGCGGACGACGCGATGCGGGCGGACTACGAGCGCTCCCTCGACGCCTACGACAAGGCGAAGTCCCTGATGGGCTCGGCGCGGCACCCGCACGACGTGCGCGAGGTCACCCGCCAGCTGGAGGACGGCCGCTTCGCGCTGGCGGCGCTCGCCGCCCGGCGGGAGCACCGGCCGCTGCCGGAGCGCCGGCCGCCCTGCTTCTTCGACCCCCGGCACGGCCCCTCCACCGAGGACCGCACCTGGACGCCGCCCGGCGGCTCCCGCCGCGAGGTCCCGGTCTGCGCCGCCGACGCGGCCCGCCTCGACGACGGCGAGGACCCGGAGGCCCGTACCGTCGAGACCGCGACCGGCCGCCGCCCGTACTGGGAGGCGGGCCCGGCGTACGGCCCGTGGGCGGGCGGCTACTTCGGCGGCGGCCTGCTGCCCGGCCTGCTGATGGGCACCATGCTCGGCTCCATGCTCTCCACCCCCGCGTACGCCGGTGAGTACGGCGGCAACGAGTTCGAGGGCGGCGACTTCTCGGGCGCCGACTTCAGCTCCGGCGACTTCGGCGGCTCCGACTTCGGCGGCGGAGGCGGCTTCGACGGCGGCGGCTTCGGAGGCGGCGACTTCGGCGGGGGCGGCGGGTTCTAGGGGGTGTCCGGAAAGTAGCGTCGTCTGCCCGAAGGGCAGGGCGTCGCGAGCCAGGCGGGACTTTCCGGTCACCCCCTAGCGCGTCTCCCCTCCTCCCTACACGAGCGGGGGCTTCACCGACATCAGCAAATGGCGGTGGGCGGTGCCCGTGGGGTCGCTGAGCAGGGCCCGCTGGCCGGGCCCGAGGAGCTGGAACCGGATCTCCGGGACGTCGAAGGACCCGAGGGCGTCGAGCAGGTAGGCGGGGTTGAAGGCGACGGTCAGGGGCTCGGCGGAGTCGAGCCGGGCGGGCAGTCGCTGGAAGGCCACGTCGTCCTCGTACCCGGCGCGCAGCCGGAGCACGTCACCGGTGAACTCCAGCTGGAGCGGGCTGCCCCCGTCGGCGACGACCGCCACCCGCTTCGCGGCCTCCAGCAGGGCGGCCCGGTCGGTCACGGCCGTCACCGGCTCGCCGAGGTCGAACAGCTTGTCGTGCCGGGGGAGCCGCCCGTCGAGCAGCCGTGTGGTGATCCGCATCGATCCGCTCTCGAACCCCACGGATCCGGAGTCGAGCGAGAGCCGCACGGGCCCGGCGCCGGCGAGCGAGCGCCCGATCTCGACCAGCCGCCGGGCCGGTGCCACGACGTCCGCGGCCGCCGGGGCCTCGGCCTTCCACTCCAGGGCGCGCACCGCGTACCGGTACCGGTCCGTGGCGGCGAGGGTCATGGTGTCGCCGTCCAGCGCCAGCCGGATGCCGGTCAGCACCGGCAGCGACTCGTCCCGCCCCGCGGCCACCGCCACCTGCGCCACGGCCTCGGCGAACGCGTCGGCGTCCACCGTCCCGCGCCGCTCCGGCAGCGCGGGCTGCGCCGGGTACTCGTCCAGGGGCAGCAGCGAGAGCCCGAACCGGGCGTCCCCGCCGCGCACCGTCAGCCGTGACCCCTCCACGGCCAGTTCCACGGGCCCGCGGGGCAGCACCTTGCAGATGTCGACCAGCCGCCGCCCGAGCACCAGGGCCCGCCCCGGCGCCGTGATCTCCGCCGCGACCCCGGTCCGTGCCGCCGCCTCGTGGTCGAGGCCCGAGATCCGCAGCCCGTCGCCCTCGGCCTCCAGGAGCAGCCCCCCGAGGACGGGCACGGCCGAACGGGCGGGCAGGACCCGGGCGGCCCAGGCCGCGGCGTCGGTCAACACACTGCTGTCGATACGGAGTTCCATGCCCCGATGCTGGCAGCCGCCACTGACAACGGCCCCCGGCCGGCGCGCGCACGCCGAGCGCCCGCCTTCCGTGGAGGGGGATACGGAGAGGCGGGCGCGCTCGGGGGCTGGGGGAGCCGGTGTGTCAGGCGGCGTTCCTGATGGCGGAGATGTCGAAGTTCAGCTTGACCTTGTCGCTGACCATCACGCCGCCGGTCTCCAGCGCCGCGTTCCAGGTCAGGCCCCACTCGGAGCGGAGGATCTCGGCGGTGCCCTCGAAGCCGACGCGCTCGTTGCCGTAGACGTCGGTGGCGGCGCCGTTGAACTCCAGGTCGATGGAGAGCGGCTTGGTGACGTCCTTGATCGTCAGATCGCCCTTGACGCGGTACTTGTCGCCGCCGAGCTGCTCGGCCTCGGTGGAGCGGAAGCTCATCAGGGGGAACTGCTCGGCGTCGAAGAAGTCGCCGCTGCGCAGGTGGTTGTCGCGGTCGCCGATGCCCGTGTCGATCGACGCGATCTTGACGTCGATGGCGGCGGCGGACTTCGCCGGGTCGGCGCCGTCCAGCTTCAGCGTGCCCTCGTGCTCGGCGAAGGAGCCGCGGACGTTGGTGACCATGGCGTGGCGGACGGTGAAGCCGATGCTGCTGTGGGCCGGGTCGATGGTGTACTCGCCGGTCAGCGCGGCGAGGGCCGGGTCGACGGGGAGGTCGGCGACGGCGACGGCGGACTCGTTGTTCTTGCGGTTGAACAGACCCATGACGTGCTCCTCGGGGGACGGTGCGCGGGGGCGCTCTCCGGTTCGGTTGAACCTTCAACGACATCGACCATAGACCTATTCCGTTCAACTTTCAACATCTCTGGCGGGAGGAATCCCGCGGTTCACCCGGACGGCCCGGAAGCGACATCCGCCCGGCCCCCACGCCCTCTGGCGGACGCGCGTAGAACTGCGGCACCATCTCCCTGCGCGTCACGCACCACCTGCACCGCCGTCCCCGTTCCGCACGGTCCACCGCAGGAGGCACCCGATGAAGCTCCGCTCCGTCCTGACCGCGTTCGCCCTGGTCCTCGGCGCCCTGTTCGCCCCCGGCTTCGGCGTCCTGGCGAGCGCCACCGACGCCCACGCCGTCACCAAGATCAGCCACGCCACCGCGACCTCGATGTTCCGCGAGGTCGGCATCACCTGGTCGTCGTCCGGCAACTGCTCGAACCGCTACAACTCCAGCTGCACGTCCTTCGAGCAGCTCAACCTCGCCACCGCCCAGGGCGCCCAGACCCTCAAGCGCGCCAGCGGCTGCGCCCTGAACATCACCGGCGGCACCGAGGTGGGCCACGCCAGCGGCACGTACTCCCACTGGAACGGCTACAAGCTCGACTACAGCAAGTACACCTGCGTCGGGAACTACATCCGGAACACCTTCACCTACATCGGCCTCCGCGGTGACGGCGCCCCGCAGTGGCGGTCCGGCTCCGGCAACATCTACGCCGACGAGGGCAACCACTGGGACGTGACCTACTACAACTGCGGCGGCTGCTGACCGAGCCGCCCCAACCGGCCCCCTCCGGCCGCCACTTGGACTAACCGGAGGGGGTTCTTGGACTGGAGGGGCCGCCGGGGCGCGCGTTCGTTGACGGTGCCCCGTCAGGCGGGCCAACTAGTGCGCATGTCCCTCCCCATGTCGCGAAGACTCCGTACGGCCTGCGCGCTCGCCACCGCCACCGCCGCCGTGTTCGCCCTCGCCGGACCCGCCCTGGCCGGCCCCGCGCCCGCCGCCTCCGGCACGGCGGACGCCGCGGTCATCGCCTCCGACCGGCTCACCGTCGCCGTCGCCGAGGACTTCCCCCGGGTCCTGTCGTACACCGACCGCGGCACCGGCGCCCGTCTCCTCGGCAGTACGAGCCCGGTCACCCGGGTCGTCCTCAACGGCACCGCCCACGCGGTCCGGGTCCAGGGCGCGCCCGTCGTCACCGCCGCCTCCGCCGCCTACACGCTCGTCTTCCCGGACCTGCCCGGCGTCGCGCTCGACGCGAGCCTGAGCGTCTCCGGCCGGGCCGTCACCTTCAAGGTGACCGCCGTCCGCGACACCGAGGCGTTCCGGGTCGGCACCATCGACATCCCCGGCCACGACCTCGTCTCCGTGGGCTCCGCCGACACCGGCGCCGAGACCGCCTTCACCCGGCTCGACCCCGACTCCACCCGCACCGCCGACGTGTTCGCCGACGTCACCGACGCCACCCCCGCCGAGACGGCGCCCGTCGGCGCGAGCTACGCGCTCGTCAACACCGCCGCCCTCGCCGCCGCCGTCGAGTCGAACTCCAGCTACGACAAGCCCTCCGGCGCCGGCGCCCGCGACGGCGCCCGCTTCTGGCACCAGGCCCGGAAGACCGCCACCGAGACCCGCGTCGGCGTCTGGTCCGGCCAGTGGACCTACCGCGGCGCCGGCGCGCCCCGGCCCGAGACCGGCGAGGACCTGCCCTGGGCCAAGGTCGTCGTCACCCCCGACGCCAACGCCGACGGGAAGACCGACTGGCAGGACGCCGCCCTCGCCTTCCCCGCCATCGGCGTCAAGGCGCCCGGCGGCGAGCACACCCCGGACCGGGTCATCGCCCACATCCCGTTCAACTTCGCCTCGAACGCCACCCACCCCTTCCTGCGCACCCTCGACGACGTCAAGCGCATCTCCCTCGCCACCGACGGCCTCGGCCAGTTCACGCTGCTCAAGGGGTACGGCTCCGAGGGCCACGACTCGGCCCACCCCGACTACGGCGGCAACTACAACAAACGGGCCGGCGGCCTCGCCGACCTCAACACCCTCCTCAAGGAGGGCCGGAAGTGGGGCTCCACCTTCGGGGTGCACGTCAACGCCACCGAGTCGTACCCCGAGGCGAAGAACTTCAGCGAGACCCTCGTCGACAAGACCAAGCCGGGCTGGAACTGGCTCAACCAGAGCTACTACATCGACCAGCGCCGCGACCTCAACAGCGGCGACCTGGCCCGCCGCTTCCAGCAGCTGCGCGACGAGACCGACCCCAACCTCAGCACCCTCTACATCGACGTCTACTACACGCACGGCTGGATCGCCGACAAGACGCTGCAGACGCTGCGGGCGCAGGGCTGGAACGTCGCCACCGAGTGGTCCGAGAAGTTCGAGCGCGCCTCGCTCTGGTCGCACTGGGCCAACGACCTGAACTACGGCGGCGCGACCAACAAGGGCCTCAACTCGCAGATCATCCGCTTCATCCGCAACGGCGAGAAGGACGTCTGGAACAACCACCCGGTCCTCGGCCAGACCGCCCTGGAGGACTTCGAGGGCTGGACCGGCGAGACCGACTGGAACCGCTTCTACGCCAACATCTGGCAGAAGAACCTGCCCGCCAAGTACCTCCAGCACCAGCGGATCACCCGCTGGGAGGGCAACGAGCTCGCCTTCACCGGCGGCGTCCGCGGCACCGTCGAGAACGGCCGCCGCACCTTCCACGAGCACGGCCGCAAGGTCCTCGACGGAGAGAGCTACCTGCTGCCCTGGGACGGCGGGACCAAGCTGTACCACTACAACAAGACCGGCGGCCGCACCAGTTGGGAGGTCCCCGGCACCGGCGCGTACACCGTGCACAAGCTCACCGACAACGGCCGCGTCAAGACCGGCACGGTCGTCCCCAGCCGCGGCCGGATCACCCTGACCGCCGAGCCCGGGCAGCCGTACGTGCTGTACCCCGCGTCCGCCGCGCCCGCCGCCCCCGACCCGCGCTGGGGCCAGGGCACCCCCGTCGCCGACCCCGGCTTCAACGACCGCGCCCTCGCCGCCTGGTCCACGGCCGGAACCGTCGCCCGGCACACCGACGACCAGGGCCGCAACAGCGCGCGGCTCACCGGGTCCGCCGCCGCCTCGGTCCGCCAGCAGGTGACCGGACTGACCCCGGGAGCCCGCTACACCGCCTCCGCCCTGATCGAGATCGAGCCCGGCAGGACCCGCCCGACCACCCTCTCGGTCGCCGGGAAGTCCGTCACCGTCCAGCGCTCGACGCTCCAGGACCGGGTCGCCGCCTCCGACTGGAACGACACCCGGATGCAGCGCGCCAAGGTCACCTTCACCGCGCCCGCCTCCGGCACCGCCGCGCTGCGGATCGAGGCCGCCGCGGGGAGTGCCGCCGCCGTCCGGATCGACGACGTCCGCGTCGTCGCCAACGACCCGGCGACCAAAGCCGGAGCGGCCGTGTACGAGGACTTCGAGGCCGTCGACCAGGGCTGGGGCCCGTTCGTCAAGGGAGACGCCGGCGGCACCACCGACCCGCGCACCCACATCGCCCAGCTGCACGCCCCGTACACCCAGTCCGGCTGGAACGGCAAGCTGATCGACGACGTCCTCGGCGGCGCGGAGTCCCTCAAGTCGCACGACGAGAACAGCGGGCTCGTCTACCGCACCGCTCCCTGGACGGTGCCGATGCAGGACGGCCGGCGCTACCGCGTCGAGTTCGACCACCAGTCCAGCCACGCCGGCGCCTACGAATGGGTCACCGGCTACGACCGGGCGAACGGCAACGGCTCCGTCGAGACCCGCCGCACCCCGATCGGCCAGCAGCGGACGACGGGCCGCTTCACGGAGACCGTCACCGCCGGCTGCGGCGACACCTGGACCGGGCTGCGCAAGCGGGCCGACGCCCCCGACGGCGCGGACTTCGTGCTCGACGGCTTCACCGTCACCGACCTCGGCCCCGCCCCCGAGAAGGCCGCCTGCGGCACCCTCGGGATCACCGCCGCGGAGACCTTGGAACCGGGCCGCGCCAACGAGGTCACCGCGGTCTTCGCCAACGACGAGGCGGCCGCCGCCGAAGGGGCCACCGCCGCCCTCGCCCTCCCCGACGGCTGGACCGCGGAACCGGCCGCACCCGTCGCCCTCGGCTCCGTCGCGGCCGGCGCGCGGGCCACCGCCACCTGGAAGGTCACCCCGCCCGTCGACGCCCCGTACCGCGCGTACCCGCTCGGCGCGAGTCTGACGTACACCGTCGGGGGAGAGGCCAGGAAGCTCACCGCCGCCGCCTCGGTCCGCACCCTGCCCCCGCCGCCCACCGCCGACGCCTGGGCGAGCGACCTGGAATGGACCTCGGCCGCCAACGGCTGGGGACCGGTCGAGCGCGACCTCTCCAACGGCGAGACCGGCATCGGCGACGGCGGGCCGCTGCGGATCGGGGGAGTGACGTACGCCAAGGGCCTCGGCACCCACGCCCCGGCCAAGGTCCGCTACTACCTGGGCGGCAGGTGCACCTCCGTCACCGCCGAGGTGGGCGTGGACGACGTCCAGACCAGCCGCGGCACCGTGCAGTTCAGCGTGCTCGCCGACGGGACCGAGAAGGTCAAGTCGCCCGTGCTCCGCGCGACGGACCCCGCCTGGTCGCTGACCGCCGACGTCACCGGCGCCTCGTACGTCGACCTCGTCGTCGGCGACGGCGGCGACGGGAACGGCAACGACCACGCCGACTGGGGGAACGCCCGCTTCCACTGCGCGGGTTGACGGGCAGAAAGCGCTTGCCGTGCTCATTGATTGCGTCGGACGACAGGCGCTAGAACCGGGCGCCAACGGTCTCCCCACCGTCCTCTCCAGGAGGCTCCCGTGCCCGTGCCCGCCCCCGCCACCGGCTGGTCCCGACGTTCCTTCCTGACCGCCACGGCGGCCACCACCGCCGCCGCGGCGGCCGGACTCGCCCTCCCTTCCCAGGCCGCCCACGCGGCCGAGGGCGAGTTCGCGACGCTGCGGCGGCGCTGGGTCGCCCTCCAGCTCGGCGCCGGCTTCGACGCCGGCGCCGAGCCGTACGCCTCCCGGCTCCGCGAGACGGGCGCGCTCGCCCGCACCTTCCGCGCCACCATGGCCCCGGCCGACACCTCGCTCTGGCCGGGCCTCGCCTTCGACCCGCCCTCCGGCATCACCGCCAGCTACAGCCGGCTGTGGACCATGGCCCAGGCGTACGTCCAGCCCGGCACCGGACTCACCGGCGACCCCGGCCTGCTCGCCGACACCGTCCGCGGCCTCGACCACCTCTCCGCCCGGATCTACCACCCCGGCACCACCCGCTACGGCAACTGGTGGGAGTGGCAGATCGGCAGCCCCCGCCTCCTGATGGACCTCGTCGCCACCCTGTACGAGCACCTCGGCCCGGACCGGATCGCCGCCGCCTGCGCCGCCGTCGACCACTTCATCCCCGACGCGATGCTCCGGAACTACAGCGGCACCTCCACCGGCGCCAACCGCGTCGACCTGTGCCGCTCCGTCGTGCTCCGCGGCATCCTCGGCGCGGACCCCGACAAGACCGCGCTCGCCCGCGACGCCCTCAGCCCGGTCTTCCCGTACGTGACCAAGGGCGACGGCCTCTACGCCGACGGCTCGTTCGTCCAGCACACCTGGGTCGCCTACTCCGGCACCTACGGCCAGGTCATGCTCGACGGCCTCGGCCGGCTCTTCGCCCTGCTGGCCGGCTCCTCCTACGCCGTCACCGACCCCCACCGGCAGATCGTCCTCGACAGCGTCGAACACGCCTACGCGCCGCTGATCTTCAACGGCCTGATGATGGACAGCGTCAACGGCCGCGCCATCAGCCGCGGCATGCCGCGCAACGACCCCCGCAACGTGATGCGCTCCGACCACTTCCACGGCCAGGGCGTCATCGCCGCGATCGCCCTGCTCGCCGGCGGCGCGAGCCCCGCCGAGCGCAGCCGCTGGCACGCCCGCGTCAAGGGCTGGATCGCCCGCGACACCGTCGCCCCGATCCTCACCGCGCCCCAGTTCGGCGTCGCCGACCTCGCCCGGCTGCACGCCGTCGCCGCCGACCCCGTGCCCGCCGCGCCGGAGCCCGTAGGCCACCGGCTGTTCGCGTCCATGGACCGCGCCGTCCACCGCCGCCCCGGCTGGGCCGCCAACATCTCCATGGCCTCCGCGCGGATCGCCCACTACGAGTGCGGCAACGGCGAGAACCCGCGCGGCTGGCACACCGGCGCCGGAATGCTCTTCTGGTGGGCTCCCGGAGGCGGCGCGGCGGACGCCCAGTACACCGACTGGTACTGGCCCACCGTCGACCCCTACCGGCTGCCCGGCACCACCGTCTCCACCAAGCGGCTCCCCGACCGGGCCGGCGGAGAGTGGGGCGCGCCGAAACCGGCCGTGACCTGGGTCGGCGGCACCACCGACGGCGAGTACGCGGCGATCGGCCAGCACCTCAAGGGTCTCGGCTCCACCCTGGAGGCCCGCAAGTCCTGGTTCTGCGTCGCCGACGCGATCGTCTGCCTCGGGGCCGGCATCACCGCCGCCGACGGCGTCCCCGTCGAGACCGTCGTCGACAACCGCTGCCTCGGCGAGAACGGCGCCCAGCGGTTCACCGTCGGCGACCGCTGGGCCCACCTCGAAGGCCACGGCGGCTGGATCCTGCCCGGCGGCACGGCCGCCCTGCGCACCCTGCGGGAGGACCGCACCGGCGCCTGGAGCGACATCAACACCACCAGCTCCACCGAACGCCGCACCCGCCGGTACCAGACCCTGTGGTTCGACCACGGTGTCGACCCCACCCGAGCGGAGTACGCCTATCTGGTGATGCCCGGAGCCTCCGCGCGCGCCCTCGCCGAACGCGCCGCGGATCCGGAGTGGCTGGAGATCCTCGACAACACCGCCGACCGGCAGGCGGTCGCCGTCCCCTCGCTGGGGCTGACCGCCGCGAACTTCTGGCGGGCCGGTACCGTGGGACGCCTGAGCACCACCGCCCCGGCGAGCGTGCTGCTGCGCCGGCTGCGCGACGAGGCGG
This sequence comes from Streptomyces tritici, assembly GCF_048500665.1. Lineage (NCBI taxonomy): Bacteria > Bacillati > Actinomycetota > Actinomycetes > Kitasatosporales > Streptomycetaceae > Streptomyces > Streptomyces tritici. The sequence goes on from NZ_CP183183.1 coordinate 4,936,825, forward strand.
TCCTGAAGCTCGCCGAGCCGCCCCGGACCGGGCAGCCGCTGGAGCTCGTCTGGGACCGCCCCGTCGCCCGCGTGCTCTCCCACGACCCCTCCGTCGAGGTGCTCGGCACCGGCCGCTCGCTGCGGTTGCGGATCACCCCCGGCACCGCGGGAGCCGTGCACGGCTGCCGGGTGGCGCTGCACTGACGTCACCCTGACTTCTGGAGGAACCCCACAAGGCCGGGGGGGCCCGACTGTCGTATCGGGCCCCCCGGCCCATGGTTCTGTCCAGCTCCACCAGGATTCGGCGCGCGAGACTGTACGGAGTCGACGGCGGGATTTTCTTGGCGCTCTTCGTAGGGTCGGTACATGACCGTTGTGGACCAGATCCCGAGCGAGCCGACCGACGCCCGAGGCCGCGTGGCCGAACTGCACGCCCTGCGCGAGCAGGCGCGGCGCGGCCCCAGCGACCGAGCGACCGAGGCGCAGCACGCCAAGGGCAAGCTGACCGCGCGGGAGCGGATCGAGCTGCTGCTCGACCCGGGTTCCTTCAACGAGGTCGAGCAGCTGCGCCGGCACCGCGCGCAGGGCTTCGGCCTGGAGGCCAGGAAGCCGTACACCGACGGTGTCGTCACCGGCTGGGGCACGGTCGAGGGCCGCACGGTCTTCGTCTACGCGCACGACTTCCGGATCTTCGGCGGCGCGCTGGGCGAGGCCCACGCCACCAAGATCCACAAGATCATGGACATGGCCATCGCGGCGGGCGCTCCGCTGGTCTCCCTCAACGACGGCGCCGGCGCCCGTATCCAGGAGGGCGTCTCCGCCCTCGCCGGCTACGGCGGCATCTTCCAGCGCAACACCCGGGCCAGCGGCGTGATCCCCCAGATCAGCGTCATGCTCGGCCCGTGCGCCGGCGGCGCGGCCTACAGCCCCGCCCTGACCGACTTCGTGTTCATGGTCCGCGAGACCTCGCAGATGTTCATCACCGGCCCGGACGTCGTCAAGGCGGTCACCGGCGAGGAGATCACCCAGAACGGCCTCGGCGGCGCCGACGTCCACGCGGAGACCTCGGGCGTCGCCCACTTCGCGTACGACGACGAGGAGACCTGCATCGCGGAGGTCCGCTACCTCCTGTCGATGCTCCCGCAGAACAACCGCGAGAACCCGCCGACCGTCGCCTCCGAGGACCCGGCCGACCGCCGCTCCGAGGTGCTGCTCGACCTGGTGCCCGCGGACGGCAACCGCCCGTACGACATGCACAAGGTCATCGAGGAGCTCGTCGACGAGGGCGACTACCTGGAGATCCACGAGCGCTGGGCCCGCAACATCATCTGCGCCCTGGCCCGGCTCGACGGCCAGGTCGTCGGCATCGTCGCCAACCAGCCCCAGACGCTGGCCGGCGTGCTCGACATCGAGGCCTCCGAGAAGGCCGCGCGCTTCGTCCAGATGTGCGACGCCTTCAACATTCCGATCATCACCCTTCTGGACGTGCCCGGCTTCCTGCCGGGCGTCGACCAGGAGCACGGTGGAATCATCCGCCACGGCGCGAAGCTGCTGTACGCGTACTGCAACGCGACCGTGCCCCGGATCTCCCTGATCCTGCGCAAGGCCTACGGCGGCGCATACATCGTGATGGACAGCCAGTCCATCGGCGCCGACCTGACCTACGCCTGGCCCACCAACGAGATCGCCGTGATGGGCGCCGAGGGCGCCGCCAACGTCATCTTCCGCAAGCAGATCGCGGAGGCCGAGGACCCGGAGGCCATGCGGACGCGCATGGTCAAGGAGTACAAGGCCGAGCTCATGCACCCGTACTACGCGGCGGAGCGCGGCCTCGTCGACGACGTGATCGACCCCGCCGAGACGCGCGAGGTCCTCATCAAGTCCCTCGCCATGCTCCGCACCAAGCACGCCGACCTGCCGTCCCGCAAGCACGGCAACCCGCCTCAGTAAGAGGAGCCCACCGAAGTGACCACACCTGCCGCAGCGAACCTGCTCCGCGTCGAGAAGGGCCACGCCGAGCCCGAGGAGCTGGCCGCGATCACCGCGATCCTGCTCGCCCGCGCCGCCGCCCAGCCCGCCGAGACCGCGCACCGCGGCCGCTCCACGGCCGGCTGGCGCCGCCTGGAGCGCGAGAACGGCTTCCGCGCCCCGCACAGCTGGCGCTGAGACGCCCGACCGCACGCACAGGGCCCGCTCCTTCGAGGAGCGGGCCCTTTCCGCATGCCCCGGCGCGAGGCGACGGCGGCGCACGGCGAAGGCCCCCGCACCGGGAACGGTGCGGGGGCCTTCGGATACCTCGACCCGTCCGGGACTACCGCAGGCGTGCCATGAGTGCGTGCTCGACGAGGGTGATGAGCGCGCTCTTGGCGTCCGCGCGGTGGCGGGCGTCGGTGGTGATGATGGGGGTGTCGGGGCCGATCTGCAGGGCCTCGCGCACCTCGTCCGGGGTGTAGGGCTGGTGTCCGTCGAAGCCGTTGAGGGCGATGACGAAGGGGAGCCCGCTGTTCTCGAAGTAGTCGACGGCGGGGAAGCAGTCGGCGAGCCGCCGGGTGTCGACGAGAACGACGGCGCCGATGGCGCCGCGGACCAGGTCGTCCCACATGAACCAGAAGCGGTCCTGACCCGGGGTACCGAAGAGGTACAGGATGAGGTCCTGGTCCAGGGTGATACGGCCGAAGTCCATGGCGACAGTCGTCGTCGTCTTGTCGCCGGTGTGCGTGAGGTCGTCGATGCCCGCGGACGCAGACGTCATGACGGCCTCGGTGCGCAGCGGGTTGATCTCGGAGACGGCGCCGACGAACGTGGTCTTGCCCACGCCGAAGCCGCCCGCCACCACGATCTTCGCGCTGGTGGTAGAACGGGCCGCGCCGCCGCTAGAGCTTGCGAAGTCCACTGAGCACCCTTTCGAGCAGTGTCACGTCTGGCTGGCCGCCCGCGGCCTCGTCGCCGCCGGGCTGGTGAATCGCGACGAGTCCGGCCTCCGCCAGGTCGGCGACAAGGATCCGGGCCACGCCAAGAGGAATGGAGAGAAGCGCCGAGATCTCCGCAACGGACTTGATCTCGAAGCACAGCCGGCAGATCCGCTGGTGCTCGGGCAACTGCCCCTGCAGCCGGGACGGATCGGCCGTGGTGGACACCAGCGCCTCGATGGCGAGCTGGTAACGCGGCCGGGTCCGGCCGCCGGTCATCGCGTACGGACGCACCAGCGGGTTGTTGGTACCGCCCTTCGCCGACGCGGCAGGCTCCGCGCGGCGTTGCGGAACCGACTGGGCGTAGGGCTGGGCCTGCGGCGGCTGCTGCTGGTAGGGCTGTCCGCCCTGTCTGCTGGGTGCGGAGGGAAAGTTGAAGCGGTTCTGCGCGGTCTCGCCCAACGGCTGATGCGCATCGTAACCGTCATAAGGGCGTCCGCCCGGGGGTGTTCCCACGTCTCCTCCTCCGACTGCCGTCGCGGTCCAAGTCCCTGTGGAACCGCGCCACCGCACCTTATGGTGCGGTGGCGTGAAACGCACAGTCTGTCTGCTGGTTGAGAACAGTTCTAATTGAGCAGGCTGCCCTGGAGCTCCGCGCGGAGATCCGGGGTGAGGACGGTGCCGGCCCGGTCGACGAGCAGCGCCATCTCGTAGCCCACGAGGCCGATGTCCGCCTCCGGGTGGGCGAGCACGGCCAGCGACGAGCCGTCCGAGATCGACATGATGAAGAGGAAGCCGCGCTCCATCTCCACGACGGTCTGGTTGACCGCACCGCCCTCGAAGATCCGGGACGCGCCCGCCGTCAGCGAGGTCAGTCCGGACGCGACCGCCGCCAGCTGGTCGGCGCGGTCCCGGGGAAAGCCCTCGGACATCGCCAGCAGGAGTCCGTCGGCGGAGACCACCACCGTGTGGGACACCCCGGGGGTGTTGTCCACGAAGTTGGTGATCAACCAGTTCAGATTCTGCGCCGCCTGGCTCATCGGGCTCACACTAACGCTCCTGGTTGTAGGTATTACCCGGGCCGAGGCCCGATCCGTTCGTGTCCGTTCCCGCCGTGCGCCCCTGCTGGACACCGCGGCGCAGGTTGCTCAACCTGCCCCGCACGTCCTCCGGAGCGCGGGAGACCTGAGGGCCGCCCTGCGGGGTCTGCTCCGCCGTCCCCTCGACCAGGTTGGCCTTGGGAACCCGCCGCGGAAGACCGGACGAGGTGACCCCGCCCGCCTTCGGCTTGCGGAGCTTCTCGGCCCGCTGCCAGCGCTCGTCGTTCGTCGAGCGCCAGTCGTCGGTGCCGTCGGCTTCGTTCTGCACCGGCTGCGGCTGGTGCACCGGCGGGGCCTGCTGCGGCGACTGCTGCTGCGGGGCCCGCGGCGGCGTGTTGCCACGGCGCGGCAGGCCGGCGTCGGTCATCGCGTGGCCGACGCTCGGAGAGGGACCCGGACGGTCGAAGCCTACGCTCTCGGGGGCCTGTTCGGGAGCGCCCTGAGCAGATTCCGATTCCGTTCCGTAAGGCTGCCCGTAGTCGCCCTGGTACTGACCCTGGTCAGCCCAGCCGCCCTGGTGAGCCTGGGGTTCGAACGAGTTGTCGTACTGCGGGGCGGAGGGCTCCCGGCCGTCGTACGAGGCTTCCGCATAGGCCTGCTCGGGGTAGCCGGCGGCCTGCTGGTCGTAGCCCTCGTAGCCGTCCTGCGCATACCCGTAGCCGTCCTGCTGCGGGGCCTGCCGGCCGTAGTCCTGACCGTAGTCCTGGCCGTACTCCTGACCGCCCTGCTCCTGCTGCGCGTAGCCCTGCTGCTCGGGCTCCGCCTCGTCGCGGTACAGCGGGTGTTCGCCGCCCTGCACCTGCGCCTCGAGGGCGGCACGCCGCTCCTCGCGCATCAGCGAGCGGTTGACCGGGTCGAGCGGCCGCTCCTCGCCCTGCTGCTCGTAGCGCGAGTCGTCGAAGCCGAGCTCGGCGGCGGTCCGCATCGGGGCGGCGTCGTACGCGGTCTGCTGCGGGATCATCTGCGAGACGGTGAAGTCGTCCTGCGGAAGCTCCGCGCCGCCGCCACCGTGGGTGATGGCGTCCGGGAGCATGACCAGCGAGGTCGTACCGGCCTGCTCGCCCGACGGGCGCAGCTGGACGCGGATGCCGTGCCGGTCGGCGAGCCGGCCGACCACGAACAGGCCCATGCGCTGCGAGACGGCGGCGTCCACGGTCGGCGGGTTGGCCAGCTTGTGGTTGATGTCCGCGAAGTCCTCGGCGGTCAGGCCGATGCCCTTGTCGTGGATCTCGACCATCACGCGGCCGTCGGGCAGACGGGTCGCGGTGACGCGGACCTTGGTCTGCGGCGAGGAGAACGTGGTGGCGTTCTCCAGGAGCTCGGCGAGCAGGTGCACGAGGTCGGTCACGGCCTGGCCGTGGATCTCGGCGTCCGGGACGCCCGCCAGCTCGATGCGCTCGTACTGCTCCACCTCGGAGGAGGCGGCGCGCATGACGTCGACCAGCGGCACCGGCTGGTCCCAGCGGCGGCCCGGCTCCTCGCCGGCGAGGACCAGGAGGTTCTCGCCGTTGCGGCGCATACGGGTCGCCAGGTGGTCCAGCTTGAAGAGGTTCTCCAGCTGGTCCGGGTCGGCCTCGTTGTTCTCCAGGTCGGTGATCAGGGTCAGCTGGCCCTCGATCAGCGACTGGTTGCGGCGCGACAGGTTGGTGAAGATCGCGTTGACGTTGCCGCGGAGCAGGGCCTGCTCCGCGGCGAGCCGGACGGCCTCGCGGTGGACCTGGTCGAAGGCGCGGGCGACCTCGCCGATCTCGTCCTGGGTGTCGATCGGGATCGGCTGGACGCGGGTGTCCACGCGGCCCGGCTCGGTGCGGGAGAGCTGGTCGACCAGCATCGGCAGGCGCTGCTCGGCGATCGCGAAGGCGGCGGTGCGCAGCTCGCGCATCGAGCGGCTCATCTGGCGGGCCATGAGGCCGGCCAGGATGAAGGCGGTGAGCAGGGCGAGGACGGTGATGCCGCCGATGACGTAGGCGTCGGTGGCGGCCTCGTCGGCGATGTCCGAGGCCTCGTTCACGGCCTTGTCGACGAGCTCGGTCTCGACGGTCTTGTACGCCTCGAACTTGGCGGTCGCGGCGCCCATCCAGGTCTGCGGGATGACGTCCTGCTGCTTGAGGTCCTTGATGTCGCCCGGGTTGGCGGCCTGACCGATGGCGGTGGCCATACCGGTGTAGACGGAGCCGTCGTCCTTGCCCCGCGGCGGGTTCATGCCGGCGGCCTGCAGCCGCTGGCCGCCCTCCTTGGCCGCCTGGGTCATGACCTCCTTGAGGCGGTCGAGGTCCGCCTCGGTGCCGCCGGACTGGTACTCGCCGAGGGCGATCTGCTCCAGGTAGTTGTACGACTTGAAGGCCACCGACTGCTCGGCGAACTTCGCCTTGTCCTTGCTGGGCCGGATCAGGAGGTGGGTGCCGATGGAGCGCTGCAGCGACGTGGCGGCCTTGGCCAGCGAGATGGCGTAGACGGTACGGCCGTAGCTGGTGACGTTGCCGGTGCCCAGACCGAGCTCGTTGGAGAACTCCATCAGGTAGTGCTGGACGGAGACGTACCCGACCTCGGTGTTCACCGGGTCGAAGTTCTTCGTGTACGCCGTCTCGCGCAGCTTCTGGAGGTTGGGCTCCGCGCGCTGGAACAGCTGCAGACGGCGCTCCAGGCCCTGGCCGGACGGGAGGTCCTTGACGGCCTCGTCGAACTTGGCCTTGGCGGCGTCGGTCTTCGCGTAGGCGCCCTTGACGTCCGGGTGGTCGGCGACCGCCGCGGGGTCGCCGGCGGCGAGCAGTACGGGGGCCGTCAGGTCGCGCTCGTCGAGCAGGGCGTTGCCGTACTCGGTGGCGGCGCGCACGATGAGCGCCGTCTTCTCGGCGTCCTGTGCTTCCTGCCAGGTGTCGATGGCTCCCTTGACCTGGAAACCACCCATGACCAGGCCGACGAGCACGGGTATGAGCAGGATCGCGTTCAGACGGGTCGGCACCCGCCAGTTGCGCGGGGACAGCTTGCTCGAGCTGCCGGCCCTGCTGCTGCCGGACGGGGGCGTTCCGGGCTCGTCCGCAGGCGATGCCGCAGTGCGCGGCGGCGGGGTGAAGTTGCCCCGCGCCTGCTGCTCTGCGGAGCTTTCCTTGCTTCGCCTCACTCGACCAACAACCTCTCGGCGTCGGCACCTACGTTGTGCCGTGTTTCGTTCAGGGCCGTACTACTCGGGAGTTCATGAATTGCAGCACGTGAAGCCGGTCCCTTCCAAACAGCCCGAGCGCCGCTTTTTCAGTGGTCCAGGCCTCAGATAAAACGGGCATAAAGAGCGAGCCCCGGCAAAAGGCGGGGCTCATGTGAGCGCAGCGGCACCGAGCGGATGCGTCGGGTGTCCGAAGGGCCCCGATTCTCTGTCGAAATGTTATGAACAAGGAGGCGGACCGTGTCTAAGGACACAGGCCGCCCCCAAGATCTCTACGACAACTGCCGTATGCGTTCTTCTACTTGAGTCGTGCCATGAGTGCGTGCTCGACGAGGGTGATGAGCGCGCTCTTGGCGTCCGCGCGGTGGCGGGCGTCGGTGGTGATGATGGGGGTGTCGGGGCCGATCTGCAGGGCCTCGCGCACCTCGTCCGGGGTGTAGGGCTGGTGTCCGTCGAAGCCGTTGAGGGCGATGACGAAGGGGAGCCCGCTGTTCTCGAAGTAGTCGACGGCGGGGAAGCAGTCGGCGAGCCGCCGGGTGTCGACGAGAACGACGGCGCCGATGGCGCCGCGGACCAGGTCGTCCCACATGAACCAGAAGCGGTCCTGACCCGGGGTACCGAACAGGTACAGGATGAGGTCCTGGTCCAGGGTGATGCGGCCGAAGTCCATGGCGACAGTCGTCGTCGTCTTGTCGCCGGTGTGCGTGAGGTCGTCGATGCCCGCCGAGGCGGACGTCATGACGGCCTCGGTGCGCAGCGGGTTGATCTCGGAGACGGCGCCGACGAACGTGGTCTTGCCCACGCCGAAGCCGCCCGCCACCACGATCTTCGCGCTGGTGGTAGAACGGGCCGCGCCGCCGCTAGAGCTTGCGAAGTCCACTGAGCACCCTTTCGAGCAGAGTCACGTCCGGCGTGCCGCCGGCCTCGCCGTTGCCCGGCTGGTGGATGGCCACCATGCCGGCCTCGGCCAGGTCGGCGACGAGGATGCGGGCCACGCCCAGCGGCATCGACAGCAGGGCCGAGACCTCCGCCACCGACTTCACCTCACGGCACAGGTGGCAGATCCGCTGGTGCTCCGGGAGCAGACTGGCGAGGTTCGCCGGGTCCGCCGTGGTGCTGACCAGTGCCTCTATGGCGAGCTGGTAGCGCGGCCGGGTCCGGCCGCCGGTCATCGCGTAAGGACGCACCAGCGGCTGGTCGCCCTCATGGCCGTACGACTCGTCGAGGGAGGCGCCGTACGGATCGTGAGAGGCGGTGGGCGGGGTCATGAATCCTCCGGGCGGGACAGCAAGCGGTCGACTGCCGTCTGTTGGGGCCGGTGGGGGGGCCGTGGGGCGGCCGGACGGTGGATGGTGCCTGGGGGAGCGGTACGGAGGGGCGCACCGCTCCGGTGCGCGGGGCGGACTAGTGGAGCAGGCTGCCCTGGAGCTCCGCGCGGAGATCCGGGGTGAGGACGGTGCCGGCCCGGTCGACCAGCAGCGCCATCTCGTAGCCGACGAGGCCGATGTCGCAGTCGGGGTGCGCGAGCACGGCCATCGAGGAGCCGTCCGAGATCGACATGATGAAGAGGAAGCCGCGCTCCATCTCCACCACGGTCTGGGCGACGGGACCGCCCTCGAAGATCCGGGACGCGCCCGCGGTCAGCGAGGTCAGTCCGGACGCGACCGCCGCCAGCTGGTCGGCGCGGTCACGGGGGAATCCTTCGGACATCGCCAGCAGGAGTCCGTCGGCGGAGACCACGACCGTGTGGGACACCCCGGGGGTGTTGTCCACGAAGTTCGTGATCAGCCAGTTGAGATTCTGTGCAGCCTGGCTCATCGCGCTCAAAACTCACGCTCCTGCTGGTGAGTGGGGCCTATGTTGAAGCTACCCGTGTTCGAGTTGCCCGCCTGTCGGCCCTGCTGGATGCCGCGGCGCAGATTGGTGAGCCGGCCGCGGACGTCGTCGGGTGCGCGCGAGACCTGAGGGCCGGCCGTGTGGGCCTGCTCCTGGGCGGTCCCGGGCACGAGGTTGGCGCGCGGCACCCGCCGCGGCAGCCCGGAGGTGGTGACGCCGCCGGCCGAGGGCTTGCGGGCCCGCTCGGCCTGGCGCACCAGGTCGTCGTTGGGCGAGGTCCGCCACTGCGCCTGCTGGGCGGCGCTCTGCGCGCCGTCGGCCTGCGGGGCGCCGGTCTGCGGCGCGTCGGCCTGCGGCGCTCCGGGACGACGCGGGGCCGCCGGGGCGGGGCGCTGCTGCTGCGGCTGGTAGGACTGCTGCGGCTGCTGCGGGACCACCGGCGTCTGCATCGTCTGCTCGGCGTCCGCGACGCGGTTCGCCTCGGCCTGCTGGCCGCGGAACCAGTTCGTCTCCAGCGTGTCGTACAGCGGCGTGCGGCCGTCGCCCGAACCGTTCGCCGGAGGCAGCGCCTCGGGCTGCGGGGCGGCCGGCAGACCGGCGGCCGGACGCGGCGCGCCGGGGGCCTCGTGGGTGCGCTGACGCGGCGGCTGCGGGGCGTCGAAGTCCGGCCGCGCGAACGCGGCGGTGGACGCCGGGTCCTGCGGACCGGCCTGGTAGCCCTGCGGCTGCGCCGGCTCGGGACGGGCGAACTGCCCGGTCGTCTGCGGGCTCTGCGGAGCGGCGGAGCGGCCGTACGGGCCCGTGCTCTCCGGCTCCTCGTGGCCGCGCGGCGCGTCCAGCGGGGTCGACTGGCGCTGCGGCGGCTGCGTCCGGTCGCTGCCCCAGCTCGGGGTCTGCGGCCGCTGCTGCTGCCCCGCGCCCGGGAGTTCGGCGCGCGGACCGCCCGGCAGACCGGGGCGCCGGCCGCCGTCGGCGGGAGCGCCCTGGCCCTGCTGCGGCCGGCCCTGCTCGGGGCGGGCCGGGGCGGGAGCCTGGAAGCCGTTGTGCGCGGGCTGCGGGGCCTGCGGGGACTGCTGGTTCTGCGCCGGGGCGTTCTGGCCCGGAGCCGGGTTCTGCCAGACGTCCGTACGGGACGGGATGGCGCTCTTCGCGCCGCCGCCGAAGCCGCCCGCGCCCTGACGCTGCGGGGCCTGCGGGTTCTGCGGGGCCTGGGGGTTCTGCGGAGCCTGGCCCTGCTGGTTCTGCTGGTTCTGCTGGCCGTTCGGGCGCGGGGCGCCGTCCCGGCCGGGCAGCGCCGCGCGCGGACCGGAGCCGGCGCCGAGCCGTCCCGCTCCGCCGAGACCCGCGGCGGCGCCGGGGCCGCCGGCGAGCCGGCCGCCCGGGGCGCCCTGGCCCTGCGGGACCTGGCCCTGGCCCTGGCCGCCGGCGCCCGGCTTGGGCGCGGGCTTCCGGCCGCCCTGGGCGACGTCCACGGGGAGCATGACGAGCGCGGTGGTGCCGCCGGAGTCGGACGGGCGCAGCTGGATGCGGATGCCGTGTCGCAGGGACAGGCGGCCGACCACGAACAGACCCATGCGGCGGGAGACGGAGACGTCCACGGTGGGCGGCGAGGCGAGCCGCTCGTTGATCGCGGCGAGGTCCTCGGGGGAGAGGCCGATGCCGGTGTCGTGGATCTCGACGAGCACCCGGCCGTCGGGCAGGGCGTGACCGGTGACGCGGACCTTGGTCTGCGGGGAGGAGAACGAGGTGGCGTTCTCCAGCAGCTCGGCGAGCAGGTGCACGAGGTCGTTGACCACGCGGCCGGCGACCTCGGTCGCCGGGACCGCGGCCAGTTCGATGCGCTCGTACTGCTCCACCTCGGAGGCCGCGGCGCGGAGCACGTCGACCAACGGGACCGGGCGGGTCCAGCGGCGGCCGGGCTCCTCGCCCGCGAGGACGAGGAGGTTCTCGCCGTTACGGCGCATGCGGGTGGCGAGGTGGTCGAGCTTGAAGAGCGAGGACAGCTGGTCCGGGTCGGCCTCGCGGGACTCCAGCTCGGAGATCAGCGAGAGCTGACGCTGGATGAGACCCTGCGAGCGGCGCGAGAGGTTGGTGAACATCGCGTTGACGTTGCCCCGCAGCAGGGCCTGCTCGGCGGCGAGGCGGACCGCCTCGCGGTGCACCTCGTCGAAGGCCTCGGCCACCTGGCCGATCTCGTCGCGGGAGTGGACGCCGACGGACTCCACGGAGGTGTCGACGTCCTGCGGGTCGGCCTCGGAGAGCTGCTTGACCAGCTCGGGCAGGCGTTCCTGGGCGACCTTGGTCGCGGTGTCCTGCAGCCGGCGCAGCGAGCGGATCATGGACCGCGCCACCACGAAGGCGCCGACGAGGGAGACGCCGAGGACGAGCAGGATCAGCGCACCGTTGATGAGCGCGTCGCGCTGCGACTCCTGCCTGAGCTCACGGGCCTGGGACGTCATCTCGCCGAGCAGGATGCCCTCGATGCGGCTCATCGCCTGCATCTTGGTGCCGTACTCGTCGGTGAAGTCGAGGTAGCCGCGCCTCTCGGCGGTGGCCAGGCCCGAGTCGGTGCTGAGCACACGCTCCGCGTAGGCGTTCGCGGCCTCGACGGAGGTGTTGCCGGACTCCAGGGACTCGGTGAGCTCCACGGCGTTGCCGCCGGTGGACTCGTAGGTGGTCTGGAAGCGCTCGAACGCCTTCTTCTCCTGCTTGCGGGCGGCGTCCGCGTACAGCCGGTCCTGGCGGTCCAGTTTCCCCAGCTGCCGGTCGGTCGCGGGCAGCGAGCCGGCGATGATCGCCTGCTGGATGGAGGCGTACTCCTTGGCCTGCGAGAACGCGGCCAGCGCTCGCGTCCGCTTGATCATCTCCGGGTTGTTGGTCGCCTGCGCCATGTCCTGGGACAGGCTGAGCAGGGACTGGATGATCCGGCTGTAGCCCTCGACCGTCTGCGAGGTCGGCTCGGTGCCCTTGTACGCCGACTGGCGCAGGGTGTCGAGCGTCACGACCTCCTGGGCGATCTGGTTGGCGTTGGTGCGGATGCTCTCCAGGGCGTCGTCGCCCATGGTGTCGCCGATGCCGCCGGTCGCGTCGAGGAACGCCGTCCGGGCCCGGTCCGTCTTCTTCCGTGGGTCGGCGACCTTGTACTCGCTGGCCGAGGCGCCGTTCGCCAGCGGGCCGGCGGAGAGGTCGCGCTCGGCCTGGAGGGCCTCGGCGAGGTCCGTCGCCTCCCTGGTCAGCTCGGTCAGCAGCTGCATGTGCTCCAGCTGCTCCATGTCCTGGAGGGACTCGTTGATACGGATGCCGCCGAGGGTGGTGGCGGCGACCACGGGCAGCGCGAGCAGCGAGACCAGACGCGTCGAGATGCGCCAGTTGCGCAGGGCTATTCGCGAGCCGGTGTCGACCGGCGCCTTCGCCTTGGGCGCGGCGCCGGACTCGGGCGCCGTGCCGCCGGGGGACGTGCTGCGCGCCGCGGAGTCACCGCCCTCGCCGGCCGCACCCTGAGCCGGGTTCGGAGTGTGCTGGGGCGAGGAGCCGCGGTCGGTCCCGCCGCGCGGCTCCTGTTCCGCCGCGCTGCTGCCATCCCTCTTGAATCGTCCCTGCACTAGCGTCGCAACCTCTGGACCAGGCGTCCCCCCGAGCGAACGGAGGGACGGTGTCGGGCGTCGATGGGATGCCGATGCATCCCACGGTGGTCGTCGTTGACCGGCGCAGTTCCCCCTTCCCCGCCGCTCGCTCGGCGCGGTGTGCGCCCCCTGCGCGCCGGTCCAGCGAACCTGCGGCGGTGCGTGGAATTCCAGCACAGTGCCGGATCTCCAACAAGGGCCGTGCCGGGGGCGGCCGACCGCATGACAACCCGTGCACGAAACGTCACGGGCCGTAGAAGATGATCACGGGCGAACCGGACTTATCCGCCTCAAGTGCCGTGGGCGGGCGAGTGTCCCAGTCGCCATGATCAGGAGCGGAATAACGCATTCACGCACGGGATGTCCGTTTCGCGGGGCCTGGCACCCTGTCCGCAATGCCGGAATTGTCTCGCGGGTGGTGAGCAAACTCACACCCGAATGGGTGTCTCTTCCATGTATTCGAAGGGAGCGAGGTGTTTAGCCTGACGCTTTACAAGTGAAGCGACTCTGTAGAGGGCCTGACACCCGCGATGAAGACCACCATGCTCCTGCGCAAGATCGCCAACCCCCGCCGCACCACGCTGGCCCACCTGGAGGACGCCGAGCAGCTGGACCGGGGCGCGCAGTCCGAGTACGCCGTCGAGCTCCCCTCCCAGACCGCCAACCCGCGCCGCACCATTCTGATGGACGCGCCCGTGACCGCCGCCGCGGAGTAGTCCGCGCCCTCCGGTCGAACAGGCCGGGCCCCTCACCGCGTTAGCCTGGAGCGTCAGACTCCAGCCAGCACCAGTGAGGGGCGACAGCACGCGTGCGCATCGCCAGATTCTCCATCGACGGCAATGTCGCCTTCGGCGCCGTGGAGGGCGAGGGCCCGGACGGCCTCGTCCTCGACATCATCAAGGGCATCCCGTACACCGACTTCGAGCTCAGCGGGACGAAGGTCCCCCTGAGCAAGGTCCGGCTCCTGCCCCCCGTGCTCCCCAACAAGGTCGTGGCCGTCGGCCGCAACTACGCGGAGCACGCCGCAGAACTCGGCAACGAGGTCCCCGAGGCCCCGCTCACCTTCTTCAAGCCGACCACCTCGGTCATCGGCCCGGGCGACGCCATCGAGTACCCCTCCTTCTCCGAGGAACTGCACTACGAGGCGGAACTGGCCGTCGTCATCGGCCGCATGTGCCGCGAGGTGCCGCGCGAACGCGTCAAGGACGTCGTCTTCGGCTACACCTGCGCCAACGACGTCACCGCGCGCGACGTCCAGAAGCGCGAGAAGCAGTGGGCCCGCGCCAAGGGCTTCGACACCTCCTGCCCCCTCGGGCCCTGGGTGGAGACCGACCTCGACCCCGCCGACGTCACGATCCAGTGCACGGTCAACGGTGAGCAGCGCCAGCTGGGTCGTACGAGCGACATGATCCGCTCCATCGAGGACCTGGTCGTCCACATCTCCGAGGCCATGACGCTGCTCCCGGGCGACGTCATCCTCACCGGCACCCCCGCCGGGGTCGGCCCCCTCAACGTCGGCGACGAGGTCGCCGTCACCATCGAAGGCATCGGCACTCTCACCAACAAGGTGATCAAGCGTGGCTAACGCGATCCGCGTCCGTTTCTGTCCGTCCCCGACCGGCAACCCCCACGTGGGCCTGGTCCGCACCGCCCTGTTCAACTGGGCCTTCGCCCGGCACAACCAGGGCACCATGGTCTTCCGCATCGAGGACACCGACGCGGCCCGCGACTCCGAGGAGTCCTACCACCAGCTGCTCGACTCGCTGCGCTGGCTGGGCCTCGACTGGGACGAGGGCCCGGAGGTCGGCGGCCCGCACGCCCCGTACCGCCAGTCCCAGCGGATGGACATCTACCGGGACGTCGCGGAGAAGCTGCTCGCCGGCGGGTACGCGTACCACTGCTTCTGCACCGCGGTCGAGCTGGAGGCCCGCCGCGACGCGGCCCGCCTGGCCGGCAAGCCCTCCGGCTACGACGGCACCTGCCGCAACCTGAGCCCCGAGCGCATCGAGCGCTACCGCGCCGAGGGCCGCGAGTCGATCGTCCGCTTCCGGATGCCCGACGAGCCGATCACCTTCACCGACCTGGTCCGCGGCGAGCTCACCTTCACCCCGGACAACGTCCCGGACTACGGCATCGTGCGCGCCAACGGCGCCCCGCTGTACACCCTGGTCAACCCGGTCGACGACGCCCTGATGGAGATCACCCACGTCCTGCGCGGCGAGGACCTGCTCTCCTCCACCCCGCGGCAGATCGCGCTCTACAAGGCGCTGATCGAGCTGGGCGTCGCCAAGGAGATCCCGCAGTTCGGCCACCTGCCGTACGTGATGGGCGAGGGCAACAAGAAGCTCTCTAAGCGCGACCCGCAGGCCTCCCTCAACCTCTACCGGGAGCGCGGCTTCCTCCCGGAGGGCCTGCTGAACTACCTCTCCCTGCTCGGCTGGTCCTTCTCCGCCGACCAGGACATCTTCACCGTCCCGGAGATGATCGAGAAGTTCGACATCGCGGACGTCAACGCCAACCCGGCCCGCTTCGACCTCAAGAAGGCCGAGTCGATCAACGCGGACCACATCCGCATGCTCGACGAGAAGACCTTCGCCGCGGCCTGCGAGCCCTGGCTGCAGGCCCCGCACGCCGCCTGGGCCCCCGAGGACTTCGACCGCGCCGCCTGGGAGCGCATCGCGCCGTACGCCCAGACCCGCGTCACCGTCCTGTCGGACATCACCGCCAACGTCGACTTCCTGTTCCTGAAGGAGCCGGTCGAGGACGAGGCGTCCTGGCAGAAGGCCATGAAGGAGGGCTCCGACGCCCTGCTGCGCACCGCCCGCGCCAAGCTGGAGGCCGCGGACTGGACCGACCCGGAGTCCCTCAAGAACGCGGTCCTGGCCGCCGGCGAGGAGCACGGCCTGAAGCTCGGCAAGGCCCAGGCCCCGGTCCGCGTCGCCGTCACCGGCCGCACGGTCGGCCTCCCGCTCTTCGAGTCCCTGGAGATCCTGGGCAAGGAGCGCACCCTTTCCCGCATCGACGCCGCGCTGGCGAAGCTGACGGCCTGAGGGTCCGCGAGGAAGGGCGCCGGCCATGTGGCCGGCGCCCTTTCCGTCGTTCCGTCGCCGCGGTCCTGCCCTCGCTCACCCCACCGGCAGGGGGCCGGGCCGCGTGCCGTGCGCGGAACAGAACTCGGTGCTGCCGGTGAAGTCCATGATCTCGAACACGCCCACCAGGCACAGTTGGAACCGGCTTATCCCACCGAGCTTGTTCCGCAGGTTCGCGACGTGGAACTTCACCGTCCGCACCGAGATTCCCATCGCCCGGGAGAGTTCGTCGGAGTCCTGCGAGGCAGCGAGCTGGACGAGGATCTGGGACTCCCTGGCGGTGAGGGTGTGCAGGCGCGACATGGCCGTCTCCACGGTGGAGCGCAACGGCTCAGGGAGACGGCACAGTCTGCAGGCGGTTGTCATCGTTTCTCTCTCGACGGGACGTCGTCCCGGGGGTCAGTGCGTCAGCGAGGCCGCGAGCTTCAGCCTGCTGTCCACCTGCTCCTTGACGAGCGCCAGTGTCTCCGCGTGCTGTTCGATCAACTGCTGCTGGTAGGCCTTCGTCACCACGTAGTGCACGCCGACCAGGTTGACCTGCTCCTTGCACTGTACGTCGGCCTTGGCGGCGGTGACCGCACGCGGACCGGACAGCTCGGGCCCCGCGAAGCCCAGCTCCTTGGGTGCCTTCATCGGGTCGTTGACCGTATATCCGGCCTTGGCCATGCACTGTGACCACTTCTTGTCGACCGCGCGGATCCGGGAGTCCTCACGGGCCTTCGACTCCGCCTCGCCCCTGAGGTTGAACACGAAGAGAACGTCGACCTCGTTCGCCTTGCGGGCGTAGAGCTTGAGGAAGGACTCGCGGGCGCAGCCGCCCACGGGCACCTTGTGCCCGTTGAACGTGACCTCGCTGCCTCCGGCCTTCTCCGCCTCCTCCAAGGTGGCGGGCAGGTCGGTCGGCTGGAGGTCGTCCTTGCCGTTGAGGGCCAGCAGCTCCGCCTGGGTGGGCGGCTTCGCCGGGGCCGGCGGCGTCTGCGCCTTCGCCACGGAGGGGTTCATATAGCCGTAGCGCGCCGCCGCGTCCGGGTCGGCGAGACCGAAGATCCGGGCGTTCATCCCGGTCGTCGGCACCTGAGGCTGTGCTGGTGGCCGGTAGGCGAAGCCGAGCCGGGACATGCACTGGCCGATGAGCACGTTCTGCGCGCGGGTGAGCGTGTTGTGCTGCTCGGGGGTGGCCTCGTAGGCGTCCAGCGGGAAACCGACGTCCACGGTTCTGAGCATCGCCGGCACGGAGCCGAGCGGCGGTTCGGTACGGCCGGCGGCGCCGTCCGAGCCCGTGGCGGAGCAGCCCGCCAGGGCGAAGACGGCGACGACGGCGGTCATGCGGATTCGGCTCACCGTCAGGTGGTGATACTGCACGAGGAGATCTTGTTCTTGAAGGTGTCCGACGCGTCGCCGTAGTAGCCGACCGGGAGCGAGCCCCGGATTCCCTCCTTGTACCAGTCGGTCCAGACGTACTCGACGAACACCGAGCGGTTCCAGTACGACGCCGTGTTGTCGTTCGTCGTCTGCCCCTCACCCGCGCAGTTGACGTTGCTCGGATCCTTGAAGCGGTCGTCCGCGAAGTTGTTGTCCGTGCTGGTGTCGAAGATGCAGCCGACCCTGCCGGAGTTGTAGTAGAAGCCGAACTCGCCCGACTCCAGCTTTCCGTCCTTGTCGTACGCAGCCGCCGCCGGACCGGCGGTGCCCATCAGGATCCCGCCCACGGCCACGGCCGCGAACGCCGCCCTCATTACGCGCTTGTTCATTTCGTCCCTGTCGTTCCATCGAATCGTAAAGATCTTGCAAACGGAAAGTGGATCACGGGCGGGCCTGAGCGTCTACTGTCCTAGAGGACAGTAGACGCCCCTGACCTGCGGCTTTTACCGTGGCCGCCCGGGCCGGAGGCCCCTGCTCACCGGAGTCCCCCATGCGCTCCGGCTGCCGCGTCGGCCACGGCCGTCTCCCTGGACCGTGCACACTTCCACGCCCGCGTGCGCGCGAAAGGCCTCCCCTGCCCCGGGCGCCGGCGGCGGTCATCGTCGGTGGCCGCCCGCACGCACCGGTGATACGACGAAGGACGACGATGACGCAGGACGAGGACGCCGCGGCGGTCACGGACCAGCCCGACGGCCCGGTGCCGACCGGGCCCGCACCAGGATCGGGCGGGGTGGCCGGCCGCCGCCGCTGGGTGGCCGCCGTCGCCGCGGGCGCGGTGCTCGCCACCCTCGGCGGCCTGGGTGCGGCGCTGCTGGTGAAGTCGCCCGCGCAGGCGGCCGCGGAGGCCGCACCGCCCAGGCCCGACGTGCTGACCGCTCCCGTGGAACACCGGGTGCTCACCTCGTCGGTCATCACCCGCGGTGAAGTCGTGGCCGGTCATACAGTCGACGTGATTCCGCAGGTGGCTGCCGGCGAGGGTGCGGCACGCCCGGTCATCACTAAGATTCCCGTGCGGCCCGGGGACACCGTGCGGGCCGGGAAGGTCCTGATGGAGGTGTCCGGGCGGCCCGTGTTCGCCCTGCAGGGCGACCTGCCCGTGTACCGCGACCTGCGTCCGGGCGCGACCGGCGATGATGTGCGCCAACTCCAGCGCGCTCTGCGTAAGCTCGGCCACCGCACCACGCCCGACGCGGCGGGCCGCTTCGGCTCCGGCACGAAAGCGGCCCTCGACTCCTTCTACCGGTCCCTGGGGTATGACCCGATGGCCGCCCAGGAAGGCGAGGGCGACCCGGTCGAGGACGCCCGAGGTGGGGTCACCGCGGCCGAACGTGCTCTGGAGGACGCCGAGGACGCGTTGTCGCCGCCGAAGTCGGCGTCCGCCGACGCGGGTGCGATCGGCGACGACGGCGCTGGCCGGCAAACCGCCGTGAGCAGGGCGCGGGAAGACCTCTCCGCCGCACGCCGGAAGCTCGCCGCCGCCCAAGCGGCGGCCGGCCCGATGCTGCCCGCGGCCGAGGTGGTGTTCCTGAAGAGCTTCCCTGCCCGCGTGGACTCGGTATCCGCGAAGGTCGGCGGAGAGGCGACCGGCACCGCGATGAAGCTGTCGGCCGGCCGGCTCGTCGTGCAGGCCCACGTCCCCGACTACCAGAAGGACCTCATTCGTCCCGGGGGTACGGCCGAGATCTACTCCGAGGTGACCGGCGCCTCCGCGAAGGGCAAGGTCGACTCCGTCTCGGACGCTCCCGTCCAGGCCGGCGCGTCGGGCGGCGAGGGGCAAGTCCCTCACGACGCCGCACAGACGGGCCAGGGGCCGAGCGGCTGGCTCGTCGAGATCACGCCTGACATCCCGCTCGGCCCCGACCTGACCGGCCAGGACGTACGCGTCACCGTCATCGCGGCCTCCACCCGGGGAAAGGCGCTCGTCGTACCGATCACGGCGATCAGCTCCGGCGCGGACGGGCGGACCACCGTGACGGTGGTCGAGACCGACGGCGACCGGCGCCGGGTGGAGATCCGCGCGGGCACGGCCGGGGACGGCTTCGTGGCCGTCACGCCGTCGGCGGGCGGCACGCTGGCCCCGGGCGAGCAGGTCATCACGGGCGTGTCCCGCGAGGGGACCTCCCCGTGACCGCCGTCTCCGGTTCCGCCCCGGGCCCCGAGCCGGTCATCGAGTTCCGCGAGGTCGGACTGACCTACCCCGGACCACCTCCGGTGACCGCCCTCAGGCCCTGCGACCTGACCGTCGAGCGCGGCGAGTTCGTCGCCGTCGTCGGCCCGTCGGGGTCCGGCAAGTCCACCTTCCTCAACATCGCCGGCCTGCTCGACGCGCCCACGTGCGGCAGGTACCTGCTGGACGGCATCGACACCGGGGCGCTCCGGGACGCCGATCGCACCGCGCTGCGCGGCCGGCGCATCGGGTTCGTCTTCCAGTCCTTCCATCTGCTGCCCCAGCGCAGCGCGTTGGAGAACGTCATGCTCGCCCTGGTCTACAACGGCACCTCCCGCCGGGAGCGTGCGCCCCGGGCCCGCCAGGCGCTGGAGCAGGTGGGCCTCGGCCACCGCGTCGAGGCCGTCCCCACCCGGATGTCCGGCGGAGAGCGGCAACGGGTGGCCATCGCCCGCGCGCTCGTGACCCGCCCGTCCCTGCTGCTGTGCGACGAACCGACCGGGAACCTCGACTCGGCGAACGCCGATTCGGTGCTGGCCCTGTTGGAGCAGCTGCACGCGGACGACATGACGGTCCTGGTGATCACTCATGATCCGCTGGTCGCCGCCCGCGCCAAGCGCACGGTGACCATCCGGGACGGAGTGCTGCGCGCATCCGGTACGCGGACGCCCGAGGTGCTCGGATGAGGCGGGTACGACGCACGGCCCGCATTCGGCCCTCGGTGCTCGCCTGGCGTGATGTGCTGTCCGAGTCCCTCGCCGGCATGCTCCAACGTCCGGGGCGTTCCGCGCTGACCGCACTCGGCACGGTCCTGGGCGTGGGCACCTTCGTGGCGATTCTCGGACTGACGGCCACCACCTCCTCGCAGATCGACACGCGGTTCAATACCCTGAGCGCGACAGAGGTGACCGTCGAGGACGTCGCCCGCGAGCAGGACGAGTTCGCCGGCCCCGCCTTCCCGGCGGACGCCGACGCACGGATCGAGCGGCTGAACGGCGTCGAGCACGCGGGAGTGCACTGGCCGGTGCGGCTGTCCCCCGACGAATCCGTGCGCTCCTCAGCCGTCGCCGGGAACGACGGCGCGGGGAACACCGCCGACGTCGTGGCCGCCTCACCCGGAGTGTTCGCCGCGGCGGGCGCCCGGCTGGCCGAAGGCAGGGTCTACGACGCCTATGCCTCGGGCCGGGCGGCACCGGTGGCCGTGATCGGTACGGGGGTCGCCGACCGGCTCGGCATCACCACGCTGGCGACCCATCCGGCGATCTTCATCGGCGGCCGGCCGTTCACCGTCACCGGCATCGTCTCCGGCGCCGACCGGAAGGCCGACCTGTTGCTGTCGGTCGCTGTACCGCACACCACGGCGGAACGGATCTGGGGCCGGCCGACGGACGGCGGTGCGCAGATGCTGGTATCCACCGAGCTGGGTGCGGCTCCGCAGATCGCCCGCGAGGCCGCGACGGCACTGCGCCCGGACCACCCGGAGTACTTCAAGGTGGTGCCGCCACCGGACCCCAAGGCCCTGCGCGGCAAGGTCGGCGACGACCTGAACCGGCTGTTTCTCCTGCTGGCGGCGATCTGCCTGGTGATCGGCGCTGTGGGCATCGCCAACACCACGCTGGTCGCCGTCCTGGAGCGCACGGGCGAGATCGGCCTGCGCCGAGCCCTGGGAGCCCGCGGTCGCCACATCACCGTGCAGTTCCTCGCGGAGTCCGGCGCGCTCGGCGCGCTGGGCGGCCTCGTCGGCACGTCCCTGGGCGTCCTGACAGTGGTACTGGTCGCCGTGGTCCGCGACTGGACCCCGGTGATCCACCCGGCAACGGCGGCCGCGGCCCCGGCTATCGGTCTGCTGACCGGTCTCGTCGCCGGCCTCTACCCCGCCTGGCGCGCCGCCCGCATCCAGCCCGCGGAGGCCCTGCGTCACTGACCGACCGCCGGGCAGGGAGGCCGTGCAGAGCTGGACCTCGCCCCTGACTCCCCCCGCGGCCGTAACCGTCGTCCCGTGGCCATCCGTGCGATCGTCCGGTACACGGCCGCTGGGCTCATCGGGAGTTGACTCCCGAACCCCCGGGGGGCCACGCGGTACCGTCGTGGCATGACCATTGGAGCGATTGTCTGGGACGTAGACGACACGATCTTCGACTACGCCACGGCCGACCTCGTCGGCATGCGGGACCATCTCACGGCCGAGGGCCTGATCGACGGATTCGACTCCGTCGACCAGGCCCTTTTCCGTTGGCAGGAGCTCACGCGGCTGCACTGGCGGCGCTTCGAGGCCGAGGGCGGGGACTACGAGGAGCACCGGCGCGAGCGGGTGCGCGACTTCCTCGGGCAGCCGCGGCTCGGCCGGGCCGAGGTCGACGCCTGGTTCGGCCGGTACGTGGCCCACTACGAGGCCGCCTGGGCGCTCTTCCCGGACGCCCTGCCGGTCCTGGACCTCCTCGGCGGGGAGTACCGGCACGCGGTGCTGTCCAACGCCAGCAGCCGGGTCCAGGAGCCGAAGCTGCGCGCCCTCGGGGTACGGGACCGCTTCGAGGCCGTCCTGTGCTGCGTGGAGCTGGGCGTCGCCAAGCCCGCCGCCGCGGCGTTCCACGCCGCCTGCGAGACCCTGGGGCTGCCCCCGGCGCAGGTCGCGTACGTCGGCGACCACCCGGACATCGACGCCCGCGGGGCCCAGGAGGCCGGGCTCACCGGCATCTGGCTGGACCGCACCGGGGCCGGCGGGAGGCCCGAGCTGACCCGGATCACCGACCTCCACCAGCTGCCCCGGGTGCTGCGCGGGGATACCCGTTTTGGAGCGCCGGACACCTTCGGGTAATGTTCTTCCTGCGCCGAGGGGAGCAAGCCGAAAGGCCGAGAACCCCGGAAGCGCAAGCCAGAGCAAGATCCCTCCCCGGAGTGATCACGCCCCGGTGGCCTATGGTGTAATTGGCAGCACGACTGATTCTGGTTCAGTTAGTCTTGGTTCGAGTCCAGGTAGGCCAGCTCGCAGAGCTCATCTGCAACTCGCGGATCTGATCCGCAAAGCCCCCGTTGTGTAGCGGCCTAGCACGCTGCCCTCTCAAGGCAGTAGCGCCGGTTCGAATCCGGTCGGGGGTACAGATCCTTCCCGCGGGATCACTTGGGTAGCTCCCGGTGAACTCGATGCAGGATCGCTAGGGCCCCCGTTGTGTAGCGGCCTAGCACGCCGCCCTCTCAAGGCGGTAGCGCCGGTTCGAATCCGGTCGGGGGTACCAACTGGTCTAAACCACCAGTGGCCTATGGTGTAATTGGCAGCACGACTGATTCTGGTTCAGTTAGTCTTGGTTCGAGTCCAGGTAGGCCAGCGCAGTAACGTCATGCGACTTCGTCGCGTGGCTCAGATCTTGCCCCCGTTGTGTAGCGGCCTAGCACGCCGCCCTCTCAAGGCGGTAGCGCCGGTTCGAATCCGGTCGGGGGTACCAGACGAAGAAGCCCTTCCCTTCGGGGGAGGGCTTCTTCGCTGTCTGCCGTTGTGCGGACAACTCCGGCCCACCGCTGCGGCGTTGGAGCGGTGGGCCGGGAACGTACAGGTGAAGAGGGGAAGAGGATCAGCCGTTGCGGCGCAGGGCCTCGGTGAGGCGCGCGGCCGCGTCGATGACCGCCTGGGCGTGCATGCGCCCGGGGTGGCGGGTGAGGCGCTCGATCGGCCCGGAGACCGAGACGGCGGCCACCACGCGGTTCGAGGGGCCCCGTACGGGCGCCGAGACGGACGCCACGCCCGGCTCGCGCTCGCCGATCGACTGGGCCCAGCCGCGGCGCCGTACGCCCGACAGGGCCGTCGCCGTGAAGCGGGCGCCCTGGAGGCCGCGGTGCAGCCGCTCGGGCTCCTCCCAGGCCATCAGGATCTGCGCCGAGGAGCCGGCCTTCATGGTGAGCGTCGAGCCGACCGGCACGGTGTCCCGCAGGCCGGACAGCCGCTCCGCCGCCGCCACGCAGATGCGCATGTCGCCCTGGCGCCGGTAGAGCTGCGCGCTCTCCCCCGTCACGTCGCGCAGATGCGTCAGCACCGGCCCGGCGGTCGCGAGCAGACGGTCCTCGCCGGCCGCGGCGGCGAGCTCCGCCAGCCGCGGTCCGAGGATGAACCGGCCCTGCATGTCGCGGGCCACCATCCGGTGGTGTTCCAGTGCCACGGCCAGTCGGTGTGCCGTGGGTCGTGCGAGTCCCGTCGCCGCGACCAGACCTGCGAGGGTGGCCGGACCGGACTCCAGGGCGCTCAGGACAAGGGCTGCCTTGTCCAGAACGCCCACGCCGCTAGAGTTGTCCATGCAACGATATTCGCGTCTCACTCTGTGAAACGCAAGTTCAATTTTCCTGGGAACTTGCCACTCTGGTGTGGCGGCCGCACAACGGCCCGCGAAACGGGTCTCTAGTGGTGCCGGCGCAGCCGCCGGCCGGAGGGAAAGCGATGGGTAGGACACTCGCGGAGAAGGTCTGGGACGACCATGTCGTCCGGCGCGCCGAGGGCGAGCCCGACCTCCTCTTCATCGATCTGCACCTGCTGCACGAGGTGACCAGCCCCCAGGCCTTCGACGGTCTCCGGCAGAACGGACGGCAGGTCCGGCGGCTCGACCTCACCATCGCCACCGAGGACCACAACACCCCCACCCTGGACATCGACAAGCCGATCGCCGACCCGGTCTCCCGCGCCCAGCTGGAGACGCTGCGGAAGAACTGCGCCGAGTTCGGCGTGCGGCTGCACCCCCTGGGCGACGTCGAGCAGGGCGTCGTCCACGTGGTGGGACCGCAGCTGGGCCTGACCCAGCCCGGCACGACCGTGGTCTGCGGCGACTCGCACACCTCCACGCACGGCGCCTTCGGCGCGCTGGCCTTCGGCATCGGCACCAGCCAGGTCGAGCACGTGCTGGCCACCCAGACGCTGCCCATGGCCCGCCCGAAGACCATGGCCATCACCGTGGACGGCGAGCTGCCCGCCGACGTCACCGCCAAGGACCTGATCCTGGCGATCATCGCGAAGATCGGCACCGGCGGCGGCCAGGGCTACGTCCTGGAGTACCGCGGCTCCGCCATCGAGAAGCTCTCGATGGAGGCCCGGATGACCATCTGCAACATGTCCATCGAGGCCGGCGCCCGCGCGGGCATGATCGCCCCCGACGAGACCACCTTCGCGTACCTGAAGGGCCGCGCCCACGCCCCCGAGGGCGAGGACTGGGACGCCGCCGTCGCGTACTGGAAGACCCTGAAGACCGACGAGGACGCCGTCTTCGACGCCGAGGTCGTCATCGACGCCGCCGAACTGGCGCCGTTCGTCACCTGGGGCACCAACCCCGGCCAGGGCGCGCCGCTTTCGGCGCACGTCCCCGACCCGGCTTCGTACGAAGACGCTTCGGAGCGCCTGGCCGCCGAAAAGGCCCTGGAGTACATGGGGTTGACCGCCGGGCAGCCGCTGCGGGACATCAAGGTCGACACCGTCTTCGTAGGCTCCTGCACCAACGGCCGCATCGAGGACCTGCGCAACGCCGCCGCCCTGCTGGAGGGCCGCAAGGTCGCCGACGGCGTCCGCATGCTGGTCGTCCCCGGCTCGGTCCGGGTGGCCCTGCAGGCCGTCGAGGAGGGCCTGGACAAGGTCTTCAAGGAGGCCGGCGCCGAATGGCGGCACGCGGGCTGCTCCATGTGCCTGGGCATGAACCCCGACCAACTGGCTCCCGGTGAGCGCTCCGCGTCCACCTCCAACCGCAACTTCGAGGGCCGGCAGGGCAAGGGCGGCCGCACCCACCTGGTCTCCCCGCAGGTCGCCGCCGCCACCGCCGTGCTGGGCCACCTGGCCTCCCCGGCCGATCTGTCCGACGTCGCCACCACCGCGGGGGTCTGAGGAACCATGGAAGCTTTCACCACCCACACCGGCCGGGCCGTCCCGCTGCGCCGCAGCAACGTCGACACCGACCAGATCATCCCGGCCCACTGGCTGAAGAAGGTCACCCGCGACGGCTTCGAGGACGGCCTCTTCGAGGCCTGGCGCAAGGACCCGGAGTTCGTCCTCAACCGCCCCGAGCGGCAGGGCGCGACGGTCCTGGTGGCCGGCCCCGACTTCGGCACCGGCTCCTCCCGCGAGCACGCCGTCTGGGCCCTGCAGAACTACGGCTTCAAGACCGTCATCTCCTCCCGCTTCGCCGACATCTTCCGCGGCAACTCGCTGAAGAACGGCCTGCTGACGGTCGTCCTGCCGCAGCCGACCGTGGACGCGCTGTGGGAGCTGACCGAGGCCGACCCGGCCGTCGAGATCACCGTCGACCTGGAGGCCCGCAAGGTCCTCGCCCCCGGGATCGACGCCGACTTCGAGCTCGACGAGAACGCCCGCTGGCGACTGCTGAACGGTCTGGACGACATCAGCCTCACCCTTCAGAACGAAGCCGACATCGCGGCCTACGAGGCGGCCCGGCCGTCCTTCAAGCCCCGTACAATTACGGCCTGAGCAGCGGTTTTCCCCAACTGCGCCCTCCACCTCCGGGTGGGGGGCGCAGTGGCATGTTGAGCCCCTGTCGGGCGACAACTCGCCCTAGATGGCACAATCGGTGCATGGAACGCGACAGCCAACTCGAGCTCTACGAGGCAGTCGCCGCCCGATTGAAGGAAGCGCACACGAAAGTGCGCGAACTGCAAGTCCCGGAGGGCGTAAGGATGGCGCTGTCCCGGAAGCTGTTGGTCGTCACGGCCGCGGCGAAGCACGATCTCGCGGACGCGGCAGCGCGTCTCGACCGCTTGATGAAGGACCTCGACGAGGGCCGATTCCCTGAAGGCGACTGACCACCGGAACTCCGCAACATCTGCACAGCGTTGCGGCACTAGGGTGATTAGACCGTTTCGTGTTTGATTTGCGGTATATATCTGCCTAACGTGCGAAAACGCTTGAACACTTTCGTTCTGGCAATGTCTCCGAAGGGGAAGACGTGAACAAGGCGCAGCTCGTAGAAGCGATCGCTGACAAGTTGGGCGGTCGCCAGCAGGCCGCCGACGCCGTCGACCACGTGCTCGACGCCATCGTGCGTGCCGTGGTGAACGGTGACCGGGTCTCGGTCACCGGCTTCGGCTCGTTCGAGAAGGTGGACCGCCCGGCCCGCTACGCCCGCAACCCGCAGACGGGTGAGCGGGTGCGGGTCAAGAAGACCTCCGTGCCCCGCTTCCGGGCCGGTCAGGGCTTCAAGGACCTGGTCAGCGGCTCGAAGAAGCTCCCCAAGGGCGGCGAGGTCTCCGTCAAGAAGGCCCCCAAGGGCAGCCTGACCGGCGGCGCTTCCGCCACCGTCAAGAAGGCCGCGGCGAAGAAGGCCACCACGGCCAAGAAGGCCGCCGCCAAGAAGACCACCGCCAAGAAGACGACGGCGGCCAAGACCACGGCGGCGAAGAAGACCACCGCCGCGGCCAAGAAGACCACCGCGAAGAAGACCACGGCCGCCGCCAAGAAGGCCGCCCCGGCGAAGAAGACCACCGCCGCGGCCAAGAAGACCACGGCCAAGAAGACCGCCCCGGCCAAGAAGGCCACGGCGAAGAAGGCGCCTGCCAAGAAGACCACGGCGCGCAAGACCGCCGCGAAGAAGACCGCCGCCAAGAAGTAGGCGGCACCGCGGCACAGGGCCACTCACACGCCGGGCCGGGCTCCCCCTCGGGAGCCCGGCCCGCGGCGCGTCCGCAAGAACCGCAGGTCAGAACGTCTGCAGCGTCACCAGCGTGATCCGCAGGCCGGCCCCCGCGCCCTCCGCCTCGATCCGGACCCGCTGCCCCGGGCGCAGCAGCCGCAGGCCGCCCGCCTCGAAGGCCTCGGCCCCGAACTCCACCGGGGTGCCGTCGTCGAGCAGCACGCTGCCGGTGCGGGTCTCGGGGTCGTACGTGTACGCGGTCGCCTGCATGGACGGCAGCCTAGCCGTTCGACGGCGCCCAGCGGGCCGCCGTCCGAGGACCGACACCCAGCGCCAGCGCCGCCGCCAGATCCTCGCCGGTGTCCACGTCCCGGCGTACCGAATCGACCCCCGCGAGCCGGATTTCCACCGCCCCCGACGACAAATGCCGGCGGCGCGACGCACCCCCGAAAGCGGGGCGCAATTCGAACCCGGAATCGGCCGAAAGGAAAGTCGTACCGATATCCGCGGCGTCCGCGAGAAAAGCCCGCGGGAATTCTTCGGCCACCGCCAGTACCCGGTCCAGCTCGGCCGGGCGCAGCGCCGGCAGGTCCGCGTTCAGCGTCGCCACCCGCGCACCCGGCCGCCCCCTGCGCACCTCGCGCGCCCCGTGCGCCAGCGCCGCGTTGAGCCCGGCCGCGGGGGAGTCCGGCACGATCCGCGCGCCCAGCGCCGCCAGCGCCACCGAGGCCACCGGGTCGTCCGTGACGAGCACCACATCCCGTACCCGCCCGCAGTCCAGCGCCGCGGCCACCGTGTCCTGCGCGAACGCCAGCGCCAGTCGCGGCCGCAGCCGCTCGCCGGCCGCCGCGGCGAGCCTGCTCTTCGCCCGCGCAAGGGGCTTCAGGGGCACGACCAGGGACCAGCCCCCGTCCGGATCGCTGTTCATCGCCGCCCATTCTGTCGCGGCGGCGCCACGACCCGGAGGGCCGGGCTTCCGACCGGGGCGTACGGTGTTCTCGACAGACCAGGAGCATGGGGCGACACTTGACCCCCTGCACGCCAGTCCCAGAGGAAGGTGTCCGAGTGTCCCGCCGCAGAATCGGCTTCTGGTACCGCCTGGCGGCGGTCATCGCAAAACCGCCGCTGGTGGTTCTGTTCAAGCGGGACTGGCGCGGAACGGAACACATCCCCGCGGACGGCGGATTCATCACCGCGGTGAACCACAACTCGTACCTGGACCCGCTCTCCTACGCGCACTACCAGTACAACACGGGCCGCGTCCCGCGCTTCCTGGCCAAGGCCGCCCTCTTCAAGGGCTCGTTCGTCGGCATGATGCTGCGCAACACCGGCCAGATCCCCGTGTACCGCGAGACCACCAACGCCCTCGACGCCTTCCGCGCCGCCGTCGACGCCATCGAGCGCGGTGAGTGCGTCGCCTTCTATCCCGAGGGCACCCTCACCCGCGACCCCGACATGTGGCCCATGGCCGGCAAGACGGGCGCCGCCCGCGTCGCGCTGATGACGAAGGTCCCGGTGATCCCGGTCGCGCAGTGGGGCGCCAACCTGGCGATGCCGCCGTACGCCAAGGAGAACAAGCTCAGCCTGTTCCCCCGCAAGACGCTGATCGTGCAGGCCGGACCCCCGGTCGACCTCTCCCGGTTCTACGACAAGGAACCCACGCCCGAGGTCCTGCGCGAGGCGACCGAGGTCATCATGGCCGCGATCACCGCGCTCCTGGAGGAGGTCCGCGGCGAGAAGGCGCCCGCGACCCCGTACGACCACCGTCAGGCCCGGCTGGAACAGCGGCGCAAGGCCGCAGGAGAGGGAAGCAAGTGACTCGTCCCGTCAAGGCCGCGGTCTTCGGCACGGGCTCGTGGGGCACCGCCTTCGGCATGGTCCTCGCCGACGCCGGCTGCGAGGTGGTCCTCTGGGGCCGTCGCGCCGAACTCGCCGAGGCGGTCAACACCACCCGGACCAACCCGGACTACCTGCCCGGCGTCGAACTCCCGGCCAACCTGCGGGCCACCACCGACCCCGCCGAGGCCGCCCGCGACGCCGACTTCACCGTCCTCGCCGTCCCCTCGCAGACCCTGCGCGCCAACCTCGCCGACTGGGCGCCGAAACTGGCCCCGGACACCGTCCTCGTCTCCCTGATGAAGGGCATCGAACTCGGCACCGCCAAGCGGATGAGCGAGGTCATCACCGAGGTCGCGGACGTGCCCGTCGGACGGGTCGCCGTCCTCACCGGCCCCAACCTGGCCAAGGAGATCGCCGCCCGGCAGCCCGCCGCCTCGGTCGTCGCCTGCGCCGACGAGTCCGTCGCCGAACGGCTCCAGTCCGCCTGCATGACCCCGTACTTCCGCCCGTACACCAACACCGACGTCGTCGGCTGCGAACTCGGCGGCGCCGTGAAGAACGTCATCGGCCTCGCCGTCGGCATCGCCGACGGCATGGGCCTGGGCGACAACTCCAAGGCCACGCTCATCACCCGCGGCCTCGCCGAGACCACCCGGCTCGGCCTCGCCATGGGCGCCGACCCGCTGACCTTCGCCGGACTCGCCGGCCTCGGCGACCTCGTCGCCACCTGCTCCTCGCCGCTCTCCCGCAACCACACCTTCGGCACCAACCTGGGCCGCGGGATGAGCCTGGAGGAGACGATCGCGGTCACCAAGCAGACCGCCGAGGGCGTCAAGTCCTGCGAGTCCGTGCTCGATCTGGCCCGCCGGCACGGCGTCGACATGCCGATCACCGAGACGGTCGTCTCGATCGTGCACGAGGGCAAGCCGCCGGTGGTCGGGCTCAAGGAGCTCATGTCCCGCAGCGCCAAGGCCGAACGCCGCTGATCAGGTACGTCCACGGGGACGAGGGACGGTTCTCGGCCACAGGAGACTCTCGTTGTAGTCTCATCGCGATATGAGCGAGAACAGCCAGAGCCCCCGCAAGCCGCGCGTGGCCGTCGTCTTCGGCGGCCGCAGCTCGGAGCACGCCATCTCCGTCGTCACCGCAGGCGCCGTCCTGAGCGCGATCGACCGGGACAAGTACGACGTGCTGCCCATCGGCATCACCACGGACGGGCGCTGGGCGCTGACCGCCGACGCCCCGGAGCGGATGGCCATCGCCGACCGCAAGCTGCCCAGCGTCGCGGAACTCGCCGAGTCCGAGACCGGCGGCGTCGTCCTGCCCGTCGACCCGGCCGACCGCGAGGTCGTCCTCACCGAGCCCGGCACCGTGCCGAAGGCGCTCGGCGAGGTCGACGTGGTCTTCCCGATGCTGCACGGCCCGTACGGCGAGGACGGCACCCTGCAGGGCCTCCTGGAGCTCTCCGGCGTCCCGTACGTCGGCGCGGGCGTGCTCGCCTCCGCCGTCGGCCAGGACAAGGAGTACATGAAGCGCGTCTTCGTCTCCTTCGGCCTGCCGGTCGGCCCGTACGTCGTGGTCCGCCCGCGCGAGTGGGAGCAGAACGCGGCGGCGGCCCGCAAGAAGATCGTCGAGTTCGCCGCCGACCACGGCTGGCCGCTCTTCGTGAAGCCGGCCCGCGGCGGCTCGTCCGTCGGCATCACCAAGGTCGACGGACTCGACGGCCTCGACGAGGCGATCGAGGAGGCCCGCCGCTACGACCCGAAGATCATCGTCGAGTCGCTGATCCGCGGCCGCGAGATCGAGTGCGGCGTCCTGGAGTTCGAGGACGGCCCGCGGGCCAGCGTGCCCGCCGAGATCCCGCCGGTCACCGACCACGACTTCTACGACTTCGAGGCCAAGTACATCGACTCGGCCTCCGGCATCGTCCCCGCCCCGATCGGCGACGAGGCCACCGCCGAGGTCCAGCGCCTCGCCGTCGCCGCGTACGAGGCCGTGTCCTGCGAGGGCCTGGTCCGCGCGGACTTCTTCCTCACCGAGGACGGCGAGTTCGTCATCAACGAGATCAACACGATGCCCGGCTTCACGCCGATCTCCATGTACCCGCGCATGTGGCAGGAGAGCGGCGTCTCCTACCCGGAGCTCGTCGACCGGCTCATCCAGGCGGCGCTGACCCGCTCCACCGGGCTGCGCTAGAGCCGGGGACCGCCCGGCCGGGGCCGGCCGGGCGGGGCCCACGGGGGGATTCAGAGGCTCTTCGGGACCGTCCGGGCGACCGGGTCCGCCAGACCGATCAGCGGGCCCGAGTCATGGGCGAAGCGCTTGTCCAGCGTCACCTCGACGTACGCCTTCCGGTACGTCGTGGTGAAGCGGGGCCCGCCGGACTCCTGGACCTCCAGCATCCAGCCGACCCCGTTCACGTCCACGCCCTGCGCCTGGGGATCGCTCATCTTTTCGGGCCGCGGGACCCCGCAGCGCAGTACGATCGCCCCGTCCCCCCAGGCCGCGGTCAGGTCCGACTCCGGTTCCGCTCCGCTCCGGTCGAAACCCGACAGAGTCCGCGGAAGCGCGTCGTGCAGCGCACGGCAGTAGGCGGCCTCCTCGGCCGCCGGGCTGGGAACCGGGACCGACGCCGTCGCGTCCGTCGGGGAACATCCCGCGACGGCGAGCAGCACCGCGGCGACGGCGGGCAGCGCGGCGACGGGCAGACCGAAGGGCCGGTGGGAAGTCATCACCGGCCAAGGGTAGACGGGGGCTACAGATGCACGATCGGACAGGTGAGGGTGCGGGTGATCCCCTCCACCTGCTGGACCTTGGCCACCACCATCCGGCCGAGCTCGTCGACCGTGTCCGCCTGTGCGCGGACGATCACGTCGTACGGACCCGTCACGTCCTCGGCCTGGATCACCCCCGGGATCTGGGAGATGGCTTCGGCGACCAGCGACGCCTTGCCCACCTCGGTCTGGATGAGGATGTACGCCTGTACCACGGAACCTCCAGGGCGACCGCGAGGATCGTTGCGGGGATCGTTGCTGGGAGCAGCACCCGATGTAAAGGTTCGCCACGGTACCGCGTCCCCGAGCGCGGCGGGGAGACCCGCGCGGCCCCGGCGGCCCGCGGTGTGACGTACGCACGACAGAAGTTGACGGTCAACACGACCGTACCCACGGCAGTGACGGCTCGCGACCGCAACCGCGACCCCGACGCGGGCCGGGCGGGGACGAGCACGACGACACGAGGTGAGACGCGGTGAAGGGCACAGTCGGCGAGCTGGGGGAGTTCGGGCTCATCAAGGAGCTCACCTCCCGGCTCACCGCCACCCCGGCGGTACGGATCGGACCGGGGGACGACGCGGCCGTCGTCTCCGCGCCCGACCGGCGCGTGGTGGCCAGCACGGACATCCTGCTCGAAGGACGTCACTTCCGCCGCGACTGGTCGACGGCGTACGACGTCGGCCGCAAGGCCGCCGCGCAGAACCTCGCCGACATCGCCGCCATGGGCGCGGTGCCGACGGCGCTGCTGCTCGGGCTCGTCGTCCCGGCCGAACTCCCGGTGACCTGGCCGGTGGAGCTCATGGACGGGCTGCGCGACGAGTGCCAGGTCGCGGGCGCGGCGGTGGTCGGCGGCGACGTCGTCCGCGGCGACACCATCACGGTGTCCATCACCGCCCTCGGCGACCTGCGCAACCACGAGCCCGTCACCCGGGGCGGCGCCCAGCCCGGCGACGTCGTCGCGTACACCGGCTGGCTCGGCTGGTCCGCCGCCGGGTACGCGGTGCTCTCCCGCGGCTTCCGCTCCCCGCGGGCCTTCGTCGAGGCCCACCGGCGGCCCGAGCCGCCGTACCACGCCGGGCCCGCCGCGGCCGGGCTCGGGGCGACCGCCATGTGCGACGTCAGCGACGGGCTCATCGCCGACCTCGGGCACATCGCCGAGGCCAGCAAGGTCCGCATCGACCTGCGGTCCGGGCTCATCGACATCCCGACCCAGATGAACGACATCGGCCAGGCCGTCGGCGTCGACCCGCTGCAGTGGGTGCTGACCGGGGGAGAGGACCACGCCATCGTCGCCACCTTCCCGCCCGACGTGAAGCTGCCGGCGCGCTGGAAGGTGATCGGCGAGGTGCTCAACCCCTCCGCGCTGCCGCAGGTGACCGTGGACGGGGCGCCGTGGCACACGAAGGGCGGCTGGGACCACTTCGGGGAGACCGAGTGACTCCCCCCTCGGTGCTGACCGTCGCCGGATCCGACTCCGGCGGCGGGGCCGGCATCCAGGCCGACCTCAAGACCATGCTCGCCCTCGGCGTCCACGGCATGAGCGTGATCACCGCCGTCACCGCCCAGAACTCCCGGGGCGTCCACGGCGTCTGGGAGCTTCCAGAGGAGGCCGTACGGGCCCAGTACCGGGCCGTCGTGGACGACATCGGCGTCCGGGCGGTCAAGACCGGCATGCTCGCCACCGCGGCGCTGGTGGAGACGGTCGCCGGACTGCTCGCCGGGACGCCCGGGACGCCCGTGGTCGTGGACCCGGTCGGCGTCTCCAAGCACGGGGACCCGCTGCTCGCCGCCTCCGCCCTGGAGTCCGTACGCACGCGGCTGCTGCCGCTGGCCACCGTCGCCACGCCCAACCTGGACGAGGTGACGCAGCTCACGGGCGTGGTGGTCGAGGACGAGGACGGGATGCGGCGGGCCGCCGACGCGATCCTCGCGTACGGGCCGCGCTGGGCACTGATCAAGGGCGGGCATCTGCCCGGGGGCGCCGCGGAGGTCGTGGACCTGCTCACCGACGGCACCGAGGAGCACTGGCTGCGCGCCCCCCGGTACGACAACCGGCACACCCACGGGACGGGCTGCACGCTCGCCTCGGCGGTCGCGGCCGGGCTCGCGAAGGGCCTGCCGGTGCCCCGGGCCGTGGAGGAGGCGAAGGCGTACGTGACGGGCGCGATCGCCGCCGGATTCGCGCTCGGGAGCGGGATCGGGCCGGTCGACCACGGCTGGACCCGGCGTTCCTGAACGTTCCTGGAGGTCCCCGAAGGTCCTTGAACGTCTCCGGGCATGGCGAAAGGCCGGTTCACCGAGGTGAACCGGCCTTCAAGGCAACCGCAGGGGCTGCGCTACGACGAAACGTCGGCGTTAGCGCGAGACCTTGCCGGCCTTGATGCACGAGGTGCAGACGTTGAGCCGCTTCGGCGTCCGACCGACCACGGCACGCACGCGCTGGATGTTCGGGTTCCAGCGACGGGACGTGCGGCGGTGCGAGTGCGAAATGTTGTTGCCGAAGCCCGGCCCCTTGCCGCAGACGTCGCAGTTGGCAGCCACGGGTCACTCCAAAGACTTCAGATTTACAGTGAAATCCGGCGCACCGGAATCGGATCAGTGATCTGAAGTGGCTTGCCGGGGGAATGGCCCGACTGTGCCGGGCAACCGAAGCAGCATACAACGGCTGCTCCCGTGCAACGAAACTACCATGTCGTCCCCGGGCCCCGCCCCCGGCCTCCGCGACAGCCGGGTCTACCCTGCGGTGCAGCCCGCCGCCGCCCCAGGCCACCCAGCAGGAGGATCACCAGGTGCCGCAGACCGCGCAGACCCTCGACGCCGCAGCGGTCCGCAGCTGGTGCTCCCTGTCACTGGCGGCGCTCGGGCGCGAGCGCGAGGCGATCGACGCGATCAACGTCTATCCGGTGGCGGACGGGGACACGGGCACCAACCTGTACCTGACCGTCGAGTCCGCGGCCCGCGCCCTGGACGCGGCGTTCGCCGGGGACGCGGCGCCGGACCTGCCGGAGGCCGTCCGCGCCATGGCGCACGGCGCGCTCATCGGGGCGCGGGGGAACTCCGGGACCATCCTGTCGCAGCTCCTGCGCGGGATGGCGGCCGTGCTGGCCGCCGGACGTGACGGAGATCATCTCGCCCGGGCGCTGACCCGCGCGGCCGACGCGGCCCGCGAGGCGGTCGCGCATCCCGTCGAGGGCACGATCCTCAGCGTGGCCGCGGCCGCGGCCGGCGCGTGCGCGCAGGGCGGGGACCTCGTGACGGTGGCCAGGAGGGCGTACGAGGGGGCACGCGCGGCCCTGGAGGCGACGCCCGGACAACTGGCCGTACTGGAGCGGGCCGGCGTCGTGGACGCCGGAGGACGCGGTCTGGTCATGGTGCTCGGCGCCCTCGTCGAGGCGGTGTCCGGCGAGGCGCAGCCGCCGCTCGCGGCGGCGGGACGGCCGGCCGTGGGCGTGGAGGCCGGGGCCGGTGACTCCGCCGTCGGGGAGAGCTGCGCCGTCGAGGGCGGGCCCGCCTTCGAGGTGATCTACCTCCTGGAGGCCGAGGACGCGGCGGTCGCCCGGCTGCGGGCCCGGCTGGACGCGCTCGGCGAGTCCCTGGTCGTCGTCGGCGGCGACGGGCTCTGGAACGTGCACGTCCACGTGGACGACGCGGGGGCCGCGGTCGAGGCGGGCGTGGAGGCGGGACGCCCGTACCGGATCCGGATCACGCACTTCGCGGCCGGCGGCGCGGCGCGGCCCGAACTGGTCCAGCGGGCGGTGGTGGCCGTGCTGCCGGGCGAAGGGCTGGCCGAGCTGTGCCGCGAGGCCGGGGCGACGACGGTGCTGGCCAGGTCCGGGGAGCCGCCGGCGAGCTGCGACCTCGTCGAGGCGATCCGGCGGGCGCACGCGCGGGAGGTCGTCCTGCTGCCCAACGACGCCGACCTGCGGCCGACGGCCGCCGCGGCCGCCGCGCAGGTCCGCGGCGAGGGCGTCCGGGTCGCGCTCATCCCGACACGGGCCGCGGTGCAGGGCATCGCGGCGCTCGCCGTCCACGAGCCGGACCGGCGCTTCGACGAGGACGTCGTCGCGATGACGGCGGCGGCCGGTGCGACGCGGTACGCCGAACTCGCCGTCGCCGAACGGCAGTCGTTCACCTCGGCGGGCGTCTGCCAGGCCGGGGACGTGCTGGGGCTGATCGAGGGGGACGTCGCGGTCATCGGGGCGGAGGTGGGCGCCACCGCGGTGAACGTGCTGGACCGGATGCTGTCGGCCGGCGGGGAACTCGTGACGCTCGTCGTGGGCGAGGGCGCGCCGGAGTCGTTGGCCTCCGACCTGGAGGCCCATGTGCGGCGCGGCTACCTGGCCGTCGACACGGTCGTCTACCACGCGGGGGCCGGGGCGCCGCCGTTGTCCATCGGGGTCGAGTAGGGCGCACGTGGGGCTCCGGTCCGTGAGCGGCCGCGCCTCCCTGGGTTCTTGTCGGTGCCGTGGTGTGCAATGGAGCCGTGCCTGCGCTCGACGAACCCCTGAAGAAGGTCCTCGGTCCTCCCACCGCCAAGGTCATGGCCGAGGCTCTCGACCTGCACACGGTGGGCGATCTGCTGCACCACTACCCGAGGCGCTATGCCGAGCGGGGTGAGCTGACCGCCCTGTCCGACCTGCCCCTCGACGAGCACGTGACCGTGGTCGCCCAGGTCGCCGACGCCCGGGTGCACACCTTCAACTCGGCCAAGGGGCGCGGGCAGCGGCTGGAGGTGACGATCACCGACGGCAGCGGGCGGCTGCAGCTCGTCTTCTTCGGGAAGGGCGTCCACAAGCCCCACAAGGACCTGCTGCCGGGGACGCGGGCCATGTTCGCCGGCAAGGTGTCCCTGTTCAACCGCCGGCTCCAGCTCGCCCACCCCGCCTACGAACTGCTGCGGGGGGACGGCGAGGAGGCCGTGGACGCCTGGGCCGGGGCGCTGATCCCCATCTACCCGGCGACCACCAAGCTGGAGTCGTGGAAGATCGCCAAGGCCGTGGACGCCGCTCTGCCGAGCGCGGTGGAGGCCGTCGATCCGCTGCCCCCCGCGCTGCGGGAGGGGCGGGGGCTGACGTCGTTGGCCGACGCGCTGCGGAAGGTCCACCGGCCCCGGACCAAGGCGGACATCGAGGAGGCCCGGGAGCGGCTGAAGTGGGACGAGGCGTTCGTGCTGCAGGTCGCGCTGGCGCGGCGGCGGCACGCGGACGGGCAGCTGCCGGCCGTGGCGCGGCGGCCCGTGGCGGGCGGGCTGCTCGACGCCTTCGACGCCAAGCTGCCGTTCACCCTGACCGAGGGCCAGCAGCGGGTCTCCCGGGAGATCTTCGACGACCTCGCCGCCGAACACCCGATGCACCGGCTGCTGCAGGGAGAGGTCGGCAGCGGCAAGACCATGGTCGCCCTGCGGGCCATGCTCGCCGTGGTCGACGCCGGGGGGCAGGCCGCGATGCTGGCCCCGACCGAGGTGCTGGCCCAGCAGCACCACCGGTCCGTCACCGAGATGATGGGCGAGCTGGCCGAGGGCGGGATGCTCGGGGGCGCGGACCACGCGACGAAGGTCGTGCTGCTGACCGGGTCCATGGGCGCCGCCGCCCGGCGGCAGGCGCTGCTGGACCTGGTGACCGGTGAGGCCGGGATCGTGATCGGGACCCATGCGCTCATCGAGGACAAGGTGCAGTTCCACGACCTGGGTCTGGTGGTGGTGGACGAGCAGCACCGGTTCGGGGTCGAACAGCGGGACGCGCTGCGGGGGAAGGGCAAGCAGCCGCCGCACCTTCTCGTGATGACGGCGACTCCCATTCCGCGGACCGTGGCCATGACCGTTTTCGGCGATCTCGAGACGTCCGTGCTCGATCAGCTGCCGGCCGGACGGTCGCCCATCGCCAGCCATGTGGTTCCCGCGGCCGACAAGCCGCACTTCCTCGCGCGGGCCTGGGAGCGGGTGCGGGAGGAGGTCGAGGGCGGCCACCAGGCGTACGTGGTGTGCCCGCGGATCGGCGACGAGGAGGAGCCGAAGCGGAAGTCCGCCGAGGACGAGGCCGAGAAGCGGCCCGCGCTGGCCGTCCTCGACGTGGCCGAGCAGCTGGCCC
The DNA here is from genome assembly GCF_048500665.1 of Streptomyces tritici. Lineage (NCBI taxonomy): Bacteria > Bacillati > Actinomycetota > Actinomycetes > Kitasatosporales > Streptomycetaceae > Streptomyces > Streptomyces tritici. The sequence continues at coordinate 4,974,418 of NZ_CP183183.1, forward strand.
GCGGGCCGCTGGCCGGGCTGCGCATCGAGGTGCTGCACGGGCGGATGCACCCCGACGACAAGGACGCCGTGATGCGGCGGTTCGCGGCCGGGGACGTCGACGTGCTCGTCGCCACGACGGTGATCGAGGTGGGCGTGAACGTGCCCAACGCCACCGCCATGGTGATCATGGACGCCGACCGGTTCGGCGTCTCGCAGCTCCACCAGCTCCGGGGCCGCGTCGGGCGTGGATCCGCGGCCGGGCTGTGTCTGCTGGTGAGCGAGATGCCCGAGGCCACTCCGGCGCGCCGGCGGCTGAACGCGGTCGCCGCCACTCTGGACGGCTTCGAGCTCTCCCGGATCGACCTGGAGCAGCGCCGCGAGGGCGACGTCCTCGGGCAGGCCCAGTCCGGGGCCCGGTCCAGCCTGCGGATGCTGGCCGTGATCGACGACGAGGAGGTCATCGCGGCCGCGCGGGAGGAGGCCACCGCGATCGTCGAGGCGGATCCGGAGCTCGCCCGGCACCCCGAGCTGAAGGTCGCGCTGGACGCGCTGCTGGACGAGGAGCGGGAGGAGTACCTCGACAAGGGGTGACCTCGTCCTATCGTGGAGGCACAGACCGCCGCGAAGGACAGGACCCCCAGATGACCCGCGTGATCGCCGGCTCCGCCGGCGGACGCCGCCTCGCCGTGCCGCCGGGCAACGGCACCCGCCCCACTTCCGACCGCGCGCGCGAGGGGCTGTTCTCCACGTGGGAGTCGTTCCTGGGCAGCCTCCAGGGGGTGCGGGTCGCCGATCTGTACGCCGGCTCCGGCGCGGTGGGCCTGGAGGCCCTGTCGCGGGGCGCCTCGCACGCCCTGCTGGTGGAGGCCGACCAGCGCGCCGTGCGCACCGTGCGGGAGAACGTGCGGGCGCTGGGGCTGCCGGGGGCCGACGTACGGGCCGGGAAGGCCGAGCAGGTCGTGACCGGGGCGCCGGGGGAGCCGTACGACCTGGTCTTCCTGGACCCGCCGTACGCCGTCTCGGACGACGATCTTCGGGAGATACTCCTCACACTCCGCTCGGGGGGCTGGCTCACGGGCGACGCCCTCGTCACCGTGGAGCGCAGCACCAGAGGCGGGGAGTTCCTCTGGCCGGCCGGCTTCGAGCCGCTGCGGTCCCGTCGCTACGGCGAGGGAACGTTTTGGTACGGTCGCGCCGCCGCCACGTGCGAAGACGCACCATGACCGGACCGGAGAGCGAGGGACCCACGTTGCGCCGCGCCGTTTGTCCGGGGTCGTTCGACCCCATCACCAACGGACATCTCGACATCATCGCCCGCGCCTCCAAGCTGTACGACGAGGTGTACGTCGCCGTGATGATCAACCAGTCCAAGAAGGGACTGTTCACGGTCGACGAGCGGATCGAACTGATCCGCGAGGTGACCGCCGACTTCGGCAACGTCCGGGTGGAGGCCTTCCACGGACTGCTCGTCGACTTCTGCAAGCAGCGCGACATCCCCGCGATCGTCAAGGGCCTGCGCGCGGTGAGCGACTTCGACTACGAGCTGCAGATGGCCCAGATGAACAACGGGCTCTCGGGCGTCGAGACCCTGTTCGTGCCGACCAACCCGACGTACAGCTTCCTGTCGTCGTCCCTGGTCAAGGAGGTCGCGGCCTGGGGCGGGGACGTCGCCCACCTGGTGCCGCCGGCCGTCCTGTCTCGGCTCACCGAGCGGCTGGCCGAGCGGCGCACCCAGGAGTGACCGTGCGCCACGGCCGCTGACGGTCCGTCACCCGGTGTCGGAGCGGCGGCGACTGCCCTTACAGTCGTCCCGTCCGTCTCCAACCGGCTGTACAGAATGGCGAGCACCAGGTGGACGTGCAGAAGAAGCTCGACGAGATCGTCTCGGCGGTCAAGAACGCCCGCTCCATGCCCATGTCGGCGTCCTGCGTGGTCAACCGCGCCGAACTGCTCGCCATGCTGGAGGACGTGCGGCAGGCCCTGCCCGGCTCCCTCGCGCAGGCGCAGGAGGTCCTCGGCGACAGCGCGCAGATGGTCGAGCGGGCCCGCCAGGAGGCCGAGCGGATCATCGAGGCGGCCCACGCCGAGCGCGGCTCGCTCGTCTCCGACACCCAGATCGCCCGGCAGTCCCAGGACGAGGCCGACCGGATCCTCGCCGAGGCCCGCCGCGAGGCCGAGGAGATCCGCTCCGAGGCCGACGACTACGTCGACTCCAAGCTCGCCAACTTCGAGGTCGTGCTCAACAAGACCATCGGCTCCGTCGACCGCGGCCGCGAGAAGCTGCTCGGCCGCGGCCCCGGCCTCGACGAGCACGGCTACGCCGACGAGGACGCCCCCGAGTACAGCTCCGACCCGCAGACGCTGATCCACCGGGCGGACGAGTACGTGGACGCCAAGCTGGCCGCGTTCGAGGCGGTGCTCAGCAAGACCCTGGAGGCCGTCGGCCGCGGCCGGCAGAAGCTGCACGGCCGGATCGCCACCGACGCGCTGGGCGAGCACATGGCCGCCCAGGACGCCGCGGGCAACCCCGTGCACACGAGCGACGCCGACTATCTGTCGCAGCTCGCCGCGCTGGCCGACCCGGAGCCCGCGGCGCAGGCCCGGCCCGAGCCGGCGCCGGCCCCGATCCCCGCCCAGGCGGACCCGTACGCGTACCAGCAGCAGTACGGCTACCAGCAGGACCCCTACGCGTACCAGCAGCAGGGCGCCGACCCGTACGCCGTGACGGGCTCCCCCGAAGCGGCCTACGCGTACGACGCGCAGCAGGAGCAGTACTACCAGCAGCCGCAGCAGCACCAGCCGCCGCAGCACCAGCAGCAGCCCGCGGCACTCGACGAGACCAGCTTCTTCGACACGAGCATGATCGACCTGGAGCAGCTGCGCCGCTACGAGCAGGGGCACTGAGCCCGGATTGGGCCCTGAGCGAAGCGTCCAGTATCCTGGCTCTTCGGTCGCGCGTATGCCCGCGATCCGCGCTGCCCGCTTCGTCTCCTTAATCGAACGCGGCAGCCCCCACGAACCGAAAGCAGGAAGAGCCCTGAGCACGCGCCTCGACCACCGCAACCCCCTCGTGTTCGACACGCACGAGCTGGGGCGGCGTCCTGGTGCCCTGCAGCGGCTCTCCCGCACCGTCGAGGCGCCCCGTGAGCTGGGCATCGCCGACGTCATCGGTGTGCCCGAGGGCACGCCCGTGGAACTGGAGCTCCGCCTGGAGTCGGTCATGGAAGGGGTGCTCGTCACAGGCACCGCCCGTGCATCGGCCGAGGGGGAGTGCGTAAGGTGTCTGGAGCCCGTCGGGATGGACCTCGACGTGGACTTCCAGGAGATGTTCTCGTACCCCGACTCCGACGACCGGGGCCGCTCCAAGGCGGCCGCGGACGACGAAGCCGAGGACGACGAGGGCATGATCCCCCTCGAGGACGGCATGTTCGACCTCGAGCCCGTGCTGCGTGATGCGGTGGTGCTCGCACTGCCGATGCAGCCGGTGTGCCGGGAGGACTGTGAGGGTCTGTGTTCCGAGTGCGGAATCAACCTGAACGACAACCCGGACCACCACCACGACGCCGTCGACATCCGTTGGGCGGCACTGCAGGGACTCGCCGGTTCGCTGGGAACCGGTGAGAAGGACAACATGAGCGGCGCCGAAGCGGGCGTCGACGAGAAGCAGGAGAAGTAGCCGTGGCTGTTCCGAAGCGGAAGATGTCGCGCAGCAACACGCGCCACCGCCGGTCGCAGTGGAAGGCTGCGGTCCCCACCCTGGTTTCGTGTGAGCGTTGCCAGGAGCCGAAGCAGCAGCACATCGCGTGCCCGAGCTGCGGCACCTACAACAAGCGCCAGGTCCTCTCGGTCTGAGTGGCTGGTGAGAGGCACGATGTCTGATTCCGACAAGACGGACAACGCCTCGTCCCACACGCTTCTGGAAGGGCGGCTCGGGTATCAGCTCGAGTCCGCCCTTCTGGTGCGTGCGCTGACCCACCGCTCCTACGCGTACGAGAACGGCGGCCTGCCCACCAACGAGCGGCTGGAGTTCCTCGGGGACTCCGTGCTGGGCCTGGTGGTCACGGACACGCTGTACCGGACCCACCCCGACCTGCCGGAGGGCCAGCTGGCCAAGCTGCGGGCCGCGGTGGTCAACTCGCGTGCGCTGGCGGAGGTCGGCCGCGGCCTCGAGCTCGGTTCCTTCATCCGGCTCGGCCGGGGCGAAGAGGGCACCGGAGGCCGGGACAAGGCATCCATCCTCGCCGACACCCTCGAAGCGGTGATCGGCGCGGTCTATCTCGACCAGGGCCTCGACGCGGCGTCCGAGCTGGTGCACCGGCTCTTCGACCCGCTGATCGAGAAGTCCTCGAACCTCGGCGCCGGCCTGGACTGGAAGACCAGCCTCCAGGAACTCACCGCGTCCGAGGGTCTCGGCGTTCCGGAGTACCTCGTCAGCGAGGAGGGTCCGGACCACGAGAAGACCTTCACTGCTGCCGCCCGCGTCGGTGGTGTCTCGTACGGCACCGGCACCGGCCGCAGCAAGAAGGAAGCGGAGCAGCAGGCCGCCGAGTCGGCCTGGACGGCCATCAAGGCCGCCGCGACCGAGCGGGAGGCGGCGGCGAAGGCCGCGGCCGAGACCGCCGGGCCGGAGCAGGACGGCGGGGCGCCGAAGCCCGCCGGCCTTCCCACGGCCTGATCCTTCGAACCACCCCGCCCGCCCCTTCCGAGGGGCGGGCGGAGTCGTTTCCGGGGCGTGGCGGCGCGGCGGTAGGCTGCGGGCATCCGCCCCCTGACGAGGAGTTCCCGTGCCCGAGCTGCCCGAGGTCGAGGTCGTCCGCCGGGGGCTGGAGCGCTGGACCGCCGGACGGACCGTCGCCGAGGTCGAGGTCCTGCACCCGCGCGCGGTGCGCCGGCACCCCGCGGGCGGCGCGGACTTCGCGGCGCGGCTGACCGGGCACCGCTTCGGGACGGCGATGCGGCGGGGCAAGTACCTGTGGATCCCGCTGGCGGACACGGACGCGTCCGTGCTGGGGCACCTCGGCATGAGCGGCCAGCTCCTCGTGCAGCCGCACGACGCCCCCGACGAGAAGCACCTGCGGATCAGGGTCCGCTTCGACGACGCGGACGGGACCGAGCTGCGCTTCGTCGACCAGCGCACCTTCGGCGGGCTCTCGCTGCACGACAACACCCCGGACGGGCTGCCGGACGTCATCGCGCACATCGCCCGCGACCCGCTCGACCCGGCCTTCGACGACGCCGCGTTCCAGGCCGCGCTGCGCCTGCGCCGCACCACGATCAAGCGGGCGCTGCTCGACCAGTCGCTGATCAGCGGGGTCGGCAACATCTACGCGGACGAGGCGCTGTGGCGGTCCCGGCTGCACTACGACCGTCCCACCGCGACCCTCACCCGCCCCCGCTCCGCCGAGCTCCTCGGCCACGTGCGGGACGTGATGAACGCGGCCCTCGCCGCCGGCGGCACCAGCTTCGACAGCCTCTACGTCAACGTGAACGGCGAGTCCGGCTACTTCGACCGGTCCCTGGACGCGTACGGACGCGAGGACGAGCCCTGCCGCCGGTGCGGCACGCCGATGCGCCGCCGCCCCTGGATGAACCGCTCCAGCTACTTCTGCCCCCGCTGCCAGCGCCCCCCGCGCCTCTAGCGGCTCCCGTCGTACCGCTCCCGTGCCGCCAGCACCTCGGGCATCCGGCCCTCCACCAGGGCGATCAGCTCCACGAGCCGCGCGGCGACGGATTCCCCGAGCGGGGTCAGCCGGTAGTCGACCCGCGGCGGGTTGACCGGCTGCGCCTCCCGGTGCACCAGCCCGTCCCGCTCCAGCGCGTGCAGCGTCTGGGCGAGCATCTTCTCGCTCACCCCGTCGACCCGCCGGCGCAGCTCGTTGAACCGGAACGACCCCGCGTGCAGCGCGGCGAGGGTCAGCGTCCCCCACCGTCCGGTGGCGTGCTCCAACGTCTCCCGCGAAGCACACCCGCGCGCGAACACGTCAAAGGCGAGGCTCTCCGTCATACCTCCAGCTTACGCACGCACAGCGCTCACCGGAGGAGAGCGCTGTGCGGGCCGGATCAGTGCCGGATCAGTAACCGAAGTCCTGGGTCCACCAGGGGCCGCCGGGGGCGAAGTGGACGCCTACGCCGAGGCGGGTGTAGTCGCAGTTCAGGATGTTGGCGCGGTGGCCGTCGCTGTTCATCCAGGCGGCCATCACCGCGGCGGCGTCGGCCTGGCCGCGGGCGATGTTCTCGCCGCCGAGGTCCGCGACGCCCGCCTGTTCGGCGCGGGCCCAGGGGGTGTCGCCGTCCGGGTCGGTGTGGTCGAAGAAGCCGCGGTTCGCCATGTCGGCGCTGAACGCGCCGGCCAGGCGGGCGAGCGAGGGGCTCGTACGGATCGCCTGGCAGCCGACCTTGGCCCGCTCGGCGTTGACCAGGCGGACCACCTCGGCCTCGGCGGCCACGTCGCGGGCGGTCTGCGCGGGGACGGTGACCCGCGGGGCGGGCGTGCGCGTCTCCTCGGTCCTGCGCGGCTCGGGCGTCGCCGTGCGCTCCGGCTTCGGGGCCGCCTGCTTCGTGGGCGTGGCCGACGGGGACGGCTTCGCGGTCTTCGTCGGGCTCGGCTTCGGCTTCGGCTTCGGCGCGGGCGAGGTGGTGCGCGGGGCCTGGGGCGTCGCGGTCCGCGTGGGCGTGGCGCTCGCCCCGCCCTGCTGCGTCACCAGCTCCGCCAGCTTCCGCTCCTGCGCCAGCGACGTCCGCTCCGGCCCGCCCGTGTCGACGGCGTCGCCGCCGCCCGGCAGCCAACCCGAGGCGACCGCCGCCGCGCCCACCGCCATCGCGGCGGAGACGCCGAGCAGCCCGGTGCGCACGGGCAGGGCCCCGCGCTTCCGTCGATGGCGTCCCATGTGCTCCGCCTCCCTCTTTCCGACCGCTCGTGATCGTTTCGTGTGCGACTGTCAATTCGACACGCCCGAACGGGTGTGTCCCATTGCGTCGGGACTGTACGCGAAGACGCGCGGGGGCGGAGTGCTCCGTGTGCAATTGGCCGGTTAGCGTGCAGCCATGAACGAACATGTACGCCTCACCGCCTGGGTGCGCGGCCGAGTACAGGGAGTGGGCTTCCGATGGTTCACCAGGGCAAACGCCCTGGAGATCGGCGACCTGGTCGGCTTCGCCCTCAACCTCGACGACGGCCGCGTGCAGGTCGTCGCCGAGGGCCCGAGTGAGAATTGCCACCGTCTGCTCGACTGGCTGCGGTCCGGCGACACGCCCGGCCGCGTCGACGGCGTCACCGAGATATGGGGCACCCCGCGCGGTGGCTACGACGGCTTCGCCGTGCGCTGACGGCCCCCTCCCGCGTACTCCGCCCGGCGGCTCCCCACGGCCCCCGGGCGGGAATGTGTGCCTCCCCGTGCGCCGGGTCCGTGCGCCCCGCGGGACGGAAAGGCCCTGGTGATTGCCGAGAAGCACTTGTCACGGCGCGTCCGGCGAGGAAGGATGATCTCCACGCCCCCCGGGTGCCGAGTTGCGAGGCGCCGCCGCATGGACAATGCGGCCGCTGCCCCCCGGCCGCCCGCCGATACGGGGTGTGATCGTGTTGACCGTCAAACTTTTTGGTGAGACCCTGGAAGCCCCGCGCACCCTAGCTGTTTGGCAGTAGGAACCGGCACGACAAGAAGTACTGCCGAGCACCGCGGGTGCGAAATCCCTCACGACCCACACCACATCGGTCGGTCACTCAGTGTGGAGGACCATCCATCATGGCAAAGGCGCTTCTCGGTTACGTCGGCGGCTCCGACCCGCGACTCCTCGCCGAGATGCGACGGCTCCAGCAGCGCGTCCAGGACCTCGAGTCCGAGCTCGTACGGATCCAGTCCGAGAACGACGCGCTCAACGCCGCCGCGGCTCAGCTCGACCTCGACGTACCCAAGGCGGAGCCTGCGCTCACCTGACGAATCAGCTGCCCCTGCGGGGCGCAGGTGAGAAACACTCACGCTCACTGCAACGCTAGATATGCAAGGGACGCTTCGGCGTCCCTTCTTTCTTGCCCGCAGTCGTCGAAGCGGCCCCCTCGCCCCCGTTCACCGGGCGTTCGCCCGGGCTTACCGACTGATCTGCCCTGCACCTTCATGGGTGAAACGCGAAAACGGTGGTGCGGCGCGCCAGTGCCTCCCTGGAAGGGTGGTGGTGGGCGACGGGTGGGCGGGTAGAGTCCGACGGCGTGCACCTCAAGGCCCTGACCCTCCGCGGGTTCAAGTCGTTCGCCTCGGCCACCACGCTGAGGTTCGAACCCGGGATCACGTGCGTCGTCGGGCCCAACGGCTCCGGCAAGTCCAACGTCGTGGACGCACTGTCCTGGGTCATGGGCGAACAGGGCGCGAAGTCGCTGCGCGGCGGCAAGATGGAGGACGTCATCTTCGCCGGCACGACCGGCCGCCCGCCCCTCGGCCGCGCCGAGGTCTCGCTGACGATCGACAACTCCGACGGCGCGCTGCCCATCGACTACGCCGAGGTCACGATCACCCGGATCATGTTCCGGGGCGGCAGCAGCGAGTACCAGATCAACGGCGACACCTGCCGGCTGCTCGACATCCAGGACCTGCTCTCCGACTCCGGCATCGGCCGCGAGATGCACGTCATCGTCGGCCAGGGCCAGCTCGACTCCGTGCTGCACGCCGACCCCACCGGCCGGCGCGCCTTCATCGAGGAGGCCGCCGGCGTCCTCAAGCACCGCAAGCGCAAGGAGAAGGCGCTGCGGAAACTGGACGCGATGCAGGCCAACCTCGCCCGCGTCCAGGACCTCACCGACGAGCTGCGCCGCCAGCTCAAGCCGCTGGGCCGGCAGGCCGCCGTCGCCCGCCGCGCCGCCGTCATCCAGGCCGACCTGCGCGACGCCCGGCTCCGGCTGCTCGCCGACGACCTCGTACGGCTCCGGGAGGCGCTGCGCGCCGAGGTCGCCGACGAGGCGGCGCTGCTCGCCCGCAAGCAGAGCGTCGAGGCGGAGCTGAAGGCGGCCCAGGCCCGCGAGGCCGGGCTGGAGGACGAGGTACGGCGGCTCGCGCCGCGCCTCCAGCGCGCCCAGCAGACCTGGTACGAGCTCTCCCGGCTCGCCGAACGGGTCCGCGGCACCGTCTCCCTGGCCGACGCCCGGGTCAAGAGCGCCACCGACCGGCCCGTGGAGGAGCGCCGGGGCCGCGACCCCGAGGACATGGAGCGCGAGGCCGCCCGCATCCGCGAGCAGGAGGCCGAGCTGGAGGCCGCCCTGGAGGCGGCGGAACGGGCCCTGGAGGACACCGTCGCCCACCGCGCCGAACTGGAGCGCGAACTCGCCGTCGAGGAACGCCGCCTCAAGGACGCGGCCCGGGCCATCGCCGACCGCCGCGAGGGCCTGGCCCGGCTGCACGGACAGGTCAACGCCGCGCGCTCGCGCGCCGCCGCCGCGCAGGCCGAGATCGACCGGCTGGCCGCCGCCCGCGACGAGGCCGCGGAGCGCGCCGCCGCCGCCCAGGAGGAGTACGAGCAGCTGAAGGCGGAGGTCGACGGCCTCGACGCGGACGACTCCGAGCTGGCCGAACGCCACGAGACCGCACGGGCCGCGCTCGCCGACGCGGAGGCCGCGCTGAGCGCCGCCCGCGAGGCGGCCACCGCCGCCGAACGCCGCCGGGCCGCCACCCAGGCCCGGCACGAGGCCCTCGCCCTCGGCCTGCGCCGCAAGGACGGCACGGGCGCGCTGCTCGCCGCCCGCGACACCCTGACCGGCCTGCTCGGCCCCGCCGCCGAACTCCTCACCGTCACCCCCGGCCACGAGGTCGCCGTCGCCGCGGCCCTCGGCGCGGCCGCCGACGCCGTCGCCGTCGCGGACCCCCGCGCCGCCGCCGAGGCCCTCCGCCTCCTGCGCAAGCAGGACGCGGGCCGCGCCGCGCTGCTGGTGACGGGCGCCCAGGGGCCGCAGGAGCCGGACGCCGGGGACGACCGCCCGGAGGGCCGCTTCGCGCCGGTCTCCCGTTACGTCCAGGGGCCCGCCGAACTGCTCGGATCCGTACGGCGGTTGCTCGACGGGATCGTGGTCGTCGGCACCCTGGAGGAGGCCGAGGACCTGGTGTACGCGCACCCGCGGCTGACCGCCGTCACCGCCGAGGGCGACCTGCTCGGCGCGCACTTCGCCCAGGGCGGCTCCGCGGGCGCGCCGAGTCTCCTCGAAGTGCAGGCGTCCGTGGACGAGGCCGCGGCCGAACTGGACGAGCTGGCCGTGCGCTGCGCGGAACTGGCCGAGGCGCAGCAGGCCGCGGCCGAGACCCGCCGCGCCGCCGCCGCGCTCGTCGACGACCTGGGGGAGCGGCGCCGCGCCGCCGACCGGGAGAAGTCCGCCGTCGCCCAGCGCCTGGGCCGGCTCGCCGGCCAGGCCCGCGGGGCGGCCGGCGAGGCCGAGCGGGCCGCCGCCGCGGCCGCCCGCGCCCAGGAGGCCCTGGACAAGGCCCTGGTGGACGCCGAGGAACTCACCGAGCGGCTGCTCGTCGCGGAGGAGTCCCCGGCCGAGGAGGAGCCCGACACCTCCGTGCGCGACCGGCTCGCCGCCGACGGCGCCAACGCCCGCCAGACCGAGATGGAGGCCCGCCTCCAGGTCCGGACCCACGAGGAGCGAGTCAAGGGCCTCGCCGGCCGGGCCGACTCCCTCGACCGCGCCGCCCGCGCCGAGCGCGAGGCCCGGGCCCGCGCCGCCCAGCGCCGCGCCCGGCTCCGCCACGAGGCGGAGGTCGCGGCGGCCGTCGCCGCCGGCGCCCGTACGCTCCTGGCCCATGTCGAGGTCTCCCTCGTCCGCGCCGAACGGGAGCGCGAGCTCGCCGAGGCCGCCAAGGCCGCCCGCGAGCAGGGCCTGACGCAGGCCCGCGCCGAGGGGCGCGAGCTGAAGGCCGAACTGGACAAGCTCACCGACTCCGTCCACCGGGGCGAGGTCCTCGGCGCGGAGAAGCGGCTGCGGATCGAGCAGCTGGAGGCCAAGGCCCTGGAGGAGTTCGGCGTCGAGCCGGCGGGCCTGGTCGCCGAGTACGGCCCCGACCAGCCCGTGCCGCCCTCCCCGCCCGCCGAGGGCGAGGAGCTTCCTGAGGACCCGGAGCACCCGCGCAACCAGCCCCGTGCCTTCGTCCGCGCCGAGCAGGAGAAGCGCCTCAAGGCCGCCGAACGGGCGTACCAGCAGCTCGGAAAGGTGAATCCGCTCGCCCTGGAGGAGTTCGCGGCGCTGGAGGAACGGCACCAGTTCCTCTCCGAGCAGCTCGAAGACCTGAAGAAGACCCGAACGGACCTCCTTCAGGTCGTGAAGGAGGTCGACGAGCGCGTCGAGCAGGTCTTCACCGAGGCGTACCGGGACACGGCCCGCGAGTTCGAGGGCGTCTTCTCCCGGCTGTTCCCCGGCGGCGAGGGCCGGCTCGTCCTCACCGACCCCGACAACATGCTCACCACCGGCGTCGACGTGGAGGCCCGCCCGCCGGGCAAGAAGGTCAAGCGGCTGTCACTGCTGTCCGGCGGCGAGCGCTCGCTGACCGCGGTGGCGCTGCTCGTGTCCATCTTCAAGGCCCGGCCCAGCCCGTTCTACGTGATGGACGAGGTCGAGGCGGCGCTCGACGACACCAACCTCCAGCGGCTCATCCGGATCATGCAGGAGCTCCAGGAGTCCTCGCAGCTCATCGTGATCACGCACCAGAAGCGGACGATGGAGGTCGCGGACGCGCTGTACGGCGTGTCCATGCAGGGCGACGGCGTCTCGAAGGTCATCAGCCAGCGGCTCCGCTGAGCCCGGCGTCACCCCCTCTTACTTCAAGAGTTGAACATCAACCCCACACGTTCACTCCAGGCCACCTTCTGACCCCCCTCTTGACTTCGAAACTTGAAGGCATAGTCTCTGCAACGTTGCTTTTACCTTCAAGTGGTGGGTGGCCCCGAGTTGTGCGCCACTGGAAGGTACGCCCCCCACCCCGGGCGACCCCCGCCCGGGCCCCCAGGAGAGTCCCACGTGACCAGCACCGCGAAGGCGCCGACGCCGCCGCCCTCCAAGGGCCGAGCGGCCCACCCTGACCACCTCGGACACGTCATCTTCATCACCGCCTCGGCGGCGATGGGCGGCTTCCTCTTCGGGTACGACAGCTCCGTCATCAACGGCGCCGTCGAGGCCATCCGCGACCGGTACGCCATCGGCTCCGGCACCCTCGCGCAGGTCATCGCCATCGCCCTGATCGGCTGCGCCGTGGGCGCCGCGACCGCCGGCCGGATCGCCGACCGCATCGGCCGCATCCGCTGCATGCAGATCGCCGCCGTGCTGTTCTCCGTCAGCGCCGTCGGCTCCGCGCTGCCCTTCGCACTCTGGGACCTGGCCCTGTGGCGGATCGTCGGCGGCTTCGCCATCGGCATGGCCTCGGTGATCGGCCCCGCGTACATCGCCGAGGTCGCCCCCGCCGCCTACCGCGGCCGGCTCGGCTCCTTCCAGCAGGCCGCCATCGTCATCGGCATCGCCGTCTCCCAGCTCGTCAACTACGGCATCCTGCAGCTCGCCGACGGCGAGCAGCGCGGCGAGATCGGCGGCCTGGAGGCCTGGCAGTGGATGCTCGGCGTCATGGTGGTGCCCGCCCTGCTGTACGGGCTGCTCTCCTTCGCCATCCCCGAGTCGCCGCGTTTCCTGATCTCCGTCGGGAAGATCGACCGCGCCAAGACCGTGCTCGCCGAGGTCGAGGGCCACGGCGTCGACCTCGATCACCGCGTCGCCGAGATCCAGCTGGCGATGCGCAGCGAGCACAAGTCCACCTTCAAGGACCTGCTCGTCGCCGGCAGCCGCTCCCGGCTGCTGCCCATCGTCTGGGTCGGCATCGGCCTGTCGGTCTTTCAGCAGCTCGTCGGCATCAACGTCGCCTTCTACTACTCCGCGACGCTCTGGCAGTCCGTCGGCATCGACCCGTCGAGCTCGTTCCTCTACTCGTTCACCACGTCGATCATCAACATCGTCGGCACCGTGATCGCGATGGTCCTGGTCGACCGGGTCGGCCGCAAGCCGCTCGCCCTCGTCGGCTCCGCCGGCATGGCGATCGCGCTCGCCTTCGAGGCCTGGGCCTTCTCCGCCGACCTCGTCGACGGCAAGCTGCCCACCACCGAGGGCGTCGTCGCCCTCGTCGCGGCCCACGTCTTCGTGCTCTTCTTCGCCCTGTCCTGGGGCGTGGTCGTCTGGGTCTTCCTCGGCGAGATGTTCCCCAACCGGATCCGCGCCGCCGCCCTCGGCGTCGCCGCCTCCGCCCAGTGGATCGCCAACTGGGCCATCACCGCCAGCTTCCCGTCCCTCGCGGACTGGAACCTCTCGGGCACCTACGTCATCTACACGGTCTTCGCCGTGCTCTCGATCCCCTTCGTGCTGCGGTACGTCAAGGAGACGAAGGGCAAGGCGTTGGAGGAGATGGGCTAAAACCCCGCTGCCCCTCTCCTCTTCCTGTCACCGCCCCGGTTCGAGGCCCGACGCCGCGAGCCGGGGCAGTGCGTTCTCGCACAGCAGCCGCAGGCTCCGCCAGCCCTCCTCGACCGGCATCCCGCCGCACAGCGGATGGAACACCAGGCTCTCCAGCCGCCGCCCCAGCTCCACGCACTCGTCCGGCGTCACGATCCGGTACACGCCTTCCGCCCGCAGCTCCGCCACGTTCGAGGCGGTGGACCGCACGGCGCTGCGGATGTCCTTCGACTGCCAGGAGGCGTACGTCCGCGCCTCGTGCAGGAAGTGCTCCCCGTACTCGGCCCACGTCCGGTCCGGGTCTTCGGAGAGGTGCAGCAGCGGGGTCTCGGCGCCCGGCATCATCGTCCAGCCCTCGGTCCCGTACCGCGCGCACTGCTCCGTGTAGTACGTCTCCAGCTCCGGCAGATGCGCGCTGGGGAAGAACGGCAGCCCCAGCCGGGCCGCCCGCCGCGCCGCGGCCTGCGAGGAGCCGCCGACGAGCAGCAGCGGATGCGGCCGGGTGTACGGGCGCGGCGTCACCCGCACCGTACGCCCCTGGTACGTGAACGGCTCGCCGGTCCAGGCCCGCAGCAGCGTCTCCAGGAGCAGGTCCTGGAGCTTGCCGCGCCGCCCCCAGTCGACGCCGTGCGCCTCGTACTCCTCCGGCCGGTAGCCGATGCCGGCGACCGTGACCAGGCGGCCCCGGCTCATCAGGTCCAGGACGGCGATCTCCTCCGCGAGCCGCAGCGGGTCGTGCAGCGGGCCGATGATCGCCGAGACGGTGACCGCGATCCGCTTCGTGGCCCCGAAGACCCCGGCGGCGAAGGCGAAGGGAGAGGGCAGCCAGTTGTTCTCGGCCCCGTGGTGCTCCTCGGTCTGCACGGTGTCGACCCCGTGCCCGTCCGCGTACGCCGCCATCTCCAGGGCGGCCCGGTACCGCCCGGCGAGGGACTCGGCGGTGGCGTGCGGCTCGACCAGATTGAACCGGACGACGGTGAACGGCATGGGGTTCCTCCCCGCTGGGCGGCCGGTGCGCTCGGTGGAGAGGGACGATAGCTGACGGCATGTCAGATGGAAACGGCTGTCGCGCACCCCGTTCGGCCGGTCGGTGGCCGATACTGGACGGGTTATGGAACTCATCCTTGCTGTAGTCATCGCTCTGGTCGTCGCGGTCGCCGTGACCAGCGGGCTCGTGATCAGCGGTCGCAAGAAGAAGCAGCTGCCGCCGACCGAGGCGCCGCCCACCCCGCCGACCATCACTGCCCCGCCCGCCGAACCGCACGTCGGCGAGGAGGCGGAGGCGCCGCGGGAAGAACCACGCCGCACCATCGAGGAGGTCGACCTCCCGACCGCCGAGGCGGAGGCCCCCGCCGAGGCCCCGGCCGTCGAGGAACCGGCCGCGCCGGCCATCGAGGTGCCCGAGCCGACCGCCGGCCGGCTCGTCCGGCTCCGCGCCCGGCTCGCCCGCTCGCAGAACTCCCTCGGCAAGGGGCTGCTCACCCTGCTGTCCCGTGAGCACCTCGACGAGGACACCTGGGAGGAGATCGAGGAGACCCTCCTCACCGCCGACGTCGGCGTCGCCCCCACCCAGGAACTGGTCGACCGGCTGCGCGAGCGCGTCAAGGTCCTCGGCACCCGCACCCCGGACGAGCTCCGCGCGCTGCTGCGCGAGGAGCTGATCGCGCTGCTCGGCGACTACGACCGCGCCGTGAAGACCGAGAGCCCCGAGGACACCCCGGGCGTCGTCATGGTCGTCGGCGTCAACGGCACCGGCAAGACCACCACCACCGGCAAGCTGGCCCGCGTCCTCGTCGCCGACGGCAAGTCCGTCGTCCTCGGCGCCGCCGACACCTTCCGCGCCGCCGCCGCCGACCAGCTCCAGACCTGGGGCGAGCGCGTCGGCGCGCACACCGTGCGCGGCCCCGAGGGCGGCGACCCGGCGTCGATCGCGTACGACGCGGTCAAGGAGGGCATCGCCGAGAAGGCGGACGTCGTCCTCATCGACACCGCCGGCCGGCTGCACACCAAGACCGGTCTCATGGACGAGCTCGGCAAGGTCAAGCGCGTCGTCGAGAAGCACGGCCCGCTCGACGAGGTGCTGCTCGTGCTCGACGCCACCACCGGCCAGAACGGCCTGATCCAGGCCCGTGTCTTCGCCGAGGTCGTCGACATCACCGGCATCGTGCTCACCAAGCTCGACGGCACCGCCAAGGGCGGCATCGTCGTCGCGGTGCAGCGCGAGCTCGGCGTCCCGGTCAAGCTGGTCGGCCTCGGCGAGGGCCCGGACGACCTGGCCCCCTTCGAGCCCGCCGCCTTTGTCGACGCTCTGATCGGCGACTGACGACAGCCACGCGCAAGCAAGGGCCCCGCCGGAACCGGCGGGGCCCTTCGTCGTGCCGTACGTCCTATGCGTGGCTGCGGTGGCAGATGTACGCCAGCGTCCCCACGAGCAGCCGCGCCTGCGGCGGCGTGCCCGCCGTGTCCAGGGCCGGCGGCCGCAGCCAGCGCACCGGGCCCAGCCCGCCGAGGTCCGACGGCGGCGCGGTGATGTGCGCGCCGGGCCCCAGGCAGTGCAGGTCCAGGTCCGCGTCGTCCCAGCCCATCCGGTACAGCAGCCGCGGCAGCTCCTGCGCCGCGCCCGGCGCGACGAAGAACTGCGCCCGGCCCGTCGGCGTCACGCAGACCGGGCCCAGCGGCAGCCCCATCCGCTCCAGGCGCACCAGCGCCCGCCGCCCGGCCGCCTCGGCCACCTCGATCACGTCGAAGGACCGGCCCACCGGCAGCAGCAGCGCCGCACCCGGGTACTCCGCCCACGCCTTGGCCGCGTCGTCCAGGCCGGCCCCAGCCGGCACCGCCTGCGCGTAAGCCAGGGGGTGCGCCCCCGGCGCCGGGCAGGACGCGTCGCCGCAGGAGCACCGGCCGGACGCGGCCCGTGCCCCCGGGACCACGTCCCAGCCCCACAGTCCGGTGTACTCGGCCACCGCTGTGCACTCGGTCGTACGGCCGCGCCGCCGCGAGCCGGACCGCAACTCACGAATGCCGCCGATCGTGAAGCCCATGCCCCCTCCAACGGGTCGAACTCGCCGGTGGTTACGAGCCGGAGTGCCCCCGTGACGCTCCGTCGCGCCCATGGCCCGGACTCGTCCGGGTGACCTGGCGCGCGGAAACGGGAGGGGTGGTGCAAGGCGGGGCGCACGCCGTCCTGTACCTCCGTGCACCGACCCCGGATCGTCGCATGTCAAGTGAATCGCGTTCCGCACCCGGCGCGTTCCCTCGAAGGGGTGGCGAATGGTGGCGTTTCTTGAATCGCCATGGCCGAGGGGGTGATCGTAGGATTACTTTCGGTACACGAGCCGGGGGTTTTCCCGCACTCGTGGGTATGCCGGAGGCAACCCGGTTTCCTGTTCGAAGGGGCACGAACCCCGGACGGCAGCCGCGAATCACGGCATGCTGAGGGGGAGTTCGCGTGACAAGGGCACCAAGGGCATGAATGTGGATGGGGGCGTTCCAGTGGGCGGCAACGGCGCAGACGGTACGACTGCCGGCAAGCGCCCCAACGAGCAGCTGAGCTCGTGGTTCGTGCGCAGCGGCTGGTCGAAGGGCGAGCTGGCGCGACAGGTGAACCGCAGGGCACGCCAGATGGGCGCGCACCACATCAGCACCGACACGTCCCGGGTCCGCCGCTGGCTCGACGGCGAGCAGCCGCGCGAGCCCATCCCGCGGATCCTGTCCGAGCTGTTCTCGGAGCGCTTCGGCTCGGTCGTCGCCGTCGAGGACCTCGGACTGCGCACCGCGCACCAGTCGCCCTCCGTCTCCGGCGTCGACCTGCCGTGGGCCGGTCCCCAGACGGTCACCATGCTCTCCGAGTTCTCCCGCAGCGACCTGATGCTCGCCCGGCGCGGCTTCCTCGGCAGTTCCCTCGCCCTCGCCGCCGGCCCCGGCCTCATCGAACCGATGCAGCGCTGGCTGGTCCCCACCCCGACCTCCGACCCCGGCCCCGCCGAACCGGCCCCCACCGGCCGCCCCCGGCTCTCGCAGCCCGAGCTCGACCTGCTCGAGTCCACCACCGTCATGTTCCGCCAGTGGGACGCCCAGTGCGGCGGCGGACTGCGCCGCAAGGCCGTCGTCGGCCAGCTCCACGAGGTCACCGACCTCCTCCAGGAGCCCCAGCCGGCCGCCACCGCCCGCCGCCTGTTCCGCTGCGCCGCCGAACTCGCCGAGCTGGCCGGCTGGATGAGCTACGACGTGGGCCTCCAGCCCACCGCCCAGAAGTACTTCGTCCTCGCCCTGCACGCCGCGAAGGAAGCCGGCGACAAGCCCCTCGGCTCGTACATCCTGTCCTCGATGAGCCGTCAGATGATCCACCTCGGCCGGCCCGACGACGCCCTGGAGCTCATCCACCTCGCCCAGTACGGCAGCCGCGACTGCGCCACCCCGCGCACCCAGGCCATGCTGTATGCGATGGAGGCCCGCGCCTACGCCAACATGGGCCAGCCCAGCAAGTGCAAGCGCGCCGTCCGGATGGCCGAGGACACCTTCGCCGACGTCGGTCTCGACGGCGAGCCCGAGCCCGACTGGATCCGCTTCTTCTCCGAGGCCGAGCTCAACGGCGAGAACTCGCACTCCTTCCGCGACCTCGCCTACGTCGCCGGCCGCTCCCCGACGTACGCCTCCCTCGCCGAACCGGTCATGCAGCGCGCCGTCGACCTCTTCGCCAAGGACACCGTCCACCAGCGGTCCTACGCGCTCAACCTCATCGGCATGGCGACCGTGCACCTGCTCAAGCGCGAGCCCGAGCAGTCCGTCGCCCTCGCCGAACAGGCCCTGCGCGTCGCCCGCAGCGTCCGCTCGGAGCGCGTCAACACCCGCCTGCGCAAGACCGTCGACACCGCGGCCCGCGACTTCGGCGACGTCGCCGAGGTCCGCCACCTCACCGACCGGCTCACCCAGCTCCTGCCCGAGACCGCCGAAGCGGTCTGACCCCGTCCCGTACGGGACACCCCAGGCTCCGGCCGCGCCGCACGACCCTCACTGCCCGACTCGGCTCCCCCGCCGCCAGGTCACAGGGTCACGGCGCGGCCGGTCGTGTCGTACGGCCCGGTCCCCGGGGGAGCCCCGGAGCGTACCGCCGTTACATCCCCGTGACCCGCACGTTCACAGTCGCGTAACACGCCCCCTCCCTTCGTCACTGCCGCGAAACATCGAGCGGCATCACGTGAAACGGCGCTGAGCCAATCTCTGGCGCATAACCGGCCACCCTCATTGGCCGAGCCGCTCCCGGCCGCCGCCCCGCACAGGCCGTACCGACGACGAGGAGACGCCGATGGCACCAGCCATCACGACCCTGGCAGCAGACGCCCCCGAGCTGTCCGCCGCCAACACCGGGTTCATGCTCATCTGCTCCGCCCTGGTCATGCTGATGACCCCGGCGCTCGCCTTCTTCTACGGAGGCATGGTCCGCGTCAAGTCCACCCTCAACATGCTGATGATGAGCTTCATCAGCCTCGGGATCGTCACGATCCTGTGGGTGCTCTACGGCTTCAGCATCGCCTTCGGCACCGACATCGGCTCCGTCGTCGGCTGGTCCACCGAGTACGCCGGCTTCAGCGACATCGGCGTCGTCGAACTCTGGGACGGCTACACCATCCCGGTGTACGTCTTCGCCGTCTTCCAGCTGATGTTCGCGATCATCACCCCGGCCCTGATCAGCGGCGCCCTCGCCGACCGGGTCAAGTTCACCGCCTGGGCCCTGTTCATCGCCCTGTGGGTCACCGTCGTCTACTTCCCCGTCGCCCACTGGGTCTGGGGCGCCGGCGGCTGGCTCTTCGAGATGGGCGTCATCGACTTCGCCGGCGGCACCGCCGTGCACATCAACGCGGGCGCCGCGGCCCTCGGCGTGATCCTCGTCATCGGCAAGCGCGTCGGCTTCAAGAAGGACCCGATGCGCCCGCACAGCCTCCCGCTGGTCATGCTCGGCGCCGGTCTGCTCTGGTTCGGCTGGTTCGGCTTCAACGCCGGCTCCTGGCTCGGCAACGACGACGGCGTCGGCGCGGTGATGTTCGTCAACACCCAGGTCGCCACCGCCGCCGCCATGCTCGCCTGGCTGTTCTACGAGAAGATCCGCCACGGCGCCTTCACCACCCTCGGCGCCGCCTCCGGTGCCGTCGCCGGCCTCGTCGCCATCACCCCCGCCGGCGGCTCCTGCTCCCCGCTCGGCGCGATCGCCATCGGCGCCATCGCCGGCCTCGTCTGCGCCATGGCCGTCGGCCTCAAGTACAAGTTCGGCTACGACGACTCCCTCGACGTCATCGGCGTCCACCTCGTCGGCGGCGTCATCGGCTCCCTGCTCGTCGGCTTCTTCGCCACCGGCGGCGTCCAGTCCGACGCCAAGGGCCTCTTCTACGGCGGCGGCTTCGACCAGCTGGTCAAGCAGGCCATCGGCGTCTTCGCCGTCCTCGCCTACTCTCTGATCGCCTCCGCGATCCTCGCGCTGATCATCGACAAGACGATGGGCATGCGGGTCAGCGAGGACGACGAGATCTCCGGCATCGACCAGGTCGAGCACGCCGAGACCGCGTACGACTTCAGCGGAGCCGGCGGCGGCGCGTCCTCGCGCAGCACCGCCACCGCCCCCGTCACCGCCGCCCAGCAGACCAAGAAGGTGGACGCATGAAGCTCATCACCGCAGTCGTGAAGCCGCACCGGCTGGACGAGATCAAGGAGGCCCTGCAGGCCTTCGGCGTCCACGGCCTCACCGTCACCGAGGCCAGCGGCTACGGCCGCCAGCGCGGCCACACCGAGGTCTACCGCGGTGCCGAGTACACCGTCGACCTCGTCCCCAAGATCCGCATCGAGGTCCTGGTGGAGGACGAGGACGCCGAACAGCTCATCGAGGTCGTCGTCAAGGCCGCCCGTACCGGCAAGATCGGAGACGGCAAGGTGTGGAGCGTCCCGGTCGACACCGCCGTACGCGTCCGCACCGGCGAGCGCGGCCCGGACGCGCTGTAACCACGGACAAGGAGCCACAGGGTGACGAGCGTCGACACGACCCACGCAACGGAAGAACCCGGACCCGGTGGCTATGCGGCGGCCCGGCTGCGCCTTCTCACCGAGAAGGAGCAGTCCGGGCCGCTGCGCCGTGCCGCGCTCGCCCGGCTCACCGACGACTGGCTCTCCGGCCTGTTCGCCGCGGCCGCACCGCCGCGCGGCACCGCGCTCGTCGCCGTCGGCGGCTACGGCCGCGGCGAGCTCTCCCCGCGCAGCGACCTCGACCTGCTGCTCCTGCACGACGGCAGCGCCGACCCCGCCGACGTCGCCGCGCTCGCCGACCGGATCTGGTACCCGGTCTGGGACCTCGGCCTCGCCCTCGACCACTCCGTACGCACCCCCGCCGAGGCCCGGAAGACCGCCGGCGAGGACCTCAAAGTCCAGCTCGGCCTGCTCGACGCCCGGCCCCTCGCCGGCGACCACGCCCTCGCCGCCGCCCTGCGCACCGCCGTCCTCGCCGACTGGCGCAACCAGGCCACCGAGCGGCTGCCCGAGCTCGACGCCCTCTGCCGCGAACGCGCCGAACGCGCCGGCGAACTGCAGTACCTCCTCGAACCCGACCTCAAGGAGGCCCGCGGCGGCCTGCGCGACGCCACCGCCCTGCGCGCCGTCGCCGCCTCCTGGGTCGCCGACGCCCCCCGCGAGGGCCTCGACGGCGCCCGCCGCCGGCTCCTCGACGCCCGCGACGCCCTCCACCTGACCACCGGCCGGGCCACCGACCGGCTCGCCCTTCAGGAACAGGACGCCGTCGCCGAGCGGCTCGGCCTCCTCGACGCCGACACCCTGCTCCGCGAGGTCTACGAGGCCGCCCGCGTCGTCTCGTACGCCTCCGACGTCACCTGGCGCGAGGTGGGCCGCGTCCTGCGCGCCCGCTCCGCCCGTCCCCGGCTGCGCGGCCTCCTCGGCCGCGGCGGCCCGAAACCGCCCGTCGAACGCACCCCGCTCGCCGAGGGCGTCGTCGAGATGGACGGCGAGGCCGTCCTCGCGCTCACCGCCAAACCCGACCGCGACCCCGTGCTCCCGCTGCGCGCCGCCGCCGCCGCGGCCCAGTCCGGCCTGCCGATCTCCCTGCACGCCGTACGCCGGCTCGCCGCCGCCGGCGCGCCCCTGCCGGTGCCCTGGCCCGCCGAGGCCCGCGAGGAACTCGTCACCCTGCTCGGCGCCGGCGAGGCCACCGTCCCCGTCTGGGAGGCCCTGGAAGCCGAGGGCCTGATCACCCGCCTGCTGCCCGACTGGGAACGCGTCCGCTGCCGCCCCCAGCGCAACCCGGTCCACACCTGGACCGTCGACCGGCACCTCGTCGAGACCGCCGTCCGCGCCTCCTCCCTCACCCGCCGCGTCGGCCGCCCCGACCTGCTCCTCGTCGCCGCCCTCCTGCACGACATCGGCAAGGGCTGGCCCGGCGACCACTCCGTCGCCGGCGAGACCATCGCCCGCGACCTCGCCGCCCGCATCGGCTTCGACCGCGCCGACGTCGCCGTCCTCGCCACCGTCGTCCGCCACCACCTGCTGCTCGTCGAGACCGCCACCCGCCGCGACCTCGACGACCCCGCGACCGTACGGTCCGTCGCCGACGCCGTCGGCACCGTCGGCACCCTCGAACTGCTGCACGCCCTCACCGAGGCCGACGCCCTCGCCACCGGACCCGCCGCCTGGTCCTCCTGGCGCGCCTCCCTGGTCGCCGACCTGGTGAAGCGGGTCGGCGCGGTCCTGGCGGGGGAGCCCGTCGCGGAACCGGAACCCGCCGCGCCCAGCGCCGAGCAGGAACGCCTCGCGATCGAGGCCCTGCGCACGGGCGAACCCGTCCTGACCCTGCGCACCGAACCGGGGGAGGACTCCGGCGAACCGGAACCCCTGGGCGTCGAACTGCTCATCGCCGTCCCCGACCAGCCGGGCGTCCTGCCCGCGGCCGCCGGCGTCCTCGCCCTGCACCGGCTCACCGTCCGCGCGGCCGACCTGCGCGCGCTGGACCTCCCGCACGAGCTCGGCGGCACCGGCACGGCCGTCCTGCTGCTCAACTGGCGGGTCGCCGCCGAGTACGGCTCCCTGCCCCAGGCCGCGCGCCTGCGCGCCGACCTGGTCCGCGCGCTGGACGGCACCCTCGACATCCCCGCCCGCCTCGCCGAGCGGGAGGCGGCGTACCCGCGCCGGCGCGGTCTGCAGGCCCCGCCGCCCCGGGTCACCGTCGCCCCGGCCGCCTCCCGCCACGCCACGGTCATCGAGGTCCGCGCCCAGGACGCCCCCGGGCTCCTGCACCGGATCGGCCGCGCCCTGGAGGGCGCCGCGGTGCGGGTCCGCAGCGCCCACGTGTCCACGCTGGGCGCGAACGCGGTGGACACGCTGTACGTGACCCGGCCGGACGGCTCGCCCCTGGCGGACGAGGAGGCGGTGGACGTGGCCCAGGCGCTGGAGGGGGC
The DNA here is from genome assembly GCF_048500665.1 of Streptomyces tritici. Taxonomy (NCBI): domain Bacteria; kingdom Bacillati; phylum Actinomycetota; class Actinomycetes; order Kitasatosporales; family Streptomycetaceae; genus Streptomyces; species Streptomyces tritici. The sequence continues at coordinate 4,997,307 of NZ_CP183183.1, forward strand.
ATTGCGGTGAGGGCGTGACCTTCGGGTGGGTCGGTCGTTGCGCACGGCGTGCTCCCCGCGCGAGCGGGGATGGTCCCACCCTCCGGGGCAAAGGACGCCTCGCCGAGGCTTGCTCCCCGCGCACGCGGGGATTCCGCCCTTGCCGGTCGAATGCGACCGGCAAGGGCGGCTCCGTCTCCGGGCCGGATACCCTGGGTGGCGACCATCCGCCCCGACCCGAGGATCGCGACCACCGTGTTCGATACGCTTTCCGACCGCCTCAGCGCGACTTTCCAGTCCCTCCGGGGCAAAGGCCGCCTCTCCGAGCAGGACATCGACAGCGCGGCCCGGGAAATCCGTATCGCCCTCCTTGAGGCCGACGTCGCCCTGCCCGTCGTGCGCTCGTTCATCGCGCGCGTCAAGGAGCGGTCCCTCGGCACCGAGGTCTCCAAGGCGCTCAACCCCTCACAGCAGGTCATCAAGATCGTCAACGAGGAACTGATCTCGATCCTCGGCGGCGAGACCCGACGCCTGCGGTTCGCCAAGTCCGGGCCGACCGTGATCATGCTCGCCGGTCTCCAGGGTGCCGGTAAGACCACCCTCGCCGGAAAGCTCGGTCTCTGGCTCAAGGGCCAGGGGCACACCCCGCTGCTCGTCGCCTGCGACCTCCAGCGCCCCAACGCCGTCACCCAGCTCGGCGTCGTCGCCGAGCGAGCCGGCGTCGGCTTCTACGGCCCGCAGCCGGGCAACGGCGTCGGCGACCCGGTCCAGGTCGCGAAGGACTCGATCGAGTACGCGCGCACCAAGGTCTACGACGTCGTGATCATCGACACCGCCGGCCGCCTCGGCATCGACGCCGAGATGATGCAGCAGGCCGCGGACATCCGTGACGTCACGTCGCCCGACGAGATCCTCTTCGTCGTCGACGCCATGATCGGTCAGGACGCGGTCAACACCGCCGAGGCCTTCCGCGACGGCGTCGGCTTCGACGGCGTCGTGCTGTCCAAGCTCGACGGCGACGCCCGCGGTGGTGCCGCGCTCTCCATCGCGCACGTCACCGGCAAGCAGATCATGTTCGCCTCCAACGGCGAGAAGCTGGACGACTTCGACGCGTTCCACCCGGACCGCATGGCGTCCCGCATCCTCGGCATGGGCGACATCCTCTCCCTCATCGAGAAGGCCGAGCAGACCTTCAGCCAGGAGGAGGCCGCCAAGGTCGCCTCGAAGCTGGCCTCGAAGAAGGGCCAGGACTTCACGCTGGACGACTTCCTCGCCCAGATGGAGCAGGTCCGCAAGATGGGCTCCATCTCCAAGCTCCTCGGCATGCTGCCCGGCATGGCGCAGATGAAGGAGCAGATCAACAACATCGACGAGCGCGAGGTCGACCGCGTCGGCGCGATCATCAAGTCGATGACCCCGGCCGAGCGCCAGGACCCGACGATCATCAACGGCTCGCGCCGTGCCCGTATCGCCCGCGGTTCGGGCGTCGAGGTCAGCGCCGTGAAGGGCCTGGTCGAGCGGTTCTTCGAGGCCCGCAAGATGATGTCCCGCATGGCCCAGGGCGGCGGCATGCCCGGCATGCCGGGGATCCCGGGCATGGGCGGCGGCCCCGGCCGGCAGAAGAAGCAGGTCAAGCAGGCCAAGGGCAAGCGCAAGAGCGGCAACCCGATGAAGCGGAAGGCCGAGGAGCAGGCCGCCCAGGCGCGCCGCGAGCAGGCCCAGCAGGGCGGGGCCTTCGGGCTGCCGGCCGACGGCCAGGCGCAGGACTTCGAGCTGCCGGACGAGTTCAAGAAGTTCATGGGCTGACCGAGCCCGTACGACGAGGGCCCGGGGCGGTGCGAACCGCCCCGGGCCTCTTTCACGCCCGCGCCCCACCCGGAATGCCCCGATTGTCGGGCTCTCGAATAATGAGCCCGTGGCCAATCCCGTACCCCCGCGCGACCGCACCGACCAGCCGTGGCGTTCGGAGGGAGCCCCGCCGCCCTCGCCGGCGAGGCGGAAGATGCCCGGCGGCTGGGGCGGGCTCGTCCTCGCCGCGCTCCTCGTCTACATCGTCGCGAACATCGTCCTGTCGTACGTGAACCGCGGGGACGAGCCGACGATCTCGTACACCGAGTTCAGCAGGCAGGTCACCGCCGGCAACGTCACCAAGATCTACTCCAAGGGCGACGCCATCCAGGGCGAGCTGCGGAACAAGCAGCCCCTGCCCAACGGCGACAAGGGCGACTACACCAAGTTCGTCACCCAGCGCCCCGCCTTCGCGGACGACGAGCTGTGGAACTCGCTGACCCAGAAGGGCGTCACGGTCACCGCCGAACCGGTCGTCCAGGAACGCAGCTTCCTCGCCAACCTGCTGATCTCCCTCGCCCCCATGGTGCTGCTCGTCCTCCTGTGGGTCTTCATCGCCCGCCGGATGAGCGCCGGCCTGGGCGGCGCCGGCGGCATGCTCGGCCGCAAGGCCCCGCCGAAACCGGTCGAGCTGGAGGCCGGCAAGCGCACCACCTTCGAGGACGTGGCCGGCATCGACGAGGTCGAGGGCGAGCTCAACGACGTCGTCGACTTCCTGAAGAACCCCGACGCCTACCGCGCCATGGGCGCCAAGATGCCGCGCGGCGTCCTGCTCGCCGGCCCGCCCGGCACCGGCAAGACGCTGCTCGCCCGGGCGGTGGCGGGGGAGGCCGGGGTGCCGTTCTTCTCCGCGTCCGCCTCCGAGTTCATCGAGATGATCGTGGGCGTCGGCGCCTCCCGGGTCCGCGAACTGTTCGCGGAGGCGCGGAAGGTCGCGCCGGCGATCATCTTCATCGACGAGATCGACACCATCGGCCGGGCGCGCGGCGCCGGTGCGGGCGTCGGCGGGCACGACGAGCGGGAGCAGACGCTCAACCAGATCCTCACCGAGATGGACGGCTTCACCGGTTCGGAGGGCGTCATCGTGCTCGCGGCCACCAACCGCGCCGACGTCCTCGACCCCGCGCTGACCCGTCCCGGGCGCTTCGACCGGGTCGTGCACGTCCACTCCCCGGACCTCAACGGCCGGGAGGCCATCCTGAGGATCCACACCCGGGAGATCCCGCTGGCGAAGGGCGTCGACCTGGGCCAGGTGGCCCGTACGACCCCCGGCATGACGGGCGCGGAGCTGGCCAACCTGGCGAACGAGGCGGCGCTGCTCGCCGTCAAGCGCCGGCAGCGGGAGGTCACCCAGTCCGACCTGTCCGATGCCTTGGAGAAGGTCCAGCTCGGCGCCGAACGGCCCCTGGTGATGCCGCTGGAGGAGCGCCGCCGCACCGCGTACCACGAGAGCGGCCACGCGCTGCTGGGCATGCTCCAGCCGGGCGCCGACCCGGTCCGCAAGGTCACCATCGTGCCGCGCGGCCGGGCCCTGGGCGTCACGCTGTCGACGCCCGAGCGCGACAAGTACGCGTACACCGAGGAGTACCTGCGCGGCCGGATCATCGGCGCGCTCGGCGGGATGGCCGCCGAGCACGTCGTCTTCGGCGTGATCACCACCGGCGCGGAGAGCGACCTCGAACAGGTCACCAGCATCGCGCGCGGCATGGTCGGCCGCTGGGGCATGAGCGAACGGGTGGGCCGGCTGACCGCGATCCCGGGCGACGCCCAGCAGGCGTACGGCCTGTCGGCCGCGCCGGGGACCCTCGACACGGTCGACGCGGAGATGCGGCGGATCGTCGACGAGTGCTACGAGAGCGCCTGCCGCCAGCTCCGCGAGCACCGCGACCGGCTCGACGCCCTGGCCGAGGCGCTGCTCGCCCGCGAGACGCTGGAGGAGGCGGACGCCTACCGGGTGGCGGGCATCCCGCGACTGGCCAAGGAGGAGTAGGCGGCGCGCGGCCGGAGCGTTCGCGCTTTCGCGCGCAGGCGTACGAACCCGCCCGCAGGGATGCGCGCGATGCGCCCGCGCGTGCGGACGCGACCGCCCGGCGGTCACGTCCGCACGCGCGCGTATCCGTTCCCTACGCACGCGCCCGACCGCGCGCCGTCCGCTACGGCACGCGGGCGATCACGTACCGGAAGACGTTCGGCATCCAGACCGTGCCGTCGGGGCGCACGTACGGGTGCAGGGCCTCGGTCAGTTCCTTCTCGACCCGCGCGGGGTCCGTCGCCGACACGGCCGGGTCGAGGAGGCCCGTCGAGAGCAGCCCCCGGACCGCGCTGTCCAGGTCCGCGTAGCCGAACGGGCACGCCACCCGGCCCGAGCCGTCCGGCCGCAGGCCCGCCCGCTCCGCCCGCGCGTCGAGGTCGTCGTCCCAGGCCCCGGCCGGCTCCGCGCCCGCCCCGTCCGCGCCCGCCTCCGCCAGCACCGCCGCCGAGGCGCACCGCTCCGGCGGGCCCCAGCCCGCCAGCACCACCGCCGCGCCGCGGACCGCCGGCGGGCCGGTGAGCGCGTCCGGAGCCGCTCCCGTGGCGCGGGTGCCGCAGCCGGCCGGGTGGAACGCGGTGACGACGTCGTACGGGCCGGGGCCCGGCCGGTCCGCGGCCAGGTCGGCGCCGTACCCGCCCAGGCGGCTCCTGGCCTGCGCCAGCCGCGCGGCGTCCGGTTCGACGCCCGCCACGCGGGCCCCGCGCGCCGCCGCCATGAGCAGCGCGAGCCCGGAGCCGCAGTCCAGGCCGAGCAGCCGGGTGCCGGAGCCCACGCCGAGGCGCTCGTACACCGCCTCGTACAGCGGGACGAGCATCCGTTCCTGGATCTCGACCCAGTCCCGGACGGGGTCGTGCCGGACGAGGGTGGAAGTCATGGAAGGGGCCCCAATCCGCGAAAGGTCCATGTCGTGGCCGAACGTGCGTGTCCCCGTGCCCGTGCGTGCTCCCGCGTACGCGAGCGCGCACACCCCCCGTAAGTCAGGGAACTCCCCAATGCTCCCCGCGTCCAGTGGTCGCGCCGCCTTGCGTCCGGGCGGGGGTGGTGCTCCACGCCTCCGGCCGAGCCGCTAGGGTCACTCCCGGCATGCCGGACGCCCGGCGCGCACCGGCCCGCACGCGCCGGGGCGTACGCGCCGCTACGTACCGGCTTGATGCGAGCTGTGCCGCTTCTCCGCAGTTCGGCGCACCCGCCCTCGTCGCGACGCATCAACGGCAACTGACGGGTACGAGCAAATTATTTGAGTTGCCCCGGAATGGAACCCGGGGGGCTTCCGGCTCGTTGTACGCGACGTGAGCACGACACCACCTGTTCTCGCCGCAGAGCTGGCACAGGCGTGGGCCGACATTCAGCGGCACCACCCCGAGCTGCCGGACCTTGCCGCGCCCGAGTCCCTGATCGGAGAGTCCTCGTCCGCCTGCGGCGCCGAGCTCTCCTTCGAGCGACTGCTCCACGAGGCAGTCCACGGCATCGCCGCCGCCAGAGGCGTCCGCGACACCTCCCGCGCCGGCCGCTACCACAACCGACGCTTCCTCGCGATCGCCGAGGAGATGGGCCTCGACCATCCCGAGGAGCCGCACGCCAGCAGCGGCTTCTCCCTGGTCACGCTCACCCCCGAGGCGAAGCGGCGCTACCGGCCGACGATGGAGAGACTCCAGCGCGCGCTCAAGGCGCACACGGTCGCGACCGCCGCCGACACCAAGCGCTCCTTCCGCGGGCCAGCCGCACGGCACGGCTCCTCCGGCGGCGGCGTGCGGGTGAAGGCGGTCTGCGACTGCGGGCGCAACGTGCGCGTGGTGCCGTCCGTCCTCGCTCAGGCGCCGATCGTGTGCGGCGGCTGCGGCAAGCCGTTCCGCATCCCGGAGACGGTCGGCGCGGCGAGCTGAGCCCGGTCCCGGACCGCCCCAGGGGCAGGGGCGTCCCGCCGCGTACGCGTATGGCACAATGGCTAGCTGTACTCGACAGTCGCACAGGACCCCTCTCTCCTCCGGCTGACGCGTCCATCGGGCACCCGAGTACCGCAACCCCACGTGGCATCTCATGTGCCCAACCACGTCAACACCAGGAGACACCACTCCCGTGGCAGTCAAGATCAAGCTGAAGCGTCTCGGCAAGATTCGCCAGCCCCACTACCGCATCGTCGTCGCCGACTCCCGCACCCGCCGTGACGGCCGGGCCATCGAGGAGATCGGTCTGTACCACCCGACGTACAACCCGTCGCGCATCGAGGTCGACTCGGAGCGCGCCCAGTACTGGCTGTCCGTCGGCGCCCAGCCGACCGAGCCGGTTCTCGCGATCCTGAAGCTCACCGGCGACTGGCAGAAGCACAAGGGCCTGCCGGCCCCGGCGCCGCTGCTGCAGCCGGCGACCAAGGAGGACAAGCGCGCCTCCTTCGACGCGTTCGCGAAGACCCTCGAAGAGGGCGACGCCAAGGGTGAGGCCATCACCCCGAAGGCGAAGAAGGCCGACAAGAAGGCGGACGAGGCTGCGGCCGAGTCCACCGAGTCGACCGAGGCCTGAGCATGCTCGAGGAGGCTCTCGAGCACCTCGTGAAGGGCATCGTCGACAACCCCGACGACGTGCAGGTCGCCTCGCGCAACCTGCGCCGCGGCCGCGTCCTCGAGGTCCGGGTGCACCCCGACGACCTCGGCAAGGTGATCGGCCGCAACGGCCGCACCGCGCGTGCGCTGCGTACCGTCGTGGGCGCCATCGGCGGCCGGGGCATCCGTGTCGACCTCGTCGACGTGGACCAGGTCCGCTGAGAAGTTGAAGCACCGGCACGGGCCGGGGAGGGTCTTCGGGCCCACCCCGGCCTTTGTCGTCGTCCGGACAGGAGAATGAAGCGTGCAGTTGGTAGTCGCGCGGATCGGCCGTGCCCACGGCATCAAGGGCGAGGTCACCGTGGAGGTCCGTACGGACGAGCCCGAGCTGCGGCTCGGCCCGGGCGCCGTGCTGCTCACCGACCCGGCCTCCACCGGGCCGCTGACCATCGAGAGCGGCCGGGTGCACAGCGGCCGGCTGCTGCTGCGCTTCGAGGGCGTACGGGACCGCACCGCCGCCGAGGCACTCCGCAACACCCTGCTCATCGCCGAGGTCGACCCCTCCGAGCTGCCGGAGGAGGAGGACGAGTACTACGACCACCAGCTGATCGACCTGGACGTGGTGCTCGCCGACGGCACCGAGATCGGCCGGATCACCGAGATCTCGCACCTGCCCTCGCAGGACCTGTTCATCGTGGAGCGCGAGGACGGCAGCGAGGTGATGATCCCGTTCGTGCAGGAGATCGTCACCGAGATCGACCTGGAGGAGCAGCGGGCCGTCATCGCCCCGCCGCCCGGCCTGATCGACGACCGCGCGGAGATCGCCTCGGCCCGCGACGCCGAGTCCGGCGAAGCGACGGGGTCCGGCAAGGCCGCCGAGGGCGGCAACGCGGGCTCCGGCAAGGCCGCCGAGGGCGGGAAGGCCGCGGAGGGCGGCGAAGCATGAGGCTCGACGTCGTCACGATCTTCCCCGAGTACCTGGAACCGCTGAACGTCTCCCTCGTCGGCAAGGCCCGCACCCGCGGCCCGCTGGACGTCCACGTCCACGACCTGCGGAACTGGACCTACGACCGGCACCACACCGTCGACGACACCCCGTACGGCGGCGGCCCCGGCATGGTCATGAAGACCGAGCCCTGGGGCGACGCCCTCGACCAGACGCTCGCCGACGGCTACGAGGCCGGCGCCCACGAGCCCGTCCTCGTCGTCCCCACGCCCAGCGGCCGGCCGTTCACCCAGGAACTCGCCGTCGAGCTCTCCGAACGGCCCTGGCTGATCTTCACCCCGGCCCGCTACGAGGGCATCGACCGCCGGGTCATGGACGAGTACGCCACCCGCATGCCGGTCTACGAGGTCTCCATCGGCGACTACGTGCTGGCCGGCGGCGAAGCGGCCGTCCTGGTGATCACCGAGGCCGTCGCGCGCCTGCTGCCCGGCGTCCTCGGCAACGCCGAGTCCCACCGCGACGACTCCTTCGCGCCGGGCGCCATGGCAAACCTCCTCGAAGGGCCCGTCTACACCAAGCCGCCCCAGTGGCGCGGCCGCGGGATCCCGGACGTGCTGCTCAGCGGCCACCACGGCAAGATCGCCCGCTGGCGCCGCGACGAGGCGTTCCGCCGAACCGTCCGCAACCGGCCCGACCTGATCGAGCGCTGCGACCCCGCCGTCTTCGACAAGAAGGACCGCGAGCTGCTCTCGATCCTCGGCTGGGCCCCGGAACCCGGTGGCCGATTTTGGCGCCGGGCCACCGACGTGGAAGAATAGGCCGCTGTCGTACGCCCGCACCGCGCCCCTGCCACAGGGGGACCGTCGCGGCCGGGCGCCGCGGCTCCCGAATTCTCAACGAACTCCCGCACGTCGACCTGTGGCGTCGTGCGAAGAAAGCAGACGAAGAACATGTCTTCTCTCCTCGACGGTGTGAACGCCGCCTCCCTGCGTTCGGACGTCCCGGCCTTCCGCCCGGGTGACACGATCAACGTGCACGTCCGCGTCATCGAGGGCAACCGCTCCCGTATCCAGCAGTTCAAGGGCGTCGTCATCCGCCGCCAGGGCTCCGGCGTCTCCGAGACCTTCACCGTCCGCAAGGTCTCCTTCTCCGTCGGCGTCGAGCGCACCTTCCCGGTGAACTCCCCGATCTTCGAGAAGATCGAGCTCGTCTCCCGCGGTGACGTCCGTCGCGCCAAGCTCTACTACCTGCGTGAGCTGCGCGGCAAGGCTGCCAAGATCAAGGAGAAGCGCGACAACTGAGCCACCGGCTCACCGTCGCGCGTCCGGGTCCACAGGTCGGCCGGATAGGCTCTGGCCCCGATGGACACCGAAGCACAGCACACGGAGCGCGACCGCCCCTCCCCAGTGGAGGAGCGGTCGCGCTCCGCGCGCATATCGGGGGACGACTCCTCCGAACCCTCCGGCCCCGCCGCGTCCAGCGATCCCTCCGAGGGCGGATCCGCGCGCGGGCGGCTCTCCTGGCGGGGCGCCGGACTGCTCGGCGTCGCCTGCGCCGTCTTCCTGCTGCTCCTGAGCCACTTCGTGCTCCAGCCGTTCCTGATCCCCAGCAGCTCCATGGAGCCCACGCTCCAGGTCGGCGACCGGGTCCTGGTGAACAAGCTGGCGTACCGTTTCGGCGACCAGCCGCGCCGCGGCGACGTCCTCGTCTTCGACGGCACCGACTCCTTCGTACGGGAACCCGCCGACGGGAACCCGGTGACCGACCTGCTGCACGGCGCGGCCGCGGCCCTCGGCCTCGCCGAGCCCGACGAGACCCACTTCGTGAAGCGGGTGGTCGGCGTCGGCGGCGACCGCGTCGTCTGCTGCGACAAGGAGGGCCGGATCCGGGTGAACGGCACACAGATCGAGGAGCGGTACGTGTTTCTCGGCGACGCCCCCTCCAAGGTCCCCTTCGACATCGTCGTCCCCGAAGGCACCCTGTGGGTCATGGGCGACCACCGCAGCCGCTCCAGCGACTCCCGCGACCACCTCGGCTCCCCGGGCGGCGGCATGGTCCCCGTCGAGCGCGTGATCGGCCGGGTCGACTGGATCGGCTGGCCCGTCGCCCGCTGGACCTCCCTGCCCGGCACCGACGCCTTCGCGCGGGTTCCGGCCGCCGCTTCCGTACCGTCCGGGGCGGGCGGCCATGGGTAACCGTGGGCGGCGCGCGGCCGGCCACCGCGCCGACACCCGGCTGCCCACCGGCTCCCGGCCCACCGACGGCGAGCGGGCGCTGCCCGGCCGCGCCGAGCGGCGCAGACTGGCGCGCAAGGTCAAGCGCCGGCGGCAGCGCTCCGCGGCCAAGGAGATCCCGCTGCTGATCACGGTGGCGATCCTCATCGCGCTCGTCCTGAAGACCTTCCTGGTGCAGGCCTTCGTCATCCCGTCCGGCTCCATGGAGCAGACGATCCAGGTCCAGGACCGGGTGCTCGTCGACAAGCTCACGCCGTGGTTCGGCAGCAAGCCGCAGCGCGGCGACGTCGTCGTCTTCAAGGACCCCGGCGGCTGGCTCCAGCAGGAGATCACGCCGCCCGGCGAGGACCCGGTGGGCGTCAAGCAGGTGAAGCAGTTCTTCACCTTCATCGGGCTGCTGCCGTCCGCCGACGAGCAGGACCTGATCAAGCGCGTCGTCGCCGTCGGCGGGGACACCGTGAAGTGCTGCGGCAAGGACGGCCGGATCACCGTCAACGGCGTACCGCTGACCGAGCCGTACCTGCATCCCGGCGACGAGCCCTCGAAGATCAAGTTCGAGGTGAAGGTGCCTCAGGGCCGGATCTTCGTCCTCGGCGATCACCGCTCCGACTCGGCGGACTCACGTTTCCACCTCGACGAACCGGGGCAGGGAACCGTCGCCGAGGAGCAGGTCGTCGGACGTGCGTTCTCCATCATCTGGCCCGTGTCGCACTGGCGGACGCTGGAGGAGCGCGAGACGTTCGCGGCCGTCCCTGACGCGCGGCAGGGATCCACGGCGGCGCGCGGCGCGTCGCATAGTGTGTCCTCGCGGAATCTGAACGGATTCCTCTGGCTCCCGACCCCTGCGGAACTCCCGCTCGTTATGGGAGTGGTGGGCCTGTCCCTGTTCTGGGGCAGGCGATTGCACGGACTGAGGAGTGGATGTGGGGGATTTGGCCGTCGGGGCACGATCCGGACACGACGAGCCCGAGAAGAGGCCTGACCAGCTCGGCCAGTCGCCCGCGGCCATGACCGACGACGGACCGGGGCGCCCCGAAGGCGAGCCCCCGGCCGGCGACGGCGCGGGACGCGACGAGACCGGGGACGACCGCCCGGCCAGGAGGCCGCAGCGCTCCTTCTGGAAGGAGCTGCCGCTGCTGATCGGCATCGCGCTCCTGCTCGCGCTGCTGATCAAGACCTTCCTCGTCCAGGCGTTCTCGATTCCGTCCGAGTCGATGATGGACACGCTCAAGCGCGGCGACCGGGTCCTGGTCGACAAGCTCACCCCCTGGTTCGGCTCCGAGCCGGAGCGCGGCGAGGTCGTCGTCTTCCACGACCCGGGCGGCTGGCTGGAGGGCGAGCCCACCCCCGACCCGAACGCGCTGCAGAAGTTCCTGAGCTTCATCGGCCTGATGCCGTCCGCCGAGGAGAAGGACCTGATCAAGCGGGTCGTCGCGGTCGGCGGGGACACCGTGTCGTGCAAGGCCGGCGGCAAGGTCGTCCTGAACGGCAAGGAGCTGGACGAGACCGCGTACATCAAGCCCGGCTCCACGCCCTGCGGCGACAAGCCGTTCGGCCCGATCAAGGTCCCGGAGGGCCGGATCTGGGTGATGGGCGACAACCGGCAGAACTCGATGGACTCCCGCTGGCACCAGGAGCTGCCCGGCGGCGGCACCGTCTCCAACGAGGACGTCGTCGGCCGTGCGATCGTGGTCGCCTGGCCGGTCACCCGCTGGTCCACGCTGCCCGTCCCGGACGTCTTCGACCAGCCGGGCCTGAACCAGGCCCTGACGGTCGCCCCCGGCGCCGCCGGTCTGGCCGGTGCGGTGCCGCTGGTGCTGTGGCGGCGGAAGAAGCTCGCCGAGCAGGGCTGAACCGGCCGGCCCGAGTGACCCGGGGACCCCGTACCGTGCGCGGTACGGGGTCCCGCGCGTTCCGGGGCTCCCGGGACCGGGCGGCGGGTCGTGCGGGCAGCGAGCCCTTTCTCGCCCGCCTACCGGCGGGTTAAGGTCCGAACTCGGATGCGGCTGATGCGGCGGACCGTCGGAGCGGATGCGGGGCGAGCGGTGAGCGGAACGGTACGGACCCAGGGCGGCGGCGCGGGCCGCGTCGGCAGTGTGCTGTCCGGGCTGGCGGTCGGCCTCGGCTGCCTGCTCTTCCTCGGCGGCTTCGTCTGGGGCGCGCTGGTCTACCAGCCCTACACGGTGCCCACCGACTCCATGGCGCCGACCGTCGAGGTCGGCGACCGGGTCCTCGCGCAGCGCATCGACGGCAGCCAGGTGAAGCGCGGCGATGTCGTCGTCTTCCGGGAGGCCCTCTGGGGCGACATGCCCATGATCAAGCGGGTGGTCGGCGTGGGCGGCGACAAGGTCGCGTGCTGCGCCGCCGACGGCCGGCTCACGGTGAACGGAGAACCGGTCGACGAGCCCTATCTGCGGTCGAAGGACGCCACCGAGGGGCAGGACTTCAGTGTGACCGTGCCCGAAGGCAAGCTGTTCCTGCTCGGCGACGAGCGGCGCAACTCCATGGACTCCCGCGTCCACCTCCAGGAGGCCGGACAGGGCTCCGTGCCGCGTTCCGCCGTCACCGGCAGGATCGACGCCATCGCCTGGCCCATGGACGGCGTCCTCGCGCGGCCGACCGGCTTCGCCGCGATGCCCGGCGGGATCTCCGAGCCCGGGCCGGTACGGACGATCGTCACGGCGATCGCCGCCGGCGCCGCCCTGATCCTCGCCGGAGCCGCGTACGGGCCGCTGGCCCGGCTCACCGGCCGGCGCGGCGGCGGGGCACGACGCGAGAACGAGACGGCGGCGGCATGACGGACACGAGGCGGGACGGGGCGGCTGAGACGGCTGGGGCTGGGGAAGCCTCGGCGGTGGCCGGGGTGCCGGTCATGCCGGAAGCGCCGGCGGTGCCCGGTGTGCCGGGCGGGGCGGAGCTGCGGCGGGTGGCGCGGGTCGTGCTGCTCGACCCGGACGACCGCATCCTCCTCATCCACGGCTTCGAGCCGGACGACCCCGAGCAGACCTGGTGGTTCACCCCCGGCGGCGGCGTGGAGGGCGAGGAGACCCGCGAACAGGCCGCCCTGCGCGAGCTCGCCGAGGAGACCGGCATCACCGACGCCGAACTCGGCCCCGTCCTCTGGGAGCGGACCTGCTCCTTCCCCTTCGACGGACGGCGCTGGTACCAGGACGAGTGGTACTACCTGGCCCGCACCCGCCGCACCGACGTCGCCCCCGCCGCGCTCACCGAACTGGAGGAGCGCAGTGTCGCGGGGCTGAGATGGTGGACTTCCGCCGAACTGTCGGCGGCGCGTGAGACGGTGTACCCGACAAAGCTCGCCGAGCTGCTGCGCACGCTGCTCGACGAGGGACCCCCGCGTGAACCGCTCGTGCTCGCCCCGGAAATTGCCTAGGGCCCCGCATGACTGGCGCACAATGGGGGCACGCACGGCTGAAGGGGAACATGCCATGAGCGCCGAGGACCTCGAGAAGTACGAGACCGAGATGGAGCTGAAGCTCTACCGGGAGTACCGCGACGTCGTCGGGCTGTTCAAATACGTGATCGAGACCGAGCGGCGCTTCTACCTCACCAACGACTACGAGATGCAGGTGCACTCGGTCCAGGGCGAGGTGTTCTTCGAGGTCTCCATGGCCGACGCCTGGGTCTGGGACATGTACCGGCCGGCCCGCTTCGTCAAGCAGGTGCGCGTACTGACGTTCAAGGACGTGAACATCGAGGAGCTCAACAAGAGCGACCTGGAGCTCCCGAGCAGCTGAGCCGCCGCTGAAACCACCCGGACGGGTGGCCCGGTTCTCCACAGCGGCCCGGGTTGTCCACTGATCTCCGACGAGGCCCCCACCGCATCCGCGGATCCGTCACAGTCGGTGACGGAGGTGGTACCCATGAACAAGGCCACGGGGGCGCTCGGACGGTACGGAGAAGGGCTGGCCGCACGCCGGCTCACCGAGACGGGCATGACGGTGATCGCGCGCAACTGGCGCTGCGGGCGCTACGGAGAGATCGACATCGTCGCCCGCGACGGCGACACGATCGTCCTGTGCGAGGTGAAGACCCGCAGGCAAGGGGCGTACGAACACCCCATGGCGGCCGTCACCCCCAGCAAGGCCGCCCGGCTCAAACGGCTCGCGGACTGCTGGCTCCACCGGCACGGCGGAGCACCGCCCGGGGGCGTGCGCATCGACCTCGTCGGCGTCGTCCTGCCGCACCGCGGCGCCCCCGCCCTCACCCACGCCAAGGGGGTGGCGTGAATGGGATTCGCCCGCGCCTGCTCCGTGGCCCTGGTCGGAGTCGAAGGGGTCGTCGTCGAGGTCCAGGCGGACCTCGAAGCCGGAGTCGCCGCCTTCACCCTCGTCGGCCTGCCCGACAAGAGCCTCACCGAGAGCCGCGACCGGGTCCGCGCCGCCATCGTGAACTCCGGCGCGGAGTGGCCGCAGAAGAAACTCACCGTCGGACTGAGCCCCGCCTCCGTCCCGAAGAGCGGCAGCGGCTTCGACCTCGCCGTCGCCGCGGCCGTCCTCGGCGCGGCCGAACGCATCGACCCCAGGGCCGTCGCCGACCTCGTCCTCATCGGCGAACTCGGCCTCGACGGCCGCGTCCGGCCGGTGCGCGGCGTCCTGCCCGCCGTCCTCGCCGCCGCCGAAGCCGGATACGAGCAGGTCGTCGTCCCCGAACAGACCGCCGGCGAAGCCGCGCTCGTCCCCGGCGTCTGCGTCCTCGGCGTCCGCAGCCTTCGCCAGCTCATCGCGATCCTCGCCGACGAACCCGTACCCGACGAGGAACCCGCACAGGAAGGCCGGCCCGACGCGATGCTCGCGGGACTCCTCGTCCCCGGCGCGGGCGTCGGCACCGGACTGTCCTCCGACCCGGGCGACGGCCCCGACCTCGCCGACGTGGCCGGACAGCGCGCCGCCCGCACGGCCATCGAGGTCTCCGCCGCCGGAGGCCACCACCTGCTCCTGTCCGGACCGCCCGGCGCCGGCAAGACCATGCTCGCCGAACGCCTCCCCACCGTGCTCCCGCCGCTCACCCGCCAGGAATCCCTGGAGGTCACCGCGGTGCACTCGGTCGCCGGCATCCTCCCGCCCGGCGAACCCCTCGTGCGCCGCGCCCCGTACTGCGCCCCGCACCACTCCGCGACCATGCAGTCCCTCGTCGGCGGCGGCAACGGCCTGCCGAGGCCGGGCGCGGTGTCGCTTGCCCACCGAGGCGTCCTCTTCCTTGACGAAGCGCCCGAATTCTCGGGCAAGGCCCTCGACGCGCTGCGGCAGCCGCTGGAGTCCGGCCACGTCGTCGTCGCGCGCGCCGCCGGAGTGGTACGGCTGCCCGCCCGGTTCCTGATGATCCTGGCCGCCAACCCCTGCCCCTGCGGCCGGCACACGCTGCACGGCGCGGGCTGCGAATGCCCCGCGTCCCTCATCCGCCGCTACCAGGCCCGCCTGTCGGGCCCCCTCCTCGACCGCGTCGACCTACGGGTCGAGGTCGAACCCGTCACCCGCTCCGACCTGCTCGGCCACGGAGGACGCGGCGAGACCAGCGCCGTGGTCGCCGACCGCGTACGCGAGGCGCGCGACAGAGCGGCCGCCCGGCTCGACGGCACACCCTGGCGCGTCAACTGCGAAGTCCCCGGCCACGAACTGCGCACCCGCTTCGTCGCCGCCCCCGGCGCCCTGGCCGCCGCCGAACGCGACGTCGAACGCGGGCTGCTCACCGCCCGCGGCCTCGACCGCGTCCTCCGCGTCGCCTGGACCGTCGCCGATCTCTCCGGCCACGACCGCCCCGACGCCCAGGACGTCGCCCTCGCCCTGGAACTGCGCACCGGCATCCCCCGAGGCGCGGACCTGGTGCCCGCGGGCGCCCCTGCCGAGCCGGGGGAGTGGCCATGACCCCACCCGACGAGTACCGGCCCGACCCGACCGGGCACGACGGCGCCGGCCGGCTGACGGGTGCCGGACGGGAACCCGGACGCGAGGGCATCGGCCCGCCGCCGGGCGCCGAACGGGACCCCGGGCCCACCCCCCTGGGAGAGCCGGACGAGGCGGAGCGCCCGCACGGGCCGCCCGGCGGGGCGGACGGCGAGCGGGCGGCCCGGGCGGCGCTGACGCGCGTGGTGGAGCCGGGCGACGAGCAGGCGGGCCAGTGGCTGCGACGCTACGGCCCGGCCGAGTTCCTGGCACGGCTCCGGCACCCCGGCGACGCCGGCGCCTCGTTCCCCGGGACCGGCGAGAAACGCGTCCAGGGCTGGCGGCACCGCGCCGCGCAGGCCGCCGTGGACACCTCACCCGAGCGGGACCTCGACGCCGTCGCCGCGCTCGGCGGACGCTTCGTCGTCCCCGGCGACGCCGAATGGCCCCGGCAACTCGACGACCTCGGCGACGCCCGCCCCCTCGGGCTCTGGCTCCGCGGCCCCGCCGACCTGCGGACCTGGGCGCTCCGCTCCGTCGCCGTCGTCGGCGCACGGGCCTGCACCCCGTACGGCGCGCACACCGCGACCGCCCTCGCCGGCGGCCTCGCCGAACAGGGCTGGGTCGTCGTCTCCGGCGCGGCCTTCGGCATCGACGGCGCCGCCCACCGCGGCGCACTCGCCGCCCAGGGCGCCACCGTCGCCGTACTCGCCTGCGGCGTCGACACCCCCTACCCCCGCGGCCACGCCGGGCTGCTCCTGCGGATCGCCGAGCAGGGCCTCGTCCTCGGCGAACTGCCGCCCGGCAGCCACCCCACCCCCGCCCGGTTCATCCTCCGCAACCGGGTCATCGCCGCCCTCACCCGAGGAACGGTCGTGGTCGAGGCCGAATACCGCAGTGGCTCGCTCGTCACCGCCCGCGCCGCCCAGCGCCTCGGCCGCCACACCATGGGCGTGCCCGGCCCCGTCACCTCCGGGCTCTCCGCCGGCGTCCACGAACTGCTGCGCGGCCCCGCCACCCTGGTCACCGACGCCGCCGAGGTGATCGAACTCGTCGGCGCGATCGGTGAACTGGCCCCCGACCGCCGGGGCCCCATCCTCCCCAGAGACCTCCTCGACCCCGACTGCGTCCGCGTCCTCGACGCGCTGCCCGCGTACGGCGCGACCTCCGCCCAGGAGATCGCCCGCCGCGGCGGCACACCCCCCGACGAGACCGTCGCGCGCCTGTACGAACTGCACTCACTGGGGTTCGTCGAACGAGTGAACGGCAGCTGGCGATTGACGAACACCCGCAGAAGCGCGTCGAACGCGCGGCGAGGCGGTTCTTGACCCGGAGCATTCGGGTGAAAAGGTGAGGCAGATGAGCAATCGAGTTCTCTCGGCCGTACCCGAGGGGCCGACCCACGCCACGGCCCGGGTTCGAAGATGCGGTCGAGCCCGGCCACCCGCACCGGCGCGATCCGCAGGCGTTCGCATACCGCGACGGTCCAGTCACGCTACGCTCGCAAGGATCCCCACCCAGACGGCAGAACGGCACAAGGCAACGCATGCCCCAGCACACCTCCGGGTCTGACCGCGCCGCGGTGCCCCCAGCAGCCCGGGGCACCGTGCGACCGGCCGCACCGTCCTCGCTCGACGAACTCTGGCGCTCCTACAAGGACACCGGCGACGAGCGGCTGCGCGAGCAGCTGATCCTGCACTACTCGCCCCTGGTCAAGTACGTCGCCGGACGGGTCAGCGTGGGGCTGCCCTCCAACGTCGAGCAGGCCGACTTCGTCTCCTCCGGGGTCTTCGGGCTCATCGACGCCATCGAGAAATTCGACATCGAGCGCTCCATCAAGTTCGAGACCTACGCCATCACCCGCATCCGCGGCGCGATGATCGACGAACTCCGCGCCCTCGACTGGATCCCGCGCTCCGTACGCCAGAAGGCACGCAACGTGGAACGCGCCTACGCCACCCTGGAGGCGCAGCTGCGGCGCACCCCCTCGGAGGGCGAGGTCGCCGCCGAGATGGGCATCGCCCTGGAGGAACTGCACGCGGTTTTCAGCCAGTTGTCCCTCGCCAACGTCGTCGCCCTGGAGGAGCTGCTGCACGTCGGCGGCGAAGGCGGCGACCGGCTGTCGCTGATGGACACCCTGGAGGACACCGCGGCGGACAACCCCGTCGAGGTCGCCGAGGACCGCGAACTGCGCCGGCTGCTCGCCCGCGCCATCAACACCCTCCCCGAGCGCGAGAAGACCGTCGTCACCCTCTACTACTACGAGGGCCTGACCCTCGCCGAGATCGGCCACGTCCTCGGCGTCACCGAGAGCCGGGTGAGCCAGATCCACACCAAGTCCGTCCTGCAGCTGCGCGCCAAGCTGGCCGATGTAGGACGCTGACCGCGCGGGGCCGGTCGTACAGTGGAGCCGTGCCCAGGATTCGAGCGGCCTCCGTGGCCGAGCACCGGACCATGCAGCGCGGCGCCCTGCTGGACGCCGCGCGCGCCCTGCTGTCCGAAGGCGGGACGGAGGCGCTGACCTTCCCCGCCCTCGCCGAGCGCACGGGCCTCGCCCGCTCCTCCGTGTACGAGTACTTCCGCTCCCGCGCCGCCGTCGTCGAGGAGCTGTGCGCGGTCGACTTCCCGGTGTGGGCGGCCGAGGTGGAGGCGGCGATGGCCGCCGCGGACACCGCCGAGGGCAAGGTCGAGGCGTACGTCCGCAAGCAGCTCGACCTCGTCGGCGACCGCCGGCACCGCGCCGTCGTCGCGATCTCCGCGGGCGAGCTGGACGACGGCGCCCGCGAGAAGATCCGCGCGGCGCACGGCGGCCTGATCGCCATGATCGTCGAGGCCCTCGCCGACCTCGGCCGCCCCGAGCCCCGCCTCTCGGCCATGCTTCTCCAGGGCATCGTCGACGCCGCCGTCCGCCGCATCGAACTGGGCGCAGCCGAGGACCCGGCCACCATCGCCGACACCGCCGTCTCCATGGCCCTCACCGGCGCCCGCGGCGCCTGACCGCGCTGCCCCCGCTCAGCCCCGCCCCACCCCCAGTACCGGCAGCAGCCGTGACGGGGGTCGACGGACCAGGGTCAGGGGGTTCAGATACAGGTCGCCCCTCAACAAGCCCCAGTGCAGGCAGGTCTGCTCGCAGTGGCGGGGTTCCGCGGCGACCTCGGCGACCACGTCGCCGGGGGCCACGGGGGTGCCGCGCGGCAGGAGCGGGTCGACGGGGGTGTACGTGGTCCGCAGGGGTGGGTCGCCGGTGTCCGGGAGGGTGATCGTCAGCGTGCCGCGGCCGGCGACGCGGCCCGCGAAGGTGATCACGCCCGCGGCCGTGGCGCGGACAGGGGCGCCCGGGCGGGCGGCCAGGTCGACGCCCCGGTGGCCGGGGCCGTACGGGGACGGCGGCGGGGACCAGGGCCGTACCACGTCGGGCTTCGGCGGGCCCAGGGGCCAGACGAAGAGGGCCGGCAGGGCCAGGCCCAGCAACAGGGCGGTCGCGTTCATGGGGACAGCGTTCCCCGCCGGCCGGCCCCGTGGGGGCGACGGGCCGCATCTGTGGACAACCGACCGGTTGTGGGCAGCGCCGTCACCCGGCACGTCCCAGGTCCCGTACACTTCCTATGGCGACCCGGGTCACCGGGTCGACTTCGCACGCCCCGCCACCGCCCTCACCGGTCGTGGCAGCGCCTTTCGGTCCCTCGTGGCACGGCGCGCCGGGGCGTCAGGACACAACCGAGAAACCCAAGGAGTTACGGCCATGGCCGTCGTCACGATGCGGGAGCTGCTGGAGAGCGGCGTCCACTTCGGTCACCAGACCCGTCGCTGGAACCCGAAGATGAAGCGCTTCATCTTCACCGAGCGCAACGGCATCTACATCATCGACCTGCTCCAGTCGCTGTCGTACATCGACCGCGCCTACGAGTTCGTCAAGGAGACCGTCGCGCACGGCGGCTCCATCATGTTCGTCGGCACGAAGAAGCAGGCCCAGGAGGCCATCGCCGAGCAGGCCACGCGCGTGGGCATGCCCTACGTCAACCAGCGCTGGCTCGGCGGCATGCTGACCAACTTCTCCACCGTCTACAAGCGCCTTCAGCGTCTGAAGGAGCTCGAGGCGATCGACTTCGAGGACGTGGCCGCCTCCGGCCTCACCAAGAAGGAGCTCCTGGTCCTCTCGCGCGAGAAGGCCAAGCTGGAGAAGACCCTCGGTGGTATCCGCGAGATGCAGAAGGTGCCGAGCGCCGTCTGGATCGTCGACACCAAGAAGGAGCACATCGCCGTCGGTGAGGCGCGCAAGCTCCACATCCCGGTCGTCGCGATCCTCGACACCAACTGCGACCCCGACGAGGTCGACTACAAGATCCCGGGCAACGACGACGCGATCCGCTCCGTCACCCTGCTCACCCGCGTGATCGCCGACGCCGTCGCCGAGGGCCTCATCGCCCGTTCCGGCGCCGCGACCGGCGACTCGAAGCCGGGCGAGAAGGCTGCGGGCGAGCCGCTCGCCGAGTGGGAGCGCGACCTGCTCGAGGGCGAGAAGAAGGCCGACGAGGCGGAGAAGGCTCCGGAGGCCCCGGAGGCTCCGGCCGCCGACGCCGAGCAGGCCTGACCTTCACACTTCGGTCGTCGACGGCGGGGGCTCACGAGGCCCCCGCCGTTGACCCGTAGATCTTCGTAGATCTTTCAGACTTCGAGAGAGAAATACAGACTCATGGCGAACTACACCGCCGCTGACGTCAAGAAGCTCCGCGAGCTCACCGGCGCCGGCATGATGGACTGCAAGAAGGCGCTCGACGAGGCCGAGGGCAACGTCGACAAGGCCGTCGAGGCGCTGCGCATCAAGGGCCAGAAGGGTGTGGCCAAGCGCGAGGGCCGCTCCGCCGAGAACGGCGCCGTGGTCTCCCTCATCGCCGACGACAACACCTCCGGTGTCATCGTCGAGCTGAAGTGCGAGACGGACTTCGTCGCCAAGGGCGAGAAGTTCCAGGCCGTCGCCAACACGCTGGCCGCGCACGTCGCCGCCACCTCCCCGGCCGACATCGAGGCGCTGCTCGCCTCCGAGATCGAGGCCGGCAAGACCGTCCAGGCGTACGTCGACGAGGCCAACGCCAACCTCGGCGAGAAGATCGTCCTGGACCGCTTCGCGCAGTTCTCCGGCGCGTACGTGACCGCCTACATGCACCGCACCATGCCCGACCTGCCGCCGCAGATCGGTGTCCTGGTCGAGCTCGACAAGCCGAACGCGGAGATCGCCAAGGGCGTCGCCCAGCACATCGCCGCCTTCGCGCCGAAGTACCTCACCAAGGAGGACGTCCCGGCGGAGGTCGTCGAGTCCGAGCGTCGCATCGCCGAGGAGACCACCCGCGCCGAGGGCAAGCCCGAGGCCGCGATCGCCAAGATCGTCGAGGGTCGCGTCAACGGCTTCTTCAAGGACGCCACGCTGCTCGGCCAGCCGTACGCGCTGGACAACAAGAAGTCCGTCCAGCAGATCCTGGACGAGGCCGGTGTCACCCTGAAGCGCTTCGCGCGCATCAAGGTCGGCATCTGAGCCGGTACGTGATCGACCAGGGAGCCCGCCAGGGCTTCCCCAGCAGTCGCCGGCCCCGCGGGAACCGACGACGGCGGATCTGACGAGGAGGCCATTGCCGCAGGGACACCAGACCCACCGGCAATGGCCTTCTTCGTATGTGCACGAGGAGATCTCCATGAACCAGGGCGCCGCACAGGGCGACGACAACCACGCCACCAAGGCCGGCCGCTTCATGCTGAAGCTGTCCGGTGAGGCCTTCTCCGGAGGCACCGGCCTCGGCGTCGACCCCGACGTCGTCCACGCCATCGCGCGCGAGATCGCCGCGGTCGTCCGCGACGGCGCGGAGATCGCGATCGTGATCGGCGGTGGCAACTTCTTCCGGGGCGCCGAGCTCCAGGTCCGCGGCATGGACCGGGCCCGCTCCGACTACATGGGCATGCTCGGCACCGTCATGAACTGCCTGGCCCTCCAGGACTTCCTGGAGAAGGAGGGCATCGACTCCCGCGTCCAGACCGCCATCACCATGGGCCAGGTCGCGGAGCCGTACATCCCGCTGCGCGCCGTGCGGCACCTGGAGAAGGGCCGTGTGGTCATCTTCGGCGCGGGCATGGGCATGCCGTACTTCTCCACCGACACCACCGCGGCCCAGCGCGCCCTGGAGATCGACGCCCAGGCCCTGCTCATGGGCAAGAACGGCGTCGACGGTGTCTACGACTCCGACCCGAAGACCAACCCGGATGCGGTGAAGTTCGACGCGCTGGAGTACGGCGAGGTGCTCGCGCGTGACCTGAAGGTCGCGGACGCCACCGCCATCACGCTCTGCCGCGACAACAACCTCCCGATCCTCGTCTTCGAGCTTCTCGCGGAGGGCAATATCGCCCGCGCGGTGAAGGGTGAGAAGATCGGCACTCTCGTGAGCGACCAGGGCACCCGGGCCTGAGACCGGTGACCGCCCCGCCCCCGGTGCCCGACGGGCCCCGGGGGGACCCCCATGGGATGGACAGAGCCCTGCCGGTCGTGCACCGTGCAGGACAACACGCGACGACACGCAGGAGCAAGTGGTGATCGAAGAGACCCTCCTCGAGGCCGAGGAGAAGATGGAGAAGGCCGTCGTGGTCGCCAAGGAGGACTTCGCCGCGATCCGCACCGGCCGTGCGCACCCGGCGATGTTCAACAAGATCGTGGCCGACTACTACGGCGCCCTCACGCCCATCAACCAGCTGGCGTCGTTCTCGGTGCCCGAGCCGCGCATGGCCGTGGTGACCCCGTTCGACAAGAGCGCCCTGCGCAACATCGAGCAGGCCATCCGTGACTCGGACCTGGGCGTCAACCCGAGCAACGACGGCAACATCATCCGGGTGGTGTTCCCCGAGCTCACCGAGGAGCGCCGCCGCGAGTACATCAAGGTCGCCAAGGGCAAGGCCGAGGACTCGAAGATCTCGATCCGTTCCGTGCGCCGCAAGGCGAAGGACACGGTCGACAAGGCCATCAAGGACGGCGACATCGGCGAGGACGAGGGCCGCCGTGCCGAGAAGGAGCTCGACGACCTCACCGCGAAGTACGTCGCGCAGGTCGACGAGCTGCTGAAGCACAAGGAAGCCGAGCTTCTCGAGGTCTGATGAACGACTCTTCCTGGGGAGCCCCGGTCCCCGCCGGCGTCTGGGGACCTCACCAGGGGCCCGCCCCGGCGGGTCCCGGGGGGCCGCACCCGGCGGGTCCCGCATACGATCAGCATCGGGCACAGCAGACTGCGCCCATGCCCATCGTGCCCGATGTTCCGGCCGCCGGAGACCAGGAGCCCATGCCCACGCCGCCGCCCCCGCCCCCGCAGAAGAAGAGCGCGGGACGTGATCTGGGGGCGGCGATAGGGGTCGGCGTCGGACTCGGCGCCGTCATCATCGCCTCCTTGTTCATCTGGAAGCCCGCGTTCGTCGGCGTGATAGCGCTCGCCGTCGTCGTGGGGCTGTGGGAGCTCACCACCCGTCTGCAGGAGCGCAAGGGCCTCAAGGCCCCGCTGGTGCCGCTCGCGGTCGGCGGTGCGGCGATGGTCGTCGCCGGGTACGTCCGCGGTGCGGAGGGCGCCTGGGTCGCGATGGCGCTGACCGCGCTCGCGGTGCTGGTGTGGCGCATGACCGAGCCGCCCGAGGGCTATCTGAAGGACGTCACGGCGGGTGTCTTCGCCGCGTTCTACGTGCCGTTCCTGGCGACGTTCGTGGCACTGATGCTCACCGCGGACGACGGGGCGGAGCGGGTGCTGACGTTCCTGCTGCTGACCGTGGTCAGCGACACGGGCGCGTACGCGATCGGCTGGCGTTTCGGCAAGCACAAGCTGGCCCCGCGGATCAGCCCCGGCAAGACCCGCGAGGGTCTGGTCGGCGCGGTGACGTTCGCGATGGCGGCGGGCGCGCTGTGCATGGAGTTCCTGATCGACGGCGGGTCCTGGTGGCAGGGCCTGCTCCTGGGTCTCGCGGTGGCGGCGTCCGCGACGCTCGGCGACCTCGGCGAGTCCATGATCAAGCGCGATCTCGGCATCAAGGACATGGGCACGCTGCTCCCGGGCCACGGGGGCATCATGGACCGCCTGGACTCGCTGCTGCCCACCGCGCCGGTGGTGTGGCTGCTGCTGGTGCTGTTCGTCGGCACGGGCTGAGGCCGGCCGGCTGTTCGTCGGCACGGGCTGAACCGAAGCTCTGCCGTACCCTGGAAGGGCGCGCTGCTCCGAGCGGCGCGCCTTTCGTCATTACGAGGAGTACCTGCCATGGCCCGCCCCGCACCGGGAGAGCTCACCTTCGTCGCCCCCCGCGGAGCAAAGAAGCCGCCGCGGCACCTCGCCGACCTCACGCCCGCCGAGCGCAAGGAGGCCGTCGCCGCGATCGGCGAGAAGCCGTTCCGCGCCAAGCAGCTGTCGACGCACTACTTCTCCCGGTACGCGCACGACCCCGCGCAGTGGACGGACATTCCGGCCGCCGCCCGGGAGAAGCTCGCCGGGGAGCTGCTGCCCGACCTGATGTCGGTGGTCCGGCACATCTCCTGCGACGACGACACGACCCGCAAGACGTTGTGGCGTCTGCATGACGGCACGCTCGTCGAGTCGGTCCTGATGCGCTACCCGGACCGGGTCACGATGTGCATCTCCTCGCAGGCGGGCTGCGGCATGAACTGCCCGTTCTGCGCCACCGGCCAGGCCGGCCTGGACCGGAACCTGTCGACCGCCGAGATCGTGCACCAGATCGTCGACGGCATGCGCGCCCTGCGCGACGGCGAGGTCCCCGGCGGCCCGGCGCGGCTGTCGAACATCGTCTTCATGGGCATGGGCGAGCCGCTCGCCAACTACAACCGGGTCGTCGGCGCGATCCGCCGGCTGACCGACCCGGAGCCGGACGGCCTGGGCCTGTCGCAGCGCGGCATCACCGTCTCCACCGTCGGTCTCGTGCCGGCGATGCTGCGGTTCGCCGACGAGGGCTTCAAGTGCCGGCTCGCCGTCTCGCTGCACGCCCCCGACGACGAGCTGCGCGACACGCTCGTCCCGGTGAACACCCGCTGGAAGGTCCGCGAGGTCCTCGACGCGGCCTGGGAGTACGCGGAGAAGTCGGGCCGCCGGGTCTCCATCGAGTACGCGCTGATCCGCGACATCAACGACCAGGCCTGGCGCGGCGACCTCCTCGGCCGGCTGCTCAAGGGCAAGCGGGTGCACGTCAACCTGATCCCGCTCAACCCGACGCCCGGCTCGAAGTGGACGGCGTCCCGCCCGGAGGACGAGAAGGCGTTCGTCGAGGCGATCGCCGCGCACGGCGTGCCGGTGACCGTCCGGGACACCCGCGGTCAGGAGATCGACGGCGCCTGTGGACAGCTGGCCGCCGCCGAACGCTGACCTTGTAGTCTGAGCTCGAACACATCTGCATATTCCGACAGGGGAGCGCCACAGCGCTGAGAGTGCGGTACACGCTGGGAATCAAACACAGCGGCCGCAGACCCTCTGAACCTCGCCCAGGTCATTCTGGGTAGGAAGTTCGGTCGTAACTCGAGCTGTTGCGCCCTGCCCGCGCCCGGTTTCCCCGGGCGCGGGCAGGGCCGCGTCTCTTCCTGGTCACACCCAGGAGGAATCCAGTGCACACCACCAAGCTGGCCGCCGTCGCGGTCGCCACCGCGCTCGGCGTCACCACGCTCGCCGCCTGCGGCGGAGGGGACGGCGACAAGGGCAAGGCCACCGGCGGCCCGGCCCCGAAGACGGTCACCCTCGTCAGCCACGACTCGTTCAACGCCTCCAAGGACGTCCTCGCGGCGTTCACGAAGCAGACCGGTTTCACCGTCAAGGTCCTCAAGAGCGGCGACGCGGGCGAGGCGCTCAACAAGGAGATCCTCACCAAGGGCTCCCCGCAGGGCGACGTCTTCTTCGGCATCGACAACACGCTGCTCTCCCGCGGCCTCGACAACGGCCTGTTCGAGCCGTACGAGGCGAAGGGCCTGGACCGGATCCCGGCCGAGCTGCAGCTCGACAAGGACGAGCACCGGGTCACCCCGGTCGACACCGGCGACATCTGCGTCAACTACGACAAGAAGTACTTCGCCGACAAGAAGCTCGCCCCGCCGCAGACCTTCGACGACCTGGCGAAGCCCGCGTACAAGGACCTGCTCGTGGTGGAGAACCCCGAGCGGTCCTCCCCGGGCCTCGGCTTCCTGCTCGGCACCGCCGCGCGGTACGGCGACGGGGGCTGGCAGGACTACTGGAAGAAGCTCAAGGCCAACGGCGTGAAGACCGTCGACAGCTGGGAGCTCGCCTACAACCAGGAGTTCTCCGGCTCCGCGGGCGGCAAGCAGGCCAAGGGCGACCGGCCGCTGGTCGTGTCGTACGCCTCCAGCCCGCCGGTCGAGGTGCTGTACGCGCAGCCGCAGCCGAAGGAGGCCCCGACGGGCGTCTCCACCGGCACCTGCTTCCGGCAGACCGAGTTCGCGGGCCTGCTGAAGGGGGCGAAGAACCCCGAGGGCGGCAAGGCGCTGATCGACTTCCTGATCTCGAAGCAGTTCCAGGACGACATGCCGCTGCAGATGTTCGTCCACCCGGTGGCGAAGGACGCCACGCTGCCGGAGCTGTTCACGAAGCACGGCGCGGTGATCGAGAAGCCGCAGACCATGGCGCCGCAGAAGATCGCCGAGAAGCGTGAGGCGTGGATCCAGGCGTGGTCGTCGCTCGTCCTGAAGTAGCCGGGCGTCGCTCCGGCGGGCGCCGGGACCTGCGGGGGAGCGCGGCGCGGCTCGGGCTGATGGCCCTGCCCGTCGCGTTCTTCGCGGTGTTCTTCGCCTGGCCCGTCGCGTCGATCGTCGCCCGCGGCGTGAAGACCGACGGGACGTGGCGGTTCGGCCGGATCGGCGAGACGCTGAGCCGGCCGGACCTGCTGGACGTGCTGTGGTTCACGGTGTGGCAGGCGGCGGCCTCGACGGCGCTGACGCTGCTGGTCGCGCTGCCCGGCGCGTACGTGTTCGCGCGGCTCGACTTCCCCGGCAAGCGGGTGCTGCGGGCCGTGGTGACCGTGCCGTTCGTGCTGCCCACGGTCATGGTCGGCACGGCCTTCCTGGCGCTGGTCGGGCGGGGCGGGCTGACGGACGAGCTGTGGGGGCTGCGCCTGGACACGTCCGTGGGGGCGATCCTGCTGGCGCACGTCTTCTTCAACTACGCGGTCGTCGTCCGTACGGTCGGCGGGCTGTGGGCGCAGCTCGACCCGCGGCAGGAGGAGGCCGCGCGGGTGCTGGGCGCGTCCCGGTGGCAGGCGTGGCGGCGGGTGACGCTGCCGGCGCTGGTGCCGTCCGTGGCCGCGGCGGCGCTGATGGTCTTCCTGTTCACCTTCACCTCCTTCGGTGTGGTGCAGATCCTCGGCGGGACGGCGTACGCGACGCTGGAGGCGGAGATCTACCGGCAGACCGCCCGGCTGCTGGACCTGCCGACGGCGGCCGTGCTGACGATGGTGCAGTTCGTGGCGGTCGGCGCGATCCTCGCCGTGCACGCATGGACGGTACGGCGCCGGGAGTCGGCGCTGAAGCTGGTGCCCGCCGGGAGCACGGCGCGCCGGCCGCGCGGTGCCGGGCAGTGGGCGCTGCTCGGCGGGGTGCTGGCGTCGGTGGCGCTGCTGATCCTGCTGCCGCTGGCGATGCTGGTGGAGCGGTCCTTCGCCGGCCCTGACGGGTACGGTCTGCGCTACTACCGGGCGCTGGGCTCGCTCGACGCGTCGGGGACGTTCCTCGTCCCGCCGCTGGAGGCGGTCGGGAACTCGCTGGAGTACGCGCTGGTCGCCACCGGCATCGCGCTGCTGATCGGCGGCCTCGCCGCGGCTGCGCTCACGACGAAGGCGGGGCGGCTGGTGCGGGGCTTCGACGCGCTGCTGATGCTGCCGCTCGGGGTGTCCGCGGTGACGGTCGGCTTCGGGTTCCTGATCACCCTGGACGAGCCGCCGCTGGACCTGCGGGCCTCGTGGATCCTGGTGCCGCTGGCGCAGGCGCTGGTCGGCGTGCCGTTCGTCGTACGGACGATGCTGCCGGTGCTGCGGGCGGTGGACGCGCGGCTGCGGGAGGCGGCGGCCGTGCTGGGCGCCTCGCCGCTGCGGGCCTGGCGGGAGGTGGACCTGCCGATGGTGTGGCGGGCGCTGCTGATCGCCGCGGGGTTCGCGTTCGCGGTGTCGTTGGGCGAGTTCGGGGCGACGGTGTTCATCGCCCGGCCCGACAACCCGACGCTGCCGGTCGCGGTGGCGCGACTCCTCGGCCGGCCGGGGGAGCTGAACTACGGGCAGGCGATGGCCCTGTCGACGATTCTGATGGCGGTGTGCGCGGCGGCCCTGCTGCTGCTCGAACGGCTGCGCACCGAGCGGACCTCCGGGGAGTTCTGATGCTGAGGCTGGACGGCGCGACGGTGCGCTTCGGGGCGCGCGCCGCGCTCGACGCGGTGGACCTGGAGGTCGCCGAGCACGAGATCGTGTGCGTGCTCGGGCCGAGCGGCAGCGGCAAGTCGACGCTGCTGCGGGCCGTCGCGGGGCTCCAGCCGCTGGACGGCGGCCGGGTGCTGCTGGGCGGCGCGGACCAGAGCGGGGTGCCGGTGCACCGGCGCGGGGTCGGGCTGATGTTCCAGGACCACCAGCTGTTCCCGCAGCGGGACGTGGCGGGGAACGTCGCGTTCGGCCTGCGGATGCACGGGGTGTCCCGGGCCGGACAGGCCGCCCAGGTCGGTGAGTTGCTGGATCTGGTCGGTCTGCCGGGCGCGGAGCGGCGCTCCGTCGCGGAGCTGTCCGGAGGGGAGCAGCAGCGGGTCGCGCTGGCCCGGGCGCTCGCGCCGCGGCCGCGGCTGCTGATGCTGGACGAGCCGCTGGGGCAGCTCGACCGCGGGCTGCGGGAGCGGCTGGTCGTCGAACTGCGGCAGCTGTTCGGCCGGTTGGGCACGACGGTGCTGGCCGTCACGCACGACCAGGGCGAGGCGTTCGCGCTGGCCGACCGGGTGGTGGTGATGCGGGACGGGCGGATCGCCCAGTCCGGTACGCCGCTCGACGTGTGGCAGCGCCCCGCGTCCGAGTTCGTGGCGCGGTTCCTCGGCTTCGACAACGTCGTCCCGGCGACGGTGACCGGTGAGTCCGCGGACACCCCCTGGGGGAAGATCCCGGTCCCGCCGGGCTCCCCGCAGGGCGAACGGCGCCTGATGGTCCGCCCCATGGGCGTCCGCGTCGTCCCGGCGGGCCAGGGACTGCCCTGCACCGTCGCCGGCCGCACCTTCCGCGGCCACCACGCAGCCCTCCTCCTGCACCCCTCGGACGCGCCGCCCCTGGAGGCCGAGGTCCCGCTGCGCACGGCCCCGGAACCGGGCGCCCGGGTCGGCGTCGACTTCGCGGCGGACGAGGTCGTCCTGCTGGGCGAGGACGCCCCCTGACAGAGGACGCCCCCTAACAGCGGGCGCACGCCCGGCGGGTGGTCCGCTGGTAGGAACGGGTCGCGCGGCCGAGGGCCAGGCCGTAGGCGGAGAAGCCGCCGTACGCGACGACGACCACCCACGGCGCGTGGTCGGCGACGCCCCAGTCGGTCAGACCCGACCACGCCAGGGCGCCCATCACGGCGAGGAAGATCCCGAACGGCGCGAGCGCGCCCGCGCCCGCCCAGCCGAGCGCGAGCAGCGGCAGCCGGGGCAGCGCCCGGCCCCAGGGGCGGGTCAGCGCGAGGGCCAGCGCCATGCCGACGAGGGCGAGCAGCGCCGTGATGTCCACGCCGTGCTCGTACAGCCGGATGCCCAGGTCGCTGGTGTAGCGCGGGTCCATGCCGGGTTTGCCCGCGCCGGTGTAGCCGACGGTCGCGCCGAGCGCCCAGGCGGTCTTCAAGGTCGCGTACGGGACGAGGGCGGCGACCGCGACGAGCCCGGCCGCGGTCCGCCGCCCGCCCGGCGCGGCGGCCGCGCGGCCCCCGCAGGACACGCACCGTCCGCGCGCCCGCCGCCGGTGCGCCACGGCGGCGCAGGCCCACAGCACCGCGCCCGCCACCGCGAGGCCCTGGTTCGCCCAGGCGGCCCAGTCCATCGGCGGCTGGTTCCGGCCGAAGAGGACGGCGAGCGCGTGCGCGGGGCTGAAGAGGAAGGCGAAGCCCGAGGTCAGACAGAGCGCGACGACCGGCCAGGCGAGCCGCGACGGCCATGCGCGGTCCGGGCGGCGCGGCAGGGTGTACGCGAGCAGGGCGGCCGCCCCGTACAGGCCGGCCGTGGCCGCTTCGGCGGCGGTCCCGGTCGCCTTGCCGAGCAGTGCGTACCCGTACGCGGGCCCGGTTGCCGCGGCGACGGCCGCGCCGCCCGCGTACAGCACCGACCACCACAGCGCGGCCCGCTCGGCCCACAGCGGCCAGGAGCCCGTGATCCTCTTCCAGCTCATGCACCGAGCCTGGCGGCCACCCGCACCCCCCGGC
Organism: Streptomyces tritici; assembly: GCF_048500665.1. Lineage (NCBI taxonomy): Bacteria > Bacillati > Actinomycetota > Actinomycetes > Kitasatosporales > Streptomycetaceae > Streptomyces > Streptomyces tritici. The sequence goes on from NZ_CP183183.1 coordinate 5,027,217, forward strand.
ATCGCCCCACGGACGTAACCCCGGGTGTCCGGCTCCGCCGCCCGGGGGAGGGGCCGTACGTCCCGGGGAGCGGTCAGCCCTTGAGGGGAGTGGCGGCGAGGGTGGCGACGGTCCAGGTCACGGGGACGAGGACGGCCAGGAGGGCGGCGGTGCGCAGGAGGGCGGCGGTGCGCAGGACGGTGGGCGGGGCGCCGAGGCGGTGGAGGGCGGCGGTGGTGTGGGTGCGGGTCTGCTTCGCCTCCAGGGCCGCGGTGAGCAGCGTCGCCGTGGTGCAGGCGACGACCAGGGTGGCGCCGAGGGCCGTCAGGGGGCCGGAGCCGCCGGGGCCGAGCCCGCCGACCGTGACGGCGGCGATCGAGGCCGAGGCCACGGCGGCGACCACGCCCAGCGGCCGGCCGATGCGGCCCGCCTCGCCCATCAGGACCCGGCCGGCGAGCAGCCGCAGCGCCCCCGGGCGGAACGTCTGCAGCAGCCGGCCGGACACGTACGTGAGCGCGGGACCGGCCAGGGCCAGGCCGGCGGCGGTGAGCGCCCAGCCGGCGAGGACGCCCAGCGGGCCGGCCTCGACGCGGCCCGGCAGCGTGGCGGCGTCGCCGCCGCCGCGCGCCGCGTAGGTCTCGATCGCGAGCCCGGACGCCACCAGCGCGACGCCCCAGGGCAGGCCCCCCGGCAGTCCGGCGACGCGTTCGGCGGGCCGGGCCGGGCGGGGGCGCAGCGCCAGCGCGGCGGCGGTGGCGGCCGCCACCGGCAGCACCGCGAGCAGGGTGAGCGCCGCGGCGAGCGGCAGCGGCCGGTCGGCGCCGAGCAGTTCCGCGGCGGCCCCGTCGAACGGGAGCCCGGTGAGGTCACCGCGCAGGTGCAGGAAGAACAGCAGCGCCACGGCCGAGCCGAGCGTGCAGGCGACGGCCGTGGACGCGGCGGCGATCGCGGTCAGCCGGGCGGGGCCGAGCCCGACGGCGGACAGTCCCGGCCGGGGCCGGGTGCTGGGGTCCGTACGGGCCACGGCGACGGCGAACTGCACGGTCGCCGCCAGCGGGATCACGCACCACAGCAGCCGCAGCGCGGAGCCGGGGGCCTGCGCGGGGTGGCCGACGGCATGACCGAGGGTGCACAGCAGAAGGAAGCCCGTGCCGGCCGCCGCCGCGGCGACGAGGAGCCGCCGCAGCAGGACCAGCGGGTGGGAGCCCCGGGTCAGACGGAGAGCGAGCACGCGGCGCGGCCCTCCGAACCGGTCGGGCGGGCGTCGGCGACCCGGCGGCCGTCGACGAGCGTGACGGCCCGGTCGGCGAGCGCGGCCACCTCGGGGTCGTGGGTGGCGAGCAGCACGGTGATGCGGTGCGAGCGGGCGGCGGCGGTCAGCGTGCGCAGCACCTGCGCCCCGTCGGCGCGGTGCAGGGTGGCGGTGGGCTCGTCGGCGAAGAGCACGGCCGGGGTGGTGACCAGGGCCCGGGCGGTGGCGATCCGCTGCCGCTGGGACTGGCTGAGGTCGTGGGGCCGCTTGCGGGCGGCGGCGCCGATGTCGAGCCGGTCCAGCCATTCCGTCGCGGCGGACTTGGCGGTGCGGTGCGAGACGCCGCGCAGCAGCAGCGGCAGGGCGGCGTTCTCCCAGGCGGTGAGCTCGGGGACGAGTCCGGGCTCGGGGTCGATCCAGCCGAACCGGTCGCGCCGCAGCCGTTCCCGCTGGACGAGGCCGAGGGTGTGCACGGGGCCGCTGTTGAACCAGACCTCGCCCTTGTCGGCGACGAGCTGGCCGGACAGGCAGCGCAGCAGGGTCGTCTTGCCGCTGCCGCGCGGTCCGGTGACGGCGAGGATCTCGCCCTCGCGGACGCCGAGGGAGACCCCGCTGAGGGCGGGCGTGCCGCCGAGGGAGCAGTGCAGGGAGCGTGCCCAGAGCACGTCGTTGTCCGGTGGGGCCACCATCGCGTACACCTCGTTGGTCGGATCTGATGTGTGTTCCCCCGTACGGGGGAACGAGGAGACGGGCCTGTGGGTCACGTGGGTCACTCGGCACCGTAAGGATTCAGATCCGCTTGTACGGACAGCACGCGGCCCGGGCCGCCGCCATCCACTCGGATGGCGGCATGCCCGGGCCGGGGGTCACGCCGTGAGGGCGGCGTGATGTCGCGGGATCAGAGCTTCGTCCACGCCTCGGTGAGGGTGGCGCGGAGGATCTGCTCGATCTCGTCGAACGTGGACTGGTCCGAGATCAGCGGCGGAGCCAGCTGGATGACCGGGTCGCCACGGTCGTCGGCGCGGCAGTACAGGCCGTTGTCGAACAGCGCCTTGGAGAGGAAGCCGTACAGGACGCGCTCGGTCTCCTCGTCGTTGAAGGACTCCTTGGTGTGCTTGTCCTTCACCAGCTCGATGCCGTAGAAGAAGCCGTTGCCGCGGACGTCGCCGACGATCGGCAGGTCGTGCAGCTTCTGCAGCGTCGACAGGAAGTTGCCCTCGTTGTCGAGCACGTGCTGGTTGAGCTTCTCCTTCTCGAACAGGTCGAGGTTGGCGAGGCCCACGGCCGCGGAGACCGGGTGGCCGCCGAAGGTGTAGCCGTGCAGGAAGGTGTTGTCGCCCTTGTAGAACGGCTCGGCCAGGCGGTCCGAGACGATGCAGGCGCCGATCGGGGAGTAGCCCGAGGTCATGCCCTTCGCGCAGGTGATCATGTCCGGCACGTAGCCGAACTTGTCGCAGGCGAAGGTGGTGCCGAGGCGGCCGAAGGCGCAGATGACCTCGTCGGAGACGAGCAGCACGTCGTACTTGTCGCAGATCTCGCGGACCCGCTGGAAGTACCCGGGCGGCGGCGGGAAGCAGCCGCCGGCGTTCTGCACCGGCTCCAGGAAGACGGCCGCGACGGTGTCGGGGCCCTCGAAGAGGATCTGCTGCTCGATCTGGTCGGCGGCCCAGCGGCCGAAGGCCTCCGGGTCGTCGCCGAACAGCGGCGCGCGGTAGATGTTGGTGTTCGGCACCTTGTGCGCGCCGGGGACCAGCGGCTCGAAGGGGGCCTTGAGCCCCGGCAGGCCGGTGATGGACAGGGCGCCCTGCGGGGTGCCGTGGTAGGCGACCGCGCGGGAGATGACCTTGTACTTGGTCGGCTTGCCCACCAGCTTGAAGTACTGCTTGGCCAGCTTCCAGGCGGTCTCGACCGCCTCGCCGCCGCCCGTGGTGAAGAAGACCTTGTTGAGGTCGCCGGGGGCCTCGTTGGCGAGACGCTCGGCCAGCTCGACGGCCTTCGGGTGGGCGTAGGACCACACGGGGAAGAAGGCGAGCTCCTGGGCCTGCTTGGCAGCCACCTCGGCGAGCTCGGTACGGCCGTGACCGGCCTGGACCACGAACAGGCCGGCGAGGCCGTCGAGGTACTTCCTGCCCTTGTCGTCGTAGATGTAGGTGCCCTCACCGCGGACGATGGTGGGGACGGGGTTGTTCTCGTACGACGACATGCGGGTGAAGTGCATCCACAGGTGGTCGTAGGCGGTCTGGGAGAGGTCCTTGCTCACGGCTATCGGGTTCCCCACATGTAGGTCTGCTTCTTGAGCTTCAGGTAGACGAAGCTCTCGGTGGACCGCACGCCGGGGAGCGTGCGGATCCGCTTGTTGATCACTTCCAGAAGGTGGTCGTCGTCCTCGCAGACGATCTCCACCATCAGGTCGAAGGAGCCCGCGGTCATCACCACGTACTCGCATTCGGGCATGTCCGTCAGCGCGTCCGCGACCGGATCCAGGTCACCCTCGACGTTGATGCCGACCATCGCCTGACGCCGGAGGCCCACGGTGAGCGGGTCGGTGACGGCGACGATCTGCATGACGCCCTGGTCGAGCAGCTTCTGGACGCGCTGCCGGACGGCCGCCTCGGACAGGCCGACGGCCTTGCCGATGGCGGCGTACGGACGGCGGCCGTCCTCCTGGAGCTGTTCGATGATCGCCAGGGAGACGGCATCGATCGTCGGGGACGAACCGGTTCCGGTTCTGGAGTGGGTGCTTTGACTGGCCACGACTTCACTGTGCACGAAGGTCGTCGGTCTGGCAACCCGAGAGCGATGAAATTCGTTGTTTCGAGTGCTCGATCATGCTGAATCCGAAGTTGGTGGCCGTCAGCCCTGTTGAAAGCGTCGGTTCAGCGTTTAGGCTTGGGTGTCTCACCCATCGGGACACGCACGACGACGTGCGACACAGAACGTGACAGGAGGGGTGGCAAGTGACCACCGAGCTGCGCCGGCTGCGCAACTACATCAACGGGGAGTTCCGGGACGCGGCCGACGGCCGCACGATCGACGTGATCAACCCGGCCACCGGCGAGGTGTACGCGACCTCCCCGCTCTCCGGCCAGGCCGACGTCGACGCCGCCATGGAGGCCGCCGCGGCCGCCTTCCCCGCCTGGCGCGACACCACGCCGTCGGAGCGCCAGAAGCTGCTGCTGAAGATCGCCGACGCCTTCGAGGAGCGCGCCGAGGACCTGATCGCCGCCGAGGTCGAGAACACCGGCAAGCCGGTCGCGCTCACCGCGAGCGAGGAGATCCCGCCGATGGTGGACCAGATCCGCTTCTTCGCGGGTGCCGCCCGGATGCTCGAGGGCAAGTCCGCCGGCGAGTACATGGAGGGCATGACCTCGATCATCCGCCGCGAGCCGGTGGGTGTCTGCGCGCAGGTCGCGCCGTGGAACTACCCGATGATGATGGCCGTGTGGAAGTTCGCCCCGGCGCTCGCCGCGGGCAACACCGTCGTCCTCAAGCCGTCCGACACGACCCCCGCGTCGACCGTGCTGATCGCCGAGATCATCGGGCAGATCCTGCCCAAGGGCGTCTTCAACGTCCTGTGCGGCGACCGCGAGACCGGCCGCGCGATGGTCGAGCACGCCACCCCGGCGATGGCCTCCATCACCGGCTCCGTGCGCGCCGGCATCCAGGTCGCCGAGTCGGCGTCCAAGGACGTCAAGCGCGTCCACCTGGAGCTGGGCGGCAAGGCGCCGGTCGTGGTCTTCGAGGACACCGACATCGCCAAGGCCGTCGAGGACATCTCCGTGGCCGGCTTCTTCAACGCCGGCCAGGACTGCACCGCCGCGACCCGCGTGCTGGTGCACGAGTCCATCCACGACGAGTTCGTCTCCGCGCTCGCCAAGGCCGCCGCCGAGACCAAGACGGGGCAGCCGGACGACGAGGACGTGCTCTACGGCCCGCTGAACAACGAGAACCAGCTCAAGCAGGTCTCCGGCTTCATCGACCGCCTCCCGGCCCACGCCAAGGTCGAGGCCGGCGGCCACCGCGTCGGCGACAAGGGCTACTTCTACGCCCCGACCGTCGTCTCCGGCCTCAAGCAGGACGACGAGATCGTCCAGAACGAGGTCTTCGGCCCGGTCATCACCGTCCAGTCGTTCCGCGACGAGGAGCAGGCCCTGGAGTACGCGAACGGCGTCGAGTACGCCCTCGCCTCCTCGGTCTGGACGAAGGACCACGCCCGCGCGATGCGCATGTCCAAGGCCCTCGACTTCGGCTGCGTGTGGATCAACACCCACATCCCGCTGGTCGCCGAGATGCCGCACGGCGGCTACAAGAAGTCCGGCTACGGCAAGGACCTGTCGGCGTACGGCTTCGAGGACTACACGCGCATCAAGCACGTGATGACGTCCCTCGGCTGACCCTCCCGGCCCGCCCCGCGGCCCCGGCCCCCTGCCCGTCCACGGCAGGGCGCCGGGGCCGCGCCCGTTCTCCCGCCGCCGGTTCTCACGACTCCCGGATCGCCCGGCCGAGCTCCGCCCCCGTCGTCGCGACGACGAGGACGGCGGCGTCCCGCAGCTCCGGGGGCAGCCGCTCGCGGTCCTCGTCCCGGTACAGGACCACCGTCCCGCCCGGCAGGGCGAGCACGGCGCCCAGCCGCCGGAGCAGCGCGCAGACGAGGTCCAACGCCCCTTGGCCCGCCACGTGGTTGAGGGTCAGCGAGGTCTCCCGGAGCCAGACGTCCGCCCCGCCGCGCTCGCCCACGCGGAGCTGCAGCAGATCCACCGCCGGGTCGCGCGCCGCCACGTACGGGCCGAGGACCTCGTCCAGGACGTCCCGGTCCAGCGGCGCCGGCTCCCCGGCCACGTACCGGAGCACGAACATGTCGAAGCTCATGGGGTCAGCCTGCCACACGGAGCCCCACTTTTGAACGTGTTCAGTCGGAGGCGTACGCTGCCGTCATGAGCGACTCGAACGGGCCGAGGGCCCTTCTCACGCGCATCCGCGTCTGGCTGGCGTTCTTCGTCGTCTGCCTCGTCCTCAGCGGACTCACCGCCTTCCCGCTCGTCACCGAACTCCGCCTGCTCGACGGCGCCCTGACCACCTGGGCCGCCCCGGTCGCGGACGTCTTCCCCGGTCTCGCCGAGTGGATCGCCCGCGTCCGCGGCGGCCTCGACCGGGCCGACGCCGCGTCCCCGTACCTCCTCTACGGCACCGACTGGCTGGCCTTCGCCCACCTCGTCATCGCCGTCGCCTTCTACGGCGTGTACCGCGATCCCGTCCGCAACATCTGGGTCGTCGAGTTCGCCATGATCGCCTGCGCCGGCATCGTCCCGCTCGCCCTGATCTGCGGACCGATCCGCGACATCCCCTTCTGGTGGTCGGTGATCGACATGTCCTTCGGGGTGTTCGGCATCCTGCCCCTGCTCGTCGTCCGCCGCATGATCAAGCGTCTGGAGCGGCAGACGGGTCCGGCGCTCCGTACGTCGCCAGCATGAGCATCAGGGCGACGCGGTTCGTGTCCTGGCCCTTGGCGTCGGTGGAGTTGACGCTGTAGACGAGGGTGCGCTCGCCGCCGCGGGTGGAGGCGACGGCCGCGTTGTAGCCCCAGCGGCCGCCCGTCTTGCCCCACACCTCGCGGCCGCCGAGCCTCTTCATCGACAGGCCCGCCGAGTACGCGGCCGGGGCGCCGGTCCTGAAGTCCCGGACCCGGGGGAGGGTGAACATCTCCTCCAGCAGGGGGCCGCTCACCACCCGGCCGGCGAACAGGGCGCGGGTGAAGCGCTCCAGGTCGGCCGTCGTGGAGACCAGGTCACCGGCCGCCCAGCCGTCCGTCGTGCTCCACACCGACACGTCCCGCAGTGCCTTCGTGCCGTCCGGCTGCCGCAGCCACTGGTAGCCGTGGTTGTGCCGGCCGACGATGCGCGGGTTCGTGCCGGGGGAGTACGTGTCGCGCAGGCCGAGCGGGCGCAGCACGCGGTCGGCGAGCACGTCCTCGTACCGCTCGCCGGTCACCCGCTCGATCAGCAGGCCCGCGATCGTGTAGCCGATGTTCAGGTAGTGCTGGCGCTTGCCGGGCGCGAACTCCGGCCGCTTCGCCGTCGCCGAGCGCACGAGGTCCTCCGGGCGGTGCACCGCGAAGCGGTTCTCGTACCACTCCTCGACCGTCGTGCCCGGCAGGTCCGCGGCCGGGATGCCGTGCGTGTGGTTCAGCAGCTGGCGCACCGTCACCCCCGCGTACGCCGCCGGGATCAGCTCCGGGAGGTACGCGCGGGCCGGCCGGTCCAGGTCGAGCCGGCCCTCCGCCGCGAGGCGCAGCACGACCGCCGCCGTGAACACCTTCGTCACCGAACCCGCCCGGAACCGGGCCCCCGGGTCGGCCGGGCGGTTCGTCCGCAGGTCGTGCACGCCCGCCGAGCCCCGCCAGGTCCCCTCGGTGCCGCCGACGCGCACCAGCGCCGCCGTCGCGTGGTCGTCCGGCAGGCCGGCGATCGCCGCCTCCAGGGCGGCGGTGGCATCGGAGGCGGAGGCGGAGGCGGTGGGGGTGGCGGTGGGGTCCGCGGCCGCCGGGACGACCGCCGCGCCCGACGCGACGCCCAGGGCGAGCGCGGTGGCGAGCAGGGTGCGCAGGGTGCCGTTCATGGTCAACTCCTCGGGATGAGGCCCTCGTTGGCTTCCTCACCATCCTGCTGACCTGCGGCGTCGCACGGATCGCCCGCCTCGGCGATCTTGCGTGCGCCCCGCCCTCCCCTACGCGGGGGAGCCCGCGCCCGGCCCTCCTCGCCCGACCGGGGGAGCCCCCGGCGTCACCAGGCCCGTCTCGTACGCGCAGATCACCGCCTGGATCCGGTCCCGCAGCCCCAGCTTCGCCAGCACATGGCCCACGTGCGTCTTCACCGTGTGCTCGCTGACCACCAGCTCCGCCGCGATCTCCGCGTTCGACAGGCCCCGCGCGAGCAGCAGCAGCGTCTCCCGCTCCCGCGCCGTCAGCGCGTCGAGCCGCGGATCGGGGCGGGCCGCTCCGCCCGCCGTGTACCGCTCCACCAGCCGGCGCGCCACCGAGGGGGCCAGCAGTGAGTCGCCCGCGGCCACCACCCGGACCGCGTGCACCAGGTCGTCCCGCCGCACGTCCTTCAGCAGGAAGCCGCTCGCGCCCGCGTGCAGCGCCTCGTACACGTACTCGTCGGCGTCGAAGGTCGTCAGCATCACCGTCCGGCAGGCCGTGCCCGCGGTGATCGCCCGGCACGCCTCGATGCCGTCCGTGCCCGGCATCCGGACGTCCAGCAGCGCCACCTCCGGCGCGAGCCGCCGCACCGCGTCGACGGCCGCCGCCCCGTCGCCCGCCTCGGCGACCACCTCGATGTCCGGCTGCGCGTCCAGGATCATCGCGAAGCCGCTGCGCACCAGCTCCTGGTCGTCCGCGACCACCACACGGATCGTCACCCCCGCACCCCCGCCCCTTCGTCCAGCGGGAACTCGGCCCGCACCTCGAAACCCCGCCCGCCCGGGCCCGCCCCCGCGGCCGCCGTGCCGCCGTGCGCCGCGGCCCGCTCCCGCAGCCCGACCAGGCCGTGCCCGCCGGACGCGCCGCCCCGCGGCCCGCGCCCGTCGTCGGTCACCGTCACCGTCAGCCGGCCCGGCGCGCGGGCGAGCCGTACCGTCGCGGTGGCCGCCGCCGCGTGCTTCACCACGTTCGTCAGCGCCTCCTGCACGATCCGGTGCACCGTCGCGCCCAGCGCCGGCGGCACCGACCGCACCTCGCCGGCCGTCTCGTACGCCACGTCCAGACCGCCCGCCCGTACCCGCGCCAGCAGCTCCGGCAGCGCGTCCAGGCCCGGCTGCGGCGCGCGCGGCGCCGGGTCCTCGCCGTCCCGCAGCACGCCCAGCATCTCCCGCAGCTGCGCCATCGCGTCCCGCCCGGTCTCCGAGATCGCGTCGAACGCCGCCTCCGCCTTCTCCGGCGCGCGGCGCACCGCCAGCGGTCCCGCCTCCGCCTGCACCACCATCAGGCTCACCGCGTGCGACAGGATGTCGTGCATCTCCCGGGCGATCCGCGCCCGTTCCCGCGCCGCCGCCCGCTCCGCCTCCACGCGCGCGGCCCGCTGCCGCGCGTCCGTGAGCCGGCCGAGCGCGTAGGCCGCGCCGAACACGAAGAGCGAGAAGGTCAGTTCGCGCGCCGAGCGGGTGTTGAGCCACACCGACACCGGCACCGCCACGGCCAGCAGCGCCGCCGTGCCCAGCCGGACCCGGGCCGGGCAGAGCGCGGCGATCGTGTAGACGACCACCAGTCCGGTGTACGGCAGCGGCTGCCCCGGCCCGTCCAGGGCCAGTTCGTACAGGGCGCTCGCCGCCATCACCGCGAGCAGCACCGTGAACGGGGCGCGCCGCCGCCACACCAGCGGCAGCACCGTCAGGCTCGTCAGCCCGTACGCCGCCCAGGTCGCCGGCGGCAGATCCGGTGCGCGCGGCACCACGAACGGCATCGTCATCGCCGCCTGCACCAGCAGGGCCAGGCCGATGTCCACCGCCCACGGGTTGGCCCCGCCCAGCGTCCGGGCCCGCATCCCGAGGTCCCGGGCGTACCGGAATATGCCGTTCACCGCTGCCGGCGCCCCAGCTCGGCGACGAGGGCGTCGACGCGGTTGGTGGTGACCGAGTCCGCCCCGGCCGCGATCATGCGGCGCATGGTCCGGCGGGTGTCCACCGTCCAGGCGGACAGGAGCAGGCCGTCGCGGTGGACCCGGTCGGCCAGGGCGCGGGTCACCAGGCCGAAGCGGTAGTTGAGCCAGCGCGGCTTCACCACGTCCAGCAGGACGGGCCGCGGCGGGGCCAGCGAGGTCCAGGTCAGGGCGATCTCGGCGGACGGGTCGGCGGCCCGTACGTGCAGCATCGCCACGCCGCCGGCGCAGTAGTACACGCGGTCCGCGGCCCCCGAGTCGCGGACCGCGCCGACGATCGCGCGGACCGACGCCTCGTTCCCGCCGGGCAGGTCGATCATCAGCGGGTGGTCCTTCGCCGCCGCCAGGGCCTCGTCCAGGCTCGGCACCTCGTCGAGGCTGAGCCCGCGGACCTCCGCGTAGGTGAGCGAGGACAGGGGCCGGTCGTGGCCCCACAGCCGCTTCAGGGTGTCGTCGTGCAGCAGGACGGGCACGCCGTCCTTGGTGAGCCGGACGTCGATCTCGACCGCGTCCGCGCCCCGCCCGACCGCCGAGGCGATCGAGCGGAGCGTGTTCTCGCGGGCGCGGTAGGGGTCGCCGCGGTGGGCCACGACTCTGACGTTGCGCATGACCTCATTCTCGCGGCCGGAGGCGGGGTCGCCGGTGCTCAGCGCGCCAGCCACTTGTCCGTGTACGCGTCGATCTCCCCGGCGATCCGGGCCTTGCCCGCCGCGTCGAGGAAGGACGCCTCGACCGCGTTCTTCGCCAGCTCCGCGATCCCGCGCTCGTCGAGGCCGAGCAGCCGGGCCGCCACCGCGTACTCGTTGTTCAGGTCGGTGCCGAACATCGGCGGGTCGTCGCTGTTGACCGTCACCAGCACCCCGGCCTCGGCCATCTGCCGGATCGGGTGCTCCTCCAGCCGGGCCACCGCGCGGGTCGCGATGTTGGACGTCGGGCAGACCTCCAGCGCGATCCGGTGCTCGGCCAGGTGCGCGAGCAGCTTCGGGTCCCGCACCGAGCTGGTGCCGTGGCCGATGCGCTCCGCGCCCAGCTCGTTCAACGCGTCCCAGACGGTCTCGGGGCCGGTGGTCTCTCCGGCGTGCGGGACGGAACGCAGACCGGCCGCGCGCGCCTGGTCGAAGTACGGCTTGAACTGCGGGCGCGGCACGCCGATCTCGGGGCCGCCGAGCCCGAAGGACACCAGGCCCTCGGGGCGCAGCCCGTCGGTGACGGCGAGCCGGGCGGTCTCGGCGGCGGCCTCCAGGCCGGCCTCGCCCGGGATGTCGAAGCACCAGCGCAGGACGACGCCCAGCTCGGCCTCGGCGGCCCGGCGGGCGTCCTCGATCGCGTCCATGAACGCCCGCTCGTCGATGCCGCGGCGGGTGGAGCTGTACGGCGTCACGGTCAGCTCGGCGTACCGGATGTTCTGCCGGGCCATGTCGCGGGCGACCTCGAAGGTCAGCAGCCGGACGTCCTCGGGGGTGCGGACCAGGTCCACGACCGACAGGTAGACCTCGATGAAGTGCGCGAAGTCGGTGAAGACGAAGTAGTCGGCGAGCGCCTCGGGGTCGGTGGGCACCTTCGAGTCGGGGTGCCGGGCGGCGAGCTCGGCGACGATCCGCGGGGACGCGGACCCGACGTGGTGGACGTGCAGCTCGGCCTTCGGCAGGCCCGCGATGAACGGATGCAGATCGGTCATCGGGTCATCGTAGGCGGGGGCCGCCGGAGGCCGGGCCGCACCCGTGTCCGAACGAGGTCGTAGCATGAGCGGACCACGATGGGGGAGGACCATGACCGACAGCAGCGGAGCCGCGCAGGGCGGCCAGAGCGGCCAGGGCGGCTTCGACCCCGCGGACCCGTGGGCGCCGCCGGAGCGCGTCGACCTCGGCAAGACGTCCGGACAGCCCGCCGCGCCCACGCCGCCGACCGTGCACGACCAGCCGACGATGGCGGCCATGCCGTCGGTGACCCCGCCCGCGGGCGTGCCGACCGGTGACGTGCCGCCGCCCCCGGTGGCCCCGACCGGTCCGGGCTACGGCTACCCGACGGCCCCCACGCCGCCCGGCGGCGCGTACGGCTACCCCGCCCCGGCCTACCCGGCGTACGGCTACGGCCAGCAGGGCTGGGGGCAGCAGCCGCAGAACGGGATGGGCACCGCGAGCATGGTGCTCGGCATCCTGGCCCTCTGCCTCTTCTGCTTCTACGGCCTGCCGAGCATCGTCCTCGGCGCGCTCGCGCTGATCTTCGGCATCCTGGGACGCAAGCGCGTCCAGCGCGGCGAGGCCAACAACGCGGGCCAGGCGCTGGCCGGCATCATCATGGGCTCGATCGGCGTGGTCCTCGGCGTCGCCATGATCGCGCTCTTCGGCTTCATCATCGCCAACGCCGAGAAGTGGGACAAGGAGAGCGGCAGCGACGACGACCCGTTCAAGACCAGCCTGGTCGTCACCGACCGCCGCTGACCGTCCGTCATGACGCGCCGAGCCGGGCCCGCGGGCCCGGCTCAGGCGTCCCGGCCCTGCCGCAGCCGCTCGCGCGCCTCCATCAGCGCGAAGCCCAGCAGGTTCAGGCCCCGCCAGCGCGCCGGGTCGAAGGCGCGCGGATCGTCCGCGGCCAGTCCGATGCCCCAGATCCGGTCCAGCGGGCTCGCCTCCACCAGCACCCTCTGACCGGTACCGAGCAGGAACGCCCGCAGGCCCTCGTCCGAGCCGAACTTGTGGACGCTGCCGGCCACGACCAGCCCGAAGCGCTCCCGCTCCCAGACCGTCTCGTCGAAGCCCCGGACCAGCCGGCCGGCCTTCTTGGCCGCCGCCGGGCTCGTCGCCTCCAGGGCCGCCCGCTCCGCCTCCGCGTCGCCGAACAGGCGGGCCTTCCCGGCCATCATCCAGTGCTCGGCGGTCGCGTAGCGTACGCCGTCGACCTCGAACGGCGACGGCCACCACTGGCTCAGACAGCTCGCCGAGAGCTGTCCGTCGTGCCGCGGCCGATGGCCCCAGAAGTGCAGGAACTTGACCTTCCCACCCTCGTTGACCTGCTGTGTCAGTTCCTCGAGCATCCCCATGCACGCGAGTCTGACAGCTGCCACGGACACTCCGTACCGAGATTTTCCGGCCACCTCGACACTTGGTCGACCGATTCCGTCGCGTAATAAAAAGGCAACGACGGAATCACTTGTTGGACCGGCGGCCCTCTGCCAGGATCGGCACTCAATTCGAGCTGGGACAACGGAGAGCGTCATGGGCAACCGCTTCCAGGCAACGGACCGCTTCGCGGACGGGGCGCAGTACATCGGCGGACGGCTGCGCCCCGGTACGTCCGGGAGGACCCACAGCGTCGTCGACCCGGCCACCGGCGACGCGGTGTACGACTACGAGCTCGCCTCCCCGGCCGACGTGGACGCCGCCGTCGCCGTCGCCCGGGACGCGTTCCCCGGCTGGGCCGGCGCCACCCCCGGCGAGCGTTCCGACGCGCTGCACCGCTTCGCGGGCGTCCTCGCCGCGCGCGCCGAGGAGTTCGCCGCCGCCGAGTCGCTGCAGTGCGGCAAGCCCGTCAAGCTGTCCACCGAGTTCGACGTGCCCGGCACCGTCGACAACACCGCCTTCTTCGCCGGCGCGGCCCGCCATCTGCAGGGCCAGTCGGCCGGCGAGTACAGCGGCGACCACACCTCGTACGTCCGGCGCGAGCCGATCGGCGTGGTCGGCTCCATCGCCCCCTGGAACTACCCGCTCCAGATGGCCGCCTGGAAGATCCTCCCGGCGATCGCCGCGGGCAACACGATCGTCCTCAAGCCGGCCGAGCTCACCCCGCTCACCTCCCTGATGTTCGCCCAGGCGGCCACGGAGGCCGGCATCCCCGACGGCGTCGTCAACATCGTCACCGGCGCCGGCCGCGACGCGGGCGAGCACCTCGTCGGCCACCCCGACGTCGCGATGACCTCCTTCACCGGCTCGACCGCCGTCGGCAAGCGGGTCGCCGAACTCGCCACCGCCACCGTCAAGCGGCTCCACCTCGAACTCGGCGGCAAGGCGCCCTTCGTCGTCTTCGACGACGCCGACCCCGAGGCCGCCGCGCACGGCGCCGTCGCCGCCTCGCTCATCAACAGCGGCCAGGACTGCACCGCCGCCACCCGCGCCTACGTCCAGCGCCCGCTGTACCGGGCCTTCGTCGAGCGGGTCGCGGAGCTGATGGAGTCCGTCCGGCTCGGCGACCCCTTCGACCCGTCCACCGACCTCGGCCCGCTCATCAGCCACGCCCAGCGCGACCGCGTCGCCGGCTTCGTCGACCGCGCCCGCGGCTACGCCACCGTCGTCACCGGCGGCGAGGCCCCCGGCGGAGAGCTCGCCAAGGGCGCGTACTACCGGCCCACACTGATCACCGACGCGGCGCAGGACAGCGAGGTCGTGCAGTCGGAGATCTTCGGACCGGTGCTCGTCGTGCTGCCCTTCGACGGCGACGACGAGGGCATCCGGCTCGCCAACGACACCCCGTACGGACTCGCCGCCTCCGCGTGGAGCCGCGACGTCTACCGGGCGAACCGCGCCACCCGCGAGATCAAGGCGGGCTGCGTGTGGATCAACGACCACATCCCGATCATCAGCGAGATGCCGCACGGAGGCTTCCGTGCGTCCGGCTTCGGAAAGGACATGTCCGCCTACTCCTTCGAGGAGTACACGCAGGTCAAGCACGTCATGTTCGACAATACGGCGGTCGCCGCGAAGGACTGGCACCGCACGATCTTCGGGGACCGATAGCACCTGTTCGCCGCCCGACCAGCGGCCCGACACCCTCCCGAAAGGGCACAGCGCATGGAGCAGTACGAGCCCGACAGCCTGTCCGCCGCGCAGGAAGCGGCGATGCGGCGCAGTCTCACGAGCGGCCGGGGCGCGCTCACCCGCCGTTCGATGCTGCGCGCCGGCGGCGTCGGCGCGCTCACCCTCGGCGGTCTCGCCGGGCTGAGCGCCTGTGGCATCCCGCCGGCGAAGCGGGAGGGCCAGGGGCCCGCCTCCATCGACGTCTCGGCCAAGGAGAAGACCCTCTCCTTCTCCAACTGGACCGAGTACATGGACGTCAGCGAGGACGAGAAGTCCCGGCCGACGCTGGAGGCGTTCACCAAGCGGACCGGGATCAAGGTCAAGTACACCGAGGACATCAACGACAACGTCGAGTTCTTCGGCAAGATCAAACCCCAGCTCGCCGCGGGCCAGGACACCGGCCGCGACCTGATCTGCGTCACCGACTGGCTGGCCGCCCGCATCATCCGCCTCGGCTGGGCGCAGAAGCTCGACCCGGCGAACCTGCCGAACGCGTACGCCAACCTCTCCGCGCAGTTCCGCCGCCCCGACTGGGACCCGGGCCGCTCGTACTCGTACCCGTGGACCGGCATCTCCACGGTCATCGCGTACAACTCCAAGGCCACCGGCGGCAGGAAGGTCGACTCGGTCACCCAGCTGCTCGACGACCCCGCCCTCAAGGGCCGGGTCGGCTTCCTCACCGAGATGCGCGACTCGATCGGCATGACGCTCATCGACATGGGCAAGGACCCGGGCTCCTTCACCGACGCCGACTTCGACGCGGCGCTCGGCCGGCTCCAGAAGGGCGTCGACACCAAGCAGATCCGCCGCTTCACCGGCAACGACTACACCTCGGACCTCGACAAGGGCGACCTGGCGGCCTGTCTCGCCTGGGCCGGCGACGTGATCCAGCTGCAGGCCGACAACCCGGACATCAAGTTCGCGATCCCGTCCGCCGGTTACATCACCTCCAGCGACAACCTGCTGGTCCCGGCGCAGGCCCGGCACAAGACCAACGCCGAGAAGCTCATCGACTACTACTACGAACTCCCGGTCGCGGCCCAGCTCGCCGCGTACATCAACTACGTCTGCCCGGTCGACGGGGTGAAGGACGAGCTCGCCAAGATCGATCCGGAGCTCGCGAGCAACACGCTGATCCTGCCCGACAAGGCGATGGCGGCGAAGTCCCGCGCCTTCCGCTCCCTCAGCAGCAAGGAAGAGACGGCGTACGAGGAGAAGTTCGCCAAGCTCATCGGCGCCTGAGCCGGTCCCCAGCCCTCCAGCCCCTCGACACCCTGGGATCGCACCCATGACTGACACGAACACCGGCGGCGACGTCCGTCTCTCCGGGATCAGCAAGACCTACGGCGCCTTCACCGCCGTCCACCCGCTCGACCTGACCGTGCCGCAGGGCTCCTTCTTCGCCCTGCTCGGCGCCTCCGGCTGCGGCAAGACCACCACGCTGCGCATGATCGCCGGCCTGGAGGAGCCCACCACCGGCACCGTCTTCCTCGGCGACAAGGACGTCACCGACCTGCCGCCCCACAAGCGGCCGGTCAACACCGTCTTCCAGTCCTACGCGCTCTTCCCGCACATGGACATCTTCGAGAACGTCGCCTTCGGACTGCGCCGCCGCGGCATCAAGTCCGTGAAGAAGCAGGTCGACGAGATGCTGGAGCTGGTCCAGCTCGGCGACAAGGCCAAGCACAAGCCGCACCAGCTCTCCGGCGGCCAGCAGCAGCGCGTCGCCGTCGCCCGCGCCCTGATCAACCACCCGCAGGTGCTCCTCCTCGACGAGCCGCTCGGCGCCCTCGACCTGAAGCTGCGCCGCCAGATGCAGCTGGAGCTGAAGCGGATCCAGACCGAGGTCGGCATCACCTTCGTGCACGTCACCCACGACCAGGAGGAGGCCATGACCATGGCCGACCAGGTCGCGGTGATGAACGGCGGCCGCGTCGAGCAGCTCGGCGCGCCCGCCGACCTGTACGAGAACCCGCGCACCACCTTCGTCGCGAACTTCCTCGGCACCTCCAACCTCATCGAGGCCGAGGTCGTCGAGACCGGCGGCACGGAGGTCGTGGTCACCGCGGGCGGCGGCAAGCTCCGCGTCCCCGGCGACCGCTGCACCGACGCCGTCCGCACCGGCGGCAAGCTCCTGGTGGGCGTCCGCCCGGAGAAGATCTCGCTCGCGCACGCCGACGACGCGGGCCGGATCGCCGACGGACGCAACCGGGTCACCGGCCGCATCGCCGACTCGTCCTTCATCGGCGTCTCCACCCAGTACGTGGTGAACAGCCCGGCGGGCGCCGAACTCCAGGTCTACGAGCAGAACGTCGAGCGCGACACCCGCCTGGTGCCCGGCGCCGAGGTCGTCCTGCACTGGAACCCGGCCCACACCTTCGGCCTCGACGCGGCCCAGGACATCGACGCGGGCGTCGAGACGGTGGAGGACGCGCTGTGAGCGACGCACGCGAGGCCACCGGCCCGCAGTCGGCGACGATGCCCGCACCTCTGCGCCTCGCGGGCGGAGAAGCGAACATGGGAGGTGCAGCATGAGCACGACATTGACGAAGGAGGCGCCGCCGGCCGTGCCCGAGCCGGTGCTGCGCAAGCCCTCGCGCCGCAAGCGGCTCGTCCCGTACTGGCTGCTGCTGCCCGGCATCGTCTGGCTGCTCGTGTTCTTCGTGCTGCCGATGGTGTACCAGGCGTCCACCTCCGTGCAGACCGGCTCCCTGGAACAGGGCTTCCAGGTCACCTGGCACTTCCAGACGTACTGGGACGCCTTCCAGGAGTACTGGCCGCAGTTCGTCCGCTCCCTGCTGTACGCGGGCACCGCCACCGTCCTGTGCCTGCTGCTCGGCTACCCGCTGGCGTACCTGATCGCCTTCCGCGCCGGCCGCTGGCGCAACGTGCTGCTGGTCCTGGTCATCGCCCCGTTCTTCACCAGCTTCCTCATCCGGACGCTGGCCTGGAAGACGATCCTGGCCGACGACAGCATCGTGGTCGGCGTCCTCAACACCCTGCACGTCCTCGACGTGACGAGCTGGATCGGCTGGACCGAGGGCGAGCGCGTGCTCGCCACCCCGCTGGCGGTGGTCTGCGGCCTCACGTACAACTTCCTGCCGTTCATGATCCTGCCGCTCTACACCTCGCTGGAGCGGATCGACGGCCGGCTGCACGAGGCCGCCAAGGACCTGTACGCCTCCCCGGTCACCACCTTCCGCAAGGTGACCTTCCCGCTGTCGATGCCGGGCGTCGTCTCCGGCACCCTGCTCACCTTCATCCCGGCGAGCGGCGACTACGTCAACGCCGAACTCCTCGGCTCCACGGACACCCGCATGATCGGAAACGTGATCCAGTCGCAGTACCTGCGCATCCTCGACTACCCGACCGCCGCCGCGCTGTCGTTCATCCTCATGGCGATCGTGCTGGTCATGGTCACCGTCTACATCCGCCGCGCGGGAACGGAGGACCTGGTCTGATGCGCTGGCTCCGTCGGAACCTCGTCGTGCTCGCGGGCCTGTTCACGCTCGCGTACCTGATCCTGCCGAACGTCGTCGTCACGGTGTTCTCCTTCAACAACCCGGCCGGCAAGTTCAACTACGCCTGGCGGGAGTTCTCCCTGGAGGCGTGGCAGGACCCCTGCGGAGTGGCCGACCTGTGCGGCTCGCTCTCGCTGTCCCTGCAGATCGCGCTGTGGGCCACCCTCGGCGCGACCGCGCTGGGCACGATGATCGCCTTCGCGCTGGTCCGCTACCGCTTCCGGGCGCGCGGCGCGGTGAACTCGCTGATCTTCATGCCCATGGCCATGCCGGAGATCGTCATGGCGGCCTCGCTGCTCGCTCTCTTCCTCAACATGGGCATCGAGCTGGGCTTCTGGACGATCCTCATCGCCCACATCATGTTCTGCCTCAGCTTCGTCGTCGCCGCCGTCAAGGCGCGCGTGCTGTCGATGGACCCGCGCCTGGAGGAGGCCGCGCGTGACCTCTACGCCGGGCCCGTGCAGACCTTCCTGCGGGTGACCCTGCCGATCGCCGCGCCGGGCATCGCGTCCGGAGCGCTGCTGTCCTTCGCGCTCTCCTTCGACGACTTCATCATCACCAACTTCAACTCGGGCAACACCGTCACCTTCCCCATGTTCGTCTGGGGCTCGGCCCAGCGCGGTACGCCCGTCCAGATCAACGTCATCGGCACGGCCATGTTCGTCATCGCCGTCCTGGTGGTCGTCGCCGGCCAGCTCCTCGCGAACCGGCGGAAGAAACAAGCGACAACCTGAGCAACGCCTGAAGGAGTTGGAAACCATGGCCCCAGTCGCCATGCGTCTCGCTGCACAATCACTCTCCGACGCCCAGCCCGTCCCCTTCTGGCTGGAAGACCCCGGCAAGCCCGGAGCGCTGCCCGCCCTCACCGACACCGAGAACTGCGATCTCCTCGTCGTCGGCGGCGGATACAGCGGACTGTGGACCGCGCTCCTCGCCAAGGAGCGCGATCCCTCCCGGGACGTCGTGCTCATCGAGGGCCACGAGGCGGGCTGGGCCGCCTCGGGCCGCAACGGCGGCTTCTGCGCCGCCTCCCTCACCCACGGCTTCGGCAACGGGCTGGCCCGCTGGCCCGACGAGCTGGCGACCCTGGAGCGGCTCGGCGAGGCCAACCTCGACGCCATCGAGGAGGCCGTCGCACGCTACGGCATCGACTGCGACTTCGAACGGACCGGCGAGATCGACGTCGCCACCGAGCCGCACCAGGTCGAGGAGCTCCACGACTGGTACGCCGAGGCCGACCGGCGCGGACTCGCCGGCGGCCTCGAACTCCTCGACCGGGACGCCGTCCGCGCCGAGGTCGACTCGCCGACCTTCCTCGGCGGCCTGTGGGACCGCCGCGGCGTCGCCATGCTCCACCCCGCCAAGCTGGCGTGGGGCCTGAAGCGGGCCTGCCAGGAGGCCGGGGTGCGGATCTACGAGAACACCCCCGCCCTCGACCTGCTCGCCGTCGGCCCCGGCATGGGCGTGAAGACCCCGTACGGCAGGATCGTCGCCCGTCGCGTCGCCCTCGGCACCAACGTCTTCCCGTCCCTGGTCAAGCGGCTGCGCCACTACACCGTCCCGGTGTACGACTACGCCCTGATGACCGAGCCGCTGAGCCCCGAGCAGCTGGCCTCGGTCGGCTGGAAGAACCGGCAGGGCCTCGGCGACAGCGCCAACCAGTTCCACTACTTCCGGATCACCGCCGACCACCGCATCCTGTGGGGCGGCTACGACGCGGTGTACGCGTTCGGCGGGCGGGTGCGCGCCGAGATGGACCAGCGCCCGGAGACGTACCTCACGCTCGCCGAGCACTTCTTCCGCTGCTTCCCGCAGCTGGAGGGGCTGCGCTTCAGCCACGCCTGGGGCGGCGCGATCGACACCTGCTCGCGCTTCTCGGCCTTCTTCGGCACGGCGTACAAGGGGAAGGTCGCGTACGCGGCCGGGTTCACCGGTCTCGGCGTGGGCGCGACGCGGTTCGGCGCGGACGTGATGCTGGACCTGCTGGCGGGGGAGCGCACCGAGCGCACGGAGCTGGAGATGGTCCGCTCCAAGCCGCTGCCGTTCCCGCCGGAGCCGCTGGCGTGGGCCGGGATCGGGCTCACCAAGTGGTCGCTGGCCCGCGCCGACGAGAACGGCGGCCGGCGGAACCTGTGGCTGAAGGCCATGGACCGGCTGGGCCTCGGCTTCGACAGCTGACGGCCGGCGGGACGGCGGTTCGGCCGTTCATCGGGTGATACGCCCGGTGTGCGCGGGGCGCACGCCGGGCGAATCCTTTTTGCTTCCCCACGCTGCGGATTTCCTCCCCGGAATCGCGTAATGATCGGGGCCGAGCGCTCTCTCAGGGCGTGTGGACATGGTGTCCGCGCTTCGAAGGGAGACCGTTCGCGATGACTGCTTCGGGGGCCAAGGCCGCGGTGGAGTGGCTCGTCTCGGTGGCGCCGAACCCCGACGCCTGCCGGTGGGAGTGGGAGCGCAACCCGCTCGGGGTGGCCCTGCTGCCCGCCGGCCGGCGCTGGGACGTGCTGATCCTGCCGGCCGAGCTCGGCTATCCGACGCTCGACGTGCTCACCCGCCTGGTGGACCGGCCCGGGCCGGTCCTCGCCGACTTCGGCGACGCCCGCATGGGCTTCTTCGTCCCGCCGGGCACGGTCACCCGCTGGGTCGGCACCGGCGTACGGGGCGCGGGCGGCGGCACCTGGATCGTCGTGCCGTACCCGGGCCGGGCCAACGGCGCGGTCCGCTGGCTCGTCCCCCCGGACGGCTCGGGCACCCTCACCGACCCCACCCTCCTCGAACTCGCCATGCACGAGGCGGCGGGCCAACTGGCCCGGGAGCCGGGGGAGTAGCGGCGGCCGGCGCGTTCGGCCGGCACGCGGGCGCGTCAGCCGGACCGCCCGCGCGTGCCGCGGGCGCCGGCGGTCAGGATCAGCAGGCCCAGACAGACGCTGGCCAGCACGTCCAGCGGCCAGTGGTAGCCCCGCAGGACCAGTCCGATGCCCGTCGCCGCGGTGAGCGCCCAGGCGACGGGCATCGTCCAGCGCCGCCGTACGAGCATCGCCGCGCCGCAGTAGGCGACCAGGGCGGTGGCGGTGTGGCCGGACGGGAAGTAGCCGGCGGCCCAGGGTTCCAGGGGGCCGGGGCGGGCCGTCCACTCCTTCAGCGGGATCACGAGGAGGGGGACGGCGGCCATGGCGAGCACGGCGAGGAGCGCGGCCCGGCGGTGGCCGCGCCAGGCGGCGTACGCGGCGGCGCAGCCGAGGACCGGCAGCGCGACCTCCATGTTCCCCAGGTCCGCGCCGAGTTCGGAGAGCGGGCGGGGGACGGTGTCGACCACGGCGCGCGAGACGCGCTCGTCCAGGCGGGCCAGCGGGCCCCGGACGAGGACCTGCCAGGTGGTCACGGCCAGGACCAGGAGGGCCCAGAACACGGCCGACCGCCCCGGAGCAGGGGGGGTTGCTCCGGGGCGGTCGCGGGGACCGGGCTGCCGCGCGCCCCGGGGGGTGTGGGGCGGGCGACCGTCCGATCGGTGAGGAGTTCCGGAGCCGGGGGCTCCAGCGGTGTGCGCGAGGGCACGGTCAGGGCGAGGCTGGGGAGGCTCCGCCCCGTTGCCCGCAGTCCCCTGCGGGCGGGGTGTTTCTCTCATCTGCAGAAACCGTACGGCAGAGGCCGGGGGGACCGACAGCCGGAACTCCAACCCGCCATCGGCCCCCCACAACCTCTTCACACGTACGGTCAGATCCGGGCGAAGGCGGACTCGATGACGTCGAGACCCTCGTTCAGGAGGTCGTCGCCGATGACCAGCGGCGGCAGGAAGCGGAGCACGTTGCCGTAGGTGCCGCAGGTGAGGACGAGCACGCCCTCCGCGTGGCAGGCCTTGGCCAGGGCGCCGGCGGCCTCCGGGTTCGGCTCCTTGGTGGCCGGGTCCTTGACCAGCTCGATGGCGATCATGGCGCCGCGGCCGCGGATGTCGCCGATGATCTCGTACTTCTCCTGCATCGCGGTCAGCCGCGACTTCATGATCGACTCGATGTTCTTCGCCGCGGCGTTGAGGTCGAGCTCCTTCATGGTCTCGATCGCGCCCAGCGCTCCGGCGCAGGCCACCGGGTTGCCGCCGTAGGTGCCGCCCAGGCCGCCGCCGTGGACGGAGTCCATGATCTCGGCGCGGCCGGTCACGGCCGCCAGCGGCAGACCGCCGGCGATGCCCTTGGCGGTGGTGATCAGGTCCGGGACGATGCCCTCGTCCTCGCAGGCGAACCACTGGCCGGTGCGGCAGAAGCCGGACTGGATCTCGTCCGCGACGAAGACGATGCCGTTGTCGTTGGCGAACTTCACGATCGCCGGCAGGAAGCCCTTGGCCGGCTCGATGAAGCCGCCCTCGCCGAGGACCGGCTCGATGATGATCGCGGCGACGTTCTCGGCGCCGATCTGCTTGGTGATCTGGTCGATCGCCTGGGCGGCGGCCTCGGGGCCGCAGTTCTCCGGGCCGGTGGGCCAGCGGTAGCCGTAGGCGACCGGCACGCGGTAGACCTCGGGGGCGAACGGCCCGAAGCCGTGCTTGTACGGCATGTTCTTCGCCGTCAGCGCCATGGTCAGGTTGGTGCGGCCGTGGTAGCCGTGGTCGAAGACGACGACAGCCTGGCGCTTGGTGTACGAGCGGGCGATCTTGACCGCGTTCTCGACGGCCTCGGCGCCGGAGTTGAACAGCGCGGACTTCTTCGCGTGGTCGCCCGGGGTCAGCTCGGCGAGTGCCTCGCAGACCTCGACGTAGCCCTCGTACGGGGTGACCATGAAACAGGTGTGGGTGAAGTCGGCGAGCTGCGCGGTGGCGCGGCGCACCACGGCCTCGGCGGAGGCGCCGACGGTCGTCACGGCGATGCCGGAGCCGAAGTCGATCAGACGGTTGCCGTCGACGTCCTCGATGACGCCGCCGCCGGCCTTGGCCGTGAAGACGGGCAGTACGGAGCCCACGCCGCCGGCCACGGCGTCGAGGCGGCGGGCCTGAAGCTCCTGCGACTTCGGACCGGGGATGGCGGTGACGACGCGCCGCTCCTGCGGGACAGCGTTCATGCGGGGCTCCTGGGGGTGTTCTGGACGCACTGTGCGGGTTTCTCCCGCAGGCTAGGCGGGCGGGCCGGGGGCGGGCATGCGCCGATCGGGAGTGTTGGGGGTCGGTCGTTGTCCGCGGCGGACATAGCGGGGTCGGAGGGCGGGCCGACCCCCATTGTGCGGCGCTCGGCCCGGCCGGGGCGCGAGACGCGTCCGCAGAACGGTGAACCTCCCCTGCCGGGGCACTAGATTGACGGTCGGACAGATGCGGTGCGGCGCGGCCCGGCGGGTCAGGGGGAAGCGGGACATGGAGACGGACGGCACGTACGAGGCCCGGGGCACGGAGACGGACGGCGCGTACGAGGCCCGGGGCACGCGCGGCGACGCGCCCGAGCGCGCCGGGAACCGGCGCCCGCCGAGCCCGCCGAGCCCCCCGCCCGTACCGGCCCAGGCCCCGGCTCCGGCCCAGGGTCCGTCGCCGGCCCAGGCCCCGGCTCCGCCGGGCGGTCCGGCGGCCTCGTCGAGCGCCCCGGCTCCGGAGGGCGTTCCCGCTCCGGAGACCGCCTCCGCGCCGCCCGGCGTCCCGCCGCGGCCCAGTGCGCCGCCGCCCCGGCCGAGCGGCCCGCCCACGGGCGGGTCCGAGCAGCCGTCCCGGGCCGGGTCCGCCGTCGTCGCGTGGCTGGACGCGCCGCGGCCCCGGGCCGGGCTCGGGATCTGGAGGTTCCGGTACGTGGAGCCGCCGCGCCGCGAGCCGGCCCGGCTCGCGCCCATCACCGTCGCCGGCCTGCTGATCCCGCTGGCCGTCGGGCTGATCCTGTGGTCCGCGTGGCGGCGCGGCACCGTGCCGTACCTCTGGATCCCGCTGCAGACCCTCACCCCCGCCGAGTGGTGGCACAGCGGCACCACCTCGCCCCGCGACTGGCGCGGCGCGGAGGCCCACGTCGTCTACAGCGGCGTCGTCTTCCTCCTCATCGCGTACGCCGTCGCCCGCCTCGGCTCCTGGGGCAAGGTGGTCCACCACTACCTCGACCGCTTCGGCCCCGGCACCCGCGCCGCGCTGACCGCGGCGGGCGCGCTGGCCGCGCTCGTGTTCGTCTGGCCGAGCGCCTTCGGCGTCGGCTGGGACCCGCTGCCGATCGCCCAGCCCGTGCTGTCGCTCGTCGTGCTCGTCGGCGACGGCTACACCGTGCTCACCTCGCCGTTCCTGGTGTACCCCCTGTACGCCGTGATCACCGCCGCCGTCGTCTGGCCCTTCGCCCGGGTCGGCGGCTGGCTGCCGCTGTTCAAGCGGTGGCGCAGCCGCTCGCCGCGGCCCGCCGGGGCCGCCGCCCCCGAACCGCCCGCCTCCCAGTGGCCCGAGCTGCGCGCCGCCGGCGAGCCGCGGGCCGCCGAGGTGCTGACCGCCGAGGTCCGCGCCGGGCGGATGAACGACGTGGACGTCGCCCGGGTCCGCCGCGCCTGGACGCTCGCCCGTGGCGACGCCCGCCGCCGGGCCGCCTTCGTCGACACGGTCGTCGCGCAGGGGGCCGAGGCGGCGCTGCACCCCTCCGGCGGCCGGGACCTGTCGCGCCGCGCCGCCGAGCACGACCTGCTCCTCGGACAGGTCCGTCTCGGCCGGTACGCCCCCGCCGAACGCACCCCGCACGCCTACCAGGGCGCCGGCGCCGCCCTGGACGCCGGACTGCTCGGCACCTCGCTGCTGGCCGTCGGCCCGTCCGGTGCTGGCAAGACCCGCACCCTGACCGCGCCGCTCGTCGAGTCGCTCACCCTGCAGGCGCTCACCGGGGCCTGCGCGGTCGTCGCCGTCGGCGCGGCCGGGGCGCCGCTGGGCCCGGACGACGCGTACGACGTGGTGATCCGGCTCGGCGACCCGGCCTCGCGCCACGACCTCGACCTGTACGCCGGGGCCACCGACCCCGACGAGGCCGCCGCGCTCCTCGCCGAGGGCCTGGTCGGCGACGTCGAGGGCGTCGAGACCCGGCGGGCCGCGACCGCGCTGGCCCAGCTGATCGGCCCGTACCGCGAGGCGTACGGCGCGTTCCCGGGCGTCCCGGCGCTGCGCGAGCTGCTGGAGGGCCGCCCGGAGACCCTGCAGGGGCTGCTCGGCCGGCTGCCGGCCGACGCCGCGCCGGGGATGCGCCGGGAGCTGGAGTCCCGGATCCGGCAGGCCGGCACCGCCGCCGACGTCGGCCCGGCGCTCGCCGACCGGCTCGCCTCGCTCGACCGGCCCGTTTTCGCCGAGTTCTTCGGCGGCGGCAGCGGCGTACGGCCGTTCTCGCTGCGCTCCGTCGGCACGCATCCGCTGCGGGTGCGGGTCGCGCTGCCCGAGGGCGGCCACGAGGAGACCGGGCGGCTCCTTGCCCGGCTGCTGCTCGCCCAGTTCCAGGCGGTCGCCCGCGCCGACACCGGCCGCCGGCACTTCGTCTGCCTGGTCCTGGACGACGCGGCCGGGGCGCTGACCCCGGGGACCGTGCGCGGGCTTGCGCGGCTGCGGCCGCAGAACGCGGGCGTGGTGCTGGCGCTGCGGACCCTCGCCGAGGTGCCCGAGGCGCTGCACGGGCAGCTGCTGGCGGCGGTGGGCTGCCGGATGGCGTACTCCGGGGTCACCACCTGGGACGGCCGGGCCTTCGCCGAGGCGTGGGGCACCGAGCGGGTGGAGACCACCGAGGTCGCCCACCACACGGTGTTCGCCGACCAGCCGATGACCCGGGCGCTGCACGCCGTACGGAAGATGATCACCGGCAAGGCGGTGACGACGGACGCGGTCACGGTGCGCGAGGTGGAGCGGGAGCGCTGGTCCGCCTCCGAGCTGGCGCACGAGGTGCCGGCCGGGCACGCGGTGCTGTCCCTGACCGACGTACGGGGCGGGAGCACCCCGCCGCTCCTGGTGGACCTGCGCGGCTGACCCCGGCCGGGCACGGCCGTGCGGGCCGCGCGCGGGTGTCCGGGACCGGACGCGCGGGCCGGACCGCCCTGGCAGAATCGGGGGGCGCCGCTCCCCGGAGCGGCGCCCGCCCGCTGCCGGAGGCACTCCCCTGCCGAGGCAGTCCTCTGCTCAAAGGTCCGACGGTCCATGCCGCCCACCCTCGCGTCCCTCGTCCAGCACTCCGCCCTCAAACTCACGGTCCGCGCCGGAGAGGACCGGCTCGACACGCCCGTGCGCTGGGCGCACGTCAGCGAGCTGGCCGACCCCGTCCCCTACATGGAGGGCGGCGAGCTGCTGCTCACCACCGCGCTGACGCTGGACGCGGAGGACGCCGAGACCACCCGGCGGTACGTGCGGCGGCTCGTCGGCGCGGGCGTCGTCGGGCTCGGCTTCGCGATCGGCGTGAACTACGAGGACATCCCGCAGCCGCTGGTCGACGCGGCCCGCGCGGAGGGGCTGCCGCTCCTGGAGGTGCCGCGCCGCACCCCGTTCCTGGCGATCAGCAAGGCCGTGTCGGCGGCGATCGCGGCGGACCAGTACCGCGCGGTGACCGCCGGTTTCGAGGCGCAGCGCGAGCTGACCCGGGCGGCCCTCGCCGAGGGACCGGACGCGGTGGTCGCCCGGCTGGCCGCCCACGTCGACGGCTGGGCCGCGCTGTACGACGCCTCCGGCTCCGTGCTCGCGGTCTCGCCGGACTGGGCGGCGCGCCGGGCGGCCCGGCTGACCGCGGACGTGGAGCGGCTGCGCGAGCGGCCCGCCCCGGCGAGCGCGGTGGTCGGCGGCACGGACGACCGCGTCGAGCTGCAGTCCCTCGGCACCGGACGGCGGGTGCGCGGCGCCCTCGCGGTCGGCACGGGCGCCCCGCTGGGCACGGCCGAGCGGTACGCGGTGCACTCGGCGATCGCCCTCCTGACCCTGACCACGGAGCGCTCGCGCTCCCTCCAGGCCGCCGAGCAGCGGCTCGGCGCGGCGGTGCTGCGGATGCTGCTCTCCGGGCAGCCCGACCACGCCCGCGCCGTGGCCGGCGATCTGTACGGCGGGCTGCTCGACGCGCCGTTCCGGCTGCTGATCGCCGAGCCGGCGGCGGGCGCCGCGACGGACGCGGAGCCGCCGCTGCCGGTGCTGGCGGAGGCGCTGGAGTCGGCCGCGGCCCGGGCGGGCGAGGCGGTGCTCGCGGTGCCGGAGAACGACGACCGGCTGGTGGTCCTGGCGGGCGACGGCGGGGCCGTCGTCGCGGCCTGCGAGGGGTACGCGGAGCGGGAGGCCGAGGACGCCGGGGTCGTCGTGGGCCTGTCGGCGCCGACCGGGCCGAGCGCGGCGAGCGCGGCGTACAAGCAGGCCGAGCAGGCCCTGTCCGTGGCCAGGCGGCGCGGGCGCGCCCTGGTCGAGCACGAGGAGCTGGCGGCCGGTTCGGTGCTGCCGCTGCTCGCCGACGACGCGGTACGGGCCTTCGCCGACGGGATGCTGCGCGCGCTGCGCGAGCACGACGCCACCGGGCGGGGCGATCTGGTCGCCTCGCTGCGGGCCTGGCTGTCCCGGCACGGCCAGTGGGACGCGGCGGCCGCGGACCTGGGCGTGCACCGGCACACCCTGCGCTACCGGATGCGCCGGGTCGAGGAGATCCTCGGCCGTTCCCTCGACGATCCGGACGTCCGGATGGAGCTGTGGCTGGCGCTGAAGGCGACCGGCGAGGACGGTGCAAGCGCGTAGGCAGCGCCCGAAAAGTCCTGTCCGGCCCGCGACGCCCGGCACGCGCCTTCGCCGGACACCTTCTGGAACCCGAAGTCCGCGTCCGAATTCCGCTTGCGGTGCCCGAACTCGGGCAAAATTCTTGGCCTTTCGCGACAGGCGTCTCTACGCTCTTGTTCATGACAAGCCCTGCCGCCGAGCCGGCCTCCGAGGTCCCGTCACCGCCCGACGCCACCGCCACCCCCTCCGTCGCCCCCGCCGCGCCCCCCGCTCCCGCCGGCCGCCGGATCACCGGCGCGATATGGGCGGCGCTCGCCATCGTGTACGTCGTCTGGGGCTCGACGTACCTCGGGATCCGGGTGGTCGTCGAGACCATGCCGCCGTTCCTCTCCGCCGGCGCCCGCTTCGTCGTCGCGGGACTGCTGCTCGCCGCGATCATCGCCGCGCGCCAGGGCGTCGCGGCGCTGAAGGTGACCCCCCGGCAGCTCGGCTCCGCGGCCCTCGTCGGCGTCCTGCTGCTCCTCGGCGGCAACGGGCTCATCACCCTCGCCGAGACCTCCATCCACTCCGGCCTCGCCGCGCTCCTCGTCGCCGTCGTCCCGGCCTGGGTCGTGATCATCAAGGCGTGCTTCGGCGAGCGGCCCACCCTCGGCGGCGTCGCCGGCGTGCTGCTCGGCCTCGCCGGGCTCGCCGTCCTGACGCTGCCCGGCCTGACCGGCGACGTCCACCTGGGCGGGGTGCTCCTGGTCGTCCTCGGCACGCTGCTGTGGTCCTCGGGCTCCTTCTCGTCCTCGCGGATCCCGATGCCGAAGAACCCGTTCACGGCGAGCGCGTACGAGATGCTGGCCGGCGGACTCGCCTGCACCGCGCTCGCGCTGACCCGCGGCGAGCACCTCGGCCTCGACGTCGGCGAGATCTCCACCCGCTCCTGGGTCGCCTGGGCCTACCTCGTGGTCTTCGGCTCGGTCGTCGCCTTCACCGCCTACGCCTGGCTGCTGCAGACCGCGCCGCTGTCGCTGGTCGCCACGTACGCGTACGTCAACCCGGTCGTCGCCGTGCTGCTCGGCGCGCTGATCCTGGGCGAGGCCCTCACCCTGCCCATCGTGCTCGGCGGCGCGGTCGTCGTCCTCGGCGTCGGGCTCATCGTGTCCACGGAGCGGCGCCGCTGACCTGCCGCTTCGGCCAAACCGGACAGAGCCCCGCCGCCACCACTCCATCCCGGACAAACCACCGGGCGCGCGCTCGGCCCTAACGTGAGTGACGACAAGCGGGAGCGCCCCTCCCGCGACGACCGCACACGAAAGGGCCGGGCCCGCAATGACTGCCACCCACGCCTTCTGGCTCGCCGGCCGCGAGGCCACCGGCGAGACGACCTTCGACGTGACGTCCTCCTGGGACGGCCGGCTCGTCGGCAAGGTCAGCGTGCCCACCGAGGCCCAGGTCGAGGAGGCCGTCGCCGCGGCCCACGCCGTCGTGGACGAGTTCGCCGCCACCCCGGCGCACGTCCGTGCCGCCGCCCTCGACCACGTGTCGAAGCGGCTCGTCGAGCGTTCCGAGGAGATCGCCCAGCTGATCTCCGCCGAGAACGGCAAGCCCATCAAGTGGGCCCGCGGCGAGGTCGGCCGCGCCGTCTCCGTGTTCCGCTGGGCCGCCGAGGAGGCCCGCCGCTTCAACAGCGGCGAGGCCCAGCGCCTGGACACCGACGCCGGCGGCGTCGGCCGGCTGGCCCTCACCCGCCGTATCCCCAAGGGCGTCGTGCTCGGCATCGCGCCGTTCAACTTCCCGCTGAACCTCAGCGCCCACAAGGTCGCCCCGGCCATCGCCGCCGGCGCCCCCATCATCCTCAAGCCGGCCCCGGCCACCCCGATCTCCTCGCTGGTGCTCGGCGAGCTGCTGGCCGAGACCGACCTGCCGGCCGGCTCCTGGTCCGTGCTGACCGTGCCGAACGAGCGGATGCCCGCCCTCGTCCAGGACGAGCGCCTCCCGGTCATCTCCTTCACCGGCTCCGACAAGGTCGGCTACGCCATCCAGGAGTCCGTGCCGCACAAGCACTGCACCCTGGAGCTCGGCGGCAACGCGGCGGCCGTCGTCCTCGGCGACTGGGCCTCCGAGGAGGACCTGGACTGGGCGGCGACCCGCATCGCCACCTTCTCCAACTACCAGGGCGGCCAGTCCTGCATCTCCGTGCAGCGGGTGATCGCCGACGCGTCCGTGTACGACCGGCTGCTCCCGAAGATCGTCGCGGCCGTCGAGGCGCAGGTCACCGGCGACCCGGCGGACGACGCCACCGACGTCGGCCCGCTGGTCGACGAGAACGCCGCGAAGCGCGTCGAGTCCTGGGTGGACGAGGCCGTCGCGGCCGGCGCGAAGCTGCTCGCCGGCGGCAAGCGGGACGGCGCCTCGTACGCCCCGACCGTCCTCGCCGACCTGCCGGACGACGTCACCCTGGCCCGCTGCGAGGTCTTCGGCCCGGTCCTCACCGTCTCCAAGGCCGACGGCGAGGCCGAGGCGTTCGCCGCGGTCAACGACTCGGACTTCGGCCTCCAGGCCGGCGTCTTCACGCACGACCTGCAGGCCGCCTTCCGCGCCCACCGCGCCCTCGAGGTCGGCGGCGTGATCATCGGCGACGTCCCCTCGTACCGCGCCGACCAGATGCCGTACGGCGGCGCCAAGAAGTCCGGCGTCGGCCGCGAGGGCGTCAAGTACGCGATGGACGACTACACCTACGAGCGCGTCCTGGTCCTCACCGGCCTGGCGCTCTGACGCACCGTACGGGCGCGCGCCGGCACGTGCGCCCGTACGCCACCGAGACCGGCGGCCCGAACCCACTGTGCGGGGGTTCGGGCCGTCCTCGTGCCCGGGACGAGGACGGCCCAGATCCTGAGAGCGCTCTCAGAATGTCGGCGGCTGCGTCTATCCTGGTCGGCGTCGGAACGGCGTGCGGCCGGACCGCGCCACGACGGGCCGCGGCCGCACCATGAATGACGAGGAGTTCCCGCCTTGCCCGAGCAGACCACGGGGGCGTCCCGCCCCACGCTGGAGGCCGTCGCGGCGCACGCCGGTGTGTCCCGGGCGACGGTCTCCCGGGTCGTCAACGGCGGTGCGGGCGTGCGCCGGGCCCTGGTGGACAAGGTGCGCAAGGCCGTCGAGGAACTGGGCTACGTGCCGAACCACGCGGCCCGCTCGCTGGTCACCCGGCGCCACGGCGCGGTGGCCGTCATCATCGCGGAGCCGGAGTTCCGGATCTTCTCGGACCCCTTCTTCGAGCGCCAGGTGCGCGGGATCAGCCGGGAGCTGACGACCCATGACACCCAGCTCGTGCTGCTGTGGGTGGAGGGCCCGGGCGACCACCAGCGGATCGAGCGCTACCTGAACGGCGGCCACGTCGACGGGGCCCTCGCGTTCTCCCTGCACAGCGACGACCGGCTGCCCGCCCTGATCGCCCGGAGCAGCGTCCCCGCGGTGTTCGGGGGCCGCCCCGCCGGCTCCGGCGTGACCGTGCCGTTCGTGGACTGCGACAACCGAGGCGGCGCGCGGGAGGCCGTACGGCACTTGGTGTCCCTCGGCCGCGAGCGCATCGCGCACATCGCCGGTCCGCGCGACCAGACCTCCGCCCAGGACCGGATCGCCGGCTACCACGACGTCCTGGTCGACGCCGACCCGGCGCTGCTGTGCCAGGGCGACTTCACCCGCGAGAGCGGCGCCCGGGCCATGGCCGAACTGCTGGAGCGGCGGCCGGACCTCGACGCGGTCTTCGCGGCGAACGACCTGATGGCCGCGGGGGCACTGGGCCTGCTGCGCGAACGCGGGATCCGGGTGCCGCAGGACGTGGCGGTGGTCGGCTTCGACGACATGGACGCGGTGGTCAGGGACACCGACCCGGCGCTCACCACGGTCCGTCAGGACATCGAGGGCATGGGCCGGTTGATGGTCAAGCTGCTGATGCGGCTCCTGGACGGGGCCGCAGAGGCGGCCTCGGCGTCCGTGATCACCCAGACGAGCCTGGTCCGGCGCGCCTCGGCATGAGGCGGCGGGCGCGGGTATGAGGAAACGGCGGGCGCGGGCATGAGGAAACGGCGGGTGCGGGGCCTCGGCCCCGCACCCGCCGCCGTCGTCACCGGCGTCAGTCGTACGGGACGACCACGACGGCCGTGTCGGTCCCCGTCCGCAGGCGCGAGTCGGCGTTGCCGATCGCGCTCCACACCTCCAGGCGCACCGTTCCGTTCCGCAGGTTCCCGAGCGTGCCGGTGGCGGACTTCAGGCCGCGGGACTGGTTGTACTCCTCCCAGCCGGCGACCGGGTCGGTCGCGAAGTAGTGGTACGTCTCCGTCCGGTCGAAGGTGCCGTCCCCGGTGAGGTCGTAGCTGACCCGGGCCTGCTGCCCGAGCCCGACGGCGGTGCCGGCGTCCACCGGCAGGCGGAACGCGGTCGAGGCGCCCGGCCTGAGCGTCCCGTTCACCCCGCGCGCCTCGTACACCAGGGGCCGGTAGGGCGTGCCGTCGTGGTTGGCGCCGCCGGCGGAGGGGATGGTGTCGCTGCCGGGCGTGCCGCCGGTGGCCGTGGTGAGCAGGCCCCCGGAC
The DNA here is from genome assembly GCF_048500665.1 of Streptomyces tritici. Taxonomy (NCBI): domain Bacteria; kingdom Bacillati; phylum Actinomycetota; class Actinomycetes; order Kitasatosporales; family Streptomycetaceae; genus Streptomyces; species Streptomyces tritici. The sequence goes on from NZ_CP183183.1 coordinate 5,059,633, forward strand.
CGGAGTTGGAAGGTGTTCCCGGTGGACGGATCGGGAGTGGTGCCGCTCCCGGTTCCGGTGGCGGTGGAGCGGGCGGGGACGGTCAGGGTCTTGCCGTCCGAGAAGGTCACGGTGCGCGCGGTGGAGCCGTGGTTGTGGGCCGCGTACGTGCGGACGCCGTTCTTCGTGAAGACCGCGGAGGTCGGCAGGTCGCCGGTCACCGAGGCATCGGGGGCGCCGAAGGCGTTCAGGGCCGTGATCCAGTGGTACGTGTGCGCCTTGGACTCGCCCGCCTCCGGGGTGTACCCGGCGTGGCCCGCGTCCCACTTCGCCTTCGCGGCGACCGGGTCGGCGAGGGCCTCGAACTCCCACAGGACGTCCCGCCATTCCACGGCCGGCCCGCCGTTCTCCCGCTCCATCTCGGCCAGGTTGCGCCGGATCGCGGCGGGGTGGGCACCGAGCTGGAGGGAGCCGCCGGCGGTGATCGGGAGGGCGTTGATCCCGTGGATCTCCTCGGGGTTGGCGGTCCACCAGGTGGCGTACGCGCCGCCGCTGCCCCAGACCATGCCCACGGTGTCGTGGCCGAAGGAGGCGGGGAAGACCTGCTGGTCGGCGTCGAACCAGTACTGGGCGACGGCCTCGCTCTCGGTGGCGAGCAGGTAGCCGCCGAGGTCCCGCAGGGCGGTGTCACCGGTGGCCGAGCCCCACAGCACGAGCGCCGCGCTGAGGTTGGTGGACTCGGAGGAGGACTCCTGGTTGTTGCCGGCGGCGAAGCCCTGGTGGCCGGAGGCCCAGCTGTGCCCGGCGTAGACGTCGAAGCCGCGCAGGAACGGGAAGGAGGCGTCGGTGCGGCTGGGGTTGGCGGTGTCCCGGATCAGGGTCCTCACCATCCCGCCCCAGGCGGAGTCGGCGGCCCAGCCCGGGTCGTACTGGGCGATGACCGCGGCCGCGTAGACGTAGTAGCCGTAGTGGAAGTGGTGGTCGTTGAGTTCGGTGTCGCTGCCGTACGAGGCGGGGTAGCCGGTGAGGCTCTTCCACTGGCGGTCGTACGCGAACTCGTTGGCCCCGCCGGCGGTGAACCAGTCCTGGAGCCGGCCCTTGAGCAGCGCGAGCAGCCGGTCGCGTGCCGCGGTCTCGCCGATCTGGTCGGCCAGCGGCGCCAGTTGGGCCAGCTTGCCGAGCGCCTTGCCGGTCCAGTACGTGTCGACGGCCCCGGAGAACGGGTCGGCGGAGGAGAGGACCTCGTTCAGGTGGCCGCGCAGCCGCGCGGTGTCGACGGCGCTCGTCCGGGGGAGGGCGGGCAGGACCGGGGCGGCCTTCTGCACGGTGCTGAAGGACGTGCCCTCGCGGACCTTCATGGTGCCGCGCGGCGAGACGTACGTGTACCCGGTGAGGGCGTCGGCGGTGTGCAGCCACTGGTGCCGGTAGAGCGCCTGGAGGGTGCCCCGCTCCGTGCCCTCCTTGGCCTGGGTGGTCAGGGAGTACGTGGCGCGGACGGTGCCGCCGCCGGTGCTCCAGTCGACGCGGGAGCCGGTGACGAAGCTGAACGCGTACTTCCGGTACGTCGCGAGGGCGTCGGGGGAGGGCAGCACCGCGAGCGAGAAGTAGTCCCGGCCGCCGAGGCCGGCGCTGATGGTGGTGCCGGAGACGTTCCAGTCGCTGCCGCTGGGGGCGAAGAGGGCGTAGTGGTGGCCCGCGACGGTGATGCCGAGGACGTTGCCCTGGTCGGCGAAGACGGCGGGCGCGCCCGCGGTGGTGATCTGGGCGTTGCCGCCGGTGCCCTGGGCGTACACGTAGGGCAGGCCGTGGCCGATGGTGGCGCGCAGGGTGCGGGCGCCGTCCGACCAGTACGGGGTGACGGTCCAGTCGGACCAGGCGTCCGCCTTGGTGTCGGGGGAGTTGAGGCCGGTGAGGCCGAGGGTGAGGTCGGGCTTGTGGGCGAACTCGTACTGGCGGCCGTCCCCGACGATCGCGGGGCTCGTCGGGTAGCCGATCTGCAGTCCGCCCGCGACCGCCTGGTACGTGAGCGGGTGGCCGTACATGGGGGTGGAGTACGGGTTGTCGCCGTAGCGCTGGAAGGCGAGCGAGGACCACCAGTCGTTGGTGGGCACCGGGAGGTCCCGGGCGGCGGCGGTGACCTTGGGGGTCACCGGGGCGCCGGTGTTCGTGGTGGGGCCGGACGTGCCGGCGGGGCGGGTGTCGGAGTAGCTGCCGGCGCCGACGGGGACGGCGGCGGCCGCCGCGGGGGCGGCGGCGGGGCCGAGCCCGACGGCGGTCAGGGCCGCGGCCAGCGCCAGGGCGGCGGCCGGGCGTGGGTGGGGGAGGAAGGGCATGGGGGCACCTCGTGTCGATCACGATGGGCGGCAGGGGGCCATGCGGGACGCGGCTGGTCGTGTCCGCGAGTCGAATCCGAGAGCGCTCTCAGACCGGCCGGAAACGTAAGCCTCTGGAAACAGGGGTGTCAATACTTCGCGCAACAGGGGAAGTTGAGGCCGGATCCAGGTCGTTGTGCGTTCGAGTCTTGACGGATCGCGCGCGGCGTAGGCAAGCTCTGGCCCATTCTGAGAGCGCTCTCAAGGCTGCTCTCGTTCGAGCCTGAGCCAAGGGAGGCCCCTCATGCCCACTGCCCGAGCCGCCGCGAGAGCCGCCGTCCGCCTGGGGGCGCTCGCCCTCGCCGGGTCCTTGCTGGCCGCCTGCGGGGGTGCGTCCGAGGGCGCCGCCGACGCGGCGGGCGGGAAGGTCACGATCACCGTCGACCTGTTCGGCTCCTTCGGCTACAAGGAGGCCGGCCTCTACGCCGAGTACGAGAAGCTCCACCCGAACGTCACGATCAAGCAGACGGACACCGAGGACGAGGCCGACTACTGGAAGTCGCTGCAGACGCGGCTCGCCGGCGGCGGCGGTCTCGCCGACGTCCAGGCCGTCGAAGTGGGCCGGATCGCCTCAGTGGCGCAGCAGCAGGCCGACAAGTTCGTGGACCTGCGGAAGTACGGCGCGGACTCCCTCAAGGGGCAGTTCGCCGAGGCGAAGTGGGCGGCGGCCACCGGGCGCGGGGGCGAGGTGCTCGGCCTCGGCACCGACGTCGGCCCCGAGGCGATGTGCTACCGCACCGACCTGCTGAAGCAGGCCGGCCTGCCGACCGACCGCACGGAGCTGGCGAAGCGCTGGTCCACCTGGGACGGCTACCTGAAGCTCGGCGAGCAGTACAAGGCGAAGGCCCCCGGCAAGAGCGCCTGGCTGGACAGCGTCGGCAGCCTCTACTCGGTCATGATCGGCCAGCAGAAGGAGCGGTACTACAACGCGTCCGGCGAGCTGATCTGGGAGACCAACCCGGCGCTCAAGACCGCCTGGAACACCGCCGTCCAGGCGAGCGAGGCGGGTCTGAGCGCCAAGCTCGACCAGTGGTCGCCGCAGTGGAACCAGGCGTTCGCGGCCGGTTCGTTCGCCACGATCCCCTGCCCCGCGTGGATGCTCGGCTACATCAAGGGCCAGGCCGGCGAGTCCGGCAAGGGCAAGTGGGACGTCGCCGCGCTGCCCGGCGGCGCCGGCAACTGGGGCGGCTCGTACCTCGCCGTGCCGCGCGCCGCGAAGCACAAGAAGGAGGCGTACGAGCTGATCAAGTGGCTCACCGCGCCCGAGCAGCAGGCCAAGATCTTCACCAAGCAGGGCAACTTCCCGTCGTCGACCGGCGCCATCACGCAGATCGCCGACGCGACGGACCCGTACTTCTCCGGCGCCCCGATCGGCAGGATCTTCGGCGAGGCCGCCAAGGCCGCCCCGGTGCAGGTCCTCGGCGTGCACGACCAGAACGTCGCCCAGCAGATCACCAACGCGCTGAGCGAGGTCGAGCGCAAGGGCACGGCCCCGGAGAAGGCCTGGGAGAACGCCAAGAAGGGCGTCGCGAACACCCTGGGTTGACGGGTTGACGGGTTGACGGGCTGATGGGGCTGCGGGACCGGACTGAGCGACCGCGCGAGCCGGGCCTGGCGGTCGACGCCGGCCGACGACGCCGACCGGCCGTCCGAAGCCGACCGTCCGAGGCCGGCCGACCGGGACGGTCGGCGGCCTCCGGCCCGCCGCACTCCGACCGCCGCCCCACTCCCGCCCCCAGTCCCGCCCCGCCCCCAGTCCCGCCCCGCCCCCCGACCGCCTCCGGCCCGGCCCGGGCACCTCCTCTCCCGCCCCGCCCCGCCCCGCCCCGGGCCGCGCCGGAGGCCCACTCCCGTCCGTACGTCCGTCCCGCCCCTCCTCGACCCCCGGCACCGCCTCCTCCCGAAGGGCCGCAGCGTGACCCTGACCGCACCCGCGCGACCGTCACCACTGAGCCGGACGTCCAGCGTCCGGCGCGCGTGGCGCACGCTCTCCCCGTACGCCTACCTCGCCCCGTTCTTCACCCTCTTCGCGGCCTTCGGGCTCTTCCCCCTGATCTACACCGCCTTCGTCTCGCTCTACCGGGTCGAACTCCAGACGCCCGGCGACATGGAATGGCGCGGGCTCGGCAACTACACCGCGCTGCTGAACGACGAGTTCTTCTGGACCGCGCTGCGCAACACCTTCACCATCGGGGTGATCTCCACCGTCCCCCAGCTGGTGATGGCGCTCGGCCTCGCCCACCTGCTCAACCACCGCCTGCGCGGCCGGACGTTCTTCCGCACCGCGATGCTGCTCCCGTACGCGACCTCCGTCGCCGCCGCCACGCTCGTCTTCGCGCAGCTCTTCGGCCACGACTTCGGGCTGGTCAACTACGCGCTCGGGCTCGTCGGCATCGGCCCCGTCGACTGGCAGACCGGCACCCTCGCCTCCCAGGTCGCCGTGTCCACCATCGTCGTCTGGCGCTGGACGGGCTACAACGCGCTGATCTACCTCGCGGGCATGCAGTCCATCCCGCAGGAGCTCTACGAGGCCGCCGAGATGGACGGGGCCTCCCGCCTGCGACAGTTCTTCCACGTCACCCTGCCGGGGCTGCGGCCCACGATCGTCTTCACGGTCATCGTCTCCACGATCGGCGCGACCCAGCTGTTCGGCGAGCCGCTGCTCTTCGAGGGCTCCGCCTCCGGCGGCATCTCGCACCAGTACCAGACGCTCGGCCTGTACATGTACGAGCAGGGCTGGGGCTTCTTCCACCTGGGCCGGGCCGCCGCCATCGCCTGGGTGATGTTCCTGCTGATCCTGGTGGTCGTCGGGGTCAACGCCCTGATCGTCCGCCGCCGTTCCCGCAAGGAGGCCGGCCGATGACCGCGCTCGCCACCCCGCCGGCCCCCGCCCCCGCGCCCGAGCGCCCGGCCGCCCGCGCACGGCGCCGGTCCGGCGCGGGCCGCACGATGCGGGGCGGGAGACTCGCCTACGCGATCCTCGTCGTCGCCGTGCTCGTCTCGGCCTTCCCGTTCTACTGGACGCTCGTCGCGGCCAGCCGCTCCAACGCCGACCTGGCCAAGGTCCCGCCGTCGCTGCTGCCCGGCCCGCACCTCATGGAGAACTTCGAGAAGGTGACGGAGGAGGCGGACATCGGCACCGCGCTCCTCAACTCCCTCGTCGTGTCCGGGTCCATCACCGTCGGCACCGTGCTGTGCTGCACCCTCGCCGGCTTCGCCTTCGCCAAGCTCCGCTTCCGCGGCCGGGGCGCGCTGCTCGCCGTCACCGTGGGCACGATGATGATCCCGCCGCAGCTCGGCGTGATCCCGCTGTTCATGCTGATCGCCGAACTGCAGTGGGTGAACCAGCTCCAGGCCGTCATCCTGCCCGGCCTCGTGTCCGCCTTCGGCGTGTTCTTCATGCGCCAGTACCTCGTGCAGTCGCTGCCCGACGAGCTGATCGAGGCGGCCCGCGTCGACGGCGCCTCCAGCGCACGGATCTTCTGGTCGATCGTGGTGCCCGTCGCCCGGCCCGGCATGGCCGTCCTGGGCCTGCTGACCTTCATGGCGGCCTGGAACGACTTCTTCTGGCCCATCGTCGCCCTGTCCTCCTCCGAGCCGACCGTCCAGGTCGCCCTGCGGCAGCTCGGCGGCGGCTACGTCGACGACCAGTCCGTGATCATGGCCGGCACCCTGCTCGGCACGCTGCCCGTCCTGCTGGTCTTCGGCCTGCTGGGCCGGCAGATCGTCGGCGGCATCATGCAGGGCGCGGTCAAGGGCTGACCGCAGGGCCCACCCGCTCCACCTTTCCCCACCACCCCCTCATCCCCGGGAGTTCTCCGCCCATGACCGCGCTCGACGCCCGCCCCGCCACCGCCACGCCGCTCCGGTTCCCCGCGGGGTTCCGCTGGGGCACCGCGACCGCCGCGTACCAGATCGAGGGCGCGGCCGCCGAGGACGGCCGCACCCCGTCCATCTGGGACACGTTCAGCCGCGTCCCCGGCAAGGTCCGCAACGGCGACACCGGCGACACCGCCGCCGACCACTACCACCGGGTGAGCGAGGACATCGCGCTGATGCGGGACCTCGGCGTGACCGACTACCGCTTCTCCCTCGCCTGGCCCCGGATCCGGCCGACCGGCGCCGGCCCGGCCGCCCGCAAGGGCCTGGACTTCTACCGGCGGCTGACCGACGAACTGCGCGAGGCCGGCATCCGGCCGGTGGCCACCCTCTACCACTGGGACCTCCCGCAGGAGCTGGAGGACGCGGGCGGCTGGCCGCACCGGGAGACCGCGTACCGCTTCGCCGAGTACGCGGGCCTCGCCGCCGAGGCGCTCGGCGACCGCGTGGCCACCTGGACCACGCTCAACGAGCCCTGGTGCGCCGCCTTCCTCGGCTACGGCAGCGGCGTCCACGCCCCCGGCCGCACCAGCGCCCTCGACTCGCTGCGCGCCGCCCACCACCTCAACCTGGCCCACGGCCTCGCCGTCCAGGCGCTGCGCGCCGCGCTGCCCGCCCCGGCCGAGGTGTCCCTGACGCTCAACCTGCACGCCGTCCGGGCGCACTCCGACACGCCCGAGGACCGGGACGCGGCCCGCCGGATCGACGCCGTCGGCAACCGGATCTTCCTCGATCCGGTGTTCCACGGCCGGCTCCCCGAGGACCTCGTCCGCGACACGGCGGAGATCACCGACTGGGCCTTCGTCCAGGACGGCGACCTGCGGACCGCCGCCGCCCCTCTCGACTCGCTCGGCATCAACTACTACGCGCCGGCCGAGGTCGCCGCCGGCTCCTCCGAGTCGCCCTCGCCGTGGGCGGGCGCGGAACGGCACGTCCGCTTCGTCCCGCTCCCCGGGCCGCGGACCGCGATGGACTGGCCCGTCGACGCCGACGGCCTGCACGACCTGCTGATCCGGCTGCGGGACGAGCTGCCCGGCCTGCCGCTGATGGTCACCGAGAACGGCGCGGCGTACGACGACTACGCCGACCCGTCCGGCGCGGTGAAGGACCCCGAGCGGGTGGCGTACCTGCGCGCCCACCTGGCGGCCGTGCACCGCGCGATCGAGGACGGCGCCGACGTACGGGGCTACTTCCTGTGGTCGCTGCTCGACAACTTCGAATGGGCGTACGGGTACGGCAAGCGGTTCGGCATCGTCCACGTCGACTTCGCGACCCAGCGCCGCACCCCGAAGTCCAGCGCCCGGTGGTACGCCGACGTCATCGCCCGGGGCGGCCTGATCGACTGACGTCACTCCGGTGGCCGGGCCCCCCTTTCCGAACCCCCGGATATCGGGTACGACGGACGAGTAGCCACAAGGCCCCCGACGAGCGGCGAGGTGAGCTCCTCATGACCGCACCCACCCAGCGGCCCAAGGTCACCGAACGAGAAGCGCGACAGGTCGCCGAGGCGGCACGAGAACAGGACTGGCGCAAGCCCAGCTTCGCCAAGGAACTCTTCCTCGGCCGCTTCCGCCTGGACCTCATCCACCCGCATCCGCTGCCCGCGGACGAGGACGTGCGACGGGGCGAGGCGTTCCTGGCCCGGCTGAAGGAGTTCTGCGAGACCCGTGTCGACGGGGCGCTGATCGAGCGCGAGGCACGGGTGCCGGACGAGGTCGTGGCCGGGCTGAAGGAGCTCGGCGCGCTCGGCATGAAGATCGACCCGAAGTACGGCGGGCTCGGCCTCACCCAGGTGTACTACAACAAGGCCCTGGCGCTCGTGGGCTCCGTGAGCCCGGCGCTGGGCGCGCTGCTCTCCGCCCACCAGTCGATCGGCGTGCCGCAGCCGCTGAAGCTGTTCGGGACGCGGGAGCAGAAGGAGACGCTCCTGCCGCGGCTCGCGCGCAGCGACATCTCGGCGTTCCTGCTCACCGAGCCGGACGTCGGCTCGGACCCGGCGCGGCTCGCGACGACGGCGGTGCCGGACGGGGACGACTACGTGCTCGACGGCGTGAAGCTCTGGACGACCAACGGCGTGGTCGCCGACCTGCTCGTCGTCATGGCCCGGGTGCCGAGCTCGGAGGGCCACCGGGGCGGGATCACCGCCTTCGTCGTCGAGGCGGACTCGCCGGGGATCACGGTCGAGCACCGCAACGCGTTCATGGGCCTGCGCGGCCTGGAGAACGGGGTGACCCGCTTCCACGGCGTCCGCGTGCCCGCGGCGAACCGGATCGGCCCGGAGGGCGCCGGCCTCAAGATCGCCCTGACGACGCTCAACACGGGACGGCTCTCGCTGCCCGCGGCGTGCGTCGGGGCCGGCAAGTGGTGCCTGAAGATCGCCCGCGAGTGGTCGGCGGTGCGGGAGCAGTGGGGGCGGCCGGTCGCGAAGCACGAGGCGGTCGGGGTGAAGATCTCCTTCATCGCGGCGACCACCTTCGCGCTGGAGGCGATGGTCGACCTCGCGTCGCAGATGGCCGACGAGGACCGCAACGACATCCGCATCGAGGCGGCGCTCGCGAAGCTGTACGGCTCCGAGATGGCCTGGCTGATGGCGGACGAGCTGGTGCAGATCCGCGGCGGCCGCGGGTACGAGACGGCCGCCTCGCTCGCGGCGCGCGGCGAACGGGCGGTCCCCGCCGAGCAGTTGCTGCGGGACCTGCGGATCAACCGGATCTTCGAGGGCTCGACGGAGATCATGCACCTGCTGATCGCCCGCGAGGCGGTCGACGCGCACCTGGCCGTCGCGGGCGACCTCATCGACCCCGAGAAGTCGCTCTCCGACAAGGCGCGGGCCGGCGCGAAGGCCGGCGGTTTCTACGCCCGCTGGCTGCCGAAGCTGGTCGCCGGGCCGGGGCAGGTGCCGGGCGCGTACGCGGAGTTCGGCGAGCTGGCCCCGCACGTGCGGTACGTGGAGCGCACGTCACGGAAGCTGGCGCGCTCGACGTTCTACGCGATGTCGCGCTGGCAGGGCCGGATGGAGACGAAGCAGGCGTTCCTCGGGCGGATCGTCGACATCGGCGCGGAACTGTTCGCGATGAGCGCGGCGTGCGTGCGGGCCGAGCACCTGCGGGCGACCGGCGACCACGGCCGCGAGGCGTACCGCCTGGCCGACGCGTTCTGCCGCCAGTCCCGGCTGCGGGTGGAGGAGCTGTTCGGCCGCCTGTGGGCCAACACGGACGACGTGGACCGCCGGGTCGTGGACGGCGTCCTCGCAGGCGCGTACGCATGGCTGGAGGAGGGCGTCGTCGACCAGTCCGGCGACGCCCCGTGGATCGCCGACCCCGCCCCGGGCCCGTCCGGGCACGAGAACGTCCACCGCCGCATCCCCTGACCGCGCCCGGCCGGCGACGGACCTGACGGAGCCGGGGGTCCGGGATGCGGGACGGGGCGTCGTGCCGGGGGGTGGCCCGGCAGGATGGGGGCGTGACCGTCATCGACATCCCCGGCTCCAAGTCCGTGACCGCCCGCGCCCTCTTCCTGGCCGCCGCCGCACGAGGCACCACGACCCTCCTGCGGCCGCTGCGGTCCGACGACACCGAGGGCTTCGCCGAGGGGCTGAAGGCCCTCGGCTACGAGGTGCGGCAGGAGGAGGACGCCTGGCACATCACCGGCCGCCCCGAGGGCCCCGGCCGTGACGCCGCCGACGTCTACTGCCGCGACGGCGCCACCACGGCCCGCTTCCTGCCCACCCTCGCCGCCGCCGGCCACGGCACCTACCGCTTCGACGCCTCCGCCCAGATGCGCCGCCGCCCCCTCGGCCCCCTCACCACCGCCCTGCGCACCCTCGGCGTCGACCTGCGGCACGAGGAGCACGAGGGCCACCACCCGCTCACCGTCACCGCCCGGGGCATCAAGGGAGGGGCGCTGACCCTGGACGCGGGCCAGTCGTCCCAGTACCTCACCGCCCTGCTCATGCTCGGCCCGCTCACCGCCGAGGGCCTGGCCGTCACCGTGACCGACCTCGTCTCCGAGCCGTACGTCGAGATCACGCTCGCGATGATGCGCGCCTTCGGCGCCACCGTGACCCGCGAGGACGGCCCGCAGGGCCGCACGTACACCGTCGAGCCCACCGGCTACACCGCCACCACCTACGCAGTCGAGCCCGACGCCTCCACCTCCAGCTACTTCTTCGCGGCCGCCGCCCTCCTCCCCGGCGGCTCCGTCACCGTCCCCGGCCTCGGCAAGGACGCCCTCCAGGGCGACCTCGGCTTCGTCGAAGTGCTGCGCCGCATGGGCGCCGACGTCGACCTCGCGGACGACCGCACCACCGTCCGCTCCACCGGCGCCCTGCGCGGTCTGACGGTCAACATGCGGGACATCTCCGACACCATGCCGACCCTCGCCGCCCTCGCGCCCTTCGCCGACGGCCCGGTCCGCATCGAGGACGTCGCCAACACCCGGGTCAAGGAGTGCGACCGCCTCGACGCCTGCGCCGAGAACCTGCGCCGGCTCGGCATCACCGTCCACACCGGTCCCGACTGGATCGAGATCCACCCCGGCACCCCCGCCGGACCCGTCGAGATCGCCACCCACGGCGACCACCGCATCGTCATGTCCTTCGCCGTGACCGCGCTGCGCACCCCCGGGATCTCCTTCGACGACCCCGGCTGCGTCCGCAAGACGTTCCCCGGATTCCACCAGGCCTTCGAGGAGTTCCGCAGGGCCGCCGTCTGACCGCCCCGGCCCGCCGCCGATAATCGGGGCGGGTCACGAACACCACCGACAGGGGCAGGACATGGGGACGCGTACGGGGACACACACACGACCGATGACGGCCGCGGCCGTCGCCGCCCTCCTCGGCGGCACGCTGCTCACCGGCTGCGGCGGCGCCTCCGAGGGCGGTGGCGACAAGCCGAGGGCCACCGCGAGCGCCACACCCCCCGCCGCCCCCGACACCACCGGCGCCCTCACCCTCGACCGGCTGAAGGCCGCCGCCCTCGCCGACGGCCAGAAGGTCGGCCGGTACACCGCCTCCGAGTACACCCTCGGCGCCCCGCTCGGCGAGTCGTACACCGCCGACCGGGCCGTCTGCCAGCCGCTGGTCAGCCTCGCCAAGGAGGTCGCGGACCCGGACCCGGCCGCCGAGGTCCACCGCAAGGCCGACGTCCCCGACGAGCTGACCGGCACCACCGTCGCCGTCACCCTGCGCGCCTACGGCTCGGACGGCGCGGCCACCGTCATGAAGAGCCTGAACACCGCCGGCAAGCAGTGCGCCGGCGGCTTCACCGAGCAGCGGGCCGTGGCTCAGGCGCGGTACCTGAAGGTGGAGACGCTGCCCGCGCCGAAGCTCGGCGACGAGGCCGTCGCCTTCCGGTTCACCATCCTCGACGTCAAGGGCTCGCTGAAGCTGTACGAGTACCTGACGGTCGTCCGGTCCGGCACCACCACCCTGTCCTTCCGCGGGGAGATCACCGACACCAAGGACATCGGGGGAGTGCCGCCCGAGGTGATCGACGCCCAGTGGCAGAAGTTCCAGGGCGCCGCCAAGGCCTGAGCCGCCCACCGCGCTGTCGGGGCGGCCGGTGAATGAGGCAAGAATGGGGGGCATGAGCGATCGCCCCTCTCCTCTCGCGGACCCGCACACCGCCTTCGACACCGCCGAAGGCCGCCGGGACATCGTCGTCCTCGGCGCCACCGGGTCCATCGGCACCCAGGCCGTCGACCTCGTCCTGCGCAACCCCGACCGCTTCCGCGTCACCGCGCTGGCGGCGTCCGGCGGCCGGGTCGCGCTCCTCGCCGAGCAGGCCCACCGGCTGAAGGTCCGCACCGTGGCCGTCGCCCGCGAGGAGGCCGTGCCGGAGCTGACCGAGGCGCTGAAGGAGCGGTACGGCGCCGAGCCGCTGCCCGAGATCCTGGCCGGGCCGGACGCCGCCACCGAAGTGGCCGCATCCGCCTGCCACACCGTCCTCAACGGCATCACCGGCTCCATCGGCCTCGCCCCGACCCTCGCCGCCCTGAAGGCGGGCCGCACCCTCGCCCTGGCCAACAAGGAGTCGTTGATCGTCGGCGGCCCCCTGGTCAAGGCCCTGGCCGCGCCGGGCCAGATCATCCCCGTCGACTCCGAGCACGCCGCGCTGTTCCAGGCACTCGCCGCCGGCACCCGCGCCGACGTCCGCAAACTGGTCGTCACCGCCTCCGGCGGCCCGTTCCGCGGCCGCACCCGCGCCGAGCTCGCGCACGTCACCCGGGAGGACGCGCTCGCCCACCCGACCTGGGCCATGGGCCCGGTCATCACGGTCAACAGCGCCACCCTGGTCAACAAGGGCCTGGAGGTCATCGAGGCGCACCTGCTCTACGACATCCCCTTCGACCGCATCGAGGTCGTCGTCCACCCCCAGTCGTACGTGCACTCCATGGTCGAGTTCACCGACGGCTCCACCCTCGCCCAGGCCACCCCGCCCGACATGCGCGGCCCGATCGCCATCGGCATCGGCTGGCCCGAACGGGTGCCGGACGCCGCCCCCGCCTTCGACTGGTCGAAGGCGTCCACCTGGGAGTTCTTCCCGCTGGACGACGAGGCCTTCCCCTCCGTCGGACTCGCCCGGCACGTCGGCGCCCTGGGCGGCACCGCCCCGGCGGTGTTCAACGCCGCGAACGAGGAGTGCGTGGACGCCTTCCTGGACTGCCGGCTGCCGTTCAACGGCATCATGGACACCGTCACGGCCGTCGTCGCGGAGCACGGCACCCCCACGGGAACCTCGCTCACCGTGTCCGACGTCCTCGAAGCGGAGACCTGGGCCCGGGCCCGGGCCCGCGAACTGGCGGCGAAGTCGCTCCTGGAGGCGCGCGCATGACGGAAGTGCTGCTCTACACCCTCGGCATCGTGCTGTTCGCCGTGGGGCTGCTCGTGTCGATCGCCTGGCACGAGCTCGGGCACCTCTCGACCGCGAAGCTCTTCGGCATCCGCGTGCCGCAGTACATGGTCGGCTTCGGCCCCACCATCTGGTCGAGGAAGCGCGGCGAGACGGAGTACGGGATCAAGGCAGTCCCGGCCGGCGGCTACATCCGCATGATCGGCATGTTCCCGCCCGGCAAGGACGGCCGCGTCGAGGCCCGCTCCACCTCCCCCTGGCGCAGCATGATCGAGGACGCCCGGGAGGCCTCCTTCGAGGAGCTCCAGCCCGGCGACGAGCACCGGCTCTTCTACACGCGCAAGCCGTGGAAGCGCGTGATCGTCATGTTCGCCGGCCCGTTCATGAACCTGGTCCTGGCCGTCGTGCTGTTCTTCGGCAGCATGATGACCCTGGGCATCGAGGGCCAGACCACCAAGGTCGCCGGCGTCCAGAAGTGCGTCATCGACCAGAGCCAGAAGCGCGCCGACGCCGGCAGCTGCCGGAAGGGCGACCCCGTCTCTCCCGCGCACGCGGCCGGCCTGAAGGAGGGCGACAAGATCGTCGCCTTCAACGGCAAGCCCGTCGAGGACTGGAACACCCTCTCCGAGCGCATCCGCGCCACCATCGGCCCCGCCACCGTCACCGTCGAGCGGGCCGGACAGCGGCTCGACCTGCACCCGACGCTCGTCGAGAACAAGGTCCCGAAGAAGGACGAGGACGGGAAGCTCGTCCAGCCGCTGGTCTACGAGCCCGCCGGCTACCTCGGCTTCGTCTCCAAGAGCGAGGTCCAGGCCCTCGGCTTCGGCGAGACCACCGAGCGCATGGGCGACCTCGTCCAGGCCGGCGCCCAGTCCGTCGTCGCCCTGCCCGGCAAGATCCCCGCCCTGTGGGACGCCGCCTTCGGCGACGGGGAACGCGCCCAGGACTCCCCGGTCGGCGTGGTCGGCGCGGCCCGGCTCACCGGCGAGCTGATGACCGTCGAGGCCCCGCCGGAGCGGATCCTCGTCTGGATCATGAACATCGTCGTGATGTTCAACGTCTCCCTGTTCCTGTTCAACATGCTGCCGCTGCTCCCTCTGGACGGCGGCCACATCGCCGGAGCACTCTGGGAATCGGTCCGCCGGCACACCGCCCGCCTCTTCAAGCGGCCGGACCCGGGTCCGTTCGACGTGGCGAAGCTGATGCCGGTGGCGTACGTGGTGGCGGGCGTCTTCGTCTGCTTCACGCTGCTCGTCCTCGTCGCCGACATCGTCAATCCGGTCAGGATCACCTGACCGGACGCGAGTCCGTACGGGCGGCCGGACACCCGTGGTGTCCGGCCGCCCGCCCCCGGGGCTGTAACCTCTGAAGGCCGGAGCCCGCAGCCGTACGGGACTCGATCCACACCTGGCCACACTTGGGGTTGCACAGCTGATGACCGCGATTTCTCTCGGTATGCCGTCCGTACCGACCAAGCTCGCCGAGCGGCGCAAGAGCCGCCAGATCATGGTCGGGTCCGTGGCCGTCGGCGGCGACGCGCCCGTCTCCGTGCAGTCGATGACCACGACGCGCACCTCCGACATCGGCGCGACGCTCCAGCAGATCGCCGAGCTCACCGCCTCCGGCTGTCAGATCGTCCGGGTCGCCTGCCCCACGCAGGACGACGCCGACGCGCTCGCCACCATCGCGAAGAAGTCGCAGATCCCGGTCATCGCCGACATCCACTTCCAGCCGAAGTACGTCTTCGCCGCGATCGACGCCGGCTGCGCCGCCGTCCGCGTCAACCCGGGCAACATCAAGCAGTTCGACGACAAGGTCAAGGAGATCGCCAAGGCGGCCTCCGAGGCCGGCACCCCCATCCGCATCGGCGTCAACGCCGGCTCGCTGGACGCCCGGCTGCTGAAGAAGTACGGCAAGGCCACCCCCGAGGCGCTCGTCGAGTCCGCCCTCTGGGAGGCCTCCCTCTTCGAGGAGCACGGCTTCCGCGACATCAAGATCTCGGTCAAGCACAACGACCCGGTCGTGATGGTCAACGCCTACCGCCAGCTCGCCGCCCAGTGCGACTACCCGCTGCACCTCGGCGTCACCGAGGCCGGCCCCGCCTTCCAGGGCACCATCAAGTCCGCGGTCGCCTTCGGCGCGCTGCTCTCCGAGGGCATCGGCGACACCATCCGGGTCTCCCTCTCCGCCCCGCCGGCCGAGGAGATCAAGGTCGGCATCCAGATCCTCGAGTCGCTGAACCTGCGCCAGCGCCGCCTGGAGATCGTCTCCTGCCCGTCCTGCGGCCGCGCCCAGGTCGACGTGTACAAGCTCGCCGAAGAGGTCACCGCCGGCCTGGAGGGCATGGAGGTCCCGCTGCGCGTCGCCGTCATGGGCTGCGTCGTCAACGGCCCCGGCGAGGCCCGTGAGGCCGACCTCGGCGTCGCCTCCGGCAACGGCAAGGGCCAGATCTTCGTGAAGGGCGAGGTCATCAAGACCGTCCCCGAGTCGAAGATCGTCGAGACCCTGATCGAGGAGGCGATGAAGATCGCCGAGCAGATGGAGAAGGACGGCGTAGCCTCCGGCGAGCCCGAGGTCCTCACCGTCGGCTGAGCCGGCGCCACCCGCCGGGGAACCGGGCCCGCCACAGTCGTGGCGGGCCCTTCCGCGCAGGAGCGGTGCCGCCGCGGCAGGGCGGGTAGAGTTCCACAGATCAGCAGGCCGACATCCTGTCGTTGCCGCGAAGGAGTGCTGGAGCGGCCCTCGTGTTGACGCAGACCAACCTCCGGGTGCTCGACCCGGGCGACCTCGGCGCCGCCCTCGCCCTCCTGGAGAGCGAGCCCGTCGAGAACGCCTTCGTCACCGCCCGCGTCCAGGCCGCCGGGCTCGACCCGTGGCGCCTCGGCGGTGAGATGTGGGGCTGGTACGAGGACGGCCGGCTGCGCTCGATGTGCTACTCCGGCGCCAACCTCGTCCCCATCTGCGCCACCCCCGAGGCCGTGCGCGCCTTCGCGGACCGCGCCCGCCGCATCGGCCGCCGCTGCTCCTCCATCGTCGGCCCCGCCGAACCCACCGCCCGGCTCTGGCGGCTCCTGGAGCCCGGCTGGGGCCCCGCCCGCGACGTCCGCGCCCACCAGCCGCTCATGGTCACCGAGGAACCCTCCGCGGACATCGCCCCCGACCCCCTCGTGCGCCGCGTCCGGAAGGACGAGATGGACGCGATCATGCCCGCCTGCGTGGCCATGTTCACCGAGGAGGTCGGCATCTCGCCGATGGCCGGCGACGGCGGACTGCTCTACCAGGCCCGCGTCGCCGAACTCGTCGGCTCCGGACGGTCCTTCGCCCGCTTCGAGGACGGCACCGTCGTCTTCAAGGCCGAGATCGGTGCCGCGACCCGGCATGCCTGCCAGATCCAGGGCGTCTGGGTCCACCCCGACCACCGCGGCCGCGGCCTGTCCGAGACCGGCATGGCCGCCGTGCTGCGCTACGCCCTCGCCGACGTCGCCCCCGTCGTCAGCCTGTACGTCAACGACTACAACGCCCCCGCCCGCGCCGCCTACCGCCGGGTCGGCTTCCGCGAGGTCGGGGCGTTCATGAGCGTGCTCTTCTGACCCGCTTGTAGGGTGCGCGCATGGATGACGCCGAGATCACGGTCGGACCGGTCGACCTCGCCGCGCGCGTCGACGAGGCGCTCGCGGTGCAGGCCCTCGCCTTCGGGCTGAGCGACGACGAGATCGCCGTGCGCCACGGCATCGTGCTGCGGCACCTGCGCAACCCGGGGGCCCGCGCGTACGGGGCGCTCACCCCGGAGGGCCGGCTCGTCGGCTTCGTGTACGGCATGCCCAACGACCGCACCCACTGGTGGTCCACCGTCGTCGAGCCGTATCTGCGGGCCGGCGGCCACGCCGGCTGGCTCGACGACTCCTTCGTCATCACCGAACTCCACGTCCACCCCGCGTACCAGGGCCGGGGCCTCGGCCGCGCACTGATCACCACGATCACCGACACCGCCGCCGAGCCCCGTTCGATCCTCTCCGCCATCGACACCGAGAGCCCCGCCCGCGCCCTGTACCGCAGCCTCGGCTACACCGACCTCGCCCGCCGGGTCCGCTTCCCGTCCGCGGCCCGGCCGTACGCGGTGATGGGCGCCCCGCTGCCGCTGCGGCGGCCGGGCGGCACGGGTATCTGATTTCCGGGTCGAGGCACGCCGGGGCTAACCTCCTAGCCATCACCTAAACATCCGGCAGGAGTACGAGAACCATGGCCAACGCACCGGTCCAGCGCATGTCCCAGTTGATGGCGAAGACGCTGCGCGACGACCCGGCGGACGCCGAGGTCCTCAGCCACAAGCTCCTCGTCCGCGCCGGCTACGTCCGCCGCACCGCCGCCGGAATCTGGAGCTGGCTGCCCCTCGGCAAGAAGGTGCTCGCCAACGTCGAGCGCATCGTCCGCGAGGAGATGGACGCGATCGGCGCGCAGGAGGTCTCGCTGCCCTCGCTGCTGCCCCGCGAGCCGTACGACGCCACCGGCCGCTGGGACGAGTACGGCGCCGAGCTGTTCCGGCTCAAGGACCGCAAGGGCGGCGACTACCTGCTCGGCCCGACGCACGAGGAGATCTTCACCCTGCTGGTGAAGGACCAGTGCTCCTCCTACAAGGACCTGCCGGTCGTGCTGTACCAGATCGCGCCGAAGTACCGCGACGAGGCGCGGCCCCGGGCCGGCATCCTGCGCGGCCGCGAGTTCCTGATGAAGGACTCGTACTCCTTCGACCTGGAGGACGAGGGCCTGGCCCACTCCTACGCCCTCCACCGCGACGCCTACCAGCGGATCTTCCAGAGGCTCGGCCTCGACTACCGCATCTGCGCGGCCACCGCCGGAGCGATGGGCGGCTCGAAGTCCGAGGAGTTCCTCGCCCCGGCCGAGGCCGGCGAGGACACCTTCGCGGACTGCCCGAACTGCGACTTCGCCGCGAACACCGAGGCGATCACGTACGAGCTGAAGGCGCAGGACGCCACGGGTGTCGCCGCCGCCGAGGACATCCCCACCCCCGACACCCCGACCATCGAGACCCTGGCCGCCTCGCTCGGCGTGCCGGCCTCCGCCACCCTGAAGAACCTCCTGGTGAAGGTCGACGGCGAGATCGTCGCCGTGGGCGTGCCCGGCGACCGCGAGGTCGACCTCGGCAAGGTCGAGGCGCACTTCGCGCCGGCCACGGTCGAGATGGTCACCGAGACCGACTTCGCCGCCCGTCCGGACCTCGTCCGCGGCTACGTCGGCCCGCAGGGCCTGGACAAGGTGAAGTACGTCGCCGACCCGCGGGTCGCCCCCGGCACCTCCTGGATCACGGGCGCCAACAAGGAGGGCATGCACGCGAAGAACGTCGTCGCGGGCCGTGACTTCGAGGTCGACGAGTACGTGGACGTCGTCGTCGTCCAGGACGGCGACCCCTGCCCGAAGTGCGGCACCGGTCTGAAGCTGGACCGCGCGATCGAGATCGGCCACATCTTCCAGCTGGGCCGCAAGTATGCGGACGCGCTGAAGCTCGACGTGCTGGGCCAGAACGGCAAGCCGGTCCGCGTGACCATGGGCTCGTACGGCATCGGCGTCTCGCGCGCCGTGGCCGCGCTGGCGGAGCAGTCCGCCGACGACAAGGGCCTGTGCTGGCCGGCGGAGGTCGCTCCGGCGGACGTCCACGTCGTCGCCGCGGGCAAGGCGCTCCAGACCGAGCTGGCGCTCGAGGTCTCGGAGAAGCTCTCCACGGCGGGCCTGCGCGTCCTCGTCGACGACCGTGCGGGCGTCTCCCCGGGCGTGAAGTTCACCGACGCGGAGCTGATCGGCGTCCCGAAGATCCTCGTCGCCGGCCGCCGCGCGGCGGAGGGCGTCGTGGAACTGAAGGACCGCCGCACGGGCGACCGCGAGGAACTCACGGTCGAAGACGCCCTCGCCCGCCTCACCGCCTGACGGCCCCTGGAGGCTCCGGGCCCGGGGGCGCACCCCCGGGCCCAGCCGCCGCCGTGTGGGCAGTCGTCCCTCAGGGCGGGGCGGGTGGGCACACGGGACGGCGCCCTTGCGGGCGCGTTCCGCTTCCGCGCGTGGACCCGCACCCCCGCGCGGTGTACAGGTGGTGCGGGTTACGGCAACGGGCGCAGGCGCGCGCAAAGGCGCCGCCCCGCTGTGCCCACCCGTTCCACCCCAGCGGAACGACTGCCCACAGCGGGGGCGGGGCGCACCCACGGGACCGGCCCACAGCGGTGGGGTCGCCGGCTTCGGCGGGCGCTACGCGTCCTCCTCCTTGGGGGAGGGTTCGACCGGCGCGCCGGTCAGGTCCTCGATCGCGTCGAAGCCCTCGGCCGCGTCCGCCGCCCCGCGCAGGTACGCCGGGCTCGGCGGCACCACCTCGGGCGCGGGCTCCTGTTCCTCCCCGGCGGCCGCCGCCCCCGGCGTGCCGCGCTCCAGGAAGCGCAGGAGCTCCACCGGGATCGGCAGCACCAGCGTCGAGTTCTTCTCCGCCGCCACCGCCATCACCGTCTGCAGCAGCCGCAGCTGCAGCGCCGACGGCGCGTCCGCCATCTGGTGCGCCGCCTCCGCCAGCTTCTTCGACGCCTGCAGCTCCGCGTCCGCGTTGATCACCCGCGCCCGCCGCTCCCGGTCCGCCTCCGCCTGCCGGGCCATCGAGCGCTTCATCGTCTCCGGCAGCGACACGTCCTTGATCTCGACCCGGTCGATCTGCACGCCCCAGCCGATCGCCGGCGAGTCGAGCATCAGCTCCAGGCCCTCGTTGAGCTTCTCCCGGTTGGAGAGCAGATCGTCCAGCTCGCTCTTGCCGATGATCGACCGCAGGGAGGTCTGGGCCATCTGCGAGACGGCGAACTTGTAGTCCTCCACCCGCACCAGCGCCTCGGCCGCGTCCACCACCTTGAAGTACACGACGGCGTCCACCCGCACGGTCACGTTGTCCCGGGTGATGCCCTCCTGCGCGGGCACCGGCATCGTCACGATCTGCATGTTCACCTTGTGCAGCCGGTCCACCAGCGGAACGATCATCGTGAACCCCGGCTGCCGCACCTGGTCCCGCAGCCGGCCGAAACGGAACACCACGCCCCGCTCGTACTGCTTGACCACGCGTGCCGCGGCCGCGCCGTACACCGCGACGGCTACACCGAGCCCCGCCGCTGCGGCCAGCAGTTCCTCGACCATGACGACCCCCAGAGGCCGAAAACGCCACAAAAGCTACAGAAGGGGTATTCCCCTCCCGCCGGTCGCCGAACTACAGCCGGCCGCAGAACTACAGCCGCCCCCGAACTACAGCCAGCCCGCGAACTCCAGCAGCACTTCCGCCTCCTGCCGCCGCCCGGCCGCCAGCGACCGCGCCGCCGACTCCACCGCGCGGAACAGCGTCCAGCCGCGCAGCCGCTCCCGGTCCACGTCCACCGAGTCCGCGAGCCGGTTCAGCCGCCGCCGCGCCGCCGACGCGCCCGCGCTCGCCGCGACCAGGTCCTCCACCCGGTCCCTGACCAGCCGCGCCAAGTCGTACGCCCGCTCGCCCACCAGCGGCTCCGGCCCGACGGCCAGCCACGGCGCGCGATCCCCGGCCAGCACCTTGCCCTCCCGGAAGCAGCCGTGCAGCAGCACCGACTCCGACTCCCCGGCCAGCAGCTCGTCCCGCGCCTGAAGCGCCGCCGAGGCCAGGGCCCCGGCCGCCGCGTCCGCCCGGTGGGGCTCCAGCGCGGCCGCCTGCCGCTCCGTACGCTCCGCAACCGACTCGAAACCATGGCCGGCGGGCGGCTCCACCCACAGCTTGCGCACCACCCCGGCCGCCTCAAGCAGCGCCTTCGCGTCCGGCAGCGACCGCAGCGACACCTCCGGGTGCAGCCGTTCGAGCAGCAGCGACGTGCCGTCCTCGGACTCCACCGCCTCCACCGCGCCCCAGCCGTTCCAGTGCGCGAGCGCCGCGCGCTCCAGGTCCGGACGGGTGAACACGGGCGCCAGCTTGAGCGCCGCGGGCGTGCCGTCGGGCCGGCGCACGAGGACCACCAGGCTGCTGCGCCCGCCGGGCGCGACCACCCGTTCGGCCGTCAGCGAGGCCCGCCCCAGCGCCTCCTCGGCCAGCGCCGGGAGCGCGCCCAGCCACTCGGCCGCCGCCGCGTCCCCGTACGTCTCGCCGAGCGCCCGCGTCAGCCGCTGCGGCGGTTCGAAACCCATGCCTGCACTGTTTCCTTACTGATCGTGCGTGGTCACGCGCGCTCGGCGAGCCCAGGAAAGGTTACGTCGGCGCCGCGCCACCGGGCGGCGCGCACCGCGGCCTCGCGCAGCGCGCTCGCCGCCTCCGCGCGCAGCGGTCCGTCCGCCGCGCGCACCAGGTCGGCGTACACCCCGGCGACCCGGTCCTCCAGCTCCGCCGCCAGCCGCGCCGCCGCGGCCGCGTCCGGCACCGCGAAGGGCAGCGCGTACGCGGCGGCGGCCGCCGGCGGCTCGCCGCCGAGGTCCCGCACGGTCCGCCCCAGGCTCTCGCGGCGGGCGCGATGCGCGTCGTACGCGGCCCGGGCCTCGGCCCGGCGGGCGTCGCCGATCTGGCCGCCGACGACCCCGTAGCCGTACACGGCGGCGTGCTCCGCGCTGAGCGCGGCGCGGGCGGCGTCGAGGGCGCTCATCGGGTGCTCCTCACCGGTTCGGGGGCGGTCAGCAGGGCGGCGTGCGCGGCGGCCGCCGCCGCCACGGAGGCGAGCAGCCGGGCGTACTCGGGCGGCGCGTCGAGCAGCGCGGCCCCGTGCGCGTCGGCGGTCCGCCGCGCCAGGCCCGCGAGCTCCCGCACGGCCGCGGCCGGATCGGCGGTCACGGCCGCGGCGGGCGGCGCGGTCACCTGCCCGGCCGAACCGGCCGCGGCTTTCTCCGTCTTCCCGGGCGGGTCCGCCGGCAGTCCCTCCGCCAGCGCCTTCACGTGCGCCGCCGCCGAGGCCCGCAGCGGCGTCAGCCGGTCCGTCAGCGCCGGATGGGCCGTCAGGGTGGCGTCGTAACGTTCCCGCAGCGCCGTGCTCGCCGCGACCGCGCGCCGGCGCAGCGCCAGTTCGGCCCGCGCCGCCCGCTCCGCGGCCGACAGGCGCTTCGGCGCGCCCTCCTCCGCCGGGGCCGAGCAGGCCGCGAGGGTGGCCGCGCCCGCCGCCAGGAGCGCGCGCCTGCCGATCGTCACCGTGCGCCCCACGCGTCTCTCCCTCGATCGAAGATCACCGCAGGCGAGCGTACCCGCGGCCACCGCGCCGGTGGACGGCAACACCCCTCCGGACCGGATACCCTTTGGTCTGACACGCGACGATCCCACAACAGCACACGCGGCCGAGGAGTCACCCGGATGAGCACCCCCCAGAGCGACAGGCTGCGCGAGCTCGTGGAGCCGCTCGTTCACGCGCATGACCTCGAACTCGAGGACATCGAACTGTCCCGGGCGGGCCGCCGCGGAATGCTGAGGATCATCGTCGATTCCGACGAGGGCGTGGATCTGGACGCCTGCGCCGATCTGAGCCGCGCCGTCTCCGCGAAGCTCGACGAGACGGACGCGATGGGCGAGGGCGAGTACAACCTCGAGGTCACCTCGCCGGGCGCCGACCGCCCGCTCACCCAGCACCGCCACTACGTGCGCGCCACCGGCCGCCTGGTCAAGCTGCAGCTGCACGAGGGCGAGGAGCTGGTCGCACGGATCCTCACCGTGGACGAGGACGGCATGGACATGGAGGTGCCGGGCGTGAAGGGGCGCAAGCCCACCGCCCGCCGGGTCGAGTTCGCCGACATCGCCAAGGCGCGCGTGGAGATCGAGTTCAACCGCAAGGACAAGAAGGAAGAGGAGGCGTAGCCGTGGACATCGACGTGAAGCTCCTGAAGGGCTTGGCACAGGAGAAGGAGATCTCCTTCGAGATGCTGGTCGAGGCGATCGAGTCGGCCCTCCTCATCGCCTACCACCGCACCCCCTCCGCCCGCCGTCACGCCCGGGTCGAGCTGAACCGGCAGTCCGGTCACGTGACGGTGTGGGCGGAGGAAGACCCCGCCGAGCTGGAGGAGGGGCAGGAGCCCAAGGAGTTCGACGACACCCCGTCGGACTTCGGCCGGATCGCCGCCAGCACCGCCCGGCAGGTCATCCAGCAGCGGCTGCGGGACGCCGAGAACGACGTCACCTTCGGCGAGTACGCCCGCCGCGAGGGCGACATCGTGGCCGGCCAGGTGCAGCAGGGCAAGGACCCGAAGAACGTCCTGGTCAAGCTGGACGACAAGCTGGAAGCCATTCTTCCGGTGCAGGAGCAGGTGCCGGGCGAGGACTACAAGCACGGCCTGCGGCTGCGCACGTACGTGGTCCGCGTGGCGAAGGGCGTGCGCGGTCCGTCCGTCACCCTTTCGCGTACGCACCCCAACCTGGTGAAGAAGCTCTTCGCGCTGGAGGTGCCCGAGATCGCGGACGGTTCCGTCGAGATCGCGGCCATCGCCCGCGAGGCCGGCCACCGCACCAAGATCGCGGTCCGCGCCACCCGTCCGGGTCTGAACGCCAAGGGCGCCTGCATCGGCCCCATGGGCAGCCGGGTCCGCAACGTGATGGCCGAGCTGCTCGGCGAGAAGATCGATATCGTCGACTGGTCGGACGACCCGGCGGAGATGGTGGCCAACGCACTGTCCCCGGCCCGGGTCTCGAAGGTGGAGATCGTCGACCTCGGCGCCCGGTCCGCCCGGGTGACCGTGCCCGACTACCAGCTGTCGCTGGCGATCGGCAAGGAGGGCCAGAACGCCCGCCTCGCCGCCCGCCTGACCGGCTGGCGGATCGACATCCGTCCCGACACGGAGCAGCAGCCCGCCGAGTAGGAGGGCGGACTGCGGGAACAGGTCGCGCCGTGGTGACGTTGTGCTACGGCGAGATCACGACAAACGACCGTTCGATTTTTGCCCCAAACGGGTGAGGTCGGTACGGGGAGGTAGACTTGATTGTGTCTGGCCGGACGCGTGCCCGGGCGTGCCCTGAACGAACCTGTGTGGGCTGCCGGGAGCGAGCGGCCAAGACCGATCTGCTGCGCATCGTGGCGGTCGAGGGCGTCTGCGTCCCCGATCATCGCGGTACGCTGCCCGGCCGGGGTGCGTATCTGCATCCCGCCTCGGTCTGTCTCGGCCTGGCGGTCCGCCGCCGGGCGTTCCCGCGGGCCTTCAAGGTCCCGGGGCCGCTGGACACGGCGGCACTGGCAGAGCTGTTCGACCAGTAAAGAAGTACGGCACGGAACCCCGTGCGGTCAGGTACCTCGCGAGTTGGAAGTAGGTCGAGATTGCGATGAGCACTCGATGAGTACGCGATGAGTACGCCCATGAAGTAGCGACGGTCCGGCGGTAACCGGACCTAAAAGGAGCGAAGTGGCTAAGGTCCGGGTATACGAACTCGCCAAGGAGTTCGGTGTGGAGAGCAAGGTCGTCATGGCCAAGCTCCAGGAACTCGGTGAATTCGTCCGTTCGGCGTCTTCGACCATCGAGGCGCCGGTTGTGCGCAAGTTGACTGACGCGCTGCAGGGTCCCGGCTCCGCCGGCAAGACCGCAGCAAAGCCCGGCGCGCCCCGCAAGGCCGCGCCGTCCCCCAAGCCCGCCCCCGCGCCGTCCCCGGCGCCGGCGGCGGCACGTACTGCTGCCCCGAAGCCTGGCGCGCCCACCCCGGCGCCCAAGCCCGCGGCGGCGGAGAAGCCCTCCGCGGCGCCGGCTCCCGGCCCGCGTCCCACCCCGGGCCCGAAGCCCGCGGCAGCGCCCAAGCCGGCGCCCGCCGCCCCGGCTCCGGCCGCCCCCGAGTTCACCGCGCCTCCGTCGGCCCCGGCCGCCGGTCCGCGCCCCGGTGCGGCTCCCGGTCCGCGTCCGGCCTCCCGGCCGGGCCAGCAGGCCCCGCGTCCGGGTCAGGCCCCGCGTCCCGGCGGCCAGCAGGCCCCGCGTCCGGGTGGCCGTCCGGCCGGCCCGCGTCCGGGCAACAACCCCTTCACCTCCGGCGGCTCCACCGGCATGGCGCGCCCGCAGGCACCCCGTCCCGGCGGCGGCGCTCCGCGTCCCGGCGGCCCCGGCGCCGTTCCGGGCGCTCCGCGTCCGCAGGGCGGTCCCGGCGGTGCTCCCCGCCCGCAGGGCGGCGCTCCGCGCCCGACCCCGGGCAGCATGCCGCGTCCGCAGGCCCCGCGTCCCGGCGGCGCCCCCGGCGGCAACCGTCCGAACCCCGGCATGATGCCGCAGCGTCCCGCTGCCGGCCCGCGCCCCGGCCCCGGCGGCCGCGGTCCCGCGGCCGGCGGTCGTCCGGGCGGTCCGGGCGGCGGCGGTCGTCCCGGCTTCGCCGGCCGTCCGGCCGGTCCCGGCGGCGGTGGCGGCGGCTTCGCCGGCCGTCCCGGCGGCGGTGGCGGCGGCGGTCGTCCGGGTGGTCCCGGCGGCGGTGGCGGCGGCTTCGGCGGTCGTCCCGGCTTCGGTGGCCGTCCCGGTGGCCCCGGTGGCCGCGGTGGCACGCAGGGCGCCTTCGGCCGTCCCGGCGGTCCGGCCCGCAGGGGCCGCAAGTCGAAGCGGCAGAGGCGCCAGGAGTACGAGGCCATGCAGGCCCCGTCCGTGGGCGGCGTGATGCTGCCTCGCGGCAACGGCGAGACCATTCGCCTGTCGCGCGGTGCGTCCCTCACCGACTTCGCGGAGAAGATCAACGCCAACCCGGCGTCGCTCGTCGCGGTCATGATGAACCTCGGCGAGATGGTCACGGCCACGCAGTCCGTCTCCGACGAGACGCTGCAGCTCCTCGGCGACGAGATGAACTACACCGTTCAGATCGTCTCGCCGGAGGAGGAGGACCGTGAGCTGCTCGAGTCCTTCGACATCGAGTTCGGCGAGGACGAGGGCGGCGAGGAGTTCCTCGTCGCGCGTCCGCCGGTCGTGACCGTCATGGGTCACGTCGACCACGGCAAGACCCGACTCCTCGACGCGATCCGCAAGACCAACGTGGTCGCGGGCGAGGCCGGCGGCATCACCCAGCACATCGGTGCCTACCAGGTCTCCACCCAGGTCAACGACGAAGAGCGCAAGATCACCTTCATCGACACCCCGGGTCACGAGGCGTTCACCGCCATGCGTGCCCGTGGTGCGAAGTCGACCGACATCGCGATCCTCGTGGTGGCGGCCAACGACGGTGTCATGCCGCAGACGGTCGAGGCGCTGAACCACGCCAAGGCGGCCGACGTGCCGATCGTGGTCGCGGTCAACAAGATCGACGTCGAGGGCGCGGACCCGACCAAGGTGCGCGGTCAGCTGACCGAGTACGGCCTGGTGGCCGAGGAGTACGGCGGCGACACCATGTTCGTCGACATCTCCGCCAAGCAGGGGCTGCACATCGAGCAGCTGCTCGAGGCCGTCATCCTCACCGCCGACGCCTCGCTCGACCTGCGGGCCAACCCGGAGCAGGACGCGCAGGGCATCGCGATCGAGTCCCACCTCGACCGCGGTCGCGGTGCGGTCTCGACGGTCCTGGTCCAGCGCGGAACGCTGCGCATCGGCGACACGATGGTGGTCGGCGACGCGTACGGCCGCGTCCGGGCGATGCTCGACGACAAGGGCAACAACGTCGAGGAGGCGACCCCGTCGACTCCCGTCCTCGTCCTGGGTCTCACCAACGTCCCGGGCGCCGGCGACAACTTCCTGGTCGTCGACGAGGACCGCACGGCCCGGCAGATCGCCGAGAAGCGCGCGGCGCGCGAGCGCAACGCGGCCTTCGCCAAGCGCACCCGCCGGGTGTCCATCGAGGACCTCGACAAGATCATCGCCGCCGGCGAGATCCAGCAGCTCAACCTCATCATCAAGGGTGACGCCTCCGGTTCCGTCGAAGCCCTGGAGTCCTCGCTGCTCCAGCTCGACGTCGGCGAGGAGGTCGACATCCGGGTCCTGCACCGCGGCGTCGGTGAGGTCACGGAGTCGGACATCAACCTGGCGATGGGCTCCGACGCGATCGTCATCGGCTTCAACGTCCGCGCGGCCGGCCGTGCCTCGCAGATGGCCGAGCGCGAGGGCGTCGAGGTCCGCTACTACTCGGTCATCTACCAGGCGATCGAGGAGATCGAGGCGGCCCTGAAGGGCATGCTGAAGCCGGAGTTCGAAGAGGTCGAGCTCGGTACGGCGGAGATCCGCGAGGTCTTCCGCTCGTCCAAGCTGGGCAACATCGCCGGTGTCCTGGTCCGCTCGGGCGAGGTCAAGCGCAACAGCAAGGCGCGCCTCATCCGCGACGGCAAGGTCGTGGCGGAGAACCTCACCATCTCGGGTCTGCGTCGCTTCAAGGACGACGTCACCGAGCTCCGCGAGGGCTTCGAGGGCGGTATCAACCTCGGCAACTACAACGACATCAAGGTCGACGATGTCATCGCCACCTACGAGATGCGCGAGAAGCCGCGCGCCTGATCGGTGGTACCGGAAGGGGCCGGTCGGCGGAAGGAATTCCGTCGATCGGCCCCGGCCGTTGCGTGTACGGTTCTGGTGTCCCCGCCAAGTGGTCGGCGGGGCCACTGACCCCGAACCGGCGGGACATCCGGACATTCATGTATGTGGGGACTCTGTCCTTCGATCTGCTCCTCGGCGACGTGCGCTCGCTGAAGGAGAAGCGCTCCCTCGTCCGGCCCATCGTCGCCGAGCTCCAGCGGAAGTTCTCCGTGAGCGCGGCCGAGGTGGGCGACCAGAACATCCACCGCAGGACCCAGCTGGGAGTGGCGCTGGTGTCCGGCGACGCGAGGTTCGTGTCGGACGTACTGGACCGGTGCGAGCGGCTGGTCGCCGCCCGGCCCGAGGTGGAACTGCTGTCGGTGCGACGGCGGCTCCACACTGATGAAGACTGAATGAGCAAGGCAAAGAAGGAGAAGGACCAGTGGCCGACAACGCGCGGGCGAAAAAGCTGGCGGACCTCATCCGGGAGGTGGTCGCCGAGAAGCTGCAGCGCGGCATCAAGGACCCGCGCCTGGGAACGCACGTGACGATCACGGACACCCGCGTCACCGGCGACCTGCGGGAGGCCACGGTCTTCTACACGGTCTACGGCGACGACGAGGAGCGGGCGAGCGCCGCGGCCGGCCTGGAGAGCGCCAAGGGCATCCTGCGCTCGGCCGTCGGCCGGGCCGCCGGCACCAAGTTCACCCCGACGCTGACCTTCGTCGCGGACGCCCTCCCGGAGAACGCCCGCACCATCGAGGACCTCCTCGACAAGGCGCGCGCCTCCGACGAGAAGGTGCGCGAGGCGTCCTCCGGCGCCACGTACGCCGGCGAGCCCGACCCGTACAAGAAGCCGGGCGAGGACGAAGCCGCCGAATGAGCCAGCAGCACGACAGGACGCCCGACGGGCTTGTCATCGTCGACAAGCCGTCGGGCTTCACTTCGCACGACGTCGTGGCGAAGATGCGCGGGATCGCCCGGACCCGCCGCGTCGGCCACGCCGGCACCCTCGACCCGATGGCGACCGGCGTGCTCGTCCTCGGCGTCGAGCGGGCCACCAAGCTCCTCGGTCACCTCGCGCTGACCGAGAAGGAGTACCTGGGCACCATCAGGCTCGGACAGACCACGATCACCGACGACGCCGAGGGCGAGATCACGGCGTCGGTCGACGCGTCGAAGGTCACCCGCGAGCAGATCGACGCGGGCGTGGCCGAGCTCACCGGTGCCATCATGCAGGTCCCGTCGAAGGTCTCCGCCATCAAGATCGACGGCAAGCGGTCGTACGCGCGGGTGCGCGGCGGCGAGGACTTCGAGATCCCGGCCCGGCCGGTCACCGTCTCGTCGTTCCAGGTGTACGACGTCCGCGAGGCCGTCGCCGAGGACGGCACGCCCGTCGTCGACCTGGTCGTCTCCGTCGTCTGCTCCTCCGGCACGTACATCCGCGCCCTCGCCCGCGACCTGGGCGCCGGGCTCGGCGTGGGCGGCCACCTCACCGCGCTGCGGCGCACCCGCGTCGGCCCGTACAAGCTGGACGCGGCCCGCACGCTGGACCAGCTCCAGCAGGAGCTGACGGTCATGCCGGTCGCCGAGGCGGCCGCGGCGGCGTTCGTCCGCTGGGAGGTGGACGAGAGGCGTGCCCGGCTGCTGCTGAACGGCGTCCGCCTGGACATGCCGGAGACCGGACCGGGCCCGGTGGCGGTCTTCGGGCCGGGGAACCGGCTGCTCGCGCTGGTGGAGAACCAGAAGGGGCGGGCGAAGAGCCTGGCCGTCTTCGGCTGAGACGGCTCGTCCGCGGAGTACTGCCGTGGGGCGGGCGCGCGCGTCCGCGCGACCGCCCCACGACCCCCCTCCGCCGAGTGTCTGTCCGCCGCGCGCCCCGGGTTCACCCCAACGGGCGGGCGCTCGGAGCGAGACGGGGAGCGCGCGGGGGCGCGTTCGCCCGCTCGGCTTGGTCGGTGATCACCGCCGAACTACCGTCGACCCATGGGACGCGGGGACCGGGCGACGCTGGTGCGGATCTGCGATCCCGCGGGGCGGGCGCGGGGGAGCGGCTTCGTCGCGGACGACCGCGGCACCGTCGTCACCGGCCACGAGACCGTCGACGGCCTCGCCCGCGTCGTCCTCGACGCGCCCGGCGGCCGCAGCTGGGTCGCCCGCGCCGCCGACGTCACCGCCCTGCCCGAGGCCGGGCTCGCCCTGATCCGCAGCGAGGGCCTCGGCGTCCGCCCGCTGCCGGTCGCGGCCCGCGACACCGCGTCTATCGAACCGGGCACGTACGTACGGCTCCCGGCGGGCGGCTGGCGCGAGGCGCGGGTCCTGGGCACCGGCCCCGTCACGTACACGGCCACCGAACAGAGCCACACCGTCGACGGCGTCCTCGAACTCGCCATCGGCACCGACGGCCGCGAGGCGCTGCGACGCAGCGGCGAAGCGGCCGGCGGGCCGGTGCTCGACGTTGCCACCGGCGCGGTGCTCGCCGTCCTCGGCACCGCGCTGCACGGGCGGCGGCGGGCCGGCGGGCACGCGCTGCCGCTGCCCCGGTCCGCGACCGGGCCGCTCGGCGCCCTGCTGCGGCGCAACGCCGCGACCGTCCCCTGCTACGGGGCCGACCTCAACCTCGCGGGCGTCCTGGAGCTCACCGCGACCGGCGCGCCGCCGGCCTGCCCGGGGGAGGGGCCCGAGCCCGTCGAGCGGGCCGACTGCGCGCGGGAGACCGCGGCGTTCCCGAAGAGCGACGCCTTGGTGCTGGCGCTCGTCGGCGCGCCCGGCACCGGCCGTACGACGGAACTCGCCGCCCTGTGCGCCCGCCGGGCCCGCGGCGACGAGCCCGCGCCCACGGTGTGGCTGCGCGGGGCGGACCTGCGGGCCGACGACACCTGTCTGGCCGACGCGGTCGCCCGCGCGCTGGAGCGGGCCGGGCGGATCGTCGCCGCCTCCGGGGCGGCCGGCGACCCGGCGGCCACCGGCCCGCAGGACGCGGCCCGGCTGGCCCACGAGGGCGGCCGGCCCCTGCTCGTCGTGCTGGACGCCCCCGAGGAGATGCCGCCGGCGCTCGCGCACCGGCTGCCCGGCTGGACCCGGGCCACGGGGGAGTGGCTGCGCCGGCACGCCGTCAGGCTCGCCGTCGGCTGCCGCCCGGAGCACTGGGAGCAGACCGCGCACCGCTACGGCGGCGAGACGCGCACCGTGCGCCTGGGGCCCCTGCCGGGGCCCGACGCCCGGCTGGCCCGGGAGCGCCACGGGCTGGCGGACTCGGCGGTCGCCCCCGAGGCCGCCGCGCACCCGCTGGCCCTGCGCCTGCTGGCCGAGGTGCGGGCCGCGCTTCCGGCGGACGTGGAGGGGCGGCCCGGCCGGGACGAGATCTTCACCGCCCACCTCGACCTGATGTGCCTGCGCGTGACCGTGCGCATCGCGGCCGGCCGGCGTCCGGTGCCGGCCGGCCCCGAGGTACGGCGCCTGGCGGCGCGGGTCGCCGGCCAGGTCCATGAGGCGGCCCGCCGCTGCCTGGGTCCCGGCCAGGGCGAACTGGACCGGGCCGCCTTCGAGGCCCTGTTCCCCTGGCGCACCGGCTGGGCCTCCGCCGTCCTCACCGAGGGCCTCCTGGTCCCCGCGGGCCCCGGCTACCGCTTCGCCCACGAGGAGCTCGCCGACTGGCTCCAGGGGGCCCACCTGGAGGTCGACGCGGCCCTGCACGCCCTGGTGCACCGGTACGCCGACGGCGACGCGGAACCGGGTGCCGCGGGCTCCCACCCCGTACCACGGCACCGCATCGCCCCCGTCCTGGAGGCGCTCCTGCTCCTCGACCGAACGCAGGGCCCGACGGCGCTCGCCGGGCGGCTGGGCGCGCTGGTGGACGCCGCCGAGCGCCTCGGTGAGACCGGGGCGGACCGGGCAGCGCCCGAAGGCCCGGGGGGTCCGGCGGGGGCTGGGGCGGGATTGGCCGGGTCCGGCGACGCGTGGCGTCCGGCGGTGGCCGGGGCGGAGTCGGTCGCGTCCGAAGACTCGTGGGGTCCGGCTGGGGCTGGGACGGAATCGGCAGCGTCCGACGGCCTGTGGGATCCGGCAGGGGCCGGGGCGGCCGCGTCCGGCCACCAGTGGGATCCGGCGGGGGCCGCGGCGGGCCCGGTCGCGTCCGGCGACCCGTGGGATCCGGCGGCGCGGCGGGAGGACGCTCGTTGGTGGGCGCGCCGCCTGCTCCGCGAGGTGCTGCTGCGGGTCCCGGCCGTGCGCCCGTACCTGCCGGTCCTGCGCCGTCTGGCGGACGCCGTCGGCACCGCGGCGCTCGCCCCGGGGCCCTTCGGGCCCGCCTTCTGGACCGCTCTGCGCATCCCGGAGGACGACCGCCTCGACCTTCTGCGCCGCCTCGTCCCCGCCGACCGGCCGGACGGGCCGCCGACGGCGCGGTACCTCGACGCCGCCGCCGAGCGGCTGGTCGCCGACCCACGGGGGGTGCAGCCGCTGCTGTGCCGGTGGTTCGGGGACGAGCGGACCGGCGTCGCCGCAGCCGCGCAGGCGCTGCTGTACGCGCACCGCGGCGATGCCGTCGACGACCTCTGCGAGGCGCTGGTCGCGACCGCCCACCCGCGCGCCGACGAACTGCTCGCCGGCCTCGTCGAGGACGAGCCCGCCGCGCTGTGCCGGGCCGTGGACCGGTGGGCGCACGACGACGGCCGCGCCCAGCGGCGGTCCGCCGCGGCGACGTACGGGCGGCTCGTCGCCCGCCGGGACCTCGCCCCGGACGACCGGGCGCTGCTGCGGTACGCCGCCCTCGCGCTGCTCGCCCGGCCCGGCGACCAGGGCCTGCACGCGGCCGCGCTCGGCATCCTCGTCCTGGACCCGGTGACCCGCGCCCGGTACCTGCCGCAGGCCCTCGCGGAGGGCGCCGTGGGGCTCGCCGCGCTGCTCGACGGCCTCGCCGCCGAGCCCGAGCCGGTGCTGGACGCGCTGCGCGAGCGGCTGCTCGGGGCCTCCGCCGACGACGGGCCCGTGCTGGCCGCGCTCGCGGAGGTGTCCGCGCCCGGGCTCGCCCGCCGGATCGCCGAACTCGTCCTGGACTACGCCCGGCAGCGCCCCGAGGGCGCCGCACACGTCGCCGCGTTCGTCGACCGGCGCTTCGAGGACGGGCCCGTGGGTCGCGCGGTGCTCCACCCGCTGGTGGAACGGCTCGTCCGGGACGGCGCCGAGCCGGTGCGGCTCGCCCTCGCCGGCCCGCTCGCGGCGCCCGGCACCGGGGCCTCCCGGCACCTGCGCGGCGAACTGCTCGACGTACTCCTCGACCGTCTGGACGGCGCGCCCGAACCCGGCGTGCTCGACGCGCTCCTGGCCGCAGCCGCCCACGCGGCGGAGCAGCGCAGCGAGCCCCGCACGCGGGCGCTGGTGCACCGCGTCGGGCTGCTGCTCGTCCGCACCCCGGAGGGCGCCACCCGGTTCGACCAGCGGCTCGTCGGGCTCGCCCGCGAGGCCCCCGGCTTCGCCGGACTGGTGGCCGCCTGGCTCGCGGACGCGCCGCGCGAATGGGCCGCCGTGGTGGGCCCCAGCGCCCGGCGCACCGTCGAGACGCTGGGCAGTTCCATGCCGATGCCGACCGACGGCCGCGGACATGGCACCCTTAGACCTGCGTAATCGGCGTAATGGGCGAACAGGCGGACGAGGAGCGGTCACAGTGCAGCGCTGGCGTGGCTTGGAGGACATTCCCCAGGACTGGGGACGCAGCGTCGTCACCATCGGCTCCTACGACGGTGTGCACCGCGGACACCAGCTGATCATCGGGCGGGCGGTGGAGAAGGCGCGCGAGCTCGGTGTGCCGTCCGTCGTCGTCACCTTCGACCCGCACCCCAGCGAGGTCGTCCGCCCCGGCAGTCACCCGCCGCTGCTGGCCCCGCACCACCGCCGCGCGGAGCTGATGGCCGAGCTGGGCGTCGACGCCTGCCTGATCCTGCCCTTCACGGCGGACTTCTCGAAGCTGTCCCCGGCGGACTTCATCGTGAAGGTCCTCGTCGACAAGCTGCACGCGAAGGCCGTCATCGAGGGCCCGAACTTCCGCTTCGGACACAAGGCCGCGGGCACGGTCGAGTACCTGACCGAGCTGGGCCGCACGTACGACTACGAGGTCGAGGTCGTCGACCTGTACGTCAGCGGCGACGCGGGCGGCGGCGCGCCGTTCTCGTCCACCCTCACCCGCCGCCTGGTCGCCGAGGGCGACATGCGCGGTGCCGCCGAGATCCTGGGCCGCCCGCACCGCGTCGAGGGCGTCGTCGTCCGCGGCGCGCAGCGCGGCCGCGAGCTCGGCTTCCCCACGGCCAACGTCGAGACCCTGCCGCACACCGCGATCCCCGCCGACGGCGTCTACGCCGGCTGGCTCACCGCGAACGGCGAGCGCATGCCCGCCGCCATCTCCGTCGGCACCAACCCCCAGTTCGACGGCACGGAACGCACCGTCGAGGCGTACGCCATCGACCGCGTCGGCCTGGACCTGTACGGCCTCCACGTGACGGTGGACTTCCTCGCCTACGTCCGCGGCATGCAGAAGTTCGACACCCTCGACGACCTCCTCGAAGCCATGTCCGACGACGTCAAGCGCTCCCGCGAACTCACCGACACCTACGACCGCGAACACCGCACCGAGGGGTAGGTGCCCAGGGCCTCGGCCAGGGAGCGGGTCTGCTCGGGGGTGATGCCCTGGGCCAGGCGGAGGCCGTTGCGGGGGCTGTGGGGTTCGTCGCAGACGAGGATGCCGTCGAAAGAGTCGTCCGTCGGTGCGGCTCCGGAGAGCGGGGACGTGGTGGCGGACGGGCCCCAGCTGGGCGGGTCCCAGAAGGGGTGGTCCGTGAGGAGGGCCTCGCTGAGCCGTGGTGCCTCGGGCTCCGGGATGCCGGCCCCGACGAGGGCCTCGCGGACGACCTCGGCAGCCTCGGGCGGGAGGTCGGCGTCGCCGAGGGCGGGCAGGAGCAACAGCAGGCGGGTGTGCGGGTCGTGGAGGCCGGGGGCCGCGAGGTCCGGCGTGCCGGCTGTGTGGACGAGTTCGCGCCACGCCAGGCCCGGGCCCGCGTAGTGGCCGTCGAGCGTGGCGAGATGGCCCTCGCGGTCCCACGCCGGGTGCGTGACGACGTACTCCGTGCCGAACTCGCCCGGCAGGCTGTGCACCCGCATCTCCACCACGTGCCCGCCGCCGAACGGGACGCGGAGGACGAACCGGCGCTCCGGATCGGACAGCGCCTCGAACGCCTCGTCCACATCGGCCCCGTCGACCCCGAACCACTCGGGCTCCGGCTCCTCGTCCTCCGTCCCGCACAGCCACATCAGATGGGCCGCCCAGAAGCCCGGGAGGTCCGTCAGGTCCTCCCCGGGCTCCGGCGGGGCGTCTTCGGCTGCGTCGAGTCCGGGCGTCTGCATGGGCCCAGACTGTCAGCCGCCACTGACATCCCACCCGTCAGGGTGCCCCGGCCGCCCAGTGGCAGGCCGCCCGGTCACCGAGGTGACCGGGAAGGACGGGGAGGGGCTCCTCGCGGCAGCGGGTCGCCACCTCGGCCGCCCTGCCGTTTGCCAGCACGTGGCAGCGGGCGTGGAAGCGGCAGCCGGACGGGATGCGGGACGGGTCCGGGGGCTCGCCCGAGAGGACGACCGGGGGCTCCTGGGACTCCGGGAGGACCGACAGGAGCGCCTGGGTGTACGGGTGCCGCGGGGCCGTGAGGACCGACTCCACCGAGCCGGTCTCCACGATCCGGCCCAGGTACATCACCGCCACCCGGTCCGCGATGTTCCACGCCAGGCCCAGGTCGTGCGTCACCACCAGCGCGGACAGCCCCAACTCGTCGCGCAGGCGCAGCAGCAGCGCCAGGATCTCGCCGCGCACCGACGCGTCCAGCGACGCCACCGGCTCGTCCGCGACGATCAGCTCCGGGCCCAGCACCAGCGCCCCCGCGATCACCACCCGCTGCCGCTGACCGCCCGACAGCTCGTGCGGGTAGCGGAGGAAGAAGCGCTCGGGGGGCCGCAGGCCCGCCCGTGACAGCGCCTCCGCGACCGCCGCGCGCTCGTCCCCCTCGTACCCGTGGATCCGCAGGCCCTCCGCGACCGCCTCGTACACCGTGTGCCGCGGGTTCAGCGAACCGCTCGGGTCCTGGAGGACGAGCTGCACCCGCTTCCGGTGCGCCTTCAGCGCCCGCGATCCGTACCCGAGCGGCA
The DNA here is from genome assembly GCF_048500665.1 of Streptomyces tritici. Taxonomy (NCBI): domain Bacteria; kingdom Bacillati; phylum Actinomycetota; class Actinomycetes; order Kitasatosporales; family Streptomycetaceae; genus Streptomyces; species Streptomyces tritici. The sequence goes on from NZ_CP183183.1 coordinate 5,095,310, forward strand.
TACCCCCCAAGGACACCGCGCCCTCCGTCGGCCGCACCAGGCCCAGGAGCGCCCGGGCCAGCGTCGACTTCCCGCAGCCCGACTCGCCGACCAGGGCCACGATCTCGCCGGCCCCGATCTCCAGGTCCACCCCGTCCACCGCCCGCGCCGGCGGCGCGCCCCGCCGCCCGGGGAACACCACCCGCAGCCCCTGTGCCGTCAGCAAGCCCGTCACCCACCGCTCCCCACGTGTACGCAGGCCGCCCTGCGGGCCTCGCCCGCGGCCCTCAGCTCCTGGTCCTCCGACCCGCACGCCGCCACCGCCACAGGGCAGCGCGGATGGAACGCGCAGCCCCCCGGCAGGGCCGCGGGGTCCGGCGGATCGCCGGGCAGCCCCCGCGGCGCCCGCCGGGACGCCGGGTCGCCGATCCTCGGGAACGCCGAGGACAGCGCCCGCCCGTACGGGTGCGCCGCCTCCTCGTACACCTGCCGCGCCGGGCCCTCCTCCACGATCCGCCCCGCGTACATCACCGCGAGCCGGTCGCAGGTGTCGGCCAGCACCGCCAGATCGTGGCTGATCATCAGCAGGGCGATGTCCTGGTCCGCCACCAGGCCCTCGATCAGCCGCAGGATCTGCGCCTGGATCATCACGTCCAGCGCCGTCGTCGGCTCGTCCGCCACGATCAGCCGCGGCTCGCAGGCCAGCGCCATCGCGATCATCACGCGCTGCCGCTGCCCGCCGGACAGCTCGTGCGGGTACGCGTCCGCCCGCGCCGCCGGCAGCCCCACCTGGTCGAGCAGCGCCACGACCTTCCGCCGCGCCCCGGCCGGCGTCGCCCGGCCGTGCACGAGCAGCGGCTCCGCGATCTGGTCGCCCACCCGCCGCACCGCGTTCAGCGAGTGCATCGCGCCCTGGAAGACGATCGACGCCCCCGCCCACCGCACCGCCCGCAGCCGCCCCCACTTCATGGTCAGGACGTCCTCGCCGTCGAGCAGGATCCGCCCGCTCAGCCGCGCCGACGCCGGCAGCAGCCGCAGCAGCGCCAGCGCCATCGTCGACTTCCCGCAGCCGGACTCGCCCGCCACGCCCAGCTTCCGCCCGGCCTCCAGCGTCAGGTCCACCCCGCGGACCGCCGGCACCGCCGCCGCGCCGGAGCCGTACGTCACCGACAGGTCCCGGATCTCCAGCAGGCTCACCGTCCCACCCCCAGCTTCGGGTTGAGCACCTGCTCGATCGCCCGCCCGCACAGCGTGAACGCCAGCGCCACCAGCGCGATCGCCAGCCCCGGCGGGGCCAGGTACCACCAGTGCCCGGAGGACACCGCGCCCGCCTCCCGCGCGTCCTGGAGCATCCCGCCCCACGACACCACCGTCGGATCGCCGAGGCCCAGGAACGCCAGCGTCGCCTCCGTCAGGATCGCCGCCGAGATCATCAGCGTCGTCTGCGCCAGCACCAGCGGCATCACGTTCGGCAGCACATGACGGGTCATCACATGCGCATGTCCGCCGCCGAGCGCCTTCGCCCGCTCGATGTACGGGCGGGACTCCACCGCGATCGTCTGCGCCCGCACCAGCCGCGCCGTGGTCGGCCAGCAGGTCACCCCGATCGCCAGGATCACCGTCCACACCGACCGCGACATCACCGTCGCCAGCACGATCGCCAGGACCAGCGCCGGCATCACCAGGAACCAGTCCGTGATCCGCATGACGACCGTGGCGAACCAGCCCCCGTAGTGCCCGGCCACGATCCCGACCAGCGTCCCGATCGCCACCGACAGCGCCGCCGCGAGCACCCCCACGAGCAGCGAGATCCGCGCGCCCCACACCAGCAGCCCCAGCAGCGAACGCCCGAACTGGTCGGTGCCCAGCGGGAACTCGGCGCTCGGCGACTCCAGCGCCGTGCCCGGCGCGTTCGTCACCGACTGCACGTCCGCGCCCACCAGCCACGGCGCCGCCAGCGCCAGCAGCGCGATCAGCGCGAGCCCGGCGAGACCGTACAGCCCGGCCCGGTGCGTGCGGTACTTCTGCCAGAAGCGCGCGGCGGAGGCGCCCCGGCGCTGCCACACCAGAGAGGAGGTCATCGGCCCACCCGGGGATCGAGCAGCGGATACAGCAGATCGGCCAGCAGGTTCATCACGATCATCGCCCCCGCGAACACCACGAACAGCCCCTGCACCAGCGGCAGGTCCGGCACGCTCAGCGCCTGGTAGAACAGCCCGCCCAGGCCGGGCCAGGAGTACACCGTCTCCACCAAGATCGAACCGGCCGCCACATGGCCCAGGTTGATGAAGACCATCGTCACCGTCGGCAGCAGCGCGTTCGGCACCGCGTGCCGGCGGCGCACCGCGTCGTCCCGCAGCCCCTTCGCCCGCGCCGTCGTCAGATAGTCGCCGCCCATCTCGTCCAGCAGCGACGACCGCATCACCAGCAGCGTCTGCGCGTACCCGACCGCCACCAGCGTCAGCACCGGCAGCACCATGTGGTGCGCCACGTCCAGCACGTACGCGAACCCGGTCGAGCCGTCGCCCGACTCCATCCCGCCGGTCGGGAAGAGGCCCGGCACCGGGCCCACGCCCACCGAGAACACGATGATCAGCAGCAGCCCCAGCCAGAACGACGGCACCGACCACAGCGTCAGCGCCACGCCCGTGTTCAGGCGGTCGCCCAGACTGCCGTGCCGCCAGGCCGAACGCGTCCCCAGCCACAGCCCCAGCGCCGAGTACAGCAGCACCGCGACCCCGGTCAGCAGCAGCGTCGCCGGCAGCTTCTGGACGATCAGCTCCCCGACCGGCGCGCGGAACTGGTACGACATCCCCAGATCCCCGGTCAGCGCCTTCGCGCAGTAGTCCGTGAACTGCTGCCACAGCGGCAGATCGAGCCCGAACTGCCTCCGCAGCGTCGCCAGTTGCTCCGCCGAGGTCGGCACCCCGTGGGTCATCGCCCGCACCGGGTCGCCCGGGATGATCCGGAACAGGAAGAAACTCGTCACGAGGACGGCGAGCAGCGAGACGGCCGCGCCGCCCAGCCTGCCCGCCGCGTGCCGCAGATACGCGCCGGCCGTGCCCTGCGCCGCGCCGTCCGCGGCGCGCCCCGCCGTACCCGTGCCTTCCGGGGGACGCGCCACGTCGGCCGGCGTGCTCGCCGTCGTCATCCGCTACTCGCGGTCGTCGGCGGTGGCGCGGCGGCGACGGGCAGCCCAGAGGCCCACTCCCGCGAGGATGATCACGGCGGGGCCGATGATCAGCCAGACGCCCGTCGAGGAACCGGCGCCCTCCGCGTCGGAGCCGCTGCCGGCCGGCACCGCCGACCACCAGCTCCAGTAGCCGTCCTGGCCGTAGATGTTGCCCGCGGCCTCGGGCATCGTCGTGATCGACGCGATGTGGTCCGTGCGGTACGCCTCGAGGGCGTTCGGGTACGCCATGATGTTCATGTACCCCGTGTCGTACAGCCGCGACTGCATCCGCTTCACCAGATCCGCCCGCTTGGCCGCGTCGTACTCGACCGCCTGCTGCGCGTACAGCGCGTCGAACTGCGGGTCGCAGATGAAGTTGTCCGTCGCGCCGGTGTCCTTCGGCGTCGCGGGCAGCGCGCCGCAGGTGTGGATGGACAGCACGTAGTCCGGGTCCGGGTTCACCGACCAGCCGTCGAACGCCAGGTCGTAGTCGCCCTTCACCCACGGGTCGGAGACGCTGTCCAGGCACTCGACCTTCAGGCCGATGCCCAGCTTGCCCCACCACTCCTGCAGGTACTTGCCGATCGCCTTGTCGTTCGGGTCGGTGGCGTGGCACAGGATCCGGAAGTCCAGCGCCCGGCCGTCCTTGCCGACCCGCTTGCCGGCCGCGTTCTTCTTGTACCCGGCCTGGTCGAGCAGCTGCTCCGCCTTCGCCGGGTCGTACGCGAGCGTCTGCGCGCCGCTCGGCTTCCAGAAGTACGCGCCGAAGCGCGGCGGGATGTAGCCCTCGCCCTCGACGGCATGGCCCTGGAACACCTTGTCGACGATGGTCGCGCGGTCCACCGCGAGGAACAGCGCCTTGCGGACCGCCGGGTCGAGCAGCGCCGGATGGCCGTTGCCGAACTTCTTGCCGTCCTTGGCGCGCGCGCCCGGGTTGGTGGCGAGCGCGAAGAAGCGGCGGCCGGGGGCGTCGTTCACCTTGATGTTCTTCGCCGACTTCAGCGCCTCGGCCTGCGCCGGGGTGAGGTTCGGGACGAACGACACCTCGCCCTTCTGCAGGGCCGCGACGGCCGCGTCACCGTCCTTGTAGTACTTGAACACCAGCTCGTCGAACTTGGGCGCACCGCGCCAGAACGTCTTGTTCGGCTTCAGCTTCAGGTACTGGTCGACCTTGAAGTCCGTGATGACGAAGGGCCCGTTGCCGACGATCGGGAAGCTCTGGTCGTTGTTGAACTTCGAGATGTCGGTGACCTTCTCCCAGACGTGCTTGGGCACGATCGGCACGTCGAGCGCCGTCATCGTGGCCTGCGGCTTCTTCAGCCGGATGACGAGGGTCTGCGGGTCCTTGGCGGTCACCTCGGCGAAGTTGGCGGTGAAACTGCCGTTCGCGGTGGCCGCGTTCGGATCGGTCATCATCTTGTTGAAGGTCCACGCCGCGTCCTCGGCGGTGGCCGGTCTGCCGTCGGACCACTTCGAGTCCTTGCGGATCGTGTACGTCCACGTCAGCTTGTCCGCCGAGGACGTCCACGCGGTGGCCAGGCCCGGGATCGGCTTGGCGTCCTTCACGTCGTAGTTGGTGAGGTACTCGTACGCCAGCCGGTGGATGCTGGTCGTCAGCAGCTTCTGGGCGAGGAACGGGCTGAGCGAGTCGACGCTCTGCGAGACGGCGACGGTGAGCACCTTGCCCCCGCCCTTCGCGTCCCCGCCCTCGGCCGGCGGGGCGGCCTGCGCGGCGGACGGGACGGCCACGAGGGCGGTGGCGGTGACGCCGACCGCGAGGAGCAGGCGCGTCAGGGGACGTCGGAGGACCGGGCGGGATGGAACCTTGACCATGACCATAGGACTGACCTCGCGTCGTGGATCTTGGGGCGCCAATCGGTGAAGCGAAGGTCTATCAGCGACGGCGGGGCGCGTCAACGATGAGTCAAACCCCTTGTGGACTGCGGGAATACGAAAAGGGCCCGCACCGTGGAGACGGTGCGGGCCCTCATTGGTCCAGACCCTTGAAGCCCTACTGCTGAGGGGCTGGCGGCGCCTGCGGAGGCTGCTGCTGCGGCCAGCCGGCGGGCGGCGCCGGGTTCGCGGAATCCGGCTGCGCGCCGGGGGCGGGCGGGACGGCCGGCACGCCGGGCTGACCGGGCTGACCCGGCTGACCGAGCGGCGGCTGACCCGGCTGACCGGGGTGCCCCTGGAACGGCGCGCCGGGCTGGCCGGGCTGGCCCGGGAACGGCTGGCCCGGCAGGGGCTGGGCGCCGGGGGCCTGCTGCTGCCACGCCTGCGGCGGCTGGCCGGGCTGTTGACCCGGCTGGCCGGGGGCTCCCTGCTGGCCGGGCATCGGCTGGCCCGGGGCGGCCTGCGGCGGCTGGCCCGGGACGCCCGGCTGCTGCTGCGGGTACGGCTGCGGGGCGCCGTACGGCTGACCGGGGGCCGGCTGCTGGGGCGCGTACCCCTGGCCCATCGGCGGCTGGCCGGGCTGGCCGGGCTGGCCGGGCTGCCCCGGCATCGGCTGCCCCGGCATCGGCTGTCCGGGCATCGGCTGTCCGGGCTGGCCGGGCATCGGCTGGCCCGGGACCTGCTGGCCCGGCATCGGCGGGGCCATGTGCGGCGGCATCTGGCCCGGCGCGCCACCGGTCCACAGCCCCTGCGCCTGCTGCGCCCGCGCGAAGTCCTCGGCCACCATCGCCGACAGGTTGAAGTACGCCTCGCGCACCTTCGGCCGCATCATGTCGAGGTCGACCTCGGCGCCCGCCGCCAGGTGCTCGTCGAACGGCACCACGACGACGCCGCGGCAGCGGGTCTCGAAGTGCGACACGATGTCGTCGACCTTGATCATCTTGCCGGTCTCGCGGACCCCGGAGATGACCGTGATCGACCGCTGCACCAGCTCCGCGTATCCGTGCGCGGAGAGCCAGTCCAGCGTCGTCGACGCGCTCGACGCGCCGTCGACCGACGGCGTCGAGATGATGATCAGCTGGTCGGCGAGGTCGAGCACCCCGCGCATGGCGCTGTAGAGCAGACCCGTGCCCGAGTCGGTCAGGATGATCGGGTACTGCTTGCCCAGGACGTCGATCGCCCGGCGGTAGTCCTCGTCGTTGAACGTCGTCGAGACGGCCGGGTCCACGTCGTTGGCGAGGATCTCCAGACCCGACGGCGCCTGCGAGGTGAACCGGCGGATGTCCATGTACGAGTTCAGGTACGGGATCGCCTGCACCAGGTCGCGGATGGTCGCACCGGTCTCGCGCCGCACGCGGCGGCCCAGGGTGCCCGCGTCCGGGTTGGCGTCGATCGCCAGGATCTTGTCCTGCCGCTCGGTGGCCAGGGTCGCGCCGAGCGCGGTCGTCGTCGTGGTCTTGCCGACGCCGCCCTTCAGGGAGATGACCGCGATGCGGTAGCAGGAGAGCACCGGCGTGCGGATCAGCTCCAGCTTGCGCTGCCGCTCCGCCTCCTCCTTCTTGCCGCCCAGCTTGAAGCGCGCGGCCGCGCCCGGGATGCGGCTGGACTTGGGCTTCTGCTTGGTGTTGCGCAGCAGCCGGTCCGAGGACAGCTCCACCGCGGCGGTGTAGCCGAGCGGCGCGCCCGGCACGGAGCGCTCGCGCTGGTCGTGCGTGACCGGCTGCGGCCAGGCCGCGCCGGTGCGCGGGTCGACCGGCCCGGCCGGCGGCTGCGGGACCGCCGCGTTGGGGTCCTGCGGCTGACCGGGCTGACCCGGATGACCGGGCTGACCCGGCTGGTTCGGCTGCGGGAAGCCGTAACCGCCCTGCGGGGCCGGGGCGTTGGCCTCGTGGCCCTGCGGCTGCTGCGGGACCTGCGGGGGCAGCGGCTGGCCGGGCTGGGGGAAGCCGTAGCCGCCCTGCGGGGCCGGGGCGTTGGCGTCCGCGGCCGGCGGCAGCGCGGGGTTCTGCGCCGGGGCGGGCAGCGGCGCGGCACCGCCCTGCGCCTGCGGCGCGGCCGGCGGCACGGGCTGACCGGGCTGGTGCGGCTGACCCGGCTGCCCGGGCTGGTTCGGCTGCGGGAAGCCGTAGCCGCCCTGCGGCGGTACGGGGGCGGCCCCTGCGCCCGGCTGCTGCGCCGGCCACGCCGGTACGGGCACGGGGGCCTGCGGCGGCATCTCGGCCTGCGGCTGACCGGGCTGGCCCGGCCGGCCCGTCTGGTCGGGTTGCGGGAAGCCGTAACCGCCCTGCGGCACCGGGTTCTGCGCCGGAGCGGGCAGCGCGGACTGGTCGCCGCTGGGCGCCGACACGGGCCACTGCGGCGCGCCCGAGGGCTGCGCGGTCTGGAAGGCGGGCGGCAGCGGCGGCAGGCCGCCGGCCTGCGGGGCCGGCGCGAAACCGCCCGGCAGCGCGGGCAGTCCGCCCTGCGGCGCCGGCGGCACGACGACGCCCGGCGCCCCCTCGCCGCCCGGCGTCGGACCGGCCGGGGGCAGCGCGGGCAGCGCGTCGTTCGGCACGGCGTCGGCCGGGACCGCGTCGTTCGGCACGGCGTCGCTCGGGACCGCGTCGTTCGGGACCGCGTCCGCCGGGACGGCGTCGTTCGGCTCCGCGTTCGCGGGGACCGCGTCGTTCACCGGGGCGTCGACCGGCTCGCCCGGCGCAGAGTCGGCGTCGGCGGACGCGTCCGCGTCGCCCTGCGCCTCGGCGGCCGTGTCCGTGTCGCCGGAGGCGTCCTCGTACCGGTCCTTGTCCAGGTCCAGGGCGAAGCCCTCGTTCGGAGCGGGAGCCGGAGCCGCGTCGTCGTCGGAGGGCCCGGAGCCGTCGGAGGAGCCGGAGGGGGCCTCGCCGTCGGCCTTCGCGAGCGCGCCCTCGGAGCCGTCCGCATCGCCGTCCCCGGCGTTCGCGGCCTTCTCGCGCGCCTCCAGCTCGGCCAGTTCCTTCTTCAGCGCGGCCGGCGAGAAGCGCATGGTCGCGCCGCTCTCCACGTCGCCCGAGCCGAACGGGTCGGCCAGCACCGGCACCGACGGCATGTCCGGGACGGCCGGCCGCGGGGCCTCGTCGCCCGGCGCGGACGCCGAGGCGGCGGCGTCGTACGCGGGACCCGCCGCAGGCGCCCCCGCGCCCTGCGACGCGTCCTGGCCCGGCGCGGGAGGCGGCGCGGGAGCCCAGTTGGGCTCGAAGCCGCCGCCGGAGGGCAGGCCCGGCATCGCCACGGGAGCGCCCGTCGGCGGCGGGGGCGGCGGAGTCGTGCCACCGGCCGCGGGAGCGGCCCCCGCGCCCGCTGCCTCGGCGTCCCCCGACGCGTTCTGCGTGTACCAGGCCGGCGGGGTGTAGTCGATGGTGAACTCACCCGACTTCTCGGCGGGCTCCGCGTCGGACTGACCGTCGGGCGGTGGGGTCCAGCCCGCCCGGATGTCGTCACGATCGCCGTTCACTTTGCCTCCTGGTGTGGTCGAGCACCGTTGTGCTTCCTGAGCGGGGCGACCGCTCCATGTTCCGGTCCGGTCCGGATCCGCCCGGCTCCCGCACCCTCCCACCCTAAACGTCAAGGGTGTCAGTGCGGCAGGGCAGCCGGTCTCCCGGGTCCTGTCCCGGACATGACCGTGACCTGTCCGTCGTTCGCGAGTGACCCTCCGCCTCCCCGGCGCGAGGCCGTGGGGGCGTCCGCGCGGGCGGGATCCGGTCCACGGAATGTCCGGCGCGGGCCGGATCCGGTCCACGGGAACGTCCGCGCGGGCGGGGCGTCAGTCCATCCGGCGTGCGGCGCCCAGGAGTCCGGACTCCGCGTCCGTGGGCCGGGTCATCGCCAGCCGCCGGTCGCGTGGTGTGCACCACAGCGTCACGCCGTCCGCCAGCGTCGGCAACGCGTCGGTCTCCGTGGGCGGAAGGCCCATGATCCAGCCGATCTGTTCCGCTTCGTCCGGAGAGACCCGTTGCACCCCGACCAGTTCCGACGTCCGCATCAACCCCGGTGCGACGGGACTCACATGCGGCAGCAGCGTCAGCACCGCCTGCCAGGGCGCGGCCGCGATCCGCCCGCGCGGCGGCCGCGTCCCGCAGTCCCGCACGACGAGCACGGGACGGTCGGCCGACGCGCCCGGCGGCGGCACCCGCCCCACCCCGTGCACCGTCACCCGCGGCGTACCGTCCTCGTCGCCCGCGGCCCGCGCCGGCGCCTCCCACTCCGCCGCCCGGCCCGTCTCCACGACGACCCGCGTCCCCGCGCCGGCGGCGCGCAGCGCGAGGACCTGCGCCGTCCACAGGCCGCCGACCAGCGTGACGGCGTACGGGGCGGGGCTGTTGAGCCCGAGCACGGCCGGCCCGCCGTCCGGGTCCACGCCGATCACCACCCCGTCGTCGCCCAACGGCAGCGCCAGCAGGCCGAGTCGGTCCACGGGTACGGCGTGCCGCCCGCGCCGCGGCCCGGCGAGCCCGCGCCCCAGGCCGGCCGGCCACCTCATCGCGCCCCTCCCAGCGGCAGCGTCGCCAGCATGCCCGGCACCTGCTCCCGGTCCAGGCGCACGAGCCCGGCCCGCACCTCCCGTGCCGCCCGCTCCAGTTCGCGCCGCGCCGCCCGCAGGCCCGCCTCCTCGCGCACCGTGACCCGTACGTGCCCGGCCACCACGGCCTCCCGCCCGTCGCCGCCGCTCAGCGTGAGGCTGAACGTCGTCGCGGCGGCGGACGGCGCGGACAGCCGCGCCAGGGGCCCCGGCGCCGCGCCGCCGTCGAGGCGCGGCCAGCGGTCGACCGCGTACGTGGTGTGCAGGCTGTCGTCGCACCGCCAGGTCCGCGCCGTCTCCCGCGTCCGCGGGGCCCGCGCCCGTCCCCGTACCGGCTCGGCCAGGGCGCGCGCGTCCGCGCCGGCCGAGGTCGCGAGCGCCGCCGTCACCTCCTGCTCGGTCAGTACGGCGGCCCGGAACCCGGCCCCGGCCAGCCGGCTCGCCAGCCGGTCCGCGGCGTGTACGACGCACCGCCGCGCCCCGAGCGCCCCGCCGCCGCGCGCCGCGACGGCCTCCGGGCACAGCTCCGGGTCGAGCTTGAGCGCGATCCACGTGAGACGGAGCGCGGGCGTGCCCGAAAGGGCATGCAGCGGCGCGTAGTTGCGCGACGCCACGGAGCCGTCGGACGCCGGCGGCGCGGGCCGCGTGTGCTGCACGATCTGCGCCGACTCCAGCCGGATCCCGTCCGCGTCCAGCGCCTCGTGCACCAGCCCGACCGGCAGCGGCAGCGCCCGCCGGAGGGCGCCGTGGTCGGCCTCCACGTGGACGACGGCGGTCAGGAACGTCTCGTCGCCGATCAGCCCGACCGGCCGCCGCTCCCGAGCCGAGTCGCCCGCGTCGTCGCCGAACGAGTACGTGCGCAGCGCCGGACTGCACTCCACGACCGGCGCGAGGCCCGGGTCCGTCCCCGCCGGCACGGCGGCCGTCGCCGCCCGCCGGGTCCGCGCCCGGAACGCGAGCGCCGTCGCCAGCCACTCCGGCAGCGCCCGCCGGCGGCGGCGCGCCACGGCGAGCAGCACCAGCGCACCGGCGACGACGCCCGCCGGCGCGAGCAGCAGGGGGTCGACGGCGCGGGCCACGAGCAGCAGGGCGGCGGCCAGTTGGAGCAGGACGAGCTGTTGCAATCGGAACGAGCCCGGCCGCCCGGGCCCGGCGACGGGCCGGAGCACGAGCCCGCCCGGCGACGCCGGGGAGGAGGCCGGTGCGGGCGGTGCGGAGGCCGGCGGGACGGGCGGGCGGACCGCCGGACCGGGCGTGCCCGGGGCGGACGGGGCGGGCGGAGCCGCGGCCTCGCCCGGCCGCGTCCCTGTCGCGAAAGCCATGCCGAATCCCCCGAAGTCGTCCCGATCGCCCCGGCCCGCCGGGGCTTCGACGCCCCGGCCGGCGCCCGGTCACCGTACCCGCTCCGCACAACGGGCCGGTCGGAGGGCATAGTAGGGGCCCGGCGCCGTCACCGGCCCCGGCGCGGCCCGGCGGAGAACGCGCCGGACGGGGCGACGGCGCGGCGGACACGGGGCGAGGACCGGGCGGAGACGGGGAACGGGGACCCATGGCGGCACGGCGGGACGAGCTGAGCGCGTACACCTTCGCGAAGAAGCGCACCCTGGCGGCGTTCCTCCGCCCCTCGCCCGCCGGCACGGACGAGGGCGCGCCCGCCCCGCTGCGCGCGGTCGTCCCCGGACTCGTCACGGCCGCGCTGCTGCTCGCCGGCTTCGGCGCCTGGGGGATGCTCGCGCCCAAGGCCCCCAAGGGCTGGGACACCCCGGGCACGAAGGTGGTCGTCGGCAAGCAGTCCACCACCCGCTACGTCGTGCTGACGACCGGCCGGGGCGAGCATCGCCGCACGCTCCTCCACCCCGTCCTCAACCTCGCCTCCGCCCGGCTCCTGCTCGACCCGCGCGCCTTCGAGGTCGTGTACGTCGACGACGAGGTCCTCGACGCGGGCCGCCCGCCGCGCGGCCCGATCCTCGGCATCCCCTATGCCCCCGACCGGCTGCCCGCCCCGGACGAGGCCGGCCGCGCCAAGCGCTGGGCCGTGTGCGTCCAGCCGGGCGGCGGGGGAGCGCGCGGCAGCGTCCAGAAGGCCGCGTTCGTCCTCGCGGAGCGGGACTTCGGCCGCACGGAGGGACCGGACCGCAGGCTGGCGCCGGGGGAGGCGCTGTACGTCAAGGGCCAGAAGGGCGCGCAGCGTTACCTCGTCGACCACACCGGCACGAAGTACCTCCTGCGCGGCGGCCCCGGCGACGCCGACCACCTCGCCACCGTCCTCGTCGGCGTGAACCGCGCGCCGCAGCCCGTCACCGACGACTGGCTGGCCACCCTGCGCACCGGCAGCCCCGTCGACTTCCCCGAACTGCCCGGCCGGATCGGCGCGCCCGCGGGCGTCGGCGGCGGCCTGAGCGCGACGGAGGACCGGGTCGGCATGGTCCTGCGCTCCGGCACCGGCGCGGGCCCGCAGCACTACGTCGTCCTGCCCGGCAAGGTCAGCCCGGTCAGCGACTTCACCGCCTGGCTCCTGGTCAACTCCCCGCAGACGCAGCCCCTCGACATGGACGGCCGCCCGGCGGAGGTCGGCGCCGCCGACTTCCCGCCCGACGCGACCGCCTTCGGCGCCGGACACCGGTGGCCGGCCGCCCGTGTCCGGCAGGTCAACACCCCGGACGGCGAGGGCGCGCGCGACACCGTGTGCAGCGTCCTCGGGCCGGGCGGCGCGCAGGGCCGTACGACGCAGTGGGTGTGGGCCGGACCGGAGTACCCGGCGGAGATCGGCCCGGCCGGCCCGGCGACGTACGTCACCCCGGGCAGCGGCCTGCTGACCGACGCCGACGGTTCCCTCTTCCTGGTGACGGACACCGGACTGCGGTACGCCCTGGGGGAGGAGGCCCGCGTGCGGCTGGGCTACGAGGACGTGACCCCCGTGCGGGTGCCGGCCGCCTGGACGGACTTCCTGTCACAGGGCCCCCGCCTGGACACGGACGGCGCGCGCCGCCCGCAGGGCTCGTGATGAGGAGCGGGGCGGCGGTGCTCGCGGCGCTGCTGCTGGCGGCGTGGCCGCCGCCGGTGACGACGGACGTGGCCGGCAACGGCGAGTGCCGGTTCCCCGGCCGGCTGACGGAGGGCACGCCCTGGCCCCTGCAGCGGGTGCTGCTCGACGAGTTGTGGCAGGACACCAAGGGCGCGGGGGTGCGGGTCGCGGTCGTCGACAGCGGCGTCGACGACGTGAACCCGCAGCTGAGGGACGCCGTCGACGCGGCGGCCGGCAAGGACCTGGTCGGCGCGACGGACGGCACCGTCGACGAGGCGGGCCACGGCACGAAGGTGGCCGGCATCATCGCGGCGCGCCCGCGCGCGGGCACCGGGTTCGTGGGCCTCGCGCCCGAGGCGACGATCATCCCGATCCGGCAGACCGACGGCCGCAGCAGCGGCGCGGCCGACGCGATGGCCGAGGCGATCGACCACGCGATCGCGCAGGGCGCGGACGTCATCAACATCTCGCAGGACACCTCCCGGCCGCTGGCCCAGGACTCCCCGCTGGGCCGCGCCGTGGCCCGGGCGACGGCGGCGGACGTCGTCGTGGTCGCCTCGGCGGGCAACGACGGCCGCGACGGCCGGCTCAGGAACACCTACCCGGCGGCGTTCCCCGGCGTCCTGGCGGTGGCCGCCTCCGACCGCGACGGCCGGCGCGCCGCGTTCTCCCAGCCCGGGGGCTTCGTCGGCGTCGCGGCGCCGGGCGTCGACATCGTCTCGACCGTGCCGGGCGGGGGCCAGTGCGTGGACAGCGGGACGAGCTTCTCCGCGCCGTACGTCGCCGGGCTCGCCGCCCTGCTGCGCGCCAAGCACCCGGAGTGGAAGGCCCCGCAGGTCGTCGCCCGCATCCAGGCGACGGCGGACCGCGAGGGCGACGGCCGGGACGACGACCTGGGCTGGGGCGTCGTGGACCCCGTACGGGCGATGGGCGGCGCCGATCCGGTACGCGCCGGCGGGACCCGCGTCCTGGCGGACCCGGCGCCGCTCGGCGCGGGCGGCGACCGCCGGGACCGCGACACCCGCCTGGCCGCGTACGCGGTGGCCGGGGGCGGGCTCCTGGTGGCCCTCGTGGCGGGCGCGAGCAAGGTCCTGAGGGACAGCCGACGTCGGAAGCGCCGCTCCTGAACTGGCTATGGTGGCCGCCTCATTCGCAGGTGTGACGAGGGGGCCACGGTGGGGAACCGGTTGGAAGTCGGTGCGGTGACGCTTCAGAGCTTCCGCACACGCATCGAACAGCTGCTCAGCGAGCTGGACCGCTCACCGGCGAACCCCCGGCGCCTCGCGGACAGCCGGGTGGCGGCGGAGGCGTACGGCCAGGGCTTCGCGGCCGCGACGGAACTCCACGCCTCGTACGGCAGGGTCAGGGCGCGGCTGGAGGCCCTGTCCCGCACCTTCGGCGACACGATCGAGTCCATGGGCATCGCGATCCAGATCGCGGACCGGGGCTACGCGGACGTGGACGAGGACCTGAGGCGCCGCTTCGCCGAACTCCAGCGCCGCGCGCGCGAGCAGTACGCGCAGGGCCTCCCGGTCGCGCCGGCGAAGGGCACCGAGACGGTCGCGACCGGCGGCTTCAGTTAGGCGGAACCATGCGCGAGGAATTCGACGGCACACCTCTGGACGCGCTGTACGCGATGATCGCCTTCGCCCGTCCGGGTGAACTCACGACGACGGGCGAGGCGCTGGCGAAGGCGGCGCCGAAGCTCGCGGAGATCGCGAAGGACCTCCGTCACTACATCGGCCGCGTCTCCTGGGAAGGCGCCGCGGGCGACGCGTTCCGCGCCTGGGGCGCGGACCTGGTCGCCCAGACCCTGCTGCTGGGCGACTACACGAAAACCGCCGCCCAACAACTGACCACCGCCGGCCAGGCCCTACGAGAAGCCCAGGCCTCCCTCCCCCGACCCACCGGCACGTGCCTGGCCGACCCGGCCCAGGAAGCCGCCCGAGCGGCCGCCGAAACGGGCCCCCACCTCCAAGAAGCCATCCACCAAATGGAACGCCTCTCGTCCCACTACCGCGTAGCCAAGGAACGCTTGGACAACGCGAAGGAACCCCGCTTCCGCCCGATCGGCAGTGCCGGCTTCGATGACATGGAGCGCCCGTACGCCGCACGGAACGGAGGTACTGCGGACTCATTCGACGGGTCGTCGTCGGCGACAGTTCCAGGAGCATTCGTGACGCCGCCAGAGGCACCGGAGGCGATCCCCCTTACGCACTGGACGGCATCTGGCGAGGGTGAGCCTTGGACGCCTACGGGGCGCCAGGGGGAGTCGTACTCACCCGTGGCACAGACGACGCTCAATTCTGCTCATCCAGGTGCAGTAGCAGGCTGGGAGCCGACCACGGCACCTCAGCCCAGCGCTGCACCTCAGGCCCTCAACGACTCTCCCGTTGTGGCTCCCACGGCTGCCGTAATCAGCCCCAACGGGCCCGGGGCTGTGGGGTCCCACAGTGGTAGAGACCTCCGCGGAAGCGCGCACCTACCGTCCTCCCGAGTTACTCGGATGCAGAGGGCGCCCGTCGGCAATGTCTTCGGAGTCGAGGGTCCCGTCCCGATGGTGGGCCCACCGACGAACGCCGTCCCGGGTTCCGGAGGCGGACGCCGCCCGACGAGTTTGCCGGACGGGATGCCAAGTTCTGCGCGTACGCCGTATACGGCCGGTGGTTCGGCCTTCCTCCCACCCATGACACCCCCCTCCGCTGTCGGGGAGCGGCAGACATCCGCCGGACGCCCGGCCTACCTCACCGAGGACGAGGAGACGTGGACCCAGTGCCAGCGCAATGTCGTGCCGCCCGTCATCGAGTAGGGGCCAGCATGATGCGTCACCTGGCCGGGCTCATCCTGGCCGCCGTGGCCCTTGCTTCGGCTCCTGCTACATGGGCAGAGGATCTGCGCACTGAGCACTGGTACTTGGACGCTATGCGGTCCGACCGGCTGTGGAAGGTTGCCACCGGGCGCGGCATCACGGTTGCGGTCGTCGACACCGGCGTTGATGCAACCGTGTCGGAATTACGCGGCAAGGTGCTCTCGGGTCGTGACTTCTACGAGGGACTCGGGCGAGGGCGGACGGACAGCCTTGACGAGGAGCGCCACGGCACGAACATGTCGCTGACCATTGCAGGCGATGCTGCGAACGGTGGCGTCTCTGGTTTCGCTCCGGGAGCAATGATTCTCCCCCTCCGAGTCGGCGACAAGCACAGCTTCGGCATCGCGCAGTCAGCCGCTGCAGCTATCCGGTACGCCGCCGATCACGGCGCGAAAGTCATCAACGTCTCCATGGGCGGCACCGCCCGCCCCTCCGACCGCCCCCAATGGCAAGCCGCAGTCGACTACGCCCTGCGCAAAGGCGCGCTGATCTTCGCGGGGGCCGGGAACGACGGGAGTGGCGTGGCGCAGTATCCCGCTGCGATTCCCGGGGTCGTGGCCGTCGGGGCGCTCGGGCGGGACGGGCGGCGGGCGGGGTTCTCGAACCACGGGGACCACCTCGCCCTCGCCGCCCCCGGCGTCGACATGCCCGGCCGCTGCACCGCCGACAAGACCCGGTACTGCGCCTTCGACGGCACCAGCCACGCCACCGCCATCGCCTCCGCCTCCGCCGCGCTCATCTGGTCCGCCCACCCGGAGTGGACCGGCAACCAAGTGCTGCGCGTCATGCTCCAGACCGCCGGGCACGAGGGGCCCGTGCCCAGCCGGTACATCGGCTACGGGTCCGTCCGCCCCGCCCAGGTCCTCCTGGAGGGCAAGGGCGACCCGGGCGACCCCGACGTCCACCCCCTCCTCCCCGCCCGCAGCCAGACGGCCCCCGCCGCGCCGGACCGCGCGTCGGACCACGCGCCAAGGCCCGCGCCGCACCCCGCACCGCCCGAACCCCCACGCGGGCTTCCGCTGTGGCCCGCCCTCCTCGTCGTCGCCGTCCTCGGCGGCGGTCTCGTCATCGTCCTCCTCCGACGTCACCCCAAGGAGCACCCATGAGTACCCCCTCCGCCGGTTTCGGGCTCGCCGACGACCCCGTCGTCCAGGCGAAGAACAAGATCATGGAGACCGGCAACGCCGTCACCCGTCAGGCCCGCGAGCTCGCCGACATCCTCGAGACCTGCAGCGCCGGCTGGACCGGCGTCGGGGCCGTCGGGTTCAAGCAGGCCCAGTCGCGGCTGAACGAGGACCACGACACCATCCGCCGCCTCCTCGGCGTCCTCCTGCACGCCGTCGGCGAGACGAAGAACCTCAGCAACGCCAACGACGAGGACGTCCGCCGCGCCTTCGCCTCCGCACGCACCTCCGGCGCGGCCCCCGCGCAGCACTCCGCCCTCAACGGCCTCTGACCCGCACGCACCCCAGGAGCAGCCCCCATGTCCGGCATCGACCAGAACACCAAGGTCCGCTACAGCAGCGTCCAGGAGATCGCCAACCGCATCCGCACCGTCTCCCGCAACATCGTCCAGGACCTCGAAGAGATGGACGCCGCCCTCCGGATCGTCACCGGGACCTGGGACGGCGAGGCGTACCGCGAGTACGAGATCCTGCAGCGCAAGTACCGGAAGCGGGCCGAGGACATGCGTGCCCGCCTCGACTCCGTGGCCCGCATCGTCGAGCAGGGCAAGGACAGTTACCGCTCCACCGACGTCAAGGCCTCGCGCCTCTTCACCGAGGCGCACTGAGAAAGGGCCCCCTCCAGGGGCCCTTCCGTCACCTCAGGTCGAACTCGCCGTCCTTCGCCCCGAGCACGAACGCCGTCCACTCGGCCTCCGTGTACCGCAGCACCGTCTCCGGGTCCAGCGACGACCGCATGGCCACCGCCCCGCCCGGCAGGTACGCGATCTCCACGCGCTCCTCGTCGGGGCTGGTCCCGGGCGCGCCGTGCCACTCCACGCCGCTGATGTCCAGTGCGTAGAGCTCGTCCTTCTCCTGCTGAGTACCCATCCCCGCAGCCGTCCCCTTCGTCGTGCCTGTCGTACCCGCCGTGACGTCACGCGCATCACCCGCGTCGTGCGCGTCACGTCACGTCACATCAACCTCGTGCGCTCGCATTATCGGCGCTCCGGTCCTGCATCCTGCCCCGTCCCCGCCCTTCGGGAACCGCTCATCGGGAACCCGCCCCGCCCGCGCCCCGCAGCCCCTAAGATCCGCTCCGCACCGGCTGCCAGCCCGTCTGCACCAGCCGCGCCCCGCCCCGCCGCGCCACGAACACGCCCCGTCCCGCGGGCAGCGGACGCGGCCGGGCCGAGCCCAGCAGTTCGCCCTCCGACGGGTCGCCCGAAAGCAGCACGCCCTGCGCGCCGAGCTCCGTCATCCGCTGCAGGAACGGCTCGTACAACGCCCGTGACGCCCCCGCCGTGCTCCGCGCGACGACGAAGCGCACGCCCGCGTCGCGCGCGAACGGCAGCCGGTCCGCGAGACCGGCCAGCGGATTGCCCGCGCTCGTCGCCACCAGGTCGTAGTCGTCGACGAGCACGAACACCCGCGGCCCCGACCACCAGCTCCGGTCCCGCAACTGCGCCGGCGTGACGTCCGACGGCGGCCGGCGCCGCTCGAACACGCCGGCCAGCGCCTCCATGTGCGTGGCCAGGGCGTCCCCCGTCGCCGCGTACTCCAGCAGATGGCTCTCCGGCACCTCGCCGAGCAGCGTCCGCCGGTAGTCCCCGACCACGATCGCGGCCTCGTCCGGGGCGTACCGCTCCGCGATCCGCCGCGCGATCAGCCGCAGCAGGTTCGTCTTCCCCGACTCGCCGTCCCCGAGGACCAGGAGGAACGGCTCGGTCTCGAAGTCGACGAACACCGGGGCCAGCTCCGCCTCGTCGATGCCGATCGCCACGCCCCGCTCCGGGAACTCGAAGCCCTTCGGCAGTCGTTCCGCGGGCAGCCGCTGCGGCAGCAGCCGTACCGCCGGGGCGGCGGGGCCCGTCCACGCGTCCCGCACGGCGGCGACCAGGTCCGCCGCCCCCGCCGACACCTCGTGCGCCCCCGGATCGCCCAGCTGCGGCGCCGCCGCCATGAAGTGCAGCTTCTCCGGCACCTGCCCCCGCCCCGGCACGCCCGCCGGCACGTTCTCCGCGACCCGCCGGTCGAACTCCGAGTCCATGACGTCCCCGAGGCGCAGCTCCAGCCGGCTCAGCAGCTGGTCCTTGATCCCGGCCCGGACCTCCATGTACCGCGAGGCCGTCAGCACCACATGGACGCCGTACCCCAGGCCCCGCGCCGCCAGGTCCGCGACCACCGGCTCCAGCGCCTCGTACTCGCCCCGGAACGCGCCCCAGCCGTCCACGATCAGGAAGACGTCCCCGTACGCCTCGTCCGCGAGCTCCCCGGCCGCCCGCCGCCGCCGGTACGCGGCCATCGAGTCGATGCCCCGCGCCCGGAACAGTTCCTCGCGCCGGTTCAGCACGCCCGCGACCTCCGCGACCGTCCGCCGCACCCGCTCGGGGTCCAGCCGTGACGCCACCCCGCCGACGTGCGGCAGCTCCGCGAGGCCCGCCAGCGCGCCGCCGCCGAAGTCCAGCGCGTAGAACTGGACCTCCCGCGGCGTGTGCGTGAGCGCGAACGACGCGACCAGCGTCCGCATCAGCGTCGACTTGCCCGACTGCGGTCCGCCGACCACCAGCAGGTGGCCCGCCGCCCCCGCGAAGTCCCGGTACAGCACCTCGCGCCGCTGCTCGAAGGGCTTGTCGACCAGGCCCAGCGGCACCGTGAGACCGCCCGGACGGGTGTACCCCGTCGCCGTCAGCCCCCGGTCCTCCGTCCGCGCGACGCCCGGCAGCAGCCGGTCCAGCGCCGGCGCGCGGTCCAGCGGCGGCAGCCACACCCGGTGGGCCGGGACCCCCTGCCCCTCCAGGCCACGCACGACCACGTCCAGCACGGTCTCCGTGAAAGCGCCGTCGTCCCCGTCCCCGCCCGCGCCGGCGTCAAGCCGTACGCCGCCCGCCCCCGCGCCCCCGAGCGCCCCGTCCCCCTGCGCCGACGGCGCCGCCACCGGCACCGCGCCCGCCGTGAACAGCGCAGGCCGCGCCACGCCCCCGGCCGGCGCCGCGGGACCGCGCCGCCCCGTGCCGTACGGCCCCGACACGTACGCCGCCTTGAACCGCACCATCTCGTCCGTGCCGTGCTTCAGATACCCCGAACCCGGTACCGACGGCAGGTGATATGCGTCCGGGACGCCCAGCGCCGTGCGCGACTCCGCCGCCGAGAACGTGCGCAGCCCGATCCGGTACGACAGGTACGTGTCGAGGCCCCGCAGCCGGCCCTCCTCCAGCCGCTGCGAGGCCAGCAGCAGATGCACGCCCAGCGAGCGGCCGATCCGGCCGATCTGGATGAACATGTCGATGAACTCGGGCCGCGCGCTCAGCAGTTCGGAGAACTCGTCGATCACCAGCACCAGCGAGGCCAGCGGTTCGAGCGCCGCGCCCGCCGCCCGCGCCCGCTCGTAGTCGTGGATGCCGGCGTAGTTGCCGGCCGCGCGCAGCAGCTCCTGGCGGCGCTGCAGTTCGCCGCGGATCGCGTCGCCCATGCGGTCGACCAGCGTCAGGTCGTCCGCGAGGTTGGTGATCACCGCGGCGACGTGCGGCAGCCGCGCCAGGCCCGCGAAGGTCGCGCCGCCCTTGAAGTCCGCCAGCACGAAGTTCAGCGTCTCGGACGGGTGCGTCACCGCGAGGCCCAGCACCAGCGTGCGCAGCAGCTCGGACTTGCCCGAGCCGGTCGCGCCCACGCACAGCCCGTGCGGGCCCATGCCGCCCCGCGCCGCCTCCTTCAGGTCCAGCAGCACCGGCTGCCCGTCCTCGCCGACCCCGATCGGCACCCGCAGCCGCTCCGCCGCCGGCCGCGGCCGCCGGGACCGGGCCGCCACCTCCGCGGCGGCGCCCGCGTCGTCGAGGCCGAGCAGCTCGGCGAAGTCCAGGTCGGCGAGCAGCGGTTCACCGTCGTCCCCGCCCGTCCGCAGCGGCGCGAGCCGCCGGGCCAGCGCCTCCGCGGCCGGCAGCGAGATCCCGTCCGGGACGCCCTCGTACGCCACGCCCTGCCCCGAGTCCAGCCGCAGCAGACCCGGCAGGACCTCCGCCACGAGCCCGCCCGAGCGCCACGGCTCGCCGCCCTCGCCCAGGGACACCACGGTCACGCCCTGCAGGCCCTCCGGCCCCGAGCACACCGAGTCGTGCGGCACCGCGGCCCCGTCGACCACCACCACGACGTGCGGGCGGTCGAGGAGCGGCGGCGCGTCCCGGTCGAACCGCGGCCGTCCGTCGAGCCGCCCCACCGGGCGCAGGATCTCCTCCAGTTCCCCGAAGTCGTCCTCGAACAGCCGCCGCGTGCCCGCCCCGTCGAACAGCCCGGGGGCCTGCGCGTGCGGCAGCCACTTCACCCAGTCCCACAGCGGCGCCGTGCCCCGCCCCGCGACGACCGCGACCACCAGGTCGTCGGGGGAGTGCAGCGTCGCCAGCTGGCAGACCAGCGCCCGGACCGCCGCCCGCGCCGCCTCCGGCTCGCCCGACACCGTCAGCCGCGGGAACGCGCGCAGCGCGACGGCCACCGGCAGCCCCTCCAGCGCGCCGTGCACCGCGAGGAACCGCCGCAGCGCACCCGCGCACAGCGGCTCCAGTTCGTCCACCGGCGCGGTGTCGGGCGCGACGAGCGGCGTCGCGAGGCGCTGGGCGCCCAGCCCGATCCGTACCTGCCCGAAGTCCGGGTCCCCGGCCCGCCGTTCCCACACGCGCCTGCCCTCGGCGACCACCGCCCACAGCTGGTCGGGCGCCGGGTGCAGGTACAGCTGCGCGTCGCGCTGCCGCTGCGCCGTCTGCCGCACCGTGCGGCGCAGCCGCGCCAGGTACGCGAGGTAGTCCCGCCGCGCCTCCGCCGCCTGCCCGTGCGCGCCGCCCCGGTGGCGCACCCACTGCGCGACCGCCGTGGCGAGCGTCGACACCACCATCAGCACGCCCATCACCCGCAGGAACGGATGCGCGCCCGGCAGGAAGAAGAACACCGCCGACGCGCCCATGCCGAGCAGCGGCAGCAGCTGCATCAGCAACGACTCGCTCTCCTGGCGGGGGAGTTCCGGCGGCGGCTGCAGGATCAGCTCTCCGCCGGGGACCTCCGGCGGGAACGTCCGCGGCGGGCGCTTGACCACGATCTGGCTCACCGGAGCATCAATCCCTCGTGAATCCCTCGTGCTTGGCGTGCGGAGACGGGAGGGCGATCCTACTGACCGGACGCCGCGCCGGCCCCCGGTAGGGTGACGCGCGCAACGTGCGCGACCGCGAACGACCGCGAACCAGGGGGCCGCAGTGAGTACGACCGCACCGACCGGCTACTGCCGGGTCACCGTCGTCGCTCCGGACGTCCGCGTCGACGTGGCGCTCCCCGCGGATCTCCCCGTCGCCGACGTGTACCCGGAGGTCCTCCGCCTCGTCGGCCGCCCCCAGCCGCCCGGCACGCCCACCGGCCACCACCTGGTCCGCACGGACGGCACCGTGCTCGACGGCGCCCGCACGCTCGCCGAGCAGCGGGTCCTCGACGGCGAACTGCTGGTCCTGCGCCCGTTCGCCCGGTCCCTGCCGCCGCCGGTCTTCGACGACGTCGCCGACGCGGTCGCCGCCGCCGTGACCCGCGACGGCCGGCTGTGGGGCCCGCGGGCGCTGCGCGCCGCCGGCCTCGGCGCGGGCGCGCTGCTGCTCGTCCTCCTCGCCCCCGTCCTCTGGTACGCCGAGCCGGTCCGGCACGACATGCACGGCCTGCCCGGGCTCGTCGCCGGCGTCCTCGGCGTGCTGCTGACCGCCTTCGCCGCCGTCCGCGCCCGGGTGTACGAGGACGGCGGCTCCGCCGTCGCCGTCGGCCTGGCCGCGCTGCCGCTGCTGATGCTCGCCGGCTCCGGGCTCGTCGCCCCGCACCCGGGGGAGGGCCCGGGGCGGCTGCAGTTCCTGCTCGGCTGCGTGACCGTCCTCGTCGCCTCCGTCGTCCTGGTGGCGCTGCTCCCGGACGGCGACGCGCCCTTCGTCGCGGCCGTCGTCCTCGCCGTGACCGGCACCCTGGCCTCCTTCGCCGCGATCCTCACCGGCGCGTCCGGCACCGCGGCCGCCGCCGTCTGCGCCCCGGCCGCCCTCGGCCTGGTCGCCTTCCTGCCCGGACTGTCCGCGCGCTTCGCCCGCCTCCCCGTCGGCTACGCCTCCCCGCTCGCCGGGGCCGCCCCGTACGTCCCCGGCACCGGCCCGTACGGCCAGGCCACCAGCACGCACGGCCCCGCGCCGTCCGACCCGGTCCCCTACGACCGGACCACCGGCCTCCCCGTCGACGCCGAGCGCATCGCCCGGCAGGCCCGCCGCGGCCACGCACTGCTGCTCGGGCTGCTCGGCGGCTGCGCCGGCGTCGTCGTCGGCGCGGCCGCCCTGCTGAGCCTCGCCCCCGGGGCGGACGCCTGGTCGCGGCTGCTCGCCCTGGCCTCGGGCCTGGCGCTGCTGCTGCGGGCCCGGCTGTTCCGCCGTACCGCGCAGGTCGCCTGCGCGTTCGCCGCCGGGCTCGCGGCGCTCGTCCTGCTGATCACCGGCCTCGCCCTGGACCTGCCCGCGCACCAGCCCGAGCTGCGTACGCTGTGGCTGACGGCGGCGGTCGTCGCCGGCGCGGCGCTGGTCACGGCCATCGGCCTGATCGTGCCCCGCACCGGCGTCTCGCCGTTCTGGGGACGGGTCACCGACCTCGCCGAGGGCGCGGTGCTGCTGAGCCTCGTCCCGCTCTGCCTGGCCGTCCTCGACCTGTACGAGACCGCCCGCTCCCTCACCGCCTGACCGGACGCCTCCCACGGGCTGGTACGCTGTGTGACGGCCGTTTGTGTACGCGTTCCCAGAGATCACTCCGGGGGCTGCGCCCATCGTGCCTTCGCCTCCGAGTCACGGAAGCTCCCCTGAGAAGCAGACCAGGGGCACTCGTGGGCGCTTCGAATCACCTGAGGAGTACGCGTGGCTCTCGACGCCGCTACGAAGAAGCAGATCATGACCGAGTTCGGCACCAAGGAGGGCGACACCGGCTCCCCCGAGGTCCAGGTCGCGCTGCTGTCCCGCCGCATCTCGGACCTGACCGAGCACCTCAAGGCCCACAAGCACGACCACCACTCCCGTCGTGGTCTGCTGATCCTGGTCGGTCAGCGCCGCCGGCTCCTGCAGTACCTGGCCAAGAAGGACATCCAGCGCTTCCGTACGCTGGTCGACCGTCTGGGCATCCGCCGCGGTGCGGCGGGCGGCGCCAAGTAAGTCGCCGTGAAGGGAGCGGTTCCCACTTTCAGGGGGCCGCTCCCTTTGCTGTACGTGCGCAAAGTACCGACCGGCAATTAGTCTGGTCACACAACGCCACAACCACGCGCGAGAAGCAGCCGGCACGTCGCCGGTCCTCGGTAGTGGCCCCCGGGCCCTCATCCCCGGGTGCTTCGATCGAAGACCGGCCCGCCACAGAGCGCTTCTCCCGCACCGTCCCACGCCACACGGGCGCGCGACGCAAAGACGAAAAACAGGAGAAACCGCTAGTGGAGAACGAGACCCACTACGCCGAGGCCGTCATCGACAACGGCACCTTCGGCACCCGCACCATCCGCTTCGAGACGGGCCGCCTGGCCCGCCAGGCCGCCGGCTCCGCCGTGGCGTACCTGGACGACGACACCATGGTGCTGTCGGCCACCACCGCCTCCAAGAAGCCCAAGGACCAGCTCGACTTCTTCCCCCTCACGGTGGACGTCGAGGAGCGGATGTACGCGGCCGGCAAGATCCCCGGCTCCTTCTTCCGCCGGGAGGGCCGCCCCTCCGAGGACGCGATCCTCACCTGCCGCCTGATCGACCGCCCGCTGCGCCCGTCCTTCAAGAAGGGCCTGCGCAACGAGATCCAGGTCGTCGCCACGATCATGGCGCTCAACCCCGACCACCTGTACGACGTGATCGCGATCAACGCCGCGTCCGCGTCCACCCAGCTGGCCGGCCTGCCCTTCTCCGGCCCGATCGGCGGCGTCCGCGTCGCGCTGATCAAGGGCCAGTGGGTCGCGTTCCCGACGCACACCGAGCTCGAGGACGCCGTCTTCGACATGGTCGTCGCGGGCCGTGTCCTGGAGGACGGCGACGTCGCGATCATGATGGTCGAGGCCGAGGCCACCGAGCAGACCATCCAGCTCGTCAAGGGCGGCGCCGAGGCGCCGACCGAGGAGGTCGTGGCCGCCGGCCTCGACGCCGCGAAGCCGTTCATCAAGGTCCTGTGCAAGGCCCAGTCGGACCTGGCCGCCAAGGCCGCCAAGCCCGTGGCCGAGTTCCCGATCTTCCTGGACTACCAGGACGACGTGTACGCGGCCCTGTCGGACGCCGTCCGCACCGAGCTCGCCCAGGCGCTCACCATCGCCGGCAAGCAGGAGCGCGAGGCCGAGCTCGACCGCGTCAAGGAGCTCGCCGCCGAGAAGCTGCTCCCGGCCTTCGAGGGCCGCGAGAAGGAGATCTCCGCCGCGTACCGCTCCCTGACCAAGGCCCTGGTGCGCGAGCGCGTCATCAAGGACAAGGTCCGCATCGACGGCCGCGGCATCACGGACATCCGTACGCTCGCCGCCGAGGTCGAGGCCATCCCGCGCGTGCACGGCTCGGCGCTGTTCGAGCGTGGCGAGACCCAGATCCTGGGCGTCACCACCCTCAACATGCTCCGCATGGAGCAGCAGCTGGACACCCTCTCCCCGGTGACCCGCAAGCGCTACATGCACAACTACAACTTCCCGCCGTACTCCGTCGGCGAGACCGGCCGCGTGGGCTCGCCCAAGCGCCGCGAGATCGGCCACGGCGCGCTCGCCGAGCGCGCGATCGTGCCGGTCCTCCCGACCCGCGAGGAGTTCCCCTACGCGATCCGTCAGGTGTCCGAGGCCCTCGGCTCCAACGGCTCGACGTCCATGGGCTCGGTCTGCGCCTCCACCATGTCGCTGCTGAACGCCGGTGTGCCGCTGAAGGCCCCCGTCGCCGGCATCGCCATGGGTCTGATCTCCGAGGAGATCGACGGCCAGACGCACTACGTCGCCCTCACCGACATCCTCGGTGCGGAGGACGCCTTCGGCGACATGGACTTCAAGGTCGCCGGTACGAAGGAGTTCGTCACCGCCCTCCAGCTCGACACCAAGCTGGACGGCATCCCGGCCTCCGTCCTGGCCGCGGCCCTCAAGCAGGCCCGCGACGCCCGCCTCCACATCCTCGACGTGATGATGGAAGCGATCGACACCCCGGACGAGATGTCCCCGAACGCCCCGCGGATCATCACGGTCAAGATCCCCGTGGACAAGATCGGTGAGGTCATCGGCCCCAAGGGCAAGATGATCAACCAGATCCAGGAGGACACCGGCGCCGAGATCACGATCGAGGACGACGGCACCATCTACATCGGCGCCGCCGACGGCCCGGCCGCCGAGGCCGCCCGCGCCACGATCAACGGCATCGCCAACCCGACCATGCCGGAGGTCGGCGAGCGCTACCTGGGCACGGTCGTCAAGACCACCACCTTCGGTGCGTTCGTCTCCCTGCTCCCGGGCAAGGACGGCCTGCTGCACATCTCGCAGATCCGCAAGCTCGCCGGCGGCAAGCGCGTGGAGAACGTCGAGGACGTGCTCGCGGTCGGCTCCAAGGTCCAGGTCGAGATCGCCGAGATCGACCAGCGCGGCAAGCTGTCCCTCATCCCCGTCATCGCGGACGAGGACGGCGCCGAGGCCGAGAAGGACGACACCGAGAAGTGACGTCCCGTAGTCCCGTGACGACGGCCCGCCCCTCTTCGGAGGGGCGGGCCGTCGCCCGTACCCAAACACTGCTCAAGGGCAAGGACGGCATCGGCACCGTCCGCCGCACCACCCTCCCCGGCGGCCTCAGGATCGTCACCGAGACCCTGCCGTCCGTGCGCTCCGCCACCTTCGGCATCTGGGCGCACGTCGGCTCGCGCGACGAGACCCCGGCCCTCAACGGCGCCACGCACTACCTGGAGCACCTCCTCTTCAAGGGCACCGCCAAGCGGTCCGCCCTCGACATCTCCGCCGCCATCGACGCGGTCGGCGGCGAGATGAACGCCTTCACGGCGAAGGAGTACACCTGCTACTACGCGCGGGTCCTCGACACCGACCTGCCGCTGGCGATCGACATCGTCTGCGACATGCTCACCGGCTCACTGATCCGCCAGGAGGACGTGGACGCCGAGCGCGGCGTCATCCTCGAGGAGATCGCGATGACCGAGGACGACCCGGGCGACGTCGTCCACGACCTGTTCGCGCAGACCATGTTCGGCGACACCCCGCTGGGCCGGCCGGTCCTCGGCACCGTCGAGACCGTCGAGGCCCTCGACCGCGACCGGATCGCCCGCTTCTACAAGAAGCACTACGACCCGACGCACCTGGTCGTCGCCGCCGCCGGCAACGTCGACCACGCCACGGTCGTCCGCCAGGTCCGCCGCGCCTTCGAGAAGGCCGGGGCCCTGGGCCGTACGGACGCGGTCCCGGTCGGCCCGCGCGCCGGCCGCCGCTCCCTCCGCACGGCCGGCCGCGTCGAGCACCTGAACCGCAGGACCGAGCAGGCCCATGTCGTGCTCGGCATGCCGGGCCTCGCCCGCACCGACGAGCGCCGCTGGGCGCTCGGCGTGCTGAACACCGCGCTCGGCGGCGGCATGTCGTCCCGGCTCTTCCAGGAGATCCGGGAGAAGCGCGGACTGGCCTACAGCGTGTACTCGTACACCTCCGGCTTCGCCGACTGCGGCCTGTTCGGCGTGTACGCGGGCTGCCGCCCCAACCAGATCCACGACGTGCTCGGGATCTGCCGGGACGAGCTCCACAAGGTCGCCCAGGACGGCCTCACCGACGAGGAGATCAGCCGCGCCGTCGGCCAGCTCTCCGGCTCCACGGTGCTCGGCCTGGAGGACACCGGCGCGCTGATGAACCGCATCGGCAAGAGCGAGCTGTGCTGGGGCACCCAGATGTCCGTGGACGAGATGCTCGCCCGGATGGCGGCGGTGACCCCGGACGACGTGAAGGCGGTGGCGGCCGACATCCTGGGACAGCGTCCCTCGCTGGCCGTCATGGGGCCGCTGAAGGACAAGCAGGCGGCACGCCTGCAGGAATCGGTCGCGTAGGCACCTCGTAGGTACCTCGTGGGAACGAAGAGAGTCGGAGCGATGAGCAAGCTGCGCGTGGCGGTACTCGGCGCCAAGGGCCGGATCGGCTCGGAGGCCGTACGGGCCGTCGAGGCCGCCGAGGACATGGAACTGGTCGCGGCCCTGGGCCGGGGCGACGCACTGGACACCCTCACCGAGACGGGCGCCCAGGTCGTGGTCGAGCTGACCACCCCGGACTCCGTGATGGAGAACCTCGACTACTGCGTGCGCCACGGCATCCACGCCGTCGTCGGCACCACCGGCTGGAACGAGGACCGCCTCGACCGGCTGAAGTCCTGGCTCGCCGCCTCCCCGGAGACCGGTGTGCTCATCGCCCCGAACTTCTCCATCGGCGCGGTCCTCACCATGAAGTTCGCGCAGATCGCGGCCCCGTACTTCGAGTCCGTCGAGGTCGTCGAACTGCACCACCCGAACAAGGTGGACGCCCCCTCCGGCACCGCCACCCGCACCGCCCAGCTCATCGCCGCGGCCCGCGCCGAGGCCGGGCTCGGCGCCCAGCCGGACGCCACCGCCACCGCCCTGGACGGCGCCCGCGGCGCCGACGTCGACGGGGTCCCGGTGCACGCCGTACGCCTCCGGGGCCTGCTGGCCCACCAGGAGGTGCTGCTCGGCGGCGAGGGCGAGACGCTGACGATCCGTCACGACTCGCTGCACCACAGCAGCTTCATGCCGGGCATCCTGCTCGGCGCGCGCCGCGTGGCCGTCACCCCCGGCCTCACCTTCGGCCTGGAACACTTCCTGGACCTGGGCTGAGGCGGCAGGCGTCATGGGCGGAAAGATCACCTACTTCTTCCTCGCCACCGTGCTGGTGCTCGTCTTCGGCGTGGTGGCGATGGAGGGCGTCCTGCTCCTGCTGACGGGCGAGCCGGCGGCGATGGGCATGGGCGCGGTGGCGTTCCTGCTGCCGTGCGTCGGCGCGTGGTTCCTCTGGCAGAACACCCGGTTCGCGCGCCGCGCGAACCGGCTGGCGGCGGAGCTGGAGGCCGAGGGCGGCCTGCCGGTCGACGACCTGGCCCGCACCCCGGGCGGCCGGATCGACCGGGACGCCGCGGACGAGGTCTTCGCCCGGCGCAAGGCCGAGGCGGAGGACTCCCCGGACGACTGGCGCTGCTGGTTCCGGCTGGCGGTCGCGTACCACGACGCCCGCGACACCCCGCGCGCCCGCAAGGCGATGCAGCGCGCGATCGCCCTCCACGAGGGCCGTACGGCGTAGGGATTCCCCGGCTGGACGTACGCGGGTGCCTAGGGGGTGTCCGGCGGACAGGCCCTAGGCACCCGCGTACTCCGCGTTCCAGGCCTCGACGCTGTCCGCGGCGCGGTCGAAGGCCTCGACGCGGGAGAGGAAGTCGGCGCTGTGGTCGGTGAGCAGCGGAACCTGCTCACCGCCCCGGCGGACCAGCACCAGCGCCTGGCCCTGCACCGTCCGCGGCAGGCCCAGCCAGCGCACCGGCTGCTGCACCGTGCGCAGCTCGTCGACCTGGTGCCACGGCAGGGTCGTGGTGGACAGCATCCGGACCTGCCGCAGGCCGTGCTGGCTCACCCACGTGCCCACGCGCAGCAGCCGCAGCGCGGCGACGATGATCAGCGCGGCGAGGCCGAAGGTGACGCCGGCGCCGGGCAGGGCCCCCGCCACGGCGATGATCACGGCCGCGAGCAGCACGAACGAGGCGAGGAGCAGCGCGAGCGCCGCCGCCCCGACCCGCCAGGGCCCCGGCCGGTACGGCCGCCGCCAGACGTCGTGGTCGTCGAAGGGCAGAGCGACGTCGTCCTCGGCGTCGAAAGCGCGGTCGGCCGTCAGAAAGGGCAGGGGCACGACAGGTCCTCACTCACAAGCACGTTCGGTGGCTGTGCCCGGTGAGGCTACCTCAGCGCCCCTGGGACGCCTCGGACTGCGCCTGACGGGCGGGAGAGTGGTCGGTCCCGAGCGCCGGCATCCCGAACAGCAGGGAGCCGACGAGCCCGGCCACCACGGTCAGCCCGATCAGCGTACGGCCCGCGAGCTCCGAGGGCCTGAGACGCTCCCGCGGCGGCGGAGTGACGTTACTGCGGAAGCTGTCGGCCTCGGCGACGAACGCGAACGGTACGGCTTCCCGCCGGGTGATCATGGAGGACGCTCCTCAGGTCGTGGTTTTCCCTGTCAGAGGGACAGACGAGGGAAGTCGGCGTGAGGTGCCCGTTTTCCCCGGATTGAGCAAAGAAAGCCGCCCGTCCGGGTGCGCGTGCCCGGGGCCTGCCCGGCCCCGTAAAGTGGGCGCCGCCCGTGCGACGCGATGGAAGGACACCCGCCGGTGAGCGACACCCCTGCAGATCTCAAGCCCGCATTCCGCAGTGACGTGACCGTGGAGCTGGTGAAGCACAGCGCCGCCGACTCGGACGTGCTGTGGGCGGCCAGGGTCTCCACCGCCGGCGAGCAGTCCCTGGACGAGCTCCAGAAGGACCCCGAGCGTTCCAAGGGCCTGATCAACTACCTGATGAGGGACCGCCACGGCAGCCCCTTCGAGCACAACTCGATGACGTTCTTCATCAGCGCCCCGATCTTCGTGTTCCGCGAGTTCATGCGGCACCGCGTGGGCTGGTCGTACAACGAGGAGTCGGGCCGCTACCGGGAGCTCCAGCCGGTCTTCTACGTGCCCGGGGCCGACCGCAAGCTGGTCCAGGAGGGCCGCCCCGGCAAGTACGTCTTCGTCGAGGGCACCGAGCTGCAGCACAAGACGGCCAACGCCGCCATGGAGGAGGCGTACCTCCAGGCGTACGCCAAGTACCAGGAGATGCTCGCCGCCGGCGTGGCCCGCGAGGTCGCCCGTGCCGTCCTGCCGGTGGGCCTGTACTCCTCCATGTACGCCACCTGCAACGCGCGCTCCCTGATGCACTTCCTCGGCCTGCGCACCCAGCACGAGCTGGCCACCGTGCCGTCCTTCCCGCAGCGGGAGATCGAGATGGTCGGCGAGAAGATGGAGGAGCACTGGGCGAAGCTCATGCCGCTCACCTACGCCGCCTTCAACAAGAACGGCCGCGTCGCCCCGTAGGACCGCACGAGACGTACATCCCGCCCTGTGGGGCACACATGTCCGATCAGTCACGCGAAGTGTCCGGATTGCGACGTTTCACGAAGTTCATCTAGGCTGATCAAACGGACCCGGCACTGCTTGAACCCCCGAGCAGGCAGTGCCGGGCTCCCCTTCTCACGTCCCCCGAGGGGACACCGGGCGCTGAGCAGCGAGTAGCGTGTTACCCATGGCTCCGATCTCCACTCCGCAGACCCCCTTCGGGCGGGTCCTCACCGCCATGGTCACGCCGTTCACGGCTGACGGCGCACTCGACCTCGACGGTGCCCAGCGACTTGCCGCCCATCTGGTCGACGCCGGGAACGACGGTCTCGTCGTCAACGGCACCACCGGCGAGTCCCCCACCACCACCGACGCGGAGAAATCGCAGCTGGTACGCGCCGTCCTGGAGGCCGTGGGCGACCGCGCCCACGTCGTCGCCGGCATCGGCACCAACGACACCCACCACAGCATCGAGCTGGCCCGCACCGCCGAGCGTGACGGCGCGCACGGCCTGCTCGCCGTCACGCCGTACTACAACAAGCCCCCGCAGGAGGGCCTGTACCGGCACTTCTCGGCCATCGCCGACGCCACCGGCCTCCCCGTGATGCTGTACGACATCCCGGGCCGCAGCGGCGTCCCGATCGAGACCGAGACACTCGTCCGGCTCGCCGAGCACCCCCGGATCGTCGCCAACAAGGACGCCAAGGGCGACCTCGGCCAGGCCAGCTGGGCCATCGCCCGCAGCGGCCTCGCCTGGTACTCCGGCGACGACATGCTCAACCTGCCGCTGCTCTCCGTGGGCGCGGTCGGCTTCGTGTCGGTCGTCGGCCACCTGGTCTCCGGCGACCTGCGGGCCCTGCTGGACGCCCACCTCAGCGGCGACGTCCAGAAGGCCACCGAGATCCACCAGAAGCTGCTGCCGGTCTACACGGGCATGTTCCGCACCCAGGGCGTCATGACCACGAAGGCCGCCCTGTCCCTGCAGGGCCTTCCGGCCGGACCGCTGCGCGCGCCGCTCCTCGAGCTGTCCGCCGAGGAGACCGCCCGGCTGAAGGTCGATCTGGCCGCCGGCGGGGTACAGCTCTGACTACAGACTTCACAACTGAATAGACGATCTTCGGATCACCAGGATCCAGAGGATCACGACTGACAAGCAAGTGCACGAATGTCACGCGCGCCACGTGCCGGAGCGGTACGTGGCGCGTGTGGTGAGGAGAGACTTTTGAGCCATCCGCACCCTGAACTCGGCGCCCCGCCGAGGCTCCCCGAGAACGGCCTCCGCGTCACCCCGCTCGGCGGGCTCGGCGAGATCGGCCGGAACATGACGGTCTTCGAGTTCGGCGGCCGACTGCTGATCGTCGACTGCGGCGTGCTCTTCCCCGAGGAGGAGCAGCCCGGCGTCGATC
>NZ_CP183183.1:5132500-7277411 GCF_048500665.1 Streptomyces tritici
GCAGAGACAACCAGGAGGTTGGCTTAGAAGCAGCCACCCTTGAAAGAGTGCGTAATAGCTCACTGGTCAAGTGATTCCGCGCCGACAATGTAGCGGGGCTCAAGCGTACCGCCGAAGTCGTGTCATTGCAGCAATACTCCCAACGGAGGCTGTGATGGGTAGGGGAGCGTCGTGTGCCGGGTGAAGCAGCCGCGGAAGCGAGTTGTGGACGGTTCACGAGTGAGAATGCAGGCATGAGTAGCGATACACACGTGAGAAACGTGTGCGCCGATTGACTAAGGGTTCCTGGGTCAAGCTGATCTGCCCAGGGTAAGTCGGGACCTAAGGCGAGGCCGACAGGCGTAGTCGATGGACAACCGGTTGATATTCCGGTACCCGCTTTGAAACGCCCAATATCGAATCAGACGATGCTAAGTCCGTGAAGCCGCCCCGGAGCCTTCGGGCAAAGGGGAGTGGTGGAGCCGACGAACCAGATCTGTAGTAGGTAAGCGATGGGGTGACGCAGGAAGGTAGTCCAGCCCGGGCGGTGGTTGTCCCGGGGTAAGGGTGTAGGGCGTTGTCCAGGCAAATCCGGACAGCACATAGCCTGAGACCTGATGCCGAGCCGATTGTGGTGAAGTGGATGATCCTATGCTGTCGAGAAAAGCCTCTAGCGAGTTTCATGGCGGCCCGTACCCTAAACCGACTCAGGTGGTCAGGTAGAGAATACCGAGGCGTTCGGGTGAACTATGGTTAAGGAACTCGGCAAAATGCCCCCGTAACTTCGGGAGAAGGGGGGCCACACCTGGTGATCGGATTTACTCCGTGAGCTGGGGGTGGCCGCAGAGACCAGCGAGAAGCGACTGTTTACTAAAAACACAGGTCCGTGCGAAGCCGTAAGGCGATGTATACGGACTGACGCCTGCCCGGTGCTGGAACGTTAAGGGGACCGGTTAGCTGACTTTCGGGTCGGCGAAGCTGAGAACTTAAGCGCCAGTAAACGGCGGTGGTAACTATAACCATCCTAAGGTAGCGAAATTCCTTGTCGGGTAAGTTCCGACCTGCACGAATGGCGTAACGACTTCTCGACTGTCTCAACCATAGGCCCGGTGAAATTGCACTACGAGTAAAGATGCTCGTTTCGCGCAGCAGGACGGAAAGACCCCGGGACCTTTACTACAGTTTGATATTGGTGTTCGGTTCGGCTTGTGTAGGATAGGTGGGAGACTTTGAAGCAGCCACGCCAGTGGTTGTGGAGTCGCCGTTGAAATACCACTCTGGTCGTGCTGGATGTCTAACCTGGGTCCGTGATCCGGATCAGGGACAGTGTCTGATGGGTAGTTTAACTGGGGCGGTTGCCTCCCAAAGGGTAACGGAGGCGCCCAAAGGTTCCCTCAGCCTGGTTGGCAATCAGGTGTTGAGTGTAAGTGCACAAGGGAGCTTGACTGTGAGACCGACGGGTCGAGCAGGGACGAAAGTCGGGACTAGTGATCCGGCGGTGGCTTGTGGAAGCGCCGTCGCTCAACGGATAAAAGGTACCCCGGGGATAACAGGCTGATCTTCCCCAAGAGTCCATATCGACGGGATGGTTTGGCACCTCGATGTCGGCTCGTCGCATCCTGGGGCTGGAGTCGGTCCCAAGGGTTGGGCTGTTCGCCCATTAAAGCGGTACGCGAGCTGGGTTTAGAACGTCGTGAGACAGTTCGGTCCCTATCCGCTGTGCGCGTAGGAATATTGAGAAGGGCTGTCCCTAGTACGAGAGGACCGGGACGGACGAACCTCTGGTGTGCCAGTTGTCCTGCCAAGGGCATGGCTGGTTGGCTACGTTCGGGAGGGATAACCGCTGAAAGCATCTAAGCGGGAAGCCTGCTTCGAGATGAGTATTCCCACCTCCTTGAGAGGGTAAGGCTCCCAGTAGACGACTGGGTTGATAGGCCGGATGTGGAAGCCCAGTAATGGGTGGAGCTGACCGGTACTAATAGGCCGAGGGCTTGTCCTCAGTTGCTCGCGTCCACTGTGTTAGTTCTGAAGTAACGAACTCGCCATCGCCGGCTTGAGTTCAACTTCATAGTGTTTCGGTGGTCATAGCGTTAGGGAAACGCCCGGTTACATTCCGAACCCGGAAGCTAAGCCTTTCAGCGCCGATGGTACTGCAGGGGGGACCCTGTGGGAGAGTAGGACGCCGCCGAACAACCCGCCCTTTTAGCTCAGTCGGCAGAGCGTCTCCATGGTAAGGAGAAGGTCAACGGTTCGATTCCGTTAAAGGGCTCAGAGAAGAAGGCCCCCGCCAATTGGCGGGGGCCTTCTTTGTTTTCCGGACCCAGCGTGTAATGGCAAGGCGCGGAACGACAAGGCCGGCGCCTTCGGCGCCGGCCCTCCTGCCCCTGGCACTCATTCGCCCTTGATGGGCTCCGGGAGGCGCATCGCCAGGATCGCCATGTCGTCCGAGGCCGGTTCCACCGCGAAGCGTTCCACCGCGCGCAGCACGCGTGCGGCGACCGCACCGGCTGTCAGGCCCGTGCAGGTCGTCAGGACCTCCGTGAGACCGTCGTCGCCCAACATCCGCGTGCCCTCGCGGCGTTCCGTGACGCCGTCCGTGACGCACAGCAGGACGTCACCCGGGTCGAGGGTCACCGTCTGCTCGTACAGCTCCAGGTCGTCCATGACGCCGAGCAGCGGCTGCGGGTCCGCGGCCGGTTCGACCGTGCCGTCCTGGCGCAGGCGCAGCGGGAGCGGGTGCCCGGCGCAGACCACCTTCATGACGGCCGAGCCGTCCTCCTGCGGCCACAGCTCCCCGTAAAGGAGCGTCAGGAAGCGGCTGCGGGCGCCCTCGTCGAGGATCGCCGCGTTCAGCCGCTCCAGGACCGCCGGGCCGCCGAAGCCCTCGCGGGCGAGCAGCCGCAGGGCGTGCCGGGCGAGGCCGGTCACCGCCGCGGCCTCCGGGCCCGTACCGCAGACGTCGCCGATGGCGAAGCCGTACGCGCCGTCGCGGATCGGGAAGAGGTCGTAGAAGTCGCCGCCCACCTCGTTGCCCTCGCCGGCGGCGCGGTAGATGACCTCGACCTCGACGCCGGGGATCTGGGGCAGGCCCGGCGGCAGCAGGCTGCGCTGGAGCGAGCGGCTGATGGCCATGCGCTCCGAGTACAGGCGCGCGTTGTCGAGGGCCAGGGCCGCCCGGCGGGAGAGGTCCTCCGCGAGCTCCAGGATCTCCTGGCGGAAGTGGTCGTCGGAGGGTTTGCCGAGGGTGAGCATGCCGATGACGCGGTTGCGGGCGAACAGCGGCAGGACGACGGTCTCGCCGCCGACGACGGCCGCGGTGGCCAGCGTCGCGTCGATGCCGGAGGACAGCGGGCCGGTGTGGTCCTGGCCGAGGTCCGCCATCGAGGTGGCGAGCGCGGCGCGGTGCGCGGCCTCGGCCGGCGCTGGCCAGACGCGGGCGCCGGGGGTCGGCACCGGGTCCGGCGGGGCGATGGAGGAGAGCAGCGCCTTGAGGCCGTCGATGCGGTCCTCGTCCTCGTGCAGGACGTACGAGAGGCTGGGCTCGGAGGTCTGGTCGGCGATCGTGTAGACGGCGCACCAGGTGGCGAGCGTCGGCACGGTCATCTGGGCCATCAGGGCCAGGGTCTGGTCGTGGTCGAGGGTGCCGGCCAGCAGGTCGGAGGCCTCGACGAGGAAGCTGAGCGAGCCGCGGCGGAGCCGTTCCAGTTCGCCGAGCCGGGCCGATTCGACGGCCAGGGCGATCCGGTCGGCGGCGAACTGCAGGCGCAGGGCCTCCTCGTTGGAGTACCGGCCGGCGGCCTCGGCGGCGACGCCGAGCGAACCGGTCAGCCGGCCCTCGACCTTCAGCGGCACGGTGACGACGGAGCGCATGCCGGTGCCGTCGAGGAGCGGTACGGCTCCGGGGACGGCGGAGAGGTCCTCGTGGACGGCGGGCATGCGGGCGGAGCCGTAGCGGCCGGCGCCCGCCTCGACGGGGACACGGGCGAAGCGCTGCCGTGCGGAGGGGAGTCCGGTGGTGGCCCGTACCTCTAGTTCGGTCTCGTCGTCGGTGGCGAGGAGCAGGAACGCGGAGTCGCCGTCGAGCATGTCGCGGGCGCGTTCGACGGTGCGCTGGAGCAGTCCGTCGAGGTCGTCGGGGGCGGGGGAGCCGATGAAGACCTCGAAGGGGTCGGCGGCGTGGCTCTCCGAGCCGGAGTCGGCGGCCGGCGGGCGCAGCGGCGTCTGGAGGACGGCGCGTTCGTGGTCGCGGACGAGGAGGCAGACCGTGGACGGGTGGCCGTGGGTGTCGCGGACGCGGAGGTGGGAGGCGTAGACGGGGACGACGCGGCCGTCGTCGCCGCGGAGTCCGTAGCTGCCCTCCCAGCGGGAGAGTTGCAGGGCTTCGGCGAGGCCGGTGCCGATCCCGGGGGTGTGGGGCCAGGCGGCGAGGTCGGCGAGGGGCTTGCCCAGCACCTGTTCGGGTGAATAGCCGAACAGATGTGCTGCGTCCTCGTTCCAGGACGTGATGGACCCGACGCCGTCGATCTGGACGACGGCGACCCGCACCCGGTCCTCGGCCGCCGGAAGCAGGTCGACGGGCAGCGCGGGCCCGGCGGTGCGGGTGCCCACGGGCCGGGCGGGCAGGTCGAGTTGGAACCAGACCTTCTTGCGGGTGGCGGTGTAGTCGACGCCCCAGCGGGTGGCGAGCGCGGCGCAGAGCAGCAGCCCGCGGCCGTTTTCGCGGTCCGGGCTGCCGAGGTTCTGGGCGCCCTGGACCGGGATCTCCCGCTCGGGGTAGTGGTCGGACACCTCGACCCGTACGCCCTGGTCGGTGCGCAGGCACAGCACGTCGGCGGCGGTGCCGGCGTGGACCACCGCGTTGGTGACGAGCTCGCTGGTGAGGACGACGGCGTCGTCGACGACGTCGGCGTGTCCCCAGCCCTGCAGGGTGTCGCGGACGAAGGCGCGGGCGGTCGCCACGGACCGGCCGACGGGATCGAAACTGGCGGCGGCCCGCGCGGTGATCACAGAACTCCTCGTACGCGTATCGACGCCCGGCTCTGCCATGGTCGGCTGCCCCTCCCGGTGCCCGGTGGTCGTGCTGCGCGTCACACCGCCCCGGCCGGGCGGAGCGGGGCGGTTGGACAGTCCGGTGCCAGGTTACTTACCTTCGCAGTCCGGGCGGGTGCCGGTCGTCACTGTTTCCGTCCCCAGGAGTCGGGGACGCTATGCGAAGTCGCCGAACTGTTATGGCCGGGTTCGGCTGCGGTGAAACACTGGGAAGGCTTCCGGTACGGCGGAAGCGGTGCTGCGCGGAGCGGTACGGGTCGATCCCTGCGGGAGGGACACGGTGGAGTCTGGCGTGACGGCGCGACGCGGCAGCGGCACGCGCGCGAAGGGCGGACGGTCCCGGAGCAATGGGACGGTGCAGGTGGACGCGGCGGCGCTGCAGCGGCTGCTCGCGGCACTGGTGGCGATGCGGGACGGGAACTTCCGCCGCCGGCTGACGGTGAACGGCGACGGCACGATGGCGGAGATCGCCGCCGTGTTCAACGAGGTCGCCGACCGCCAGCTGCACCTGACCGGCGAGCTCTCCCGGGTGCGCCGGATGGTCGGCCGCGAGGGGAAGCTCTCGGAGCGGCTGGAGGTCGGGCCCAGCGAGGGCACCTGGGCGGCAGCGGTGGAGGCCGCCAACCAGCTGGTCGACGATCTGACGCGGCCGGTCTCCGAGGTGGGCCGGGTGCTGTCCGCGGTGGCGGAGGGCGACCTGGAGCAGCGGATGGAGCTGCGCTCGGAGGGTCCCGAGGGCTCGGTGCGGCCGCTGCGCGGGGAGTTCCTGAAGGTCGCCCGTACGGTGAACAACCTCGTCGACCAGCTCTCCGCGTTCACGGACGAGGTGACGCGGGTCGCGCTGGAGGTCGGCACCGAGGGCAAGCTGGGCGGTCAGGCCCAGGTGCGCGGTATGTCGGGTTCGTGGAAGGACCTCACGGACTCCGTCAACACGATGGCGTACCGGCTCACCGCGCAGGTGCGCGACATCGCCATGGTGACCACGGCGGTCGCCAAGGGCGATCTGTCGCGGAAGGTCACCGTCCATGTGGACGGCGAGATGCTGGAGCTGAAGAACACCGTCAACACGATGGTGGACCAGCTCTCGGCCTTCGGTTCCGAGGTGACCCGGGTGGCCCGCGAGGTGGGCACCGAGGGCGAGCTGGGCGGCCAGGCCGAGGTGCCGGGCGCGGCGGGCGTCTGGAAGGACCTGACGGACTCCGTCAACACGATGGCGGGCAACCTGACGAGCCAGGTGCGCGGCATCGCCGAGGTGACGACGGCCGTCGCCAACGGCGACCTGTCGCAGAAGGTCCGGGTGAGCGCCCGCGGCGAGGTGGCCCAACTCGCCGACACCATCAACCAGATGACCGAGACCCTCGCGGTGTTCGCCGACGAGGTGACCCGGGTGGCGAGCGAGGTCGGCGCCGGCGGTGTGCTCGGCGGCCAGGCGCAGGTGCCCGGCGCGGCCGGCACCTGGAAGGACCTCACCGACTCGGTCAACACGGTGTTCCGGAACATCACCACGCAGGTGCGGGACATCGCGCAGGTGACGACGGCGGTGGCGAACGGCGACCTGTCGCAGAAGGTCACCGTCGACGTCAACGGCGAGATGCTGGAGCTGAAGAACACCGTCAACACGATGGTGGACCAGCTGTCCGCCTTCGGTTCCGAGGTGACCCGGGTGGCCCGGGAGGTCGGCGTCGAGGGTCTGCTCGGCGGCCAGGCGCACGTACCGGGGGCGGCCGGCACGTGGAAGGACCTCACCGACTCGGTGAACAACGCCTTCCGCAACCTCACCGGCCAGGTGCGGGACATCGCCCAGGTGACGACGGCGGTGGCGAACGGCGACCTGACGCAGAAGGTCACCGTCGACGTCGCGGGCGAGATGCTGGAGCTGAAGAACACCGTCAACACGATGGTGTCGCAGCTGTCGAACTTCGCCGACCAGGTGACCCGTATGGCGCGCGACGTGGGCACGGAGGGCCGCCTCGGCGGTCAGGCCCGCGTCGACGGCGTCTCGGGCACCTGGAAGGAGCTCACCGACTCCGTCAACTTCATGGCCGGCAACCTCACCTCGCAGGTGCGCCAGATCGCCCAGGTGACGACGGCCGTGGCCCGCGGCGACCTGTCGCAGAAGATCGACGTGGACGCCCGCGGCGAGATCCTCGAACTCAAGAACACCATCAACACGATGGTCGACCAGCTCAGCGCCTTCGCCGAGCAGGTGACCCGGGTGGCCCGCGAGGTGGGCACCGACGGCCGCCTCGGCGGCCAGGCGCAGGTGCCGGGCGTGGCCGGCGTGTGGCGGGACCTGACGGACTCGGTGAACGGCATGGCCGGGAACCTGACCGCGCAGGTGCGCAACATCGCCCAGGTCGCCACCGCGGTCGCGCGCGGCGACCTGTCCCAGAAGATCGACGTGGACGCCCGCGGCGAGATCCTGGAGCTGAAGAACACCCTGAACACGATGGTCGACCAGCTGTCGAACTTCGCGGAGCAGGTGACGCGGGTGGCCCGCGAGGTGGGCACGGAGGGCATCCTGGGCGGCCAGGCCGAGGTGCAGGGCGTCTCCGGCACCTGGAAGGACCTCACCCAGTCGGTGAACTTCATGGCGAACAACCTGACCAGTCAGGTGCGCAACATCGCCGAGGTCACCACCGCCGTGGCGCGCGGCGACCTGTCGAAGAAGATCACCGTCGACGCCAAGGGCGAGATCCTGGAGCTGGTCACCACCGTCAACACGATGGTCGACCAGCTGTCGAACTTCGCCGACGAGGTGACGCGGGTGGCCCGCGAGGTGGGCACCGAGGGCATCCTCGGCGGCCAGGCCCGGGTCCGCGGCGTGACGGGCACCTGGAAGGACCTGTCCGACAACGTCAACCTGATGGCCAACAACCTGACCAGTCAGGTGCGGAACATCTCCCGCGTCTCGGCGGCCGTCGCCAACGGCGACCTGTCGAAGAAGGTCACGGTCGAGGCCCGCGGCGAGGTCGCCGAGCTCGCCGAGACCGTGAACACGATGGTGAAGACGCTGTCGTCGTTCGCCGACGAGGTGACCCGGGTGGCCCGCGAGGTGGGCACCGACGGCATCCTCGGCGGCCAGGCCCGCGTCCCCGGCGTCTCGGGCACCTGGAAGGACCTCACCGACTCGGTGAACGTCATGGCCGACAACCTCACCGGCCAGGTGCGGCAGATCGCCACCGTCACCACCGCCATCGCCAAGGGCGATCTCACCCGGAAGATCGACATCGATGCCCGGGGCGAGATCCAGGAGCTGAAGAACACCATCAACACGATGGTCGATCAGCTGTCCAACTTCGCCGAGGAGGTCACCCGCGTGGCCCGCGAGGTGGGCACGTACGGGCAGCTGGGCGGTCAGGCACGGGTCCGGGACGTCGACGGCACCTGGCGGGACCTCACCGAGTCGGTGAACGAGATGGCCGGGAACCTGACCCGGCAGGTGCGCGCGATCGCCGCCGTCGCCACCGCGGTGACCCGCGGCGACCTCAACCTGAAGATCGACGGTGTGGACGCGGCCGGCGAGATCCAGGCCCTCCAGGACAACATCAACACGATGATCGTCAACCTGCGCGACACCACCCTCGCCAACGAGGAGCAGGACTGGCTCAAGGGCAACCTGGCCCGGATCTCCGGCCTGATGCAGGGCCGCCGGGACCTCGACGACGTGGCCTCGCTGATCATGAGCGAGCTGACCCCGGTGGTCTCCGCGCAGCACGGCGCGTTCTTCGTGGCGATGCCGGTGGGCGCGTCGAGCGCCGCCGAGGTGGGGGAGCAGGAGGAGGGCCAGTACGAGCTGCGGATGCGCGGCAGCTACGGGTACTCGGCCGGCTCGATGCCCACGTCCTTCCGGCCGGGCGAGACGCTGATCGGCACGGCCGCGGAGGAGAAGCGGACCATCCAGGTCAACGTGCCGCCGGGGTACCTGAAGATCTCCTCCGGCCTCGGTGAGGCGTCCCCGGCCCACGTGATCGTGCTGCCGGTGCTGTTCGAGGGGAAGGTGCTGGGCGTGATCGAGCTGGCGTCCTTCCAGCCGTTCACGCAGATCCAGCGGGACTTCCTCAACCAGCTGGCGGAGATGATCGCGACGACGGTCAACACCATCAGCGTCAACACCAAGACCGAGGTGCTGCTGAAGCAGTCGCAGGAGCTGACCGAGCAGCTGCGCGAGCGGTCCGCCGAGCTGGAGCACCGGCAGAAGGAACTGCAGACCACCAACGCGGAGTTGGAGGAGAAGGCCGAACTGCTGGCCCAGCAGAACCGCGACATCGAGGTGAAGAACACCGAGATCGAGGAGGCCCGGCAGGTCCTGGAGGAGCGGGCCGAGCAGCTCGCGGTCTCCATGCGCTACAAGTCCGAGTTCCTGGCCAACATGTCGCACGAGCTGCGCACCCCGCTCAACTCGCTGCTGATCCTGGCCAAGCTGCTCGCGGACAACGCCGAGGCGAATCTGACGCCCAAGCAGGTCGAGTTCGCCGAGACGATCCACGGCGCCGGGTCCGATCTGCTTCAGCTCATCAACGACATCCTGGACCTCTCGAAGGTCGAGGCGGGCAAGATGGACGTCTCCCCGACCCGGATCGCGCTGGTCCAGCTCGTGGACTACGTGGAGGCCACGTTCCGTCCGCTGACCGCGGAGAAGGGCCTGGACTTCTCCGTACGGGTCTCTCCGGAGCTGCCCGCGACCCTGCACACCGACGAGCAGCGGCTGCTGCAGGTGCTGCGCAACCTGCTGTCGAACGCGGTGAAGTTCACCGACACCGGCGCCGTGGAGCTGGTGATCCGCCCGGCCGGCACGGACGTGCCGCAGTCGATCCGGGAGCAGCTGCTGGAGGCGGGCTCGCTGCGCGAGGCGGACGCCGAGCTGATCGCGTTCTCGGTGACCGACACGGGCATCGGCATCGCGGCCGGCAAGATGCGGGTGATCTTCGAGGCGTTCAAGCAGGCCGACGGGACGACCAGCCGCAAGTACGGCGGCACCGGCCTCGGCCTGTCGATCAGCCGGGAGATCGCCCGGCTGCTCGGTGGCGAGATCTACGCGGCCAGCGAGCCCGGCCGCGGTTCGACGTTCACGCTGTACCTGCCGCTGCACCCCATCGAGCTGCCGGCCAACGGCTACCCGCAGTCCGACGCCCAGCCCGAGGGCATCGAGGCGGGGGACGACGCTCCGCTCGCCCTGGAGGCCCCGCGGGCGCCGACCATGCCGCCGGTGGAGGCGCGCTCGGGCGCCGCGGCCCTGTTCCGGCACCGCCGCAAGGCCGCCGGGTGGGCCGCGGGCGGCCGGGCGGGCGGGCTGCCGGCCGGGGCCGTACCGGGGCAGGAGGCGTACGGGGCGGCCGAGGAAGAGGAGGAGCCGCGCCGCACCTTCTCCTTCGGCGGCGAGAAGGTGCTGATCGTCGACGACGACATCCGCAACGTCTTCGCGCTCACCAGCGTCCTGGAGCAGCACGGCCTGTCGGTGCTGTACGCGGAGAACGGCCGGGAGGGCATCGAAGTCCTGGAGCAGCACGACGACGTGACGGTGGTGCTGATGGACATCATGATGCCCGAGATGGACGGGTACGCGACGACGACGGCGATCCGCAGGATGCCGCAGTTCGCCGGGCTGCCGATCATCGCGCTCACCGCGAAGGCGATGAAGGGCGACCGGGAGAAGGCGATCGAGTCCGGGGCCTCGGACTATGTGACGAAGCCGGTGGACCCCGACCACCTGCTGGCGGTGATGGAGCACTGGATGCGCGGGGAGTGAGCGGAGCGGCCGGGCGCGGCGGCGTGTGGGAGGCCGGTCCACGGGGAACCTTCTCCTCTCTCACAGCGTTTCTGCTATGTGCACAGTGACATCACGGTGACAGGGTGTGGCGACAGGCGGGGTGCGGCTACCATGACCGGCACAAGGACGGACGGCGCATGGGAGTCGTCATCTGGGGCGGCCCCCGGTGCGTCCCTCGGCACGACCGGCCGGGGGGAGCCCGCGCCGGGGCGAGGAGGACGGGGCATGGTGCAGAAGGCCAAGATCCTCCTGGTCGATGACCGGCCGGAGAATCTGCTGGCGCTGGAGGCCATCCTCTCCGCGCTCGATCAGACACTGGTGCGGGCATCGTCCGGGGAGGAAGCGCTCAAGGCGCTGCTGACGGACGACTTCGCGGTCATCCTGCTGGACGTCCAGATGCCCGGTATGGACGGCTTCGAGACCGCCGCGCACATCAAGCGGCGGGAGCGGACGCGGGACATTCCGATCATCTTCCTCACCGCCATCAACCACGGCCCGCACCACACCTTCCGCGGGTACGCGGCCGGCGCGGTCGACTACATCTCCAAGCCGTTCGACCCGTGGGTGCTGCGCGCCAAGGTCTCGGTGTTCGTGGAGCTGTACATGAAGAACTGCCAGCTGCGCGAGCAGGCCGCACTGCTGCGGCTGCAGTTGGAGGGCGGCGCCGGCCCCGCCAAGGAGTCCGCCGGGCTGCTCGCCGAGCTGTCCGCCCGCCTTGCGGCCGTCGAGGAGCAGGCCGAGGCGCTGTCGAAGCAGCTGGACGACGACTCCGCGGACGCGGCCGCCGTCGCGACCGCGGCCCATCTGGAGCGCAAGCTCACCGGATTGCGCCGCGCGCTCGACGCGCTGGAGCCGGGTACGGGCGGCGCCCCGAGCCTCCCCGCTCAGACCTGACGTTCCGTCATGCGGAGCCGTCCGCGGTGAACGGACGTCAGTTTCCGGGCCGGTTGCGGACGACACGGACGGGTGAAGCGGTGGGCAGGAGTGTTCACCGCCGTCTCCACCGGTAACCTCAGCATCATGGCCTCACGTACGTCCGGCAAGGGTTCCCAGGGCACGGCGGGCACCGCGAAGCCGCGTGCCGGCCGTACGACGGGCGCCGCGAAGAAGGCGGCGGCCGCCAAGCCCCCTGCGAAGAAGACCGCGGCCAAGAAGGC
This sequence comes from Streptomyces tritici, assembly GCF_048500665.1. Classification (NCBI taxonomy): domain Bacteria; kingdom Bacillati; phylum Actinomycetota; class Actinomycetes; order Kitasatosporales; family Streptomycetaceae; genus Streptomyces; species Streptomyces tritici. The sequence continues at coordinate 5,144,456 of NZ_CP183183.1, forward strand.
CCCCGCCCGCAAACCCGCGGCGAAGAAGGCCGCGCCCAAGCCCGCCCCGTCGCCGACCGGAGGCGTGTACCGGCTCGCCCGCGGCGTCTGGCTCGGCCTCGCGCACGCCGTCGGCGCGATGTTCCGGGGCATAGGGCGCGGCGCGAAGGGCCTGGACCCGGCCCACCGCAAGGACGGCCTGGCGCTGCTGCTGCTCGGCCTCGCGCTGATCGTCGCGGCCGGCACCTGGTCCAACCTGCGCGGGCCCGTCGGCGACCTGGTCGAGATGCTGGTCACCGGCGCGTTCGGCCGGCTCGACCTGCTGGTGCCGCTGCTCGTCGGCGCCATCGCGATCCGGCTGATCCTCTACCCGGAGAAGCCCGAGGCCAACGGGCGCATCGTCATCGGCCTGTCCGCCCTGGTCGTCGGCGTGCTCGGCCAGGTCCACATCGCCTGCGGCTCGCCCGGCCGGGGCCAGGGCAGCGACGCGATACAGGACGCCGGAGGGCTCATCGGCTGGGCCGCCTCCCAGCCGCTGATCTTCATGATGGGCGAGGTCCTCGCCGTCCCGCTGCTGGTCCTGCTCACGATCTTCGGCCTGCTCGTGGTCACCGCCACCCCCGTCAACGCCATCCCGCAGCGGCTGCGCGCGCTCGGCGTCCGGCTCGGCCTGGTCGAGGCGGAGGCGGACCCGGAGGAGGCCGGGGCGTACGACGAGGACGCCTGGCGCGACGCCGAGGCCCGGCGCGCCCGCCCGGCCCGCCGCCGCGGCGCGGCGGCCACGGAGCCGCACGACGCCGACCGGGCCGAGGAGGAGGCGCTCACCAGCCGGAAGCGGCCGCGCCGCGGCGCGCAGCCGGACTTCGACCGGCCCCTGGACGCCGTGGACGTCGCCGCCGCGGCCGCCGCCGCGCTCGACGGGGCGGTGCTCAACGGCATGCCGCCGTCCCCGCTGGTCGCCGACCTCACCCGGGACGTCACCGCCGACCGGGAGCGCGCCGCCGCGGTGGGCGAGCGGACCGGAGCCGGCGACCGGTCCGGCACGGCTGCCGAGCGGGCCGGCACGGCAGCCGAGCCCGCCGTGCCGCCGGCCCGAGGGTCCGAGCGCCCCGGCGCCGTACCCGACCTCACCAAGCCCGCCCCCGACCCCACCGACCTGCCGCCGCGCGCCGAGCAGCTCCAGCTGTCGGGGGACATCACGTACGCGCTGCCCTCGCTGGACCTGCTGGAGCGCGGCGGGCCGGGCAAGACCCGCAGCGCCGCCAACGACGCCGTCGTCGACTCGCTGACCAACGTCTTCACCGAGTTCAAGGTCGACGCGGCCGTCACGGGCTTCACCCGCGGCCCGACGGTCACCCGCTACGAGGTCGAGCTCGGCCCCGCCGTGAAGGTCGAGAAGATCACGGCGCTGACCAAGAACATCGCGTACGCCGTCGCCTCCCCGGACGTGCGGATCATCTCGCCGATCCCCGGCAAGTCCGCGGTCGGCATCGAGATCCCCAACAGCGACCGGGAGATGGTCAACGTCGGCGACGTGCTGCGCCTCGCCGACGCGGCCGGCGACGAGCACCCGATGCTGGTGGCGCTCGGCAAGGACGTCGAGGGCGGCTACGTGATGGCCAACCTGGCGAAGATGCCGCACGTCCTGGTCGCCGGCGCCACCGGCTCCGGCAAGTCGTCCTGCATCAACTGCCTGATCACCTCGATCATGATGCGGGCCACCCCCGAGGACGTCCGGATGGTGCTGATCGACCCCAAGCGGGTCGAGCTCACCGCGTACGAGGGCATCCCGCACCTGATCACCCCGATCATCACCAACCCGAAGCGGGCCGCGGAGGCGCTGCAGTGGGTGGTGCGCGAGATGGACCTGCGCTACGACGACCTGGCGGCCTTCGGCTTCCGGCACATCGACGACTTCAACGAGGCCATCCGCGAGGGCAAGGTCAAACTGCCCGAGGGCAGCGAGCGCGAGCTCCAGCCGTACCCGTACCTGCTGGTCATCGTCGACGAGCTGGCCGACCTGATGATGGTCGCCCCGCGCGACGTCGAGGACGCGATCGTCCGCATCACCCAGCTCGCCCGGGCCGCCGGCATCCACCTCGTGCTCGCCACCCAGCGGCCGTCGGTCGACGTGGTCACCGGCCTGATCAAGGCCAACGTGCCCTCCCGGCTCGCGTTCGCCACCTCCTCGCTGGCCGACAGCCGTGTCATCCTCGACCAGCCCGGCGCGGAGAAGCTCATCGGCAAGGGCGACGGGCTGTTCCTGCCGATGGGCGCGAACAAGCCGACGCGCATGCAGGGCGCGTTCGTCACCGAGCAGGAGATCGCCGTCGTCGTCCGGCACTGCAAGGACCAGATGGCGCCGGTCTTCCGCGACGACGTCACCGTCGGCTCCAAGCAGAAGAAGGAGATCGACGAGGAGATCGGCGACGACCTCGACCTGCTGTGCCAGGCCGCCGAACTGGTCGTCTCCACGCAGTTCGGCTCCACCTCGATGCTCCAGCGCAAGCTGCGCGTCGGCTTCGCCAAGGCGGGCCGGCTGATGGACCTGATGGAGTCCCGCAACATCGTCGGCCCCAGCGAGGGTTCCAAGGCGCGGGACGTCCTCGTCAAACCGGACGAGCTGGACGGAGTGCTGGCCGAGATCCGCGGGGAGTCTCACTCGTAAGGGTTTACGGGGCAACCGTTTCCCTTGCTCGTACGTCCAGTTGGAGGAGTGGACAGGAACGTCACTCCGCCCCTCCCCGTCCCTCCGCCGTTCAGGCGGGCGCGCTCGGCCATTCCGATGGCGTACAGATCGCGGCCGCCCGGTTGCCCCACCCTTTCGTACCACCCATAGACTGAACGTCCAGCAGGTGGCTACACGCTCGAAAGGCGCCCTCGTGTCCATCGGCAACTCCCCCGAAGAAGACCGGAACCCGCCGGCCGACGACCGGAACCCGCCGGACGACCGGCCCTCCATCGGCCGCGTCCTCCAGCAGGCCCGCGTCGCCGCCGGTCTCACCGTCGACGAGATCAGCGCGTCCACGCGCGTCCGGATCCCGATCGTGCACGCGATCGAGGAGGACGACTTCTCCCGCTGCGGCGGTGCGGTGTACGCGCGCGGTCACATCCGCACGCTCGCCCGCGCCGTCGGTCTCGATCCCGCCCCGCTGGTCGACCAGTACGACGCCGAGCACGGCGGCCGGCCCGCGCCGACCCCCGCCGCCCCGCTCTTCGAGGCGGAACGCATCCGCCCCGAACCGCGCCGGCCCAACTGGACCGCCGCCATGGTCGCGGCCATCGTCGCCGTCGTCGGCTTCGTCGGCTTCACCATGTTCAGCGGCACCGACGCCGACAGCTCCGGCGGCACCGTCGCCGAGGGCCCGGCGCCGGCGAAGACCAGTCCGAAGCCCACGCCGACCAAGCCCGCCGCCGACCCCAAGCCGGTCCCCTCCGAGAGCGCCATCGCCGCCGTCCCGGCGGACAAGGTCACCGTGATCGTGGTCGCCCAGGACAAGAGCTGGATCTCGGCCAAGGGCAAGGACGGCCAGACGCTCTTCGCGGGCTTCCTCGACGAGGGCGAGAAGAAGACCTTCCAGGACGACGAGCGCGTCGATCTGGTCCTCGGCAACGCCGGGCCGATCGAGCTCTGGGTGAACGGGAAGAAGATCGACGAGAAGTTCGAGGAAGGCGCCGTCGAACGGCTCTCGTACAGCAAGGGTGACCCGGCGACCGGCTGATTCCGGCCCCGGATGACGTCCCGGTCGTTCCGACCCGTGCGCGGGTGAACCCTGCGCGGCGGGGGAGCGGCCGGGACGAAGTAGTCTTGAGTCCATGCCCGAACGCCGTACCGTCGCCCTTGTCACTCTTGGCTGCGCCCGTAACGAGGTGGACTCGGAGGAGCTCGCAGGCCGCTTGGCAGCGGACGGCTGGGAGCTCGTCGAGAACGCCGAGGACGCGGACGTCGCCGTCGTCAACACCTGCGGCTTCGTCGAGGCCGCCAAGAAGGACTCGGTCGACGCCCTGCTCGAAGCCAATGATCTGAAGGATCACGGCCGGACCCAGGCCGTGGTGGCCGTCGGCTGCATGGCCGAGCGCTACGGCAAGGAGCTCGCCGACGCCCTGCCCGAGGCCGACGGCGTGCTCGGCTTCGACGACTACGCCGACATCAGCGGCCGGCTCCAGACCATCCTCAGCGGCGGCAGCGTCGAGGCGCACGCGCCCCGCGACCGCCGCAAGCTGCTGCCCCTGTCCCCGGTGGAGCGCCAGAAGGCCGCCGCCGAGGTGGCCCTGCCCGGCCACGGCGACGCCCCCGAGAGCGCCCCGGCCGACCTCACGGACCTTCCCGAGGGCGTCGCCCCGGCCTCCGGGCCGCGCGCCCCGCTGCGCCGCCGGCTGGACACCAGCCCGGTCGCCTCGGTGAAGCTGGCCTCCGGCTGCGACCGGCGCTGCTCGTTCTGCGCCATCCCGTCCTTCCGCGGCTCCTTCGTCTCCCGCCGTCCCTCCGACGTGCTCGGCGAGACGCGCTGGCTCGCCGAGCAGGGCGTCAAGGAGATCATGCTGGTCTCCGAGAACAACACCTCGTACGGCAAGGACCTCGGCGACATCCGCCTCCTGGAGACGCTGCTGCCCGAGCTGGCCGCCGTCGACGGGATCGAGCGGATCCGGGTCAGCTACCTGCAGCCCGCCGAGATGCGCCCCGGCCTGATCGACGTGCTCACCTCGACCGAGAAGGTCGCCCCGTACTTCGACCTGTCCTTCCAGCACAGCGCGCCCGACGTGCTGCGGGCGATGCGCCGCTTCGGCGACACCGACCGCTTCCTGGAGCTCCTGGAGACCATCCGCTCCAAGGCCCCGCAGGCCGGTGCCCGGTCCAACTTCATCGTCGGCTTCCCCGGCGAGACCGAGGCGGACTTCGCCGAGCTGGAACGCTTCGTCACGCACGCCCGGCTCGACGCGATCGGCGTCTTCGGCTACTCCGACGAGGACGGCACCGAGGCCGCCACGTACGAGCACAAGCTGCCCCAGGAGGTCGTCGACGAGCGCCTGGCCCACCTGTCCCGGCTCGCCGAGGAGCTCACCGCGCAGCGCGCGGAGGAGCGCCTCGGAGAGACCCTGGAGGTGCTGGTGGAGTCCTTCGACGAGGAGGACGGCTGGATCGGCCGGGCCGCCCACCAGGCGCCCGAGACCGACGGCCAGGTGATGCTCACCACGGACGGCGCCGGCGGCGAGGACCTGGCTCCCGGCCTTATGGTCAGGGCCAAGGTCGTCGGCACCGAGGGCGTCGACCTGGTGGCCGAATGTCTGATCGAGGAGGCGGGCAGATGACCGGAGTGCCGGCATCCGCGGCGGGCGGGACCGGTAGGCCGGCGCCCCGCGGCAAGCTGGGCGCTGCGGCCGTCGACCAGGCCAGCCTGTGGAACATCGCGAACATCCTGACCATGATCCGTCTGGTGCTCGTGCCGGCCTTCGTGGTCCTGCTGCTGCAGGACGGCGGGCACGACCCGGTCTGGCGGGCCTGGGCGTGGGCGGCCTTCGCCGTCGCGATGATCACCGACGTCTTCGACGGGCACCTGGCCCGCGCGTACAACCTGGTCACCGACTTCGGGAAGATCGCCGACCCGATCGCCGACAAGGCGATCATGGCGGCCGGGCTGATCTGTCTGTCGTCCCTGGGTGACCTGCCCTGGTGGGTGACCGGGGTGATCCTCTTCCGGGAGCTCGGAATCACGCTCATGCGGTTCTGGGTGATCCGGCACGGAGTGATTCCGGCCAGTCGCGGCGGCAAGCTGAAGACCCTCGCGCAGGGCACCGCGGTCGGCATGTACGTCCTGGTGCTGACCGGGCCGCTGGCCACGTTCCGCTTCTGGGTGATGACGGCCGCCGTCGTGCTGACGGTCGTCACCGGTCTGGACTATGTGCGGCAGGCGGTGGTGCTGCGCCGCAGGGGACTGGCCGCGGAGCGCGCGGCGGCCGCGGCGGGAGCGAGGACGACGGCATGAAAGAGGCCGCCCAGGTCCTGGGACTGCTCGTGGAGCGCGACCAGACACTGGCCGTCGCGGAGTCCCTCACGGGCGGTCTGGTGGCCGCGGAGCTCACCGGGGCGGCCGGAGCATCGCGGATGTTCCGCGGGTCCGTCACGGCGTACGCGACGGCCCTGAAGGAGCAGCTGCTCGGGGTGGACGGGACTCTTCTGGCGGAGCGCGGCGCGGTCGACCCGGACGTCGCGCTGCAGATGGCGCAGGGTGTGCGGGACCGGCTCGGCGCCGACTGGGGCATCGCGACCACGGGCGTCGCGGGCCCGGAACCCCAGGACGGACAGGCCGTCGGCACCGTCTACGTGGCCGTCGCGGGACCGGTCGGAGCCGGGAAAGTGGCCTCGTTGCGATTGAACGGCGATCGTGCGGAAATCCGTAGAGAGAGTGTGCGGAGCGTGCTGGAACTGCTCGGCGGCGAACTCTCCGGAAATGCGCGGGCACAGGATACGGAACAGAACGGGGGGAATTGATGTTTGCAGCCCTGAGTGAACACGACATCGCTCCCCGCACGGCCGCGGCGCAAGGCGGTACGGTGGGGCGTGAAGGATGCGGCTACGCGGTCCGAGGAGGGAGCCACCGATGATTCTGCTCCGTCGCCTGCTGGGTGACGTGCTGCGTCGGCAGCGCCAGCGCCAGGGCCGTACTCTGCGCGAAGTCTCCTCGTCCGCCCGAGTATCGCTCGGCTATCTCTCCGAGGTGGAGCGGGGGCAGAAGGAGGCTTCCTCCGAGCTGCTCTCCGCGATCTGCGACGCGCTTGACGTACGGATGTCCGAGCTCATGAGGGAAGTGAGCGACGAGTTGTCGCTGGCCGAACTGGCCGAGTCTGCGGCGTCGAGCGACCCGGTGCCCGCACCGGTGCGCCCCATGCTCAACTCCGTGTCGGTGACGTCGGTGACAGGTGTGCCGACCGAGCGGGTGACCATCAAGGCGCCCGCCGAGGCGGTGGACGTCGTCGCCGCCTGATCTGTGACAGGGAATCGCCCCGGTCGCCGCCCGAACAGGGCGCGGCCGGGGCTTTTCCGTGCGTGCGGGCGGCGCGGGTGGTGCGCGGGCGCACGTGCGGCGCGTGAGGCGCGTGTGCGGCGGTCGGGTTCGCCGCCGAGATGCCGGGTGTCGGTGGGCCGTGTCATGGTGAGGTGACGGCTCGACGTCGCGCCGTGCGCCGGGGGTGCGACCGGTGCGCCCTGCCCCCGGACGGGCGGGCGGTCTAGCGTCGTCCGGAGGAGGCGGCCATGGTACGGCGACGGGTCCCGCTGACGGTGCTCGCGGTGACGCTGGGCTGCCTGTGGTTCTGGGCGGTGCTGCGGCTGCTGCTGGCGCCCGGTCAGACGGGGCTCGTGGAGGGGGCTGTCGCGGCCGGCGGCTGGGGGCTGAGTCTGCTGCCGGTGCATGTGGCGGGAATGCCTGAGGAGCGTGCGCGGCGGGGGGAGCGGGCCGCGCGGGGGCGGGTCACCACGGCATCGCGACGCCGCCGTTGGGGCGGAGGATCTGACCCGTCGTGAACGACGACGCGTCGGAGGCGAGGTGGAGCACCGCGTGCGCGATGTCCTCCGGTTCGCCGACCCGGCCCAGGGGGGAGATCCGGACCATGGCCGCCTCGGCCTGTTCCTGCGCGGCGGGTTCGTGACGGTCGGTCATGGGGGTGCGGATCCAGCCCGGGGCGACCGCGTTGACGCGGATGCCGTGCCGGCCGACCTCCGCGGCCAGGGTCTTCGTCAGCTGCACGACGGCCGCCTTGGCGGCGCTGTAGCAGAGCAGGCCCGGGCCGGCGGTGTCGACGGCGCCAGAGGCCATGGTGACGACGGAGCCCCGCACGCCCGCGTCGACCATCGAGGCGGCGGCGGCGCGGGCCGCGTGGAAGACGCCCTTGAAGTTCACGGCGAACACCCGGTCGAGGTCCTCCTCGCGGGTCTCCAGGACGCTGCTCGTGTGCATGATGCCCGCGATCGCGGCCATGACGTGCAGTGGGCCGACCGCGCGGACCGCCGCGTCCACGGCCGCGCCGTCGGTGACGTCCAGGACGTGCGGGTACGCCCGGCCGCCCCGCTCGCGGACCAGGGCGGCGGTCCGGAGCAGGCCCGGTTCGTCGAGGTCCGCGCAGTGGACGGTGGCGCCCGCCTCGGCGAGCAGCACGGCGGTGGCGCGGCCGATGCCGCTCGCGGCGCCGGTGACGAAGGCCGTGCGGCCGGTGAGGTCGTACGCGGTGAGGGGCATGAGCGGACCGTACGACCGGATCTGACGGACCGTCAATCGGTGGGAGTGGCCGTCGTCGGGGCGTGTGCCGCGGGCGCGGGGCCCCGCTGGCAGCCGGGGCACCAGTAGGTGATGCGGTCGCCCGACTCGTCCTTGTGGACCGCCGTGCCGCAGCGCAGACACGGGCGGCCCTCGCGGCCGTACACGTACAGCGGGACGCGCCCCGCGCGGGCGGTCGTGGTGCGCCGGCCGAAGCGGTCCTTGTTCGCCTCCAGGAGGCGGTGCGCGGTGGCGACCAGCCGCTCGGGGACGTCCGGGCCGAGCTCGCCGACCGGGAGCCACGGGGTCACGGCGGCGAGGAAGGCCAGCTCCGCCTTGTAGACGTTGCCGATCCCGGCGAGGTTCCGCTGGTCGAGCAGGGCCTCGCCGAGCGGGCGCGCCGGATCGGCGGTGAGCCTGCGCACGGCCTCCCGCGCGTCCCAGTCCGGGCCGAGCAGGTCGGGGCCGAGGTGGCCGACGACCTCGGCCTCGTCGGCGGTGCGGATCAGCGCCAGCACGGGCAGCCGGTAGCCCACCGCGACCGCCTCCGCGGTGCCGAGGATCGCCCGGATCTGGTGGGCCGGGCCGCCCCGCCAATGCTCGCCGGGCGCGTACACGTGCCACGCGCCGTCCATCCGCAGATGCGAGTGGAGGGTCAGTCCGCCGCCGATCCGGGTGAGCAGGTGCTTGCCGCGCGGGGTGACGTCGAGCACCTCCCGCCCGGTCAGATCGGCCGTCGCGTACCGGGGGACGCGCAGGTCGGAGCGGGTCAGGACGCGGCCGGCCAGCGCGGTGTGCAGCTGCTGGGCGGTGTGCCAGACGGTGTCTCCTTCGGGCATGGCTCCATCATGGCCCGCGGCACTCCCTAAGGGCGTATGCGCAGGCCGCGGGGGGTGGCGTGGAAGCCGGCCGTCTCCAGGGCCCGGGCCAGCGGGGACGTCAGGGCCGCCGTCCCGTTGACCCGCTCGACGGTGACCGTGCCCAGGGCGCCGGCCCGCGCCGAGGCGGCCAGGGCTCCGGCGGCGGCGGTCAGGGCCGGGTCGTCGGGGTCGTCGGGCCAGGACAGCAGGCTCTTGCCGCCGCGCTCCATGTACAGCGTCAGCTCCCCGTCCACCAGGACGACCATCGAGCCGGCCTTGCGGCCCGGCTTGTGGCTCGCGCCGGCCGGCGGCTCGGGCCAGGACAGGGCCGCCCCGTACGCGTTCGCCGGGTCGGCGGCGGCCAGCACCACCGCTCGCGGGCCGTCGCCGGCCTCCGTGCCGCGGTCCCGCGCCGTCGCGGCCGCCCGCAGCCGGTCCACCGCGCCGTCCATCGCGAACTGCGCCGCGCCCAGGCCCTCGACCACATAGCCGCGGCGGGCCTGGCCGCTGTCCTCGAAGGCGGACAGGACGCGGTACGTCGCCGAGAAGCCGCCCTCCACGCCCTCGGCCGCCACCGCCCCCCGCGTGACCACGCCGTGCCGGTCGAGCAGCGTACGGGCCAGGGCGTGGGCGCGGTGCGTCGGATCGGGCTCGGCGGGCGGCAGCAGCGACCAGCGGCCGCTGACCGTCGGCGGGCCCGAGCGCGAGGCCGGGCGGGCCGCCGCCGTCAGGCTGCCGTACCGGCCGCGCGGCACCGTGCGGCGGGCGCGGTGCGCGGTCGAGCCGGCCGTCCGCCCGGAACCGAGCAGCGAACGCAGCGGCGCCAGCGTGTCGTTGGTGAGCCGGCCCGACCAGGCCAGGTCCCACAGGGCGTCGGCCAGCTGCGGATCGGTGGCGTCCGGATGCGTGGTGGCCCGCACCTGGTCGGCGATCTGCCGGAAGAACAGCCCGTAGCCGCCGGCCAGTGCGGTGAGCACCGACTCGTGCAGCCCGGTCAGTTCGAGCGGATGCGCCGGAGGCAGCAGCAGCGGGGCCGCGTCGGCGAGGTACAGCGAGATCCAGCCGTCCTTGCCGGGCAGCGCGCCCGCGCCCGCCCACAGCACCTCGCCGGTGGTGGTGAGTTCGTCCAGCATCCCCGGGTCGTAGTTCATCACCCGGGACGGCAGGATCAGCTTCTCCAGCGCGGACGCCGGGACCGGCGCGCCCTGCAACTGCTCGACCGCGCGGGCCAGTCCGTCGATCCCGCGCAGCCCGCCGCCGCCCAGGTGCTGCCACTGGGGCAGGAAGGTCGCGAGCGCGGCCGGCGGCACCGGCTCCAGCTCGTGCCGCAGCGCCGCCAGCGAGCGGCGGCGCAGCCGGCGCAGCACCGCCGCGTCGCACCACTCCTGGCCGATCCCGGCCGGATGGAACTCGCCCTGGACGACCCGGCCGGCGCCGGCGAGGCGCTGCAGCGCCCCGTCGGTGACGGCCGCCCCCAGGCCGAAGCGGGCCGCCGCCTCGGCCGACGTGAACGGGCCGTGCGTACGGGCGTACCGGGCGAGCAGATCGCCCAGCGGGTCCTTCACCGGCTCCGTGAACGCCTCCGGGACCCCCACCGGGAGCGCCGTGCCCAGCGCGTCCCGCAGCCGGCCCGCGTCCTCGACGGCCGCCCAGTGGTCCGCGCCCGCGATCCGCACCCGGATCGCCCGGCGGGCCCGGGACAGCTCCTCCGCCCAGCCCGGCTCCGCGCCCCGCTCGGCCAGCTCGGCGTCGGTGAGCGGCCCGAGGACCCGCAGCAGGTCGGCGACGCCCTCCACGTCCTTGACGCGGCGGTCGTCCGTGCGCCACTGCAGCTCGCGCTCCAGCTCGGCGAGCACGTCCGCGTCCAGCAGCTCGCGCAGCTCGGCCTGGCCGAGCAGCTCCGCCAGCAGCCGCGAGTCCAGGGACAGGGCCGCGGCCCGCCGCTCGGCCAGCGGCGAGTCCCCCTCGTACAGGAACTGGGCCACGTACCCGAAGAGCAGCGAGCGGGCGAACGGCGAGGGCTCCGGAGTGGTGACCTCGACCAGGCGCACCCTGCGCGACTCCAGATCGCCCATCAGCTCCGTGAGCCCGGGCACGTCGAACACGTCCTGGAGGCATTCGCGCACCGCCTCCAGGACGATCGGGAACGAGCCGAACTCGCTCGCCACCTGCAGCAGTTGGGCCGCCCGCTGGCGCTGCTGCCACAGCGGTGTGCGCTTGCCCGGGTTCCGCTTGGGCAGCAGCAGGGCGCGCGCGGCGCACTCGCGGAACCGGGAGGCGAACAGGGCGGAGCCGCCGACCTGGTCGGTGACGATCTGGGAGACCTCGCCCTTGTCGAACACCACGTCCGCCGCCGCGACGGGGGCCTGCTCGGAGTCGAACGTGGAGTCCAGGTGCACCGGGTCCTGGTCCAGCAGGTCCAGGCCCATCAGATCCGCGTCCGGCAGGCGCAGCACGATCCCGTCGTCGGCGTGCATGACCTGCGCGTCCATGCCGTACCGCTCCGCCAGCCGGGCCCCGAGCGCCAGCGCCCACGGGGCGTGCACCTGCGCGCCGAACGGGGAGTGGATCACCACCCGCCAGTCGCCCAGCTCGTCGCGGAACCGCTCCACCAGGATCGTCCGGTCGTCCGGCACGTGGCCGCAGGCCCGGCGCTGCTCGTCCAGGTACGCGATCACGTTGTCCGCCGCCCAGGCGTCGAGCCCGGCGGCCAGCAGCCGCAGCCGCGCGTCCTCCTCGCCCAGCGAACCGACCTCGCGCAGGAACGCGCCGACCGCACGGCCCAGTTCGAGCGGCCGGCCCAGCTGGTCGCCCTTCCAGAACGGCAGCCGTCCCGGCACCCCGGGCGCGGGCGAGACCAGGACCCGGTCCCGCGTGATGTCCTCGATCCGCCAGGAGGTGGTGCCCAGGGTGAACACGTCCCCGACCCGGGACTCGTACACCATCTCCTCGTCGAGCTCCCCGACCCGGCCCCCGCCCTTCTTCGGGTCCGCCCCGGCGAGGAACACCCCGAACAGGCCGCGGTCCGGGATCGTGCCGCCCGAGGTCACCGCCAGCCGCTGGGCCCCCGGCCGCCCCGTGACCGTCCCCGCGACCCGGTCCCACACCACCCGGGGCCGCAGCTCCGCGAACGCGTCCGACGGATAGCGGCCGGCCAGCATGTCGAGCACCGCCGTGAACGCCGACTCCGGCAGCGAGGCGAACGGCGCGGCCCGCCGGACCAGCGCCAGCAGGTCGTCGACCTGCCAGGAGTCCAGCGCGACCATCGCCACCAGCTGCTGCGCCAGCACGTCCAGCGGATTGGCCGGGACCCGCAGCGACTCGATCGCGCCGGTCCGCATCCGCTCGGTCACCACGGCCGCCTGCACCAGGTCGCCCCGGTACTTCGGGAACACCACGCCCGTGGACACCGCGCCCACCTGGTGGCCCGCCCGGCCCACCCGCTGCAGGCCCGAGGCCACCGACGGCGGCGACTCCACCTGCACGACCAGGTCCACCGCGCCCATGTCGATGCCCAGCTCCAGGCTGGACGTGGCGACCACCGCCGGCAGCCGCCCCGCCTTCAAGTCCTCCTCCACCAGGGCCCGCTGCTCCTTGGACACCGAGCCGTGGTGCGCCCGGGCCAGCAGCGGGGGAGCGCCCTGCGCCGCGCCGGACTGCGCCATGATCTCCGCGGGCGGCGCGCCCTCGGGCAGCGCCTCGCCGACGGCCCGTTCGTACGCGATCTCGTTCAGCCGGTTGCACAGCCGCTCGGCGAGCCGGCGCGAGTTGGCGAAGACGATCGTGGAGCGGTGCGCCTGCACCAGATCGGCGATCCGCTCCTCCACGTGCGGCCAGATCGACGGCTTCTCGCCGCCCTCCCGCTCCTCGGTGGCCGGCGAGCCCCCCAGCTCGCCCAGGTCCTCCACCGGCACGACCACCGACAGGTCGAACTCCTTGCCGGACGCCGGCTGGACGATCTCCACCCGGCGCTGCGGCGACAGATAGCGGGCCACCTCGTCCACCGGCCGGACCGTCGCCGACAGGCCGATGCGGCGGGCCGGGCGCGGCAGCAGCTCGTCGAGCCGCTCCAGGGACAGCGCCAGATGCGCGCCGCGCTTCGTCCCGGCGACCGCGTGCACCTCGTCCAGGATGACCGTCTCGATCCCGGACAGCGCCTCCCGCGTCGCCGAGGTCAGCATCAGGAACAGCGACTCCGGCGTCGTGATCAGGATGTCCGGCGGCCGGGTCGCCAGCGCCCGCCGCTCCGCCGCCGGGGTGTCCCCGGACCGGATCCCGACCCGCACCTCCGGCTCCGGCAGCCCGAGCCGCACCGCCTCCTGCCGGATCCCGGTCAGCGGCGAGCGCAGATTCCGCTCCACGTCCACCGCGAGGGCCTTCAGCGGCGACACGTACAGCACCCGGCAGCGCTTCTTCGACTCCGCCGGCGGCGGTGTGGACGCCAGCCGGTCGAGGGCGGCCAGGAACGCGGCCAGCGTCTTGCCCGAGCCGGTCGGCGCGACGACCAGCACGTCCGAGCCCTCGCCGATCGCCTTCCACGCGCCCTCCTGCGCCGCGGTGGGCGCGTGGAAGGCGCCCGTGAACCATCCACGGGTCGCGGGCGAGAACGAGTCGAGTGCGGAGCCGGCCATGCCCCCCATCCTGCACCCGGCCACTGACAACCGCCCGGAGCTGGGAGAATGGGGTCATGGCGACACCGGAGAGGGCGCGGTACTGGCAGTATCCCGAGCTGCCCGGCGTCGATCTGCTGCACGCGCACTACGTCCGCAAGACGTTCTCCCGCCACACCCACGAGACCTTCGTCTACGCGGCCATCACCGAGGGCGTGGAGGCCTTCCACTACCGCGACGAGCTGGTCCACGCCGGTCCCGGCCAGATCGCCCTCGTCAACCCCGACACCGTGCACACCGGCCACGCGGGCGTCCCGGAGGGCTGGACGTACCGGACGATCTACCCCGACGCCGGGCTCGTCCAGTCGATCGCCGCCGACGTCCTGCCCGTGCGCGGGGCGGTCGGCTTCACCCAGCCCGTCGTGGACGACCCGTACGCCGCCCGGCTCGTCGTCGGCGTGCACCGGGCCGCCGAGGAGGGCAACGCCCTGGCCGCCGACAGCCTGCTGCGGCTGGTCACCGCCCGGATGCTGCGCAGCCACGGCGGCCTCGCGCAGCCGCTCCGGCCGCGCTCCGCGGGCGCCCGCAACGCGGCCCGCGCCCGGGCGCTCCTGGAGGAGCGGATGACCGACCCGCCCACCCTGGAGCAGCTCGCCGCCGAGCTGGGCACCAGCCCCTTCGCGCTGCTGCGCGCCTTCCGCGACGCGTACGGCATGCCGCCGCACACCTGGCTCACCGACGCGCGGGTACGGCGGGCCCGGCGACTCCTGGACGCCGGCACGCCCCCGGCCGAGGCGGCCGTCGCGGTGGGCTTCACCGACCAGCCTCATCTGAACCGGCACTTCGTGCGGAGCGTCGGCGTCCCGCCCGGCGCGTACCAGCGGGAGCGCGGAGCCCTGGGCTGACGGGGCCGGCCCCGGCGCGCAAGAACGTACAAGACCGCAGGCCGGCGGGGCCGTAACGTCCTCGACGTGGCAGAACAGACAGCACCCCCCGTCATACCGGAGCGGACCAAGCCGGACTCCGCGGTCGTCCGCGACGCCCTCGGCGTCGGCATCGCCGTCGGGCTCTCCGGCTTCGCCTTCGGCGTGACCTCGGCCGGCTCCGGACTCACCCTGCTCCAGACCTGCGCGCTCAGCCTCCTGGTGTTCACCGGAGCGTCCCAGTTCGCCCTGGTCGGCGCTCTCGCCGCGGGCGGCAACCCGTTCACCGCGGCCGCCGGGGCCTTCTTCCTCGGCACCCGCAACGCCTTCTACGGGCTGCGGCTCTCCCAGCTCCTGGCTCTGCCGCGCGCCGCGAAGCCCTTCGCCGCGCACTGGGTGATCGACGAGACCACCGCCGTCGCCCTGGCCCAGCCGACCCGGCGCGCGGCCCGCCTCGGGTTCACCGTGACCGGCCTCACCCTGTACGTGCTGTGGAACCTCACCACCCTGCTCGGCGCCCTCGGCGCGGAGGCGATCGGCGACACCGCCGCGTGGGGGCTGGACGCGGCGGGTCC
Organism: Streptomyces tritici; assembly: GCF_048500665.1. Classification (NCBI taxonomy): domain Bacteria; kingdom Bacillati; phylum Actinomycetota; class Actinomycetes; order Kitasatosporales; family Streptomycetaceae; genus Streptomyces; species Streptomyces tritici. The sequence continues at coordinate 5,159,655 of NZ_CP183183.1, forward strand.
GGCCGTCTTCCTGGCGCTGCTCGCGCCGATGCTGCGCACCACCACCGAACGGGCCACCGCCGGGCTCGCCGTCCTGCTGGGCCTCGGGCTGCTGCCCGTGCTGCCGGCGGGCGTGCCCGTCCTGGTCGCGGCGCTGGCCGCGCCGGCGGTGCTGTGGGCGCAGGGCCGCCGGGCGGCGCACAAGGAGGCGGCACCCGAGGCGGCGCACAAGGAGGCGGCCAAGGAGGCGGCGCACAAGGCGGCGCACCACGAGGAGGACGCGCGATGAACCCCACGACCGTCTGGATCGCGATCGGCCTGACCGTCGCCGGCTGCTACCTGGTCAAGCTCCTCGGCCTGCTCGTCCCGGCGCACACCCTGGAGCGGCCGCTCGTCCGCCGGCTGGCCGCACTGATGCCGGTGGCCCTGCTCGCCGCGCTCACGGCGCAGCAGACCTTCAGCGCGCAGGGCGCGCTGGTGCTCGACGCCCGGGCCGCCGGCGTCGGCGCGGCGGCCGTTGCGCTGCTGCTGCGGGCCCCGTTCCTGGTGGTGGTCGCGGCGGCCGTCGCCGTGACCGCCGGCGTCCGCGCCCTCGGCGGCTGACCGGCCCCGGTCCGGTCAGTCCACCTTCCGGCCGTGCGCCCGCAGGGTGCGCAGCGCCTCGATCGTCACGATCGGACGCCACTCCAGGGCCGAGCCCGGCGCCCACTGGCGCCACAGGATCGGCCAGCCGCCGTCGTCCTGCTGGGCCGCCTCCAGGTGGTCCAGCGAGCGGCTCAGCTCCTCGTCGGTGAACCACTGCCGCGCCAGTGAGTCCGGCACCGGCGCGTAGTCGTGCGGGTAGTGGTGCTCGCCCGGCGCGTAGCCCGGGGCCACCGGGTACGCCTCGGGGCGCTCCGGGTCGAGCACGGCGAGGCGCTGCTCGCGGACCAGCCGGCCCAGCCGGTCGGCCGCCTTCTCGGCGCGCGAGCGGTCCGGGACCCCGTCGAGGAACGCGACCGCGGCCTGTACCTCGTACGGATGGGAGGTACGGAGGTTCTCCACGGCGTCCCAGCAGAAGTCCGTGGCGCGGAACAGCCAGGCGTGCCAGACCTGGTTGCGGTGCAGCAGCCCGACCACCGGGCCGGTGGCGAGCAGGGAGCTCGGCGGGTGGTCGACGACCGGGACGAAGGGGGCGCACGGGTAGCCCCGCTGGGACGGGTGGATCGCGGGCAGCGCCCCGTCGTGGGTGGACACGTCGGTCAGGTACCGGCAGATCCGCTCCACCCGCAGCCCGCCGCAGCGCCCGACGGAGTCCAGGACCCGCAGGGCGTGCGCGGTGTGCAGCGGCTGGCTCACCGGGCCCCGCAGATCGGGTTCGAGGCCGTGGCCGAAGCCGCCGTCCTCGTTGAGGTACGCGTTGAGCGCGGCCTCGACCGGTTCGGCGCCGCCGCGCAGGAAGTGGTAGGCGAACCGGCGCTGTTCGAGCACGCGGGCGGTTAGCCACACGAACTGTTCGGCGCGGGCGAGCGGTGTGGGAGTTCCAGCCATGGTCCGACGTTAGGACCGATCCGCCTCCGGTGAACCCTTTGCGCCGCAGGCTGCACTCTCAGGAGCGGGATACTGGTGGCATGCGGTTGACGATTTTCTGGGAGCGGATGGCCGAGCACTTCGGCGAGGCGTACGCCGACTCCTTCGCGCGGGACCATGTGATGGCGGAGCTGGGCGGCCGTACGGTGCGCGAGGCGCTGGCCGCCGGCTGGGAGACGAAGGACGTCTGGCGGGCGGTCTGCACCGCCATGGACGTCCCCGCCGACAAGCGCTGACCCCGCACGCGGCCCCGGGGGTGGGGACCGGATGTCCGCGCGGTGCGCGAGACTGGCGGGGTGGCCCCGACTGACGAGACCGACCGGAACGAACGGCAGACCCTTCACACCCCCACGGACGCCGAGACGGCCGTGATCGCGCCCGCCTCCGGCGCCGGCGGGAGACCCGCGCCGGAGGACGTCCCCGCCGCCGGCGCGCCCGCGCGGCCGGCCGGCTCCCCGGCGCCGGCGGCGGCCGGCTCGGCGCGGATGCCGCGCTGGCTGCCCCGGGCCATGCTGCTGGCGCTCGCGCTCTACGCCTGCTTCCAGCTCGGCAGCTGGGCCTTCCACCAGCTCGTCGGGCTGCTGATCAACATCCTGATCGCGTTCTTCCTGGCCCTGGCCATAGAGCCGGCCGTCGGCCGGATGGCGGCCCGCGGGATGCGGCGCGGACTGGCGACCTTCCTGGTCTTCCTCACCGTCGCGGTCGTCGGCATCGGCTTCGTCGTGCTGCTCGGCTCGATGCTGGCCGGCCAGATCGTCGAGATGGTCGAGGACTTCCCCCAGTACCTCGACTCGCTGATCCACTGGATCAACCAGACCTTCCACACCGAGCTGTCCCGGGTCGAGGTCCAGGACAGCGTGCTGCGTTCGGACTGGCTCCGGAAGTACGTCCAGAACAGCGCGACCGGGGTCCTCGACGTCTCCGCGACCGTGCTCGGCGGGCTGTTCCGGCTGCTGACGATCTTCCTGTTCTCGTTCTACTTCGCCGCCGACGGGCCGCGGCTGCGGCGCGCGCTGTGCTCCGTGCTGCCGCCGCACCGGCAGGCCGAGGTGCTGCGGGCCTGGGAGATCGCGGTCGACAAGACCGGCGGATATCTCTACTCGCGCGGACTGATGGCGCTGTGCTCCGGTGTCGCGCATTATGTGCTGCTCGAGATCCTGGGCGTGCCGTACGCGCCCGCGCTCGCCGTGTGGGTGGGTCTGGTCTCGCAGTTCATCCCGACCATCGGCACGTATCTGGCCGGGGCCCTGCCCATGCTGATCGCGTTCACGGTGAACCCCTGGTACGCGCTGTGGGTGCTGGCGTTCGTCGTGGTGTACCAGCAGTTCGAGAACTACGTCCTGCAGCCCAAGCTCACGGCCAGGACGGTCGACATCCACCCGGCCGTGGCGTTCGGTTCGGTCGTCGCCGGGACCGCCCTGCTGGGCGCCGTCGGCGCGCTGATCGCGATCCCGGCGGTGGCCACCCTGCAGGCCTTCCTCGGCGCGTACGTGAAGCGGTACGACGTCACGGACGACCCGCGGGTGCACGGCCACCGCAGATACGGCGAGGCGGTCGTGGCCCGGCTCCAGCAGGCGCTGCAGCCGGGCCGCAGGGACCAGAACGCCCCGGCGGGGGACGACGACGCCTGAGCCGCGGGGCCGGGTGCGGCGCCCGGCCCACTCGGGCTTCACAGGTACGAGGGCCGGGTGACCCGGTGCCGGAACGTCCACCAGGTCCACGCCTGCCCGGCGACCAGCAGCGGCGTGAGCACGAGCAGCGCGGGCACCAGGAACGCGAGCGTCGCCCCGTCGGCCGTCGCGCCGGCGGGTGACAGGGCCGTCCCGGCGAGCAGCGTCAGCACCGCCAGCAGCATGGCGGTGAGGGCGAACGAGTGCCAGGAGCCGCTGGTGCGGCCCACGAGCCGGCGGGCCCGCTCGTACGGCGCGCCGGTCAGCCGCAGCGTCGCGAAGCCGAGGCCGTGCGCGCCGAACAGGGCGGCGGTGGCGAGGGCGGTCAGCACGGCGGGCAGCCCGCCGGCGGGCGTGTACGGCGCGCCGGCGAGCGGCCCCGCGAGCAGCCAGCCCCAGGCGAGGACCACCGCCCAGCTGCCGCACACCACCGCCCCGTCGCACAGCGCCCGCCAGCGGCGGCCCGGTCCGCGGCTGCGCGACCACAGGCCGACGTCCCGGACGATCCAGCCGGTCAGCAGGGGGACGAGCACCGGGAACTGGCCGGTCAGCAACTCCCCCTCCAGGTCCGGGAAGCAGCCCACGAGGATGCCGGCCGTGGCGACCAGCCACACCTCGTTGCCGAGGAAGAACGGGGCGAACGAGGCGATGACCAGCCGCCGTTCGCGGTCGCCCCGGCCGAGGTACGGCAGCAGCATCCCCGTGCCGAGGTCCGCGCCGGCCAGCACGAAGTAGCCGGTCGCGAAGAAGGCGAGCAGGACGAGCGCAAGGATCTCCACGAGAGGTCGCTCCTCAGTAGCGTGCGGCGGTCAGGGCGTCGGCGGGGTCCTCGTCCTCGGCGCGCTCGTCGTGGCCGAGGCCGGCCTCGACCGGGCCGCGCCGGGCGTGCCGGACCAGCAGCCAGGCGTTGAGCACGGCGAGCAGCGCGAAGAGCGTGGTGAAGACGATCAGGGAGAGGCGCATCGAGCCGGGGGAGAGGCCGGAGACGGCGTCCTCGGTGCGCAGCAGCCCGTAGACCACCCAGGGCTGCCGGCCGGCCTCCCGGAACACCCAGCCGCTGATCATGGCGAGGTACGGCAGCGGCACCGCGGCCATGAGCAGCACGTGCCAGAGGCGGAAGCGGTAGACGACCTTCCTGAAGCAGGCCAGGACCGCGCCGCCCAGGCTGAGGTACATCATCAGCGCGAAGGCGATCAGCATGGCCAGGCCCGCGCCCCGGGTCCACGCCTCGGAGGGCACGTAGTCGCCGGGACCGAACCGCGCGACCATGTCCGCCTGGATCCGGGCGATCTCTGCCGTCTTCTGACTGAACACGGCCGATTTCATGGGCTGGAAGTCCCGCAGCGCCGCGAACTGCAGCCCGCCCAGGACCGCCGTCACCATCAGCGCGGGCGCCGACAGCCACACCCCGATCCGCAGGCTCCTTCCGAAGAACTCCCACTCGGGCGAGCGCCGGAACAGGTGGTACGCGCTCACCCCGGCCATGAAGAACCCGGCCGTCAGCAGCGCACCGCCCAGGATGTGCCCGAAGGCGAGCAGCGCCGACGGATTGGTCAGCAGCGCGACCGGGTCGTCCAGGACCAGCACGCCGCCCTCCTCCCGGTGCCCCACCGGGTTGTTGAGGAAGCCGTTGGAGACGAGGATCCAGTACGCCGAGAGGTACGCGGTGAGCGTCACCACCCAGATCGTCGCCAGGTGCACCCGCTTGTCGAACCGGTGCCAGCCGAAGATCCACAGGCCGAGGAAGGTCGACTCGACGAAGAACGCGACGATCGTCTCCACCGCCAGCGAGGCGCCGAAGACATTGCCGGCGTAGTGCGTCAGCCCGCTCCAGCTCATCCCGAACTGGAACTCCATCACGATGCCCGTGACGATGCCGACCGCGTAGTTGATCACGTAGAGCCGGCCCCAGAAGCGCACCAGCCGGGCGTCGAGCGTCGAGCCGCCGAACGTGGCCCTGGTCTGGAGGACGGCCACCACCGTCGCCAGCCCCAGGGTGAGGGCGACGAAGAGGAAGTGCCCGCCCGCCGTGAGGGCGAACTGCAGCCGCGCGAGGTCGAGGACGTCGTCATTCACCCGGTCAGCGTCGGTGTACGCCTCATGGCGCCGCGTCGGCCCGGGGTGGTCAGCGGGCGTACCCCGCCGGTTGCGAGCGGGGACGCGGGCGTACCACGGAAGTTGCGGAACGGGATCCCGTACCCCTAGGGGTACGCCGTCGGGTCACGCCCTCTACGGGGGCGCCGTCAGGCGAGCCAGCCCGGCGTGATCATCCCCGACTCGTACGCCAGGATCACCAGCTGCGCCCGGTCCCGCACGTCCAGCTTCGTCATGATCCGGCTGACGTGCGTCTTCGCCGTGGCCGGGGACAGCACGAGCCGCTGCGCGATCTCGTCGTTGGAGAGCCCCGCCCCGACCAGGCCCATCACCTCCCGCTCCCGCTCCGTGAGCGCGTTCAGCCGCGGGCTCGGATCGGGCTGCCGGCTCCGCCCGGCGAACTCCGCGATCAGCCGCCGCGTCACACCGGGCGCGAGCAGCGCGTCGCCGCGCGCCACCACCCGTACGCCGTGCAGCAGTTCCTCCGGCTCGGTGTCCTTCACCAGGAACCCGGACGCGCCGGCGCGCAGCGCCCCGTACACGTAGTCGTCCACGTCGAAGGTGGTCAGGATGACCACCCGGACCCCTTCGAGCCGCTGGTCGGCGGTGATCCGGCGGGTCGCCTCAAGCCCGTCCAGCCCCGGCATCCGGATGTCCATCAGAACGACGTCCGGGCGCAGTTCACGGGCGAGCGCCACGGCCTGCTCGCCGTCCGCGGCCTCGCCGACCACCTCGATGTCGTCCTCGTCGGCCAGGATGGACCGGAAACCCGCCCGGACGAGCGTCTGGTCGTCGGCGAGCACGACGCGGATCATCGAAGGTCCCCCTCGGAAACGGTGAGCGGAAGCCGGGCGTCCACCCGGAAACCGGCGGCGGTGTTCGCGGCGGTCAGCTCGCCGCCGAAGGCACGGGCGCGTTCGGCCATGCCCCGGATGCCGCTGCCCAGCGGCTCGGCCTCCGGCGCGCCCTCGCCGTCGTCCTCGATCCGCAGCCGCAGTTCGCGCGGGCCCCAGTCGAGCGACACCAGCGCGGTCCGGGCCCCGGAGTGCCGGGTGACGTTGGTCAGCGACTCCTGCACGATCCGGTACGCGGCCAGGTCCAGCGGCGGCGGCAGCGGGACGGGCGCGCCCGTCACCTCCGTCCGTACGTCGAGGCCGGCCGCACCGGCACGCGCCACCAGCTCGCCCAGGAGCCCGAGCCCCGACGCGGGCGCCGTCGGCGCGGCCTCGTCGGCCCGGCGCAGCACCCCGAGCGTGGAGCGCAGTTCGCGCAGCGCGTCCTTGCTGGTCGCCCGGACCGCCCGCAACGCCTCCTCGGCGGCGGCCAGCGCGACCTCCGGGTCCGGCCTCTTGCTCAGCCGGTGCAGCACGGCCCCGGACTGCACGTTGATCAGGCTGATGCTGTGCCCGAGCACGTCGTGCACCTCGCGGGCGATCCGCAGCCGTTCCTCCGTCGCGCTCTGCCGGGCCCGCGCCTCCTGCTCGCGCTCGGCGGCCAGCGCGCGCTGCTCCACCTCGTGCAGATAGGCGGTCCGGGTGCGCTGGGCGCGGCCGATCGCGACCAGGCTGATCAGCCAGCCCGCCAGCATCGCCAGCGAGGTGTCGTCGATCTGCCGGTGCCCGGGCCGCTGCCGGATCTCGCCGAGGCCGACGGCGAGCAGCGTGACGGCGGCGAGCGCCACGGCCGCGGCGAAACGGCCCTCCGCGGCCGTGGTGTAGAGCGCGAGGGCGAAGGCGATCATCAGCGGCCCGTCGTAGGCGCTCAGCGGGTAGTAGACCGCGCAGGCCGCCAGGGTCACGACGGCGACCGTGACGGGCGCCCGGCGCCGGAAGCACAGGGCCCCGCAGCCGGCCGCGATCAGCGCCCAGCCGAGCAGGGTGCGGACCGGCGACTCGGTCGTGTGCCGGCTCTGGACCAGCACCCAGACCACCACGACCAGCGCCACGACGAGCGCCACGGCGGCGTCGGCCGCCCGCGGGGACACACGGCCGCCGAGGGCACGGGAGGGGAGGGCCATGCCACGAAGGATAGGCCGGGCGGGCCGGGGCGGCCGGGACATGGGCGAGCGCCGTGGCCCGGCCGGCCACGGCGCTCGTTCCCGGCTGCGGGAGTTATGGGCAGCTGTTGCGGATGTCGCCGGGGTCGGTGGTGCAGGTGTCGAAGCCGAAGCCGCCGTAGGCGGCGTCGTTGGAGGCGACGCCGTCGCGGGTGTCGAGGGTGTCGTTGCCGGCGTCGCCGTTGAGGCGGTCGTTGCCGCTCTGGCCGATCAGGCGGTCGTTGCCGCTGCCGCCGTTGACGAGGTCGTTGCCGGGTCCGGCGTAGACGGTGTCGCTGCCGCCGCCGGCGTTGACGGTGTCGCTGCCGCTGAGGGCGCAGATGACGTCGTTGCCGGCGGTGCCGTTGATCGTCTCGAAGGAGCTGGTGCCGACGATCGTGCAGCCCCGGGCGTTGTTGACGGTGGTGGCGAAGACCCTGCTGTCGTTGGCGGTGTTGGGGTCGTCCTGGTCGACCGCGCCGATCGCCGCGCCGTCCCACAGGGTGCCGGTGGCGCGGGGCTCGACCCGCAGCGTGAAGCTCGCGGACGCGCCCGGCGCGATGGTGCCCAGCGGGCAGGTGGCGGTGGTCGCGGTCAGCGTGCACGCGCCGCCCTGGCTCGGCGTGGCCGAGATCATGGTGCCCGAGCCGCCGGTGATGCTGTCGGACACCGACACACCCGTCGCCGTGGTCGTCGTGCTCGTGTTCGTCACCGTGATCGTGTACACGGCCTGGTCACCGAGACTGACCGTCGTCGAACCGGTCTTGTTCACCGACAGATCCACGGTGGGCGGCGGGGTCGGGTCGCCGCTGACCAGGTAGCGGGCCACGGCGTGGTTGTCGCTGCCGTTGCCGGACGCGACGATCTTCCCGTCGGCCTGCAGCGCCACGGCCTGGCCCTCGTCCCAGAAGGTCTCGAAGTCCGTGGTCACCCGGCCGTCGCCGCCGAACGTCGTGTCCAGGGCGCCGTTCACCTCGTAGCGGGCGAGCGCGAAGTCGGCGTTGGCGGCGCCGACCACCACGAGCTTGCCGTCCTCCTGCACGGCCAGGTCCCGGCCCGCCGCGCCGTTCCCGCCGAAGCTCGTGGTCACCAGTCCGTCGCCGTCGAAGGACGGGTCCAGGGTGCCGTTCCCGTCGTAGCGGGCGAGGGCGAACTGCGAGCCGATGCCGCTGCCGTGGGACCCCGCGAGCACGATGTCGAAACCCTGCAGCCCGACGCTCTCGGCGCCGGTGCCGAAGGCGGTGGTGACCACGCCGTCGTTGCCGAAGGTGCCGTCCGGGCCGCCGGACGGTTCGTAGAAGCGGACGGCCGCGAAGCCGGTCGGGCCGGTGGCGGCGCCGACGATCGTCTCGCCGCCGTAGATCTTCAGGTCGTTGACCGACGAGATGCCCGGGAACACGGTCTTGCCGGTGCTGTCCAGGCCCCAGCCGGCTTCCAGGTCGCCGGCGGCGGTGAAGTTGGCCACCACACCGCTGCCGCCCTGGTTCCCGCCGACGATGATCTTGTCGTCGGTGCCCATCACGACCGCGCCCGCACTGGTCGGGGTGGTGCCGCCCAGAGTCGAGAGGACCATGCCGTCGCCGCTGAACGTGGTGTCCAGGGACCCGTCCGCGTTGTAGCGGGCGACCGCGAGCTGACGCGCACCGGTCTCGAGGGAGTCGCTGTGACCGACGGCGACGATCCTGCCGCCGCTCGCCAGGGTCAGCGCCCGGCCCTCCTCGTGGCCGCCGAAGTCGGTGAAGAGGATGCCGTCGCCGCCGCCGAAGGTGGTGTCCAGGCTGCCGTCGGTGTTGTAGCGCACCAGGACGAAGTCGTGCGGGCCCTCGAAGTCGGCGCCGTTGCCCAGCGTGACGATCTTGCCGTCGGGCTGGATGACGACGTCCTGGCTGTACTCCTGGTTGGCGACGTCCGTGACGACCTTGCCGTCCCCGCTGAAGCTCGGGTCCAGGTCGCCGGGCGCCGCCGCCGCGGTGCCGGGCAGCGCGAGGACCAGGGACAGGGCGAGGCCACCGGTGGCGAGGGCGGCCGCGGCGCGGTGACCGCCGCCCGCCCCTCGCCGTACGAGACCCGGGGCGCGCCCGCGACGGGGATGGAATCTGGCCATGTGCTCACTCTCCGCATCGGGCCGCACGAAGTCGGCCACTGTCAGTGACGGAAGCACAGCTTGGGCGGCCGCCGGGGGCGCGGGGCGCGCGGCTCGCAGCACTGGACCCTGTGGGTGAGGAGATCCCACTCAGGCGAGTGAGCGGGGCTCCGGACGGTTCACGAGCCGCTCGGCCAGATAGGCGAGGATCTCGTCGCGGGCCCGCACCGTCGGGTGGCCGTCCCGGTCGACGAGGTGCGCCGTGACGACGCTGTGGGCGCAGCCGACGACGTCCCGGAAGAAGGGCGGCGGGCTCGGGTTCGCCGACTCGGCCGGCAGCACCCGGCCGTCGAACGCGTCCCCGAGCAGCGCCCGGTAGGCCGCGAACCGCCGGCCGGTGCACCATCTGTCGTTCTCGAAGCGGTACGCCAGCACTTTCAGGCCGTCCCGCGCCACCCGCTCGGCCACGGCGGCGGCGTCCTCCGCGCCGAGCTCCAGCCCGCCGGGGTCGTCGAGCGGCAGCGACGGGTGGTTGACCACCGGCGCGATCACGGCCGGTTCGAGGGTCATGGACAGGGCGAAGTTCCCCGTGAAGCACAGCCCCACCGCGCCGACACCGGGACCGCCGCACTCCTCGTGGGCCAGGCGGGCGAGCCCGCGGAGCCAGGAGACGACCGGGCTGGTGCCGCCGCCCGCGAACGCCCGGAACTCGGCGCTGACACAGGCCCGCCGGGCGATCGCCTCGCCCGCCTCGGCGAGCGGGTGGGCGCCGTCGACGCCGAAGAGGGAGGGCACGTACACGGTGAGCCCCGCCTCGCGCATCCACCGCGCGAACCGCGCCACGTCGGGGCTGATGCCCGGCATCTCCGGCATCAGGACCACCGCGGGCCCCGAGCCGGTCACGTACACGGTCCTGCCGGTCCCGTCGACGGTGACGGTGCGCCGAGCGAAGTCGTCCAGGGGATCGTCCAAGGGGTGGCCGCGGCCTGCTGGTGTGTCGGTCATGCCGGGAGCATGGCGAGCGGTGGGCGCCCACCGGAAGCGGCGAGATCGCCAGGTACGGGGGTGATCCCGCCAGGGGCGCGGGTAGGATCGCCGCCCGTGAACCCGCTGCGCGTCGGTGTCCTGGCCTATCCCGGCTGCTTCGCCTCGGAGGTGTACGGGGTCCCCGACCTGCTGGCCATGGCGGCCCACGTCGCCGCGGCGCGGGGACAGGCCGCGCCGGCCCACGAGGTGACGGTCCTCTCGCCCCGGCGACGGGTGACCGCGGCCGGTGGACCGGTCCTCGACGTCTCGGCGCTGCGCCCGGTGGACGTCCTGATCGTGCCGGGCTTCGCGTGCGCGCCCGCGGCCGACCTCGACGCGACGCTCGCGCGGCTCGGCCCCGAGGTGGCGGCGGTGCGCGCCGCGGCAGCCTCGGGCACAGCCGTCGTCTCGATCTGCGTGGGCGCCTTCCTGCCGGCCGAAGCGGGGCTGCTCGACGGGCGGGAGGCGACCACGTCCTGGCTCTTCGCGGACCGGTTCGCCCGCCGGTACCCGGGCGTGCGGCTCCGGGCGGAACGCCTGGTCGTGACCGACCGGGGGGTGACGACCACGGCGGCCTTCAGCGCCATGTACGACTTCGCGCTCGGGTTCATCGGCGAGCACCACGGCCCCGCGGTCGCCCGCAGCACCGCGCGGATCGCGCTCGTCGACGACGCGCGCACCAGCCAGGCGCCGTACGTGGACCCGGCGCTCGTTCCGGCGGCGGGCGAGGAGTTCTCGTCGGCCGTCAAGCGGTGGCTCGACCTGAACCTCGCCGCGCGCTACGACCTGTCCGCCCTCGCCCGGGCGTTCCACGTCAGCACGCGGACCATGCTCCGCCGCTTCGGCGAGGAGACCGGCGAGACGCCGCTCGCGTATCTGCAGTCGGCCCGGGTGCGCCGGGCGCGGCACCTCCTGGAGACCACCGACCGGACCGTGGCGAGCGTCGCCGCCGAGGTCGGCTACGGCGACGCCGGGTCCTTCAGCGGCGTCTTCGTCAGGCACACCGGGGAGCGGCCGAGGGACTACCGGGCCCGGTTCAGGCGTCGCGCGTGGCGCGCTTGACACCAAAATCGAACATCCATTCTCATGGGTTTTCCACAGGTCGGAGAGACGCCGGGGCCCGTTGTCAGTGGCAGGGGTTAGCGTCTTTCCCATGAAGCGATCGACTCAAGCAACCCGGGTGGAACCCATGGCAGGAACCGACCGCGAGAAGGCTCTCGAAGCCGCGCTCGCACAGATTGAACGGCAATTCGGCAAGGGTGCCGTGATGCGCATGGGCGACCGCACCCAGGAGCCGATCGAGGTCATTTCGACCGGATCCACCGCGCTCGACGTCGCCCTGGGCGTCGGCGGTCTGCCGCGCGGCCGCGTGGTGGAGATCTACGGCCCGGAGTCCTCCGGCAAGACGACCCTGACCCTGCACGCCGTGGCGAACGCGCAGAAGGCCGGCGGCCAGGTCGCCTTCGTGGACGCCGAGCACGCCCTCGACCCCGAGTACGCGCGCAAGCTCGGCGTGGACATCGACAACCTCATCCTGTCCCAGCCGGACAACGGCGAGCAGGCGCTCGAGATCGTCGACATGCTCGTCCGCTCCGGCGCCCTCGACCTCATCGTCATCGACTCCGTCGCCGCGCTCGTGCCCAAGGCGGAGATCGAGGGCGAGATGGGCGACTCGCACGTCGGTCTGCAGGCGCGACTGATGAGCCAGGCGCTCCGGAAGATCACCAGCGCCCTCAACCAGTCCAAGACCACCGCGATCTTCATCAACCAGCTCCGCGAGAAGATCGGCGTGATGTTCGGCTCGCCGGAGACCACGACCGGTGGCCGGGCCCTGAAGTTCTACGCGTCGGTGCGCATCGACATCCGCCGCATCGAGACCCTGAAGGACGGCACGGAGGCGGTCGGCAACCGCACCCGCTGCAAGGTCGTCAAGAACAAGGTCGCGCCGCCCTTCAAGCAGGCCGAGTTCGACATCCTCTACGGCCAGGGCATCAGCCGCGAGGGCGGTCTGATCGACATGGGCGTGGAGCACGGCTTCGTCCGCAAGGCCGGCGCCTGGTACACCTACGAGGGCGACCAGCTCGGCCAGGGCAAGGAGAACGCGCGCAACTTCCTGAAGGACAACCCCGACCTCGCCAACGAGATCGAGAAGAAGATCAAGGAGAAGCTGGGCGTCGGCGTCCGCCCGGAGGCCCCCGCGGCCGAGCCGGCGGCCACCGAGGCCGGTGCGGCGCCCGCCGCGGGCGCGGACGAGGCGGCCAAGTCCGTCCCGGCCCCGGCGGTGAAGGCCGCCAAGGCGACCAAGGCCACGGCGGCCAAGAGCTGACGCGGTGACCGGTCGTACCGAATGGCCGGGTGACAGCCCCGACTCGTCGAGGGCCGAGAAGGAGCTGTCGCCCCAGGATCCGGCTGAGCGGGCGCGGGCGATCTGCCTGCGCCTGCTCACCGGGACCCCCCGTACCCGCAAGCAGCTCGCCGACGCCCTGCGCAAGCGCGAGATCCCTGACGAGGTCGCCGAGGAGGTCCTCTCCCGCTTCGAGGACGTGGGGCTGATCGACGACGCCGCGTTCGCGGGCGCCTGGGTGGAGTCCCGGCACCACGGCCGCGGCCTGGCCCGCCGCGCCCTCGCCCGAGAGCTCCGCACCAAGGGCGTCGACGCGGCGCTGATCGACGAGGCGGTCGGGCAGCTCGACTCCGAGCAGGAGGAGGCCACCGCGCGCGAGCTCGTCGCCCGCAAGCTCCGCGCCACCCGCGGCCTCGACCGGGACCGCAGGCTGCGCCGTCTCGCCGGAATGCTGGCCCGCAAGGGCTACCCCGAGGGCCTCGCGCTCCGCGTGGTCCGCCAGGCCCTGGAGGCCGAGGGCGAGGACACCGAGGACCTGGACGAACCGTACGCGTAGCGGAGACGGACGGCACGGGTCCCGGGCCTCGGCCCGTCGGCCCCCGGGTCTCAGCCCGTCGTCGGCCGCGGGGGCAGGACGGGGAGGCCGGCGGCCTTCCATGCCTGGAAGCCGCCGATCAGGTCGGTGGCGCGGTGGAGCCCGAGGCGCTGCAGGGACTCCGCCGCCAGGGACGAGGCATACCCCTCGTTGCAGAGCACCACGACGTGCACGTCGTGGTCCACCGCCTCCGGGAGACGGTGGCTGCCCAGCGGATCGAGCCGCCACTCCAGCTCGTTGCGCTCGACGACCAGCGCCCCCGGCACCAGCCCGTCGCGGTCCCGCAGCGCCGCGTACCGGATGTCGACCAGCAGCGCGTCACCCTCCTCGTACGCCGCGAAGGCGTCCCGCGGCGCGATCCGGTCCAGCCCGGCCCGCACCCGCTCCAGCAGCTCGTCGATCCCCGTCACCGCCGTCACTGCCAGTCCTCCGGCCGCTCGACCTGCTCCAGACGCAGCACCGCGCCCGTCCGGCTGAAACGCCGCAGCAACGGCAGCGGCGGATGGTACGCGTGCACCGACACCGCGTGCTCCGTTTGCGAGGCGTTGAACACCTCGTGCACATGGTGCCGGCCGAAGGCCCGGCCCTGCCCCGCCGTCAACTCCCGTTCCCGGTCCACCCCGTCGGCCAGTTCCAGGGTCTTCCAGCCGCTCGCCGGCAAACGCGCCGCGAGCGCGTTCTCGCGCAGCGTGCCGCGCGCGGTGGCGAACGCCCCCTGCGACTCGGCGTGGTCGTGCCAGCCGGTGCCCGTCCCGGGCGGCCAGCCGATCAGCCAGGCCTCGCTGCCTCCGGGCCCGTCCAGCCGCACCCAGGTACGGCCCTCCGGATCGAGGGGCAGCGAGTCGATCAGTGCGGAGTCCGCGGCGGCGCGGCGGACGAAGTCGAGCAGTTCGGAGGCGGACACACCCGCGGACGCGGAGGCAGGCGGGGACGCGGAGGCAGGCGGGGACACGGAGGCGCGCGCGGACACGGAGGCACGCGAGGAGTACGACACGGAGAACCGTCCTGGAGTTCGCGGGGGACGCGCGCGCCGGGCCACGGCCGACGGCCGGGCGCACGGGCGCGCACGTGAGGGAAGGGGCGAATTCAGCAGGAACGGCGACACACGCAGCCGGCGTAACGGACGAGGTCCATATGGACCCTCCGCCACAGGCGCACATCGGTGTCGGTCATGAGCCGGAGTACACCACGCGCGCCCGCGACGGTCAATTGACGTCCGCCGTACGGGCGTCGCCCTGCCGGGCCCCCGCTCGCGCGGCCGGCTCCGACTCCGCGGGGCCGCCGCCCCGCGCCGCGTCCGCCGCCGCGTGCAGCCCCTCGGGCCGCACGCCGGAGAACGCCGCCACAAGATGCCCGTCCGGCCGCACCAGCAGCACGGTGTGCGCGGCCGCCCTCGGGTACGCCTCCGTCACCAGCAGCTCCGCCCGCGCCGGCAGCGCGTCCACCGCCGCCGCCAGCTGCGGCATCACCCCGGCCGACTGCCAGTGCCGCCGGTCCCACACCGCCGTGCCCGGCGCGACCAGCAGCACGAGCAGCCGCCCGCGCCCGAGCCGGTCCCGCAGCCGTACCGTCGTGCCGTCCGGCGCGGTCACCCGGACGTCGTCCACCGGTGCCCCGTCGGCCGTGCCGACCCCGATCCGCCCCTCCGCGACCTCCCGCGGCGCGAGCGGGGAGTGCGGGTACGCGGGGGGAGCGCCGAGCGGGCCGCGCCCCAGGTGGCCGTCCGTCAGCAGACTGTCGTGCCCGCGCGCGCTGCCCGGCAGGTACGTACGCAGCCCCCCGCCGCCCCGCAGCACGGACAGCGCCTGGTCCGCGGCCCGCAGCCGGGACGCCACCGCCGCCCGCCGCTCGCTCTGGTAGCTGTCGAGCAGCGTCTCGGAACACCCGTGATGCCAGGCCAGCGCCAGCTTCCAGGCCAGGTTGTCCACGTCCCGCAGCCCCTCGTCCACCCCCTGCGTGCCGGCCGCGCCGAGGAGATGGGCCGCGTCGCCCGCGAGGAACACCCGGTCCACCCGCCAGCGTCGGGCCAGCCGGTGGTGCAGGGTGTGCACCCCGGTGTCGAGCAGCTCGTACAGCGGGGTGGAGTCGTCGCACCAGCCGGACAGCGTGTCCCGGACCCGCGACACCAGGGTCTCCGGGGTGACCAGCTCGCCGCGCGGCGGCAGCAGCCAGTCGATCCGCCACACCCCGTCCGGCAGCGGACGGGCGGTGATCTCCTCGCCGCTGCCCCGCCACGGTGGCTGACGGTGCAACAGGGCCTCGCCGTGCCAGGGAAGTTCGGTGCGCAGCGCGGCCACCGCGTACCGCTCCACCGCCGTGCGCCCCGGGAACCGGATGCCGAGCAGCTTGCGCACGGTCGAGCGGGCGCCGTCGCAGCCCACCAGATGGCTGCCGCGCCACCAGGTCGCCCCCGGCCCCCGGGTGTGCGCGACCACTCCGCCGCCGTCCTGCTCGATCCCGTCGAGCCGGGCCCGCGGGACCAGTTGGACCAGCTCCTGCCGCGCGATCGCGGCGCGCAGCCCGCGCGCCAGGGCGTGCTGGGGGAGGTGCAGCGGGGCGAGCCGGCCGCCGTCCCCGGTGAGCTCGATCCGCCGCATCTGCTGCTTGCGTCGCAGGGAACGCCAGCCGGCCCACCTGACCCCTTCGTCACGCAGGGTGGCGCAGCCGAGCCGTTCCACCAGCGCGGCCATGTCCGGGCGCAGCACCACCGTCCGGGCCGGACGGGACTCCTCCGCGCCGTCGCCCTCGTCCAGGACGACGCTCGGCACGCCCTGGGCGGCCAGGGAAAGGGAGAGCGCAAGGCCCACGGGCCCTGCGCCGACGATGATCACCGGGTCCACGGCGCTACTCCAGAAGCCCGTACGGTCAGGCGGAATGCACGAAGGCGAGTGGCGCGAGCCCGGTGTCTGGTCACAGAACGTATGCAACCCAGTGCGGAAGCATGCGTCAAGCGACGGGGGCAGCGGCGCGATCGCCACTGCCCCCGGATGATGTCACATGGTGTCAGTTCCCGGGTCCGCCGCCCCCGTCGGCGGAACCGTCGGCACCGGTGATCAGGATTCCCGTGCCGCCCGCGTTCGCCGCGCCGTCGGCGGTGGGCGGCTCGGCGCCCGCCACCTTGATCCCGGTCTTCGCCTTCCGGCCCCGCTTCTCGATCCACGTGGCCAGCGCCGACAGCGCCAGGCACAGCGCGATGTAGATGGCGCCGAAGACCACGATCACGGAGACGTACGGGTACTGGCCGTTGACCTGCGTGTTGGAGGCGATCAGCCGCGCCGAGTAGAGCAGCTCGGGGTAGAGGATGATGAAGCCGAGCGAGGTGTCCTTGAGGGTCACCACGAGCTGGCTGATGATCGTCGGCAGCATCGCCCTGACCGCCTGCGGCATCAGGACGTAGGTCATCACCTGGGTCTTGCTCATGCCGAGCGCGTACGCCGCCTCGCGCTGCCCCTTGGGCACGGAGTTGATGCCGGCGCGCAGCACCTCGGCCTGGACGCAGCCGTTGTAGATCGACAGGCCGAGCGCCAGCGCCCACATCGAGTAGTCGGTGAGGAAGGCGACCCACACCGCGTAGATCGTGATGAGCAGCGGGATCGAGCGGAACAGCTCGATGAAGCCGGTGGAGAGCCAGCTGATCGGCCGGTGGTCGGAGAGCCGGCCGACGGCCAGCAGCACCCCGAGCACCAGCGAGCCGACCGCGGCGATGGCGAACGCCTTCAGGGTCGCGAGCAGCGCGTCGGCGATGTTCTGCCGGATGCCCGCGTAGTTGAAGATGTCCCACATCGCATAGTCGAGGTGGCCCTTCTCCTCCAGCCTCATGATGCTGACGACGATCAGCCCCACGATGGCGAGGGAGCCGATCACGCCGAAGACGCGGTTGCGGACGCGGGCCTTGGGCCCCGGGGCGTCGTAGAGAACGCTGGCGCTCATCGGGCGACCTCCAGGCGGCGCTCCAGCAGGCGGAAGACGCCGCTGATGGTGAAGGTGATGACCAGGTAGGCCGCTGCCACCCAGAGGAAGATCGGGGCGATCGCGTAGCCCTGCTCGCTCATCAGCGTCTGCCAGCCGAAGAGTTCGGTGACGCTGAAGGCGCCCGCGATGGCGGAGTTCTTGGTGAGCGCGATGAGGATCGAGCTCAGCGGCGGCAGCACGGTCCGGGTGGCCTGCGGCAGCACGATCAGACGCAGGGTCTGCGAGAACGTCATGCCCAGGGAGCGGGCGGCCTCGGCCTGGCCGAGCGGCACCGTGTTGATGCCGGAGCGGACCGCCTCGCAGACGAAGGCGGAGGTGTAGAAGCCCAGCGCGAGCGAGCCGAGCACGAAGGCGCTCATGCCGGGGAAGAGGATCTCGGGGACGATGAACATCGCCACGAGGAACAGGAGCGTCAGCGGGGTGTTGCGCAGGAGCGTCACCCACGCGGTGCCGAACCAGCGCAGCGGCGGGACGGGCGAGACGCGGAAACCGGCGACGACGATGCCGAGGACCAGTGCGATCACCGTGCTGACTGCGGTGATCGACACGGTTCCTATGAACCCGTCGCGGAACTCCGCGAAATGGTCGAGCAGTACGTTCATGAGGACTCCGTGTCGGCGGTCAGCGGCCTACGGGGAAGGCGTACGGGCAGGGGGAGGGGCGCCCCGTACGGTCGTGCGTACGGGGCGCTCTCACAGGACGGTGATCGGCGCTCGGGGCGAGCGGTCCCCGGTCACCGCGCGGTGATCAGTAGCGGACGATCGCCGGCGGCTCGACGAAGGCGGAGCCGGACAGGCCCAGGGTCGCCTCGTAGATCTTCTTGTACGTGCCGTCCTTGATGTGGTTCTCCAGCGAGGTGTTGATCGCGTCGCGGAGCGCCTTGTCGTCCTTGTTCATGCCGATGCCGTAGGGCTCCTCGGTGAACGGCTTGCCGACGACCTTGAGCTTGCCGGCGTTGGCGGCCGCGTAGCCCTTGAGGATCGAGTCGTCGGTGGTGACGGCGTCGACCTGCTTGGTCAGCAGCTGCTGCACGCAGTCCGAGTACTTCGCCAGCTCGGTGGTCTGGGCGCCGTACTGCGGCTTCTTGATCTCCTGCAGCGGGGTGGAGCCCGTGATGGAGCAGACCTTCTTGCCCTTCAGGGTCTCCGGGCCGGTGATCGCGGTCTCGTCCTTGCGGACCAGGAGGTCGGCGCCGGCCTTGTAGTACGGGCCCGCGAAGCCGACCTGCGCCTTGCGCTTGTCGTTGATCGTGTAGGTGCCGACGTAGTAGTCGACCTGGCCCGTGGAGATCGCGGTCTCACGGAGCTTGGAGTCGACCGTCTTCCACTCGATCTGGTCCTCGGAGAAGCCCAGGTCGGCGGCGACCATCTTGGCGATCTCGATGTCGAAGCCGGAGCGCTTCTTGGTGGCCTGGTCCTCGAAGCCGAGGTACGGCTGGTCGGCCTTCGAGCCGATGATCAGCTTGCCGCGCTTCTGGGCCTCCTTGAGGACCTTCGAGTCGATCTTCACGTCCTTGGCGACGGTGTAGGTCGGAAGCTGCGGGGCGCCCGACTCGCCCGGCTTGACGTTCGTCGGCTTGTCGCCGGCCGAACCCTCCTTGCCACCACAGGCGGTCGCGGTCAGCGCGAGCACAGCAACGGCGGCCACGGCCGCGGTCTTGCGGAGCTTCATGGTGAACATCCCTTGTGTCGTAGGTCGTTGGTCATTCTCGGGGACCGTCGTCAGTGGTGCAGGATCTTCGACAGGAAGTCCTTGGCCCGGTCGCTGCGCGGGTTGCTGAAGAACTCGTCCGGCGTCGCCTGCTCGACGATCTTGCCGTCGGCCATGAACACGACGCGGTTGGCGGCGGAACGGGCGAAGCCCATCTCGTGGGTGACGACGACCATCGTCATCCCGTCGCGCGCCAGCTGCTGCATCACCTCGAGGACCTCGTTGATCATCTCGGGGTCGAGGGCCGAGGTCGGCTCGTCGAACAGCATGACCTTCGGGTCCATCGCCAACGCCCGTGCGATCGCGACGCGTTGCTGCTGTCCTCCGGAGAGCTGTGCGGGGTACTTGTCCGCCTGGGTGCCGACGCCGACCCGGTCGAGCAGGGTACGGGCCTTGGTCTCGGCGGCCTGCTTGTCCGCCTTGCGGACCTTGACCTGACCCAGCATCACGTTCTCGAGCACCGTCTTGTGCGCGAACAGGTTGAACGACTGGAACACCATGCCGACGTCGGCGCGCAGCCGCGCCAGCTCCTTGCCCTCCTGGGGCAGGGGCTTTCCGTCGATCGTGATGGTGCCGGAGTCGATCGTCTCCAGGCGGTTGATGGTGCGGCACAGCGTGGACTTGCCGGACCCGGAGGGCCCGATCACGACCACGACCTCGCCCCGGGCGATGGTCAGGTCGATGTCCTGGAGCACATGCAGCGCGCCGAAGTGCTTGTTCACGTCGGACAGTACGACCAGGTCATCGGCCGCCGGCACGGCGTCCGCCGAACCCTTCGTCACTGACACTCCGCTCATCGGCTTTTAGCTCCGTCCTCCTCGGTTGGGGAGGACACTAGAGACACGGCGGGATGACCGTCATCACATCTGAGCGGAAATTGAGCATAACGATCCGGCCGCAACCGGACACACTGCGTGAACCGTGCCGCCGACGGCGTACCGGGTGGATAACAGAAACCCGGGCGCGAGCGGGGGACACTTGACTGTGACGCCGACGATCGGCGTTCATGCCTGATACATAGGTATGCATCCACTCGTGCATACGGGGACCACCGACCACTGCCACGCCACCGGAGGGGGGCCATGAGACTGCTGCTCGTCGAGGACGACGATCATGTCGCCGCCGCCCTGTCCGCGGTGCTCGCCCGGCACGGCTTCGCCGTCACGCACGCACGCAACGGCGAGGAGGCGCTGCAGGCGGTGCTGCCCGCGGCGCACGGCGAGCGCCCCTCGTTCGGCGTGATCCTGCTCGACCTGGGTCTGCCCGACCAGGACGGCTACCAGGTCTGCGGAAAGATCCGGAAGCTGACCTCCACGCCGGTGATCATGGTCACCGCGCGCTCCGACGTCCGCTCCCGCATACACGGGCTGAACCTGGGCGCCGACGACTACGTGGTCAAGCCGTACGACACCGGCGAGCTGCTGGCCCGGATCCACGCGGTCAGCCGGCGCACCGCCGCCGGCGAGGACGGCGGGCCGGCCGGCGAGGAGACCGCGCTGCGCCTGGGCTCGGTCACCATCGAGCTGCCCACCCGCCGGGTCAGCGTCGACGGGGCGCCTGTGCCGCTCACCCGCAAGGAGTTCGACCTGCTCGCGCTGCTCGCCCAGCGGCCCGGGGTGGTCTTCCGCCGCGAGCAGATCATCAGCGAGGTGTGGCGCACCAGCTGGGAGGGGACCGGGCGCACGCTGGAGGTGCACGTCGCCTCCCTGCGCTCCAAGCTGCGGATGCCGGCCCTGATCGAGACCGTACGGGGCGTCGGCTACCGACTCGTCGTGCCGGCGGCGTAACCCTCCGTGCGCACCCGTCTCCTTCCGCTGCTCATCGTGCTGATGGCCGGGGTGCTGCTGGCCCTCGGCTTCCCGCTGGCCGCCAGCCTGGCCGCCGCCGAGCAGCAGCGGGTGGTCGTCGACCGGCTCGACGACGCGGCCCGGTTCGCCGCGCTGGCCCAGTTCGTCACCGAGAACGACCCCGGCATCGACGAGCGACGGGCCACGCTGACCGGCGAGTTGACGAGCTATCACGACGTGTACGACATCCGGGCCGGCGTCTTCCTCCGCGACAACCGCGCCATGGCCTCGGCCCCGGAGGGCTGGACCGTGCCCAAGGAGGGCGAGGGCCGCCGCGCCTTCCAGGAGGCGCTGCTCGGCCGGCGCAGCCACGACCCTCCGCAGGTCTGGCCGTGGCAGACCGACGCCCGGCTCCCGATCGCCTCGCCCGTGGTCCGGGACGGGGACGTCGTCGCCGTCGTCGTCACCGACTCGCCCACCGGGCAGCTGCGTTCGCGGATCCTGCACGGCTGGCTGCTCATCGCCGCCGGCGAGGTGGCGGCCATGCTGGTCGCCGTCGGCGCCGCCTTCCGGCTCACCGGCTGGGTCCTGCGGCCGGTACGGGTGCTGGACGCGGCCACCCACGACATCGCCACGGGCCGGATGAACTCCCGGGTCGCCGTCGCCGGCGGCCCGCCCGAACTGCGCCGTCTCGCCAAGTCGTTCAACGAGATGGCCGACAACGTCGAGGACGTCCTGGAGCAGCAGCGGGCGTTCGTCGCCGACGCCTCCCACCAGCTGCGCAACCCGCTCGCGGCACTGTTGCTGCGGATCGAGCTGCTGGCCCTCGAACTCCCCGAGGGCAACGAGGAGATCGCCTCCGTGCGCACTGAGGGCAAGCGGCTCGCGCAGGTCCTCGACGACCTGCTCGACCTGGCGCTCGCCGAGCACGCCGCCGCCGACCTGCGGCTCACCGACATCGGCGAGCTGGCCGCCGAGCGGGTGGCCGCCTGGCGGCCGCTCGCCGACGAGAAGGGCGTGCGGCTGGTGCACGAGGGCGGCGCGGTGACCGCCTGGGCGGACCCGGTGGCGCTGTCCAGCGCGCTGGACGCGGTGATCGACAACGCGCTGAAGTTCACCCCCGAGGGCGAGGAGGTCACGGTCCGGACGGCCGCCGACGGCACGACCTCGACCGTCGTCGTCACCGACCGGGGCCCGGGACTCACCGACGAGGAGCTGACCCGCGTCGGCGACCGCTTCTGGCGCAGCGGCCGCCACCAGAACGTGAAGGGCTCGGGGCTCGGCCTGTCCATCACCCGCGCCCTGCTCGCCGCCGGCGGCGGCACCATCGCGTACGCGCACAACGAGCCGCACGGGCTGGCCGTGACGGTCACCCTCCCGCGCAGCGGGCCGCCCGGCCCGGCCGCGTAGGGCGTGTCCGAAGGATCAGGACCGGAGAGGCCCTGAGGGTCAGGGCTTCACGGACCGGTAGTACTCCCGGGCGCCGTCGTGCAGCAGGAGCGGGTCCGTGTAGATCGCCGTCCGCAGGTCCACCAGCTGGGCCGGGTGGACCTGGCTGCCGATCCGGTCACGGCTCCGGATCACCGTGCGCGTCAGGCCCTCGGCCATCGCGGGGTCCGTCAGGTCCGTGGTGACCAGCAGGTTCGTCACCGCCAGCGTCTCCACCGGACCTTCCTGGGCGCGGGGGTAGGCGTCGGCCGGCATCACCGCGGAGCGGTAGTACCGGGTCTCCGCGCCCGCGTCGTGCATCCGGGCGATCAGGGGGGCGTCCAGCGGCACCAGGCGCACCGGATGCCGCTCGGACAGCTCCTGCACGGCATGGGTGGGCAGACCGCCGGACCAGAAGAAGGCGTCCAGCTTGCCGTGCTCCAGCAGCCCCGGCATGGTGTCGATGCCCGCCGAGACCGGGACGACGTCCGCGTCCGGGCGCAGCCCCCCGGCCTTCAGTACCCGGTCGGCGATCAGCCGGACGCCGGAGCCCTCCTGCCCCACGCCGACCCGCAGCCCCTTGAGCTGGGCGACGGAGGTCACCTTCGAGGACTTGGGGACGACCAGCTGGACGTAGTCGTCGTAGAGCCGGGCCAGCCCGCGCAGCCGGTTCGCGCCGGGCATGCCGGCGCGCTGGTACTGGGCGACGGCGTCCGCCGTGGCCACGGTGAAGTCCGCCTCGCCCGAGGCGAGCCGCGCCAGGTTCTGCTGCGAGCCCTCGCTGTCGCGCAGCGTTATCTTCACCTCGGGAAGATCGCGGGCCAGCGCCTCCCGGAGCAGTTTGCCGTAGCGCTGGTACACGCCCGTGGGCACGCCCGTGCTGAAGGTGATCCGCCCGCTGGGCCCGGGGTTCCCCGGCGGCAGCAGCCACCAGGCCAGCAGCGCGCACACCACCGCCAGCGCGGCCGACACCTGGACGGCCCGGCGGCGGGCGAAACGGGACAGTGAGCGCGGCATGCCGCGATCCTGCCACCTCACTCCCCGTGACGGCCAGGCCATGGCGTGGGACCGCCTACCCTTGTGGCATGACCATCAGCGACCGGAGCCAGGCAGTGGACGTCCAGCGAACCTACGAAGTGCGCACCTACGGGTGCCAGATGAACGTCCACGACTCCGAGCGGCTCTCCGGTCTGCTGGAGGACGCCGGCTACGTGCGGGCCCCCGAGGGGTCCGACGGCGAGGCCGACGTCGTTGTCTTCAACACGTGCGCGGTCCGCGAGAACGCCGACAACAAGCTGTACGGCAACCTCGGCCACCTCGCCCCCAAGAAGGCGAAGCGCCCCGGCATGCAGATCGCCGTCGGCGGCTGTCTGGCGCAGAAGGACCGCGAGACCATCGTGAAGAAGGCCCCGTGGGTCGACGTGGTCTTCGGCACCCACAACATCGGCAAGCTGCCGGTGCTCCTGGAGCGCGCCCGGGTCCAGGAGGAGGCACAGGTCGAGATCGCCGAGTCGCTGGAGGCGTTCCCCTCCACGCTGCCGACCCGGCGCGAGTCCGCGTACGCCGCCTGGGTCTCGATCTCCGTCGGCTGCAACAACACCTGCACCTTCTGCATCGTCCCGGCGCTGCGCGGCAAGGAGGAGGACCGCCGGCCCGGCGACATCCTCGCCGAGATCGAGGCGCTGGTCGCCGAGGGCGTCTCCGAGATCACCCTGCTCGGTCAGAACGTCAACGCGTACGGCTCCGACCTCGGCGACCGCGAGGCCTTCAGCAAGCTGCTGCGCGCCTGTGGCGAGATCGAGGGCCTGGAGCGGGTCCGCTTCACCTCGCCGCACCCGCGCGACTTCACCGACGACGTGATCGCCGCCATGGCGGAGACCCCGAACGTGATGCCGCAGCTGCACATGCCGCTGCAGTCCGGTTCGGACACGGTCCTGAAGGCGATGCGCCGCTCGTACCGGCAGGAGCGCTTCCTCGGGATCATCGAGAAGGTCCGCGCCGCCATCCCGCACGCGGCCATCTCCACCGACATCATCGTGGGCTTCCCCGGCGAGACCGAGGAGGACTTCGAGCAGACCATGCACGTGGTCCGCGAGGCCCGCTTCGCGAACGCCTTCACCTTCCAGTACTCCAAGCGCCCCGGCACCCCGGCCGCCGAGATGGAGAACCAGGTGCCCAAGGAGGTCGTGCAGGCCCGCTACGAGCGCCTGGTCGCCCTCCAGGAGGAAATCTCCTGGGACGAGAACAAGAAGCAGGTCGGCCGCACCCTGGAGGTCATGGTCGCGGAGGGCGAGGGCCGCAAGGACGGCGCCACCCACCGCCTCTCCGGCCGCGCCCCCGACAACCGGCTGGTCCACTTCACCAAGCCGGACGAGGAGGTGCGCCCCGGCGACGTGGTGACCGTCGAGATCACCTACGCGGCCCCGCACCACCTGCTCGCCGAGGGCCCGGTCGCGTCCGTGCGCCGCACCCGCGCCGGCGACGCCTGGCAGAAGCGCCACGAGGCCGCCGCGGCCAAGCCGGCCGGCGTGCTGCTCGGCCTGCCGAAGATCGGCGTCCCGGAGCCGCTGCCGGCCGCCTCCGCACCGGCCTGCGGCAGCCACTGACGGCGGGCGGGCACGAGCGGCGCGGGCCGCTGCAGACGGCCCGCGGCAGCCTCTGACGGCGGGCGTGGCGCAGTAGGCTGCGGATCATGCTTGTCGCCGCCGCCGTGTGCCCCTGCCCGCCCCTGCTCGTCCCCGAGGTCGCGGCCGGAGCCGCGCCGGAGCTGGACGCCGCCCGCACCGCCTGCGCGGACGCGGTCGGCGTGCTCGCCGCCTCCCGCCCGGACCGGCTGTACGTCGTCGGGCCGGCCGCCGGCGCGGACCGGACCGAGTACCCGCAGGGCGCGGCGGGCTCCTTCGCGGGCTTCGGGGTCGACCTGACCGTACGGCTCGGCGCGGGGCCCGAGGGGGAGCGCGCGCTGCCCGCCTCCCTCGCCGTCGCCGCCTGGCTCCTGGAGCGCGAGCGGTGGGCCGCCGCACCCGTGACCGGGCTCGGGGTGGGCGAAGGGCGCGGCACCGCGGACTGCGCGGCCGACGGCCGCGAGCTGGCGGGCGCCGCCGAGCGCGTGGCGCTGCTGGTCATGGGCGACGGCAGCGCCTGCCGCACGCTGAAGGCCCCCGGCTACCTCGACGAGCGCGCCGCGCCCTTCGACGCGGACGTGGCCCGGGCGCTGGCCGCCGCGGACACCGCCGCCCTGCTGGGCCTGGACGAGGGCCTGGCGCGGGAACTGCGCGCGGCCGGCCGCGCGCCCTGGCAGGTGCTCGCCGGCGCGGCCGAGGGCGCGGGCCTGGACGGCCGCCTGCTCCACGAGGACGCCCCGTACGGCGTCGGCTACTTCGTGGCCGCCTGGACGTGACGCCCTAGCCGGCCGGAGGGGTCGGAGGGGTCGGCGGCGGGGTGCCGCCGTCGTCGTGCTCCTTGTGGGCGAGCCGCCCGACGGCCCCCTTGGCCTTGCCCGTGCCGGAGTGGATCTTGGTGCTGTACTTGCCCTTGGTCTTCGCGTCGACCATGCGGGCGGCCTTGTCCAGCCCCTCGTCGATCTTCTTCTCGTGCTGCTGAGCCAGCTCGGACACCTTGTCCTTCGCCGGGGTGAGCTTGGCCTTGAGTGAGTCCATGAAGCCCATCGGGTCACCGCCCTCGGTGTTGAAAACGCCCAAATCGTGCGGAATACACAGCGTACTCGTGCGGGCGGACCATGCGACGCCGAAGGTTTGGGAGACTGGGCCGGTGAGAAGCGCAACTCCCGCCCCGCGGGTCATCGCCGTCGTCGGCCCCACCGCGGCCGGCAAGTCCGATCTGGGCGTCTTCCTCGCCCGGCAGCTCGGCGGCGAGGTCGTCAACGCGGACTCCATGCAGCTCTACCGCGGGATGGACATCGGCACCGCCAAGCTGACCGAGGAGGAGCGCGGCGGGATCCCGCACCACCTCCTCGACATCTGGGACGTCACCGAGACCGCCAGCGTCGCCGAGTACCAGCGCCTCGCCCGCGCCGAGATCGACCGGCTGCTCGCCGCGGGCCGCACCCCCGTCCTCGTCGGCGGCTCCGGCCTGTACGTGCGCGGCGCCATCGACGCCCTGGAGTTCCCCGGCACCGACCCCGCCGTCCGCGCCCGTCTGGAGGCCGAGCTCGACGAGCGCGGCTCCGGCGTCCTGCACGCCCGGCTGGCCGCCGCCGACCCCGAGGCCGCCCGCGCGATCCTGCCCGGCAACGGCCGCCGGATCGTCCGCGCCCTGGAGGTCATCGAGATCACCGGCAAGCCGTTCACGGCCAACCTGCCGGGCCCCGACTCGGTCTACGACACCGTCCAGATCGGCGTCGACGTCGGCCGCCCGGAGCTCGACGAGCGGATCGCCCGGCGCGTCGACCGGATGTGGGAGGCGGGACTCGTCGACGAGGTCCGCGCCCTGGAGGCCGCCGGACTGCGCGAGGGGCGCACCGCCTCCCGCGCCCTGGGCTACCAGCAGGTGCTGGCCGCGCTCGCGGGGGAGTGCACCGAGGACGAGGCGCGCGCCGAGACCGTGCGCGCCACCAAGCGCTTCGCGCGCCGTCAGGACTCCTGGTTCCGCCGCGACACGCGCGTCCACTGGCTCAGCGGCGCCGCCGAGGACCGCGGGGAACTCCCGCGTCGGGCGCTGACGTTGGTCGAACGAGCGGTTACAGCCTGATCACGTGATGGCATCGGGACGCACTGCCCGTCATTTCGGGGGTCGGGGGCGTGCCATCATCGAGCATCGATCGACCAAGTGGAGTCCGAGTGGGGAGGGCGCGTGGCGATGGAGGCCGGCCCTCGCGACAGAGAACAGGACGAGGCACAGGACGCCCGGGAGGGCGCCCTGGGCGCGATCCGCGGCGGCGCCCGTGACGCCGACGCGCCGGGCCTGACCCCGGACGGCCCGGACGACGCCGAGGGCTCCTCGATCGAGGTCGCCCCCGACGAGGTCGAGGTCGAGCTCCGCCCCCAGCGCCGGCTGCGGATCTGGCAGCTCGCCCCCATCGTCGGACTGGCCGCGCTCGGCTCCCTGATGTTCGCCTTCCCGCTCGCCTTCGGCTCCGGCGACGGCGGACCGGTCGTCGCCATGCTCGGCCTGCTCATCAGCTGCTGCGCCGCCGGCTGGGGCATGATGGCCGCCCGCAAGGTCGGCCACACCTGGCCCGGACTGCCCGCCCGCGGCTCCGGCGAGCGCCCCGACTGGCGCGTCCTCGCCCTGTACGTGGGCATCAGCGCCGTGCTCGTGGCCCTCGCGGTCTGGCGGGTCGCCCGGCTGCGCTGAGCGCCGCGGAGCCCGGGGCCCGTCCGGCGGGTCAGGCCCGTACCCGGCACCCGGCCGGCCGTCGTACCCCGCCCGTACGATGGATCGCGTGACCAGCACCGAGAACGCGCCGCTCGCCTTCCTCAAGGGACACGGCACCGAGAACGACTTCGTGATCGTCCCCGACCCGGACAACGCTCTGGAGCTCGACGCCGCGGCCGTCGCCCGGCTCTGCGACCGCCGGGCCGGGATCGGCGGCGACGGACTCCTGCACGTTGTGCGCAGCGCCGCCCACCCCGAGGCGAAGGATCAGGCCGGCGAGGCCGAGTGGTTCATGGACTACCGCAACGCGGACGGCTCGGTCGCCGAGATGTGCGGCAACGGGGTGCGGGTGTTCGCCCGCTATCTGGAGCACGCCGGTCACGTCACCGCCGGCGAGGTCGCCGTGGCCACCCGGGGCGGCGTCAAGCACGTGCACCTCGACAAGGACGGCTCCGTCACCGTCGCCATGGGCCGCGCCGCGCTCCCCGAGGAAGGCGTGACCGTCACCGTCGACGGCCGCAGCTGGCCCGCCCGCAACGTGAACATGGGCAACCCGCACGCCGTCGCGTTCGTCGACTCCCTCGACGACGCCGGCGACCTGCGCGAGGAGCCCCCGTACGCGCCCGCCTCGGTCTACCCGGACGGCGTCAACATCGAGTTCGTCGTCGACCGCGGCCCCCGGCACGTCGCCATGCGCGTCCACGAGCGCGGCGCCTCCGAGACCCGCTCCTGCGGCACCGGCGCGTGCGCCGTCGCCGTCGCCACGGCCCGCCGCGACGGCGTCGACCCCGCCGAGACCGGCACGCCCGTCACGTACACCGTGGACGTGCTCGGCGGAACGCTGACGATCACCGAGCACCCGGACGGGCGGGTCGACATGACCGGCCCCGCCGTGATCGTCGCCGAGGGCGTCGTCGACCCGTCCTGGCTCGCCGCCCGGGCCTGAACCGGGGCGGGGGCCCGGGGCCTGGGCCTCCGGAGGCGTAGCAGGCCGGGCCCGAATCGCACAGGAAGCAAACGGCCCACCCGCTCTCCATCCCTCGAATGGGTGATCCGGTTCACGCTGGGCGAGAGCGGGACTGCGGCCCGTGGTGGGGTCGGTAGCATCAAGCACCGGCCCCCCGGGCACGCCCTGCCCGTCCACCGCCGGTCGACGCCGCCGGAGGTGCCCCATGAGCGCAGAGGCCACCAACCCTGACGCCCCCAGCCGCCGCCGCGCCCGCCCGAGGATCGACCTCCGCAGGCTGGGCCGCGCCGCACTCCTCGGACCCGCCGCCCGGGACCGGCTGCCCGACGCCATCGGACACGTCGCCGAGGCGCACCGCGCCCACCATCCCGACGCCGACCTGGCCGTGCTCCGCCGGGCGTACGTGCTCGCCGAGTCCTCGCACCGCGGCCAGTTCCGCAAGAGCGGCGAGCCGTACATCACCCACCCGCTCGCCGTCACCCTGATCCTCGCCGAACTCGGGGCCGAGACCACCACGTTGACCGCCGCGCTGCTCCACGACACCGTCGAGGACACCGAGGTGACGCTCGATCAGGTCCGCGAGCAGTTCGGCGACGAGGTCTGCTACCTCGTCGACGGCGTCACGAAGCTGGAGAAGGTCGACTACGGGGCTGCCGCCGAGCCCGAGACCTTCCGCAAGATGCTCGTCGCCACCGGCAACGACGTCCGCGTGATGTCGATCAAACTCGCCGACCGGCTGCACAACATGCGCACCCTCGGGGTGATGCGCCCCGAGAAACAGGCCCGGATCGCCAAGGTCACCCGCGACGTCCTCATCCCGCTCGCCGAGCGGCTCGGCGTCCAGGCCCTCAAGACCGAGCTGGAGGACCTCGTCTTCGCCATCCTCCACCCCGAGGAGTACGAGGCCACCCGGGCCCTGATCGCGGAGAACAGCGACGCCGGGGACGCGCTCGCCGCCATGGCCGAGAACGTCTCCACCGTGCTGCGCGAGGCCGGCATCGCCGCCGAGGTCCTCGTCCGGCCCCGGCACTTCGTCTCCGTCCACCGGGTCCGCCTCAAGCGCGGCGAGCTGCGCGGCACCGACTTCGGCCGGCTGCTCGTCCTGGTCGGCGAGGACGCCGACTGCTACGCCGTGCTCGGCGAACTCCACACCTGCTTCACGCCGTTGATCTCCGAGTTCAAGGACTTCATCGCGGCGCCCAAGTTCAACCTCTACCAGTCGCTGCACACCGCCGTCGCCGGGCCGGACGGAGCCGTCGCCGAGGTCCTCATCCGCACGCACCGGATGCACAAGGTCGCCGAGGCAGGGGTCGTCGCGCTCGGCAGCCCCCACGCGACCGCCGAGCCCGCCGACGCCGCCGAGGACGGCGAGCGGGCCGACCCCACCCGCCCCGGCTGGCTCGCCCGCCTCCTCGAATGGCAGCGCTCCACGCCCGACCCGGACACCTTCTGGACCTCCCTGCGCGACCACCTCGCCGAGGACCGCGAGATCACCGTCTTCCGCCCCGACGGCGGCACGCTCGGCCTGCCCGCCGGCGCGACCTGCGTCGACGCCGCCTACGCCCAGCACGGCGAGGCCGCCCACGCCTGCCTCGGCGCCCGCGTCAACGGCCGGCTCGCCACCCTGAGCACCGTCCTCGGCGACGGCGACACCGTCCAGCTGCTGCTGGCCCAGGACTCCGCCTCCGGCCCCTCCCCGGACTGGCTGGAGCACGCCCGCACCCCCGCCGCCCGGCTCGCCATCACCGCCTGGCTCCAGGCCCACCCGGAGAGCGCCAAGGCCCCGGCGGTGACCCCCCGGCCGCCGTCCGCGCTCACCGCCGACCGCGGCGGGGCCGTCGGCGCCGTCGTCGACCTGCCCGGCGCGCAGGTACGGCTCGCCGGCTGCTGCACCCCCGTACCACCCGACGCCATCACCGGCTTCCAGGTCCGCGGCGGCGCGGTCACCGTCCACCGCGCGGAGTGTCCCGGCGCCGACCGCATGGCCGCCCTCGGCCGCACCCCGCTCCCGGTCCGCTGGGGCGACACCGCCGCCTGCCGGGTCACCCTGGTCGCCGAGGCCTTCGGCCGTCCCCGGCTGCTCGCCGACCTCACCGAGGCCATCGCCACCGCCGGCGCCGCCGTCGTCTCCGCCACCGTCGAGCCGCCCACCGAGCAGCGGGTGCGCCACACGTACACCCTCCAGCTGCCCGACGCCGCCGGGCTGCCCGCCCTGATGCGGGCCATGCGCGACGTCCCCGGCGTCTACGACGTCAGCCGCGTCCGCCCCCCGGCCGGGTCGGCCGTGCGCTGACCTCCTTCGGGTGGCGGGTGCGCGCGCCGCCCCGGGCGCCGGTCGGCGCCCTGGTAGCGGTAATCCATGCAGCTCACCCCCCGACCCTCCGTACGCCGCCGCCGGCTGCTGCGGGCCGCCGTGCTCGCCGCCGCCTCCGCCGGCCTGGTCGCCGCCGCCCTGCCGGCGCCCGGCCCGCTCGGCATCGGCGACCCGCTCTTCCCGCACCTCGGCAACCCGGGCTACGACGTCCTCGCCTACGAGCTCGACCTCACCTACCCGTGCCGGAACACCGAGCCCTTGAAGGCGGTCACCGGCATCCAGGCCGTCGCCACCGAGGACCTCGACCGGCTCAACCTCGACTTCACGCACGGCACGGTCGGCGCGGTCCGCGTCAACGGCGCCCCCGCCGCGTACACGACCCGCGGCGAGGACCTGGTGATCACACCCAAGGAGCGCATCGAGAGCGGCGACACCCTGGACATCACGGTCAGCCACACCAGCGACCCGTCCGGACCCGGCGAGGCCGGCGGCTGGGTGCGCACCTCCGACGGCCTGGCCATGGCCAACCAGGCCGACGCCGCCCACCGGGTCTTCCCCTCCAACGACCACCCCGCCGACAAGGCGTACTTCACCTTCCGCGTCACCGCGCCCAGCGAGCTCACCGCCGTGGCCAACGGCCTGCCCGTCGAGCGCACCGAGGACGGCGCCACCACCACCTGGACGTACCGCACCACCCACCCCATGGCCACCGAACTCGCCCAGGTGTCCATCGGCCGCTCCAAGGTCCTGCACCGCACCGGACCGCACGGCCTGCCGGTGCGGGACGTGGTGCCGGCGGCCGACGCGAAGCTCCTGGAGCCCTGGCTGCGCAAGACGCCGGAGCAGATGGAGTGGATGGAGGCCAAGGTCGGCCGGTACCCCTTCGAGAACTACGGCGTCCTCGTCGCCGACGCCGAGACCGGCTTCGAGCTGGAGACCCAGACGCTCTCCCTCTTCGAGCGCCGGCTCTTCACCGACGAGCGCTTCCCCGCCTGGCTGGTGGAGGCGATCATGGTGCACGAGCTCGCCCACCAGTGGTTCGGCGACAGCGTCACCCCGCGCCGCTGGTCGGACCTGTGGCTCAACGAGGGACACGCCAGCTGGTACGAGGCCCTGTACGCCGACGAGAAGGCCGGCCAGTCCCTGGAGCGGCGCATGAAGGCCGCGTACGCCTCCTCCGACCGCTGGCGCGCGAACGGCGGCCCGCCGGCCGCCCCCGAGCCGCCCGCCCCGGGCCAGAAGATCAGCCTGTTCCGGCCCGTGGTCTACGACGGCAGCGCGCTGGTGCTCTACGCCCTGCGCCAGGAGATCGGCAAGGAGACCTTCGAGGAGCTGGAGCGGCGCTGGGTCGCGGACCACAAGGACGGCACGGCCGGCACCGACGACTTCGTCCGTCTCGCCGGGGAACTCGCCGGCCGCGACCTCACCGCGTTCTTCCGGGCCTGGCTGTACGGCGAGAAGACCCCGCCCATGCCCGGCCACCCCGACTGGCGCAGCGCGCCCGCCACCGCCGCGAAACCGGGATGACGCCCGCCGTCCGGCCGTGTCACCATCGTCGGGTCGGCGACGCGGCCGGACGGCCGGGAATCTTTCCGGGCCGTGACCCGTTGTGATCGACGTAACGACTTCCATCGACGTAAAGGATCCAATGACCTCCTCTTCATCCCCTTCCCAGGACGAGCAGAGCTTCGCGGACACCAGCCGCACCGAGAGCCTTCGGGCCGATGCCCTGATGGAAGAGGACGTCGCCTGGAGCCACGAGATCGACGGAGAGCGGGACGGCGACCAGTTCGACCGCTCCGACCGGGCCGCGCTGCGCCGCGTGGCGGGCCTCTCCACCGAGCTCGAGGACGTCACCGAGGTCGAGTACCGGCAGCTGCGCCTGGAGCGCGTGGTGCTCGTCGGCGTGTGGACCTCGGGGACGGTGCAGGACGCGGAGAACTCCCTCGCGGAGCTCGCGGCCCTCGCCGAGACGGCGGGCGCCCTCGTACTCGACGGCGTGATCCAGCGCCGCGACAAGCCGGACCCGGCCACCTACATCGGCTCCGGCAAGGCGAACGAACTGCGTGACATCGTGCTCGAGACCGGCGCGGACACGGTGGTCTGCGACGGTGAGCTCAGCCCCGGCCAGCTCATCCACCTCGAAGACGTCGTCAAGGTCAAGGTGGTCGACCGGACCGCCCTGATCCTCGACATCTTCGCCCAGCACGCCAAGTCCCGAGAGGGCAAGGCCCAGGTCGCGCTCGCGCAGATGCAGTACATGCTGCCGCGGCTGCGCGGCTGGGGTCAGTCGCTCTCCCGGCAGATGGGCGGCGGCGGTGGCGGCGGCATGGCCACCCGTGGTCCCGGTGAGACCAAGATCGAGACCGACCGGCGTCGGATCCGCGAGAAGATGGCGAAGATGCGCCGGGAGATCGCGGAGATGAAGACCGGCCGCGACATCAAGCGCCAGGAGCGCCGGCGGAACAAGGTGCCGTCGGTGGCGATCGCCGGCTACACCAACGCGGGCAAGTCGTCCCTGCTGAACCGGCTGACCGGCGCGGGCGTGCTGGTGGAGAACGCGCTGTTCGCCACCCTCGACCCGACCGTCCGCCGCGCGGAGACGCCCGGCGGCCGGGTGTACACCCTGGCCGACACCGTCGGCTTCGTCCGGCACCTGCCGCACCACCTGGTCGAGGCGTTCCGCTCCACCATGGAGGAGGTCGGCGACTCCGACCTGATCCTCCACGTGGTGGACGGCTCGCACCCCGCCCCGGAGGAGCAGCTGGCCGCCGTGCGCGAGGTGTTCCGGGACGTCGGCGCGGTCGACGTGCCCGAGATCGTCGTCGTCAACAAGGCGGACGCGGCCGATCCGCTGGTGCTGCAGCGCCTGCTGCGCATCGAGAAGCACGCCATCGCGGTCTCCGCCCGTACGGGCGAGGGCATCGACCGGCTGCTCGCGCTGATCGACGCCGAACTGCCGCGCCCGCAGGTCGAGATCGAGGTGCTCGTGCCGTACACCCAGGGCGGGCTGGTCTCGCGGGTGCACGCCGAGGGCGAGCTGCTCTCGGAAGAGCACACGCCGGAGGGCACGCTGCTCAAGGCCCGGGTGCACGAGGAACTGGCGGCGATGCTCGCGCCGTTCGTCCCCGCCGCGCACTGACGCCCCGCAGACCGGAGCAGAACAGCGGAAGGCCCCGCTTCCCCCTCGCGAGGAGGAAGCGGGGCCTTCGTGTGTGCGTCGTGCCCGGGCGGGCCCGAGGTCAGCGGGCGAACTTCTTGCTGACCATGTCGTGCGCGTCCTTGGCGCCGCGGCCGAGCTGCGGACCGGCGAGCCAGCCGTTGCTGCCGGCCGGGCCGATCGAGGTGTTCGACACCAGCGCCGGCTTGCCGTTCGGCATGGTGCGGATCCAGCCGCCGCCGGACGAGCCGCCGGTCATGGTGCAGCCGATGCGGTACATCGTCGGCGTGGCCGGGGCGGTGGACAGACGGGTCGGCCGGTCGATGCACTTGTGCATGATCAGGCCGTTGTACGGCGGGGCCGCCGGGTAGCCCCAGGCGCCCATGTAGCCCGCCTGGGCCGTCGTCGGAGCGGAGAAGTCGATCGGCAGCGCGACGCCGACGGTCTCCTCCAGGGACTTGCGGCCGCGCTCCGGCTTCACGTGCAGCACGGCGTAGTCGTACGGCCAGGCCGCGTTGGTGCCGCCGCGGTTGATCCAGTCGCCCGAGGTCACGGCCCAGTCGGCCCAGTACTGGCCGTACGGCGCGACCTCGTGCGGCTTGGCGTTGTTCAGCGCCGCGGCCGACTTGCCGAGGTCGTTGAAGGCCGGGACGAAGGTGATGTTGCGGTACCAGCCGCCCTTCTGGCCGGCGTGCACGCAGTGGCCCGCCGTCCAGACCAGGTTGGACTTGCCGGGCCGCCGCGGGTCCTTCACGATCGTGCCGGAGCAGACCGCCGAGCCCTGCGGGGTGTCGAAGAAGATCTTGCCGACCGGCGCCGCGTTCTTGTGGTACGGCGTCTTCTCCCGCTGCGCGCGGACCGCGCGCGGGGTCGGGTCGGTCACGCCGCCCGTGCTGCCCGCCTGGGCCGTGAACTCCGGGTCGGGGCTCTTCGCCGACTTCATGCGCTCGGTGTCCCAGAGCCCCTCGATCACCGGGTTGACGAAGTCCTGGGCCTCGCGGAGCCAGGTCTCCTTGTCCCAGTTCTTCCAGGCGCCGTTCTTCCACTCCTCCGGGTCCAGACCGTGCTTCTTCAGCTTGTCGGCCAGGTCCTTCGGGAGCGTGGCGCCGCCGCCCTCGCCGCCGGCGGCCGGGCTGGACGCCCCGGCGGCGGGCTTGTCGGCGGGCGGTTCGGTGGGGCCGCAGGCGGTGGCGGTGAACGCCAGCGTCAGGGCCAGGCCGCCGACGAGTATCGCCGGCAGCGGACGTACGGAACGCATGAGTCGAAATCCCCCTGAGAAGACGTGCGCGCGTCTGAATGCCATGGACGCGTCATGATTTGGCGCCCAGTATGCCGGGCCGGGCGAGGCCCCGAGCCACTGGGCCCGGCCCGGGGCCGCCTCTTTCACCGATCTTTCACCGGCCGGGCGTTTACCGGCCCGCGTACTTCGCGCTGACCGACTCGAAGATCGCCTTCGCCTCCTTGCCCAGCCGCGGACCGGCCAGCCAGCCCGCCGTCACCGGACCGATGGAGGTGTTGGACACGAGCGCCGGCCTGCCGTCCTTGCCCGTGGCGACCCAGCCGCCGCCGGACGAGCCGCCGGTCATCGTGCAGCCGATCCGGTACATCGTCGGCTGGTCGGCCTTGAGGGTCAGGCGGCCCGGCTTGTCCTTGCACTGCAGCAGCTTCTGCCCGTCGTACGGCGGCGCCGCCGGGTAGCCGGTCGCCGTCATCGAGGCGATCTTCGGCACCGCGGGGGCGTTGAACTCCACCGGCAGCGCCGAACCGACCGTCTCCTCCAGCGACTTGCCGCCGCTGCCCTTCTCCGGGGTCACATGGATGACCGCGAAGTCGTACGGCGCGCCCTGGCCGCCGGTCGCCGCGCCCTGGGCGATCCACTGCTCGGAGGTCTTCGCCCAGTCGCCCCACCACACGCCGTAGGGAGCGACCTGCTCGCGCGAGGCCTTCTTCAGCTCCGAGGTCGGCAGGCCGGCGTCGTTGTACGAGGGCACGAAGACGATGTTGCGGTACCAGCCGCCCTTCTTGCCCGCGTGCACGCAATGCCCCGCCGTCCACACCAGGTTGGACTTGCCCGGGTGCGCCGGGTCCTGGATCACCGTGGCGGAGCAGACCATCGAGCCCTCGGGACCGTCGAAGAAGACCTTCCCGGCCTCCGGCGCGTTGTCGTGGTACGGCGTCTTCACCTTCCGCGCCAGCACCGGCCGCGGCGTCGGGTCGGTGACGCCCGCGTCGCCGGAGATGTCCTCCTCCTCGACCGGCTTGTCGGGCCGCTCGGCGTCCCGCATCCGGTCCGCGTCCCAGAGGTCCTCGATGATCGGGTTGACGTAGTCCTTGGCCTCACGGAGCCACTTCTCGCGGTCCCAGTTCTTCCACTCCCCGTTCCGCCACTTGTCCAGATCGATGCCGTGCTCCTTGAGCCGGTCCTTCAGGTCCTGCGGGATCTGGATCTTCTCGGTGCCCGGGGCCGGGGCCGACGCGCTGGGCTTGTTCTGCGCGTTCTCCTCGGTCGGGCCGCAGGCGGTGGCCGTCAGCGCCAGCGCCGCGACGGCGGAGGCTGCGGCCAGCAGCGGACGAATCGGTCGCATGAAGTGATCCCCCTGGGACGACGTCGACAAATGCAGGGCCCCACTATGCCCGCGCCGGTGGGGACGGTTCCCGCCCGGTCCACGGTTCCGGACGGTCCCAGGAAGTTGCCCCCGGGCCGTGGCCCCCGGCAGTCCGCGTCGTTGGTACGTACGGGGGACACAGCGATGTGCAACGCAACTGTGACAGCGGAGGACGCGACACCGTGGCCGTGACCGAACCAGCTCCGGCGGTACGTCCGCACCCACGCGGGGGGAACGCGCCGGCGCGAGCGGAGACCCGCGAGGGGTACGAGGGCATCCTGCGGCGCCAGTCGCTGCGCGAGTCCGCGGCCCGGACCTACGCGCGCTCCCTGCCCATCGTCCCGGTCCGCGCCCGGGGCCTGACCATCGAGGGCGCCGACGGCCGGCGCTACCTCGACTGCCTGTCGGGCGCCGGCACCCTCGCCCTGGGCCACAACCACCCGGTGGTCCTGGAGGCCATCAAGAAGGTCATCGACTCCGGAGCCCCGCTCCACGTCCTCGACCTGGCCACCCCGGTCAAGGACGCCTTCACCACCGAACTGTTCGCCACCCTGCCCGGCCCGCTCGCCGACGACGCGCGCATCCAGTTCTGCGGCCCGGCCGGCACCGACGCCGTCGAGGCCGCCCTCAAACTGGTCCGCACCGCCACCGGCCGCAGCGGACTGCTCGCCTTCACCGGCGCGTACCACGGCATGACGGCGGGCGCCCTCGACGCCTCCGGCGGCGCCCCCGACGTACGCGTCACCCGGCTTCCGTACCCGCAGGACTACCGCTGTCCGTTCGGCGTCGGCGGCGAGCGCGGGGCCGAACTCGGGGCGCGCTGGACCGAGAACCTCCTCGACGACCCCAAGAGCGGCACCGGCACACCGGCCGCGATGATCCTCGAACCCGTCCAGGGCGAGGGCGGCGTCATCCCCGCGCCCGACGCCTGGATGCGCCGGATGCGCCGGATCACCGAGGAGCGCGGCATCCCGCTCATCGCCGACGAGGTGCAGACCGGCGTCGGCCGCACCGGCGCGTTCTGGGCCGTCGAGCACAGCGGCGTGGTGCCCGACGTCATGGTCATGTCCAAGGCCATCGGCGGCTCCCTGCCGCTCGCCGTCGTGGTCTACAAGTCGACTCTCGACGCCTGGGAACCGGGCGCCCACGCCGGCACCTTCCGCGGCAACCAACTGGCCATGGCCGCCGGCGCGGCCACCCTCGCGTACGTACGCGAGAACCGGCTCGCCGAGCGCGCGGCCACCCTCGGCGCACGCATGCTGGGCGCCCTCCAGGGCCTGGCCGCCGCCCACCCCTGCATCGGCGACGTACGCGGCCGGGGCCTGATGATCGGCGTCGAACTCGTCGACCCGGAGGCCGAGCGCCCCCGCGCCTCGGACCCCGTCGGCGACGCCGTGCCACCGCCCGCGCCCGCCCTGGCCGCCGCCGTCCAGCAGGCCTGCCTGGAGCGCGGGCTGATCGTCGAACTCGGCGGCCGGTACAGCTCCGTGGTCCGGCTCCTGCCCCCGCTCACCCTCACCGACGAACAGGCCGGGGCCGTCCTCGACCGGTTCGCCGACGCCCTGGCCGCCGCCGAGCGCGGCCGGCGGCACCGGACCGACACCGGTACCTCCCCCCGCCCCCGGACCGAACCGGACCGAACCCGGCCCCAGCCCAAGGAAGCCCCGTGAACGCCAGTCCCGCACCCGAAGCGCCCGACGCCCGTCCCCCCGTCGCCGGCCGCGGCACGCTCGCCGTCGACGTGGCCACCGTCCCGCGCCAGCACCACGGCCCGTACGACCCCCGGCCCACGGCCACCGCCGAACCGCCCGCGCCCGAACCGCCGGAGCCCGCCGAACCGCCCGCGCCCGCCGTGGTGCAGGCGTCCGCCGCGCTCGGCGACGACCTGCTCGACCATCCCGACCACGACCGCGCCGCCGACGCCGCCGCCGTCGAGAACCTGCTGCGCTGCTGGACCCGCGAGAAGAACCTCCCCGCACCCGGCGACACCCTGCGCATCCCGCTCGACGCCAGCGGCACCGCCCTGCTCGTCCCCGTCCGGTACTGGTCGCCCACCGGCTGGCACCGCTTCGGCGCGCCCGTCCTGGACGGCGCCCCGCGCAGCGCAGCGCCCGTCGACGCCGTCACCGTCGCCGCGCTCCTCAGCCGCGAGAGCGGCCGCCCCGAGGGCGCCGACCTCGTCGGCCGCGTCGCCGACTCCGTACGCCGCACCGCCGGGTTCATCGCCGAGCGACGGCGCCGGCCCGGGCCGCCCCCGGCCGCCGACCCCTTCCTCGCCGCCGAGCAGTCCCTGCTCCTCGGCCACCCCCTGCACCCCACCCCGAAGAGCCGCGAAGGACTCTCCGACTCCGAGGCCCGGCTCTACTCGCCGGAACTCCACGGCGCCTTCCCGCTCCACTGGATGGCCGTCGACCGCACCGTCCTCGCCACCGACTCGGCCTGGACCGAACAGGGCCGCCCCGTCTCCGCCGCACGCCTCGCCACCGGCTTCGCCGAGGGCCTGCCCGTCCCCGAGGGAACCGTCCCGCTGCCGCTGCACCCCTGGCAGGCCCGCGAACTGCGGCACCGCCCCGCCGTCGCCGAACTCCTCGACGCCGGACTCGTCCACGACCTCGGCCCGTACGGCCGGCCCTGGCACCCCACCTCCTCGGTGCGCACCGTGCACCGCCCCGACGCCCGCGCCATGCTCAAGCTCTCGCTCGGCGTGCGGATCACCAACTCCCGCCGGGAGAACCTCCGCAAGGAACTCCACCGCGGCGTCGAGGTCCACCGGCTGCTGCGCACCGGACTCGCCGAGCAGTGGCAGGCCGCCCACCCCGGCTTCGACATCGTCCGCGACCCCGCCTGGCTCGCCGTGGACGGCGCCGACGGCGAACCGATCCCCGGGTTCGACGTGATGATCCGCCACAACCCCTTCGGCCCGGACGACGACGCCGTCTGCATCGCCTCGCTCACCGCCCCGCGCCCCTGGCCCGGCAGCACCCGGATGCGCTCCCGCCTGGCCGACCTGGTCATCCGCCTCGCCGCGCGCACCGGCCGGCCCACCGGGGCCGTCGCCGCCGAGTGGTTCCTGCGCTACCTCGACCAGGTCGTCCGCCCCGTGCTCTGGCTCGACGGCGCTGCCGGCGTGGCCCTGGAGGCGCACCAGCAGAACACCCTCGTCCTGCTCGACGCCGACGGCTGGCCGGTCGGCGGCCGCTACCGGGACAACCAGGGCTACTACTTCCGCGAGTCGCACCGCGACGAGCTGGACAAGCGCCTGCCCGGCATCGGCACCGTCAGCGACACCTTCGTCTCCGACCAGGTCACCGACGAGCGCTTCGCGTACTACCTCGGGATCAACAACGTCCTCGGCCTGATCGGCGCGTTCGGCGCCCAGCGGCTCGCCGACGAGCGCGTCCTGCTCGCCGCGTGCCGCCAGTTCCTCGGCACCGTCACCGGCCTGGGCTCGCCGCTGCCGCACCGCCTCCTGGAGGCCGCGACGCTGCGCTGCAAGGCCAACCTGCTGACCCGGCTGCACGGACTCGACGAACTCGTCGGCCCCGTCGACACCCAGTCCGTGTACGTCACCGTCGCCAACCCGCTCCGCTCCTGACCCCACCCTCTGTCCCCCGCCGAGAGGAGAGCGCCCATGCCTCCCACCGATGCGCGCACCGGCACCGGAGCCCCGCCCCGTCCGCCGTCCCCCGCGGGCGCCGACGACACCACGCTGGAACTGCGGCTCCCCGCGGGCTTCCTCGCCCTGCTCGCGGACACCGCGGACGGACCGGCCGAGCCCGGCGCGCCCGGAGCGGGCCGGGCGGACCGCCGGCCCGAGTCCGGTCCGCCGCGGTCCGGTCCGCCCCGGTCCCGTCCGCCCCAGGCCGACGACCTGCTCGACTCGGTCGGCGCCTGGGGCGCGGCCACGACCCTCGCCGGTACCTTCCGTCTCGCCCCCGTACGGCTCGACCGCGACCTGCGGACCGTCGCCCGCTGGATGAACGATCCCGCCGTCGACGCCTTCTGGGAGCTCGCCGGACCCGAGTCCGTCACCGCCGAGCACCTCGCGGCCCAACTCGACGGCGACGGCCGCAGCGTGCCCTGCCTCGGCGTGCTCGACGGCACGCCCATGAGCTACTTCGAGCTCTACCGCGCCGACCTCGACCCGCTGGCCCGGCACTACCCGGCCCGCCCGCACGACACCGGCGTGCACCTGCTCATCGGTGGCGGAGCCGACCGGGGCCGCGGCCTCGGCACCCTCCTGCTGCGGGCCGTCGCCGACCTCGTCCTCGACCACCGCCCGCGCTGCACCCGCGTCGTCGCCGAACCGGACGTCCGCAACACCCCGTCCGTCTCCGCCTTCCTGAGCGCCGGATTCCGCTACGCCGCGGAACTGGAGCTCCCCGACAAGCGCGCCGCGCTCATGGTCCGCGACCGCGCCCTCCGCCACGTGCTGTGAACCGAACCCCCGACGTGCACACACCGCCCTGTCCACAGCGGTCCATACCTTGAGGAGTCCCCGTGCCGACGTCCCCTGCCACCCACGACTCCACACCCCCGCCCACGCCGCTGCTCGCCCCGCCCGAGCTCAATCCGGAGGCCTGGACGCGGGCCGCCGCCCGGCTCCTCGCCAAGATGATCGGCGAGTTCGCCTACGAGGAGATCCTCGAACCGCGCCCCTCCGGCCCCGGCACGTACACCCTCCGCCTCGACGACGACTCCACGCTCGCCTTCGCCGCCCGCCGCGGCGCCTACGGCCACTGGGGCGTGGACCCCGGTTCGGTCACCCGCGACGGCCGGCCCCTCACCGACCCGCTGGACTTCCTGGTCCGCTCCCGCCAGGCCCTCGGCCTCGACGGGGCGACCCTCGGCCACCTCATCCGCGAGCTCACCACCACCCTCGCCGCCGACGCCCGCCTCGGCCACACCGCCCTCGACGCCGCCCGGCTCGCCGACCTCGACTACGCCGCGCTCGAAGGCCACCAGACCGGCCACCCCTGGATCGTCGTCAACAAGGGCCGCATCGGCTTCTCCGCCACGGACGCCGCCCGCTGGAGCCCCGAGGCCCGGAGCCCGGCCCGGCTGCCCTGGATCGCGGTCGCCCGCACGCTCGCCCGGTACCGCGGCACCGATGCCCTGGCCACGCCCGACCGGCTCTACACGCGCGAACTGGACCCGGCCGTCCGCGACCGCTTCGACGCCGTGCTGCGCGGACGCGGACTGGACCCCGCCCGGTACCTCCTGCTGCCCGTCCACCCCTGGCAGTGGGACGAGATCCTGCTCCCGCTCTTCGCCCCCGCGATCGCGGACGGCTCGATCGTCCCGCTGCCCGCCGACGACGACCTGCGCCTCCCGCAGCAGTCCGTCCGCACCTTCCTCAACACCAGCCGGCCCGACCGGCACACCGTGAAGCTCCCGCTGTCCGTGCTCAACACGCTCGTCTGGCGCGGCCTGCCGACCGAGCGCACCCTCGCCGCGCCCGCCGTCACCGCCTGGGTCCACGCCCTGCGCGACGGGGACCCGTTCCTGCGCGACGAGTGCGGGGTGATCCTGCTCGGCGAGGTCGCCTCGGTGACCGTCGAGCATCCGCTGTACGACCGGCTGCCGGAGGTCCCGTACCAGTACAAGGAGCTGCTCGGCGCGATCTGGCGCGAGCCGCTCCGGCTGCCGCCGGGCGAGCGG
Organism: Streptomyces tritici; assembly: GCF_048500665.1. Taxonomy (NCBI): domain Bacteria; kingdom Bacillati; phylum Actinomycetota; class Actinomycetes; order Kitasatosporales; family Streptomycetaceae; genus Streptomyces; species Streptomyces tritici. Next base: position 5,201,992 of record NZ_CP183183.1, read on the forward strand.
GCCCGCACCCTCGCCTCCCTGCTGCACACCGACCCGGACGGCCGGGCCTTCGTCGCCGAGCTGGTCGCCCGCTCCGGGCTCGCGCCCCGGGACTGGCTCCGGCGGCTCTTCGCCGCTCTGCTCCCGCCGCTGCTGCACTTCCTCTACCGGTACGGCACGGTCTTCTCGCCGCACGGCGAGAACGCGATCGTGGTGTACGACGACCGGGACGTCCCCGTACGCCTGGCCATCAAGGACTTCGTGGACGACGTGAACATCAGCGCCCAGCCGCTGCCCGAGCACGACTCCCTGCCGGACGACGTCCGGGCGGTGCTGCTCACGGAGGAGCCGGGCTTCCTCACCCAGTTCATCCACTCCGGGCTCTTCGTCGGCGTCTTCCGCTACCTCGCCCCGCTCTGCGAGGAGCAACTCGACGTCCCGGAGGGTGAATTCTGGGAGCTGGTCCGCGACGAGATCCTGCGCCACCAGGCCCGCTTCCCCGAGCTGAAGGAGCGGTTCGAGCTCTTCGACCTGCTCGCCCCGCGGATCGAGCGGCTCTGTCTGAACCGTAACCGGCTGCACCTGGACGGCTACCGGGACCGGCCCGAGCGCCCGCACGCGGCGGTCCACGGCACCGTCGCCAATCCACTGGCCTGATCGGTTCGCGCGCCCGTTCGCGGAAGGGCGCGTGTGATCGGAGTGTCAGTGCCGCCCCGTAGGCTGGTCGCGCTATGACGAAGCCATCCCTCCCCGATCTCCTCCACGCCGCCGTCTCCGCCGTCGGCGGTGTGGAGCGGCCCGGCCAGGTCGCCATGGCCGAGGCGGTCGCCGAAGCCATCGACGGCAACTCCCACCTCCTGGTGCAGGCCGGCACCGGCACCGGCAAGTCCCTCGGCTACCTGGTGCCCGCGCTGGCGCAGGGGGAGAAGGTGGTCGTCGCCACGGCGACGCTGGCGCTCCAGCGCCAGCTGGTCGAGCGCGACCTGCCCCGGACGGTGGAGGCGCTGCATCCGCAGCTGCGCCGCCGTCCGGAGTTCGCGATGCTCAAGGGGCGGTCGAACTATCTGTGCCTGCACCGCCTCCACGAGGGCGTCCCGCAGGACGAGGAGGACGGGCTCTTCGACCCGTTCGAGGCCGCCGCGCCGACCAGCAAGCTGGGCCAGGACCTGCTGCGGCTGCGGGACTGGGCGGACGAGACGGAGACCGGCGACCGGGACGACCTGACGCCGGGCGTGTCCGACCGGGCCTGGGCGCAGGTGTCGGTCGCCTCCCGCGAGTGCCTGGGCGCGACGAAGTGCGCGTACGGGGCGGAGTGCTTCGCCGAGGCGGCCCGGGAGCGCGCCAAGCTGGCCGAGGTGGTGGTGACCAACCACGCGCTGCTGGCCATCGACGCCATCGAGGGCGCCCCGGTGCTCCCGCAGCACGAGGTGCTGATCGTCGACGAGGCGCACGAACTGGTCTCCCGGGTGACCGGGGTCGCCACCGGCGAGCTCACCCCGGGCCAGGTGAACCGGGCGGTCAAGCGGGCCGCGAAGCTGGTGGACGAGAAGATCGCGGACCAGCTGCAGACCGCCGCCGAGGGCTTCGAGCGCCTGATGGAGCTGGCCCTGCCCGGCCGCCTGGAGGAGATCCCGGAGGACCTGGGCTACGCGCTGATGGCGCTGCGGGACGCCTCGCGCAATGTGATCAGCGCCCTGGGCACGACGCGCGACAAGTCCGTGCAGGACGAGGACGCCGTGCGCAAGCAGGCCCTCGCCTCGGTGGAGACCGTGCACGGCGTGGCCGAGCGGATCACCCAGGGCTCGGAGTACGACGTGGTCTGGTACGAGCGGCACGACCGCTTCGGGGCCTCGCTGCGGGTCGCGCCGCTGTCGGTCTCCGGGCTGCTGCGGGAGAAGCTGTTCGCGGATCGTTCGGTGGTGCTGACCTCGGCCACGCTCAAGCTGGGCGGCGACTTCAACGGGGTGGGTGCCTCGCTCGGGCTCGCCCCGGAGGGGACGCAGGGCGACGAGCTGCCGGTGTGGAAGGGCATCGACGTCGGCTCGCCGTTCGACTACCCGAAGCAGGGGATCATGTACGTCGCCAAGCACCTGGCCAAGCCGGCCCGGGACGGCGACCGCACGGACATGCTGGACGAGCTCACGGAGCTGATCCAGGCGGCGGGCGGACGGACGCTCGGGCTGTTCTCCTCGATGCGGGCGGCCCAGCTGGCGGCGGAGGAGCTGCGCGGCAGGATCCCGGAGTACCCGGTGCTGCTGCAGGGCGAGGACACCCTCGGCGAGCTGATCAAGAACTTCGCGGCCGATCCGAAGACGTGTCTGTTCGGGACGCTGTCGCTCTGGCAGGGCGTGGACGTGCCGGGGCCGAGCTGTCAGCTGGTCGTGATGGACAAGATCCCGTTCCCGCGACCGGACGACCCGCTGATGAGCGCCCGGCAGAAGGCCGTGGAGGAGGCGGGCGGCAACGGCTTCATGGCGGTGGCGGCGACGCACGCGGCCCTGCTGATGGCGCAGGGCGCCGGCCGGCTCGTCCGGGCGACGGGGGACCGGGGCGTGGTCGCCGTACTGGACCCGCGGCTGGCCACGGCGCGGTACGGCAGCTATCTGAAGGCGTCGATGCCGGATTTCTGGTACACGACGGACCGGAACCAGGTCCGCAAGTCCCTGGCGGCGATCGACGCCGCCTCGAAGGCGGCGGGGGCCTGAGGGACGGCACTTCCGCTGCGGCCCCGAGCGGGCCCGCGGCGGACGCCGGCGACAGGCCGTGGGCACAGCAGGGCCCCGGGACCGGCGCAGTGGGTCCCGGGGCCCGGTCGGAGCCGGCGGGGTGAGGTCACACCCGCCGGAGCACGGCCACCACCTTGCCGAGGATGGTCGCCTCGTCGCCGGGGATGGGCTGGTACGCCGCGTTGTGCGGGAGCAGCCAGACGTGGCCGTCCTCGCGCTTGAAGCGCTTCACGGTGGCCTCGCCGTCCAGCATGGCGGCGACGATGTCGCCGTTCTCGGCGACGGGCTGGCGGCGGACGGTGACCCAGTCGCCGTCGCAGATGGCGGCCTCGATCATGGAGTCGCCGACGACCTTGAGCACGAACAGCTCTCCGTCGCCGACGAGCTGGCGGGGGAGGGGGAAGACGTCCTCGACCGACTCCTCGGCGAGGATGGGGCCGCCGGCCGCGATCCGGCCGACCAGGGGGACGTACGAGGCGGCCGGCTTGCCGGTGGTGTCGGTGGGCTGGCTGCTCGGCTGGTCCGAGCCGCGGACCTCGTAGGCGCGCGGGCGGTGCGGGTCGCGCCGGAGGAAGCCCTTGCGCTCCAGAGCCATGAGCTGGTGGGCCACGGACGACGTGCTGGACAGACCCACCGCCTGGCCGATCTCACGCATCGACGGCGGGTAGCCCCGCCGCTGGACCGAGTCCCGGATGACCTCGATGACCCGGCGCTGACGGTCCGTGAGTCCGGAGCTGTCCGCCCGGATGCCGGGAGGTCGTCCTGGCAGCGAGCGCGCGGGGCGCGGCGGCTCGGAGCCTTCCGGGTTCGTGGCTGCGTCGTTCATGGCATGCACCGGCTCGAATCGGCTCTGGGAGCGGTCCTGGGCAGTGATGGTGGCACTGTCTGCGGTGGTGGTCACGTCGTCGGCCCCTCTCGAATGGTCTCCCTAGCTGGACAACGGTAGTGGCTTTCGAAAGGTTGCGCCAAACACACGTTCGAGTGAAAAAACGCGGATTGCCTTACGCCTGTACGTGACTGGGTGTATATGCGGGCCCGCGCCCGCAGGTCTCACGGCCCCGACGGTACCGAGCGTGTCCGGCCCGCGGAGGGGCGGGGTCGGGGTCAGTGTGGCACCCGGCGGTCGCGGAACCGTGGCCCGGCGCGCCGCGGTGGCGTGGCGGCTGGGCCGTCCGTGGAGCCCGCTTTCCGGTCCGCCGGGCCCTTCCCGTACGCTCTTCGCCGATCCCCGGTGTTCCCGGCGTCCCGAGCGGCGCGCGACACGCGCATGCTCCGAAATTGGCGACCGACACCAGATCTAGTGGTTGGATGCTGACGGCCACCCAGAAGTTGTGGTCCCCGGTCTTTCGGGGGCGCGTGCATCGCCTATGCTGGTGGCTGCTTCGAGGGCCTTGACCGGGCCTGGTGAGGCTATTCAGTCGTGCCGTGAGGGAGGGTCGAAAGTCGTGCATTGCCCCTTCTGCAGGCACCCCGACAGCCGAGTCGTCGACAGTCGCACCACCGACGACGGGACGTCGATCCGACGCCGGCGCCAGTGCCCCGACTGCTCCCGCCGCTTCACCACGGTGGAGACGGCGTCACTCATGGTGATCAAGCGGTCGGGCGTCACCGAGCCCTTCAGCCGCACCAAGGTCATCTCCGGCGTGCGCAAGGCGTGCCAGGGGCGGCCCGTCACCGAGGACGCCCTCGCCCAGCTCGGCCAGCGGGTCGAGGAGGCGGTGCGCGCCACCGGCAGCGCCGAGCTGACCACCCATGACGTGGGCCTGGCCATCCTCGGCCCGCTTCAGGAGCTCGACCTCGTCGCGTACCTGCGCTTCGCGTCGGTGTACAAGGCTTTCGACAGCCTGGAGGACTTCGAGGCCGCCATCGCGGAACTCCGCGAGCGGCCTCCCGCTGAGGAACACGGGCGCGGCGCGACCCCCGAGGTCCCCGTTCCCGCCACCGCCGCCGACTGATCCGGCGGCGCCGGGCCGAGCAGGACCCGGCGACCCGGCCGCGACGCGGCCGGACACAGAGACCAGCCCCGGGCGTCGTGAGCGCGGAGTCCGTGGCAGCAGTACAGAACGCAGTACAGAAGATGGTGCCCTGGGATTATCTGGGCGCCGCAGGGTGTTTTGCCCGTATATGGGAGGCGGCATGACAGAGACGGCGAGCGGTCCGGCACGAGGTTCCCGAGCCAAGGGGGCCAAGGCGGGCAAGGGCCTGCGCATCGAGCGCATCCACACCACCCCCGGCGTGCATCCGTACGACGAGGTGGTCTGGGAGCGCCGTGACGTCGTCATGACCAACTGGCGCGACGGCTCGGTGAACTTCGAGCAGCGTGGCGTCGAGTTCCCCGACTTCTGGTCGGTGAACGCGGTCAACATCGTCACCAGCAAGTACTTCCGCGGGGCCGTCGGCACCCCGCAGCGCGAGGTCAGCCTCAAGCAGCTGATCGACCGCATCGTGAAGACCTACCGGAAGGCCGGCGAGGAGTACGCCTACTTCGCCTCGCCCGCCGACGCCGAGATCTTCGAGCACGAGCTGGCCTACGCCCTCCTGCACCAGATCTTCAGCTTCAACAGCCCCGTCTGGTTCAACGTCGGCACCCCGCAGCCCCAGCAGGTCTCCGCCTGCTTCATCCTGTCCGTCGACGACTCCATGGAGTCGATCCTCGACTGGTACAAGGAAGAGGGCATGATCTTCAAGGGCGGCTCCGGCGCCGGCCTGAACCTCTCCCGCATCCGCTCCTCCAAGGAGTTGCTCTCCTCCGGCGGCAACGCCTCCGGCCCGGTCTCCTTCATGCGCGGCGCCGACGCCTCCGCCGGCACCATCAAGTCCGGTGGCGCCACCCGCCGCGCCGCGAAGATGGTCGTGCTCGACGTCGACCACCCCGACATCGAGGACTTCATCGAGACCAAGGTCAAGGAGGAGGAGAAGATCCGCGTCCTGCGCGACGCGGGCTTCGACATGGACCTGGGCGGCGACGACATCACGTCCGTCCAGTACCAGAACGCCAACAACTCGGTCCGCGTGAACGACGAGTTCATGAAGGCGGTCGAGACGGGCGGCAAGTTCGGCCTGCGCGCCCGCATGACCGGCGAGGTCATCGAGGAGGTCGACGCCAAGGCGCTCTTCCGCAAGATCGCCGAGGCCGCCTGGGCCTGCGCCGACCCGGGCATCCAGTACGACGACGTCATCAACAACTGGCACACCTGCCCCGAGTCCGGCCGGATCACCGCGTCGAACCCGTGCAGCGAGTACATGCACCTGGACAACACGTCCTGCAACCTGGCCTCGCTGAACCTGATGAAGTTCCTGAAGGACGACGGCAAGGGCAAGCAGTCCTTCGAGACCGAGCGCTTCCAGAAGGTCGTCGAGCTGGTCATCACCGCGATGGACATCTCCATCTGCTTCGCGGACTTCCCGACCCAGAAGATCGGCGAGAACACCCGCGCCTTCCGCCAGCTCGGCATCGGCTACGCCAACCTCGGCGCCCTGCTGATGGCCACCGGCCACGCGTACGACTCGAACGGCGGCCGCGCCCTGGCCGGAGCCATCACCTCCCTGATGACCGGCACCGCCTACCGCCGCTCCGCCGAGCTGGCCGCCGTCGTCGGCACCTACGACGGCTACGCCCGCAACGCCCAGGCCCACAACCGGGTCATGAAGCAGCACGCCGACGCCAACGGCACGGCCGTCCGCATGGACGACCTGGACACCCCGGTCTGGGCCGCCGCCACGGAGGCCTGGCAGGACGTCCTGCGCCTCGGCGAGAAGAACGGTTTCCGTAACTCCCAGGCGTCCGTGCTCGCCCCGACCGGCACCATCGGTCTCGCGATGTCCTGCGACACCACCGGCGTCGAGCCCGACCTGGCCCTGGTCAAGTTCAAGAAGCTCGTCGGCGGCGGCTCGATGCAGATCGTCAACGGCACCGTCCCGCAGGCCCTGCGCCGCCTGGGCTACCAGGAGGAGCAGATCGAGGCGATCGTCGCCCACATCGCCGAGCACGGCAATGTGATCGACGCGCCCGGCCTGAAGACCGAGCACTACGAGGTCTTCGACTGCGCCATGGGCGAGCGCGCCATCTCCCCGATGGGCCACGTCCGCATGATGGCCGCGATCCAGCCCTGGATCTCCGGCGCGATCTCCAAGACGGTCAACATGCCGGAGACGGCGACCGTCGAGGAGGTCGAGGAGATCTACTACGAGGCCTGGAAGCTCGGCGTCAAGGCGCTCGCGATCTACCGCGACAACTGCAAGGTCGGCCAGCCGCTCTCCGCCAAGAAGAAGGAGGACGAGAAGGCCGAGGTGACCGCGAAGACCGAGGCGACGATCCGCGAGGCCGTCGAGAAGGTCGTCGAGTACCGCCCGGTCCGCAAGCGCCTCCCGAAGGGCCGCCCGGGGATCACCACCTCCTTCACCGTCGGTGGCGCCGAGGGCTACATGACCGCCAACTCCTACCCGGACGACGGTCTCGGCGAGGTCTTCCTGAAGATGTCGAAGCAGGGCTCCACCCTCGCGGGCATGATGGACGCCTTCTCCATCGCCGTCTCCGTCGGCCTTCAGTACGGCGTCCCGCTCGAAACGTACGTCTCGAAGTTCACCAACATGCGCTTCGAGCCGGCCGGCATGACGGACGACCCGGACGTGCGGATGGCGCAGTCGATCGTCGACTACATCTTCCGCCGCCTGGCGCTGGACTTCCTGCCCTTCGAGACGCGCTCGGCGCTCGGCATCCACTCCGCCGAGGAGCGCCAGCGTCACCTGGAGACGGGCTCCTACGAGCCCGCCGACGACGAGGTCGACGTCGAGGGCCTGGCCCAGTCCGCGCCCCGCACCCAGGAGCTGAAGGCCGTCGCCACGCCGAAGGTCGAGGCCGAGGCGGTCAAGCCCGCCCCGAAGCAGGCGCACACCAGCGCCGAACTGGTGGAGATGCAGCTGGGCATCCAGGCCGACGCCCCGCTCTGCTTCTCCTGCGGCACCAAGATGCAGCGCGCCGGCTCCTGCTACATCTGCGAGGGCTGCGGCTCGACCAGCGGCTGCAGCTGATGAGGGCATAGCCCGGGGGTGACCCCGGGGGGAGGGCGGTGGAGCCGATGCGTCGGCGCCACCGCCCTCTTGTCGTGAGGGGGCGGCCGTGACAGGGTGCGCTTCATGATCAAGAGAATCGAGTCCTCCGTCCGCCGGTGAGCGCGACGCCCGGCGCCACGCCGTCCGGCGCCCCTCGCACGCTGTTCGACCTCGCCCTCCGGTACCACCGGACGAACCCGGACGCGCCCCTGCCGCGCGGCGGGGCGCGGTTCCCCCTCCGGCCACGCGGCGACGAGGGGCCGCTTCCGGACCACACACGCGCCGCCGTCGAGGTGGCGGCGCTGCTGGACCGGTACTTCGCCGATCCGAGGGTCCCGCCCCGCGCGCTGGCCGCCCGGCTCGACGGCCTTCCGGCCGCCTACGGCCCCGACGAGCACATCGGCCGCGCCGCGGCGCGGGCGCCTGCGGCCAAGGCCCGGCAGACCGGCCGGTGGCTGGTCCGGCACGGCACCGGGCCCGGCGCCGTCTGCGCCGGACTCGCCCTGCTCGCGGAGGCCGGGACCGCGCACGACATCCCGCGGATCCAGACCATCGGCCTGCACGCGAACGCCTTCGGCCACCTTGCCGCAGTCGCCCTGGAACGCCTCCCCGGCGGTGTCGAGGCGCTGCTGTGGCTCGCGGACCGCGTCACCGAGTGGGGGCGGGTCCACGTGGTGCACGAGCTCTGCCGGCACGCGGACGCCCACCCGGCCGTACGGCCGTGGCTGCTGCGGAAGGCGCTGGCCCGGGGGGAATTCCTCAACAGCTACGTCGTCGACCACGTCCTGCGCGTCACCGCGCCCCACGAGGCGGTCGTCCAGCACGGACGGGACACCGACGTGATGGACCACGCCGGGCGGCTCCTCCATGTGATGACGTACGCCGAGGGCATGGGGACTTCTCTGCGTCACTACCCGCACGCGCTCGCGGTGCTGGAGGCGCACGTCCGCCACCTCGGGAAGGCGGACCCGACGGTCGAGCGGTACTTCACGGGGGCGAGCGTCGCCCACCACCTGGGCGTGGAGACCCCGGTCGGGACCGATGGCCCGGCGCTGAAGGCCGGTTGGGACACGGTCCGGAAGGCGTACCTCGGCCTGCTGGACCGTGCGGAGTGGTGCGCGACGGCCCGGGAGGGCCTGGCGGCCGGTGACGAGTGGCTGGGGATGCTCGCGCACTCCGTGGCGCCGGAACTCGGTCTGCGGGCGTACCTCGGCGACGCGCCGGGCGGGGAGTCCCACGGAGAGGAGTCCCACAGAGAGGAGTCCCCCTGCGCGGAGTTTCCCTGCACGGAGTCCCTCTGAAGGAGCGGGCCCGGTGCACGCACCGGGCCCGCCTCTTCGTCGTCGTCGCGCGGCTAAACCTGCCGCGCGCCCATCAGCGCCGCGAACTCTTGCGGCTCGGCGTCGAAGCCGCGCGGGATCGCCCGGTACTCCCAGCCGTTCGCGCCGTCCCGGGTGAACTCCACCACCGTTGCCGCCGTCGCGTCCCCCAGAGCGGCGAAGTCGTCCTTCAGCAGCTCCACATGGCCCTCGCGGACCAGGACACCCGTGTGGGCGATGTCGCCGAAGGTCCGGCGGCCCCCGCCCTGCTGTATCGCCACGCCCACCACGACCCGCCCGTACGCCGGGGCGATCCGCTCCAGCTCGACCGTGAGCGCCTCGTCGTAGCCGAAACCCTGGCCCGTACGGCTGTCCCGGTTCAGCGTGATCGTGCCGTCGGGGGAGCGGCTGCCGAAATGGACCAGATAGACCGGCGCCCCGTACGGGTCGTCGGCGCCGTACACGCCGGCGATGATGTCGAGGTCGTGCTCCGGCGCTCCCATCGGACTGGGGTCCCACTTGAGCGTCACCTCGACCTTGCCGACCCCCTTGTTGAGACCGCCCACCGTCAATCCCCTCTCTCGATGCGACCGACTGCCCGTGGTCGCGGGCAGGTTGCTCATCGTGTCATGCCGGGCCCGGAGCATCTGGATCAGTGCGGGTAGCGCACCGGCGGCCGCTGCCGTACCACCTCGTCCCGGAACTCCGCGATGGCACTGGCCACTTGGCGCAGCAGAACGGTCTGCTCGATGCGGTCCAGATACAGGCAGCGGGCGGCGATCCCGCTCAGCTCGAAGGCGAAGTACAGGGACATCAGCGGGTTCACGAACAGTTCGCTGCCGCGGGTCCGCTCGGTGAACCGGACGTCCCCGAAGGAACCCTGGACCGCCGCCGCGATCGAGCCGTTCACGATGCTGGGCTGGTCCGGGGTCCGGTGCCGGGCGTGCGCGACCGCGTCCAGGTAGAGCGCGCCCTCCCGGGTGGCGCGCGAGACCGAGAACGCGCCGAGGTACGCCCCTTCGCGCTCCAGGGCGGCGATGTTCTCCAGGACCAGGCCGTGGCTCACCCCGTGGTACGCGTCGACGCCGAAGCCGATCGAGACGACGAGCCGCTCGGTCAGCCCGGGCAGGTCGTCGATCCCGGCGAGCGCCGCGACGCTGGTCAGGTCCTCCTCCGGGGTCCCGAGCCCCGACTCGTCGCCGCGCATCAGGATGTCCGTGCCGCCGTCGGCCAGCACGACGGCGTCTATCCCGTAGTGCTCGATCAGCGCCCGGTACGCGGCCCGCAGCGGCTGCACCCCGACCCGCTCCAGGGCGTGCACCTTCGCCGGGTAGCCGTGCAGCTTCAGCCACTGGGCGAGGGTGCGCTCCGGGAAGTAGGTCTGGTGGGGCGAGCTCTCGGGGGTGACCACGGCGACGTCGGGCGCGAGCCAGGCGTCCTCCGGCAGCCCGCCGATCGAGCTGAAGGTGAGGTTGGCGAGGTGCACCTCCTTGCCCTGGTGGAGCAGCGACAGGGCGATCGGCAGTCCCGCGTACACGTCGAAGCCGCCGCCGGCCCCGGCGACCAGGACGCGCTCGGCCGAACCGAGCCGGGAAAAAAGGGGATTGGTGTGCAGTGCCGTCATGCGGATCATTGTGCGAGCCTGCGCGGGCGCCGGCATTCGCTTATCGGGTGATCGCTCCGCGGACCTCTGACGGGGCGTCGTCCTGAGCCGTACCATGGCGCGGTGCTGGTCAAGTGGATTCGCTGCACCGTGGTGGACCGTAGAGGGTTCGAACGGGGGCAGCGGAAGTGGGCGGGGCTGCTGGGGGAGCCGGGCTTCCGGGGGCAGGGCGGGGGCTGGAGCCGCCGACGGCCCGATGTCGCCCATGTCTTCTCCTTCTGGGAGAGCCGGGCGTTCTACGACTCCTTCATGGCGCGGGCCCACGACCGGCTCGCGGCCTCGCAGGCCGGCACGTTCAAGGACGCGCAGGTCAAGCTGTTCGACCACCGCTTCGACGTGAAGACGGGCTTCGAGCCGGGCTTCGCCGACGCGGACGTGGCCCGGGTGGCGCACTGCCGGGTGCACGAGGAGCGCGTCGAGCACTTCGCGCTGATGCAGGAGAAGGTGTGGAACCCGGCCATGGCCGGGTCGCCGGGGATGCTGCGCGGGCTGTTCGGCGAGGCGCCCGGGCACGAGTTCCTGGTCCTGTCGCTGTGGCACTCGGCGGCCGAGCACGGCAAGTACCGCACCGAGCGCGTCGAACGGCTCGGCCTGCGGGCGCAGACGGAGGCGGACATCGCGGCGATGTCGGGGGACGTGGTCGCGCTGGAGCCGGCCTGGACGGTGTGAGGCGCCGCGCCCGCCGCGCCCGCCGCGCCTCCCACGCGCTCCCCGGCGCTCCCGTGTTCCGTAGGACCCCGGCCTCCTCGCCGTACGCCGTACCCAGGACGTACCCCGTCCGACCGGCCGGCTGAGCCGCCCCGGAGCGGTCGAACTAGGGTCGGGGCATGGCACGACCACGGCGCATCGTCCTCGTCCGCCACGGAGAGTCCGTCGGCAACGTCGACGACTCGGTGTACGAGCGCGAGCCCGACCACGCGCTCGCGCTCACCGAGAACGGGCTGCGCCAGGCGGAGCGGACCGGCGAGCGGCTGCGCGCGCTCTTCGGCGACGAACGCGTCAGCGTCTACGTCTCGCCGTACCGCCGCACCCACGAGACCCTCCGCGCCTTCCGGCTCGACCCCGCGCGCGTGCGGGTGCGGGAGGAGCCGCGGCTGCGCGAGCAGGACTGGGGGAACTGGCAGGAGCGGGAGGACGTGCGGCTCCAGAAGGTCTACCGCGACGCGTACGGGCACTTCTTCTACCGCTTCGCCCAGGGCGAGTCCGGAGCCGACGTGTACGACCGGGTGGGCGCGTTCCTGGAGAGCCTGTACCGGAGCTTCGAGGCGCCCGACCACCCGCCGAACGTCCTCCTCGTCACCCACGGGCTCACCATGCGGCTGTTCTGCATGCGGTGGTTCCACTGGACGGTCGCCGAGTTCGAGTCGCTGTCCAATCCGGGCAACGGGGAGACCCGGACGCTGCTCCTGGGGGAGGACGGGCGCTACACCCTGGACCGGCCGTTCGACCGCTGGCGGAGCCCGGAACCGTACGGCGGCACCGGATAGAGTGAGAGGGAGATGACCGCTGACTCCTCTCCCGACCGGCGCTTCGCACGCGCCCTCGCCAGCCTGCGCGGCCTGGCCGTGGGGGACGCCCTGGGTTCCCAGTACTTCGTCCCCGTGAACTACCCCCTGCTGAAGCGACGCGAGGTGCCCGCCGGGCCCTGGCAGTGGACCGACGACACCGAGATGGCCTGCTCCGTCCTCGCCGTGCTCGCCGCCCACGAGCGCATCGACCAGGACGCCCTCGCCCACTCCTTCGCCGAGCACCACGACTTCGACCGCGGCTACGGCCCCGCCGTGAACCGCATGCTGCGCCTGATCCGCGAGGGCGGCGACTGGCGAGAACTCGCCGCGGCGCTGTTCAACGGCCAGGGCTCCTGGGGGAACGGCGCCGCCATGCGCGTCGCCCCGCTCGGCGCCTGGTACGCCGACGACCCCGAGCAGGCCACGCACCAGGCCGAGATCTCCGCCTACACCACCCACCAGCACCGCGAGGCCGTGGTCGGGGCCATGGCGGTGGCCGCCGCCGCCGCGCTCGCGGCGGATCCGGCCGGCCCGCCGACGCCCGAGGCGCTGCTCGACGGCGTCGTCGCCCTGATCCCGCGCAGCGCGGTCGGCGCGGGGCTGCGCCGGGCGCGCGACATGCTCGACTACGCGGACGCCGCCACGGTCGCGGCGGTGCTCGGCAGCGGGCGGCGCACCAGTGCCCACGACACCGTCCCGTACGCGCTCTGGTCGGCCGCCCGGGCGCTCGGCGACTACGAGCAGATGTTCTGGACCACCGCCCAGGTCGGCGGGGACGTCGACACGACCTGCGCCATCGCCGGCGGCGTCGTCGCGGCCACGGCCCAGGGCGCGCCCCCGGCCGCGTGGCTGGAGCAGACCGAGGACCTGCCGGCGTGGCTGCCGGGCGGCGTGGGCGCCTGAGCTCTGTCACGGTCCTGCCACAGCATGGGCCGGGGCCCGTCCGGCCGGGGGCCGGAAACGTGTCACGGCGCTAGCCTGACGGGCACCGCGCGCCGCTGATCATGAAATGGGCGCCGAAGAGACCCCGGACCGCAGCCGCCGCGTCGCCCCACCCCCGGCCGGTTGTGCCGGGGGAGGGAGGGGTCCCGTGTCCGACACAGAGTCCATACCGCCGCCGCCGGAGGAGCCGACGCCTGAGGACCGGCGTCCTGCCGGGGCGGAGCCGGGAGAACCGAGGCAGGCCGGGGCGCAGCCGGCGGCCGGAGAGCCGTCAGCGGCGGAGCCGGTGGCCACGGAGCCGGCGGCTGCGGCGCCTGCAGAGGTGCGACCGGCGGCGCAGAAGCCGACCGAGGGGGAGCCGTCGCAGGCTGCACAGCAGTCGCAGCAGCCCCAGCAGGCGCAGCCCGTACCGCCGTCGCAGCCCGTGCCGCCGTCCCAGCCGTCGCAGGCCGCGCAATCGTCCCGGCCGTCGCAGCCTCCCGCCGGCGCGCAGCTGCCGCAGCAGGCCCAGGCTCAGGCTCAAGCCCGAGTTCAGGCTCAGCCCCCGTACCCCCACGTCGCCTACCAGCCGTGGGTGCCGCCGGGCCAGGGGCCGGTGAACAGCCCGCTCGACAAGCTGCGCCCGCCCGCCCCCGCCCGGGCGACCCTGCCGACGCTGTGGGCGATCCTCGCGACCGGCCTGCTCACCGCCCTCCTCCTGGACGGCGGCCTGGGCGTCAACCTGCTGATCATCGCTGTCCCGGCCGTCCTCGCCGCCGGCTTCGCCGCCCGCGCCGCCGGCCGCCGCCTGCGCCCGTGGACCCTGGTCTGGGCGCTCGGCGGCCTCGCCCTGCTGGCCGTGCCCGCGCTGGTGGACGCCGGCTGGCCGACCTTCCTCGCGATCGTCTCCGCACTCGCCCTCACCGCGTTCGCCCTGCACGGCGGCCGCGGCTGGCCCAGCGTCCTGTTCAGCCCCTTCGGCCTGGTCCATTCGCTGGGCTCGGGAACCGTGTGGACCTGGAAGAGCCTGCGCGCCCGTGCCGAGGGCTCGCGCGGCCGCTGGGGGCCGGTGCTGCGCCCCGTCCTGGTCGCCGTCGTGCTCCTCGTCGTCTTCGGCGCGCTCTTCGCGGGCGCCGACGCCGCCTTCGCCGACCTGCTCGGCTCGCTCATGCCGGACGTGTCGCTGGAGCAGGCCCCGTGGCGCTTCGCGCTGTTCCTGCTCGGCCTCTTCGGCGCGATCGCCGTCGCCCGCACCGGCGCGGCGCCGCTGCGCTGGGACCGCATGGAGGTCAAGCCGGGCCGGGCCCGCGGCCGCATGGAGTGGGCGCTTCCGCTGGTCGTCCTCAACCTGCTGTTCGCGGCCTTCATCACGGTCCAACTGACCGTCCTCTTCGGCGGATACGACAAGGTGCTGAAGGAGACCGGGCTCACCTACAGCGAGTACGCCCGGCAGGGCTTCTGGCAACTGCTCGTCGCGACGCTGCTGACGCTCCTGGTCATCGGCCTGGCGCTGCGCTGGGCCCCGCGCTCCGACGCCCGCGACCGGACCCTGGTCCGTTCCGTCCTCGGCGCGCTGTGCCTGCTGACCCTGGTCGTGGTGGCGTCGGCACTGCGCAGGATGGACCTGTACGTCGACGCGTACGGGCTGACGCGGCTGCGGATCTCGGTCACGGCGATGGAGATCTGGCTCGGCGTCGTCATCGTGCTGATCATGGCCGCCGGTGTCTTCGGGGCCCGGCTGCTGCCCCGCGCCGTCGCCGCGAGCGCGGCGGTCGCGGTGCTCGGATTCGGCCTGATCTCGCCGGACGCGGTCATCGCGCAGAGCAACGTCGACCGCTTCGAGCGGACCGGGAAGATCGACATCGACTACCTGGACGGCCTCTCCGCCGACGCCGTACCCGCCCTGGACCGGCTGCCCGAGCCCCGGAGGTCGTGCGCCCTCGTGCACCTCGAGAGGCAGCTGCGCGCCGAGGAGTCCTGGTACGGGACCAGTTGGAGCCGCGAGCGCGCCCGGGAGATCCTCTCCGAGCGGAAGGTGAAATGGATCCCCGACGCCTGCGGGATGAAAAGCCGGGACGTCCTGGACGACGACTACGACCCGGAGAACGACGGTGATCCGTACGGCACGACCGACCCGTACGAGACGACCGACCCGTACAGCACGGCCGACCCGTACGGAGCGCCCTGACGCCCACGCGTCCGCAGTTCCCTGACGCCACGCGTCCGCAGTTCCCTGACGCTCAGGCGTCCGCAGGGCCCTGACGCGCACCCGCACCTCGCGCCCCGACGCGCGATCCGGCCACCCGTCCGGTCCGTCCCGCCCCTCGCGGGACGGACCGGACGCGTCGCCTCCGGGCTGGACCTCGGCGGGCGACCGGAAACCGGGTTCCGCGCGCGGCGCGCATCGGCGTAATCTGTCAGGCGCCATGCCCTACGAACCACCCACTCACAGCGTCGAGCGTTCGCTCCGAGCCACCACCGGCGCCAAGATCGTCGCCGGGATCGACGAGGTCGGACGCGGGGCGTGGGCCGGTCCCGTCACCGTCTGCGCGGCCGTCACCGGACTGCGCCGCCCGCCCGCCGGGCTCACCGACTCCAAGCTGCTCACCCCCAAGCGCCGCGGCGAGCTCGCCCTGGAGCTGGAGACCTGGGTGACCGCGTACGCGCTGGGCGACGCCTCCTCCGAGGAGATCGACGAACTCGGCATGACCGCCGCGCTCCGCCTCGCCGCGGGCCGCGCGCTGGACGGCCTGCCCGTCCGACCCGACGCCGTGATACTCGACGGGAAGCACGACTACCTCGGCGGCCCGTGGACGGTCCGCACGGTGATCAAGGGCGACCAGAGCTGTGTAGCCGTCGCCGCCGCCTCGGTGATCGCCAAGGTGCGGCGCGACGCCATGATGGCGGGACTCGGCGTGGAGACGGGGGAGTACTCCGCGTACGAGTTCGGCGCGAACGCCGGCTACCCGTCGCCGGTGCACAAGGCGGCGCTGGCGGAATGGGGGCCCACCCCGCACCACCGGCTCACCTGGGCGTATCTCGACGCCCTGCCCCGATGGCGGCACCTGAAGAAGGTGCGGCTCTCCGCCGAGGCGGCCGCACTGGAAAGCGGGGGACAGCTCGGCTTCGACTTCTGACCGCCCCGGCGCGGGCCGCTCCGGCGGCCGCTCCACCGCCCGGTCTCCCGGCCGGGCCGCACGTATGTGCCCACCCGCCTATGCCCCGCCACGGGGCATTTGATAGACATCCACCCATGCCTCTCATCCCCGAGGAGCCTCAGATTCACGAGAGTGCTCAGGGTCCCCGCGCCGCCTCGCCGGCCGGCCGGCCCTCGCCGACCCCTCGTCCCGTACCCGGTCCGCGCTCCGCGGCCACGCCGCGCCCGGGTCGTCCGGGCCCCGGCCCGGCCCGGCCGGCGCCGCCGGCGCAGCGCCCCGCCCCCGGCGCCGGGCAGTCCTCGCCGTCTCGTCCGGAGAATCGTTCCGGACAGCAGGGCGGCCCGCAGATCCAGCTGATCCCCGCCCCCGCGGACGGCGCGCTCGACGCCGCCGAGGAGGCCGTGGACCTGCTGCTCGACTCCGGCCGCGCGCCCGGCGACGTCCTCGTCCTCACCACCGGTGAGCAGCACCCGTGGGCGGCGCACGAGCTGTCCTTCGGCGAGGCCGCCTACTGGGCACAGCAGGAGGCCGGCGACGACGTGTTCTTCGCCCACGCCTCGGCCGTCGAACAGGCCGCGACCCGGCCGGTCGTGGTGGTCGCGGTCAACGGCGGCGCGGACGACGTCACCGCCCGCGCCCTGCCGGTGGCCCTGCGCCGCGCGAGCGCGCTGCTGATCGTCTGTGGTGACCCGCAGCGCATCAACGCGGTGCTCGGCGCGGGCGTCTGACCCGTTCGCGCCGACGCCCCGGCGTCACGCGGACGGGCGCCGAATTCCGGGCCCGGCTGCCCCGCGCGGGCGGCCGGGCCGCGGCGCGTGCGGTGTGTGTCCAACGACCGTGCGCCGTGGGCCCCTTCGGCTCCGTGTGTCGCGTCGGCGCGCCGCAGGCCCGTTCGGCTCCGTACGTCGCGTCAGCGCGCCGCCGTGCGGCGCAGGGGTTCCGCCGCTCCGCCCGCCGTGCGCGGCGCGAGCGAGCCGAACTCGGTGGATATCTCCCCCAGGGCCGTCGGCCGCGAGCCGATGGCCGGCTGGCGGCCGCCGCGGCCCTCGCCGAAGACCTGCCAGCCGTTCCGCGTGAGCGTGATGTACGCGCCGCAGCGCAGCCCGTGCAGCGTGCAGGCGTCCCGCAGGCCCCACATCCAGGCCCCGTCCTCCTCCGTCCAACGCTCGTCGCCCTCACGGCAGTAGAGCAGCACCGCCGTACGCACCGGGGCGCGTCGCCGGAGGTCGTGCGGGATCACCCGGCGCAGCTGCGCGAGCAGCGCGTTGCGGAACTCCCAGCCGTCCGCCGGCGCGGAGCGGCGGGTGAACGAGGCGCTGGCGGCGAGCCGTTCCTCGTGATCGAGCACCGCGACGACCGCCGTCGCGGGCGTCGGACGGTGGCGTGTGTGCAGGCCGGTGACGACCTCGCGGGGATTGCGCAGCAGCGGAATCCCGGCCGCCGCCCACTCGGCGGGCTCCAGCATTCTCAACCGGCTTGCGGCCCCGGCCGAGGGGCCGATCGAGCCGGCCGCGGGCGAGTGGAATCCGAAGGTCACGGTCCTCCCTTCGGATACGGCCCGGGCGCGGGCAGAGTCGAGTGAGGGCATGCACGGCAAGGCCCTTCCGGTCCCCGAACGGGCCGTGCGGGGCGGATTCCAATTCTTGCTGGCGGGCGCGGGAGCGGGCAACGAGCAATTGAGGCCGCTGACTGGTATGAGCGGGAATGGTGTGGATATCCCTGCCCAGTTGTCCCATGATTCATCCCCCGTTCACCGGTGATCACCCCTCGGCGGCGAGCACCGGCGAAAACCGTGCGCCCCCTGGCTCATCCGCGCCCAGGCGGCCGCAGCGACTCTGCTCACTCGTGCGAGGGACACGGTCGCAGTGCGTGAGTTCGCCCCCAGGCCCGGGTATCGGGTTGCATGGGGGTATGGACACGCTGGATCTGCGCACCGAGGCCGACGCCGTTCTCGCCGAACTGGTCGCCGACCCAGGAGGCACTGCCCGGCTCAGGGAGGACCAGTGGCAGGCCGTGGCGGCCCTGGTCGAGGAGCGCCGGCGCGCGCTCGTCGTGCAGCGCACGGGCTGGGGCAAGTCCGCCGTGTACTTCGTCGCCACCGCGCTGCTGCGCCGGCGCGGCGCCGGGCCGACCGTCATCGTCTCGCCGCTGCTCGCGCTCATGCGCAACCAGGTGGAGGCGGCCGAACGGGCCGGCATCCGGGCGCGCACCATCAACTCGGCCAACCCCGAGGAGTGGGAGACGATCTACCAGGAGATCCAGAACGGCGAGACCGACGTGCTCCTGGTGAGCCCGGAGCGGCTCAACTCCGTCGATTTCCGCGACCAGGTGCTCCCCAAGCTCGCCGCGACGACCGGTCTGCTCGTGGTGGACGAGGCGCACTGCATCTCGGACTGGGGCCACGACTTCCGCCCCGACTACCGCCGGCTGCGCACGATGCTCGGCGACCTCGCGCCGGGCGTGCCGGTGCTGGCCACGACCGCCACCGCCAACGCCCGGGTCACCGCGGACGTGGCGGAGCAGCTGGGGACCGGCGCCGGCGAGGCCCTGGTGCTGCGGGGCTCGCTGGACAGGGAGAGCCTGAGGCTCGGGGTCGTGCGGCTGCCGGACGCCGCCCACCGGCTGGCCTGGCTCGCCGAGCACCTCGACGAGCTGCCGGGCTCCGGGATCATCTACGCCCTCACCGTGGCCGCGGCCGAGGAGGCCACGGCCTTCCTGCGGCAACGCGGCTTCCCGGTGGCCTCGTACACGGGCCGTACGGAGAACGCGGACCGGCTCCAGGCCGAGGCCGACCTCCAGGCGAACCGCGTCAAGGCGCTCGTCGCCACCTCCGCGCTCGGCATGGGCTTCGACAAGCCCGACCTGGGCTTCGTGATCCATCTCGGTTCGCCGTCCTCGCCGATCGCGTACTACCAGCAGGTGGGCCGGGCCGGCCGCGGCGTGGAGCACGCCGAGGTGCTGATGCTGCCGGGCAAGGAGGACGAGGCGATCTGGCGCTACTTCGCCGACACCGCCTTTCCGCCCGAGGCGCAGGTCAGGCAGACCCTGACGGCCCTCGCCGGCGCCGGGCGGCCCCTGTCCGTGCCGGCCCTGGAGGCGGCGGTGGACCTGCGCCGGACCCGGCTGGAGACGATGCTCAAGGTGCTCGACGTGGACGGGGCCGTGCGGCGGGTCAAGGGCGGCTGGGAGAGCACCGGGCAGCCGTGGGTGTACGACGCGGAGCGGTACGCGTGGGTGGCGCGGCAGCGGGCCGCCGAGCAGCAGGCCATGCGGGACTACGTGGACACCTCCCAGTGCCGGATGGAGTTCCTGCGGCAGCAGCTGGACGACGAGGGCGCGGCCCCGTGCGGCCGGTGCGACAACTGCGCGGGCCCGTGGATCGACTCCTCCGTCTCCGCCGACGCGTTGACCGGCGCGACGAGGGAACTGGACCGCCCCGGCGTGGAGGTGGAGCCCCGCCGCATGTGGCCGACCGGCATGCCGGCCCTCGGCGTCGAGCTCAAGGGACGCATCCCTGCCGGTGAGCAGTGCTCCACCGGCAGGGCCCTCGGCCGGCTCTCGGACATCGGCTGGGGCAACCGGCTGCGCCCGCTGCTCGCCGAGAACGCGCCCGACGGACCGGTCCCCGACGAGGTGCTGAAGGCCGTCGTCGCCGTCCTCGCCGACTGGGCGCGCTCGCCCGGCGGTTGGGCCGCCGGAATTCCGGACGCCTCCGCACGGCCGGTGGGCGTGGTGGCCGTGCCGTCGCTCACCCGGCCGCAGCTCGTCGGCTCCCTCGCTCAGGGCATCGCGTCCGTCGGCCGCCTGCCCCTCCTCGGCACGCTGACGTACACCGGGCCGGGCGGCGCCCGGGCGGCACGGCGCAGCAACTCCGCCCAGCGGCTCAAGGGTCTCTCGGACGCCTTCACCGTCTCCGAGGAGCTGGCGGGCGCCGTGGCGGCCGCCGCCGGCCCCGTCCTGCTGGTCGACGACTTCACCGATTCCGGCTGGACGCTGGCCGTGGCGGCCCGTCTCCTCCGCCGGGCCGGCAGCGGGCCGGTGCTTCCGCTGGTGCTCGCCGCCTCGGGCTGACGGCGGGCCGGTCAGGGGAAGAACCGGCCCTGTTCGCACAGGTCGTCGATCCGGGCGTTCTCCTCCGCGCTCAACTGCCCGTCCAGCGCGGTGCTGATGACGTGCCGAGCGTGCGACAGACGCCGGGCGACGTCCCATTCGACGACGAATCTGCCGAGGGTGTGCTCGTCGGCCGCTCCGGACGCCATGCGGGATCCGAGCCGGTCGAGGGACACCACGAACTCGTTCAGGTCCCGCAGGACCGCCACGGCCTCGTCGAGGGGGATGCGGATCTCTCGGGTCTCTCCGGTCTGCATGCCTCCATGCAACCCGACGGCACCGACAGCGGGCGACCGCGCACCCGGATCTGTGGACAACGCGGTCAGGGCCGGGCGGCCGGTCCGATAACCACAACGGCGTTATCCACAGGGGTCGCGAGATCGGTGCGGTCGCGGGAACGTCGTCGCCATGAACCAGCACCACGCAACCACCGGACCGGCGGACCAGCACCAGATCACCCTGCGCGGCCCAGCCGAACTCGCCGACGCCCTGCCGTTCGTCCTGGGCTTCCACCCCACGGACTCCGTCGTCCTCGTCGCCCTGCACGGCGAGCGCGGACGCTTCGGCGGCCGGCTCAGGCTCGGCATCCCGCGTTCACCGGTGGACTGGCCCGCCACCGCCGAGCATCTCGCCGAAAGCCTCGTCGACGGCTGCGAGCGGCGCGGCGAACGCCCCGACGGCATCCTCGTGTTCCTCTGCCAGGACCCGGCGCCCGGAGAGAGCGGACAGCGCGTGATGGAACGTCTGCGCCCGTTCGCCCAGCGCCTGCGCACCGCCTGCGGAGCCCTCGACGTGCCCGTGTACGAAGCTCTGTGCATCTCCGACGGCCGCCACTTCTCCTACTGCTGCCCCGACGCACGCTGCTGTCCCCCGGAAGGGACTCCGCTCGCCCTGCCCGGCACGTCCGTGATGGCGGCGGCTGCCGCGTACGCCGGAATCCGGGTGCGCGGCACGCTGCGCGAGATGGAAGCCGGCCTCAAGCCGCCCGCGCGCGGGCAGGCGCCCGCGCTGCGCCGGGCACTCGACGCGGCTTCCGCCGCGGTGATCCCCTGCATCGTCGACGCGCGTGCGCTGGAGCGGCTGCGTGAGGAGACGCTGAAGCTGGCCCGCAAGTTGATCGGACGGTTCGAACGGGTCGGCGGCCCGGCCGGGGACGCCGCCGACGACGCGCTCGTCACGGACCGGGAGGCAGCCGACGTGATCATGGGCCTGCAGGACCGGGAGACCCGTGACCGGGCGGCGGAGTGGATGGAGGGGGCCGAGGGCGCTGCGGCCCTGCGGCTCTGGCGGGTGCTCGCCAGGCGCTGCGTCGCCCCGTACACGGAGCATGCCGCCGCGCCCCTGACCCTCGCCGGCTGGACCGCCTGGTCGACCGGCGACGAACCCACCGCCCGCGTCGCCCTCGGCCTCGCGCTGGAGGCCGACCCCGACTACCGGTTCGCCCGGCTGCTTCATCAGGCATGCAACGAGGGGCTCGATCCGGAGTCGTTGCGGGAGTGCCTGCGCAGCGAACGGTCCGCCAGGAACCGGGCGCCGGGGGAGGGCGGCGCGAGCGGGGCAGGGTCGGAGGAGCGGGGTACGGCGGCGGCTGCCGCGGAATCGGCGCCGGCCGCGGACGTGCCGCTGGTCGCGGACGTGGCGGCGGTCGCCGGGTCCGCGCCGGAATCCGCGTCGGCCTACGGTTCGGCGTCGGCCTCCGGCTCCGGTTCGGCCTCTGCTTCGGCCGCTGGCTCCGGTTCTGCCTCCGGTTCGGCCTCCGGCTCCGGCTCCGGTTCCGGCTCTGGTTCGGCGTCGGCTCGTCGGAGGGTGCGGCGGGCCCGGCCGGGATCCGTACGTCCGCCCGCGGTCGGACGGGCTACGCGTCCGGGGCGCGGCCGGCGGGGCGAGATCCGGCCGACCCGTGCGGCGAACCCCCTGCCCCACAGGGGTGGGCGCGGATCGGGGAGGGGGTGACGGACCGTGACCCGTTTCCTCGGAGCGCCGTTCACCACGGTGTCGGAGTCGTACGACCTCCTCGGCCCGGTCACGGGCGCGGGTCGTGCGGGCAGCCCGGACCGCACAGAAGGCGCAGGACACGACTCATGGACCCCCGCGTCCCGGCCCCGGCCGCCGTGCAGGCCGCCCACCCGGCCGCCGGACGGCCGACCGCCCCGCACCCCGCCGCCGGACCCGCCCCGCAGCGCGGCGCGCCGCCGGGGGAACCGCCGGCCGTGCACGCCCTGCTCGTCGCGGTCGCCCTGCCGTGGCTCGTGCTCTGCGGCGAGCACGGCCGGCTCACCGGCGAGGGACTCGACGGGATCTACCACGCAGGCCGCCGGCTGCTCTCCCGCAGTGTGCTGCGGGTCTACGGGCGCGAACCGATCGCCGTCCAGGGCCGGTTGGCCGCCGCCGACCGGATCCGGTTCGTCGGCGTGCTGCGCACACCGGGGGACGTCGGCCCGGATCCCGGACTCACGGTCGAGCGCGTCCGCCGCGCCGACGGCACCGAGCGCATCACCCTGCGCAGCTCGGCGGCCCGCCCGCTCCGGCTCCCCGTGGAGCTCGCTCTGGGCACGGATCTCGCGGATCTGGGCGCGGTGGCGGCCGGCCGGCCCGGGCCCGAACTCTCCGCCGGCGTCCACGCGGCGGGACTGCGGTGGGCCGCGCCCGACGGCCGGTGGGCGAGCGTCACTGCCGAGCCGCCGCCGACGGACTCCCTCGCCGTGGCGGGCCTGCTCCGCTGGGACCTCGACCTCGCCCCCGGCGGCACCCGCACCATCGAGCTGCGCGTCCGTGGCGACCGGCCCGCCGAGCGACGCTCCGAGCCCGTGGCCGGCGACGTCGCGGGCCCTGGCGGGCAGGTGCTCGCCGAGGCGCGGGCGGAGGGGGACGACCCCCGAGTCGGCGCGCTTCTCGGGGCCTCCCTCGGCGATCTGCGGGGCCTGCTGCTCCGGGACCGCGCCCGGCCGGACGAGGTGCACGCGGCGGCGGGGGTGCCGTGGCGCTGTGGACCGGTCACCGCCGAGTCCCTCTGGGCGGCTCGGATGGCGCTGCCGCTCGGCGTCCGGCTCGCTACCGGAACCCTCCGCGCCCTGGCCCGTGGCCAGCGGGCCGGCGGCGGTCCCGACCGCGGCTGGATCCCGGGACCGCTGCGGGACTCCGGCCCCGGACTGCCGCCCCGGTGCACCGGGACCGAGGCGACCCTCGCCTTCCCGGCCGTCCTGGCCGAGGCCGCCCGCTGGGGACTGCCCGAGCAGGAGCTCGCCGAGCTGCTGCCCGCGGCCGAGCGCTGCCTCGACTGGCTGCGGGCCGCCTCGGACCCGGACGGGTTCGTGCCCGACCCGGGCCCCGCCGGCCCGCGGCGCGCGGAGACCCAGGCGCACGCCCACCGGGCCGCCGAGCTCGGGGCGGACCTCCTGGAGCTCTGCGGCCGCCCCGGGGCGGCGGAGTGGCGAGACCGGGCGGCGGCCCTGCGGCAGCGGTTCCGGCGGGAGTTCTGGCGGGAGGACCTCGGCGGCGGACGTCCCGTCGCGGCGCTGCTCCCGGACGGGACGCCCCTGCCGCTCCTCGGCTCGTGGGCCGCGCACCTCCTCGACACCGGCCTCACCGGAGGCGGCCGTACGGCGCCCGGGCTGCTGGACAAGCGGCAGACCGACCAGCTGGCCCGGCTGCTCGGCGGGCCGGCGCTCGACACCGGCTGGGGGCTGCGCGGGCTCGGGGCGAAGGAGCCGGGGCACAACCCGTTCGGGCACCGGTCCGGGGCGGTACGGGCGCACGAGACGGCGGTGGCCGTCGCCGGTCTCGCCGGTGCCGGACACGAACGGGAGGCCGCGGCCCTGCTGAGGGGGCTGCTCGACGCGGCCGAGGCGTTCGGGTACCGGCTGCCCGAGATGTACGCGGGGGAGCAGCGCACCGCGGGCGCGGTGCCGGTGCCGCATCCGGCGGCCTGCCGGCCGGCGGCGGTCGCCGCCGCCGGGGCGGTCCACGCGCTGGTGGCACTCGCGGGCATCCGGCCCGACGCGCCCGGGCGGACCGTGGCCCTGCGCCCGATGCGGTCGGCCCCGCTGGGGGCGGTCCTCCTGGCGGGGCTGCGGGTGGCGGGGGAGCCGTTCGCGGTGCGGATCGGCAGGCTCGGCACGGCCATCGTCGAGCAGGCGGCCGAGGGCCTCCAGTTGGGGGTCTGAGCCGGTGCCCGGGTCCGGAGGGGCACGAGTGCCGGAAGTCGGGCCCGTTGCGGGAGAGGGGCGTGTTTATCGTCAGGAAGACGACTATGATCGCGGCATGTCTCCCTACGACCCGTCGGCCTTCCCGCCCTTCGCCGTCACCGTCGACCTGGTCGTGCTCACCGTGCGCCACCACGCGCTGTGCGCGCTGGTCGTGCGCCGGGGCGAGCAGCCGTTCCAGGGACGCTGGGCGCTGCCCGGAGGCTTCGTCCGGGAGGACGAGGACCTCACCACCGCGGCCGCCCGCGAGCTCGTCGAGGAGACGGGGCTGTGCGTCGCCGAACCCGGCGCTCCGACCACCGACCCGGTCAAGGGCGCGCACCTGGAGCAGCTCGCCACCTACGGCGACCCGCGCCGCGACCCGCGGATGAGGGTCGTCAGCGTCGCGCACCTCGCCCTCGCCCCCGACCTGCCCGCGCCGCGTGCCGGCGGCGACGCGAACAGCGCGCGCTGGGCGCCGGTCGACGAGCTGCTGCAGGAGAGCGAGGGAGCGCGGGACGAGCAGTCCGCGCCGCTCGCCTTCGACCACGCCCAGATCCTGGCCGACGGCGTCGAGCGGGCCCGGTCGAAGATCGAGTACTCCTCGCTGGCCACCGCCTTCTGCCCGCCGGAGTTCACGGTCGGCGAGCTCCGGCGGGTGTACGAGGCGGTGTGGGGGGTCGCGCTCGACCCGCGCAACTTCCATCGGAAGGTGACCGGCACGCCCGGCTTCCTGGTACCGGCCGGAGGCACCACCACCCGGCAGGGCGGGCGTCCCGCCCAGCTGTTCCGGCCCGGCGGAGCGACCCTGCTCAACCCGCCGATGCTGCGTCCCGAGGTCTGAGCGCAGGAGCCCGTCCGGCCGCCCGCGCGGCCGGACACCCGGGCTCCGCAGGCCGCAACCCTGCACCAAAAGTCTGAAATGTCGCGTTATCTTGCTGCGGTAGCCGCCCCTGCCGCGCAGCGGTCTTCCCTACCGCGAGAGAAGCGATGCTCCAGGCCATCGGACTCACCAGCACCCCCCGCCGCGACCGCCCTCCCGCCGTGCGCGACCTCAGCGTGGAGGCCCTGCCCGGCCAGGTCACCGCACTGCTCGGGGCCGCGGGGTCGGGGAAGACGACCGCGCTGCGGCTGATGCTCGAACTCGAGCCCGGCCGGGGTCTCACCTACTACCGTGGGCGGCTCCTGCGCCAGATCGCCCACCCCGGCCGCGAGGTCGGCGTGCTCCTCGGCGACGTGCCCGGCCATCCCTCGCGCACCCTGCGCGGCCAGCTGCGGATGCTCGGCGCCGCCCTCGGCGCCCCCGCCGCGCGCGCGGACGAGGTGCTGGAGGCGGTCGGCCTCACGGGCGCCGGCGACCTGCGCCTCGGCGGCCTGCCGCTCGGCATGGACCGCCGACTCGGCCTGGCCTGCGCCCTGTTGGGAGACCCGCACACCCTGCTCCTCGACGACCCCGGCGCCGGTCTGCCGGCCCGGGAGACCCTCTGGCTCCACGAACTCCTGCGCGCCCACGCACAGAACGGAGGAACGGTTCTCTTCACCACCGCCGACCCCAAGGAGGCGGCGCGCAACACCGACCGCGTCGTCACGCTCGACGCGGGCCGGCTCGTGGCGGACCAGCGGGCCGCCGAGTTCGCGCGCACGCGGCTGCGTCCGCGGGTCGCCGTCCGCACCCCGCACGCCGCCCGCCTCGCCGCCGTCCTGAACCAGGAGGCCCGGGCCGCCCGCCGCGCCGTCGAGGTCGTCGTCGAGGGCGGCAGCCGGCTGTCCGTCTACGGCAGCGACTGCGCCGCCGTCGGCGACACCGCCTTCCGGCACGGCGTCCTCGTGCACCGCCTCGCCGAAGAAGTGGGCGACACCGGCGTCCCCGCCACCCCGCCCTCGGCCTCCCCCGCCCTGACGGAGGTCGTACCCGCGGCCGAAGGCCCGGGAGAGGCGACGGCCCGCCCCAACCGCCACACCGCACCCGACCTCCCCGCCACACCCCAGCGCCGCCCCGTCCGTGCCCCGCGCCGCCCCGTCCGCTACGAGATCCGCCGGCTCCTGGGCCTGCCCTCCACCTGGCTCGTCGCCGCCGCCACGCTCGTCGTCTCGGCCGTGCTCGCCGTCCTGCTCGCCCGCGGCGGCGGCACGCCGGTCCCGGTGGCCGTGGCGGGCTGGCCCGAGCTCTCCCCGCTGCCGCCCGCAGCCCTCGGCGCCGGGCTGCTCGGCGCGCTCTCCTTCGGCGACGAGTACCGCCACCCCGCCCTCACCTCGGGCCGCGGCGCCGTGCCGCGCCGCCTCGGCCTGCTGGTCGCCAAGCTCGTCGTCAGCGGTGCCGTCGCGCTGCTGCTCGGCGTGCTCACCGTCGTCCTCGACCTCGAGGCCCTCCGCCTCGTCTACGGCGGCGACTTGATTCCCGTGCCCGGGAACTGGCCCTCGCTCGCGGCCGGTTGGCTCGGACTCGCGGTCGGCTGCGCCTGGGCGGGGGTGCTCGGGGCCGGAGTGTTCCGGGCGACCGCCGCCGGAGTGGCCGCGGTGCTGGCCGTCCCGGTGGCCGTCGTGCCCGCGCTGCGCGCCGTGCTCACCCGCGTACCGACCCGGCCGGTCACCGGGCTCCCGGCGCGGCTGCGCGAACTGCTGCCCACGCAGTGGCCGACCGCAGGCGACCGGTGGCTCGACGGGGCGCTGCGGGTGGTGGGGCAGCCCGTCGGGGTGGCTCTGGTCCTGTCGCTGGCGTCGCTGCTGGGCGCGTATCTGCTCACCGGCCTTCGCCGAGGGGCCCGTTGGTGATCACCTCTGGAATGATCGCCTCCACTTCCGACGATCTTTCGACGCAACTGCCTTGAAAATGCCCGGTTAGCACCGATTAAGCGTCAATTGTGCATGAGGTGGCGATCACCCTTTCGTGTGCTTTTCACCAAAGACCTCAAGGGGCGTGGAAGCCGCGCCGACAAAGGATGCGTGAGTACCCTTGCGCACACCATGATGACCGCCGCCCGCTCCGCCGACTCCGGCCTGGCCGCCACGGGCGATCTCGACCGCTACCCCTACGCGGAGGCGCCCGCCGAGCGGGTCGGCCCGCCCTCCTGGGAGACCGCGGACACCGACCTCGGCCGGGTGGGCCGCCGCAGTGCCGGAAGCCGCGGCCGCGGACTGCATGGCCAACTCGTCCAGCAGCTCGGCCAGATGATCGTCTCCGGCGACCTCGGTGCCGACCGCCCCCTCGTCCCCGAGGAGATCGGCCAGCGCTTCGAGGTGTCGCGCACCGTGGTGCGCGAGTCCCTGCGCGTCCTGGAGGCCAAGGGTCTCGTCAGCGCCCGCCCCAACGTCGGCACCCGGGTCCGCCCGGTCAGCGACTGGAACCTGCTCGATCCGGACATCATCGAGTGGCGCGCCTTCGGGCCGCAGCGCGACGACCAGCGCCGTGAGCTCAACGAGCTGCGCTGGACCATCGAGCCCCTGGCCGCCCGGCTCGCCGCAGGACACGGCCGCGAGGACGTCCAGCAGCGCCTGGCCGACATGGTCGAGATCATGGGCCACGCCTTCGCCCAGGGAGACGGCCTCACCTTCTCCCGGGCCGACGCCGAGTTCCACTCCCTGCTCATCCAGCTCGCGGGCAACCGCATGCTGGAGCACCTCTCCGGGATCGTCGGCGCCGCCCTCCAGGTCTCCGGCGCCACCGCGACCGGCTGCGAGCGCCCCGGCGAGTCCTGCCTCGCGCACCACGCCCGGATCGTCGACTGCCTCGCCTCCGGCGACGCCCAGGGCGCCGAGACGGCCATGCGGCAGCTGCTCACGGTCCACCCGGAGGGCGGCGGCGTCGTGCCCGCCCCGCGCGAGCACTGAAGGCGCCGGTCAGGGGCTCCGGCGGCGCGATCATGGGGTGAACGACCGGTCTGTACCGGTTCGTCTCCTTTGGGGTGTGACTCGGGCCACGCGGAATGGGCGTAACGCTCTTCGAGGCAGTGCGATGACTTAAGAGGTGACAGCCGAGGAAGGAATACAGCAGCCCCGCGAGGCGCTGTGCAGTTCCCCGGTCCAGCCCGCGCCGTCGGCACATCCCCAGCCGTCGGTCGTCGGCTCCGGCCCGATCATGGGCGGGGCCGGAAGCCGTTTTCCATCGTTCCGAGAGGTTGTTCGTGTCGGCCAGCACATCCCGTACGCTCCCGCCGGAGATCGCCGAGTCCGAGTCTGTGATGGCGCTCATCGAGCGGGGAAAGGCTGATGGGCAGATCGCCGGCGATGACGTGCGTCGGGCCTTCGAGGCTGACCAGATTCCGCCAACCCAGTGGAAGAATGTTCTGCGCAGCCTCAATCAGATCCTCGAGGAAGAGGGTGTGACGCTGATGGTCAGTGCAGCGGAGTCGCCGAAGCGCGCCCGCAAGAGCGTCGCAGCGAAGAGCCCGGCCAAGCGCACCGCCACCAAGACCGTCACCGCCAAGACGACCGTGACCAGGACCGTCGCGGCCGCCCCGGCGGCCCCGGCGGCCGAGAGCGCGGAAACCGCCGAGGAGGCCGCAGCCCCGGCCAAGAAGGCGGCCGTGAAGAAGACCGCGGCCAAGAAGACGACGGCGAAGAAGACCGTCGCCAAGAAGACCGCGGCGAAGAAGACCACCGCCAAGAAGGACGACGACGAGATCCTCGAGGGCGAGGAGCTGCTCGAGGACGTCGCGCCCGGCAAGGGCGACGACGAGGACACCGAGGGCGAGAACAAGGGCTTCGTCCTGTCCGACGAGGACGAGGACGACGCGCCCGCCCAGCAGGTCGCCGTCGCCGGCGCCACCGCCGACCC
Organism: Streptomyces tritici; assembly: GCF_048500665.1. Classification (NCBI taxonomy): domain Bacteria; kingdom Bacillati; phylum Actinomycetota; class Actinomycetes; order Kitasatosporales; family Streptomycetaceae; genus Streptomyces; species Streptomyces tritici. Next base: position 5,231,383 of record NZ_CP183183.1, read on the forward strand.
GGTCAAGGACTACCTCAAGCAGATCGGCAAGGTCCCGCTGCTCAACGCCGAGCAGGAGGTCGAGCTCGCCAAGCGCATCGAGGCCGGTCTGTTCGCCGAGGACAAGCTGGCGAACTCCGACAAGCTCGCCCCGAAGCTCAAGCGCGAGCTGGAGATCATCGCCGAGGACGGCCGCCGCGCCAAGAACCACCTCCTGGAGGCCAACCTCCGTCTGGTGGTCTCGCTGGCCAAGCGCTACACCGGCCGCGGCATGCTCTTCCTGGACCTGATCCAGGAGGGCAACCTCGGTCTCATCCGCGCGGTCGAGAAGTTCGACTACACCAAGGGCTACAAGTTCTCCACGTACGCCACCTGGTGGATCCGTCAGGCGATCACCCGCGCCATGGCCGACCAGGCCCGCACCATCCGTATCCCGGTGCACATGGTCGAGGTCATCAACAAGCTCGCGCGCGTCCAGCGCCAGATGCTCCAGGACCTGGGCCGCGAGCCCACCCCGGAGGAGCTGGCCAAGGAGCTCGACATGACCCCGGAGAAGGTCATCGAGGTCCAGAAGTACGGCCGCGAGCCCATCTCGCTGCACACCCCGCTCGGCGAGGACGGCGACAGCGAGTTCGGTGACCTGATCGAGGACTCCGAGGCGGTCGTCCCGGCCGACGCGGTCAGCTTCACGCTCCTCCAGGAGCAGCTGCACTCGGTGCTCGACACCCTCTCCGAGCGCGAGGCCGGCGTGGTCTCCATGCGCTTCGGTCTCACCGACGGCCAGCCGAAGACGCTGGACGAGATCGGCAAGGTCTACGGCGTCACGCGTGAGCGGATCCGCCAGATCGAGTCGAAGACGATGTCGAAGCTGCGCCACCCGTCCCGTTCGCAGGTGCTGCGCGACTACCTCGACTAGGAGCGCGACGCGCCGCGGCGCGCCGGTCTTCAGGGCCCGGTTCCCCGGAAAGGGGGAACCGGGCCCTTCGGCTGTGCGCGGGTGCGCGCGCTGGGTAGCTGCACGACTCTGGGTGAACCGAGAACCCCGGAGAGTCAGGAGAGCCAATGCGTCGTTCCATCGCCCGAGCAGTGACCGGCGCCCTGGGCCTGGTCTCTGCGGCCGCCGCAGCGCTGGCCGCGCCCGGGGTCGCGAGCGCCGACCGCGTGATCGTCGGGGGTGAGCCGGTCGAGGTCGCCGACACGCCCTGGGTCGTGGCGCTGTCCAGCCGTGACCGGTTCGGCGGTATGCGGGCCGGGCAGTTCTGCGGCGGGGTGGTCGTGGCCCCCACGAAGGTCCTCACGGCGGCGCACTGCCTGGGCCCGGAGGTGCTCGGCGGGGCGCCGGAGGACGTGTCCGACCTCGCGGTGATCGCGGGCCGCACCGAGCTCACGGACAAGGGCGGCCGCGAGATCCGGGTCGCCGAGACGTGGATCAACCCGGCGTACCGGCCGGCGACCAATGCCGGCGACCTGGCCGTGCTGACCCTGAGCAGCCCGCTGCCGGAGTCGTACGTGCTCGCCACGGCGGGGCCGGGCGACTCGGCGTACGCGCCGGGCACGATCGCGACCGTGTACGGCTGGGGCGACACGACCGGGAACGGCACGTACGCGACCTCACTGCGCGCGGCGCGCGTGCAGGTGCTCGAGGACGCGGCCTGTGAGCGCGCGTACCCGGGGAACACGAGCGGGGACTACCAGCCCGCCACCATGCTCTGCGCGGGCGATCCCGCGGGCGGCAGGGACGCCTGCCAGGGCGACAGCGGCGGCCCGCTGGTCGCCAGGGGGCGGCTGGTCGGCCTGGTGTCCTGGGGGAGCGGCTGCGCGGAGGCGGAGAACCCCGGCGTGTACACCCGGATCTCGGCGGTGCTGCCCGATCCGCTGCCGCAGACGGTCTCCCGGGGCTGACGCCCGGAGGGTACGAGGACGGGCGGCCGTCCCCCTGGAATGCGGGGACGGCCGCCCGGCGTCCGGTTCAGGACCGGCTCTGGCTCGTCGTGGTGCCAGTGGTGGATGCGAGATGTCAGCGGTCCTCGTCGACCGTGTGGGCCGGCACGTCGGTGAGCCGGTCCGTCTCATCCTGTATCTCTGCGGCGATCTTCTTGAGTTCCGGCTCGAACTTGCGCCCGTGGTGAGCGCAGAAGAGCAAGTCACCGCCGCTGGTCAGGACGACGCGCAGGTACGCCTGGGCGCCGCAACGGTCGCAGCGGTCAGCGGCCGTCAGCGGGCTCGCGGGGGTCAGAACAGTAGTCACGTCGCCTCTTCTCTAGCTCGACGAGCTGTCGTACCAGGGTCAACATCCAACCAGGCCGAAAACGTTCCCGCTCGTGGCTTTTCCTCGAAATTTCTTGGCCGAGGTGGCTGTCTGCTGCCGGTTGGCGGCGAATGGGCCGTATTGCGTCGCACTACGGGTTTCGCATTGCTGTAGGTCGGTCGGTCCTCCCCGGCTGGCTTGCCGGTTGTTCATGAGGACGTGCCCGGAGCCTAAATGGTTCATGCCTGGAAGGGAACGTGATGTCCACGTCACTCGTCCGAGTGATCGAACATCCTTACGACTCTGGACTAGCATGGCGAATCACGAGGGTGGCGTGAGAACGGCTCTACCAGGCCTCGGTACCCTCTGACCGGCGACCGACGCCGGGCCTTTACCCCCAGAGGGCCAGATTCAAATTCAGCGAGGAGCGAACCGCGTGACCGCCGAAACGTCCGTGCCGTCCAGTGCGCTGCTGACCGCAGACCGTGACGGTTCCAACTACACCGCGCGGCACCTGCTCGTACTCGAAGGGCTCGAAGCGGTCCGCAAGCGGCCCGGAATGTACATCGGGTCCACCGACAGCCGCGGTCTGATGCACTGCCTCTGGGAGATCATCGACAACTCCGTCGACGAGGCCCTCGGCGGCTACTGCGACCACATCGACGTCGTGCTCCACGACGACGGCTCCGTCGAGGTCCGGGACAACGGGCGCGGCATCCCCGTCGACGTCGAGCCCAAGACCGGACTCTCCGGCGTCGAGGTCGTCATGACCAAGCTGCACGCCGGCGGCAAGTTCGGCGGCGGCTCGTACGCGGCCTCCGGCGGTCTGCACGGCGTGGGCGCCTCCGTGGTGAACGCGCTGTCCGCCCGCCTCGACGTCGAGGTCGACCGGAACGGGGCGACGCACTCGATCAGCTTCCGCCGCGGCGTCCCCGGCATCTTCACCGAGCCGGGCCCCGACAGCCCCTTCGACCCGTCGAGCGGCCTGCTCAAGGGCAAGCGCGTCCCCAAGCCCCGCACCGGCACCCGTGTGCGCTACTGGGCCGACCGGCAGATCTTCCTCAAGGACGCCAAGCTCTCCCTGGAGACGCTGCACCAGCGCGCCCGCCAGACGGCCTTCCTCGTGCCGGGTCTCACCATCGTCGTCCGCGACGAGCGCGACCTCGACGGGATCGGCAAGAGCGAGGAGACGTTCCGCTTCGACGGCGGCATCAGCGAGTTTTGCGAGTACCTCGCCCAGGACAAGGCCGTCTGCGACGTGCTCCGGCTCACCGGCCAGGGCACCTTCAAGGAGACCGTCCCGGTCCTCGACGACCGCGGCCACATGACGCCCACCGAGGTCACCCGCGAACTCGGCGTCGACGTGGCGCTGCGCTGGGGCACCGGGTACGACACCACGGTGCGCTCCTTCGTGAACATCATCGCCACCCCCAAGGGCGGCACCCACGTCTCCGGCTTCGAGCAGGCCGTCACCAAGACGGTCAACGAGGTGCTGCGCTCGGCGAAGCTGCTGCGCGTCGCCGAGGACGACATCGTCAAGGACGACGCCCTGGAGGGCCTCACCGCCGTCGTGACCGTCCGGCTCGCCGAGCCGCAGTTCGAGGGCCAGACCAAGGAGGTGCTCGGCACCTCCGCGGCCCGGCGCATCGTCGCCAACGTGGTCGCCAAGGAGCTCAAGGCCTTCCTGACCTCCACCAAGCGCGACGCCAAGGCGCAGGCCCGGGCGGTCCTGGAGAAGGCCGTCGCCGCCGCCCGGACCCGTATCGCCGCGCGCCAGCACAAGGAGGCGCAGCGCCGGAAGACCGCGCTCGAGTCCTCCTCGCTGCCCGCCAAGCTGGCCGACTGCCGCAGCGACGACGTCGAGCGCAGCGAGCTCTTCATCGTCGAGGGAGACTCCGCGCTCGGCACCGCCAAGCTCGCCCGGAACAGCGAGTTCCAGGCCCTGCTGCCGATCCGCGGCAAGATCCTCAACGTCCAGAAGTCGTCCGTCTCGGACATGCTGAAGAACGCCGAGTGCGGCGCGATCATCCAGGTCATAGGAGCGGGCTCGGGCCGCACCTTCGACATCGACGCCGCCCGCTACGGCAAGGTCATCATGATGACCGACGCCGATGTCGACGGCTCGCACATCCGCACGCTGCTGCTCACCCTGTTCCAGCGCTACATGCGGCCGATGGTCGAGGCCGGCCGGGTCTTCGCCGCAGTCCCGCCGCTGCACCGCATCGAGCTCGTCCAGCCCAAGAAGGGCCAGGACAAGTACGTCTACACGTACTCGGACAACGAGCTGCGGCAGACGCTGCTGGAGTTCCAGCGCAAGGGCGTCCGCTACAAGGACGCCATCCAGCGCTACAAGGGCCTCGGCGAGATGGACGCCGACCAGCTGGCGGAGACCACGATGGACCCGCGCCACCGCACCCTGCGCCGGATCAACATCGGCGACCTGGAGGCGGCGGAGCAGGTCTTCGACCTGCTCATGGGCAACGACGTGGCGCCCCGCAAGGAGTTCATCACCAGCTCCGCGGCGACCCTGGACCGCTCGCGCATCGACGCCTGAGCCGGATATCCACAGGCACCGGTCCGCCGGCCCCTCCACCCGCGGGTGGAGGGGCCGGCTCCGTCCACAGGCCGATCACGCGAACCCCCTTCCGCCGTAGCATCGAGACGACGGAGGGGGGCCGGACTTGGACGGGACCGTGGCCGCCGGGCGGTGGCTCGCCTGGCCGACGCGCGAGGCGCTCAGCAGGGTCGGCGTGCCCCGGGGCCGCCTCGTCCTGGACGGGCTGCTGCTCACCGCGCTCTGCGCCTGGGCGCTGATCAGCGCCCACCTCTCCGGCGCCTTCCCCGGCGCGTACGGGCTCCTGCCGGCGCTCGGGCTGGCGCTGTGCGGAGCGGCCGTGGCCGCCTTCCGCCGCGCGACCCTGGCCCACCGGCTGCTTCCCTCGCTGGGCCTGCTCGGCGTCCTCGCCGGCTGCGCCCTCGGCACGTACCTGGCCGGCGCGCCCGTGCCCGCGACGCTGACCTGGATCGTGGCGGGGGTGCTGGCGATGGAGCGGCTGCCGCTCGCCGCCGGGGTGCTCACCGTCGCCGTCCTCGTCGGAGGGTTCGTCGCTGCCGACGAGACCGGGCCGCGCGGGGCGGCGGTCACCACCGCGGCCGTGCTCCTGACCGGGTACTCGCTCCGGCTCGACGCCCAGGCGCGCGGCGCGGGTTTCCGGCTGCTCGCGCAGGAGCGGGCGGCCCGGGACGCCGAGGCGGCCTCCGCGGCGCTCGCCGAACGCGCCCGGATCGCCCGCGAGATCCACGACGTCCTCGCCCACAGCCTCTCCGCCCAGCTGGTGCACCTGGAGGCGGCCCGGCTCCAGATCGACGCCGGCGCGGAACCTGAGGAGATACGCCGGCGGGTCGTCGCGGCCCGCTCCATGGCCCGCGAAGGGCTCGCCGAGACCCGGCAGGCGCTCTCCGCGCTCCGCGGCGACCTGGCGCCGGTCGAGGACTACCTGCGGGAACTGGCCCGCGAGGACGGGGCGGAGGTGCGGGTCTCCGGCGAGCCCCGGCCGCTGCCGGCGGAGGCATCCCAGGCCGTGCGCAGAGTGGCGCAGGAAGCGCTCACCAATGTGCGCAAACACGCCCCCGGGGCCCGGACGCGGCTGCTGCTGGCGTACAGGTCCGGTGAGATCGCCCTGGAGATACGCGACTCGGGCGCGCCCGCCGCGGCGCGGGCCGCCGCCGGCCCCTCCGGCGGGAGCGGCCTGGCGGCCTCCGGCTCCGGCTACGGGCTGCTCGGCATGCGCGAGCGCGCCGAACTCCTCGGCGGCACGCTGGAGGCGGCCCCCGAGGGCGACGGCTTCGCCGTGCGGCTGAGGGTGCCGGCATGACGGACGAAGGGGGGCGCAGCGCCCGGGTGCTCGTCGCCGACGACCAGGCCATGGTGCGCGAGGGCATCGTCCTCGTGCTCGGGCTGCTCCCCGGCATCGAGGTCGTCGGCGCCGCCCGGGACGGCGAGGAGGCCGTCGCCCTGACCGCCGAACTCGCCCCGGACGTGGTGCTGATGGACCTGCGTATGCCGCGCTGCGACGGCGTGGAGGCCACCCGGCGGATCCGCGCCGAGCACCCCGGCACCGAGGTCGTGGTGCTCACCACGTACGCCGACGACGACTCGCTGTTCCCGGCGCTGCGGGCCGGGGCGCGCGGCTACCTCACCAAGGACGCCGGCGGCGAGGAGATCGCCCGCGCCGTCCGCGACGTGCTCGACGGACGCGCCGGGCTCGCACCGGCCGTCCAACGACGCCTCCTGGAACGGCTGCTGAACCGGCCGGAGAGGCCCGAGGCGCACCCGCCCGCGCGCCGCGGCGCCGCCGGACGGTCTCACCGAGCGCGAGGCGCAGGTGCTCGCGCTCGTCGCGGACGGGCTCTCCAACCAGGAGATCGCCGGCCGGCTTCGCATTTCCACGGCCACCGTGAAGACCCACATCAACAATCTCTTCGCCAAGACCGGGGTGCGCGACCGCGCCCAGGCGGTCCGGTACGCCTATCAGCGCGGAGTTGTCAGGCCACCGGGAGACCCCATCACCTGATGGGGTGAAGTGACCGGGAGAAGAGTCCGGGATCTTCCCGCTCTGTCCATCCTTGGGCACGCGGCCGAAACGGTTCGCTGACAAGGAGAGTTCACCGGTGGAGAAGCAGGAAGGGCCGAACACCCCGGCGGGTCGCATCGACGACCCCTGGTACGACGCGCTCGCGTCCGGCTGGGGAGAACCGGGCGCCGCGGCCGGCCAGGACCCGGCCGCCGCGACCGCCGAGGACCCGGCCGCGGGCCCGGGGCGGATCCCCCGCCAGGCGAAGCCCCACACCGCCGCGGACATCTACCTGGAGGTGCAGCGCAGCCCCGCCTTCCGCGAGGTCCGCGCCCGCTACCGGCGCTTCGCCTTCCCGGCGGCCGGCGCGTTCCTGCTCTGGTACCTCGCGTACGTCGTCGTCGCCACCGTCGCCCCCGGCCTGATGGGCCGGCCGGTGGCCGGGGCGGTGAACGTGGCGATGCTGGCCGGGCTCGCCCAGTTCCTCACCACTTTCCTGCTGACCTGGGCGTACGCCCGGCACGCCCGGCTGCGCCGGGACCCGGCGGCGCTCGAACTGCGCTGGGACACCCAGGAGATGACCCGAGGCATGGCACGAGGAAGCACCCCCGCGGCGGCGCACGCGACGAACCCGGCGCACGCGACGACCGACGGAGCCACGCGGGGGACCACCCGGTGAGCGGCGACCACCAGACCCTGGCGCTGATCCTGTTCAGCGTGTTCGTCGCGGTCACCCTGGCGATCACCACCTGGGTGAGCCGCAACCGGCACGGCTCGGCGGAGGAGTTCTACGCCGGCGGCCGGCTGTTCTCGCCCATGGAGAACGGATTCGCCATCGCCGGCGACTACATGTCCGCCGCGTCCTTCCTCGGCATCTCCGGGCTGATCGCGCTCTTCGGCTACGACGGCATGCTCTACTCGGTCGGCTTCCTCGTCGCCTGGCTCGTGGTGCTGCTGCTCGTCGCCGAACTCGTCCGCAACTGCGGCCGCTTCACCCTCGCCGACGTCGTCGCCGCGCGCATGGCCGAGCGGCCCGTGCGCATCGCCGCCGGCACCTCGTCCGTCACCGTCTCCGTGCTCTACCTGGTGGCGCAGATGGTCGGCGCGGGCAGCCTCGTCGCGCTGCTGCTCGGCGAGACGGGCGGGGCGGCGCGCTCCTGGACCGTCATCGGCGTCGGAGCGCTGATGGTCGTCTACGTGTCGCTCGGCGGTATGCGCGCCACGACCTGGATCCAGATCGTCAAGGCCGTGCTGCTCATGGCCGGTTCGATCACGCTCACCATCCTCGTGCTGGTCCGCTTCCACGGCGACTTCGGACTGATGCTCACCACCGCCGCCGAGCGCAGTGGCCACGGCACGGACTTCCTCGCGCCCGGACTGCGCTACGGCGGGGACTGGACCGCGCGCTTCGACTTCATCAGCCTCGGCCTGGCTCTCGTCCTCGGCACGGCCGGGCTGCCGCACATCCTGTCGCGCTTCTACACCGTGCCGACCGCGGCCGCCGCCCGCCGCTCGGTCGTCTGGTCGATCGGACTCATCGGCAGCTTCTACCTGATGACGATCGTCCTCGGGTTCGGGGCCGCGGCGATCATCGGCCCGGAGGCCGTCCGCGCCTCCAACACCGCCGGCAACACCGCCGTCCCCCTGCTCGCGCTCGACCTGGGCGGCGGCGCGGGCTCGACCGGCGGCACGGTGCTGTTCGCGGTGGTCGCCGCGGTCGCCTTCGCCACGATCCTCGCCGTCGTCGCGGGCATCACCCTCGCCTCGTCCGCCTCCGTCGCCCACGACCTGTACGCCTCGCTGCGCAGCCGCCGCGCCGGGGCGAAGCCGTACAGCGAGGTCGCGGTGGCCCGCGCCGCCGCGGCCGGGATCGGTCTGGCGGCGATCGGGCTCGGCCTGCTCGCCCGCGATCTGAACGTGGCGTTCCTGGTCGGCCTCGCCTTCGCGGTGGCGGCCTCGGCAAACCTGCCGGTGCTGCTGTACTCGCTGTTCTGGCGGAACTTCACCACGCGCGGCGCCGTCTGGTCGGTCTACGGCGGGCTGGTCCCGGCGATCCTCCTGGTGCTGTTCTCGCCGGTCGTCTCCGGCGGCCCCGAGGCCCTGTTCCCCGGTGTCGACTTCCATGTCTTCCCGCTGCAGAACCCCGGGCTCGTCTCGATCCCGCTGGGCTTCCTGGCCGGCTGGCTCGGGACCGTCACCTCGGGCGAGGCCCCCGACCCGGCCAAGCACGCCGAGACGGAGGTCAGGGCGCTCACCGGCGCGGGCGCCGTGTGAGCGGCCCCGGGCTCAGCGCGAGGCGACCCAGGCGTACCGGTGCTCCGGCCGGCCCGTCTCCCCGTACCGGAGCGACAGTCGCACCCGGCCGGCGCGCTCCAGCAGCTTGAGATAGCGCTGCGCGGTCTGCCGGCTGACGCCCGCCCGGTCGGCGATGTCCTGCGCGGACAGCGGCCCCTCGGCCGCGAGCAGCACCTGCCGGACCAGTTCGGCGGTGGTGGGGGAGTGCCCCTTGGGGAGGTCCGGCACAGCCGAACCGGCCGACAGCGCCCCGAAGATCCGGTCGACCTCCGCCTGTTCCGCCTCCCCGCCGCCCTCCAGCGTGCGACGCAGCGCCGCGTACGCCTCCAGCTTCGCGCGCAGCCCCGCGAAGGTGAACGGCTTGACCAGGTACTGCAGCGCGCCGTGGCGCATGGCCGCCTGGACGGTGGCGACGTCCCGGGCCGCCGTCACCATGATCACGTCGGTGTGCCGGCCGTGGCGGCGCAGCTCCCGGACCACGGCGAGGCCGTTGCCGTCCGGCAGGTAGTGGTCGAGCAGAACCAGGTCCACCGGGGTGTCGTCGAGGCGGGCCAGCGCCTCGGCCGCGGAGTGGGCGGTGCCGGCGACATGGAAGCCGGGAACCTTCCCGACGTACGCCGCGTTGATCTGCGCGACGCGCACGTCGTCGTCCACGACCAGGACCTCGATCACCGGGACTCCTCCGCCGCGAGGACCCCGGCGCCCGGGACCGACCCGTCCGCGACCGAACCGTCCGGGGCCGAGCCGTCCGGGGACGGGGACTCCGGCGCGTCCGTGAGCGCCTCCGGCAGTACGACGGTGAACTCGGCTCCGCCGTCGGCCGCCGCGCCGACCCGCGCGCCGCCGCCCTGCCGCTCCGCGAGCCGGCGCACCAGCGGCAGCCCCAGGCCGCGCTTGCCGTGGGAGGGCGGCTCCTTCGTCGTCCAGCCCTCCGTGAAGATCAGCTCCCGGCGTTCGTCGGGCACACCGGGGCCGCTGTCGGTCACCCGCAGCACCGCCGTACGGCCCTCGGCGCGCAGGGCCACCTCGATCCAGGCGTCCGGGGTGCCCGCGGCCGCGTCCAGGGCGTTGTCCACCAGGTTGCCGACCACGGTGACCAGCTCCCGGGGGTCGACGACGCGGTCCGGCAGCAGGCTGTCCGCGGCGATCCGCAGCGAGACGCCCCGCTCGGCGGCCACGGTCGCCTTGCCGACGAGGAGCGCGGCGACCAGCGGGTCGTGGACCTTCTCGGTGACCTGCTCGGCGGTGGCCCGGTGCACGCCGACGACCTCCGTGACGAACTCGGCCGCCTCCTCGTGCATCTCCAGTTCCAGCAGACCCAGGAGCGTGTGCATCCGGTTGGCGTGCTCGTGGTCCTGGGCGCGCAGGGCGTCGATCAGGCCGCGCGTCGAGTCCAGCTCGCGGCCGAGCTGCTCCAGTTCGGTGCGGTCGCGCAGGGTGGCGACGGCGCCCCCGTCGTCCGTGGGCATGCGGTTGGCGATCAGCACGCGGTGGCCGCGTACCGTCACCAGGTCCTCGCCGGTGACCCGGCCGGCCAGCACGTCCGTGGTCCGGCCCTCTCCCAGCACCTCGTCCAGCGGCCGCCCGGCCGCCTCGGGGCCCACGCCGAGCAGGCGCTGCGCCTCGTCGTTGATCAGCCGGACCCTGCCGCCCCGGTCGAGCGCGACGACGCCCTCGCGGATGCCGTGCAGCATCGCCTCGCGTTCGGCGAGCAGCGCGGCGATGTCGGAGAACGCGAGATCGCGGGTCTGCCGCTGGAGACGGCGGGAGATCAGGTACGCGGCGAGGGCGCCGGCGGCCAGGGCGCCGCCGGCGTACGCGAGCAGCCCAGGGATCGCCCCGAGGAGCCGGTCGCGGACGCTGTCGTACTCGATGCCGACGGAGACCGCTCCGACGATGCGGCCGCCGGCGTCGCGCAGCGGGGCCTTGCCCCGGGCGGAGCGGCCGAGCGTCCCGCTGTCGATCTCCATCACCTCGTGGCCGGCGAGGGCCGAGCTCGGGTCGGTGGAGACGCGCCGGCCGATCTGCGCGGGGTCGGTGTGCGACCAGCGGATGCCGCGGGTGTCCATGACGACCACGTACTCGGCCCCGGTGGCCCGGCGGATCCGCTCGGCCTCGCTCTGCACCGGCCCGTCCGCGCGCGGCGGCGTGCGGACGACGTCGGCGGCGAGGCGCGGGGTCCCGGTCGTCTCGGCGATGGCCAGCGCCCGGCGCATCGCCTGGTCGTCCAGCTGGGCGGAGAGCGGCGCCAGGAAGAGGCCGGTGGCCAGCACCGTCACCCCCGTCGCCACGGCCAGCTGCATCAGCAGCACCTGCGAGAACATCCGCCGCGGCCAGCCCAGACGACGCCGCCGGAGGGGGCGCGGCGGGGCGGCGGCGGAGGACGGACTCATGGGAGGAACGGTAAAGGCCCCGCCACGGTGACCGGAAATTCCGGGGTCGGGGCCGCACGTGCCGCAGGAGCGCGGCCGACCCTCCCGCGACGAGGCCCGGGGGCCCGTCCACCGGCCCCGGAGATCCACGCCGACCTATCCTGGTGGGCCGGTCCACAGCCGCCGGTCCACGGCCGGCGGACCACAGCGGCAGACACCGAAAGGCACAGCTCTTGGGCACGCAGCAGATTCCCGTCGTCGTCCTCGCGGGATTCCTCGGCTCCGGCAAGACCACCCTGCTCAACCACCTGCTGCGCAGCGCCCGCGGGACCCGGATCGGGGTCATGGTCAACGACTTCGGCGACATCGGGATCGACGCGATGACCGTCGCCGGCCAGGTCGGCTCCACCGTGTCGCTCGGAAACGGCTGCCTGTGCTGCGCCGTCGACGCGAGCGAGCTCGACGAGTACCTGGAGGTGCTGACCCGGCCCGAGCTCCGGCTCGACGTGATCGTGATCGAGGCCAGCGGGCTCGCCGAGCCGCAGGAACTGGTGCGGATGGTGCTGGCCAGTGAGAACGAGCGGATCGTCTACGGCGGCCTGGTGCAGCTCGTGGACGTGGCCGAGTTCGACGCCACCCGGGAACGGCACCCGGAGACGGACCGGCACCTCGCCCTCGCCGACCTCGTCGTCGTCAACAAGGCCGACCGGGTCGCCGAGCAGGACCTCGCCGCCGTCCGCGAGACGGTCGGCCGGCTCGCGGAGCGGGCCGCGGTCGTCACCGCCGCGCACGGACGGGTCGACCCCGAACTGCTCTTCGACCGGGTGGTCCCGGACGGCGAGATCGAGGGTCAGATGTCCATCGAGGACGTCCTGTACGGCGACGAGGACGCCCACGCCCACCCGCACGCCGCCTACGAGACGCTCTCGCACGCCACGGACGTCCCGCTGCACCCGCGCCGTCTGATGGCGTTCCTGGACTCCCGCCCCGAGGGCCTCTACCGCATCAAGGGCTTCGTCGACTTCGGCGCCGCCGACCCGGCCAACCGTTACACGGTGCACGCCGTCGGCCGCTTCCTGCGCTTCTACCCGGAACCCTGGCCGGCCGGCGAGGAACGCCTCACGCAGCTCGTCCTCATCGGTTCCGGCGTCGACGCCCCGGCGCTCCGCAAGGCCCTCGCCGACTGCGAGCAGAACGGACCGCAGGACACCCCCGACGAACCGTCGATGTGGGGTGTCCTGCGGTATGTCCGGGACACGGAGCACACGGAGGAGCAGGACCCCTCCGCGCCGGCCGGTTAGCCGACCGGCCCCGCCAGGACCGCGACCGGCTGTGCCAGCGGCGTCCCCGAGCCGTCGCGGCGCGGGTCCGGCTCCGGCAGCTCGGCCGGGGTTCCGTTCCGCTGGGCCGCCCGCGCCGGGGCCGCGCCCGCCCAGCCCAGGACCAGGACGTCCTCGCCCTTCAGGAAGCGCTGGCAGCGGACGCCGCCGGTCGCGCGGCCCTTGCGCGGGTACTGGTCGAAGGGGGTCAGCTTCGCCGACGTGCCGACCGTGGCGTCCAGGCTGCCCGTCGCCCCGGCCACGGTGAAGACGACCGCGTCCGCGGCCGGGTCCACCGCCGTGAAGGAGATGACCTCGGCGCCCGCGCTCAGCTTGATGCCCGCCATACCGCCCGCCGGGCGGCCCTGCGGCCGCACCTGCGCGGCCTGGAAGCGCAGCAGCTGGGCGTCGGAGGTGATGAAGACCAGGTCCTCCTCGCCGGTGCGCAGCTCCGTCGCGCCGACGATCCGGTCGCCCTCCTTGAGGGTGATGACCTCCAGCTCCTCCTTGTTCGCCGGATAGTCCGGCACCACGCGCTTGACGACGCCCTGCAGCGTGCCGAGCGCCAGGCCCGGCGAGGACTCCTCGAGCGTGGTGAGGCACACCACCGTCTCGTCGGGCTCCAGGCTCAGGAACTCCGTCAGCGGCGCGCCGCCCGCAAGGTTCGGTGCGGTCGCCGTGTCCGGAAGCTGCGGCAGGTCGATCACCTGGATCCGCAGCAGCCGTCCGGCCGAGGTCACCGCGCCCACGTCGCCGCGCTGCGTCGCCGCCACCGACGAGACGATCACGTCGTGGCGGGAGCGCTTGCCGTCGCCGGCCGCCGGCAGCTCCTCCGTCACCGTACGGGCCAGCAGACCCGTCGAGGACAGCAGCACCCGGCACGGGTCGTCCGCGACCTCCAGGGACACGGCCGTGGCCGGCGCGCCCGCCGACTCCAGCAGGACCGTGCGCCGCTCCGTGCCGAACTTCTTCGCCACCGCGGCCAGTTCCGCCGAGACCAGCTTGCGCAGCTCCGCGTCCGAGTCGAGGACCTTCGTCAGCTCCTCGATCTCGCCGGTGAGCCGGTCCCGCTCGGACTCCAGCTCCAGCCGGTCGAACTTGGTGAGCCGGCGCAGTGGGGTGTCGAGGATGTACTGCGTCTGGACCTCGCTCAGCGAGAAGCGCTCCATCAGGCGCTCCTTGGCCTGCGCCGAGTTCTCGCTCTGCCGGATCAGCCGGATGACCTCGTCGATGTCCAGCAGGGCGACCAGCAGGCCCTCGACCAGGTGCAGCCGGTCCCGCTTCTTGCCGCGGCGGAACTCCGAGCGCCGCCGGACCACGTCGAAGCGGTGGTCCAGGTAGACCTCGAGCAGCTCCTTCAGACCCAGCGTCAGCGGCTGGCCGTCGACCAGCGCCACGTTGTTGATGCCGAAGGACTCCTCCATGGGCGTCAGCTTGTACAGCTGCTCCAGGACCGCCTCCGGCACGAAGCCGTTCTTGACCTCGATGACCAGCCGCAGGCCGTGGGCGCGGTCGGTGAGGTCCTTGACGTCGGCGATGCCCTGGAGCTTCTTCGAGCCGACCAGGTCCTTGATCTTGGAGATGACCTTCTCGGGCCCGACGGTGAAGGGCAGCTCCGTGACCACGATGCCCTTGCGGCGGGCCGTGACGTTCTCGATGGTGGCGGTGGCGCGGATCTTGAACGTGCCGCGGCCGGACTCGTACGCGTCCTTGATGCCGGACAGGCCGACGATCCGGCCGCCGGTCGGCAGGTCGGGGCCGGGCACGAAGCGCATCAGCGCGTCGAGGTCCGCGTGCGGGTGCCGGATCAGGTGCCGCGCGGCGGCGATCACCTCGCCCAGGTTGTGCGGGGGCATGTTGGTGGCCATGCCGACCGCGATGCCCGACGCGCCGTTGACCAGCAGGTTCGGGTACGCCGCGGGCAGCGCGACCGGCTCCCGCTCCTGGCCGTCGTAGTTCGGGGCGAAGTCGACGGTGTCCTCGTCGATCGAGTCCGTCATCAGCAGCGCCGCGGGCGCCATCCGGGACTCGGTGTACCGCATGGCGGCCGGCGGGTCGTCGTTGCCGAGGGAGCCGAAGTTGCCGTGGCCGTCGACCAGGGGGACCCGCATGGAGAACGGCTGCGCCATGCGCACCAGCGCGTCGTAGATCGACGCGTCGCCGTGCGGGTGCAGCTTGCCCATGACCTCGCCGACGACGCGCGCGCACTTCACGTAGCCGCGATCGGGCCGGAGCCCCATCTCCGACATCTGGTAGACGATGCGGCGCTGTACCGGCTTCATGCCGTCGCGGGCGTCCGGCAGGGCGCGCGAGTAGATGACCGAGTACGCGTACTCGAGGAAGGAGCCCTGCATCTCGTCGACGACGTCGATGTCGAGGATCCTCTCCTCGAACGCGTCGTCCGGCGGCGGTGTCTTCGTGCTGCGGCGGGCCATCGCGGCTGCGGCTCCTTACCAACATGGTTGATCTGACGCGGACCATTGTGGACCGTCGCACCGACAACGCCGACGTCGACCCGGAAGAGGGACAGTCCGATGCGGCGGGAACTTCGCGAGGTGTCGGTGCGCTTGCATACAGTGGCAGGACTCTTCCACATCGCGATCGAAGGGACGTACATGCCCATGGGTCACACGGCCACGGCCGAAGCCGGCTCCGGCGGCCTGACAGCGACCGAGCACCGGCTGGCCAACGGCCTGCGCGTGGTGCTCTCCGAGGACCACCTGACCCCGGTCGCCGCGGTCTGCCTCTGGTACGACGTCGGCTCGCGCCACGAGGTCCCGGGCCGCACCGGCCTCGCCCACCTCTTCGAGCACCTGATGTTCCAGGGCTCGAAGCAGGTCAAGGGCAACGGGCACTTCGAGCTGGTGCAGGGCGCCGGCGGTTCGCTCAACGGCACCACCAGTTTCGAGCGCACCAACTACTTCGAGACCATGCCCGCCCACCAGCTGGAGCTGGCGCTCTGGCTGGAGGCGGACCGCATGGGCTCGCTGCTGGCCGCCCTGGACGACGAGTCCATGGAGAACCAGCGCGACGTGGTGAAGAACGAGCGCCGCCAGCGCTACGACAACGTGCCCTACGGCACGGCGTTCGAGAAGCTCACCGCGCTCGCCTACCCGGCGGGCCACCCGTACCACCACACGCCGATCGGCTCCATGGCCGATCTGGACGCCGCCACCCTGGAAGACGCGCGGAACTTCTTCCGTACCTACTACGCGCCGAACAACGCGGTGCTCTCGGTCGTCGGCGACATCGACCCCGAGCAGACCCTCGCGTGGATCGAGAAGTACTTCGGCTCGATCCCCGGCCACGACGGCAAGCAGCCGCCGCGCGACGGCACACTCCCGGACATCATCGGCGAGCAGCTGCGCGAGGTCGTCGAGGAGGAGGTCCCGGCCCGCGCCCTGATGGCCGCCTACCGGCTCCCGCACGACGGCACCCGCGAGTGCGACGCGGCCGACCTGGCCCTGACGGTCCTCGGCGGCGGCGAGTCGTCCCGGCTGCACAACCGGCTGGTCCGCCGCGACCGCACGGCCGTCGCGGCCGGCTTCGGGCTGCTCCGGCTGGCCGGCGCGCCCTCGCTCGGCTGGCTGGACGTGAAGACCTCCGGCGGCGTCGAGGTGCCGCGGATCGAGGCCGCGGTCGACGAGGAGCTGGCCCGGTTCGCCGCCGAGGGGCCGACGCCCGAGGAGATGGAGCGCGCCCAGGCGCAGTTGGAGCGCGAGTGGCTGGACCGGCTCGGCACGGTCGCCGGCCGCGCCGACGAACTGTGCCGGTACGCGGTGCTGTTCGGCGACCCGCAGCTGGCGCTGACCGCCGTGCAGCGGGTGCTCGACGTGACCGCCGAGGAGGTGCGGGCCGTCGCCGAGGCCCGGCTGCGCCCCGACAACCGGGCGGTGCTGGTGTACGAGCCGATCACCGCGATCCCGGGCGACCCGGGCGCCGAGAGCGACAGCGACGAGGAAGAGGGAGCCGACCAGTGAGCGACGCTGCCGCGTCTTTGACCAGCATGGAGTTCCACCCGCAGCCGCGGGCGGGCGAGGCGCGCCCCTGGGCCTTCCCGGCCCCCGAGCGCGGCTCCCTCGACAACGGGCTGACGGTGCTGCGCTGCCACCGACCCGGCCAGCAGGTGGTGGCCGTCGAGCTGGTCCTCGACGCGCCGCTGGACGCCGAGCCGGCCGGTCTGGACGGCGTGGCGACGATCATGGCGCGGGCGCTGTCCGAGGGCACCGACAAGCACTCCGCCGAGGAGTTCGCCGCCGAGCTGGAGCGCTGCGGCGCCACCCTGGACGCGCACGCGGACCACCCGGGCGTCCGGGTCTCCCTGGAGGTCCCGGTCTCCCGGCTGCCGAAGGCCCTCGGGCTGCTCGCCGAGGCGCTGCGCGCCCCCGCGTTCGTCGACACCGAGATCGAGCGCCTGGTGCGCAACCGGCTCGACGAGATCCCGCACGAGACGGCCAACCCGGCCCGCCGCGCGGCCAAGCAGCTCTCCAAGGAGCTGTTCCCGGCCGGTTCGCGCATGTCGCGGCCCCGCCAGGGCACCGAGGAGACGGTGGCCGCCATCGACGCCGCGGCCGTACGCGCCTTCTACGAGGCGCACATCCGCCCCGGCAACGCCACCGCGGTGGTCGTCGGCGACCTCACCGACGTCGACCTGGACGCCCTGCTGGCGGACACCCTCGGCGACTGGTCCGGCGAGGCGTCCGCGGCGCACCCGGACGTGCCGATCACCGCCGACGACACGGGCCGCGTGGTCATCGTGGACCGCCCCGGCGCCGTCCAGACGCAGCTGCTGATCGGCCGCATCGGCCCGGACCGGCACGACCGCGTGTGGCCGGCCCAGGTGCTCGGCACGTACTGCCTCGGCGGCACGCTCACCTCCCGGCTCGACCGCGTGCTGCGCGAGGAGAAGGGCTACACCTACGGCGTGCGGGCCTTCGGCCAGGTGCTGCGCTCGGACGGCCGGGGCAACGGCGCGTCGATGCTCGCCATCAGCGGCTCCGTCGACACCCCCAACACCGGCCCGGCACTTGACGACCTGTGGAAGGTGCTGCGCACCCTCGCCGCCGAGGGTCTGACGGACGCCGAGCGCGATGTGGCGGTGCAGAACCTCGTGGGCGTCGCCCCGCTGAAGTACGAGACCGCGGCCTCGGTCGCCGGCACCCTCGCCGACCAGGTCGAGCAGCGTCTTCCGGACGATTTCCAGGCGCAGTTGTACGCCCGCCTCGCCGAGACGGGCACGGTCGAGGCGACCGCGGCGGTCGTCAACGCCTTCCCGGTGGACCGGCTGGTGACCGTTCTGGTCGGCGACGCCGCCGCGATCGAGGAGCCGGTGCGCGCCCTCGGGATCGGTGAAGTGACCGTCGTCAGCGGCTGATTGAGCCGGCCGCAGGCCGTCGCGAGGACCCCGATGCCCCGGTGCGTCGGGGTCCTCCCGTTTGTCCGGTTCGCAAGGGAAAGCGGGCGAATGACCTGTGGCGTGCGCTACAAACTTCCGTGTCTGTTTGGTGATTGAAAGACAAGACGCTTAGCGTCGGTCCGGCTGTTCGTCGGTTGCACGTGCCGCGTCCGCGGCAACGGACAGTCATCGCCGAGTCCCCGAAGGCGCGAGCCTGGGGAGCCGGGGACCCACCGCAGTCCCTGGGGTGAATCGGACGCCTTCGCCGTCGGGCGGAGGGGCCCGTAGGAGACCTTCCTGCTCCGAACCCGTCAGCTAACCCGGTAGGCGAGAAGGAAGGAAAGGATCAGCCACTACATGGCGTTCACCCGTGCCACCGGGAAGCATCGTGGTCCGAGCCGTATGGCGCGCCGCAGCGCGGGCGTCGCAGGCGTCGCCGCGCTCGCGACGACCGGCGTCATCGGTACCCTCGCCTCCCCGGCGCTCGCCGCCGACACGGAAGCCCGTTCCCTCGAGGACACCGGCCTGACCCAGGCGATCAGCGTGGACACGCTCGCCGACCGCATCGACGCCCAGGCCGCCGCCCAGGAGCAGGAGGCCTACGAGGCCGCCGCGAAGGCCAAGGCCGAGGCGGAGGCGAAGCGCAAGGCCGAGGCCCGCGCCAAGGAGATCCGCGAGGCCCGCGAG
This sequence comes from Streptomyces tritici, assembly GCF_048500665.1. NCBI lineage: Bacteria > Bacillati > Actinomycetota > Actinomycetes > Kitasatosporales > Streptomycetaceae > Streptomyces > Streptomyces tritici. Next base: position 5,250,252 of record NZ_CP183183.1, read on the forward strand.
CGCGCCGCCCGCGAGGCCGAGCGCAAGCGCCTGAACTCCTTCCGGCTGCCCATCGCCGGCACGTACGTCACCACCGGCTACAAGACCGGCGGCTCCCTGTGGTCCTCCGGCAGCCACTCCGGCATCGACTTCAAGGCCCCCTTCGGCAGCACGGTCGTCTCCGTCGGCGCCGGCACCGTCGTGGAGGCGGGCTGGGGCGGCGCGTACGGCAACAACGTCGTGATCCGCCACCTCGACGGCACGTACACCCAGTACGGCCACCTCTCCCGGATCACCGTCTCGGTCGGCGCGTCCGTCATGCCGGGCGAGCAGATCGGCGTCTCCGGCTCGACCGGCAACTCCACCGGCCCGCACCTGCACTTCGAGGCGCGCACCACCGCCGAGTACGGCTCCGACATCAACCCGCTCGCGTACCTGCGCGCCCGGGGCGTCAACGTCTGACCCCACGGCGGCACCAGAAAAGCCCCGGCTCGCGTACGGAGTCGGGGCTTTTTCGCGTCCAAAAGACATCCATGTTTCACGACCGGCCGTCGGAAATGGCCGCTCGCTGCAATAGAGTCACGGAAGAGTCGGCGAACAGGGGACCGTCGGCGGGTTTCACGTGGATTAATGCGGAGGTCGGACATGCGCATTCCCGCGCATTCGGTGTGCACGGCGATCCGGGACGACATCGTCTCCGGCGTCTTCGAGCGGGGCAGCCGGCTGACCGAGGAGCAACTGGCGCGCCGCTACGGGGTCTCCCGCGTGCCGGTCCGCGAAGCCCTGCGCACCCTGGAGTCCGAGGGCTTCGTGGTGAGCCGCCGGCACGCCGGCGCGCATGTCGCCGAGCCCACCGAGCAGGAGGCCGCCGACCTGCTCGACGTCCGCTCGCTGCTCGAACCGCTCGCCGCAGGCCGGGCCGCCCAGCGCCGCACCGACGCCCACCTCAAAGTCCTGCGCGGCCTGGTCAGGCTCGGGCAGGAGCGGGCCCGGCGGGGCCAGGGGGAGGACCTGCGCTCGCTCGGCGGCTGGTTCCACGAGACCCTCGCCCAGGCCTCCGGCAGCCCCGCGCTCACCTCGCTGCTCACCCAGCTCCGGCACAAGATCGCCTGGATGTACGCCGTCGAGACCTCGGCGCGGCCCGTGGACACCTGGGCCGAGCACGGCGCGATCGTGGACGCGGTCGCGCGCGGCGACGCCGAACGCGCCCGGGCGCTCACGGCGCTGCACGCCGAGCGCACCCTGCCGCTGCACCGGCTGCGGCACCCGGACGGCGGCCGTGTGAGGACTTCGCAACATGCCGTAAACATCGCGGGCTCGCTGAATTAACAGACGCGCCGTATACAAAGACGTGCATTTCACGGGACGGGCGAATTTCCCGGCTCCCGCAATTCGTGCTGCCCGGAATCCGCTGCCCGGATTTGCACTGCCCGGAATCCGCTGTCCGTCATCCCCGAGGCGTCGAAAACGCGAGAACCGCCCCCCAGGAATTCCGGCGGGGCGGTTCTCGCGTGTCCCGGCGCGCGGCCGAGGGGCGGGATCAGACGGTCTCGGGCAGCTCGTCGAGACCCTCGGCGACCAGCTTCGCCAGACGGTCCAGGGCGATCTCGGCGCCCTCCGCGTCCGAAGCGAGCACGATCTCCTCGCCGCCCTGCGCGCCCAGGCCCAGTACCGCGAGCATGGAGGCGGCGTTGACCGGGTTGCCGTCGGCCTTGGCGATGGTCACCGGAACGCCGGAGGCCGTGGCGGCACGGACGAAGATGGAGGCGGGGCGGGCGTGCAGGCCCTCGGCCCAGCCGACGTTGACGCGGCGCTCTGCCATGGTGTTGCCCTTCGAGTCTCGGTGAGTTGTCTAGACCAGTCTCGCACAGCTTCCCCGGTGGCCCGCACCGGCCTGCGTCCTCCTCACCCTGCCCGGCGCGGACCCCGTGCGCGACCGGTGCCCGCGCGATGACCCGGTCGTAGGCTGTCGTCCATGCAGACGCCGTCGGAACACGCGTACCCCGACCACTGGGAGGCCGACGTCGTGCTGCGCGACGGCGGCACCGCGCGGATCAGGCCGATCACCGTCGACGACGCCGACCGGCTGGTCAGCTTCTACGAGCAGGTCTCGGACGAGTCGAAGTACTACCGCTTCTTCGCCCCGTATCCCCGGCTCTCCGCCAAGGACGTGCACCGCTTCACCCATCACGACTACGTGGACCGGGTCGGGCTCGCGGCCACCGTCGGCGGCGAGTTCATCGCCACCGTCCGCTACGACCGCATCGACGAGCACGGCCGCCCGGCGCCCGAGCCCGCCGACGAGGCCGAGGTCGCCTTCCTGGTCCAGGACGCCCACCAGGGGCGCGGCGTCGCCTCGGCGCTGCTCGAACACATCGCGGCGGTGGCCCGGGAGCGGGGCATCCGGCGGTTCGCGGCGGAGGTGCTGCCCGCGAACACCAAGATGATCAAGGTGTTCACGGACGCCGGCTACACCCAGAAGCGCAGCTTCGAGGACGGCTCCGTCCGGCTCCACCTCGACCTGGAGCCCACCGACCGCTCCCTCGCCGTCCAGCGCGCCCGCGAACAGCGCGCCGAGTCCCGCTCCGTCCACCGGCTGCTGGCCCCCGGCTCGGTCGCGGTCGTCGGCGTCGGCCGCGGCCCCGGCGGGGTCGGCCGGACCGTCCTGCGCAACCTCCTCGACGCCGGCTTCGCCGGTCCCGTGTACGCCGTGAACGCGGCCCTGCCGGGGGGCGCCTCGGAACTGGAGGGCGTGCCGGCCTTCCGGTCGGTCGGCGAGATCGGCGCTCCGGTCGACCTGGCCGTCGTCGCCGTCCCCGCCGACCGGGTCCCCGAGGCCGTCGCCGACTGCGGCGAGCACGGGGTGCAGGGCCTCGTCGTGCTCTCCGCCGGCTACGCCGAGAGCGGCGACGCCGAGGGCCTGCGCCGCCAGCGCGAGCTGCTGCGGCAGGCCCGCTCGTACGGGATGCGGATCATCGGGCCCAACGCCTTCGGGATCATCAACACCTCCCCGGACGTGCGGCTGAACGCCTCGCTCGCCCCGCAGTCGCCGGCCGCCGGGCGGATCGGTCTGTTCACCCAGTCCGGGGCCATCGGCATCGCCCTGCTCGCCGGACTGCACCGGCGCGGCGCCGGGCTCTCCTCCTTCATCTCGGCCGGCAACCGGGTCGACGTCTCCGGCAACGATTACCTCCAGTACGGCTACGACGACCCCGACACCGACGTCGTGCTGCTCTATCTGGAGTCCATGGGCAACCCGCGCAAGTTCACCCGCCTCGCCCGCCGCACCGCCGCGGTCAAGCCGGTCGTCGTGGTCAGGGGCGCCCGCCACAGCGGCAGCGCCCCGCCCGGCCACCGCGTCCCCGCCACCCGCATCCCGCACGCCACCGTCTCCGCGCTGCTGCGGCAGGCCGGCGTCATCCGGGTCGACACCGTGACCGAACTGGTCGACGCGGGCCTGCTGCTCGCCGGCCAGCCGCTGCCCGACGGACCCCGCGTCGCGATCCTCGGCAACTCCGAGTCCCTCGGGCTGCTCACCTACGACGCCTGCCTGACCGAGGGACTGCGACCGCTGCGGCCGCTGGACCTGACGACCGCGGCGACCCCCGACGACTTCCGGGCCGCGCTCGCCAAGGCGCTCGCCGACCCGCTGTCCGACGCCGTCGTCGTCACCGCGATCCCCTGGGTGGGCGAGAACGGCGTCACCGAGTCCGGCGAGGGCGAGGTCCTGGCCGAGGCCCTGCGCGCGGCCGTCGCCTCCGCCAGCGCCCCGGCGAAGCCGGTCGTGGTCGTGCACGTCGAGATGGGCGGGCTCGCGGAGGCCCTCTCGGCGGCCGCCAGTACGGCCCCGGGCGCGGCGGCCCGCCGGCCCGCGGCCCCCACCACGCCCCTCACCACCCCCACGCCCTCCGGCGCACACCCCGCGCCCGAAGCCGCCGAAGCCGCCGAACCCGCCGAAGCCGCCGAAGCCGCCGAACCCGCCGAACCCGCCCCCACGACCGCTCCCGGCAACATCCCCGCCTACCCCGCCGCCGAGCGCGCCGTGCGGGCGCTGGCCGAGTCCGTGCGGTACGCGCAGTGGCGGCGCCACGCCGCCGACCCCGGCCGGGTCCCCGAGTACGAGGACATCGACGAGGCCGGAGCCGCCGCGCTCATCGAGGGCCTGCTCGGCGACGACGTCGACGAGCGGGGCACCACCCTCGGCCCGGACGAGGCGAGCGGACTGCTCGCGCGGTACGGCATCGACGTCCTGCCCGCCCTGCCCGCGCCCACCCCGGACGCCGCCGTCGCCGCCGCGGCCCGCCTCGGCTACCCCGTCGCCCTCAAGACGACCGCCCCCCACCTGCGCCACCGCCCCGACCTCGGCGGCGTACGGCTCGACCTGGCGACCGAGGAGCAGCTGCGCGCCGCGTACGCCGAGCTCACCGACACCCTCGGCAAGCCCGAGGAGCTCCAGCCCGTCGTCCAGGAGATGGTGCCGCGCGGCGTCGACACCGTCGTCCGGGCCGCGCTCGACCCGGCCGTCGGCGCGGTGCTGTCGTTCGGCCTGGCCGGCGCCGCCTCCGAACTGCTCGGCGACACCGCCCACCGGCTCGTCCCGGCCACCGACCGGGACGCCGCCGAACTGGTCCGGTCGATCCGGACCGCCCCGCTGCTGTTCGGCTGGCGCGGCTCCGCGCCCGTCGACACACCGGCCCTGGAGGAGCTGCTGCTGCGGCTGTCCCGGCTGGTCGACGACCACCCCGAGGTCGTGGCGGTCTCCCTCGAACCCGTCGTCGTCGCCCCGCGCGGCGTCCGCGTCCTCGGGGCCACCGTCCGTCTCGCCCCGCCCCCCGCCCGCACCGACCTCGGCCCGCGCACCCTCCCCAGCTATTGACAGCCGCGGCGGAGCGGTCCGAGGACCGCCGGAGCGCCCCTCGCGACGGATTAGGATGGAGTCCATGGCGAAGACCGGTACGACGACCCAGGGGCTGCGCGCGGCGATCGAGCGCAGCGGCTATTACCCGGCCCTCGTGGCCGAGGCGGTGGAGGCCGCCGTCGGCGGCGAGCCGATCGCGTCGTACGTGGTGCACCAGGAGACCACCTTCGACCAGAACGAGGTCCGCCGCCACGTCACGGTCCTCGTCCTGACGGCCAACCGTTTCATCGTCAGCCACACCGACGAGCAGGCCGCCGACAACAGCTCCCCGACCCCGTACGCGACCACCTCCACCGAGTCGGTCAAGCTGGACCGGATCTCGTCGATCGTGGTCAGCCGCGTCGTCGCCAACCCCGAGGCGTACACCCCCGGCACCCTGCCGCGCGAGGTCGTCCTCACCATCGGCTGGGGCGCCGTCTCCCGGATCGACCTGGAGCCCGCCGCCTGCGGCGACCCCAACTGCGACGCCGACCACGGCTACACCGGCAACTCCACCGCGGACGACCTGAGCCTCAGGGTCAGCGAGGCCGGCGACGGCCCGGACACCGTGGCCCAGACGCTGGCCTTCGCCCAGTCGCTCTCCGAAGCCACCGCGGCGACCCGCTGATGGCCCAGCCGACGACGGTGGCTTCGGGCTGGCCGGACGAGCCCGAGCCCCTGGCGCTCGACACCGCGCCCGTGCCCGAGTACGGCACGGGCGCCCTCGCCGACCTGCTGCCCACGCTGGTCGCGGGGCAGGGCGTGCCCGGCTTCGAGGCGCGCATCACGGAGCTCGCCCCGGCCGACCGGAACTGCGTCTTCCTGATCGACGGGCTCGGCTGGGAGCAGATCAGGGCCCATCCCGACGAGGCCCCGTACCTCACCTCCCTGCTCGGCTCCTCCCGCGGCGGCACCGGCCGCCCGGCCACCGCCGGCTTTCCCGCCACCACCGCGACCTCGCTGGCCTCGGTCGGCACCGGCCTGGCGCCCTCCGCGCACGGCCTGCCCGGCTACACGGTGCGCAACCCCGAGACCGGCGAGCTGATGAACCAGCTCCGCTGGCACCCGTGGTCCTCGCCGCGCGTCTGGCAGCCCTACCCGACGGTCTTCCAGCTGGCCCACGAGGCCGGAGTGCACACCGCGCAGGTCTCCGCACCGGCCTTCCAGGACACCCCGCTGACCAAGGTGGCGCTGAGCGGCGGCACGTTCCTCGGCCGGCTCTCCGGCGAGGAGCGCATGGACACGGCCGCGGCGCAGCTCGCGGCCGGGGACCGTTCGCTGGTCTACACGTACTACAGCGAACTCGACGGCGCGGGCCACCGTTTCGGCATCGACTCCGACGCCTGGCGCGGCCAGCTGATGTTCGTCGACCGGCTGGTGCAGCGGCTCGCCGAGCAGCTGCCGCCGCGCAGCGCGCTGTACGTCACCGCGGACCACGGCATGGTGGACATCCCCTTCGACGAGCAGCACCGCATCGACTTCGACGAGGACTGGGAGCTGCGCGCCGGCGTCGCCCTGCTGGGCGGCGAGGGCCGGGCCCGCCACGTGTACGCGGTGCCGGGCGCCGCGGCCGACGTCCTGACCTGCTGGCGCGAGGTGCTGGGCGAGCAGTTCTGGGTGGCGAGCCGCGAGGAGGCGCTGGCGGCCGGCTGGTTCGGCCCGCCGGGACTGTGCGACGAGCGGGTGTACGGCCGGATCGGCGACGTGGTGGCCGCGGCGCACGACGACGTGATCATCACGGCCTCCGTCAACGAGCCCAACGAGTCCGCGATGACGGGTGTGCACGGCTCGATGACCCCGGCGGAACAGCTCGTCCCCCTCCTCGAAGTCCGCACGTAGCCCCGCCCCGCCCCGACCAGCACACCGCCCCTCCCCGGCCCGAACGACCGACCCGAGCCGCGCGGGGTCCCGCCACGGCCGCCCCGCGGCGGACGCCCCCTCACCACTTCCCGAAAGGACCCCCGTCCCGATGTCTGAGCTGGCGTTCTTCTCCGGGACCATGGACTGCGGGAAGTCGACCCTGGCGCTCCAGATCGAGCACAACCGGTCGGCGCGCGGGCTGCAGGGGCTGATCTTCACGCGCGACGACCGCGCCGGCGAGGGCAAGCTCTCCTCGCGGCTGGGCCTGGTGACCGACGCGGTGGAGGCGGGACCGGGCGTCGACCTGTACGCGTACGTGGTCGAGCAGCTGTCCCGGGGCGGCAAGGTCGACTACGTGATCGTGGACGAGGCACAGTTCCTCGCCCCCGAGCAGATCGACCAGCTGGCCCGGATCGTCGACGACCTGGACCTGGACGTCTTCGCGTTCGGCATCACGACGGACTTCCGCACGAAGCTGTTCCCCGGCTCCCAGCGGCTGATCGAGCTCGCCGACCGCGTGGAGACCCTGCAGGTCGAGGCGATGTGCTGGTGCGGAGCGCGGGCCACGCACAACGCCCGCACCGTCGGCGGCGAGATGGTCGTCGAGGGCGAGCAGGTCGTCGTGGGCGACGTGGCCCGGTCGGCGGCCGAGGTGGGGTACGAGGTGCTGTGCCGGCGGCATCACCGCCGGCGGATGACGAGCGCCACCGCGCGGGCCGGTTCGCTGTCCCCGGACGTGCTGCCGGTCGTCTCCGGCTGACGCCCAGCGGGCGCCCACCGGGTGACGCGGGCGCCCACGGCGTGACGCGGGCCGGCCGGCAGTACCGGCCGGCCCGCGTCGTCCGGTCACTTCGCGGCGCGGTACGCCTGGGTCAGGGCGCGGACCGCGGCCGACGGGCGGCCGGTGAGGAGCAGGTGGTCCGCTTCGGCGAACGGCTTGGACACCGCTTCCGTGAGGGCCTGGCCCGTGCGCGACTGGACCAGGAGCCTCGCCCGGGTGACCAGCCGGCGGGCCTCCGGGGAGCCGGCGCGGTCGGCCGATTCGAGGACCCGGGCCGCGCGTTCCAGGGCCCGGAGGGTCGCCTCGCCGCCCTTGGGCGCCGCCGCGAGCGTGGTCAGGCCCCAGCCGTACGGGTACTGCGGGTCGTACGAGGCGTCACCCACGTTCAGCGGCAGCTGCGCCTCCGACTTCGGCCAGCTCACCGGGAGTTGTCCGGTGAAGGGCCGCTTGCCGTACAGGACGTCGGCGACGCCGTCGCCCTCCGTGCCCGGCAGCCAGGAGGCGACCAGGGCGTCGATGGCGGGGAGGCGGTCGCCGATCAGCTGGGGCCGGCCGGAGACGACCAGGACCGCGCACGGCATCGCCGCGCACACCCGGTCCACCGCCGCCTTGTCCGCGTCGCTCAGTTCCAGGTCGTGGCCGTTGCCGACGTCGCCGACGCCCTCCGCGTACGGCGTCTCGCCGACCACCACGACCCCGCGCTCGTGGCCCTCGGTCGGTGCCGAGGCGTCCTTCGAGTACGTGAGGTCCGCGTCCGGCGCGGCCTTGCGCATCGCCTCCAGGATCGTCGTGCCCGTGGTCGTCCGCCCCGAGGCGCCCTGCCAGGTGACCGTCCAGCCGCCCGCCTGGTTGCCGAGGTCGTCGGCGTTGGAGCCGGCCACGTACACCTTCTGCGTGGGCTTCAGCGGCAGCACCCCTCCCTCGTTCTTCAGCAGCACCTGCGAGGCGGCCGCCGCCTCGCGCGCCACGGCCCGGTGCTCCGCCGAGCCGACCGACGCCAGGTGCCGGGTGTCCGCGTACGGCTTCTCGAACAGACCGAGGCGGAACTTCTGCGTCAGGATGCGGCGTACGGCGTCGTCGACGCGCGCCGTCGGGACGCGGCCCGCCTCGACCTCCGCGATCAGGGTCCGGGTGAACTCCTCGTAGTTCGTCGGCACCATGATCATGTCGAGTCCGGCGTTGACGGAGGTCCGCACGTCGCTCGGGTAGTCCCCGGGGATCTGGTCGATGGCCTGCCAGTCGCTGATGACGAATCCCTCGAAGCCCATGCGGCCCTTGAGGACCCCGTTGATCAGCTCCGCGTGCGCATGCATCTTCACCGGGCCCCGGTCGTCGCCGATGATGTCGACGGACGAGTACGAGGGCATCACCGTGCCCGCGCCGCGCTTCACCGCCTCCGCGAACGGGGCCAGGTGCACGGCCTCCAGCTCCTGGCGCGTGACCTTGGTGACGCCCTGGTCGATGGTGTACGAGCCCGTCGTCGACGAGCCGAACTCCGTGCCGCCGTCGCCCACGTAGTGCTTGGCGCTCGTCAGGACCTTGTCGGCGCGGTCGAGGTCGGCGCCGCTCGCCGCGCCCTGCATGCCGTTGACGACCGTCTCCATGGCGGTGACGAGCGCCGGGTCCTCGCCGAACGCCTCGTACGAGCGGCCCCAGCGTTCGTCCCGCGTCACGCACAGGCAGGGCGCGAAGTCCCAGGGCACGCCGGTGGCCCGCACCTCCTTGGCCGTGACGGCACCGGTCCGGGCGGCCAGGGCCGGATCCCGGGAGGCGCCGATGCCGATGTTGTGCGGCATGATCGTCGCGCCGACGACGTTGTTGTGCCCGTGCACCGCGTCCGCGCCGTAGATCAGCGGGATCTGCAGCCGGGTCGCCCGGGTGCGCAGCTGGTACGCGTCGACCATCTTCGCCCACGCCTCCGGCGTGTTCGGCGTCGGCACCGAACCGCCGCCGGACAGCAGCGAGCCGAGGCCGTGGCCCGCGATGTCGCCGGGGGAGCGCAGCGCGTTGCGTTCGGCCTGGGTCATCTGCCCGGCCTTCTCGCGCAGCGTCATCCGGGCGAGCAGGTCCGCGACCCGCCGCTTCACCGGCAGCCGGGCGTCGAGGTACGGCAGTCCGTGCGCGTTCACCGCGACGACCGGGGTCTCGGCGGGCGGCTTGGCGCCCTCGACCGTCAGCCGTACCGGGATCGTCTCGGCCTCCTCGCCGGACCCGTCCTTCAGCGTCTCCACGGTGATCGTGCGGGTCGTGCCCGACGGCGTTCCGGCGGGGAAGACGACGGTGCCGCTCACCGGCCGGTAGTCCTTGCCGGGCTGCGCCGCCCCGCCGTCGTCCGTCGTGTACGCGACGGTGACCGGCTCGCCGGTCGGCGTGGAGCCGGTGGTCGCGACCGTGACGTCGATCCGCGCGGTGCCGCCCTCGTCGACGGGGTGCACGGCGGCGCCCGTCACCACGCGGGTGTTCAGGGCCGGTTCGGCCGTGCCGTACAGCTCGACGGCGTCGAGGGCGAAGGACCCGGGTGCGCCCGGGGGCAGCGTGAGCGCGTACCCCCACATCCGGTCGAGCCCGAGGACCTGGTCGATGCCGCCGACGGGCTGGTAGTCGGCGCGGTAGCGGAACTCGGAGAACGGGAGCTCGACGAGGTGCCAGCCCTCCCAGTCGTCGGTGAAGGAGGTCGTCCACAGCTCGGACGCCTCGCCGTTCGCGCCGCCGTCCTTGAGCTCGAAGGCGATCCGCTTGCCGGAGCCGGGCGGCAGCGGGGCGGTGTTCTGGCCGTACCACCAGAACCGGATGCCCTTGTACGCCGTCCAGTCGTGCGCCGGCCGGTCGAAGGCGAAGTCGTGCGTGAAGCCGCCCCAGCCGCTGATGTCGTAGCGGCCTTCGAGGACCTTGCCGCCCTCGGGGGCGTCCGCGCGGTCCGAGAGGGTGAGCGAGGGGTGGTCGTCGGCGTCGCTGCCCCAGGTGAAGAGCCCCTCGGCGGGCGGTGCGGCGAACGGGATCTCGCCCTCGAAGCGGTCGACGGCCCGGGGGACCGGGTCGGCCGCGTCCGCCGGACGGGCGGCGCTCGGCACGGCCCCGGCCAGCAGACCGGCGAGGACGGCGAGCGCGGCGAGCGTCGCCGCGCTCGCCCTTCTTCGGTGGCGCGGGTGCGGCATGCGGTCTCCTCCGGAGGGTGACGGTGCGGGTTGTTATGGACCTGACAATCCTTCAGGGCTGTGCCGGGGCGAGCGTCAAGCTGTGAAGTTAGGGAGGCGCAAGGTGCCCGTCAACCCCTCGCGCGTACAAGACTCGAATGCATCGGAGGCTTTCGGTCGTTCTTCAAGAGGCGGTCAGGCCACCGGCGTTCAGGAGGTGAAGTGCCACGGCCGCTCCCCGGGCGGCCGGGTCACCCGGAGTTCACCTCCGGTGCGCCCGGGCCTCGCCCCGTGATCGGACACGGGTCGCCCGGCTCCGCCGTAATGGGCCGGTGCCCTCCGCCGTGCCCTCCGCCGTACAGACCGCGCCCGGACCGACCGCCCCCGCCGCCGACGAGCCGCCGCCCCGGGCGGACCGGGCTCGTCGGTGGGCGGCGCTCGGGGGCGGCGGGCTGACGGCCCTCGTCCTCTGCCTGGCCGGGCTGCTGGCCCGGACGTACCCCTTCGGGCCGGTCACCCGCAACATCGTCGACCTCGGCCAGCAGTACCTGCCGTACCACGCCTACTGGCGCGGGTTCCTGCTCGGCGACACCGACGGCGACCTGTTCGTCAACTGGTCCTCCGGCTTCGGGTCGAACTTCCTCGGCGACGTCGGCACCTACCTCAGCAGCCCCTTCGACCTGCTGGTGGTGCTCTTCCCCGCCGACCGCGTCGAGCTCGCCCTGTACGTCGTCACGGTCGCCAAGATCACCGCCGCCGGCGCCGCCATGGCGGCGCTGCTCCTGACCCTGCGCCGCGGCCCCTGGCCCGTGGCCGCCGTGCTCGGCGCCGCGTACGCGCTCTCCGGCTGGACGTTCAACTACGGGGCCACGGTGCCCATGTGGCTGGACGGGCTGCTCGCGCTGCCGCTGCTGTGCCTGGTCGGCGAGTGGGCGCGGGGCGCCCGCCGGCCCGTCCTCGGCCCGCTGGTCGTGGCTCTCGCCTGGCTCTCCAACTTCTACACCGCGTACATGGCCACCCTCGGCGCGGCCGTCTTCCTCGCCGTCCGCCTGCTCACGGCCGACGAGGGCGCGCGCCGCCGCCTCGCCGGGCTGCTGCGCGCCTCGCGCGCCGTGCTCATCGGCATCGGCCTGGCGGCCCCGCTGGTCACCGTCGTCTTCTTCGCCACCCGGGTCGCCGACCCGACGCCCCCGACCGAGTTCGCCGCCGCCGCGTGGACCGACGTCCTCGCCCGGCTGCTGCCCGCCACCTCCAGCGTCGCCACGCCCGCCCTGTACATCGGCACCGCGGCGCTCGCCCTGGCGCTCACCCTCCCGTTCCACGCGGCCGTGCCGCGCCGGGAACGCGCCGTCTGGACGGGGGCGATCGTCCTGGTCGCCCTCTCCCTCCAGTGGGAGCCCACCCATCTGCTCTGGCACGCCGGCGCCTCGCCCAACGGCATCCCGTACCGCCAGACCTTCGTCCTGTGCGGTCTGCTCGTCCTCGCCGCCTGGCTCTCCGCCGCACGGGGCCTGCCCCGGCTGCCGGCGCTCGCCGGCGGCGGCGCGCTGCTGGCCGTCGTCGCCCTCGCCGCCCGCCACAGCGTGGACGTCGACCGGTGGACCTTCCCCGTCCTCGGCGCGGCCGCCGCCCTCGCCGTGCTCGCGGCCGGCTGCGCCGCCCTCGCCACCCGGCGCACCGCGAGCCGGGCCGGGCGCACCGAGAGCCGCCCGCAGCGCACAGCCGGCCGGGCGCTGCCCGTGCTCGCCGTCGCCCTGCTGGCCGTCGCGCAGGCCGGCGAGGCCGCCGTCTCCGGCGCGCGCATCGAGCGCGAGCAGCTCAGCAAAGTCTCCTGGGCCCCGCGCCTCGGCCCCTGGCACGACGAGGTCGCGCGGGCCGTCGCGCGCGCGGACGACTGGCCCCGGCGCCGTACCGAACCCGGCGAGACGCCCGGCGGCAACGATGTCCTGATCACCGGCGGTCAGGGCGCCGACTACTACAGCAGCCTGACCTCCCGGGTGTACTCGGAGACGCTCGCCGCCCTCGGCTTCGGCTCCTACGCCAAGGGCCGCCACCCCGTCACCCTCGACAACCCGGTCGCCGACGCGCTCTTCTCCGTCGGCGCGCGGGTCCGCTCCACGCCCACCGCCCCCGTCCGCGAGGACACCCTCCCCGAGGCCGAGGTCACCACCGTCGAACGGGCCGTGCCCCCGCTGGTCACCGTCCGCCCCGGCCCGGAACGCGGCCTCCGCTACGGCGGCTCCGCCTTCGCCAACCAGGAACTCCTGCTCGGCGCACCCGTCTACGCGCCGCTCGCCGGCCCGCGCCTCACCTCCACCGGCCGCGGCGCCGCCACCCTCACCGGCACCTGCCCCGCCGGCTCCGAGGTCTGGTTCTGGGCCCCCGACCTCACCGGCACCGCCGTGCTGGACGGCCGCCCGCCGGTCGGCTTCGACGGCAAACCGCCGTCCGTGCGCGCCCCGATGCAGGCCCTCGGCGCCGTCCCGCCGTCCGGCGCCGTCCGCGTCACCGTGAGCGCCGAGAAGGCCCTCGCGCTGCCCGCCGTGCCCGTGGCCTGCCTGGTCCGGGGCCGCCTCGACGCGGCCGTCCACCGGCTCACCGCGACCGGCGCCACCGCCGTCCACGTCGACGGCCACGTCCTCACCGCCCGCCTGCCCCGGGGCAGCACCGGCACCGCCGTGATCGCCGCACCCCGCATCACCGGCTGGCGCTGCGCCGCCGGCGACGCCGCACCCGCCCCGGCCGCCCGGTACCTCGGGCTGCTCGCCGTCCCGCTCGGCGACGGCGCCGACTCCGTGCGCTGCGTCTTCCGGCCGCCGGGACTGCGCCTCGGCGGCGCCGTCGGCGCCACGGCCCTGCTGGCGCTCGCGGTCGTGTGGTGGCGGCACCGGCGCGGTTCCCCCGGACGACGACAAGAGTTCACCGGCCGTGCCCCTGAGCCTCGTTCCGCCGGAATCGGGGAGGGCTAGCGTGCCCGGCGGAGTGCCGTTCGAGTGTGGGGAATCCGCGTGCCCAAGCTGTCCGTCGTCGTCCCGTTCCACAACGTCGGGGCGTACGCCCCCGACACCATGCGCAGCCTCGCGAACAACGCCGACCCCGACGTCGAGTTCCTGCTGATCGACGACTGCTCCACGGACGACACCCCGTACGTGCTCGACCACTGGGCCGGCCGCGTGCCGAACGCCACGGTCATCCGGCACGCCACCAACCAGGGCGTCGCCCAGGCCCGCAACACCGGCATCGACGCGGCCACCGGCGACTGGATCACCTTCCTCGACGGCGACGACTGGTACGCCCCCGGCCATCTGCGCGCCCTGGTCGACCGCGCCGAGGCCCTCGGCTGCGACTTCGCCCGCACCGACCACGTCCAGTCCCACGGCCGCAGCCGGCAGATCCGCTACGCCCCCGCCCGGATCCGCGACCGCGTGATGGACCCGCGCGACGGGATCGCCCCGGCGAGCATGGTCACGATGGTGGACTATCCCTTCGTCCCCTTCGGGATCTACAGCGGCCGGCTCTTCCGCGACGGGCAGTCCCGCTTCGAGACGAAGCTGCGCACCGCCGAGGACCGGCTGTGGATCTGGCGGCTGCACCTCAAAGCCACCACGTACGCGGCGCTCTCCCTGCACGGCGTGTTCTACCGGCGCGGCGTCACCACCTCCCTCACCCAGATCACCGACAACCGGCAGCTGGACTTCATCCCCTCCTACGACCTGCTCCTGGAGGAGGTCGCCCGGGACCCGGAGGCCGACCGCTTCCTGCCCAAGGCGGTCCGCACGTACTGCGCCATGATCGCTTTTCACATGGCCAAGGCCGACCAGTACGAGCCCGCCGTCGCCAAGCGGCTCCGCCGCGACGTGTCCGACGCGCTCGCGCGCATGCCGCAGACCGTGCTCGACCGGACCCTCGCCACGATGGACACCCCCCGCAGCACCCTGCTCCAGCGGCTGCGCGGCGCCCGCAGGGCCGCCTGACCCACGAACCGAACCCCCAAGGGAAGCCCGAACTCCCCATGCGCACACAGATCTTCCAGGTGTCCACGCTCTACGGCGCGGCCACCCTCGCCGCCGCCGTCGACGCGGGCCTGTTCGGCCCCCGTGACGGCGCACGCCGGCTGCTGCTGCTCTCCCACAACGCCGAGATCCCCGAGACCGCGCTCCGGCTGGAGGAGATGACCGGCTACGCCCGGCTCGCCGCCCGCTTCGACGGCGTGATCGACTGGAACGAGACGATCCGGCCGCACCACCCCGGCACCTGGGCGCCGCGCCCCGAGGAGGCCCCGCTGTGGCAGCGCGTCCTGCGCACCGCCTGGGACCTCGACGACGCGCCCGTCGAGCTGATCGTCGAGTCCATCCAGGTCAACCCGGCCCGCGCGCTCGCCGCCTCGTTCGCCGAGAGCGCCGTCCAGGTCTACGCCGACGGCCTGATGAGCTACGGCCCCACCCGCGACGAACTGCCCCAGTCGATCGCCTGCCGCGTCCAGCGGCTGCTCCACCTCGACCTGGTCCCCGGACTGCGCCCGATGCTGCTCACCGAGTACGGCGTCGAGGCCGAACTCGTCCCGGACGACGCCTTCCGCGCCGTGCTCGCCGAGATCGCCGCCGCGGCTGAGGGCGACCCGCAGGTCGACCGGGCCGTGGCCGCCGCCCCGACCGCCCTGCTGCTCGGCCAGTACCTCGCCGCGCTCGGCATCCTCACCGCCGACGAGGAGGAGGAGCTGCACGTCCGGATGCTGCGCTCCGCCGCCGCGGCCGGCCACACCTCGGTGGTCTTCAAACCGCATCCCACCGCCCCGGCCCGCTACTCCCGCGCCCTCGAAGAGGCCGCCGAGGCCGCCGGCACCCGGCTGGCCGTCCTGGACGGACCGCTGCTCGCGGAGACCTTCTACGAGCGCTGCCGCCCCCGGCTCGTCGTCGGCTGCTTCTCCACCGCGATGCTCACCGCCTCCGTGTACTACGACGTGCCGATCGCGCGGGTCGGCACCCGCACCGTCCTGGAGCGGCTCACCCCGTACGAGAACAGCAACCGGGTGCCGCTGACGATCGTCGACCACCTCGTCCCGGACCTGGAGGCCGGCGCGACGCCCGCCGTGCCCGGCGCCGCGCCCGCGTCGCTGACCGGACTGGTCCGCGCGGTCGGCTACTGCATGCGGCCCACCGGCCACCCCGGGCTGCGCGAGGAGGTCGCCGGCCGGCTGCCCGCCCTGACCGGCGATCCGCGCACCGCGCACTGCTTCCCGGCCGAGCGGCTCACCGAACTCGGGCTGCCCGGCGGCTCGTCGCCCCGGCAGCGCGGCCGGCTGCTGGGCCGCGCGGCCCGCACGGCCGGCTGAGGGCCGGGCACCCGGCGGGGCTCAGTCGCCGCGCCGGGTGTGGACGAGGGTGAACACCGCGCCCTCCGGGTCGGCCACCAGCGCGAGCCGCCCCGCGACGCCGTCCCGGGGCGGCCGCAGCACCTGCCCGCCCAGCTCGGCGACCAGACCGGCCGCCGCGTCGGTGTCGGCCACCTCGAAGGACGCCATCCAGTGCGCGCCCCGGACGCGCGGCAGCGCGGCGCCCGCGCCGCGCACGGAGGCCACCGGGCGGCCCCGCAGGCGCAGCGTCAGATGATCGACGCCGGCGGCGCCGGCCGGCTCCAGCTGGTAGCCGAAGACCGTCTGGTAGAACTTGCCGACCGCCGCCGTCTCGTACGTCACCAGCTCGTTCCAGACCGGGGTCCCCGGCGGGCCCGCCATCGCCGTGCCGTGGTGCGCCGCCGCCTGCCAGATGCCGAACACCGCGCCCGTGGGGTCCGAGCAGATCGCCATCCGGCCCGCGTCCTCGGCGTCCAGCGGGCCGACCGCGACGGTGCCGCCGCAGCAGCGGATCAGCTCGGCGGTCTCGTCCGCGTCGTCGGTGGCGAGGTAGGTCGTCCAGGCGATCGGCAGATGGCGGTCCGGAGGCAGCCGGCCGATGCCCGCCACCTCCTTGCCGTCGAGCAGGGCGCGGCAGTAGGGGCCCAACTGTCTCGGCCCGGGCCGGAACTCCCAGCCGAACAGGGCGGCGTAGAACTCCTGCGTGGGTTCGAGCCCGTGCACCATCAGGCTCACCCAACAGGGCGTGCCGGGGGTGCGCCGAGTCGCCTCGGTCATCGTCACTCTCTCCTCGGACCATCGCCGGTGGCCGTGGTGTCGCGTGTGCAGTGCCGATGCTCGCACCACCCGGCGCGTCGCGCGCCCCGACCGCGCCGATTCCGGCACGATCCCGCGAGAGGATGTCCGGTTCGTCGCCCTTTCTGCTGTTTCGTTCCCGCTACGGCCGCGGCGGGGCCGGCCGTGACTGCGCGAGGATGGCTCCCATGACACCCATCATCTCCGCATCCGAACTGGCGGGCGAACTCGCCGGTCCGCGGCCCCCGGTGCTGCTCGACGTCCGCTATCAGATGGGCGGCCCGCCGGGGCGTCCGCTCTACGAAGCCGGGCACCTGCCCGGGGCGGTGTACATCGACCTCGACGCGGAGCTGGCCGACCCGCCGGGCGGCGGCCGCGGCCGCCACCCGCTGCCGGACGTGGAGTCCTTCGGCGCGGTGATGCGGCGGGCCGGCGTCCGGTCCGGCGCGCCGGTGGTCGTGTACGACGGCGGGCAGGGCTGGGCGGCGGCCCGCGCCTGGTGGCTGCTGCGGTGGACGGGCCACCCGGACGTGCGGATCCTCGACGGCGGCCTGCCGGCCTGGACCGGACCGCTGTCGACGGAGGTCCCGTCGCCCGCGGAGGGCGACTTCGTGCCGGCGCCGGGCGCGATGCCGCTGCTTGACGCGGACGGTGCCGCGGCCCTGGCCCGTACCGGCCTGCTCCTGGACGCGCGGGCGGGGGAGCGGTACCGCGCCGAGACCGAGCCGATCGACCCGGTTGCCGGGCACATCCCGGGGGCGGTGTCCGCGCCGACCACCGAGAACGTCGATGCGACGGGCCGCTATCTGCCGGCCGAGACACTGGCCGCCCGTTTCAAGGCGCTCGGCGCGGCGGAGGCGCCGGAGGTGGGCGTCTACTGCGGCTCCGGCGTCTCGGCCGCGCAGCAGCTCGTGGCCCTGGAGCTCGCGGGCATCCCGGCGGCCCTGTACGCGGGCTCGTGGTCGGAGTGGATCAGCGACCCGTCCCGCCCGGTGGCGACGGGCCCGAACCCGTAGCGCACGCCCGTACGCAAGGAACGGCCGAGGGGCCGGTACCGCATCCGGTACCGGCCCCTCGGCTCGTCGTGCGTGCCTCAGTCCTGCTTCTTGCGGCGCGTGCCGAAGACGATCTCGTCCCAGCTCGGCACCGCGGCCCGGCGGCCCGGACGGACGCCGTCCGCCTCGGCCTGCCGATCGGTGGTGCCGATCAGCCGGTCGCGGTGGCCCGAGACCGCGCGCGGCATGAGCACGTCCGCGTACGCGGAGCCCGCGCCGGCCGAGGCCGCCGGGGCCGGCGGCTCCTCCGCCTCCGGCTCCTGGTCCGGCTCGGAGGACGGGTCGTCGTCGGACCGGTCCGGGACGACCATGTCGCCGCGGAAGCTCGGCACCGCCTCCAGGAGGCTGGTGAGCGAGTCCCGCTCGCCGGACTCGTCCTCGGCGGACGCGGCCGGCGGCTGGTGCCGGTCGATCTGGCGGTCCAGCGCGCGGTCCAGCGGCCGGTCCCGAGGGAGCCGGGCGATCCGGGGCACGAACGGGAAGCTCGGCTCCGGGGCGGCGATCGTGTCGTCGGTCTCGCCGATCAGCGAGCGCGCCTCGTCGTCCACGGCCTGCACGAGACGGCGCGGCGGGTCGTACGTCCAGCTGGCGCTGTGCACCTCGCCGGCCACCCGGTAGACGAGCAGCACCTCCCAGGTGCCGTCGTCGCGGCGCCAGGAGTCCCACTGCACGGTGTCCTTCTCGGCGCCGCGCAGCAGCAGCCGCTCCTGGACCGCCTCGCCGAGCTGGGGACCGGTGTTCTCGCCGGGGCGGCGGACCGGGGTCTTGCGGGCCCGCTCGGCCATGAACGCCCGCTCCGCGAGCACGGGGCCCTCGAAGCGGCGGACGCGGTCGACGGGGATGCCGGCGAGCTGGGCGACCTCCTCGGCGGTGGCACCGGCTCGTATCCGCGCCTGGATGTCGCGGGGGCGGAGGTGGCTCTCCACCTCGATCTCGATCTGGCCCAGGCGTGCCCGGTCGTTGCGCACGGCGGCACGGAGACGCTCGTCGATCGGAAGCGTGTACTCCGTGTTGTCAGCAGCCTTCAGCACCAATCGTGTGCCGTCGTTGGAGACGGCCACGACACGCAGTTCGGGCATGGGGACCTCCCGGGTGGTGCCTGCCGACGTCACGTGCGTCGCTGCTTCCGCTAGTCGAGTGTGGCCTGCCCGGGTGCAGCCTGCCACAACCTTGCCGAGTTGCCCGGCGTGTCGGGCGTGGACCCTGAAACGCCGTTATGGCACGGTTACCTATTTGCAACGCAGAGTGACCGGCCGGTCACGCTGTGCAGCAGGCGCCGTGCGGTGCAGCGGCGCCGCCGGTTCGAGTGCCGCTTTCGGCCCCCTCCCGGTGTTCCGCGCGCCCGTGAGGAAGCACGGCCCCGGGTTCGCCACAGTACTCCATTCGGGCCACCTGGGTGGACCGCCGCGCCGCCGAGTTTCTCCGTGGGCGCGGGAGTTGAGCCGCCGTGATCTCCCGTCTGCGGGGCGGCTGTTCACGGAATGGGAGGAAAAGAGCGATTTGCTCAGTCGCCCAGCACCCGGCGCAAGTAGTCGTTGCCGAAGCGCCGTTCCGGGTCCAGTCGGTCGCGCAGCGCGAGGAACTCGCCGAAGCGGGGATAGACCTCCGCGAGCCGGGCGGCGTCCCGGGTGTGGATCTTCCCCCAGTGCGGACGCCCGCCGTGCGCCGTCATGATGCGCTCCACGGCCGTGAAGTACCCGCGGTACGGCGTGCCCTTGTAGAGGTGCACGGCGATGTACGCGGACTCCCGGTCCGAGGCGGTGGACAGGGCGATGTCGTCCGCCGGCGCGGTGCGCACCTCCACCGGGAACCCGATCTTCAGCGGCGAGCGCTCGATCATCGCCTTCAGCTCCCGAAGCGCGGCCACCGCCGCCTCGCGCGGCAGCGCGTACTCCATCTCCACGAACCGGACCCGGCGCGGCGAGGTGAACACCTTGTACGGGATGTCGGTGTACGTACGGGCCGACAGGGCGCGGCTGGAGAGCCTGGCGAGCCCCGGCACGACCGGCGGCACCGCGCGCCCCAGCGAACAGGCCAGCTGGAACACGCCGTTGGAGAGCAGTTCGTCGTCGATCCAGCCGCGCACGGGGTTCAGCGGGGCCTCGGGGCCCGCACTGCGGTTGTTGCGCTTGGTGTTGCAGTTGTCGGTGTGCGGGAACCAGTAGAACTCGAAGTGCTCGTTCTCCGCGTGCAGCGCGTCGAACTCGGCGGTGACCCGGTCGAAGCTCATCGGCTCCTCGCGGGCGGTCAGCAGGAACACCGGCTCCACGGCGAAGGTGAGGGCGGTGATCACGCCGAGCGCGCCGAGCCCGATCCGGGCCGCCGCGAAGACCTCCGGGTTCTCGTCCTTCGAGCAGTTCAGCAGCCGCCCGTCGGCCGTCACCAGCTCCAGCCCGCGGATCTGGGCGGCGATCGAGGCGGAGTCCCGGCCCGTGCCGTGGGTGCCCGTGGAGGTGGCCCCGGCGACCGTCTGCTCCATGATGTCGCCCATGTTCGTGAGCGACAGGCCCTCGCGCGCCAGCGCCACGTTCAGCCGCTTGAGCGGGGTGCCCGCCTCCACGGTGACGGTCATCGCCTCGCGGTCGATCCGGCGGATCCCCGTGAGCAGGTCGGGCCGGATCAGCACCCCGTCGGTGGCGGCGATCGAGGTGAACGAGTGGCCCGTGCCGACCGTCTTGACCCGCAGTCCGTCCTCGGCCGCCCGGCGCACCTCCTCGGCCAGCTCCTCGGCGGTCGCCGGGGCGGCCTCGCGGACCGGCCGGGACTCGACCGTGCCCGCCCAGTTACGCCACGGGCTGCTGCCCGTCCTCGTGCTCGCGCTCCTCGTGCTCCCGCTCACGCTGCCCCTCCCGCGTCGGCGCCGACCTGCGCAGCCGGCGATAGCCCAGGAGTCCGACCACGACCGCGGCGGCGCCCGAGACCACGGGCACCACGTACCCCGCGGCGGCGCCCGAGGCGTCGACCACCCAGCCGGCGGCGGACGAGCCGAGGGCCACACCGATCGCGAGCCCGGTCCCTGTCCAGGTCATGCCCTCGGTGAGCTTGGCGCGCGGTACATGCACTTCGACGAGGGCCATGGTGGTCACCATCGTCGGCGCGATGGACATACCCGCGACAAAGAGCGCCACGGCCAGCAACGGCAGGTTCCCGGCCAGTAGGAGGGGGATCATACTCACGGCCATCGCCGCCACGCCCACCAGCCACCGGCGGGAGGCGTCGCCCTTGGGGCGGAGCATCCCGAAGACGGCCCCGGCCAGACAGGAGCCCAGCGCGTACACCGCGAGGACCAGGCTGGCCGCTGCCTTCGCGCCCCGCTCCTCGGCGAAGGCCACCGTCACCACGTCCACCGCGCCGAACACCGCGCCCATCGCGATGAACGTGAGGGCGAGCACCTGCAGTCCGGGGGAGCGCAGGGCCGAGCCGCCGGAGTGCTCCTCGCGCGGCCGGAGCTTCGGCTCGGTGGCGGTCTGGCCGGTCAGCCAGAAGACGCCGACGGCCAGGAAGATCCCCGCGATCAGCGGACCGGCCTCGGGGAACCAGATCGTCGACAGGCCGATGGAGATGATCGGCCCGAAGATGAAGCACACCTCGTCGACGATCGACTCCCAGGCGTACGCGGTGTGCAGCATCCCCGACCGGCCCTCGTAGAGCGCCGCCCAGCGGGCGCGGGTCATCGCGCCGAGGCTCGGGACGCAGCCGACGAGGGCGGTGAAGACGAAGAGCGTCCAGTCCGGCAGGCGGAAGGTGACGCAGAGCAGGAGCCCGGCCGCGGCCGCGAGGCTCACCAGCGTCACCGGGCGCAGCACCCGGCGCTGCCCGTACCGGTCCACGTACCGCGAGACCAGCGGGCCGAGCACCGCCGCGGAGATCGCCAGGGCCGCCGACAGGGCGCCGGCGAGCCCGTACCGCCCGGTGACCTGGGAGATCATGGTCACGATGCCGATGCCCATCATGGACAGCGGCATGCGGCCGAGGAGGCCGGCGACCGAGAAGGCCCGGGTGCCCGGGGTCTCGAAGATCGCGCGATAGGGACTGGCCAAGTCAGGCTCCGGACGTCTGATCAACACGTGTAATTAACTCCTAAAGCCTAAGCCTTCGAAGCGAATGGGTCACGAACTTTTCCGGTCGCCCCGGCCACACGCCCACGGCCCCCGCCGTCCGCCGCCGGCACCGGGTGGGAGGATCGGGGACATGTCCGATCAGCGCGATCCCGCCCCGTACGACGCCCTGCTGCTGCTCTCCTTCGGCGGCCCGGAAGGACCGGACGACGTGGTCCCGTTCCTGGAGAACGTGACCCGCGGCCGAGGCATCCCGACGGAGCGGCTCAAGGAAGTGGGGCAGCACTACTTCCTCTTCGGCGGCGTCAGCCCCATCAACGACCAGAACCGCGCCCTGCTCGACGCGCTGCGGAAGGACTTCGCGCGGGCCGGCCTCGACCTGCCGGTCCACTGGGGCAACCGGAACTGGGCGCCGTACCTCACGGACACCCTCCGGGAGATGGTCACCGACGGCCGCCGCCACATCGCCGTCCTCACCACCAGCGCCTACGCCTCGTACTCCGGCTGCCGCCAGTACCGCGAGAACCTCGCCGACGCCCTCGCCACGCTGGAGGCGGAGGGGCTGCCGCTGCCCCGGGTCGACAAGCTGCGGCACTACTTCAACCACCCGGGCTTCGTCGAGCCGATGATCGACGGCGTCCTCGCCTCGCTCGCCGAACTCGACGAGTCCGTCCGGGCCGGCGCCCACCTCGCCTTCACCACCCACTCCATCCCCGACTCCGCCGCCGACTCCTCCGGCCCCGTCGAGGACCACGGCGAGGGCGGCGCGTACGTCAAGGAGCACCTGGACGTGGCCCGGGTGATCGTCGAGGCCGTCCGCGAGGCCACCGGCATCGCGTACCCCTGGCGGCTCGTCTACCAGTCCCGCAGCGGCGCCCCGCACATCCCCTGGCTGGAGCCGGACATCTGCGACCACCTGGAGGAGCTGCACGCCGCCGGCGTCCCGGCCGCCGTCATGGTGCCGATCGGTTTCGTCTCGGACCACATGGAGGTCCTCTACGACCTCGACACCGAGGCCATGGCCAAAGCCAAGGAACTCGGCCTGCCGGTCCGCCGCTCGGCGACCGTCGGAGACGACCCGCGGTTCGCCGCCGCCGTGCGCGAGCTCGTCCTGGAGCGCGCGGCCAGGGAGCGCGGCACGGTGGTCGAGCGCTGCGCCCTGGGCGCCCTCGGCCCCTCGCACGACCTCTGCCCCATCGGCTGCTGCCCGGCCCGCGCCGACCGGCCGGCCGCGGCCGGCGCCGACAGCCCGTACGCGTAGGGAGACGCCCATGACCGATACCACCGGCACCCCCGGTCCGACCGACCCGCTGCTCGCCGAGCTGCTGGAACTGGCCCTGGAGGCCGGCCGGCGGGCGGGTGCGCTCCTGCGCGACGGACGCCCGCGGGACCTGGCCGTGGCCAGGACCAAGTCCAGCCCGATCGACGTGGTCACCGAGATGGACCTGGCCGCCGAGAAGCTGATCACCGGCTTCCTCGCCGACCACCGCCCCGACGACGGCTTCCTCGGCGAGGAGGGCGCGTCCAGCCCCGGCACCAGCGGGGTGCGCTGGGTCGTCGACCCGCTCGACGGCACGGTGAACTACCTGTACGGCCTGCCCACCTGGGCCGTCTCCATCGCCGCCGAGCTCGACGGGGAGACCGTCGTCGGCGTCGTGGAGGCCCCGATGCGCGGCGAGACGTACCGGGCCGTGCGCGGCGGCGGGGCGTCCGTACGGGCCGGCGAGGGGGGCGAATGGCGGCCGCTGGCGGTGCGCCCGGCCCCGCCGCTCGACCAGGCGCTGGTCTCGACCGGCTTCAACTACGTGCAGACCGTCCGCTCCCACCAGGCCGAGGTGGCCGCGCGGCTCATCCCGCGGCTGCGCGACATCCGCCGCAGCGGCTCCGCCGCCATCGACCTCAGCGACGTGGCCGCCGGCCGCCTGGACGGCTACTACGAGCGCGGGCTCAGCCCCTGGGACCTCGCTGCGGGCGACCTCATCGCCCGCGAGGCGGGCGCGCTGACCGGCGGCCGGCCCGGACAGCCACCGTCCGGGGAACTGGCCGTGGCGGCCTCCCCGGGCGTCTTCACGCCGCTGCGGACGCTGCTGGAGGAGTACGGCGCCTGGCACGACTGAGGGCGCGCGGACGCGTCCCACGTCCGCGCGGACGCGCCCGACGGACGTCCCACGCGTCCGCAGGACGCCGAAGGGCCCCGGAGCCGGTGCGGCTCCGGGGCCCTTCGGACGACGGCGGTCGGGATCAGGCGCTGGCGGCGCCGATCTCCACACCGTGCTCCGCGGCCAGGCGGCGCAGATCGTCGAGCTCGGCCTCCTCCACTTCCACGAGGAAGTCGTCGCCCTGCTCGCGAGCCCGAGTGAGGTCGGACTGCGTGGTCCTGATGCGCTGCAGCAGCCCTGCGGTGAAAGCGTCCATCGTGCTCCCCCTCGTCGTGGGTCGGTGGCACGGGGGTGTGCCGAGGGTCGGAACGAATCACGCACTGCGAACTCTGGGGGACAGAGCGCCAGTGGCGCGCCACATACAGGGCGTGATCGCGGGGTGTGCAGTCGTCCTCCCCAGGGCTTTCCTCAAGGAAACCTCAACTAGCTCGCGAATCAGGTGAATTCTTGGTGCCCGCGGCCGCGCCCGCCCCCCGCGACGCTCCGTCGTCCACCCCTCGTGCCTCCCGCCTTACAGCCGGTTTACGCACGTTACGGGCAGGATGGATACGCACAGTCAGTGCTCAGGACCGCCCGTCCCCGCCCGGGGCCCGGGCACGGAGGAAGGAACAGCGACGTGCGCGTACTCGTCGTCGAGGACGAGCAGCTGCTCGCCGATGCGGTGGCCACCGGGCTGCGCCGGGAGGCCATGGCCGTGGACGTCGTGTACGACGGCGCCGCCGCGCTGGAACGCATCGGGGTCAACGACTACGACGTGGTCGTCCTCGACCGCGACCTGCCGCTGGTCCACGGCGACGACGTCTGCCGCAAGATCGTCGAGCTCGGCATGGCCACGCGCGTCCTGATGCTGACCGCCTCCGGCGACGTCAGCGACCGCGTGGAGGGCCTGGAGCTCGGGGCCGACGACTACCTGCCCAAGCCCTTCGCCTTCAGCGAGCTCACCGCCCGCGTCCGGGCGCTCGGCCGGCGCACCACCGTGCCGCTGCCGCCCGTCCTGGAGCGCGCCGGCATCAAGCTCGACCCGAACCGCCGGGAGGTGTTCCGGGACGGCAAGGAGGTCCAGCTCGCCCCCAAGGAGTTCGCGGTGCTGGAGGTCCTCATGCGCAGCGAGGGCGCCGTGGTCTCCGCCGAGCAGCTCCTGGAGAAGGCCTGGGACGAGAACACGGACCCGTTCACCAACGTCGTCCGCGTCACCGTCATGACCCTGCGCCGCAAGCTGGGCGAGCCCCCCGTCATCGTCACCGTGCCGGGTTCCGGCTACCGGATCTGACTCGATGGCCACCACGCCCGCGCCGCATCCGCAGGCGCCCCCGAAACCCACCTGGGACCCCCGGGGCCCGGTGCGCCCGCTGCTGCGGCCGACCATCCGGATAAGGCTCACGCTGCTCTACGGCGGCATGTTCCTGATCGCCGGCATCCTGCTGCTGTCGATCATGTACCTGTTCATCGCCCAGGCGGTGAGCGACGTCGCCGCCGCGCAGCTGCCCTTCAGAGTCGTCAGCGGCGAGGTGCAGGCCACCACGGCCTGGTGCCGGCTGCCGGCCACCCCGACCACCGAGGAGCTCAACGACGCGCTCGCGATCTGTCTGAAGCACCAGACCGACCTGGCCCTGGACGACGTGCTGCGCCGCTCGCTCTTCGCCCTGCTGGGCCTGAGCATCATCGCCTTCGCCTTCGGCTACGCCATGGCCGGCCGGGTCCTGGCCCCGCTCGGCAGGATCACCCGGACCGCGCGCCAGGTGGCCGGCTCGGACCTGGCCCGGCGCATCGAGCTGGACGGACCGGACGACGAGCTCAAGGAGCTGGCGGACACCTTCGACGAGATGCTGGAGCGCCTGGAGCGGGCCTTCACCGCCCAGCAGCGCTTCGTCGCCAACGCCTCGCACGAGCTGCGCACGCCGCTGGCGATCAACCGGACGCTCCTGGAGGTGCACCTCTCCGACCCGGGCGCGCCCGTCGAGCTCCAGCAGCTCGGCAAGACGCTGCTGGCCACCAACGAGCGCAGCGAGCAGCTGGTCGAGGGCCTGCTGCTGCTGGCCCGCAGCGACAACCAGATCGTGGAGCGCAAGCCGGTCGACCTCGCGGAGGTGGCCTCCCGGGCCCTCGACCAGGTGCGGACGGAGGCCGACGCCAAGGGTGTGGAGCTGCGCGGCGAGCTGGCCCCCGCGATCGTCCAGGGCAACGGGGTCCTGCTGGAACGGATCGCCCTGAACCTCATCCAGAACGCGGTGCGGTACAACATCCCTGAGGGAGGCTGGGCCGACGTCACCACCGAGACCCAGCACGGACAGGCGGTCCTGGTCGTCTCGAACGCGGGACCGGTGGTCCCGGCGTACGAGATCGACAACCTTTTCGAGCCGTTCCGCCGCCTCAGACAGGAGCGGACCGGCAGTGACAAGGGCGTCGGTCTCGGCCTGTCGATCGTCCGGTCCGTCGCGCGGGCCCACGGGGGCCGTATCATCGCGGAGCCCCGCGAGGGCGGCGGCCTCGTGATGCGTGTCACCCTGCCGATCTGACACGCCGCACGAGCCGGTCGGATGTTCGCTTTGCGCGGAATTTTCGGGACCTGTTCCCGGGAAGTCCGTGTGTGATCGATCACAGGCGAGAGGTTTCGGCCATCTACTCTCCGTGAGCGTCGGAGCTGCCGGAAAGCCGGGAAAAGTCCGGGTTTCCGGGGCCCCGTATCACGGGAAGTACACGGGGTAGCGCCCGTGAAGAGCGGCAGACGGACCGTGTACGGTCCGGTTCGCCACCCAAAGCCGATCACCCGTGAGGGCTCGCGTTGGGTGTCGATTGAGTAACAGACCTTGATGTGAGGCAAAATCTCCGCCTCGGGTCGGGCACAAGTCCGGCCTCTCACGCGTTACGTGCGCTGGAGACACCGCAACCACCCAGAGGGGGAGAGCGACATGGCAACCGACTACGACACCCCACGCAAGACCGACGACGACGTCGACTCGGACAGCCTTGAAGAACTGAAGGCCCGCCGGAACGACAAGTCGACCTCGACGGTCGACGTCGACGAGTTCGAGGCCGCCGAGGGCCTGGAGCTTCCGGGCGCCGACCTCTCGAACGAGGAGCTGGCCGTCCGCGTCCTGCCGAAGCAGGCGGACGAGTTCACCTGCATGAGCTGCTTCCTCGTGCACCACCGCAGCCAGCTGGCGCGCGAGAAGAACGGTCAGCCGATCTGCCGCGACTGCGACTGAGGTCCGGTCGGCCGTGGCAGGCGACACCCCGTCTCGGAAGCGGCGTTTCCGGCTCCCCAGGAGGCCGGACACGCAGCAGGGCGGCTCGGGCCGCGTCGAGGGCGCCGTGGAGGCACCCGAGACCGAGCACTCCGCCCTCCTGCCGTCCCCCGGCGCACGTGACGACGAGCGAGGCCGACCGGCCTCGCTCGAAGCAGCGGCACCGTCCCTTCCGGTCGAGCAGGAGCCCCGGCGGCGCCGGCTCGAGGCCCTCCGGAGCGGCGCCGGCTACGAGGCGGTGAGGCGGGGCGTGAAGAAGACCGGCGAGAGCGCCAGGGCAGGCATCGGCCATCTCGCCGACCGCATCATCGACCTCGCGCCGCGCGTTCCCGTACGGGACCTCGCGACGCTGCGCCGGCAGTTCCCCGGCCTCGGGCCCGAGGAGCTCGCCGACAAGCTGATCGCCGGCGCGGCCAACGCCAGCTCCACCGTCGGTGCGGGCATCGGCGCCGCGGCGATGCTGCCCGTACCCCCCGCCCTTCCGGCCGAGCTGGCCGCGGAGATCACCGGGGTCGCCGCGATCGAACTCAAGCTCATCGCCGAGCTGCACGAGGTCTACGGCCTGCGGCCGCCCGGCACGCTCACGCAGCGCTCCACCGCGTACCTGACCTCCTGGACGGAGGAACGGGGCATCGACCCCACCAAGCCCACCACCATCAACGCGGCACTCGGCGGCCAGCTCAGACGCGAACTGCGCCAGCAGATCATGAAGCGGATGGTGCGCAACCTGCCCAACCTGATGCCGTTCATGGTGGGCGCCGCCGTCGGCGCGGTGATGAACCGCCGCGACACCAAGAAGCTCGCCGAACACGTCCGCACGGACCTGCGTCGCCGCCAGATCCCCTGGGACGCCCTGCCCGAGCTCCCGCCGCTGGAGCAGCCGGAGAACCCCAAGGAACTGGGCTACTAGCCCGCTCCCGGCCCTCCGGCGAGGGCCTCAGCCCTCCTTGACCGCCTCGGCGCGCACCGTCTCCAGGGCGGCCGCCAGCGCCTCCGGGTCGCGCGTCGACAGGTACACGTACGGCGTCGGGTCCTGCGGATCCGTCACCTCGATCCGCACCGCCCGGTCGATGTAGCCCCGCATCAGCATGAAGGCGCGCGGATCGGACTTGTACGTGCGCCAGGCGCGCGCCTCCTCCGCGTCCAGCACCTCCGGCGCGCCCAGCGCCGACGCCGGGATCCTCGCCTCGCCCGCGACCAGCGAGCCGGCCACCACGCGGATCCGCGCGGAGCCGTACGACGAGACCCCCATCGCCGCCAGCGCACCCGCCACGATCACCCCGGCGAGCGTCGGAACGTTGCCCAGCGGGAACATCACCAGGCCCCCCGAGAGGCCGAGCAGAGCGGCGATCACCCACCAGGAGCCGGGGGCGGTCAGACGTTCGTCGTAGGACGGGGCGGAAGGCTGCATGACTCCTAGCTTGGCACGGCGCGACCTGCGGCGACCCGCGCGGGTAAGGTCTGCGGCTGTGACTGGAACTTCTGCCGCCCTCACCCCGCCGGCCGACGCCATACCGCCGGTACGCCACCCCGAGGCGCCCGCTCCCGGCGAGCTGCTCGGCTCGCACTACGCGCAGTGCTTCGGCTGCGGCGGCGGCCAGCCCCACGGGCTGCACCTGGAGGCACGGGCCGGCGAGGGCGTCACCGTCACCGCCGAGTTCACGGTGACCCCCGACCACCAGGGCGCCCCCGGCCTCGCGCACGGCGGCGTCCTCGCCACCGCGCTCGACGAGACCCTCGGCTCCCTGAACTGGCTGCTGCGGGTCATCGCCGTGACCGGCCGCCTGGAGACCGACTTCGTGCGCCCCGTGCCCGTCGGCACCGTGCTGCACCTGGAGGCCGAGGTCACCGCCGTCAGCGGCCGCAAGATCTACTCCACCGCCACCGGCCGGATCGGCGGGCCCGACGGCCCCGTCGCCGTCCGCGGCTACGCCCTCTTCGTCGAGGTCAAGGTGGAGCACTTCATCGACAACGGCCGGCCGGAGGAGATCCAGGCCGCCATGTCCGACCCCGACCAGGTCCGGCGCGCCCGCGCCTTCGAGGTGAACCCCTGATGCGCAATCCCGTCGACGTACTCATCCGCCGCGTGGACCCGGACGTCCCCCTGCCCGCCTACGGGCACCCGGGCGACGCCGGAGTCGACCTCGTCACCACCGAGGCCGCCGTGCTCGCCCCCGGCGAGCGCGCCGTGCTGCCCACCGGCATCGCCCTCGCGCTGCCGGACGGGTACGCGGCCTTCGTGCATCCCCGCTCCGGTCTGGCCGCCCGCTGCGGTCTGGCGCTCGTGAATGCCCCGGGGACGGTGGATGCCGGGTACCGTGGGGAGATCAAGGTGATCGTGGTCAATCTGGATCCGCGCGAGAGCGTGCGGTTCGAACGGTTCGACCGGATTGCCCAACTGGTCGTCCAGCAGGTCGAGAAGGTGCGCTTCCACGAGGTGGCGGAGCTTCCCGGCTCGGCGCGGGCCGAGGGGGGCTTCGGGTCCACCGGCGGTCATGCCGCCGTGGACGGCACAACGGGTGGGAATCGATACGCTTCGGTCGTATCCGACCGGGAAGGACAGTGACGTGTTCGGACGTCGCAAGAAGAGCGGTGCCGCTGCCGAGGACGCAGCGGGCGAGGCCGAGCAGGTCGTCGACGCGGTCGACACCGAGGAGGCGGCCGACGCGGCCCCGCGTCGGGTGAACCTTCCGCCGGCGCCCCGGCCCGACGGCCCGTGGGACGTCTCCGAGGTCTCCCGGCCCGAGGAGGGCCGCGTGGACCTCGGCGGCCTGTTCGTGCCCGGGGTCGAGGGCATGGAACTGCGCGTGGAGGTGGCGGGCGACGCGATCGTCGCGGCCACCGTCGTCCTGCGGGACAGCGCCGTGCAGCTGCAGGCCTTCGCCGCGCCGAAGAAGGAAGGCATCTGGGGCGAGGTCCGCGAGGAGATCGCCTCCGGCATCACCCAGCAGGGCGGTGTCGTCGACGAGGTCGAGGGCCCCCTCGGCTGGGAGCTGCGGGCCCAGGTCCCCGTCCAGCTGCCGGACGGCAACAGCGGCGTGCAGCTGGTGCGCTTCGTCGGTGTCGACGGCCCGCGCTGGTTCCTGCGCGGCGTGATCTCCGGGCAGGGCGCGGTCCAGCCCGAGGCCGCCGGCCTGCTGGAGCAGATCGTCCGCGACACGGTCGTGGTCCGCGGCGAGGGCCCGATGGCCCCGCGCGACCCGATCGTCCTCAAGCTGCCCGACGACGCCCAGATGGTCCCCGACACCGTGCAGCAGGAGGAGCAGGAGACCTCGCGGTTCTCCGGCGGCATGGGCCAGCTCCAGCGCGGACCGGAGATCACCGAGGTCCGCTGACCTCTCCGCCAGGCCCGAGCTGAGCCCGGGTCTGAGCCCCGGGCCGTGCCCGGCTCCTTCTGTGCCCGATCCCTGGCCCCGGACGGTGTGGACCACACATACTGACCGGGCCAGAGGATCAACGGGGACCAGGGGATCGAGGGGGCTGCGGAGATGGGCGGGAGCACGGGGGCGAAGGCCGGCGGCACGGCGGTGGCGGAGCGGGCCGACGGGCCCATGGTCCGCGTCGAGAACCTGCGCCGCTCCTACGGCACGGGCGCGGCCGCGGTGCACGCCCTGCGCGGGGTCTCCTTCGAGATACCCCGCGGCGAGCTGGTCGCCCTCCGGGGCCGCTCCGGCTCCGGCAAGACCACGCTGCTCAACCTGGTCGGCGGCCTCGACACCCCCGACGGCGGACGGATCACCGTCGGCGGGACCGATCTCGCGGACCTCGGCGAGGAAGGGCTCCTGGCGCTCCGCCGGGACCGCATCGGCTTCATCTTCCAGTCCTTCGGACTGATCCCCATCCTCTCCGCGGCGGAGAACGTCGGCGTGCCCCTGCGGCTGCGCAAGGCGGACCCGGAGGAGCGCGAGGAGCGGGTGGCCCTGCTGCTCGCCCTCGTCGGCCTGGCCGACCACGCCGCCCAGCGGCCCGGCGAGCTCTCCGGCGGCCAGCAGCAGCGCGTCGCCATCGCCCGTGCCCTGGCGAACCGGCCGTCCCTGCTCATCGCCGACGAGCCCACCGGCCAGCTCGACGCCGAGACCGGCCTCGCCGTCATGGAACTGCTGCGCGCCGTGGTGCGCAGCGAGGGCGTCACCGCCCTCGTCGCCACGCACGACACGCAGCTCCTGGGCCTGGCGGACCGGGTCCTGGAGCTGCGCGACGGCGAGATCGTCGAGCACTGAGGCCGAGGGGCCGGCGGCCGGGCCGGGGCCCGGGCCCGTCGGCCGGGCCGGGCCCGTCGGCCGGTGCGGCTCAGAAGTCCTTCGGGGCCTCGCCGACCTTCCGTACCTCGATCGGCATGTTGAGCGGCTTGCCGCCCGGCCCCGGCGCCGTGGAGACCTCCGCGGCGATGGCGACCGCCCGCTCGGCCGAGTCGACGTCGACGATCCACCAGCCGGCCAGGAACTCCTTGGTCTCCGCGAACGGCCCGTCGGTCACCAGCGGCGCGCCGTCCGGACCCGCCTTCACGATCAGCGCCGTCTCCGGCATCTCCAGGCCCCGCGCCTCCACGAACTCCCCGGCGGCCTGCAGCTTCTCGTTGACGCGCCGCATGAAGTCGATGTGGGCGCCGATCTCCTCGCGCTGCCAGGAGTCGATCCGCGGGACCTCCAGGGTCTGCGCGCTGAACTGCATCAGCAGCATGTACTTCATGGTCTGCTCCTCGGGTTCTCGTGGGGCCTGCTCGTTGCCTACACCCTGAGGTCGGAGCCGTCCGCGCGTTCTCGACACGACCCGCGGGGTTCTTCCGGAAATCCATCAGGATCGCGTCAAGGTCGTCCGGCCGGTCGTTCACGCGTACGGGAGGGGTCCCGCGCCGGACGTATGGTCGTCCCATGGGACGAGGCAAGCTGCGGATCTACCTCGGTGCGGCACCGGGCGTCGGCAAGACCTACGCGATGCTCTCGGAGGCCCACCGGCGCGTGGAGCGGGGCACCGACTGCGTCGTCGCCTTCGTCGAGCACCACCACCGGCCGCGTACCGAGGCGCTGCTGCGCGGCCTGGAGCAGGTGCCGCGCCGGACCCTCGAACACCGGGGCGCCGCGTTCACGGAGATGGACGTGGACGCCGTCCTCGCCCGGTGTCCGGGCGTGGCCCTCGTCGACGAGCTCGCCCACACCAACGTGCCCGGCTCCCGGAACGCCAAGCGCTGGCAGGACGTCGAGGCGCTGCTCGCGGCCGGGATCGACGTGATATCGACGGTGAACATCCAGCACCTGGAGTCCCTCGGCGACGTCGTCGAGTCGATCACCGGAGTCCGCCAGCAGGAGACCGTCCCCGACGAGGTCGTCCGGCACGCCGACCAGATCGAGCTGGTCGACATGTCGCCACAGGCGCTGCGCCGCCGCATGGCCCACGGGAACGTGTACCAGCCCGACCAGGTGGACGCGGCGCTGTCCAACTACTTCCGCCCCGGCAACCTGACCGCCCTGCGCGAGCTGGCCCTGCTGTGGACGGCCGACCGGGTCGACGAGTACCTCCGGCAGTACCGCGGCGAGCACGGCATCCGCAGCACCTGGCAGGCCCGCGAGCGGATCGTCGTCGGCCTCACCGGCGGCCCCGAGGGCCGGACCCTGATACGGCGGGCCGCCCGGCTCGCCGAGAAGGGCGCGGGCAGCGAGGTCCTCGCCGTCTACATCGCCCGCAGCGACGGCCTCACCGCGGCCTCCCCGAAGGAGCTCGCCGTCCAGCGCACCCTCGTCGAGGACCTCGGCGGCACCTTCCACCACGTCATCGGCGACGACATACCGTCCGCACTGCTCGACTTCGCCCGGGGCGTCAACGCCACGCAGATCGTGCTCGGCTCCAGCCGCCGCAAGACCTGGCAGTACGTGTTCGGCCCCGGCGTCGGCGCCACCGTCGCCCGCGAGTCCGGGCCCGACCTCGACGTCCACATCGTCACCCACGAGGAGGCCGCCAAGGGCCGCGGACTGCCCGTCGCCCGCGGCGCCCGGCTCGGCCGCTCCCGGCTCGTCGCCGGCTGGCTCGTCGGGGTCGTCGGACCCGCGCTGCTCACCCTGCTGCTCAGCCGCGTGAACGCCGACCTCGGCCTGGCCAACAACATGCTGCTGTTCCTGGCGCTGAACGTGGCCGCCGCCCTGCTCGGCGGACTGTTCCCGGCGCTCGCCTCCGCGGCGCTCGGCTCCCTGCTGCTGAACTGGTTCTTCACCCCGCCCATCCACCGGATCACCATCGCCGACCCGAAGAACATCGTCGCCATCGCGGTCTTCTTCTTCGTCGCCATGTCGGTCGCCTCCGTGGTCGACCTCGCCGCCCGCCGCACCCACCAGGCCGCCCGGCTGCGCGCCGAGTCCGAGACCCTCTCGCTGCTCGCGGGCAGCGTGCTGCGCGGCGAGACCACCGTGGAGGCGCTCCTGCAGCGGGTCCGGGAGACCTTCTCCATGGACTCCGTCGCCCTGCTCGAACGCGCCGGCGACCTCGAACCTTGGACCAGCGCCGCGAGCGTCGGCCCGTACCCCGCTGCGCGCCCCGAGGACGCCGACGTCGACATGCCGGTCAACGACCGGCTCGCGCTGGCCCTCACCGGCCGGGTGCTGCCCGCCGAGGACCGGCGGGTGCTCGGCGCGTTCGCCGCCCAGGCCGCCGTGGTCCTGGACCGGCAGCGGCTGGTCGGCCAGGCGGAGGAGGCCCGCAAGCTCGCCGAGGGCAACAAGATCCGCACCTCGCTGCTGGCCGCCGTCAGCCACGACCTGCGCACCCCCCTCGCCGGCATCAAGGCCGCCGTCTCCTCGCTCCGCTCCGACGACGTCGAATGGTCCGAGGAGGACGTCGCGGCCCTCCTGGAGGGCATCGAGGACGGCGCCGACCGGCTCGACCACCTGGTCGGCAACCTGCTCGACATGTCCCGGCTCCAGACCGGCACCGTCACCCCGCTCATCCGGGACATCGACCTCGACGAGGTCGTCCCCATGGCGCTCGGCGGCGTCCCGGAGGGCAGCGCCGAGCTCGACGTTCCCGAGACGCTGCCGATGGTCCGGGTCGACAAGGGGCTCCTGGAGCGGGCCGTCGCCAACATCGTCGAGAACGGCGTCAAGTACAGCCCCGAGGGCGTCCCCGTCGTGGTCGCGGCCAGCGCCCTGGGCGACCGCGTCGAAGTGCGCGTCGTCGACCGGGGACCCGGAGTGCCCGACGAGGGCAAGGACGGGATCTTCGAACCGTTCCAGCGCCTCGGCGACGCCCCGCGCGGCGCGGGCGTGGGCCTCGGCCTCGCGGTCGCCCGCGGCTTCGTCGAGGCCATGGGCGGCACGATCAGCGCCGAGGACACCCCGGGCGGCGGCCTCACCATGGTCCTCACCCTCCGGGCGGCGTCCGGCGCGGCCCGGCCCGCCGGCCCGCCCCCCGGTCCGCCCTCCGACGCGGGCACCGCCTCCTCCGGCGCGGCCCCCGCCGCCCCCGACGCAGCCCCCGCCTCCACCGTCTCCTGACGCCGGCAGAAAGCAGGTATACCTCCATGACCCGGGTCCTCGTGGTCGACGACGAACCGCAGATCGTCCGCGCCCTGGTGATCAACCTCAAGGCGCGGAAGTACGAGGTGGACTCCGCGCCCGACGGCGCGACCGCCCTCCGGCTCGCCGCCGAACGCCATCCCGACGTCGTCGTGCTCGACCTGGGCCTGCCGGACATGGACGGCGTCGAGGTCATCAAGGGCCTGCGCGGCTGGACCCGCGTCCCCGTCCTCGTCCTGTCCGCCCGGCACACCTCCGACGAGAAGGTCGAGGCCCTCGACGCCGGCGCCGACGACTACGTCACCAAGCCCTTCGGGATGGACGAACTGCTGGCCCGGCTGCGCGCCGCCGTCCGCCGCGCCGAGCCCGTCGGCGGGGGAGAGGACGGGGTCGCCCTCGTCGAGACGGCCTCGTTCAGCGTCGACCTCGCGGCGAAGAAGGTGCACCGCGACGGCAAGGACGTCCGCCTCACCCCCACCGAGTGGCACCTCCTGGAGGTCCTCGTCCGCAACAGCGGCCGGCTGGTCAGCCAGAAGCAGCTGCTCCAGGAGGTGTGGGGCCCGTCGTACGGCACGGAGACCAACTACCTCCGCGTCTACATGGCGCAGCTGCGCCGGAAGCTGGAGGCGGACCCCTCGCACCCCCGCCACTTCGTCACCGAACCGGGCATGGGCTACCGCTTCGAGCACTGATCCGAATCGGCGGTCGCGGAGGCCCCGACCCCATGACAGCAGGGCCCGGTACGCTTTCTGTATGAGTGCTGCACCTCGTACGGACAAGCCCGCCGGACGGTTCCGCCGGATGCTCGACCGCCTGTCCACCTCGCAGGAGGACCTGGAGTCGGAGGAACTCCAGGAGGACACCCAGGCGTCCGGGTGCACGCCCATCTCCGCCTGTTCGGACCGCCAGATCGTCAAGGTCACTGGTACCTTGCGCACGGTCACGCTGCGCCCCCGCGCCGGCGTGCCCGCGCTGGAGGCCGAGCTGTTCGACGGTACGGCGCCGCTCGACGTCGTGTGGCTGGGCCGGCGGTCCATCGTGGGCATAGAGCCGGGCCGCAAGCTGATCGCCTCCGGCCGGATCTCCATGAGCCACGGCCGACGGGTCCTCTTCAACCCCAAATACGAGCTGCGACCGCTCGGACAGGAGTAGCCGGTGACGTCCCTCGACAAGCCGACGACGGATCAGCACGACGATCGGCAGGGCGACGCGGGCCCGGCCTCGAAGGAGGTCACCGAGGCCGCGCTGTTCGAGGCGTTCGGCGGCCTGCGGGGCATGATCGAGACGGTGCTCCCGGGCCTGCTCTTCGTCACGATCTACACCATCGACAAGGACCTGCGCCTGTCGGCGATCGCGGCGCTCGCCGTCTCGCTCGTCCTGGTGGCGGTCCGGCTGATCCGCCGGGACACGGTCAAGCACGCCTTCAGCGGCGTCTTCGGCGTGGCGTTCGGCGTCGCCTTCGCGATGATGACCGGCAACGCGAAGGACTTCTACCTGCCGGGCATGCTGTACACGCTGGGTCTCGGCCTCGCGTACATCATCACGACGCTCGCCGGTGTGCCGCTCATCGGTCTGATCCTCGGCCCGGTCTTCAAGGAGAACCTCTCCTGGCGGACGCGGAACCCCGGACGCAAGAAGGCGTACGCCAAGGCGAGCTATGCCTGGGGCGTGATCCTGCTCGCCAAGTGCGCGATCCTCTTCCCGCTGTACTGGTGGGCGGACACCACCCAGCTCGGCTGGGTCCTGGTCGCCCTGAAGATCCCGCCGTTCCTGCTGGCCGTCTACCTGACCTGGGTCTTCCTGGCGAAGGCCCCGCCGCCGATCGACGTCTTCGCCGAGATGGAGGCCGAGGAGCGCGCCGAGAAGGAGCGCAAGGCCGCCGCCGCCCAGGCGACCCAGCAGCAGCCGGAGGCGTAGCACCGCGCCGGTTCACGAGGTCACGCGAAGGGGCCCGGAGAGCGAGTGCGCTCCCCGGGCCCCTTCGTCGTGCGTCCGTCCCCGGCGTCAGCCGGCCGACTCCTCCTCGCGGCGGACCGACAGCAGGTCCTCCAGCTGCTCCTCGCGGGCCTGTGCCGCGACGAACAGCAGCTCGTCGCCCGCCTCCAGCGTCTCCTCCGCCGTCGGCGTGAGGACGCGGGAGCCGCGGATGATCGTGACCAGCGAGGTGTCCTGCGGCCAGGCCACGTCCCCGACGGCCGTGCCCGCGATCGCGGACTCCGGCGGCAGCGTCAGCTCCACGAGGTTCGCGTCGCCGTGGCTGAAGCGCAGCAGCCGGACCAGGTCGCCGACGCTCACCGCCTCCTCCACCAGGGCCGACATCAGCCGGGGCGTCGACACGGCGACGTCCACGCCCCACGCCTCGTTGAACAGCCACTCGTTCTTCGGGTTGTTCACCCGGGCGACCACCCGCGGTACGGCGTACTCGGTCTTCGCCAGCAGCGAGACGACCAGGTTCACCTTGTCGTCGCCGGTCGCCGCGATGACCACGTTGCAGCGCTGCAGCGCCGCCTCGTCCAGCGAGGTGATCTCGCAGGCGTCGGCGAGCAGCCACTCCGCCTGGGGCACCCGCTCCACCGAGATGGCCGTCGGGGCCTTGTCGATGAGGAGCACCTCGTGCCCGTTCTCCAGCAGCTCGCCCGCGATGGAACGGCCCACCGCACCCGCGCCCGCAATCGCGACCCGCATCAGTGACCGCCCTCCTCGGGCCCGGCGGCGAGCGCCGCCTCGACCTTCTCGATGTCGTCCGTCCGCATCATCACGTGCACGAGGTCGCCCTCCTGCAGCACCGTCTGCGAGCTCGGGATGACGGCCTCGCCGAGCCGGGTGAGGAACGCGACACGGACGCCGGTCTCGTCCTGGAGCCGGCTGATCTTCTCGCCGATCCACGCCGGGGAGGTGTACACCTCGGCCAGCTGCACCCCGCCGCTCGGGTCGGTCCACAGCGGCTCCGCGCCGGAGGGCAGCAGCCGCCGCAGCATCTGGTCCGCCGTCCAGCGGACGGTGGCGACGGTCGGGATGCCCAGGCGCTGGTAGACCTCGGCGCGCTTGGGGTCGTAGATCCGCGCCGCCACGTTCTCGATGCCGAACATCTCGCGCGCCACCCGCGCCGCGATGATGTTCGAGTTGTCGCCGGAGCTCACCGCCGCGAAGGCGCCGGCCTCCTCGATGCCGGCCTCCCGCAGCGTGTCCTGGTCGAAGCCGACCCCCGTGACGCGACGGCCCCCGAAGCCGGAGCCCAGGCGGCGGAAAGCCGTCGGGTCCTGGTCGACGACCGCGACGGTGTGTCCCTGCTGTTCCAGGGTCTGCGCGAGAGCGGCACCCACTCGCCCGCAGCCCATGATGACGACGTGCACGTCCCCTTACCCCGCACTCCTGATCGTCTTGCTGACCTGCGAATACACCCTGCTCACAACTTTCCTCGCCCGACTCGCCCGGGCAGCGGCGGACAGCAGCCTGACGTACTGCCCGGTCCGAGCTTATGCGTCAAGCCCCTTCCGGGCCGCATCCGCGTCGACGACCGGGAGATTCGGTGCGCATCGGGGGTGCGCGTGGGCGCGGCCGGTTTCGAACGCTTACGATCCTCTGCGTGCCGAAACTGACCGACGTGCCCAAACGGATCCTCATCGGGCGGGCCCTGCGCAGCGACCGACTGGGGGAGACGCTGCTCCCGAAGCGGATCGCCCTCCCCGTCTTCGCGTCCGACCCGCTGTCCTCGGTGGCGTACGCGCCCGGCGAGGTGCTGCTCGTCCTCTCGATCGCGGGGCTCTCGGCGTACCACTTCAGCCCCTGGATCGCGCTGGCCGTCGTCGTCCTGATGTTCACGGTCGTCGCCTCGTACCGGCAGAACGTGCACGCCTACCCCAGCGGCGGCGGCGACTACGAGGTCGCCAACACCAACCTGGGCCCCAAGGCCGGGCTGACCGTCGCCAGCGCTCTGCTCGTCGACTACGTCCTCACCGTCGCCGTCTCCATCTCCTCCGGAGTGGAGAACCTCGGCTCGGCGATCCCGTTCGTGGTCGAGCACAAGGTGCTCTCCGCGATCGTGATCATCGTGCTCCTCACGCTGATGAACCTGCGCGGCGTGAAGGAGTCCGGCAGCCTCTTCGCCATCCCGACGTACGTCTTCGTCGCCGGCGTCTTCATCATGATCATCTGGGGCGCGTACAAGGGGATCGTCCTCGACGAGACCATGAAGGCCCCCACCGCCGACTTCGAGATCAAGGCCGAGCACGAGGGGCTGGCCGGTTTCGCGCTGCTCTTCCTGCTCCTGCGCGCCTTCTCCTCCGGCTGTGCCGCCCTCACCGGCGTCGAGGCGATCTCCAACGGCGTCCCCGCCTTCCGCAAGCCGAAGTCGAAGAACGCCGCGACCACGCTGGCGCTCATGGGCGGCCTGGCCGTCACCATGTTCTGCGGCATCATCTTCCTGGCCATGGCCACGGACGTGCGGATGGCCGAGCACCCCGCCGAGGACCTCATCCACAACGGGAAGCCGGTCGGCGAGAGCTACGTCCAGGACCCGGTGATCTCCCAGGTCGCGGCGGCGGTCTTCGGCGACGGCACCTTCTTCTTCGTGCTGCTCGCCGCCGCCACCGCCCTCGTCCTGTTCCTGGCCGCGAACACCGCGTACAACGGCTTCCCGCTGCTCGGCTCGATCCTCGCCCAGGACCGTTACCTGCCGCGCCAGCTGCACACCCGCGGCGACCGGCTCGCCTTCTCCAACGGCATCGTGCTGCTGGCCGGCGCGGCCATGCTGCTGGTGTGGGTCTACGGGGCCGACTCGACCAAGCTGATCCAGCTGTACATCGTCGGCGTCTTCGTCTCCTTCACCCTCAGCCA
Organism: Streptomyces tritici; assembly: GCF_048500665.1. Taxonomy (NCBI): domain Bacteria; kingdom Bacillati; phylum Actinomycetota; class Actinomycetes; order Kitasatosporales; family Streptomycetaceae; genus Streptomyces; species Streptomyces tritici. The sequence continues at coordinate 5,289,906 of NZ_CP183183.1, forward strand.
GACCGGCATGGTCCGGCACTGGAACCGGCACCTGAAGACCGAGCGCGACCCCGCGAAGCGCCGGCACATGATCCGCTCCCGCGCGATCAACACCTTCGGCGCGTTCTTCACCGGCCTGGTCCTGGTCGTCGTCCTCGCCACCAAGTTCACCCACGGCGCCTGGGTCGCGCTGCTCGGCATGGTCATCTTCTACGTGACGATGACCGCGATCCGGCGCCACTACGACAGCGTCGCCAGTGAGATCGCGGCGGCCGAGGAGCGCCCGGACGAGTACGTCCGCCCCTCCCGCGTCCGCTCCATCGTCCTCGTCTCCAAGCTGCACAAGCCGACGCTGCGCGCCCTCGCGTACGCCAAGCTGATGCACGCCGACGAGCTGGAGGCGCTGAGCGTCAACGTCGACCCGGCCGAGACCAAGGCGCTCAAGGCGGAGTGGGACCGGCGCTCGATCAACGTGCCGCTGAAGATCCTCGACTCCCCGTACCGCGAGATCACCCGGCCGGTGATCGAGTACGTCAAGAACCTCCGCAAGGACAGCCCGCGCGACGCGGTGATGGTCTACATCCCCGAGTACGTCGTCGGCCACTGGTACGAGCACCTGCTGCACAACCAGAGCGCCCTGCGGCTCAAGGGCCGGCTGCTGTTCACCCCCGGCGTGATGGTGACCTCGGTGCCGTACCAGCTGCAGTCCTCCGAGGTCGCGAAGAAGCGGGCGCGCAAGCGCCAGGAGTGGAACGCGCCCGGATCCGTGCGGCGCGGTCCGGTCGAGAAGGGCACGAGGGAACCGACCGGAAAGACGAACTAGACTGGTGGGCTGCCGTACGAAACGGCAGCCCACCGCCGCTGTTCGCGGTGCTTTCGCTGAAGATCCCCTGGAGCCCCCGATCATGCAGAACGCCCCCGCCGAATCGCTGATCGGGACGGAGTACGAGGTCGAGGTCGGGCCGGTGGCCCACGGCGGCCACTGCATCGCCCGCACCGCGGAGGGCCGGGTGCTCTTCGTGCGCCACGCGCTGCCGGGGGAGCGGGTCGTCGCCCGCGTGACGGAGGGCGAGGAGACCTCGCGCTTCCTCAGGGCGGACGCGGTGACGATCCTCGACCCCTCCAAGGACCGCGTCGAGGCCCCCTGCCCCTTCGCCGGGCCGGGCAAGTGCGGCGGCTGCGACTGGCAGCACGCCAAGCCGGGTGCGCAGCGCCGGCTCAAGGGCGAGGTGATCGCCGAACAGCTCAAGCGGCTCGCCGGGCTCACCCCGGAGGAGGCCGGCTGGGACGGCACGGTCATGCCGGCCGAGGGCGACAAGCTCCCCGCGGGCGAGGTCCCGCAGTGGCGTACCCGCGTCCAGTACGCGGTCGACGCGGAGGGCCACGCGGGCCTGCGCAAGCACCGCTCGCACGAGGTCGAGGTCATCGACCACTGCATGATCGCGGCCGAGTCCGTCTCGGAACTCGGCATCGAGAAGCGCACCTGGGAGGGCATGGAGTCGATCGAGGCGATCGCCGCCACGGGCTCCCAGGACCGCCAGGTGATCCTGACCCCGAAGCCGGGCGCGCGGCTCCCGATCGTCGAACTCGACAAGCCCGTCTCGGTCCTGCGCATCGGCGAGAAGGACAAGGCCGTCCACCGCGTCCACGGCCGTGCCTTCGTCCGTGAGCGCGCCGACGACCGCACGTACCGCGTCGGCGAGGGCGGCTTCTGGCAGGTCCACCCGAAGGCCGCGGACACGCTGGTGAAGGCCGTCATGCAGGGCCTGCTCCCGCGCAAGGGCGACATGGCCCTGGACCTGTACTGCGGCGTCGGCCTCTTCGCCGGCGCCCTCGCGGACCGCGTCGGCGACAAGGGCGCCGTCCTCGGCATCGAGTACGGCAAGCGTGCCGTCGAGGACGCCCGCCACAACCTCCAGCACTTCGACCGCGTCCGCATCGAGCAGGGCAAGGTCGAGACGGTCCTCCCGCGCACCCGCATCTCCGACGTCGACCTCATCGTGCTCGACCCCCCGCGCGCCGGCGCGGGCAAGCAGACGGTCACCCACCTCGCCGGCCTCGGCGCCCGCCGCATCGCCTACGTCGCCTGCGACCCGGCCGCCCTCGCCCGCGACCTCGCCTACTTCGCGGACAACGGTTACCGCGTCCGCACGCTGCGGGCGTTCGACCTCTTCCCGATGACGCATCACGTGGAGTGCGTGGCGATTCTGGAGCCGGTGAAGTAGGGCTCCGGCCTGCGGTTTCCGGTCGGTGTCGGCGACTTCCTCGCCGGCCCGGCCGGCGTCGTCGGTGCAGGGGGCGTTTTTGGGGTCGGCATAAGTCGGATATGACTCCTACTTCTCGGCGCTTGACATGTCACCGTCGAGCGCTTGTATAACTCGGCGCTGTCGTCCGCCAGTCGGCGGTCGAAAGGCTCCGAGAGGGAATCCGATGTACCGACCAAGAGCCAGGCGGCTCGTGGCGATCAGCGGGATGGTGGCGCTCCTTGCCACGGGGGTCCCGCAGCCAGCCTTTGCCGCGCCGGGCGACGGCCCAGGGTTATTCGACGCGATCAAGGACTGGTGGGGAGGTGACGAGCAGGACGCCGAACCGCCGCGGCTTCCCGACACCGCGGTGCCCAGCCATGAGCACCTGCCCCGGGGGAAGGCCGCCGGTGCCCCCAAGCGGGTGAAGGAACTCACCGAGCGGCGCACGCCCAGCGCCCGCTACTGGCAGCTGTCCGACGGACGCGTCCAGGCCGAGGTCTCCACCGTGGCCACCCACTACGGCGCGGGCAAGGGCAAGGACAAGGAGTGGAAGGCCATCGACACGGCGGTCGTTCCGACCGGCCGCGAGGGCTTCCGGCACGCCAACACCACCAACGTGGCCCGGACGTACTTCGGTGAGAACCCCGCCGAGCTCGTCCGCTTCGAGATCGACCCCGGTCACTGGGTCGCGATCGGCATCAAGGGTGGGACGGCGAAGAAACTCGTCCCGGTCGTCGCCGGCAACGTCGTCACCTACCGCGACGCCCTGAACGGCGCGGATCTGACGTACACGATCGGCCACGGCACGGTGAAGGAAGGCATCGTCCTGAACGGGCGGCCCCAAGCCGCTCCGCAGTACGACTTCACCCTCACCACCCACGGGCTCGAGGCGAAGCAGCAGAGGAACGGCTCGATCGTCCTCTTCAGCGAGAGCTCCGGTCCGTCCCAGCCCGAACTGGTCATTCCGGCCCCGTTCATGACGGACGCGAAGAGGGACGACCGCTCGGCCTACGGAACCACCTCCTCCGATGCCGTGCAGCAGCAGCTCACCGGCAAGGAGGGCGCGTACGGCATCCGCCTGCGGCCCGACGCCGCGTGGCTGGCCGCCCCCGAGCGGCAGTACCCGGTGGTCGTCGACCCGACCCTCTCGATCTCACCCACGTCAAGCCAGTCCCAGGACGTGATGATCTCCTCGGACGGGCCGACCAGCAACTACGACGGCAACTGGCGGCTCTCCGTCGGCAACACCGCCACCGGCTCCTCCCGGGCCCTGCTGAGGTTCCCGCTCGGCAGCGTCCCGGCCGGCACCAAGCTGGACTCCGCGGACCTCAAGCTCTACTTCGACCAGACGCACACCACCGGCAGCACCGAGGTCCAGCTGGAGGCGCACCGGGCGACCGCCGCCTGGGACGAGACCACGGCGACCTGGAACAACGCCAACGGCATCACCGGTGAGCTGTCCGGCACCTCCGTCGTGGTCGACGACGGGGACACGGGCACCACGGCCGCCAGGGGTGCCTGGCCCGCCTCCACCAACACCACGTACACGCAGCACGCGGTGGGCCAGGACTACCGCTACAACAAGGACACGATCGCAGGCGACTCGTACACCTGGCAGCCGAACCTCCCCGAGGACGGCACCTACCAGGTCGAGGCGCACTACGTCCCGGCGTCCGACCGCGCGACCAGCGCGCCGTACACGGTCACCTACGACGGCGGCAGCAAGACCTACACGGTCGATCAGGCCGCCGGCGGCGGCGGGGTGTGGAAGACCCTGGGCAGCCACCCGTTCAAGGCGGGCACCCTGGGCAAGGTCGTCCTGGGAGACGCCCCCGCCTCCTCCACCACCTCGGTCATCGCGGACGCGGTCCGGCTGACCAAGGGCGGTGTGGTCACCAAGAAGCCGAACGAGTCCAACACCTGGCACTCCTTCAGCGTCACCAAGACCGTCCAGTCCTGGATCGACGGCACGAACGCCAACCACGGCTTCGTCGTGAAGGCCGGGGACGAGAGCGCCAACGGCCCCAAGGGCGGTCCGCGGTACGAGGCCGCCGAATACGCCTACAAGGGCGAGGTCGCCAACTTCCCGAAGCTGGTCCTCACCTGGGGCCGGCCCGGTGTCACGCTGGACGCGCCACAGGTCATCCACGCCACCGGCGCCGAGCTCGACTGGTCCGCGTACGCCGACCCGTCGACCGCCGACGGCGACGACATCGTCGAGTACCAGGTCCACCGCAGCGTGTACCAGACCTTCACGCCGTCCGCGCAGACCCTGGTCGCGCCGGTGTCGAAGGACCTGACCGCGTTCACGGACTCTACGGCCACGCCGACGCCCGCCGATTCGGCGGACTCCTTCGGCAACGTCTTCTACTACATGGTCGCGGTGAAGACGAAGGACGGCCAGGTCGTTCCCGCGCCGACCCAGATCGTGAAGCTGCCCAAGGCCGGCCGCACCACGGTCGTCCTCCAGGGCACCGGAACCGACACCACCCTGTCGTCGGCGCAGCCCACCACGGGTCACGACACGCTCTCCGACTCGGGCATCGCCCGTCCGTGGCTGTCCGTCGGCAACAACAGCGGCACGTACGGCAGGACGCGCGCCCTGCTGAAGTTCCCGGTGTCCGGCATCCCCGCCACCTCGCGTGTGCTGGAAGCCCAGCTCGACCTGTGGGGCACCACGACCACGACCGGAAGCGCCGGGGCGATCTACGAGGCCCACGGTCTGACCAAGGACTTCGACGAGGCCACCGCGTCGTGGAACAACGCCACCTCCACCAGCGCGTGGACGACGGCGGGCGGTGACATGGACGCCGCGGTCGCCGACACGGTCGGCACGGTCACCAACGACCCGGCGCGGCAGAGCTGGTACGTCACCTCGCTCGCGCAGGGCTGGGTCTCCGACCCGGCCACCAACAAGGGCGTGGCGATCCGGCTCAAGGACGAGTCGGCGACCGGCCCGCAGGAGCGGACCCTCTTCCTCTCCTCGGAGGCGGAGGAGCCGCAGCTGCGGCCGCAGCTCGTGGTCACGTACATCGACAAGTCGACGGACTCGACGTACTTCGCGCCGTACACGCCGGCGCGCGTGATCCCCGGCGACCAGTACACGGTCGACGTCACGCTGACCAACACCACCACCGCCGTGTGGCGGGCCGCGGACCACAAACTGTCCTACACCTGGTCCCTCCCGGACGGCACCGACGCCACCACGGGCGGCAACCAGCTGCTGACCGCGCTGCCGAAGGACCTGTACCCGGGTGACACGGTCACCGTGCAGGCCGCGCTGAAGGCGCCGGTCAACTCGGAGTCCGGCAACAAGAGGCTCGACCACATCCTCAAGTGGGACCTGCGCAACACCACGACGGGGACCTGGCTGTCGGCCACGGAGAACATCCCGCCGCTCGCGCAGAACGTCCGCACCGAGGACCCGACGTCGAACCAGCTGGGTCTGGAGAAGTTCTACTCGTACGCGGGCAAGAACACCGGCGCCGGTTCCACGCTGATGACGAACCTGTACGCGGGCAACACGATCTGGCAGTACAACGCCTTCAACAACCCCGGCCGCGGCCTGTCGACGTTCGTCCGCTTCGCGTACAACTCGCAGGACACCTCGGACACCGTCCTCGGTCACGGCTGGTCGGCGCAGGCCGCCATGCCCTTGCGGCTGGGCGCGGCGCTGGACTTCCACCCGAAGCCCGACCCGACCCAGGTGACGCTGCCCGACGGCGACGGAACCGAGCACGTCTTCCGCAAGCAGCAGGACGGCACGTGGAAGGCCCCGGCGGGCGTCCACTACCTGCTCCAGCGGGGCGCAGGCACGGACTGCGTCCCGAACAAGGACGGCGACCCGAAAGCCTGGTCGCTGACCCGGCCGGACCGGACCCAGTTCTTCTTCGACTGCGACGGTCACCTGACGTCGATCGTCGACAAGAACGGCAACACGCAGACCTACACCTACGAGCAGCGCAGGTCCAACAACAAGCCGACGAAGTTCCTCAAGTACATCACCGACCCGACGGGCCGCCAGACCCTGACGGTGGAGTACTACACCAAGGGCCAGTCGTACCCGTACATCGACGACACCGGCTCGAAGGTCACGGGAACCAACCTCACCAACCCGAAGATCGTCGACCACGTCAGCTCGATGACGGACATCTCGGGCCGCAGGCTCGCGTTCGTCTACAGCGACAAGGGCCTGCTCGGCGAGCTGACGGACGGTGCGGGCTCGTCGCAGCCGAAGGTGTTCACCTTCGTCTACGACGCGACCCAGGGCAACAAGAACGCGAAGCTGGTCCGGGTCACCGACCCGCGCCGCAACTCGACCTCGCTGGACTACTACTACCCGAGCGAGGGCGACGACCCGAAGTTCCACTGGAACACCCAGACCATCACCGACCGCCTGGGCGGCGACACCGGGTACGTCTACACGGACCCGGACGGCACGGCGGGCTCGGTCATCGAGACCGAGGTCACGGACGCCGAGAACCGCGCGACGACGCAGGCGCTCGACGGGTACGGCCGGGCGAGCCGGATCACCAACGCCAAGTCGGAGACCACCAAGGTCGCCTGGGACGCCGACAACAACGTCACCCGCCTCGAAGCGGCCGACGGATCGGTGTCCACCTGGATCTACGATCCGAAGACCGGCTACCCGCTGGAGCAGAAGGACGCCGAGGCCAACAAGAACGGCACGGCAGCCACGACCTTCACGTACGCGACCGGTCTGAACGGCCACATCGCGGACCTCTTCCGGAAGACGTCCCCGGAGGGCCGCACCTGGCAGTTCGGCCACGACACCCGCGGCAACCTGACCTCGGTCACGGACCCGAAGGGCGTGGCGACCACCACGGCGGGCGACTACACGTCCACCTCGGAGTACGACACGTACGGCCAGCTGACGAGGTCGATCGACGCCAACGGCCACGCGACGGTCAACAGCGACTTCCAGCCCGTCGGCTACCCGGCGACGATCAAGGACGCGCTGAACAACGCGTCGACCTTCGCGTACGACGTCCGGGGCAATGTCACCAAGGTGGTCAACGCCAAGGGCGCGCAGGTCACCCAGACCTATGACGTCTTCGGCCGCCCGCTGGAGAAGAGGGAGCCCAAGGACCAGGCGGGCGGCGTGTTCATCACGACGCCGGCGCCGGTCTACGACGCCAACGACAACATCACGAAGGTCACGGCGCCGAACGGGTCCGTGTCGACCTCGGTGTACGACAAGACGGACCAGGTCGTCGAGTCGACGGCGCCGGGCGACGAGCCGACGGACGCGCCGCGGAAGACCACCCACACGTACGACAAGGCCGGTCACGTCCTCACGGTCACGACCCCCAAGGGCAACGAGACGCCCACCGTGGGCGACTTCACGGTGACGACCCGGTACGACGCCGTCTACCAGCCCGTGGAGATCACCGACGCCAAGGGCTACACGACGACGGCGACGTACGACTCGGTCGGCAACGTCGTCAAGGTCGTCGACGCGCGCAAGCGGGCGACCGCGGACCCCGACGACTTCACCACGAAGTACGAGTACGACCTGAACCACCGCCTGGTGAGGACGGTCGACGCGCTCGGCAAGTCCACCTCGGCGCGGTACGACAAGGACGGCCTCCTCATCGGCCGGACGGACGCCGAGGGCAACGAGTCGCTCTCGACGTACGACGAGCGCGGCGCCCTGGTCGAGTCCAGGCTCCCGGTGAGCAAGGACGCCTCCGGCACCGTCACCTACCGCACCACCAAGTACGAGTACGACGAGGTGGGCAACCGGACCAAGACGATCAGCCCCCGTGGGGTCGCCACCACCGACGACACCACGGACTACACGGCCGAGACCGTCTACGACGAGCTGAACCGGGTCAAGGAGGAGCGCTCGCCCTTCGACAAGGACGACGCCCGCTACGGCACTCCGGACAGCACGTTCTACTTCTACGACGCGGTCGGGAACCTCAGTTCCGTCTCGGCTCCGCCCTCCGACGGGCAGACCGTCCGCAACGTCACCGAGTACAGCTACTTCGACAACGGCTGGACCAAGACCTCGAAGGACCCGTGGGACATCACCACGTCCTACGACTACAACGAGGCGGGCCAGCAGACGAAGAGCACCCTCACCTCGGCCGGTGGCTCCCAGCAGCGCACCCTCACCTGGGACTACTACCTGTCGGGCAACCAGAAGGCCCGCTCCGACAACGGCATCCCCGTCGGCAACCACGGCGTTCTGGTCGACAGCTCGGACTTCAACAACACGGCGATCCAGGGCGACTGGTCGCGCGTCCAGGCCGAGCAGCAGCACGGTTACGACACCTACGCACACCCCGCGGGGACGGGGACGGCACAGTTCAACTGGCAGCTCAACATCCCCCAGGACGGAACGTACGAGGTCTTCGTACGTCATCCGAAGGTGACGGGCGCGGCGAGCGACGCCAGGTTCAAGGTCGACCACAGCGGTGGCAGCGCCACCAGGACGGTCGACCAGACGCAGAACACCGGCACCTGGGTCTCCCTGGGCAGCTACGCGTTCGTCGAGGACGGCCCGCAGAAGGTCACGCTGACCGACCAGGCCAACGGCACCGTCCTCGCCGACGCGGTGAAGCTGGTGCGTTATCACGCGGGTGACACGGACAACGAGAAGAAGGACTTCACCTACGCCTACGACGCCAACGGCAACAAGATCGAGGTCAAGGACAACTCGCCCGGGGCCAAGATCGACACGTACCGGATCGTCTACGACGAGCTGAGCCGGATCAGCAAGGTCGAGGAGGTCGCGGCCGGCACGGTCAAGAACACCACGGCCCTGACCTACGACGAGGTCGGCAACCCCGTCACCTCGACGCACGACCTGACCTGGTCCAAGATCGAGTACGACGCCCGGGACATGGTCACCAGGGTCACCAACGCCGATTCGCCCACCGCGGGGAATCAGCAGGTCTCCACGATGACCTACACCGCCCGGGGGCAGCTGCTCAGGCAGACCAAGCCCAACGGCAACACGCTCGACATGACCTACTACCTCGACGGATCGGTCAAGCAGTCCGTCGAGAAGAAGGCGGACGGCACGGTCGTCGCCCAGCACGACCTGGAGTACTCGCTCAACGGGCATCGCTCCAAGGACGTGCTGAAGCTGATGAACGCCGACGACAACGCGGCGTACATCAACAACACGTACACCTTCGACTACGACCCCCAGGACCGGATCGCCAAGGTCACCAAGAGCGGTGACGACCCGTCCACGGAGTCGTACGCCTACGACCGCAACAGCAACGTCGTGGAGCAGACGGTCGGGAAGGTCACCACGACCAACCGCTTCGACCGCAACCGTCTGCTGTCCTCGACGGCGGCCGGGATCACCTCGACCTACAACTACGATCCGCTCGGCCGGCTGGACACCGTCAGCGCCGGCGGCCAGACCGTCGAGAAGTACTCCTACGACGGCTTCGACCGCACGGTGAAGACGACGTCGGGCACCGGGGCGTCGGCCTCGACCACGTCGTTCGTCTTCGACCCGTTCGACCGGACCGTCTCGCAGACCGTCTCCGGCACCGATCCGAAGACGACCGTCTTCACCTACCTCGGGATGGACAGCCAGGTCCTGCGCGAGGAGCTGAACGGCAAGGTCGACAAGTCGTACCAGTACCTGCCCTCCGGTCAGCAGGCCACCCAGATCAAGCACAAGGAGGACGGAAGCAAGGAGTATTCGCAGTACACCACCAGCCCCCGCGGTGACATCGAGGCCATCACGAAGGAGGACGGCGGCACCCGGGCCACCTACGGCTACACCGCCTACGGCTCGGACGACACGTCCCAGTTCACCGGTGCCGACAAGCCGGAGGCGGGCAACCCGGCGAAGGAGTCGTACAACGCCTTCCGTTTCAACGGAGCGCGCTACGACAAGGGGTCGGGCACGTACGACATGGGCTTCCGGAACTACGACCCGGGCCTGAACCGCTTCCTCACGCGCGACATGTACGGCGGCGCGCTGGCCGACATGGCGCTCGCCACCGACCCGTTCACCGGCAACCGCTACTCCTTCGCGGGCGGCAACCCGATCAGCTTCGTCGAGCTGGACGGCCACCTCTTCGGCCTCTCGCTGTCGGACATCGGACACGCTGCGCTGGACGTCGTCGGACTCATTCCGGTGGTGGGCGAGGTCGCGGACGTCGCCAACGGCATCTGGTACGCCGCCGAGGGCAATTACGTCGACGCCGCACTATCGCTGAGCTCCGCCATTCCGCTGGCGGGCTACGGGGCCACCGCCATCAAGGCGGGACGGTACGTCGACAAGGGGCTCGACGCCGCCGACGCCGCCAACGACACCCGCAAGGCCGCCGACAACGCGGTGGACGCGGCGACCCCGCCGAAGCCGAAGGCGGACGAGCCCGACGGCCCGTCGACGCCCAAGAAGGACGAACCGGAAGCCCCGAGCTGCCCGGTGCGCAACAGCTTCGTCCCGGGCACCCAGGTGCTCATGGCCGACGGCTCCACCAAGGCCATCGAGGACCTCCGGGCGGGCGACCTGGTCCGGGCCACGGACGTGGAGAGCGGCGACACCCGCGTACGGAGGGTCAGCGAGCCGCGCAGCAACGAAGGCGACAAGCGCCTCGTCACCCTGACCGTCAAGGCCTCCGGCAAGACCGCGGAGGTGCAGGGCGAGATCACGTCCACCGCCGACCACCTCTACTGGCTGCCGGACGCCGGACGATGGGTCAAGGCCGGCGATCTCGCACCGGGCAGCTGGCTGCGCACGTCCTCGGGCGTCTGGGTCCAGGTCACGGCGATCGACCGCTCCGAACGGCACCAGAGGGTCCACAACCTCACCGTCGAGGGCGACCACAACTACTACGTGGTCGCGGGCGGCATCCCCGTCCTCGTCCACAACCAGTGTGGTGAGCAGGTCGACTACGGATCCGACGGCCTGCCGAGGGCGGCCGCCGAGCGCCGGTTCGCACCCAACTCCGGCGTGATCCAGGGAAGCAACGTCGCCGCGGCCCGGCTGAGGGACGGCCGTGTCCTGACGGGGGTCAGCAATCCCCGGACCGGGAAGCACGCCGAGGAGGACATCCTCGGCCAGCTCAAGGACGGCGACGTCGTGGACGAGCTGTACACCGAGCGGCAGCCCTGCGGCCCCAACCAGAACAACTGCATCGGGCAACTGCTCGACAACAACCCGGGCGTGAGGATCACCTACTCGGTGCCCTGGTCCGACCACCCCGACCCCGAGGTGGCCAAGCTGCTCAACGGCAGTTCCAAGCAGCTGCTCATGGGCATGATCTACCGCTACGCACAGAACACCGGCCGGGCCAGGTAGTCTGACCTGCCTCAGCCACCGACCGCCCACCGGTTCCGCCGGTGGGCGGTCGTCGCATGTCACGGGCGGTTCTCCGCGTCCGGGTGCCGACAGAGGGGATGGACACACGCGTCATGGTGAATGCGCAGGCCCTTGCTGCTCAGGTGAGGAACGAACTGGCGGCCGCGGGGCTGCCGCTCGCGGTGCCGCACATGACCGTCGACGAGCGCTTCCGGAGCGGGGCCGACGTCGTGGTGGAGGACGAAGGCGACGGTGTGGACCGGGTGTTCGTGGCCTGGCGTGCGCATCAGTCGCTGGTGGACGCCTCGTCAGGGGCGTTGCTGCGCGGCGATCTCTCCGATCCGGCCGTCCTGCATCACGGTCTGACGGGGCGGGCCATGCGGGACGCCATGGCGGCGATCCTGACGTCCGCCGGCTTCGTCGTCGAGCACGCGGACGACTTCAACGAGTACCGGCCCCTGGAGCTGCGCGTCTCGCCCGGTCCGCACCAGGAGGACGCGTCCGAGGGGTGACCGCCCGCCCGCGGGTCCTCGGGTCCGGTGGTGTCGGTGGGGTGAAGTAGCCTTCGCGGCACCGCTTGTCTACTGGGGGGACCTGAGAATTGACTGGGCTGTCTGCTTTTCCGCTGCCGTTTCGGACCGCGCGTTCGCTCGCGTTCGCGGCACCGCGGACGTTGCGGGAACTTCAGATGATGCAGTGCAGCGCGCACATCCGCTCGAAGCCGGGGTGGTTCGACAAGAGGAACGACGCCGGCATCGTGGCCCGGTGGACGCGGGAGGCGGTCGACCAGGGGCTGACCGAGGCGCAGGTTCGTTACGTGCTCGACGAGCTCGCGCACTACGCCGCCCTGCGGGACGCGCGGACCGGTGTCGAGGTGTCCGCCGTCGACGGGGTGTGGCAGTCGGACGCGCTGGTCGACGAGGCGCTCAGGGCCCGGCTGCGGGAGGCGGTCCGGGTTCTGGAGGACGTTCCCGAGGCGGAGCAGGACTGGCATCCCGGGTCCGACGGCCAGGTGCTGGACCTGGTGCATCCGTCGTTGTTCTGCCTGGTGCGCGGCGTGAGCGGCGAGCCCGAGCGGGCCTGGGACAACCCGACGGACCGCTACTCGACGTACGAGTTCTCGGAGAAGTTCCAGTGGCTGCCCACCGATGTCGAGGTGAGCGGGGACGGTGACGTCGCCTTCCGCTCGTACGTCAACAACGTGCATCCGGAGAAGCACCGCGAACTCGCCGCCGTGCTGCCGGAGTTGTTCGCGCGCTTCCGCCCGCTGCTGGAGAACGTGCTCACGGATCTGCGCCATCCGCGGCCGCTGCGGATCCAGCCCGACCCCTACGACTGGTACGACTCGGAGCCGGAGTACCCGGACAAGTCTTCGTACGGCGACGACGAGGCCTACGCGAAGGCCGTGAGGGAGTGGGAGACCGCCCAGGACGACTGGTGGGAGAACCGCCTTCCGGTCGTCCCCGACGCCCCGGAGTTCACGCCGCCCGAGGTGCCCGACGCGGCCGCCCGGGTCGACCTGCGCGGCCGGGACCTGCAGGTCATCGTCAAGCTCGCCACCATCCATCTCACCCCGGAGAAGCCCGAGTACCCGGGCGGTTCCTGGCACGTCGAGGGGATGCTGAACGAGCGGATCGTCTCGACCGGCATCTCCTACTGGGACAGCGAGAACATCACCGAGAGCCGGCTGAGCTTCCGGGCGGCCCTCGACGACCCCGACTACGAGCAGAACGACGACAACGGGGTGCGGGAGGTCTACGGGCTGGAGAACGAGGAGGCGCTGAGCCAGGTGCTGGGGTCGGCGTCGACCCCGGCGGGCCGCTGTCTGGCGTTCCCGAACGTCCTGCAGCACCGCGTCGAACCGTTCCGCCTCGCGGATCCCACGCGTCCGGGGCATCGCAAGATTCTGGCGTTCTTCCTGGTCGACCCGTCGGCGAGGCTCGTCTCGACCTCCGACGTGCCCCCGCAGCAGCCCTGGTCCGAGACCTCGACCATGACGCTCGAACAGGCCAAGGCGTACCGCGAGGAGCTGATGAAGGAACGCAAGTTCTTCGTCGACGAGCACAACGAGCAGGTCTACGAACGCGAGTTCTCCCTCTGCGAGCACTGAGCGCGGGTACTGCGCTCCAAGTTCCGTTCGTGTCGCCGCCGGTGCGTTGTGAAGCGCCTCACATCCTGTTACGGGTGTCGGGCGGCCGGTGTCTTGTGGGCGGACCCATGAAGACGACGGAGGAGAACGCACACCATGAGCACACGGACGAACGGCACCAAGCGCGGCCTCACCTTCACCGAGGTCGCGGTCGCGCTGCAGAGCCTGTGCCTGTTCTTCCAGGCGGTCACCGCGGGCATGCTGCTGAACTCGTCCCACGGCTATCTGATGCACGACGTCGGATCGAAGGTGCTGTACGCGGCCACCATGCTGTACCTGGTCGCCGCGGTCCTCGCCTGGCGCAAGGGCGGCGGGTCGTCCCGTCCCGCCCTGTACGCCACCGGCTTCCTCCTCCTCGCCTCGGCGCAGGTCGCTCTGGGCGTCGCCCACGTGCCCTCGCTCCATGTCCCGCTGGGCGTCGTGATGTTCGCCCTCAGCGTCCTGGACCTCGCCCGCGCGCTGTCCTCGCGCCCGACGCCGCGCCCCGCCGCCGGCTAGCCGCCCCGCCGCCGGCTAGCCGGCCCGCCGCCGGCTAGCCGGCCCGCGGCCGGTCCGGCTCCTGCTCGTACGTGCCACGAGCAGGGCGGGTACCTCGTCGGCCTGCCTCAGGGACGGTCGGCGGCGGCGAGCCAGTCGTCGTAGAACGGCGGCATCGCGGACGCCCGGCTGGTGAATTCCGGGGAGCGCTTCTCCCGGAAGGCGGCCACGCCCTCGGCGCCGTCGCCGATGCTCGCGTAGAACATGGCCAGGGACTCGACCCGGTGGGCGTCCTCCGGCCGGTCCAGCGAGGCATGACGGTACGTCATCTGACGGATGAGCGCGGTCGAGACGGGTGACCGGCCGAGCGTCCAGCGGTCCGCCAGCTCGCGGGCGCGCCTCAGGAGCAGGCCGGGGTCGTGGACCTCGTCCGCCAGGCCGGCGGCCGCGGCGGCCTGCGCGTCGAGGATCTCCGCCGAGTACAGCAGGTCCAGCGCCCTGGGCATGCCGACCAGGCGCGGGAGGAACCAGGTGGAGACGGCCTCCGGCGTGATGCCGAGCCGGCCGAAGACCAGGCCGAAGCGCGCGGTCGTCGACATCAGCCGGGCGTCCATCGCCAGCGTCATGGTGGCGCCGATCCCGACCGCGGCGCCGTTGATCGCGGCGATCACGGGCTTGCGGCAGGCGTGGATCGCCAGCGTGACCCGGCCGCCGGTGTCCCGGACCCGGCTGATGCCGGGGCCGGCCAGATCGGCCATGTCGGCGAGCGTGGGCGTGCGCGACTCGTCGAGGCCGAACACGTTGCCCTCGGAGCCGAGGTCCATGCCGGCGCAGAACGCCTTGCCGGCGTCGGCTCCGGTGACGATGACGGCGCGCACGTCGTCGTTGTCGTTGACCTCCGTGAAGGTCCGTTCGAGTTCCCCGGCCATCGTCGGGGTGAAGGCGTTGAGACGGTCGGGGCGGTCGAGGGTGACGGTGAGGATGCCGTCCTCGATGCCGTGGTCGAGGGTGGTCCATGCCATGCGGGCGCGCTCCCGTTTCTGAGGGGTCCGAGGTGCGTGGGGTGTCGGGGGCGCGGGTCAGCCGCGCAGGTCGGCGAGCCGGCCGATGATCTTCTCGGCGTCGGCCACGATGCCGCTGACGATCTCCTCGCAGGTCGCGACCGACTCGATGAGCCCCTGCGCCTGCCCCGCCCACCACAGACCGTCGTCCATCTGCCCCTCCTGGAGCACGCGGGTGCGGCCCCGCACGCCGGAGGCCAGCTCGGCGACGTCCGCGAAGACGGCTCCGGGGCGCCGCGAGCGGGCGACGATCTCCTCGGAGATCGCGTTGCGGGCCACCCGGCCGGTGTTGCCGAACTCCCGGAAGACCAGCTGCGTGGCCCGCTCGTCATTGGCGACGATCTGGTCCTTGACGTTCCGGTGCACCGGCGCCTCCGCGCTGGCGACGAACCGGGTGCCCATGTTGATGGCGCAGGCCCCGAGCGCGAGGGCGGCGGCCAGTCCGCTGCCGGTCGCGAAACCGCCGCTGGCGATGATCGGGGTCTCCAACTGCCGTGCCGCGGCGGGGATCAGGACGAGGCCCGGGATGTCCTCCTCTCCGGGGTGCCCCGCGCACTCGAAGCCGTCGATGCTGACCGCGTCGACGCCGAGCTTCTGCGCCTTGAGGGCGTGCCGTACGGCCACCGCCTTGTGGATCACCTTGACGCCCGCGGCCTTGAAGGCCGTCACGTGCTCCGCCGGGTTGCTGCCGGCGGTCTCCACGACCTTGATCCCGCTCTCGATGATCGCCGCGCGGTACTCCGCGTACGGCACCGGCGTGAGGGTCGGCAGGATGGTGAGGTTCACGCCGAAGGGCCGGTCGGTCATCTCGCGGCAGCGCTCGATCTCCCGCGCCAGCGCCTCCGGAGTGGGCTGCGTGAGGGCGGTCAGGAAGCCGAGGGCCCCGGCGTCGGCCACCGCGGAGATGAGGTCCGCCGTGCCCACGCCGGTCATGCCGCCGCACACGATGGGGTGGTCGACGCCGAACAGTTCGGTGAAAGTGGTCGAAATCATGAGGTGACGGGCCGGCCGGGCCCTCTCCGTTCCTGAGCGAAGTGAAATTCGAATCGATTCGGATTCAAGATCTGCTCGACGGCGGCTGTCAAGGTCGGGAGGCGGTGCGAGAGGGCTGTCGCGGTCGGGTGGCAGGTGAACGCGTGTGTCGCATGTGTCACTTCTTATCCGATGTCGATTCGACATCGGCTTCCGTGTCGTGATCCATACCTTCCTCACGGGGCGTGGGCGCACTTCGGGGGCATCGCACCTGGGTCGAGACTTCCTGGTGGGTTTTTCCCCACGTCGCAGCCGCCGTGGTGGTTTCCCCCGTCGCAGCGGCCGCCGGCCCGTACCGGGCGGCGGTCGGGCGGTGCGGGGTGCGACCCTGGGCGGCATGAGCGAATGCGAGGCCGGGGAGCGGTCGGGGCGGATCCTGGTGGTCGAGGACGATCCGACCGTGGCCGAGGTGGTTGCCGGATACCTGGAGCGGGGCGGGTTCGCCGTCGACCTGGCCGGTGACGGGCACGAGGCACTGCGGCGGGCCGGGGAGCGGTGGCCGGACCTCGTCGTCCTGGACCTGATGCTGCCCGGCCTGGACGGGCTCGAAGTGTGCCGGCGGCTGCGGGAGTCCGGACCCGTACCGGTGATCATGCTCACCGCGCGGGCCGGCGAGGAGGACCGGATCACCGGCCTCGAGGTCGGCGCCGACGACTACGTCACCAAGCCCTTCAGCCCGCGCGAACTGGTGCTGCGCGTCGGTTCCGTGCTGCGCCGCACCCGGCGGGCGGACGCGCCGGCCGCGCGTCCGGCGCTGCGGGCGGGGGACCTGGCGGTCGAGCCGGCGACCCGCCGGGCCGTCCGGGGCGGCCGCGAACTCGCGCTGACCCTGCGGGAGTTCGACCTCCTCGCGTACTTCATGGAACGGCCGGGCGTCGCGCACACCCGCGAGGACCTGATGCGCCGGGTGTGGGGCTGGGACTTCGGCGACCTGTCCACCGTCACCGTCCACGTACGGCGGCTGCGCGCCAAGATCGAGGACGACCCGGCCCGCCCCCGGCTCATCCGGACGGTGTGGGGCGTGGGCTACCGGTTCGAGCCGGAGGACCGCGAGGAGGCCACGCCGTGAGGGACCTGCTGCTCATCGCCCTGTTCGCGCTCGGCGGCGCCGTCTGCGCCGGCCTCGTCGGCGCGCTCGTGCTGCGCCTCGTGCGCCACCGCTCCGTCGCCGTGTCGCTGGCGGTCGTCGCGGCGGTCACGGTGACCGCGATGCTCGCCGGCACCCTCGCCGTCGCCGAGGCGATGTTCCTGTCCGCCCACGACCTGTGGGTGGTGACCGTCGTCGCCGCCATGGCGGGACTCGTCTCGCTCGGCACCGCGCTCGTCCTCGGCCGCTGGGTCGTGGCCCGCAGCCGCGCCCTCGCCCTGGCCGCGCGGGACTTCGGCGAGGGCGGCGGCTTCTCCGCCCCGGACGGCGCCGCCACCACCGCCGAACTCGCCGCGCTCACCCGCGAACTGGCCGCCACCAGCGCCCGGCTCGACGCCTCGCGCAGCCGCGAACGCGCGCTGGAGGCGTCCCGCCGCGAACTGGTCGCCTGGATCTCGCACGACCTGCGCACCCCGCTCGCCGGGCTGCGGGCGATGGCGGAGGCCCTGGAGGACGGCGTGGCCGCCGACCCCGCCCGGTACCACCGGCAGATCCGCACCGAGGTCGAACGGCTCACCGCCATGGTCGCCGACCTCTTCGAACTGTCCCGCATCCACGCCGGCGCGCTCGCCCTGAGCCCCGCCCGGGTCTCGGTGTACGACCTGGTCGGCGACGCCCTGAGCGGCGCCGATCCGCTGGCCCGCGAGCACGGCGTGCGGCTGGTGGGGGAGGAGGTCGAGGCGGTGCCGGTGGAGGTGGACGGCAGGGAGATGACGCGGGTCCTCGCCAACCTCCTCGTCAACGCGATCCGGCACACCCCGGCCGACGGCACGGTCGCCGTCGCCGCCGCACGCCGCGCCGGCACGGTCGTCCTGTCCGTCACCGACGGCTGCGGCGGCATCCCCCAGGAGGACCTGCCGCGCGTCTTCGACACCGGCTGGCGCGGGAGCGAGGCCCGTACGCCCCCGGCCGGCGCGGGCCTCGGCCTGGCCATCGTCCGCGGCATCGTGGAGGCCCACGCGGGCCGCGCGGAGGTCCGCAACGTCCCCGGCGGCTGCCGCTTCGAACTCACCCTGCCGGCCGCCTCCGGCTGAGGAGAGCCGGGTCAGGAGCGGCTCGGGAAGGGCTCCAGGGACCGTTCCCACTCCTCGGCGGCGCGGAGCAGCGCGGCCGTGCCGAGCCGTATCCCCACCCAGTACTGGTAGAGGCCCGGCTTGGCGTCGCCCCGCTGCCACGGCGGTGCCGCCTCCAGGGACAGGTGGACCCGGATCACGACCGCCTCCTCGTCCCGGGCGGCGACGCCGAACCCGAGGACGGGCTCGACGAACAGGTCGTCCGGCCACCAAGAACCGTCGTCAGGGCCCGTGACGGGAACGGTCCCCGCCGCCGCCCCCCGCAGCCAGGCGGCCACGGTACGCGCCTCGTCGGTCAGCAGGCAGGGGTCGGCGAAGGACCACCGGCCCTCGGGCGTCGTGACCGAACCGCCGATGATCAGCCAGTTGTCGTCCCAGGGGTTCCCGCAGACCACGGGGAACTGGTAGCGCAGCGGGCGGAGGTCGACGCTGTTCGTTCCATCGCTCAATCGCACCGCCGCAGCATGTCATGGGCCGGGCGCGCCGTAAGACTTCCGTCATCCCGTCCCCCCTTCCCGTCCGCCCCCGCCCCGCGTTGGATGGCTCAGGAGAAGGCAGCGGTCGTGAGGAGGTGCGCCGTGGGGCGCGTGGCGAAGAAGTGGTGGGGTGTCGTCGCCGTGGCGGCGGCGGTGGTCGTGGCCGCGGGGCTGGTGTGGTTCAAGCCCTGGGCGCTGTGGGTCGACGAGACCGTGAACGAGTCCCTGCCGGCGCCGAGCGCCTCGCCGGCCCCGAGCGCCCCGCCCTCCGGCACGGGCACCACCCCGCCCGCCGCCACCCCGCCCGCCGGTCCCGTCACCGTCGCCCAGGGCACCTTCATCAGCCACGAGCACCGGACCCAGGGCACCGCCAAGGTCGTCCGCCTCGCCGACGGCAGCCACACCCTGCGCCTGGAGGGCCTCGACACCAGCAACGGCCCGGATCTGCGCGTCTGGCTGAGCGACGCCCCGGTCAAGGAGGGCACGGCCGGCTGGCGCGTCTTCGACGACGGCGCCTACGCGAACGTCGCGGCGCTCAAGGGCAACAAGGGCGACCAGAACTACCCGCTGCCCGCCGACCTCGACTGGTCCGCCTTCCGCAGCGTCAGCATCTGGTGCGACCGCTTCGACGTCTCCTTCGGAGCAGCGACCCTGGCACGCGTCTGACGGCCGCCGCGGCCCGCGGGAACCGCTCCGGGACGTACCGGATCAGGGCCGCCACGGCCCACGCGTACGCCACGCCGAAGACCAGCGACGCCGCCAGGGCCAGCGGTTCGGAGATCTGGTCGAAGAGCGGGTACACCTGCCAGTGGGTCAGGTAGATCGCCAGCGAGCTGCCCGCCAGCAGGCCCCCGAGCCGGTTGAGCGGGCGGCTGCTCGGCAGCGTGGGGAACCAGACCAGGAGCGCGAACCCGGCCATCACGAACGCCTCGCGGCGCGGCTCGCCGGGGAAGAAACCGGGCACGGTCGCGAGTCCGGCGACCGTGACCAGCAGCCGCTGCCACACGGTGCGGGTCCGGGCCGCCGCCCAGCCGAGGGCGAACAGCCAGAAGACGGTGACCGCGTCGGTGATCCGGGTCCGGTCCGGCAGCCCGGCCAGTTCGTAGCGGGTGAGCAGTCCGAGGCCGGCGAGCAGGAGCGGAAGCCCGTACGGGAAGCGGCGCTCCGCCCGGTCGACGGCCGGGACCGCGAGGAGCAGCAGCATCGTCAGCAGGATGTAGACCAGCGCTTCGACGAACCACAGATGGATGCCCGACCCCATGGCCTGCGGGAAGAGCAGGTTGTGGACGAGCAGCAGGTTGCTCAGGTCGTAGTCGTCGCTCACCAGGAGCGCGAAGGCGGTCCACGCCATGCACGGCAGCGCGATGCGTGCGATCCCGCGTCCGGTGCGCCGCATCCGGTCGCGGCGTTCGTCGGAGGTGAGCAGGAAGCGGGCGAAGTTGAACCCGGCGACGGCGAGCAGCAGATGGGCGCCGCCGCGGATCTCGAAGAGCCGGATGTGGGTGCCGACGACGCAGACGATGGCGACGGCGCGCAGCGCCACGCTCGTCTCCATGGCACGCCGGCGGCGGGCGGAGCGCCGCAGGTCGCGGATCGGGGCGGTGTGCCAGCCGGGCGGAAGGTGGCCGAGGCGCTCCTCCAGCTGCACCGACATCTCCACGTACGACAGGGAGTCCCCGCCCAGGCCCACGAACGAGCTGTCCGGGGTGACGTCGGTGCGGTCCAGGATCCGGGCGTACAGGGCGCACAGGTCCTCGGCCGAGGCGCCGCCGGAGTCCGGCGCGCCCCCGGAGCCGGAAGCGCCGCCGCCGTCCGTGGCGGGCGCCTGCTCGCGCCCGGCCAGCGCCCGTACCGCCGTGTAGTCCGGCTTGCCGTTGCCCAGCCGGGGCAGTTCGTCGGCCAGGTGCACGTCGACCGCCCGGGCCGGCAGCCCGCACTCCTCCGTGATCCGCCGCCGGATCCGCCGTACGTCCCAGCCGGGCCGGCGGACCGCCGCGACGACGAGCCGTTCGTCGTCGCCGGCGCACAGCGCCCGCACCCCGTGCCGTTCGAGCATGGACTCCACCTGCTGCGGGTCGATCCGCAGGCCGAGGATCTTCAGGAAGCGGGAGCGCCGGCCCACGATCTCGTACAGCCCGTCCTCGGTGCGCCGGGCCAGGTCCCCGGTGCGCAGCACGTCGACGGTGCGGCCGAGCGCGAGGTCGTCGGGGGTGCGGGCGTAGCCGAGCATGACGTTCGGGCCGGAGTAGACGAGCTCGCCGACGCCGGGGGCGGTGTCCTCGCCGGGCAGCGGTTCGAGGGTGAACGAGCCGCCGGGGACCGGGATCCCGATCGCGCCGGGGTGGGTGGTGGCCCGCTCGGGCGGCAGGTACGCCATCCGGGCGGTCGCCTCGGTCTGCCCGTACATCACGTACAGGTCCCAGCCGCGCCGCTGCCCCAGCTCGGCGTAGCGGACGACGCGTTCGGGCGCGAGCCGGCCGCCGGCCTGGGTGACGTACCGCAGCCGCGGCAGGTCCATGTCGGCGAAGCCGACCCGGTCGAGCAGGTCGAAGGTGTACGGGACGCCCGCGAGGGAGGTGCCGCCGGCGGAGCGGAACAGCTCCCAGAAGCAGGCGTCCGCGACGGACAGGCCCGTCAGGACCAGGCCCGCGCCGCGCAGCAGGTGGCTGTGCAGCACCGACAGGCCGTAGCAGTAGTGCATCGGCAGGGTCGTCGCGGCCCGGTCGGACTCCCGGATGCCCAGGTACGCGGCGATGGACTCGGCGTTCGCCTGGAGGTTGTCGTACGAGAGCCGGACCAGCTTGGGGGAGCCGGTGGAGCCCGAGGTGCTGAGCAGCAGCGCGAGGTCCGGGTGGAAGCTGTGCGCGGAGCCGGCCCGGCGCTCCTCGACCCGCCACTCGCCCGGCCCGGGGCGGACGACGACGTCCGGGTCGTACGCCTCGGTGAGCGCGGCGACGGCCTCGGGGTGGTCGCCGGGCACGAGCAGCACCGGGTGCCCCGAGGCGAGGGCGGCCAGATGGACGACGAGCGCTTCCACGTCGTTGGCGCCGGGCAGCAGCACGAGGCGGCGGCCGGCGCCGAGCCGTTCCGCCGTCCGGGCGACGCGTGCGGCCAGCTCCCGGTACGTCAGGGAGCCGCCGGCGGTGAGCACGGCGGTGCGGTCGCCGTGCAGCGCGAGGCCGGCGGCGAGCGGGAGCAGACTGCCGCGGGCGGGCGGCGAGGGGAGCAGCGTCACGCGCGCATCGTAGGTAAGGCTAACCTGATCGAGAAGAGGGGGAGTCCATTCCGGATGCCTGTTCGCGACGCGTTCGTTATGCCGGATGACTTGACCTTAGGTTAGCTTTACCTTATTAATGCCCGTATCTGTTGGTTCCTCAGGAAGGCACCCCCGTCCCATGCGCCGCCCCCTGGTCCGCACCCTCACCGCGCTCGCCGCGGCCGTCCTCCTCGGTCCGGCGCTCGCGGCCTGCGGCAGCGACGAACCGGCCGACCTGGTCATCTACTCCGGCCGCAACGAGAACCTCGTGAAGCCGCTGATCGAGAAGCTGGAGAAGCACCTCGGCGCGAACGTCGAGGTCCGCTACGGCGACAGCGCCGAGCTCTCCGCCCAGCTCCTCGAAGAGGGCGACAAGACCGAGGCGGGACTCTTCCTCTCCCAGGACGCCGGCGCCCTCGGCGCGCTCTCCACCGAACAGCGCCTCGCCAAGCTCCCGCAGACCACCCTCGACAAGGTCGCCGCCGCCCACCGCAGCGCGGCCGGCGACTGGGTCGGCGTCAGCGGCCGGGTCCGCGTGCTCGCCTACCACCCGGGCCAGGTCCCGACCCCGCCGGACAGCGTCCACGAGCTGGTGAAGCCGGAGTGGAAGGGCAAGATCGGCTTCGTCCCGACCAACGCCTCCTTCCAGGCCTTCGTCACCGGCATGCGCGTCCTGGAGGGCGACGACGCCGCCCGCACCTGGCTCAAGGGCCTGAAGGCCAACGCGCCCAAGAAGTACGAGAACAACCTCAAGGTCCTCGAAGCGGTCGACAAGGGCGAGGTCGCGCTCGGCCTGGTCAACCACTACTACTGGTACGAGCAGGCCGCCGAGAAGGGCGCCGGCAAGCTCACCGCCAAGATCCACTACCTTCCCAAGGGCGACCCGGGCGGCCTCGTCAACGTCGCCGGCGTCGGCATCCTCAAGGGCGCGGACACGAAGCAGGCCGCCTTCGCCCAGAAGGCCGCCGACTACTTCCTCTCCGCCGAGGCGCAGGAGTACTTCGCCCAGGAGACCAAGGAGTACCCGCTGGCCGCCGGCGTGAAGAGCGCCGAGGGCGTCCCGCCGCTGGAGAGCCTGCAGCCGCCGAAGATCGACCTCGGCAAGCTGGACTCCCTCAAGCAGACCCTGGCCATGCTCCAGGAAGTCGGACTGGTCTGACGTGACTTCACCGGAGCGCTCCGCCCCGGCCCGTCGCGACCCCCGCCCGGCGAGCGCCCCCGCGCCCGCCGGGCGGCGGCGCGCCGGAGGCCGCCCCGGGTGGATCCTGATCGTCCCCGCCACGGCCGCGGCCCTCCTCGCGGTGCTGCCGCTGGGCTACCTCGCGGTGCGCGCGCTCGAACGCGGCCCCGCCTACGCCTGGGACGTCGTCGCCGACGCCCGCACCGGCGAACTGCTGCTGCGCAGCCTGGCCCTGACCGTGACCGTCGTCGCCGCCTGCCTGGTCATCGGCGTCTCGCTGGCCTGGCTCACCGTCCGCACCGCCCTGCCCGGCGCCCGCGCCTGGTCCGTGCTCGTCACCCTGCCGCTGGCGGTGCCCAGTTACGTCACCGCCTTCGCCTGGCTGTCCGCCGCGCCCTCCCTGGCCGGCTACACCGGCTCCGCGCTCGCGCTGACCCTGGCCAGCTTCCCGTACGTGTACCTGCCGGTCGCCGCCGCGCTGCGCGGCACCGACCCCGGGCACGAGGAGGTCGCCCGGTCCCTCGGACACGGCCCCCTGCGCACCTTCCTGCGCGTCACCCTGCCGCAGCTGCGGCCCGCCGCGGCCGGCGGCGGACTGCTCGTCGCGCTGTACGTGCTCTCCGACTTCGGCGCCGTCTCGCTCATGCGGTACGACACCTTCACCCTCGGCATCTACACCTCGTACCGGGCCAGTTTCGACCGCACCCCGGCCGCCGCGCTCGGCGCCGTGCTCGTCGTCATGACCGTCGCGCTCGTGTACGCCGAAACGCGCTCCCGCGGCCGCGCCGACTACGCCCGTACCGGGACCGGCACCGCGCGCCGCGCCGTTCCCGCGGCCCTCGGCCGGTGGCGGCCGGCGGCCCTCGCCTGGTGCGGCGGCCTCGTCGCCGCCGCCGTCGGCTTCCCGCTCGCCGTCCTCGGCTACTGGCTCACCGTCGGCACCTCCGCCACCTGGGACCCGGCCGGACTCACCTCCACCGCGCTCGCCACCCTCGGCGTCGCCGCCGGCGGCGCGGCGCTCACCACGGCGCTGGCGCTGCCCGTCGGCGTGATCGCCGCCCGCTCCCGCGGCCGGCTCGCCCACCTGCTCGAACAGGCCGCGTACGCGGGCCACGCCGTGCCCGGCATCACCGTCGCGCTCGCCATGGTCTTCTTCGCCGTGCGCTACGCGCGCCCGCTGTACCAGGAGACGCCGCTGCTGATCTGCGCGTACGCGGTGCTCTTCCTGCCCGTCGCGGTCGCCGCCACCCGGGCCGCCGTGCTCCAGGCGCCGCCCGTCCTCGACGACGTCGCCCGCTCGCTCGGCCGCACGCCGTTCGGCGTGCTGCGCGAGGTCACCGTGCCGCTCGCGGCCCCCGGCATCGCGGCCGGCGCGGCCCTGACCTTCGTCGTCTGCATGAAGGAACTCCCGGCCACCCTGCTCCTGCGCCCCACCGGCATGGACACCCTGGCCACCCGGCTGTGGACGGAGACCGGCAGCGGCTCGTTCGCCGCCGCGGCCCCGTACGCCGCCGCGCTGATCCTGCTGGCCGCCGTCCCCTCCTACCTCCTCGGAAGGCACCGCTCATGAACGACCTCCAGGCGGCCGGCGACCTCCAGGTGGCCGGCGCGGTCAAGGCGTACGGGCCCGGCGCGCCGGTCCTCGACGGTCTCGACCTCACCGTGCCGGGCGGTGCCCTCGCCGCGGTCCTCGGGCCCTCCGGCTGCGGCAAGACCACGCTGCTGCGGGTCGTCGCGGGCTTCCTGCGCGCCGACGCGGGCACCGTCACCGTCGCCGGGCGGCTCCTCGGCGGCCCCGGCGTCCATCTGCCGCCCGAGCGGCGGCGGATCGGCATCGTGCCCCAGGAGGGCGCGCTCTTCCCGCACCTGAGCGTGGCCCGCAACATCGCCTTCGGGCTCCGGGGGGCGGATCGCGCCGCGAAGCGGGCGCGGGTCGCCGAGCTCCTGGAGCTGGTCGGGCTCGCCGGCTACGGCGACCGCATGCCGCACGAGCTGTCCGGCGGCCAGCAGCAGCGGGTCTCGCTGGCCCGCGCGCTCGCTCCCGAACCCCAGCTCGTGCTGCTCGACGAGCCGTTCAGCGCCCTGGACACCGGCCTGCGCGAAACCGTGCGGGCCGACGTCCGCGCGGTGCTGCGGGCCACCGGCGCGACCGCCGTGCTCGTCACCCACGACCAGCAGGAGGCGCTGTCCACGGCCGACCTGGTCGCCGTGCTCCGCGAGGGCCGGGTCGCCCAGTGCGCCGCCCCGGAGGAGTTGTACCGGCGGCCGGCCGACCCGTGGGTGGCCTCCTTCGTCGGCGACGCCGTCTTCCTGCCCGGCGAGGCCGAACGGGACGCCGTCCGCACCGCCCTCGGCACCCTCCCGCTCGGCCCGGCGCCCGCCGGCCTCAAGGCCGGTACCGTCCTGCTCCGCCCCGAACAGCTGCGGATCACCGACGCGGACACCGCCCAGGCCGAGGGCACCGTCACCGACGTCCGCTTCCTCGGCCACGACGCCCTCCTGGCCGTAGCGGTCGACGGGCTCGACGAGCCGCTGACGGTACGCGCCCCGGGCCCCGTTCCGGCCCGCCCCGGCGACCGCGTCGGCATCACGGTCACGGGCGAGGCGACCCTGCACGCGCCCGACCGAGGCTGACGGCGCGTCGGGACGTGGGGAAGGGGCGGCGTCGCCGGGAAGGGCCGGGCGTCGTCCGGCCGGGCGACCCGTCCGTAGCGCGGGACGGCGGTGCCGGGCGGCGCGGGTGATCGGCATACTGACCGCTCCCGATCACCGCTGCACCGCAGCCGTACCCGCAGGAGGACGCATGGCCGCGAGTTTCAGGACCGTCATCGAGGTGGGCGAGGAGCACCTCGAACAGGCCCGCGCCGTCGACCGGTTGTTCCAGGAGGCCATCGCCCCGGCCACCGTGGACTTCGACTTCGAGCACATCCACGCGGCGGCCGCCGCCGTCCCCGACAGCGAGATCGTGCGGATGGTCCGCGGCTGGGGACTCCAGGAGCACGCCCCCGTCATGGTGATGGTGATGTCCCTGAAGGAGGCCGTGCGGCAGGCGCTGCCCGCCGAGTTCGCCGAGGCGGGCTTCTGGGGCACCGTCGAGCAGGAGCTCGTCCGCGCGTTCACCGGGCTCGCCGCCCAGGAGGGCGCGCCGGGGCTCTCGTACTACGACGAGGGCCCCGACCGCACCAGTTACTACCGTGACCTGTTCTTCGCCCTGCAGGACGCCGAGACAGGCCGGCACCTGTACGCCATCGCGTTCTGCATCGACGTGACGCTCGGCGTGGACCGGGCGCGGGCCGAGGCGCTGCAGCCGGCGGACGTGGTGCCGTTCGCGCTCCGGCTCAACGCGATCGTGCTGCGTCAGGAACTGTCGCTCGCGGCCTGACCGCGACACGCGCCGGCCCGCCGTCCCGGGCCGCGCCGCCCGCGCGCAGCGCCTCCGTCACGAGGCGGACGTCGCGCGCCAGCCGTCCGAGATGGTCCAGCTCGACGGCGTACATCTGGATCGCGTTCTCGATCACGGGGTCGGGGACGCCGAGCGCGGGCAGTTCCGCCCGCGAGGTCTGCAGAGCCACCCGAACCGTCCTGATCTCCTGCTGGATCTGGAGCTGCGCGTGCCGCGCGAGCAGGACCGGGTGACGGGTGAGCGGGGAGTAGCCGGCGTAGCGGGCCGGCAGGAGTTCGCGCAGCCAGCGGGTGGCCGTGCGTTCCCAGTCGCGGTGGCCGGGGGGCCTGACCTCCGGGGGCCAGTCGGCACCGACGGTGGAATAACTCGGGGACATCGTTGTCCGTTCCGACGGGGTACGAGAGGGAGGGGCGCGGCGGTCCCGGCCCAGGGGTTGACCGGAACCGCCGCGGAAAGGGCACCGGGGGCCCGACGGATGAGGAGGGGGGTCGGTAGAGGCCCGGTGTCCAGGACAGTAAATATATATACTGTTGAGTAAGGCAAGGGTATGAAAAATTTCATTCCCTTCGATGGCCTGAATATGGGCCGTGAACCCCGCGTTCCCGCCGGTTCCGGCCCTCAGTCGTCGAGGAAGAAGCTGTGCTGCTCCGCGGCCTGCTCATAGCCCTCGAGCCGCCGCTGCGTCCGTTCCGGATCCGCGTCCGCCATCGCCTGCAGCAGGGAGGCCGCGACCAGTTGCGGCGCCGCGTACGAGTCGAACACCAGCCGCGAGCCCGTGCCCGCCGTGAAGACCGCGTCGGCCTCGTCCACCAGCGGACCCAGCGCCAGATCCGTGATCAGCGCGATCCGCAGCCCGATCCGCCGCGCCGCCCGCAGCGCCGCCAGCGTCTCCTGCGCGTGCCGGGGCATCGCGAACGCCAGCACCCAGCTGCCGCCCGCCTCGCGGGACTGCAGCAGCGCGTCGTACGAGACGCTGCCGCCACGCGTCACCACGCGTACGTCGGGGTGGATCCGCCGGGCCGCGTACGCGAAGTACTCCGCGAGCGACACCGAGATCCGCAGGCCCAGCACCGTCAGCGGCATCGAGCGGGCCAGCTCCCGGCCGATGTCGAGCACCTGGTCGGTGTCGGCGAGGACCCGGCGCAGCGACTCCAGGTTGTCGATCTCCGCGTCCACCGCTGCCTGCAGCTCGTTGCCGCGGTCGGCGCGCAGATCGGCCGCGTCCTTGACGCGGGCCGCCGCGCTCAGCGCGATCGGCTGCAGCGCCTCGCGCAGCGCCGGGAAGCCGCTGAAGCCGAGCGAGGTCGCGAAGCGCGTCACCGACGGCTGGCTCACCCCGACCCGCTCCGCGAGGTCGGTGATCGACAGGAACGCGGCCTCGGTGAGGTGGTCCGTCATGTACTGCGCGATGCGCCGCTGCCCCGGCGACAGCCGGTGGCCGCCGAACAGGGCACGGACCCGGTCCGCGGGGGACGACTCCGGGCCGGCCGACGGCGGCCGGCCGCCGTCACGTCTGCCCGGAGTGATCGCGGCGGCCTGGGCACGCGCCTGCTGATCTGATGGCACGGGGTGCCTCCCTTTGTGTCACGCTTCCGCCCAAGATAGTTCACCGCCGGTGACCGTGGCGGTGCCCGCCGCCCAGGCGCTCAGGCCCGATGATCAAGCTTCCGCGGCGGGCCGGGTCGTGTCGCTGTTGGGCCGAACGGGTGAGGGGCGCGAGGATGGGCGCATGAGTAGGTACGAGAGGTACGACGTCACCGACGAGCAGTGGGAGGGCCTCGCCCAGGTCCTGCCGCTGCGCGGACGCGACGAATGGCCGTCCAGGGTCGACCACGAGGCGATCCACGACCGGTACGAGTCCGCCGAGCAGCGCCGCATGGTGGTGCTGCGCGTCCAGGTCTTCGCCGACGCCCGCGAGGTCGCGGAGTACCTCATCGCGCAGATCCCCGTGCTGCTCGACCTGACGAGCGCGGACCCGGACGTCGCCAAGCGCATCCTCGACTTCAGCAGCGGCGTGGTCTTCGGTCTGGGCAGCGGCATGCACCGGGTCGACCGCAACGTCTTCCTGCTCGCCCCGGCCGGCACCGAGGTGGAGGGGGCCGTGGAGGCGGCGGAGGCGTAGGGACCGTCGGACGCGGGGTGGCGGCTCGCCGGTGAGGGCGGGACGCGGGGTGGTGGCTCGCCGGTGAGGGCGGGGTCCCTCGTACGGTGGAAGGTCGCCACGGTGGAACGGTTCGTCGTGCGGTGCCCGCCCTACCGTCCGTGTCCATGGACGCCTCCCACTCCCCACGTTCCTCCGGAACCTCACTTGCCTCGGGTTCCTCTCTTTCCTCAGGCCCCTCCGGGGTCCCGCGTTCCTCGGGTCTCTCCAGGGCCTCGGGTCCCTCCGGGGCCTCGGGTCTCTCCAGGGCTTCGGGTCCCCCGGGGGCCTCTGGTCCCTCCCGGCCCACCGTCACGGAAGTCCGGCTGTCCGCCTTCAAGGCGCACCGCTCGGCCGCCTTCCCGCTCGCCCCGGTGACGCTGTTCACCGGGGCGAGCGGAAGCGGAAAGTCCAGCGTGCTCCAGGCGTACGAGGCGCTGGCCCGGCTCGGCGCGGGCGACGCGCTCGGGGAGGTCTTCCCGGACCCCGCCGGCTGCGTTCCCGAGGGCGCCGAGCCGGACGCGCAGGGGCGGCGCGGCTTCCGCGTCGGCTGCACCGTCGACGGCCCGGCCGGGCCGGTACGGCTCGACCTCGCCGTGCAGGCCGAGCCCGAACTCCGGATCGTCGGCGAGCGGTTGACCCTGGACGACCGGGTGCTGCTGACCACGGCGCTGCGGGATCCGGGCCGCAGCAGCGTGCAGGCGCAGTGGCACACGGCCGGCGCCGTGCCCGTGACCCGCGCCCCGTTCCCGGACGACGTCCTCGGCACCGCCCTGCTGCCGCTGCGGGTCGCCGGCAAGACGGAGGGGCAGCGGCAGGTCCTCGCCGCCGCCGAACAGGTCGTCGTGGGGCTCCGCTCGGTCTTCGCCTGCGATCCGCAGCCGCAGCGGATGCGCGTCCCCGCGCCGCGCGGCGAGGGCCGGCTGCGGCGCGGCTGCGACAACCTGGCGGAGGTGCTGCACCGGACCAGCACCGGCTGCCGGCGGCGGCACGCGCGGCTCGCCGCTGTCGCGCGCGGCGGCTGCGCCGGGCCGGTGACGGGGCTGGACGTGGAGGAGCTGGCCGGCGGGCGGGTGCGGGCGGTGCTCGCGCGGCACGCGGACGGAGGCCCGGGCACCCCGCTGGAACGGCTGGGGGAGGGGGAACTCCGTTACCTCGCTCTCGCGTTGGTCCTGTTGACGGGGCCCGGTGTGCTGGCGGTGGACCAGATCGCGGAGGTGCCGGACGCGCTGCAGAGCCTGACCGTGCTCGCGGACGGCTTCGACCGCGGGCTGGACCCGCGACAGACGGACGGACTGCTCGCGCTGGCCGCCGAGATCTGCGCCGGGGGCCACCTGCGGCTGGTGGGGACGGCCAGCGCGGCGACGGCGGGCCGGGCGCGGAAACTGCCGGGCGTGGCGGTGGTAGACCTGGAGGCGTGACGGAACGGGATGTGGCGGGACTGCAGCGGAGGCTGGCCGAGTTCGCGGAGGCGCGCGGCTGGCAGCCGTACCACACGCCGAAGAACCTGGCGGCGGCGCTGAGCGTGGAGGCGGCCGAACTGCTGGAGATCTTCCAGTGGCTGACGCCGGAGCAGGCGGCGCGGGTGATGGACGACCCGGAGTCGGCGCACCGCGTCGAGGACGAGGTGGCCGACGTCCTCGCGTATCTGCTGCAGTTCTGCGAGGTGCTGGGCGTCGACGTGCTGGCCGCGCTGGCGGCGAAGATCGACCGGAACGAGGTCCGTTTCCCCGCCGGACGGCGTCCCGGAGGGGGCGCACGGCCGCTCACAGGGGAGGACGGTCACTCTTCGGAGTGAGCCGGTTTCGTCAATTCGGCTTCCTGTCCACAGATTTCCGAATTCCTCTGGCTTTTGTGCTCGTACGCCCTCACGCTGGGTAGTGGACTCAGTGGGCAGTAAGTCGTACGAACGGGGGCGGCGTACATGGAAGCGGAGCGACTGATCGCGGCGGTACGGCATGCGCTGGCGCAGAGCCGTACGGCCCTGGACATCGTGGCGGAGGCGTGGCAGGCCCAGGCCCTCGCCCAGGCGATCGGCAGCCGGCTCGCGGTCCTGGGACCGCTGGAGCTGCGCGGCGAGGCACGGGCGCTGAGCGAGATCGGCGGCGGAAGGGCCGTCCTGGACCACGCCGGGCTGCGCGCGGTCGTGCCGCGCGCCGACCGGCTGACCGAAGTGGCCGAGGTGCGCACGGCGTTGAACGCGCTGAGCGCACTCCTGGGCGAGGTCGGCATCGCCCTCGTCGGCGTCGCCTGCGACACCGACGAGGAAGGGCTCTACTGGCAGTGCATCGAGGCCATCGACGCCGCCGACGAGTCCAACGACCGGGTGCGCGGCATGCTGCGCCGGCTCGCCGTGCGCGAGCGCGGCAGGCCGCCCGATGCGGCACGGGGCCGCGCCGACCCGGCGGACTCGCCGGCAGGACCGTCATGACCGTGCGGACGCCGCTCGCGCGGCGGGCCGCACGGCCGGGACCGTCACGGGGCGTCGTCGGCGGCCGTAGTCCGGTGCGGCTCGGAGGCGGCCGGGCCGGCGGGCGACGGGGCGCGCTCGGCGGAGGACTGCAGTTCGGCGTCGAGCCGGTTCAGGTCGGCGCTGAGCGCCGCCATCAGCTCCTCCATCTGCTGCAGCAGGCCCTTGGGGGCGCCGCCGCTCTTCTGCTCGGGCACGGACGGCTGCGCGGTCCGGCTCGGGGTCTGTTGCACGGTCTGCTGCACCGGGTGCTCGGGCGTCGCCCGGTCGGGCGCGGCTTCCTGGGACATGGCTGCCTCCTCGGCGCAGGCCCTCCCACCAGCGGGAAGACCACAGGAACGTACGACGCGCCGACAGGGGCCGCCGGCGCGCGGGCCGGGCGGTCCGGCTCCGCCCGAGCCAACGACGGGCGACTGCGGAGGGTCACTGGCCGGGCGGGACGCGGCCCGCCAGGTGGTCGGTTATTCACCCGACCGTGCCGTGGCGGGCCGACCGCTGACGGAGAGGTTGACGCGCACGCGCCGACGCGAGGGGCACCCCGTCGCCGACGCGTGCAGGATGGAGGCATGGATCTTCGCATCTTCACCGAGCCCCAGCAGGGCGCCGACTACGACACCCTTCTCACCGTCGCCAAGGCCACGGAGGACCTCGGCTTCGACGCCTTCTTCCGCTCCGACCACTATCTGAGCATGGGTTCCTCGGACGGGCTGCCCGGCCCGACCGACGCCTGGATCACCCTGGCCGGCCTGGCCCGGGAGACCCGGCGGATCCGTCTCGGCACGCTGATGACCGCCGGCACCTTCCGGCTCCCCGGCGTCCTGGCCATCCAGGTCGCGCAGGTGGACCAGATGTCCGGCGGCCGGGTCGAACTGGGCCTCGGCGCGGGCTGGTTCGAGGAGGAGCACAAGGCGTACGGCATCCCGTTCCCCAAGGAGAAGTTCGGCCGGCTCGAGGAGCAGCTGGCGATCGTCACCGGCCTGTGGGAGACCGCGATCGGCAAGAAGTTCTCCTACGAGGGCGAGTACTACCAGCTCACGGACTCGCCGGCGCTGCCCAAGCCGGCGCAGAAGAAGGTCCCGGTGCTCATCGGCGGCCACGGCGCCAGCCGCACCCCGCGGCTCGCCGCGCGGTACGCCGACGAGTTCAACATCCCCTTCGCCTCGATCGAGGACAGCGAGCGGCAGTTCGGCCGCGTGCGGGCGGCGGCGCAGGCCGCGGGCCGCTCCGCCGACGAGCTGGTGTACTCCAACGCCCTCGTGGTCTGCGTCGGCAAGGACGACGCGGAGGTCGCCCGCCGGGCCGCGGCGATCGGCCGCGAGGTGGAGGAGCTCAAGGCCAACGGGCTCGCGGGCACGCCCGCCGAGGTCGTCGACAAGATCGGCCGGTACGGCGCGATCGGCTCGTCCCGGATCTACCTCCAGGTCCTGGACCTGTCGGACCTGGACCACTTGGAGCTGATCTCGGCCCAGGTCCAGTCGCAGCTGGGCTGAGCCGGTGCGTCCCGAACGGGCCCTGGCCGAGGCGCTCGACCAGGAGGTCCTCGTCCTCGACGGCGGGCTCTCCAACCAGTTGGAGGCGCAGGGCTGCGACCTGTCCGACGCGCTGTGGTCCGCCCGGCTGCTCGCCGACGGCCCGGAGCAGATCGAGGCCGCGCACACCGCCTATGTGCGGGCGGGCGCGCGGGTCCTGATCACCTCCAGCTACCAGGCCACCTTCGAGGGCTTCGCGCACCGGGGGATCGGCCGGGCGGAGGCCGAGGGACTGCTCGCGCGGAGCGTGGAGCTGGCCCGGGCGGCCGGCGACCGGGCCGCCCGGGAGGTGTGGGTGGCCGGCTCGGTCGGCCCGTACGGGGCGATGCTCGCCGACGGCAGCGAGTACCGCGGCGGGTACGGGCTGAGCGTGCGGGAGCTGGAGCGGTTCCACCGGCCGCGGATCGAGGCGCTGGCGGCCGCCGGGCCGGACGTGCTGGCGCTGGAGACGGTGCCGGACGCCGACGAGGCCGAGGCGCTGCTGCGGGCCGCGGCCGGGTGCGGGGTGCCGGTGTGGCTGACGTACACGGTCGCCGGTGGGCGCACGCGCGCCGGGCAGGACCTCGCGGAGGCGTTCGCGCTCGCCGCGGGACAGGAGCAGGTGATCGCGGTGGGGGTGAACTGCTGCGAGCCGGAGGAGGTCGGGCCGGCCGCGGCGCTCGCCGCGGAGACGACCGGGAAGCCGGTCGTGGTCTATCCGAACAGCGGGGAGGTGTGGGACGCGAGGGAGCGTGAGTGGCGGGGCGCGGGGACCTTCGACCCCGGCGCGGCGCGGCAGTGGGCGGCGGCGGGGGCGCGGCTGATCGGCGGCTGCTGCCGGGTCGGCCCGGACCGGGTCGCAGCTCTGGCCGACGTGGTGTCCGCCGCGGTGGAAAACCCCTGGTCGCCTTAGGGAAGGAGGACGATACTCGGTCGTGTGTTCCTGACGATCAGTACCACCGGTACTTCCCAGCGACCCGCGACCGACCTCGGCTTCCTGCTGCACAAGCATCCCGACAAGGCCCAGCGGTTCTCCACCGCGCACGGCGCGGCGCATGTGCTGTACCCCGAGGCGAGCGAGGAGCGGTGCACGGCCGCGCTGCTCCTGGAGGTCGACCCGGTGGCCCTGGTCCGCGCGGGCCGCGGCAAGGGCCGGGGCGGCGCCCCCGACGCGGCGCTCGCGCAGTACGTGAACGACCGGCCCTACGCCGCGTCGTCGCTGCTGGCGGTCGCGCTCGGCTCGGTCTTCAAGACCGCGATGCGCGGGACGTGCGAGCAGCGGCCCGAGCGGGCCGCGGCGCCGCTGCCGCTGCGGATCGAGGTGCCGGCGCTGCCGGCCCGCGGCGGGGCCGCGCTGGTGCGGCGGCTGTTCGGGCCGCTGGGCTGGAGCACGGTCAGGGCCGAACCGGTGCCGCTGGACACGGAGTTCCCCGAGTGGGGCGACTCCCGGTACGTGCGGCTCGTCCTCGAAGGGGAGCTGCGGCTCTCCGAGGCGCTGCGCCAGCTGTACGTGCTGCTGCCGGTCCTGGACGACGCCAAGCACTACTGGGTCGCCCCCGACGAGGTCGACAAGCTGCTGCGCGCCGGGGACGGCTGGCTCGCCGGCCACCCCGAGCAGCAGCTGATCACCAGCCGCTACCTGTCGCGGCGCTGGGGCCTGACCCGGCAGGCGATGGAACGGCTGGAGCTGGTCCGGCTCGCCGAGGCCGACGGCCTCGACGTCGAGGACGTCGACAACGCCGTGGACGAGACCGTCGACACGGAGGAGAAGCCGGTGCCGCTGGCCGAGCAGCGCCGGGAGGCGATCCTCGCGGAGCTGCGGGCGGCGGAGGCGAGCCGGGTGCTCGATCTCGGTTGCGGGCAGGGCCAGTTGGTGCAGGCGCTGCTCAAGGACGTCCGGTTCACGGAGATCGTCGGCCTGGACGTGTCCGCCCGGGCGCTGACCGTCGCCGCCCGCAGGCTCCGCCTGGAGCGCATGGGCGAGCGGCAGGCCGGGCGCGTCAGGCTGCTCCAGGGCTCGCTCGCGTACACCGACAAGCGGCTCACCGGCTACGACGCGGCCGT
The DNA here is from genome assembly GCF_048500665.1 of Streptomyces tritici. Lineage (NCBI taxonomy): Bacteria > Bacillati > Actinomycetota > Actinomycetes > Kitasatosporales > Streptomycetaceae > Streptomyces > Streptomyces tritici. The sequence goes on from NZ_CP183183.1 coordinate 5,324,868, forward strand.
GCTCAGCGAGGTGATCGAGCACGTCGACCTGCCGCGGCTGCCCGCCCTGGAGTACGCGGTGTTCGGCTCGGCGCGGCCCCGGACGGTGCTCGTGACCACGCCGAACGTCGAGTACAACGTGCGCTGGGAGTCGCTGCCCGCCGGACACGTCCGGCACGGCGACCACCGCTTCGAGTGGACCCGCGAGGAGTTCCGCGCCTGGGCGGACCGCGTCGCCGCACAGCACGGCTACCACGTCCGGTACGTGCCCGTCGGGCCCGACGACCCGGAGGTCGGCCCGCCGACCCAGATGGCCGTGTTCACCCGCGACACGGCCGACAACGACGAGACGAAGAAGGAGGACCGAGCCGCATGACCGACGCCGACGACACCATCGCCACGGCCGAGACGACCGAGACGGGCGACACGACCGCGACCAGCGACACGACCGCGACGGCCGCGACGAGCGGCGCGGGCCGTCCTGACGGCCCGGACGGCCGCGTGCTGCCCGTGACCGACCTCTCCCTCGTCGTGCTCGTCGGCGCCAGCGGCTCCGGCAAGTCGACCTTCGCGCGCAGGCACTTCAAGCCCACCGAGGTCATCTCCTCGGACTTCTGCCGCGGTCTCGTCGCCGACGACGAGAACGACCAGAGCGCCAGCCGCGACGCCTTCGACGTGCTGCACTACATCGCCGGGAAGCGCCTCGCCGCCGGCCGGCTCACCGTCGTCGACGCCACCAGCGTGCAGAAGGAGGCCCGCCGGCAGCTCGTCCAGCTCGCCCGCGAGCACGACGTGCTGCCCATCGCGATCGTCCTCGACCTGCCCGAGTCCGTGTGCGTCGAGCGCAACGCCAAGCGGCCCGACCGCGCCCACCTGCCCCGGCAGGTCGTGCAGCGGCACCGCCGCGAACTGCACCGCTCGCTGCGCGGCCTCGAACGCGAGGGCTTCCGCAAGGTGCACGTCCTGCGCAGCGTCGAGGAGGTGGAGAACGCCCGGGTCGTCCTGGAGAAGCGGTACAACGACCTGCGCCACCTCACCGGCCCGTTCGACATCATCGGCGACATCCACGGCTGCCGCTCCGAGCTGGAGACCCTGCTCACCAAGCTCGGCTATGTGGACGGACACCACCCCGAGGGCCGCACGGCCGTGTTCGTCGGCGACCTCGTCGACCGCGGCCCGGACAGCCCCGGCGTGCTGCGCCGCGTGATGTCCATGGTCGCCGCCGGCGACGCGCTCTGCGTGCCCGGCAACCACGAGAACAAGCTGGGCCGCTGGCTCAAGGGCCGCAAGGTCCAGGAGACCCACGGCCTCGCCGAGACCATCGAGCAGCTCGGCCGCGAGCCGGAGGAGTTCCGGGCCGAGGTCGCCGCGTTCATCGACGGCCTCGTCAGCCACTACGTCCTCGACGAGGGCCGTCTCGTGGTCTGCCACGCCGGACTGCCCGAGAAGTACCACGGCCGCACCTCCGGCCGGGTCCGTTCGCACGCCCTGTACGGCGACACCACGGGCGAGACCGACGAGTTCGGGCTGCCGGTGCGCTATCCGTGGGCCGAGGACTACCGCGGCCGCGCCACCGTGGTGTACGGCCACACCCCCGTCCCGAACACGACCTGGATCAACAACACGATCTGCCTGGACACCGGAGCGGTGTTCGGCGGGAAGATGACCGCGCTGCGCTGGCCGGAGCGGGAGCTCGTCGACGTGCCGGCCGAGAAGGTCTGGTACGAGCCGGCCCGCCCGCTGGCCGTCGAGGCCCCCGGTGGGCACCAGGGCCGGCCGCTGGACCTGGCCGACGTCCACGGCCGCCGGATCGTCGAGACCCGGCACCTGGGCAACGTCAACGTCCGCGAGGAGAACGCGGCGGCCGCGCTGGAGGTCATGAGCCGGTTCGCCGTCGACCCCCGGCTGCTCGCCTACCTGCCGCCGACCATGGCCCCCACCGCCACCTCGCGGGAGGACGGCTACCTGGAGCACCCGGCCGAGGCGTTCGCGCAGTACCGCGCGGACGGCGTGGGGCGGGTCGTGTGCGAGGAGAAGCACATGGGCTCCCGGGCCGTGGCCCTGGTCTGCAGGGACGCCGAGGCGGCCCGCGAGCGGTTCGGGGCGAGCGGCGCGAGCGGTGCCCTCCACACCCGCACGGGGCGCCCGTTCTTCGACGATCCGGCCGTGACCGAACAGGTGCTGGAGCGGCTGCGCGCCGCCGTGACCGCCGCCGGGCTCTGGGAGGAGCACGACACGGACTGGCTGCTGCTCGACGGCGAGCTGATGCCCTGGTCGCTGAAGGCCGGCGGACTGCTGCGCAACCAGTACGCGGCCGTCGGCGCCGCCTCCGGAGCGGTCCTCCCCGAGGCGCTCGCCGCCCTGGAGGCCGCCGCCGCGCGCGGCGTCGACACCGGCGCGCTCGCGGACCGGCAGCGCGAACGGGCCGTCGACGCGGCCGCGTTCACGGAGGCGTACCGGCGGTACTGCTGGCCCACCGAGGGACTGGACGGCGTGCGCTTCGCGCCGTTCCAGGTGCTCGCCGTCCGCGGCCGTTCGCTGGCCGACCGGCCGCACGACGAGCAGCTGGCCTGGCTGGACCGGCTGGTCGAGCACGACCCGACGGGTCTGCTGCAGGTCACCCGCCGGCTCGTCGTCGACACCGTGGACGAGGACTCGGTGCGGGCCGGCGTCGACTGGTGGCTGGAGCTGACCGCGGCCGGCGGCGAGGGCATGGTCGTCAAGCCGCTCGGGGCCCTGGTGCGCAACGAGAAGGGCGGGCTCGTGCAGCCGGGCGTGAAGGTGCGCGGCCGCGAGTACCTGCGGATCATCTACGGGCCGGAGTACACCCGCCCGGAGAACCTGGAGCGCCTCCGCAACCGCTCCCTCGGCCACAAGCGTTCGCTCGCCCTGCGCGAGTACGCGCTCGGCCTGGAGGCGCTCGACCGGCTCGCCGCCGGGGAGCCGCTCTGGCGCATCCACGAGGCGGTGTTCGCCGTGCTCGCCCTGGAGTCCGAGCCGGTCGACCCGAGGCTCTGACCCGCACCACGGCTCGCGGGCCGAGGCGCAGAAGCACCGGGCCCCCGGGCCCAGGCTCCGGAGCGCCACGTTCCGCAGGGGGCGCGGGAACGCCGGTCACGGCGTCCCGCGCCTCTGGGGCTTCCTCTCCCGCCCCTCCCGCACCATGCAGATCAAGCCGAACGTCTGTCCCAGGATGACCGAAACCTGGTGTTCTCGCAGGTGAGCGGGCTGCCTGGCGTCCTCCTGCCCGTCATCGTTCCGATCGCGGTGCGATAGCGGTCCGCCGCCCGGCTCGGCCAGGATGGGCCCATGGGATTCCACGTCGATTCCGAGACCGGGCGGCTGCGCCGCGTCATCCTGCACCGACCGGATCTGGAGCTGAAGCGGCTCACTCCGTCCAACAAGGACGCCCTCCTCTTCGACGACGTGCTCTGGGTCCGCCGGGCCCGTCAGGAGCACGACGGGTTCGCGGACGTCCTGCGCGACCGAGGCGTCGCCGTGCACCTCTTCGGCGACCTGCTGCGCGAGACGCTGGAGCTTCCGGAGGCCCGCGCCCTCGTCCTGGACCGGGTCTTCGACGAGAAGATGTACGGCCCGCTGGCCACCGGCCATCTGCGCGAGGTCTTCGACGCGATGGACACCCGCGCCCTCGTCGAGGCGCTCATCGGCGGCATGACGAAGCGTGAGTTCCTGGCCGGGCACGCCGAGCCCAGCTCCGTCCGCTTCCACGTCATGGACCTGGACGACTTCCTCATCGGCCCGCTGCCCAACCACCTCTTCACCCGCGACACCTCCGCCTGGATCTACGACGGCGTCGCCATCAACGCCATGCGGCTGCCCGCCCGGCAGCGCGAGACCGTGCACTTCGAGGCCATCTACAAGCACCACCCGCTCTTCACCGGCCCCGAGGCCGGCCCCTTCCACCACTGGACCGAGGGCCAGGCCGACTACCCGTCGACCATCGAGGGCGGCGACGTCCTGGTCATCGGCAACGGCGCGGTGCTCATCGGCATGAGCGAGCGCACCACCCCGCAGGCCGTCGAGATGCTGGCGCGCGGCATGTTCGCGGCCGGCTCGGCCCGGACGATCGTGGCGCTCGACATGCCGAAGCGGCGGGCGTTCATGCACCTGGACACGGTCATGACGATGGTCGACCGGGACACCTTCACCCAGTACGCGGGCCTCGGCATGCTCCGCTCGTACACCATCGAGCCCGGCGTCGGCGCGCAGACGCTGCAGGTCAGCGATCATCCGCCGGAGCACATGCACAGCGCCATAGCGGCGGCCCTCGGGCTGACCGAGATCCGGGTGCTGACCCCGACGCAGGACGTGCACTCCGCCGAGCGGGAGCAGTGGGACGACGGCTGCAACGTGCTGGCCGTGGAGCCGGGCGTGGTCGTGGCGTACGAGCGGAACGTCACCACCAACACGCATCTGCGCAAGCAGGGCATCGAGGTGATCGAGATCCCCGGCAGCGAACTGGGCCGGGGCCGGGGCGGGCCGCGCTGCATGAGCTGCCCGGTGGAGCGGGACGCGGTGTAGGAGTCGCGGGCCAGGGGGTGTAGCCGAGCTCACTGCGTAGGACTGTATAGACATGCCGGAGCGTGTATAGAATTCCATCATCTCGTCATCGGCAACCCAGGAGCACCCCCATGGCCACAGACCTCATCGGCCGCCACTTCCTCAAGGAGCTGGACTTCACCGCCGAGGAGTTCCGCGGCCTGGTCGCGCTGGCGGCCGAGCTGAAGGCGGCCAAGAAGGCGGGGGCGGAGGTCCCGCGGCTGCGCGGCAAGAACATCGCGCTCATCTTCGAGAAGACCTCCACCCGCACCCGCTGCGCCTTCGAGGTGGCCGCCGCCGACCAGGGCGCCTCCACCACCTACCTCGACCCCGCCGCCTCCCAGATCGGACACAAGGAGTCGGTGAAGGACACCGCCCGCGTCCTCGGGCGGATGTTCGACGCGATCGAGTACCGGGGCGACAGCCAGGCCGCCGTCGAGGAGCTGGCCGCCCACGCCGGCGTCCCGGTCTTCAACGGCCTCACCGACGACTGGCACCCGACCCAGATGCTCGCCGACGTGCTCACCATGACCGAGCACTGCGCCAAGCCGCTCACCGGCACGGCGTTCGCGTACCTCGGCGACGCCCGGTTCAACATGGGCAACTCGTACCTGGTGACCGGCGCGCTGCTCGGCATGGACGTGCGGATCGTGGCCCCCCGGGCGTACTGGCCGGCCGAGGAGGTCGTGGCCCGCGCGAAGGAGCTCGCGGCGGACAGCGGCGCGCGGATCACCCTGACCGAGGACGTCGCCGAGGGCGTGCGCGGCGCGGACTTCGTGGCCACCGACGTGTGGGTCTCCATGGGGGAGCCCAAGGAGGTCTGGGACGAGCGGATCGCGGCGCTCGCCCCGTACGCGGTGACCATGGACGTGCTGCGGGCCACCGGCAACCCGGACGTGAAGTTCCTGCACTGCCTGCCCGCCTTCCACGACCTCGGCACGGCCGTCGGCCGGGAGATCCACGCGCGCCACGGTCTGACCGAGCTGGAGGTGACGGACGAGGTCTTCGAGTCCACGCACTCCGTGGTCTTCGACGAGGCCGAGAACCGGATGCACACGATCAAGGCCGTCCTGGTCGCCACGATGGCGGGTCCGGCCGTCTGAGGCGAAGGACGCGCGGGCTCAGAGCGCCGGTCGCGGGCGCTGGGCCGGCACCCGGGGCAGCCGGAACCAGACCGCCTTGCCCCGCTCGGTCGGCCGGTGCCCGCAGGCCGCGCTGAGCGCGCGGATCAGCAGCAGCCCCCGGCCGTGCTCCTGCCACGGGTCCGGCGGCTCGACCGGTCCCTGGCCGATCAGCTCGTCCGGCGGGGCCGGCCGGGCGTCGTGCACCTCGACATGGCAGGCGCTCTCGCGCAGCTCCATGACGAGTGCGATGGGGCCCGTGCCGGAGGTGTGCTCCACGGCGTTGGCCACGAGCTCGGCCGTCAGCAGTTCCGCCGTGTCCTCGCAGGCGCCCGCGCCGGACTCGGCGAGGGCGCTGCGGACCAGCCGCCGGGCCAGCGGGACGGCCGCCGTGGTGTGCGGCAGCTCGATCCGCCAGGTGGCGGGCGGGGAGCATTCGTCCATGACGGGTCCGTTCCGGGCGGGTGGCGGCACTCCGGGCGCGGGGTGCGCGGGACGTCTCCTCGGGCCGTGACTCCGTCGTCCATGACGTCCCGTTTTCAACCTTACCGGGGGCCCCTCGCGCCCCCGGAGGCGGGCGGCCCCTCACGTCGGGACCGTGGGCTCTGCCCCCGCGACCGGGCATGTATCGCGCGATCGTGACGACAGTCACGACAGAGTGATACGCTCCGAAGCGGAGTCGCCCTCGCACGCTCGCCCGCACACCGGGAGGCCGCCCGCATGAGTCCCTTCACCGGATCCGCGCCGCGCACCCAGGAATGGCGGCATCTCCGGCTCGCCGTCGACGACGGGGTCGCCACCGTCACCCTCGCGCGCCCCGCCAAGCTCAACGCGCTCACCTTCGGCGCCTACGCCGACCTGCGCGATCTGCTCGCCGAGCTCTCCCGGGAGCGCTCCGTCCGCGCGCTCGTCCTCGGCGGCGAGGGCCGCGGCTTCTGCTCCGGCGGCGACGTCGACGAGATCATCGGCGCCACCCTCTCCATGGACACCGCCCAGCTCCTCGACTTCAACCGCATGACCGGCCAGGTCGTCCGCGCGATCCGGGAGTGCCCCTTCCCGGTGGTCGCCGCCGTGCACGGGGTCGCCGCCGGCGCCGGGGCCGTCCTCGCGCTCGCCGCCGACTTCCGGATCGCCGACCCCACCGCCCGGTTCGCCTTCCTCTTCACCCGCGTCGGCCTCTCCGGCGGCGACATGGGCGCCGCGTACCTGCTGCCGCGCGTGGTCGGCCTCGGCCACGCCACCCGGCTCCTGATGCTCGGCGAGCCGGTCCGGGCCCTGGAGGCCGAGCGGATCGGCCTGATCAGCGAGCTCACCGAGGAGGGCGAGGCCGGCGCCCGCGCCGCCGCCCTCGCCCGCCGGCTCGCCGACGGCCCCGCCCTCGCCCACGCCCAGACCAAGGCGCTGCTCACGGCCGAGCTCGACATGCCGCTCGCCGCCTCCGTCGAGCTCGACGCCGCCACCCAGGCGCTGCTGATGAACGGCGAGGACTACGCCGAGTTCCACGCCGCCTTCACCGAGAAGCGCCCGCCGAAGTGGCGGGGGCGGTGACGATGCGCGCCCCCCTGCGCGTCGCCGTCGTCGGCGGCGGCCCCGGCGGGCTGTACGCGGCCGCCCTGCTCAAACGGCTCGACCCGGCCCGCGAGCTCACCGTCTACGAGCGCAACGCACCCGACGACACCTTCGGCTTCGGCGTCGTCCTGTCCGACGAGACCCTCGGCGGCATCGAGCACGCCGATCCGGCCGTCTACCGGGCCCTGAAGGACGAGTTCGTCCGCTGGGACGACATCCAGATCGTGCACCGCGGCCGCACCCTCACCAGCTCCGGGCACGGCTTCGCCGCCCTCGGCCGCCACCGGCTCCTCCAGCTCCTGCACGCCCGCTGCGCCGAGCTCGGCGTACGGCTCCGCTTCCGCACCGAGGCCCCGCCGGCCGCCGAACTCGCCGCGCGACACGACCTCGTCATCGCCGCGGACGGGGTCCACAGCCGCACCCGCGAGCAGCACGCCGACGTCTTCCGGCCCGCCGTCACCACGCACCGCTGCCGCTACATCTGGCTCGCCGCCGACTTCGCCCTCGACGCCTTCCGCTTCGAGATCGCCGAAACCGAGCACGGAGTCATGCAGCTCCACGGCTACCCCTATTCCCGCCCGTCGCCCGACCACCACCCCTCGACGAGGCCCTTCGGGCCGCTGAATCCTTCCGGCGCCTCCACCGTCATCGTCGAGATGCGCGAGGAGGTCTGGCGGGCGGCCGGCTTCGACGCGCTGGACGAGCAGCAGTCCGCCGAGCGCTGCGCCAAGATCTTCGCCGAGACCCTCGGCGGCCGCCCCCTGCGCGGCAACAAGTCCGCCTGGACCGCCTTCCGCACCGTCGTCAACGAGCGCTGGTACCACGGCCGCACGGTGCTGCTCGGCGACGCCGCGCACACCGCCCACTTCTCCATCGGCTCCGGCACCAAACTCGCCGTCGAGGACGCCCTCGCCCTGGCCGCCTGCGTCCAGGAGCAGCCCACGCTGGACGAGGCCCTCGCCGCGTACGAGGCCGAGCGCCGCCCCGTCGTCGAGTCCACCCAGCGCGCGGCCGCCGCCAGCCTGCGCTGGTTCGAGGAGCTGGCCCGCACCCTCGACCAGCCGCCCCGGCAGTTCGCGTTCAACCTGCTCACCCGCAGCCGCCGGGTCACCCACGCCAACCTGCGGCTGCGCGACCCGCACTTCACCGACACCGTCGAGCGCGACTTCGGCTGCCCGCCCGGCACCCCGCCCATGTTCACCCCCTTCCGGCTGCGCGGACTGACCCTGCGCAACCGCGTGGTCGTCTCGCCCATGGACATGTACGTCGCCGAGGACGGCGTCCCCGGCGACTTCCACCTCGTCCACCTCGGCGCCCGCGCCCTCGGCGGTGCCGGTCTCGTCATGACCGAGATGGTCTGCGTCGGCCCCGAGGGCCGGATCACCCCCGGCTGCGCCGGCCTCTGGAACGGCGAACAGGCCGCTGCCTGGGCCCGGATCGTGGACTTCGTGCACATGCGGGCGCCCGGCACCGCGTTCGGCGTGCAGCTCGGCCACTCCGGCCGCAAGGGCTCCACCCGGCGCATGTGGGAGGGCATCGACCAGCCGCTGCCGGACGGCAACTGGCCCCTCGTCGCCGCCTCCCCGCTGCCGTACCGGCCCGGGATCAACCAGACCCCGCACGCCCTGGACCGCGCCGGACTGGCCGCCGTGCGCGAGGACTTCGCGGCCGCCGCCCGGCGCGCCGCCCGCAGCGGCTTCGACCTGCTCGAACTGCACTGCGCCCACGGCTACCTGCTGTCCGGCTTCCTCTCGCCGCTCACCAACCACCGCACCGACGCGTACGGCGGCCCGGTCGGCAACCGGCTCCGCTTCCCGCTCGAAGTCTTCGACGCGGTACGGGAGGTGTGGCCCGACGACCGGCCCATGACCGTCCGCATCTCCGCCACCGACTGGGCCGAGGGCGGCACCGGCCCCGAGGACGCCGTCGCGATCGCCCGCGCCTTCGCCGCGCACGGGGCCGACGCGATCGACGTCTCCACCGGCCAGGTCGTCCCCGACGAGCGCCCCGAGTACGGGCGCTCGTACCAGACCCCGTACGCCGATCTGATCCGCAACACCGTCGGCGTCCCCGTGATCGCGGTCGGCGCGATCTCCTCCTGGGACGACGTGAACTCCCTGCTGCTCGCCGGGCGCGCCGACCTGTGCGCGCTGGCCCGGCCACACCTGTACGACCCGCACTGGACCCTGCACGCGGCAGCCGAGCAGGGCTACGCCGGACCCGCGGCCCCCTGGCCCGACCCGTACAGGGCGGGCAGCCGCCGCCCGCCCACCGGACGCACCGACGCGCCCAAGCCCCGGCTCAGTCTGACGCCTCGCCCGTGAGACAGGCGTGGCACAGGCAGGGGTCGGGGTGCGGGCCGGCGTGGTAGGTCAGCCGCTGCTCGCGGGCGACGCGGTCGAGCTTCACGGCCAGCTCCTCGGCCTTCTCCCGCTCGACCTGGAGCCAGTCGTACCGCCGCAGGACGGCCGGGCTGTGCACCAGCTTGGCGCGGAAGCCGTGCAGATGGCGGGTGGACATTTTGATGTCCACCCAGCGCCTGCTGTGCCGGGCCTGGCCCACGACCCACACCTGCTGGTCGCCGAAGCCCGGGTAGGTGCTGATCACGTGGACCTTCGTCCCGCCCGTGAACGCCTTCGTCCCCGGCCGCAGCTCCTGCCCGAAGTCGCCCCATCGCCGCCAGCGCACCACGTTCGCCACGACCAGCCAGACCGGCTCCCAGGTCTCCTCCTGCCGGTCGCTCACCTCGTCGCTCACGAAGGGAACCACCCGGGCCACCACGGCGGGACGTTGTTCGCCGGGCACAGCCCGGAATCGCCCGGATAACCGTCCGGCGTCGCCTGCGCGCCCAGGTACCACCAGGCCAGCGCCGCCACGACCAGCAGGACGACGCCCACCTGCGCCGAGGCCCGCACCGACCGCGGCCCGCGGACCGTCGCCCAGCGGGCCAGGACCGCGGCGCCCACGGCCAGCGCGGCCGCGGCCACCGTCAGGACCACCCACTCGAAACCGTGCGCGAACCGGTGCGGCGGCTCCCAGCCGGCGTCGCAGTACGACCGCGCCGAGGCCACCAGCCAGCTCGCGGCGTACGCGCCGACCACGCCCGCCAGCGCGGCCGCTCCCCAGGCCAGCCGCTGGAGACGGGAGACGGGATGACCCTTCACGCCCGTCACGGACGCGCCCCCCGGCCGGACGGTTGCACGAACTCCGCCCCCGCGTCCCGCAGCCGCTCGTGCAGCGCCGCGAAGACCTCCGCCGAGCGGGCGCCCGGCCAGCCGGCCGGCAGCAGCTCGGGCGGCAGGCCCGGGTCGATGTAGGGGAGGCGGCGCCAGGAGTCCAGGGTGCGCAGGTAGTCCTTGTACGCGTCCTCCGGCGGGGTGTCGCCGCGGGCCTCCCAGGCGTGCAGCACCGGTTCGTGCACGGCGAGGAAGTCCTCGTGGGCCTTGGCGATCGCCGCCAGGTCCCACCAGCGGCCCACCGCCTCCGCGGTCGGCGCGAAGCCCAGGTGGGCGCCCCGGAACAGGTCCACGTACGGGTCCAGGCGCAGCCGCTCCAGGACGTGCCGGGTCTCCTCGTACAGCCGCGCCGGCGCGATCCACACGCCCGGCGCGGCGGTGCCGAAGCCCAGGCCGCCCAGGCGCGAGCGCAGCAGGTGCCGCTTGTGGCGCTCCGACTCGGGCACCGAGAAGACGGCGAGGACCCAGCCGTCGTCCAGCGACGGCTCGGCCCGCGCGTAGATCCGGCGGTCGCCGTCGTCCAGGAGCTGCCGGGCCTCCGCCGACAGGGCGTACCCGGCGGCCCGGCCGGCCGTGCGGGCGGGCAGGAGCAGCCCGCGCCGCTTCAGCCGGGACACCGAGGAGCGCACCGAGGGCGCGTCCACGCCGAGCGCCCCCAGCAGCCGGATCAGCTCGGCCACGGGGAGCGGCTCGTCGTCGGGGCTCCGCCCGTACGCGCCGTACAGGGAGACGATCAGGGAACGGGGAGTGTGCTGCTCGGCCACCCGCTCACTCTAGATCGCGCAGCCGGTAGCGCTGCAGCTTGCCCGTCGCCGTGCGCGGCAGCGCCTCCAGGAAGACGAACTCGCGGGGGCACTTGTACGGGACCAGGCGGGTCTTCACGAAGTCGCGCAGCGCGTCCGCGGTCCGGGGGTCCCCGGGCACCCCGTCCCGCAGCACCGCGTACGCCACCGCGATCTGGCCGCGCAGCTCGTCCGGGCGGCCCACGACCGCCGCCTCCCGCACGTCCGGGTGGGCGAGCAGCGCCTCCTCGACCTGGGGTCCGGCGATGTTGTACCCGGCCGAGACGATCATGTCGTCGGCGCGGGCCACGTAGCGGAAGTAGCCGTCCGGCTCACGGACGTACGTGTCGCCGGTGAGGTTCCAGCCGTCGCGCACGTACTCGGTCTGGCGCGGGTCCGCGAGATAGCGGCAGCCGACCGGGCCGCGGACCGCGAGCAGCCCCTCCTCGCCGTCCGGGACGGGCTCGCCCGCCGCGTCCACGATCCTGGCGCGCCAGCCGGGGACGGGGACGCCGGTGGTGCCGGGCCGGATGTCGCCCTCGGCGGCGGAGATGAAGATGTGCAGCAGCTCCGTCGCGCCGATGCCGTTGATCAGCCGCAGGCCGGTCCGGTCCCGCCAGGCCTCCCAGGTCGCGGCGGGCAGGTTCTCGCCGGCCGAGACGCAGCGGCGCAGCGAGCCCAGGTCGTGCCCGTCCATCTCGTCGAGCATGACCCGGTACGCCGTGGGCGCGGTGAACAGCACCGTCGCCCGGTGCTCGGCGACCGCTTCCAGCAGCTGCTTCGGCCCGGCCTGTTCGAGCAGCAGGGCGCTGGCCCCGGCCCGCATCGGGAAGATCACGAGTCCGCCGAGGCCGAAGGTGAAGCCCAGCGGCGGGCTGCCGGCGAAGACGTCGTCCGGTCCGGGCCGCAGCACCTGCGCGGAGAAGGTGTCCGCGATCGCCAGCACGTCCCGGTGGAAGTGCATGCAGCCCTTGGGCCGCCCCGTGGTCCCGGAGGTGAACGCGATCAGCGCCACGTCGTCGGCGGCCGTCGGCACGGCCTCGTACGCGCCCGGCTTGCCCATCGTCAGGGAGAGCAGGTCGTCGGGGGCGTCGCCGCCGTACGCGGTGATCCGCAGCCCCGGCACCTCGGCCTTCACCAGGTCGTCGACGCTCCGTACGTCGCACAGGGCGTGCGTCACCCGGGCCATCTCGCACATCACGGCCAGCTCCCCGGCCCGCTGCTGGGCCAGGACGGTCACGGCCACCGCGCCCGCCTTCATCACGGCCAGCCAGCAGGCGGCCAGCCACGGCGTGGTCGGACCGCGCAGCAGCACCCGGTTGCCGGGGCGGACGCCGAGGTCGTCGGTGAGCACATGGGCGATCCGGTTCACCCGTTCGCGCAGCTCGCCGTAGGTCCAGACCGCGCCGGCCGCGTCGCGGAAGACCGGCCGGTGGGCGCCGAAGCGCTCCGTGGTGCGGTCGAGGAGTTCGGTCCCGCAGTTGAGCCGGTCCGGATAGCGCAGTTCCGGCAGATCGAAGCGCAGTTCCGGCCACTGCCCGGCGGGCGGCAGGTGGTCGCGGGTGAAGGTGTCCTGGTGCGCCGAGGGTGTCAGCTCCATGGGTTTCGCCCCTTGTCGTGGTGGGGTCGCCCCACGAGCGTATCGTGATGGTGACGACAGTCAACGGTTCGCGATAAAGCAGTGCTGCCGCGGTGGTGAGCCGTGGGTGATCCGAACGACGCGACGGAAGAGGGGGCCGGAATGCCCGTATTCTCGCTCGATCCGGCACAAGTCGACTGGTGCGCCACGCTGCGCGCCCTGGCCGCGGAACGGCTCCGCCCGCTCGCCGAGAAGGGCGAGCCGGGGCGGGTGAACCGTCCCCTGGTCGCCGCCCTCGGCGACCTGGGACTCCTGTCCCGGCTGTTCTCCGCCGGCGCCCTGGAGCTCTGCCTGCTGCGGGAGTCCCTGGCCACGGCCTGCACGGAGGCCGAGACCGCACTCGCCCTCCAGGGCCTGGGCGCCCATCCGGTGGCCTCCGCGGGGACGGCCGCGCAGCGGGAGCGCTGGCTGCCCGAGGTCGCCGCGGGGCGGGCCGTCGCGGCCTTCGCGCTCAGCGAGCCCGACGCCGGCTCGGACGCCGCCGCCCTCGCCCTCGACGCCGCGCCGGACGGCGCCGGCGGCTGGCGGCTGACCGGCGAGAAACGCTGGATCTCCAACGCCCCCGAGGCCGACTTCTACACCGTCTTCGCCCGCACCACGCCCGGCGCGGGCTCCCGGGGCGTCACCGCCTTCCTCGTCCCCGCCGACCGCCCCGGCCTCACCGGCGAGCCCCTCGACATGCTCAGCCCGCACGCCATCGGCGCCCTCGCCTTCGACGGCGTGCCGGTCGGCCCCGACGACCTGCTCGGCGAGCCGGACCACGGCTTCCGGGTCGCCATGAACACCCTGAACCTGTTCCGGCCCAGCGTCGGCGCCTTCGCCGTCGGCATGGCGCAGGCCGCCCTGGACGCCGCCCTCGCCCACACCGCCGGCCGCACCGCCTTCGGCGGCGTCCTCGCCGACCTGCAGTCCGTGGGCCACCGCGTCGCGGAGATGGCCACCCGCACCGAGGCCGCCCGGCTCCTGGTGTACGCGGCGGCCGCGGCGTACGACGCGGGCGCCGCGGACGTGCCGCGGCGCTCCGCCATGGCGAAACTGCTCGCGACGGAGACCGCGCAGTACGTCGTCGACAGCGCCGTCCAGCTGCACGGCGCGCGCGCCCTGCAACGCGGCCACCTGCTGGAACACCTCTACCGCGAGGTGCGCGCGCCGAGGATCTACGAGGGCGCGACGGAAGTGCAGCGCACGATCATCGCCAAGGAGCTCTACAAACGGCATGCGGCGGCCCGCGCCGACGCCGCTCTCGAGGAGGCCCGCGCATGAGTCTGCACCGCCACAACCCCGCCGCGCTCTCCCCGCCCACCGGCTTCTCGCACGCGGTCACCGCCACCGGCTCCCGGCTGGTCTTCCTCGCCGGGCAGACCGCCCTCGACAGCGACGGCAAGGTGGTGGGGGAGACCCTGCCCGAGCAGTTCGCCACCGCCCTGACCAACCTGCTCACCGCCCTGCGCCACGCCGGCGGCGTCCCCGCCGACCTGGCCCGCGTCACCGTGTACACGACGGACGTCGCCGAGTACCGGGAGCACGCCGCCGAACTGGGCCGGATCTGGCGCGGTTTGGCCGGCCGCGACTACCCGGCGATGGCCGTGATCGGCGTGGTGCGGCTGTGGGACGAGCAGGCGAAGGTCGAACTGGACGGCTTCGCGGTCGTGGACTGAGCGGCAGGCACGGACTCCCGTCCCGGGCAGGGCCGTTGGCGTGCGCGAACGCCTCGCCGCCCCTTCGGGAGGGGAGCCCGCGCGGGGTCCTTGATCGACTGGTGAGCCCCCGGAGCCGGGCTTATTTTCGAGAGGTGGACTGACCGGCCCACGGGACCCCCACGTGAGGGCGCGATGCGCCATGACTCATCCCAAGCCGACGACACCAGCGACGACCGCCGCCCCGCGGAAGAAGGGCGACGGCAAGGGCATCGCCCTCTTCGTGATCGCCTCCTGTCAGCTGATGGTCGTGCTCGACATCACGATCGTGAACATCGCGCTCCCGCACATCCAGCGCGCGCTCGACTTCTCCACGACCAACCTGTCGTGGGTTGTCAACGCGTACACGCTGACCTTCGGCGGACTGCTGCTGCTGGGCGGACGCGCGGGTGACATACTCGGCCGCCGCCGGGTGTTCATCTTCGGCGTGCTGCTGTTCGGCCTGGCCTCGCTGTTGTGCGGCGTGGCCCAGAGCAGCTGGCAACTGCTGGCCGCCCGCGCCCTGCAGGGCGTCGGCGGAGCGATCTCCTCCCCGACGTCGCTCTCGCTCATCACCACGAACTTCGAGGAGGGACCGGAACGCAACCGGGCCTTCGGCGTGTTCGCGGGCGTGTCCGCGGGCGGCGGCGCGATCGGCCTGCTGGCCGGCGGGGTGCTCGTCGAGTGGCTGGACTGGCGCTGGATCTTCTTCGTCAACGTGCCGATCGCGCTGCTGATCGCCTTCCTCACGCCGCGCCACGTCAAGGAGTCCGAGCGGCATCCGGGCCACTTCGACCTCATGGGCGCGCTGACGTCCACGCTGGGCATGGTGGCGCTGGTGTACGGCTTCATCCGCGCCGCGCAGGAGGGCTGGCGGGACCCGCTGACGCTCACGTCGTTCGGCGTCGCGGTGGTGCTCCTGATCGCGTTCGTCCTGATCGAGCAGCGCTCGCGGCAGCCCATCACGCCCCTGCACATGTTCGCCGACCGGAACCGGGCGGGCACCTACGGCATCATGCTCTGCCTCGCCGCGGCGATCTTCGGCATGTTCTTCTTCCTGACCCTGTTCGTGCAACAGGTGCTGGACTTCAGCCCCTTGCAGGCCGGGCTCGCGTTCCTGCCGGTGAGCGCGGTGATCGCGGTGGCGGCGGGCTTCACCTCGCAACTCCTGCCACGGTGGGGCCCGAAACCCTTCATGGTGGCGGGATCGCTGTTCCTGGCGGCGGGCCTGTCCTGGCTGACGCTCACCGACGTCCACTCCACGTACGCGGGCTCCATCCTCGGCCCGATGCTGACGTTCGCCGCGGGCATGGGCCTGATGTTCGTCTCGCTGACCCTGATGGCGCTGTCCAACGTCGAGCCCCACGAGGCGGGCGCGGCCTCCGGCCTCCTCAACGCGACGCAGCAGGTGGGCGGTTCGCTGGGCCTGTCGATCCTGGTCACGGTCTTCGGCACGGTCAGCCGCAACGAGGCCGACACCCAGGTCCCGGCCTTCCTCGCCCAGGCGAGCCCCCTGGAGAAGGCCCTCTTCGCCAAGACCGGCCAGCTCCCGCCCCCTTGGGGCGACGAGGTCCTCACCGCGGGCGTCTCGGCCGGCTTCATCGTCGCCGCCGCGTTCGCCATCGTCGCCCTGATCATCTCCCTCGTCGCCATCAAGGTCCGCCCCTCCGACATCGAACGCCTCAAGGGCGGCATGGGCCCGCCACCGGGCTGAGGGCGGGGAGGGGCCGCTGACCAAGGGTGCCCGGTGAGCCACGAACAGTAGGATCGCGTGCGTTGCCGCACATGCGATCCAAGGAGAAACTCGTGGCTCAGACCGCCTTCCAGGGCAATCCCGTCAAGGTCAACGGCACCCTGCCGGCTCCGGGGACCATCGCCCCGCCCTTCTCGCTGGTGGCCAAGGACCTGTCCGACGTGTCGCTGGACCACTACGAGGGCAAGCGCAAGGTCCTGAACATCTTCCCGAGCGTCGACACCGGTGTCTGCGCCGCCTCGGTCCGCAAGTTCAACGAGGTCGCCGACGGCCTGGAGAACACGGTGGTCCTGTGCGTCTCCGCCGACCTGCCGTTCGCGCAGGCGCGCTTCTGCGGCACCGAGGGACTGGAGAACGTGGTCAGCGTCTCCACCGTCCGCGGCCGCGCCTTCCACACCGACTACGGCGTCGACATCGCCGAGGGCCCCCTGGCCGGCCTGGCCGCCCGCGCCGTCGTCGTCCTCGACGAGACCAACAAGGTCCTCCACTCGGAGCTGGTCAACGAGATCACGACCGAGCCCAACTACGACGCGGCCCTCGCGGCCCTGAAGTAACCCGAGACGCACCGGGCCCCGTTCCTCTCCCAGGAGTCTCTTGGGAGAGGAACGGGGCCCGGTTCTTTGTCTCGCGCCGGTCAGATGTCGCGGAAGATCTCGATCTGGGCGCCGACCGAGTTGAGGCGTTCGGCCAGGTCCTCGTAGCCGCGGTTGATGACGTAGACGTTGCGGAGGACCGAGGTGCCCTCGGCCGCCATCATCGCCAGGAGGACGACCACCGCCGGGCGCAGGGCCGGGGGGCACATCATTTCGGCGGCGCGCCAGCGGGTGGGGCCCTCGACCAGGACGCGGTGCGGGTCCAGGAGTTGGAGGCGGCCGCCGAGGCGGTTGAGGTCGGTGAGGTAGATGGCCCGGTTGTCGTAGACCCAGTCGTGGATCAGCGTCTTGCCCTGCGCGACCGCCGCGATGGCGGCGAAGAACGGGACGTTGTCGATGTTCAGGCCGGGGAACGGCATGGGGTGGATCTTGTCGATCGGGGCCTCCAGCTTGGAGGGCCGGACCGTGAGGTCCACCAGGCGGGTGCGGCCGTTGTCCGCCGGGTACTCCGCGCTGCGGTCGTGGTCGAGGCCCATCTCCTCCAGGACCGCGAGCTCGATCTCCATGAACTCGATGGGGACGCGGCGGATGGTCAGTTCCGACTCCGTGACCACCGCGGCCGCCAGGAGGCTCATCGCCTCGACCGGGTCCTCGGAGGGGGAGTAGTCCACGTCGACGTCGATGTCCGGGACGCCGTGGACGGTCAGCGTGGTCGTGCCGATGCCCTCGACGCGGACGCCCAGCGCCTCCAGGAAGAAGCAGAGGTCCTGGACCATGTAGTTGGACGAGGCGTTGCGGATGACCGTGACGCCGTCGTGGCGGGCGGCCGCCAGCAGGGCGTTCTCGGTCACCGTGTCGCCGCGCTCGGTCAGCACGATCGGGCGGCCCGGGGTGACCGAGGGCTCGACCTGCGCGTGGTACAGGCCCTCCGTCGCCGTGATGTCCAGGCCGAAGCGGCGCAGCGCGATCATGTGCGGCTCGATGGTGCGGGTGCCGAGGTCGCAGCCGCCGGCGTACGGCAGCTTGAAGCGGTCCATGCGGTGCAGCAGCGGGCCGAGGAACATGATGATGGAGCGGGTGCGGCGCGCGGCGTCGGCGTCGATGGCCTCCATGTCCAGCTCGGCCGGCGGCACGAGCTCCAGGTCGACGCCGTCGTTGATCCAACGGGTCTTCACGCCGATGGAGTTGAGGACCTCCAGCAGCCGGAAGACCTCTTCGATGCGGGCCACGCGGCGCAGCACCGTGCGGCCCTTGTTGAGCAGCGAGGCGCACAGCAGCGCCACGCAGGCGTTCTTGCTGGTCTTGACGTCGATGGCGCCGGAGAGCCGGCGGCGGCCGACGACTCGCAGATGCATGGGGCCGGCGTAGCCGAGGGAGACGATCTCGCTGTCGAGCGCCTCGCCGATGCGGGCGATCATCTCAAGGCTGATGTTCTGGTTGCCGCGTTCGATCCGGTTCACGGCGCTCTGGCTGGTGGCCAGGGCCTCCGCGAGCTGGGACTGCGTCCAGCCGCGATGCTGACGCGCGTCACGGATGAGCTTGCCGATGCGTACGAGGTAATCGTCTGCCATGGCCGCAGGTTATCTCAGATATGAGATGTGACTGACGTTGAGGGTGTGTCAATCGGGTGAATCCGGACGAAGTGTCACGCACGGACGCGTGAGCGGCCCCACGTGCGGCCGTGTGATGCGTTCCGCCCGGAGGGAGTTCGGCGCCCGTACGGCGGCGCCTACCCTCGTCGGCTCCCGCCGACCGCCCGCTGACGGGCCGTGAGCTCCGCGGACACCTGCGCCGCCGGTCACGGCCCGATCGTCGCCGCGCCGCCCTCCTCTCGCAAGCGCACGCCGCCGTACGGGTTCCCCGCGGCCCGGGTTACCGCGTGGTGTGGGCGCCTCCGTTGACGTGGAGGGTCTGGCCGGTGATGTGCCGGGCGCCCGGGGAGGCGAGGAAGTGGGCCGTCGCGGCGATGTCGTCGACCGTGCCGGGCCGCTGGTTGTGCGTCTCGTCGACGAGCGCGCGGCGGCGCTCCTCGCTCAGGCCGCCGCCGAAGAAGTTGGTGCCGGCGATGTACCCGGCGGAGATGACGTTGCAGGTGACGCCCCGTGGGGCGAGCTCGGCGGACAGGGCGACGTTCCAGGCCGCCAGGGCCGCCTTGGCCGCCCCGTACGAGCCGCCCCGGCGCTCGGCGCCGATCGAGCCGATGCTGAGGACGCAGCCGCCGTCGGCGAGCCCGTCCCGTACGGCCGCCGTGGTCACCACCGCCGTCAGCAGGTTCTGCGACAGGTGCGCGTGCCACTGCGCGACGAGCGCGTCCAGTTCGGAGCCTTGGCCGGAGTCGGCCGGCACCAGGCCGCCGGCCGCGTTGACGAGGACGTCCACCCGGCCGAGCCGGCCGGCGAGCGCCGCGGCCTGCCCGGGGTCGGCCGCGTCGCAGGCGACGCCCTCCACGCCCAGCTCGCCGGCGGCCCGTTCCACGGTCGCGGCGGTGCGTCCGGTGATGACGACCTTCGCGCCGTCGGCGGCGAAGCGGGCCGCGACGGCCCGGCCGATGCCGCTGCTGCCTCCGGTGACGAGAACGGTGCGGGTCAAGGGATCCTCCTGCTCGCTTGCCACTGCTACGTTTAGACCTAAACATAGCCGTAGGCAAAGGATCACACCATGGCCGAAGCCCACGCCGACGCCGACTCGGACACCGGCCCCGACGCCGACTCGGACACCGGCCCCGCCCGCTCCGCCGCCGAGATCGCCGCGGCGTGGCGGCGGGAGAGGCCCGGCACCCCCACCGAGTCGATCGAGGTCGTGACCCCCGTCTGGTGGCTCGGAAAGCTGTTCGCCGACGACCGTGCCCGGACCCTGCGGCAGGCCGGAATCGACTCGGCCACCCTCGACCTGCTCTCCGTCATCCGCCGTTCCGGTCCCCCTTACGCCCTGAGCACCCGCGAACTCGCCCGGCGCACCCTGGTGACGGCCGGCGCGATCTCGCAGCGGGTCGCCCGGGCCGAACGCGACGGACTCGTGCGCCGCACCCCGGGCGAGGGCCGCCGTGCCGTCCTGGTGGAGCTCACGGACGAGGGGCACGCGCTCATCGAGCGCTCGGTCGACACCGTCCTGGGCCGGGAGGCCGAGCTCGTCGCCTCCCTCTCGGCGGACGAACGGGGCTCACTCATCGCACTCCTGGACAAACTGCTCACCGACGTTCGTCACCGCCTGCACGCCCCGGAGTGAGGGGCGCGTCCCGTACGGCGGTGCTCGACACGCTCGGGAGCGGCGCTCACCTGCGGTGTCGTGGAAGAGGGCGGTCTCGGGCATGCCGGGGCATGACCGCGAGGCGGGGATGCACTAGAGTTATCTCGACATCGAGATAACTGCTTACGGCGCACCGCTGCCGCCCACCCGGTAAGGGTTACCTAACTAAGTCTTACCTTAGCGGACCGGCGAGGAGTCGTGGCGGCAGCATGACGGTAGTACGCGCACTTTGATGAAGGAGACTGTCGTGTCGGCGAACAGCTTCGACGCCCGCAGCACGCTGCGCGTGGGCGACGAGTCGTACGAGATCTTCCGCCTGGACAAGGTCGAGGGCTCTGCCCGGCTCCCCTACAGCCTTAAGGTTCTGCTGGAGAACCTGCTCCGCACCGAGGACGGCGCGAACATCACCGCCGACCACATCCGGGCGCTGGGCAACTGGGACTCCCAGGCCCAGCCCAGCCAGGAGATCCAGTTCACGCCGGCCCGCGTGATCATGCAGGACTTCACCGGCGTTCCGTGTGTCGTGGACCTCGCGACCATGCGTGAGGCCGTGAAGGAGCTCGGCGGCGACCCCGCCAAGATCAACCCGCTGGCCCCGGCCGAGCTGGTCATCGACCACTCCGTCATCGCCGACAAGTTCGGCACCAAGGACGCCTTCGGCCAGAACGTCGAGCTGGAGTACGGCCGCAACAAGGAGCGCTACCAGTTCCTGCGCTGGGGCCAGACCGCCTTCGACGAGTTCAAGGTCGTCCCGCCCGGCACCGGCATCGTCCACCAGGTGAACATCGAGCACCTGGCCCGCACGGTCATGGTCCGGGGCGGCCAGGCGTACCCCGACACCCTCGTCGGCACCGACTCGCACACCACCATGGTCAACGGCCTCGGTGTGCTCGGCTGGGGCGTCGGCGGCATCGAGGCCGAGGCCGCCATGCTCGGCCAGCCGGTCTCCATGCTGATCCCGCGCGTCGTCGGCTTCAAGCTGACCGGCGAACTGCCCACCGGCACCACCGCCACCGACCTCGTGCTCACGATCACCGAGATGCTGCGCAAGCACGGCGTCGTCGGCAAGTTCGTCGAGTTCTACGGCGAGGGCGTCGCCGCCACCTCCCTGGCGAACCGCGCCACCATCGGCAACATGTCGCCGGAGTTCGGCTCCACCGCCGCGATCTTCCCGATCGACGACGAGACCCTGAACTACCTCAAGCTCACCGGCCGCTCCGAGCAGCAGGTCGCGCTCGTCGAGGCGTACGCCAAGGAGCAGGGCCTCTGGCTGGACCCGTCCGCCGAGCCGGACTTCTCCGAGAAGCTGGAGCTCGACCTCTCCACGGTCGTCCCGTCCATCGCCGGCCCGAAGCGTCCGCAGGACCGCATCGTCCTCGCCGAGGCCGCCACGCAGTTCGCCCAGGACGTCCGCAACTACGTCGACATGGTCGACGAGGCGGGCCAGGAGTCCTTCCCGGCCTCCGACTCCCCGGCGGTCAGCAGCTCCGTCCCGTCGAACCCGGTCCAGGTCACGGCCCCCGACGGCTCGACCTACGAGCTCGACCACGGCGCCGTCACCGTCGCCGCGATCACCTCCTGCACCAACACCTCGAACCCGTACGTCATGGTCGCCGCCGCGCTCGTCGCGAAGAAGGCCGTGGAGAAGGGCCTGACCCGCAAGCCGTGGGTCAAGACCACCCTCGCCCCGGGCTCGAAGGTCGTCACCGACTACTTCGACAAGGCGGGCCTGACCCCGTACCTCGACAAGGTCGGCTTCAACCTCGTCGGCTACGGCTGCACCACCTGCATCGGCAACTCCGGCCCGCTGCCGGAGGAGGTCTCCAAGGCCGTCAACGAGCACGACCTCGCGGTCACCTCGGTCCTCTCCGGCAACCGGAACTTCGAGGGCCGCATCAACCCCGACGTCAAGATGAACTACCTGGCCTCCCCGCCGCTGGTCGTCGCGTACGCCCTCGCGGGTTCCATGAAGGTGGACATCACCAAGGACGCGCTGGGCACCGACACCGAGGGCAACCCGGTGTTCCTGAAGGACATCTGGCCGACCGAGGCCGAGGTCAACGACGTCGTCGCCAACGCCATCGGCGAGGACATGTTCGCGAAGTCCTACGAGGACGTCTTCGCGGGCGACGCCCAGTGGCAGGCGCTGCCGATCCCGACCGGCAACACCTTCGAGTGGGACGCCGAGTCGACCTACGTCCGCAAGCCCCCGTACTTCGAGGGCATGACCATGGACCCGGCCCCGGTCACCGACATCACCGGCGCCCGCGTCCTGGCCAAGCTGGGCGACTCGGTCACCACCGACCACATCTCCCCGGCCGGAGCCATCAAGGCCGACACCCCGGCCGGCAAGTACCTCACCGAGCACGGTGTGGAGCGTCGTGACTTCAACTCCTACGGCTCGCGCCGAGGCAACCACGAGGTCATGATCCGCGGCACCTTCGCCAACATCCGCCTGCGCAACCAGATCGCGCCGGGCACCGAGGGCGGCTACACCCGCGACTTCACGCAGGAGGGCGGCCCGGTCTCCTTCATCTACGACGCCTCGCAGAACTACCAGGCCGCCGGCACCCCGCTGGTCATCCTGGGCGGCAAGGAGTACGGCTCCGGCTCGTCCCGCGACTGGGCGGCCAAGGGCACCGCGCTCCTCGGCGTCAAGGCCGTCATCACCGAGTCGTACGAGCGCATCCACCGCTCGAACCTCATCGGCATGGGCGTCCTGCCGCTGCAGTTCCCGGCCGGCCAGTCGGCCGACTCGCTCGGCCTGACCGGTGAGGAGACCTTCTCCATCACCGGCATCACGGAGCTGAACGAGGGCACCACGCCGAGCACGGTCAAGGTCACCACCGACACCGGCGTCGAGTTCGACGCGGTCGTCCGCATCGACACCCCCGGTGAGGCGGACTACTACCGCAACGGCGGCATCATGCAGTACGTGCTGCGCAACCTGATCCGCGGCTGACGCGTCAGGCGAACCGGCCACGAGGGCCGCATCCCCGCGACGGGGGTGCGGCCCTCGTGCCGTTCCCGCGGCCGCCGGCGCCGAGGACCCGGCGGGGCCGCGTATGAGGAACCGTCAGGAATTGTCGGGAGGTCTCAACTCGGGAAAGACTGCCGACCAACCTTGCTTTCGATCTTGCTCCCCTGGCGGGAAGTGGACTATACCTGTCGGCGTCCGGCCAGTCGTACCGCACACGACGGCACCACGACTGCACGACTGCACGAACCCAGCTGCAATTGACCGCGGTGGCGGGGCCCTTCGCCTCAGGCGAGCAGTACGGGCGACCGGTACACCGCCTGAGTCCTGATGAAGGCGAGGACTTGAGCATGGGATCCACCTCCGCCCACGACCATGAGGGCCTCGGCCGTCGCGATCTGATCAAGCGTTCCGTCGCTCTCGGTCTGATCTCGGTGCCGACGATGAGCTTCCTGTCCGCGTGCGCCTCCAGCGGCGGCGACGACGCGGGCGACAAGAAGCCCAAGGGGCAGACGTCCAAGGACAATCCGTTCGGTGTCGCCAAGGGCGGCAAGATCGACGTCGTCATCTTCAAGGGCGGGTACGGCGACGAGTACGCCAAGGCCTGGGAAGCCGCCTTCAACAAGAAGTGGGGCGTCACCGCCACCCACACCGGCACCCAGGAGATCACCGGCAAGCTCCAGCCGCGCTTCAACGCCGGCAACCCGCCGGACCTCGTCGACAACTCCGGCGCCCAGAAGATCAAGATCGACGTGCTGTACAAGAACGGGCAGCTCCTCGATCTCGCCGAGGTCCTCGACGCGCCTTCGGTCGACGACCCGTCCAAGAAGGTCCGCGACACCCTGATCCCCGGCACCCTCGACCCGGGCCTCCAGGAGGGCAAGGTCGTCGCCCTCAACTACATCTACACGGTGTGGGGCCTGTGGTACTCCGGCAAGCTCTTCAAGGAGAAGGGCTGGACCGAGCCCAAGACCTGGGACGAGTTCCTCGCCATCTGCAAGGACGCCACCGCGCAGGGCATCGGCGGCCTCGCCCACCAGGGCAAGCACCCGTACTACATCAACGTCGCCATCATGGACCTGATCGCCAAGAAGGGCGGCCTGGACGCCATGAAGGCGATCGACAACCTCGACCCCAAGGCGTTCGTCGGCTCCGACGCCGCCAAGGCCGCGGTCGAGGCCATCTACGAGGTCGTGGAGAAGGGCTATCTGATGCCCGGCACCAACGGCCTCACCCACACCGAGTCCCAGACCCGGTGGAACCAGTACAAGGCCGCCTTCATCACCTGCGGCTCCTGGCTGGAGAACGAGCAGATCAAGCAGACCCCGGCCGACTTCGACATGAAGTTCATGCCGATGCCGCTGCTGCCCGGCAGCAAGATGCCGTACGAGGCGATCCGCGCCGGCTCCGGCGAGCCCTTCATCATCCCGGCCAAGGCGAAGAACCTCGCCGAGGCCAAGGAGTTCATGCGGATGATGCTCTCCAAGGAGTGGTCGACGCTGTTCGCCAAGGAGGCCAACTCGCTCACCATCCTGCAGGACGGCGTCGACCCCAGCGTCAAGCTGCGCCCCGGCACCCAGTCCACCGTCGAGGTCGCCAAGAAGGCCGGCACGAACACCTTCCGGTACCTCTACACCGAGTGGTACAGCGAGATGGACACCGCCATCCAGAACGCGTCCAACGAGCTGATGGCCAAGCGCATCCAGCCCGCGGAGTGGCTGAAGCGGGCGCAGGCCGC
Organism: Streptomyces tritici; assembly: GCF_048500665.1. NCBI lineage: Bacteria > Bacillati > Actinomycetota > Actinomycetes > Kitasatosporales > Streptomycetaceae > Streptomyces > Streptomyces tritici. The sequence continues at coordinate 5,349,737 of NZ_CP183183.1, forward strand.
GGTCGACAAGGCGGCCAAGGACCCGGCGTCGAAGAAGAACCGCCGCGACTGACCGCGCGCGCCGACCGCAGCATCCGCCGGGACCCACCAGGAGCAGGAACGCCATGCGCAAAGGGCAGTACCAGTTCGTCGCGGGATTTCTTCTCGTTCCCGTGGCGCTCTATCTGGTCTTCGTCATCTGGCCGTACATCCAGACCTTCGGCTATTCGCTGACCGACTGGAAGGGACAGTCGCAGGACTTCTCGTTCGTCGGCCTCGACAATTACGTCGCCCTGTTCCAGGACGACATCTTCCTCGAGGCCATCTGGCACAACATCCTGTTCCTGGTGTTCATCCCGGTGCTCACCATCCTGCTCGCGCTGTTCTTCGCCTTCATGGTGAACGCGGGCGGCCGGAGCCGGGCCGGCGGCGTCTCGGGCGTCGCCGGGGCCGGCTTCTACAAAATCGTGTACTTCTTCCCGCAGGTGCTCTCGCTGGCGATTCTCTCGGTGCTCTTCGGCGCCGTGTACCGCAGTGACACCGGCGGCATGCTCAACGGTTTCCTGGAGAAACTCGGACTGATCGACGCGGGAAAGCCGGTCGAATGGCTCAATGAGCCCAACTTCGTTCTCTGGGCCCTGATCGCGGTCGTCGTCTGGCACGGCACGGGCTTCTATCTGGTGCTGTTCTCGGCCGCCATGCAGTCCATTCCGCGGGACATCTACGAGGCCGCGCTCATCGACGGCGCCGGCCGCGCGCAGTCCTTCTTCAAGATCACGCTGCCCCTGCTGTGGGACTCGGTGCAGACCGCGTGGGTCTACCTCGGCATCGTCGCGATGGACATGTTCATCCTGGTCTCCACCATGACCGGCCCCGGCGGTGAGTTCGGCGGCGGTCCCGACCACGCCAGCGAGACCATGTCGACCGTCCTGATGCGCAACTTCCTCATTTACGGCAAGAGCGGCTACGCCTGCGCCATGGGCGTGATCATGCTGCTCCTCACCCTGATCCTGTCCGCCGTCACGCTGCGCGCCAGCCGCCGCGAGCGCATCGAGTTCTGAGCGGGAGAGCCACGATGAACGCACTCACCAAAGAGACCGCTTCGAGCGGCGGCACGGTCCCCAAGCAGCGCACCGTCCGGAAGAGCGGTTCAGGGAGCGGCGGCGGCAGGAGCGAGGGCGTCGTCCTGAACGTCTTCTCGCACGGCTTCCTCGCCCTGTGGGCGCTGATGATCGTCCTGCCGCTGCTGTGGCTGGTCCTGAGCTCCTTCAAGACCGATGCCCAGATCGCCGGCTCCGCCTTCGGCTGGCCGCAGAACTGGACCCTCGACGTCTTCGGCCGGGCCTGGGACAAGGGCATCGGCGACTACTTCCTGAACACCGTGATCGTGCTGGCGTTCTCGGTGCCGCTGACGATGCTCTTCGGCTCCATGGCCGCGTACGTGCTGGCCCGCTACGAGTTCTGGGGCAACCGGCTCCTCTACTACTTCTTCGTGGCCGGCGCGATGTTCCCGGTGTTCCTGGCGCTCGTCCCGCTGTTCTTCATGGTCAAGCTGCTCGGGATGCTGAACACGTACCAGGGCCTGGTCCTGGTGTACGTCGCCTACTCGATGCCGTTCACCGTGTTCTTCATGCACGCCTTCTTCCGCACGCTGCCGACGGCGGTCTTCGAGGCGTCGGTGCTCGACGGCGCCTCGCACACCCGGACCTTCTTCCAGGTCATGCTGCCGATGGCCAAGCCCGGTCTGCTGAGCGTCGGGATCTTCAACACGCTCGGCCAGTGGAACCAGTTCGTGCTGCCGACCGTGCTCATGCAGCCCCAGAGCGGCGACGACCCCGAGCGGTACGTGCTCACCCAGGGCCTCATCCAGCTCCAGCAGCAGCAGGGGTACGAGACCGACCTGCCGGTGCTCTTCGCCGGTGTGACGATCGCCATGATCCCGATGCTGGTGGTGTACCTCTCCTTCCAGCGCCAGGTCCAGGCCGGCCTGACCTCCGCGACCCTGAAGTAGCACTCCGAGGCGTACCTCGGCACCCCGCGAGCCCCGGCGGACGACCTCCGCCGGGGCTCGTCGGCGTGCGCAGACCACCCCCACCAGGTCTTGACGGGGACGGAGGCCAAAGCGTCGACTTAGAGTTCACATGTTGGAGAAAACGGCAGGAGTGAGTGAGTCGATGGAGACTCCCGGGTCGCAGACGTCTCTGCACAGGGCCAACCTCGAACGCGTCGTCCGAGCGGTACGCATGGCCGGATCGCTGACCCAGGCGGAGATCGCCCGGGCCACCGGGCTGTCCGCGGCCACGGTCTCCAACATCGTGCGAGAACTGAAGGACGGCGGCACGGTCGAGGTCACCCCGACCTCCGCGGGCGGCCGCCGGGCCCGCAGCGTCTCCCTCTCCGGGGACGCCGGCATCGTCATCGGCGTCGACTTCGGCCACACCCACCTGCGGGTCGCCGTCGGCAACCTCGCCCACCAGGTGCTCGCCGAGGAGTCCGAGCCGCTGGACGTCGACGCCTCCTCCGCGGAGGGCTTCGACCGGGCGGAACGCCTGGTCAACCGGCTGATCGCGAGTACGGGCATCGGCCCGGACAAGGTCGTCGGCGTGGGCCTCGGCGTGCCCGGCCCGATCGACCTGTCCTCCGGCACCCTGGGCTCGACCTCGATCCTGCCGGGCTGGAGCGGCATCAACCCGGCCGAGGAGCTCTCCGGCCGCCTCGGCGTGCCGGTCCACGTCGACAACGACGCCAACCTGGGCGCGCTCGGCGAGCTGGTGTGGGGGAGCGGCCGGGGGGTGAAGGACCTCGCGTACATCAAGGTCGCCAGCGGTGTGGGCGCCGGCCTGGTGATCGACGGCCGGGTCTACCGGGGCCCCGGCGGCACCGCCGGCGAGATCGGGCACATCACCCTGGACGAGTCGGGCCCGGTCTGCCGCTGCGGCAACCGCGGCTGCCTGGAGACCTTCGCCGCCGCCCGGTACGTGCTGCCGCTGCTCCAGCCCAGCCACGGGCCGGACCTGACGATGGAGCGGGTCGTGCAGTTGGCCCGCGAGGGCGACCCGGGCTGCCGGCGCGTGGTCGCCGACGTCGGCCGGCACGTCGGCAGCGGTGTCGCCAACCTCTGCAACCTGCTCAACCCCAGCCGGGTGGTGCTCGGCGGCGACCTGGCGGAGGCCGGGGAGCTGGTCCTGGGGCCCATCAGGGACTCCGTGGCGCGGTATTCGATCCCCAGCGCCGCCCGGCAGCTGTCGGTCGCTCCCGGCGCCCTGGGGCAGCGCGCCGAAGTGCTGGGCGCACTGGCCCTGGTGCTGAGTGAAATGGGCGATTCGACCCTGTTGGAGAGCGCCCTGCCGGGGGCCGCGCCTGCCGCCCAGCCTGCGTTCACTTAGAGAACGGATGGCGTCGTTGTCATCTCGTTAAGGATTTACTTCTTGACGTCGGGGTCGCGGCCGAGTTGACTTCCAGCCACCTCGGCCGCAAGGACGCGGCCTCGTCAGGGAGGCAACCCCAACATGAACGGAATGACGCGCCGCGTCGTCATAGGCACGGCCGCCGTATCCATGGCCCTCTCCCTCGCCGCCTGTGGCAAGGCAGGCGACGGCGGCTCGGAGAGCAAGGGCGACGGCAAGACCATCGGCCTGCTGCTCCCCGAGAACAAGACCACCCGCTACGAGACCTTCGACCGCCCGATCATCGAGGCGAAGATCAAGGCTCTCTGCTCCGACTGCGTGGTCAAGTACAACAACGCCGCGCAGGACACCGAGACCCAGAAGAAGCAGTTCGACGCCCTCGTCACCCAGGGCGTGAAGGTGATCATCCTCGACTCGGTCGACTACAAGGCCACCAAGTCGTGGGTCCAGCAGGCCGAGAAGAAGGGCGTCAAGGTCGTCGCGTACGACCGGCTGGCCGAGGGCCCGATCGCCGCGTACGTCAGCTACGACAACGAGAAGATCGGCCGCCTCCAGGGCGAGGGGCTGGTCAAGGCGCTCGGCGCCAAGGCCAAGGACGCCAACGTTGTCATGATCAACGGCTCGCCGACCGACCCGAACGCCCCGCTGTTCAAGAAGGGCGCCCACAGCGTCCTCGACGGCCAGGTCAAGAAGGTCGTCTACGAGCAGGACATCCCGGACTGGTCCCCGGACGAGGCCAACAAGAAGATGGGCGCCGCCATCGACTCCCTGGGCAAGGACGGCTTCCAGGGCGTCTACTCGGCCAACGACGGCATGGCCGGCGGCATCATCACCGCCCTGTCCAAGCAGGGCATCAAGGTCCCGGTCGGCGGCCAGGACGCGGAACTCGCCGGTCTGCAGCGGATCCTGAAGGGCGACCAGTCCTTCACCATCTACAAGCAGATCAAGCCCGAGGCCGAGACCACCGCCGAGATCGCGGTCGCCCTCCTCAAGGGCAAGGACATCGCCCCCTACACGCCGGCCAAGGTCACGAGCCTCACCGGCGAGTTCAAGGACATCCCGGCCCGCCTCTACGACGCGCAGATCGTGACGAAGGAGAACATCGCCTCCACGATCATCGCCGACGGCGTCTACAAGGCCGCGGAGATCTGCACCGCCGAGTACAAGGCGGCCTGCGAGGCGGCGGGCATCAAGTAGCCCGCCCCACCGACCGGCCCGGCGGACCCCGCCCCGTTCATCGCCCCGCAAGCGGGGGCGGGGCCGCCGGGCTCACACCCCCCTCAGCACCCCTCATCCCCGCCGGTCAGGCGGCAAGGAGATGATTCACGTGTCCGCTACGCCCGTGCTGGCGTTGCGCGGGGTCTCCAAGCGGTTCGGCGCCGTCCAGGTGCTCACCGACGTCGATCTGGAGATCCATGCCGGAGAAGTCGTCGCCCTCGTGGGCGACAACGGCGCCGGCAAGTCGACCCTCGTCAAGACGATCTCGGGCGTCCACCCGATCGACGAGGGCGTCATCGAGTGGGAGGGCCGCCCGGTCCAGATCACCAAGCCCCACGACTCCTCGGACCTCGGCGTCGCCACCGTCTACCAGGACCTCGCGCTCTGCGACAACCTCGACGTGGTCGCCAACCTCTTCCTCGGCAGCGAGCTGCGCTCCGCCTCCGTCCTCGACGAGATCGCGATGGAGAAGCGGGCCCGCGAGCTCCTCGACACGCTGTCCATCCGGATCCCGTCGGTCCGAATCCCGGTCGCCGCGCTCTCCGGCGGACAGCGCCAGGTCGTGGCCATCGCCCGCGCCCTGATCGGCGACCCGAAGATCGTCATCCTGGACGAGCCCACCGCCGCCCTCGGCGTCGAGCAGACCGCACAGGTGCTCGACCTCGTGGAGCGGCTGCGCGAGCGCGGCCACGGCGTCATCCTCATCAGCCACAACATGGCCGACGTGCGCGCCGTCGCGGACCGCGTCGCCGTGCTGCGTCTCGGCCGCAACAACGGCGTCTTCCCCGTCGCCGAGACCTCCCACGAGACGATCATCGCCGCCATCACGGGCGCCACGGACAACGCCGTGACCCGCAGGCAGGCCCGCACCGCCGGGAACATCGGGAAGGGGGCCGCCAAGTGAGCGACCTCGACAGCAAGACCCCCGCGGCGGACGGTTCGGCCGCGCCGATACCGGCCGTCGACCCGCGCCTCCTCGTCCGCGAGGAGGGCCTGAAGGGCTACTGGACGGAGTTCACCCGCAAGATCCGCGGCGGCGAGCTGGGCTCGCTGCCGGTGGTCCTCGGGCTGGTCGTCATCGCGATCGTGTTCCAGGCCCAGAACTCCAACTTCCTCTCCGCGAGCTCCGTCGCCAACATCGCGGTGTACTCCTCCGGCCTCGGCATCATGGCCGTCGGCATCGTCTTCGTCCTGATCCTGGGCGAGATCGACCTGTCGATGGGCTCCGTCGCGGGCGTCGGCGCGGCCGTCTGGGCCGTCCTCAGCGTCACCAACGGCATGAACGACCTGCTGGCCGTGGTCCTCGCGATCGCCGCCGGCCTGGTCATCGGCCTGTTGCACGGCTTCTTCTTCGCCAAGGTCGGCGTCCCGGCCTTCGTGGTCACCCTCGCCGGCTTCCTCGGCTGGAGCGGACTGCAGATCTGGCTGATGGGCAAGGAGGGCTCGATCAACGCCCCCAGCGGCTCGATCGTGGAGAACCTCACCGCGTACTACTTCGAGGACAAGGCCGCCGCGTACGGCCTGGCCCTCGTCGCCGTCCTCGCGTACGCCGGCTCGCTGTTCCTGGACTCCCGGCGCCGCCGCGCGGCCGCCCTGCCGGCCCGTCCGGCCACGGAGATCCTGCTGCGCACCGGCGTCGTCGCGGTGCTCTGCTTCGTCGTCGCCTACATCCTGAACGAGCCCGAGGGCGCCCGCGGCCTGCCGCTCGCCCTGGTCCTGTTCCTGGCCGTGCTGGTGATCGCCGACTTCGTCGCCCGCCGCACCCTGTTCGGCCGCAAGGTCTTCGCCGTCGGCGGCAGCGCCGAGGCGGCCCGCCGCGCCGGCATCAACGTGGACCGGGTCCGGATCATCGTCTTCGGCCTCTCCGGCATGCTCGCGGCCTTCGGCGGCCTGTTCGTCGCCAGCCTCTCCGGCGGCGCGACCAAGAGCCTCGGCTCCGGCAACACACTGATGCTGGTGATCGCGGCGGCCGTGATCGGCGGCACCAGCCTCTTCGGCGGCCGCGGCAAGGTCTGGTCGGCACTCCTGGGCATGATCGTGATCCAGTCGATCCAGCAGGGCCTGAACATGATCGGCATGGCCAACGAGATCCAGTACATGATCACGGGCGCGGTGCTGCTCGCCGCCGTCGTGATCGACTCGGTGTCCCGGCGCACCCAGAAGACCGCCGGACGCGCGTAAGGACGCGTACGCGTAACGCGCACCACAGTGCCCGGCGCCGAGAACCGGCGCCGGGCACTGCTGCGTCTGGCCCTGTGAGCCGCCCGTACGCCCACCGGCGTGTCGGCCACCCGGGTGACGCGGAAGCCCGGCCCTGGGACGTGCGGCCCCGGGCGGAACATTAGACTCGACAAAATCGGCAAGCTTCGATTCAGCTCAAACGCAAGGAGGCACGGGTGGCATTGCTGACCCGTATCAGGGAGCCGCGCGATCTGGACCGGCTCTCCCCGGAACAGCTGGAGCAGCTGGCCGCGGAGATCAGGACGTTTCTCGTGGACGCCGTCTCCAAGACCGGCGGCCACCTCGGCCCCAACCTCGGTGTGGTCGAGCTGACCATCGCGCTGCACCGCGTCTTCGACTCCCCGAAGGACCGGGTCCTGTGGGACACCGGCCACCAGAGCTACGTCCACAAGCTGCTCACCGGCCGCCAGGACTTCTCCCGGCTCAAGATGAAGGGCGGCCTGTCCGGCTACCCCTCGCAGGCCGAGTCCGAGCACGACGTCATCGAGAACTCGCACGCCTCGACCGTGCTCGGCTGGGCCGACGGCCTCGCCAAGGCGAACCAGATCCTGAAGAAGGACGACCACGTCGTCGCCGTCATCGGCGACGGCGCCCTCACCGGCGGCATGGCCTGGGAGGCGCTGAACAACATCGCCGACGCCAAGGACCGCCAGGTCGTCATCGTCGTCAACGACAACGAGCGCTCCTACGCCCCCACGATCGGCGGGCTGGCCAACCACCTGGCGACCCTGCGCACCACCGACGGCTACGAGCGCTTCCTCGCGCGCGGCAAGGACATCCTGGAGCGCACCCCGGTCGTCGGCAAGCCGCTCTACGAGACGCTGCACGGCGCCAAGAAGGGCCTGAAGGACTTCATCGCCCCGCAGGGCATGTTCGAGGACCTCGGCCTGAAGTACGTCGGCCCCATCGACGGCCACGACATCGAGGCCCTGGAGTCCGCGCTCACCCGCGCCAAGCGCTTCGGCGGCCCGGTGATCGTCCACTGCATCACCCAGAAGGGCCGCGGCTACGAGCCCGCCCTCTCCGACGAGGCGGACCGCTTCCACGCCGTCGGCAAGATCCACCCGGACACCGGTCTGCCGATCTCCGTCTCCGGCGCCGACTGGACCGGCGTCTTCGCCGACGAGATGGTCGCGCTCGGCAAGGAGCGCGAGGACATCGTCGCGATCACCGCGGCCATGCTCCAGCCGGTCGGCCTGGACAAGTTCGCCAAGGCCTTCCCCGAGCGGGTCTTCGACGTCGGCATCGCCGAGCAGCACGGCGCGGTCTCCGCGGCCGGTCTCGCCACCGGCGGCCTGCACCCCGTCTTCGCGGTGTACGCCACCTTCCTCAACCGCGCCTTCGACCAGGTCCTGATGGACGTGGCGCTGCACAAGTGCGGCGTCACCTTCGTCCTGGACCGCGCCGGTGTCACCGGCACCGACGGCGCCTCGCACAACGGCATGTGGGACATGTCGATCCTGCAGGTCGTCCCCGGCCTCAGGCTCGCCGCCCCGCGCGACGCCGACCAGGTCCGCGCCCAGCTGCGCGAGGCCGTCGAGGTCACCGACGCGCCGACCGTCGTCCGCTTCTCCAAGGGCGCCGTCGGCCCCGCCGTCCCGGCGGTCCGCCGGATCGGCGGCATGGACGTGCTGCGCGAGACCGGCGGCGAGAAGGCCGACGTGCTGCTCGTCTCGGTCGGTGCGCTCGCGCCCATGTGCCTGGAGATCGCCGACCTGCTCGACAAGCAGGGCATCTCCACCACCGTCGTCGACCCGCGCTGGGTCAAGCCGGTCGACGAGGCCATGGCCCCGCTGGCCGCCCGGCACCGCGTCGTCGTCACCGTCGAGGACAACGTCCGCGCCGGCGGCGTCGGCTCGGCCGTCGCCCAGGCGCTGCGCGACGCGGGCGTGGACGTGCCGCTGCGCGACTTCGGCATCCCGGCGCGTTTCCTCGACCACGCCTCGCGCGCCGAGGTCATGGCCGAGATCGGGCTGACCGCCCCGGACATCGCCCGCCAGGTCACCGGCCTGGTCTCCCGCCTCGACGGGAAGTACGAGGACACGGCCGACGCCCCCGCCGTGGAGCCCGCGCGCGACTGACGTCACGCGCCCCCGCGTTCGGCCGGTCGGGCTTCCCCCGGGAAGCCCGACCGGCCCGTTCGTGTGAATGGGGCTCAGCTCGACGCGCGCGCACGGCGTTCTGCCTCGATCATGGGCGTACGGCCATGGGTACGGAGGTACGCCGGTGAGCACGGACCTGCAGTCGAACGGGAACGGGAACGGTAACCAGTCACTGTTCCGGACCAAGACGGTCGAGCAGTCGATCAGGGACACCGAGGAACCCGAGCACGCACTCAAGAAATCCCTGTCCGCCTGGGATCTGACCATCTTCGGCGTCGGCGTCATCATCGGCACCGGCATCTTCGTGCTCACCGGCAAGGTGGCCAAGGAGAACGCCGGGCCCGCGACCGCGCTGGCCTTCGTCGCCGCCGGCATCGTCTGCGCGCTGGCCGCCCTGTGCTACGCGGAGTTCGCCTCCACGGTCCCGGTGGCCGGATCGGCGTACACCTTCGCGTACGCCTCGATCGGCGAACTGCCCGCCTGGATCATCGGCTGGGACCTGGTGCTGGAGTTCGCGCTCGGCACCGCCGTGGTCGCCGTCGGCTGGTCGGGATACGTACGGTCCCTGATGGACAACGTGGACTGGCATCTACCGGCCGCGATCCAAGGACCGGACGCGCCGGGCGGCACCTTCGACCTGCTGGCCTTCCTGCTGGTCCTGGTCCTCACCGCGATCCTGGTCGTCGGCATGAAGCTGTCCGCCCGGATCACCGCGCTGGTCGTCGCCATCAAGGTCACCGTGGTGATGATCGTGATCATCGCGGGCCTGTTCTTCCTGGTGGGCGACAACTACAAGCCCTTCATCCCCGACGCGGTGACGCCCGAGGGCGGCGCGGGCTGGCAGGACGCCCCGCTGGTCCAGCTCATGTTCGGCTACGAGCCCACCAACTTCGGGGTCATGGGCATCTTCACCGCCGCGTCCATCGTCTTCTTCGCCTTCATCGGCTTCGACGTGGTGGCCACCGCCGCCGAGGAGACCAAGCTGCCGCAGCGCGACATGCCCCGCGGCATCCTCGGCTCCCTCTTCATCTGCACCGTGCTGTACGTGGCGGTCGCCCTGGTCGTCACCGGCATGCAGCACTACACGCAACTGTCCGTCAGCGCCCCGCTCGCCGACGCCTTCAAGTCCGTCGGGCACCCCTTCTACGCGGGCGTGATCAGCTTCGGCGCCGCCGTCGGCCTCACCACCGTCTGTCTGATCCTGCTGCTCGGCCAGACCCGGGTGTTCTTCGCGATGAGCCGGGACGGCCTGCTGCCCCGCTTCTTCTCGGTCACCCACCCGAAGTTCCGCACCCCCTACCGGCCGACCATCCTGCTCGGTGTGGTCATCGCGATCGTGGCGGGCTTCACCAGCATCGACGAGCTGGCGACGCTGGTGAACATCGGCACCCTCTTCGCCTTCGTGATGGTCGCCGCCGGTGTGATCGTGCTCCGCCGCACCCGCCCCGACCTGCACCGCGCCTTCCGCACCCCGTGGGTGCCGGTGCTGCCGATCCTGTCCATCGCCGCCTCACTGTGGCTGATGCTGAACCTGCCGGGCGAGACCTGGTTCCGCTTCGGCGTCTGGATGCTCATCGGCATCGTCGTCTACTTCCTCTACGGCCGCAGCCACAGCCGCCTCGGCAAGTACGGCCCCGACGCGGAGTACTAGGCACCACGACAGGACGGACTGAAGGGCCCTCAGCGGCCCCGTACGGCGCGCGGGCCCAGGCACCGCGCGCCGTGCCGTTCCACCCGCCCCCGCAGCTCCCGGTCGGCCGTGACGACGACGCACGGCCGGCCCTCGGCCTCCGCGCGGCGCGCCAGCTCCGCGATCAGATCGTCCCCGCTGCCCGGCGCCGACTCCACCCGGACGCCCGGCACGGACTCCACGCCCCGCGCCGCGCCCTCCACCACGAGCACCAGCTCCACCGGCCCCGGCACCTCGGCCACGCCCTCGGCTGCCCTGCCGGCGAGAGAGTCGCGCAGCCGCTCGGCCGCGCCACGGCGGTCCCGCCACCAGCCGTCGGGGACGGAGCCGACGACGTTCGCGCCGTCGACGACGATCATGGGGCGGATCGGCTCGGCCATGCGCCCAATGTTATTGTCGCCAGGATTTCAAGGGTGTCAGGGAAGGTGGTCGGCAGACCATGGCGGTGTGGTCCGCGCGCAGGTCACAGGGGCGGAAAGCCGAACAGCGGCGGTCCGGCTCCGCTCCCGGAACACCCGGAGGGACGCCCGACGCGCGCGTCGCCTCCCTGAAGCCCGGAGTCCCCACGGACACTCCGCTGCCGGCCACGGTGAACTGGCTGCTGCGCGGCAAGGACGGCCGGCTCACCGCGTACGCGCCCGTCGAGGGCGGCGTGCTGCGCTGGACCGAGACCGCCGTCGGCGGACCGGCCTGGACCGCCCCCGACGTGCTGCCCGCGCCCGGCCTCGTCCCGTACCTCTCGATCGTGCAGAGCACCGAGGGCTACGTGTACCTCACCGGTCTGCGCCGGCTCCCCGGCGCGGACGGCCTGCTCGACGTGGATGTGATCTACGGCGTGCAGTACCAGACCGGCCGCCCGATGCGCGACTGGCACCCGCTGGCCAACCCCTACCCGGTGCCCCGGGTCAAGCACTTCGCCGCCCAGATGGGCGTGCCGGTCACCCACGTGGACGCCGCGGGCTCGCTGCACGTGTTCCTGAACAACGCGGGCGGCGGTGTCAGCTCCCGCAGCCAGAACCCGGTGCGCTGGCAGCCCAAGTGGGCCGACCTCAAGGGCAGCAACGTCACCGGGACGATCGGCACCGGCGTCAACGAGGCCGGTCACATCGACGTGTTCGCGCCCAGCACGGACCACGTGCTGCGCTGGAGCCAGGACGCCGCGGGCGCGGTCTTCCCCCGGCTCGACGAGGACCTCACCGCCTCGGTCGCCGACGGAACCTTCGCCGCGCTTCCCACCGGCACCACGAGCGTGACCCGCTACTGGCGCGACGCCCGGTCCGGCGAGGTGCTGGCCTGGCGCCCGGACACCGGCGCGCGGTCGCTCGGCGGCGCCACCGGCACCGGCCCGGTCGCCCTGCTGCGCACCCCGGTCGACGGCGTCGACTGCACGCTGCTGGCCCAGCGCGACGCCTCGGGGCGCATCGCCCTCGCCGCGTACCCGACGGAGCGCGAGGACGCCGGGCTCAGCTGGACGCTCACCGGCCCGGTCGTGACCGGCGCCCCGGCGCTGTGCCTGGACGGCCGCGGCCGGATCGTCCTGGCGGCGATCGGCGAGGACGGCGGGCTGCTCGTGACACGGCAGAAGGACGAGTCGGGCCTGGCGCTCGAGGAGTGGACGCGCGCCTGACGGCAGCATGCAAGCGGCCCCGGAACTCACCGAGTTCCGGGGCCGCTTGGCGCAGGCGCGGGATCAACCGCCCGTGGCGGGCGACTTCTTGGCGGACGCGGGGATCTCGGCGTCCTCCCGGATGGCCTTCCAGAGCGCGGAGGCGTTCGGCTCGGCGGCCACGACGCGGTTGGGGTCCTTCTTGTCGTACGCGACCGGCAGCATGATCGTCTCCATGTTCTGCGGGTCGACGCCGTTCATGCTCTGCGCGAACTCGCTCAGCGACTTCAGGGAGGCGAGCTCGGAGTCGGTGGTGAGCGCCTTGGTGGCGGAGCCGGCGATCTTGTACGCCTTGGTGGGGCTGCCCAGCAGGTCCTGCTTCTTGACCTCGCTCAGCAGGGCCATGAGGAACTGCTGCTGGAGGCCGATGCGGCCGAGGTCGCTGCCGTCGCCGACGCCGTGCCGGGTGCGGACGAAGGCCAGGGACTGGGTGCCGTCCAGCTTCTGCGGACCGGCCTGCAGGTCGAGCCCGCTGGCGCCGTCCTTGATCGGCTCCTTGACGTCGACGGTCACGCCGCCGATGGTGTCGACGAGGTCCTTGAACCCGGCGAAGTCGATCTCCAGGTAGTGGTCGAGCCGGACCCCGGACATCTCCTCGACGGTCTTGACCACGCAGGCCGGACCGTACTGCGCGTACACGGAGTTGAACATGACGCGCTGCGCGCCGGGCGCGGTCCCGCCGTTCTCGCGGGTGCACTCGGGGCGGGTGACGAGGGTGTCGCGCGGGATGCTGACGGCGACGGCCTTCGTCCGGCCCTCGGGGATGTGCACGACGAGCGCGGTGTCCGAACGGGCGCCGCTGACCTTGCCGCCGGCCAGCTCGCCGCTGGCGCCGGCCCGCGAGTCGGAGCCGAGCACGAGGATGTTCTGTCCGCTGGTGGGGAGCTTCTGCGGCCGGTTGTCGCCGAGCGCCTTGTCGATGTCGACGCCCTTGATGTTGCTGTCGAGGCTGCTGTACGTCCAGTAGAGCCCGCCGCCCGCCGCGAGCACCAGGACCAACAGCACGAGCAGGACGATCCGCCCGGTCCGCCGCGGCTTCCTGGCCCGTGCCCGTGAGCCGGACTCTCTGCGCTCGCTGCGGGTTTCGGGCGTGCGTATGTCCTGGCTCATCCTGGCTGAGTCCTCGAGTCGACGGGCCCGTGCGGGCGGACGGACGTGCGTGCCCGTGACGTAGGCATGATCCACAGGCTCCCGCGAAGCCTGCAGTATAAACAGGCGATCGTATGGGTGTTCACCTCAGGGTGGCCCCGGACTCACTGATTCTTCACATTATTATTCGCCCTATGACGTGGCTGATTACTGGGGGAGCGGGCTTCATCGGCGCCCATGTGGTGCGAGCGATGACCGCTGCGGGGGAGTCGGTCGCGGTGTACGACGACCTGTCGACGGGGGACCGCGGCCGCGTCCCCGACGGCGTTCCGTTCGTCGAGGGCTCGACGCTGGACCGCTCGCGCCTGGTGAGCGCCCTGCGCGACCACGGTGTGACCGGAGTCGTCCACCTGGCCGCGAAGAAGCAGGTCGCCGAGTCGGTCGCCCGGCCGCTGCACTACTACCGCGAGAACGTCACGGGCCTGGAGGTCCTGCTCGACGCCGCCGCGGAGTGCGGTGTGCGGTCCTTCCTGTTCTCCTCCTCGGCCGCCGTCTACGGCATGCCCGACGTGGACCTCGTCACCGAGGACACCGACTGCCGCCCGATCAACCCGTACGGCGAGACCAAGCTCGTCGGCGAGTGGATGGTCCGTGCCGCCGGCGCGGCCCACGGCATGGCCACCGCCTCGCTGCGCTACTTCAACGTCGCCGGCTCGGCAGCCCCGGAGCTGGCGGACACGGGTGTGTTCAACCTCGTTCCCATGGTGTTCGAGAAGCTGACCGAGGGGGAGGCGCCGGTCGTCTTCGGCGACGACTACGCCACCGAGGACGGCACCTGCGTGCGCGACTTCATCCACGTCGAGGACATCGCCTCCGCCCACCTCGCGACGGCCCGTGCCCTGACGGAACGGGGGCCGGGTGCCGATCTGACCCTCAACATCGGCCGGGGCGAGGGCGTCTCCGTACGGGAGATGATCGCCCTGATCGGCGAGGTGACCGGCTACGGGCCGAAGGCGAGCCCCACGACGGCCGGCCGCCGGCCGGGCGATCCGGCCCGGGTCGTCGCCTCGGCGGCGCGGATCGCCGAGGAGCTCGGCTGGCAGGCCCGGCACGACGCCCGGGCGATGGTCGCCTCGGCCTGGGAGGGCTGGTGCCTGCGCCACCCCGGGGCCCGTCCCTGAGCGGACGGCGGGGCGCGGACCGGCGGTGACGGCCGGCAGTTCATCGTGGAGCGAGAAGAGGAGTACCGCGTGGCACGGAGGGCCAGAGGGGGTGGCCAGGAACGGCGCCTCCTGGAGGACAGCGGCATACCGGGGCGCCCGTCGGCCGTCGGCACCGTCGACGGCCGCTGGCTCCTGCGCGGCCGCGACGGCCGGCTCACCGCGTACGCCCTCGGCCGCGAGGGGCTGCTGCGCTGGACCGAGGAGCGGCCGGGCGGCCCGGAGTGGACCGGGCCCGACCTCCTTCCCGCGCCCGAGGTGTCCCGGCTCTCCGTGGCGCAGGGGCCCGACGGCTACGCGCATTTCGTGGGACGGCGGGAGAGGGTGCGCCCGTCGGACGGGGTGCCCGTCGTCGACATCGTCCACGCCGTGCAGTACCAGACGGGCCGGCCCCTGGGGCCCTGGCACTCGGCCGGCAACCCGTACAAGGACCCCGAAGTCGGGCGCAGGATCGGGGAGCCGGTCGCCGCGGTGAGCGGATCGGGCGGCCTGTACGTCTTCCTGCGCAACGCCGGCGGCGGCGTCACCATGAGGACCGACGCGCCCCGGGGCAAGTGGGGGTTGTGGAAGGACATCCGGGGCAACAAGGCCCAGGACGGTTTCGCCGCCGTGACCGGTGCGGAGGGGCGCATCGAACTGCTCGCCCCGGGCCAGGGGCCCGCCATGCGCTGGTGGCAGACGGAGCCCGACGGGGAGATGCAGCGCACCCCGAACATCCACCTCGCGGCCGCGCCGCGCAGCCTGACGGCCCTCGAGACCGCGCCGGGCAGCATCACGTACTTCTGGACCGACGCGGCCGGGGGCGGGCTGATGGCCCACCGCCCCGGGGGCTGGATGATCCCGCTCGGCGGCCGGGCGGCCGACGGGCGGATCGCGGCGCTCCGCGCCCTTCTCGACGGCTACGACTGCACGGTGCTGGCCCATCGCGGCCCGGACGGGCAGGTGGTCGTCGGGGTCTGCGGCACGGAGTACGAGGGCGCCGGGATGTGGTGGTCGCCGCTCGGCGAGCACGGTACGGGCGATCCCGCCCTCGCCGTCGACGCGTACGGGCGAGTGGTGCTCGCCTGGCTCGGCGACGACGGGAGGGTCCGCGTCGCGCGGCAGAAGCCCGAGGCGGGGCTGGCGATGGAGCGCCCGGTCCAACTCTGACCAGGAGCTTTGTGTCGCTCCTCACACCTGGGTCACGTTGCGGTCGTCCGTTCATTCCAGGTGCATAACGGACCCGGGTGAAACGTCGGCCCCGATTGAACGCGGGGTGGCCGGGGTGTGAAGATCTAGTGGCTGCGTTCGGGCTCCGAACACGAGTTCAGGACGGCGGCAGGTTCCGAACGGACGACGGCGAACTGTTCGGCGGGGGAAAGCAGAGCTTGCGACCTGGGGGTCCGCGAGCCGTGAAGTCGTGGTGCGGTTCGGGAACCGGCTGTCGGAGGACGGCCGGTGGTTGGGATGGTGCAGCAGTACTGTGGCGAGCCTCAACAACGCTGAGGCCAGTGCGCTTGTTTCCACGTACCGTTCACTGCTGCCCGTCAGGGCGCGGCGACGCATCGTGCGCCGAGTTCCCAGGCCCATGCGCCAGGCGGTCATGCGTGCACTGGCCGGTTTCGACTCCGTCCGCTCCGCCTTCGTCGTCCGCGCGCTCGGCGGCCGGCGCACCCGGGCGCGGCACAGCGCGCGGGCGCTGCTCCGCGTCGTCCGCGTGGGCGGCAAGCACATGCGCGCCGTGGAGGTTCCCGGGATCACCGAGTGGGCGGCGCGGGCCCGCAACCTGCACCTGCTCGTCGCGCTGCTCGAAGAGTCCGACATCGCGTACTTCTGCGTCCGCGGCACCGGCCGGAACCTGCCCTGCGTGGCCGTCCCGGCCCGGTTCCGCGACGACGTCGAGGAGATGCTCCAGATCGGCTTCGGTCGCAATCCCGGCTACGTCGGCGACGTCTCCGGGCGCCAGATGCGCCCCGGCGGCCTGCCGTCGACCTGGCGCCGGCTGCGCTCCGCCTCCGTGCTGCGCCTCGCGTGGAACGTCTGCGACCCCACCACCCACCTGGTGTTCGGCGCGGAGTCCGGCTGCGAACTGGAGTTCTGGAACGAGCAGAACGGGCAGCTGGTGGCCCCCCGCCCCAACAGCGTGGTCACCGAGGTCCCGGTCGACGCGGACGCGCGCTGGGCCGAGCAGAAGCTCTTCAGCCCCGTCCCCCTGCTCTACACCACCGGCCACGCCCGCACGCTGCCCGAGTTCACCGTGCCGCTGCCCGAGGACCACCAGTTCCACGTCGACGTCGTCTACACCTGGGTCGACGACGCGGATCCCGTGTGGCGGGCGGCCAAGGAGGAGACCCGGCGCGGCGTCGACGGCACCGGCGGCAGCCCGCTGCACGAGCAGGCCGCCAACGACGCCCGCTTCACCAGCCGCGACGAGCTGCGGTACTCGCTGCGCTCCATCCACCAGTACGCGCCGTGGGTCCGGAACATCTTCCTCGTCACCGCGGGACAGGTCCCCGGCTGGCTGAACACCGAGTACCCCGGGCTGCGGGTCGTGGACCACCGGGAGATCTTCTCGGACCCCACCGCCCTGCCCACGTTCAACTCGCACGCCATCGAGAGCCAGCTGCACCACATCGAGGACCTCTCGGAGCACTTCCTCTACCTCAACGACGACGTCTTCTTCGGCCGCCCGACGTCCGTGAAGCAGTTCTTCCACCCCAACGGGCTGACGAAGTTCTTCATGTCGAAGGCGCTCATCCCGTCGGGCCGGCTGGCCCCCGACGACCTGCCGGTGAACGCCGCGGGCAAGAACAGCCGCGGGCTGATCGCCCAGCAGTTCGGCGTCGTCATCTCCCAGAAGATGAAGCACACCCCGCACGCCCTCCGCAAGAGCGTGCTCGCCGAGATCGAGCAGACCTACGAGCGAGCCCACCGCGTGACGCAGCACTCGCGGTTCCGTTCGCCGCAGGACATCCCGATCGCGTCCTCGCTGCACCACTACTACGCGTACCAGTCGGCGCGGGCGACCGTGGGCGACCTCCGCTACGTGTACATCGACATCGGCGACAAGGCCGCCCAGCAGCGTCTCGACCGGCTGACCGCCCGCCGCGACTTCGACACCTTCTGCATCAACGACACCGTGGTCCCCGAGGACACCGACGCCCAGGCCCGGATGGTGCAGCGGTTCCTCGACAGCTACTTCCCGGTCCCGAGCCCGTACGAGCTGCCCGGCGCCGGATCGCTCCCCACCCGTCGGCTCGCAGAGCTGGAAGGCGCGCAGTCATGACATCGGTACGCCACCGGCTCGGCCTGCTCCGAGGCCGGCTCGTCGAACAGGCAGCCGCCCGCAGGGCCTGGCTCATGCAGCGGTTCTTCCTGCCCGCGCGCCGCCGGCGCGTGGCCAGGCTGCGCTACGCCGCCGTGCTGGACGGCCAGACCATGAACCTGCACGCCGAGCTCCCGACCTCCGAGGCTCTGCCGCAGGAGGCGGAGATCCGGCTGCGCCGCGGACTGCGCCGGCGCCACCACGTGCCCGCCCGGGTGTACGAGGACCGCGACGGCACGCTTCTCATGGACGCCGCCGTGCTGCTCGGCGACGAGGTCGGGGGCGTCCCGGTCGACACCGGCCGGTGGAAGCTGCACCTGCTGCTGCACCACCGGCGCCGTACGCGGCGACTGCCGCTGCTGCTGGTCGAGCCGCCCGTTCCGTACGGCGGCCCGACCAAGCCCATGACGGCCTCCCCGATCACCGGCGACCGGCACCGCATCGGCCGCACCGTCACGGGCAACGCCCGGCTGGTCACCTCGGAGGCCAGGCCCGCGGCGGAGATCGCCCGGGTCGACCTCTCCCACTCCGGGCTCGTCGTCGACGTCCGCGTCCTCGGCGCCGAGGTCCACGAGCCGTGGGCCGAGTTCAAGGAGAAGAACCGCCGGATCGAGTGCCCGCTCGAACAGGTCGGCCCCGCCACCTGGCGCGTCGTCGTCCCGCTGGAGCGGATGGAGCTGCGCCGCGCGACCGACCACT
The DNA here is from genome assembly GCF_048500665.1 of Streptomyces tritici. Lineage (NCBI taxonomy): Bacteria > Bacillati > Actinomycetota > Actinomycetes > Kitasatosporales > Streptomycetaceae > Streptomyces > Streptomyces tritici. The sequence continues at coordinate 5,368,352 of NZ_CP183183.1, forward strand.
GGGACGTCGTGCTCCGCGCCTCCGGCGTCCGGCCGCTGCGCTTCGGCCGCCGGCTGCACGACGTGCGCAACCCGCTGCGCGTCTTCGCGATCAAGGAGACCGTCGTCGCCCCGAGCGGCCGGACCCCGCTGATCGTGCACCCCCGATACACCGCTGCCGGCAACTTCCGCATCACCTGCAGCCGCATGCCCGAAGCCGGGCGGAGACACTGAATGAAGATCACTTTTCTCCTGACCACCGCGGACGCCGTCGGAGGCACGGAGCGGGCGGTGTTCAATCAGGCCGCGGAGCTGGCCGGCCGCCACGACGTACGGGTCCTGAGCGTCTTCCGGAGCAAGCCGGAGCTGTTCTTCCCGCTCGACGAGCGCGTCCGCGTCGACTACCTCGTCGACATGACCGGCCCGGTGCAGCGCCCGACGCGCCGCACCGACCTCGCCGACTCCGTCTACGCCGAGCTGAGCGCCCAGCCCAGCGCGCTCGTCGACCGCGCCTGGGAGGCGGCCTTCAACCGGCTGTCCGACCTCGAACTGGAGCTGTACCTCCAGCACACCGACACCGACATCCTCATCACCACCACCCCGGCCCTGATGGCCCTCGCGGTGCAGCTGTCCCCGGCGGACGTGATCACGCTGCACCAGGAGCACCGCGTCTCCGAACTGCGCGGTACCAGCGGCGAGCCGCTGCTGCGCTACGCCGCGCAGCTCGACGCCCTGGCCGTGCTCAGCGGCCGGACCCGCGACTGGTTCGCCGAGACCCTCGGCATGAGCGCGCCCCGGATCGACGTCGTCCCCAACGCCCTGCCCGCCGGCTTCCGGCCCCGGTCCACGCTGGAGACCCGCACGGTCGTGATGGCCGGTCGGCTCGTCGGCGAGAAGCAGATCGACCACGCCATCAACGCCTGGGCGCAGGTCGTCCCCTACCACCCGGACTGGACCCTGCGGATCTTCGGCGACGGCCCGCTGAGCGGAGCCCTGCGCCGACAGATCACCCAGCTGGGCCTGCACGACTCCGTCCAGCTCAACGGCAACTCCCCGCACCTCGCGGAGGAGTGGGCCAAGTCCAGCATCTCCCTGATGACCTCCCGCAACGAGGCCTTCCCGCTGGTCCTCATGGAGGCCCAGGCGGCCGGCGTGCCGATCGTCTCGTACGACTGCCCCAACGGCCCGAGCGAGATCATCGTCGACGGCGAGTCGGGCATTCTCGTCCCGCCCAATGACGTCGACGCCCTCGCCGTCCAGCTCGGCCGGCTCATGTCGGACCGGGAGCTGCGGCACCGCATGGGCGCCGCCGCCCACGCCTCGATCGCCCGCTTCGCCCCGGACGTCATCACCGCCCGGTGGGAATCGATCTTCCAGGCCCTCGTCGACGACCGGGACCGCGGGGTCCGCGCGGCGGCGAAGGCCGACCGTCAGGCCATCCACGCGGTCACCAGCGGACTCCAGGGCGGAGCCACCCCGGCCACGCCCGCTCCGTCGAGCCAGCTGCGCAGCGGCGAACAGCGCAGCCTGGAACAGCAGATCGCCAAGCGGGTGCCCTCGCTCGTCCGGGACGGCGGACAGCTCTGCCGTGTCACCGACTCGGAGTCCCCGTTCGACGTCGTCCACGCCAATCTCGCGCTCGCGGCCGACGCGCTGGAGAGCGCCGACATCCCGTACCTGGTCGTCCGCGACACGATGATCCGGCAGACGGTCGCGGTCCACGCCTCCTACCGCGAGGCGGTCTTCAAGGCCCTCGCCGAGAAGTACCGCCAGGACGCGGTGTACGTGGCGCTGCTCAACGAACGGCAGGACGCCAAGAGCACGGTGCTCGCCGGGCTCGTCGGCCGGGTCGCCGACCAGCCCTGCGCCGCGCTGCGGGTGTACCAGAGCGTGGTGTCCGTGTCCCGCACCATCCGCTTCGGAGCGGTGTACGGCTGCACCGTCTCCTTCTGGGAGAGCGACCCGGAGGAGCCGACCACCTTCGTCTCCCCGGCCCGGACCCTCATCGGCGACCGGATCCCGCAGGCCGCGATGACCCCGGCCTCGGTCACCCACTCCGGCCGCGTCTACCCGACCATCACGCCGTACGCGCACCCGTTGCACGGCGACGTGGCGTTCCCCGTCGACGCCGTCTACACGTGGGTCGACGGCTCGGACGTCGCCTGGCTGGAGCGCAAGAACCAGGTCCTGTCCCAGCTCGGCCTGGAGACCGTCGACGCGGCGGCGAGCGCGGCCCGGTTCCGCAGCCGGGACGAACTGCGGTACTCGCTCCGCTCCATCGACATGTACGCGCCCTGGATCCGGAACATCTACATCGTGACGGACCGCCAGGCCCCGGCCTGGCTGGACCAGTCGCACCACCGCATCCGGGTCGTCGACCACACCGAGATCTTCGGCGACCGCGGCGCGCTGCCCACGTTCAACTCGCACGCCATCGAGAGCCAGCTGCACAACATCCAGGGTCTCTCGGAACACTTCCTGTACTTCAACGACGACTTCTTCATCGGCCGCACCGTCCAGCCGAGCCAGTTCTTCTCGGCCAACGGCCAGGCGAAGCACTTCCAGTCGCCGACCGCGATCCCGATGCTGCCGCCGAACACCGAGGACGACTTCAACATCAGCGCCGCCAAGAACAACCGGGCGCTGATCTACGAGAGCTTCGGCCAGGTGCTCACCCACGCGTTCCTGCACGCCCCGTACGCCCTGCGGCGCAGCGTCATGGAGGACCTGTCCCGCGCGTACCCCGACTGGGTCGCCGGCACCGCCGCCAGCCGGCTGCGCAGCCACACCGACGTCTCCATCGCCTCCTCGCTGCACCACTACTACGGCTTCCACACCGGCCGGTCCGTGCCCGGACCGATCTCGTGCGGCTTCGTGAACGTGGGCCTGAGCGAGCACCGGGCGCGCCTCAACCGGCTCCTGATCAGCCGCCCCAACGACGTGTTCTGCCTGAACGACTTCCACGACGGGGACGTGCCGGCGGACGAGCAGGACGCGATCCTCGCCGCGTTCCTGCCGAGCTACTTCCCGATCGCGGGCCAGTTCGAGTACGGGTCGCCGCGCAACCAGCGCTACCACGCCGGCCGACTGCCCGAGTGGCCGCTGTGACCCGGCCGGCCGGGCCGTCCCGTACGACTGAGGAGAAGACGTGAGCAAGATCTGCATCATCGGAAACTCCGTGGCCGCCTCGCGGACCGCGAAGGAAGCGCCGCTCGCCGGCTGGGGTCAGTACCTCGGCGAGTTCATGACGGCGTATCACGAGGTGCGCAACTACGCGCGCGACGCCATGACGCTGCGGGGCTACTTCAACGACCGCTTCGCGACCCTGCTCAACATGCTGGATCCGGGCGACGTCGTGCTGATCAACTTCGGCGGCGTGGAGCAGCGGATCGACAACCCGCAGCGCTACCACGGTCCGCGCGAGTTCCAGGAGTTCCTGCGCGTCTACATCGAGCGGATTCGTGGCGAGGGCGCCGTCCCGGTACTCGTGACCCCGGCCGCCCGGTGCGCCTTCGAGGCCGACGGCAGCGTCTCCCACACGCGCGACGAGTACCCGCAGTGGATGCGGGAGGTCGCCGCAGAGACCGAGTCGCCGCTCGTCGACATGAACGCGTTCACCATGCAGCTGCTGCACGACCTCGGTCCGCAGCGTGCCCGGCGGTACTTCCGCTGGACGGACGCCGGGGAGCACCCGAACCACCCCGAGGGCATGATCGACTCCTCGCACTTCAACGAGGTCGGCGCGCGCGAGGTGGCCCGCATGGTCGCCATCTCCCTCTACAACTCCCCGCTCCTTCCCCGGGGCATCGTCGAGCCCGAGCGCGTCCAGGTGGGGGCCGAGTTCCCGCCCCCGCTGGAGGAGTTCACCGTCGAGAAGCCGGAGTTCGCCCTCTACAGCGAGGTCCGCGCCGGTGCCGCGCCGGTCATCGCCTCCCCGGGGCCCCACCGGGTGGTCGGGGCGATGCACAAGTTCTCCGGGACGGCCGAGCCGGGCACGTCGTACATGCTGTTCTTCGAGAACGGCGGCTACATCGGCGGGACCCGCGTCAACGCCGAGGGCAAGTGGACCTGGCGCCGGGTGCTCAACTGGACCGAGGGCGAGCACGAGCTCCAGGCCGTCGGCCACACCCCTCAGGGCGTGTCGCCCGTGGCCGCCGTGCGCTTCACCGTGAAGACCTTCGTCCTGCCGCCCGTGGTCGCCGGGCCCAAGGAGGGTGCCTGGACCGGGCCCCGGCCGCGGTTCTCGGGTTCCGCCGAGAAGGGCGTCAAGAAGGTCTCCGTCCTGGAGGGCGGCCGGCTCATCGGCCAGGCCCCCGTGCAGGAGGACGGCACGTGGAAGTTCACCCACCCGCACGACTGGAAGCACGGCACGTACCAGCTGCAGTTCGTCTCGATCTTCAGCGCCATCCACTCGGCGCCGGCCACGCTGACGATCCGGGTCCACGGCCTTCCGGAGGAGAACTGGCTCCGGCAGTCCGCCCTCGCGGCGCGCCACGAGTGTGCGGAGAAGTGCGAGCACCTCCCGTTCGCCGGGCGCTGGTAGGCGGCTCCGGAGTCACCGGCCGAATCTGATCGTCGCGTGCACCGGCGCGTGGTCGGAGAGGCCGCCGGCCGGGCCGCTGTGCGGTTCGTTCGGCGTGGTGTCCATGTGCGTGGCGTCCACCCCGCAGGAGAGGAACTCGGCGGTGGCTCCGCCCGTTCGCGGGCCGGCGAAGACGTGGTCGAGGGTGCGGAACCCGTGGGTGCGCCGGTTTCTGTTCCAGGCGTGATGGGTGGGCCGGTCCCGCAGCGCCGGGCACTCGTCGAGGACTCCGGTCAGGGGCGCGAGCTGAGACGACGCGGAGTCGCGGTTGAAGTCGCCGGTCAGGACGTACGGCCGGCCGTCGGGTGAGGCGTGGCGGGCGATCCGCGCCGCCTGCGCCCGGCCGCGCTCGTCGGAGCCCGGCAGCAGGTGCGTGGTGCACACGCGGTACGGCCGGCCCTCGACGTCCACGCACAACAGCGGCTTGACGTGCGCGCCCGGCGCGGCGGCTCCGTCCGAGAGCGTGTCGACGGCCGACGAGGACGTCACCTTTCCGCGTACGGCGATGCCGAGCCCGAGCGTCCCCCGCAGCCCGCCCCGGCACTCCGCGCTGCCGTCCGGCCGCGTGCCCCGGGCCCGTACGACGGTCCAGCCGGAGCCCAACGCCTCCTCCAGGAGCGCCAGATGACTCCCTGCCGCGCCACCGCAGACCTCCTGGAGGGTGATCACGTCCGCGTCGTGCCGGGTCGCCAGGTCCCGGATCGCGGCCACCTTCCGGTCAGGCCGGTTCCGCAGGGGGCAGTAGCCCGGCTCGCCCCGCCGACCGCCGGCCTCCCCGCAGACGTTCCAGTTCAGCACGGTGAGTTCGGCGGGCTCGGCCCGCGGTGTCTCCCGTCCGAGCGTGGCCCACAGCAGCGCGGTGACGACGGCCAGTGCGGCGAGCACCGCCGCAGCGCGTCGGCGGACACGGGCATCGGGGGATCTCCGGGGCGGCTGCATCATCCGATTGTCCGTCATCCGTCATCCGTCACCCGACGTCCGCCGCCGGACGCACCGCCGGCGGCGCCCGCCCTCGGTACGAGGACGGACGCCGCCGGTGTCAGAGTGACGGTCGGCGCCTTACGCCGGCACGCTCGCCACGCCCGGGGCGAGGAAGCGCTTGCCGTTGACGCGCTCCGAGACGCCCTCGCGGTCCAGGTACGGCGTGATGCCGCCCAGGTGGAAGGGCCAGCCCGCGCCCGTGATCAGGCAGAGGTCGATGTCCTGCGCCTCGGCGACGACACCCTCCTCCAGCATCAGGCCGATCTCCTGCGCCACCGCGTCCAGGACGCGGTCGCGGACCTGCTCCTCCGTCAGGACGACGTCGCCCTGCTTCAGGAGGGCGGCGACCTCCGGGTCCAGCTCCGGCTTGCCGGAGTCGTACACGTAGAAGCCGCGCTTGCCGGCCTCGACGACCGCCTTCAGGTTGGGGGAGACCTTGAAGCGCTCCGGGAAGGCGCGGTTCAGGGTCTCGGAGACGTGCAGGCCGATCGCCGGGCCGACGAGCTCCAGGAGGACCAGCGGGGACATCGGCAGGCCGAGGGGCTCCACCGCCTTCTCCGCCGTGGCCACCGGGGTGCCCTCGTCGATGACGTTCTGGATCTCGCCCATGAAGCGGGTCAGGATGCGGTTCACGACGAACGCCGGGGCGTCCTTCGTCAGCACGCCCGTCTTCTTCAGCTTCTTGGCGACGGCGAACGCCGTGGCCAGGGAGGCGTCGTCGGTCTTCTCGCCGCGCACGATCTCGAGCAGCGGGAGGACCGCGACCGGGTTGAAGAAGTGGAAGCCCACGACCCGCTCGGGGTGCTGGAGCTTGGAGGCCATCTCCGACACCGACAGCGAGGAGGTGTTGGTGGCGAGGATCGCGTGCGCCGGGGCGACCGCCTCGACCTCCGCGAACACCTTCTGCTTGACGCTCATCTCCTCGAACACGGCCTCGATGATGAAGTCCGCGTCCGCGAAGCCGACGGCCTTGTCCAGGACACCGGTGACCAGCGCCTTGAGGCGGTTGGCCTTGTCCTGGTTGATGCGGCCCTTGCCGAGCAGCTTGTCGATCTCGCCGTGGACGTAGCCCACGCCCTTGTCGACGCGCTCCTGGTCGATGTCGGTGAGGACCACCGGCACCTCGAGGCGGCGCAGGAACAGCAGGGCGAGCTGCGAGGCCATCAGGCCCGCGCCGACCACGCCGACCTTGGTCACCGGGCGGGCCAGCGACTTGTCCGGCGCGCCGGCCGGGCGCTTGCCGCGCTTCTGCACCAGGTTGAAGGCGTAGATGCCGGAGCGGAGCTCGCCGCCCATGATCAGGTCCGCGAGGGCCTGGTCCTCGGCGTCGAAGCCCTTCTGCAGGTCGCCGTCCTTGGACGCCTCGATGATGTCGAGGGCACGGTAGGCGGCCGGAGCGGCGCCGTGCACCTTGGAGTCGGCGACGAAGCGGCCCTTGGCGACGGCCTGGTCCCAGGCCTCGCCGCGGTCGATCTCCGGGCGCTCCACGGTGATGTCGCCCTTGAGGACCCGCGCGGTCCACAGCAGCGACTGCTCCAGGAAGTCCGCGCCCTCGAAGATCGCGTCGGCGATGCCGAGCTCGAAGACCTGCTTGCCCTTGAGCTGGCGGTTCTGGTTCAGCGAGTTCTCGATGATGACCTGGACGGCCTTCTCCGCGCCGATCAGGTTCGGCAGGATCGTGCAGCCGCCCCAGCCCGGGACGAGGCCGAGGAAGACCTCGGGGAGCGAGAACGCCGGCAGCGCCTTGGACACCGTGCGGTAGGTGCAGTGCAGGCCGGCCTCGACGCCGCCGCCCATGGCCGCGCCGTTGTAGTACGCGAAGGTCGGGACGGCGAGGGCCGAGAGACGCTTGAAGACGTCGTGGCCGCCCTTGCCGATGGCCAGGGCCTCCTCGTGCTTCTTCAGCAGCTCGACGCCCTTGAGGTCGGCGCCGACGGCGAAGATGAACGGCTTGCCGGTCAGACCGACGGCGACGATCTCGCCGTTCGCGGCCTCGGCCTCGACCTGGTCGATCGCCGTGTTCAGGTTGGCGAGCGACTGGGGGCCGAAGGTGGTCGGCTTGGTGTGGTCGAAGCCGTTGTCCAGCGTGATCAGGGCGAAGCGGCCCGCGCCGAACGGCAGCTCGAAGTGCCGCACGTGGGCGGAGGTGACGACCTCGTCCGGGAACAGCTCGGCCGCGCCCTTCAGGAGCTCAGCGGTGGTGGTCACTTGTTGCCTCCGGCGTCCTTGTGGTGCGGGTTCTCCCAGATCACGGTGGCGCCCATGCCGAAGCCGACGCACATCGTGGTGAGGCCGTAGCGGACCTCCGGCTGCTCCTCGAACTGGCGGGCCAGCTGCGTCATCAGACGGACGCCGGAGGAGGCCAGCGGGTGACCGAAGGCGATGGCGCCGCCGTACTGGTTGACGCGCGCGTCGTCGTCGGCGATGCCGTAGTGCTCCAGGAACGCGAGGACCTGGACGGCGAAGGCCTCGTTGATCTCGAACAGGCCGATGTCGGAGATCGACAGGCCGGCCTGGGCGAGGGCCTTCTCGGTGGCCGGGATCGGGCCGTAGCCCATGACCTCGGGCTCGACGCCGGCGAAGGCGTACGAGACCAGGCGCATCTTGACCGGCAGGTTGTTGGCGCGGGCGAAGTCCTCGGAGGCGATGAGCGAGGCGGTGGCGCCGTCGTTCAGGCCCGCGGCGTTGCCGGCGGTGACGCGGCCGTGGACGCGGAACGGCGTCTTGAGGCCGGCCAGGCTCTCCATGGTGGTGCCCGGACGCATCGGCTCGTCGGCGGTGACCAGGCCCCAGCCGGTCTCGCCGGCGTCGGCGTTGGTGCGGCGGACGGAGATCGGGACCAGGTCCTGCTGGATCTTGCCGTTCGCGTACGCCTTGGCCGCCTTCTCCTGGGAGCGGACGGCGTAGGCGTCGGCGCGCTCCTTGGTGATGGTCGGGTAGCGGTCGTGCAGGTTCTCGGCGGTCATGCCCATGAACAGGGCGGACTCGTCGACGAGCTTCTCGGACACGAAGCGCGGGTTCGGGTCGACGCCCTCGCCCATCGGGTGACGGCCCATGTGCTCGACACCGCCGGCGACGGCGATGTCGTACGCGCCGAAGGCCACGGAGCCGGCGACGGAGGTGACCGCCGTCAGGGCGCCGGCGCACATGCGGTCGATCGAGTAGCCCGGAACCGACTGCGGCAGACCGGCGAGGATGCCGGCGGTGCGGCCGATCGTCAGACCCTGGTCGCCGATCTGCGTGGTCGCGGCGATGGCGACCTCGTCGATCTTCGCGGGGTCGAGGTCCGGGTTGCGGCGCAGCAGCTCCCGGATGGCCTTCACGACGAGGTCGTCGGCGCGGGTCTCGTGGTAGATGCCCTTCGGGCCCGCCTTGCCGAACGGGGTGCGGACGCCGTCGACGAAGACGACGTCCCTGACGGTACGAGGCACGATGGCTCTCCTCCAGGGTGCGGGATGGCACTGCTGCGGCACACGCCTAAGCGTGCGCTTGCTCCCCCCATGCTACTTACGGGTAACCAAGCTGCACAGTCCCACGGCCGGGAGCGGCGAAGGTCACACGGCCGAGTGGTGCGACGTCACCCGGCCGGGCGGTGCGGAAAGGCCCCCGGCACCGAGTGCCGAGGGCCTTTCCGTCACGGTCCGGGACCATCACGCCGTCGCCTGCAGAGCCGTGACCAGCAGCGGGGTCACCAGCTCCACCTGCCACGGGCGCGCGCCGTGGCCGCGCAGCGCGGCCGCCACGTCGCCGTCGGCCGGGGGCTCCCAGCAGACCCGGCGCACCGTGTCCGGGGTGATCAGGTTCTCCTGGGGCAGGTTCAGCTGCTCCGCGAGCGCCGACACCGAGGCGCGCGCCGCCGAGAGGCGGGCCGCGGCGGCCGGGTCCTTGTCCGCCCAGGCGCGCGGAGGGGGCGGACCCGCGGCCGCGGCACCGGGCTGGGGCAGCCGCGCGTCGGGCAGCGCCCGCGCCCGGTCCACCGCCGCCTGCCACTGCTCCAGCTGCCGCCGGCCCATCCGGTGCCCGAAGCCCGGCAGCGCGGCCAGGGCCTGCACGTTCACCGGCACCGCGAGGGCCGCCTCGACGATCGCCGCGTCGCTCAGGACCTTGCCCGGCGAGACGTCGCGCCGCTGCGCCACCGCGTCGCGGGCCGTCCACAGCTCCTGTACCACCGCCATCTGCCGACGGCGGCGGACCTTGTGCATGCCGGAGGTGCGCCGCCAGGGGTCCTTGCGCGGCGGGGCGGGCGGGGCCGAGGCGATCGCGTCGAACTCCTGGTGGGCCCACTCCAGCTTGCCCTGCCGGTCCAGCTCCTTCTCCAGTGCGTCACGCAGGTCGACGAGCAGCTCGACGTCCAGCGCGGCGTACCGGAGCCAGGGCTCGGGCAGCGGGCGGGTGGACCAGTCCACGGCGGAGTGGCCCTTCTCCAGGGCGTAGCCCAGGACGCTCTCGACCATGGCGCCGAGCCCGACCCGCGGGAAGCCCGCGAGCCGCCCGGCCAGCTCGGTGTCGAACAGCGAGGACGGCACCATGCCTATCTCGCGCAGGCAGGGCAGGTCCTGGGTGGCGGCGTGCAGGATCCACTCGACGCCGTCGAGCGCCGCGCCGAGCCCGGAGAGGTCGGGACAGCCCACCGGGTCGATCAGCGCCGTGCCGGCGCCCTCGCGGCGCAGCTGGACGAGATAGGCCCGCTGGCCGTACCGGTATCCGGAGGCCCGCTCGGCGTCGACCGCCACGGGGCCGCGGCCGGCGGCGAAGGCGGCGATCACCTCGGCGAGCGCGTCCTCGGTCGCCACCACGGGGGGAACGCCCTCACGGGGCACCAGAAGCGGGGTCGGCAGCCCGTTCGCAGGGACATCGGCGTCCGGGGGGCCGCCCCCGGTGGTGCGCAGTGCGGTGTCTGCTGCGGTCTCTTGGGCGTCGGTCACCCGTCAAGGGTATCCGTGAACGGACGCCGCCCGCCGACGGAACGTTCCGTCGACGGGCGCGGCAGGCCGTACGGGCGTCAGTGGATGATGCCGGTGCGCAGGGCCACGGCGACCATGCCCGCGCGGTCGCCCGTGCCGAGCTTGCGCGCGATCCGGGCGAGGTGGCTCTTCACGGTCAGGGCGGACAGGCCCATCGAGACGCCGATGGCCTTGTTGGACTGGCCCTCCGCGACCAGCCGGAGCACCTCGACCTCACGGCCGGAGAGCTCGCGGTAACCGCCCGGGTGGCTCGGGGCGCCCGGGGGGCGGCGGTGCATACGGGCGGCCGCGGCGCCGATGGGGGCGGCGCCGGGGCGGGTCGGGTGGCCGATGTTGGTACGGGTTCCGGTGACCACGTAGCCCTTCACACCGCCGGCGAGGGCGTTGCGCACGGCGCCGATGTCGTCGGCCGCGGAGAGGGCCAGCCCGTTGGGCCAGCCCGCCGCGCGGGTCTCGGACAGCAGGGTGAGCCCGGAACCGTCGGGCAGGTGGACGTCGGCCACGCAGATGTCGCGCGGGCTGCCGACGCGGGGACGGGCCTCCGCGATGGACGACGCCTCGATGACGTCGCGCACGCCGAGCGCCCAGAGGTGGCGGGTGACGGTGGAGCGGACGCGGGGGTCGGCCACGACGACCATGGCCGTCGGCTTGTTCGGGCGGTAGGCGACCAGGCTTGCGGGCTGCTCGAGGAGAACGGACACCAGGCCTCCTGGGGGAAGGTGCGGGACGGAGCCGGCTCGGGGAAGAAGCCGGGGGTGGGACTCCTGCGTGAGGGGTCATGGAACTCTTCGGCAGTTCGGCCGCCCGCCTTTAGAGAAAGATCACGATTTGGTGAGTAACATTCCGGGCAATTCGGACACGCGATCGATCATCCTACGAGTGAGCCGGTACGGGAGCGCTCCCGCACCGGCGCGCCGAAAAGCGGATGTCAGGCCTGCTGCGGCCCCCGCCGCTGCGGCAGCGACACCACGCCCGCGCCCGGAGCCGTCCCCGCCCCGCCCTCCGTCAGCCCCAGCGGCGACGGCGGCAGCCCCCCGACCTGGCACAGCAGATCGCACCAGGCGGCCAGGTGCGAGCCCGTGTCCGGCGCCCCGCTCAGACCCTCGCGCGGCGTCCACGAGGCCCGGATCTCGATCTGACTGGCCGGCCGCCGGTCCGCCAGCCCGCCGAAGTAGTGCGAACCGGCCTGCGTGACCGTCCCGCTCGCCTCCCCGTACCCGAGGCCGCGCGCCTCCAGGGCCCCGGTCAGCCACGACCAGCAGACCTCCGGCAGCAGCGGGTCCGCCGCCATCTCCGGCTCCAGCTCCGCCCGCACGAGCGTCACCAGCCGGAAGTTCCCCTGCCAGGCCTCGTGCCCGGCCGGGTCGTGCAGCAGCACCAGCCGGCCGTCCGCCAGGTCCTCGCCGCCCGCCACGACCGCCGCCTCCAGTGCGTATGCGAACGGGGCCAGACGCTGCGGCGGCCGCGTCGGATCGATCTCGATCTCCGGCCTCAGCCGTGCCGAACGCAGTCCGTCGACCGCCCTGCGGAAGGCGGGCGGCACGGGTTCGCGTCCCGTGCCGCCCGTCCCGTCCACGCCGTCGGAATGATCGGAAGAATGTCCCTGAGCCGCAGCCATGCGGGGAAGAGTAGGCGGAACGGGGCCCTCGCGCAGGGAGGGACACCCGGCCCGCGCGGGCGGCTTCCGCGCACATGCGAAGATTCTGGGCGTGAGTGCCAACGGAAGCCCCTCGGGCCAGCAGACGAAGACGCATGACTCCGCCTTCCTGAAGGCGTGCCGCCGTGAACCCGTGCCGCACACCCCGGTCTGGTTCATGCGGCAGGCGGGGCGCTCCCTGCCCGAGTACCTCAAGGTCCGCGAGGGCATCCCCATGCTCGAGTCGTGCATGCGGCCCGAGCTGGTCACCGAGATCACGCTGCAGCCGGTGCGCCGGCACAAGGTGGACGCGGCGATCTTCTTCAGCGACATCGTGGTGCCGCTGAAGGCCATCGGCGTCGACCTCGACATCAAGCCGGGCGTCGGACCGGTCGTCGCCGAGCCGATCCGCCGCCGCGAGGACCTGGCCCGGCTGCGCGATCTGACCCCCGAGGACGTCTCGTACGTCACCGAGGCGATCGGGATGCTCACCGAGGAGCTCGGCGGTACCCCCCTCATCGGTTTCGCCGGCGCGCCTTTCACCCTCGCGAGCTACCTCGTCGAGGGCGGTCCGTCCCGCAATCACGAGCACACCAAGGCGCTCATGTACGGCGACCCGCAGCTGTGGGCCGACCTGCTCGACCGGCTCGCCGAGATCACCTCGGCCTTCCTGAAGGTCCAGATCGAGGCCGGCGCCTCCGCCGTGCAGCTCTTCGACTCCTGGGTGGGTGCGCTCGCCCCGGCCGACTACCGCCGTTCTGTGATGCCGGCCTCGACGAAGGTCTTCGACGCGGTCGCCTCGTACGGCGTGCCGCGGATCCACTTCGGCGTGGGCACCGGCGAGCTGCTCGGCCTCATGGGCGAGGCGGGCGCGGACGTCGTCGGCGTCGACTGGCGCGTCCCGCTGGACGAGGCCGCCCGCCGCGTCGGCCCCGGCAAGGCGCTCCAGGGCAATCTGGACCCGGCCGTGCTGTTCTCCACCCCGGAGGCCGTGGCGGCCAAGACGGACGAGGTCCTGGCCGCCGCGAGCGGGCTCGAGGGTCACGTGTTCAACCTCGGTCACGGGGTGCTGCCGACGACCGACCCGGACGCGCTCACGCGCCTGGTGGAGTACGTCCACACGCGGACGGCCCGCTGAGCCTCGGGCTCACGGGCCGTCCGTTCGGGATCATCCCTCGCAGTTGACCGGCGGCGCGCCGCCGGCCGTGCGGCAGGAGTCCCAGCCGATGCCGCCGTCGACCACGCCCATGTTGCCGCCGGTGCGCAGGACGTCGTTGCCGGCCTCGCCGGTGACGAGGCCGCCCGCGACGGCTCCCGTCTGGATGTAGTCGCTTCCGTTGCCGCCCGCGACGGCGCCGAAGACCGTGCCGGTCACGATGTAGTCGGAGCCGTCGCCGCCGGCCACGTCGCCGTTCACGGCGCCGGAGACGACGATGTAGTCGTTGCCGCCGAGGCCGTTCACCGTGTCGCCGGCGTCGACCGTGGTGCAGCGGATGTTGTCGGAGCCCGCCGTGCCGAAGATCGTGTGGGTCATCGGGTCGGGGGTGCGGGGGGAGCCGTTGACCGTGCACGAGGTCACCGCGTGGGCGGGCGTCGCGGTCAGGGCGAGCGGGGCGATGACGAGAGTGGCGGCGCAGAGGGCGCGCGCTGTGTGTCTGATCATGTGACCAGTGGCGCACGGTGACGGTACGACCGCAAACCGTCACACGAGGTCACTGGTCCGCTCGGGTCACCCCACGGCCCGAACGGCCGCCCGGCCTCCCCCGGCCGGCCGCCACCCCCCTGCCGACCGGGCGCCGCCACCGCCTGCCGACCGGGCGCCGCCACCGCCTGCCGACCGGCCGGCCGCCACCGCCTGCCGACCGGCCGGCCGAAGGGTTCAGTCCTCGTGAGGCTCCCGGGCGGGGGCTTCGTCGGGGCGCTGGGCCGGCACCGGTGTCGCCGGCCAGGCCGGGGCGTTCCGCGCCGGACCCGGGCGGACCGAAGCCGCCCGGCGGCCGCGCAGGCGCGGGCGGAGCAGGGTGCGCCACACCACGTACAGCAGGGCCAGCAGGCCCAGCCACGGGGCGAGGGCCGCCAGGACGACGCCCAGCCAGGCCAGGGAGGTCACCAGCGCGTCCCAGCCGCCGGCCAGCGCCTCCAGGATGCCGGGCCGGTCGTCCGCCTCCGGCTTTCCGGGCTTCTCCGGCTCGGTCAGGCCCAGCGTGATCGTCGCCAGCGACGTCCGGTCCTTCAGCGAGGCCTGCTGCGCCAGCAGCGACTCCAGATCCGCCTGACGGCGGCTCAGTTCGCCCTCCAGGCTGACCACATCGCTCAGCGCCGTCGCCCGGTCCATCAGCTCGCGCACCCGCTGCACGCTCGCCCGCTGCGTCGCGATCCGGCTCTCGACGTCCACCACCTGGTCGGTGACGTCCTTCGCGTCCGCCTTCCGGGACAGCAGCCGGCCCGCGCCGGACAGCTGGGCGAGCACGGAGTCGTACGACTCCTGCGGGACGCGCAGCACCACCTGCGAGGTGATCCGGCTGTCGTCCACCCGCTCGGTCGTCTCGTCGGCGACGTGTCCGCCGGCCCGTTCCACGACGCCCTTGGCCGCGGCCAGCGCCTTGGCGGCGTCGGCGACCTCGACGTGCAGTTCCGCCGTCCGCACGACGTGCTGACGCGGCACGCTCGCCGGGCCCTTGCCGCCCGGCTTCTGCGCACCGGAAGCACCGGAGGCGCCGGACCCGCCGGGCTCTCCGGGGGCCGACGACGCCAGGTCCGCCGCGCCCCCCTTCCCCTTCTCGGCGTCCTGTCGGGCCGTCAGGCCCTTGTCGTCCGCGGACATGGCGCTCTCGTCGTTCGCGCCGCAGCCCGCCAGGGCCAGCGAGGCGGCGAGCAGCGCCGCCGCGACGATCCGTGTTCTGCGCATCGGTTTCCCCCCCGGGGAAGTGGCGGATGATGCCTCTTCGACGTGCGGGCCGGGGGCGCGGGTTGCCCTTTCCCGGTCGCGATGCGGTCACGTTCCGGACTCGGATCGTGACCGCGCCGTCCAGGGGCCGCGTCCACCGCCGTACGGGCCTTTGAGAGAGTGGGGGCATGAACGCGGACACATCCACGAGCGCCTCCGCGCCCGCCGGACGCCATGTCGTCGTCGTGGGCGGCGGCATCGCCGGACTGGCCGCCGCGCACCGGCTCGCCGGCGCCGGTCTGCGGGTGACGCTCCTGGAGGGCGCCGACCGGGTCGGCGGCAAACTGCTGACCGGGGAGATCGCCGGGGCGCCCGTCGACCTCGGCGCCGAGTCGCTGCTCGCCCGCCGCCCCGAGGCCCTGGACCTGGCCCGCGCCGTGGGCCTCGGCGAGCGGATCCTCGCGCCCGCCACCACGACCGCCTCCGTGTGGACCCGGGACGCGCTCCGGCCGATGCCCAAGGGCCACGTCATGGGCGTGCCGGGTGACGCGGCCGCCCTGGCCGGGCTGCTGTCCGCGGAGGGCCTGCGCCGGGTCGAGCGGGACCGCGCACTGCCGCCGGCCGACCTCGGCGAGGACGTCGCCATCGGCGCGTACGTCGCCGAGCGCATGGGCCGCGAGGTCGTCGACCGGCTCGTCGAACCGCTCCTCGGCGGGGTGTACGCGGGCGACGCGTACCGGATCTCGATGCGCGCCGCCGTGCCGAAGCTCTTCGAGGAGGCCCGCGCCCACGGCACCCTCACCGACGCCGTCCGCGCCGTCCAGCGGGCCGGCGCGACCACCCCCGCCGACGTCGCCGGCGGAGCCACCGGCCTCGGCGGCTCCGCCTTCGCCGGCCTCGCCGGCGGCATCGGCCTGCTGCCCGGCGCGGTCGCCGACGCGATCCGCGCCGCCGGTGGCGAGATCCGCACCCACGCGCCGGTCACCGGGCTCCGCCGCGTCCAGGACGGGAACGCCCAGCGCTGGCGGATCGTCGCCGCCGGCGAGGTCCTGCACGCCGACGGCGTCGTCCTCGCCGCCCCCGCCTGGGCCGCCGCCGCACTGCTCGCCGCCGAGTCCCCGGCCGCCTCCGCCGAGCTCGGCGCCGTCGAGTACGCCTCCATGGCCCTGGTCACCCTCGCGTTCCGGCGCGCCGCCGTCACCGGCCTGCCCGGCTCCGGCTTCCTCGTCCCGCCCGTCGACGGCCGCGCCGTCAAGGCGTCCACCTTCTCCACCCAGAAGTGGAGCTGGGTCGCCGACGCCGCCCCCGACCTGTTCGTCCTGCGCACCTCCCTCGGCCGGCACGGCGAGGAGGAGCAGCTCGACCGCGACGACGCCGAACTCGTCGACGCCTCCCGCGCCGACCTGCGCACCGCCGTCGGCCTCACCGCCCCGCCGGTCGCCGCCACGGTGACCCGCTGGATCGGCGGCCTGCCGCAGTACCCCGTCGGCCATCTCGCCCGCGTCGCCCGGATCCGCGCCGCCGTCGCGAAGCTGCCCGGGCTGCGCGTCGCGGGCGCCGTGTACGACGGCGTCGGCATCCCCGCCTGCGTCGCCTCGGCCCGCCGCGCCGCCGACGAGATCATCGCCACGCCGGAAACCACCGACCCCGGTGCGGGGCACTGTCCGTGACGGGCGAGAATGGACGCATGAGTGCGCCCGAAAAGATCCCGAACGCCGGTAAGAAGGCGAAGGACCTCAACGAGGTCATCCGCTACACCCTGTGGTCCGTCTTCAAGCTGCGCGACGTTCTCCCCGAGGACCGGGCCGGCTGGGCCGACGAGGTCCAGGAGCTGTTCGACCAGCTCGCGGCCAAGGACATCACCGTCCGCGGCACGTACGACGTGTCCGGCCTGCGCGCCGACGCGGACGTCATGATCTGGTGGCACGCCGAGACCTCGGACGAGCTCCAGGACGCGTACAACCTCTTCCGCCGCACCAAGCTGGGCCGCGCTCTGGAGCCGGTGTGGTCGAACATGGCGCTGCACCGCCCCGCCGAGTTCAACAAGTCGCACATCCCGGCCTTCCTGGCCGACGAGACGCCGCGCGACTACGTCTCGGTCTACCCCTTCGTGCGCTCCTACGACTGGTACCTGCTGCCGGACGAGGACCGCCGCCGGATGCTGGCGGACCACGGCAAGATGGCCCGCGGCTACCCGGACGTCCGGGCCAACACGGTCGCCTCGTTCTCGCTCGGCGACTACGAGTGGATCCTGGCCTTCGAGGCCGACGAGCTGTACCGGATCGTCGACCTGATGCGCCACCTGCGCGCCTCCGAGGCGCGGATGCACGTCCGCGAGGAGGTGCCGTTCTTCACCGGCCGCCGCAAGAGCGTGGCCGATCTGGTGGCGGGCCTGGCCTGACCGTCGTACGAACCTGGTGGCGGCCCGGCTCCCAGCCGGGCCGCCGCCCGTTGACCCGGAAGATCAGACGGCGGACGGGGCATCGTCCACCGCTCCAGCGACACCGGGTCCGGCTCCGGGTGCGGCGCGCAGTTCTCTGCGCGTCGCACCCGCCGTCTTTTCCCGGTGGGGCCGGCCGGGCTTTCCCCTGGGGCCGACCGGGGCTCGCGCGTCAGCTGGAGCTCGAACTCCCGCAGCTCGAACTGCTGCTGCTGGACGAGCAGCTCGAACCGCTGGACGAGGACGAGCACGACGAACTGCTGGAGGAGCAGGTCGAGCCGCTGGAGCAGGCCGCGCCTCCACCGCCCCCGCCGCCTCCGCAGCCGCCCCCGCCGCCGCTGATCCCCGCGCACCACACGGCGGCCGCGTCGTCGTCGCCGTCCGGGGACGAGGAACCGGTGTCCCCGGTCGTCCGGGGCATCCGGGCCGCCGTCAGCAACTGCGCCTGGAGCATCGGGTCCGGCAGCGCCCCGAGTCCGCGCAGCGCGACCAGGAACCCGGGATCCGTCCGGTACGCGTGCTCCTGCCGGTACGCGAGGAGCGCGCGGTGACCGGGCCCGGTCACCCGGCCGGCGGCGATCGCCCCGCAGACGAGGGCGCTGACGATGCCGAGCCCCAGGGCGGGCAGCACCTTCACGACGAAGGGGATCGACATCCCCGCCGAGTCCGCGGCGCCCAGGCTGAGGAAGATCGACACGAAGACCATCGCGAAACAGCCGAAGCCCTGGACCGCCGCGTGCCGGAGCGTGCGCCTGCGGTCGGCGGGGGCGACCAGCAGCCCCCGCGCGGCCAGCCGGTGGCCGATCTCCTGGACCGAGGGGTGCCGCATGACCGCGAGCCGCAGGGTGTGCAGCGCGCCGTGCGGGGCGGCGGCCAGTTGGGCGAGGACCGCCTGCTCGACGGGGTGCCGGGGAGCCGGGCCGAGCGGGACGACGATGCCGGGCCCGCCGATGCCGATGACGCCGTCGGCGTGCATGGCGGCGAGCACGGAGTCCACCACGCGGGCCGGGCCGCCCTGGACGAAGGCCGCCTCCGGCAGCTCGTACAGATAACCGCCCGTGCCTCTGCGGGAGTTCGCCAGGCGGACGATGAGCAGGACCAGACTCGCGAGGACGGCGAGGGAGAGGAGTGCGGCGAGCAGGTTCACGGCCGTCCCCTTCCGGCCAGTGCCTCGCGGGCGGCCCGCATGAACCGGGTGACCCTGCCCGGGGGCCTGACGCCCGCCCGGTCCTGCCACCAGTACGTGAGCCGGCGGCGGGCCTCAGGGTCGGCGGGGCGGCCCGCGACGAGCAGGTGCTCGACGAAGTCGAGCGCCTCGCGCCGGTAGCTGCCCGGCATCGGCCGGGAGGCCGCGTACGCGAAGAACGCCGGCCGGTACTCGGCGCCCAGGATCTCCTTCAGCTCGGGCGCGATCCTGGCGACGACCCCGGCGCGCTTGGCCAGCAGGGCGCGGCTCTGCACCTTCAGCCGCCGCGCGTCGAAGCCCTCGGGCGCGGGCGTCCCGGCGACCAGCGCCGACAGCAGCGCCGCCTGCGCGAGCCCGACCCGCTCCCGCGCGCCGGGCCGCGCGGCTTCCGCCGACCGCGCGGCGCCCGTGGGCGAGGCGCCCGCCGCCGTACGTCCGCCGCCGCCCGGGGCCGCGTCGGCCGGCACCGGCATCGGACCGCCGGAGACACGGGCGCCCGCACCCACCAGGAGCGGGCGGGCGGGCTCCTCGCGGCGGGAGACCGAGGCGGTGCGGACGGTGGCGGTGATCGTCGCCAGCTCGGAGGCGAGCTCGTGGGCCGGGGGGAAGTCGTCGTCCCGCTCCAGCAGGACCCCGGGCGGGGAGACCCGGGACGCCAGGTCCGCGAGGACGTCGAGGACCGGGCGCGGCACCGGGTGCGCGTGGGTGTCGTGCCAGACGCCGTCGCGCTCCTCGCCACCCGCGACGTGGACGTACGCGAGCGCCTCCAGCGGCAGTTCGGCGAGCGCCCGCGCCGGGTCCTCGCCGCGGTTGACGTGGTTGGTGTGCAGGTTGGCGACGTCGATGAGGAGCCGTACCCCCGTACGCTCCACCAGCTCCGCCAGGAACTGTCCCTCGGTCAGCTCGTCGCCCGGCCAGGAGATCAGCGCGGCGATGTTCTCCAGGGCCAGCGGCACCGGCAGCGCGTCCTGCGCGATGCGGACGTTCTCGCAGAGCACGTCGAGGGAGTCCCACGTCCGCGGCACCGGCAGCAGGTGGCCCGCCTCCAGCGCGGCCCCCGACGGGCCGGCGGCGCGGACGAACGCGATGTGCTCCGTCACCAGCGGCGAGCCGAGCGCCTCGGCCTTGGCCGCCAGCGCCGCGAGCCGCTCCGGGTCCGGGCGGTCCGCGCCGCCGAGGCCGAGCGAGACGCCGTGCGGGACGACCTGGACGCCCCGCGCGCGGAGCCGGGTCAGCGAGTCGGGGAGGTGGCCGGCGCAGATGTTCTCCGCCACCACCTCCACCCAGTCGACGCCGGGCAGCTCCTCCACCGCGTCCGCGATCTCCGGTCGCCAGCCGATGCCGATGCCGAGTTCCGCCATGTCCCCCTCCTTCAGTCCCTGACGTGATGGCCCCGCGGAGTGCGTTCGAATCCGGACAGCGGGACGTTCAGAGGTTGATTTGAGGTTTCGGACCGGTGACGTGGCACATGCGGCCGCCGGGCGGCGCCTACGGCCGGTCGGTGTTGATCACCGGGCCGGGCACGGGGCGCGAGGTGTACGACTGGTCCTCGCCGGTCGGCACGACCGGCGCCGGGGCGGGCGGCAGGTTGCCGTTCGGCGGCGGCGGGCCGCTCGGGCTGGCCGTCTTGCGGCCGGCGGCCTCGTTGGCGATGGCGTCGAAGTCCACCAGGCCGGTGGCCTCCAGCATCGTGATGTGGTCCAGGACGGTCTGGTTGGCGTCGCTGGCCAGCTGCCGGATCAGTGTGTTGCGGGTGGTGTGCCGCACCTCGGCGACCAGCGAGAACACCTTGCCGTGCGCGTTGCGCAGGAGGTTCGCGAACTTCCGCTCGTACTCCTCGCCGCGCGCCGCGGACAGCTCGCGCAGCCAGCCCTGCTGCTGCTCGGTCGGCTGGTTCGGCAGCTCGACGCCCAGCTTGGCGGCCACGTCCCGGGCCCGCCGGTCGAGGTCGGAGTGGCCGACCACGAGGTGGTCGCCGGCGTCCCGGATGGCCTGGCTCGGCGCCCGCTCGATGGCCTGCTGGCCGGCCGGCAGCTCCCACAGTCCCGCCAGCCGCACCTTCACCAGGAAGTCCCGGTCGGTGGCGGACAGCGGCCCCCACTGCGTGGGCACGGAGGAGGCGGCCAGATTGGCCTGGCCGGTGCCGGAACGGTCGGCGTAGGTCCACACGGGGAAGGCGAGGGCGCCGACCGTGGCGACCAGGGCCGCGATGACGAGAGCCGTTCCGTTGACGCGTTGCAACACTGTGGCGTGCCTCCCGGGGTGAGTCCAACACCGCAGACTGAACCGCCAACCGTGCGGCGGTTCAACCCACTTGCCGATATGGGGAGGTACGTACGGGCGCGGCCCCGCGTTCAGCCGTCGACGCGGATGATCAGCCGGCGCGGCGGACGTTCAGCCGTCGAGGCCGGGGAAGTCGCCGACCACCGTGCAGGAGCCCGGCGCGATCTCGGTGAACCCCGCGTCCCGGACGACCGGCAGCCCACCCGTCGTCAGCTCCGCCCAGCGCTCCGCGGACGGGGCGGTCCGCACCGCCAGCGGGAAGCCCGCCTCGCGCCACGTCTTGCGCTGCGCGTCCGACAGCCGCCACCACACGAGCTGCGCGCCGTGCCCGGCCTGGGCCATCGTCTTGCCGGCCGACATGTCGAGCTCCGGGTTGAGCCACAGCACCGCCGTGCCAGGAGCGGGGGCCTCCGGCTCGGCCGGGTCGTCGAGTTCGGTGCCGGAGACCTGGAGCTTGATCAGCTCCTTCGGCCAGCCGTCCAGGGGGACCGGCGGGAAGACCCGGACCTCGGCGCGCTCCCCGGTGACCGTGATGCCGGGCAGCGCACCGGCGCGCCGCCACTCCGCGCCGCGGGCCCGCCGGACCACCTTGCGGATGCGGGCGTCCTGCCAGTCGCGGATCGCCCCGGCCCACTCGCCGTCGCCGTTCGACCGCTCGTCCGCGAGGATCTCCAGGACCGCGCGGGCCGCCGTCTCCAGCGCGTCGGTACGGGCCGGGGGTTCGGCCTTCTCGATGCGGACGACGAGCGGCAGCACGTACTGCGGGGCCGCGTCGCGCGGGTCGGCGGAAGTCTCGGCGGGGTTCTCGGCGGGGGCGTTCGAGGTGTCGTCGCTGCTCACGGGCCCCAGTCTGCCACCGCCCGGTTTCCCTTCCCGACCGGTTTTCCACAGGGGGGTTTTGCCGGAATACTCCGTTCCGGGTCAGGATGCCCGACATGAAGAGCGATCTTTTCTCAGCGGACAACCTGGCCACGCAGGCCACCGCCCCCGGCATGACCCTCCAGAACGCCAAATCGGTCAAGTATGCGGTGAACGGCGAGATGCACGCCCGGCAGGGCGCGATGATCGCGTTCCGCGGCAATCTGCAGTTCGAGCGCAAGGGCCAGGGCATCGGCGGCATGCTCAAGCGGGCCGTCACCGGCGAGGGCCTGCCGCTCATGGCCGTGCGCGGCCAGGGCGAGGCCTGGTTCGCGCACGAGGCGCAGAACTGCTTCATCGTCGACATAGAGCAGGGAGACGCCCTCACCGTCAACGGCCGCAACGTGCTCTGCTTCGACGCCACCCTCTCCTACGAGATCAGGACGGTGAAGGGCGCCGGCATGACCGGCGGCGGCCTGTTCAACAGCGTCTTCACCGGCTACGGCAAGCTGGCGCTGGTCTGCGAGGGCAGCCCGATCGTCATCCCCGTCTCGCCGCAGGCGCCGGTCTTCGTCGACACCGACGCGGTGGTCGGCTGGAGCGCGGCGCTGAACACCTCGCTCCACCGCTCCCAGTCGTTCGGCTCGATGATCCGCGGCGGCTCCGGCGAGGCGGTCCAGCTGCGCCTGGACGGAGACGGCTTCGTCATCGTCCGCCCGAGCGAGCAGACCCCCCAGAAGCCCTCGGCCGGCTAGCTCCTCCCCGCACCCGCCATCAGCTCCGAGACCTTCACGAAGCGGTAGCCGCGGGCGCGGAGTTCGGGCACGATGCGGCGGACGGCCTGCTCGGTGACCGGCGCGGCGCTGCGGGTGCAGTGCATGACGACGAGGGAGCCGGGCCGGACGCCCGCGAGGACCTGTTCGGCGACGGCGTTCCCGTCCTTCGCGAAGGCGTCGCCGCTGACCACGTCCCACTGCACGGCGGTCACCTTCGCCGGGGCGAGGGCGCGCAGCGCCTCGTCGTCGTAGCAGCCGCCGGGGAACCGGAAGTACGGCACGACGTTGCGCGCCCCGGCCCGCCGGAACGCCTCGAAGGCCCGGGACACGTCGGCCGCCATCTCGCCGCGCGCCACCGTCGGCAGCCCGTAGCAGGGCGAGGCGAAGGCGTGGTGGCTGTACGAGTGGTTCGCGAGCTCGAAGAGCGGGTCGGTGCCGATGGACCGGGCCTGGTCGGGGTACTCCTCCGCCCAGCGGCCGGTCATGAAGACGGTGGCGTCCACCTTCAGCCGGCGCAGGGTGGCGATGAGCTGCGGGTTGTCGAAGCGCTCGCCGCCCGCGGCGCGCGGCCCCTGGTCGGCCGTCATGTCGGCGTCGAAGGTCAGCGCGACCACCTTGCCGGCCGAGGCGGCGCCCCGCTCGAACACCGCCGTGCGCCCGCCGGGGCCGGGGGCCATGGTGGGCGGCGCCTGGCGCGCGGTGCCGGGGCCGGGCGCGGCGCTCGCGGAGGGCGAGCCGGAGCCCTGCGAGGGCTTCACGGCCGGCGCGGGCACGGGGGGCTTCGCCGGACTGGCCGACACCGGAGGCCGGGCCGCGGAACCGGATCCGGAACCGCCGTCGGAGCCGGAACCGGCCCCGCCCGTTCCACAGCCGACGAGCGTCGTCGCCAGCACCGCCCCCAGAACTGCCCCCGAAACGGCACGAGCCGTCAGTCTTCGTACAGAGATGGTCACGAACGGAAACTATCCGATCGTCACCGGTCACTCGTGACCCGACACCTCGGGCAACCGGGCGGCGGGCTGCACGATGCTGTCGAGCAGCAGCCGCTTGCGGGAGCCCGCCACGTCGAAGTTCCCCGGCGGATACGCCGGGTCCAGCGCCTCCAGATGCTCCAGGAGCAGCGTGCTCACGGCCCAGTTCCGGTACCACTTGCGGTCCGCCGGGACCAGGTACCAGGGCGCCGCCTCCGTCGAGCACCGCTCCAGGGCCCGTTCGTACGCCTCCTGGTACTGCGGCCACAGCGCCCGCTCCTCCAGGTCGCCCGCGTCGAACTTCCAGTGCTTGCGCGGGTCGTCGAGCCGTGCCAGGAGCCGGCGGCGCTGCTCCTCGTACGAGAGGTGCAGGAAGACCTTGACGAAGGTGACCCCGTCCTCGGCCAGCGACTCCTCGAAGCGGTTGATCTCCTCGTAGCGCCGTTCGATCGTCCTCGGCGGCGCCAGCCCGCGCACGCGGGCGACGAGCACGTCCTCGTACTGCGAGCGGTCGAAGATGCCGATCTCGCCCGGCCGCGGCAGCGCCTGCATGATCCGCCAGAGGAAGACGTGGTTCAGCTCCTCCCGCGTGGGCGCCTTGAACGACTTGACGCGGCAGCCGGCGGGGTTGAAGAAGCCGATCACGTGCTTGACCGTGCCGCCCTTGCCGCTGGTGTCCATGCCCTGCAGGACCAGCAGCAGCCGGCGCCGGTCGCCCGCCGTGCTCGCGGCGTACAGCCGCTCTTGAAGGTCGGCGAGCCGCGGGCCCAGCGCGGCCGTCGCCGCCAGGCCGGCCGCCTTGTCGGGCGGGCCGCCGGGGGTGCCGGCGGGGTCGTACGCGGAGAGGCGGACCCGGGAGCCCGGGGGGACCCGCAGTAGCGCGCGCAGGTTCTCGTGCGCCGGCCCGCCGGCCGCGCGTCCCGTCCCGTCCTTCTCCGCCACGGTGTGCCCCTTCCGGTCCGCTCCCTCGATCCTGCGACGGAACGTCCGGGCGCGCGACCGTGGCCGCGCGCCCGGAGGAGGGCCCGGCCCGCTCGGACCGTAGGGGCCTCGGACCGCAAGGGGCCTCAGTCCGGACGGGCCTCAGTCCGGACGGGCCTCAGCCCGTACGGGGTCTCAGCACCACGGGCCGGTCACGGCGAACGTGGTGCCGGGCGTGTAGCAGTTCACGTACATCGTCCGGCCGTCCGGGGCGAAGGCGACCCCGGCGAACTCGCCCCATTCCGGGGCCTCCGGCGTGCCGATGTTCTGCGCGTTGCGGGCGACCGCGTACACCTTGCCGCGCCGGCTCAGGCCGTACACGTGCTGCGCGCCGTCGCCGTCCTCGCAGACCATCAGGCCGCCCGTCGGCGCCAGGCAGATGTTGTCCGGGGACTCGCCGGGCAGCTGGATGTCGGTGTCCGGCCCGAAGACCACGACGAGCGTGAGGCGGCGGCGGTGCGGCTCGTACTTCCACACCTGGCCGAAGTGCGTGGCCGCCGAGCCGTCCCGGGTCCGGGCGAAGCTGGAGACGAAGTACACCGCGCGGCCGCCCCAGTAGCAGCCCTCCAGCTTCTGCGCGTGCGTGATGCCCTTCGGCCCGAAGTCCTGCAGCCGGATCGGGGTCTGCACGGCCTGCGGATCGGGTACGGGCACCCACTCCACGCCGTCGAACCGCGCACCCGTCTCCTGGATCACCGACAGGTCCGGCACCCCCGGCACCCGCATGGCCTCCAGGGCGCCGCCCGCCCGCAGCGAACCCGTCCCGCCGAGCGGCTTCTCCGGCAGGAAGCGGTAGAACAGCCCGAACGGCTTCTGGAAGGCGTCCTCGGTCTCGTACACGATGCCGCTCTCGGGGTCCACGGCGATCGCCTCGTGCTGGAAGCGGCCCATCGCGGTGAGCGGAACGGCGCCCGTGCGGTGCGGGTCGTTCGGGTCGACCTCGAAGATGAAGCCGTGGTCCTTGGTGTAGCCGTTCGTGCCGGCCTTGTCCTCGGTCTCCTCGCAGGTCAGCCAGGTGCCCCAGGGCGTGGGTCCGCCCGCGCAGTTGACGGCGGTGCCGGCGACGCCGACCCGCTGCTCCAGGACGTTGTTCCGGCCGTCCAGGGTCAAGGTCGTGCAGCCGCCCTTGGCGGCCGGGTCGTACGTCAGCCCCTCGACCGTCGGCACGCCGAGCCGGGCGGTGGCCCGGTTCTCGTGGTTGCGCACCAGGTGGAGCCGGCCGCGGCGGCCGGGCAGGGCGGTCATGCCGTCGTGATTGCCCGGCACGAGCCCCTGGCCGTACGAGAGCGGCTCGCCCTCGCGGGAGAGGACCTTGTACCGGAAGCCCTCCGGCAGGTCCAGCAGACCGGCCGGGTCGGGGACGAGCGGGCCGTAGCCGGTGGGGGAGTGGCCGAGGGCGGCGGCGGTGCCGGCGAAGAGTTCGGAGAGCGCGCCGGAGAAGGCGATGCCGGCGACCGATGCGCCGGTACGGGCCAGGATCTGACGTCGTGTTGCGGACATGAGGAGCCCACTTTCCTGTTGGCGGACAGGGGGGACGTGACGTGTGACCCGCATGTGTGTACCACGCACTGTGGTGACACGTGAACCATGCGGGCCTCACGTCGCCTCATGGGGCAGAAGCGAGCGCCGGGTTCAGACCAGCTCGGCCGTCAGCTCGATCGTCACACCGGCGAGGGCCTGGCTCACCGGGCAGTTCTTCTTCGCGTCCTGCGCGAGCTCCTGGAACTTCTCCGGGTCCAGGCCCGGCACCGTGGCGCGCACGGTGAGGTGGCTCGTGGTGATGCCCGTGCCCGGCACGAAGGTCACGTCGGCCTTGGTCTCCAGGCGGGCCGGCGCGTTGCCGGCCTTGGCCAGCACGTTCGAGAAGGCCATGTTGAAGCACGAGGAGTGCGCGGCGGCGATCAGCTCCTCCGGGCTGGTCATGCCGTTCGGCTCCTCGGTGCGGGCGGGCCAGGACACCTTGTACGAGCCGAGGCCGGAGGAGTCGAGGGTGACCTCGCCGGAGCCCTTGAGGAGGTCGCCCTCCCAGACGGCGTGAGCGCTGCGCGTTGCGGCCATGGTGAATCCCTTTCGATCGGGTATGGCCCCAACCTACTGCGCGACCAGACCCTTTGCGTCGCGGGCGAGCGCGGTGAGCCGGGAGATCGCCCGGAAGTACTTCTTCCGGTACCCGCCCTTCAGCATCTCTTCACTGAACAGCCGGTCGAAGGGCTGTCCGGAGGCCAGCACGGGGATCTCGCGGTCGTACAGCCGGTCGGCGAGCACCACCAGGCGCAGCGCCGTCGACTGGTCGGGCACCGCCGTCACGTCGGTGAGGCAGACCGCGGTCAGGTCGTCGGTCAGCGCCCCGTACCGGCTCGGGTGCACCTTGGCCAGGTGGTCGAGCAGCTGCGGGAAGTCGTCCAGGCTCGCGCCGGGCGTGGCGTACGCGGCCTTGGTCACGGCCTCGTCGGAGTACGGGGCCGGGGCCTCCGGCAGCCCGCGGTGCCGGTAGTCCTCGCCGTCGATCCGCAGCGGGCGGAAGTGCGCCGAGAGGCCCTGGATCTCGCGGAGGAAGTCCGCCGCGGCGAACCGGCCCTCGCCGAGCTTGCCCGGCAGCGTGTTCGAGGTGGCGGCGAGCGCCACGCCCTGCTCGACGAGGCGGGCGAGCAGGCTGGAGACGAGGACGGTGTCGCCCGGGTCGTCGAGCTCGAACTCGTCGATGCAGAGGAGACGGTGCCCGCTGAGGGTTTGCACGGTCTGCTGGAAGCCGAGCGCGCCGACCAGGTTGGTCAGCTCCACGAAGGTGCCGAAAGCCTTGAGCGCGGGCTCGGCCGGGGTGGCGTGCCACAGGGAGGCGAGCAGGTGCGTCTTGCCGACGCCGTAGCCGCCGTCCAGGTAGACCCCGCGGGGGCCCGCCGGCGCGGTCCGCTTCGGGGCGCGGGAGAACCAGCGGCGCTTGCCGGCGCCGGTGGCGTGCGCCCCGCCGAGCCCGTCGGCGAAGCCGCTCAGGATCTTGACGGCCTCGGACTGGCTGGGCTGGTTCGGGTCCGGGATGTAGGTGTCGAAGCGCACCGAGTCGAAGCGCGGCGGCGGCACCATCTCCCTGACCAGGCGGTCTGCGGGGACGTGGGGCTCGCGGGCGCACAGGGACACGGGCGTCGCCTCGGTGGGGGACGCGTCGGGGAGGGCACGGGTCGACACAGTTCCCCACTGTAAGGGGCGTGCCAGACTGCGAGGATGCGCCAACTGTTCCCTGTGACGGACATGACAGCAACCGAGCCGGACAGGGAGTGGTCCCTCGACGAGCTCGCCGACGCCTACGCCTACCCCGAGGAGGCCGCCGGCTCCGACGGCGTCTGGCTGCGGGCCAACATGGTCTCCTCCCTCGACGGCGCGGCCCAGCACGACGGCCGCTCCCAGCCCCTCTCCTCCGACACCGACATGCGGATCTTCGGCACCCTGCGGGCCCTCGCGGACGTGGTGGTCGTGGGGGCGGAAACGGTACGGCAGGAGGGGTACCGCCCCGCCCGGGCGCGCGAGGCCTTCGCGGCCCGCCGGGCCGCCGCCGGGCAGGGACCCGCGCCGGTCATCGCGATCGTCAGCTCCTCCCTCGACCTCGACTTCTCCCTTCCGCTTTTCACCGCGCCCCTGGTCCCCACGCTGCTGCTCACCGGTGAGGCCGCGCCCGCGGAGCGGGTGGCGGCGGCCGAGCGGGCCGGGGCGCGGGTGGTGACGGCCGGCGAGGGGAGCCGGGTGGATCCGGAGCGCGCGAAGCGGGAGCTGGCGGCGCGCGGGCTGCGGCGGCAGCTCACGGAGGGCGGTCCGCGGCTGCTCGGGCAGTTCGTGGCGGCGGGCGTGCTGGACGAGCTGTGCCTCTCCGTGTCTCCGACCATGACCGCGGGAAGTGCGCAGCGGATCGCCGGTGGCCCTTCCGTGACCGTCCCTGCACGGTTCTCGCTCGCCTCCGTGCTGGAGGAGGCCGGGTTCCTCTACACCCGCTACGGTCGGTTCTGACACGAAGCGGAATATCCCGTTCCGGTTGGCTTTCGCTGGGCACACTTACTCACGGCAAACCCCGTGCGGGCACGGGGAAGGATGGTTTCCGCAGAAGGGCTTTGCAGTGTTCACAAGCGTTCTGATGATCGAGAAGCCCCTGACGAACGTCGACGTGGATTTCGTCACCACCCTGCACGGGGACGAGCCGGTCTCGTTCATCGTGCTGATGCAGCCCAGGGGTGACCAGGCCGATGTCCTGCTGCGCGCCATCGACGACGTTGCGATGGGCGAACTGAAGGAGGCGGCCCGCGAGGGGGAGGAACCGGAAGGCAAGGAGGCCCGGTCGCTGGCCGAGCGGGCCCTGGAGGCCTCGCTGCTCAAGCTCCGGGGCGCGGGCTGCGAGGCGGTCGGACAGGTGGTCGAGGACCACCCCCTGAACAAGATGAAGGCCGTGGTCGAGGAGTCGGACGCGGACGAGGTCATCGTCCTGACGGCGCCGCACTACGTGGAGGAGTTCTTCCACCGCGACTGGGCGTCCAGAGCCCGGCACAAGGTCGGCGTCCCGGTCCTGAAGCTGTTCGCCCACGCGGACGAGGAGGAGTAGCCGGCCGGGGGGCCGGTCCCGGGGGAGCACGGGTCCCCGGGGCCGGCCCCCGCGCCGTACTAGGCTGGGCACCTCTTGTACGTCGCACCCCGGGGAGACAACCGCATGGCCTCCGCCATCCCTGCCGCCGCTGTTCCCGCCGCCATGGAGCGGCCGCACTTCATCGGCATCGGCGGTGCCGGAATGTCGGGCATCGCGAAGATCCTCGCCCAGCGCGGCGCGAAGGTCGCCGGCAGCGACGCCAAGGAGTCCGCGACGGCCGAGGCGCTGCGCGCCCTCGGGGCGACCGTCCACATCGGGCACGCCGCCGCGCACCTCGCCGACGACGCCACCTGCGTCGTCGTCTCCAGCGCCATCCGCGCCGACAACCCC
Organism: Streptomyces tritici; assembly: GCF_048500665.1. Lineage (NCBI taxonomy): Bacteria > Bacillati > Actinomycetota > Actinomycetes > Kitasatosporales > Streptomycetaceae > Streptomyces > Streptomyces tritici. Next base: position 5,397,829 of record NZ_CP183183.1, read on the forward strand.
GAGCTGGCCCGTGCCGCCGAGCTGGGCATCCCGGTGGTGCACCGCTCCGACGCGCTGGCCTCCCTGATGGACGGCCTGCGCGCGGTCGCCGTCGCCGGCACGCACGGCAAGACCACCACCACCTCCATGCTGGCCGTCGCCCTGACCGAGCTGGGCCTGGACCCCTCGTACGCGATCGGCGGCGACCTGGCCGGCCCCGGCACCAACGCGCGGCACGGCGTGGGCGAGGTGTTCGTGGCCGAGGCGGACGAGAGCGACCGCAGCTTCCAGAAGTACGACCCCGAGGTCGCGATCGTCCTCAACGTGGAGCTGGACCACCACGCGAACTACGCGTCGATGGACGAGATCTTCGAGTCCTTCGAGGCCTTCGTCGCCAAGGTCCGTCCGGGCGGCACCCTGGTCGTCGGCGAGCACGTGGGCGCCCGCGAGCTGGCCGGACGGGTGTCCGGCACCCGCGGCCTGTCCGTCGTCACGGTCGGCGAGTCGGAGACCTCCGACGTGTGGATCCGGAGGATCACCCCGAACGGGATGAAGAGCGAGGTCGCCGTCGTGATGGACGGCGTCGAGCACGTGTTCACCGTCTCCGTCCCCGGCCGCCACTACGCGCACAACGCCGCCGCCGCACTCGCCGCCGGCGCCCGCGTGGGCATCGACCCGGCGGAGCTGGCCCAGGCCCTGACCGCGTACACCGGCGTCGGCCGCCGCCTCCAGCTCAAGGGCGAGGCCGCGGGCGTCCAGGTGATCGACTCGTACGCGCACCACCCGACCGAGATGACCGCCGACCTGGAGGCGATGCGCGGCGCGGCCGGGGCGTCCCGTCTGCTCGTGGTCTTCCAGCCGCACCTGTTCTCCCGCACCCAGGAGCTCGGCAAGGAGATGGGCGACGCCCTCGCCCTCGCCGACGCCTCCGTGGTCCTGGACATCTACCCGGCCCGGGAGGACCCGATCCCGGGCATCACCAGCGAGCTGATCATCACCGCCGCCCGCGCCGCGGGCGCCGAGGTCACCCCCGTCCACGACAAGGACTCCGTCCCGGACGTGATCGCGGGAATGGCGAAGCCGGGCGACCTCGTTCTCACGATGGGCGCGGGCGACGTCACGGACCTGGGTCCGAAGATCCTCGCCCGCCTGGCGAACTGAGGGAGCGCGCATCATGCCGTACGAGGTCGAGAAGCCGGACGAGCAGTGGCAGGCCGAGCTGACGCCGGCGGAGTACCAGGTCCTGCGGCTGGGCGGCACCGAGCCGGCCTTCCGCGGTGAGTACACCGACACGAAGACCAAGGGCGTCTACTCCTGCCGCGCCTGCGGGGCCGAGCTGTTCACCTCGAACGAGAAGTTCGAGTCGCACTGCGGCTGGCCGTCCTTCTTCGACCCGAAGGACTCGGACGCGGTCGAACTGCTCGCCGACACCTCGCACGGCATGATCCGCACGGAGGTCCGCTGCGCCCGCTGCGGCTCCCACCTCGGCCACGTCTTCGAGGGCGAGGGCTACCCCACCCCCACCGACCAGCGCTACTGCATCAACTCGATCTCGCTGCGGCTGACGCCCGACGAGAGCTGAGCCGTCCCCCGGGCCGGCCCGCACCGGCCGGCGGGTTACTCCAGCGTCCCGCTGAACAGGGCCGCCGCGTTGCAGCGCGTGGGGGCCGGGCCGGAGGGCGGGCGGCCGACCGTGCGGCAGGAGACCGTCATCGTGATCTCCTGCTTCGGGCCCGCCAGGATCGCCGACGCCCAGTGGAAGTCCTGCTCGCGGAAGTTCTCCAGCGCCGGAGCGAGCAGGGGCTTGCCGCCGACCGCGATCGTGACGGTCCCCGTGTCGCCCTGCGGGTTCTCCAGGACCAGGTCCGTCAGGCGCAGCACCTTGCCCTCCGGGACCTCGTACGTCGCCGACGCCGTGCCGTTCGCGGCGGCGGACGCGGTCAGCCGGTGCGAGAACAGAGCCGCCCCCGGGAGCGGGGCCGGACCCGTGCCCGGCGTCGCCGAGGGCGACGGTCCGGGGCTCGCGGTGCCGCTCGGGCCGGGCTTGCCGCCGCCGGACCCCGCCGACGCGGCCTCCTTGGCCTCGTCGGCCGCCTTCTGCGCGTCGGCCGCCTTGGACTCCGCCGCCGCGACCGGGCCCTTCACCGCCTCCTTGGCCGCACCTCGGACCACCGGCCGCAGCAGCCCGAACCAGAGACCCGCCAGGACGCCGAGCAGCACCAGCAGCACGAGCAGGAACTTCAGCAGGCCCGCCGAGACGATCGGACGCTGCAGCAGACTGCCGTCGAGCTGCGCCGGGGCCACCTCCGGCGCGCCCTCGGGACCGGCGGCCGGCGCCGCGGTCACCTGGAAGACGTGCGGCACGGCCACCCCGCGCCACAGCCACCGCTTCGGCCGCACGGGCAGCGTCACGAACGCCGCCCGCCCCGGCTCCACCACCGTGGCCGCGGCGGGCAGCCCGAACGTCAGCAGCTCCCCCTGGTCCCTGCCCGAAAGGGCAACGCTCAGCGGGTAGTTGCCGCGGTTGTCCAGCGCCACCTGGAAGCGGGCGCCGGTGCGCCCCTGGCCCAGCCTCGGCGTCAGTTCCGCGGTGAAGTCCGCGTACGGAAGGACGTGCAGGACGCCCTCGGGGACCGTGGCGTGCTGCGGCTGCTCCTGCGGCGACACCCGCACGCCGTACGGCAGTTCACCCGGCGCGACGGTCGTGTCCCGGGGCGGCCGGACCACCAGTTCCACCCGGCCGGCCGTGTCCGGGTACAGGGACAGCGTCGCGGGCTCGACCACCGTCCACGGCGCCGCCGGACCCAGCACCTCGAAGGCGTAGGCCTCGACGACGTTCCCGCCGTTGCGCACGTCGAGCGGGATCCGGGCCTCCTCGCCCGGCAGCACCGAGACAGGGGAGGCGTCCAGATGAGCGGAAGTGGTCATGCGAGGACAGTAGGGAGCCGGGTCGAAGGGCCACCGCTCCCATACGGACACACCCAGGGGCACGGTGCGTTGCCCGTTGAGTCCGCGTGGAGTGCCTGCTGACTGCCCGGGTGTTCACTGTCCGCACGCCGAGGCACACCAGGTGCGGCGAGGCAGGGGCCCGCGGGTGCGAGGGGCCCCGAGCAGGGGGTGGACACGATGCGTTACCAGGGAGAGTGCGGCGCGGAGCGGATCCGGGTGCGGCTGACCGCCCAGGACCCGATATCGCGGGCGGGGCTGGCCGGGCAGCTGCGCAACTGCCCCGAACTCCAGCTGCTCGGCGAGGAGGAGGACGAAGGACCGGGCGTGGCCGTGGTGTCCGCGGACCGGGTCGGCGAGGGCGAGCTGCAGACCCTGCGCCGCTTCCAGCGGGCCGGCGACGGCCGGATCGTGCTCGTGGTCACCGAGATCGACGACACCGGCCTCGTCGCCGCCGTCGAATGCGGGGTCGTCGGCGTCGTGCGGCGCGGCGAGGCCTCGACGGAGCGGCTGGTGCAGGTCATCACGGCGGCGGCGCGCGGCGAGGGCAGCGTGCCGGCGGACCTGCTGGGGCGGCTCCTGGACCAGGTGGGCCGGCTGCAGCGGCAGGTGCTCGATCCGCGCGGACTCGCCTTCACCGGCCTGGCGCCGCGCGAGATCGACGTCCTGCGGCTGGTCGCCGAGGGCAGCGACACCGCGGAGATCGCGCGGGCGCTCGCCTTCTCGGAGCGCACGGTCAAGAACATCCTCCACGACGTGACGACCCGCCTGCAGCTGCGCAACCGCTCGCACGCCGTGGCGTACGCGATGCGGCAGGGCTTCATCTGAGAACCGGCCCCCGCGGGCTGCCTCTTGGGGCAGCGGCGGTTACCCCCACCGCTGCCCCTCGCCCGGCTGCCCGCACCGCCCGGCACCGGCCAGGGTTTCCCTGAGGAGGGCTGTCCGGATGCCGTCGGCGCCGCCCCGGGGCGTTCCGGGAGCGCGCGGGGAACCGTCCGGGGACGCGCGTGCGACGAAGTGGCTTCGGCTTCACTCGAGGTCGGCGAGGGCTGGGTCTGCTGCTCGCCGTGGTGCTGGTGGGCACGGTGCCCGCCGTGGGCCCCCCGGTCACGGCCGCCGAGCCTCCGCCCGCGCGCGCCGCCGACGCGCCCGCGCCCGACCCGGGCCGGATCGCGTACGTCGCCGACGGCCCGCACCGCAGCCTCGCCACGGTCGGCCCGCGCGGCGCGCTCACCCCGCTGCTGCCGGCCGGCGCGGCGGGCAACGACTGCCAGGCCGCGGCGCGCGGCGACGACCTGGTGTGGGTCAGCGACCGCGACGGCACCGGCGAGGGCCTGTACCGGCGCACCGGCGACGGACCCGTCACCCTCGTGGTCGCGCGCCCCGGCGCGCGGATCGCCGATCCGGTGCTCTCCCCCGACCGGCAGTGGATCGCCTTCGTGTCCTGGGAGAACGACGGCGGCGACGGCAGCTACACGTCCCGGGACCGCTGCGACGCCGCACGGGGCCGGTCCGGGGAATCGGAGCCCTCCGTCTGGGTCGTCCGCACCGACGGCACCGGACTGCGCGAGGCCGTCCGCGACGCGGACTGGGCCGACTGGTCCGCGGACGGCACGGAGTTCGTCTTCACGCGCGAGGAGCGGGCCTACCGGACGCGCGTCGCCGGCGGCGGCGCCGAGACGCCGGTCTCGTATGGGGAGAGTCCTGCGGCCTGGCCCGTCTGGGAGCCCGGTCCGGGCGGCGAGGACCGCATCGCGTACCTCACCCCGATCGACGACCGGGGCCGGCGGGCGCTCGTCGTGGTGCCGGCGGGCGGCCGGGGCGCGGTCCCCGAGCGGCGGCTCGCGTCCGGGGAGGCGTACGGCTCGACGGCCCGGCACGGCGCCGCCTGGTCGCCGGACGGCGACCGGCTCGTGTTCCTCGACGACGAGCCGTACCTCGTGGACCCGGACCGGCCGTGCGCCTGCCGGGGCACCGCGCTCTTCGACCCGGACGAGGCGGTGCTGTACGAGACCGAGCGCGTCGGCTGGTACACGCCGGCGTGGGCCGGTCCCGTCGTGATGGTGTCCGGGAAGGACCCGGAGACGTTCGGCATCGAGCGGCAGCGGGCGGCCGTCCCCCTGGAGCGGCTCGAACTGCGGGCCGCACAGGGCGAGGAGAGCGCCCTCGCCGACCCCGCGTACACGCCGGACGGACGGCGCCTGGCCTTCGTGGCGACCACCGGGCAGCCCGAGGCGCCGGACACCGAACAGATCCTGGTCGGCGACGAGTTCGGACTGGCCCGCGCGGTGCCGCTGCGCTACGAGGGCATGGGCCAGGGCGAGCACCAGTCGCGGCCGGCCTGGTCCCCGGACGGCGCCCGGCTGGCCTTCGCGCGGCGGGCGCGGCCCTCGTCCGCGGACCCGCAGCCCCGGTCGGAGATCGCCGTCGTGGACGTCTCCCGGGGACCGCAGGAGGGGCGGCTGCTCCACACGGTGCCGGGCCGCTCGCGTCCCGGATACGTCTGCCTGTCGGACGACCGCGATCCGGCCTGGTCGCCGGACGGCGGCACGCTCGCCTTCTCGCGGTGGAGCCTGTGCTGGGGCGAGATCGGCGTGGCGCCCGGGGAGCCGCTGCGGGGGATCCGCCGCGGCGCGGGCGCCCTCGACGGCGGCGGCACGCGGGACGGCGGGACGCTGCCGGGCGCGAGCACCTCCGGCAACGACGGCGGCGGCACCTCCGACGGCGGGACCCCGCCCGGGGCGAGCACCTCCGGCAACGACGGCGGCGGCACCTCCGACGGCCCCGTACGGCCCCTGAGCGACAGCCGCGACCGGCACATCTGGACCGCGCCGGCGCAGCCCGGCGGCGGCGCGCAGTCCGACGTCTCGGCGGCCCAGTGCGGCAGCCCCGACTGTCGCGTCGTCGATGTCCGCCCCGCCTACCGGCCCGGCACCGACCGCCTCGCCTTCGTCCGCCAGACCGCCGTTCCCGAAGAGGGCCCCGGACTGCTCGCGGCCCCGCCCTCCGGCTACGAGGGACCGCGCATGGTCCTGGAGGCGCGGCGCGACGGCGCCGCCTGCCGGGCGCTGGTCCCGTTCGGGAACGGCTGCCCCCTGACCGTGCCCGCGCCGGACGGCGAGGCGCCCTCCTACGACGAGCCCGACAACCCGGCCTGGTCGCCCGACGGCGCCCGGCTGGCCGTCGACGTGCGGGTGTCCGGCTGGGACGGCGTCACCGACCGCCGCATCCGGGTCGTCGACCCCGCCGACGGGCGGGGCGAGACGCTGCCCGGCAAGATCTACAACGGGCAGCAGCAGCCCGCCTGGAAGCCCAGCGCCGACCTCAAGGTGTCGCTCACCACCGACGACTCGCCCCTGATGCTGGGCGACACCGGGACCGTCGTGCTCGTCGTGGAGAACCAGGGCGTGGCCGACTCCCCACGCACCCGCGTCCGGCTGACGCTGCCGCCGGGCCTGGAGCCCGCCGGTCCGGGCGACCCCGCGGGGGCCTGCGCCGCCGACCCGGCCGACGCCCGCAGCCTCGTCTGCGAGGCGGGCTCCCTGCGGTCCCGTACGCAGACGCGCATCGCCCTGGACGTCAGGGGCGTCGCACCGGGCGGGCAGACGGTCGGGGCGACGGCGGAGGGCGGTCTGACCGACCACCGGCCGCAGGACAACACCGCGGCGCTCCTCGTGGACGTCGTGGTCCCGGACCTGGCGGTCACCGCCACGGCCACCCCGCCCGTCGTCGACATCCGCGAACCCTCGACCGTGGAGTTCACCGTACGCAACGCCGGCACCGCGACCGCCGAGAACGCCCTGCTCGCCCTGACCGTCCCCCCGGGCCTCACCCTCGTCTCGGGCACGCCCTGCCCGGCGGCCGGCTGCGCCCTCGGCAGCATCGCGGCCGGCGCGGAGAAGAAGGTCACCCTCGTCTACACCGCCGAGAACGCCTTCTCGGGGACGATCGAGGGCCGGGTCACGGCGAGCACCAGGGACGGCGACCCCGGGAACGACCGCGCCTCGGCGGACCTGACGGTCGTCGACCCGCGGCTGCCCGACCCGGCGGTCACCGTCACCGCGACCCCGTCCCGCATCCTGACCGGCGGCCGGTCGACCGTCGCCTACACCGTACGGAACCTAGGCGACGCCACCGCCGAGGAGGTCCTGCTGACCCCCGTGCTCGCGCCCGGAATCACCGTCGTCACCGCCACCCCCGCCTGCCCGGCCACCGGCTGCGCCCTGGGCGACCTCGCGCCGGGCGCCACGGCGACCGTCACGTGGGAGGTGACGGCGGACACGGCACTGCGCGGGACGGTCGCCGGCACGGTCACCACCCCCGGCGCCGACGCCGACCCGACGAACAACTCCGCCTCGGCGCCGCTGACCGTCGACAAGCGGCCGCAGCGGCCCCCGGCGCGCTCGGCGGACCCGGCCGTGTCGGTGACCGCCGGGCCGCGCACGGCGTACACGGGAGGCCGGATCACCGCCGAGGTGACCGTCCGCAACGACGGCCCCGTCACCGCCACCGGGCTGACGCTGACGGTCGCGACGCCGCCCGGGACACGGCTCGTGTCGGCGTCCCGGCCGCCGTGCCTGACCGCGGCCGGCTGCGGGCTCGCGGACCTCGCGCCCGGCGCGCGGACGACCGTACGGCTGCGGCTCGCGGCGGACCGGGCGCTGACCGGCGCCGTCACGGCGACGGTCGCGACGACCGGCTCGGACAGCGCACCCGGCAACAACACCGCGAGCGCGCCGCTGACCGTGCGCCGGCCGGTGCTCGTGCTGAATCCCGAGCTCGGGCCGCCCGGTTCGGTGACGCAGGCGACCGGCAGCTCCTTCCCGCCCGGGGCCACGGTCCGGCTGCGCTGGAGCAAGGGCGTGACCGTGGCGGCCGCCCCGGTGGTCGTACGGGCGGACGGCACGTTCTCGGCGCCGGTGCTGGTGCTCGTCCAGGACGCGCTCGGACCGCGGGAGCTGCGGGCGAGCCACGAGGGCGGATCGCCGCCGCTCTTCCGCCCGGTGGGCGCGGAGTACCTGGTCGTCCCGGGGGTGCTGCAGCCGTCCGACTTCCAGTGGCGCAGGTGAGGAGCGTGACCGCGTGATCCACGAAGTGGACGAGGCGCTGCGGGAGTTGGTGCGCGGCGAGGCGCTGGGGGAGGGCGCGGCCGTCGACGTCGTCTTCGACGCGCCGACCCGTGACTGGGCGGCCCGCCGCAACACCCCCACGGTGAACCTGTACCTGTACGACATCCGCGAGGACCTGCGGCGCCGCTCGCGGGGACGGCAGAACGTCTACGACGAGCAGGGCCGGGTCACGGCGCGCACGCTGCCGCCGCGCTACTTCAAGCTCTCGTACCTGATCAGCGCGTGGACCCAGCGGCCCGAGGACGAACACCGGCTGCTGTCCGCCCTGTTGGCGTGCTTCCTCCGGCACGACGCACTGCCCGGCGGGCGGCTCGGCCCCGAACTCACCTCCACCGGACTGCCGGTCCCCGTCTCGATCGCCCTGCCGCCCCCGGAGGACCGGGCGTTCGCGGACGTGTGGTCCGCGCTGGGCGGAGAGCTGAAGCCCTCGCTGGACGTGGTGGTGAGCGCGCCGGTGGCCACCGCGCCGGTGTACGCGGCCGGGCCGCCGGTGGAGGAGGGCCTGGCCGTGGACCTGTCCGACGTCCACGCCCGGCCGGAGCCGCCGGCTGCCGCGCCCCCGGAGCCCGCCCCGGTCCCGCGCCCGCGCGGTCCGCGGACCCGCCGCCCCGGCCGGCGCACGGGGGCCTGATGGAGTACCTGCTCGGGCGGCTCGGGATCGTCGAGGCGCGGGTCCGCCGCGCCGTTCACGCGCGCCGGGCCGCGGACCCCGAGGCGGACGACCCCTTCCGGGGCCTGTACCTCTCCGACGACGCGGTCCAGCGCATCCTGGACGAGCCGGCGACGCCGCCCCGGCCGGACGACCCCGTGGACGCGGACGACCGGGCGGCCGTGGCGGCCCTGGAGGCGACGGCCGGGTCCTCGCGGCTGCACCGGCTCCAGCGGGACTTCGGCCTGGCGCCGCTGGACGTGGAGCTGCTGCTGATCGCGCTGGCCCCGGACCTCGACCGGCGGTTCGAGCAGCTCTACGGGTACCTGAACGACGACGTCACGCGGCGGCGCCCGACCATCGGCCTCGCCCTGGGCCTGTGCGGGGTGGCCGCCGCGTCGGCGCGGGCACGTGCCCGGCTGACGGCCGGCGGGCCGCTGGTGGACCGCGGCCTGCTTCTGGTCGAGGAGACCGAACGGTCCTTCCTCGGGCGGTCGTTGCGCGTCCCGGACCGGGTGGCGAGCCATCTGCTGGGCGACGACACGACGGACCCCGCCCTGGTGGACGTGGTGCGCCCGGTGCCGGCCGGGGCCCTGCCGGACGGCGCGCTGGGCGACCTGCCGGAGCGGCTGGCCGGCGCCGTCGCCCAGGGCGTCTCGCCCGTGTACGTGCGCGAGCCCGCGGGCGGCACGGCGCGGGAACTGGCGGCCGACGCCCTGGCCGGTGCGGGGCGCACCGCACTCGCCCTGGACCTGGCGCGGCTGGCCCGCCGGCCCGACCCGGCGGCGCTCGTCCTGGCGGCGGGCCGCGAGGCCGCGCTCACCGGCGCCGGGCTGATCGCCGCACCGGCGGAGGCCCTGGCCGAGCGGCCGGAACTGCTGCGGACCCTCGCCGCGCTTCCCGTACCGGTGCTGATGGCCGGTCAGGCGGCCTGGGACCCGCAGTGGGGGGACGGCACCCCGCTGCTCGCCGAGGTCGGTCGGCTGGGGGCCGCGGCCCGGGCGGCGCTGTGGGCGTCCGTGCTGGGCAGGGGGACGGGCGACGCGGTGGCCGCCTTCGTCCTCACGCCGGAGCAGATGCGGCGCGCGGCGTCGGCGGCACGGCAGCAGGCCGTGCTGGCGGGCGGCCCGGTGGGCGAGGCGGAACTGCTGCACGGCGCACGGGCGCAGAACACCTCCGGCCTGGAGCGGCTGGCCCGGCGGATCACGCCCGGCGTGGGCTGGGACGACCTGGTGCTGCCGGCCGCGGTGCGCGGACAGCTGCGCGAACTGGCGGCGCGGGCCCGGCACCGCGACCGGGTCCTCGGCGACTGGGCGATGCGGCCGGGCGGCGGGCGGGGACGCGGGGTGATGGCCCTGTTCGCGGGGGACTCCGGGACCGGCAAGACGATGTCGGCGGAGGTCATCGCCGGGGCGCTGGGGCTGGACCTGTACACGGTCGACCTGGCGACCGTGGTGGACAAGTACGTGGGCGAGACGGAGAAGAACCTGGAACGGATCTTCACGGAGGCCGCGGGCGTCAACGGCGTGCTGCTGTTCGACGAGGCGGACGCGGTCTTCGGCAAACGGTCCGAGGTGAAGGACGCGCACGACCGGTACGCCAACGTGGAGAGCGCGTACCTGCTGCAGCGGATGGAGACCTTCGACGGGCTCGCCGTGCTGGCCACCAACCTCCGGGCGAACCTCGACGAGGCGTTCACCCGCCGTCTGGACCTGGTCGTGGACTTCCCGCTGCCGGACGCGGCGCAGCGGGAGGCGCTGTGGGACCGGTGCCTGGGGCCCGCGCTGCCCCGGGCCGACGACCTGGACCTGGCCTTCTGCGGGCGGGCGTTCGAGCTCGCGGGCGGCGACATCCGCTCGGCGGCGGTCACGGCCGCGTACCTGGCGGCGGAGGCCGGCCGCCCGGTGTCGATGGCCGACCTGGTGGCGGCGGTGGCCAGGGAGTACCGGAAGCTGGGGCGGCTGTGCCTGGAGAGCGAGTTCGGGCCGTACGTCGGGCTGGTGCGGTAGGTCCGCCGGCTGCCCGAAGGGGCAGCCAGGGGTGCCCCCGGCGGGCGCCCGCGGCCCCTCCCCGGAGGCCGTCGCGCCGGGGAGGGTGGCGGGGAGCGCCGCCACCCAGGCAGGGGGAGAGATGCACGGACACGAGCAGGGACACGACCACGACGCGGAGTGCCCGGCCGGTCCGCGGCCGAAGGCCGACCAGGACGCGGCCGGCGCCCCCGACGCTCTGCTGCTCAAGGCCGCGGCCGGCGGCCGGGCCGACGCGCTCGGCCCCGCGGGGATGCTGCGGCTGCAGCGGGCCCTCGGGAACAACGGCGTCGGGGCGGCCCTCCAGCGTTCCTCCGTGCACGACGTGGTGAACTCCGGCGGCCGGGCGCTCGACCCCGAGGTCCGCGGCGACATGGAGGCCCGGCTCGGCCACGACTTCGGCGACGTACGGATCCACACCGACTCCGCCGCCCACGACTCGGCCAAGGCCGTCAACGCCCATGCCTACACCGTCGGTTCGCACGTCGTGTTCCAGCGGGACGCCTACGACCCGGGCTCCCACCGGGGCCGTACGACGCTGGCCCACGAGCTGACGCACGTCGTGCAGCAGCGTTCGGGTCCCGTCGACGGGACCGAGACGGCCGGCGGCATCAAGGTCAGCGATCCGTCGGACCGGTTCGAGCGCGAGGCCGTGGCCACCGCCGAGCGGGCGATGGCCGCCCCCGCCCCCGTGGCCCCGGTGCAGCGCGAGGCCGCGGTGTCCGGCGGCGAAGAGCCTTCCGCCCAGGGCCTGTTCGTGCAGCGCGCCGGGGGCGAGGAGGCCGAAGAGGACGAGGCCCCGGCGGAGTGAAGGCCGCCGGGGACCGGTCCGCCGGGGACGAGCCGGTACGGGACGGCGCCGGGCCGCGGCGCCCCGTACAGTCCGGCGCGCCCGCCGCCGCCCGGCCCCGGGCCGTCGACGCCCGCACCCTGCAGCGGCTCCAGGCGGGCGCCGGGAACGCGGCGGTGGCCCGGCTCGTGGCGCGCCCCACGGGCGGCGCGTCCTCCGGCGCGGCCCCTGCCGCCACCACGGCCGCCGGCGCGGCCCCTGCCGTGCAGCGTCTCGACGCGCTGCCCGTCGCCCCCACCGGTCTGACGCCCGCCACCGACCCCCGTTTCAAGAAGGTCGCCGGGGACCTGCGGGCCAAGAAGGCCGTGCTCACCAAGCACCCCACCGCCGCCTCGCAGGCCAAGGCCGCCCAGGACGCGGCGAAGCCGCCGGGGGACGACAAGGAGGCGCAGGCCAAGGCGGCGCAGGCCGGCGAGATGGGCACGGCGAAGCCCGGCGTCTTCGACAAGGCGGCCTTCGTCGCGGCGGTGTCGGCGGCCATCGCGGCCAAGGCGCCCAAGACGCTCGACGAGGCCGACACGTTCACCGCGTCGGGGAAGACCGACGAGATCAAGTCCCAGGTGGCGGGCCAGGTCACGGCCGGCAAGGAGGGCTCGGCCAAGGACATCACGGAGAAGACCGCGAAGGCCCCCGACGAGTCGAGGGCGGTCGAGAAGCCGGTCACCCCGCTGCCGGGACAGCCCGCCCCGCCGACGCTCGCACCCCCGGACCCGAAGGCGGCGGCGGTGGCGAAGGCCCCACCCGAGCAGACGGACCTGAGCACCGGGCCCAAGGAGACCGACGCCATGATGGCGCAGGCCAAGGTCACCCCGGAGCAGCTGGCCGCCTCCAACGAGCCGCAGTTCAAGGAGGCGCTGGACGCCAAGAAGGAGTCCGACGTCCACGCGGCCACCGCCCCCGCGCAGTTCCGCGAGAAGGAGGCCGCCCGGGTCGCCGCCGAGCAGGGCGGCGCGGCGGCCGCGGGCCCGGCCGGCGTCCAGGCGATGACGGCGGCGAAGGCGGGGGCCGCGCAGCAGGTGGCGGCAGGCCAGGGCGCCGCGCAGTCCAAGGAGGAGCAGGAGCGGGCCCGCGTCGCGGCGGAGATCAAGGGCGTCTTCGACGCGACGAAGAAGGAGGTCGAGGGCATCCTCGGCGCCCTCGACACCGAGGTGGAGACCGCCTTCGACACCGGTCAGAAGGCGGCGAAGGCGGCCTTCGACGCCGACCACCGCACCAAGATGAAGGCCTGGAAGGACGAGCGCTACTCGGGCGTCACCGGCGCGGCCCGCTGGCTGGCGGACGCGGTGCTCGACCCGCCGCCGCGGGCGAACCAGATCTTCGCAGAAGCGCGGCTCGTCTACGAGCGCGAGATGCGGACGGTCATCTCGGACATCGCCGACCTGATCGGCAAGCGGCTGGCGGACGCGCAGAACGCCATCGCCCGGGGCAAGCAGCGGATCGCCGACAAGGTGGCCGAACAGCCCGCGAGCCTGCGGAAGTTCGCCCAGCAGGCGGCGAACGACATCGGCGGCCAGTTCCGGCAGCTGGAGTCCTCGGTCGCGGAGAAGTCCCAGTCGCTGGTGCAGGACCTGGCGGACCGGTACGTCGCGGCGCGCGGCGAGCTCGACGAGGAGATCAAGAAGCTCCAGGAGGAGAACAAGGGCCTGCTCAGCAAGGCGAAGGACGCCGTCGCGGGCACGATCGAGACGGTCCTGAAGCTGAAGGACATGCTTCTGGGCGTGCTGGCCCGGGCCGCCGGCGCCATCGACAAGATCATCACCAACCCGATCGGCTTCCTCGGCAACCTCGTCAACGCGGTCAAGGCCGGCGTGACCGGCTTCGCCGCGCGGATCGGGGAGCACCTCAAGAACGGCCTCAAGCAGTGGCTGTTCGGTCAGCTGTCGGCGGGCGGGATCGAACTCCCGGAGACCTTCGACGCCAAGGGGATCATGCGGCTGATCCTCTCGATCCTCGGCCTGACCTGGACGAACGTCCGCGCCCGGATCGTGGCGCGGATCGGCGAGCCGGCCATGGCGGCTCTGGAGACCGGGTTCGAGATGGTCCAGGTGCTGATGGCCGAGGGCCTGGGCGGCCTGTGGAAGTGGATCGTGGACAAGCTGGCCGACCTCAAGGACACGGTCGTCGGCGCGATCAAGGACTTCGTGATCGAGAAGATCGTCACGGCGGGCATCACCTGGATCGTCTCCCTGCTGAACCCCGCCTCGGCCTTCGTGCGGGCCTGCAAGGCGATCTACGACGTGGTGATGTTCTTCGTGAACCGCGCCGCCCAGATCAAGTCCTTCGTGGACTCGGTGCTCGACTCGGTCGAGGGCATCGCGAACGGTGGCGGGGGCGGCGTCCCGGCCATGATCGAGGGCGCCCTGTCCAAGGCGATCCCCGTGGTCCTCGACTTCCTGGCGAGCCTGCTGGGCCTGGGCGGCATCTCCGCCAAGATCAAGGACATCCTGGAGAAGGTCCAGGCCCCCGTGATGAAGGCGGTCGACTGGGTCATCGACAAGATCGTCAACGCGGGCAAGAAGATCCTGGCCGCCCTGAAGAAGAAGGCCGAGGGGCCGGACGTGCGCACCATGGCGGAGAAGGAGGCGGACGTCGCCAAGGCCAAGGAGGCCGCGGGGAAGGCGCTGAAGGCGGAAGGCGCCACACCGGAGAAGGTGCGAAAAGCCCTTCCGGACATCAAGAAGACCTACCGGCTGACGAACATCGAACTCACGGGCAGCGTGCAGGCCGGTTACCAGGTACAGGTGGAGATCAATCCGAGAGCGGCCACGGATCTCGTCACCCTCAACGACATCGGCGTGCCCGTCGAAGAGGTCAAGGCGGCCGTGGCCGACGCCCGCGCGCAGCTGCGCACCGCCCAGGGCAAGCTGGCGGAGCGCCGAGCCGACGGCGGCAAGGAGCCCTTGCTCGCCTGCGGCGGGGGTGTCGAACGTACCGTCGGCGGCGGGCAGGCGGGCAGGGCCGCGGCGGACTCGCAGCGCAATGAGCGCGGGACGAACGAGCACTCCGAGGCGTTCGTCAGGGCGCGAGCGGAGGCGGAAGCCGCGGCTGCGCGGGTGACGAGCTCGACCGAGGTCGGCAAGGAGCTCCTGAAGGCCAGGACGCAGGAGGAGCGCGACGCGCTCATGGCCTCGCACCGTGCGGCCGTGCGGGAGGCGAGGGCGGCTGCCCGCGCCGCCGAGTCCCTGGCCGGGGCCGACCCCGGCCAGGCCCGGCTCCGGCTGGAGGGCGACGCGGCGAAGTGGGACGAGTTCGGCCGGCTTCCCAAACTGGGCATGGGCCCGGCGGAGGCGGGGGACGACAAGGAGTTCGACGACCGGCTCGACGCGGCCTTCGCCGACCCGGGCGTGTCGTATCCGGACTCCGCGCGGCCGACGGGCGGGGCGTCGAACGCCATGGCGTCGCTGGAGGACCGCAGGACACCCGACTACGCGGGGGCGATGACGCCCGGCAACGAGCACTACGTGCCGACTCCCGGTCCCAACGACCGAGGAGGGCTGTCCGGCACCAGTGCGATCGTCCACGCGGAGAAGATGGCCTACCGCGCTGCCTCGATCTACCACCAGGGCACCAATGCCATCGGGGTGACCTTGCACCAGTGCGACGACTGCCAGGCATGGTTCCGCAGCCAGGCGGGCAGCGCCGGCAAGTTCCTCGTGGTCGCCGACCCCGGCGCGACGCGGATCTTCCTCCCCGACGGCCGCGTCACCACGGCCGAGCAGCTCGGCCTCTGAGCGGCCGCCGTCGTCGACTCCGCGGATCCGGCGCACCACGACTCCAGGAAAGCCGCGGCGGCGTGCGGCGTCCTCGTGGCCACGCCGCTCGCCCTGACGGAGGTGCACCAGGTCGCCGGCAGCCGCCTCGGGCGAGCCGCGGCCGACGCGATCCTGCGGATTCCGGCGGCACGGGTGCGGCAGACGCGACTCGTCCTCGCGCCCCCCACCGCCGAGATGCTCGACGCCGCGCTGGCCGTGCGGCAGCGCTACGCCTCGCTCGACCTGGACCTCGTGGACGCGGTGAACGTCGCCCTGGCCGCCGAGTACGACACGGACCTCCTGCTCACCCGTGACCTCCGCGACGTCCGGGCGGTGAGGCCGCTGGGGACCGGTACGCGCACTTCCGGATCCTGCCCGACGACCTCCTCTGGCCACCGGGCCCGCCAGGGCCGGTGCCCGAAGGGGCAGGGTGGGGTTCCCCCGGGGGCGTACGGGAGGTCATGACCTTGAAGGGGGGTACGGCGCAGGCTGGGCGCGACCGTTACGTCCCAGGGGAGGGGCCAGGATGCCGTCGTACCTGTCACCAGGCGTCTACGTCGAAGAGGTCGAGGCCGGCTCGCGACCGATCGAGGGCGTCGGGACCGCCGTGGCCGCCTTCGTGGGACTGGCCGCGCAGGGGCCCTGCGACACGCCCACCCTGGTGGCGAACTGGAGCCAGTTCACCTCCACGTTCGGCGACTTCACGGAGGGCTCGTACCTCGCCCACGCCGTCTACGCCTACTTCCTCAACGGCGGCGGCACCTGCTACGTCGTCCGCGTCGGCGGCGACGGAGCCGCTCCCGCCCAGGAGCCGCGCGCCGGAGCCTCGAAGCGGGGCAAGACCGGGGCGCTGCCCGCCGGGCCCCGGAGCGCGCTCGGCGGGTTCCAGGTCGCCGCCCTGGAGGGGACCGGCGACGGGGTCGCCGTCGAGGTCGCGGACGCCTCGGGGGAGTCCCCGGGCGAGGACGCCTTCACGCTGAACGTGAGGCGCGGCGACCGCGTCGAGGAGACCTGGCAGGTCTCCGCCAAGCGGAGCCAGCGCAACTACGTCGTGACGGTCGTCCGGGACAAGTCACGGCTGATCACCGTGGAGGACGGCGGACCCGCCCAGGCCCTGGGCCGGCCCGACAACCAGACCGTGGCCCTCGCCCCGGCGCCGGCCCCCGCCGCCGTGCCCGCCCTTCCCGCCTCCCTCAGCCCCTCCGACTACGTCGGCAGCGCCGACGAACGCACCGGCTTCGGCGGTCTGGAGACCGTCGACGAGATCACCATGCTGGCCGTGCCGGACCTCATGAGCGCGTACCAGCAGGGCGCGCTCGACGCCGAGGGCGTCAAGGCCGTCCAGCTGGCGATGATCGCCCACTGCGAGCTGATGGGGAACCGCGTCGCCATCATCGACCCGCTGCCCGACCTCTCCCCGCAGCGGGTCAAGGAATGGCGGATGACGGGCGCCGGCTACGACTCCAAGTACGCGGCCCTGTACTACCCCTGGGTCAAGGTCGCCGACCCCAGCGCCCCCCACCAGATGAAGTTCGTCCCGCCCAGCGGCGCGCTGGCGGGCGTGTGGGCCAGGAACGACGAGAGCCGGGGCGTGCACAAGGCGCCCGCGAACGAGGTCGTGCGCGGGGCGGTGGACCTGGCGGTCCATCTGACCAAGGGCGAGCAGGACCTGCTCAACCCGATCGGCGTGAACTGCATCCGCAGCTTCCCCGGGCGCGGCATCCGCGTGTGGGGCGCGCGGACCCTGTCGTCCGACCCGGCCTGGCGCTACCTCAACGTCCGCCGGCTCTTCAACTACATCGAGGAGTCGATCCTGATCGGCACCCAGTGGGTCGTCTTCGAACCGAACGACGACGCGCTGTGGGCACGGATCCGGCGGACCATCTCGGCCTTCCTCGTCAACGAGTGGCGCAAGGGCGCGCTCTTCGGGCTGACGCCCGACGAGGCCTTCTACGTGAAGTGCGACCGCGAGACGAACCCGGCCGAGGGCATCGACGCCGGACAGGTGGTCTGCGAGATCGGCATCGCGCCGGTGAAGCCCGCCGAGTTCGTGATCTTCCGGCTGGCCCAGTTCTCGGGCGGCACCAGCCTCGTCAACGAGTAGAGCAGGTAGGGGGCATACCTCATGGCACTTCCCGACATGGACACCTCGGTCGGTCACTCCTTCGGGCTGGAGATCGACGGGGTCGTCATCAAGCAGATCAACGAGGTGACGGGCCTGAAGATGGAGCAGGACGTCATCGAACTGAAGCAGAACACGGCCGACGGCAAGTACGTCATCAAGAAGCTTCCGGGCCGCGCCAAGGCCGGTGAGGTCACGCTGACCCGCGGCCTGACCGCCGACAACAGCTTCGAGAAATGGATCAAGGACGCCCGGTTCGGGAAGATGGCCACCGCGCGCAAGGGCGGCGCGATCATCGTCTTCGACTACGAGGGCGTGGCCATCAAGCGGTACACGCTGGTCAACGCCTGGCCCAAGAGCCTGGAGATCAGCTCGCTGAAGGCCGGGGACACCAGCGTGCTGACGGAGAAGCTCGTCATCACGTACGAGCAGATGGATGTGGCGTGAGGCCCTGATGCGTCGCCAGATCTCACCGGGCGCGGCGGACACCGTCGAACCGCCCGAGCCGGCCGCCCCCGCCGGCGCGCCGGCGGCCGTGGAGCGGATGCGGACCGAGTTCACCTTCGAGCTGCCGCGCGGGTACGTGGACGGCGCCGGGCAGGTGCACCGCACGGGCGTCATGCGGCTCGCCACCGCCCGCGACGAGCTCGTACCCCTGCGGGACGACCGGGTGCGGGAGAACCCGGCGTACCTGTCGGTGGTGCTGCTGGGACGGGTGGTGGAGCGGATCGGCTCGGTGACGGACGTCCACGCGGGCGTCATCGAGGACCTGTTCGCCTCCGACCTCGCCTTCCTCCAGGACTTCTACCGGCGGATCAACGCCGAGGGACACACGCGGGCCCAGGTGACCTGCCCCTCCTGCGCCACCGGCTTCGCGGTCGACCTGGCAGGTGGGCGCCTGGGGGAATCGTGACGTACGCGACCGACGCCCTGTACGACGAAGTCGCGTACATCGCCTACCACTTCCACTGGGACCTGGACGCGATCCTGGACCTGGAGCACCCGGACCGGCGCCGGTACGTCGAGCAGATCGCCCGCCTGAACCGGGCGGCCGGCGGAGGGCGGTGAGAGGTGGGACTCTGGGGGTGGCTCAAGGGCCGGTTCGCGCCGGTCGGTGCGGGTGCGGACGCGGCTGCGCCCGCGGACGCGGGGGCGGCGGAGCGCGTACGGGACGCGGAGCCGGGGTGGCGCGAACTGCCGGTCCAGCGGCTGACGTTCGGCGCACCCGCGCTGGTCACGGACCCCGAGGGCTTCGCGGCGGGGCTGGCCGGCTGGCAGAACCCGTCGCTGACGCGGTCGCTGGGGCACGCGGTGACGGCGGAGGCGCCGTCGGGCGTGGTGCACGGGGTCGCGGACGCGCCCGCCGCGGGCGCGGTGCTGCAGCGGTGGGCGGTGCCGGGCTCGGGATCGGTGGCGCGGGAGGCGGCCGCGGGGCCTGTGGCGCGTACGGTGCCTGCGGGGCCTTCCGGGCCTGCGATGCCTGTGGCGCCTGTGGCCGCTGCGGTGCCGGTGCGGGGGGCGGAGGCTTCGGCCGAGTCCGCGCCCATGGCCGAGGCGCTGCCGGCGGAGGTTCCTGGCCCGGTTTCGGAACCTGAACCGGTGCAACGGACGGAGGACTCGGTGGCGTACGGGGCTCCGCCGGTCGCCGCGGCTCAGGAGCGCGAGGCTTCCGCCGTGGCGCGGGCTCCTGAGCGCGGGGCTTCCGTCGTGGCGCCGCCGCTGTCAGTACGGCCGCAGCCACCCGTGCCGGTGCTGACGGTGGCCCGCTCGGTGGAGATGCCGGTGCGGAGACTGCCGTCCGCGCCCTTGCCGTCCGCCCCTGCTCAGGTTCCTGTGCGTGGCTCTGTCTCCGTTCCTGATCCTGTTCCCGGTCCTGCGCCGGAGCCGGTGCCGGAGGCCGTCCCGGTCCAGCGGGCGGCGGAGCCGGACGCGGAGCCCCAGGTGCGGCCGCTCGTCGGGGGCTGGCCGATCGGCGAGCCTGTGCAGCGGGAGGCCCGGGGAGCGTCCGAGGCCGCTCCCGAACCCCAGGAACCAGCCCGCGCAGCGGAGTTGCCGGTAACGAAAACGCCGCCCTTTGCGGTGCGGAGGGCCGACAGGCCGGCGGACGAGTCCGCCCCCGCACCGCAACCGGAGCCGGAGGCCCCGCTGGGGGGCGAGCGCCCGATCGCAACGGTCCAACGGGCGGCTGAGGCACGCGATTCCGAGCCGCCCTCCGTACCGCTCGCACCGCCGGAGCTGCCGCAGCCGCAGGCTCGGCCGCTCGCGTCCGTGCAGCGCGCGGCGGACCCCGATGCCGTCCCCGACTCTGTTCCTGTTCCCTCGCCCGAGCCGGTCCTGCGGCCGCCGGAGGCCGCACCCGAGGCGGAGGACATCCGGCCGTTGCTGGGCGAGCGGCCCCTTCTGGAACCGGCGAGCGGGGACGAAGGCCCGTCGGACCCCGGTCCGGCCACGGACCCCCCTGCGCACGTCGCGGCACCACTGCCGCCCGAACCCGTGTCCCCGCCCGCGGCCGTGCAACGCGCCACCCGCAGACCGGGTTTGGGAGCGCCCCTCCCGGCCGTTCCCGTGCAGCGTGAGACACCGGGAAGTCCTCCTCCCTCCCTCCCGACGCCTCCACGGGCCGGGCGCGTCGGCGAGCCGTTCGCCGAGCCACCCGTACCCGCGGCAGCCCCGCCCGCGCCACCGCAGGAAGCCCGCGCGACGCCTCCCTCGGCTGCTGTGGCTCCCGCCCCTCCCGCCGTCTCGCGGGCCGCAGATCCGCAGCCGGTCGTCCGCGCCCTCCCTCTGCAGCGCACCACCGCCCTGGCCCCCGAGCCCGGCCCCGAGCCCGTCGTCGGGCTCGTCGGGGAACGCGGCCTGGAGCTGCGTACCGCGCCCGCCCCCGAGGCCCCGGAAACCACCCCGTACCCCGGCTCCCCGAGCGCCCCGGACCCCGTCGGGCCCCCGGTCGTACCGGTGTCCTGGACGCCCGCACCCAGCCCGTCCGCACCCACCCCGTCCACGCCCGCCCCGTCCACGCCCGCCCGCCCGACGCCCACCCCGTCGGCGTCCACCCTCCCGACGGTCACCCCGGCCTCGTCCCTCTCCTCCCCGGCCACGGCGTTCGCTCCGCCGTCCCTTGCGCCTGCCCCCGTACCCCTGCAGCGCACCGGCGCTCCGGCAGAAGTCCCCCTGCTGCCCGGCCTCGCCGCCCTACCGCGGCCGTACGCCCCCGACCGTCGGCCCGCCGAGCCGGTCCAGCGGCTGCTGACAGCCCCCGCCCCGGTTCCGCAGCCGTCGGCCCCGTACGCACCGCTCTCGGGGCTCTTCGCCCCGCCCCTCCAGCGGGCCACCCGGCCCCTGCCCGCCGCCGGTCCCTCGCCCGTCCTCCAGCGCGAACCCGCCCCGGAGCCCCTGCCCGAGCCCAGCCCCACCCCCGCCCCCGCTCCCGCCCCCGAGCCCCCACCCCCGGCCGCGCCCACCAAAGCCCAAGCCGCCACCGCCCAGCCACCACCCCCGCCCACGCCCCCCAAGGAGTCCACCGACGAGCTCGTCCGGCGGCTGATCGGCCCGCTCAGCCGGCTCCTCCGCGCCGAACTCCGGCTCGACCGCGAACGCGCGGGCGTGCGCCTCGACCCCCGCCACTGAGCAGACCCGGCAGAAGGAAGCAGAAGGAATCCGCATGGCACAGGACCAGGACCCCGCCGTCAGCGTGTGCTTCATGGTGGAGATCGACAACATCAGCCTCGGGGCGTTCAACAGCTGCGAGGGCCTCGGCTGCGAAGTCGTCATGGAGCAGCGCGAGGAGGGCGGCAACAACGGCTACGTCTGGCAGCTGCCCACCCGCATCAAGTACTCGAACATCAAGCTCAGCCGCCCCGTCACCAAGGACACGGAGAAGGTCACCGGCTGGCTCGCCGGGATGATCTCCGGCGTCGCCCGCAAGACCGCGCACATCAGCGCCATGACGGTCGACGGCACGGTCGTCGCGCGCTGGAGCCTGATGGACGTCGTGCCGGTGCGCTGGACGGGGCCGCAGCTGAACCCCGAGACCGTCAAGGTCGCCACCGAGACGCTGGAGATCGCCCACCACGGCTTCATCGACGCCGGACGCTAGGAGGCGGCCCCCCATGACCGGTCAGCCCGTCGCCTTCATCGCCTCCGCCCCGCCGCCGGGCCCCGCCAAGGACCCGAACGGCAACGGCGGCGGCTCCCGCCCCAAACTCGAGCGCGCCTACCTCGAACTGCGCCAGCCGCCCGCCGACGGCGGGACGACGACGCCGGGACCGCGCATGGGGAAGATCGACTTCCAGTTCAACCCCAAGGAGCTGACGCTCGCCAAGACCGCCAAGTGGGAGCGGAAGACCGCCAAGGGCGCGAAGAAGGCCGGCCCCGCCGAGTTCAAGGGCGCCGGACCCTCCAAACTCACCCTGGAGATGTTCTTCGATGCGACCGGCGTGCAGGACGACCGGGTCGTGAAGTCCGTCGAGGAGCTGCTCTCCTGCTGCGTGCCCACCGACCAGACCCATCAGAAGCAGCAGGGCGTGCCCCCGTGGGTGATCTTCCACTGGGGCGGGCTCACCGGCTTCGTCGGGTACGTCAGTCAGGTCCAGGCGAAGTACACCCTGTTCACCCCCGGCGGCCTGCCCATCCGCGCCACCTGCCAGGTCACCCTGGAGGAGATCAGCGGGCCCGTGCCCGGCCAGAACCCCACCTCGGGTGCGCTCGCCGCCCGCCGGGTCCACCGGGTGGTCACCGGGGACACCCTCGCGCTGCTGGCCTGGCGTGAGTACGGGGACCCGGCCGCCTGGCGGGACATCGCGCGGGCCAACGGCATCGACGACCCGATGCGGCTGACCCCGGGGACGGAACTGCTGCTGCCCGCAGCCGAGGAACGGGGAGCCTGACGCGCATGGCCGGTGAGAGCTTCGCCAACACCCTCGCCGTCGAGGTGGACGGGCAGCCGCTGCCCGCGCCCGTCGCCGAACTGATCGTGTCCGCCTACGTCGACGACAGCACCCAGCTGCCCGATCTCTTCGTCGTCCGCTTCCGTGATCCCCACCATCAGGTCCTGCAGAAGACGGGCATCACGATCGGCACGCCGATGAAGCTGTTCGCCCGCGCGGGCGACGACCCGCAGCGCGCCCTGCTGGTGTCCGGCGAGGTCACCGCCGTCGAGATCGACCTCGACGCCACGGGCACCTTCACCGTCGTCCGGGGACTGGACCACGCCCACCGCTTCTTCCGCGGGCGCAGGGTCGCCGGCTACCGGCAGATGACCGCCTCCGACATCGCCGTGCAGGTGGCCAAGCGGGCCGGGCTGCCGATCGGTTCGGTCGACTCCACCACCACCGTCCACGAGCATCTGGCCCAGCCCGGGATCACGGACTGGGAGTTCCTGCACCGGCTCGCGGACCTCGCCGGTGCCGAAGTGGCCGTCGTCGACGGCAAGTTCGTGTTCCGTACTCCGGCCGAGGCCCACACCGCCCCGTCGACCTCCACCCGGCCGCAGGCCAGCCCGTACGTGCTCGAGTTCGGCCGGAACCTGCTGCGCTGCCATGCCGCCGTGACGGCCGCCGACCAGGTCCAGCAGGTCGAGGTGCGCGGCTGGGACGTCCAGGCCAAGGCGGCCGTCGTGGGCCGGGCCCCCGCCGGCCGCAGCGACCGGCTGCAGCTGGGGCTGACCCCGGGGCAGGCCGCCGACGCGTTCGGCCCGGCGGTCTTCCTGGCCACGGACACCCCGTACGGCACCCAGGCCGAGGCCGACCAGGCGGCGAAGGCGCTCGCCGCGGACCTCGCCGCCTCCTTCGCCGAGCTCGACGCGGTCGCGATGGGCATCCCCCAGCTGCGCGCCGGGACGGCGGTCACCCTCGCCAACGTCGGGGCGCCCTTCGAGGGCAAGTACACGGTCTCCGCGAGCCGGCACGTGTTCGACCCCGACACCGGCTACCAGACGTGGATCACCGTCGGGGGCCGCTCCGACCGCTCCCTGTACGGTCTCGCCTCGCGCGGGGGCGGCGGGCTCGCGCAGGACCGGATCGGCGGGCTCGTCAGCGCGACGGTGACCGACACCCGCGACCCCGAGGGGCGGGGGCGGGTGAAGCTGACGTTCCCCTGGCTCGACGGGGAGTACGTCAGCGACTGGGCCAGGACCGCCGAGGCGGGCGGCAAGGGCGGCGGGGGCGTCTTCGGCCCCGAGGTCGGCGACGAGGTGCTGGTCGGCTTCGAACAGGGCCGGGTGGACCACCCGTACGTCCTCGGCGGGCTCTACAACGGCCAGGACAAGCCCTCCGCACACGAAGCCCCGCTCGTCGACTCCACCAGCGGAGCCACCAACCGGCGCTCCCTGGTGTCCCGTTCCGGCAACCGGCTGGAACTGCTCGACGCGGCGAACGGGCCCAAGGGCGTGCGCCTGGCCACCGGCGACGGGAAGCTCACCCTGCACCTCGACCAGAAGGCCACGTCCGTCACCGTGCACAGCGACGGCAAGGTCGAGATCACCGCCAGGGAGAGCGTCACCGTCAAGGCCGACTCCGGCATCACCCTCGACGCGGGCACCGGAAAGCTCGAACTGTCCGGCCAGTCCGTCCAGGTGACGGCGCAGACCGGGGTCGAGGTCGACGGCGGCGCGGGGGCGCTGAAGTTCCAGACCAACGGCCAGGTGAACGTCAAGGGCACGACGGTCGGGGTCGACGGACAGGCCAGCACCGAGATCAAGGGCGGCGCGAGCTGCTCGATCAGCGCCGCCCTCGTCCGCATCAACTAGCACCACTGGCACTACTGGCACTACTGGCACTACTCGCACCACCTGCACTACTGGCACCTCCAGCACCCACGGGCGCCACAGCCGCCGGAACGACCAGAGGAGACACGACAGATGCCGCCTGCCGCACGCGTCGGTGACCCGACCGGGCACCCGGGAGTGATCGGGCCGCCCGGGGTGCCCACCGTGCTCATCGCGGGGCTGCCCGCGGCCGTCGTCTCGACCCCGCACCTCTGCTCCTTCCCGCCGCCGGCCGTGCACCCGCCGTCCGTGATCGCCCCGCCCGGCTGTCCCACCGTCCTCATCGGCGGTCTCCCGGCGGCCCGCATGGGCGACCTGGCCGCCTGCGGGGCGCCGATCGTCATGGGCGCGGTCACCGTCCTGATCGGAGGCTGAACGCCGTGGGAGAGCAGTTCATCGGCTCCGGCTGGGCCTTTCCGGTACGGACCGACGCGACCGGCTCCGTGGCGCTGGTCGGCGGCGACCGGGAGATCGAGGAGAGCGTCCGGCTGATCCTCGGCACCGCGCCCGGGGAGCGCCCCATGCGCCCGGAGTTCGGCTGCGCGATCCACGACCACGTCTTCGCGCCGGCCGACGCGGCGACCGCCGCCCACCTCGCGTACGAGGTGCGGCTGTCGCTGGAGCGCTGGGAACCGCGGATCGAGGTGGCCGACGTCGCGGTCACCTTCGACGCGCAGGACGAGGGCACCCTCTACATCGACATCCGCTACACGACGCGGGGCACCAACGACCCCCGGAACCTGGTCTTTCCCTTCTACGTGATTCCCGCGCACGACGGCCCGTCGACGCCCGGGAGCGGCGGGGAGGCGGGGGACCGGTGACGCTGCCCGAGCCCAATCTCGACGACCGGCGCTTCCAGGACCTCGTCGACGAGGCCAAGCGGATGATCCAGCAGCGCTGCCCCGAGTGGAGCGACCACAACGTCTCCGACCCGGGCGTCACGCTCATCGAGGCGTTCGCGCACATGACCGACCAGCTGATCTACCGGCTGAACCGGGTCCCGGACAAGAACCACCTGGCGTTCCTCGACCTGATCGGGCTCACCCTGTACCCGCCCGCCGCCGCCCGCACCGACGTCACCTTCTGGCTCTCCGCGCCGCAGGCCCAGACGGTGCGGGTGCGCGAGGGGACCGAGGTCGCCACGCACCGCACGGAGACCGAGGAGGCCGTGGTCTTCTCCACCGTCAGGGAACTGGCCGTCGTGCCCGTGGAACTGGCCGTGCTCGCCGCCGTGGCCGGGGAGCCGGGCGCCGTCGCGGCCGACCGGGGCGCGGAACTCTCCGCGGGCCGCGGGGTGCCCTGCTTCTCCGCCGTGCCGCGCCCCGGCGACGCCCTGCTCTTCGGCCTCTCGCAGGCCGCGCCCTCCTGCGTGGTCGCGCTGCGCCTGGACTTCCCGGTCGCCGGACACGGCATCGACCCCGAACACCCGCCGCTGGCCTGGGAGGCGTGGACCGCCGAGGGCTGGACCCGCTGTGAGGTCGACCGCGACGGCACGGGCGGATTCAACCGGCCCGGCGACGTGCTGATCCAGCTGCCCGCCGGACACCTGGCCTCCGTGGAGGCCCGGCAGCGGGCCGGCTGGCTGCGGTGCGTCGTGCAGGCCCCGGCCGAGGGTCAGCGCACGTACTCCGCGACCCCCGAGCTGCTGACCGCCGAGGCGTTCACGGTCGGCGGCACCGCCCCCGCCGTCCACGCCGAGCGGGTGGACGGGGAACTCCTCGGCGTGTCCGAAGGACTGCCCGCCCAGACGTTCGCGCTGGACCGCGCCCCAGTGGTCGCGGGAGGCCCCCCGTTCGTCGTGGAGACCGCGGATCCCGAGGGCGGGTGGACGCCGTGGACCGAGGTCGAGCACTTCGGGGAGTCCGGCCCCCTGGACCGGCACGTCCGGCTCGACCGCAGCACCGGTGAGGTGAGCTTCGGCCCCGCGGTCCGGGAGGCCGACGGCACGCTGCGCCGGTACGGGGCGGTCCCCGCCCGGGGCGTTCCGGTGCGGGTCCGCTCGTACCTCGCGGGCGGCGGCCGGCGCGGCAACGTGGCGCGCCGCGCGCTCGCGGTCCTGCGCAGCTCGATCCCGTACGTCGCCCGGGTGGAGAACCGGCGGGCGGCCGGCGGCGGCGTCGACGGCGAGGACGTGGCGAACGCCCGCCTGCGCGGCGCGCTGGCGCTGCGCACCCGGGACCGGGCGGTGACCGCCGAGGACTACGAGTACCTGACCCGGCAGGCGGCCCCGGAGGTCGCCCGTGTGCGGTGCGTGGACGCCGGCGCGGGCGGGGTGCGGGTGCTGCTGGTGCCGGCCGCCGAGGACGACGGCGAAGGACGCCTGGAGTTCGGGCGGATGGCCTGCCCGCCGGAGCTGCTGGCCGCCGTGGCGGCGCACCTGGACGCGCGGCGCGTGCTGGGCGCCCGGCTCGTCGTCGAACCGCCGTACTACCAGGGCGTGACGGTGGTCGCGGTGCTCCAGGCGGCGGCCGGCGTCCCGGTCGCCCGGGTGCAGCGGACCGCGCTGGCCGCCCTGTACCGGCATCTGAACCCGCTCACGGGCGGGCCGGGCGGGGACGGCTGGCCGTTCGGACGGGCCGTGCACAGCGGCGAGGTGTACGCGGTGCTGCAGCAGGTCCCGGGCGTGGAGGCGGTGGAGAGCGTGCGGCTCTTCCCCGCGGACCTCGAGACCCGGCGCCGGGGCGAACCCGTGGAACGGATCGTCCTGGACGCGGGCGCGCTGGTGTTCAGCTACGACCACCAGGTACGGGTGGACGCGCGATGAGCGGCGAGGAGGCGGGACGGTGAGCGAACGCCGGATCGTGCCCGGGCTGCGCCCCCGGCATCCGCTGGGACTCCAGCTGCCGGGCGTGTACGCGGAGGACGACTTCGTCCAGCGGTTCACGGAGGGGCTGGACGAGGTGCTGGCGCCCGTGCCGGCCGTCCTCGACAGCCTGCCCGCCTACTTCGATCCGCGGCTGAGCCCCGACGACGTCCTGACGCTGCTCGCGGCCTGGGTGGGCGCGGAGGGCGAGGTGCGCGGCGCGGTGCGGGCGCACGCCGCCCGGGGCACCGCGCGGGGCCTGGCGGAGCAGATCCGGCAGGTCTTCGGGATCGGTGCGGAGATCGAGGAGAGCGGCGGCACGGTGTGGTCGGCGACCCCGCGGGCCCCGCTGCCGGGCGCGCCCCGGCCGTATCTGACGGTGCGTCTGCGGGGCGCGGACGCGGCGGAGGTGGACGTGGCCGCGGTGGCGGAGTTCGTGGCCCGCAACCGGCCGGTGCACCTGCCGTTCACCGTCGAGGTGACCCCGGGGGCCTGACGCTCGTTCACGGTGTCGGCACAATCGTGCCCCCTTTCTGCACCGAGGGCGCACAGCTCTTGCACCGTACGGTTCGGGTGGAGTATTGAGTTACTGCTCAAATGCGGAGAGTGAGAATCGATTCTTGGCTTCCGTCGGGGGAAGAGGCCTCATGCGCGGTACGGTGCGCGAGCGGCTGGTGCCGTTGCTCGCCCGGGGGACGGCACCCCTGACGCTGGTCGTCGCTCCTGCCGGATACGGCAAGACCACCCAACTCGCCTACGCCGCCGAGGCGTTCTCCGGGAGGGTGCTGCACTGGCGGCCGTCCCGGGACACCCTCGGAGCGCATTCGCTGCTGGCTCGGCTCGGGCGGCAGCTCGACCTGGCCGGACAGGTGTCCGTGGAGTCCGTCCTGCTGGCCGTCGAGCGGTGCCCCGACCCGGTGCTGCTGCTCGTGGACGGCGTCCACCACGTGCACGGCGGCCCGGCCGAGGCCGTCCTGGAGGAACTGGCCCTGCTGGCCCCGCCGAACCTGCGGCTCGTCCTGGCGGGCCGCCGGATGCCCGCGCTGAACCTCACCCGGCTGGAGCTGGCCGAGACGGCGGTGCTGAACGCCCGTCAGCTGCGTCTGAACCGCGGCGAGATGGCCGCCCTGCTCGCCGACGCCCCCGGGGCCGCCCAGGGGCTGGCCGAACTCACCCAGGGCTGGCCGGCCGTGCTCAAGCTCAGCGCGCCCGCGGTCCTGGCCGGCCGCGACCCGCTGGACTCGGCCGCCCTGCGCACCTTCCTGGACCGGGAGGTCCTGGGCATGCTGCCGCCCCGGCTCGTGGACCTCCTCGAGCGCGCCCCGGACGGGCCCGCCGGAGCCGAACCGCCGGAGTGCGCCGAGGAGTACGGCCTGGAGCCCGGCGTGCCGCTGCTGCGGGCACACCTGGCCCGGCGCTGCGCGCCGCCCGCCCGGCCCGCCGGAGTCCCGGACCACGCCCGCGCGGACCGGGACGCGCCGCTGTCTCTGCGCTGCTTCGGCCGGTACGAGGCCGCGCTCGCCGGCCGGCCGCTGGACTTCAGCCGCACCCGGCCGCGCGTCCGGGCGCTGGCCCGGCTGCTGTCCGTCCACGCGGGCCGGCCCGTGCACCGGGAGGAGCTGATGGCCGCGCTGTGGCCGGAGAGCCCCGCCCGCACGGCCGGGCGCGGACTGCAGGTCGCCGTGTCGGCCCTGCGGACCGTCCTGGAGCCGGGCCCCGACCGGGGCCGGTCCCAGCTGCTGGTGCGGTCGGGCGAGGCGTACATGCTGGTGCTCGACCCGGGGAGCAGCTGTGACGTGCGGGCCTTCGAGGCGGCCGTCGGAGAGGGCTTACGGGCGGCCGCGCACGGGGACGCGGAGCGCGCGGCGGGGCCGCTGGGGCGGGCGCTGCGGCTCTACACCGGGGAGCTGTTGCCGGAGGACGGCCCGGCGGAGTGGGTGGTGCCGGTCCGCGACCGGTACCGCAATCAGGCCGTGCGGGCCGCGCACACGCTGGCCGAGGTGGAGCTCGGCCGGGACCGCGCGGAGGCGGCGGTGGCGGCCGCCACGCACGCGCTGTCCCTGGACCCCTTCCAGGACGCCGTGTGGCGGCTGCTGATCGCCGCCCACCGGCAGGCCGGCGACCCCGTGGCGGCCCGCCGGGCGGAGCGCCGCCACGCGCAGATGCTGGACGCCCTGGGCGTTTTGTAGGAGCGCCGCGGCTCAGCGCCGCTTGAAGAACTCGACCTCGGCGACGGCGAGATGCCGGTCGGGCCGCTCCCCGTACGCGCCGTGGACCGCGAGGCGGACGCGGACGGCGTCGCTGACGGGCAGGTGGAAGCGCTGCGGACCCGGTACGTCGGCCAGCCGCAGGGTCCGGACGGTCGTCCGGCCGTCGGCCGCGGTCACGGTCACCACGAGGCCGCCGGGCCGCGCCTGCGTGAGGAACTTCTCGGCGACCGGCGAGGCGCCCGGGTGGACCACCACGTCGAGCAGGCGCATCGGCGCGGCGAACGTCGCCTCCAGGTACTCGCCCTCGGCGGCTCCGGGCCGCGCGGGCGCCCAGTACTTGTCCGTGGTCCCGTCCACGGCGAGGGCGGCCGGGTGCTGTCCGCGCGCGCTCGACGCCGTCACCTTCGTCGCGTGCACCTGCTCGGTCTTCGAGGTCCGGTCCCGTACGGCCTCCACCGCGCGGCCCGCCTCGCCGCGGAAGGCGTACCCGGCCGCGCCGAGGGCCACGAGAAGGAGCAGCGGCAGGACGAACCGGGGCCGCTGCCACTGCCGGCGCGACGGCCGTTCCCCGGCGAGGGGCGTGCGCCGGGGGCGGCGCGCGAACAGCCGCCGCCACCACGGCGGCCGGGGCACGACGGGGGCGTCCGCGAGGGAGGCCCCGCAGCGCCGGCAGTAGCGCCGGGTCGGCACGTTCCCGCTGCCGCACTGGCCGCAGACGAGGTCCCCGGCCCGGAGCGGCTCCTCGACGGCCTCCCGGTCCCGCACCGGAGCCGGCGCCGGCCGCCCCGGTTCCTCGACGCGCGGCTGCACGGCCCGCAGCGGCGGGGCGGCGGGCATCGGGGGGACGGCGGGTGCCGGCGGGCCGGCGTGAGCCGACGAGGCGCCCGGCGCCGACGGGGCGTCACGCGTCGGCGGGTCGTCACGTCTGGGCGGGGCGTCCGGCGCCGGCGGGGCGTCCGGGCGGCTCTCGGGTCCGGCGGGTGCCCTCCCCGGCGCGGCGGCGTCCGGCTCCGCCGGGACGGCGGCGGCCCGGTCGTCCGACCGCGTCCACTCCAGGAAGGCCCCGCAGGATCCGCAGAACTGCTCACCGGGCGCGCACCGGTTGCCGCATTCAGCGCAATGGACCACGGCCCCCTCACCCCTCTCCGCCCCCATGCTGCGCCACACCGCACGCCCCTCCCACGCCCCCGAGGGCAACCACCGACGCGCCCCCCGCTGCCCTTTCGGGCGGTCAGGAGCCGGCGGGCCTCTGTTGGCGGCGGACCATTTCGGCGATCCAGACCGGGGCGTACGGGGAGGTGCAGCCGGGGGAGGTCGGGTAGTCCTTCAGGACCCCCAGGCGCTCGCCGATGGCGACGGCGCGGGCGCGGTGGGCGGGGTGGGCGATGCCGATCTGGGCGAGGCAGGTGTTCATGGCCCACTGGAGGCGGTCGGGGGCGTCCTTCATCCGTGCCTCGACGACGTCGAGCAGGGCGCCCAGGTCGAGGCCCTCGGGCCGCTTCACGACGCGGTCGGCCGTCAGGGCCCAGCCCGCGCTCGCCACGACCGGGTCCGGGTCGGCGGTCCAGGCCAGGCGCAGGTCCTCGGCGTGCGGGCTCTTCTTCACCACGTAGCCGATCAGCCAGTCGTGCACCTTGGGCGTGCGGGCCTCGCGGAGCATGGCGTCCAGCTCGTCGCGGGTGTACGCCTTCGGGCGGCTGATCAGGAGGGCCAGGAGCCGCGCCGCCGTGTCGCCCGTGCCCCACAGCCCGCGCGCGAGGTCCTGCTGTGTCTTCAGGCGTTTCGCGAGGGCGCGCAGCTTGCCGAGGTTCACGCCGTGGTCGTCGCCGTGCCGCTCGTTCACCTCGCGGATCCTCGGGTCCTCCAACGCGGCCAGTTCGGCCAGCACCCCGGTCACCGTCGTCTCGGTCGGCGTCGTCTCGGCCACCTCGGGTCTCCCGTCCTCACGTGCGGCCTTCACCCTACGACGGGAGGGACGACGAGGCCGGGCCCCGGCCGGCGGGAGGCCGGCCGGGGTCCGGGGTGGGTGTCAGGCGCAGTGGTGGGCGCCGCTGGTGCTGGAGGCGAGGATCACGTCCACGCCGCCCGGGGCCGTCAGGTGGAGCGCGTTCACCGTCAGGCCGTCGGCGGACTCGGTCCGCTCGTTCACCACGAGCTTCGCGCCGATGCCGAGGTCGATCGTGTGGTTCGGCGTGTCCGGCACGGTCACCGGCGTGCCCGCGATGCTCAGGTCCAGCGAGACCGATCCCTCCTTCGCGGTGCAGCTGCTGCTGGAGGTGGCGGTCACCCCCGAGACCTGGATCACCGGCAGGCCCGGCAGGCCCACCGTCGCGCGGGCCAGGGTCGCGGTGGCCGTGGAGCGGCTCGGGCCGGTGGTCGTGACGACCCGGGCACAGGGCGCCTCGGCCGACAGGACCAGGGCTTGGACGTTCTGGGTGCACGCCGGCGCCCTGTTCTCCGCGCCCGCCGTGCGCACCGCGCCGGTGTCCGGCGTCGGCGCGACGGTCAGCGGCAGGAGCAGCACCGGCACCCGGGCCGCCAGACCGTACGCCCGCCCGCTCACGTACTGCAGCTTCAGGCTCGCCGTCGCCTCGGACGCCTTGTATTCCTTGTCGCCGGCGAAGGCCGCCGCCGCGGGGACGGTGGCGTCCGCGTTCAGCGGCTGGTCCACCGACGGCACCGTGCAGCTCGCCGCGCCCTGCGCGTCCGTCGTGCCTTCGCAGCCCTGCGTCGCCGCGCCGGACCCGAGCGTGAAGGCGACCTTGCGGCCGGCGACCGGCGCGCCGCCGTCCTTCTCCTTCAGCGTGGCCGACAGCCGGGCCGCCGAACCGTTCGAGGCGCTCGCGGGCCCCGTCCAGGTGAGCGTGGTGTCCTTCTGGACCGGCTCCGGCGGCTCGGTGCCCCCGCAGCCGTTGGTGCTGCGGATGAACTTCTGGCCGTACTCGCCCGGGTACGGCACCAGCGAGCCGCCCTCCAGCTCGATGTCCTGGAGCGCGCCGTTCAGCTTGTGCTGGAGGTGCAGGTGCGGGCCGGTGCTGGCGCCCGTGCTGCCGACCGTGCCGATCTTCTGGCCCTGGGCGACGCGGGCGCCGTCCTCGACGCCGTACGTGTCGAGGTGCATGTACTCGGTGACCCAGCCGTCCCCGTGGTCGAGCACGATGTACTGGCCGGCCCCGCCCTCCTGGTAGCGGCGGGTGGCGACGCCGGGCGCCGAGGCGAGGACCGGCGAGCCGAGCGTCTCCTTGCCGTCGGAGCGGATGAAGTCCAGGACGTTGCCGTGCCCCGGGTACGTGGAGTACGTCCACTGGGAGCCGCACTCGAACGGGGCCAGGAAGGCCGGCTCGGCCAGCGTGCCCGTGGCTCCCGTGACGCCCGTGCCGCCCGTGTCCTCCGCCGCCGACGCCGGGGCGGCCGGCGTCAGGAGCGTCGCCGCGACCAGGGCGGCCAGCAGCACGCCCCCGCGTTTCGCCCGTGCGATCAGTGTTCTCATGGTGAAGTCCCCCTTCTTCACGCGCAGTTGTGTGCGGCGGCGGTCGCCGAAGCGACGACCACGTCGATGCCGCCCGGTGCGGTCAGATGCACCGCGTTGACGGTGAGCCCCCCGGCGGTGCGGACCTGCTCGTTGACGACGAGCCGGGCCCCGAGCCCGAGGTCGACGTTCACGTTCGGCAGGTCGCCGACCTCGACGGGCGTCCCGGCGACCGTGAGCGTCAGCTCGGTGCGGCCCGTGGCGGCCGTGCAGCTCGCGGTCGACGTGGCCTTGACGCCGGACAGGGCGACGACCGGGAGTCCGGGCAGTCCGATCCGTGCCTCCTCCACGCTCGCCGTGGACGTGGCGGCGCTGGGGCCGGTCCGTGTGTCGACCCGGGCGCACAGCGTCTGCGCCGACAGGACCAGCGCGTTGATCCCGTTCGCGCAGGCCGGCGCCCTGGACTCGGCGCCCGCGGTGCGGACCTGGCCGGTGTCGGGCGTCGGCCCGACGCGGACCGGGAGGCCGAGCAGCGGGACGTCCGCCTGGAGACCGAACGCCCGGCCGGACACGTACTGCAGCCGGACGGTGGCCGTGGCCTCCGACTCCTTGTACGCGTCGTCGCCGGCGAACCTGGCCGCGGCCGGCACCGTCGCGTCCGCGTTCAGCGGCTGGTTCACCGACGGCACGGTGCAACTGGCCCTTCCCGCCGCGTCGGTGGTGCCCTCGCAGCTCTGGGCGCCCGCGCCCGAGCCGAGGGTGAGGCCGACCTTGCGGCCGGCGACCGGTGCGCCGCCGTCCTTCTCGGTGAGCGTGGCCGCCAGCGCGGCCGGCGAGCCGTTGGAGACGGACGCGGGCCCGGACCAGGCGAGCGCGGTGTCCTTCTTGGCCGGCGGCTGGACGACGCCCTCGCCGACGTCGAGCAGGTTGGCGTCGATGTCGAGCGTCAGCCCGCCGTGGGTCTCCCGGATGTCGCCCGCGTACTGCTTGATCCGCTGGTGGTTCGCCCACATGGTGTCCGGGATCTTCGGGTCCTGCGTGGTCGCGTTCCCGTCCCAGGCGGCGAAGTCGATGACGTCGGGCTGGAGATAGCTCTCGTCCGCGCCCACCAGGTCGATGATCAGCGAGTCCCGGCTGCCGTACACGCCGGAGCGGTAGCCCAGTTCGTGCAGGGTCGCGGTCCAGGACCGCACGAACGGCAGGACCTTGCCGGTGTGCGTCGGGGAGGCGTACGCCTCCATGTTGTAGTAGAGGACCGAACCGGCCGGCAGACCCAGGGCGTTCGCCTGGGCGACGGCGTCGCGTGCGGAGGCCGCGCCCTCGGGCACCGGGTCGGTGATGACGGCGCAGTCCTCGTCGCAGCTGCCCGCGTCGCGGGAGGCCTGCGGGCCGACGTAGATCGGGAAGTAGCGCCAGCCCTTGTCGTACTGCGCCCGCATCCAGGCCGCGTCGACGGTGACGCCGCAGCCCGCGTTGACCCCGCCGATGTACACGCCGACGGCGCCGTACGGCGAGGACTGCTTCCAGGTGTCCATCTGGGCCGAGGCCGGCGCGGCGCAGCGGTCGAAGCCCTTGCCCTGGAAGGACGTGGCGTCGGCCGGGAGCGCCGCCGCGGCGGCGAGCGGCCGGACGGCCGTCCCCTCGCGCGCGGTGTCGACGGGCAGCGAGGCGCTGCGCAGGACGCGCCGGATCAGCTCCCGGTCGCCCCCGTACGAGGCGGTGACCGCGATGCCGCGGGCGGTCGCCTCGTACGAGCGGGCGGCGCGGTTCTCCGTGACGCGGGCCTGCGCGGCGGCCGGGCCGGCCGGGGCCGGGCGGACGTGCAGCGCCTCGGCGCGGCCGAACGCCTTGGCCGGACAGTCGAGTCGGCTGCCTGCTGTGCCCAGGTAGACGGCCGGGCGGTCGAACCGGACGCAGGCGTCCGGGTTCTTCTCCAGGTCGACGACGTCCCAGCCGGCCGGGACGGTGAACTCGTGTCCGCGGTAGGTGAGGTGGACGGTGGACTCGGCGGCCCGGCCCGGATCCGGCGCTGCGGCCGCCTCCGCCCGGCCGAGCGATCCGGCCGCGAGCGCCGCGGCGGTGGTGAGTGCGAGGATCGCGCCGTGCAGGAAGGTGCCGGCGCCCCGTGATCGTCTGCGCTGAGTGATGGTTCCCCCCAGAACCAGGCGTCGCCTGCGAGTGCAGCGACGCGCTCGGGCAGTGACCCGGCGAGCCTGTGGGTACTGACGTGTCTCAGTCAATTGACGATTCATCGATCCGGTCGGGGCTACCGGCGGGTCACCCGCGCGGGGTCGACAGATCCCCCGCAACGTGTTCGAACGCGGGGTGTGAGGGCCCGGTGAAGCACCGGGTCAGCCCACCGGCCCCTCGGGCCCGTGCGGCAACCCGCCACACCTGCGCCACCGTCTCTTCACCGGACGGGCTTGTCCGGATACCGATGCCGGTACGTTTCATTCCGCCGAAGTCGGGCGCTGCGCAGGGGACTTCGGCGCGCCGCGCAGCGGCAGCCAGAACGCCAGCGCCGCCAGGACGGCCGTCGCCGCCGCGGCCGTCAGCACCGGCACGCTCCCCAGCCGGGCCGCCAGCGCCCCGCCCGCCAGCGCGCCCACCGGGACCGTGGCCAGCAGCGCCGCCTGGGCGAAACCGGCGACCCGGCCCTGGAGGCCCGGCGGGGCGATCAGCTGCTGCGTCGTGGTCATCGAGATCGCCCAGACCGTCGCCGCGGCGCCGAAGACCAGCTGGTACGCGAGCAGCGCGGGGAAGGCGAGCCCCAGCGAGGCCGCCGGGACCAGGAAGATCGCCAGGGCGGCCACGAGCGCGCAGACACGGGTCGCCCGGTACAGCCCGGCCGACCGCGCGAACCGGCCCGCGAGCATCACCCCGGCGACCGTCGCCACGCTGAACGTCGCGTACACGCTCCCCAACTGCCACGGCTTCAAGGCCAGTTCCCGGCCCGCGTACAGCACGAACAGCGCGTCCGCCGCCCCGCTGCCCAGATTGAACCCGGCCCCCGCGAGCACCTGCCGGCGCAGCACCGGCTCGGCCCGCACCACCGCGTAGCCCTCGCACAGCCCCGAGAACCGCGGCCCCGGCGCGGCGGGCGCCACGGACCGGTTCAGCGCCGCCGGCAGCGCGAACAGCAGCAGCGCCTCCACCCCGTACGCGACCACTCCGGCCAGCAGCGCGGGCGACGCGCCGGCGAGGCCCACGAGGACGCCGCCGAGCGCCGGCCCGCCGATCTGCCCCGCCGTACGCGCCCCGGTCAGCGCCGCGTTGCCGGTCAGCAGCAGCTCCGGGGGCACCACCCGCGGCAGCGCCGCCTGCAGCACCACCGACAGCGTCCAGGTCAGCGCCCCCGACAGGCCCGCCACGACGTACAGCTGCGGCAGCCCGAGCCGGCCCAGCGCCCCGGCCAGCGGCACCGAGCCGACCACGAGCACCTGGAGCGCGGTGAGCGTGACGGCCAGCGCGCGCAGCCGCGCCCGGTCCGCGAGCAGGCCCGCGAACGGGCTGAGCACCGCGCCCGGCAGGTACGAGAGCGCCAGCAGCGCCGACGCCCCGAACGGCCCGGCGCGCAGCTGGGTCACCGCCAGCAGCGCCAGCGCGAGCGCGGTGATCTGCCGGCCCACCGAGCTGGCCGCCTGCTCGCCGCAGAGCAGCAGGAACGGGCGGTGCCGGCGCAGCGCCCGCCAGGGCGCGGGGCGGCCCGCGCCGACCGCCGCGTCCTGCGTGGAGGGGCCGGGCGAAGCGGTCACGGTCAGACGCTCGTGCAGGGCACGGGCCAGCGGCGCAGCCGCGGCGGCAGCGCCACGGCCCAGCCGTCCGTGACCAGGACCAGCCGTTCCTCGGCGAGCACCGCCACCGCCGCGCGCGCGGCGGCGTCCAGCGCGGCGAGCTCCGCCGGCTCCTGCACGGCGAGGAACGCGGCCACCAGCCGCGGCGCGTCCAGCGTGAACCGGGCCGAGGCGGCGGGGTCCCGGCGGTCCATCACCGTCACGAAGTCCGGCCCGCGCCGGTGGTACAGCAGGCCGTACGCGTACCGCTCGCGCCACGCCGGCGCGCCGGTCTCCGGCGG
This sequence comes from Streptomyces tritici, assembly GCF_048500665.1. Classification (NCBI taxonomy): domain Bacteria; kingdom Bacillati; phylum Actinomycetota; class Actinomycetes; order Kitasatosporales; family Streptomycetaceae; genus Streptomyces; species Streptomyces tritici. Next base: position 5,434,603 of record NZ_CP183183.1, read on the forward strand.
CGGCAGATGGTGCAGCAGGGCGGTGTCGAAGGGCGGGGCGCCGGTGTCGGGCGCCCAGCGCAGGGTGCGGGCCTCGCTCTGGCAGTCGCGCAGCAGCCGTACGGCCTCGGCCGCGGCCCGGCCGCCCGCGCCGAGCGGGAGGGTGACCGTACCGCTCATACCCGTACCTCCTCGTCGGCGGGCGCGCCGATCGGCGCGTGGCGCAGCGGCAGCGAGACGTACGCGCGGCCGTCGAAGAACAGCAGCCCTCGCGCCACGCCCTCGTCCAGCCACCGGGCGAGCCGGCCGGCCGGCACGTCGAGGCCGTCCTCGGCGAGGAGCCGGCCCAGCGCGGCGGCCGAACGGCCGTCCTCCAGCCGCCGGAACGCGGCCGCCTCCCAGCCGGTGTACCGGTGCGTCCGCTCCGGCCAGCCGGTGCGGCGGTCGTGCACCAGCAGGTCCCCGTCCTCGTCCGTCTCCACGAGGAGCGTCGAACCGGCGTGCCCGGCCCGCCACTTCGCCACCGCCTCGATCAGCCGCTGCTCCGCCGGTCCGCCGAGTCCGCGCGGCGGGGTGTCGAAGAGATAGACCAGATCGGCGAGTTCGGCCTCCGGCAGGTCGTACACGTGCCCGTACATCTCGGCCGGCCGGCGCTCCGCGAAGCCGAGCGCCGGATCGGCGAAGTGCGGGCTGAAGCGCTCCAGCTGGATGCGGAACGCGCCGCCGGGCGGCTGGAGATGGACGAGCGCGGGGAACTGCGCCACGACCGGGTCGTAGTCCTCGGCCGTCTCGCCCGGGAAGCCGTACAGGTAGTTCCACGTGCACGTCAGCGACAGATCGGCGCACTCGCGCAGGGTGCGGACGTTGCGGCTGCCGGTGACGCCCTTGTCCATCAGACCGAGGACCCGGTTGTTCAGGCTCTCGATGCCGGGCTGGATGTGCACCGCGCCGGACCGGGCCAGCAGCGCCAACTGCTCGCGCGTCAGGTTGGACTTGACCTCGTAGTGCATCAGCAGGTCCCAGTCGCTGGCGACGGCGCGCGGCAGGAAGTCGGCGAAGTACGCCATGTCGATGATGTTGTCGACGGTGACGACGTCGAGGATCCGGTGCCGCCGGACCAGACGCTCCACCTCCTGCCACAGCCGCTCGCCGGACTTGGCGCGGAAGGCCATCGCGGAGCCGTTGAGCCCGCAGAACGTGCAGTGGTGCTTCTCGCCCCACCAGCAGCCCCGCGCGCCCTCGACGACCAGCTTGGGGCGGACGTACTCGGCCACGGGCGAGGACTCGACCTCGGCGTGCCAGACGTCGTAGTCCGGCGAGGGGATGTCGGCCGGGGCGACGGTGCGCCGCGACTCCTCGTTCGCCCGCGAGACCGCGCCGTCCCACCAGCACACTCCCGGCACGTCGTGCGGCGCGGTGCCGGCGGCGACTCGGTCGAGCAGGGCGGGGAACGCGTACTCGCCCTCGCCGCGCACGACATGGTCGACGAACGGGTGGTTGCGGTGCAGGGCGTGGCCCATGGGCCCGTCGCAGTTGCTGCCCCCGAAGACCACGGTGAGCCCGGGGCGGCGGCGCTTCAGCTCGGCGGCGAGCGCCAGCGAGGCGACGTTCTGCATGAAGGTGCTGGTGAAGCCGACGACGTCCGGCTCGCCGGCGAGGATCTCGTCGGCGGCGAGCGCGACGAACTCCGCCGCGTGCGCCCGCATCGCGTGCGCCTTGTCCACGGGGATGCCACGGCGCTCCGCGTACGCGGCGAGACGGGCGACTCCCCAGTGGGGGTCCTGGTACAGCACCCCGGAGAAGACCCAGTCCCCGAGCCCGTCGAAGATCGAGTCGCTGCCGACCTCGACGTGGTCGGCGGGCCGGAGCAGCCCGTCGGTCCGTTCGAGCAGGAACTCGGCCCAGCGCAGCGAACCGTGGTATTCGCTCACCTCGTCGCCGGGCCGGGTCCGGGCCAGCAGCGCGCGCAGCAGCCCGATCTGCAACGACGGCAGGTCGACCGGCTGCCAGGGCATGGTCACCAGATGGACGCGCAACCGGGGCGGGTCGCCGGCGTCCGGCGTTCGAGGCGCCGCCCCGGACGCCGGCTCCCGCCCGCTCAGGACGCCGGCCGCTTCTCGATGGTGAGCCGGTCGCGCTTTCTGCCCTCGTCCCGGACGGCGACCTTCTTGATCTCCGGCTTGGTCGGGGCGTCTTCCTGGGTGCGCCTGGTGCTCTCCACGGTTCCCTCCCGTTCCTCGAGTCCGCCGACCGTAAGCGGCGTTACTCGCGGTACGCAAGGGACGCTTTCGGTCAGCGGAGGCGCTGGACCGCCCAGGTGGCCTCCTGGACGAGGGGGCCCAGGGCGTCGTGCGGGCCGGTCCGGGCGGCGAGGAGCTCCCGGGCCTTGTCCAGGGCCGTGCGGGCCGGTTCGGGGTGACCGGAATCGGCCTCCGCCAGGGCCAGACGCAGGTACTCCTCGGCGATCATGCGGCCCAGGCCGAGACGGCGCCAGTTCTCCGCCGAGGTGTCGACGGGCGGCTCCGGGAGGCCGAGGTCCAGCTCCTGCTGACCGTCCTTCCGGGGCCCGGCCGGGCGGGCGTCCAGGGCCGCGACCGCGCGGTCCAGGCTGCGCCGGGCCGCCGCCGCGTCGCCGGACAGGCGCTCCAGACGGGCCAGGGCCCGGCCCGCCGAGCCGCGGTCGAACGCGGTGTCCTGCAGGGAGAGGACCAGCCGCTGGGCGCGGGCGGCGTGCGCCGGGTCGCCCGCCGCCTCCAGGCCCTCCGCGATGCGGGCCAGCCGCGTCGCGTCCGGCCCCGTGTCGTCGAGGAGCCGGATCAGGCGGATCCGCGCCTCGGCCGTCAGCCCGGATGCGACCGCCAGACCGATCCACGCGAACTCGTCGTCCTCGTCCGGGAGTTCGCCCTCGACGCCCGCCGCGAGCACCTGCTCGCGGAGCGTCGGGCGTGGCAGGGCGTCCAGGAGCTCGTAGGCGAGGCCCTCTTCCGCGTTCAGGAGCACGTACTCCGGCTCGGTGCGCAGGAGCGCCGCGTGCAGCCGGGCGAGCAGCTCCTCGGGCGTGCGCTCCGGGAGCCCCAGGCCCGCGCGCAGTTCGGCCCGTGCCGCGTCCGTGTCGGGGCCGTACGGGACGGTCGTGGCCTCCCGCGGGTCCGCGTCGGGCGCGAGCACGTCCCACCAGCCCGGCAGGCCGATCAGGATCTCCAGCGCCTCCGCGACGCTCGTCCCCATCAGCCCGGCCTCCCCCTCCGACGAGGCGTACAGCACCGCCTTCCCGTCGCACAGGAAGTACGTGCCGCCCGTGTCGTCGCCCGCGATCGGCTCCAGCGGGGCGCCGGAGGCCAGGACGACGTCCTCGCCGTGGCCGGCGCGGTCGAGGTCGAAGCCGAAGGGGAACGCGGCCAGCTCGGCCAGCCGCGGCTGCGCGCGGAGCGTGCTCAACAGGGGGTCCGTCATGGCGCCGAACCTAACAGCGCCCGCCGACGTGCCGCCGACCGACTGGCCGCCGACCGACTGGCCGCCCGCCGACGGGCGGCCGCCCGCCAGGTCCGGAACGCCGGGGCCCGCGCGACAATGGCCCCCATGGACTCCGCCCGCCTCGACGAACTCGTCGCCCGCGCCCGACGCCTCGCGGCCCCCGGCGGCCGGCGCATCCTGGGCCTGGCCGGCCCGCCCGGCGCGGGCAAGTCCACCCTCGCGGCCCGGCTCGTCGCCCGCCTCGACGGGCACGCCGTGCTCGTCCCCATGGACGGCTTCCACCTCGCCCAGGCCGAGCTGCGCCGCCTCGGCCGCACCGAGCGCAAGGGCGCCCCGGACACCTTCGACGCGGCGGGCTACGCGCATCTGCTCACCCGACTGCGCGCCCCCGAACCGGGCGTCACCGTCCACGCCCCGGCCTTCGACCGCTCCCTGGAGGAGCCGGTCGCCGGGGCGATCCCCGTGCCCGACGGCGTTCCCCTCGTCGTCACCGAGGGGAACTACCTGCTCCACGACGAGGGCGACTGGGCCGCCGTCCGCGCGCTGCTCGACGAGGTCTGGTACCTGGACCTCGACGACCGCCGCCGCGTCCCCCGCCTCGTCGAGCGCCACGTCCGGTTCGGCAAGGACCGGGCCCGCGCCGAACGCTGGGTCCGCGACTCCGACGAGGCCAACGCCCGCCTGGTGGCGCGCGGCCGCCACCGCGCGCACCTCGTCGTCCCGATGAGCTGACCGAGGGCCGGTCCGGCGGATCAGGCGCGGGAACGGCCGTGAACCCCGGCCCGCGCCGCCGCCGCGACGGCCAGCGCCCGCACGACCGGGTGCGGCTTCGTGCCGTCCCCCGCCAGCTCCGGCTGGAACAGCGTGGCCAGGAAGAACGGGTGCGCCGGCAGTTCCGCGATCCGCACCTGCCCGTCGTCGTCCACCCCCGTGAACCGCATCCCGTGCGCCCGCAGGGTGTCCAGATGGCGGCTGTCCGGGCCGTAGTTGCAGTGGTACCGCTCCGTCGACCGCTCGGCCCCGATCACCCGCTGGGCCAGCGAGCCCGGCGTCACCCGCACCGGCCCCTCGTGGCCGACCAGCGAACAGGCGAGCGGCGCGATCAGCAGGTCGCCGTCGTCCGCCGCCGGGTCGTTCTCGGCGTGCGCCGCGCGCGGCAGCCCGCAGACGTCCCGCGCGTACTCGATCAGCGCGTGCTGGAAGCCCGCGCAGGTCCCCAGGAACGGGATCCCGTCCTCGCGCGCCGTCCGGATCGCCGCCAGCGCGCCCTCCTCGCTCGCGTACGGGCTGCCCGGCAGCAGCCACACCGCGTCGAAGCCCTTCACCGCGTCCGGCTCCGCCGCGTCCGGGGTCTCGATCCAGTACGCGTCGAGGACGAGGCCGTCCCGCTCGGCGAGCGCGTCGAGCAGCATCGGCACGCGGACGTGCGAGCGGACGTGCGGGGAACGGTCGCCCACCAGGGCGATCCGGGGCGTGCGGGACGTACGGGGGGTCGGGTCCGTCGCGGTGGTCATCTGCGTCGTCATGACGAACATGCTGGTCGGCGCGGGAGGTTCACGTCCAACGATGATCCCTGCACCGTCCATCGCGAACGCTTATGAGCGGACGGCTAGGCTCCTGATCATGACCACCGAAGCCCCCTCCTGGGACGACCGCGTCGCCGCCCTCTGGGCCGCCCTCGACGCGTACGAGCCCGCCGACTTCCGCGCCCGGGTCGCCGAACTGGCCGCCGAGCGGCCCGCCGACGACGCGCCGGCGCTCTTCGAGCAGGGCGCCGCCCACGACTCCACCGGCCTGCCCGCCGAGGCCGTCGCGTACTACCGCCGCGCCCTCGACCTGGGGCTCACCGGACTGCGCCGCCGCCGCGCGGTGATCCAGCTGGCCAGCAGCCTGCGCAACCTCGGACAGCCCGAGCGCGGCGCCGCACTCCTCACCGCCGAGCGGGCGATCCCCGCAGACCGGCTCGACGCCGACGAACGGGCGCTCGCCGGCGCGGTCGACGCCTTCCTCGGGCTCTGCCTCGCGGACACCGGCCGCGAGCGCGAGGCCGCCGCCCTGGCGCTCGGCGCGCTCGCCCCGCTGCTGCCCCGCTACAACCGGTCCCTCGCGTACTACGCGCAGGCGCTCGTGGACCCGGCGCGGGACTGACCGCGGCATGGACCCCCACCTGCTGCGCACCTACGTCACCGTCGCCGAGCTCCGCTCGTTCTCCGCGGCGGCGCGCGCCCTCGGGTACACGCAGTCGGCGGTCTCCCAGCACATCGCGGCCCTGGAGCAGGACCTCGGCGTGCCGCTGCTCGGCCGCCGCCCCGTGGCGCCGACGCCCGCGGGGGAGCGGCTGCTCGAACACGCCGGATCCCTGCTGCTGCGCATCGACGCCGCCCGCGCCGACCTGGCCCGCTACGGCGCCGCGCCCCGGGAGGAGCTGACGGTCGCCGCCGCCCCGCTGGCGCTGCACCCCGCGGTGCTCGCGGCGCTGCCCGCGACGGGCGTCACGCTGCGCGTGCTGCCGCGCGCCGAGGTGCCGGCCGCGGTCGCGACCGGCGGCGCCGACCTCGGGCTGGTCGACGGGGCGGCCGCGCCCAGCGACCCGCTGTCGCTGCCGGACGTCGCGCCGCTCACCGCCGCCGTCCTGCCCGGCGCGGCGGAGCAGCCGCTCGCCGTGGTGCTGCCCGGCGACCACCCGCTGGCCCGCCGGACCGGATTGCGGCTCGCCGACCTCGCCGACGCCCGCTGGCTCGACGCGCCCGCCGCCGGGCTGCCGCTGGACCGGCTCCGCGCCGCCGCGGGCACGCCGCGCGCCTTCCGGCCCGCCCTGCGCTACGAGGGCACGGACGTGCGCACCCTGGTCGCCCTGGCCGCCGCCGGGCACGGTCTGGCGCTGCTGCCGGCCGCCGCGGCCCGCGGCGCGGGCGCCGTCGCCGTACCGCTCGTCGCGCCCCGGCTCGTCCACCGCACCGAACTCCTGCACCCGGGCGGCGCCCCCGCCGGGCCGGCCGCCCGCGTCCTCGCCGCGCTGACGGGCGCGGACCGGGGCCCATGAGACCGCCCCCGCGTGGGTACGTCACCCCTCGGTAGGGTGGGGCCGGCCGAGGCGCCGGCGCCGAAGCGGCCCCTGCGGCAGGGGACGGCGGGTTCGAGGGAAGGCGGCGGGCGTGGGTCTGTTCCGGCGGAAGCCCAAGCGGGACGGGGACGAGGCACCCCGGGATGCCGAGTTCGGCTACTTCTCCGAGCGCGAGGCGGCGCTGTTCCGGGGCCAGGTGCGCGAGGCGTTCGCCGAGCACGGCCTCGAAGTGACCGTCTACGCCGACATGGTGAGCGACGACAGCGACCGGCACTTCGGCCTCGGCAACCTGGCCGCCGTCTGCCACAACGACGACCGCGGCCCGCGCGCCTGGCCGGAGCTGATCCGCAGCCACGTCGAGCGGGTGCTGCGCACCCTGGACGGGCCGTCCGCCCTCGACACCCTCTCCCCGGAGCAGATCCGGGCGCAGCTGTACCCGCGCGTGGTGGGCGCCGGCGGCATCGACCCGACGGCCTTCTGCTACGCCCGCAGCGTCGCCCCCGGCCTGTACGAGATCCTCGCGCTGGACCTCCCGGAGAGCGTCATGATGCTCACCGACGAGGCCCTCGAACCCCTCGGCGACCTCCAGCAGCTCCGCGACCGGGCGCTGGCCAATCTGCGCGGGCTGCCCGTCGAGGGCCACGAGACCGTGCGGGACTCCGACGGCATGCGCTTCGAGGTGCTGCTCGGCGACTCCTTCTACACCGCCAGCCGCGTCCTCGACCTGGCCGCCGTGGTCCGCCGGGTCACCGGCGAGCCCCTCGGCGAGCACGGCGCCCTCGTGGCGATGCCGTTCCGGCACCAGCTCGCCTTCCACCCCATCCGCGACACCGGGATCATCCCGGCCCTCGGCGCGATGGCCTCCTTCGCGGCCGCCGGCTACGCGGACACCCCCGGCGCCATCAGCCCGTACGTCTTCTGGTGGCGCGACGGCACGCTCACCCAGCTCAGCGACCACGACGAGGACGGCGAGGGGCTGCGGATCGTCGTCGGCGGCGACTTCGAGGACCTGCTGGAACGTCTCGTCGCCGAGAACCCCGGCCCCGACTGACGAGAACACCGGCCCAGACCGACCCGGCTGCGCTCGCGCGGGCCGCCGCCGCACGGCAGGATGCTGTACGTCCACGAGGAGGCCGTCCCCATGCCGAGTACGCCCGAGCCCGCCGCCGCGCCCCGGCCCGCCACCCCGGCCGAGTCCGCGCCCACGCCCTTCACCGCCGACGACTACCGCGCCCGCATGGACCGCGCCGCGCGCTCGGCCGCCGACGCCGGGCTCACCGGACTGCTGGTCGCCCCGGGACCGGACCTCGTCTACCTGACCGGCTACCAGCCGACCGCGGTCACCGAGCGGCTCACCGTCCTCGTGCTCGCCGCCGGGCAGGACCCGGTGCTGGTCGTCCCCACGCTGGAGGCCCCGGACGCCGAGAAGGCCGCCGGCGCGCCCGCGCTGACCCTGCGCGACTGGACCGACGGCAAGGACCCGTACGCCGTCACCGCCCCGCTGCTCGACGCCCAGGGCCGCTTCGGGGTCAGCGACAACGCCTGGGCGATGCACCTGCTCGGCCTGCAGAAGACCCTGCCGGGCACCGAGTACGTCTCCCTCACCGAGGCGCTGCCGATGCTCCGCGCGGTCAAGGACGCGCACGAACTGCTCCGGATCGAGGCCGCCGGCGCCGCCGCCGACCGGGCGTACGAGGAGATCCTCAAGGTCCGCTTCGCGGGGCGCAAGGAGACCGACGTGGCCGCCGACCTGGCCGCGCTGCTGCTGGAGTTCGGGCACTCGCAGGTGGACTTCACGGTCGTCGGCTCCGGGCCCAACGGGGCCAACCCGCACCACGAGGCGGGCGACCGGACGATCGAGCACGGCGACATGGTCGTCCTCGACTTCGGCGGCCTCAAGCACGGCTACGGCTCCGACACCACCCGCACCGTCCACGTCGGCGAACCGACCGAGGAGGAGCAGCGCGTCCACGACGTCGTACGGGCCGCGCAGCAGGCGGGCTTCGAGGCGGTGCAGCCGGGCGCCGCCTGCCAGCAGGTGGACCGGGCGGCGCGCGCCGTCATCGCGGACGCCGGCTACGGCGAGTACTTCATCCACCGCACCGGCCACGGCATCGGCGTCACCACCCACGAACCGCCCTACATGATCGAGGGCGAGGAGCGGCCGCTCGTCCCCGGCATGTGCTTCTCCGTGGAGCCGGGCGTCTATCTGCCGGGCCGGTTCGGCGTCCGCATCGAGGACATCGTGACGGTCACCGAGACCGGCGGCCGCCGCCTCAACGCCACCCCGCACACGATGGCCGTCGTCGAATAGCCCCGCCGCGGGCGGCCCCTATCCGCGCGCCAGGCCGTTCGCCAGGACCACGCACGACTCCGCCGGCAGCCGCAGCAGGCCGTCCGGGCCCGGCGGTTCGACGGGCTCCCAGGCGGCGAGCACCCGGTGCCGGCCGCCCAGCGGCACGTCCGCCGGCCGGTCCGCCAGGTTGACCACGATCCGCAGGTCGCCGCGGCGGAACGCCAGCCAGCGGGCCTGCTCGTCGAAGGCGGCGCGCACCGCGGCGAGGTCCGGGTCGGTCAGGTCCGGGTGGCTGCGGCGCAGCGCGATCAGCTCGCGGTACCAGGCGAGCAGCCGGGCGTGCGGCTCGCGGTCCCGCTCGGACCGGTCCAGCACCGACCGGTCCCGGGTCGCCGGGTCCTGCGGGTCCGGCACGTCCTCCTCCGCCCAGCCGTGCGCGGCGAACTCCCGCCGCCGCCCCTGCCGGACGGCCTCCGCCAGGGCGGGGTCGGTGTGGTCGGTGAAGTACTGCCAGGGCGTCCGGGCCCCCCACTCCTCGCCCATGAACAGCATCGGCACCGACGGGCCGGTCAGCACCAGCGTCGCCGCGCAGGCCAGCAGGCCGGGGGAGAGGGTGGCGGAGAGCCGGTCGCCGAGCGCCCGGTTGCCGACCTGGTCGTGGGTCTGCGCGTAGCCGAGGAAGCGGTGCGCGGGGGTGCGGACCCGGTCGACGGGACGGCCGTGGTGCCGGCCGCGGAAGCTCGACCAGGTGCCGTCGTGGAAGAAGACGTGCCCGAGGGTCTTGGCCAGGGCGGCCATCGGGGCGCGGGCGAAGTCCGCGTAGTAGCCCTGCGACTCGCCGGTGAGCGCGGTGTGCAGGGCGTGGTGGAAGTCGTCGTTCCACTGGGCGTGCAGCCCGAGGCCGCCGGCCGCGCGCGGCCGGGTGGTGCGCGGGTCGCACGTATCGGACTCGGCGATCAGGAACAGCTCCCGGCCCTCCTCCGCCGCGAGCGCGTCGACCGCCGCCGACAGCTCCTCCAGGAACGTCAGCGCCCGGGTGTCGGCGAGCGCGTGCACCGCGTCGAGCCGCAGCCCGTCGATCCGGTAGTCCCGCAGCCAGGCCAGCGCGCTGCCGAGGAAGTAGGCGCGGACCTCGTCGGAGCCCGGCGCGTCCAGGTTCACCGCCGCGCCCCAGGGCGTGTGGTGGGTGTCGGTGAAGTACGGGCCGAACTCCGGCAGCCGGTTCCCGGACGGGCCGAGGTGGTTGTGCACCACGTCCAGGACCACGCCGAGACCCAGGCCGTGCGCCGTGTCGACGAAGCGCTTCAGCGCCTCGGGCCCGCCGTACGGCTCGTGCACCGCCCACGGCGCGACCCCGTCGTACCCCCAGCCGTGCACCCCGGGGAACGAGCAGAGCGGCATCAGCTCCACGTGCGTGACGCCGAGTTCGGCCAGTTCGCCGAGCCGGGCCGCCGCCGCGTCGAGCGTGCCCTCGGGCGTGTACGTGCCGACGTGCAGCTCGTACAGGACCGCGCCGCGCAGCGCCCGCGGCGGGACGGCGTGCCGCCAGGCGTACCGGGAGTGGTCGACGACCGCGCTCCGCCCGTCGGGGCCGTCCGGCAGCCGGCGCGCCCGCGGGTCCGGCAGCACCGGCCCGCCGTCGAGGGAGTAGCCGTACCGGTCGCCGTCGGCGGCCTCCGCCTCCGTCAGCCACCAGCCCTCCCTGGCCGGGTCCCGGGTCAACGGGACCGCTCGGCCCTCCAGTTCAAGGACGACCTCGTCGCGGGCGTGCGGCGCCCACACCTCGAACAGCACTGGCCCATCCCCTCGCCGACGTTCCGGAACGACGGGAACCATCCTGGCAGCGGACGTCGCCGCGCGGTCAGGAACCGGAGGCGTCCGGCGCGTCCCACACGAAGTCGACCGCGCGCTCGAAGGCCGTGTACCCGGCGCGGGCGAACGCCCGGGCCATCGGCACGTTGCCCACGTCGGTCGCGGCCCGGATGCGCGGCACGTCCTGCGCCGCGAGCACCGCGGTGCCCTCGCGCAGCACCTCGTCGATGTAGCCCTTGCCGCGGTGGGCGGGGAGCACGCCGATGTACGCGATGATCGGGTGGTAGTTGTTGCGGGCCGGGATCACGAAGCCGACCGGCTCGCCGGTCCCGGGCAGCTCCGCGATCCGCCACCACTCCCGCGGGGTGGTGTAGTGCGCGAACTCCCCGTCGTAGTGCTGCTCCGCCGCCTGCCGGGCCGTCAGGCCCGAGGCCAGCTCCGCCTGCCCGTGCGCGTCGAGGGTCCCCTCCATGACGGGGGTCATCAGCGCGACCAGGTCCTCGCGGTCCCGTACGGGACGGAAGACCAGCCGGCCGGACGGCTCCGGCACCGGCGTCCCCGGCCGCCACTCCAGGCGCAGCCGCTCCACGAGCTGCCGCGCGCCGGACTTCTCCAGGACCGCGAACAGGGTCTCCAGGTACCCGCGCACCTCGGCGTCCTCGCGCCAGTCCGGCGGCAGGAACCGCCCGTACTCGGGGCGCGCCGCACCCGCCGGCACGACCGCCGCGGTCGCGGTCTCCAGCAGGCGCAGGCCCACGTCCCGCGCCTCCTGCTCCGGCAGGGACGGGTCGACGTCGAAGAAGTCGAGGAACATCGGGTCCTCGCCGCGGGCCTTGGTCCACCAGGCGATCCGGCCCACCAGCCGCTCGCCGCGCAGCGCGACCCACATCCACTCGGGCCGCCTGCGCCCGGACTCCAGGTCACCGGCCAGTTCGTGGTCGAGGACGTACGTCAGGCCGAGGAACAGATCCAGTTCCTCCGGTCCGGCCAGGGGGCGCAGCACGAGGTCGTCGTGGTCGCCGGGCGCCGGCGTCCGATCGGCGTTCGACAGGGGATTCCTCCAGGGAAGTCGGGACGCCGACCGTAGCAGCGATCTTGGAACGCGGGTACGGATTATGGCTTCTGGACACTTCGGGGCCCTCGGACCGACAATCACGATGTGACGACCCCGTTCGAGTACCCCACGCATTCCGCTCGGCTCTCCGACGCCGAGCGGGACCGGGCGCTGGTGATACTCCGGGAGGGCGCGGCACAGGGCCGGCTCTCGCACGACACGTTCCTGTTCCGCATGGAGAAGGCCCTGGCGGCCCGCCGCCCGGACGAACTGGCCGTGCTCACCGCCGATCTGCACACCGAGGGCCGCTGGACCCGCAAGGTCGTCGGCGCCGTCGAGAAGGTGTCCGCGTTCACCGCCCGCCTCGGCCGCGCCTGGACGGCGGAGCGGCTCCCGAAGCTGCTGCTGCCCGAGCCGGGCCCGTACCCGCTGCGGATCGGCCGCGACCCGGTGAACGGGCTGCGGCTCAGCCACGAGACGGTGTCCCGGCTGCACGCCGAACTGAGCGGGCAGGGCGGCACGTGGCTGCTGCGCGACCTCGGCTCGACGAACGGCACGACGGTCAACGGCCGCCGGGTCACCGGCACCGTCGTGGTCCGCGCCGGGGACGTCGTGGGCTTCGGCCAGATGAGCTTCACCCTCGCCACGCGCTGACCCCGCCCGGCCGCCCGACCCCTCACCCGTTCGGCGCAACGCGGACTGCGGTCGCGGCCCCCGGGTGGTGAGGTGGGGCCAGGCGTGCCGCGACGGAGCGGCCGTCCTCCCGGCGGCCGCACCGAGCGAGGGGGCCCGCATGACGCAGGAACTGCACTCCGGCGCACCCGGCGCGCCCGTCCCCCGGACCGTGCCGCCCAGCCCCGTCCAGCCGGGCGGGAGCCGCGACCCGTACCGCCTCTACCGCAGGCTGCGCGAGGAGTTCCCGCTCACCTACGACCCGCTGCTGCGGGCCTGGCTGCTGAGCCGGTACGCGGACGTGGCCGCCGCCCTCACCGACGCCCGCTTCGGGCACGGCCACCGGCCCGGCGACCCGCCCTGCGCCACCGGCCACCAGGACGTGGACGGGTCCGAGCTGCGGGCCGTCGCCGAGCGGACCGCGCACGTGCTGGCCCGGCGGCTGGCCGGCCGCTCGCAGGTCGACCTGGTCGCCGAGTTCTGCCACTGGCTGCCCGCCGGCACCGTCGCCGCCGCGGTCGGCGTGCCCTACCGCGACATGATGCGGCTGGTACGCGGCCGCGCCGCGAGCGCCCTCGCCGGCCAGTGCACCGCCCAGATCGCCGTCCGGGAGAAGGCCCTCGCCACGTTCCTCGCCCATGTGCTCGCCGACCCCGACCGTGCCGCGGCCCTGCGCGAGGCCCCGGACGAGGTCGTCGACCGGGCCTGGACCGAGGCGCTGCGCCGCGACCCGCCCGTGCAGATCACGATGCGCCGCACCCTCGCCGAGGTGCCCGTCGGCGGCGGTGTCCTGCCCGCCGGGGTGCCCGTGGCGCTGCTGATCGGCGCGGCGGGCCGGGACCCGGAGCGCTTCCGCGAGCCGGAGACGTACGACCACCTCCGCGACGACCCCGGCCAGCTCACCTACGGCAGCGGGCCCTGCCCCGGCGTGCTGCTGGCGGGTCTGGAGGCCCGGTACGCGCTGCGCGCCCTGTTCGACGCGATGCCGAGGCTGCGCCGGGCCGAGGGGTTCCGCCCGGAGCACACCGGACTGATCACCCGCGGACCGCGGAACCTCCTCGTCCGCCCGGGCGGCTGACCGGCCCCAGGACCTGCGCAGGGCCCCCGCAATCCCCTCACGAACCTGCCTCTACTCTGGTGCCTTCCGCATCGGCGGAACGTGAACGGCGAGGAACGGAGCATGCGGTGACGGCGGGGGATGCGAACGCCCACGAGCTGACGGGGAAGATGCTCGGCGGGCGTTACCGGGTGACCGCCATGATCGGGCGCGGCGGCATGGGCGTGGTCGCCCGGGCGGTGGACACCCTTCTCAACCGCGAGGTCGCCGTCAAGATCCTGCGCGCCTTCACCGACGCCTCCCCGGCCGAACTGGCCGATCTGCGGACCCGGATGCAGCGCGAGGCGCAGGCCGCCGCCCGCATCCGGCACAGCGGTGTGATCACCGTCCACGACGTGACCGAGGAACAGGGCCTGCCGGTCATCGTCATGGAACTCGTCGAGGGCTCCTCGCTCGACGACGTGCTGACCGAGCGCGGCGCCCTGGAGCCGCACGAGGCCGCCGCGATCGGCGCCAAGCTGATGGACGCGCTCGACGCCGCGCACCGGGTCGGCGTGCTGCACCGGGACGTCAAGCCCGCCAACGTGCTCCTGGAGCACGGCGGCAGAGTGGTGCTCACCGACTTCGGCATCGCCACCATGGAGACGCCGGGCGACGACGCCATGGCGAAGCTGACCCGCAGCGGCGAGATCATCGGCTCGCTCGACTACCTGCCGCCGGAGCGCGCCCAGGGCCGCGAGCCCGGTCCCGCCTCGGACATCTGGTCGCTCGGCATGACGCTGTACGCGGCCGTGGAGGGCACCTCGCCCTTCCGCCGCACGTCCGCCTGGTCCACCCTGTCGGCCATCGTCAGCGAGCCGCTGCCGGAGCCCCGCCGGGCGGGACCCCTCGCGCCGGTGCTCCAGGCCCTGATGGCGAAGGAACCGGAGGACCGGCCCACCGCGGACCAGGCGCGCGGCATGCTGGAACGCGTCGCCTCGGGCGGCACGGTCGGGTTCGGGACCGCCGCCCCGGCGCCGGATCCGGGGCCCGCCGCCCCCACCGCCCCGGCCCAGGGCTTCGGCCCGCCGGTGTACCCGCAGTCCGTACCGCAGGGCCCGCAGCCCGTGCCGCAGGCCCCGCACCCCGGCTACGCGCAGCCGCACCAGCCGGCGACGTTCCCGCAGCACGGCGGGCCGGGCGCGGCGCCCGCCGGAGCGCCCGCCCCCGAGACCAGCCGTACGGCGGCCCGCCGCGCCCGGCGGCGCAGCGGCCACCGCACCCTCGTCGCGGCGGCGGCCGCCGTCGTGGTCCTCGCCGTGGGCGGCGGGATCACCTACGCCCTGACGTCCCAGCAGGGCGACACGCCCCGGGGCGGCGTCCAGGCGGCGCCGTCCGGCGAGGGCACCCCGGCGGACGTCCCCTGGCCGACCGAGGCGAGCAGCCTGTCGCCCGCGGGCTCGCCCGAGGCGTCCGCCGAGCCCTCGGCGTCCGAGGAGCCGGACCGGCCCGAGGACGACGAGCCGGACGCGTCGCCCACGAAGAAGCCCGGCGCCGACAAGCCCGCCGCGACCCCGTCGGCCCCCACGAAGCCCGTGCCGAGCCCCACGGCGACGAAGCCGACCCCGGTGTCGACCGGCTGCACCGGCTGGGCCCACCAGAACCTCAGCGACGCCGAGGGCACCCTCTCCGCCAACTCGCACCTGTACACCGGGCCCTACGCGGAATGCTCGTACGTGAGCGCCGTCAAGGCGGGCACGAAGGTCTACTACCACTGCTACGTCACCAACGCCTACGGCAACAAGTGGATCTACGCCCGCATCGCCGGGACGAAGACCGAGGGCTGGGCCTCCAGCACCAAACTCACCAACGGCACGGTGGCCCTGCCCCGTTGTTAGTCCCGGATCAGTCCCGCGGCCGCTCCCCGCGCTCCAGGAGGGCCACCGGCCGGTCCGTGAACAGGTCCTTCAGGAGGACCGGCCCGCCGCCGAAGAACGGGCGGCCGCCGTCCAGGAGCTCGGTCCAGACTCCCTCCGGCAGGGTCAGGGCGGTGTCGCGCCAGCCGCCCGACTCCGCCAGCCGCAGCGAGAGCCGCGTCACCGCCGTGACCGCGCCGTCGCCCCGCAGGAACGCCAGGCAGTGGCCCGCCGCCGGACCCTCGGCCGTCAGCGGCGTGTAGCCGCCCCGCGTGCCGAACAGCTCCGGCCGGCGGCGGCGCAGCGCCAGGGCCGCCCGCGTCACGGCCGTCTTCTCGTCGTCCGGGCCGATCGTGAACGGCGCCCGGTTGTCCGGGTCGACCAGAGCCCGGTACGCGCGCTCCGTCCCCTGGTACAGCTCCGGCACCCCCGGCATCGTCAGCTGCACCAGCGCCGCGCCCAGCGACTGCGCCCGGATGTGCGGCTCCAGGGCGAAGGCCGCCTCCGACGCCGTGCGCAGCGGGATCCGGCCCGGGCCCGCCGCCACGAACTCGGCCACCGCCCGCTCGTACGCCGGGTCCGGCTCCGTCCAGCCGGTCTGCAGGCCCGCCTCGCGGACGGACTTCAGCAGCGCGGGCCCCAGCCGCTCCGGGTCCGCGGCACCGAAGCCGAAGGCGGTCTGCCAGGCCGTCCACGCCAGGTGCGGGTCGGGCGCCGGGATGCCGGCGACCTGCTCCAGGAGCTCCGCCCAGCGCTCCGGGCACTGCGCGAGCACGGCGATGGCGGCCCGCACGTCCGCGCTGCGCTTGGTGTCGTGCGTGGTGAGCACCGTCCCTGAGGCCGGCCAGTCGCGGGCGAGGTGCGCGCAGTACGCGTGGAACTCCTCCGGCGACACCGCCGGCCGCCCCGGGTCCCCGCCGACCTCGTTCGCCGAGAGCAGCGGTGTGTACCGGTAGAACGCCCGGTCCTCCACGGACTTGGCCCGCAGCGCGGACGAGGTCTGCGCGAACCGGGCCCGGAACGCCCGGTGGTCCGGCCCGTCCCCGAGCCGCCCGAGCGCCAGGTCCCGCACCAGGTCGACGGCCGTCGCCTCCTCCGGCACCGCGAACGCCGCCTTCGCGCCGCGCGCGGCCTCCTCGGTGAGCACCTCCTCCCCGCCGGTCCGGTACGTGCGGTACACCGGGACGCGCACCAGCAGCTCCCGCACCGCCGTGCGCAGCGCCCAGGGGGCGTGGTCGCGCAAGCAGGGGTCGGCGGCGCAGATCCGCGAGGCCGTACGGGTGAGCGCCGCAGTCTCCGCCTCCAGGTCATGGGTGACCACCTCGTACGCGGCGCGCCGCTCCGTCGCCTCCCAGTCGCCGCCCCGGTCCCCGGCGCGGCCCGCGAACCGCCGGTACAGGTCCCGCAGTTCGTCCGCTCCCGTCCGGCAGGTGAAGACCCCGTCGACGTGCCGCAGCGCGTCGTAGCCGGTGGTGCCGGCCACCGGCCAGCCGGCCGGCAGGCGCTCGGACCCGGTGAGGATCTTCTCGACGACCGTCCAGCAGCCCCCGGTCGCCGCGTGCAGCCGCTCCAGATAGCCGTCCGGGTCGACGAGCCCGTCCGGATGGTCGATCCGCAGCCCGTCGATCACGCCCTCCCGGACCAGGTCCACGATCGTGCCGTGCGTGGCGGCGAACACCTCCGGGTCCTCCACGCGCACCCCGATCAGGTCGGAGATGGTGAAGAAGCGCCGGTAGTTCAGCTCGGTGCGGGCCAGCCGCCACCAGCCGAGCCGGTACCACTGCGCGTCGAGCAGTTCCGTCAGCGGCAGCCGCTCGGTGCCCGGCCGCAGCGGGAACTCCTGCCCGGCCACGTGCAGCGTCCCGTCCGCCACGCGCATCTCGTCGAGGAACGCCCCGACCCGGCCGGGCAGCACCGGCAGCAGGATCCGTCCGTCGCCGGCCGCCCAGTCGACGTCGAACCAGCGGGCGTACGGCGACTCGGGCCCGTCGCGCAGCACCGCGCGCAGGGCGTGGTTGTGCCGGGGGGAGGCCGCCATGTGGTTCGGCACGAGGTCCACGACCAGGCCGAGGCCGTGGGCGCGGGCGGCCGCGGAGAGGGACCGCAGTCCCTCCTCGCCGCCCAGCTCGGCGCGGACGGCCCGGTGGTCGGTGACGTCGTAGCCGTGCGTGGAGCCGGGCACGGCCTCCAGGACCGGGGACAGATGCAGGTGCGACACGCCGAGCCGGGCCAGATACGGCACGGCCCGCTCGGCGGCCGCGAACGGGAACGCGGGCTGGAGCTGGAGCCGGTAGGTCGCAAGAGGCGCAGACGTCATGCGAACGTACGTACCCGGCGAAGCGCCCCTCTTGTCATCCGGTCATACGTCCGATCGTGTGCGTTACGCCGGCCGGCGCAGCACCACCAGGCTCAGCGGGGCCAGCGGCACCCGTTCGCCCGCCGACACCCGCGGTCCCTCCTCCGGCGGCATCCCCTCCGGGTGCGAGGTGTCCACCACCATCCGCCAGCTGCGCCCGTGGTCGTCCGGCACGGCGAATTCCAGTTCCTGCTGCGAGGCGTTGAACATCAGCAGGAAGGAGTCGTCCGCGATCCGCTCGCCCTGCGGGCCGGGCTCCGAGATCGCGTTGCCGTTGAGGAAGACCGTCAGCGCCTGCGCGTGGGCGGCCTGCCAGTCCCGGGCCGTCATCTCCTCGCCCTCGGGCGTGAACCAGGCGATGTCGGTGAGCTCGTCGTGGGTGCCCTCCACCGGCCGGCCGTGGAAGAAGCGCCGCCGCCGGAACACCGGATGGTCGCGGCGCAGCCGCACCATCGCGCGGGTGAACTCGAGCAGCGTGCCGTGCTCCTCGTCGCCGGCCTTGGGCCAGCGCACCCAGGAGACCTCGTTGTCCTGGCAGTACGCGTTGTTGTTGCCGCCCTGCGTGCGGCCGAACTCGTCGCCGTGGCTGAGCATCGGCACGCCCTGCGAGAGCATCAGCGTGGCGATGAAGTTCCGCATCTGCCGGGCCCGCAGCTCCACGATCCCGATGTCGTCGGTCTCGCCCTCGGCCCCGCAGTTCCAGGAGCGGTTGTGGCTCTCGCCGTCCCGGTTGCCCTCGCCGTTGGCCTCGTTGTGCTTGTTGTCGTACGACACGAGGTCGCGCAGTGTGAAGCCGTCGTGGCAGGTCACGAAGTTGACCGAGGCGAGCGGCCGGCGGCCGTCGTCCTGGTACAGGTCGGAGGAGCCGGTGAGCCGGGAGGCGAACTCGGCCAGCGTCCGCGGCTCGCCGCGCCACAGGTCGCGCACGCAGTCCCGGTACTTGCCGTTCCACTCCGTCCACAGCGGCGGGAAGTTGCCCACCTGGTAGCCGCCCTCGCCGACGTCCCACGGCTCGGCGATCAGCTTCACCTGGGAGACCACCGGGTCCTGTTGGACGAGGTCGAAGAACGACGACAGCCGGTCGACCTCGTGGAACTGCCGGGCCAGGGTGGCCGCCAGGTCGAAGCGGAAGCCGTCCACGTGCATCTCGGTCACCCAGTACCGCAGCGAGTCCATGATCAGCTGGAGCACGTGCGGGGAGCGCATGAGCAGCGAGTTCCCGGTGCCGGTGGTGTCCATGTAGTACCGGGGGTCGTTGGCGAGCCGGTAGTACGAGGGGTTGTCCAGGCCCCGGAAGGAGAGCGTGGGGCCCAGGTGGTTGCCCTCGGCGGTGTGGTTGTAGACCACGTCGAGGATGACCTCGATGCCCGCCTGGTGCAGCGCCCGCACCGCCGACTTGAACTCCAGCACCTGCTGGCCGCGGTCGCCCCAGGAGGCGTACGCGTTGTGCGGGGCGAAGAAGCCGATGGTGTTGTAGCCCCAGTAGTTCGACAGGCCCGCGTCGACCAGCCGGTGGTCGTTCACGAACTGGTGCACCGGCATCAGCTCCAGGGCGGTGACGCCCAGTTCCTGGAGGTGGCCGATGACGGCGGGGTGCGCGAGCCCCGCGTAGGTGCCGCGCAGCTCCTCCGGGAGGTCCGGGTGGAGCATCGTCAGGCCCTTCACATGGGCCTCGTAGATGACCGTGCGGTGGTAGTCCGTCCGGGGCCGGCGGTCGTCGCCCCAGTCGAAGTACGGGTTCACCACCACCGAGGTCATGGTGTGCGGCGCGGAGTCGAGGTCGTTGCGGGAGTCCGGCCGCCCGAAGTGGTAGCCGTACACCGCCTCGCCCCAGTCGATCGCGCCGGAGACCGCCCGCGCGTACGGGTCGAGCAGCAGCTTCGCGGAGTTGCAGCGCAGCCCCCGCTCCGGCGCGTACGGGCCGTGCACCCGGAAGCCGTAGCGCTGACCGGGCATGACCCCGGGCAGATAGGCATGCCGGACGAACGCGTCCGTCTCGCGCAGCTCGACCGCGGTCTCCGAGCCGTCGTCGTGGATCAGGCACAGCTCGATCCGCGCGGCGGCCTCGGAGAAGACCGCGAAATTCGTGCCGGCGCCGTCGTAGGTGGCGCCCAGGGGGTACGCCTGTCCCGGCCAGACCTGCATAGATACGACTCTTCCACTTCTGATCCGGGTGTTGGGCCTTTCGGCCAGATCCTGCCGGAAAGACGCGCAACCTCCTAGGACTTCGACCCGTCCTACCGGGTGACCAACGCTCCATAGGGGGACAGAGGGGGAAACGTGTACGAAAAAGTACGCCGCCATCTGGGGAAGGTGGTGGCGGGCGCGGCGCTGGCCGTGACGGGGACCGCGGTGATGGTCGCCATCACCCTGCCGGGCCCGGCGGGCGCCGACGAGGCCGCGGGCGGCCGCGCCGGCGGGGCCGCCGCGGCGCCGGGGGAGCGGGGCGCGCAGGACGCGCCCCCGCCGGCGACCGTGGCGAGCGTGCCGCCCGCCGGGACGAGGGGCGTGGGCGCCGACCCGCTCACCGACGACGAGCTCCGGCGCGCCGAGGCGCTGGCGCTGACCCCGCCGGACCGGGCCGCGTACCGGAACGTCGACGGGGGCCGCGGACCGCAGCACCTGGCCACCGTGCTCGCCGAGCCGCCGGCCGCGGAGGCGGACGGGCCCGCGCCGCCGCGCCGGGCCCTGGTCCGGTACTACGACTACGGCCGGAACGAACTGGTCACCCGCACGGTGAACCTCGACACCGGCAAGGTCGAGGCCTCCCAGGCGCTGCGCGGCGTGCAGCCCTCCGCGCACCCGCGCGAACTGCGCGAGGCCCTGGAGCTGATCCTCGCGAGCCCGCTCGGCAAGGGCGTGAAGGAGGACTACCGGGACGCCACCGGCAAGGCCCTGACCTCGCCCGACCAGCTCTGGTTCAACGGCGACGCGTACCGCACCTACCGCGAGACGAACGTGCCCGCGGCGCTGAAGAAGTGCGGCGAGCACCGCTGTGTCCGGCTCGTCACCAAGATCCGCAACGGTTCCTGGATCGACACCCGGAACCTGATCGTCGACCTCAGCGCCCGGACCGTCACCCGCGTCGGCTGACCACCGCCGCCCCCGTCCGCCGCCTTTCGTACGAGGGAGTACCTCCGTCATGCTCGTGTCCCGACTCCGCCGCGCCCGCCGGCACGGCGCCGTCCTGGCCGCCGCCGCCCTGCTCGGCACGACCGCCGCCGCCGCGGGCCCGGCCACCGCCGTCGCCGCCCCGGCCGCGCCCGCACCGCCCGCCCGGCCCGACTGCTCCACCGCGTACCGCATCGAGCAGAAGCTCGACGGCGGCACCACCTGGCGCATGTGCTGGCGCTACGACACCGACCACGGGCTGGTCCTGAACAAGATCACCTACCAGCCCAAGGGCGCCGCCGCCCCGATCCGCGTCCTGAACAGCGCCAAGCTCGCGCAGATCCACGTCCCGTACGACGACGGCAACGCCGAGTACGACGACCTCACCGGCGCGGGCTTCGGCTGGGGGCTGCAGAACCTGCGCCCCGCCGAGTGCCCCGGCGGCACCCTCACCCCCGTGAAGATCCCCGACGCGGGGAACGTCAACGGCCTGTGCACCACCACCCGGGCCCGCGGCCACGCCTACCGGATGGCCAACGACGAGGGCACCAAGGTCTGGCAGTCCCAGGGCAAGGACCTGCTCGTCTACACCGTCAACAAGGTGGCCTGGTACGAGTACATCACCGAGTGGCGGTTCTCCTCCGACGGCACGATCTCCGCCAACGTCGGCGCCACCGGCAGCCTCTCGCCCGGCGACTACAACGCCACCGACGGCCGCGGCTGGCCCATCGGCCCGGGCGCCCGCTCGTACGCCACCAGCCACGCCCACAACGTGTTCTGGCGGCTGGACTTCGGCCTCGACGGCAGCGTCAGGGACCGGATCGAGCAGTTCGACTCCACCGTCACCCCGCCGCGCGGCGACGGGCAGCCCACCGTGAAGACCACCCGCACCCCGGTCACCAAGGAGCTGGCCGGGGACGCGAGGACGATGCGCTGGTGGCGGGTGGTGAGCGCCAACGGCAAGAACAAGGACGGCCACCCGCGCTCGTACGAGCTGGTGCCCGGGCCCTCGGCCAAGCACGCCGGCCGCGGATTCACCCGGCACGACGTGTACGTCACGCAGACCAAGCCGTGCGAGCAGTTCGCCAGCAACAACATCCTGAACTGCGGGCAGGGCGCGCCCGACAGCGTCGACAAGTGGGTGAACGGCGAGACGCTGACCGATCCGGCGGTCTGGGTCAACATCGGGTTCCACCATGTCGCCCGGGACGAGGACCAGCAGCCGATGCCGGTCCACTGGCAGGGTTTCCAGCTCGCGCCCAGGGACGTAACCGCTATGAATCCGCTCACTCCGGCAGATCTCGCCGACCAGAACGGGGCTCCGCGACTGGGTAGTTGAGCCGCGAGCCTGGCGATCCGGCTGCACCGCCTCCTCCTCCCGGAGTAACCTTCCTTGATCGTTGGAAACGGGCGTCCAGGAGCAGAAGGCGGTGCGTGGGTGAGCTCGGGAGGTCTGGAGCTTCCCCCAGGTGACGCGGGTCACGAGGGGGACCCCGTGAACCCGGTCGACCCGGACACCGTCATCGTGCCGCCGGGCGCGGTCCCGCTGGTGCGTCCGATGGAGATCGGGGCGGAACTCGACTGGGGCCCGGAGGCGTGGAGCGAGGTGCGCACCCGCGCCCAGCGGGCCGGCCGCGCGTACATCTGGCTGAATCTCGTCGAGCAGCGGCTGCGGGCCGTGGTCGCGGCCGTGCTGCGCCCGGTGTACGAGCCGGTGCACGGCGACGACTGGGTGGTGGCCGCGGCCGGGCCGGCCGGGCAGGAGTGGGTGCAGCGGGCGGTCGCGGTGCGCGAGGTGTCCCGCCGCAAGGGGTATCTGCTCGACCCGGCGGACGACAACGTGCTCAGCTTCCTGACGCTGCCGCAGCTGCGGGAGCTGATGGTGCAGCACTGGCCCTGCTTCGAGCCGTACTTCGACGACCGGCGCGAGGTGGAGATGGCCCTCGACGAGCTGGAGGTCGCCCGCAACGTGGTCTCCCGCAACCGGGCCCTGTCGCTGACCGTGCTCGCCCAGTCGGAGCGGGCCTCCGCCCGGCTCCTGGAGATCCTGGGCACCGGCGCGGACGTGCCGTCGGCCGACCGGCTGCCGGTCGACGCGGTCGAGGACCTGGTGGGCGACCGGTACGCGGACGTGGTCCAGGTGCACCCGGACCGGGTGCGGCTGCAGCGGCAGCTGCCCGCCGAGGACCTGTTCGGCGGGGCGCGCCGGCTCGACGCCACGGGCATAGGCCTGAACCTGCTGGTGCAGAACTACTCGGGGCGGCGGCTGGTGCGGCTGGCCGAGTCCGGCTGCCGGATACGGCTGCTGTTCCTCAACCCGGCGAGCAGCGCGGTCAAGCGGCGCGAGCGGGAACTGGGGCTGAAGAAGGGCGAGCTGAGCCGCTCGGTGGAGATGAACATCCTGCACATGCGACGGGTGCGCTCCATGCTGCGCGATCCGGGCGCCTTCCAGATCCACGTCTTCGACGAGACCCCGCGGTTCACGGCCTATCTGGTGGACGGGGACGGGCCGGACGGGATCGCGGTCGTCCAGTCGTACCTGCGCCGGGCGCGGGGCATGGAGGCGCCGGTGTTCGTGCTCCGCGGCGGGGGGCGGAACGTGGTGCGGGAGGGGCGCGCGGGCGGTGCGGGAGAACACGGACTCTTCACCACCTACCGGGAGGAGTTCGAGTCGGTCTGGCTCGATTCCCGTCCGGTTTCCTGACTGTTTGTCCGTTTCTGTCCCCGGTCGGAGCGGTGGCTCCGGGGGCGTTGTCAGTGGCGCGTGCGAGGGTGAATTCACCACGGGGGAGAACACGTAAGGAGGACCCGATGGCCTGGCATGGGGAATTGCTGGTCGGCTTCGACCTGGAGACGACCGGAACCGATCCGCGGGAGGCGCGGATCGTGACGGCCTCCGTCGTCGGCGTCGAGAACGGGCGGGTGGTGCACCAGCGCGACTGGCTCGCCGACCCGGGCATCCGCATCCCGGAGCAGGCCTCCGCCATCCACGGCATCACCAGCGAGCGCGCGGCCGCGGAGGGGCGGCCCGCGCGCGAGGTGGCCGAGGAGCTCGCGGAGCTCCTGACCGGCTACTGGAACCGGGGCGTCCCGGTCGTCGCGTACAACGCCTCCTTCGACCTGACCCTGCTGGAGGCCGAGCTGCGCCGGCACGGACTGCCGTCGCTGGGTGACCGGCTCGGCGGGGCGATAGGCCCGGTCGTCGACCCGTACACCATCGACCGCTCCGTGGACCGGTACCGGCGCGGCAAGCGGACCCTGGAGGCCGTGTGCGCCGAGTACGGCGTGGTCCTCGAAGCGGCGCACCAGGCGGCCGCGGACGCCCTCGCGGCGGTCCGGGTCGCGGTGGCGATAGCCGAGCGGCACCCGTCGGTGGCCGCGCTCGCCCCCGCCGAGCTGCACGAGCGGCAGATCTCCTGGTACCGCGAACGGGCCGAGGACTTCCAGGCCTTCCTGCGCAGGAAGGGAGACCCGGAGGCGGTCGTCGACCCGTCGTGGCCGCTGCGGGAGCTCGTCCCCGCCGTGAACTGAGCCGGCTTCGGTCAGCCGAGCGGGTTCTCCGCGAGGAAGTCCAGGAGCAGGGCGTTCAGCCGCTCCGGGGCGTCCAGCTGGAGCCAGTGGCCCGCGTCCTCGATCCGCTCGTAGCGCCAGGAGCCGTCCACGTGCTTCGCGGTGCCGGTCATCGACCGCTCGGTGAGGAAGCGGTCGCCCGTGCTCCACACGCCCATCACCGGGCCGGGCAGCGGGGCGGACTCGCGCACCGGGGCGAACATCTGCTCCGGCGGCAGGGCCGCCCGGTAGATGTTCAGCGCGGCGGTCAGCGCCCCCGGCTCCTTCAGCGCCCGCAGGATCTTCTCCGCGTCCGGGTGCTCGCCCAGCATCTCGCGCAGGTTGGCGTGGTCGTCCCGGGTCATCCAGTCCTCGGCCACGCCGGCGAACTGGAACAGCAGCATGTACCAGGACAGCTGCCGCTGCTCCCAGCCCGCCTCCTGGATCGACGCCCAGTGCCCCACCGACAGGATGCTCAGGGAGGCCACCCGGTCCGGCGCGACGTGCGCCAGCGCCTGCGCGATGCCCGAACCCCAGTCGTGGCCGACCAGATGGAACCGGTCGGTCTCCAGCCGGGCCAGCAGCTCCAGCAGATCGCCCACGTGCTTGGCCGGGTGGTACGCCTCCGGCCCGCCCTCCGGCCGCGACGAGTCGCCGAAGCCGCGCAGGGTGGGGGCGACGGTCCGGTACCCGGCCGCGTTCAGCGCGGGGATCTGGTGCCGCCACAGCTCGTGCGAGTCGGGGAAGCCGTGGAGCAGCAGCACGGCCGGGCCCTCACCGCTCACCGCCACGTCCAGGGTCACTTCGGAAAGTTCCACACGCATCGCAACGCCCCGTCCTGACAAGGGATTTCCGGTCCCGGCCATCATGTCAGAACGGGTACCAGCGCACCTCGGGGTCGCCGTCCCGCAGCGAGGCCACCCGCCGCTCGAACTCGGCCAGCGCCTTCGGGTTCGTCGGCGCGTGCTGGGCCACCCAGGCACAGCTCGCGGTCTCCCGCGCCCCGCGCAGCACCGCGCAGCCCTCCCACTCCCGCACGTCCCAGCCGTACGCCTCGGTGAACGCCTCGTACGCCGCCGGGTCGAGCCCGTACCGGTCCCGGGAGAGCGCCAGGACCACCAGGTCGTGCTCGCGCAGGTCCGAGGAGAAGGTCTCCAGGTCGACCAGGACCGGCCCGTCCGGGCCGACGTGCACGTTGCGGGGGAGCGCGTCGCCGTGGATCGGTCCCGGCGTCAGCCGCGGGACGAGCGCGGCGGCCGCCGGGGCGAAGGCGTCCCGGCGCTCCCGCAGGAAGGCCGCGTCCGCCGGGTCGATGGCGTTCCCGGCCAGCCGCAGCCAGCGCTCGACCCCGCCCAGCAGCTCGCGCCGCGGCAGGGCGAGGCCCTCCGGCTCGGGCAGCGCGTGCACCTGCCGCAGCAGCGGCGCCAGGTCGCGCGGCTCGGCCGGGCGGACCGCGTCCGGCAGCCGGTGCCAGACCGTCACCGGGCAGCCCTCCACCAGCCGGGCCTTCGGCTCGGCCGGGCGCACCGCCGGCACGCCCGCCTCCGCCAGCCAGGCGGCCAGCGCCAGTTCCCGCTCGGCCCGCTCCAGCAGCTCAGCGTCACGGCCGACCTTGACCACCAGACCGCCCGTGGCGAACACGGCGTTCTCGCCCAGCGCCAGCAGTGCGGCCCCGGCCGTCGGCAGTCCCGCCGCGGCCAGGATCTCCCGGGCCCGCGCCTCGTCCATCGATGTCTCCCCAGCTCAGGTGCGAATCGCGACAAAGTCTCGCACCGACGCGGACCGCCTTGACGAACCGACGGACCGTCAGGACGATGACGGAGGCGGAAGCGAGATCACAGAAGACCACAAAAGGGGTCGAACAGTGAGTTCAGTGACCGCGACGAAGCGGTCCGGTGCCACGGAGCCGGCCGCCGGGCGAAGACCGGACCGAAGACGCCGCGACCACGGCGCCTGGTTCCTCGTGCTGCCCGCACTCCTCCCGATCCTGCTGCTCAGCGTCGGCCCCCTGCTCTACGGGCTCGCCCTCGCCTTCACCGACGCCCAGTCCGGCCGCACCCAGGCCACCCAATGGGTGGGGCTGCTCAACTTCCGGGACCTGCTGCACGACACCCTCTTCTGGGAGTCCTTCCGCATCGGCCTGCTCTGGGCCGTCGGCGTCACCGTCCCTCAGTTCCTGCTCGCCCTGGGCCTGGCCCTGCTGCTCGACGAGAGGCTGCGCCTGCGCTGGCTGGCCCGGGCGCTGGCCATCGTCCCCTGGGCCATGCCCGAGGTCGTCGTGGGCATCATGTGGCGGCTGGTCTACAACCCCGACGCCGGCATCCTCAACGAGACGATCCGCGACCTCGGCCTCGGCGACGGCCGCGACTGGCTCACCGGGCTCGCCACCGCCCTGCCCGCCGTGATCCTCGTCGGCGTCTGGGCCGGCATGCCGCAGACCACCGTGACCCTGCTCGCCGGCCTGCAGAACACCCCGCGCGAACTCCACGAGGCCGCCGCCCTCGACGGGGCCGGCGCCTGGCGCCGCTTCCGCACCGTCACCTGGCCCGCGCTCCGGCCGGTCGCCCTGGCCATCACCGCGCTCAACTTCATCTGGAACTTCAACTCCTTCGCCCTGGTCTACGTGCTCACCAACGGCGGACCCGGCGGCCGCACCCGGCTGCCGATGCTCTTCGCCTACGAAGAGGCGTTCCGGTACGGGCAGTTCGGCTACGCCGCCGCCATGGGCTGTGTGATGGTCGCGGTGATCTCCGTGCTCCTCGCCCTGCACCTGGTCGGCCGGCTCAGGGGAGGCGAGGAGCGGTGAGCGCGTTCCGTACCGGCAGAGCCGCGCGCACGGGCCAGTACCTCGCCCTGCTCGCGTACCTGGTCTTCCTCGCCTTCCCGTTCCTCTGGCTGGTCTCCACCGCCTTCAAGCCCGCCCGCGAACTGGGCTCGCTGCACCCCGCCTGGATCCCCGAGGACCCCACCCTCGACAACTTCCGGCAGGCCTTCGGCGAGCAGCCGCTGCTGCGGGCCGCCGGGAACAGCCTGCTCGCCGCGCTCGCCGCCGCGCTGATCGCCGTCCTCGTCGCCACCCCCCTGGCCTGGGTGATCGCGCGCCGGCGGAGCAGACTCGGGACCGCCGCCACCGGCTGGGTGGTGGTCAGCCAGGCCTTCCCGTTCGTCCTGGTGATCATCCCGCTCTTCCTCGTCCTGAAGAACCTGCACCTGATCAACACCCTGGGCGGACTCGTCCTGGTCTACGTGGTCTGGGCGCTGCCCTTCGCCCTGTGGATGCTGATCGGCTACGTACGGGCCGTCCCGGCCGAACTGGAGGAGGCCGCCGCGGTCGACGGCGCCGGCCGGCTGCGGACGCTCGTCTCGGTCACCGCGCCGCTGCTCGCCCCCGGCATCGTCGCCACCGCGCTCTTCGCCTTCATCACCGCATGGAACGAGTTCTTCTTCGCGCTCGTCCTGCTCAAGACCCCGGAGAAGCAGACCTTGCCGGTCGTCCTCACCCACTTCCTCGGCGCGGAGGGCGTCGCCGACCTCGGGCCGCTCGCCGCCGCGGCCTTCCTCGCCACCCTGCCCTCCCTGGTGATCTTCGCGATCATCCAGAAGCGGATCACCGGCGGCATGCTGGCCGGGGCGGTGAAGTCCTGATGCGCCGCCCCCGGCTCCCGCGGCTCGCCGCCGTCGCCGCCGCACTCGCCCTGCTGCTCGCCGGCTGCACCGCGGACCGCGACGACGGCGCCCGCGACGGCGGCCCCGTCCGGATCCGCTTCCAGTCCCTGGCCTGGCAGAAGGAGTCCGTCGACGCCAACAAGCAGCTCGTGGCGGAGTGGAACGCCGCCCACCCCGATGTCCGGGTCGAGTACGTGCAGGGCAGCTGGGACAGCGTGCACGACCAGCTGCTGACCGCCTTCGAGGGCGGCGAGGCCCCCGACGTCATCCACGACGCCTCCGACGACCTGGCCGACTTCGCCTACGGCGGCTACCTGGCCGACCTGCGCGGGCTGCTGCCCGCCCGGCTGCGCGCCGACATCCCGGCCCGCAGCTGGGAGACCACCACCTTCGGCGAGGGCGTCTACGGCGTGCCGTTCCTCCAGGAACCGCGCGTGATCATGGCCAACCGGAAGGTCCTGGAGTCCTCCGGCGTCCGCATCCCCACCCCCGAACGCCCCTGGACCTGGCCCGAGTTCAGACAGGTCACCAAGGAGCTGACCGCGCGCATGGGGGAGGGGGGACAGGCGATCGCCTGGCCGCTGAAGGAGCCCGTCTCGGTCAGCCTCAACCTCGGCCTGTCCGCCGGCGGCAGGCTCTTCCACCGCGGCGCCGACGGCAAGGTCACGATCCGCTTCACCGAGGCTGACGCGGTGATGCCCGCCACCGTGCACTACCAGGTCAACACCGATCGCAGCGCCTCCCGTTCGACTCTGGGCAGCGGCGGCTCCGACACCCTGCCCGGCTTCTTCGCCGGCAAGTACGCCATGGTCCCGCTGGGCTTCTCGTACCGGCAGCAGATCGTCCAGCAGGCCCCCGAGGGCTTCGACTGGATGGTGCTCCCCGCCCCCGCCGGACCCGAAGGGCTCGCCCAGGGCGTCAGCCCGCAGACGCTGTCCATCGCCGAGGACAGCCCCCACAAGCAACAGGCCGCCCGTTTCCTCGACTTCCTGCTGCAGCCGCGCAACATGGTCCGGCTCGCCCGCGGCGACTGGATGCTGCCGACGGGCACCGCCGCGCTCGCCGACCCCTCCCTGCACACCGCGAAGGACGGCTGGGCGACCGGAGCCGCCGTGGCCGCGCATCTGCGGTCCGCGCCCGCGCAATCCGTACGCGGATATCCCGAGTGGAAGGACAAAGTCGCGACGCCCGCATTCCAGGAGTACTACAGCGGTGCGATCGATATGAGGGAGCTGCGTAAAAGGCTTGTGAAGGACGGAAATCGGGTCCTGGACCGCTACCAGCGGTAGCAGACAGGTGAGTTGAGAGGTACGTCCGACTTGTTATTACGAAAGCTTGTTGAGTAAATCACAGCTGTATGAAGGTCTTGATCTGAGCGCGTCATTGGGCAAGGGTCTTTTGGCAGTCGCCGGAGATTTTCCTGCCGGCGGCCCAACCCCCCACACATGCTCTCGAGGAGACCCCTCTTCATGGCAACTCACAAGCGTGCCCGCAAGCTGACGCTCACCGCCGGAATCACCGCCGCGGCCGTCGCTGCCGGAATCACCGCGATGACCATGCCGTTCGCCGGCGCCGCCCCTGCCGAAGGCAAGGTGTACGGGCTCAACGCCGAAGGCGCCGTCGACGGCAGCTTCGTCGTCCTGCTCGACGAGAAGGCCGACAAGAAGAAGCTCGCCGCCGAGTACGGCGGCAAGCTGCGCCGCAGCTACAACTCCGCGATCAACGGCTTCTCGGCCAGCGGACTTTCGGAGACCGAGGCCAAGCGCCTCGCCGCCGACCCGGCCGTCGCCAAGGTCGTCCAGAACAAGAAGTTCTCGATCAACGAGACGCAGGACAACCCGCCGTCCTGGGGTCTGGACCGGGTCGACCAGGCCGAGACCGCCGGCGACCAGAAGTACACCTACCCGGACAAGGCCGGTGAGGGCGTCACCGCGTACGTCATCGACACCGGCGTCCGCATCAGCCACGAGGACTTCGGCGGCCGGGCCACGCACGGCTTCGACGCCGTGGACAACGACGACAGCGCCGACGACGGCAACGGCCACGGCACCCACGTGGCCGGCACCATCGCCGGCACCGCGCACGGCGTCGCCAAGAAGGCGAAGATCGTCGCGGTCCGCGTCCTCGACGACAACGGCTCCGGCACCACCGAGCAGGTCGTCGCCGGCATCGACTGGGTCACCCAGAACCACCAGGGCCCGTCCGTCGCCAACATGAGCCTCGGCGGCGGCGCCGACGAGGCCCTCGACGAGGCGGTCAAGAAGGCCATCGCCGCCGGCGTCACCTTCGGCGTCGCGGCCGGCAACGAGTCCTCCGACGCCGGCCAGGGCTCGCCGTCCCGCGTCCAGGAGGCCATCACCGTCGCCTCCTCGACCAAGGACGACGCGCAGTCGGACTTCTCCAACTTCGGCTCCGTCGTGGACATCTACGCCCCGGGCTCGGACATCACCTCCGCCTGGAACGACAGCGACACCGGCACCAAGACGATCTCCGGCACCTCCATGGCCACGCCGCACGTCGTCGGCGCGGCCGCGGTCTACCTCGCCGGACACCCGGACGCCACCCCCGACCAGGTCGCCAAGGCCCTGGTCGACGGCGCCAACGACGGGAAGATCACCAACCCGTCCCAGGGCACGGCCAACAAGCTGCTGAAGATCGTCGAGTAGTGACGACGCGGCACTGACCCGCGGTCGCCGTGCCCTCCCCCACGGGGCACGGCGACCGCTTATCGTGGGCCCATGCCGACGACCTACGCCGCCCTGCTGCGCGGGATCAACGTGAGCGGTCACCGCAAGGTGCCCATGGCCGACCTGCGTTCCCTGCTCGAAGGACTCGGACACACCCGCGTCCGCACCTACCTGCAGAGCGGCAACGCGGTCTTCACCACCGACTCCGGCGCCGGCGAGGAACAGCTCACCCGCGAGCTGGAACAGGCCGTCGAGGAGCACTTCGGCTTCCCCGTCGACTGCCTCGTCCGCGACGCCGGCTACCTCGCCGCCGTCGTCGACGCCTGCCCGTTCCCCGCCGCCGAACTCCAGGGCAAGCAGCTGCACGTCACCTACTACTCCGCGCCCGTCGCGCCCGGGGCCTTCGCCGACCTCGACCCGGCGGCCTACCTGCCCGAGGAGTTCCGGCTCGGGGACCGGGCGCTCTACCTCTACGCACCCGAGGGCCTGGGCCGCTCCAAGCTGGCCGAGGCGCTGAGCCGGCCGTCCCGCACCAAGGGCGTCGTGGCCACCACCCGCAACTGGAACACGGTCGTCAGGCTCGTCGAGATGACCCGGGACTGAGCGAGAGGAACGGCGGCAGGTGGCCCAGTTGACGGAGTGCGGATTGGCCCGCTGACACAGGCCACATGCTGACTACGCTCGCTGCCATGACCACCGAGACCGCACCCGCCGCCGCGCCCGTCGTCGACTTCTGGTTCGACCCCGCCTGCCCGTTCGCCTGGATCGCCTCCCGCTGGATGCTGGAGGTCGAGCGGCAGCGCGACATCGAACTGCGCTTCCACGTGATGAGCCTGTACTTCCACAACGAGGGCAACGAGCTCCCCGACTGGTACCGCACGCTCGTCGACAAGTCGATCGGCCCGGTCCGGGTCGCCGCCGCGGCCGCCGACCGGCACGGCCCGCAGGTGCTGCGCGACCTCTACACCGCGTACGGGGTCCGGATCCACGAGAAGAAGATCGAGGACTTCGACCAGGTCGTCGCCGAGTCCCTCGCCGAGCTCGGCCTGCCCGCCGAACTGGCCGCCGCGGCCCACGACCCCGCACACGACGCGGCCGTGCGCGTCAGCCACGAGGCCGGCAAGGACCCCGAGGCGGGCGGTTACGTCGGCACCCCGACGATCCACGTGGACGGCACGGTCTGGTTCGGGCCGGTGCTCCGCGCGATCCCGCGCGGCGAGAAGGCCGCCGAACTCTTCGACAGCTTCCGCGTGCTGGCCGGACACCCCGACCTGTTCGAGCTGAAGCGCACCCGCACCGGCGGCCTCGACTTCAGCTGAACCACGAGGTCCCGGCGCCCCGACATTCCGGCCGCACGGCCTCAGGCGGCCACGCGCTCCTCGGCCCGCGCCCCGTCGTACCGCTCGATCAGCAGCCGGGCCAGCTCCGGCGCCGGGCCGAGGACGTCCGCGAGCACGTCCGCCCCGCCCTCCCGGGCACCCGCCGCGATGCGGTCCGGCAGCCGGCCGGGCGCCAGCACGTACGGGGCGACCGCGACCCGGCGGACGCCGTCGGCGCGCAGCGCGCGGACGGCGTCCTCGGTGCGCGGAAGGGATGCGGAGGCGAACGCAGGCCGCACGGAGCACCAACCGGTGCGCCGCAGCTCCCGCGCCGTTTCTGCGATCGCTGCGATCGCCTCCGGGTCGGTGGAGCCCGCCGAGGCCAGGACGACCCCGGTCGAGCGCTTGTCCGCGGGCCTGAGGCCCGCCTCGTAGAGCCGTCGCTCCACCGCCGCGAGCAGCAGCGGGGAGGGGCCGAGCACCTCGGCCTGCCGGACGCGCAGGGAGGCCGGGGCCTCCCGGAGCACCGCCGGGATGTCGGCCTTCGCGTGGAAGGCGCGGGTCAGCAGCAACGGCAGCGCCACCACGTCCCGCACCCCCTCGGCCGCGAGCCGGTCGAGCGTCCCCGTCACCGACGGCAGGTTGAAGTCCAGGAACGCCGTCTCCACCCGCAGCCCCGGCCGCCGCGCCGACGCCTCGCGCACCAGCGCGTGCACGGTCGCGGCGTGCCGCGGATCGCGACTGCCGTGGGCGATGACGAGAAGGGACGGCGCGTTCATGGGCTCAGCTCTTCACCAGCAGGCCGCGGCGGCGCAGCACCGTGCGCTCCAGCGGGCTGAAGATCAGCAGGTCGATGGCGACGCCGACCAGCAGGATCAGGATGATCGCCAGGAAGATCCCCGGCATGTCGAAGTTGTTCCGGCCGTTCTCCAGGAGCTGGCCGAGGCCGAGGCCCAGGTCCGGCGAGGAGGCGATGATCTCCGCGGCCATCAGCGAGCGCCAGGAGAACGCCCAGCCCTGCTTCAGGCCCGCCAGATAACCGGGCAGCGCCGCCGGCATGACGATGTGCCAGGCGCCCTTGAGCCCGGTCGCGCCGAGTGTCCGCCCGGCCCGCAGGAACAGCGGCGGGACCTGGTCCACGCCGGCCACCAGGCCGTTGGCGATCGACGGGACCGCGCCGAGCAGGATCACCGCGTACATCATCGAGTCGTTCAGGCCGAGCCACAGCACCGCCGGGGCCACCCAGGCGACCGACGGCAGGGACTGCAGACCGGACAGGATCGGCCCGATCGCCGCCCGCACCGCGCCGACCCGGGCCACCAGCAGACCCAGCGGGGTGCCGATGGCCAGCGCCAGCAGGAAGCCGAGCAGGGCCCGCGACACGCTGGTCCACAGCACGCCGAACAGGGTGCCCTCCAGCCACATGGTGGCCAGGCTGTCCCAGACCGCGCCGGGGGACGGCAGCTTGCCCTCGTCGGCGACCTCCGCGACGACGAGCAGCTGCCACACGGCGAGCACCAGCACGACGGCCAGCACCGGCGGCAGGACCTTCTTCAGCAGCACCTCGCGCACCGGCGTGCGGCGGATCTGCACGCTGTCCAGCGCGTCGAGCCCGGCCTCCAGGCCCGCGAGGTCGTCGCCCTTGACGGCGGTGGTCTCAGTGCTGGCCATGACGGCGGATCTCCCCACGCAGTTCTTCGGTGATCTCGACGGACAGTTCCGCCACGGCGGCGTCCTCGATACGGCGCGGCTGCGGGATGTCGATCGTCCACTCGCGGGCGATCCGGCCCGGCCGGGACGACAGCAGCACCACGCGCTCGGCCAGCCGCACGGCCTCGCGCACGTTGTGGGTGACGAACAGGACCGACAGGTTCGTCTCCCGCCAGATCCGGGTCAGCTCGTCGTGCAGCACGTCCCGGGTGATGGCGTCGAGTGCAGCGAACGGCTCGTCCATCAGCAGCAGGTCGCTCGCCTGCGCCAGCGACCGCGCCAGGGCGACGCGCTGCCGCATGCCGCCGGACAGCTCGTGGACCCGCTTGCCGTACGAGCCGCCGAGCCGGACCAGTTCGAGGAGGCGCTCGGCCTCGGGGCGGCGCTCCGCCTTGGGGACGCCGCGCAGTTTCAGCGCGAGCTCGATGTTCTTGCCCGCGGTGAGCCAGGGGAACAGGGCGTGCTCCTGGAACATCAGGGCCGGCCGGCCGCCCGGGGTCTCGATGGACCCCGCGGACGGCCGGTCGAGCCCGGCGACCAGGTTGAGCAGGGTGGACTTGCCGCAGCCCGAGGCCCCCAGGAGGGTGACGAACTCGCCCGGGGCGACGTCGAGCGAGATGTCGTCGAGGACGAGCTGTCCGCCGGCGGGTCCGCCGAAGGACTTCGAGACGTGCGAGATCCGCGCGGCGTGGCCGGCCGTCTCGGCGCGGTCCTCGGCCTTGACGAGCGTCGTGGTCGTGGCCATGGGTCACCTCCTGGGGAACGGGGCTGCGGGGCGGGTTACTCGGCGCCGAGACCGGCGTCGGATACTTCGGGCCGGCCGGCGGCCTTGAGGACCTTGTTGATCAGCGTCACGTCGTAGATGCCCTGGAGATCGGGCTTCTCCAGGAGACCGGCCTTCACCGCGTGGCCGGCCTGCGCCTGCAGCGTGGCGGCCAGCGGGTCGTCGGTGAACCGGATCGACGGCCAGGCGCTGTCGATCACCTGGTCGCCGAGCGGCTTGCCGGTGAGCGCCTTCAGCTTCGTGTTCGCCGAGGTCTTGGCCTTCTCCGGGTTGGCGGCGATCCAGGCGTTGGTCTTCACCGAGCCGCGCAGCACCGCCTCGACGACGTCCGGGTGCTCCTTCAGGAACTTCTGCGACACGATCACGTTCGTGATCACGAACTTCTTGTCCGGCCACAGGTCGGTCTCGTCGAGCAGCACCTTCGCGCCCTCGCTCACCAGCTTGGACGCGGTCGGCTCCGGCACCCACGCGCCGTCGATGGAACCCGACGCGTAGGCGTCCGGGGTCACCTTGTTGTCGGTGCGGAGCACCGAGACGTCGCCCTTGCCGCTGTCGGCGTCGACCTTCCAGCCGCGCTCCGAGATCCAGTTGAGGAAGGCCACGTCCTGGGTGTTGCCGTGCTGCGGGGTGGCGATCCGCTTGCCCTTGACGTCGTCCAGGGTCTTGATCTTCGCCGGGTTCACCACGAGCTTCACCCCGCCGGACGCCGAACCCGCGACGATGCGCAGGTTCTTGCCCTTGGACTTGGTGTAGCCGTTGATGGCGGGGGAGGGGCCGATGAAGCCGATGTCGAGGGAGCCGGCGTTCAGCGCCTCGATCTCGGAGGGGCCGGCGTTGAAGGTGGAGACCTTCAGCTCGGTGCCGCCCAGCTCCTTCTGGAGGATGCCCTCCTGGTCGCCGACCAGGGCGGTGGCGTGCGTCAGGTTGGGGAAGTACCCGAGTCGTACGGCGTCGGCGGAGAGCTTCTCGCCCTCGGCGGCCACCTTCTTCTCGTCGGACTTGGCCTGGGAGCCGTAGCCGCAGGAGGCCAGTGCGCCGATCAGCAGCGGCAGGGCCGCGGCGGCTGCGAGCGAGCGGCGCAGAGTGGTACGGGAAGCAGACACGGGTGGCGGTCCCCTCTGTTCAGGGTCTGAGAAGTCTTCGTCGATGTCGTGCGGGGTGCAGCGGGTGGAGCGGGCGCGCGCCGGGTACGGCGCGCGGCGGCGTCAGCACGCACATCGCGCGACACCTCCCCGGCCCGCGCCGAGGGCGCCGGAGCCGACCCGGCCGCCCTCCTTGGCGAAGGTCCCGTAGACGTCGGTCGTCATCAGAAGTCCCAGCCGTCCTCGTCCTCGACGGTCCTCGCCCGCGCGGTGGAGGCGAAGGACTCGCCGGCCATGCCGGCCGCGAGGGTGGTGCCGTCGGCGGGGTCGATCAGCAGGAAGGAGCCGGTGCGGCGGGAGTCCGCGTACGCGTCGAGGGCGAGCGGCTCCGCGGTGCGGACCTTGACCTGGCCGATGTCGTTGGCGACGAGCCGGCCCGGGTCCGGGTGCTGGGAGAGGTCGTCCAGGGTGAGCCGGGACGGGATCTCCTTGACGATCGCCTTGACGGTGCGGGTGGTGTGCTTGAGCAGCACCCGCTGGCCGACGGTCAGCGGCTGGTCCGCCACGTGGCAGACGGTGGCCGTGACGTCCTGGCTGGTCGCCGGGGCGTCGTCGGCCGGGGCGAGCAGGTCGCCGCGGGAGATGTCGATGTCGTCCGCGAGGCGGATGGTCACCGACTGCGGGGCCCAGGCGATGTCGACCGGCTCGCCGAGCGCGTCGATCGCGGTGATGGTGGACCGCTTGCCGGAGGGCAGGACGGTGATCTCCTCGCCGACCCGGAACGCGCCGGCCGCGATCTGGCCCGCGTAGCCGCGGTAGTCGGGGTGCTCGGCGGTCTGCGGGCGGATCACGTACTGGACGGGGAAGCGCGCGTGGCAGGCCGTCAGGTCGTGGCTGACCGGCACGGTCTCCAGGTGCTCCAGGACGGTCGGGCCGCCGTACCAGTCCATGTTGGCGGAGGGCTCCACCACGTTGTCGCCGGCCAGCGCGGAGATCGGGATCGCGGTGATCTCCGGGACGCCGAGCTCGGTGGCGTACGTGGTGAACTCCTCGGCGATCCTCGCGAAGACGGGCTCCGCGTAGTCGACCAGGTCCA
This sequence comes from Streptomyces tritici, assembly GCF_048500665.1. Taxonomy (NCBI): domain Bacteria; kingdom Bacillati; phylum Actinomycetota; class Actinomycetes; order Kitasatosporales; family Streptomycetaceae; genus Streptomyces; species Streptomyces tritici. The sequence continues at coordinate 5,471,266 of NZ_CP183183.1, forward strand.
TCTTGTTCACCGCGAGGACGACGTGCGGGACGCGCAGCAGCGCGGCCACGGCGGCGTGCCGGCGGGTCTGCTCGACGACGCCGTTGCGGGCGTCGACCAGGACCACGGCCAGCTCGGCCGTCGAGGCGCCGGTGACCATGTTGCGGGTGTACTGCACGTGCCCCGGCGTGTCGGCCAGGATGAACCGGCGGCGCGGGGTGGCGAAGTAGCGGTACGCCACGTCGATGGTGATGCCCTGCTCGCGCTCGGCCCGCAGGCCGTCGGTGAGCAGCGCCAGGTCGGGGGCCTCCTGTCCGCGGGAGCGGGAGGCGTGCTCCACGGCCTCCAGCTGGTCGGCGAGCACCGACTTGGAGTCGTGCAGGAGACGGCCCACGAGGGTGGACTTGCCGTCGTCGACGGAGCCCGCGGTGGCGAAGCGCAGCAGGGTGGTGGCGGCCAGCTCGGCGGCCGGCTGCTGGGTGGACGTGCTCATTAGAAGTACCCTTCGCGCTTGCGGTCTTCCATCGCGGCCTCGGACAGCTTGTCGTCGGCGCGGGTCGCGCCCCGCTCGGTCAGGCGGGAGGCGGCGATCTCGGCGATCACGGCGTCGAGCGTGGTGGCGTCGGAGTCCACCGCGCCGGTGCAGGACATGTCGCCGACGGTGCGGTAGCGGATCAGCCGCGTCTCGACCGTCTCGGTCTCCTTCGGGCCGCCCCACTCGCCGGCGGTGAGCCACATGCCGTTGCGGGCGAACACCTCGCGCTCGTGCGCGAAGTAGATCTCCGGCAGCTCGATGCCCTCGCGCTGGATGTACTGCCAGACGTCCAGCTCGGTCCAGTTGGACAGCGGGAACACGCGGACGTGCTCGCCGGGGGCGTGCCGGCCGTTGTACAGCTGCCATAGCTCGGGGCGCTGGCGGCGCGGGTCCCACTGGGAGAACTCGTCGCGGAGGCTGAACACCCGCTCCTTGGCGCGTGCCTTCTCCTCGTCGCGGCGGCCGCCGCCGAACACGGCGTCGAAGCGGTGCTGCTGGATCGCCTCGGTGAGCGGCACGGTCTGCAGCGGGTTGCGGGTGCCGTCGGGGCGCTCGCGGAGCTTGCCGGCGTCGATGTACTCCTGCACGGAGGCGACGTGCAGCCGCACCCCGTGGCGCTCGACCGTGCGGTCGCGGTACTCGATGACCTCGGGGAAGTTGTGCCCGGTGTCGACGTGCAGCAGCGTGAAGGGGATCGGCGCGGGGGCGAACGCCTTCAGCGCCAGGTGCAGCATGACGATGGAGTCCTTGCCGCCGGAGAACAGGATCACCGGCCGCTCGAACTCGCCCGCCACCTCACGGAAGATGTGGACGGCCTCGGACTCCAGGGAGTCCAGGTGCGACAGCGCGAACGGGCTGTCGGTCGCCTCGTGGACATGAGCGACGGTCGTCATGCTGCAACCCTTTCGTTCGCTTCTCCGCCCGCGCGGCGCACCGGTGCGGCTTTCGTGCTCGTCTGCGGGCCGGTGGCCGCGCGTGCGTCGCTCACAGCAGACCCCTCTCGGTGAGCAGCGCATGAAGCGCGGCCGCGGACTCCTGCACGGTCTGGTTCTGGGACTCGATCCGCAGATCGGGGTTCTTCGGCTCGTCGTACGGGTCGTCGACGCCGGTCAGCCCGCTGAGCTCGCCCGCGGCCTGCTTGGCGTACAGCCCCTTCACGTCGCGGACGGAGCACACCTCCACCGGAGTGGCGACGTGCACCTCGACGTACGGCGTGCCCTCGGCCGCGTGCCGCTTGCGGACCGCCTCGCGGCTGTCCTCGTACGGGGCGATGACCGGGACGAGGACCTTCACGCCGTTCGACGCCAGCAGTTCGGCGACGAAGCCGATCCGCTGGACGTTGGTGTGCCGGTCCTCGCGGCCGAAGCCGAGGCCCGCGGAGAGGAACTCGCGGATCTCGTCGCCGTCGAGCACCTCGACCCGGTGGCCCTCGCCGCGCAGCCGGCCGGCCAGCTCGTACGCGATGGTCGTCTTGCCGGCGCTCGGCAGACCGGTGAGCCAGATGGTGGCACCCGTCACGTGCTTCTCCTGAACATCCTGAGTGTCCGTCATCCGTGCAGTCCGCACTCGGTCTTGGCCCGCCCCGCCCAGCGCCCGGCGCGGGCGTCCTCGCCCTCCAGGGTCCGGCGGGTGCAGGGCGCGCAGCCGACGGAGGCGTAACCGTCCATCAGCAGCGGGTTGGTGAGCACGCCGTGCTCGGCGACGTACGCGTCCACGTCGTCCTGCGTCCAGCGGGCGATCGGGGAGATCTTGACCTTCTGCCGCTTCTCGTCCCAGCCGACGACCGGGGTGTTCGCCCGGGTCGGGGACTCGTCGCGGCGCAGACCGGTCGCCCACGCGGCGTACCCGGCCAGGCCCTCCTCCAGCGGCTTGACCTTGCGCAGCGCGCAGCACAGGTCCGGGTCGCGGTCGTGCAGCCTCGGCCCGTACTCGGCGTCCTGCTCCTCGACCGTCTGACGCGGGGTCAGGGTGATGACGTTGACGTCCATCACCGCGTCCACCGCGTCCCGGGTGCCGATGGTCTCCGGGAAGTGGTAGCCGGTGTCCAGGAAGACCACGTCCACGCCGGGCATGGCCCGGGAGGCGAGGTGGGCGACCACCGCGTCCTCCATGGACGAGGTGACGCAGAAGCGGGGGCCGAAGGTGGCCGCCGCCCACTGGAGGATCTCCAGCGCGGAGGCGTCCTCCAGTTCGCGGCCGGCCTGCTCGGCGAGTGCCTTCAGGTCGGCCGCGGTCGCGTCCTGAGTGATCGTCATATCTCTTCCCCTCCGGTGGAGTTGCTCGAAGCGCCCGGGGCGAGGAGCCCCAGGAACTTCAGCTGGAAGGCTCGACTGCACGCCCGGCATTCCCACGCGCCGTGGCCCTGCTCGCCCGGACGCAGGTCCTCGTCGCCGCAGTACGGGCAGTGGAACGGCGCGGCCCGCTCGCTCATGCGCCACCCCTCGTTTCGCTCGCCACGCTCACGAAAGTGCCTCCTCCGACGCGCGCGCCGCCCAGGTGGCGAAGCGCTCGCCGTCCTCGCGCTCCGCCTGGTAGCGCTTGAGGACCCGCTCGACGTAGTCGGGCAGTTCGGCGGAGGTGACCTTCAGGCCCCTGACCTTGCGGCCGAACCCGGCCTCCAGGCCGAGGGCGCCGCCCAGGTGGACCTGGTAGCCCTCGACGCGATTGCCGTCGTCGTCCAGGACCAGCTGGCCCTTGAGACCGATGTCCGCCACCTGGATACGGGCGCAGGCGTTCGGGCAGCCGTTGATGTTGATGGTGAGCGGCTCGTCGAACTCGGGGAGCCGGCGCTCCAGCTCGTCGATCAGCGTGGAGCCGCGGCCCTTGGTCTCGACGATCGCCAGCTTGCAGAACTCGATGCCGGTGCAGGCCATCGTGCCGCGGCGGAACGGCGAGGGGGTGACCCGCAGGTCCAGCGCCTCCAGGGCGGAGACCAGCGAGTCGACCTGCGCCTGCTCGACGTCGAGGATCAGCATCTTCTGCTCGGCGGTGGTGCGCACCCGGCCGGAGCCGTGCGCCTCCGCGACCTCGGCGATCTTCGTCAGGGTGGCGCCGTCGACCCGGCCGACGCGCGGGGCGAAGCCCACGTAGTAGCGGCCGTCCTTCTGCTTGTGGACGCCCACGTGGTCGCGCCAGCGGCCGGCGGGCTGCTCGGGCGCGGGGCCGTCGGTGAGCTTGCGCTTCAGGTACTCGTCCTCCAGGACCTGGCGGAACTTCTCCGCGCCCCAGTCGGCGACGAGGAACTTCAGCCGGGCGCGGTTGCGCAGCCGGCGGTAGCCGTAGTCGCGGAAGATCGAGATGACGCCCTCGTAGACGTCGGGGACGTCCTCCAGGGAGACCCAGGCGCCGAGCCGCACGCCCAGCTTGGGGTTGGTGGACAGGCCGCCGCCGACCCAGAGGTCGAAGCCGGGGCCGTGCTCCGGGTGCTCCACGCCCACGAAGGCGATGTCGTTGATCTCGTGCGCCACGTCGAGCAGCGGCGAGCCGGAGACCGCGGACTTGAACTTGCGGGGCAGGTTGGAGAAGTCCTTGTTGCCGACGATCCGGCGCTGGATCTCCTCGATGGCGGGGGTGCCGTCGATGATCTCGTCCTCGGCGATGCCGGCGACCGGCGAGCCGAGGATGACGCGCGGGGTGTCGCCGCAGGCCTCGGTGGTGGACAGGCCGACGGCCTCCAGGCGGTTCCAGATCTCGGGGACGTCCTCGATCCGGATCCAGTGGTACTGGACGTTCTGCCGGTCCGTGATGTCGGCGGTGCCGCGGGCGAACTCCTGCGAGATCTCGCCGATGACGCGCAGCTGCTCGGTCGTCAGCCGGCCGCCGTCGATGCGCACGCGCAGCATGAAGTACTCGGCGTCCAGCTCCTCCGGCTCCAGGACACCGGTCTTGGTGCCGTCGAGGCCCTCCTTGCGCTGGGTGTAGAGACCCCACCAGCGCATCCGGCCCCGGAGGTCGTTCGGGTCGATGGAGTCGAAACCGCGCTTGGAATAGATCGTCTCAATGCGTGTCCGCACATTGAGACCGTCGTCGTCCTTCTTGAACTGCTCATTGCCGTTCAGCGGGGTGAAGTGCCCCACGGCCCACTGACCCTCGCCACGGTGACGGCTCACCTTGCGGCGCGGCGTGGCGGGGGTGGGGTTTTCCGGGGTGGCGGCCATGGCGTCTTGTCCTTCGGGACTGCAGGAGGGCGGCTCTGACCTGCGCCTTCGGGCAGGCGTCAGAGGAGGGCGCGACGGTGCGCAGCAGGGTCGGGCAGAAAAGGAATCGCGGCGTTGCTGGTTCTCTCAGCGCACCGGACAGATGGCGCTGGACACGCGGCCGAGGTCGACGTGCCGCCGACTCACCAAGGCAATTCCAGTTCCAGACATGACCGCAGAGTGTCACGGGACTTTGGACCCAGTCCAGCTTCATCCATCATGTGGACATCAACGTCCCGCATCGCGAGACAATGTGGTTTGGGTCACGGTCGGGCCCTCCTGCGGGCCCGCGGCGCGGGGGATGCCCCGCGCCGGTTCGCCGGGGGAGACCCCGCGGCGGCTCAGGCGTGCGCGCCGGGCCAGGGGCCGGGGGTCTCGGTCTCCTCGACCTCTTCCACCTTCGTGTCGAACAGCCTGAAGCCCCGGCGCAGGTAGTTGTCCATCGCGTGCGGCCCGTCCAGCGAGCAGGTGTGCAGCCAGACCCGGCGGGTCGGCTCCCGGTCCGGCCAGCGCTCGGCCAGGTCCCAGGCGCGCCGGACGCCCTCGCTGAGCAGGTGACCGCCGATCCGGCGGCCTCGGAACGCCGGGATCAGGCCGAAGTAGACGATCTCCACCACGCCGTCGTCCTGCGGGTCCAGCTCCACGTACCCGGCCGGCGTCCCCTTCTCGTACGCCACCCAGAGCTCCGCGCCCGGCTTCTCGACGATGCTCTGCCACTCCTTGTACGTCAGCGGCAGCCGGTCGTTCCAGCGGATGTCGCCGCCGACCGCCGTGTAGAGGAACCGGCTGAACTCCGGCGAGGGCAGCTCCGCCCGCACGATCGTCACGTCCCCGCCCTCCGGCGGCGTCGCGGGACGCAGGTCGTCCGGGGAGGTCTGTTCGAGGGACCAGGTGGTGAGAGTGATGGTGCTCATGCGCTCATCGCATCATGCGGACCCCGCGAAGCCCAGGCCGGGGCGGCCCGGGCCCCGGCGCCGACGGCTCACCCATCCGGTACGTGAGCATCCTGTCCGTATTGCGGACGGGCTTCCGCTCACGCCCCCGGGGCCGGGGGCGCGGTGCGGGCGGCGCGGACCGCCGGGGCCGCGGAGTGGGGGAGGAGGTCGCCGGGGTCGGCCGGGACGCGGAGGTCGACCTCGACCTCCTCGCGGAAGCGGTACGGGCGGTGCGCCAGCACGCTCGCCAGGTTGCGGCGGATCCGCGACATCTCCGCCCGGACCGTCACCGTCCTCGTCCGGTCGCCGAACACGTCCTCCGCCAGCTCCGCCGCCGTCCGCCCCTGCGGGCTGCGCGCCAGCACCCACAGCAGCTCCGCGTGGCGCGGGCTCAGCTCCTGCGTCCAGCTGCCCGCCGCCCCGGACACCGCCACCGTCCAGCGGCGCGGCCGGCTCAGGTCCAGCACCACCCGGCTCGCCGCCCCCGCCTCCGCCGGGGCGTCCTCGTCGGCCCGCAGCAGCCAGCCGCCCGGCAGCGGCTCCACCGCGCACATCCCCAGCGACGGCAGCCACACCCGGCCCGCCCCGATCGACTTCGGCAGCGCCACCCGGTCCACCGGGGCCATCCCGGTCACCGCCGCCGTCCAGCCGTGCGCGTCCACCGCGATCGCCCGGCCGCCCACCCGGCACAGGATCGGCGCGGCCACCGCGCGCAGCCGCTCGATCGACCGCAGATGCCGCTCCCGCAGCTCCGCCTCGGCCAGCTGCGCCACCGAGCCGACCAGCGCCAGCGTCGCCGGGTGGAAGCTCGACGCCGGACCGCTCACGTCCACGATGCCGAGCAGCCGCTGGTCGCGCGGATCGTGCACGGGCGCGGCGGCGCAGGTCCAGTTGTGCAGGGTCTGCAGATAGTGCTCGGCCGAATGGACCTGGACGGCCCTGCGGACCGCGAGCGCCGTGCCGACCGCGTTGGTGCCGGTGGACGACTCGCTCCAGGCCGCGCCCTCCTCCAGACAGATCCCGTGCGCCTTGCGAAGCACCGACAGATTGCCCTCGCGCCACAGCACCCGGCCGTGCTCGTCGGTGACCACCATGATCTGCATCGAGGCGTCGGCGATCCCGCTCAGACCGGCGCTGAGCGTCCGCATGACCTCGCCGATCACCGTCGTCCGCCGCCGCTCCTCCAGCTCGTCCCGCCGCAGCAGCTCGGACGCGCTGCTCTGGTCCGGGTCGAGGCCCAGGCGCGACATCCGCCGCCACGAGGCGTCGATCACCGGACGCGGAGCGATCGGCGGCCGTCGGCCGGCCAGGGTCGCCTCCCGCACCCGGTGGAGCAGCCGGGTCGCCTGAGCGGCGTCCATGGCGGCCAGCCTGCGCAGGTCCAGCGCGGATTCGTTCATCGGTATCCCCCAGGCACCGGTGGTGCTGTATCGGTTCTGCAGTGGTGCGGGCGTGCTCGCCCATCGTGCCGCCCCGGCCTCCCCGACGCGGGCCGGTTCGGACAATCCTGCAACCGTCTGCAACCCTGGCGGACCCGCCGCCGGTGCGTGAGGGTGGTGTTCCAGCTGAGGGTGGTGCCGTGTCGGCGCAGCACCACCCTCGGCTTTCGTGTTCCCCGAGGGCTCAGACGGCCACCCGCGCCCGCTCCACCACCTTCGCCAGATCGAGCGAGTGGGCGAGCGTCCCGAAGGCCGTCCCCCAGTCCCCGCCGAGCCGCGAACCGCAGAACGCGTCCGCCACCTCCGGCGGCGCGTACCGGACCAGCAGCGAGCCCTGCAGCACCAGCGCCATCCGCTCCACGAGGCGTCGGGCCCGCGCCTCGATCCCGTCCAGATCGGCCAGTTCGGTCAGCAGCCCCTTGATCGCGGCGTCCAGCCGGTGGTCCGCCCCGCGCGCCAGGCCGACCTCCTGCAGCAGCGCGTTCAGCGCCTCCGGCTCCCTCTGCAGCGCCCGCAGCACGTCCAGCGCCTGGACGTTGCCCGAGCCCTCCCAGATCGAGTTCAGCGGCGCCTCGCGCAGCAGCCGCGGCATCCCGGACTCCTCCACGTACCCGTTGCCGCCCAGGCACTCCAGCGCCTCCGCCACCATCGGCGTACAGCGCTTGGTCACCCAGTACTTGGCCGCCGGCACCGCCAGCCGCAGGAACGCCCGCTCGGCGTCGGTGTCCGCGTCGTACGCCGCGGCCAGCCGCATCCCCAGCGTCGTCGCCGCCTCCGACTCCAGCGCCAGGTCCGCCAGCACGTTGCGCATCAGCGGCTTCTCGATCAGCACCCCGCCGAACGCGCTGCGGTACGAGGCGTGGTGCACGGCCTGCGTCAGCGCCTGCCGCATCTGGGCCGCCGAGCCCAGGACGCAGTCCAGCCGGGTCGCCGCCACCATCTCGATGATGGTGCGCACCCCGCGCCCCTCCTCGCCGACCCGGCGCGCCCACGTGCCGTCGAACTCCACCTCGGCCGAGGCGTTCGACCGGTTGCCCAGCTTGTCCTTCAGCCGCTGGATCGCGAACGCGTTCCTGCTGCCGTCCGGCAGCACCCGCGGCACCAGGAAGCAGGTCAGCCCGCCGGGCGCCTGCGCCAGGACCAGGAAGCCGTCCGACATCGGCGCCGAGCAGAACCACTTGTGACCGGTCAGCAGGTACTCGCCCTCGGCGTCCAGCGGCCGTGCCCGCGTGGTGTTCGCCCGGACGTCGCTGCCGCCCTGCTTCTCCGTCATGCCCATCCCGAAGAGCACGCCGGCCTTCTCCGGGGCGGGCCGCAGGCCCTCCTCGTACACCTCGGCGGTCAGCAGCGGCTCCCACTCGGCGGCCAGCTCCGGGTCGGTCCGCAGCGCCGGCACCGCGGAGTGCGTCATCGACAGCGGACAGCCGTGCCCGGCCTCCACCTGGGTCCACACCAGGAACCCGGCGGCGCGCCGCAGATGACCGCCCGGACGGCCCCAGGCGTTCGTCAGCCCGGCCGTCACGCCCTTGCCGAGCAGACGGTGCCAGGCCGGGTGGAACTCCACCTCGTCGATCCGGTGGCCGTACCGGTCGTGGGTGCGCAGCTTCGGCGGGTACTCGTTGGCGAGGACACCCCATTCCTGGGCCTGCGCCGAGCCCGCGCTCTCCCCGAGCGCGGCGAGTTCCTCGCGCGCCCCCGGCAGGAGCTCGGGGTCCAGATGGCGTTCGAGGGCCTCGACGAGCACCCGGTCGGACGTGAACGCGTCGTATCCCACCAGGGGCGGAGCCTGGTTGGTCACTGTGTGGGTGGTGGCTGCCATGCCGATACGGTAAGGAGGTGCAGGCAGCAAATGAAACACCCGAGCGGCCTCCGGGCCGACTCCACCGGGCCCGGGTCCTCTACCGCAACGTCTCGAAGCGGAAGCTGGTCTGGCTGCTCCTGAAGGACACCGTCAACTCGTGCATCGAGTACCGCATCCTCGGTCTCGCGGCGGAGGCCGCGTTCTTCACCCTGCTCTCCCTGCCGCCGCTGATGCTGGGCCTGCTCGGCCTGCTGGGCTACGTCGACGACTGGACCGAGACCACGACCGTCGCGTCCATCCAGGAGAACATCCTGCGCGCCTCCGGCACGGTGCTGTCCGACCGGGGCGTCAACGACGTCGCGAAACCCCTCCTCGAGGACGTGACCCGGGGCGGCCGGCCGGACGTGATCTCCATCGGCTTCGCGATCGCCCTGTGGTCCGGCTCGCGGGCCGTGAACGTCTTCATCGACACGATCACGGTCATGTACGGGCTCGACGGCCACCGCGGGATCGTCGCCACCCGGCTCCTGGCCTTCCTGCTGTACCTCATCGCCCTGCTGATCGGCGCGGTCGTGCTGCCGCTCGCCGTGGTGGGCCCGGACCGGGTGGTGGAGCTGATCCCGTGGGGCACGGAAGTGGTGGCCGTGCTGTACTGGCCGGCCGTCATCCTGCTGTCCGTCTCCTTCCTGACGACCCTGTACCACGTGTCCGTACCGGTCCGCTCGCCGTGGATCGAGGACATCCCCGGCGCGCTGGTCGCCCTCGCGATGTGGGTGTTCGGCAGCTTCCTGCTCCGGATCTACCTGACCAGCCAGGTCGAGGGACCGACGATCTACGGCTCGCTCGCCGCGCCGATCGCGGTGCTGCTGTGGATCGGCATCTCCGCCTTCGCGGTGCTGGTCGGCGCGGCGGTGAACGCGGCGATCGACCGGGTGTGGCCCTCCGTCGCCACCGCGGCCGCCCGCGAGGCGAGCGAGCGCGCCCGCGCCGCCCAGGCCGCCGAACTGCTGGCCCGCGCCCGCGCGGAGGCGGACGACGTCGACGAGGACGACCCGGACATGCCCTCGGAGTTCCCCGAGCGCTGGTCCCGCTTCCTGCCCCCCGACGACGTCAAGTCCCGCCTCCACAGCGGCTGGGAGCGCGACTGACGGACTTCCGGGAGCGCGGTCGACGGGCTCCCGCCCCTACGCTGGAGGCGTGTACGCGGAGCGGGCGGCGCGGCTCGACGGGGCCGTGGTCTGGACGGTGGGCGCGCGGCCGGCGGCCGAGGCGCGGCCGGTGCTGCCCGACGGGTGCATGGACCTGCTGTGGAGCGAGGGCCGGCTGCTCGTCGCCGGGCCCGACACCCGGCCGCACCCGCCCGGCGGCGGGGCCTGGGCCGGGGTGCGGTTCGCGCCCGGCGACGCGCCGGCGCTGCTCGGCGTCCCCGCGCACGAACTGCGCGACCGGCGGGTGGAGCTCGCGGACCTGTGGGGCGCGCGGGAGGCCCGGCGGCTCGGCGAGCCGATCGCCGCGGCCCCGGACCCGGCGGCCGCTCTGGAGCGGCTGGCCCTGGACCTCGCGGTCCGCGCGCCGGCCCCCGATCCGCTGCTGCGGGCCGTGGTCGCCGGGCTGCGGGCCGGCCGGCCGGTGGCCGCCACGGCAGACGCCGTGGGGCTCGGCGCGCGGCAGCTGCACCGCCGCTCCCTCGCGGCCTTCGGCTACGGGCCCAAGACCCTCGCCCGCATCCTGCGGCTGCGGCGCGCCCTGGCGCTCGTCGCCGCCGGCGTCCCGTTCGCGGAGGCCGCCGCGGCGACGGGCTGCGCCGACCAGGCCCACCTCGCGCGCGAGGCGCGGGCCCTGGCCGGCACCACGCTGAGCGCCTACGCGGCGTCCGCGAAGAGGCTGACCCCGCAGCCGTCCGGATCCAGCACCACGGCGTAGCGCTGCCCCCAGAAGGCGTCCCAGGGCTTCAGGTGCCCCCGGTACCCGGCGGCGACCAGGTCCTCGTACACCGCGTCGACGTGGCCGGGGGAGTCGCAGCGGAAGGCCGGGCCCATCCGGTCCCCGCCGCGCGGGCGAGTCCACTCGGGGTCGTACGACCGTACGACCTCCTCCGTGTCCCAGGCGATCCGCAGGCCCCCCGGCAGCACGGCCTCCACGTGCGGGGCGTCCTCGGCCCCGGCCGGGAGGCCGAGCCCGAGCCGGCGGTAGAAGGCGAGCGACGCGGCCATGTCGGCCACGACCAGTCCGATGACATCGAGTCGAGGTGCGTTCATGCCCCTCACGCTAGGAGCCGCCCGCGGCCGGGTCTTGAACGAATCGGACCCGCCGGCCCCGCCCCCGCCGCGCCCCGGGCGGCCTCCGCCGCGGGCCCGGACGCACGGCCGGTGGTACCGTGAGAGCGTCGTTTTTGCGGTGGAACGTCCGGATATCTTCCCGGTCGAGGCGCTGCCGCACCGGCCGCTGTTCCCAGAGGGGCGACCGTCATGGGCACCCGTCGCATCCCGCTCCCCGGCGTCGGCACCCAGTACGACGTGACCACCGAGTCCGGCGGGCACCTGTCCGTCGTCGTGCACCACGACGGACGGCGGTTCATCGGGGTCTACCGGCACGACGACCCGGACTCCTGCGAGTCCGTCGCGCTCGACCCGGAAGAGGCCACCGCGCTCGCCCACTTGATCGACCCGGCCCGCCTGGAAGGCATCGAGACCGACGGGCTCGACCTCGTCACCGAGCACATCCCGGTCGGCTCCCGCTCCCCGTACGCCGGCCGGCCCCTCGGTGACACCCGCGCCCGCAGCCGCACCGGCGCGTCCGTCGTCGCCGTGCTGCGCCGCACCAGCGTCCACCCGTCCCCCGGCCCCGACTTCCGGCTCGCCCTCGGGGACACCCTCGTCGCCGTCGGCACCCGAGACGGCGTCGACGCGCTCGCCGCGATCATCGGCGGAGGGTGACGTGCACGACACGACCGCCCTGCTCCTCGAACTGGGTTCGCTGCTCCTCACCCTCGGGCTCATCGGACGCCTCGCCGCCCGCATCGGACTCTCGCCCATCCCCCTCTACCTGCTCGCCGGACTCGCCTTCGGCAAGGGCGGCCTGCTGCCGCTCGACGCCAGCGAGGAGTTCGTCGCCGTCGGCGCGGAGATCGGCGTCATCCTGCTGCTGATGACCCTGGGCCTGGAGTACTCCGCCTCCGAACTCGTCGGCAGCCTGCGCACCCAGTACCCCTCCGGGCTCGTCGACTTCGTCCTCAACGCCGCCCCCGGCGCGGTCGCCGGCGTCCTGCTCGGCTGGGGGCCCGTCGGCGCCGTCGCGCTCGCCGGCGTCACCTGGATCTCGTCCTCCGGCGTCGTCGCCAAGGTGCTCACCGACCTCGGCCGGCTCGGCAACCGGGAGACCCCCGCCGTGCTCGGCGTCCTCGTCCTCGAGGACCTGTCCATGGCCCTGTACCTGCCGCTGCTCACGGCCCTGGTCGCCGGCGTGGGCCTGGCCGGCGGCAGCCTCGCCCTCCTCATCGCCCTCGGCACCGTCGGCATCGTGCTGTACTTCGCCGTCCGCCACGGCCACCACCTCAGCCGCGCCGTCTCCTCCGACAACCCCGAGCTGCTGCTGCTCGTCGTCCTCGGCCTGACCGTCCTGGTCGCCGGGATCGCCCAGCGGCTCCAGGTCTCCGCCGCCGTCGGCGCCTTCCTCGTCGGCATCGCGCTCTCCGGCGAGGTCGCCGAGGGCGCGCACCGGCTGCTCACCCCGCTGCGGGATCTGTTCGCCGCGGTCTTCTTCGTCTTCTTCGGCCTGTCCACCGACCCCGGCGCCATCCCGCCCGTCCTCGGCGTCGCGACGCTGCTCGCCGTCGTCACTCTGGTCACCAAGGTCGCCACCGGCTGGTACGCGGCCCGGAGGGCCGGCGTCGGCTCGCGCGGCCGGCTGCGGGCCGGCGGGGCGCTGGTCGCCCGCGGCGAGTTCTCCGTGGTCATCGCCGGCCTCGCCGCCGCCACCGAGCCGCGGATCGGGCCCCTCGCCACTGCCTACGTGCTGCTCATGGTGCTGGTCGGCCCGCTGGCCGCCCGCTGGACCGAGCCCTTCGTCACCCGGCTGAGACTCGCCCTCGGACGCGGAACGGCGCCGGCTCCGCACCCGCGAGGGGTGGGAGCCGGCGCCGTCCTGGCGCGTCTGTTCAGCGCAGGTAGACGAGACCGTCGGTGGTGACCGTCGGCCGGCCGGAGGTGCCGACCACCACGATCTTCACCGTGTGCTTGGCCGCCGAGGACCAGCTGCGGGTCCAGATCGCGTTCCGGTACAGCGCCGTCGAGGACCGCAGGTCGACCGTCGCGACCTTGACCCCGTCCACGTACACGTACGCCTGGCCCGAGTTGGACGCCCGCGACACCACCCACGAGACCGAGCGGCCGGTGAACGTCCAGGTCAGCGAGGCGCCCTTGGTGCCGCTGGACAGCGACTTGCCGCCCAGGTAGCTCGTCGACGACTTCGCCGTCCAGGTGCCGGAGCGGACCGCGGAGGTCTCCTGCAGGATCATCGGCGTCGAGCCCACCGACGCGGTGGTCCGGTTGCCCGCCTGGTCGTACGCGTTGAGCGTCCACGTCGTGGTGACGCCCGGCTTCGCCGAGTGCGGCGCGGTGGTCACCGTCGGGCCGTACACCTTGGCCACCGGCGTCGTCAGCCGGACGTCCCGCAGCGCGGCGGCGTCCGTCGCCTTCCACACCAGGTTCAGCGGCGCGGCGGTGGCGCTCACCGTGCCGGTGCGCAGGTAGACCCGCGGGGTGGTGGAGAAGACCGGGGCGGTGGTGTCGCCGACCGCCGTCAGCGCCGGCGTGGCCGTCGTCTTGCGGGACGAGTGCACCGCGCGCACCGCGATCGAGTGGCTGCCCGCCGGGACCGTGACCGCGGCGGACGTCGCCGAACCGGAGGCCGTGGCCGCCACGTTGCCGTCGACCAGCACCTCGTGCCGCAGGATGAACGCCGACGGGGTGGTCGACGTCCAGGCGACGGTCACCGGACCGCGCGTGTAGTACGTGCCGCCGGACAGCGTCGCGCCCGTCACCGAGGTCACGCGCAGCCCCGCCACCGGGCCCGCGGCCCAGGAACGGATGGTGGACAGCTGGCCGTACGCGGTGCCGCCGGGGCACTCGCTGTTGAAGCCGTCCCGGTGGCCGAAGATCGTGGAGAAGGGCAGCTGCGCGCCCTGCGCCCAGGTCTTGCCGAAGTAGTTGCCGCCCGCCGCGCCGGCGGTCAGCGTCGTCGTGCCGGCCGGGTCCACGCCGTACTGGCCGAGCTTCCACGCGGAGATCCGCGCGGCCGAGATCAGCTGGGACTTCGTCAGCGCCGTGGTCCGGTAGTCACCGATCATCGAGATGCTGGTGGTCTCGCTGTTGAAGCCGTACGTGTGCGCGCCGACCACCGGCATGTCCACGCCGCCCTTGCGGCCCTCGAAGATCGTGCCGCACTTGTCGACGAGGAAGTGGTAGCCGATGTCCTTCCAGCCGTTGCCGCCCTGGGACACCGGCTTCACGTGGTACGCGTAGATGCCGCGCACGATCGCCGCCGAGTCGGCGCAGGTGTAGTCGTTGCTGGCCGCCGTGTGGTGCAGGGCGACCGCCTTGACCTTCCCGCCCGGCAGGTACGTGGGCGCCTCCGGGCTCAGGCTCTCGTCCGCGCCCCAGCCGGCCCGCGAGGTGATCGCCGGCCGGGCCGCCGTCGACGGCGGGGCCGTCGGACCGGTCGCCGTGGGCGTCGGGGCCGGGGTGGTGGGGGCCGAGGCGGACGGGGAGGCCGTCTCCGGGGCGCTGGTGCTCGGCACCGGCGGCGCGGGCTCCGTGGACTGCGCCGGCGGCGGCTCCTCGGTGGTCGGGCTCGCCTCGGGAGCCGACGGCTCGGGCGCGGGGCTCTCGGTGCTCGGCTCGGAAGCGGGCGGGGTGGGGGTCCCGCTCTCCTCGGCCGCGAACCCGGCCGGCGCCATCGCCTGCGTCTTCCCGCCGCCCTTGCCCGGGTCGACCAGCGTCAGCCGCAGGTCGGACGGCAGGACGGCGGTCGCCTTCCCGCTCGCCACCACGCGCACCTCGACGCCGTCGGACGCGCCGAACCAGGCCGGCTCGGTGCCGCCCCGCTCGGCCGTCGGGTCCGGGGTGCCGTGGTCGTCCAGCTCGATCCAGCGGGACCAGTCGCCCGACTCGGCGCTGCGCGCCCGCGCCTCGACCTTGCCCGGCATCCGGGCGTCCGGGTCGGCCCAGGTCACGCCGAGCATGCTGAAGGGCTCGGTGTCCTGCTGCGCCAGCGAGGCGCTGCGGCCGCCGTCGGCGGTCTTCAGCGCCACCGTGCTGTTCTTCGTCTCGACAGGGCCCTGCGCCTTGCCGTCGTACGTTCCGTCCGCGTTCCCGGTCATGCCCTGGAAGACCAGGACTCCCGAGATGCCGGCGACCACGGCTGCCGCCGTGCCCCACACCCGACGCCGCTTCATGCGGCCCCACCCCTTGTGTCGTGTCGTCGTACCTCGCGCGCCTGAGCGCCTGCCGCGCGCAACCTATCGGAGGTCGGAACGTTTCACTCCGCCGGGGTACGGGTAGGCGGCTCCGGCTCGGGATCCCGCTCCGGCTCCGGTCCGCTCCGACGTCGGGCACGCACCGGCTTCGGCCCCGTCCGAAAAAGAGTTGGCGGGGCGTCCGAGGGCGGAGGTAACGTACGCCTCGTTCCCGCAGCGGCCGCCGGCCGCCGCGGCCGGTGAAGCGAACCAGGAGGTGTGACCGATGGCTGTCGTCGCGCAGGGCGTTGCCCGCCCCCAGAAGACCGTCCACTCCACCTCCGTGGCCTCCGGCTGACCTTTCTCTTCTTCTTCCGCGCGTTCCGTACGGAGCGCGCCGCCGGGGCCACCCCTGTGAAGGGTTCCCCTTGTCTCTCCACGCTTCATCCGCCTCTTCTTCCTCTTCCTCCTCCGCTTCCGGCTCTCTGCTCGCCCCGTACGGCTGGGACGAGGACTGGCAGGCCGCCTTCGCCCCGTACGCGGCCGAAGGGCTCGTCCCCGGCCGGGTCGTCCGCGTCGACCGGGGCCAGTGCGACATCGTCACCGAGGACGGGCTCGTCCGCGCCGACACCGCCTTCGTCACCCCGCACGACCCGCTGCGGGTGATCTGCACCGGCGACTGGGCCGCCGTCGAGACCGCCGGCACCCCCCGCTACGTCCGCGCCTACCTGCCGCGCCGGACCACGTTCGCCCGCTCCACCTCGTCCCAGCGCTCCGAGGGGCAGGTCCTCGCCGCCAACGTCGACCACGCGATCATCACCGTCTCGCTCGCGGTCGAACTCGACCTCGGCCGGATCGAGCGCTTCCTCGCCCTCGCGTGGGAGTCCGGCGCGGCGCCGCTGGTCGTGCTCAGCAAGGCCGACCTGGTCCCCGACCCGGTCACCCTGTCCCACCTCGTCGAGGACGTGCAGCAGGTCGCCCCGGGCGTCGACGTGCTGCCGCTCAGCTCGCAGACCGGGGAGGGCGTCGACACCCTCCGGGCGATCGTCGGCGGCGGCACCAGCGTGCTGCTCGGCGTCTCCGGCGCCGGCAAGTCGACCCTCGCCAACACCCTGACCGGCGAGGACAGCATGGAGGTGCAGGCCGCCCGCGACGTCGACGGCAAGGGCCGGCACACCACCACGACCCGCAACCTGCTCCTGATGCCCGGCGGCGGCGCCCTGATCGACACCCCCGGGCTGCGCGGCGTCGGCCTGTGGGACGCCGAGACCGGCGTCGGCCAGGTCTTCGCGGAGATCGAGGAACTGGCCGCGGACTGCCGCTTCCACGACTGCGCCCACGAGTCGGAGCCCGGCTGCGCCGTCACCGCGGCCATCGAGGACGGCTCGCTGTCGGTGCGCCGCCTGGAGAGCTACCGCAAGCTGCTCCGGGAGAACCAGCGCATCGTCGCCAAGACCGACGCCCGGGTCCGCTCCGAGATGCTGAAGGAGTGGAAGCGGCGCGGCGCCGAGGGCCGGGCCGCGATGGCCGCCAAGCGCGGCGGCCGGGCCCGGTAACGCGCGGGGAAGCAGCGCGAGGCACGGGGACGGGGCGGCGAACGCGGTGTCCGAAAACCGCGAGTCGTCCCGTGCCCCGTCGCCCACACTGGGGGTGTGAGGGACGACGAGAACAGGTACGACAGCGGCGACGACAGCCGGTACGAGGCGGTCAGCAGCCGGGACGCCCGGTTCGACGGCGCGTTCTTCTTCGCGGTGGAGACCACCGGAATCTACTGCCGCCCCAGCTGCCCCGCCGTCACCCCCAAACGCGCCAACGTGCGGTTCTTCCTGACCGCCGCCGCCGCGCAGGGCCACGGGTTCCGGGCCTGCCGGCGGTGCCGGCCGGACGCCGTGCCCGGCTCGGCCGAGTGGAACGTCCGCGCCGACGTCGTCGGCCGCGCCATGCGGCTCATCGGCGACGGTGTCGTCGACCGCGAGGGCGTGCCCGGCCTCGCGGTCCGGCTCGGCTACAGCGCCCGGCAGGTGCAGCGCCAGCTCACCGCCGAGCTCGGCGCGGGGCCGATCGCCCTGGCCCGCGCCCAGCGCGCGCACACCGCCCGGCTGCTGCTGCAGACCACGGAACTGCCGGTCACCGACATCGCCTTCGCCGCCGGTTTCGCCAGCATCCGCCAGTTCAACGACACCATCCGCCGCATCTACGCCCGCACCCCCAGCGCCCTGCGCGCCGAGTCCGGCACCGGCACCGCCCGGAGCACCCGCGCCCGTACCGGCCGTACCGCCGCCACGCGCCCCGGGCGCACGGCCGTCGCCACCCGCCCGGGGCACACGGCGGCCGCCACCCGGCCCGGACCGCACCACACCCCCGCCGCCACGCGCGTCGCGACCGTCGCCGGCGTTCCCCTGCGGCTCGCGCACCGGGGCCCGTACGCGGCCCGCGAGGTGTTCGACCTGCTCGCCGCCGAGGCGCTGCCGGGCGTCGAGGAGGTCACCGGGCCGCCCGGGGCCCGCACGTATCGCCGCACCCTGCGCCTGCCGTACGGCTGGGGCGTCGCCGCCGTCGACGAGACGTCCGGCGGGGGCTGGCTCGACGCCCGGATCCACGTCGCCGACCTGCGCGACCTCACCACGGCCGTGCAGCGGCTGCGCCGCCTGTTCGACCTGGACGCCGACCCGTACGCGGTCGCGGAGCGGCTCTCCGCGGACCCGGCGCTCGCTCCGCTGGTCGCCGCCCGCCCCGGCGTCCGCTCGCCGGGCGCGGCCGAACCGGAGGAGTACGCGCTCCGCGCGCTGCTCGGCCCCGGCGAGGCGGCCCGCCTGGTCGCCGCGTACGGCACCGCACTGGACACACCCTGCGGCGGGCTCACCCATCTGTTCCCCGAGCCCGCCGCGCTCACCGGTCACCCCGTCGCCGGGGCGCTGGCCGTCGCGCTCGCCGCCGGGTCCGTACGGCTCGACCCGGGCGCGGACCGCGACGAGGCCGAGCGGGCGCTGCTCGCCGTCGACGGCGTCACTCCCGGGGCGGCGGCCGCGATCCGCACGCGGGCCCTGGGCGACCCGGACGTCGCGCCCGCGGGGGCGCCGGAGTCCTGGCGGCCCTGGCGTTCGTATGCCGTTCGATATCTGGCGGCCGGACCTGCACAATGACCCCATGATCACGACTGACAGGCTCGGGCCCGCCGACCGCGAGGCGTGGGAGACGCTCTTCCGCGCGTACATCGACTTCTACGGCCGGACCGAGGGCCAGGAGATGTACGACAGGGCCTGGCGGGAGTTCCAGGACGACACCCGCATGCACGCGCTCGGCGCCCGCCTCGACGGACGGCTCGTCGGCATCACGCACTTCTTCGTGCACCCGAGCACCTCGGGCCCCGACGTCTGCTACCTCCAGGACCTGTACACCGAGCCGGACGTCCGCGGCCGGGGCGTGGGCGGCGCGCTGATCGACGCCGTGGCGCGGTGGGCCGAGGACCGCGGCTGCAACCGGGTCTACTGGAACACCAAGACCTCGAACACCACGGCCCGCCGGCTGTACGACAAGGTCGCCCGGGACACCGGGTTCATGAAGTACCAGATCGACCTGCCCCGCTGACGCCGAGCCGGATCCGGCGTTGCTTCGGATCCGGCGCCGCTCCCGGAGCCGTCGCCGCCCCGGACCGTGTTCCCGGTCCGGGGCGCTCAGCCCCGGATCACCGCACCCAGCCATGCGCCGACGATCAGCAGACAGGCGAACAGCTCCACCAGCACGCTCGTGCCCACCGCCCGCATCAGCCGGCGGGTCGACGCGCGGGCCTGGCCGTGGCCGCCGAGCCGTCGCCGCTCCGTCAGATAGACACCGCCGACGAAACCCGGGATCGCCCCGATCACCGGAACGAGGAAGAAGCCGAGCAGCGCCCCCACCCCGGCGAAGGCGACCATCCGCCGGGTGATCCCCAGGCCCCGGATCCGGCGCGGGGGCAGCTGCCAGACGATCACCTGCGTGACGAGCAGCAGCGCGGTCGAGCCCACCAGCAGGATCCAGGCGAGCTTGGTCTGCTCGTGCAGCGACCACCAGAGCGTGGCCGCCCACACCAGCCAAGGCCCCGGCACGCCGGGCGTCAGCACCCCGACCAGGCCGAGCAGCATGACCAACCCGATCAGCAGGAGCTGCCACACACCCATCTGCCCAGCCTGACCGACTTCCCCCGTCCGTGCAGGTCAGCCCGTCCGAACGGGCTGCGCCGACGGGCCCGTGCGCGGGCTGCGGCACGGTCGGGTCGCGGGGGCGGGGGAGGCCGGTCCGGGGTAAGGCGGACGGCGCTGGGACCGCGCGCGTCGGCCGCTCGCGGGGTGCGCCGCCCGGCCGGTCGCGGGCTGCGCCGCCCGGCCTGTCCCGGCCCTGTGCCGACGGCCGCTCCCGGGGTGCGCCGACCGGCCTGTCCGGGCCCTGACCCGACGGCCGCTCCCGGACTACGCCGACGGCCCGACCCGGGCGTCCGGAGGCCGGACTACGCCGACTGCCCGACCCGGGCGTCCGGAGCCCCGGCTGCGCCGTCTGCCAGGGGCGGGCGTCCGGCGCCGGGCTCCGCCGACGGCCCGGCTCGGGCGTCCGGCGCCGGGGCCGCACCGCGGCCCGGCCCGGGCCTCCGGCGACAGGCCCCAGCTCAGCGGCGGGCGACCCAGCCCTTCTCGTACGCGTGCCAGCCCAGCTGGAGCCGGGTCGTCACCCCGGTCAGCTCCATCAGGCCCTTCACGCGCCGCTGCACCGTCCGCAGCCCCAGGTCCAGCTGCTTGGCCACGCTCGCGTCCGTCATCCCGGCGAGCAGCAGCGACAGCACCTCCAGGTCCGTCGCGTCCGGGCCCGGCGTCTCGTCCTCCGTCACCTGCGCGCCCGCCCCGAGCCGCAGCGGCAGCGCGTCGCGCCACACCGACTCGAACAGCCCCATCAGCGACTCCAGGAGCCCGCTGGCGTGCACGACCAGGGCCGCCGGCTCGGCGCCCCGGCCGGTCAGCGGCACCATCGCGAGCGTCCGGTCCGCCACCACCAGCTTGGTCGGCACCTTGTCCACCACCCGGATCTGCTCCTCGCGGCCCAGCGCCGCCGTCAGCTCGCCCAAGCCCGAGGGCGCCGTCAGCACCTCGCGCTCCAGGACCACCCGGTACGCCACGCCCCTGGAGGCCGCCCGCTCCTCGGCGTCGTTCTCCACGTCGGTCACCGCGATCGGCTTGCCGGTGACCAGCGCGCAGACCTCCTCCGTCGCCCCCAGCTGCAGCTGGAGGAAACGATGCGCCACGGCACTGCGCCCGGTCACGACCTCCACCAGGTCGTGCACCGCCGGCTCCGTGGCCTCCGCCCGGTACTCCTCCGCGAGCAGCGCCGCCGCCAGCTCCGCCTGCTCCAGCTCGTGCCGCTGCTGCGTCAGCAGCGCGCCCAGCGCCACCCCCGGAGGGGCAGCCACCCAGCGGCCGGTCCGCGCCGTCGACTGCGCGGCCAGACCCTGCGCCTCGAGACGGCGCAGCGCCCGCTCGGTCTCCCGTTCCGGAAGAGCCAGATGATGGGCGAGATCGGCGACCTCGGCCGCCCCCAGCGCGACCAGCGCCCGATACGCGGACTCCTGGCGTTCGTCGAGACCTATCGCTCCCAGCACAGCTGCCCCACCCCTCAGCGGACCTGCAGGTTCTCACACGCTCCTGGCGGGAATCGGCCACGGCGCATTCCCGCCTCGGCTCATCATCGCTGCACCACCCGCTCCTCTGCCAATGTGGCGCCACCGCAGCACCAACAGCCTCCGGGTTCGCTCCGCTTAGGTGGCGCATGCCCGGATTCATCTGGGGAGAGCGATGCGTCCGATATCGCGTACGGCACTGGGAGCGGCCTCCGCTGCCGTCCTGGCCGTCACCGCGGTCGCGCCGTCCACGGCGGCCACGCCGCAGGACGACCCGGCCGGGAAGCGCCCGCCGGTCGGCACCCGAGCCGCCGGGCCGGGGGAGAGGTCCGCCACCGTCACCCTCGTCACCGGCGACCGGATCCTGGTCACCCACGACACCGACGGCAACCCCGCCGCCACGGCCCTGCCCCGCGAGGACGGCAGCACGCCGCTCGTGCAGACCCGCCGCTCCGGCACGGACCTCTACGTGTACCCGGAGGACGCCACCGCCGCCCTCGCCGGAGGCCGCGTCGACCACGAACTCTTCAACGTCACCGGCCTGATCCGGCAGGGCTACGACGACACCGCCACCCCCAGCCTGCCGCTGATCGCCGTGTACGGCTCCGACGTCGCCCGCTCCGTGCCCGCCGCCCCGCGCGGCGCGCAGCGCGGCAAGGTCCTCAAGGCGGTCCGCGGCGTCGCCCTCGCCGCCGACAAGAAGCAGGCCGGCGCCTTCTGGAAGGATGTCGAGGCCCCGGCCGCCCGCGGCGCCTCCGGCCTGAAGAAGCTCTGGCTCGACCGCAAGGTCCACGCCACCCTGGAACGCTCCACGCGGCAGGTCCACGCCCCCGAGGCGTGGGCCGCCGGCTACGACGGCACCGGCACCAAGGTCGCCGTCCTCGACACCGGCGCCGACGCCGAGCACCCCGACCTCAAGGGCCGCGTCGTCGCCGCCCGGAACTTCACCGACTCCGACAGCGCCGACGACCGCCAGGGCCACGGCACCCACACGATCTCCACCGTCGGCGGCTCGGGCGCCGCGAGCGGCGGCAGGAAGAAGGGCGTCGCGCCCGGCGCCGAACTCCTCAACGGCAAGGTCCTCGACGACCACGGCTCCGGCGCCACCTCCTGGATCATCGCCGGCATGGAATGGGCCGTCGCCCAAGGCGCCGACGTCGTCTCCATGAGCCTCGGCAGCCCGTCCGAGACCGACTGCACCGACCCCATGAGCGTCGCCGCCGAGGAACTCGCCCGGAACGAGGGCACGCTGTTCGTCGTCGCCGCCGGCAACACCGGCCCCTCGCTCAACACGGTCTCCTCGCCCGGCTGCGCGCCCGGCGTCCTCACCGTCGGCGCCACCGACCGCGACGACTCCACCGCGTACTTCTCCAGCCGCGGCCCGACGACCCTGAGCCGCACCCTCAAGCCCGAGATCGCCGCCCCCGGCGTCGGGATCTCCGCCGCGGCGGCCGGCGGCCGGGGCGTGTACGCGTACCAGGGCATGTCCGGCACGTCGATGGCCACCCCGCACGTCGCCGGCGCCGCCGCGATCCTCAAGCAGCGCCACCCCGACTGGACCGCCCGGCAGATCAAGGCCGCGCTCGTCTCCTCCGCCGACAGCGGCGTCCCCGGCGACGCCCGCGAGACCGGCGGCGGCCGGCTCGACGTCCGGGCCGCGATCGGCCAGACCGTCCTCGGCGCGCCCGCCGTCCAGGGCGGTGCCTTCCCCTGGCCGCAGAACAGCGCCGACCGGACCACGGCCGCCGTGCCGTACACCAACACCTCCGACGAGCCCGTCACCCTGAGCCTCGCCGTCCAGCGGGTCACCGGCAACGACGGCTCCGCCGTCCGGTCCCCCGTCGCCCGGCTCGCACAGGACACCGTCACCGTCCCGGCCGGCGCCACCGTCGAGGTCCCGCTCCGGCTCGACCCCGCCGCCCGGCTCGACCGCGCCCAGTACGGCGACGTCACCGGCCGCGTCGTCGCCACCGGCCCCGGCGGCGTCCACGTCTCCACGCCCTTCTCGCTGTACGTCGAGCCCGAGACCGTCACCCTGCGCGTGAAGCTGATCGACCGTCAGGGCAGGCCCGCCGACGGCGCGTCGTCCCTCGACGTCATCGGCACCGACACCGCCACCGGGGAGCGCCGCTTCAACGAGGGCGCCGCCGACCAGGTCTACCGGCTCCGCCCCGGCAGCTACTTCCTCTCCTCCTTCGTCACCACCCGCGACCCCGGGCCCGGCGCCACGCTCGACGACTCGCTGAGCTACCTCGCCCGCCCCGAACTGCGGCTCACGAAGGACACCGTCGTCGTCCTCGACGCCCGCAGGGCCCACCGGCTCAGCGTGCGCACCGACCGCCCGTCCGAAGTGCGCGCCGCCACCCTCGGGTTCGCCCGGTCCTGGGACGACACCTGGCTGCACGCCGGCACCGTCGCCGCCGGCCGTACGGTCCGCGGCCACTACGCCTCCGTCGAAGGAGAGGCGCGCGACGGCGACTTCGAGTTCGGCAGCTACTGGCGCACCGCCGCCCCGCAGATCTCCGCGCTCACGACCGCCGACGGCCTCGCCCTGCACCCCGTCACCGGCTCCACCGGCTCCGACAACCTCGACGGCACCGGCACGGCTCGCCTCGTCGACGCGGGCGCCGGAACCCCGGCCGAACTGGCGGCCGCCCAGGTCAAGGGCCGGATCGCCCTGGTGCGCTTCCCCGACGGCGAGCCGTTCTCCGGCACCGTCGCCCGCAACGCCAAGGCCGCCGGCGCGATCGCCGTCCTCGGCCACCGCGCGGCCCCCGGCCGCTGGTACCCGAACGCCGGCTTCGGCACCGCCGGACTCCCCGTCCTCGCGGTGGAGTCCGCCGAGGCCGCGACGCTGCTGGGCAAGCTCTCCGCCGGCGAGGTCACCCTCGCGTGGAAGGCCACGGCGAAGAGCCCGTACGTCCACCAGCTGGCGTTCCCGGAGTCCGGGGCGATCCGTGACGACACGGAGTACCGGGTCCGAGACACGGCCCTGGGCAGCACCCGGTCCACGTACACCGCCATGGGCGTCGCCAACGACTTCCTGGACTTCGGCACGGCCCGGCGCCCGAGCGGCGCCTCGGCCTCCTTCGCCGGCCTGGAGTCGGCCCCCGCGCCCGGCGTCCGCACCGAGTACTACACGGCCGGGGACACCGTCTGGGACAAGATGCTCTGCTCCAGCTTCCCGTTCGGCGAGTTCATGATCGGCACCCCGCGCGCGTACGAGGCCGGCGAGCGGCGCACCGAGAACTGGTACGACGGCGTGATCGCCCCCACCGCCCCGCGCGACGCGGCCGGGAAGCCGGTGCTCGTCGCCGAGCGCCAGGGCGACCTCATCGGCTTCGCCGACGCCATGTGGGGCGACAACACCCACCACGGCGAGCCCGGTTCCTTCGGCGACGTCGGCAACCTGCGCCTGCGCAAGGACGGCGAACTGATCGGCGAGTCCGCCTGGCCGTTCGGGGTCTTCGAAGTCCCGTCCGAGAGCGCCGAGTACACGCTCGAACAGAACGTCACGAAACTCGGCAGCAAGGTCTGGCACCGCTCGACTTCCGTCAACTCCTCCTGGAAATTCACCTCCAAGGCGGACGAGAGCGTCTACTCTCAAGGCATCCCGGTCCTCTTCCCCCGGTACGACCTTCCGGAGGACGGACTCAAGACCCTTGCCGCGACCGACGGTCAGCACATCGGCCTGACCGTGACCGGTCACGCGGGCCACACGCCCGGCGCGCTCACCTCGGCGAAGCTCTCGTACTCCTACGACGGCGGCGCCACCTGGACGGTCGCGCCGGTCGCCCGGCAGGACGGCGTCTGGACCGCGACCGTGAACCACGCGGGAGCGTCCGGCAAGCAGGTCACCCTCACATCCGAACTGACGGACGCCGAAGGCAACTCCGTCACCCAGACCGTGGTCCGCGCTTACGACGTGCGCTGATCACGCCGGTCCGCCGGGCGACCTTCCCGTGGGGGGTGGGGCCGCCCGGCGGACCACTTTTTCCGGATGTCCCGTTTTCGCATGCCTCTCGCGGTGGACAATAAGGGCATGACTCAGCAGGGGGACAACTGGTGGGACAAGCTCTACGACGACGCGGCGCCGGACACGGCCCCGACGACGTCGGGCGACAGCCTGGACGACCGCTTCGCCTCGGCGACGAGAGCGACGGGACCGGCGGGCGCGGTGGGGCCGGCGGGTGCGACGGACGCGGCGGCTGGGGCGGACACGGCGGGACCTTCGGGGCCGACGGACGCGAAAGACGCGAAAGACGCGAAAGACGCGAAGGGCGCGACGGACGGGGAGAACCACCGGCCCCCTCACGCGCCTTCCGCCGACGACCCGACGCGCACGCTCCGCGTACCGGCACCGCCGCAGCGCGAACCCGCGCCCGCCGCGCCCGCGTCGCCCCCGCCTCCGTCCACCCCGGCCGGGGCCGTGGTGCCCCCGCCGCCGGCGGCACCACCGACGGCCGGCACCGAGCCGCCTCCTGAGGCCCCGTCGGCGGACGCCGCCCCGCCCGAGGCGGGGCTCGGGGCCGGACTCCCCGTGGCCCCCGCCGCCTCGGCGCCGTCGACGCCCCCGTCACCTCCGCCGGCGCCGCCCGGCCGGGCGCCGTGGGAGGCGCCGCTCGACGGGGCGCGGACCCCGCGCACCTTCCCCTCCCGCCCCCCTGCGCCCCCCGTGCCTCCCGCACCGCCCGCCCCACCGGTACCGCCGGCCCCGGCCGTCGAGGCGGGGACCACCGCCGTCCCCCGGCCGCGTACCGGCCACGTCGGGGACCGGCCGCCCACGTACGAGCCCGAGCCCACCGCGCTGCCGCCAGCCCGCCCGGGCGAGCTGGGCGAACTCGTCCCCGACACGGTGCTGGACGGAGCCCGTTACGGCGCCTGCACCCTGCGCGCCGCCTCCGTCCGCGGCGACTCCGCCCGCTACCGCGGCGAGCCCCGCCGCGACGCGCTGCTCACCGCGCGGTTCGGGCACGACGAGGCCGCGCTCGTGCTCGTCGCCGTCGCCGGAGGCGCCCGCGCCGCCGAGTCGGCGCACCTCGCCGCCGCCGACGCCTGCCGCTGGATCGGCGAGGCCGTCGGCCGCAGCCACGCCCGGCTCTCCGAGGACATCCGGGCGGGCCGGCGCGGCGACCTCAAGTCCGGACTCCACCGGCTCACCGACCGCACCTACGGCCGGCTGCGCAACCGCGCCGCCGAACACGGCCTGGCGCCCGAGGAGTACACCGCCACCCTGCGCTGCCTGCTGCTCTCCGCCGATCCGGAGTGCCGGACCCGGGTGTTCTTCGGCATCGGTCAGGGCGGCCTGTTCCGGCTGCGCGACGGCGCGTGGCAGGACATAGAGCCGCTGATCCCGGAGCCCGCCGCGCTGACCGGCGCGCCGGTGGTCGGCTTCGGCTCGCCGAAGCCCGTACCGAACCCCTCTCCGCGAGAGGCAGCGGCACCGCAGGAGGAGCCCGGAGCCGAGGGGCTCACCGTGGACCTCGGCATCGTCACGCCACCCGGCCCGTACGTCGAGGACCCCCTGCCCCCGCCCGCCGAACCGTTTCGGTTCCGCGC
This sequence comes from Streptomyces tritici, assembly GCF_048500665.1. NCBI lineage: Bacteria > Bacillati > Actinomycetota > Actinomycetes > Kitasatosporales > Streptomycetaceae > Streptomyces > Streptomyces tritici. The sequence goes on from NZ_CP183183.1 coordinate 5,497,805, forward strand.
CTCCGTCGCCCGCCCCGGCGACATCCTCCTGCTGGCCTCGAACGGCTTCGCGGAGCCGCTCCGAGGCGAGCCGGCGCTCGCCGCCGAACTCGCCGCCCGCTGGGCCGACCGGGAGCCGCCGGGCCTCGCGGCCTTCCTCGCGGACACCCAGCTCCGCGTGAAGGGCTACGCGGACGACCGCACCGGCGTCGCGGTCTGGGAGGCGTAACCGCACAGGCGCGATCCCGCGGTCCATGGGTTGATGGATCCATGGCCAGACAGAACGTCGCAGAACAGTTCGTCGACATCCTCGTGCGCGCCGGGGTCCAACGGCTGTACGGGGTGGTCGGCGACAGCCTCAACCCGGTCGTCGACGCCGTCCGCCGGCACCGCGGCATCGACTGGGTCCAGGTCCGGCACGAGGAGGCCGCCGCGTTCGCGGCCGGCGCGGAGGCGCAGATCACCGGCAGGGTCGCCGCCTGCGCCGGCTCCTGCGGCCCCGGCAACCTGCACCTGATCAACGGCCTGTACGACGCCCACCGCTCCATGGCCCCGGTGCTCGCGCTGGCCTCGCAGATCCCGTCGAGCGAGATCGGCCTCTCGTACTTCCAGGAGACGCACCCCGACCAGCTGTTCCGCGAGTGCAGCCACTACTGCGAGCTGATCTCCAACCCGGCCCAGATGCCGCGCGTTCTGCACACCGCGATCCAGCACGCGGTCGGGCGGGGCGGGGTCGGCGTCGTCGCGCTGCCCGGGGACATCGCCTCCCAGCAGGCCCCCGAGAAGTCCGTCGAGACCGCGCTGGTCACCACCCGCCCCACCGTCCGCCCCGGCGACGCCGAGATCGACGCCCTGGTCCGGCTGATCGACTCCGCCGATCGGGTGACCCTCTTCTGCGGCAGCGGCACCGCCGGCGCGCACGCCGAGGTGATGCAGTTCGCCGAGCGCATCAAGTCCCCGGTCGGCCACGCCCTGCGCGGCAAGGAATGGATCCAGTACGACAACCCCTTCGACGTGGGCATGAGCGGGCTCCTCGGCTACGGCGCCGCCTACGAGGCCACCCACGAGTGCGAGCTCCTGATCCTGCTCGGCACCGACTTCCCGTACAACGCGTTCCTGCCCGACGACGTGAAGATCGTCCAGGTGGACGTGCGGCCCGAGCACCTCGGCCGCCGCTCGCAGCTGGACCTGGCGGTGTGGGGCGACGTCCGCGAGACGCTGCGCTGTCTGATCCCGCGGGTGCGGGCCAAGACCGACCGGCGGTTCCTCGACCGGATGCTGAAGAAGCACGCCGACGCCCTGGAGACGGTGGTCAAGGCGTACACCCGCAAGGTCGAGAAGCACGTGCCGATCCACCCCGAGTACGTCGCCTCCGTCCTGGACGAACTCGCCGACGACGACGCGGTGTTCACCGTCGACACCGGCATGTGCAACGTCTGGGCGGCGCGCTACCTCTCGCCCAACGGGCGGCGCCGCATCATCGGCTCGTTCAGCCACGGCTCCATGGCCAACGCGCTGCCGCAGGCGATCGGCGCCCAGTTCACCGACCGGCGGCGGCAGGTCGTCTCGATGTCCGGCGACGGCGGGTTCGCCATGCTGATGGGCGACTTCCTCACGCTCGTCCAGTACGACCTGCCGGTGAAGGTGGTGCTCTTCAACAACTCCTCGCTCGGCATGGTCGAGTTGGAGATGCTGGTCTCCGGCCTCCCGTCGTACGGGACGACCAACGACAACCCCGACTTCGCCGCCGTCGCCCGCGCGTGCGGCGCCTTCGGCGTACGGGTCGAGAAGCCCAAGCAGCTCGCCGGCGCGCTGAAGGACGCCTTCAAGCATCGCGGCCCGGCGCTGGTCGACGTGGTGACCGACCCGAACGCGCTCTCCATCCCGCCGAAGATCAAGGCCGAGATGGTCTCCGGCTTCGCGCTCTCCGCCGGCAAGATCGTCCTGGACGGCGGCGTCGGCCGCATGCTCCAGCTGGCCCGCTCCAACCTCCGCAACGTACCCCGGCCGTAGGGCCGGGGGAGTGGCCGCGCGCTCGTCCCGGAGAGTGGAACCAGGCGTCCGACAGGGTGCACGCGCCACGCCGCTCCCGGGGCGCGCCGCGGCCTGCCGCGAGGGTGCGGGGCCTGAGCATCCCCACACACGGAGCGGACGCACATGCCCCCTTCTTCTCCCTGGCGCCGCGCGGCGCGCCTCGGTGCGACGGCCGCGACGGCCCTCGCGCTCGTTCTGAGCCTCGCCGCAGCGGCGACGGCCGCTCCGGGCGATCTCGATCCCGAGTTCAGCGGCGACGGGAAGGTCGTCACGGATGCCGGGGGATACGAGCGGAGCGCCGATGTGGCCGTCCAGCCCGACGGCAAGATCCTGACGCTGGGCCACAGGTACAACAGCGCCGAGGAACTCGGCGACTTCCTGCTGACGCGGTACGACGCCGACGGGAGCCTCGACTCCACGTTCGGCGGGGGCGACGGCATCGTTCTCACCGACATCGGCGGTTTCTGGGACGACACGGCCGCGGCCCTCGCGCTGCAGCCGGACGGCAAGATCGTCGCTGCCGGGACGACGTACCCGGAATTCGGCCGGTACCTGTTCGGCGTGGTGCGCTACAACGCCGATGGCACGCCGGACACGAGCTTCGGCAACGGCGGGATCGTGACGACAGGCGTCAACGACCCCACCGGAAGTGCGCGAGCCACCGCGGTGGCCCTGCAGCCCGACGGCAAGATCGTCGCCGGAGGCGTCAGCGACCTCGGCGCCTCATGGTGCGTTACACCGTCGACGGTGCCCTGGACACCACGTTCGACGACGACGGCAGAGTGACGAACGTCTTCCAGGGTGGCATTTACGACCTGGCCGTGCAGACCGACGGCAGGATCGTGGCCGGGGGCTCCAGTTCCGGCGCCATGGCGTTCGCCCGCTACCTCGAGAACGGCACTCCGGACGCGAGCTTCAGCGGTGACGGCAGGGCGACCGTCTCCTTCGACGCCGACAGCAGCGGTGCCGCTGCCCTCGCCCTGCAGCCGGACGGCAGGATCGTCGCCACCGGCAACGTCCTCGGCACGACCTTCGCGATGGCGCGGCTCACCGCCGCCGGCGCACCGGACCCCTCCTTCGACGGCGACGGCAGGCTGACCACCTCCTTCGGGCCGGCGAGCGGCTACGCCGCGGACGTGGTGCTCCAGTCCGACGGCCGGATCGTCGTCTCCGGCGCGTACAACGACGATCTCGCGATGGCCAGGTACAACACCGGCGGCAGTCTGGACCCGGACTTCGGCGGCGACGGCCGGGTGACGACGGACGTCGGGCCCTCGGACGTGGGCGTTGCCGTGGCCCTCCAGCCGGACGGCAGGATCGTCGCCTCCGGCCACATCGAGAACCCCGCCGACACCTTCCTGGCGCGCTACCTCGGCGGTGGCGGCGTCGAGCCGCCGGTCACCGTGGATCTGTCGGTGAACAAGACCGGTTCGACGACGGTCAGTCTCGGTGACCAGGCCGTGTACACGATCACGGTGACGAACACGAGCACGACGACCACGGCGACGGGTGTGTCGGTGTCCGACAGCATCACCGGCGGCTCGGGCACCATGATCTCGGCCACGCCGAGCCAGGGCGGCGCGTGCACGCTGACCGCGACCACCGCCACCTGCCCGCTGGGCACCATCGCGCCGGGCGCGTCCGCGAGCTTCACGCTGCGGGTCGAGCCCCGCGCCACCGGCACCCTGTGGGACGGCGCGGCGATCGGCGCGGTCGACCAGGACGACCCCAACACCGCCAACGACAGCAGGGTCTTCGCCACCACCGTCAACAACGCCCGGGGCTGCACGATCGTCGGCACCAGCTCCTTCGAGACGATCAACGGCACCGCCGGCAACGACGTCATCTGCGCCCTCAGCGGCAGCGACACCGTCAACGCCGGCGGCGGCAGCGACACCGTCTACGCCGGACCCGGCAACGACCTCGTCAACGGCGGCAGCGGCAACGACCGCCTGATCGGCCAGAGCGGCAACGACCGCCTCAACGGCGACGCCGGCAACGACACCCTCGACACCCGCGACAGCGTCGCCTCCAACGACGCCGCCTACGGCGGCTTCGGCTTCGACACCTGCACCACCGACCCCGGCGACATCCGCAACAGCTGCCCCTAGCCGTCGAGGCGACCGCCGTCCGACGGCGCGTCCGCGCCCCGCGCCCCCGCGTTCCGCGCCGGGGGCGCACGCGTGACCATGCCCGATGCTTCCGTTCACCGACGGTTCGGCAGGAATGCGGGCGTTCCGGTGGGGCATGCATCCCCGTGAGCGTGTTCGAGGGGAAGGGTCGTTCCGACGTGTGGGTGGGGGTTATGAACGGGGAGGCAGGACGACCGACTCAACTGCGCAGAAAGGTGGGCGGCGCCGAACTCGCGGCGATACCGGAGGTGAGACACGCGCTGCGGGCGATGCTGCGGCACTGGGGCGAGCCCGGCGCGAGTGACGTCGCGGAGCTGCTGACCAGTGAACTGGTGACCAATGCGCTGATCCATACCGACCGGGGAGCGGTGGTGACCGCCACCGTCGTCCCCGGCACCCGGGACACCCTGCGGGTGGAGGTCCGGGACTTCGTGCCCGAACTGCCGGAGCCGTACGTGCCGCACGCACCCCACGCCGACGGCGGTGCGCACGGGGCGGCGGCGCCGGCGGACGGCCCGCTGGTCCACGAGGCCACGCACGGCCGCGGCCTGGTCCTGGTCGAGGCCCTGGCCGACGCCTGGGGCATCAAGGCCACGGGGCCCGGCAAGGTGGTCTGGTTCGAACTCGCCGGCGCGGCCGCCTGAGCGTGCCGGGCCGGCGAGTCCGGGAGGAACGGGCTCAGCCGAACTGCTGCTCCAGGTCCTTGAGCTTGCGCTCCAGGGAGTCGAGCCGGGGCAGCGTCTGGGTGTCGTCCTCGGCGGTGAGGTCCACCGTCCGGGCATCCGCGCCCCGGACGTCAGTGCCCTTCACGGCCTGCAGGGAGGGACGGGGGCGAAGCGGCAGCTGTCCGGGGTCGGCTATGGCGGGCTCCGCGACCGACGGGCCGACGCCCGTGGCCGCGGAGGCCGTTCCGGCCGCCAGCGGCGGCATCTCGACCTGACGGCCGCCGCGGCCGAGCCCGAACGCCCGGTGGTGGCCGCTGAGGGCGCGGAGCCGGGCCCGGTCCAGCTTCTGCTGCTCGCGCCGGCGCATCCGGTTCTGCTGCTTCTCGCGTCGGTCCTCGCGCACCTCGTCGACCGCCTCGTCCAGGGTGCGGACGCCCTCCAGGAGCATCAGCGACCAGGCGGCGAAGGTCTCCCGGGGGGCCCGCAGCCAGCGGACGATGCGGATCTGCGGCAGCGGCCGGGGTACGAGGCCCTGTTCGCGCAGCGCCGCCCGGCGGGTCTGCTTGAGCGCCCGGTCGAACAGGACCGCCGCGGACAGCGACATGCCGGCGAAGAACTGCGGGGCGCCGTCGTGGCCGAGGCCCCGCGGGGCGTGCACCCAGTTGAACCAGGCGGCCGCGCCGGCGAAGGTCCAGACGAGGAGCCGGGAGCCGAGGGCGGCGTCGCCGTGGCTGGCCTCGCGGACCGCGAGCACCGAGCAGAACATCGCCGCGCCGTCGAGGCCGAACGGGACGAGGTACTCCCAGCCGCCGGAGAGGTTGAGGTTCTGCCGGCCGAAGCCGACGAGTCCGTGGAACGAGAGCGCGGCGGCGACGGCCGCGCAGCAGAACAGCAGCACATAGGACGCGGTGCCGTAGATCGCCTCCTTGCGGCGGCGGCGCTCCTCGCTGCGTTCCCAGGAGTCGTCGGCCGAGGTCTGGTCACCGGCGCGCTTGCCGCGCGCGAGCACCGCCACCGCCGTCAGGACTCCGACGAGCATCACGCCGCCCGGAAGCAGCCAGTCCAGCGATATGTCGGTCAGTCTCATGCGGTGTCCCTTGCATCGCGTAGGGCGTTTCGGCGGCCCATACTGGCCGACGCCCGAGCCTCCTCAGAGGCTTTCGGAGCAAGAGCACGCCAACGGGGCGACGAGCCGGTCGAATAGGTGCGATCTGCTCGAACTGCCGTGCAGGCGTGCCAAGTTGTGTTCGATTCATGTCATCCGGAGGGGTGGCATGAAAGAGGGGCGGCAGGAAACCGGCCGCTGATCCGCCGGGGGCCCGGCGGGCCGGGTGCCGGCTCCGCGGCCCCCGCCGGGCTCAGGCCGCCGCGGTCCCCTGGGCTCAGGCCGCCGCCGTGAGCCGGCGCAGCCGCTCCGCGTCGCAGGTGCGCGGGCAGGTCACGCAGGCGTCCTCGGGGCGCAGCGTGTAGAAGAGGCAGCAGCTCGCCCGGTCCCGGGTCGGCAGCGCCCGCCCGTCCGGCCCGGACAGCTCGCGGAAGCCCGCGGAGCCGACGTACGGCTTGGCCGTGCCCGGCAGCAGCAGCTCCAGCTCCGCCATGGCCCGGGGCTCCTCGCCGAGCAGCGACCCGATGTACCAGAGCCCCTCGACGATCTCGTCGGTCGCCATGCCCCACAGGGCCCGCCGTCCGCGCCGCATCCGGGGCCCGAAGCCCTCCAGGACCGGGGCGAAGTGCTCGGCGAGGGCCTCGCGGACCTCCGCCCGCAGGGCCTCCTCGTCCGGGACGACCCGTGCGCCGGGCAGGGCGGCGGCCGGGTCGCCGGGCAGGCAGGCGAAGTCGGTGATCCGGACCGCCATGCGGCCGCGGGCCCGCTGGAACGCCACGGCGTCGACGGGGACGCGGGGGACGCGGCGGTGCAGGAACCAGGGGACCGTGACCAGGAGGCAGGCGGGCCAGGCGTACCGGTGCAGACCGAAGCTCGCGACGACGTCGGGGCGGGCCTGCGCGCCGTAGTCGCGCAGCACCTGCGCGTCGTCCCAGGCGAGGAACGCGTCGAGGGCGGGTCCGCCGGCCGCGAGCTCGTCGGCGCCGACCCAGCCGGCGCCGCGCGGGGCGGCCTCGCCGTGTCCGAGCTCCTGTATCCGCAGTCCGGGGAAGACCTCGGTGAGCCGGGCGTAGGCGGCCGCCACGGGGGAGGCGGGGGCTGCGGGCGCGGCGGAAAGCAGAGCGGGGACGGCCATTCAGGGACCACCGAATCGCGATCGTTAGCAGGTTAGCCTTACCTTACCCGATGCGTTCGATGTTTGAACTCCCTGCTTGTCCGCCTATGGTGCACAGGGGAACCCGGTATCGCGAGCCGGGCTCGGCACGAGGCCGCAGGAGGACCCGGGTGGAGCAGGGCAGAGCGCGCGAGCGTGCGGCGGAGCGGCCGTACGCGGCCTCCGGCGGCGTCTCGTTCGACGAGGCCCCCTTCGGGGCGCCCGCGCACGGCGGCGGGGCGACGGAGCCCCGCGTGCCCGGGCCGCGGACGGGCGGGGAGCGGGTGCCGGGCGAGCCGGCAGGCGGCGGGCAGGTACGGGGCGAGCCGGTACGCGGCGAGCACACCCACAGCGAGCCGCCTCCCCCGCGGGTGGTGCGCCGCCACTCCGTGCGCGGACAGATCCTCGACGCCCTGCGCACCGCGCTCGTCGGCGGCGAGCTGGTCCCCGGCGAGGTGTACTCCGCTCCGGCGCTGGGCGAGCGCTTCGGCGTCTCGGCCACCCCGGTCCGCGAGGCGATGCAGCAGCTGGCCCTGGAGGGCGCGGTGGAGGTCGTCCCGAACCGCGGCTTCCGGGTCACCGTCCGCACCCCGAGGGAGCTTGCGGAGCTGGCCGAGGTGCGGGCGCTGATCGAGGTCCCGGTGATGCTGGACCTGGCCCGTACCGTCCCCGCCGACCGCTGGCGCGAGCTGCGGCCCCTGGCCGAGGCGACGGGCGCGGCGGCGGCGCGCGGCGACCGCGCCCGCTACGCGGAGGCCGACCGCGCCTTCCACCGCGCTGTGCTGGCGCTCGCCGGCAACGCCCAGCTGGTGGCCGTCGCCGACGATCTGCACCGCCGCTCCCAGTGGCCCCTGACCAGCGCCCCGGTGGCCCGCCACGCGGACCTGGTGGCGGACGCGGCGGAGCACAGCGCGCTGCTGGACGCGCTGATCGCCCAGGACCTTCCCGTCGTGCGGTCCCTCGTACGGGAGCACTTCACCGGATCGGAAGGCTGACGCCCACGTGCCCGAGGCTCTCCTGCGCGCCTGGCTCGCCGACCCGCGCGCGCCGCGGCTCTGTCTGGTACCCGAGCTGCCGCCGGCCAGGCTGCCCGGTGTGACGGTCCTGTCCCTGGCGGGCCACGGTCTGCCCGGTGCGGTCTGGTCGCTCGCCAACACGCTGGGCGTGGCCGCGCGGACCCCGGCGGAGCTGCTGTCGGCCCTGCTGAGCGACGGGCGGCGCCGCACGCTGGCCCTGCCGGGCCTGGCGGACGCCGACGACCCGAAGGCCCTCGCCGAGCTGATCCTCTCCCTGGCCGACCTCGGCTGCCTGCGCCTGCTGGTGGAGTCCCCGGACCCCCTGACGCCCCGACTCTCCCAGGGCCCCGCGATCCTCCTGGAGGAACTGGAAGCCGCCCACTGGCCGGACGACGACGACCTGACGACCCTGACGGACGACCTTCCGTCGCCGGCGGGGCCGGCCGTCGCGGTGCGGGGCGACGCCGTGCCCGTACCGGCCGGGCCGGACGGAGCCGTACCCGAGGCGGGTGCCGGGCCGGGCGGGGACGCACGCGGACCGGTGCCGCCGTCCGCCGGGCCCCTGCGGCGTGACGCCGGGGTGTCCCCGGCGGGCGGCGCGGGGCCCTCGGAGCCGGACGCCGTGTCCGGGCGCGTTCCGCTCCTGCCGGTGGACGGTGCGCAGGCGTCCCGGCTGCCCGGCGCGCGGCGGGCGGAGGCCGGGGGGCCGGCGCTCGGTGATGCCGGGGCCGTCTGCGCGGCGGACCCCCGGCGGGTCACCGTGGCCTACGACCGCGAGGGCGCCGAGCGCGGCGGCCTGGGGCGGGCCTGGATGCGGGCCGGGCAGGCCGTCGTGCGCGACGTGCCCCCGCCCGTACGGGCCTTCGCGCTGCTCGCCGCGCTCGGCGAGGACGCCGACCCGGCCCTGCGGGCCGAGCTGACCGCGCTGTCCGGCGAGCAGCCCTGGCGGCTGACCGCCGCCCGGCCCGGCCCGGCCGCCGCGCTGGCCCTGGACGGCGACGGGCGGCTCCTCCTCGCGGACGACCTCGGCGCCGTGCACGTCCTGGACGCCGCCGACGCCACCCCCGCCGCCGGGACGGTCGGCACCTCCGTACGACGCCCCCGTTCCCTCGCCGCGCTCGACGACGGCACCCTGCTCCTGCTGGACGAGCGGGGCCGGCTGCGCACCGAGCGGGGCCCCGGCGGCCGCCTCACCCGCGCCGTGGCCGAGACGCTCGCCCGGCACCCGGGGACGGCCCTCACCACCGCCGACGGGGCGGTCCTGGTCGGCGACCGGATGGGGTCCGTGCACGCCTTCGGCATCGACGGAGTGCACCAGGCCGCCCTGCACGCCGGCCGGGTGACCGCCCTGGCGTACGTCGCCGGCCCCGCCCCGCTGGCCTGCAGCGGCGGCGCGGACGGCGCGGTCCGTACGTGGCGGCCCGGCTGCACGCCGCGCCCCGCCCCCCTCGCGGAACGCGCCTGCGCGGTCGTCGCGCTGGCCGCCGCCCCCGGCCCGGACGGCCCGCTGCTCCTGGTCGCCTGGGCGGACGGACTCGTCGAACTGCACCGCCGCGGCGGCCCGGTGCCGTTCCGCCCCGGACCTCCGGTACGGGCCCTCGCGCTCACGCCCGACGGCACGGCGGCCGTCGCCACCGAGGAGTCGTTGCTGCTGCTCCGCGCGGCGGCCGGAGCCTGAGCCCGGGCACGGGCCCCGGCGGGGTCACCGCGGCGGTTCGAGCCCCGTCAGCAGCTGTGCCACGTCGAGGCCGGTCTCGAGGTACTGCACGAACACCTCGTTGTGCAGCGCCCACGGCGACCGCCGCCGCCGGATCAGCGCGACGGCCTCCTCGGCGTCGAGCCCCAGGTCGACGAGCGCCTGGGCGGTGACGAGACCGGCGCGGTTGTAGCCGGCGAAGCAGCGGACGAGCACCGGCCGGCCGTCCCGGACCGCGGCCGCCGTGCGCGCGGCCGCGTCCCGTACCGACCCGAGTTGTTCGAACGTCAGCGGATTGTCGGGGATTTCGAGGACGAGATGATCCACTCCGTCGTCCGGACCATGACCCGAACGAGTGAACAGACTCACGACCAGCGAGAATTCACCCCTCGCGACGGCCGGCCGGGGAATTCCGGAACCGTCGTCCCAGAAGTGGCCGCCCATCCAGAGCCCCGGAATGATCTCGCTCCAGGGAGTGCCCGGCTCGGGTACGTCCTCGTCCTTTCGGCGTGTTCCGGCCATGCCTTTACCGCCGTTTCCCGCCGCGCCGGGACCGTCGTGCGGCGCGTCCCGACGGACGTACGCCGCGCCCCGACGGTGGTACGCCGCGCCCGGGCGGCGGGCCGGCGGCCGGCCCGGGCGTCATGCCGCCGGGCTGGCGGCCAACTGCCCCGCCAGCCAGGTCGGCACCCCACCGAGGAGCTGGAACAGCCGGCGCGCCTCCGCCCGCAGGCGCCCGGCCTCCGGCTCGGTCTCGGTGGCCGCGAGGGACGCCAGCGCCGGCGCCGTGCCCACGAGGTAGCCGAGCTCCTCCCGGATCCGCAGCGACTCCGCGAAGCCGTGTCGGGCGTCGGCCAACTCGCCCTCGTGCAGGGCGAGCCCGGCGAGGTGACGCCAGGTCGACGACAGCAGCAGCGGGTCGTTCTGCGCCGTCGCGCCCGCGTGGGCCCGCCGGTACGCGGCCCGCGCCGCCTGCGGCGAGTCGCCGAGGTTCTGCGCGACCAGCCCGCGCCGGAAGTCCAGCAGCGGTCGCCCCTGCGCCGAGGGCCCGATCAGCGCGGCCGCCCGGCCGAGCGCGGCGCGCGCCTCGTCGGCGCGGTCCCGGACCCCCAGCAGCGTGGAGGCGTACGCGAGATAACCCCGTTCGCAGGCGGCCGCCCCGCGCTCCTCGTCGTCCTGCGCCACCGCCTCGGCCGCCCGCAGCGCCTCCTCGGCCTCGGCCCAGCCCTTCTCCGTGTAGAGGCACCGTTCGATCAGCAGCGCGGCACGCTGCAGCGCCGCGGCCGGGTCGTCGGTGTGCGGGAGGAGCAGGGCCGCGGCGTCGGTCCAGCAGCCACGGGAGCGCAGTCGCCAAATGGCGGTCTGCACGGGCGTCTCCTTGCCATGGGCGAGGGACGGATCGGCGCCATCCCTTGATTCGGAACCGGAACCAGACATGGCGGTGTCCGCCACATTGCCCTCCCCGAGCGCGCCATTGAGCTGTTGAGTCAGATCGAATCTCAGCATGAACGGGCGGGCCCGGCCAAGAGGTTAGGTGAATGAATTCACAATCCCCCGCCGTTTACCGGTAATCGAACATGAATTACCGCTCGGTGCGATCTTGTTCCTGTTCGGCGGCGAACCGGGTCGACGTGGTGCGGCGCGGTGTCCGATCATGGCCGCATGCCCCTGCCCGAGACCCTTGCCCGAGTCGACGCGGACCTGGCCGCCGGCCGGGTTCCGCTCGCGCGCCGGCGTCTGCGCGGTCTCGTCTCGTCCTACCCGTACGACCTGACGCTCCGCCGGCGGCTGGCGGAGGTGTACCGGCTCTACGGCGACGCCGCCGAGGCCGGGCGCTGGACGTACCTGGAGGAGGACCGGGACGCCGACGAGACCGCCGCCTTCGAGGGGCGGTACGCCTCCGCCGGGCGGCGGATGCAGGCCCTTGCCTGGCGCGGCCCCGAGGCTTTGGCCGCCACCCCCTTCGCGGAGGGGCAGCTCGTCGCGGTGCGGACCGCCTGCGCCGAGGAGTTGGGGCACCCCGTCGACTGGGACGACCCCGACTCCTACCGGGACGAACCGGAGGGTCCGTACGAGGAGCCCTCCGAGCCGTGGACGGTCGGGGCCGTGCTGGCGGGCGTCGGATGCGTGGTGGGGGTGCTCGCGTTCCTCGCGGTCTGGGTCGTCGGAGTGGTCGCCCTCTTCGACTGACCCGTTCGCCGGCCGGAAAATCAGGTGCCCCACGGCGCTCGTCGGTCGACAATCGCCCCGTGGTCACGATGAGCGTCGACACGACGGGACACGGCTCGTCCCCCCGGACATCCCTGGCCGCGGCGGCCGGACGAACCTTCGGGGCGATCCCGCCGACGGCGCTGGTGCTGCTCGGCATCCTCAGCGTCCAGGTGGGCGCGGCCCTGGCCAAGAACCTGTTCGGCGCGGTGGGCAGCTTCGGGACGGTCGCGCTGCGGCTGTTCTTCGCGGCGGCGGTGCTGATGCTGCTGTGGCGGCCGTCGGTGCGCATGAACCGCCGCACCTGGACCGTGGTCCTCGGCTACGGCCTGACGCTCGGCCTGATGAACCTGTGCTTCTACCTGGCGCTGGAACGGATCCCGCTGGGCATCGCGGTGACCGTCGAGTTCCTCGGCCCGCTGGCCGTGGCGCTGGCCGGGTCGCGGCGCTGGCTGGACGCCTTCTGGGCGCTGCTCGCGGGCGGCGGGGTGGTCCTGCTGATGGAGGGCCGCGGCGAACTCGACCCGGTGGGCCTGCTGTTCGCCCTCGGCGCGGGGGTGTTCTGGGGCCTGTACATCCTGGTCGGCGCGGCCCTGGGCCGCCACACCACCGAGGGCAACGGCCTCGCCCTGGGCATGGCCGTCGCGGCCCTGGTGGCCGTGCCGTTCGGCGTGGCAGACAGCGGCATGTCGCTGCTCCAGCCGTGGGTCCTGCTCGCGGGCCTCGGCGTGGCGCTCCTGTCGTCGGTGATCCCCTACTCCCTGGACCTGGAGGCCCTGCGCAGGATCCCGCCGCGCGTCTTCGGCATCCTGATGAGCCTCGAACCGGCGATGGCGGCCCTCATCGGCCTCGTCGTCCTCCACGAGTCCCTGAACGTCACCCAGTGGCTCGCGGTCCTCTGCGTCGTGGCCGCCTCCGCGGGCGCCGCCCGCAGCGCCCGCTCCGACGGCTGACGCGGCGGTCAGTCCCACCAGAACGTCCAGACGTGCTCGCCGACGAGCCCCCGGGCGTAGGCCTCGAGCGTGCCGGGGCCGCGCTGCCAGACGTTGTCCGGGCAGAAGGCGAAGTGCTCGGCCGCGAGTTCCTCGGCCTCGGGGAGGCTGACGGGCGGGGCGGCCACGGACACGACCAGGACGTCGAAGCCGAGACCGACGACGCGTATCCCGAAGCGGTCCTCCCAGGAGCGCAGCACCGCGCACAGGCGTGCCACGTCGTTCTCATGGTTCAACGGGCCCGCCCAGCCGATGGCGGCGGGGACGTCGGCGCTCCGGCGTGCCGGAACGAGCGCGAGACGCGGGTCCTTGAACCAGGCGGGGCACTCGGCGGCCAGCGCCTCGGCGGTCCCGGCGGCCCGTGCACCGGTCTCCGCCCCGGCGGCGGGCCGGCCCGCGCACAGACCGAGCCACTCCTCACCCTCGTCGGCGCACGCCTCCCAGCACTCGGCGAGGACCGTCTCCGGGTCGTGATCCCCCGGGTACGACACCTCGCCCGGTATCAACTCCCAGTGCTCGGGCCCGCCGTGGGCGCCGGCCGCATCCACGAGCACGGGCAGCAGCCCCGCCCGGGCGGCCGGCCCGCCCAGCTTCGACCAACTCCCGGGCCCGGCGGGCGTGTCGGCGTACCACAGCAGCGGTTCGTGCCACGGGCCGTCGAGGGTCATGTCGACCAGCCGCCCCGGCGGGAGCCGGAGACCGGCGGCGCGGCCGCTCGGGTCGGAGGCCAGCAGGGGAAGCGGGTTGGGAAGAGTCGCCATGCCCGCGACTCTAGGGACGGGCACTGACATTCGACCGAAACCCGTCCCGGCCCCCGGCCCTACGACATCCGCAGCGCCAGGAAGAAGTCGAGCTTGTCCTCCAGGCGGGAGAGGTCGCGGCCGGTGAGCTGTTCGATGCGGCCGACGCGGTAGCGCAGGGTGTTGACGTGCAGGTGGAGGCGCGTCGCGCAGCGGGTCCAGGAGCCGTCGCAGTCGAGGAACGCCTCCAGGGTGGGAATGAGTTCGGCGCGGTGGCGGCGGTCGTAGTCGCGCAGGGGGTCCAGCAGGCGGGCGGTGAAGGCGCGGCGCACGTCGTCGGGGACGAAGGGCAGCAGCAGGACGTGCGAGGCCAGTTCGTGGTGGCCGGCCGCGCAGACCCGGCCCGGGCGGGCCGCGGCGACGCGCCGGGCGTGGCGGGCCTCCTCCAGGGCGCCGCGCAGGCCCTCCGCGGAGTGGACGGCCGCGGAGACGCCCAGCGTCAGCCGGCCGTCGTCGGCGAGGCCCGCGGACAGCGGCCCCCGGACGGCCGCGAGGAGCGCGTCCGCGTGCAGGCCGGTCTGCGCGGGCGACTCGTCCTCGCTGTCCGGCAGCGGCACCGCCGGCAGCGGTACGAGGGCGATGGCCTCGTCGCCGGTGTGCGCGACGGCGATCCGGTCGGCGGAGTCCGCGCCGGCCGTCGCCGGGTCGACGAGGATCTCCTCCAGGAGCGCCTGCGCGACCGGGCCGGCCTCGACCGCCGGGCCCGTGCCGCCGTCGTGGTCCCACTCCACGCGGGCCACGACGACCTGCCAGTGCGGCGCGGTGCCGAGGCCCGGCAGCAGCACCGGCGCGGCGACCCGCAGGCGCGCGGCGATCTCCGCCGGCGCGGCGCCGGTCTGCACCAGCTCCAGGACCTCCTGCGCCAGCCGGCGCCGTACGGTGCGCGCCGCGTCGCGCCGGTCGCGCTCGACCGCGATCAGCTGGGTGACGCCCTGCAGCAGGTCGAGCCGGGCCGCCGGCCAGTCGCCGGCGTCCGCCTCGACGGCCAGCAGCCAGTCGGACAGCACCGTCTCGCGGACGTCACGGGAGGCGGGAGCCGCCGTACGCCCGGTGTTTCGGATCGGAAACAACGAATATGTGGTTCCGCCCACGGCGACCCGGTGCGGACCGCGCCGCCCGGTGCGGGTGGCGGCCAGGTGCTCCCCGGCCAGCGTGGCGGCGAGCGGGGCGTCCAGCGCGTCGCTCGCCCCGGCGATCCGGCGGCCCGTGGGGGACAGGACCCAGGCGCGAAGGTCCAGGTCGGAGCCCAGAAGGTCCAGAACCGCCTCCGGTCCGCCCCCCGCCGGACCGGAGGTCATCAGCCGCCGGTGCCGGTCCACGACGGCCGCCAGGTCGCCCGCTCGCTCGCCGGAGACCTGTCGAACAACGTGCTCGGTGATAGTCGCGAATGCAACGGATTCGTGAACTGCGAACAGCGGCAGCCGGTGGCGCAAACACGCCTGCACCAGATCGTCCGGGATGTCGCCGAGCTCCGCCTCGCCCACCGCGAGCCCGGCCACCCCCGCGGCCGCAAGGATCCGGACGAACGGCTCGGCGTCCTCCGGCTCCCGGAACCAGGCCAGGCCGGTGAGCACCAGCTCGCCGCCGGAGAGGTACCGGCTGGGATCCTTCAGGTCCGTCGTCATCACGCCACGGACCGTGCGGTCGAGCTCGTCCTCGCCGCCCAGCAGCCGCAGCCCCAGCGCGTCGGTCTCCAGCAGTGCGCGCAGCCGCATCTCGTCGCCGCCGTTCTCTTCGTCAGTGGTCTCAAAGGTGTCTGGTACTCGGCGGTGGGCGGGTACTCGTGTTTCCGGAGGGAAACAGTGAGGTGACCGTGACGCCGCCTTTCGTTCGAATCTACAAGACGAGACGGGAGACCAGCCAACTCCTTCATGGTTTCGGTGACTGCACCCGGGCGATCCCGGCTTGTGTACTAGGCCACACGCCACATGAACGGCACGTGAACAGCCACGTGGAACGACGTGGAGCCCGGCCTTCCCCACCGGACGCCCACACCCCCCGCCACTTGCACCAAGAAGGGCCGCCATGGACTTCCCCCGCCCCATGAGCCGGGAGCGGACGCTCTCCGCCTCGGGCTTCGGCGCGGTCCCGGCCCAGGACGCCGGCGAGGCCGTCCTCATGCCCCCGGCCCTCACGGACCACCCCCTCCCCATGATCCTCGAGACGCGGGCCGCCCCGGCCGACGTGCTCGAACCCGCCGGTCCGCACGCGCTCCACGGCACGCGCGGCACCGGTGGAACCCCGTCGTCCGCCCCGGCCGCCCTCGCGGCGTTCCGGGACGCGCCGGGACGGGAGCCCGACAGGACGCCGGTCCGCGCCGAGGCGCTCACCGGCGCCCCGTAGGCCCCCGCAGGACCAGCCTCGGCGGAGACCCCGCCGCAGCAGTGCAGTACCGATTCACTCCGTTCGTCTCGGGCCGTCCCCCGGGTCGTGCAGCCAGTCACATATCCCAAATCCCGCCTCGCGCGGGTGCCCCTGTGAACCTTGGGAGTAGGCCCCATGACCCAGTCGTCTGTGGAGCCCAAGACCGCCGCGGAGGACGCGGGCTCCGGCTCGAACGTTCCCGCCGGCCGTTCTTGGCTCGACCGGTACTTTCACATCTCCGAAAGAGGATCCACCGTCGGAACGGAGGTGCGCGGCGGCATCACCACCTTCATGGCGATGGCGTACATCCTCCTGCTCAACCCCCTGATCCTCGGCGGCAAGGACGTGGACGGCAACGTCCTCAGCCAGCCCGCGCTGATCACCGCGACCGCGCTCTGCGCCGCCGCGACCACGCTGCTCATGGGCTTCTGGGGCAAGGTCCCGCTCGCCCTCGCGGCCGGCCTGAGCGTCTCCGGCGTGATGGCCTCCCAGGTCGTCCCGCTGATGACCTGGCCCCAGGCCATGGGCATGTCCGTGGCCTACGGCGCGGTGATCTGTCTGCTGGTCGTCTCCGGTCTGCGCGAGATGATCATGAACGCCATCCCGCTGGCCCTGAAGCACGGCATCACCATCGGCATCGGCCTCTTCATCGCCATCATCGGCTTCGTGAAGGCCGGCTTCGTGCACGAGAACCCGTCCCCCGGCGGCGGCCCGGTGGTCCTCGGCCCGCTCGGCGAGCTCCAGGGCTGGCCGGTCCTGCTCTTCGCCGTCACGCTCCTGCTGATCTTCGCGCTGCAGGCCCGCAACGTGCCCGGCGCCATCCTCATCGGCATCGTCGTCGGCACCGTCGTCGCCGTCGTCGTCAACGCGGTCGCCGACATTCCGGGCAAGGGCCCCGGCTCCTGGTTCGCCGGCGCCCCCGAGCTGCACGGCAGCGCCGTCTCCGCCCCGGACTTCTCGCTGATCGGCCAGGTGTCGTTCAGCGGCTGGGGCGACGTCGGCTACATCACGGTCACCATGATCGTCTTCACCCTGGTCCTGGCCGGCTTCTTCGACGCCATGGCCACCATCCTGGGCGTCGGCACCGAGGCCAAGCTCGCCGACGACCGCGGCCGGATGCCCGGCCTGTCCAAGGCCCTGTTCATCGACGGCGCGGGCGGCGTCCTCGGCGGCGCCGGCGGCGCCTCCGGCCAGACCGTTTTCGTCGAGTCCGCGACCGGCGTCGGCGAAGGCGCCCGTACGGGTCTCGCCTCGGTGGTCACCGGCGGCTTCTTCGCCCTCTGCCTCTTCTTCACCCCGCTCACCGCGATCGTCCCGGCCGAGGTCGCCTCCGCGGCCCTGGTCGTCATCGGCGCGATGATGATGCAGAACGCCAAGCACGTGGACTGGGGCGACCGCTCCGTCGCCATCCCGGTCTTCCTCACCGTCGTGCTGATGCCGTTCACGTACACGATCACCACCGGTGTCGCGGCCGGCGTCATCTCCTACGCCGTGATCAAGACCGCCCAGGGCAAGGCGCGGGAGGTCGGGGCCTTCATGTGGGGCCTGACCGCGATCTTCCTGGTCTACTTCGCCATCCACCCCATCGAGAGCTGGCTCGGCGTCGGCTGAGCCCGTACCGTCGCCCTCCACGTCACCCGCGAGGAGGAGCCGAGATGCTGGACGTCGCCGAAGCGCTGCACCGGTGGGTCGAGCAGGGCCGGGCGTGCGCCGTCGCCACCGTCGTGGCGGTCGACGGGAGCGCGCCCCGGCCGCCGGGCGCCGCGCTCGCCGTCGACGACGGCGGCGCGGCGATCGGCTCGGTCTCCGGCGGGTGCGTGGAGGCCGCGGTGTACGAGCTGTGCCGGCAGGCGCTGGAGGACGGCAGGACCGTCGTCGAGCGGTTCGGCCACAGCGACGAGGACGCCTTCGCGGCCGGCCTGACCTGCGGCGGCAGCATCGAGGTCCTCGTCACCCCGGTCCGCGGCGAGGTCCTGCCCGCCGCGCTGGCCGCCGCCGCCGCGGGGGAGGCGGCGGCCCTGGCCCGCGTCGTCGACGGTCCGCCGGAGCTCCTGGGCGCCGCCCTGCTGGTCCGGCCGGACGGCTCGTACGAGGGCGGCCTCGGCGGGGGCCCCGCGCTGGACCGGGCCGCCGCGGACGAGGCCCGCGCGCTGCTCGACGCCGGGCGCACCGGCACGGTGCGGCTCGGCGAGGACGGCGGCCGCTGCGGCCGCCCGCTGACCCTGCTGGTCGAGTCCTCCCTCCCCGCGCCGCGCTTGCTCGTCTTCGGCGCCGTCGACGTCGCGTCCGCGCTGGCCCGCGTCGGCCGGTTCCTCGGCTACGAGGTGACCGTCTGCGACGCCCGGCCGGTCTTCACCACCGCCGCCCGCTTCCCCGACGCCCACGACGTCGTCCTGGCCTGGCCGCACCGCTACCTGGAGGCGGAGGCCGACGCGGGCCGGCTGGACGCCCGCACGGTGCTGTGCGTTCTCACCCACGACCCCCGGTTCGACGTCCCGCTCCTCGAACGGGCCCTCCGGCTCCCCGTCGCGTACGTCGGCGCGATGGGTTCCCGCCGCACCCACGCGGACCGCGAGCGGCGGCTGCGCGAGGCCGGCGTGACCGAGCCCGAACTCGCCCTGCTGCGCTCCCCGATCGGCCTCGACCTGGGCGCCCGCACCCCGGAGGAGACCGCCCTGTCCATCGGCGCGGAGATCGTCGCCCACCGCCGCGGCGGCAGCGGCCTCCCTCTCACCGGCACCCGCACCCCCCTCCACCACGAGGTTTCCCCTGAAGCTCCCGCCGCCCCACCGGCCCGGCCGGCCCACGACCGGTGCCTGAAGGCCGCCGGTACGTGACGGTCCGGTGAAAGCCGCCCGCGGCAAGGGGAGCGTCCCTATCCTGACCACCGTGACCGGCTGATCCGCCGCGGCGGTACGGGACTGGGGGAGCGAACGTGGCAGAGGCACGGCCCGGCACGGCGATCGGCGGCCGGTACACCCTGACCCGCCCGCTCGGCGCCGGAGGTTTCGGTCAGGTCTGGCAGGCGCACGACCCGGTGCTCGACGTGGAGGTGGCGGTCAAGCAGGTGCGCCTGGACGGCCCGCTGCCCGACGAGGCCCGCGCCGAACTGCTGGCCCGCGCCGCCCGGGAGGCCCGGCACGCGGCCCGGCTCCGCGACCACCCGCACATCGTCACCGTGTACGACGTCGTCGAGGTCGACGAGGGCCGCTGGAAGGTCCCCTGGATCGTCATGCAGTGGGTCGACGGGCGCTCCCTGGCCGACCGGCTGAAGCACGACGGTCCGGTGGCACCCGACCGTGCCGCGGACATCGCGGGGGCCCTGCTCGGGGCGCTGGACGCCGCGCACCGCGCGGGCGTCGTCCACCGGGACGTCAAACCCGGCAACGTCCTGCTCTCGGACCAAGGGGCCGTCCTGCTTGCCGACTTCGGCATCGCGCTCGGCCGCACCGACCCCCGGCTCACCCGCACCACCCTGGTCATCGGCTCGCCGGGCTACATGGCCCCGGAACGCTGGCAGGGCGCGGAGTGCGACGGCCGCTCGGACCTCTTCTCGCTGGGCGTGCTGCTGTACGAGGCGGTGGAGGGCGTTCTGCCGTTCCGCCCCGAGAACCCCACCGCCGTCCTCACGGAGCAGCCTCGGCCCATGGAACGGGCCGGTCGCCTGGAGCCGCTGATCAGCGCCCTGCTGGCGAAGGAGCCCAGCGCCCGCCCGGGCGTCGAGGAGGCACGGGAACTGCTGGCCGCGCAGTCGGGGCCCGTACGGCGGCCCCGGTCGGAACGCACGACGGTCGGGGAGGAGCGGGGGGAGGAGCGACAGGACCGGCGGACGGACAGGGCGCCCCAGCGGGAGACGGTGCCGCGGACGACCGTGGTGCGGCGGCCGGAGGACACCGTGACCGTGACGCAGAGCCGCGGCATGCTCGCGTCGAGGTACGGCGGCTACGCCGCGACGGCCGGAACGGGCTGGGCCGCGGCCCTGGGCTTCGTCGCCGGCCTGCTCACGGTGGGCGAACCGGTCCTGGAGATCGGCTCGGTGGAGATCGGCGACCCCAATCCGTTCTGGAACGCGGTCCTCGGCACCGGGGTGCTGGGCGTGTTCGGCGGGCTCCTTCTCTGGCTCTTCGGCCTGCTCCACGGCGCCCTGAGCAAGTCCGACACGATCACGATCGACGCGGAGGGGATCGCCTTCCGCCACTGGCGGGAGCCCCAGGTGCCTCCCGGTCCCGTCGAGTACTCCGTCCGCTGGGAGTCGCTGGAGCGCATCGCCGTCGAGCGGGAGAACCCGGGGAAGGCGGACCCCGCCGCCGTCGCGGTCTGGTTCCGCCCCGGCAGGGAGCCGGCGCAGACCTGGCGCACCAGGCACAAGACGGCCGCGCGCAACGGCGGCGGGCTGTGGATCTACCGTCCGCTCGTCCGGCAGCCCCGCATGCTCGACGGGGCGCTCCTGCGCGACGCCCTGCGCCGGTTCGCGCCCGACCTGTACGACGACCCCGACGACGTGCCGAACCCGTGAGTCGTACGGACGGGTGACCGCGGCTCTCGCCGGGCGTGGCCGGGGCTGCCGGGCGGAAAGATCAGCGCAACCCTTCCCCGGCACGTCGAAGGACGGTTCATGCGCCGCAGTCTCGTCACCGCCCTCGGCCTCGCCCTCGCTCTCGCCTCCCTCGGCGCGGCGGCGGGCTCGCGCGAGCCCGTACGCTTCCACGCGCCCGAGGGCTCGCCCCAGGCGCACGCCCACTACCGCGACCTGCTCGCGCGCGGCGATACGGAGGAGGCGGCCGGGCTGCTGGCGCTGATCCGCACCCCGCACGCCGTCTGGCTCGGGGACGAGGGCCCCGAGGACACCGAGGCGGAGGCGCGGACGGTCGTCCGCACCGCCGCGCGCCAGGGCACGGTGCCGGTCTTCGTCCTGTACCAGATCCCCGGCCGCGACTGCTCCGGCTACTCCGGCGGCGGCGCCGGCACCACCGCCGAGTACCGCGCCTGGATCGACGCCGTCGCCCGCGGCATCGGCCCCCACCGCGCGCTGGTGGTGCTCGAACCCGACGGGGTCGCGCTGCTGCCCTCCGACTGCGGCCGGGACGACGCCGCCGGCACGCGGACCGAGGCGCGGTACGCCGAACTGCGGTACGCCGTGGGCGCCTTGGAGCGCCTGCAGGGCGTCAAGGTCTATCTCGACGCCGGTCACCCCGGCTGGCACACCGTCGGCGCGCTGACGCCGCGCCTGATCGAGGCGGGCGTCGACCGGGCCACCGGCTTCGCGGTCAACGTCTCCAACTACCACACGGACGAGGCCACGACCTGGTACGGCAAGCTCCTCGCGTCCTGCCTCGCGTACGCGACGGGCGGCGGCGACCCCGCGGCCTGCCCGAACCAGCGGTGGACCCGGGCGTCGGCGCAGGCCTGGCTGGACGAGCACGCCGCCGCGCTCCCGGCCGACCGCCTCAAGCACTTCGTCACCGACTCCAGCCGCAACGGGCGCGGGCCGTGGTCGCCGCCGGCCGGCGCGTACACCGACCCGCAGGACTGGTGCAACCCGCCGGACCGGGGCGCCGGGGCCCGCCCGACCGCCGACACCGGCGACCCGCTGCACGACGCCCGGCTGTGGATCAAGACGCCGGGGGAGTCGGACGGCCGCTGCCTGCGCGGCACCTCGGGCCCCGAGGACCCGGAGCGGGGCGCGGTCGACCCGGCGGCCGGGGAGTGGTTCCGCGACCAGGCCCTGGAGCTAGTCCGCCTGGCCCGCCCGAAGCTCGTACGGTGAGCGGGGCGCGGCCGCCCCTCAGGCCCGCCGCAATCCGCTGAGCAGGAGTTCCGCGAGCTGCTCGTACGCCTCCGCGTCCTTCAGGCCGGTCGCGGCGGCGACCTGGCGCTGCTGGATGCGGACCATCACCGAGGCGATCACGTCCGCCGCGAAGGCGACGTGCACCTCGCGGAAGACGCCGGCCCGCACGCCCTCCTCGATCAGCTGCTGCACCCGCCCGGCGGCCGCCCGAGTGTTGCGCTCGTACACCTCGGCGGCCGGCTCGAAGGCGGCCACGTCGTCGAAGAACTGCGGGGAGACGGGGGCGAGTTCGGCCGCGACGGCGCGCAGGTAGGCGGACAGCCGCTGGGCCGG
Source organism: Streptomyces tritici (assembly GCF_048500665.1). Taxonomy (NCBI): domain Bacteria; kingdom Bacillati; phylum Actinomycetota; class Actinomycetes; order Kitasatosporales; family Streptomycetaceae; genus Streptomyces; species Streptomyces tritici. The sequence goes on from NZ_CP183183.1 coordinate 5,520,070, forward strand.
TTCGGTCTGGGCCGCCAGGACCGCCTCGACGCGGGTGGTCGCCCGCCGGAAGAACTGCACCACCGCCGCCCGCACCAGCTGCTCCTTGCTGCCCGCGAGGCCGTACAGCGTGCGCTTCGAGCAGCGCAGCCGGGCCGCGAGATCGTCCAGCGTGAAGCGGGCGAAGCCCTCGCCCACCAGGAGCGCCACGAGCTCGTCGAACAGCTCGGACCGGCGGGCCGCGCCGCGGCCCGTCAGCTTCGGCGCGTCGGCTCCGGGGGTCTCGATCACCCGAACAGTATGCCGGGCGGCCGGTTCCGGGGGTTACGCCGTCCCCGGACTGCGCTACGCTCAGCGGTACTGAGGTACCGCTCGCAGTACCGTTTCACCCGCGCCCTTGCGTCACTGGAGTCGCCATGGACGTCGACCGCCTGCTCCCCACCCCCGAAGCAGCGGACCTGATCGCCCTCACCCGGGAGATCGCCGACAAGGAGCTCGCCCCCCGCGTGGACGAGCACGAGGCCGCCGAGTCGTACCCGGAGGGCCTGTTCGCGACCCTCGGGCAGGCCGGCCTGCTGGGCCTCGCCTATCCCGAGGAGTACGGCGGCGGAGGCCAGCCGTACGAGGTCTACCTGCAGGTCCTGGAGGAGCTCGCGGCCCGCTGGGCGGCCGTCGCGGTCGCCACCAGCGTGCACACCCTCGCCTGCCACCCCCTGCACTCCTTCGGCACGCCCGAGCAGAAGGAGCGCTGGCTGCCCGCGATGCTCGCCGGCGAGACCATCGGCGGCTACAGCCTCTCCGAGCCGCAGGCCGGCTCGGACGCGGCGTCCCTGACCTGCAAGGCGGAGCCGGTCACCGACGAGGCGGGCGGCGCGCACTACCGGATCACCGGCAACAAGGCGTGGATCACGCACGGCGGCAAGGCCGGCTTCTACGCCCTGTTCGCCCGCACCGGCCCCGGCAGCCGCGGCGTCTCCTGCTTCCTCGCCCCCGGACAGACCGAGGGCCTGACCTTCGGCCTGCCCGAGCGCAAGATGGGCCTCCAGGCCGTCCCCACCACCTCCGCCCACTGGGACGGCGCGCTGATCGACGCCGAGCGGCGCATCGGCGAGGAGGGCCAGGGCCTGCAGATCGCCTTCAGCGCGCTCGACTCCGGCCGCCTCGGCATCGCCGCCTGCGCCACCGGCCTCGCGCAGGCCGCGCTGAACGCCGCCGTCGCGTACGCCAACGAGCGCACCACCTTCGGCCGCCGCATCATCGACCACCAGGGCCTCGGCTTCCTGCTCGCCGACATGGCCGCCGCCGTCGACTCCGCCCGCGCCACCTACCTGGACGCCGCCCGCCGCCGCGACCTCGGCCGCCCCTTCAGCCGCCAGGCCAGCGCCGCCAAGCTGATCGCCACCGACACCGCCATGAAGGTGACCACCGACGCGGTCCAGGTCCTCGGCGGGTACGGCTACACCCGCGACTTCCCCGTGGAGCGCTACATGCGCGAGGCGAAGATCATGCAGATCTTCGAGGGCACCAACCAGATCCAGCGGCTGGTCATCAGCCGCGGGCTCGCCGCCTGACCACCGCACCCGTACACGATTCGAGGAGTTCCATGGACATCGCCGGTTCCGCCGCGCTCGTCACCGGCGCGGCGTCGGGTCTCGGCGCCGCCACCGCCGCCGCGCTCGCCGCCCGCGGCGCCGCCGTCTACGGGCTGGACCTGGACAAGGCCGTGGCCGCGGCCGGCCCGCAGCCCGACGGCGTCACCCTGCTGGCCGCCGACGTCACCCGGGAGGACCCGGTCCGCGAGGCGCTCGCGCGGATCGAGGCCGACGGCGCGGAGCTGCGGCTCGCCGTCAACTGCGCGGGGATCGCCCCGTCCGCCCGGGTGCTGGGCCGCAAGGGCCCGCACGACCTGGACCTGTTCCGCACGGTCCTGGACGTCAACCTGCTCGGCACCTTCAACGTGATGCGCCTGGCCGCCGAGGTCATCGCCCGGCAGGAGCCGGACGCGAACGGGCAGCGCGGACTCGTCGTCAACACCGCGTCGATCGCCGCCTTCGAGGGCCAGGTCGGCCAGATCGCCTACGCCGCCTCCAAGGCCGGCGTCGCCGGGATGACGATCACCGCGGCCCGCGACCTCGCCCAGTACGGCATCCGGGTCGTCACCATCGCCCCCGGCATCGTGGACACGCCGATGATGGCCGGGTTCAGCGAGGAGATCCGTGCCGGTCTCGCCGCGAGCGTCACCTTCCCGCAGCGGCTCGCGGAGCCGTCCGAGTACGCCCGGCTCGTCACGATGATCGCCGAGCACGACTACCTGAACGGCGAGACCGTCCGGATGGACGGCGCGCTGCGCATGGCCGCGCGCTGATCGCAGCGTGGCACCAAGTGCCGCCGCGCGAGGGGTCTGAGTGTTAGGTTCGGGGTATGAGCACCAGCCCCGCAAAATCCCCGATGCGCGACGCCCTCGTCGCGGCGGCCTTCCAGCTCTTCCTCGAGCGCGGCTACGAGCAGACCACGGTCGACGACATCGTGAAGACCGCGGGGGTCGGCCGGCGCTCGTTCTTCCGGTACTTCCCGTCCAAGGAGGACGTGGTCTTCCCCGACCACGAGCAGGCCCTCGCCCAGATGCAGGCCTTCCTCGCCGCGAGCGCCGACGCCGACGACCCGCTGGTCCGGGTCTGCGAGGCGACCCGCCAGGTCATGCGGATGTACGCGGACAACCCCACCTTCTCCGTGCAGCGCTACCGGCTCACCCGCGAGGTGAACGGCCTGCGCACCTACGAACTCTCCGTGGTCTGGCGGTACGAGAAGACCCTCGGCGACTACCTGCGCACCCGTTTCGCCGACCGCCGCGACGGCACCCTGCGGGCCAACGTGGTGGCCGCGGCCGTGGTCGCCGCGCACAACCACGTGCTGCGCTCCTGGCTGCGCTCCGGCGGCAAGGGCGACCCGCTCGCCGAGGTGGACCGGGCGCTGCAGTTCGTCCGCGAGACCTGGGACCCGGCGGGCTCGGGCGCCGAGACGCCGGCCGACCGGGCGGACGAGGACGTCGTCGTGGTCATCACGCGGCGCAACACCCCGATGTGGCGGGTGGTGCGCGAGATGGAGTCCACGCTCGGCGAGGGCTGAGCGCCGCCCGCCGCCGCATTCGGCTGAGAATCGATAACAGAGGGAACTGAGTGCTTTCTTTCATGGCACTCAGTGCCATATCTTGGTCTCCATGCACAGTCGAGCCGTCGAGTGCAAGGAGAAGGCATCGTGTTCCACACGGGATTCAGGAACGGGACCGCCACCCGGACCGACGAGCCGGTAGCCGGCTCGGAGCTCTACTTCCAGCGCTGTCAGTGGTGTCAGACCACGACCTTCCAGCGCCTGCTCTGCCCGACCTGCGGGTCCACCGAACTCACCCCCGAACGCAGCACCGGCGAAGGCATCGTCTCGGTCCGCCGCGGGGTCTCCGCCGCCGAGGCCGACCTGTGGCCCGTGCACATGACCGAGGGCTTCGTGGTGCGCTGCCGGGTGGACGGCCCGCTGCACGCGGTGCGCCCCGGCGTCCGGGTCAAGCTCGCCGCGGCCTCCCCGCGCCCCGGCACCGAGCCGGTCGTACGGCTCTGCGAAGAGGTCCCGCTCGACGGCTGGATCTGAAGGGCACGGACACACGGGAGCCGGCCGGGACTCCATGGTCCCGGCCGGCTCCCGTGTGTTCCGGGCCCCGAGGCGCGCGCCCGCCGCGGCGGGCGCGCGCACCCCGGCTAGCGCGTGCCGATCTCGTCGGTCAGCTGCGGCAGCACCTCGAACAGGTCGCCGACCACGCCGTAGTCGACCAGGTCGAAGATCGGGGCCTCGGGGTCCTTGTTGACCGCCACGATCGTCTTCGAGGTCTGCATGCCCGCGCGGTGCTGGATCGCGCCGGAGATGCCCGCCGCGATGTACAGCTGCGGCGAGACCTGCTTGCCGGTCTGGCCGACCTGGTTGGAGTGCGGGTACCAGCCCGCGTCCACCGCGGCGCGGGAGGCGCCGACGGCCGCGCCGAGGGAGTCGGCGAGCTTCTCGACGACCTCGAAGCCCTCGGCGGCGCCGACGCCGCGGCCGCCGGAGACCACGATCGCGGACTCGGTCAGCTCCGGGCGGCCGGAGGAGACCCGCGCGGTGCGCGAGACGACCTTGGCGGCGTTGCCGGTGAAGGAGACGGCCACGTTCTCGACCGTGCCGGCGGCCGGGGCGGCCTCGGGCGCGGCGGAGTTGGGCTTGACGGTGATGACCGGCGCGCCGTGCGAGACGCGGGACTTCACCTGGTACGAGGCGGCGAACACGGACTGGGTGGCGACCGGGCCGTCCTCGCCGGCCTCCAGCTCCACCGCGTCGGTGATCAGACCGGACTCGAGGCGCAGCGCCACGCGCGCGGCGACCTCCTTGCCCTCGCCCGAGGAGGTCACCAGGACGGCGGCGACGCCCTTGTCCTTGGCGATCTGGGCGAGCGCGTCGACCTTCGGCACGACGAGCTGCTCGGCGAACTCCGGGCCGTCCGCGACGTACACGGTTCCCGCGCCGTACTCGGCGGCGGTGGCGGCGATCGACGCGGCGGCCTCGCCCGCGCCGAGGACGACGGCGGACGGCTCGCCGATGCGGCGGGCCAGGGTCAGCAGTTCGAGGGCCGGCTTGCGGACCGCACCGTCGGCGTGGTCCACGAGAACCAGGATCTCAGCCATGATTCATTGCTCCTGAAACGGTGAACAGCGGTGCGGTCAGATGAACTTCTGGGCGGAGAGGAACACGGCGAGCTGCTTGCCGCCGTCGCCCTCGTCCGTGACGATCGTGCCCTGCGTGCGGGGCGGGCGCGGCGTCGCCGACTCGACGAGGGTCCAGGACCCGGCGAGGCCGACCTCGTCGGCGTCGATCTCCAGGTCGTCCAGGTCGAGTTCCTCGACCGGCTTCTTCTTGGCCGCCATGATCCCCTTGAAGGAGGGGTAACGGGCCTCGCCGGACTGGTCGGTGACCGACACGACGGCCGGCAGCGGGGCCACCAGCTGCTCGCTGGCGGCGTCGCCGTCACGGCGGCCCGTCACCATGCCGCGCTCCACCGCGACCTCGGAGAGCAGCGTCACCTGCGGCACGTTCAGCCGCTCGGCGAGCAGCGCGGGCAGCACGCCCATGGTGCCGTCGGTGGACGCCATGCCGCAGACGACCAGGTCGAAGCCGGTCTTCTCCAGCGCCTTGGCGACGATGGCGGAGGTGCCGAACACGTCCGAGCCGTGGATGTCCTCGTCGTTGACGTGGACGCCCTTGTCGGCGCCCATCGACAGCGCCTTGCGCAGCGCGTCCTTGGCGTCGTCCGGGCCGACCGTGATCACGGTGACCTCGGCGTCCTCGGCCTCCTCGGAGATCCGCAGGGCCTGCTCGACGGCGTACTCGTCGAGCTCGGACAGCAGACCGTCGACCGCCTCGCGGTCGGTGGTCAGGTCGTCCGCGAAACCGCGGTCGCCGGTGGCGTCGGGAACGTACTTCACGCAGACAGCGATCCTCAGGGTCACGGCCTGGCTCCTTTCAGAAGGCGGGGGATTACGGGAGGTTGCGGGCCATGACGATGCGCTGGACCTGGTTGGTGCCTTCGTAGATCTGGGTGATCTTGGCGTCGCGCATCATGCGCTCGACGGGGTAGTCGCGGGTGTAGCCGTAGCCGCCGAGGAGCTGGACGGCGTCGGTGGTGACCTCCATGGCGACGTCGGAGGCGAAGCACTTGGCGGCGGCGCCGAAGAAGGTCAGGTCGCCGTCGACGCGCTCGGACTTCGCGGCCGCGGCGTAGGTGAGCTGGCGGGCGGCCTCCAGCTTCATGGCCATGTCGGCGAGCATGAACTGCACGCCCTGGAAGTCGGCGATCGGCTTGCCGAACTGCTTGCGCTCGGTGACGTAGCCCTTGGCGTAGTCGAGGGCGCCCTGGGCGATGCCGATGGCCTGGGCGGCGATGGTGATGCGGGTGTGGTCCAGGGTCTTCATCGCGGTGGCGAAGCCGGTGCCCTCGGCGCCGATCATCCGGTCGGCCGGGATGCGGACGTTGTCGAGGTAGACCTCGCGGGTCGGGGAGCCCTTGATGCCGAGCTTCTTCTCCGGCGCGCCGAACGACACGCCCTCGTCGTCCTTCTCCACCACGAACGCGCTGATGCCCTTCGACCGCTTCTCCGGGTCGGTGACGGCCATCACGGTGTAGTACTGCGACACGCCCGCGTTGGTGATCCACCGCTTCACGCCGTTCAGCACCCAGAAGTCGCCGTCGCGCACCGCGCGGGTCTTCATGCCCGCCGCGTCGGAGCCGGCGTCCGGCTCGGACAGGCAGTAGGAGAACATCGCCTCGCCCGCGGCGAGGGGGGCGAGGTACTTGTGCTTCAGCTCCTCCGAGCCGGACAGGATCACCGGCAGCGAGCCGAGCTTGTTCACCGCGGGGATCAGCGAGGACGAACCGCAGGCGCGGGCGACCTCCTCGATCACGATCACGGTGGCCAGGGCGTCCGCGCCGGCGCCGCCGTAGGTCTCCGGGACGTGCACGGCGTGCAGGTCGGACGCGACCAGCGCGTCCAGGGCCTCCTGCGGGAACCGGCCCTCCTCGTCCACCTCCGCCGCGAACGGGGCGATCTTCGCCTCCGCGAGCGAACGGACCGTCTCCCGGAGCATGTCGTGCTCCTCCGACGGCCGGTACAGGTCGAAGTCCTTGCCCATCGTGGCGTTCTCCCTAGAAACAACGGCTGCAGCGTGGCTTTTGGCACTGAGTACCCTCAGCAAAACACACTCAGTGCCACGACGCCAGCGACTCGGGGAACGCCGTACCGTGACGAAGCTCGCGCCCTTGCTGAGGCTGCCGCCGATCGTAGGCGCGGGGCGTGCGGTTCGGGCGATTTGTACGCTTTCCAGGTTTTCTCGGGTCGCCGCCCCGGTACACAGCGCTGCGACGCCTTCCACTCGCACCGGGAGCACCGAGTACCGATGGCACATGCACGCACGCTGACCGCGGCCACCGCGGTGCTGGGGGCCGCCGGGGCCCTCCTGTCCCTGTCGGCGGCGACCACCGCCACCGCCACCATGAGTCCCGACGGCCGCCCCGCCGGCCGCCCCGGCTCCGTCCACTCGGTGCCCGTGCCCACCGGCGCCGACCCGGGCACCCGCGCCCTGCCCGCCCGCACCACCGGGCCCTTCAGCCTGATCGGCCTCACCTGGGACGACCCCCGGGCGAAGCTGGACGGCACCGCCCAGATCCGCACTCGCGACGCCCGCACCGGGATGTGGACCACCTGGCGCACCCTCGACACCGACGCCCGCGTCCCCGAGTCCGGCGGCGAGCCCGCCGCCGGCGTACGGGCCGGGGCGGAGCCGCTGTGGACCGGGGCCTCCGACGGCGTCCAGTTCCGGGCCACCGGCGGCCGGCTCCCCGCCGGACTGCGCGTGGAGCTCGTGGACCCCGGCGACCCGGACCTGCCCGCCCCGACCCCCGACACGGTCCCGGAGACCGCGCCGGCCGTGCCCGCCGACACCGGACTGCCGCCGGTCACCTGGCGCTCCTGGTGGGGCGCCGACGAGTCCCTGGTGAAGAGCCCGCCGACGTACACGACGGAGGTCAAGGCGGTCTTCGTCCACCACACGGCCGGCACCAACGCCTACGACTGCGGCCAGTCGGCCTCCCTGGTCCGCGGGATCTTCCTCTACCACGTGCAGAGCCAGGGCTGGAACGACATCGGCTACCACTTCCTCGTCGACAAGTGCGGCCAGGTCTTCGAGGGCCGCGGCGGCGGCATCGACCAGCCGGTCAAGGGCGCGCACACCTACGGCTTCAACACCGACACGGCCAGCGTCTCGGTGCTCGGCAACTACAACACCGCCACCGCCGAGGCCGCGGCCCGCAGCGCCGTCGCCCGCGTCGCCGGCTGGAAGCTGCGCCTGCGCGGCCACGACCCCGCCGGAACCGTCACCCTGACGGCCGGGGCGAACAACGGGTACTACACGACCGGGCAGAAGGTCCTGCTCAACCGGATCTCCGGTCACCGCGACGGCTACCCGACCGAGTGCCCCGGAGCCAACCTCTACTCCGCGCTCCCCGAGATCCGGCTGACGGCTCAGGCCGGCTGAGCGCCCCCGCGCCCGCCGGCCCGCCCGGACTCCCCGGCGGTCTTCCACCGGCCGGGGTTGTCCCGGTACCAGGCGACCGTCTCCCGCAGCCCCTCCTCGAAGCCGACCCGCGGCTCCCAGCCCAGCTCGCGCCGGATCTTGGTGCTGTCCAGGGAGTACCGCTCGTCGTGCCCGGGGCGGTCCGCGACCCGCACGACGGCCGACTCGTCCGCGCCGCACAGCCGCAGCAGCCGCGCGACCAGCGCGGTGTTCGGCAGCTCGGTCCCGCCGCCCACGTGGTAGATCTCGCCCGCCCGGCCGCGGGTCAGCACCGCGTGCACGGCCCGGCAGTGGTCGTCCACGTGCAGCCACTCGCGGACGTGGTGCCCGTCGCCGTACAGCGGGACCTGACGGCCCTCCAGGAGCCGGGTGACGAACAGCGGGATCAGCTTCTCGGTGTGCTGATGGGGCCCGTAGTTGTTGGAGCTGCGGGTCACGCAGACGTCCAGGCCGTGCGTCCGGTGGTACGCGCGGGCGGCCAGGTCGGCGCCGGCCTTCGAGGCCGCGTACGGCGAGTTGGGGGCCGGCGGGCTGTCCTCCGTCCACGAGCCGGCCGCGATCGAGCCGTACACCTCGTCCGTGGAGACCTGCACCACGCGCCCGACGCCGGAGCGCAGCGCCGCGTCGAGCAGGACGTCCGTGCCGACCACGTTGGTGCGGAAGAACGCGCCGGCCCCCTCGATGGAGCGGTCGACGTGCGACTCCGCCGCGAAGTGCACCAGCGCGTCGTGCCCCGGCATCAGCTCGCGGACCAGCGCCGCGTCGCAGATGTCGCCCCGCACGAACTCCAGGCCCGGCGCGGACGCCGGCAGGTTGGCGCGGTCGCCGGAGTAGGTGAGCTTGTCCAGGACGGTGACACGGGCGCCCTCGGCGCCGGGGTACCCGCCCTCCAGCAGCGTCCGGACGTAGTGCGAACCGACGAACCCGGCGCCGCCGGTGACCAGGATCCTCACCGCGCGCCCTCCGGGGCCGGTACTCCGCCACGCATGCGAGCACCGTAGCAAGCGGCGCCCCGCGGGCCCGGCCGCGGAACGCGCGCGACCCGGAGGCCCCCCGTGGGAGTCTCCGGGTCGCGGGCGCGCCGGCTCAGCCCTGCTGCAGGGCCTCCAGCTGGCGGATCAGCTCCAGGCGCTTGATCTTGGTGGTCGCGGTCTGCGGCAGGTCCTCCAGCCGGTACAGCACCGGCTCGGCCATCGCCGGCAGGTCCGCCACCGCGGTGCGCCAGGCGATCGGGTCGACCGGCTTGTCGTCCTTGGTGGAGATCACCGGCACGGCGCGCCCGTCCGGACCGGGCACGATGATCGCCTCGGTCAGCTCGGGCAGCCGGGCGAACAGCTTGTCCTCGATCTCCAGGGTGCTGTCGATGCCGTCGATCCGGTCGACCTCGCGGTCCAGCAGGTGCAGACAGCCCCACTTGGTCCGGTAGCCGAGGTCGCCCATCCGCCACCAGCCGTCGTTGACCTGCTTGGCCCAGCGCTCGTGCTCGCCGAGGTACGTGACGATCCGGCCGTCGCTGCGGACCTCGATGAAGCCCGGGTTGGACTTCGTCACCGGGTTGCCGTCCCGGCTGACCACGCGCACGCCGGTCATGCCGGGGAACGGGGCGCCCACGCAGCGGCCGTCGGCCTCCGCGCCCCGCTTGTGGCTGTAGGTCCGGCCGGCGATCGGGCCCACCTCGCTCTGCCCGTACATCTGGATGAACAGCGCGCCCTTGCGGCGCGAGGCGCCGAGCAGCGCGTGCACGGTCCGCGGGTGGATCGCGTCGAAGGTGGAGCTGAAGTACTTGACCTTCGCCAGCGGGCGGCGCGGGTCGTCGACCAGCTCCTCCCAGCGCATGAACGTGTTCGGGTGCGCCTCGATCAGGCCGGGCGGGACCTGGCTGAACAGCTCGGCGACGACCTCCGGCTCGTCCTCCTTGAGGATGATCACCGGGTGGCCCTGGAGGATCGAGATGGGCAGCGCCGTGAACATCCGCGAGTGCACGAACGAGACGTGGATGGCGACCGGCTCGTGCGGCCCGACCAGCTTGGCCACGGTGCCCTGCGGGCGGTAACGGGCCTGGAAGGTACGGCCGGTGTGCACGGCCAGCTTGGGCACGCCGGTGGTGCCGGAGGTGTGGGTGATCAGCGTCGGGTGGTCGGGCGGCATGACCACGGGCGCGACCCGCGGCGAGCCGGCCAGCGAGGCGAACGGGGTGGCGCCCTCGTACGAGCCGGACGTCAGCAGCGTCCGCACGGCCAGCGTCAGCACCTCCGCGGGCAGCTCCTCGGTGAGCTTGGCCTCGTCGGTGATCAGGTACGGCTGGTCCACGCGGCGCAGCAGCTCGGCGACAGTCTCGCCGTCCAGCTTCGGCGACAGCAGCACCGGGACGCCGCCGACGCGGTTGACGGCGCAGGCGAGCAGGGTGATGTCGAAGCCGTTGGTCTTGTGGACCACGACCCGCTTGCCGGGCCGGACCCCCGCCGCCCACAGCCGGGCCGCGAAGTCGTCGATCAGCGCGGCCACTTCGGTGAGGGTGGGCCGCCGTCCCAGTTCCGGGGCGATGTCCAGGTCGTGGTCGAGGACCACCGGGCTCGCGGGGTGTTTCGCGGCGGCCCTGTCGAAGAGTGTTGCCAGGCGGATGCCTTTGTTACCTATGCGCTGCAGGATCATCGCGAGCACATCCCCTCGGTGTGAATGTCGGTGACTTCCTTGATGCGCCGAAGCGGGTGCGGAGACGGCGGCACGCCGTACGGGAGACTCACGCCCCGGTGAAGAGGACGACCTTCCCGGTCGCCTTGCCGGACTCGACGAGGCGGTGCGCCTCGGCCGCCTCGCTCAGCGGCATCGGCTCGACCGCGGGCGGTCGCAACCGCCCCGAGGCCAGCAGCCGGTTGAGCCCCGTCGCGGCCTCCGCCAGCTCGTCGATCGACGCCTGGGAGATCGCGAAGCCGACGATCGAGCAGTCCTTCGTGTAGAGCGGACCCGCGGGCAGCTCCGGCCGCGTGGTCAGACCCGACAGCAGGACGATCCGGGCGCGCCGGGCCAGGACCTCCACCGCGCCGGACAGGTCGTTGCGTGCGGAGGTGTCGACGAACATGTCGACGCCGCGCGGCGCCAGTTCCCTGATCCGCCCGGTCACGTCCGGGTCCCGGTAGTCGACGAACTCCGCCGCGCCGAGCCGGCGCACGTCCTCCGCGCTGCGTCCACCGGCCACCGCGATCACCCGGGCGCCCGCCAGCGAGGCCATGAGGACCAGGGCGCTGCCCACGTTCCCGCCCGCGCCGAGCACGACGACGGTCTCGCCCATCCGGAGCCGGCCGTGCGTGAACAGCGCCAGGTACGCGGTCGTCGCCGGGTGGGCGACGGCCACCGCGTCCGCGGGAGCGACCCCGTCCGGCAGCTGGTAGAGCCGGTCCACGGGGACGACCGCCTGCTCGGCCGCGGCGCCCTGCCGGCCGGCGTAGCCGAGGCTGTTGCACCAGACCCGGTCGCCGACGGCGAAGCCGACCGCGCCCGGTCCCACCGCGGCGACCGTGCCCGCGAGGTCCCGGCCGATCACCAGGGGCATCGGGACCGGGGTGCGCCAGGCTCCCGAGCGCACGAAGGTGTCGACATGGTTGACGGCGGAGACCTCGACGTCCACGAGCACGTCGCTGGGTCCCGGCTGAGGCGTCGGCAGCTCCCCGTACCGGATGACCTCCGGCGGCCCGAACTGCGCGATGTAGGCAGCACGCATGGCTCGGATTCTGTCCACACAACGAGCCCGCCGGTCGGCCCCCGAGCCGACTGTGTCAGGTCCTTTAGACCGCTCCGCCCTACTTCGTCAAGTCCGGGCCACGGCCGCACGTTTCCGTCATGACGGGCCGGCCGCCGCGGCCTCGCCTCCTGCCCGGGGGAACGTGAACACCCGGCCCGAGCAGCTCTCTTGGGCAGGCGCAGTGTACGGCCCGCCCCGTGGGGCGCCGGGGCCGTCGTGGCGCGAACCCGCCGCGACGGCCCCGTACACCCGGGTGCGTGCTACGCGCCGCCGCCCAGCGGCAGCGAGCGCAGGTCCTTGCGGAGGATCTTGCCCGCCACGGACTTCGGCACCGCGTCGGTGAACTCCACGATGCGCACCTTCTTGTGCGGCGCGACCCGCTCCGCGACGAAGGCCATCACCTCGTCCGCCGTCAGCTCCGCGCCCTCCCGGCGCACCACGAAGGCCCGCGGCACCTCGCCGGCGTCCTCGTCCGGGTAACCCACCACGACCGCGTCCACGATCGCCGGGTGGGTCAGCAGCAGCGCCTCCAGCTCGGCCGGCGGCACCTGGTAGCCCTTGTACTTGATGAGCTCCTTCAGCCGGTCGACCACGTACACCTCGCCGCGCGGCCCGAGCCGGGCGATGTCGCCGGTGCGCAGGAAGCCGTCCGGCAGGATCGTCTCCTCGGTGGCCTGCTCGTTGCCCAGGTACCCGGCCATCACGTTCGGGCCGCGCACCTGCAGCTCGCCCGTCGCGCTGTAGTCGCCCTCGACCGGCTCGACCTGCGCGCCGGTCTCCGGGTCGACGAGCCGGAACTCCACGTTCGGCACGGCGAAGCCGATCGACCCGACCGACAGCGAGCCGTCCACCGGCGTCAGGTGCGACACCGGGCTCAGCTCCGTCATGCCGAAGCCCTGCATCATCCGGCAGCCCAGCTTCGCCGCCAGCGCCTCGCCGAGCGCCTCGTCCAGCGGCGCCGCGCCGCTGACCACCGTGTCCACCGACGACAGGTCGTACTGGTCGGCCATCGGGTGCTTCGTCAGGGCGACCGCGATCGGCGGCGCGACGTACAGGAAGGTGCAGCGGTGGTCCTGCACCGTGCGCAGGAAGTCCGCGAGGTCGAAGCGGGGCAGCGACGCCAGCGTGCCGCGCGCCTTGAGCGTGCCGTTGAGCAGCACGTTCATGCCGTAGATGTGGAAGAACGGCAGCACCGCGAGCACGGTGTCGTCGGCCGACATCGGCAGCACGTACTCGTTCTGGCACATGTTCGCGACGAGGTTGGCGTGCGTCAGCATCACGCCCTTGGCCCGGCCCGTCGTGCCCGAGGAGTACGGCAGGACCGCCAGGTGGGTCGCCGGGTCGATCGTCACCTCGGGCGCCGGACGGCCCTCCGCGAGCAGCGCGCCCAGCGACTCGTGGCCCTCGGCCGGGTCGAGCGTGTACACGTCGGAGGCCGGCAGGCCGACCTCCTCGGCCGCCGCGAGCGCGGCCGGCAGCAGCGGGCTCACCGTCACGTACCGGACCGCCTTCGAGTCCCGCAGCTGGGCCGCGATCTCCTTCGGCGTGTACAGGGCGTTGACGGTGGTGACCGTGCCGCCGGCGCGCAGGATGCCGTGGAACGCCACCGCGAACTCCGGACAGTTGGGCGCGTGCAGCGCCACGACCTCGCCCGGCTTCAGACCGCGCGCGGCCAGCGCCCCCGCGAACAGCTCCACGCGCGCGGCGAGTTCCCCGTACGTGACGGAGCGGCCCGACGGGCCGTCGACGACCGCGACCCGGTCCCGGTCGGCCGCGTCGATCGAGCCGAAGAGCAGCTCGTGCACGCTGACGTCGGGGATGACGACGTCGGGGTGGGGACTGCGAAAGATCACGGGGTTCTCCTGGAAGGTCGTAACCGCGGCGTTCCGCGCATCCTGCCGCAGGCGGGCCGGGCCCGCGACGGGAGGAAAAACACGTTGGCGTCACATCGCGGAAATGGAATGATCCGCCTGTTCACGAACAGGAGGACGTTTGTTCGTCTTCGTCTGTGCGGGGTGCGACGCGGAGCTGACCGCGCCCCTGCACCAGGTCGAGTTTCCCGATCATGCCCACCAGGTGTACGGCAACGGTGTGTCGATGCCGGTCCTGATGGACGAGAGCACCTTCGCCGTCGACCCGCTGCCCTCCGGGCCGCCGTGGCGGCGCTGGGAGGACCTCCCGGAGGGGGAGGCCGAGGCGCGGGGCTGGTACGCACCGGTGTGGGGGATCTCGTACGGCCCGCCCGGGGCGGTGCTCATCGCCCCCGGCGACGCGTGGGGCACCGTGCTGGTCCCCGAGCGGCGCGGCGAGGGGGCCTGCTGCGGCATCGACGGGCGCGACGGCCCGAACATGGCGTGCCTGACCTGCGGCGCCCTGGTCGCCACCCGGATCGACGACTGCTCGCTCTGGCAGGCGGTGTGGCTCGACCCGGGCGCGGTACGCCGTGTCGCGGCCGGATCGCCGCCCGAGCCGTTCACGTGGGAGACGCTGCTCGCCGAGCACGAGATCGTCTCGCCGGTGGACGAGCTCGGGCGCTGGAGCCCGGTGTGGGAGGCGGCCGTCGGCGTGACCCTGGCCCGCCTGGTGGCGGCCTCGGGGGGCCGGCCGGTGGACGTGCCGGAGGGGCGGGCGGCGGAGGTGTTCCGGCGCACGCTGGACGGTCTGCTGCCACGGGCCCCGGAGGCGCCGGCGAAGCGGATGGTCCTGGCGGGGCCGGGACTGCCCGCGCCGGGCGCGTCCGCCGACCTCCTTCTCGTACCGCGGCATCCGCAGACGGGGGAGGCGTGGGGGCCGGTGGGGGAGGGTGCCGGACGGCGGCCGGACGTCGTGTCGCTGGCCGCCGTCGTGTGGTGGTGGCTCGTTTTCGGCGAGCCGACTCCGCTGCCCGAACCGACGAGCGGGCGCCTGGCCCGGGACGTCCTGCGCGAAGAGCCGCTGCTGCCGTGGCCGCGCCAGGACTTCCGCCCTTGTGGAGTGGCGTTCATCCGGACCCTCGCCCGGCTGCCGGAGGCGCGGGCGCCGTGGCTGCGCGGCGTCCTGGACGGCTATCGCGGGCGGTTCTAGCCGCCGGCCCGGCGGACGGCCGCCTGAGGCGCCGGGCCGAGGACGCGGTCGAGGTACGGGTTGGTGAACACGCCCGTCGGGTCGAGCGCGTCGCGCTGCGCCACGAAGTCGTCGAAGTGCGGGTACCTGGGCCGCAGTTCGCCGGCGTCGAGGTCGTGCATCTTGCCCCAGTGCGGCCGGCCGCCGTAGCCGCCCAGGATGTCCTGACAGGCGCGGAAGTACCGCTCGTACGGCATCCGGTGGTACTGGTGGAAGGCGATGTAGCAGCTCGCCCGCCCCTGCGCGGTGGACAGCCAGATGTCGTCCGCGGCGGCGAACCGCACCTCCAGCGGGAAGGAGACCGGCTCGCCGCTCGCGTCGACCCAGCGCTTGATCTCGCGCAGCGCGTCGACCGCGTGCTCGCGGGGGATCGCGAACTCGCCCTCGTGGAAGCGCACGTCGCGCACCGAGGCGAAGACCTTGTACGAGTGGTCCGTCCACTCCCGCGCCGACATCGCGCGCGCGGCGAACCGCGCGAACGGCGGTACGAGCGCCGGGACGCGGGTGCCGATCCGGTTGAGCGCCTCGAAACCGAGGCCGCTGACGGTCTCGTCCAGGCGCCGGGCGAACCCGCCGATCGGCGCGAGCGGAGCGTCGCCGGGCAGCCGGCGGAAGCGCCGGGTCAGCGTGGTGGTGCTGTGCGGGAACCAGAAGAACTCGAAGTGGTCGTCGGCGTCGGCGAGTTCCTGCGCCCGCTCCAGCGTCTCCTCGACCGGGAGCTGGCTGTCGCGCGCGTGCAGGGCGAACTGCGGCACGCACTGGAGCGTGACCCGGGTGAGCACGCCGAGGGCGCCGAGGCCGACGCGGGCCGCCGCGAACAGCTCGGGCCGCTCGCCGGCCGAGCAGGTGACCACGGAGCCGTCGGCCAGGACGAGTTCGAGCGCGCGGACCTGCGTGGCGAGGCCGCCGAACGCGGTGCCGCTGCCGTGCGTGCCGGTCGAGACGGCGCCGGAGACCGTCTGCCGGTCGATGTCCCCGAGGATCTCCAGGGCCAGGCCGTGCGCGGCGAGCAGCGGGTTGAGCTTCCACAGCGGCATCCCCGCGCCGACGGTGACGAGCCCGGACTCCGCGTCGACCGCGTGCACCTCGTCCAGCCGGTCGAGCACGAGCTGCACGTCCGGTGCGACGGCCACGCCGGTGAAGGAGTGCCCGGCGCCCACGGCCTTGACCCGCAGTCCCTCGCGCACCGCGTCCGTCACGGCGGTGGCCACGTCGGCGGTGGTGGCGGGGCGCAGGAGGCGCCGGGGCCGAGCCTCCTCGTTGCCCGCCCAATTGCGCCAGATCGTGCTCATGCCAGGAGTCCTCTCGGCCGGGTCGGCGGTTGGTGAGCAGGGTGTACTTGGTCGACCGTCCAGGTCAAGGGGTCAGGACCCTTGACCTGGACGCGCGTCCAGGAGATCGTGACGGTCGGCGAACGGTCGGGACAGTGCGCGGAGAGGCGGTACGTCATGGGAGGCGTCGCACCGGAGAACGACACCCGGCGCCCCGTCGCGCCGGCCGGCTTCGAGGAGCTGGAGGCGGCCACGGCGGGGCTCCAGCCCCCGTTCGCCGTGGTCGACCTTGGCGCGCTGCGGGCCAACGCGGCGCAGATGGCCCGGCGCGCGGGCGGCAAGCCGATCCGCCTCGCCAGCAAGTCGCTGCGCTGCCGCGCGCTGATCGGCGACGTCCTGGGCCTGCCGGGCTTCTCGGGGGTGCTGGCCTTCACCCTGCCGGAGGCGCTGTGGCTGGCGGACTCCGGTGAGTGCGAGGGCGGCGGCGACGGGCGGGCGGGGTCTGTCGAGGACATCCTCGTGGGTTACCCCACCGCCGACGTGGACGCGCTGCGCCGGCTCGCGTCGGACGAGCGCGCCGCCGCGCGGATCACCCTCATGGTCGACTCCGTCGAGCACCTCGACCTCGTCACCGCCGCCGTCGGCCGCTCCGGCCCGCCCGTCCGCGTCTGCCTCGACCTGGACGCCTCCCTGCGGCTCCTCGGCGGCCGGGTCCACCTCGGCATGCGCCGCTCCCCGCTGCACGCGCCCGAGCAGGCGGCGGCGCTGGCCCGGGCGGTGCTCGCCCGGCCGCGGCTCCGGCTCGTCGGCGTCATGTCGTACGAGGGCCAGATCGCCGGCGTCGGCGACGACCGGCCCGGGGCGGGCCCCAGGCAGGCGGCGGTACGACTCGTGCAGCGGCTCTCCGCGCGGGAGCTGCGGGCCCGCCGGGCCGCCGCGATCCGGGCGGTGCGGGCCGTCGCCCCGCTGGAGTTCGTGAACGGCGGCGGGACCGGCAGCCTGGAGGCCACCTCGGCCGAGCCGGCCGTCACGGAGCTGGGCGCGGGCTCGGGGATCTACGCCCCGGTGCTCTTCGACCACTACCGGGCGTTCCGACCGCTGCCCGCCGCGTACTTCGCGCTCTCCGTCGTGCGCCGGCCCGCGCCGCGCCACGTCACCGTGCTCGGCGGCGGCTGGATCGCGTCGGGCGCGCCCGGCGCGGACCGGCTCCCGGTGCCCGTCCGGCCGCGGGGCCTGCGGCTGCTGGCCGCGGAGGGGGCGGGCGAGGTCCAGACCCCGCTGACCGGCGCGGCCGCGGACGGTCTCCGGCTGGGCGACCGGGTCTGGTTCCGGCACGCCAAGGCGGGCGAGCTGTGCGAGCGCGTGGACCGGCTGCACCTGGTCGAGGGCGACCGGATCGTGGACGTGGTCCCGACGTACCGCGGGGAACAGCGCGCGTTCCTGTGACGGCCGGGGCGGGGGAGCCGCTGGGGTACGTTGACCGGCGGCGGCACGCCCGTACGGGCGCCCGCTTCGTCCCGCCCGTGACCGTCCCGCACCGACCCCGCCCTCCGGAGGAGCCGCAGCCATGCCCCGCCTGTCAGCCGACGACCGACGCGAGCAGCTGGTCGAGGCGGCGATCCGGGTCATGATCCGCGACGGCGTCGCCAGGACGACCACGCGCGCGGTCGTCGCGGAGGCGGAGGTGCCGCTGGGCGCGTTCCACTACTGCTTCCGCTCGAAGGAGGAACTGCTCCAGTCCGTCACCGAACGGATCATGGAGCGCACCCTCGCCCCGCCGCGCGACCTCCCGGAGGGCACCACCCCGGGGGAGGCGATCCGCGCCCACCTGCACGCCTACTGGGACGGGGTGCGCAGCCGCCCGGAGGAGCACCTCGTCACGTACGAGCTCACCCAGTACGCCCTGCGGCGGCCCGAACTGACCGTGGTGGCCCGCCGGCAGTACCGCCACTACGTCGCCGTCGGCAGCGACTACCTGGACGCTCTGGCGCGAGCCCTCCGCATCCGCTGGACGGTCCCCCTCCCGGTCCTCGCCCGCCACGGCACGGCCGTCCTGGACGGCCTCACCCTGACGTGGCTCATCGACCGCGACGACGAGGCCGCCGCGGCGTCCCTGGACGAATTCGCCCGTTACCTCACGTCGGCGTCCACGCCGGCGGACTGACGCCTCTCCAGCAGACAGACAGACCGACCGGCGGGCGGCGCCGGGGCCGTCGTCGGGCCCCGTAGGAGGAAATCGGTCGCTGCGGGGCCGCGGAGGGGGAACACTTCGCGGGGTGATCGTGATGCAGCCCGTCCTGGAAGTGCTCGGTCGTGACGACTTCGCGCTCTGGCCCGTGCTCGCGCCGGGGGAGCGACCGCGGGGTTTCCTGCCGGTCGGCGGGGCGATGACGGAGACGGAGATCGGGACCGCGGTGATGCTCGTCGCCTCGTGCAACGACCTCGATCCGGGGGACGGGGACGAACGGCCGCCGCGGCCCGACGAGCCCCTCGCGTCGTTCCTTCACGGAATGCTCACCTTCGACGCCCTCTACGCCGCCGGCGGCCTGCGCGTCACCGACACCGCCACCGGGGCCGAGCTCGTCCCCGGGTGCTGCAGCGGCCTGGAGGAGTGGCGCGCCTGGTACGAGGTCCTCGACGGCGGCGGGAGCGCCGGCTTCGGCCACGACCCCGACCCGATGGCCCAACGGATCGGCGACACCGTGCGGTTGACGGTCGACGCCGAGCGCCCCGACAGCCCCGTCCTCGAACTGCCCGCCGCCGAGCTCCGCCGCCTCCTCGCCGGTGCCGAGCGCGAACTCGGGGCCTTCCTCGACGTGGCCGCCGCATGGGCGAGCCGTCACCTCGGCCGCCACGCCGAGCCCGTGACACATGCCCTCGCCCGGGCGTTGGCACTGCAACTACCTTGAGTTTCAGGGAGGTTGGTGTCGTCTGCCGTCCGTGGCCGCTCAATCGTGGCTGACCGGAATCCGTGCAAGAGCGTCACACGGGCTGCACAGGGTCTTCCGAAAGGCTGGTTAGCGTTGCGGCCGTTCGATTTCGTTCGCGAACGTGTTCAGGTCGTGGCCGGTCCGTCGGCCGACGGCGCAGTCGACTCAGGAAGACGCAGATGGACTACTGCTCCGCGTGCCGTCGCCACCTCAACGGCGCCCTCGTCTGCCCCGGATGCGGTGCCTACGCGCCGGACATCGCGCCGAGCATCGTGCTCACCCCGGCCGACACCATGGACGTGACCCCGGGCGGAGCCGCGTTCGCGAACGCGGCCGCCGCCGGGCCGGGGGACCTGCCGGCCGGGCCGGGCGACCCGGCCGACGTCGACCCGGCGCCGGGCGCCGACGTCCCCGAGGGACGGGCGGCGCGGCGGCGGCAGCGGGCGCGGTGGAGGAAGAACCAGCGCCGGGCCGTCGTGGCCACGGCCTTCGCGCTCCTCGGCGGCGGTATGACCGCCGCCGCGCTGGAACGCGACACCTCCGGCCGTGCCCTCGCCGCCTCCGCCCCGGAGGACCTGCCCGACACCTCGCCCGACGAGCGGACTCCGGCGCACGAGCCCGCGCCCACGACGCCGCCCCCGAGCCCGGCCGCGCCGCCGGCGTCCGCCGACGACTCGGCGGAGCACCGCGCCACCCCGCCGCCGAAGGCCCCGAAGCGCGCCGGGACCGGCGCCCAGCGGGCCGAGGCGCCCGCCGCGCCCCGTGCCTCCGTGCCGAGGACGCTCCCCCTCGTCCCCGCCGACGGCCGGCCCTCCGTCGCGCCGACGGAACCCTCCGCCGCGCCCGCGCCGGCCACCCGCCCCACGGAGACCGCGCCGGCTCCCGCGACCGACCCGGCCACCTCGCCCGACGCGCCCACGACCGGCACGCAGCCGGCCCCGACCGAGCAGCCCGCCCGGCAGGAACTCTGCCTGCTGGTCATCTGCCTCGGCTGACCGGCCCGAACCCGAGCTGACGGGCCGAGCCGGGCCGAGCTGACCCCGGCCGACCCGGGCCGAGGTGACCGGCCCGAACCCGAGCTGACGAGCCGGCCCGCCCCCGACCTGCCCCGCCCCGAGCCGGCGGCGCGGCCGCCCCGCCACCCGCCTCCCCTCAGGCGCTCCTGAGGACCACCAGTCGCTGCGTCGCCCGCGTCATCGCCACGTACCGGTCCACCGCGCCCGCCACGCCCGTGCCGAACCGCTCCGGATCGACCAGCACCACCAGGTCGAACTCCAGGCCCTTCGCCAGCCCCGGCGTCAGCGACCGCACCCGCTCCGAGCGCGGTGCGTACGACGGGTCGCCGATCACGCAGACGACCCCCTCCGGGTGCTCCGCGAGCCAGCCGTCCACCACGGACTCCAGGTCCTCGGCCGGCCCGTGGACCACCGGTACTCCGCTGCCGCGCACCGACGTCGGCACGTTCGCGTCCGGGAGCGCCGCGCGGATCGCCGGCTCGGCCTCCGCCATCACCTCGGCCGGCGTACGGTAGTTGATGCTCAGCGAGGCCACCTCGATCCGGTCGAGGCCGACCCGCTCCAGCCGCTCCCGCCACGACTCGGTGAACCCGTCCCGCGCCTGCGCCCGGTCCCCGACGACGGTGAAGCTCCGGGACGGGCAGCGCTGCAGCAGCATCTGCCACTCCGCGTCGGTCAGTTCCTGCGCCTCGTCGACGACGATGTGCGCGAAGGGCCCCGTCAGCGGCTCCCGTTCCGCGCCCGGCAGCGCCGCGCCGTCGACGAGCGTGTCCTGCAGGTCCCGGCCGCGCAGCATCGTCACCGCGCCCTCGCCGTCGGCGTCCGCCGCCACGATGTCGTCGATGACCCGCGCCATGCGCGCCCGTTCGGCCGCGGCCGCGGCCTCGCGCCGCCGCTGCCGGACGGACGCCTCCCGGTCGCCGAGCCGCCGCCGCGCCGCGTCCAGGAGCGGCAGGTCGCTCACCGTCCAGGCGTGCGCCTCGGCGCGCTGCAGCCGCCGCACCTGGTCCGGGCCCAGCCACGGGGCGCACAGCCGCAGGTACGCGGGCACGGACCACAGGTCGCCGACCAGGTCGGTCGCGTCGAGCAGCGGCCAGGCCCGGTCCAGCGCGCCGGCCAGCTCCCGGTCCCGCAGCACCTCCTGCCGGAACTCGTCCTCCGGCACCTCGTCGTCGCCCAGCCGGTCCAGCAGGATCGCGGCCAGCTCCTCGCGGATGCGGTCGCGCGCCTCGTTGTGCGGGATGCCGTCCACGGCCTCGAAGGCCTCCGCCCAGTCGTCGGCGGTCAGCCGGAGGTCGGCCCAGGAGGTCGAGACCGTCAGCGTCTCCGCGGGCGGCTCCTCGTAGAACCGGACGGCCAGTTCGACCGACTTCACCATCTCCGCGGACGACTTCAGCCGCGCCACCTCCGGATCGCTCTCCGCCCCGGCGGTCGCGCCCTCGGGGACGAGGTCCCGCACGGTGCAGGTCCGCACGCCCTCCTCGCCGAGGCTCGGCAGGACGTCCGAGACGTACGCCAGGTACGGCTGGTGCGGGCCGACGAACAGCACCCCTCCGCGCCGGTGCCCGAGGCGCGGATCGGAGTACAGCAGATGCGCCGTACGGTGCAGGGCGACCACGGTCTTGCCCGTGCCGGGACCGCCGTCCACGACCAGCGCACCGCGCGAGCCCGCGCGGATGATCGCGTCCTGGTCGGCCTGGATGGTCGCGAGGACGTCCCGCATCCGCGCCGAGCGCTCCCCGCCGAGGCTCGCGATGAACGCGGACTGGTCGTCCAGCGCCGCGTGCCCGTCGAGCGCGTCGGCGGTGAAGACCTCGTCCCAGTAGTCGGCGATCCGGCCGCCGGTCCAGCGGTAGCGGCGCCGGCTCGCCAGGCCCATCGGTTCGGCGTGGGTCGCGGCGAAGAACGGCTCGGCGGCGGGCGACCGCCAGTCGAGCAGCAGCCGGCGCCCGGAGCGGTCGGTCAGCCCGAGCCGCCCGATGTACGCGGGCTCGGCGCCGTCCGCGCCGACGATCCGCCCGAGGCACAGGTCGAGACCGAAGCGCCGCAGGGTGCGCAGCCGCCCGGTCAGCCGGTGGATCTCGCTGTCCCGCTCCAGCGCCTCCCGTCCGGCGCCGCCGGGCGCCCTGCGCAGGGCGGCGAGCCGCTCGGTCAGCTCGGCGACGGACTCCTCCAGGCAGGCGGCGATGGCGGCGAAGTGCTTCTCGTCGTCCGCGACGAGCGCGGGATCGGCCTTGGCGGCGAGCCGCGCCGGCAGACGGAACGCGGACTCGCCCGAGGCCGCGGCGACAGACGCGGACGCGGACTCGGACGAGGCAACGGCAGACATATGCATACGCAAGGCGTGAAACTCCCAATTCCCCGGCTTCCGGCTCAGGCAGGCGATTCTGCGGTACGAAGGGGGCCTTGCCGCAAGCCCCCCGGTGCGCTATACCTTGAGAGTGGCAAGGAGCGCGTTCGCGCCTTGCCCTTTTTCATGCGCCCCTGCGGACGCGCCCCCGTCACCCGTTCGGCGGGCCCCGCCCTGCCGCGCCCGGCGACGTGCGCGACGCTCGGAACGTGATCACGAAGCTGGAAGGCATGCCCGAAGGCGTCATCGGTTTCCAGGCGACCGGCGAGATCGCCGCCGTGGACTACCGCAGGACGGTGATCCCGGCCCTCACCGAGGCCGCCCGCGCCGGTGACGTGCGGTTCCTGCTCGTCGTCCCGTCCTTCGACGGCATGACCGGCGGGGCCCTGTGGGAGGACGCCAAGGTCGGCATGGAGCACCTGCGCGCCTGGAAGCGCGTCGCGCTCGTCACCGACATCGAGTGGATGCGCCAGGCCACCGCCCTCTTCGGCTGGATGAGCCCGGGCGAGCTGAAGGTCTTCCCCCTGGCCCGGCGCGCCGAGGCCACCGCGTGGGTGGCCGCCTGACCCGGCCGGCCGGCGCCGCCCGCGGCCGGCGGACGTGTGCCGCCGGGGTCGCGGGGTATCCGCGGCGCATGGCAGCGACGAGACTGATCACGCCCCCCGGTGTCTACGCGCCCCAGGCCGACTCGGCCCTGCTGATGGACTGCCTCGCCCGGGAGAAACCGGGCCCAGGGGTCCGGGCACTCGATCTGTGCACCGGCACCGGCGTCGTCGCCATCGCCGCCGCCCGCAGCGGGGCGGAGGTCACCGCCGTCGACATCTCCCGCGCCGCCGTGGCCGCGGCCCGCATCAACGCGCGCCGCCACGGCGCCCGCGTCCGGGTCCGGCGCGGGGATCTGGCGGAGCCCGTCGCCGAGGAACGCTTCGACCTGGTGACCGTCAACCCCCCGTACGTACCGGCTGCTTCGCCGCGGACGCCCGCACGGGGCGCGGGCCGGGCCTGGGACGCGGGCTGGGACGGGCGGCTGCTGCTCGACCGGATCTGCCGTACCGCGCCGTCGGTGCTGGCGCCGCGGGGCGTGCTCCTGATCGTCCAGTCCTCGCTCGCCGGGGTGGACGAGAGCCTTGCCGCGCTGAACCGGGCGGGGTTGTGCCCTGCCCGGGTGGTCGCCCGGCGGCGCGAGCGGTTCGGGCCCGTCATGGCGGAGCGGGCCGCCTGGTTCGAGGAGCGGGGGCTCGTGGCACCCGGGGTCCGCAGCGAGGAGCTGGTGGTGATCCGCGCGGAGCGCGCACCGGTGCGCGAGACGTCCGCGGGCCGCTCCCCGCGCCGGGCCCTCGCCCCGTGACGGCCGGCGCCCCGAGCGGAGGAGACGCAGCATGAGCACCTCGCGAGCCGACGACGCGGACCTCTCCGGCGTCGCGGACGCCCTCGACGGGGCGATGTACGTCGTCACCGCGGCCGCCGGAGGGCGGCGCGGCGGCTGCCTCGTCGAGTTCGCCTCCCAGTGCTCCATCGATCCGCCGCTCTTCGTCACCTGGCTGTCGCCGGCGAACCGCACGTACGGCATCGCGCGCGACGCCGACCACCTGACCGTGCACGTGCTCGGCCGGGAGCAGCGCGCCCTGGCCGCCCACTTCGGGGAGCGGACCGGCGACCGGGTCGACAAGTTCGCCGGCGTCGCGTGGCGGCCCGGTACGGACGGCTGCCCGGTGCTGACCGACGTACGGGTCTGGTTCACCGGCCGGATCGAACGGATCCTCCCCGGCGGCGACCACATCGGTTTCGTCCTCAGCCCCGTGGAGTGCGCCGACGGGGACGGAACGGAAGGGCGGCCGCTGCGGCGGCGCCAGGTGCGCGGGCTGCGGGCCGGGCACGCGAGCGACGAGGGAGTCCGCGATGACTGACCAGGAACGGTCCCGCCGCCGGCCGCGGCGCAGCACGGGAGCGGCGCGCGGGCGCGCCGACGAACGACCGCGCGGGGCGTCGGACGGCGACGCCGCGAACGGCCCGGACGCCGCGAACCGGGCCCCGTCCGGCGAGACCCCGCACGGCGCCCCGTCCGGCGAGCCCACGCACGAGGCCCCGTCCGGCGACGCGGGCGGGCACGGCGCCAAGCACCAGCGCCCCGGCACCGGGCGGGAGGAGCAGACCCGCCCCCACCCGCCGCGGCGCCGCCCCGACGACGACTGACCGCTCGGCAAGGCACCCCGGCGCGCCCCCGGCCCACGTTTCCCCTGGGGGCGCCCGGGCAGCCGCCCGACGGAACCGGCACACATCCGATGGAGGTGTCATGACCGAATTCGGCTACTTCCTCTCCTGCGAGGAATTCGGCCCGGCGGACCTCGTCGAGCAGGCCCGCATGGCGGAGGACGCGGGGTTCACCTCCCTGTGGATCTCCGACCACTACCACCCCTGGAACGACGCGCAGGGCCACAGCCCCTTCGTCTGGTCGGTGATCGGAGCCCTCTCCGAGAGCTGCGGACTGCCTGTGGAGACCGCCGTCACCTGCCCCACCGTACGCATCCACCCCGCCGTGATCGCCCAGGCGGCCGCCACCTCCCAGGTCATGCTGGACGGCCGTTTCCGGCTCGGACTCGGCAGCGGCGAGGCGCTCAACGAGCACATCCTCGGCGACGTCTGGCCGCCGGCCGACGTGCGCCTGGACATGCTGGAGGAGGCCGTGGAGGTCATCCGCAAGCTGTTCACCGGCGAGGAGGTCACCCACCGGGGCCCCCACTACACCGTCGAGAACGCCCGGATCTACACCCTCCCGGACACCCCGCCGCCCATCGACATCTCCGCCTTCGGACCGAAGGCCGCCGACCTCGCCTCGCGGATCGGCGACGGCTTCGTCACCACCACCCCGGACACCGACCTGGTCGCCCGCTTCCGCGCCCGCGACCCCGAACGGCCCGTCCTCGGGTCCACCAAGGTCTGCTGGGGTCCGTCCCGCGAGGAAGCCGTCCGGACCGCCCACCGGCTGTGGCCGACCGAGCACCTGCCCGGCGAGCTCAACCAGGTCCTGCCCACCCCGCGCCACTTCGAGCAGGCGTCCGAGCTGGTCACGCCGGAGATCGTCGGCGACGCCGTCGCCTGCGGCCCCGACCCCGAGGAGCACGCCCGGCAGTTGCGCGCGTACGTGGACGCCGGCTTCGACCGCGTCCATGTCGGCCAGATCGGCCCCGACCAGCGGGGCTTCTTCGACTTCTACGCCAAGGAGGTCCTGCCGCTGGTGCGGACGGACGGCGGGAAGGACGGCGGGAAGGACGGCGGGAAGGACGGGGACGACCGGTCATGACGAAGGAGACCGTCGCCGACCAACTGCTCGACCGCCTCCGCGCCTGGGGCGTCAGCCACGTCTTCGGCTACCCGGGCGACGGCATCAACGGACTGCTCGGCGCCTGGTCCCGGGCCGGGGACGACCCCCAGTTCATCCAGGCCCGACACGAGGAGACGGCCGCCCTCGCGGCCGTCGGCCACGCCAAGTTCTCCGGCCACGTCGGCGTCTGCACCGCCACCTCCGGGCCGGGCGCGATCCACCTCCTCAACGGCCTGTACGACGCCAAGCTGGACCACGTCCCCCTCGTGGCGATCGTCGGCCAGACCGACCGCAGCGCCATGGGCGGCGCGTACCAGCAGGAGGTCGATCTGCACGCCCTGTTCAAGGACGTGGCCAGTGACTTCCTGGAGACCGTCACGGTGCCCGAACAGCTCCCCAACGTGCTCGACCGGGCCGTGCGCACCGCCTACGCCCGCCGCGCGCCCACGGCCGTGATCGTCCCCGGCGACGTGCAGGACCTGCCGTACACACCGCCCCGGCACAGCCACAAGATGGTCCCCTCCAGCCTCGACTCCAGCGGCTGGAACCCCGTCCCCGACGACGAGTCCCTGGCCCGCGCCGCGGCCCTGCTCGACCGGGGCGAGCGGGTCGCCATGCTCATCGGCCAGGGCGCGGCCGGCGCCGCCCGCGAGGTCGAGGAGATCGCCGACGTCCTGGGCGCGGGCGTCGCGAAGGCGCTCCTCGGCAAGGACGCGCTCAGCGACGAACTGCCGTACGTGACCGGCACGATCGGGCTGCTCGGCACCCGGCCCTCGTACGAGATGATGCGCGACTGCGACACGCTCCTGACCGTCGGCTCCAACTTCCCGTACTCGGAGTTCCTGCCCCCGTACGGGCAGGCCCGCGCCGTGCAGATCGACATCGACCCGCACCTGGTGGGCCTGCGCTACCCGTACGAGGTGAACCTCGTCGGCGACGCCGCCGACACCCTGCGCCGGCTGCTGCGGCTGCTCACCCGCAAGCAGGACCGCCGCTGGCAGGAGACGGTGATCGCCGGAAACCGCCGCTGGAAGGCCGTCATGGCCCGACGGGCGGCGCTGTCCGCCGACCCGGTCAACCCCGAGCACGTGGCGCACGCCCTCGATCCGCTGCTCCCCGACGACGCGATGATCACCGCGGACTCCGGCTCGGTGGCCAACTGGTACGCCCGGCACCTCACGATGCGCCGCGGCATGCGCGGCTCGCTGTCCGGGACGCTGGCCTCGATGGGCTGCGCCGTGCCGTACGCGATCGGGGCCAAGTTCGCCCACCCGGACCGGCCCGCGATCGCGCTGGTCGGGGACGGCGCCATGCAGATGAACGGGCTCGCGGAGCTGGTGACCGTCGCCAAGTACGCGACCGAGTGGACCGATCCGCGCCTCGTCGTCGCCGTCTGGAACAACGGGGACCTCAACCAGGTGAGTTGGGAGCTGCGGGCGCTGGGCGGCACCCCGCCCTTCGAGCCCTCGCAGTCCCTGCCCGACGTGCCCTACGCGGACTTCGCCCGGTCCCTCGGCATGGACGGCATCCGCGTCGTCGACCCGGACCACGTCGAGGACGCCTGGCGGCAGGCGCTGTCCGCGGACGGGCCCACGGTCCTGGACTTCCGCACGGACCCCGACGTGCCGCCGATCCCGCCGCACTCCACCTGGGAGCAGATGGAGTCCACCCTCGCCTCGCTCGCCCACGGCGGCGGCCGCCGCGGCCACGTCGTCGCGCAGGGCCTCAAGGCGAAGGCACAGGAGCTGCTGCCCCGCCACGGCGACGGGGACTGAGGACCAGCCGCAGGCCGCTGCGGGGCCGGGTCGGGATGCGGTGCAGGGGGATCCGCAGATCCTGGTCCGGCACCGTGAACGCGAGGCGGGCCAGCTCGCGGGACAGAGCCGCCAGTACGGAGACGGTGATGTCCTCGCCGGGGCAGCGATGCCCGTCCCGCGGGCCGCCGCCCTGCGGGATCAGACGGTCGGGGTGGGGCGGCGCGCCCAGGAACCGGTCCGGGAGGAAGCGGTAGGGCGCCTCCCACAGCTCCGGGTCGTGGTTCTGCCCGTACACGTCGAGCAGCAGCATCGTCCCCGGCGGGACGTGCGCGCCGGCGACGACCAGGCCCTCGGTGGCCAGCGCGCCGACGAAGGGCACGAACGGGTAGAAGCGGCGGACCTCGTGGGCGAAGGCGACGGCGAAGGCGGCGTCGCCGTCCGCGAGGCGCCGCCGCACGGCGGGGCTCCCGCTCATCGCGTGGGCGGCGAAGGTCACGAACCAGGTGAGCGCCACCGTCGGCCGTGCGATGTTGAGCAGTTCCACGGCGGCCGTGTGGGCGTCGAGGAGCGTGCCGTCGGCCTCCCGGTGCGTGACGACCGCCTCGAACGGCGTCCACGGCGCGTCGGCGGGTGTGGTGCGGGCGGCGACGACCGCCTCGGACAGCAGCGCCTCCTGGCGGCTGCGCGCGCGGCGGGCGCGCAGATGGCGGGGCCCGGCGGTGGCGAAGCCGTCGACCATGGCCACGCAGTCGCGGGCGAGCCGGTCGGCGCTCTCCGCGTCGCCTCCGGGCAGGCCCAGCCAGCCGGCGACGGCCCGGGCCAGGACCCGCGCGGCCTCGTCGAAGAGGACGACCTCGCGCTCGCCGGAGCCGCCCAGAGCCGCCCGGAACTCCTCGCACACCTGGGTCGTCAGCGCCTCGACTGCCGCCGGCTCGGTGAGCCGCGTCAGGAACAGCGCCTTGCGGGCGCGGTGCGCGGCCCCGTCCAGGGTGTGCACGGCCCCGCGGCCGAAGAGGGTGTCCAGGACCGGCCCGGGCAGGGCCCCGCTCCGCCGCGCGTGGCCCTCGTCGTAGAAGAAGGCCACGGCCTCGGGCCCGCGCAGCACGCGCACCGGTCTGCCCAGGAGACGCGTCTCCACCGGGCCGTCGCCGCCGCCGCGCCGGTACACGCCGGGCAGCCAGTCGTACCCCTTGAGGAACAGGGCCGGAGTGCTGTCGATCATCACGCGGGGCGAATGCCCCGCGCGGGCCGGGGCAATCACCCGGCCCGCGCCCTCACCCGTACGGCCCTTCGCGCAAGGCGTGCCGGCGCACTGGCCGGGCATGCGCGGGGTGACGAGGAGGTGTGTCATGGGATCCGACCAGGAGCACACACCGCACACCGAGACGGACACCCGTACCGAGGACCCGTACGTCCTGGGCCTGCGGGGCGACATGGACCTGCACCACGCCGACGAACTGCGGGCCCTGCTGTTCGCGGGGATCGCGCAGGCGCCGGACGGCGCCGAGATCGTGATCGACCTGCGGAACTCGTCCTTCTGCGACACCACCGGGCTCAACGTGCTGCTCGCCGCCCGCGACGAGGCCCTGGACCGGGGCCACAGCGTCCGGCTCGCGGCGCCCAGCCACCAGATGGTGCGGCTGCTGGAGATCACGGGCCGGGTCGGCCTCTTCGGCTGGGAGTCGCACGGCGCCTCCCTGCGGTCCCGGGCCGTGACCGCCTGCGCGTAGGGAGCGCCCGGGGCGCCGCGGTGCGAGAAGCGGTCGGCATGGCGGCGGGGCCGCCCGGGCAGACGCCGGGGTGACGATACACCGACCCGAGCGGAGGAACCGGCCATGAGCACGTCCTACGAGGAGGAGCAGGACGTGGGGCGGCAGAGCCAGAACGCCGCCCCGCGTGTCGTCGTCGTCGGCGAGGGCCCCCTGCTGATCGAGGGCCCCGTCGAAGTGGTCCTGCCCGACGGGGAGACCCGTCTGTGCGAGCGGCCCATGGTCGCCCTCTGCACGTGCAGGCGCAGCCTGCGGATGCCGTTCTGCGACACCAGCCACCGTCCCCGCAAGCGCGGGGGCGCCGCGGCACGGGCGCGGGCGGCGGTGCGGGACGCCGCCGAGGAGGCCCGGTCATGACGGCGCCCCACGCACTCGACGTGCGCACCGGCCCCGCGCCCGGGCTCCCGGGCCCGCGCGGCGACCTGTCGGCGGCGGTGGCGGAGTACCTGGAGTCCTCCCGGGACCGCCTCCCGGACGGCGGGGACGTGGCGGGCGCCGATCCGCTCGGCGAGGACCTGCAGCTGGCCCTCCACCTCTGCTACGAGCTCCACTACCGGGGCTTCGCCGGGGTCACCGACGACAAGGAATGGGACCCGGAACTGCTGCGCCTGCGCGGCGCGCTGGAGCACCGCTTCGAGGAGGCGCTGCGCGAGCGCCGGGGGCGGTACGGGAGCGTGGACGAGGCGTTCGAGGCGGTCCTGGCCGACGGGGCCGACGGGGGCGCCGTCACCCGCTTCTTGCTGGACCGCGGGACGCCGGACCATCTGCGCGAGTACGCGGTGCTGCGGTCCGTGTACCAGCTCCGCGAGGCGGACCCGCACCTGTGGGTGGTGCCCCGGCTGGTCGGCCGCGCCAAGGCCGCGATGATGACCGTGCAGTACGACGAGTTCGGCTGCGGGCGGGCCGAGCGCATGCACGCGCGTCTGTTCGCCGACCTGATGCGCGACCTCGGACTCGACGCCTCCTACGGCGCCTACCTGGACCACGTCGGGGCGGAGGCCCTGGCGGCGGTCAACGTGATGTCGCTCTTCGGCCTGCACCGCGCGCGACGCGGCGCGCTCGTCGGGCACTTTGCGCTGCTGGAGGCCACTTCGTCGCCGGCGGCGTCCTGGATGGTGGCGGCCATGCGCCGCATCGGCGCGGGCGAGGCGGCCGTCCACTTCTACGACGAGCACGTGGAGGCCGACGCCGTCCACGAGCAGCTGGTGCGCCGGGAGGTCGTCGGCGGCCTGCTGGACGAGGAACCGGAGCTCGCCGACGACGTGGTGTACGGCATCGAGGCGACGGAGTTCCTGGAGGAATGCCTCGGCGACGCGGTCGCTTCGGCGTGGGACGCGGGCCGCACGGCACTGCGGCGGCCGCTGTGAGCAGCCGTGCGGCGGGGGCCGGCCGACCGGCCGGCCCCCGCCGCACGGGGTTTCAGCCGAGTTCCTCCGCCAGCCCGATGACGATGCCCTCGGGGCCGCGCAGGTAGCAGAGGCGGTAGACGTCCTCGTACCGCACCACCTCGCCGACGAGTTCCGCGCCGTGGGTCTGCAGCCGGGCGACGGTGTCGTCGAGGTCGTCGACGGCGAACATGATCCGGCGCAGGCCGAGGGTGTTCACCGGCGGGTCCGCCGGCTCCTGGCGGATCGCCTTCGGCGTCCGGAAGCACGCCAGCTCGACCCGGCCGGGGCCGCCGGGGACGCGGAGCACGGCGATCTCCTCCCGCACGTCCTCGACCGCGATGATCCGTTCCACCCAGCGGCCTTCGAGGGGTCTACGGCCCTCCAGTTCCATCCCGAGCTCGACGAAGAAGGCGATGACGGCGTCCAGGTCCTCGACGACGATGAGGACGTTGTCCATCCGCTTGATCGGCATGCGGCTCTCCTCGGTGGGGCGGTACGGCCACGGGTGGCCCATCGTGCCCCGGCTCGGGCCCGGCGCGGATCAGCCTCGCCCGAGGGACCGCTTCAACTCGGCCTTGTTCATGGACGAGCGGCCGTGGACGTCGCGGCGCTTCGCCTCGGCGTACAGCTCGTCGTAGGTCGGTCCGTCCGAACCCCGGCCGGATCGCTCCCCGCCGCGCGCGGAGGAGGACTTGCCCTGGGTGGAGCTCTTGCTCGCGCTCTTGGACTCACCCGAACGGGCGCGTTCCTTGTTCACCGTGCGGGCGGCGATCTCCTTGGCGCGCTCGGTGCTCTCCCCGCGCTTCTGCGCGCTCTCCTTGATGTGCTCGTACTGCCGCTCCCGCTTGGAGCTCGATCCGCGAGGCATGACGGCCCCTTTCAGGTCCGATGGGTCGGGGTTCGTGGGGGCGACTGCCCGGTGCGCGGGGCCGGAAACGACGCGACGGACCCCGTCACCCGGCCGGCGCACGGTCGTGGACCGGCAGCCGGTAGAGCGCGAAGGCGCGGTCGATGACCGGCTGGGCGACGTTGCGCACGCGCACCCCTCCGGCCGTCATGCCGTGCTCCGTGCCCAGATGGGCGTGGCCGTGCACGGCGAGGTCCGCGCCGACGGAGTCGATCGCCTCGGCGAGCAGGTAGCTGCCCAGGAAGGGATAGATCTCGACGGGCTCGCCGGACAGCGTGTCGGGGACGGGCGCGAAGTGCGTCAGCGCGATGCGCACGTCGCAGTCGTCGGCCGCCAGTTCCTCGAGCGCGCCGGCCAGCCGCTCGGCGGCGTCGTGCGCCGTGCGGACCCACGCCTTCATCACCGGCTCGCCGAACGCGCCGGCGCTGCGGCCCGCGAAACCGCCGCAGAACCCCTTCGCGCCGGCCACCCCGAGCGTGCGGCCGTCGACGGAGAACGTGACCGACCGGCCCTCCAGGACTTCGACGCCCGCGTCGGTGAGGGCGCCCGTCACCTCGTCCTCCTCGTCGGAGTGGTAGTCGTGGTTGCCGAGCACGGCGACCACCGGGATCCCCAGGTCCCGTACCTCGTCGGCCACCACCCGGGCCTCGTCGAGGGTGCCGTGCCGGGTCAGGTCGCCCGCCAGCAGCAGCACGTCCGCGCGCTCGCGCAGGGTCAGGAACGCCGGGCGCAGCAGTCCCGCGCACTCCGGACTGAGGTGGATGTCGCCGACCGCCGCGACCCTGACCTCGTCCCTGACCTCGTGCCCGGCTTCCGTGCCGGCCGTCCTGTCCGCCGTCATGGCAGCCTCTCCACGCGGTCGGGCGCGTCGGCGGACGGCGTGGTGAGGTCGGCGCGTACGACGAGCCCCGAGAGCTCCGCCCGCGCCAGCCGCAGGATCTCGTCGCGCCGGGCGGCCGTGGGCACCGCGCCGGTCAGCAGAACGGAATCGCCGCGGAGTTCGATCCGGACGCCGAGTTCGGCGACGTCGTCACCGGCGAGCCGGTCCCGCAGCCGGGCGATCCGGTACTCGGCCTCGTGGGCCGGATGGGCGTGCGCGGCCCCGTGGGCCGCTCGGGGGTCGCGTTCAGCCATCGGTACGTCCGTCCTCCCGGTCGCCGTGCCCGTCGATGACGTCGAGCAGTTCGAGCAGGTACAGGAACGCCGCCGCCATGGGCCGGTCGCCGGTCTCCTCGCGGACGCGGTTCCAGTCGACGCGCTCGCGCAGCCCGCGCGCGACGGGCAGCAGCGGCCCGAAGTCGCAGTGGTGCTCCGAGAAGGCCGCGAGCCGCCCGATCATGAGGTCGGTCGGTTCGATCACCGGCATGTGGACCGAGTCCACGGGCAGGGTCACGGAGCGGTCCAGGAGCTCGGAGGTGACCGGCCGGCCGGCCAGGGCGAAGATCAGGTCGATGTCCTCGCCGCGTCTGCGACCCTTGACCAGCCAGTCCTCGGGCGGCTCGACGATCTCCACGCCGCGTTCGGCGAGCAGCCGGGTGACCTCTTCGGCGTCCTCGCGGCGCACCGCGAAATCCACGTCGTGCTGCAGCCGCACCGGAATGCCGTACGCGTACACCGCGACGCTGCCCACCAGGGCGAACGGGCAGCCCGAACCCTTCAGGACGGCGGCTACCTCCTTGGTGACCTCCAGGATCGCCTGCGTGTGGTCCGGGGGGAGATTCCGCCCCCGGTGATCGCCCGCGGCACGCGCCGTGACCCCGGCCCCCAGGGGGCGCGGGCCGGAAGGTGGCATGCTCACGGTCGAGGGGGCACCTTCGACGAGGTTCATTTCAGTCTCCTCCTGCCGCACGCGCGCCTCTCTCGGCGAGAACCCGGGGACCTGCCTGTACCCCGTCGGCCGCGAAGAATGCGCGACCCTCCCCCGGCCGGGCCCGGCCCGGGCCCGGCCGTCAGTCCAGGTCGTCGCCGGCCAGCCGCAGCGCCAGCTCTTGGAGGATGCTGTCGGTGTGGGGCTCCGCGCCGGTGCCGTCGTAGGCGTCCGCGACCGCTTCGAACGCCGTGATGAAGCCGCTGATCAGCGCGCTCAGGGGGGCCGACAGCTGCCCCAGGACCGCCGTGCCGACCTCCTCGACGCCCGCGTCGGCGGGCACGGTGAACCGGGTGGGGATCACCTCGCCCAGGAGGTCCGAGACGAAGCTCTCCTCGACTCCGGCGCGCAGGCCCGTGAGAGCGGCGATGGCCTTGAGTCTGATCTCGTTCTCGGTCATGTCGTTCCCGGTCATGTTCCGAGCATCCCCGGAGCGGTCCGCGTCGGCATGCGGGCGCCCGCGGCCGGCGGCGAAGGGCCCGGGCCGCCGACCGGCGGCCCGGGCCCGGGTCAGCCCGCGTCCGGCGGCGGGACGTCCCCCCGGGAGGCCGGGGACGCCGCGGCCGTCGCGTGCTGGGGGCGGCCGAAGAGCAGGTCGTATCCCGCGGGCAGCTGCAGCAGCATCCGGCGGGTGATGTCCTCGCCCGCCGCGTCCGCGGTCACGCTGAGGACCGCGCCCACGTCCCAGGTCGCGGTCCGTTCCGTGGCCCCCTCGATCCACGCCGCCGTGGCGCGGACGAACCGCTCGGGGGAGAGCGGTTCGACGGCGGGCAGCGGGTTCAGCAGGATGAGCGCGAAGGACTCCGGAAGCCGGGCGGCCAGCTCGGCCCGTACCTCGCCCACCAGGTGGGCGCCCAGCAGCCCCAGGACCGTGCGGGCCGCGCGCTCGGCCTCCTCGGCCGAGGCGTACTCACCGCGTTCCACGACCCGGTCGAGGAACGCCTCCCATCGCATCGGCATCGCTGCCCCCTTCTCGGGTGTCGGCCGCCCCTCCTCGGGGTTCCGGCGGCGCGGGGGCGAGGCCGGAGGGGATGTCCCGCCCCCGCGTCACGGCGCGGCCGGAACGGCTCAGCCGCGGATCTCCTTGCGCTCGGAGCCGCCGCCGATGGAGATCTTGCGCGGCTTGGCCCGCTCGGCGATGGGGATCCGCAGGGTGAGCACGCCCGCGTCGTAGTCCGCCCTGATGTGTTCCGTGTCCAGTGTGTCGGCCAGCATGACCTGGCGCGAGAAGACTCCCAGGGGCCGCTCGGAGAGCTCCATCTGCACGCCGTCCGCCTTGGCGACGGGCCGGCGCTCGGCCTTCACCGTCAGCATGTTCCGCTCGACGTCGATGTCGATGGCGTCGGTCGAGACGCCGGGAAGGTCGAGGGCGATCACGTACTCGTCGCCCTCCCGGTAGGCGTCCATCGGCATCGCCGAGGGCCGGGACCAGGTGCCGCTGGTGTTCAGCAGCTGCTGGGCGAAACGGTCCAGCTCACGGAACGGGTCGGTGCGCATCAACATCGTCGAACACCTCCAGTGCTGCTCAGGCTCTCTTCGCCAATGCGCTTCACCTGCTTCCGTTGTAGCATGTCGTCCATCCGATGACAACCGTCGATGTCGTCCTTCCGACGACACAGGGGAGGAGGCGCCATGACCGCCGAGGAACAGCCCACGCCGCCGACGCCGCGCGGGACCGGTCCGGCGTCGTTCCTCGCCGCGGCCGCCGCGCTGACCAGCATCAACGAGGCCGTGCAGGCCGCGCAGACGCCGGCGGACCGGTACTCGGGCCCCGAGCCGGCCGGCCCGGAGCAGGCCCTCGCCGCGCTCCTGCTGCTGCGCGAGGTACGGGACCAGCTCGCCGGCTGGGAGCCCGGCCTCATCGAGGCCGCCCGGGAGGCGGGCGCCAGCTGGGCGGACCTGGCCCATCCCCTCGGCGTCTCCAGCCGCCAGGCCGCCGAGCGCCGCTATCTGCGCCTCCGGCCCGGCACCCCCGGCAGCACGGGGGAGGAGCGCGTCCAGGCCACCCGGGACCGCCGCGCCGCCGACCGCACCGTCACCGCCTGGGCCCGCGCCAACGCCGCCGACCTGCGCGGACTCGCCGGCCGGATCGCGGCCCTCACGGACCTGCCCCCGGCCGCCCGCACCCCGCTCGCCGATCTGGCCGGGGCCCTCGCCGACGACGACGCCGCGAGCCTCGTGGGCCCGCTGACCGGCACCCACGGCTACCTGGAGCCGCGGCACCCCGAGCTCGCCGCGCGCGTCCACGCCGTCGTCCACCGCACCGAACAGCTCCGCCGGGACAGCGGCCACCAGCGCCGCGGCGGCTGACGCCCCCGGCGGCGGGACCGGGAGGGGCGTACGGTGGTAACAGCTCCGACCGAAGTCCGCCCGCCACGCCTGCGGCGGCTCGCCGAGGCGACCGAGCGGCAAGGAGGCGGTCATGAGCACCGATCCGTCGCAGGGGGCCGAACCGTTGATGCCGGCGTCCGAACTCAAGGCCGACACCGTGCGCAAGGGGGACACCGTGGTCTGCGTCCTCGCCGGTGACCTGCACGAAGGCACGCAGGACGCCGCCCGCGCGGTCCTGTTCCGCGCGCTGGACTCGCGTCCCGCCCTGCTCGCGATCGATCTCGACGCCGTGGAGCTGTTCACGGCCGCCGGCCTGAACGTCCTCCTGGCGGTGCGGGACGCCGCCCGCCTCGACGCCGTGCCGTTCGCCCTGGTCGCCCCGAGCCCGACGGTGCGGCGGGTGCTGGGCGTGACGGGCGCCGCCGTGTGCTTCTCCGTGCACGCCACGGTCGAGGAGGCCGCGGCCGCGCGCGACGCAGCGTGACGACGGACGGCCCCGACGGCGTGTAGCCGCGCGGACGGTGGGCAGTCGCCTGGTTCACAGAAGCCGACGGCATCCAAGGGGACCGGTCATGGGGCTTCAGCCCTCCGCTGTGCACCACGGCGAACTCGCTCTCGACGGGCCCGGGGACGCCCGGGCGTTCAGCGCCTGGATCGGATGGATACGCCAGACGCTGACCGAGTGGCACCTCGCGGCGCATGACACCGACGCCGTCCTGGTCGCCGCCGAGCTGCTGTCGAACGCCGCCCGGCACGCCGGCGGCATCCTGCGCCTGTCCCTGGACCATCGCGACGGGGTACTGCGCATCGCCGTCACCGACCCCAGCCCCGACCCGCCCCGGCCCCGTGCCCACCGGGCCGAGGCGACCGGCGGGCACGGCCTGTTCATCGTCGACAACCTCGCTCTGGACTGGGGGACCCGGCCCGAGCCGCACGGCAAGACCGTCTGGGCCGAACTGCCGGTCCCGGGCTGAGCCCGGGGGCGTGCCCCGGGCTCAGAGTCGTACGTGCAGGGCGCAGACGTCGTCGTGGCGCGTGTCCGGACGGAGCAGGCAGCCCAGGACCCCGTCGAGGACGTCGCTTCCGCCGCCGCAGTCGGCCGCCGTACGGGCCAGCCGGTCCAGGCCCTGGTCGATGTCCTCGCCCGGCTTCTCGATCAGCCCGTCCGTGTACAGGAGCAGCTCGTCGCCGGGCAGCATGCGCAGGGTGGCCGCCTCGTACCGCGGCGCGGTCATCGCGCCCAGCAGGACGCCCTCGGGAGCCGGCAGGTAGCGCGCCTCGCCGCCGCGCAGCAGCAGCGGGGGCGGGTGACCGGCCGACACCCACGTGAGCAGGGAGGTGGCGGGGTCGTAGCGGGCCACGATCATCGTGGCCGTCCGGAAACTGCCCTCGGGGCCGTGCAGCAGCAGCGTGTTCAGGCGGAAGAGGATCCGCGCGAGCGGCGTCCCGGTGATCGCCATGCCCTTGGCGGTGAACCGCAGCTGCGCCATGGTGGCGACCGCGTCGAGGCCGTGACCGGCGACGTCGCCGACGACGAGCAGGGCGCTGCCGTCCGGCAGTTCGATGGCGCTGTACCAGTCGCCGCCGACGTTGAGGCCCTCCTGCAGCGGCCGGTAGGCCACGTTCACGGTGAGGCCGGCCAGGCGCAGCGACTGCTGCGGCAGCGGCAGCAGCGCGTGCTGCAGCCGGGCGGCCAGCTCCCGCTCCGCCGCGAGCAGCCCGTGCTGGGCCAGGACCGCGCGCTCCTGCCGCAGCAGCTGTTCCTCGGCTCGCTTCGCCGCGGTCAGGTCCTGGAAGAAGCCGTGGACCTCCACCGGCGCTCCCAGGGCGTCCACCTCGGCCTCGGCGACGATGCGGATGTGCCGTACGTCCTCGCCCGGCGCGGTGATGCGGAAGACGTGGTCGACGGGCACGCCGTCCTCAAGGAGCCGCCGTACGGCCTCGCCCAGCGCGTCCAGATCCTCGGGGACGACGCGGGAGGGCAGTTCCTCCAGCGTCATCGGGCCCAGCGCCCGGTGCCGGCCGAAGATCACGTACACCTCGTCCGACCACGTGATGCTGTTCCGGACCAGGTCCCAGTCCGCCCAGCCCATGCTGCCCAGCCGCTGCATCACCGTGAGGCGGCGCTGCTCGCGCTCGCCGCTGTCCAGGCGCACCCAGGACACGATCAGCCCGCCCTGGCAGGCGGCCGCCCGGACGGCGAAGCGGGACAGCCGGGGGACGCCGGCGAGGATCTCCTCGTACTCGAAAGGCTCCCCCTCGTACAGGCCGCCGCTCTCCAGCGCCCGCAGATAGCCGTCCCACAGCTCCGTTCCGGCCACCGTCGGGTAGGTGTCCAGGATGCTCAGCCCGACGAGTTCCCTGCCGCGGCGGGCCGCGACGTCGGTCGCGTCGGGCGAGGCCGCCATGATCCGGAAGTCGGTCACCTCGCCGCCCGGCCCGAACAGGGGCACCAGGAAGATCACCGAACCGGGCAGGCCGTCGAGCACCTCCTGGACGCCGGCCACCGGCAGCACCGGAGCCCCGGCGCCCACCGTCGTCACAGGGCGGCGCGCCAGGTAACGGCTCGTGGCGAACAGGGAGGCCCCGTCCGGTTCCACGAGGCGCTCGCTTCCCGGTTCGGGCACTCGTGCGTCGTCGCGGTCACCCGTCATAACACGAGCATGTCATGCCGGGCGCCCTCACCCGTCCCCCGCCCGGGACGGAATGCGCCGCCCGTTCCGCGCGTGGGCGGCCGGGGGCCGGGTGGCGCGGCCGGGCCGGTGGGCGAGTATCACCACTTCGAGCCGGCTGGTGAGGCCGAGTCTCTTGAGGATCTGCTGGACGTGCGTCTTGACCGTGCTGTTGGCGAGGGTGAGGGAGGTGGCGATCTCGGTGTTGGACATGCCTCGGGCGAGGAGCTGGAAGACCTCCCGTTCGCGGGGGGTGAGGAGCCGGAGGTGAGCGGCTTCGTCGGTCCGCTGTTCGAGGGCCCGGCGGGCGAGTTGCTGGGCGAGACGGCGCTCGACGGGCACGTAGCCGGTGGCGAGGAGCTTGACGGAGGAGACCAGGTCGGTGGAGGTCATGGTCGCCCGCTTGAGGACGCAGGCCCCGAGCCGGAGGAGTTCCATGTCGGTGGGGACGTTCTCGTCGGCCAGGAGGATCAGCGGGCGGTCCGCCGTGGCGACCAGGGTGCGGATCTGCCCTGCGTGGACGGTCTCACGGGCGGGGAGCGTGGACGCGTCCATGATGAACAGATCGGGCTGGGCCCGTCGTCGCAGGGCGGCCATGTCGTCCGCGTGCGCGGATTCGCCCACCACGCTGATGGTGCGGTCGGCCGACAGCATGGACCGGATGCCGTCGCGGACGAGGGCCTCGGTGGCGATGACGGCTGTCCTGGTGTGCATCAGCCGGCGTCCTTTCGGGTCGTGGGCGGCTGCCACTGTGCGAGGGGGGTGTCGGGGCCGCCGGTACGCGCCAGGAACCCCAGGAGGGACTGCAGGTCGCCGGCGAACCGCTCCATGGTGGCGGCGTCGAAGAGGTCCGTGGCGTAGGTGAGGGAGCAGGAGATCCGCTGCTTCGTCTCGACACAGGTCAGGTCGAGGTCGAACTTCGACGAGGACATCGGCCAGTGGCGGTGGGTCGCCGTGGCGCGCGGCAGCGTCCAGTGCGGAACGTCGTTCTCCGTCTCGTGCGAGAAGAACACCTGGAACACGGGGTTGCGGTCCAGGTGCCGTTCGGGTCGCAGCTCCTCGACGACCTGGTCGTACGACACCTGGTTGTGCTCCATCGCGGCGAGGGTCGTGGCCCTGACGTCCGCCAGGACGTCGCGGAAGGTCTGCCCGTCCGTCACCCGGCAGCGCAGGACCATGGTGTCGGTGAGGAAGCCGACGAGGTCCTGGAGTTCGGGGAGCGAGCGGCTGGTCATGGCCGCCCCGACCGCGATGTCCCGCTGGTCGCTCCAGCGGGCCAGGACGACCTGGAAGGCGGCCAGCAGGACCATGAAGGAGCTCGCGTTCTCCTCGCGGCCGAGGCCGCGCAGCCCCGCGACCGCGTCCGCGGGCAGCGCGAAGTCCACCGCGGCGCCGCGCCCGGACCAGAAGGCGGGCCTCGGCCGGTCGGCCGGGAGTTCCAGAGGCGCCAGGTCCTTCAGCCGGTCGCGCCAGTACGCCAGCGGGGACTCGCGGTCCTCTCCCGCCGTCGTCCGCTGCCGTGCCCAGACCGCGTAATCGAGGAACTGCAGAGCGGGCTCGGCGAGCGCGGCGTGCGGTTCCCCGGCCGCCCGGCGGTAGAGGGCCTCCAGGTCGCGGAACACCGTGGCGAGCGAGGTGCCGTCGACCGCGATGTGGTGGAAGACCAGCAGCAACAGGCCGTCGCCCGGACGGTGTTCATCGGTGAAGAGGCGGGCGCGGACCAGGGGCGGGTCGCCGAGGTCGAACGGTTCCTCGGCGAACGCACGGGCCTGGGCGGGGATGCCGTTCTCGGGGCGGAACGCGGCGTGCTCGACGGACTCGTGCGTCAGGCGCAGCCGTGCCGCGTCGGCCGGCCGGACGATCTGGCGCGGGCCGTCCGGCCCGGCGACGAAGGCCGTGCGCAGGATCTCGTGACGCCGGACCAGCGCGTCGAGCGCCGTCTCGAGCGCGTCGGCGTCGAACTCGCCCGACAGGTGCCACAGGGAGGGCACGTTGTAGTGGTGTCCCTCGGCGTCCAGGCTCTGGACGATCCACAGGCGCTCCTGCCCGGCCGAGAGCGGCCCTTCGGTGCGCCCGGGGTCGCGCGTCGGCGCCGGGGCGCCGTCGCCGGCCGGCCGGAGGGACTCGGCGAAGGCGGCCATGCCGGCGACCGTCGGGTGCTCGAAGACGGCGTTGAGCGGGATGTCCCGGCCGGTCGCGGCACTGGCCCGGGAGGCGAGCTGGAAGGCGAGCAGCGAATGGCCGCCGAGCGCGAAGAAGTTGTCGTGCACGCCCACGCTGTCGAGGCGCAGGACGTCGGCCCAGATCGCCGCCAGCCGGTCCTCGGCCGGGCTCGCCGGCCGGGCGGCGGCCTGCGGCGCCGAGGAGCGCGCCGGGGCCGGCTCGGGCAGGGTCTCGCGGTCGATCTTGCCGTTCGGCGTGAGGGGGAAGGCGTCCAGCTCCACGACGACCGCCGGCACCATGTACCGGGGCAGCACGGCCAGGAGCGCCTCGCGCAGTTCGGCGGGCTTCGCGGCGCCGGCGCCCGTCGTCGTCACGTAGCCGATGAGCCGGCTGTCGCCGGCGGCGTCGGGGCGCTCCACGACGACCGCGCCGGACACGTCGGGCAGGGCGGCCAGCGCCGTCTCGATCTCGCCGAGCGTGATCCGGTAGCCGCGGATCTTGACCTGGTCGTCGACGCGTCCGAGGAACTCCAGCGAGCCGCCGGGCAGCCACCGGCCGAGGTCGCCGGTCCGGTAGAGCCGTCCGTGGGGCGGGCCGAAGCGGTCGGGGACGAACTGCCGAGCGGTCAGCAGGGGCTGGTTGAGGTAGCCGCGGGCGACCCTGTCCCCGCCGATGGCGATCTCCCCGACCTCGCCCGCTGCGACCTCGTCGCCGTCCTCGTCGACCAGATGGACCCGGGTGCCGGAGACCGGCCGGCCGATGGGGACGGGCTCGCCCTCGGCGACCTCGCCGACGTCCTGGACCACGGCGGTGACGGTCGCCTCGGTCGGGCCGTAGACGTTGAGCACGCGGCGTCCCGGGAGGCCGGTGCGGGCCGCTTGGACGAGTTCGGGGCGGAACACGTCGCCGCCCGAGATGACGAGCCGGACGCTGGGCAGGTCGGGATTCTCGCGCAGCACCGCCTCCAGATAGACGGGTGTCGTGTTGAGAATGGTGACGGAGTGGTCCCGCACGTACCGGATCAGGTCCCGGGGCGCGACGACGTCGTCGGGCCGGACGACCGCGGTCGCCCCGCGGACGAGCGGGGCGAGCATCTGTTCGACGGATACGTCGAAGGCGGCGCTCACCGAGACGAGGGTCCGGTCGTCCTCGGTGTAGGCGAAGGCCTCCGTGATCGCGCGGAGGTGGCTGGTCAGGTTGCCGTGCTCGACCATCACGCCCTTCGGCGTCCCGGTCGAGCCGGACGTGTAGATGAGGTACGCCAGGTCCCGGGGACCGGCCGTCGGCGGCGGCCCCGCCGTACGGGCCGGCTCCGGTCCCAGCTCGTCGAGGAGCAGGACGCGGGCCTCGCCGTCCTTCAGCCCGGGGGCGAGCGTACGGGTGGTCAGCACCACCGGGGCCCGGGTGTCCTTCAGGACGAACTGGTTGCGCTGCGCCGGATACTCGGGGTCGAGCGGCAGGTACGCGCCCCCGGCCTTCAGCGCGCCCAGCAGGCCCACGATCAGGTGCTCCGACCGTTCGACGCAGACCGCGACGGGAACACCAGGGCCCACGCCGAGGTCCGTCAGCAGCCTGGCGACCCCGCCGGCGCGGGCGTCCAGCTCGCCGTAGGTCAGCGTCCGGGCGCCGCAGATCACGGCGAGGGCGTCGGGGCGGGCCTGGGCCCGCGCGGCGAACAGCTCGTGGACGGGGCGCTGTTCAGGCATTGATGTCTTCAACGCTTCCTGCTCCAGACGTCGTTGAGGTACCGGTGACGGGAAGGGACTCGACCCCGGGGTGCGCGGATCCGGTGCGGGACCATGGCTCCGGGGCGTGGTGCGGCGGTCACCGCGTGACCGTTCGTGCGGGCAGGTCGGGGTGGCGCCCGGCGGACGGGCGAGCCCCCGCCACGGGGGAGCCTCCTCGACGGCGGTCAGGAGGAGAGGGCGGTGCGCCGGTCGGCCAGGTTCAGCCGGCTGTGCGCGTAGGCGGCCGTCACGAGGGTCGTGTGGCGGTGCCAGCCCGGATAGGACCGGCCTTCGAAGTCGCGCAGCCCGAAGTCGCTCTCCAGCACCCGGACGGTCTGCGCTGCCCGGACCCGAAGCCGGGACAGCGCGACCAGCTCGTCGAGCCTCCTGCCGGTCATGCTGGTGAGCCACAGGCCGGCCGGCCCGTGGTGGTGGAGCGGGCGTACGGAGAACAGGCGGAAGGTCCGGTGCAGTGCGGTGCCGGCGGAACCCGGGCCCGGCAGGTGCACCGGAGCGGACCGGACCGCCAGCGGCCGGCCCTGCTCGTCGTGCACGGTCGCGCTCTCGGTGCCGCTGCCGCGGTCGTGCGCCGGAGCGAGGCAGCGGCCCGCCTCCAGCGCCGTCGGCGGCCCGCCGCCGTCGCGGCGGCGGGCCACCAGGTGCCGGCCGGCCACGACGGGGAGGAGCCCGGGCACCGCGACGACGAAGTCGCGGCCGAGCGCACCGAGGCCGCGGACCAGCGTCGCGGAGGTGTCGTGGGCGGTGAGGTCGGCGACGACCGGCACGCCGGCGAGCCGGGTGCGCCCGCTCATCGACCGGACCAGGTCCAGGGCGTGGCCCTCCGGGCCGGCGCAGGACGCGCCGTCGGGGATGCGCGCCCGGGAGCGGCGCCGGGGGTCGGCCGTCCAGGTCCTGGGCAGCAGCAGCCGCCAGTCCACCGGTACGGCCTCGTTTGCGGTGACGAGGAACCCTCCCACTCCCACCTGGCAGTTGACGGACCGTCCGGTGCCGGGCACGAAGCGGCGGTGCACCCCGCACGAGTGCTCGCCCTGCTTGCGGAGCACGGCGACGTCGATGACCCAGGCTCGCGGGTTCAGGCACTGCTCGGCCCAGCCCATCAGCTGACGGTAGGCCGGATCCCAGTCCCAGGGGCTGTCGTTGACGAACTGGTGCAGCGACTGCGAGGCGGTCGGCGAGTCGGAGACGGAGGCCGCGAGCCGGCGCAGCGACTTCTTCCCCGGGGTGCGCAGCAGGCCCTCCAGGTAGGCGTGCG
Organism: Streptomyces tritici; assembly: GCF_048500665.1. NCBI lineage: Bacteria > Bacillati > Actinomycetota > Actinomycetes > Kitasatosporales > Streptomycetaceae > Streptomyces > Streptomyces tritici. The sequence continues at coordinate 5,563,781 of NZ_CP183183.1, forward strand.
CCCAGTGTCGCTGATCCGCCCGCGGGAGGTGGGCGAAGATCCGTTCAGCGAAGTCGATGGCCGTGACCCGAGGCCGGAGCGCGCGTGAAGTGAGCACAACCCATGTCTCCTGTCGGCGCGTTGGGAGAGGGACAGGCAAAAAGAATAACGGTCACCCTCTTTTTTTCACCCCCGGAAGCGGTACTCCGCACGACTTCGGCAACTCGGCCCGCGCGCATGCGTACATTCCGGCCAGAACCGTCCGACACAGGCAACTTCCCCTTGGTGCCGATCCCGTGTGCCCTTGAGGGTGGCTGGTGCACGCAACGACGACAGGAGAGACAGCTGGCTATGGTCAAGCAACAGAGGGCGCTTCGCACGCGCATGCTCCTGATCAGGGCCGCGGCGGACGAGTTCAGCCGGCAGGGGTTCCACGGGACGTCGCTGTCGCGGATCTGCAAGGCTGCGGAGATCTCCATGGGCGCCCTGACCTTCCACTTCTCCAGCAAGGCCGAACTCGCGGACGCCGTCGTGGAAACGGGCCTGTCCCCGGTCCGCGCGCTGGTGGAGCACGTCGCCCAGCGGCAGGCGCCGCCGCTGGAGCGGGCCGTCGGCCTGGCGATGGAGCTGACCCGTCTCCTGGAGGCGGACCCTCTCGTACGGTGCGCGGTGCGGCTGTCGCGGGAACGGACCGGCGGCTCCGCCTGGCCGGCGCTGTGGCGGCCGCTGGTGAGCAGCCTTGCCAGCCAGGCGCATGAGAGCGGCCAACTGGACGTCGGCGCACTGCCGGACGATGTGACGTTGCTGATCGAGCTGCTGGTCAGGGGCTCCGAGGTCTCCCTGCAGGGCGCCGACACGTCGGCGGCGGCCGGCCACGACGGATCGGTCGCCCGGCTGCAGCGCAGCTGGCGCCTCGTCCTGAACGGCATCGCACCGGCGGCGCACTAGGGGCGTCCGGCAAGTCCCGCCTGGCTCGCGACGCCTGGTGCCGCGAGCCCTGCCCTCAGGGCGGACGAAGCTGCGTTCCGGACACCTCCTGGTCCGAGGTCGGGCGGGTGCTACGCGGGTGGGGCCTCGCCCTCCGCCGGGGCGCCGAGCAGACGGCGGTACCAGGCCGCCGCGTCGGCCAGGGCCGTCAGCGGCCCGGGCCCGGGCGGACAGTCGGCCAGCTGCCAGATCCGGTCGCTGCGGTACCAGTGGTCGCGCGCCAGCAGGGAGAACTGGCGCTCGCCGATCCGGCCGGACGTGGCTCGCAGTCGGTCCAGGCACGCGTCCCACGGCAGGCCGACGTCCACGGCGGGCAGTACGCCGTGCTCCGCCAGCACTTCCATCACGTCCGCGTTGCGCACCGGCAGCGGATGCCCGGCGTGGAAGGTGCCGGGCTCGGTGTCCGTTCCGGCCAATCGGGCGATCAGCCGGGCGAGATCGGCGACGGCGACCATGGACAGCAGGGCGCGGCCCTCGTCCCACCGGGCGGGCACGCGGCGTACGAGCTCGGCGAGTGCCGGGACGACCCAGCGGTCCCCCCGGCCCACGACCAGGCCGGGACGCAGTACCCACGCGCCGGCCGCGCGGGCGTGACGCTCGCCGGCCAGCCTGCTGACGCTGGCCGGCGAGACCGGAGCCGGGGCGACCTCGTCCACCTCGATGCCGCGGTGCGGGCCCGGACCGTAGACCGCGGCGGTCGACAGGTGCACGATGCGCCCGACGCCGGCCCGGCGGGCCTCCTCCATCACGGCCGCCGTGCCACGGTCGTTGACGTCCGCGCACCGGGCCGCGTCCGGCCCGAGCGCCGACGCCAGATGCAGCAGGACGTCCGCGTCCCGGCACGTTCCCCGCAGGGAGGCCGGTTCCGCCAGGTCCGCGGCGACCCACTCGTCATAGCCGCCCGTGGGGCCGGCCGGTGGACGGCGCCCCACCACCCGCACGTGCGGGCCGGCCGCGCGGCCCTCGGCGGCACGGTGCCCGGCGAGCTCGTGCAGCACGGCGCCCCCGATGAAACCGGTGGCGCCGGTGAGCACCATGCGGCGGCCGCTCATGAACTCTGGTCGTGCCCGGAGGGTTCCACGCGAAGCCGCGCGATGGTCTCGGGTGTGGCGATCGCCGGCAGCAGGTAACGCCACAGCGAGGCGATGCGCTGCGGAAGGTCGGCGGACCCCGAGGCGATCTTGGAGAACAACTGGACCCCGCTGTACGCGCCCACCAGCACCTGGGCGAACTCCCGCGTGTCCACGTCCGGCAGCAACTCCCCGCACGTGTCGGCCTCGACGAGGATGGCGTGGAACTGGTCGGCCCACTCCTGGTAGGCCGTGTCGTCCTGAAGGCCGAAGTCACCCTGCTCGACCGCGAGTCGGACGCCCGCCCGGAACAGGACGTTCTGCTGCAACTGCCGGGCCAGATAGAAGTTGGTGTCGAGAAGTCGCTGCAGCCCGGTGCTCTGCCCGGGCAGTTCGACGAAGGAACCCTGCGCCAGCATCACCGCCTGCGCCAACGCCTGCTTGGTCTTGAAGTGGAAGTACATGGCGCCCTGGGTGACGCCCGCCTTCTTGCTGATCGTCGTGATGCTGGCCGCGTGGTAACCGGTCTCGTCGAAGGCCTCGGCCGCCGCGCGGATGATCAACTCCCGTGTGCGGATCGCCCGTTCCTGTTTCACATCTGCCATTTTCGGCCTCTCACAACCCTTGGAAACAAACAGAGTGACCTCTATTTTTTACAGCACCAGTCTTCAGCACGCTTCGAAGGCCAGCCTTCAACGACCTCCCCTAGGAGACGCATGCTGACATCCGCGGAACACCCATCCAAGCTCGTCCACCCGGGGCTCACCACCACCGTCCCCCGGGAGTACGTGCACCGGACAGCACTGGCCGAGGTCTTTCTGACCGACTGGAAGGCCACCGCACCGGACCGGTTCACCGTCAGCGCCCAATGGCCCCGCCGCCACAGCTTCTACACCACCGGCCGCCGGCTCTACGACCCGCTGCTGCTGTGCGAGACGATCCGTCAGACCTTCCCGCTGCTCGTCCACGCCGCCTACCAGGTGCCGTTCGGGCACCAGCTGAGCTGGTCCCACTTCTCGTTCACGGCGAACCCGGAGGCCATGCGCATCGGGGACGCGCCGGCCGAACTGGAACTGCAGGTCACCTGCTCCGACATCCGGCGGGTGCGCGGCCTTCCCGCGGAGATGTCCATGCACTTCGCCGTGGTCCGCGACGAGATGTTGCTCGCGGTCGCCGACACCCGCTTCGGCTGCCACACGCCGGCGGTCTACCGGCGGATGCGAGCGGAGCGCAGCAACACCCTCGGGGTGTTCCGGTCCGCCCCCATTCCGCCCGAACCGCTGCCCGCCGGCGCGGTGGGGCGAGGCCGGCAGGAGGACGTGGTGCTCTCCGGGGTCGACGTGACGCCGCAGTCCCCGGCGTGGCGGCTGCGCATCGACACCGGGCATCCGGTGCTCTTCGACCACCCGGTCGATCATGTCCCCGGGATGCTGCTGCTGGAGGCCGTGCGCCAGGCCGTGCACGCCCTGCATCCCATGGATGACATGCTCATGCCAATCGCCATGGACATCGCCTTTCACCGGTACGTGGAGTTCGACACCCCGTGCACCCTCACCGTCGAGTCCGACGACAGCCGGCCGTCCCCGCTGCCCCGCACGATCGCGCTGCACGGCCTCCAGAACGGGGACCGGGTCTTCTCGGCCACCACCGAGGCGAGGCGGGTCGACTAGCCGGGACGGGCGTCACCCGCCCACAAGTCCGGCGGGTGACGCCCGGTCAGGCGTGCGTGGGATCCTGGAGCGGTCCGGCCGCGGCCCGGGAGCCGCCCAGCAGATCGAGGTCGAGCGCCATGCAGCGGATGCCGCCGCCGGCCTTGAGGAACTCGCCGACCGGCGAGACGCACACGGTGAAGCCCCAGTCCTCGAGCTGCGTCCTGATCCGCGAGGGGCAGGAAGGCATCACCACCGTGCGCCCGACGACCACCGAGTTCGCGCTGAACGTGAGCGCCTCCTCCATGCTGATGATCAGCGGCTCCGGCACCAGTTCCGCGACGGCCCGCCGCCCCTCCCGGTCCCACGCGTCGGGCGCGTACACCGCCCGCCGGGCGTCGAGCGGGCAGAACGACATGTCCAGGTGGTAGAAGCGCGGATCCACCAGGGGAACGGTCACCACGGGCACGTCGAACACCCGCGACAGGTGCTCCGCAGCGCGGGGCGACGTACGCGGACCGTTGCCGCACAGCAGCACGTCACCGAACCGGAGCACGTCGCCGCCCTCCAGGTACATGCCGGGGTCGTCGGGCCACGGAATCTCCGTGAAACCGTGCTCCAGGAGCCACGTCGCGCCGTGCGCGGCCTCGTCCCGGCGCTCGGGATGCCGGAAGCGGCCCCGCACGAAGCGGTCCCCGCCCACCACGCCCACGTCCGTGGGGAAGACCATGTCCGACAGGCCGGGCAGCGAGGGGAAGTGGTGGACCTCGGCGCCCGCCGCCCGCAGCGCGGCCACCAGGGCATCCCACTCCGCCCAGCTCTGTTTCCTGTCGGGACGCCGCCGGGCTGACATCCACGGGTTGATCTCGAACGTGACGTCGAAGTGGTCGGGACTGCACAGCAGGAACCGCTTCAGCGGATTTCCCGGCGCTGCTGCGGAAGAGCGGTCGTTCATGGTTGCCCTCTCAGTGCGGAGACACGGCCCGGTCGGCGCCGTCAATGCAGAACGCGCGAGTCGACACTCTGCCGCAGGGCGCGTGAGGTGCGCAGGTCGCGGCTGAGCACGAGCTTCTTCAGCCAGCGGTCGGTGCCGTCGTACGCGGCGCGGAACGGACGGCGGCCGTGTACGGCGCGGTAGTTGTCGATGAACAGGACTTCCCCGGCGTGCACGACCAAGTCCTCCAGGTTCGCTTCGAGCTGCTTGATCACCAGCTCCAGCGCGTCCGCGGCCCGGCCGTCCCCCGGCACCGACGACATGAAGTACGGGTCGATCCGCAGGTACGGCCGGTCGGGGCCGCCGAAGAGCACGGCCGTGGGGACGGGCGCCGTACCGATCTGCTGCACCGTCGACCGTGGACCCGCCGCGCCGGCGGCCGCGTTGCGCAGGTGCTCGGTGTCGGGGCGGATCAGGAACCGCGGCTCGGCCAGCACCTGCAGGACGTCCTCCGGCAGGTCCAGGGTGACGACGCTGGCGTACGTGGTGGGCACCTCGCCGTGGTTGCGCAGGCCCATCAGGCCGAGATAGTCGCAGCGGTTCGGGTGGAAGCCGTCCTCGGTGTGCCACTCCAGCAGATCCGTACTGCCGTGGCCGCTCTGCTGGCACTCCTCGCCCGGTATCGGGATCACGTTGTGCACCAGCCGGCCGTTCTGCAGGGTGGACCAGCCGAACGGCTCGCCCAGGACCGAGGCCAGCAGCGCGAAGAAGAACTCCTCACGCCGCGTGGACGCCGGATCGGCCTGCTTCGACCAGTGCAGCGGGGTCGGCCCGATGGCCTCGTCGTCCACCGGGAAGCCGCGCACGACCACGGCGGCGGCCGGCTCGGTCAGCCGGAACGTGCGCAGGAAACGTATGAGCGCGTCCGGCAGGCCGGCGGCGAGCCGCGGCGCGTCGAGCAGGAACTCAGGCGCCTCCGGGTCGCCGTAGACGTCGGCGGTGCGCGCCAGGAGACTCTCGATCACGGTGAGGTCCGTCGGCGTCACGTCGTAGTGGAGCACGTCGACGGGGTGCGGTGTGGGCATCAGCGAACCTCCGATGAAAGGACCCGGGCTCACCGGGTCGGTGCCTGAGCGTCCAGGGCCGGCCGCAGCTCGTCGCGGGCCGGAGTCCCGTGCGCGGCGAGCGCCGCGGCGGCCTCCCACGTCGGCGAGATCAGCAGGTCGAGGGCCTCCTCGACGTCGTCGGTGGCGCGGACGAGCGCCCGGTCCTCGGGGGCCAGGAAGCCCTCCTGCGCCGCACGGTCGAGGAAGGCCAGGAGCGCGTCGAAGTAGCCCTTCGCGTTGAGGAGGACCACCGGCTTGCGATGCAGGCCGAGCTGGTTCCAGGTGGCGACCTCCATGAGCTCGTCGAGCGTTCCGAACCCGCCGGGCAGAACGGCGAAACCGGTGGACAGCCGGTACATCAGGGCCTTGCGCTCGTGCATCGTCCGGACGACGAAGATCTGCCCCAGCGCCTGCTGGGAGCGCTCGCGCTCGTGGAGGTCCTGGGGGACCACGCCGGTGACGCCGGCGCCGTTGGCCAGGGCGGCACCGGCCACCGCGCCCATCACGCCGGCGCCGCCGGCGCCGTAGACCAGCCCGCAGCCGCGCCGACCCAGAGCCGCTCCGAACTCCCGGGCGAGGGCGGTGTGGACGGGATCCTTGCCGGGGCGTGCCCCGCAGAACGCCGCGATGACCGCGGGACGTTGACGCAAGTCGTGCATGGGAGAACTCCGATCAGAGCAGGGAAGGGGTGAGCGGCACGGGTGAGCCGCCGCGCGATGCGGGAAGGGGCCGTGTCCGGTCAGAGCTTCAGCACCGTGCGCAGCAGCACCTCGGCGCCGGCGACCAGGTCGTCGGGGGCGGTGCGCTCGGCGGGAACGTGGCTGACGCCGTCGACGCTGGGGACGAAGATCATGCCGACCGGCCCGATGTCGGCGACGATCTGCGCGTCGTGACCGGCGCCGCTCGGCAGCGTCAGCTGCGCGTACCCGAGTTCGGTCGCCGACGCGGCGATGGCGTCCCGGATCGCTGGGTCCGTCTGCACGGGGGCCGTGCGCACGCCGGCGTCGACCGAGACCCGTACGTTCCCCGCGCGTGCCAGGGTCGCCAGGGTCTCCCGCACCGTGCGCTCGGCCGCGCGGAGCCGGGCGGGGTCGCTGTCCCGCAGGTCGACGTCGAGCCGTACCAGGTCGGGAATGGTGTTGGGGGAGTTCGGCCGGACGTCCAGCCGTCCGACGGTGGCCACCCGGCAGAGCTTCTCCTCGCGGGCCAGCGCCTGGACGGCGTCGACCAGCCGGGCCGCGACGACGAGCGGGTCCCGGCGCCCTTCCATGGGCGTGGTTCCCGCGTGCCCCGCCCTGCCGTGAACCTGCACGGAGAGCTGGGTACGTCCGGTGATGGAATCGACCACCCCGATGGTCCTGTCCAGCCGTTCGAGGACCGGGCCCTGTTCCACGTGGAGTTCGAGGTACGCGGTGAGGGAGCCCGGCGCCCAGGTCGCCGACGCCAGCCGCGACAGGTCGCCGCCGGCCCGTGCGAGGGCCTCGCGCAGCGGCTTGCCGGAGTAGTCCTCCGGCTCGCTCGGCAGCGCGTCCAGGCGTCCCGCGAACACCATGGAACCCCAGAAGGGCTGGGGGAAGAGCGAGCCCTCCTCGTTGGCGAAGGCGACGGCGATGGTCTCGTGGTCCGTCTCCGCCCCGGCCTCGTGCAGGGTCTGCAGCACCTCCAGCGCGGCGATCACCCCGTAGGCCCCGTCAAGGCGGCCGCCGTTCGCCACCGTGTCCAGGTGCGAGCCGACGAGGACCGGCGGACGACCGGAGCCGTGGTGACCGCCGGGGCGCCGGATGAGCAGGTTCCCGCCGGCGTCGACGGCGGCCGTGAGACCGGCCTCCACCGCCTGCCGGGCCACATGCGCCCGGGCTTCCCGGTCGGCCTCGCTGAAACCCATCCGGGTGACGCCGCCGTTCTCGCCCGCGCCGATCTCGGCCAGACGGTCGAGACGGTCGAGCAGCCGGGCGCCGTCGATCCGAGGGGGAGCGTCGGAGCGAAGCTTGTCTGCGACGGGTACAGGGTTATGCATCGTTACCACCTGTCGTGGCGATCGGGCTCCGGGGACGCCGGCCGGACCGGGAGTCGGGAGACGGTGAGAGCTTCGGAGGGATGCGCCGGATCCGTTCGTGCGGGGCACGGGGCCGCTCAGCCGACGACATGACCGCCGCCTTCGCGCAGGGCCCGGGAGCGACGGATGTCCGTGTGGACGAACACCCGGTGCAGCCACCGGTCGTGGCCGTCGTACCGGGGCGTGAACGGGGTGCGGCCGTGCAGGGCCACGCGGTTGTCGACGATCGCCAGGTCGCCGGGGGCGAAGTAGACGGTGTCGCGGACCGCTTCGAGCGCCTCGCGCAGCGCGGCCATGGCCCGCGCGGCGCCCGCGTCCAGCGGCGTGGTGGCGTGGAAGTCCACCTGGGCGTCGGGATCCTCGTACGCGCCGGAGAGCACCGGGTGCGCCACGGCCGTCCCCGTCCCGTTGAACGACGGCGGCGGTTCCGTCCGGAAGCGGGGCTCGGCCAGGACCGCCCGCTGTCCGTCGGTGAGCAGCCCGACGGCCCGACGGAGCGACGCGATGCGCAGTCCGGCCTCCCCGTCCGGATCCTGGCGCAGGCAGGACAGGGCTACGAAGTCGGGCCGGTGGGGATGGAACGCGTTCTCGGTATGCAGCTCCAGGCCGACGGACCCCGCGTTGCTCTGGGTGCGCTCCTCGCCGGGCACCGGGACCACGTTGTGCACCATGGCGCCGTGCTTCTCGCCGGCGAAGCCCACCACTTCGCCCAGCACCATCGCGCACAGCACGAGCGCCGAGGCGGGAACCGTGGCCGTCCGCTCCACGGACTCCTGGCGGGTGGGGGTGGGGGGCAGCGGCCCTACGGGCAGGCCGTGGATCTGTATCACGCCCGCCTGGCCGGAGTCCGCGGCGAAGTTCCGCAGCGCCGCCCGCACGGCGGCAGGGAGGCCGCAGGAGAGGTCGCGGGCCGCGGCCAGCCAGCGGGGTTCGTCCAGCAGGCCCGGCGCGGTCCCCGCCAGTTGCTCGGCGAGCCGCTTGACCTCCTGCCGTACCTCCAGGCCGAGATGGATGGACTCCTTTTCCTGGGTGGTGGTGATCGGACCGGTTTTCGTCATCATCTGCTCCGGTGAGAGTTCCGTGGGTGGCATCAGGACCTCGCCACGGCACGCGCCACGGTGGCGGTGTTCGGCGCCTTCACGGCCGCGTAGTGGTCGCCGGCCAGGGAGACGAACCGCGCGTCGCCCGGGCACAGGCGCGTCCACACGCGGCGGGCCGCCGCGGCCGGTCCGTCCTCGTCGCCGTCGTCGGCGCCGAAGACGAGGACCCGGCCGGCGTAGGGACGCGGCCGGTGGTCCCGCAGGGCGCGCCAGTTGGCCGCGAAGACCTCGAAGAGCCGCAGCTCCTCGCCGTCGGCGGCGTCCGCGGGGACGAGCTGCGCGGCGCGCATCCGCGTCACCAGCAGCCGGCGCCGTTCCGCCGGGGACATCGCCGCCAGTGCGTCGGCGCCGAGGGCCAGGTCCACCTCGTGCAGCCGGTCGAGGAAGGCCAGGTAGGCGGCGACGACCGCCGGTTCCTCCTCGCCGCCGGCCGCCTCGGCCGGCGGGCGCGGCAGGAGCGAGGGCGGCAGGGCCGGGTCGATGAGGGCGAGCAGCTCGACCTCATCGCCGGCCTCGGCGCACTGCCGGGCCATCTCGTGGGCCACCAGGCCGCCGAACGACCAGCCGGCCAGCCGCAGCGGGCCCTCGGGCTGCGCCCGGCGAGCGACGGCCAGATGGGCCGCGGCGATGGCGGCGACGCCGGTGTGCGGCCGCTCGCCCGGCTCGACGCCGACCGACTGCAGGCCGTGGACCGGCCCGTCCCCGGGCAGCGCCCGCGCCAGGTCGAGGTAGCAGAACGCCGTGCCGCCCACGGGAGCCACACAGAACGTGGGACGACCGTCGCCGAGCCGGAGCGGGACGAGGGTCCGCGGCCGCCGGGGCCGGCGGGCGACCAGGGAAGCGGCCTGGGCCGCCACGGTGGGCGCGTCCAGGAGACCGGCCATGGGCAGATCGATCCCGAGCTCCTTCCTGATCGTCGCGATGAGACGCACGCCGAGCAGGGAGTTGCCGCCCGCCGCGAAGAAGTCGTCCTCGATGCCGATGGACCCGGTCCCCAGGGTCCGCTCCCAGATGTGCAGCAGGTCCAGCTCCGTCCGGCTGCGCGGCGCCAGTCGCGGGCCGGCCGCCGCCGCGGAGGGCGCGGGCAGCGCCGCCTGGTCGAGCTTTCCGTTGTGCGAGAGCGGGAACCCGTCCATGAGGACCACCGCGCTCGGCACCAGCGCCACGGGCAGCCGCTCCTGGCACCAGCGCCGTACGCCCGCGACGAGCGCCTCGGGCTGCGTCCACGTCCCGTCCGCCGGCGTGTCCTGCGGAGCGGGCCCGGCGGCCGGAGGTGCGCCGGCCAGCTGGCGGCGCACCTCCGCCGCGGTCACGGCGTCCGGCACGACGTACGCCAGCAGCCGCTTGGCGCCGCCGGTGCCGTCCACGACCACGACGGCGTCGCGGATCGCGGGGTGCTCGACCAGCACCGACTCGATCTGGCTCGGCTCGATCCGTACGCCGTGCAGCTTGACCTGCCGGTCGATGCGGCCCAGGAACTCGATCACCCCGTCCGCGGACATCCTCGCCAGGTCGCCCGTGCGGTACATGCGCTCGCCGGGGGCGCCCATCGGGGCGGGGACGAACCGGTCGGCGGTCAGGGACGGGGCGGCGTGGTACCCGCGCCCCAGCAGGTCGCCGGCCAGGCAGAGTTCACCCGCTGCCCCGGCCGGCACCGGGTTGAGGTCGCTGTCGCAGACGACCGCCCGGCTCCGCCCGACGGGCCGGCCGATGGGCACGGTGGTCCGCCCGTCGTCCGCCCGGCATTCCCAGGCGGTGGCGATGATCGCGGCCTCGGCCGGGCCGTAGTGGTTGTGGAGCCGGACCCACGGCAGTTCCCGCAGCGTCCGCTGCTGCAACTCGTGCGGCAGCGCCTCGCCGGCGGGCACGATGTGGCGCAGGCTGCCGCACCGCCGCGCGACCTCGGGCGTGTCCAGGAAGATGGCGAGCATCGACGGCACAGGGTGGATCGCCGTCACCTGGCGGCTCGCCACCAGGTCGGCCAAGTAGTGCGGGTCCCGGTGGCCGCCGGGCTCCGCGAGCACCAGCCGGCTGCCCACGGTCAGCGGGCGGAACATCTCCCACAGCGACACGTCGAAGCTGATCGGCACCATCTGCAGCACCGCGTCGTCCGGCCCCAGCGGGATCCGGTCCTGGCCCCACCGCAGGGTGTTGGCCAGCCCGCGGTGCGTATTCTCCACACCCTTGGGCCGGCCCGTGGACCCGGAGGTGTAGATGACGTACGCGAGCTGGTCGCCCCCGTACCACCCGCCGGTCAGGTTCTCCTCGGAGCCGTCGGCCGGCGGGTCCTGCTCGCCGTCCAGGCACACGGCCGGTATCCGCAGCTCCCCGAGGTCGGGCAGCCAGGTCTCCTGCGTGACCAGGGCCGAGGGCCCCGCCTGCGCCAGCAGCGAGCGCCGCCACTCGCGCGGATACTCGGGGTCGAGCGGCAGGACGACGCCGCCCGCCTTGAGGACCGCCAGGTACGCGACGACCAGGTCGACGGAGCGCTCCAGATGGACGCCCACGACCGCTTCGGGACCGACACCGTGCGCCACCAGACGGCGCGCGAGCCGGTTCGAGCGGGCGTTCAGCTCCCGGTAGGTCAGCTCGTCCTTGCCGCAGACCACCGCGAGGGAGTCCGGGACGCGGGCGACCTGGCGCTCCACGAGCCCGTGGACGGAGAGCTCCTCCTCGTCGGCCGGGGCCGCCGGCGACTCGGGCCCGTGGGCGAGGGACCGGTACGCGGCAGGCGTCAGCACCTGCCGGGCGTCCCCGTCCGGATCGGCGGCCATGGCCTCCAGCACCGCGCGGTAGAGCGCGCCCAGCAGGGCCTGGTCACGGGCATCCGCGTCCTGGGGCCGGCTGGACACCGTCAGCATCCCGGTCTGCGCGACGGCCATCATCCGGAACTCGTTCGGGCTGTCGTCCTCGACGGCGTCCTCGTCGATGAGGTCCCAGTCGAGGACGTGGAAGTCCAGGTAGGCGAAGGCCACGTCGATCATGCGGCCGTGCCGGCGGCCCTCCTGGATGTCGCCGAGCGGATACCGGCGGTGCGGCCACATCGCGATCTCCGTGTCGCGCACCTGCTGCACCAGCTCCCGCCAGGTGCGGGCGCCGCGCCGGAACGGGAAGGGGACCGTGTTGACGTACAGGCCCGGAACGCGGTCCGCGCCCTCGACCTCCGGACGTGTGTCGCACACCAGGCCCGTGGAGAACGCCTCCTCCGTGGTGATCATGCTCATCACGCGGAGATGGGCCGCGAGCATCACGCTCTTCAGCGAGGCGTCCGCCGTCCGGGCCAGTTCGCCCAGGCCGTCCAGCAGGTCGTCGTAGCGCGTGACCAGGCGTCGTACGGGCCCCGGGGCGCCGCCCCACGCGGACGGCAGCTCCAGCTTCGCGTGGTGCGCGACGACGTCCCGCCAGTAGGCGGCGTGCGCCGGGTCGCCCATGTCCTTCTGCTCGAGCGCGACGAAGTCGGCGTAGCGGAGCCGGGGCAGTGGATCGGGCGTGTACGGCGTGTCGTCGTACAGGGCCCGGTACCGGTCGAACACCTCGGCGAGGAGCACATGGAAGCTCCACCCCTCCAGGATCGGATGGAACTCGGTGAAGGTCAGCCACCAGTGGTCCTCGCACCGGTGGACGAAGTACCGGAACAGCGGCGGCGCGCTCAGGTCGAACAGGCGGTCCCGCTCCGCGGCCATGTAGGCGTGCACCGCGTTCCGCTGCGCCTCCGGCGGCAGATGACGGACGTCCTCCGTGCCGACGGAGAGGTGCGCCTCGGCGTGCACGAGCTGCAGCGGCTCGCTGTACGTCGTGAGGTCCATCGACGTGCGCAGGACCTCGTGCCGGGCCACGGTGGCGTCGATCGCCTCCTGCAGGAGGTCGTGGCGGTACGGCCGTTCGTCGCGGACCAGGTAGCAGGTGACGTTGTGGTAATTGGCCTCGTCGCCCGAGGACTCCATCTCGAGGATCATCCCGAGCTGGATGCGGGACAGCGGGTACGCGTCGGTCACCCCGTCGGGCAGCCGCTCCCGGTCGGCCGGGTCGAGCAGCGCGAACGGCTCGACCAGCGGCGCGTCGACGCTTCCGTCGGAACGGGGGCCCAGGATGCGGGCGAAGGCCTCCACCGTCCGGTGCTCGAAGACGTCCCGCACGGTGACCTCGTAGCCCTTGCGCCGCAGGGCGCCCACCACGGCCACCGCGCGCACCGAGTCCCCGCCGAGGGCGAAGAAGTTGTCGCGGACGCCGAAGTCGGAGGCGTCCAGCACCGTGCGCCACACCGCCGCGACCTCCGCCTCGGCATCGGTGCGGGGAGTGACCAGCTCGTCGCCGACGCCGCGGGACGCCCGGTCGGGAGCCGGCAGCGCCTCGGTGTCGATCTTGCCGACGTCCGTCAGCGGCAGGGCGTCCAGGACGACGATCGCCGACGGCACCATGTACTCGGGCAGCCGCTCGCCCACGAACGCGCGCAGGGCGGCCTGGTCGATGGCGGTGCCCTCCGCCGAGGGCACCGCGTAGCCGACCAGTTCGTGCCGGCCCGCGTCCGACCGCCGGGCCACGACCAGGGCGGTCCGCACCGCGGGGTGCGCGGCCATCGCGTTCTCGACCTCGGCCGGCTCCACCCGGTAGCCGCGGATCTTGACCTGCTTGTCGACCCGGCCCACGAAGTGCACCTGGCCGTCGGGCCGCACCGCCGCGAGGTCGCCCGTCCGGTACAGACGCGCGCCGGGCGTCCGCGAGAACGGGTCGGGCAGGTACTTCTCCGCCGTCAGGGCCGGCTTGCCCAGGTACCCGCGGGTGACTCCGACCCCGCCGATGTACACCTCGCCGACGACGCCGAAGGGCACCGGCCGCATGGCCTCGTCCAGCACGTACATCGTCGTGTCGGGCATGGCCGAGCCGATCGGCACCAGCTCCGTCCCGACCGGCTCGTCCAGACGCAGCCCGGAGTTGCCGACGGTGATCTCCGTCGGCCCGTACTCGGCGGCGACGCTTCCCGGGCCGGCGTCGGCCAGCCAGTCGTTGGCGAGCGTGCTGCTGAAGCGGTCGCCCGCGGCGACGACGAGCCCGGCCAGGGCGCGGCGCTGCCGCGGACCGAGCTGCTCGGCCAGCAGTTCCAGGTGGCCCGGCGCCATCTTCACGAAGCTCAGCGGCCCGCAGGCGAGGAGCCGCGCGCCCAGCTCGGTGGGATCGGCGTCGGGCAGCAGGTGGACCGGGCGGCCGCGCAGGAGCGAGGTGTAGAGGTTCGGGACGCCCAGATCGAAGGCGGCGGACGAGAAGAGCGCGGTGCCACCCGGGGCCCGCAGGTAGGTGTCGACCGTCCACCACAGGTAGTTCATGAGGCCGCGGTGGGTGACCATGACGCCCTTGGGCCGTCCGGTCGTCCCCGAGGTGTAGATGAGGTAGGCGAGGGCGTCGGGGTCGGCGGGGGCGTCCAAACCGTCGGCCGGATGCGCGCCGATCGCGGCGGCGTCGCGGTCCACCAGGACGACGGTGCGCCCGTCCAGGCCCTCGGCCAGGGCGCTCGCGCCGGGCTCGTCGGTCACCACGACGTGGGCGCCGGCGTCGCTCAGAATGTAGCTCCGCCTGGTGGCGGAGTCGCCGGGGTCCAGCGGGGCGTAGGCGGCGCCGGCCTTCAGGACCGCCAGGAGCGCGACGACGAGACGTGTGTCCCGGGGCAGGTGCACGCCGACGACCGAGCCGGGCGCGACCCCGAGGCCGCGCAGGTGCCGGGCGAGGCGGTTCGCCTCCGCGTCCAGCTGGCCGAAGGTGAGGCGTGTGCCGCCCGCGAGGGCGGCCGGCGCGTCTGGGGAGAGCCGGGCCTGCTCGGCGATCACCTCGTGCAACGCGCCTGGGGGCCGCTCCGCCGTGCCGCCGTCCGCCGCGGCGAGCAGCGCGTCCAGCTCTTCGGCGGTGATGTGGTCCAGGGCGGACAGGGGTGTGCCGGGGCTGTTCGTCGCGCTCTCGAGGAGCCGGAGGAAGTTGGCGGCGAACCGCCGTGCGGTGTCCGGGTCGAACAGCGCCGTGGAGTATTCGAGGGCGCCGGACATGGTGCCGTCGGCCGCGGAGTCGAGCTGCAGGGTCAGGTCGAGCTTGGAGTTCTCACTGAGGTCCGGGACGCGCACGGCCTCGACGCCGGGCAGCGCGATCCCGTCGGGGTCGCCGTCGCCGTAGCTGAACATGACCTGGACCAGCGGCGGCGTAGAGAGGTCCCGTTCCGGCGCCAATTCGCCGACGAGCACGTCGAAGGGGACCTGGGCGTGCTCCAGCGCGTCCAGGATCCGCGGCTTGTTGCGCCGGACGAGGTCGGAGAATCCGGGGTCGTCGGACCAGTCGGTACGGACGACGACCGTGTTGACGAAGCAGCCGATGAGCTCCTGCGTCGCCTCCTCGTCGCGGCCGGCCGTCGGCACGCCCACGGCGATGTCCCGCCGGCCGGTGTAGCGGCTCAGCAGCATCTGGAAGGCGGTCAGGAGCACCACGAACGGGGTGGTGTCGTGCTCCTCCGCGGCCGCCCGGACGGCGGCCGCGACGGCAGGTGGGACGGTGACGGGCAGGGACGCGCCCGCGGAGGACCGTACGGCCTGGCGGGGGCGGTCCGTGGGCAGCTCCAGCGGCACGAGGCCGGCGAGCTGCCGTCGCCAGAACGCCAGCGAGTCCGCCAGCGTGCCGTCCGCGAGCCGGGTCCGCTGCAGCTCGGCGTAGTCCGCGTACTGGATCGGGAGCGGCAGCGGGAGCGCGTCGGCATCGCCGCGCTCGGCCCGGTAGGCGAGCGACAGTTCGCGCCAGAGGATCGGCTCCGACCAGGCGTCGAAGGCGATGTGATGAACCGTCACCACGAGGTAGTGGTCGTCCGCCGCCAGGGTGACCAGGCCGGCGCGGGCCACCAGGCCCTCGGCCGGGGACAGGGGGGAGCGGGCCAGGCCCCGCACCAGCTCCTGCCCGCGGCTCTCTCGGACGTCGGCGTCCAGGTCACGCAGATCGCTGTGGACCAGTGCGCTCCCCGGATGGTCCGTCACCTCCTGTACCGGCTCCGGGCCCTCGGCGCGGTAGCGGGTGCGCAGAACCTCGTGCCGCTCCAGGACGCGCGCCCAGGCCCCTCCCAGGGCCCGGGCGTCGACCGTGCCACGCAGGCGCAGCACCATGGGGACGAGGTACTCGCCGCTGTCCGGGTTGATCGAGTCGAGGAACCAGAGCCGGCGCTGACTCGGCGACAGCGGCGCGGCTCGTCCCCGGCCGGCCACGGGGGCGACAGGGGCCGCCGAGGACACAGTGCCCTCGAGGCGGCTCCTCAGGATGCGTTCTCGGAGGGCCTGGATGTCCTCGGTCATGCTGACCTCACTTCTCACGCGTCGTCATGGCGACGATCTCGGCGTCCGAGAGGCCGGACACGTCGCTGCGAATCTCGGATTCCACAACCTGGGCCAGATCTTCGGCGGCCGGATACTCGAAGACGGTTCTCAGGGAGAGCCGTATGCCGAATCGGGCCGATATCCGGGCGGCCACCTTGGCGGCCATGATGGACGTGCCGCCCATGCGGAAGAAGCTGCGCGAGACGTCCACCGGCTCGTCCTTGGCGAGCACGTCCCGGAAGATTCCGCGGACGACTTCTTCGACACCGTGCGCGGGCGCATTCCGCCGCGACTGCTCCGCAGGGGCCGGCGCGCTGTTCTCCGTCGTCACGCAGGCACTCCGTCCATGCGCGCGCGGAGGCTGAGCGGCCTCATGTCGGTCCACACCTCGGCGATGTGCGCGAGGCATTCCTCGCGGCTGCCGCGGAAACCGGCGTCGGTCCATCCGGACGGCAGCGGCCGGTGCGACCACCAGATCGAGTACTGCTCTTCGTGGTTCACCACGACGGTGAACTCCTGCTCATCGAACTGCTCGTTGGACTGCTCCTGGGGCATGGCCACTCCATGAATGCTCTGAGCGCGACACGGGAATCGGCCCGCATGGTTTTCGGGCGGTCGAACCATTCGCCGAAGAAGCTAGCTCCCGAGCAGGACGGGTCACCATCCACCGCCGGGCTGAACCGAGTTGGAACTTCATCCCCGCGAGGGAGAGGCGGGCGGGTTGACCTGCCGATTCGCTGTGTCCCGCGGGAGGAGCGCGGCGCTTCCGGCGGGGCCTTCCCGGTACGCCGGCGGCTCCGCGGACCTATAGTCCTCGCGTCGGCCGGGCCGCGCACGAAGGGCCGCCGGCGACCGAACTTCCCACCCCGACGGAAAAGCACGCTCCTCCACGATGGGAAAAAGATGACAGACGATATGGTGAAAGGGCTGGGGGAGACCATTCCGGCCACCCTTCCGAATGCCTTGCGCGACCACGGTCTCCTGGTCAACACGGCCACGGGACTGTACGGATGGGGCGCCCAACTCGAAGCGGTCTACGAGGGCCTGACGCGCGCGCTGTCCGCGGAGGCCGAGGACGCCCGCCCCGTCGTGCTGCGCTTTCCGCCGATCCTTCCGCGTGCCGTTTTCGAGAAGAGCGAGTACGTCGCGTCGTTCCCGCAACTCTTCGGCGCGATACACGCCTTCCAGGGCGACGAGTGCGCCCACGAAATCCTGGAGCGGGCGGTCGCGGAGGGCGAGGACTGGAGCGACCGGACACGGCTGACCGACTTCGTCCTGGCCCCCGCCGTGTGCTATTCGGTGTATCCCCTCTACGGCGGGACGGTGCTGGACGGCGGAAAGACGGTGGACGCGAGCGGATTCTGCTTCCGTCACGAACCGTCGACCGAGCCCGGACGTCTGGTGTCGTTCCGGCTGCGTGAATTCGTGACGATCGGAAGCCCCGCGGACGCGGCCGCCTGGTTCGGCACCTGGTACGAGCGCGCCCCCGCCTTCCTCCGCCGGCTCGGCCTCGACGTACGGGTCGAGGCCGCGTCGGACCCGTTCTTCGGCACGACCGGGCAGGTCATGGCCGAGAACCAGCGGGAGGAGGGCATGAAGGCGGAGGTCGTCGTCCCGATCGGCGACCACCCCGTCGCCGTCGCGTCGATCAACTGCCACCGCGACCACTTCGGCCGCATCTTCGACATCCGGTCGGCCGACGGGGAGCCCGCCCACAGCGCCTGTGTCGGTTTCGGCCTGGAGCGGCTCGCGTTCGCCCTCGTCGCCGCCCACGGACCGGACACCGTCCGCTGGCCGGACGAGGTCCGCGCGCTGCTGTGGTGAAGGGGGAGCACGCCATGGTGAGCCACCTGTCCGACGAGGTCACCCGCTCCGTCCTGGCCCGCAACGCTCACGCCATGACGGACGACAAGGCGCTGTGCGCACTCGACGTCCGGCTCGACTACTTCGAGGTCCAGCACCGGGCGGGACGCGGGCGCGGGCGGCTGCCCGTCGTCCTGATCAAGCAGGTCGAGTCGCTCAACGACGACTATCGCCGGTATCTCGGGCTGGACGCCCACAAGGGCGCGGTGGCGCTCGTCGGCGGCGGACCGGCCCGGCTGCGGTCCGGCAGCTCCCTCGTGGGAGTCGCGCCGGAGGAGCGCCGCGAGCTGCTGGCCGCGCTGGTCGCGGCCGCCGTCGACCGCGCGGCGCAGACGGCCGACGCGGTCGTGTCCCCCTTCCTCACGGCCGGCGACCTGCCGGCCTACCTCGACGCGGTCCCCGCGGCCGCCGTCCGCGAGCACGGCGTCTGGTGCACGCTGGAGCTCGGCGGGGCCGCCGACGTCGCCGACTTCCTCCAGCGCCTTCCGGCACGGCGCCGGCGGCACTGGAACCGGGACGTCCGCGAAGCGGCGGAACTCGGGCTCGAGCACGACGTCGTGCCGTTCTCGGACGAGGCTGTCGCCGAGGCCGCCGCGGGCATCGCCGGCGTCTCCCGGCGCAACGGCATCCACGAGTCCGTCGACATCGTCCGGTGGCGGATCGACAACTACCGCCGGCGCCCGGGCCGGCACTTCTTCGTCCGCACCCGATGGCAGGGCCGGGCGATCGCGCACATGCTGTGCCGGACGTTCGACGACGCCATGGACGCGCACACCCTCGGGATCTCCGACGTACCCGAGCTCGACCGCACGGTGGTCTACCACTTCGCCTGCATGCTCGGCCCGCTCCGCGCCGCCCTCGCGCAGGGCGCGCGCCGGCTGGAGCTCGGCATCGGGCACGACTCGCCGAAACTCCGCCGGGGATGCACGGGCGAGGACGTCTGCTTCGCCGACCTGCTCCCCACCGCCTAGCCAACCGGTGCCACCGCCGGCCGGGGCCTTCGCCCCGGCCGGCAGTCGTATGTCCCGGGGGGAAAGCGTGCCTGAAAGGGCCACCCCCCGGCCACCGTTCGGTGGACCGGGGGGTGGCACACCGGCACGTGGCCGGGGCGCGCCGGCGCCTACCTCACAGCAGCGCCCGCAGGGCGCGTACCGTGCCGGAAGCGTCCGACGCCATGAGGTCGAGTGCCTTCAGCACCCGCTCCGCCAGCCTCCGGACCTCGTCGGCCGGAAGGCCCCCGTCGTGGTGGGCGAACCGCAGCGCGACGGGCTGACCGCCGTCCACCAGGAGCGTGAGCGAGAGCGGGTAGTGCACCTCTTCGTGGCCGTCCGCGCGCTGGAACGTCCTGGCGGAACTCGCGTCCGACACGTCCTCGACGACGAAGATGCTGTCGAAGGGCTCCCCCTGGGCGCCCGGCACCGTCCGCTGCAGATCGGCCAGCGAGTGGTGGCCGTGGCGCACGGACTCGCTCAGCTGGTCCCTGAGGTCCGCCAGGGCCGCGGCGGGCGTCGCCCCGCCGGCCGGGTCCCAGACGACCGGCACGGTGTTCATGACCAGCCCCACGATGCGGTCGATGTCCGCGAGGTCCCAGGTCCGGCCGTCCACCACGCATCCCACCATGACGTCGTCCCGGTCCACGGCGGCCGACAACGTGACCGCCCACGCCGCGAGCGTGGCCACGGCGGGCGTGACGCCGTGCCGGCTCACCAGGCGCTGAAGGCGCGTCCGGGTCGTCTCCGACAGTTCGACGGTCAGCGCCCGCTCCCGGCCCCCGGCGGACCGGCGGCACGGATCGAGATAGCAGGCACGGCTGCCCCCGAGCCTCCCGCTCCAGTAGTCGCGCGCCGCGGCCCGGCGCTCCGGGTCGCGCAGCCACTCGACGTAGCGGCGGTACGGGACCGGTGCCGGCAGCGACCCTCCGCCGCCCGTGCGCGCCCGGTGCAGCCGGCTCGCCTCGTCGGTCAGGACGCCGACGCTCCAGCCGTCGATCCACAGGTGATGGCAGTTGAGCACCACCTTCAGCCGGCCGTCGCCCATCCGCGCCACGGTGACCCGCGGGCGCCAGTCCCGGCCCCGGTCGGACGCCGTGTCGATGAGCGCCTCCGACCAGTCGGCGAGCTCGACGTCCGCCGACTCCGCCGGATGCACCACCTGTACGGGCCGGTCCAGTCCCTGCCACTGCACGCTGCTGCGCAGCACGGGATGCCGCCGGACCAGCTCGCGCCACACCTCGGCCACAACGGAGTCGTCCAGCCCGGGGGCGCACTCGATGACGTGACAGCCGCCGTAGTCGCCGCCCGTCAGGCTGTGCAGCAGCATGCCGCTCTGGAGGGGCGTGAGGTCGTACAGGTCGTCCGCCCCGCCGGTCTCCTTGAGCACCCGGTCCAGCTGCTCCTGCGTGACCGACGCCAGCGGGAAGTCGGACGGCACCCGCGCGGCACGCACCCCCGCCCCCCGTCGGACCAGGAGCTCCAGGGTGCGCACGCAGCGCCGCGCGACCGACTCGACCGTCTGCCGCCGGTGCAGCGCCGGCGCGTGGAACCAGCGGAACGTGAGCTGCCCGTCGGCGACCTCCACCTCCAGCTCGATGTCGTGGCTGCGCTCCTGGCGGGCCGAGCGTTCCTCGCCGGCGGCCCCCAGGGCGGCTCCGAAGCTCTCCGCCTGAAACTGCGTCTCCAGATGCCCCGAGTAGTTGAACAGGACGATGCCCGGGTTGGCCGGCGCAGCCTCGATGTCGCACTCCAGCCGGTCCGGGGGCCCGGCGACCAGGGCCGCCTTGACCCGGTGCACCGCTTCGCGCAGCGCCGGGTCGCTCTCGGCGTCGAGGGTGAACGAGTCGAGCGTCACCCGGTGCACGCCCGCGAACCAGCCCACCGCGTCGGAGCGGTCGGGACCGGGGACGCGGCTGTCCCGGCCGTGCCGTTCCACGTCGAAGGCCACCGACGGCAGGTCGTGCGCCGCGCCCAGGGCATCGGCGAGCGCGGTCAGGATCACCACCTCGACCGGGCTGCTGTAGTCGCTCGGCGTCCTGCGCAGCAGCGTGCGCGTGGCGGACTCCGGCAGCCGCACCTCGACGCACTCGGCGCTCCCCACGGTATTCGGACCCTCGGGCACGTCGCGGGGCAGCGAGACCGCCTCGCGCGCCGCCTCCCCGGCGCCGCCGGACGCGCCCGCGTCGCGGGGCCGTGCGGCGGCGAGCGCGCTTGCCCACTGCGAGAAGGCGAACGAGTCCTCGGGCAGGCCGGGCTCGCGTCCGGCGGCGAGGTTCGTGTACGCGACGTCCAGATCGCGCACGATCCGCGGCCAGGAGAAGGTGTCGACCGCGAGGTGGTGGACGGCGATCAGGAGCAGACTCGGGCGCGCGGCGCTCGAGATGAGCGCGGCGCGGAGCACCTGGCCGTTCTCGATGTCGAGCGAGCGCTGCAGCCGGGTGGCCGCCTCCTGGAGCGCCTGCTCCGCGTAGGCGTCCTCGTCGAGGTGGACCTCGGACAGCAGCTCGAAGCCGGGCGGTACCTCGCCGACCTCCTGCCGCCAGCCGTCCGCCCCCTGGATGAAGCGCAACCGGAGGGCGTCATGGGCGCCGACGAGCGCTTCGAGGGCGCTCTCCAGAGCGAAGACCTCCGGCTCGTCCTTCCACTCCAGCAGGATCGACTGGTTGTTGTGGTCCCGGTCCACGCGTACGCGGTCGACGAACCACTGCTGGATCGGTGTCAGTGGCAGCGGTCCGCTCACGTCGACCGCGGTCTCGGCCACCGTGTCCGAGCGGACCACCAGGGACGCCAGGGCGCCGAGCGTCGGCGAGCGGAACACATCGGCGAGGCTCAGCTCGTAGCCCTGCTCCCGCAGGGCCGCCCTCAGACGCACCGTCGCGATCGAATCGCCGCCCAGCTCGAAGAAGTTGGCCTCGGGTCCGGCCTCGCTCACCCCCAGCACGGACCTCCACGCCTCGCGCAGCACGTCCTGCGCCCCTTCCCCGGCAGGGCCGTCGGGGGCCGGCGCCGGCTCGGGAGTCCGCTCGGTCTCCTGGCGCGCCAGTGCCCCGTGGTCGACCTTCCCGTTGGCGTCGAGCGGGATCGCGTCCACGGCGGCGTACTGCCGCGGGACGGCATAGTCCGGGACCCGGTCTGCCAGCCACTCGGGCAGGCCCTCCGGCACCGCCCCGTCGACGACCAGGTAGGCCTTCAGGACGAGCGGCACGTCGGGCCCGGCGGCATGGCCCACGACCGCCGCGTCACGGACGGCCGGGTGCAGACGGAGCGCCGCCTCCGTCTCGCCCGGTTCGACGCGGTAGCCGCGTATCTTCAGCTGACGGTCCGACCTGCCCAGGAAGACGGCGTTGCCGTCGTCGTCCCAGACCGCCCGGTCGCCGGTGCGGTACATCCGGGATCCGGGCTCGGACGCGTACGGGTCGGGAACGAACTTCTCGCTGCTCAGGTCGGGCCGCCCCAGATAGCCGCGGGCGCAGCACACCCCGCCGATGAAGATCTCCCCCTCCTCGCCGGCCGGCACCGGCCGGAGGTCGTCGTCCAGGATGTACATCGAGGTGTTCTCGATCGGCCTGCCGATCGGGATGATCTCCCCGGAGAAGGAGTCCGGCGTCATGAAGAAGGCGTTGGCCACCGAAGCCTCGGTCGGGCCGTACTCGTTGAGTACGGGTGTGCCGGAGTCGAGCGCGCGCCACCGATGCAGCGCCTGCACCGGGAAGCGGTCCGCCCCCACAGCGAGCAGACCGGCCAGGCTCCGGGCCGCGTCCGAGTCGACCGTCGAGGTGATCAGGTCGAGTTGGCCCGGGGTCAGCTTGATGAATCCGTACGGCCCCGAGGACAGCACCTCGGCGATCTGTGCGGGCAGGTCCTGGTCGTCGGGGACGAGCCGCACGGCCTGGCCGCACCACAGGGGCGCGTAGATGTTGGGCACGACCATGTCGAAGCCGACCGAGGAGAAGAGCGGCGCACCCTCGTCGCCGAGCTTCGTGTACGTCTCGACGGCCCAGTCCAGGTAGTTGGCCACCCCGTGGTGATGGCACATCACACCCTTGGGGCGCCCGCTCGACCCGGACGTGTAGATGACGTACGCCAGTTGCTGCGGGAGGACGTCCACGCCGAGATCGCCGCGTTCCGCCGGGCCGGCGGTCGCGACGTGCTCCAGCAGTTCGTCGACGCGTAACGCCGTCGTGCCGGCGAACTCCCGGTCGTCCAGATGCCCGGCGTCGGTGAGGACGACGGTGGGCCGGGCGTCCTCCACGATGTGCCGCCGCCGCTGCTCCGGGTCGCCGGGGGACAGCGGCACGTACGCCCCGCCGGCCTTCATCACCGC
The DNA here is from genome assembly GCF_048500665.1 of Streptomyces tritici. Lineage (NCBI taxonomy): Bacteria > Bacillati > Actinomycetota > Actinomycetes > Kitasatosporales > Streptomycetaceae > Streptomyces > Streptomyces tritici. Next base: position 5,587,175 of record NZ_CP183183.1, read on the forward strand.
GAGGAAGGCGACCAGCAGTTCCACGGACCGCGGCAGGCACACGACGACGAGCGACTCGGCGCCGACTCCGTGGGCACGCAGCCGGCGCGCCAGGACGTTCGCCCGGCCGTTGAGCTCCTCGTACGTCAGCGTCGCACCGCGGGTGCGCAGGGCGACGCGGTGCGGAGTACGGGACGCCTGTGCCTCGAACCCGCCGTGGATCGTCTCCGCCCGGATGGCCCGCCGCGGCGCCCATCCGTCCGGAACGCCGGACGCCGCGGGCGCGGCGGGGAATTTCGACTCGCTGAACTCCGTCATCGTCTCTCCAAGCTCCTGATCGGTCGATGTCTGACACCACTGGAGATCAACCGTCGCGCGCAGCTCGGCTCATGGAATTCGAAAGCCTGGCGACGGCTGCGAAGTGGACCGACGCCGGCGAAACAACGATGAGGCCCACCGCAGCCGACGCGAGGACTATAGGCGCGGCCGATCGGAGAACGCACTCGTCGAGGCCATTGCGGGAGCCCTCCGCCGCTCCGGGGAGGAGGTCATATGCGCTGTTCACGGCGCCTGTTCCTCCCCCGCGGGGATGAAGTTCGACACCGCTTCCACCCGGTGGTGGATGGCGACCGAACGACGGGAAATCTAGAATCGCCGGATTCCCTGCCCAAGGAACCCAAGGGAAGGGAAGAGTGAAACGGCACCGCCTCCCTGCATTTCTCGGGAGACGGTGCCGAGGTCCGGCCGGCGGCAGATTTCTACGAGGCCGCTCGGGCGGTCTCCACCGGGGTGGCGGGGAGGTTCGGCCCGCCCGCCGCCTTGCCGCGGTGGCGGTCCATTTCGCGCCACTCGGGGCGCAGACCCGCGAGGTTGGTGGTGAGGAAGTACAGGACGCCCGCGGTCAGCAGCACCGGCGCGAGGCCCACGCCGGCCACGGCGGCGCCGCCGAGCAGGCCGCCCAGGGGGATGCCGGCCCAGGTGAGGGCCTCGCCGATGCCCCGGACCCGGCCCACCATGTCCGGCGGGATCCGCTCGTACGTGACCGCGCCGATGATCGGGTTGATGAACCCGCCCCCGAGGCCGCCGACGCCGATCACGGCCGCCACGACCCACAGCGGCGCGTCCGTCATGAGGATCAGGAACCGCGGCGCGCCCATGACGAGCCAGCCGAGGAAGAACACCGGCCGGCGGCGCAGCCGGTGGGCCACCGCCGCGGCGACGAAGCTGCCGAGCGTCGCCGTGATGCTGAACGCGGCCAGCATGAGCCCGATCGCCGCCGGACCGTGGCCGGACTCCTTGGCCCACACGGGGATGAGCACGGCGGCGTACGCGGCGTCCAGCAGGTTCGTGATGCCGAGCATCACGGAGAGCGTCAGCAGCATCGGCTCCCGGCGCAGGAACGCGAAGCCCTGCCGGAAGCTGTGCCAGTAGCCGCCGTCCCGGCCGCCGGCTTCGGCCGCTGTCGCCTTCTCCGCAGGGCGCTCTTGCGGCCGGCCCATGGCGCGCGGCAGTGCCATGGCGATGATCAGCGAACCCAGGGCGAAACAGGCCGCGTTGACGCCCAGGCCGACCATCGGGCCGACGAATCCCACCAGCGCGCCTCCGGCGGCGGGGCCGACGGTCCCGGACAGGCGCTCGACGACGCCCTGCAGGCCGGTCGCCCGTTCCAGCGGAACCCGGCTGAGCCCGGCCGCCTCCGGGATCATGACGTCCTTCGCCAGGTCGCCCGGGCTGCGGACCGTGCCGATCACCCCGACGAGGACGAGCAGGGTCCCGAACGACAGCATGCCCCTGGCGTGCAGCAGCGGAATCGTCAGCGCGGCGGCCGCGCTGACGACGTCGGCGATCCAGGAGATCCGGCGGGGGCCGACCCGGTCGACCAGCGGCCCGCTGAACGCCTTGACCGCCACGTAGGGGCCCATCTCGCAGAACGCGACGAGACCGGTCTGCGTGGCGCTGCCGGTCGTGACGAGCACGAACCAGGGCAGGGCGATGGCCGAGATCCTGGTGCCGCTGTGCGCGACCAGGATCGCGGCGAGCACCCCCGCGAGCGGCCGCAGCCGCGCCCGCCCGGCCTTCTCCTTCTCCGTCTCCGTCTCTAACATCAGCTCTCCGCCTCCTGTTCGGCGATGTCGATGTCCGGCAGCACGTGGACGTTCACCCACACCCGCTCGGCGTCCTGGGGCTCGGTGTCGCCCGGCGCGCGCCGGTACCGGTCGATCACGGACCAGATCTCGTCCCGCATGTTCTGGGCCTCCGTGGGAGTGAGCCGCAGGGCGGCGTCGCTCATGTCGAACGCCTCCCGCCACGGCCGGGGCAGCGTCTGCAGACCGTCGAGCGCCTGCTGGGTGCGCAGGGTGTACGTGGTGTGCACCGACTGCAGGTACGCCATCGCCGCCTCGGGTTCGCGGTCGGCGAGGTCCTCGGAGCTGAAGCGCGTCAGCTGGTGCACCGAACGCCACCACCGCTCCCGCGCGTTCCCCCGCTCCGCGTCCTCGGCCACGAAGCCGGCCGCGGCGAGCTGGCGCAGGTGATAGCTGGTGGCCCCGGAGTTCAGGGCCAGACGCGCGGCCAACTGCGTGGCCGTGGCGGGCCCGTGTGCCCGCAGCAGCCCGAGGAGCTGCACACGCACGGGATGCGCCAGGGCGCGCAGGCCCTTGGCGTCCAGGACGACGGAGTTCTCGGCGGGAATCTGTGCCATGTCACAGCACCATAGACCGCAAAGGCTTCTTTGCAAAGACCTCTTGGCGGTTCTCCTCCGTGAGGGGCCCCCGGGGCACGAGTCCTCCGGGCGCGGAGGAGATGAAACGGCCGCCGTGGACTAGTGATTCGGTCCGGCCGCGTAGGCGAGTGGCGGGGCGATCGCCTGGGCGTCCGCGCCCTCGACGATCCACAGGGCGATGAACAGCGCGGCGGTCGCCTCCAGGAGGCCCGCGCGGGCGAGGGCGCCGCCGGCGACGGGGGTGCAGCCGGTGTCGCGCACCAACTCCCGTACCAGCGCCAGCGCTCCGTCGTCGTCCCCGCAGACGGGCACGGCCAGCGGGCGCCCGTCGAAGACCGGCGGCCGCATGCGCCAGACGTCCTCGTGGCAGAGGTTGAACGCCTTCACCACGTGGGCTTCCGGCGCCGCCGCGGACAGCCGCTGCGCGGCCGAGGGGCCGCCTTCCGTCAGGAGCCGGAAGTCCGGTCCGAGCGGGTTGGAGCAGTCGATCAGGGCCTTGCCCGCCAGGGCCGCGCGCAGTTCCCGCGCCACGTCCGCCCCCGCCGCGTACGGCAGCGCGGCCAGCACCACGTCCTCGCCGGCCTCGGCCGCCGCGCGCAGGCCGGCGGGCTTCGCCCCGCCTCCGATGCGCGCCGCGAGCCGCTCCGCCCTGTCGATGTCCCGTCCGCCGACGGTCACTTCGTGCCCGGCCCGCACCCAGTGGGTGGCGAGCGCGTCGGCCATGTTGCCCGTGCCCAGTACGCCGATCCTCATCACACGTTCCTCTCCGTGCCGGCTTCGACCGTTCACAGGAACGCTAGACAGGCGCTCGGGCACCATGTGGTGCGTGACGACCGACACCTTTCTCGCCGACTGCCGCGCCCGCCTCGCCTTCGACCTGGTCTCCCACACCTGGGACCCCGTGGTGATCTGGGTGCTGCGCGAAGGGCCCCTGCGCCCGGCCGAACTGCGGGAGCGCATCGGCGGCATCAGCTCCAAGGTGCTCACCGAGACGCTCCGCAGGCTGCAGTTCAACGGCCTGGTCGACCGGCGGACCCGCCCCGACGCACCGTCCCGCGTCGACTACCGGCTCACCGGCCTGGGCCGGACCCTGCTCGCCCCCATCGACGCCTTCGGCGCCTGGGCCTTCGAGCACGGCGACGAGGTCATGGCGGCCCAGGAGACCGCGCGCACCGCCGACCGGTAGCCCACGGCCGGTCCCGCGTCGGCAGCGGTCTCCCCGGGGCGACTTGACGGGAAGGCGCGGTCCGGGTGGGGGCGTGTCGGCCATGTTGGGGAGAGCCGGCCACGGCGCGGGGGGCCCGGGGCCGCCGAGGAGACGGGCGTCTCGGGGCGGTGGCCGGGGTGCCGGGGAGCGGGATTCGGCCAGGGTATATCGCGCGTTGATCGGACGCAGATCTCCGTCCTCTTTCATCGGGACACGGGGGCTCCGTGAGCTTCTGACGACCGACATGACCGAGGGAACGGAGCCGAGGCAACCATGCATCCGCGATGGAGTGAGGACTTCCGGCCGCGCCCGGACGGCGACGCCCGGATCGCCGGGCCCGCGCGCACCGAGGCCGGCGCCCGAGCCGCGTTCCTCGGCCGGCAGGCGGGCGCGGGCGCCGACCCGGCCGAACTCCTGGAACGGGCCGCCGCCGCGGCCGACCCCCGTACGGGCCTCTTCGCGGCGGTGCCGGACGCCGAGCCCGGACCGGCGGGGCTGTGGGCGTGCGGGATCTCCGTGCTCGACCCGTTCGGCGTGCTGCCCGACGGGACGCCCGGCGTCCTCGTCCCCGGGTACGGCGGTGCGGCGCGGAGCGCCCGCCTCGACGCGGTGCTCGGCGCGCTCGCCGTGTCCGGGACGTTCGCCGCCGTGGCCCACGCTCGGCGCGTCCGCGAGGTCTGGGGCCTCGACCTCGTCACCGGGCGGCTGCGCCGCGTGCCGGCCGCCGAGGCGTACGCCGCCCCGGCGCCGGGGGCGCCGTTCCGGCCGCTGCCCGGTGCGGCGGCCGGGCTGACCTGGGGCGCGGCCGTGGAGACCGCGCTGACCCGGCACTGCGAGGAGCTGGTGGCGCACCGGCTCGCCGAGCCCGGGGCGCGGGTCCCCCGGCTGGCCCTGCCCGGCGACGCCGACGCCCCCCTGCGCGCGCTGCGTGACCTGGGCGAACCCGTCGCCCACGACCTGTCGGCGCTGCTCTCGGTGCCGGCCTGCGCGATCCGGCTGCCTGCGGCCGCGGACCGGGACGGCGGCACCGGCACGGTCGTCGCCGTCGGCGCCACCCGGACGGAGGCCGTCGCGACCGCGGTGCGGCGCGCGCTGATCCTCGGCGCGGGCCCGAGTGTGCCGGCGGGCTCCGCGGTCCCGTGCGTTCCCGCCGTGACCCGGGAGCAGGAGGCGCCCGGCCCTCCGGTTCCGGCGGAGCGCGGAACGCCGGGGCGGACCGGATTCGTCGAGGCGCTCCGGGCCCGCGGGCGCACCCCCGTGGCGGTGCTGCTGGACCACGATCCGCGGGCCGTGCGCCTCCTCCCGTATCTGGTGCAGGTGGTCCTGACGGAGGACTGACGCACCGTCATGGCGACCCGGTGCCGGGCTTCGCGGTCAGCGAAGCTCGGCAGGTGCCGGTTCTGAGTTCCTCATGTAATGATCTCGTGACCGGATGCCTCGCGTCCGGAGACTGCGCGACACGGGGGTCGTGCAGCGGTGAGCGCAGAAGGCAGGAGCCATGGGGGGGCTTATCCGGTTCAGCGTGCTCGGAGCCGTGTCCGTGCTCCGGGGCGAGACTCCGGTCACCATCGGTTCGCCGCAGCAGCAGGCCCTCCTCGTGGCGCTGCTGCTGCGCTCCGGGCGGGTGGCCGCCACGCAGGAACTCATCGACTCCGTCTGGGGCGAGGAGCCCCCGAGCTCCGCCCTCGCCAGCCTGCGCACCTACGTGTGGCGGCTCCGGCAGCTCCTGGAGGAGGACTCCGGGGCCCCGCGCTTACTGCTCTCCCAGCCGGACGGCTACCGCATGGTCGTCCCGCCGCTCTCGGTGGACCTGCACCGCGTCGAGCAGCTCGCGGCCGACGCCGGCCGCGCGCGTTCCGCGGGCGACGGCGAGACGTACGGGCGGCTGCTGACCGAGGCGCTCGGCCTCTGGCAGGGCGCGCCGCTGGCCGGCGTGCCGGGCCCGTACGCCGAGCAGCAGCGGGCCCGGTTCGTCGAGCTGCGGCTCCGGCTCCAGGAGGAACGTTTCGAGCACGAGCTGAGCGCCGGCCGGTACGGCGCGGTCATCCCCGACCTGACCGTGTTCACGCAGGAACACCCGCTCCAGGAGCGGCCGTACGGCTTCCTCATGCGCGCCCTGTACGCCTCCGGGCGTCAGGCGGACGCGCTCGCCGTCTTCGCCCGGGCCCGGTACGTCCTCGCCGAGGAGCTCGGCGTCGACCCCGGCCCCGAACTGGCCGCCCTGCACGAGCGGGTCCTCGCGGGCGACCCGCTGCTCGGCCCGCCCGCGCGCGACGCCGAGCCGGCCCCGGCGGCCGCCGGAGGCCCTCCTGGCGCCCGGCCGGTCCCGCGCGGGACGGCCGCCGCCCCGGACGCCGCGACCGGCCCCCCGGAAGGCGCGTCGGCGGCCGCCTCCGCGATCGCGGCCCCGGGCCCCGCGCCGGCCCCCGGCCCGGACCCGGACCCGAAGCCCGCCGTGCCGGCCTTCGTCCGACCGGCCCAACTCCCGCCCGACGCCTTCGACTTCACCGGCCGGACCGAGCAGGTGACGGAGCTCTGCCGGGTGCTCACCGACCCGCGCCGCACCTCACTGCCGGTCGCCTCCATCAGCGGCATGGGCGGCCTCGGCAAGACCACGCTCGCGCTGCGCGTCGCCCACCGGATCAAGCACGAGTTCCCCGACGGCCAGCTCTACGCCGATCTGCGCGGCAGCGGGCTGGAGCCCGCCGAGCCGTCGGCCGTCCTCGGCAGCATGCTCTCGGCGATGGGCGTGCCGACGCACGCGCTGCCCGCCACCACCGAGGACCGGGCGCGGCTCTTCCGCACCCTGCTCGACGGCCGGCGCGTGCTGCTGCTCCTCGACAACGCCCGCGACCCCGCCCAGGTGGGCCCGCTGCTGCCGGGCTCCGCCGACTGCGCCGTGCTCGTCACCAGCCGTACCCGGCTCGTCGGCATCCCGAGCGCGGTCACCGCCGTGGCCCTGGACGTGTTCGGGTCCGACGAGGCCATCGCCCTGCTCACCGCCATCGTCGGCGAGGAACGCGTGGCGGCGGAGCCCGACGCCGCCTCCGCCCTCGTGACCGCCTGCGGCCATCTGCCGCTCGCGGTGCGGATCGTGGCGGCGCGCCTCGCGGCCCGCCCGCGCTGGCAGATCGAGACGATGACCCGCCGGCTCGCCGACGAGCGCCGGCGCATCGGCGAGCTGCGCGCCGGCGACCTGGCGGTGGCCGCCACCTTCGAGCTCGGCCACCGCCAGCTCCCCCCGGAGCAGGCCCGGGCGTTCCAGCTGCTCGCCCCCGTCGCCCGGGCCGGCATCGGCCTCGAAGTGGCCGCCGCGGCCCTCGGCATCGACGCGTACGACGCCGAGGAACTGCTGGAGTCCCTGGTCGACGCGGCCATGCTGGAGGCGCCGCGGCCCGGCCGGTACCGCTACCACGACCTCGTCTGGGCCTTCGCGCTCCAGCTCGGCGTCCCGCCGGGGGACGGGGGCGTCGAGAGCGGCATCCCCGTCCTCCTGCCGCTGCTGGAGCACCTGCTGGCCGCCGGGCGCGCCGCCTTCCAGTGCATGGTGCCCGGCGATCCCGACGGGATCTTCCTCACCGACGGGGTGGCTCCGGGGCAGGACTTCGCCGGCCTCGCCGAGGCGCGCGCCTGGGTGACCGCCGAGTTCGAGTGCCTCACCAACGCGCTGGCGCTGGCGGTCCGCAGCCCCGCCGGGGCCGGGTCGCGCACCCTGCGGGTGGCCGCCGACCTGTTCATCGCCCTGACCCCGTTCGGCAAGGACATCCCGTACGGGCAACTCGCCGCCGCGGCGAAGGCGCTGGCGGAGACCGCCGCGCGGCGCGGCGACGACCACGTCGCCGGCCGGGCGTACTTCGTGTGCGGGAACACGGCGCTGCAGAGCGCCCGGCTCGCGGAGGCCGAGGAGTACGCCCGCCGCGCCGCGGAGGCCTGCGAGCGGGTCGGCGACCTGGTGATCCTGCGGCAGACCCTGAACGACCGCGGCCTGATCGCCCAGTTCCAGCACCGCTACGAGGACGCGGTGCGCTGCTACGACCAGGCGATCGAGCTGGCGCAGAAGCTCGGGCACCGGTCGGGCGAGCTGGTGACCCGGCTCAACGCGGCACAGGCCAGGCTGCGCAGCGGCCGGGCCGAGGAGGCGCTCGCCGCCTGCGGCGAGGCCCTGGCCGCGCTCCTGGAGGTCGAGGACCACCACGGCGCCGCCTACGCGCTCTGCGTGCGGGGCATGGCCCTGCACGAGCTGGGCCGGTACGCCGAGGCGGTCGAGAGTCACACCCGGTGCCTCGCCCTGTGCGAGACGTGGCAGATCCTCGGCCAGGAGTCGCAGGCCCGGTTCCGGCTGGCCGAGACCCTGCGGGTCATGGGCCGCCTGGAGGAGGCCGTCGGCGAGGCCACCCGCGCCCTCGTGCTCTGCGCGCGGCGCGGCGCCGAGCGCGACCAGGGGCTCGCCCTGCTGGTCCTCGCCCGTACCCTCGCCGACCGCGGCGACACCGAGGCCGCCGCGGTCAGGGCCCGGCAGGCGCAGACCCTCTTCACCCGGCTCGGGCTCCCCGACGCCGAGCATGCGGCGGGGCTGCTCGCCACGCTCGGCGCGCACCCGTGACGCGCTCGCCGCTCCGCCGGGCGGACGGATATATGCGCAGGTCAGAGCGCATATCCAGGAACTATCCAGCGTAGATCGGCAGTTGGCACAGTCTCACTCGACAGCACGAACGACGAGCGAACGGAAGACCGAGCGCATGCGAGCCCACACCTCCACCACCCGCGCCTTCGTGACCCTGCGCACCGCCTGCGCCGCCGCCGCGGTGCTCGGCCTCGCCCTCCTGGCCGCCGCCGGGACGGACCTCGCGGCCCCCGCGCCGACCGCCGTGGTGGCCGACGGCCCGATCATCACCGACCCCCAGGAGGAGTGGAACAGCCGCGGCTGACTCGCCGGCACGGTCCGTCACCGTCGACCGGGACGGACCGGGGAACGCGATCGACACGCCATGGGGGAATCATGACGGGTGGTAACACTCCGGCGACGGCGTGCGGGGAACGCGACGTCGCCCATCTGGTCCGCACCGCGCGGACCCGCAACGGGGTCAGCCAGCGGGACCTCGCCGAGCGGTCCGGGATCGGGCTGCGCACGCTGCGCGAGATCGAGCGCGGCCGGGTCCGCGCCCCGCGCGCCGGGTCGCTGCGCAGGATCGCCGAGGCCCTGCACGAGCCCGAACTGCTGGCGCGGGTGGCCGGCGCGGCCGACGCCGACGGGGACGTCACCGAGGACGACCCGCTGGTCCTGCGGATCCTCGGCCGGCTCTCCGCCGCACGCGGCACGGCGGAGCTGGTCACCGGCACGCCGAAGCAGCAGACCCTGCTCGGACTGCTCGCGCTCCAGGCCAATCAGGTGGTCGAGCGCGACGAGATCGTCGAGGTCCTCTGGGACGGGGAACTGCCCGACACCTTCGGTCAGCTGATCCACACCTACGTCTCCCGCATCCGGGTGCTGCTGGAGACGCGCACGGCCCCCGGCCCGGACCGCGCCACGGTCCTGCGCCGCGGCGGCGGTTACGAACTCCGCCTCGGAGACGACCGGCTGGACGTCCTCGAGTTCGGCCGGCTGACCCGCGAGGCCGAGCACGCCCGTGCCTGCGACGACGCGGTCGACGAGCAGGCCCTGCTCGGCGAGGCCCTGCGGCTCTGGCGCGGGCCGATCCTCGACGGGGCGTCCCCCCGCCTGACCGGCCACCCCGCCGCCGTCGAGCACTCCCGGCGACGGGTCGCCGCGGCGCTGCGGCTCGCCGACCTCGCCCTCGCCCGGGGGCAGCACGAGGAGGTGCTCGCGCGGCTCGGACCGATCGCCCGGCACGAGGCGCTGCACGAGGGCCTGCACGCCCGGCTGCTCACCGCGCTCGCCGGCTCCGGCCGACGGGCGGAGGCCCTGGAGCTGTTCGCCGCGGTCGACCGCAGGCTCCGGACCGACAGCGGGATCGAGCCCGGCGCCGAACTGCGCGACGCCCAGATGGCGGTGCTGCGCGAGGACGCCGCGACGGCGACCGCCGGCCGCACCGCCGCGCACACCACCCCGCTCCCGCAGGCCGTCGGCGACTTCGTCGGCCGCGTCGAGCACTTCCCGATCCGCCAGTACCTGACGGGCCGGGGGCCCTTCGCGGCGTTCGGCGCGGCGCCGGTCGCCGCGCTCCACGGACCCGTCGGCGTCGGCAAGTCCGTGCTGACCGTCCAGATCGCCGCGGCCGTCGCGCGCCACTTCCCCGACGGCGTCCTGCACGCCCGGATGCGCACCGGCACTCCGGACGAGGTCCGCACGGTGCTGACCGGTTTCGTCCGCGCCCTGGGCGGGCCGGCCGCGGGGCCGTCCGCCGGCCTGCTCGACGTCGCCGCCCGGTACCAGGAGCTGGTGGCCGGCCGCAGGGTTCTCGTGGTCGTCGACGACGTGGCGGGCGAACAGGCCGTCCGGCCCCTGCTGCCGGCCGGGCCCGGCGCGGCCGCCCTGCTGGCGAGCCGGGCCCCGCTGTCCGGCCTGGAGGGCGCCCAGCACTTCCGCGTCGAACGCTTCACCACCGACCAGTCCGTCTCGCTGCTCGCGCGGATCGCGGGGGAGCGGCGGGTGCTGTCGGAGCGGGCGGCGGCCGAGACCCTCGCGGAGCTGTGCGACGGGATCCCGCTGGCCGTCCGGATCGCGGGCATGCGGCTCGCCGCCCGCCCGCACTGGACGCTCGCCCGGCTGGCCGACCGGCTGGCCGACGAGGACCGCCGGCTGTCGGAGCTGGTCGCCGGCGACCTGTCCGTACGGGAGCGCCTCGGCTCCGCGCACGACGCCCTGGAGCCCGTGCTGCGGGACGCCGTGCGCGCCCTCGCCCGGTCCGGCGCCCGGGCGTTCACCCCCGCCGATGCCGCCGCCGTGCTGCGCTGCGGGGGACGCCAGGCGGAGGACCTCCTGGAGCGGCTGGTCGACCACCAGCTGCTCGAACCCCAGGGCGGCGCCGGCGGGACGTACGCGTTCCCGCCGCTCGTGCGCCTGCACGCCTGGGAGCAGTGAACGGCGTGAGGGGACGGTCGTCGATGCCCACCGTCCCCGTCCCCTCACGCGATCCCTCCGGCGGCCCGCCGGTCAGGCGTCACGGACGCGCAGTGTCAGCCAGCCGCCGACCGCCGCCGCGGCCGCCCACGCGGCCATGACCAGCACACCCGTCATCGGGCTGTAGGGGGCCGCCACGGCGGGCTCCAGACGCAGCCCGTACTGGCCGGCCCGGTCCGGCAGGTACCAGGCCAGCTCCTTCAGGCCCGGGATCTCGGCCAGCACGGGGGAGACCAGGAAGAGCACCGGCACGAGGACGCCCATGGAGAGCATCAGGCTCCGCAGCATCGCCGTGAACCCCATGCACATGATGGCGAGCAGCGGGAAGTACAGCGCGCACACCACGACCGCCCGCGCCGTCCCCGCCTCCCCGAACGCCATGCCGTACGAGCCGAGCAGCCGCTGCGAGAGGAAGAACGTGCCCAGCGAGGCCACCACCCCGGCCGCCAGGGCCAGCGCGGCCGCGACCGTCAGCTTCGCCGCGTACATCAGGCCCCGCCGGGGCACCGCGGCCAGCGAGACGCGGATCGCGCCGTGCTGGTACTCGTTCCCGACCACGAGGACGGCGAAGGCGATCACGACGACATGGGCGAAGAGGATGCCGTAGTAGCCGAGTTGCACCGGGTCGAAGCCCGGTCCGTCCGCCTCCTCGGCCCCCACCGAGCCCGACACCCCGGCGCCGATGCCGACGAGCAGGGCGGCGGCCAGGGGCAGCGACCACAGGACCGGCCGCACCGAGCGGATCTTCGTCCACTCCGACCGGAGCACCGCGTTGACAGTCATCTTCAGGCCACCTCTTCCAGGGGGCGTCCCCCGTACTCCACCGAATCGGCGGTCATCCGCATGAAAGCCTCTTCCAACGAGTCCTCGACCTGGACCAGTTCCAGGACGGCGGTCCCCTCGTGAGCCGCGATCCGGCCGACGTCTGCGGCCTCGGCCGCGTACACCTCCAGCGCGCCGCGGTCTCCCGCCGCCACCCGCAGGCCCTTGCGCACCAGGGCCTCGCGCAGCCGCTCCGGCTCGTCGGCGCGCACCCTCACCCGGGAACGGCCGTGCTCCGCGGCGAACTCGGCCATGGACACGTCCGCCAGCAGTCGGCCCCGGCCGATGACGACCAGCCGGTCCGCCAGCAGAGCCGTCTCCGTCATCAGGTGGCTGGAGATCAGCACCGCCCGGCCCCGGGCCGCAAGGCCCTTGAGGAAGTGCCGCAGCCAGCGGATGCCCTCCGGGTCCAGGCCGTTGACCGGCTCGTCGAGGATCAGCACCTCGGGGTCGCCGAGCAGCGCCGCGGCGATGCCCAGGCGCTGGCGCATGCCCAGCGAGAACCCGCCGATCCGCCGCTTCGCCGCCGACTCCAGGCCCACCTGCTCCAGCACCTCGTCGACCCGGGTCCGCGGCAGGCGCCCGGCGTGGGAGACGCACAGCAGATGGTCGCGGGCGGTCCGCCCCGGGTGCGCCGCCCCGGCGTCGAGCAGGGCCCCGACATGGCGCAGCGGCTCCACGAGCCGGCCGTACGGCCGGCCCCCGATCAGCACCTCCCCGGCCGTGGGCCGGTCGAGGCCCAGGATCATCCGCAGGGTGGTGGACTTCCCGGCCCCGTTCGGGCCGAGGAACCCGGTGACCGCGCCGGCCCGCACCTGGAAGGTGAGGCCGTTCACCACCGTCCGGTCGCCGTAGGCCTTCACCAGGCCCCGTACTTCGACGGCGGGTGCGTCCCCCGCACCCCGTGCCGTTGCGTCGTCGCTGTTCATGTCCTCCAGCCAACCGTCCGGCGGCCCCGGACGGATCCCCCGGCGGCGGGAGCCGCTTCCCCCCGGAGAGGGAGCCGATCCACATGAGACGTCCGACGTCCCGCCTGGTCCTCGCCCTGCGCCAGGGGCGCACGTACACCCGCGGACTGCATCTGCTGGTCGGCGCGGCCGTGGGACCGGTCTGCGTGCTGGTGTGGCCCGGCATCACGGAGAACCTGGGGCGCACGCTGGCGGCCTGCGCGCTGGTGCCGGTGGTCCCGCTGCTGCTGCTCGGCCTGGTGCCGGGGGTGCGGCGTGCGGAGGGCATCCAGGCGCTGCTGCTGCTCGTGCCGGACGACCCGGACGCGATCGGCCGCGGCCCGGCCAGGAACCTCTCGGACCGCTGGCGTACCAGCGTCTGGCTGGTGCTGCGGTGCTGGTGGGGGCTGCTCGTGGCCAGTGTCGTGGCCCAACTGCTGTCCGCCGCCGGGACGCTGGCGACCGCGCCGGCCGTCGAGACCTCCCGGACGCTGCTGGGCGTCACCGTCCCGGGCGGTCACCGGTACATCTGGTACGTGGGCCTGGTGCCGCCGCTGCTGCTCCTCGCCTTCGCCATGGTCGTGGCGGCCGGCGACGCCCAACTGGCTCTGGCGCGCAGGCTCCTGGGCCCCTCCACGGCCGAACGGCTGGCGGAGGCGGAGCGCAGGGCGGACCGGCTGCTGGCCAGCAACTCGCTCGCGGGCGAACTGCACGACTCCATCGGTCACGCCCTCACGGTCACCGTGCTCCACGCCGGCGTGGCGCGCGAACTCCTCGACGCCGACCGGGACGCGGTGATCCGGGCGCTGACCGCCATCGAGGAGACCGGCCGGCGCGCGATGGACGACCTGGAGCGCACCCTCGGCTACCTGAAGGAGGGCGAGCCGGCGACCCGTACCGTCCGCCCCACGCTCACGGACGTCGGACAGCTCCTGGAGGCGAGCCGCGCGGCGGGCGTCACGGTGCGGGCCAGCACCGCGGCCGACGTCGACGCGGTCCCGGGCGTGGTCTCCCGCGAGGCGTACCGCATCCTCCAGGAGGCGCTGACCAACGCCATGAAGCACGCGCCCGGTTCCCCCGTCGACGTCGTGGTCGACGTCACGGACGAGCAGGTCCGCCTGTCCGTGGCGAACCGGCTGGTCGAGGACGCGCCCGCGGCCCGCGGCACCGGCAAGGGGCTGCGCAGCGTACGCGAGCGCGCCGCGCTGCTGGGCGGCCGGGCCACCGCCGGAGCCGACTCGGGGCGCTGGACCGTCAGCGCCCGTCTCCCCCTACGGTTGGGATCGTGATCATGGACATCTCCGTGCTGCTCGTCGACGACGAGGAACTCGTCCGGGCCGGCATGTCGGCCATTCTCGGCAACGCCCCCGGCATCACCGTGGCCGGCGAGGCATCCGACGGCTGCGAGGTGGTGCCGCTCGTCCGCGCGCTCCGCCCGGACGTCGTCGTCATGGACGTGCGGATGCCCACGGTCGACGGCATCACCGCCACCCGCGACCTCATGGCCGCCGTGCCCGATCCGCCGCGGGTGCTGGTGATCACCACCTTCGAGCGGGACGACTACGTCTACGAGGCGCTCAGGGAAGGGGCGTCGGGCTTCCTGCTCAAGCGGTCCCGGCCGGCCGAGATCGTGCAGGCCGTCCGTACCGTGGCGACCGGGGACTCGGTGCTGTTCCCCGCCGCGATCCGCTCGCTGGTCCAGGGACGTCCGGCGCGCGAGGCGGGCGACGGGCTCGCCCGCGCCCAGCTCACCGAGCGGGAGGCGGACGTGCTGCGGCTGATGGCGCAGGGGCTGTCCAACGCGGAGATCGCCGGGCGGCTGTTCCTCGGCGTGCAGACCGTCAAGACGCATGTCAGCAGCACCCTCGCAAAGCTGGGGGCGCGCGACCGCACGCAGGCGGTGGTCCTCGCGTACGAGTCCGGGTTCGTCGGCGTGGGCTGAGACGGCCGCGGGGCCCGCCGGCGGCGGACCCGGGAGGGGCGGGGCGGCGACGCCTCAGCCGATGAGGTCCCGCAGCCGGGAGACGACCGCCGCCTCGGACTCGCCCTCCTGCGGCACCGGGACGACCTGGAGGTGGGTGACGCCCGCCTCCCGGTAGGCGTCGAGGCGGTCCTTCACATAGCTCGCCGTGCCGCAGATCGTGGTGGCCTCCAGCAGCGCGTCGGGCACCGCCGCGGCCGCCCCGGCCCTGTCGCCGGCCCGGAACAGCCGCTGGATGGCCTCGGCCTCGCGGGCGTAGCCGTACCGGCTGACCAGGTCGTGGTAGTAGTTGTGGCCCGGCGCGCCCATGCCGCCGACGAAGAGCGCCAGCTGACCCCGGGCCAGCTCCCGCGCCCGCTCCGCGTCCGGACCGATCGCGAGCAGGCCGCCCGCGGAGATCTGCAGCGGCCCGAGTTCCAAAGACCGTGCGGCGGCGCCCTCCTTCAGCGCCGGGCCCCACACGCGGTCGCACCACTCGGGGACGAAGAACAGCGGCAGCCAGCCGTCGGCGGTCTCCGCGACCATCCGGACGTTCTTCGGGCCCAGCGCCGCCACCCACACCGGCACGCAGGGGCGGACCGGCGGCGTCAGCAGCCGCATCGGCTTGCCCAGTCCGGTGCCCTGGCCCTCGGGCAGCGGCAGCGTCACCGTGCGGCCCTGGTGGCGCACCGGTTCGTCGCGCCGCCAGAAGGCGCGCATGACCTCGATGGTCTCGCGGGTACGGGCCACCGGCGCGGCGTACGGCACGCCGTGCAGGCCCTCCACGACCTGCGGGCCCGAGGAGCCGAGGCCCAGGTGGCAGCGCCCGCCCGACAGGGCGTCGACGCCGGCCGCCGTCATGGCGAGCAGTGCGGGGGTGCGGCTGAACACGGACAGGATGCCGGAGCCGATCCCGATGCGCTCGGTGCGGGCCGCGAGGAAGCCCATGAAGCTGGGGGCGTCGTAGCCGTACGCCTCGGGGACCCAGACGAGGTCGAGCCCGGCCCGCTCCAGTTCGGCGACCTGTCCGGCGGCGGCGACGATGTCGGTGTCGTACTTCAGCTGCATGGAGATCTTCATGGCGGGCGCTCCGGGGGTGACGGCGGGACGGGGGGCGGAGGTGCGAAGCGGGCGGCGACGGGCGGGGCGGCCACGTCGGTGACGGAACGTCAGGCGGCTTGCGCGGCAGGGGCGTCGAGGCGGCGGAGGACGCCCTCGGCGATCAGCTCCCGCACCCGGAACTTCTGGATCTTCCCGGAGGCCGTCAGCGGCAGGCCCTCGGCCAGGTACCAGCGGGCCGGGATCTTGTGCGGGGAGAGCTGCTCGCGGCAGCGGGCGACGCACGCGTCCAGGTCCGGGCCCTCGGGGCGGTCGGCGGCGGGCAGCACCACGGCGGCCACGATCTCGCCCCACCGGTCGTCGGGAACGCCCACCACGAGGGCGTCGCGCACGCCCGGGAGCGTGCTGAGGAAGGACTCCAGGGGGCCGGGCGCGATGTTCTCGCCGCCCCGGATGATCAGGTCGCTCAGCCGGCCCTCGATCCGGACCGCGCCGGTGGCGTCCATCGACCCGAGGTCGCCGGTGTGCAGCCAGCCGTCCGCGTCCACCTTCCGGGCGGTGGCCTCCGGGTCGCCGTAGTACGCCAGCAGCTGCTGGTAGCCGCGGGCGCAGATCTCGCCGGGGACGCCGAGGGGCTGCACCCGGCCGGTGTCCGGGTCCACGATCTTGCACGCGACGTGCGGGAGCGGGCGGCCCACCGTGCTGGTCTTGTCCTCGGCGCTGTCGTCCGGCCGGGTCAGGGTGACCACGGAGGCCAGTTCGGTCTGCCCGTACAGGTTGAACACCGTGGTGGAGAACAGCTCCTCGGTCTCGGTGATCAGCTGCGGGCGGACCGGCGCCGCGCCGGTCAGGACGGAGGACAGCCGCGCGGGCTCCCCGTCCCAGGCGCGGGCCACGTCGTTGAGGGCGGTCAGCACCGTCGGCACGCTGGTCAGCACCGCGCCCGGGGAGCGGCGCAGCACCTCGAAGAGGACCTTCGGGTCGAAGCGCTCCATCAGGGTGAAGACGCCGCCGCTCCACAGCGGCCCCAGGCAGGAGATGACGCACCCGGCGGTGTGGAACATCGGCAGCGGCGAGACGACGGTCGCGCCGTCCCGGACGCCGAGCCCCTCGAAGGTCAGCCGGGCGACGTTCACCACCGAACGGTGCGAAAGCAGCACCGCCTTCGGGTCGCCGGTGGTGCCCGAGGTGAACTGGATCTGCGCCGGTACGGACGCGACCTCCTGCCGCGAGGGCAGCGGGGCGGAGCCGCGCAGCGCGTCCCACGCGGCGAGCGGCACGATGTGCCGAAGACCCGGCAGACCCGGCGCCACCTCGCGGACGACCTCGCCCATCGGGTAGCCGCGGCCGGCGTCCGCGTGGATCAGCATCTCGGCCTCGGAGGTGCGCAGGGCGTGCGTCAGCTCGCCGGCCCGCAGCGCGGGGTTCAGGGTCACCAGCGTCACCCCGGCCAGCGCCGCCGCGTACGCGACGATCGGCCACTCCGGAAGGTTCGGCGCCCACAGCGCGACCCGCGCGCCCAGGCCGACGCGCTCCCGCAGCCCGCCCGCCACGCTCTCGGCCTCGGCGAGCAGTTCGGCGTACGTCCAGCGGCGCGGCGCGCCGCCGTCGTCCGGCACCGACTCAAGGGCGGGGGCGTCCGGGCGGCGGGCGGCGACCTCCCGCAGCAGGGAGCCGACGGTGTGGTCCGACAGTGGCAGCCCCGAGTCGGCGGGGCGGAGGGACTCGGTGAGCGGGGCGTCGGTGCGCGGGGCGGCCGGAACGGTGCTGACCTGCATGGGGAATCTCCTCGGCGGGGTGCTGCCGGTCCGTCCGGCGCTGGTCCCATCCCACCGCCGGGGCCCCGGTCGCCGGATCCCCCGGCGGCTGGAAGCCGTTCCCTCCCGGGAGGGAACCGGGGGAGGGAGGCAGAAGCCGTGCAGACCGCGTCCAGTCCCGGCCGCCGCACCGCCGTTACCGTGCGCCTGGTTTGCGCCCGCGCCCGGACGGGGGCGGGCCGGAAGGAGTGGCAGTGGAAGTGACGGCGGGCCGGCCGGCCCTGGACGGCGTACGGGTCCTCGATCTGTCGAGGCTGCTGCCCGGCGGATTCGCCACGGTGCTGATGGCCGATCTCGGGGCCGACGTCATCAAGGTGGAGAGCCCGGACGGCGGCGACTACGGCCGGCTGGTCGAGCCCGAGACGTTCGCGGCGCTCAACCGCAACAAGCGCTCCCTCGTCCTGGACCTGCGCACCCCGGCCGGCCGGGAGACCCTGCTGCGCCTGGTGGAGCGCAGCGACGTCGTCGTGGAGAGCCACCGGCCCGGGGTCCTGGACGCCATGGGGCTCGGGTACGCGCGGCTGCGCGAGGCCAATCCGCGGGTGGTGCTCTGCTCCCTCACCGGCTTCGGACAGTACGGGCCCTACGCCTCCCGGCCGGGCCACGACCTCAACTTCCTCGCCCTGTCGGGCTTCTTCGCCGTGCCCCACCGCCCCGGCGAGACCGTCGACCGGGTGGGCCTGCGGATCGCCGACCTCGCCGGCGCGATGTACGCGGCGCTGTCCACCGCCGTGGCGGTGACCTCCGCCCGGGCCACCGGGCAGGGCCAGCACCTGGACGTGTCGCTGCACGAGGCGGCGGCCGCCTGGGCCGCGCCGCTGGCGCTGCCGCTGCGCGCGCCGGCCGACCCCGCCGACAGCCCGCTGGTCACCGGCGACAACGACCTGTTCACCACCGCCGACGGCGGCCGGATCGCGCTGGCCACCTTCGAGGACAAGTTCTGGCTGGCCTTCCGCACGGCGTTCGCCGCGGAGTTCCCCGAACTCGACGACGACGCCTACGACCGCCGGGCCGTGCGCACCAAGGCCCGGGTCCGGGTGCGCGAGCTGCTCGACGGCGTCTTCGCCCGCCGCGACCTGGCCTGGTGGTCGGCCGCGCTGTCGGGCCTCGACCTGCCCTGGGCCCCCGTCTACGAGACGGCGGACGCCTTCCTGGCCGACGCGCACGTCGCCGCGCGCGAGCTCGTCGGCACCCTGCCGGGCTCGGCCACCGAGGAGCCGCGCCGTCAGGTCCGCTTCCCGGTGCTGTTCGGCTCCGGCCTCGACTCGCTGCGTGCCGCCGCCCCCGGGCACGGCGAGCACACCGACGAGATCCTCGCGGAGCTGGACCGGTGAGCGCGCGCCCCGCGTTCGCGGAGAGCGCCGAGCACCGGGCCCTGCGGGAGGCCGTCGCCGCGTTCGCGCGCGGCCGCGGCGACGGGCCCGACCCGCGCAGCCCGCAGGAGCTCTGGGCCGAGGCGGGCCGCCTCGGCTACCTCGGCGTCAACCTCCCGGAGGAGTACGGCGGCGGAGGCTGCGGCATCACCGAACTGTCGCTGGTCATGGAGGAACTGGGCGCGGCCGGCAACCCGCTGCTGATGCTCGTGGTGTCGCCCGCGATCTGCGGCACGGTCATCGCCCGCTTCGGCACCCCGGAGCAGAAGCGCCGGCTGCTCCCCGGACTCGCCGACGGCTCCGCCCGCATGTCCTTCGGCATCACGGAGCCGGACGCCGGCTCCAACGCGCACCGGCTGACCACCACCGCGCGCCGCGACGGCGCCGACTGGCTGCTCACCGGCCGCAAGGTCTTCGTCTCCGGGGTGGACGAGTCCGACTCCACCCTGATCGTGGCCCGGACCGAGGACGCCCGCACGGGCCGCCTCAAGCCCTGTCTCTTCGTCGTCCCCCGGGACGCGCCCGGCTTCGCCCACCACGAGATCCCCATGGAACTCAGCGCCCCCGAGCGGCAGTTCGAACTCGTCCTGGACGAGGTGCGGCTGCCGGGCGACGCGCTGGTCGGCCAGGAGGACGCCGGTCTGCAGCAGCTCTTCGCCGGGCTGAACCCCGAACGGATCATGATCGCCGCGTTCGCGGCCGGTCTCGGCCGGCACGCCCTCGACAAGGCCGTGGACTACGCCCGCACCCGCCAGGTGTGGTCGGTGCCGATCGGCGCCCACCAGGCCGTCGCGCACCCGCTCGCGCGGATCCACGTGGAGCTGGAGCTCGCCCGGCTGATGACCCGCAAGGCCGCCGAACTGTACGACGCGGGCGAGGACATGGCCGCGGGCGAGGCGGCCAACATGGCCAAGTACGCCGCGGCCGAGGCGTGCGCCCGCGCCGTCGACCAGGCGATCCACACCCTCGGCGGCAACGGCCTGACCGCCGAGTACGGCCTCGCCTCGCTGCTGACGCTGTCCCGGGTGCCGCGGATCGCCCCGGTCAGCCGGGAGATGATCCTCAACTTCGTCTCCCACTACACCCTGGGCCTGCCCAAGTCGTACTGACCGCGCGCCCCCGCCGCGCACGACCGTGGCCCCGCCGATCACCGGCGGGGCCACGGTCGTGGGGGAGGGGCGGCACGGCGGGGGATCCGCACCGCCCGGGTTCAGTGGGCCAGGGAGAGCCCGACGCCCTGCTCGGCCGCGCGCGCGTACACGGCGGCGGCCAGCGCGATGTCCTGGACCCCCATGCCGAACGGGTTCACGACGACCCGGTCGCCCGGGGCGACGGCCCGCGCGTACTCGCCCGAGAACAGCGCCGGCAGGGACGCGTCCACGGCCCGGCCGCCCTCCGGGGCGGCGGACCCCGGCCCCGCGACGCGGCCGGCCCGCGCCAGTCTGCCGAGCAGCCGGTGGTCGTCGTCCACCACGAGCTCCCAGTCGTCGACGAACAGGTGATCGCAGCCGAGCAGCAGGCTCTCCGCCGCGTCGTCCAGCGACACGTTGACGAAGGTCCCGCCCGCCGGCACCCAGTCCAGCTCCACGTACGGCTGCGTCGTCGTCGTCACCGCGACGGTCACCTCGGCCCGCTCGACCGCCGCCCGTGCGCCCTCGGCCACCGTCACGGCGACCGACGGGTGCGCGGCGCGCCACCGGGCGGCCAGCTCCTCGGCCCGCCGGGCGTCCTGGTCGTGCACGAAGACCTCGGTGACGCCGGGACAGGCGCCCGCGAGCAGCTCCCCGTGCACCTCGGCCTGGCGGCCGCAGCCGAGGAAGGCCACGCTGCGGACGGCTGCCGGGTCGCGTACGGCCCGCAGCGCGGCGACCGAGACGCCGGCGGTGCGCAGCGCGCTGATCCGGCCGCCCTCCATGATGCAGACCGGGCGCGCGGTCTCCGGGTCGTTGAGCACGACCAGCCCGGCGGCGCGCGGCCGGCCCAGCAGGTGGTTGCCCAGCGACGCGTTGATGATCTTGCAGCCGTAGGAGTCGCCGGACCAGCCCGGCAGGATCAGGCTGCGCGCCGACGCCCCCGACGGGGTGGTCCAGCGCAGCGCGGCCTCGGGGGTGAGGCCCGCCTCCTTGCGGCGGTAGGCGAGCAGGGTGTCGTGCGCGAGGTCGACGACGGACAGCCCGGCGCACAGCCGCGCGACGTCCGCGCTGTCCAGATAGGTGATCGTCGAGGAGTCGGGGAGCGTCATCGGGCGTCTCTCTTCCGGGGATCGGCAGGGCGGGTCACGAGGGTTCCTCGGCGCGCACCCCGCGCAGCAGTTCCAGAGCCGTGCGCATCTCGTCGGTGCAGCCGGGCCCGCCGTCGGCCGGGGCGTCGCACAGCTGCGGGTACTTCTCGCCGCTGTCCGGGCAGACGCAGGCGAGCTCCCGCAGCGACGGGTCGCGCAGCGCGCGGGAGACGGCGGCGAGCACCGCGGCGCCGCCGCTGCCGCCGAGCGAGATCCCGGTCCGCCGGGCGACCAGCGTGCAGGCCGCGGCGGCGGCCTGGTCGGTCACGCGCACCACCTGGTCGACGTGGTGGGGCCGGACGAACCCCGACACCTGCCCGGAACCGAAGCCCATCAGCTTGAACGGCCGCTCGGCGGGCGCCCCGCCGAGCGCGGAGGAACCCACGGCGTCGACCGCGACGACCTGCGTCGCGGGGGCGTGGTCGCGGAAGTACTGGGCGATCCCCGCCAGCGTGCCCCCGGTCGACACGGCCACGACGACCGCGTCGAACCGGCCGCCCGGCGCGGCCTTCAGCAGCTCCGCCGCCGTCCGCCCCTCATGCACCCCGGGGTTGGCGGGGCTCTCGTACTGGTTGGTCCACACGACGTCGGAGCCGGCCGCCAGGATCTCGCGCACCGCCCGGAGGCGGGCGCCGAGCGTCCGGCCGCCCGGCACCTCGCGGACGGTCACGACCTCCGCGCCGTACTCCCGCATCCGCGCGACGCTGGCGGGCGGGGTGCTCGGCTCGACCACCAGCGTGCAGCCGTAGCCCCGCTCCGCGCAGAGGCCGGCCAGGGCCACCCCCAGGTTGCCGGAGGTCGACTCGACCACCCGCATCCCCGGACGCAGCGTCCCGCCGGTCTCCAGCGCGTCGATCAGCGCCTGTGCCGTACGGGCCTTGATCGACCCGAAGGGGTTCTCGGCCTCCAGTTTCAGCCAGAGCCGCACGGTCCGGTCGCCGACCGGGACGACGACCGGCCGCAGGGGCGTGTCGCCGATGGCGGCCGGAGGGGCGGCCAGAGCAGTGGTTTCCGTCATGGTGGTCAGTCCTCGGGGCTGTCGGCACGGGCCGTCGGCTGCTGCCGCACGGGCGGGGAGGTTCGGTGCGGGCCTATGTCGGCGAGGTCGTAGCCGTGCGGGTAGCCCGGGTACGTCCGTGCCGTGGGCCGGGTCATCAGGCGCGCCATCAGCCGGGGCGCGACGCGTTCGGCCCGTGCGTGGCCGCGCACCCCGGCGCGGTGGGCGACGCGCGCCCACAGGGGCGGGGCGGGCAGGCCCAGGGCGTCCAGCGCCGGCGCGTCGAGACGGCACGGCAGCGTGGCCGCGACCAGGCCGTCGAGCGGGCGGGGGTACCAGGACGCGTACAGGTCGATGATCTGGGTGCCGACGCGGTGGTTGCTCGCCGCCCGCCGGAAGCGGAGCCGCTCGTACTCGCGGTTGAAACGCTCGAACGCGGCGTACTCCGTGGGCAGTTCGCGGATGTTCATCCGCTTGCCCACGTTCACGAAGAAGTAGAAGGCGGCCAGCCGCTCCGTCTCGGAGGTCGGCCGCCAGGCCCAGCGGTCGATCCACCGCACGGGTTCGAGGACGAACGTCGACAGGACGTACAGCATGTCCTCGTTCGCGATGTCGAACCTGCGGTGGGCCTGGTTGATCTGCCGGATCGCCTGGCGTCCGCGGTCGGAGTCGTATCCGCCGCGCACCAGTTCGCCGAGCAGGATCCGGGTGTCGTCGTACCGCTTCTGCGCGCGCAGGGCGAACTCTCCGGTGCCGTCCAGGACACCCGAGATGGCGGGCACGCAGCAGGTGCGCCAGATCGCCACTTCGAGCCCCCGGCCGTAGTCCCAGGGGAACTCGCTGTCGGAGGAGACGCGGTGGATCTCCTGGTGGTCCGTCTTCGGGTCGAGGGTCTCCAGTCGTCTGAGTGTGGCGTAGCGATCTCGCATGCGAACCCCGTTCACGGTGGGTCACGGTGGGGGAGTCGGCCGGCGGGCCTGGGGCGGGCCTGGGGCGGGCCTGGAGCGGGCCTGGGGCGGGCCTAGGGGGTGTCTTGTCGATCAGGCCGGATCAGCGAGCGGCGTCTGGTGCGTGCGATCGCAAGGCGGAGGAGGGAGTCAACGCGGAGCGTTGGCGACCGACGACAACGCGGCGAGCGTGCGTGCCAGGCGTCGGGAGCCCGGCATGATCGGCGAGACACCCCCTAGAGCGGGGCGGAGCCGGTGGCGCTGGTGACCTCGGGCCGCGTGGGGTCGAAGCGCAGGGTCTCGAAGCGCCACTGGAGCTGGCCGGTGAGCCAGCTGCGCAGCCCCGCGATGTGGCGCTCCAGGCGGTCCCCGGGGAAGAGCGCGCGCTGGGCCGGCGTCAGCATGTCCGGGAAGGTGCGGCTGAGTTCGGTGAAGCGGTCGAAGCGGCCCTGGACCATCCGTCCGACGGCGTCCGCGGCGGTCTGCAGATCCGTGCCGTGCGCGTGGCGGTGCACCAGCACGAGGTTGTGCGGGTCGCCGAGGAGGTCCTCCTTCTCGCAGCTGAAGAGGTCGTTGGTCCACAGGTCCGCGTCGGACAGCGCCGCGTTCATCTCGGCGAACGCCGGCAGCGTGTAGAGCTCCTCGGGCACCTCGGCGTGCGTGGTGACCTCGATGAGGTCGAGGTACGGCATGAGGGCCCGGCCGCGGTGCGCGATGTACTCGTCCAGGTCCGGGACGCGGCCGGTCAGCCGGTTCTGCGACTCCCAGACACAGGTGTCGAAGAAGGCCCCGATGTGCGCGGCGAGCCGCCGGCGCCACGCCGGGGAGGTCAGCGGCGCGGTGCGGCGCCACAGTTCGGCGTACGCAGGGCGGAACACCCGCGTCAGCGAGTGGCCCGCGGGGGCCGGGTCGTCGTCGACGGAGCCGTCCTCGGTGAACCAGGCGAGCACCTCGTCGCAGACCTCCCGCAGCCGCTCGGGCTCGGCGCCCAGCGAGGTCTCGTCGAACTGGTCGTCGAGGACCAGCATGCAGCTGATCCAGTCGGTCACGAGCTGGAGCTCCTCGGGGCCGGAGTGCGGGTAGGCCCTGCCCATGAGGGTGCCGAGCAGGGAGCGCTCGTGGTGGCGGCGGGCCGCTTCGTCGGGGGCCAGGCCGTGGCGGGCCACGAAGGCCCGGGCGCCGGCCTCCGCCCGGTCGGCGTGCGGACTGAGCTCCGGGGGGAACTCCACATGGATGTGCGGCATGCGCAGGGACACGGTGTCACCCGTCGTTTCGAGTCGCTGGTGCGGGATCAGGGGGCGTGGGGCGGGGCGGTCAGCCGGGCAGCTGGAGGGACTTGACCTCCTGGAACTCCTGGATGCCGTGGCGGCCGAGCTCCCGCCCGACGCCGGACTGCCGGTGACCGCCGAAGGGCGCCGCGGCGTTGAACTTCGCGCCGTTGACGTCGACCTGGCCGACCCGCAGCCGGCGGGCCACCGCCACGGCGCGCTCCGGGTCCCCGGACCACACGGTGGCGGCGAGCCCGTAGTCGGAGTCGTCGGCGAGTGCCACCGCCTCGTCCTCGCCGTCGTAGGCCAGGACGGCGAGGACCGGGCCGAAGATCTCCTCGCGGGCCAGCGGCGACGACGGGCTCACGTCCGTCCACACGCTGGGCGCCACGTAGTGGCCGGTGTCCGGCAACCGGTCCGCCAGGTCCTGCCCGGCGACCTGCCGCGCCCCCGACCGGGCCGCCCGCTCCAGGTGGCCGAGCACGCGCTCCCGCTGGCCGGCGGAGGCGAGCGGGCCGAGGAGCGTGTCCGGGTCCTCGGGGTCGCCCGGGACGTAGGCGGCGACGACCGCGCGGGCCACGTCCAGCGCCTCGTCCAGGCGCGCACGGGGGACCAGCAGCCGGGTGCGGGCGGTGCACGTCTGGCCCGCGTTGTGCAGGGCGCTGCGCACGCCGTCCTCGACGGCCGCCGCGAGGTCGGCGTCCGGCAGCACCAGCGTGGCGGACTTGCCGCCCAGTTCCAGGCAGGTCCGCTTCACGGTCCGGGCCGCCGCCGCGCCGACCTGCCGGCCGGCCTCCAGCGAACCGGTGAAGGACACCAGGTCCACGCCGTCGTCGACGGTGAGCGCGACGCCCGCCGTCGCGCCCCGGCCGGGGACCAGGTTGAAGACGCCCGGCGGCAGCCCGATCCCGTCGATGAGCTCCGCCAGCAGGTACGAGGAGAGCGGCGCCAGCTCGCTCGGCTTGAGCACGAGGGCGCAGCCCGCGGCGACGGCCGCGCCGATCTTGGCGACCGCCTGGTGCACCGGGTAGTTCCAGGGCGTGATGGCGCCGACCACGCCCACCGGCTCGCGCACCACCAGGGAGTGGCCGACGCGCTCCTCGGCGGTGGCCGCGGCGAGCCCGTCGAGGAAGCCGTCGAGCACCCGCACCGGAAGCCCCGCCTGGACGCGCCGGGAGAACGTGATCGGCGCGCCCATCTCGCGGGTCACGGTCTCCGCCAGCTCGTCCTGGTGCTTCACCAGCGCCTCGCGCAGCGCCGACAGGGCCGCCGCGCGCTCCTCGGTCCCGCTCGCCGCCCAGCCGGGCAGCGCCCCGCGGGCCGCCTCCACCGCGCGCCGGACGTCCTCGCCGCCGCAGTCCGGGATCTCGCCGACGACCCGCAGGGTCGCCGGGTTCTCGACGGCGATCGTCCCGGTGGCGCGCGGCTCGGTCCACCGGCCGCCGACGTACATCTGGCGCAGGGGTAGGGAATTCATGGCGTGACGGATCTCTTTCGGCAGGCTCGAATGAGTCGAATTCCTCCGACGGGCGGGCGGAGGCAAGGGAATTCACTGCATGAGGCGGACCACTGTACGAACATGTTCGAGCCGTGGGCTGGATGAATTCTGTATGCGGAACTGCCGCTCGAATCGGGTGGTGACGACCCGTGAAAAGGCGTTAATGTGCGGTGCTTGAAATGCCGGGACGATCCAGTTCCCGGCCGTTCGGGAAGCCCATGGGAAGCAGGCCGCACGTGATACCCACCCCGGTACGAGCCAGGAACGCCGCGAGCCAGGACGGTCGCTGGCTGCGCCGGCTCCGCCCCCTGCCCGCCCCGAGGATCCGCCTCGTGTGCCTGCCGCACGCCGGCGGCACGGCGGGCGCCTTCCGCGACTGGGCCGAGGCCCTGCCGGACGACGTGGAGCTGGTCGCGGTGCAGTACCCGGGGCGCCAGGACCGGTTCGCCGAACCCTGCGTCCCGGCCATGGGGCCGCTCGCCGACAGCGTCGCTCAGGTCCTGCTGCCGCTGTTCGACCGGCCCGTCGCGCTGCTCGGCCACAGCATGGGCGCGGCCCTCGCGTACGAGGTCACGCTGCGCCTGGAGGCGCTGTACCGGGCCAGGCCGCGGTGGCTGTTCGTCTCCGGACACGGCTCGCCGCTCAGCCCGCGCAGCGGCCGCGACCTCCATCTGCGCGACGACGAGGCGATGGTGCAGGGGCTGCTCGAACTCGGCGGCATGGACCCGGGCCTGGTCGCCGAGCCCGAGCTCCTGGCCCTGCTGCTGCCCTCGTTCCGCGCCGATCTCACCCTGATCGAGACCTACCGGCCCGCCGGCTCGCGGCCGGTCACCGTGCCGCTGACGGCGTACGTGGGGGACGCCGACCCGGGCGTCCCCGTCGCGCACGCCGCCGCCTGGTCGGACCTGACGTCCGCGGAATTCTCCCTGCGGGTCTTTCCCGGCGACCATTTCTCCCTGGTGCAGGGACCCGAGATCGTGACGGACGTCGCCGGCGTACTCGCCGGTGCGCACTGACACCCGTCCGCCGCCCGGCCGCATTCCGCGTGCGCAGTACCCGCGCATTTCCTCAGAGTTCCGCGCGCCCCGCGCCCCCGGTGCCGCCCGTGCGCGGACATCCCACCCGACGAATTCCCTGTCCTAGGAGCCCCGAAAATGCTGTCTGACGACCACGTGGCCCAGAAGGTCCGCGAGATCATGGTCGAGGCCCTCGATCTCCGGCTCGACCCGCGGGACATCGGTCCGCAGGTCTCGCTCTACTCGCCGGTGATCCAGCTCGACTCGCTCAACCTGCTCCAGCTGCTGCTCGCCGTGGAGGCCGAGTTCGGCGGCCACATCGAGGACGAGGACGTCATGGAGGCGGACCTCGAGACCGTCGGCGACCTGGTCGAGCTGGTCCGCCGGCACGTCGCCGGCCTGCGGACGGAGACCCCGGCATGAGAGCCGTGCGCAACCAGTACCTGCTCGACGAGGACGACGTCCCCACCCACTGGTACAACATCCTCGCCGACCTCGACGTGCCCGCCTCCGACGTACGCCGGGCCAGACCCGCCCCGCGGCCGGACGGCGACGGCGACGGCCGCCCCGCCCCCGAGGACCGCGGTTCCACGGGGGCCAACATCCCGCTGTCCATGTACCGCGGCAGCGTCGGGACCGAGCGCCATGTGAAGATCCCCGACCCGGTGCGCGAGCAGTACCAGCGCTGGCGCCCCACCCCGCTGATCCGCGCCCACCGCCTGGAGCAGGCGCTCGACACCCCCGCCCACATCTACTACAAGTACGAGGGCGCCAACGCCTCCGGCAGCCACAAGCTCAACTCGGCCCTGGCGCAGGCGTACTACTACAAGAAGGCCGGCGTCCAGGAGATCACCACCGGCACCGGCGCCGGCCAGTGGGGCACCGCCCTGTCGATGGCCTGCCACGCCCTCGACCTCGCCTGCACCGTCTTCATGGTGAACGTCAGCTACCGGCAGAAGCCCTACCGCCGGGTCCTGATGGAGCTCAACGGCGCCCGCGTCATTCCCAGCCCCAGCGGCACGACCGAGGCCGGCCGCGCCCTGCTCGCGGCCTCCCCCGACGGCGCCGGCAGCGTGGCCATCGCCAACGCCGAGGCGCTCGAACACGCCCGGACCGTCACCCGCGGCGCGTTCTCCGTCGGCAGCGGCGAGAACCACGTCCTGCTGCACCAGACGGTCATCGGCGAGGAGGCCCTGCGGCAGATGGAACTCGCCGGGGAGTTCCCCGACGTGGTCATCGGCGCCATGGGCGCGGGCAGCAACTTCGCCGGCCTCGCCTTCCCCTTCCACCGCGAGAAGCTCCGCACCGGCGCCGCCACGCGGCTGGTCGCCGTGGAGCCCGAGGCGTGCCCCAAGATGACCCGGGGCCGCTACGCCTGGGACTACAACGACTTCTCCGGCACCACCCCCATGACCAAGATGTACACGCTCGGCCACACCTTCGTCGCGCCCGGCGTGCACGCCGGCGGACTGCGCTACCACGGCGCGGCGCCGCTCGTCAGCGCCCTGTACGACCGCGGCCTGATGGAGGCCGTGGCCTACGGTCAGAAGGACGTGTTCGAGGCCGGTGCCTTCTTCGCCCGCACCGAGAACCTGATCCCCGCCCCCGAGTCCGCGCACGCCGTCAAGTGCGCCCTCGACGAGGCCGTGCGCGCCCGCGAGGAGAACCAGCCGCGCGTGATCCTCTTCAACGTCAGCGGCCACGGCCTGCTCGACCTGTCCGCGTACGACCAGTACCTCGCGGGCACCCTGGAGGACCACGTGGTGCCCGACAGCCACATCGCCGCCTCCCTGGCCCGCCTGCCCGCCCTCGACCCGGCCGGCGGCCGCCCGTGAACCTCAGCCCCACCGAGGAGCAGACCGCCCTCGCCGACCGCCTCCGCCGCCTCGGCGAGGACCTCGGCGCCGACCTCCCGGCCCGGGAGCGCACCGGGACGCTCCAGCCCGGTGACTGGCAGCGCCTCGCCGACGCCGGAGTCCTCGGACTCCCGGTGCCCCGCGCGTACGGCGGACTCGGCCTCTCCCCGCTGACCTGCGCACTGGCCCTGGAGGGCCTCGGCGCCGGCTGCCGCGACAACGGCCTCATGATCGCCCTGGGCGCCCACATCTGGGCCGCCGAGATCCCGCTGCTGCTGTTCGGCACCGAGGAACAGAAGCGGCGCTTCCTGCCCGGGCTGTGCGACGGCCGGCTGATCGGCGCCCACGCCATCACCGAGGCCGGAGCCGGCTCCGACGCCCTCTCCCTCGCCGCCACCGCCCGCCGCGACGGCGACCACTACGTCCTGGACGGCACCAAGCGCTTCGTCACCAACGCGCCGCTCGCCGACGTCTTCCTCGTCTACGCCACGGTCAACCCGGCCCTCGGGTTCACCGGCGTCACCGCCTTCCTCGTCGAGCGCGGCCAGGAGGGACTCACCGTCGAGACCCGTTTCGAGAAGGCCGGCCTGCGCACCGCGCCCTGGGGCGAGATCACCCTCAGCGGCTGCCGCGTCCCGCTCTCCGCCCGGCTCGGCGCGGAGAAGCAGGGCTCCCGGATCCTCGCCGCCACCATGGCCTGGGAACGCTCGCTGATCCTCGCCCCGCTGCTCGGCGCCATGGGCCGCCAGATCGACGACTGCGTCCGGCACGCCCGCACCCGCGAACAGTTCGGCCGCCACATCGGCAGATTCCAGTCGGTGTCCCACCGGATCGTCGAGATGCGCATCCGCCTGGACGAGGCCCGGCTGCTCACCCACCGCGCCGCCTGGGACCTGGAGCGGGGCGTCTCCTCCCACTACGCGGAGGCCGCCCAGCTGCGGACCAGCGAGTCCGCCGTCGAGACCTTCCTCGACGCCCTCCAGGTGTACGGCGGCCTCGGCTACACCACCGACACCGACGTCGAACGCAATCTGCGCGACGCGCTCGGCACCCGGATCTCCTCCGGCACCTCCGACATGCAGCGGCTGGTGATCGCCGAGAAGCTCGGCCTCGGCACCCGTGCCCGGGCCGCGTCCCCCCGCCCCGCAGGAGACCGCCATGCGCACGCTGAATGATCTGCTGACCCGCGCGGTGGCCGCCCGGCCCGCGGCCGAGGCGGTCCGCCACCGGGGCCGCTCCACCGACTACGCCGCCCTGGACCGGGCGGCGAGCGCGCTCGCCGCGACCCTGCGCGAGCACGGTGTGGGCCCCGGCGACCGGGTGGGCCTGTGGTTCGCCAAGTCGACCGAGACGATCGTGACCCTGTACGCGATCCTCAAGTGCGGGGCCGCGTACGTCCCGGTCGACCCGGCCACGCCCGCCGCCCGTGCCGCCTACATCCTCGACGACTGCGCCGTCCGCTGCCTGGTCACCGACGCGCCGCGGCTCGCCGTGCTCGAAGAGCACGGCACACCCGCCGCCCTGCGCACGGCCGTCGTCGTCGGCGACGAGCCGGCGCCGGCCGCGGCGATCCGGTGCACCGGCTGGGAGGAGGCCGCCGGCCGGCCCGTGCCGGACGGCTTCGCGCCCGCGGCCGTCGGACCCGACGACCTCGCCTACGTCCTGTACACCTCCGGATCCACCGGGACGCCCAAGGGCGTCATGCTCTCGCACCGCAACGCGCTGGCCTTCGTGGACTGGGCCGTCGCCGCGTTCGGCCTGACCGGGGACGACCGGCTGTCCTCCCACGCGCCCGTCCACTTCGATCTGTCCGTCTTCGACGTCTTCGCCGCCGCGGGCGCCGGCGCCTGCCTGGTGCTCGTGCCCGAGCACCACAGGGCGCTCGGCCCGGCGCTCAACCGGCTGGTCGCCGAGGAGGGGATCACCGTCTGGTACTCCGTGCCGGGCGCCCTGATCCGGATGCTCGACGCCAAGAACCGCGCGCTGCTCACCGGTTCGCGGCTGCGGACGGTGCTGTTCGCGGGCGAGCCGTTCGCGCTCAAGCACCTGCGGCGGCTGCGCGAGGCGCTGCCCGGGGCGGCCCTGCACAACCTCTACGGCCCGACCGAGACCAACGTCTGCACCCACCACCGGGTCACGGACGCCGACCTCGCCCCGGACCGCACCGCGTCCCCGCCCATCGGCCGCCCCTGCCCGTACGCGGAGACCGAACTCCTCGGCAGCGACGGGCGGCCGGTCCCCGACGTCCCCGGCGCCGAGGGCGAACTGAGCGTGTCCGGCGACTCGGTGATGCTCGGGTACTGGGACCGCGCCGCCGCCGGCGCGTCCGCGGCGACGGCCCGGCCCCACCGCACCGGAGACCTCGTCCGGTCGCTGGGCGACGGAGGCTACCTCTACCTCGGCCGCCGCGACCACATGATCAAGATCCGGGGCCACCGGGTCGAGCCCGAGGAGATCGAGGCCGTCCTCATGCGGCTGCCCGCCGTCCACGAGGCCGTCTGCGTCGCCGTCGAGGGCGCGGACGGCGACAAGGAGCTCGCGGCGCATGTCGTGCCGGCCGAGGGCGCCGTGCCGGACCCGGCCGAGCTGCGCGACCACTGCCGCGCCGCCCTGCCGCGCTACATGGTCCCCGCGGCCTTCCACCTCGTCGCCTCCTTCCCCCGCACCTCCACCGGCAAGACCGACCGGCGCGCTCTGGCCGCCCGGCCCCTGGGGGAGGCGGCGTGACGGCCCGCGTGCTCACCCTGCGCTGGCCGAGCCGGCTGCTCGGCCGCGACAAGGGCGTCAACGTCGTCCTGCCCGGCGGCTACAGCGAGCACGGCCCCCCGCATCCGGTGCTGTACCTCCTGCACGGCTACGGCGGCAGCAAGGACACCTGGCTGGTCAACACCCGTCTGGTGGACCTGGTCCGGGACAGCCGCACCGTGGTCGTCCTGCCGCAGAGCGGCCGCCGCTGGTTCGTCAACGACCACGCGGGACTGCGGTACGAGGACCACCTCGTCCACGAGCTGGTGCCGGCGGTCGACGCGCGGTTCCACACCCGCGCCGACCGCTCCGGGCGCGCCGTCGGCGGCTTCTCCATGGGCGGGGCCGCCGCGCTCTTCCTGGGCCTGCGCCATCCCGGCGTCTTCGGCGCGGTGGCCTCGCACGCCGGGGCCTTCGAGGCGCCGCTGCGCGTCGGCGACCCGTACGCCCGGTTCCGCTCCGACCCCGCCTTCGCCATGCCCACCGTGGAGAGCCACGAACGGGTGTGGGGGCCTCCCGGCAGCGAGACCCGCCGCCGCTACGACCCGTACCGCCTGATCGCCCAGGACGGCCGCACGCCGCCGCCCGCCCTGTACCTCGACGTCGGGACCGAGGACCACGACCGCATGCGCGCCATGAACCGCCGGGTGCGCGACGCCCTGCGCGAGCGCGGCCACGCCGTCACGTACCACGAGCGGCCCGGCGGCCACGACTGGCAGTTCGTCGACCGCGCGCTCCCCGCCGCGCTCGCCTTCGTCGCCCGCCACACCGAGGCGGCCGCCGCCTCCCCGGAGAGGACGCATGAACGCATCTGAACCCTCCCTCCTCGTCAGCCGGCCGCAACCCGGCGTGGCCGTGGCGGTGCTGAACCGCCCCGACCGCAGGAACGCCCTGAACGAGGAGCTGTTCGCCCGCCTCACCGACCTGTGCGCCGCACTGCAGGACGACCCGTCCGTACGCGTCCTCGTCCTCACCGGCGCCGGCGACGCGTTCTGCGCCGGGTACGACATCGACGAGGTCGGCCGCATCGCCGCGCTGCCCCCGCTCGACCTGCTCGCCCTGCTGCGCCGCCAGGCCCGGGCGATCACCGGGCTGCGCGACCTGCCGCAGACCGTGATCGCCGCCGTCGACGGCCCCGCGGTCGGCGCCGGACTGTCCCTCGCGCTCGCCGCGGACATCCGGCTCGCCGCCCCCGGGGCCCGGTTCCGGGCCTCCTTCGTGAAGATGGGGCTCTCCGGCGGCGACATGGGCGCCTCCTGGCTGCTGCCCCGGCTCACCGGCCTCGGCTTCGCCTCCGACATGATGCTCAGCGGCCGGTTCGTGGCCGCCGACGAGGCCCTGGCCCGCGGCCTGGTGAGCCGGGTGACCGCCCCCGGCGAGCTGTCCGCCGCCGCGCTCGGCCTCGCCGCCGAGATCGCCGCCCACAGCCCCGTCTCCCTGGCCCTCACCAAGCAGGTGCTCCAGGCCAACACCGACGCGCCCTCCCTGGAGGCCGCCCTGGAACGGGAGGCCCCCGTCCAGGTCGTCGCCGCCCACTCGCCGGACGTGCGGGAGGCGGTGGCCGCCTTCCGCGCCCGGCGCGCCCCCGACTTCGGCACCGCCGGACCGCACGACCCCCAGCACGCCGACGACGCCCCCGCGCGGTCGGCCACCGACGAAAGGACACCCGCATGACCGAGCACGCCTGGCAGCCCCGGATCCTGCGCCCCGCCGACGTGGGCGCCGACGCCAGCCCGCAGGGGCTGGAGGAGTACCTGCGCGGCGCCGACGTCGGCCGGCTCCTCGTCGAGGAACGGGCCGTCTTCTTCCGGGGGTTCGGCATCACCGCCGACACCTACGACGGCGCCGCCGACCTGCTGCTGCCGAACCGGCTCGCGTACGTCCACGGCAACTCGCCGCGCACCAAGGTCGGCCGGAACCTGTACACCTCCACCGAGTACCCGGCCGAGTTCGAGATCTCCATGCACAACGAGATGTCGTACGCGCACGCCTGGCCCTCGCGGATCCTGTTCTTCTGCGACGTGGCGGCCGCCACCGGCGGCGCCACCCCGCTCGTCGACGGCCGGCTCTGGCTGGAGTCGATCGACCCGGAGATCCGCGCGGCCTTCGCCCCCGGCGTGCGGTACACCCAGAACCTGCACGACGGCATGGGCTTCGGCAAGAGCTGGCAGGCCACCTTCGAGACCGAGGACCGGGCGGAGGTCGAGGCGTTCCTCGACGGCGCCGAGGCCGAGTGGAGCTGGCAGCCCGACGGCACCCTGCGGGTCAGCCAGCTGCGCCGCGCGACCCTGGAGCACCCGGTCACCGGGACCGAGGTCTGGTTCAACCAGGCCGACCAGTGGCACGTGGCCGGACTCGGCGACGACGCCGCCGCGCTCGCCGAGCTGATCCCGGAGGACGAGCTGCCGCAGAACGCGTTCTTCGCCGACGGCAGCCCCATCCCGGCCGACTACATCACCCACGTCCAGGAGGTGGGCATGAAGACGGCCGTGGACGTCGCCTGGGAGACCGGCGACCTGCTCCTCGTCGACAACGTCGCGGTCGCGCACGGCCGCCGGGCGTTCACCGGCCGGCGCCGCATCCTGGTCGCGATGGCTTGACCCGCCGCGCGGGCCGGCGGCCCGACCCGGTGAACGAGCCTCGAAGGGCCGGCCCGATCGGGCCGGCCCTTCGAGGCTTTCCGCGCGAGGCTTCCGCACGCCACGGACGTCAGGACGCCCAGCGGTCGAGGGCGGCGAGGAACGCCGGCACGTCGTCGGCGATCCGCCCGGTCGCCGCGAACCGCCGCGACGGCAGCCCCTCGACGACGCCGCGGAGCGTCCGCTCCGTCTCCCGCACCACCGGCGCGAAGTCGAGCCGCAGCAGCTTCGCCACCGCGCCCAGCGTGCTGCCGGGACCGGCGCCGAGCACCTGGCCGGCGCGGGCGCCGGGGGACGCCGGGGCGTCGCCGTCCCGGTCCACGAAGACCACCAGGTCCACCGGGAGCGGCCGGTCCGGCGCCGGGCCGGCCCCCGGACGCGACGGGAACAGGTACTCCCGGCCCCGGTGGTCCGCGGGCAGCCCCGAGGCGTGCCCGGTCACCGGCGTCCCCGTGACCCGCTCGATGAGCGCCCGGTCGTCGGGGTGCGCCCGGCACTCCCACGCGCCGCTCAGGAACAGCGGGACGACGGCCCGGTCCGCGGTGACGAAGACCAGATCCTCCGCGACCACCCGCCAGCCGTGGGCGAAGGCCGCGAGGCCCAGGGTGCTCTTGCCGGAGCCGGAGGCCCCGGCGAGCAGCACGGTGAACCCGTCGTCGCGGGCGACGGCCACGCCGTGGATCAGGGCCATCCCGCCGCTCAGCACGAGCGGGGCGATCAGCGCCGTGCGCGACAGCTTGCGGCGGAAGCCCTCGTGGCTCGCCGACACCTCGACGAGCGTGCGGGGCAGGCCGTCGGCGCCGGGCGCGTCGGGCGACGCCGTCAGCAGCCCGGCCGTGCCCGACGCCTCCCGGGCCGGCCAGTGGATGCGCCGGACCTCCCCGCTCTCGCCGTACGAGGCCCACGGCCCGCCCGGCGCCGGCGGGGGCTCGCCGGCCGGCGGGCGGTACGCCTCCGCCGTCCGGACCCGCAGACGGACCGCCGGACCGGCGGGCGGGGCGTCGGGGCCGCGCGACAGGGCCCGGGCGAACACGTCGAGCCCCGCGACCGGGTCGACCGTGTCCCAGAAGGACGCGGGGGAGCCCGGAACCGGGGCGAACTCCCAGTCCACGACGACCCGTTCGGAGGCGAGCCGCCCCGACGCGGCCCGCGCCGGGCCGCCCGCGACCACCGGCCCGGCGACGGCGGGGGCCGGGGCGGTCAGGTCACTTGTCACGGTAGGCGGCCTGCCTCGCCATGGCGTGCAGCTCGTCGGCCCAGTCCGCGTCCAGCGCACCGCCGACCGCGGCCCGCGCGGTCTCGATGCGCTCCGCGATGACCCGCTCCACCCGGTCGCGCACCCCGGTCCGGATGAGCACCTCGTGCAGCCGCTCCGGGTCCGCGCCCGCGAGATCGTCCGCCACCAGCTCCCTGACCTCGGGCTCGTGGCGCAGGGCGATCGACATCAGCAGCGTCATCTTGTGCTGCTTGAAGTCCAGCTGGGCGGGCTTGCCGGTCACGTCCGAACTGCCGAACGCGTCCAGCAGGTCGTCCCGCAGCTGGAACGCCTCACCGAGGGCGAGGCCGTACGTCTCGAAGGCGGGACGCAGCCCCTGCGCGCCGGCGAGTTCGGCGCCCATCGCCAGCGGCCGGTAGACCGTGTAGCGGCCGGACTTGAACAGCGCGATCCAGCTGGACAGTTCGGGATCGGGCACGAACCGGGCCGCGGCCCGTACGTCCAGGAACTGACCGATCATCAGCTCCGTGCACACCTCGCCCCAGATGCGCCGGGCGTGCGGCGGGCAGTCGGCGAGCAGCCGCTCCGCGTACACCAGGGCGAGATCGCCGGCGAGGACGGCCACGCTCTCGCCGTA
Source organism: Streptomyces tritici (assembly GCF_048500665.1). Taxonomy (NCBI): domain Bacteria; kingdom Bacillati; phylum Actinomycetota; class Actinomycetes; order Kitasatosporales; family Streptomycetaceae; genus Streptomyces; species Streptomyces tritici. The sequence goes on from NZ_CP183183.1 coordinate 5,623,242, forward strand.
CCGGCGCGGCTCGCCGCGCCAGTCGCGCTCCGTGTGCAGCGTCGAGTGCACGACGTGCGCGGTCGGCTCGTTGCGGCGCAGCCCCGAGTCGTCCATGACGTCGTCGTGGAGCAGCGCGAAGGTGTGCAGCAGCTCCAGGGCCGCCGCGACGTCGACGACGACCTGCGCCTCCGGATCCCCGCCGCCGGCGAGGTAGCCGGCCACGCAGAACGCGGGCCGCAGGCGCTTGCCCCCGCTGCCCACCATGCGGCTCACACAGTCGATCAGTTCGGCCGAATCCGCGTTGAGCGCCGCCCAGGAACGGCGCTCCTCGGCGAGGAATTCATGAATGCGTCGCTCGACCCGCGCCAAGATGCGGTCGCGTGTTTCGCGGACGGCGACACCAGTGAATTCATGACTCACTGGGAAGGTAGTGGACATGCGGATCTCCTGATACCGGGTAGACCTCAACACGCTCTTTCTCGCACACCCAAGGGCCCCCGGAAAGAGGCAGCTTGGCGTATAGGCGCTGTCCAGAGGGGTCGGGGCAGCAGGGACTACCGTCCTCGCCAGTGTGCAGACGCTGTCTGCGAGAGAAACCACTGACCTGTTTGTTCTTGCGGTGCGCGGAAGGAATTCCTGCCGCGCACCCGTAGGTGGATGGCGAGGAATCATGGACCTGTCTCAGTCTTTTGCCGACGGCGAGCAGCTGCTGCCGCTGACCGGGGCTCAGGCAGGGGTGTGGTTCGCGCAGGCCGTCGAACCCGACAGCCCGATCTTCCGCGCCGCGGAGTACCTGGAGATCCACGGAGCCCTGGATCCGGAGCTGTTCGAGCGGGCGCTGCGGCGGATGACCGCGGAGGCGGACGCCCTGCACATCCGCTTCACCGACACGGAGGACGGCCCCCGCCAGCTGATCGGCGCCGATCCCGCGTGGACCCTGCACACCGTCGACGTCTCCGGCGAGGCCGACCCCCGCCGCGCCGCCGAGGAATGGATGGGCCGCGACCTGCGCCGCCGCATCGACCTGACGGGCTCCCCGCTGTTCACCTACGCGCTCTTCAAGGCCGCCGAGGACCGCTGGTTCTGGTACCACGCGTACCACCACATCCTGCTCGACGGCGTCGGCGCCGCCCTCCTGGTCCGCCGCGTCGCCGACGTGTACACCGCGCTCGCCGCCGGCGAGGACCCCGGCGCCACCCCGTTCTCCTCCGTCCGCACCCTCCTCGCCGAGGACGCCGACTACCGCGCGTCGCGGGACCTCGCCGACGACCGGGCCTTCTGGCACGGCCAGTACGCCGACCGGCCGGAGCCGGTCGCCCTCTCCGCCCGCCCGCTGAAGCCCTCCGCCGACTTCGTCCGGCGCAGCGCCCACCTGCCCGAGGACGTCCGGGCGGACCTCGTGCGCGCGGCCGAGCAGGCCGGCACCGCCCGCTCCCGCGTCGTCATCGCCGCCACCGTCGCCTACATGCACCGCATGACCGGCCTCACCGACATCGTGCTCGGCCTGCCGGTGACCGCCCGGCCGGGGCCCCGGTCCCGCACCGCGCCCGGCATGGCCGCCAACGTCGTCCCGCTGCGCGTCGCCGTCGACGACGCCACCACCGTCGGCGAACTCCTGGAGCGCACCCGGGTCGCCCTGCGCGGTCTCGTCGCCCACCAGCGCTACCGCGGCGAGGAGCTGCGCCGCGATCTCGGGCTGCCCAACGACCACCGGCGCTTCTTCGGCCCCCTGCTCAACGTCGTCCCCTTCGACTACGACCTGAGCTTCGCCGGGCTGCGCGCCGACGCGCACAACATGTCGCTGCGGCTCATCGAGGACCTCGCCGTCTCCGTCTACGACCGGGGCAACGGCGGCGGCATCCGCGTCGACTTCGACGCCCACCCCGAGCTGTACGCCCCCGCCGAACTCGCCGCCCACCAGGACCGCTACCTGCGGTTCGTCGGCCGGATCGCCCGCGCGCTCGACGAGCCCGGCACCCCGCTCGGCCGGATCGGGCTGCTCGACGACGCCGAGCTCGCCGCGGCCGTCGCCCTCCCCGCCGCGCAGGACGCCGCCGCCTGTGACGCCGCCGAAGGCCCCACGCTCGCCGCGCTCTTCGAGCGCCAGGTCCGCGCATCGCCCGACGCGCCCGCCCTCGCCTTCGAGGACACCGTCCTCGACTACGCCGAGCTGAACCGGCGCGCCAACCGGCTCGCCCGGCTGCTCGCCGCCCGCGGCGTCGGGCCCGAGGAGCGGGTGGCGCTGCTGCTGCCGCGCTCGGCCGAGTTCGTCGTCGCGCTCCTCGCCGTGGTCAAGGCCGGCGCCGCGTACGTCCCCGTCGACCCGGCGTACCCCGCCGCCCGCATCGCCCACATCCTCGACGACGCCGCCCCCGTGCGCGTCCTCGTGGACGCCTCCACCGCCGCCGTCGCCGAGGCAGCCGGGCGCGCCGTGCTCGCCCTCGACGACCCGGCCCTCCTCGGCGAGCTGGCGTCGCTGTCCGGCGCCGACCTCGCGGACACGGACCGCACCGCCCCGCTGACCGCCGCCCACGCCGCGTACGTCATCTACACCTCGGGCTCCACCGGCCGCCCCAAGGGCGTCGTCGTCACCCACGCCGGCATCCCCGGCCTCGCCGACACCTTCGTCCGGCGCCTCGGCGTCCGCCCCGGCAGCAGGGTCCTGCAGTTCGCCTCCATGGGCTTCGACGCGATGGTGCCCGAGCTGTGCATGGGCCTGCTCGCCGGCGCGACCTTCGTCCTCGCCCCGGCCGAGCGGCTGCTGCCCGGCGGCCCGCTCGCCGCCTTCACCCGCGAGGCCGGGATCACCCACGCGATCCTGCCGCCCTCGTCGCTGGCCGTCATGGACCCGGCGACCGACCTGCCCCCGGGCATGACCATTCTCATCGCGGGCGAGGCGGCCGGCGAGGAACTGGTGTCCCGCTGGGCGCCCGGCCGGCTCTTCGTCAACGGCTACGGCCCCACCGAGACCACCGTCTGCGCCACCATGAGCGAGGCCCTCGACGGCACCCGCACGCCCCCCATCGGCGACCCCATCGCCGACACCCGCGTGTACGTCCTCGACCGCGCGCTGCTGCCCGTGCCGCCCGGCGTCACCGGCGAGCTGTACGTCGCCGGGCCCAGCCTGGCCCGCGGCTACCTCGGCCGCTCCGGGCTGACCGCCGAGCGGTTCGTGGCCAACCCCTTCGGACTGCCCGGCGAGCGCATGTACCGAACCGGTGACCTGGTCCGCCAACTGCCTGACGGCTCCCTGGAGTTCGTCGGCCGCGCCGACGACCAGGCCAAGATCCGCGGCTACCGCGTCGAGCCCGCCGAGGCCGAGGCCGCGCTGCTGCGCCTGCCCGACGTGGCCCTGGCCGCCGTCACCGTGCGCCGGGACGCGGACGGCACGCCCGCCCTCGCCGGGTACGTCGTGCCCGCCGCCGGCGCGGACGACGCCGGCCTCGATGCCGCCGCCGTCCGCGAGGCCCTCGCCGAGGTCCTGCCCAACTACCTCGTCCCCGCGACCGTGACCGTCGTCGACGCCATCCCCGTCACCCCCAACGGCAAGGTCGACCACAAGGCCCTGCCCGAGCCGGGGCCGGCCGCCGCCGGCGCGGGCCGGGCCCCGGGCACCCCGCTCGAACACGCCCTCGCCGCCCTCTTCGCCGACGCCCTCGGCCTCGACGCCGTCCTCGCCGACGACGACTTCTTCACGCTGGGCGGCCACTCCCTCATGGCCGCCCGGCTCGCCCGCCGCATCAGCGCCGAACTCGGCCTGGACTGCGGCGTCGAGGCGCTCTTCGCCGCCCCGACCGTCCACCGGCTCGCCGGCCGCCTCGACGGCGCCTCCACCGAGCGCCCCGCGCTCACCCCCGTACCGCGCGAGGGCGACCTCGCCCTGTCCTACGCGCAGCAGCGACTGTGGTTCCTCGACCAGCTCGAAGGCCCCGGCGCCGCCTACAACATCCCGCTCGTGCTCACCCTCGACGGCCCGCTGGACCGCGACGCCCTCACCGCCGCGCTCGGCGACCTCACCGACCGCCACGAGATCCTGCGCACCGTCTACCGCACGGCCGACGGCGTCGCCGCCCAGCACATCCTGCCCGCCGGCACCGCGCCCGGACTCGACGTGCGCACCGCCGACGACGCCACCCTCGACGCCGCACTCGCCGCCGCCGTCTCCCACCGCTTCGACCTCGCCGGCGAACCCCCGCTGAAGGCCACCCTGTTCGCCCTCGCGCCCGACCGGCACGTCCTGCTGATCCTGCTCCACCACATCGCCGCCGACGCCGGCTCCCTCGCCCCCCTGCTCGGCGACCTCACCGGCGCCTACACCGCCCGCCGCGCCAGACACGCCCCCGAACAGGCCCCGCTCACCGTCCAGTACGCCGACTACGCCGCCTGGCAGCGGCGCGCCCTCGGCGACGAGAACGACCCCGACAGCGTCGCCGCCCGCCAGATCGCCTTCTGGAAGAAGCAGCTCGACGGCCTGCCCGACCACCTCGACCTGCCCGCCGACCACCCCCGGCAGGCCACCTCGGCCGCCCCCGCGGACCTGGTCGCCCTCGACCTCGACGCGGCCGCCCACCGCCGCCTCGCGGAACTCGCCCGCGCCACCGGCACCAGCACGTTCATGGTCGTCCAGGCCCTCGTCGCCACCCTGCTCACCCGGCACGGCGCCGGAACCGACATCGCCCTCGGCACGCCCGTCACCGGCCGCCCCGAGGACAGCCTCGACGCCCTCGTCGGCTTCTTCACCAACACCCTGGTGCTGCGCACCGACACCTCCGGCGACCCCACCTTCGCCGAACTCCTCGGCCGCGTCCGCGCGAGCAACCTCGACGCCTACGCCCACCAGGAACTCCCCTTCGAGCGCCTCGTCGAAGTGCTCAACCCGGCCCGCTCCACCTCCCACCACCCGCTGTTCCAGGTCATGATCTCCATGGACAGCTCGGAGCGCTCGCTGCCCGCCGCCGACGGACTCGCCCTCGGCCTGGTCGACGTGCCCACCGGCGCCGCCAAGTTCGACCTGTCGTTCAACGTCCGCGAGCACCGCGCGCCCGGCGGCGACGAGGCCGGCCTGCTCGTCGCCCTGGAGTTCCGCACCGACCTCTTCGACCGCGGCACCGCCGAAGCGTTCCTGGCCCGCCTCGCCCGCCTCGCCGAGGCCGCCACCACCGCCCCCGGCACCCGCATCGGCAGCGCCCCGCTCCTGTCCGACGAGGAGGTCCACCGGCTCCTCGTGGAGTGGAACGACACCGCCGCGCCGGAGACCATGACCGACGTCGTCGCCCGCGTCCGCGCCGTCGCCGCCGAGCACCCCGGCGCCGTCGCCGTCACCGACGACCACGGCGACGTCACGTACAGCGCCCTCATGGACCGCGTCGACCGGCTCGCCGCCCGGCTGCGCGCCCGCGGCGCCCGGGAGGACACCGTCGTCGCCGTCCTCGCCGACCGCGGCGCCGCCGCGATCACCGCCTTCCTCGGCATCCAGGCCGCCTCCGCCGCCTACCTCCCGCTCGACACCCGCGCCCCCCACGAGCGGTCCGCGTCCCTGCTCGCCGACGCCTCGGCCGCCCTGCTGCTCACCGGCCCCGGACACGAGGAGACGGCCGCCGCGATCGTCGCCGGGACCGGGACCCGCGCCCTGCCGGTCGACGACCCGGCCGACACGGCTCCCGCCGCCGCGACCGCGCCGCCGGCGGAGGCCCAGCTCGCGTACGTCATCTTCACCTCCGGCTCCACCGGGCGCCCCAAGGGCGCGATGGTGCACCACCGGGGCATGAACAACCACCTGCTCGCCAAGGTCGACGACCTCGCCCTCACCGGCGCCGACACCGTCGTCCAGAACGCCCCGCTCACCTTCGACGTCTCCGTCTGGCAGATGATCGCCCCGCTGCTCACCGGCGGCCGCGTCCTCGCCGTGAACCAGCTCCTCGCCGCCGACCCGCTGGGCCTGTTCCGGCTCGTCGCCCACGACGGCGTCACCGTCCTGGAGGTCGTCCCCTCCCTGCTGCGCGCCGCCCTCGACACCTGGGACGAGGGCGCCGAGGTCCCCGGACTGCCCACGCTGCGGTGGCTCGTCGTCACCGGCGAGGAGCTGCCCGCCGACCTGTGCCGCCGCTGGTTCGCCCGCTTCCCCGGCGTCCCGATGATGAACGCGTACGGGCCCACCGAGTGCTCCGACGACGTCACCCACGCCGTCATCACCCCCGGCACCCTCGACGCGCACCGGATCACCGCGCCCATCGGCCGCGCCGTGCGCAACACCGCCCTGTACGTCCTCAGCGACGAACTGGAGCTCGTCCCGCCCGGCGTCCCCGGCGACCTGTACGTGGCCGGCACCGGCGTCGGCCGCGGCTACCTCGGCGACCCCGACCGCACCGCCGCCGCGTTCGTCGCCGACCCGTTCGCCGACGACGGCAGCGTCATGTACCGCACCGGCGACCTCGTCCGCCACCGCCCCGACGGGCAGCTGGAGTTCATCGGCCGCCGCGACGCCCAGGTGAAGATCCGCGGCCAGCGCATCGAACTGGGCGAGGTCGAGGCCCACCTGCGCGCCCAGCACGGCGTCACCGACGCCGCCGCGGCCGTCGTCCCCGGCCCCGGCGGACACAAGCAGCTCGTCGGCTACGTCGTCGGCGCCGACGACGTCCGGCGCGTCCGCGAGGCCCTCGCCGCCGCCCTGCCCGAACACCTCGTGCCCGCCGTGCTCGTCGCCCTGCCCGCCATGCCGCTCACGCCGAACGGCAAGACCGACCGCAAGGCCCTGCCCGCACCCGACTTCGACGCGGTGGAGCGCCGCGCCCCGCGCACCCCGCAGGAGGAGATCCTCTGCGGCGTCTTCGCCGAGATGCTCGGCCTCGACCGGGTCGGCGTCGACGACGACTTCTTCGCCCTCGGCGGCCACTCCCTCCTCGCCACCCGCCTCGTCGCCCGGGTCCGCACCGCCCTCGACGCGGACCTCGACGTCGCCGCGCTCTTCGAGACGCCGACCGTCGCCGGCCTCGCCGCCCGGCTCGCCTCCGCCGGCCCCGCCCGCGCCGGAGCGGCCCGCCGCCCCCGCCCCGACGTGCTGCCGCTGTCGTACGCCCAGCGCGGCCTGTGGTTCCTCAACCGGATGAACCCGGCCGACGGCACGTACAACATCCCCCTCGTCCTGCGGCTGACCGGACCGCTCGACCACGACGCGCTCGGCCGCGCCCTCGCCCACGTCGCCGGCCGGCACGAGAGCCTGCGCACCGTCTTCCCCGAGACCGACGGCGTCCCCCGTCAGGTCGTCCTCGACCCCGGGCAGGCCCGCCCCCGCCTCGACGTCGTCGACGCCGCCGGACGCGACGCCGACGCCCTGGTCGCCGAGGCGGTCGGCCGCGGCTTCGACATCACCCGCGAGGCCCCGCTGCGCGCCCGCCTCGTCGTCCTCGGCCCCGAGACGCACCTCCTCGTGGTCGTCGTCCACCACATCGCCGGCGACGGCTGGTCCACCGCCCCGCTCGCCCGCGACCTCAGCGTCGCCTACGCCGCCGCCCTCGAAGGCCGGGCCCCGGCCTGGACCCCGCTGCCCGTGCAGTACGCCGACCACACCCTGTGGCAGCGCGACCGGCTCGGCGAGGAGACCGACCCGGACAGCGTCATCTCCGGCCAGATCGCCTACTGGAAGGAGGCCCTCGCCGGCCTCCCCGAGGAGCTCGCGCTCCCCACCGACCGGCCCCGCCCCGCGCTGCCCAGCCACCGCGGCGGCCTGGTGCCCTTCCACCTCGGCCCCGAGACCCACCGCGCCCTGCTGCGCCTCGCCCGCGCCCACGGCGTGACCTCCTTCATGGTGCTGCACGCCGCGCTCGCCGCCCTCCTCACCCGCCTCGGCGCCGGCACCGACATCCCCATCGGCGGATCGGTCGTCGGGCGCACCGACGAGGCCCTGGACGACGTCGTCGGCTTCTTCGTCAACTCCCTGGTGCTGCGCACCGACACCTCCGGCGACCCCACCTTCGCCGAGCTCCTGGAGCGCACCCGCGCCGCCGACATCGCCGCCTTCGCCCACCAGGACCTGCCGTTCGAGCGCCTCGTCGAGGCGCTCAACCCGCGCCGCTCCCTCAACCGCCACCCGCTGTTCCAGATCAAGCTCGTCCTGCAGAACCTCGACCGCCCCGAGGTCGACTTCCCCGGCCTGCACGCCGACGTCGCCCGGATCGACCCCGACATGGCCAAGTTCGACCTGCTGCTCTCCGTCGCCGAGCGGTACGACGAGCACGGCGAACCGCAGGGAGTCGAGGCGGCGGCCGGCTACTCCGCCGACCTGTTCGACCGTCCCACCGTCGAGGCGCTCGCCGGCCGGTTCGTGCGGCTCCTCGAATCCGCGCTCGGCGACCCCGACCGCCCGATCGGCCGGCTCGCCGTGATGGACGGCAGCGAGCGGCACGACCTGCTCGTCACCCGCAACGCCACCGCGCACGACACCCCCGACGCCACCCTCCCGCAGCTGTTCGAGGCCCAGGCGGCCCGCACCCCCGACGCCCCCGCCCTCGTCCACGGCGAGCAGCGGCTCACCTACGCCGCGCTCAACGAGCGCGCGAACCGCCTCGCCCACCTCCTGCTGGAGCACGGCGCGGGCCAGGACACGCTGGTCGCCCTCGCGCTGCCCCGCTCGGCCGCCGCCGTCGAGGCGATGCTCGCCGTCGGCAAGGCGGGCGCCGCCTACCTGCCGCTCGACCCCGAGCACCCCGGCGAGCGCGTCACCCGGCTGCTCGCCGACGCGCGCCCCGCCCTCCTGCTCACCACCGCCGCGACCCTGGAGGCCGCCCCGCACCTGGCCGGCGCCGGCGCCCGGGTCCTCGTCCTGGACGCCCCCGACGTCGCCGACGCGCTCGGCCGCGCCCGCACCGACGACCCGGCCGACGACGACCGCACCGCGCCCGTCACCCCCCTCGACGCCGCGTACGTCGTCTACACGTCCGGCTCCACCGGCGCGCCCAAGGGCGTCGTCGTCGAGCAACGGGCCCTGGTGGACTACGTGGTGCGCTGCGCCGCCGAGTACCCCGGGCTGAGCGGGCGCGCCCTGCTCCACTCGCCGCTCTCCTTCGACCTGGGCGTCACCACCCTGTACGGCGCCCTGCTCGCGGGCGGCTGCCTGTACGTCGGCGACCTCGACGAGACCCTCGACGTCCCGGGCGGCCTGACGTTCCTCAAGGCCACCCCGAGCCACCTGCCCATCCTCGACACGCTGCCCGGCGAACTCTCCCCGGCCGTCGAGCTGATGACGGGCGGCGAGGCCCTGCACGCCGAGCAGCTCGCCGCCTGGCGCGCCCGGCACCCGCAGGTCGCCGTCGTCAACCACTACGGCCCGACCGAGACCACCGTCGGCGTCCTCGACCACCGCGTCCCGGCCGGCGCCCCGCTGGCCGCCGGACCGGTCCCGCTCGGCCGCCCGATGTGGAACACCCGCGCCTACGTCCTCGACGAGGCCCTGCTGCCCGTCCCCGACGGCGTCACCGGCGAGCTGTACATCGCCGGCACCGGCCTCGCCCGCGGCTACCTCGGCCGCCCCGGCGGCACCGCCGAGCGCTTCGTCGCCGACCCGTTCGGCCCGCCCGGCTCCCGGATGTACCGCACCGGCGACCGGGTCCGCTGGAACGCCGCCGGCGTCCTGGAGTACGTCGGCCGCGCCGACCACCAGGTCAAGATCCGCGGCTTCCGCATCGAACTCGGCGAGGTCGAGGCGGCGCTGCTGTCCGCCCCCGGCGTCCGCCAGGCCCTGGCGCTGGTCCGCGAGGACCGGCAGGACGACAAGCGGCTCACCGCGTACGTCGTCCCCGAGCACGGCGAGCGGCTCGTGCCCGACCGCGTCCGCGAACACGTCGCCGGCCGGCTGCCCGAGTACCTGACGCCCACCGCCGTCGTCGTCCTCGGCGAACTCCCGCTCACCGCCAACGGCAAGGTCGACCGGGCCGCGCTGCCCGCCCCCGAGAACCTCGGCGCCCCGGTGAGCCGCGCCCCGCGCACCCCGGAGGAGGAGATCCTCGCCGGGCTGTTCGCCGACGTGCTCGGCGTCGCCCGCGTCGGCGTCGACGACGACTTCTTCGCCCTCGGCGGCCACTCCCTGCTCGCCATGCGGCTGCTCAGCCGGATCGCCTCGACCCTCGGCGTCCGCGTCGGCGTCAAGGCGCTCTTCGACGCCCCGACCGTCGCCGGCGTCGCCGCCCGGCTCACCACCCCCGGCGAGACCCGCCCCGCGCTGGTGCCCGCGGACCGCGGCGACCGCGTCCCGCTGTCCTTCGCCCAGACCCGGCTGTGGTTCCTCAACCGGCTCGAAGGCCCCAACGCCACCTACAACGTGCCCCTGGTGCTCCGCCTCTCCGGGGCGCTCGACCGGACCGCGCTGCGCGCCGCGCTGCGCGACGTCACCGACCGCCACGAGAGCCTGCGCACCGTCTTCCCCGAGACCGGCGGCGTCCCCGGTCAGCACGTCCTCGGGCCCGTCGAGGGCGCCGCCGTCCTGGAGGAACGCCACGTCGACGCCGCGGAACTCCCGCAGGCGATCACCGACACCGTCCTCGGCGGCTTCGACCTGACCGTCCAGCCCCCGCTGCGCGCCCGTCTGCTCACCACGGACGCCCCCGACACCGCGGTGCTCGTCCTCGTCACCCACCACATCGCCAGCGACGGCTGGTCCCTCACCCCGCTCCTCGCCGACCTGTCCCGCGCCTACACGGCCCGCACCGCCGGCGCCGTCCCCGACCGGCAGCCGCTGCCCGTCCAGTACGCCGACTACACCCTGTGGCAGCGGGCCGTCATGGGCGACGAGAACGACCCGGACAGCCAGCTCGCCCGGCAGCTCGACCACTGGCGGACCGCCCTCGACGGCCTGCCGGAGGAACTCGACCTGCCCACCGACCGGCCGCGCCCCGAGGTCGCCACCTACCGCGGCGCCCACGTGCCCTTCGAGGTCGGCGCCGAGACCCACGCGGCGCTCGCCGCGCTCGCCCGCGCCCACGGCGTCAGCCTCTTCATGGTGCTCCAGGCCGGCCTCGCGGCCCTGCTGACCCGGCTCGGCGCCGGCGGGGACATCCCGATCGGCACGCCGATCGCGGGACGCACCGACGACGCCCTCGACGAGCTGGTGGGCTTCTTCGTCAACACCCTGGTCCTGCGCACCGACACGTCCGGCGACCCCACCTTCCGCGAACTGCTCGCCCGGGTCCGGGAGACCGACCTCGCCGCGTACACCCACCAGGACCTGCCGTTCGAGCGGCTGGTCGAGGAGCTGAACCCGGTCCGGTCGCTGGCCCGCCATCCGCTGTTCCAGGTCATGCTGATCCTGCACAACACCGCCCGCCCCGAGATCGACCTGCCCGGACTGCGGGTCGACGTCGAGGGCGCGGACGCCCCCGTCGCCAAGTTCGACCTGTCCGTCAGCCTCTGGGAGCGGCACACCGACGACGGGGCCGCGGACGGCGTCCTGGGCCGGATCGAGTACGCCCTCGACCTGTTCGACCGGTCCACCGCCGAAGCGCTCGCGGCCCGCCTGCAGCGGCTCCTGACGGCTGCCGCGCACGAGCCCGAGCTGTCGATCGGCAGCCTCGCCGTCCTCGCCGACGAGGAACTCCACGACCTCCTCGTCGCCCGCAACGCCACCGACGTCCCGCGGCCCGAGGCGTCCCTGCCGGAGCTGTTCCGCGCGCAGGCCGCCCGAACCCCCGACGCCGTCGCGCTCGTCCGGGGCGACCTCGCCCTGACGTACGCGGCCCTCGACGAGCGCTCCGACCGGCTCGCCCGCGCCCTCGTCGCGCACGGCGCCCGTCCCGAGGACCGGATCGCGCTGCTCCTCGCCGACCGGGCCGCCCACGTCGTGGCGACCCTGGCCGTCGCCAAGGCCGGCGGCGTCTACGTGCCGCTGGACCTCCGCAGCCCCGAGGCCCGCACCCGGCGGATTCTCGACGGCACCGAGGCCGTTCTGGTCCTCGCCGACACCGCCACCGCCGCACGCGTCCCCGACGGCTCCGCGCCCGTGCTCCTGGTCGACGGCGGACTTCCGCCGGCCGACGCGCCCGGCGCCCGGCTGCCCGTCACCCGCCCCGACCAGCTCGCGTACATCATGTACACCTCCGGTTCGACCGGAGAGCCGAAGGGCGTCACCGTCACCCACCGGAACGTCGCCGGGCTCGCCCGCGACCGCTACTGGGGGCACGGCGCCGACGACCGGGTGCTGATGCACTCCCCGCCGTCCTTCGACGCGTCCACGTACGAGCTGTGGGGCCCGCTCCTCAGCGGCGCCCGGATCGTCGCCTCCGAAGGCGACGCCACCGACCTCGCGTCCCTGGCCGCCGTGATGACGGCGCACCGCGTCACCGTCGGCCTGTTCAGCGAGGGCGTGTTCCGGCTCCTCGCCGAGAACCACGCGGACGCCTTCCGCGACCTGCGCGACGTCTACGTCGGCGGCGACACCACCTCCGCCGCCGCCGTCCGCAAGGTCCTGGAGCAGACCCCAGGCGCCCGGCTCACCAACAGCTACGGCCCCACCGAGACCACCCTGTGCGTGGTCCACCACGCCCTCACCGAGGAGGACGTCGCCCGCAACTCCTTCCCCATCGGCCGCCCCCTCGACAACACCCGCGTCTACGTCCTCGACGAGCGCCTGCGGCCGGTCCCGGACGGCGTCACCGGCGAGCTGTACGTCGCCGGCGAGGGCCTGGCCCGCGGCTATCTGAACCGCCCCGGCCTCACCGCCGAACGGTTCGTCGCCGACCCCTTCGGCGTCCCCGGATCCCGGATGTACCGCACCGGCGACCGGGTCCGCTGGCGGGCCGACGGCACCCTGGAGTTCGCCGGCCGCGCCGACGCCCAGGTCAAGGTCCGCGGCTTCCGCATCGAGCTCGGCGAGGTCGAGGCCGCCGTCGCCGCCCACCCGTCCGTCGCCCAGACCGTCGTCGTCGTCCGCGAGGACCGGCCCGGCGACAAGCGCCTCGTCGCGTACGTCGTCCCGGCGGCCGGCGCCGCGCCCGACGCCGACGTCCTGCGCGCCCACGTCGCCGCCCTGCTGCCCGACTACATGACGCCCACCGCGTTCGTCGAGCTGACGGAGCTGCCGCTCACCCGCACCGGCAAGCTGGACCGCAGGGCGCTGCCCGCACCGGACTACACGGGCGGCGGCGGCCGCGCCCCGCGCAACGAGCGCGAGCAGCTGCTGTGCGCGCTCTTCGCGGACCTGCTCGGCGTCGCCGACGTCGCCGTCGACGACAACTTCTTCGCCATGGGCGGCGACAGCATCGTCTCCATCCAGCTCGTCAGCCGCGCCCGCGAGGCCGGACTCGTCCTCACCCCGCGCGACATCTTCCGGCACCAGACCGTCGAGGCCCTGGCCCTCGCCGCGACCGCCCCGGACACGGACGCCGCGACCGCGCCGGACGACGGCTCCGGTCGCGTCCCCGCGACGCCGATCATGGAGTGGCTGCGCGGACTCGGCGGCCCCGTCGAGGGCTTCAACCAGTCCGTCCTGCTGCGCACCGGCGGGAACCTCGGCGAACGCGCCCTCGTGGCCGCCGTCCAGGCGGTCCTCGACGGACACGACCTGCTCCGCGCCCGCCTCGACCGGACCGGCGACGGCCCCTGGGCCCTCGACGTCCCGCCGGCCGGCAAGACCGACGCCGCCGACGCCGTCCGCCGCGTCGACATCGGCGCGGTCTCCGACGACGCCCTCGGCGCCCTGCTCGCCGAGGAGGCCGAGACCGCCCGCCGGGCGCTCGACCCCGACCGGGGCGTCATGTTCCGCGCCGTCTGGTTCGACGCAGGGCCGGAACGCGACGGACGCCTGCTGCTCCTCGCCCACCACCTCGTCGTCGACGGCGTCTCCTGGCGCGTCCTCGTCCCCGAGCTCATGAGCTGCTGGGCGGACGCGGAAGCCGGCCGCGAGCCCGCCGTCGCGCCCGCCCGCACCTCCTTCCGCACCTGGGCCCGGCACCTCGCCGACCGCGCCCTGACCGGCGCCGTCGAGGCCGAACTTGCGCTGTGGGAACGGATGACCGCGCAGACCGACCCGCGCCTCGCCGCGCGGCCCCTCGACCCGGCCGTGGACACCCACGCCACCACCCGCCGCCGCGCCCGGACCCTGCCGGCCGGCCGCACCGAGGCCCTGCTGACCGCCGTGCCCGCCGCCACCGGCGCCGGCCCCGACGAGATCCTGCTCGCCGGACTCGCCCTGGCGCTCGCCGAATGGCGCCGCGCCCGCGGCCGCGGCGCCCACGGCGGCGGTGTCCTGCTCGACGTGGAGGGCCACGGCCGCACCGACGACGGCGGTGCCGAACTGTCCCGCACCGTCGGCTGGTTCACCACGATGCACCCGCTGCGCCTCGACCCCGGCGTCAAGTGGCACGAGATCAGGGACGGCGCCCCCGGCGCGGGAGAGGCGCTGCGCCGGGTCACCGGCCAGATCCGCGCGATCCCCGCCAAGGGCGCCGGATACGGCCTGCTCCGCCACCTCAACCCGCGCACCGCGGAGCTGCTCCGCGACGGCACCACGCCGCAGATCGGCTTCAACTACCTGGGCCGCGTGCGCACCGACCACACGGCCGGCCCCGCCGACTGGGGCGCCGCGCCCGAGGACGTGCGCATCGCCCCGACGGACCCCGGCCTGCCGTTCGCCCACAGCCTGGAGGTGAACGCGGTCACCCACGACCGGCCCTCCGGGCCCGAGCTGACCGTGACGTGGACGTGGCCCGGCGGCCTCTTCGACGACGCCGACGTCGACGACCTCACCGGCCTCTGGTTCGAGGCCCTCGACGCCCTGACGCGGTACGCCACCGCTCACGCCGCCCCCGACGGGGGCGCCGCCCGCAGTCTGACGACATCCGACCTCTCCCTGGCGGACCTGGCCCAGGACGAGATCGACGAGCTCGAGGCCGACCTGGCCGACCTGGAGGATCTGAAGTGACGCACACCAGCCGACCGGCCCGCAAGCCGTCCGGACTCGAGGGCGTCCTGCCCCTGACCCCCCTGCAGGAAGGGCTCCTGTTCCACTCCCTGCTCGACGACGGCACGGGCCCCGACGTCTACGCCGTCCAGCTCGCCGTCGACCTGGAGGGCCCGCTCGACGCGGCCCGCCTCAAGGACGCGATGACCGCGCTGCTGCGCCGGCACGCCAACCTGCGCGCCGGATTCCGGTCCGTACGGTCCGGAAAGCCGGTGCAGTTCATCCTGCGCGACGTCGAACTGCCCTGGCGCGAGGCCGACCTCACCCATCTGCCCGCCGACGAGCGGGAGGCCGAACTCGGCCGGCTCGCCGACCGGGACCGCGCCGAGCGCTTCGACCTGGCCCAGCCGCCGCTCGTCCGCTGCCTGCTGGTCCGCCGCGAGCAAGAGCTGCACCGGCTGGTCGTCACCAACCACCACATCCTGCTCGACGGCTGGTCCATGCCGGTCGTCCTGCGCGAGCTGTTCACCGTGTACGAGCGCGGCGAGAGCGCCCTGCCGCCGGTCACCCCGTACAAGAACTACCTCCAGTGGCTCTCCGCCCAGGACCGGACCGCGACCGAGCAGGTCTGGCGGCGCACGCTCGCCGGCGTCGAGGAGGTCACCCGCCTCGCCCCGGCCGGCGCCGTCCGCGAGGCGCGGATGCCCGAGCGCGTCGAGACCCTGCTCCCGGCCGACCTCGGCGACGGCATCGCCGAGCTCGCCGCCTCCGGCGCGGTCACCCTCAACACCGTCGTCCAGCTCGCCTGGGCCGTCGTCCTCGGCCGTCTGACCGGCCGCGACGACGTCGTGTTCGGCACCACCGTGGCCGGCCGCCCCGCCGACGTGCCCGGCGTCGAGTCCATGGTCGGTCTCTTCATCAACACCGTCCCCGTCCGCGTCGTCCTCGACCAGGACGAGCCCTGGTCCAAGGCGCTCGCGCGGGTGCAGAACGAGCAGTCCGACCTGGGCCCCCACCAGTACCTCGGCCTCGCCGAGATCCAGACGCTCGCCGGCGCCGGCGAACTCTTCGACACCACCGTCCTCGTGGAGAACTACCCCGTGGACCCGGCCGCCGAGGGCACCCGGCTGGACTCCGGCCTGCGCCTCGTCGGCGCCAAGGGCCGCGACGCCACCCACTACCCGCTGACCCTCGTCGTCTCCCGGACGGCCGAGGGCGTGCGGCTGCGCGTCGACTACCGGACCGACCTCTTCGACCGCGCGGAGGCGGAGCGGGTCCTCGGCCGTCTGGAGCGCGTGCTGCGCGCGGCGGTCATGGACGCGGACGAGCCCGTGGGCGCGGTCGACGTGCTGGACCCCGCCGAGCGTGAGCGGCTGTTGGGCGGCTGGAACGCGTCGGGTGCGGTGGTGCCGGCGGGTGTGGTGCCGGGGTGGTTCGCGGAGCGTGCGGCGCGGGTGCCGGGCGAGCTTGCGGTGGTGTGCGGTGGGGTGCGGTTGTCGTACGGGGAGTTGTGGTCCCGTGCGGTGGGCGTGGCGAACGCGCTGTCGCGTGTGGGTGTGGGTCGTGGTTCGGTGGTGGCGTTGGCGGTGCCGCGTTCGGTGGACGCGGTGGCGGCGATGCTGGGTGTGGGTCTGGCCGGCGGGGCGTTCCTGCCGGTGGACCTGGACTTCCCGGCGGACCGGATCGCGTACATCCTCGACGACGCCCGGCCGGTGGCCGTGCTCTCCACCGCGGACGCGGTGGCCGGGCTGCCCGACGGCGTGGACGCGCCCGTCGTCCTGCTGGACGAGGTGGCCCCCGCCGTCGAACTGGCGGTGGAGTGCGGGGTGTCGGCTTGGGACGCGGCGTATGTGCTGTACACGTCGGGTTCGACGGGGCGTCCGAAGGGCGTCGTGGTGCCGCATGGTGCGCTGGCGAATTTCCTGTGGTCGATGGGCTCCCAGGTGGGGCTGTCGGCGGGGGAGAAGTGGCTGGCGGTGACGACGTTCGGGTTCGACATCTCGTTGCTGGAGGTGTTCCTGCCGCTCGTCTCCGGTGCCGCGGTGGTGGTGGCCGAGCGTGATGTGGTGCGTGATCCGGTGCGGTTGGGCCGGCTGGTGCGGTCCGAGGGCGTGTCGGTGATGCAGGCGACGCCCAGCCTGTGGCGTGCGCTGACGGAGGCGGACCCGGAGGCCGCGCAGGGGCTGAAGATCCTGGTCGGCGGTGAGGCGCTGGACGGCCCGCTGGCGGGTCTGCTGGCGGACGCCGGTGCGTCCGTGTGGAACATGTACGGGCCGACGGAGACGACGATCTGGTCGACCAGTGCGCTCATCACGGGCGACGGGGCCACGCCGATCGGCGGGCCGATCGCCAACACGCAGGTCTACGTCCTCGACGGGCGCCTTCGGCCGGTGCCGCCCGGTGTGGCGGGGGAGCTGTACATCGCCGGCGACGGCGTGGCGCGGGGGTACTTGAACCGGCCCGGTCTGACGTCCGAGCGGTTCGTGGCGGACCCGTTCGGTGCGCCCGGTGCGCGGATGTACCGCACCGGTGACCTGGTCCGGTGGACCGACGCCGGGGTGCTGGAGTTCGTGGGCCGGGTGGACGACCAGGTGAAGGTCCGGGGCTACCGGATCGAGCTGGGCGAGGTGGAGTCGGCCCTCGCCGGCGTCCCCGGCGTCGCGCGGGCCGTGGCCATGGTGCGCGAGGACGCGCCGAACGACCGCCGCCTCGTCGGCTACGTCGTCCCCGTGGACGGGACGGTGCTGGACGGGGAGACGGTGCGCCGTGCGGTGGCGGAATCGCTGCCGGAGTACATGGTTCCCTCGGCGGTCGTCGTCCTGGACGCCGTACCGCTGACGCCCAACGGCAAGACGGACCGCAAGGCGCTCCCTGCGCCGACGTCCTCGGGCACGGCCCGCCGTGAGGCGCGGACGGCGCAGGAGGACATCCTGTGCGGTCTGTTCGCGGAGATCCTCGGCCTGCAGCGGGTCGGCATCGACGACGGCTTCTTCGACCTCGGCGGGCACTCCCTGCTCGCGACCCGCCTCGTCTCCCGCATCCGTTCCGTCCTGGGCGTGGAACTGCCCGTGCGGGCGCTGTTCGAGACCCCGACCGTCGCCGCCCTCGCCCGTCGCCTCGACGGCGGCGGCCTGGCCGAGGCCCGTACCGCGCTCGTCCCGCAGCGGCGGCCGGCCGAGGTTCCGCTCTCGTACGCCCAGCGCCGCCTGTGGTTCATCAACCAGCTGGACACCGAGAGCCCGCTGTACAACATCTCCCTGGGGCTGCGTCTGCACGGCCCGCTGGACGCGGCCGCGCTGGAGGCGGCGCTCGCCGACGTGGTGACCCGCCACGAGTCGCTGCGCACCGTCTTCCCCGCCCCCGACGGCACGCCCACGCAGGTCGTCCTCGACGCCGGGACCGTCGCGGACCGCGTGCTGAGCACGGCCGACGTGGCGCGGGACGAGGTCGCCGCGTACGTCGCCGACACCGTCCGCCGGGGCTTCGACCTGGCCGAGCAGACGCCGCTGCGCGCCAGGCTGCTCACGGTCGGGCCGGAGGAGCACGTCCTCGTGCTGGTGCTGCACCACATCGCCGGCGACGCCTGGTCCATGCGCCCGCTCGCCCGCGACCTGGGCGACGCGTACACGGCCCGCTGCGCGGGCGGCGCCCCGCAGTGGGCGCCGCTGCCGGTCCAGTACGCCGACTACGCCCTGTGGCAGCGCGAGCTCCTCGGCGACGAGGCGGACCCGGACAGCGAGATCTCCCGCCAGCTCGCCCACTGGACGAAGACCCTCCAGGGCCTCCCCGACGAGCTGACCCTGCCCACCGACCGGCCCCGCCCCGACGCCTCCTCGCACCGGGGCGAGCGGATCCGCTTCGAGCTGGACGCCGCCCTGCACCGGCAGCTGCTGACGCTCGCCCGGGAGTCCGGGACCAGCCTGTTCATGGTGCTCCAGGCGGCGCTGGCGAGCCTGCTGACCCGTCTCGGCGCGGGCACGGACATCCCCCTCGGCACGCCGATCGCCGGCCGCACGGACGACGCCGTGGAGGAGCTCGTCGGCTTCTTCATCAACGAGCTGGTGCTGCGCACCGACACCTCCGGCAACCCGTCCTTCCGCGAGCTGCTGGCCCGGGTCCGCGAGACCGACCTCGCCGCCTACGCCCACCAGGACGTCCCCTTCGAGCGCCTCGTCGAGGCCGTCAACCCGCCCCGGTCGCTGGGCCGTCACCCGCTGTTCCAGATCGTGCTGGCCCTCCAGAACACCGCGCAGCCCACGCTGGAGCTGCCGGGCCTGACCGTCGGCGCCGAGCCGGGCAGCGGCGGCGTGGCCCGCTTCGACCTGTCCTTCGGCCTCAACGAGCGCCTCACGGACGAGGGCGCCCCCGCCGGCCTCGACGCCCTCGCCGAGTTCGCCACCGACCTGTTCGACCGGGAGACGATCGAGGCGATGACGCGACGGTTCGTCGCGATCCTGCGCGCCGTGGTCGCGGACGCGGACCGCCGGATCGAGGACCTCGACATCCTGACGGCCGAGGAGCGCGACCAGCTGATCCACGGCTGGAACGACACCGACCGCCCCCTGCCCGGCCTCCTCGTGCCGGAGCTGATCGAGGCCCAGGCGGCCCGTACCCCGGACGCGCCGGCCGTGTCCGGCGGCGAGGCGGTGCTCTCGTACGCGGAGCTGAACGAGCGTGCCAACCGGCTGGCGCATCTGCTGATCGGCCGCGGCGCGGGTCCCGAGTCCGTCGTCGCGATCGCGGTGCCGCGCTCGCCCGAGATGGTCGTCGCCGTGCTCGCCGTGCTGAAGTCCGGCGCGGCCTACCTGCCGGTGGACACCGAGTACCCCGCCGACCGCATCGCCTACATGCTGGCCGACTCCGCGCCGGCCCTCGTCGTCACCACCCAGGACGTCCGGCCGCACCTGCCCAAGGGCGCCACGCAGCCGGTCGTCGTCCTCGACGCCCCCGCGACCGCCGACGAGCTGGCCGCCCAGCCCGCGCGGAACCCGGTGGACGCCGACCGCACGAGCCGGCTGCTGCCCGACCACGCCGCGTACGTCATCTACACCTCCGGCTCGACCGGCACCCCCAAGGGCGTCGTCGTCCGGCACGCGGGCCTCGCCGACTACGTCGTCGGCGCGGCCGAGGACTACCGGGGCGTGTCGGGCGCGGTGCTGCTCCACTCCTCCGTCTCCTTCGACACCACGGTGACCTCGCTGCACGTGCCGCTGACCGTCGGCGGGCACATCCGTCTCACCGACTTCCTCGAAGGCGCCGTCGAGAAGGACTTCACCCTCCTGAAGGTGACGCCCAGCCACCTCGGCATGCTCAGCGACTCCGTCGGGTCGGCCCCCGCCGACGCCGAACTCCTCGTCGCGGGCGAGGCCCTGACCTCGGCCGCCCTCGCCTCCTGGCGCCGGCTCCACCCGGACGGCGCGCTGTTCAACGTCTACGGCCCCACCGAGACCACCGTCAGCGCCGTCCAGCACCGGATCGGCCCGGGCGAGGAACTGCCCGACGGCGCCGTCCCGATCGGCCGCCCGCTCCGCAACACCCGGGCCTACGTCCTCGACCGCCGCCTCACCCCGGTCCCGGCCGGCGTTCCCGGCGAGCTGTACCTCGCCGGCGACGGCGTGGCCCGCGGCTACCTGAACCGCCGCGGCCTCACCGCCGAACGCTTCGTCGCCGACCCGTACGGGCCCGCCGGCACGCGCATGTACCGCACCGGCGACGTCGTGCGCCGCCGCGCCGACGGCGTCCTGGAGTTCGTCGGCCGCGCCGACGACCAGGTCAAGATCCGCGGCCACCGCATCGAGCTCGGCGAGGTCGAGGCCGCGCTCGCGGCCGTCCCCGGCGTCGCCCGCGCCGTCGCGGCCGTCCGCGAGGACACCCCCGGCAACCGCCGCCTGGTCGGCTACCTCCTGCCCGCCGAGGGCGCCGCCCCGCACGAGGAGGCGGTCCGCCGCCAGGTCGCGGCCGTCCTGCCCGAGTACATGGTGCCGTCGGCCCTCGTCGTCCTCGAC
This sequence comes from Streptomyces tritici, assembly GCF_048500665.1. NCBI lineage: Bacteria > Bacillati > Actinomycetota > Actinomycetes > Kitasatosporales > Streptomycetaceae > Streptomyces > Streptomyces tritici. Next base: position 5,644,113 of record NZ_CP183183.1, read on the forward strand.
GCGGTGCCGCTGACGCCGAACGGCAAGACCGACCGCACGGCCCTGCCCGCGCCGCAGCAGACCGCGCCGGTACGGGGCAGGGAGCCGCGCACCCCGCAGGAGGCGATCCTCTGCGGCCTGTTCGCCGAGGTCCTCGGCGTCGGCGGGGTCGGCGTCCACGACGGCTTCTTCGAGCTGGGCGGGCACTCGCTGCTCGCCACCCGGCTGCTCAGCCGCATCCGCGCGGTGCTGGGCGTCCAGCTCGGCATCCGGGCCCTGTTCGAGGCCCCGACCGTCGCCGGACTCGCCGAGCGCCTCGACGGGGCGGCCACGGCCCGCCCGGCGCCCGCGCCGGCCGTCCGGCCCGACTCCGTCCCGCTGTCGTACGCCCAGCGCCGCCTGTGGTTCGTCAACCGGATGGACCCGGAGAGCCCGCTCTACAACATCCCCATGGTCCTCCGGCTGGCCGGAGCCCTCGACCGGGACGCCCTCGCCGCCGCCGTCGCCGACGTGGTGCTGCGGCACGAGAGCCTGCGGACCGTCTTCCCGGCGGAGGACGGCGAACCGCGCCAGGCCGTCCTCGACGGCGCGGCGCAGCCCGTCGGCCTCACCGTCCTCGACGCCTCCGACGGGGCCGACGCCTCCGACGGGGCCGACGCCCAGGCGCTGATCGCCGGGCTGGCCGGCCGCGGCTTCGACCTCACCCGGGAAGCGCCCCTGCGGGCCACGCTGCTGGCCACAGGACCGGACGAGCACCTTCTCGTCCTCGTCCTGCACCACATCGCCGGCGACGCCGGCTCCCTCGCCCCGCTCGCCGCGGACCTCTCCACGGCGTACGCGGCCCGGCTCCAGGGCACGGCCCCGCAATGGGCGCCGCTGCCCGTCCAGTACGCGGACTACACGCTCTGGCAGCGCGAACTGCTCGGCGACGAGTCCGACCCGGACAGCGAGATCGCCCGCCAGCTCGCGCACTGGACCGAGGCACTTGCCGGACTGCCGGAGGAGCTCGCCCTGCCCACGGACCGGCCCCGCCCGACGAGCGGCGCGCAGCGCGGCGCGAAGCTGCGGTTCTCCTTCGACGCCCAGCTGCACCGGCGGCTCCTCGCCCTGGCCGGCGCCACGGGCACGAGCCTCTTCATGGTCCTGCAGGCCGGACTCGCGGCCGTCCTGAACCGGCTCGGCGCGGGCGACGACATCCCGATCGGCGCCCCGATCGCGGGCCGCACCGACGACACCCTCGACGACCTCGTCGGCTTCTTCCTCAACACCCTGGTCCTGCGCACCGACACCTCCGGCGCGCCGTCCTTCCGCGAGCTGCTCGCCCGGGTCCGGGAGACCGACCTCGCGGCGTACGCCCACCAGGACCTGCCGTTCGAGCGCATCGTCGAGGCGCTCAACCCGCAGCGGTCGCTGACCCGTCACCCCCTCTTCCAGGTGACGCTGACCGTGCAGAACTCGCGTGACGCCGCCCTCGAACTGCCGGGCCTGTCCGTGTCCGCCGAGGCCGGCACGTCCGCCTGGGCCCGCTTCGACCTCTCCCTGGGACTCGGCGAGCGGCACACCGCGAACGGTGTCCCGAACGGCCTCGAAGGCGTCGCCGACTACTCCGCGGACCTCTTCGACCGCGAGACGGTCGACACCGTCGTCGCCCGCCTGGAGCGCCTGCTCCGCGCGGCCGTCGCCGACCCCGACCGCTCCATCGCCGACATCGACGTCCTCGACTCGGCCGAGCGTGAGCGGTTGTTGGGCGGCTGGAACGCGTCGGGTGCGGTGGTGCCGGCGGGTGTGGTGCCGGGGTGGTTCGCGGAGCGTGCGGCGCGGGTGCCGGGCGAGCTTGCGGTGGTGTGCGGTGGGGTGCGTCTGTCGTACGGGGAGTTGTGGTCCCGTGCGGTGGGTGTGGCGAACGCGCTGTCGCGTGTGGGTGTGGGGCGTGGTTCGGTGGTGGCGTTGGCGGTGCCGCGTTCGGTGGACGCGGTGGCGGCGATGCTGGGTGTGGGTCTGGCGGGCGGGGCGTTCCTGCCGGTGGACCTGGACTTCCCGGCGGACCGGATCGCGTACATCCTCCACGACGCCGCCCCGTCGGTGATCCTGTCGACCCGCGACAGCGAGGACAGCTTGCCCGAGGCGGCCGGAGTCCCGGTGCTGCTCCTCGACACCGTCGAGCCCGCCGCCGAACTGGCGGTGGAGTGCGGGGTGTCGGCTTGGGACGCGGCGTACGTGCTGTACACGTCGGGTTCGACGGGGCGTCCGAAGGGCGTCGTGGTGCCGCATGGTGCGCTGGCGAATTTCCTGTGGTCGATGGGCTCCCAGGTGGGGCTGTCGGCGGGGGAGAAGTGGCTGGCGGTGACGACGTTCGGGTTCGACATCTCGTTGCTGGAGGTGTTCCTGCCGCTCGTTTCTGGTGCCGCGGTGGTGGTGGCCGAGCGTGATGTGGTGCGTGATCCGGTGCGGTTGGGCCGGCTGGTGCGGTCCGAGGGCGTGTCGGTGATGCAGGCGACGCCCAGCCTGTGGCGTGCGCTGCTGGACGAGGATCCGGAGGCCGCGCGAGGTCTGCGCGTGCTCGTCGGCGGCGAGGCGCTGGACGCGCAGCTCGCCGACGCCCTTGCCGACGCGGGTGCGGCGGTCTGGAACATGTACGGGCCGACGGAGACCACGATCTGGTCGACCAGCGCGCTCATCACGGGCGACGGGGCCACGCCGATCGGCGGGCCGATCGCCAACACGCAGGTCTACGTCCTCGACGGGCGGCTGCGCCTCGTCCCGCCGGGCGTGGCCGGTGAGCTGTACATCGCCGGCGACGGGGTCGCCCGGGGCTACCTCGGTCGCCCCGGTCTGACGTCCGAGCGCTTCGTGGCGGACCCGTTCGGTGCGCCCGGTGCGCGGATGTACCGCACCGGTGACCTGGTCCGGTGGACCGACGCCGGGGTGCTGGAGTTCGTGGGCCGGGTGGACGACCAGGTGAAGGTCCGGGGCTACCGGATCGAGCTGGGCGAGGTGGAGTCGGCCCTCGCCGGCGTCCCCGGCGTCGCGCGGGCCGTGGCCATGGTGCGCGAGGACGCGCCGAACGACCGCCGCCTCGTCGGCTACGTCGTTCCGACGGACGCAACGGCGCTGGATCCGGAGGCACTTCGGCGCGCCGTCGCCGCGGTGCTGCCGGAGTACATGGTCCCGTCGGCGGTCGTCGTCCTGGACGCCGTACCGCTGACGCCCAACGGCAAGACGGACCGCAAGGCGCTCCCTGCGCCGACGTCCTCGGGTGCGGCCCGCCGTGAGGCGCGGACGGCGCAGGAGGACATCCTGTGCGGTCTGTTCGCGGAGATCCTGGGCCTGTCCCGGGTCGGCATCGACGACGGCTTCTTCGACCTCGGCGGGCACTCCCTGCTGGCGACCCGCCTCGTCTCCCGCATCCGTGCGGTCCTGGGCGTGGAACTGCCCGTGCGGGCGCTGTTCGAGACCCCGACCGTCGCCGCCCTCGCCCCGCTCCTGGAGCGAGGCGGGGAGGCCAGGCCGGCGCTCGTCCCGCAGCAGCGGCCCGTCGACGTGCCGCTCTCGTACGCCCAGCGCCGCCTGTGGGCCCTGAGCCAGCTGGGCGCCACGGCCGGGACGTACAACATCCCGATGGTCACCCGGCTCCGCGGCCCGCTGGACGCGGCCGCGCTGGAAGCGGCGCTCGCGGACGTGGTGACCCGCCACGAGTCGCTGCGCACCGTCTTCCCCGCCCCCGACGGCACGCCCACGCAGGTCGTCCTCGACCCGGCCGAGGCGCGTCCGTACCTGCACGTCGTGCGGGTCGAGGAGTCCGGCGTCGACGCGGCGGTCGCCGCCGCGCAGCGCCTCGACTTCGCGCTGGACACCGATCTGCCGCTGCGCGCCCAGCTGTTGGAGCTCGGCCCGGAGGACCACGTCCTGGTACTGGTGCTGCACCACATCGCCGGCGACGCGTCCTCCATGCGCCCCCTGGTGCAGGACCTGGCCGCCGCGTACACGGCCCGCTGCGCGGGCGGCGCCCCGCAGTGGGCGCCGCTGCCGGTCCAGTACGCCGACTACGCCCTGTGGCAGCGCGAGCTGCTCGGCGACGAGGCGGACCCGGACAGCGAGATCTCCCGCCAGCTCGCGCACTGGACGAAGACCCTCCAGGGCCTTCCCGACGTCCTGGCCCTGCCCACCGACCGGCCGCGTCCGGAGGAGGCCGGGCACGAGGGCGGACTGGTGTCCCTCGCGCTCGACGACGAGCTGCACGCCGGTCTGCTCGACCTCGCGCGCTCCAGCAGGACCACGGTCTTCATGGTCCTCCAGGCGGCGCTCGCGGGCCTGCTGACCCGCCTCGGCGCGGGCACGGACGTCCCGATCGGCACGCCCGTGGCGGGCCGCGGCGACGAGGCGCTCGACGACCTGGTCGGCTTCTTCGTCAACACCCTGGTGCTGCGCACCGACACCTCCGGCAACCCGTCCTTCCGCGAGCTGCTGGCCCGGGTCCGCGAGACCGACCTCGCCGCCTACGCCCACCAGGACGTGCCCTTCGAGCGCGTCGTGGACGCCGCGGCTCCGCGGCGGTCGCCCGCGCACCACCCGCTGTTCCAGGTCATGCTGTCCCTGGACAACGTCTCCCGGGCCGACGTGGACCTCGCGGGGCTGACCGTCGAGGCCGTCGGCGAGCCCGCCGGGGACGGTGCGGGACGCGCCAAGTTCGACCTGTCGGTGCGGCTCTCCGAGCGGCGCTCCGACGAGGGCGCGCCGGCGGGCCTGCACGGCACCGTGGCTTTCGCCGCGGACCTGTTCGACCGGGAGACCGTCGAGGCGATGACGCGACGGTTCGTCGCGGTCCTGCGCGCCGTGGTCGCGGACGCGGACCGGCGGATCGAGGACCTCGACATCCTGACCGCCGAGGAGCACCACCAGCTGATCCACGGCTGGAACGACACCGCCCGCCCGCTGCCCGGCCTCCTCGTTCCGCAGCTGATCGAGGCGCAGGTCGCCCGCACCCCGGACGCGCCCGCCCTCGCCGCGGGCGAGACCGAGCTGTCGTACGCGGAGCTGAACGAGCGTGCCAACCGGCTGGCGCATCTGCTGATCGGCCGCGGCGCGGGGCCCGAGTCGGTCGTCGCGATCGCGGTGCCGCGCTCGCCCGAGATGGTCGTCGCGGTCCTCGCCGTGCTGAAGTCCGGCGCGGCCTACCTGCCGGTGGACACCGAGTACCCCGCCGACCGGATCGCGTACTTCTTCGACGACGCCCGGCCGCGCCTGGTGGTCACCACCGGCGACGCGGAGGCCCGGATCCCGCACGCGACGGACGCCGAGCGGATCGTCCTCGACGCGCCCGACACCGCGGCCGCGCTCGCCGCGCAGCCCGTGCGGAACCCGGCCGACGCCGACCGCACCGCCCCGCTGACGGCCCGGACCCCCGCGTACGTCATCTACACGTCCGGCTCCACCGGCCGCCCCAAGGGCGTCGTCGTCGAGCACGGCGGCATCCCCAACATCGTCCTGGCCAGGACCGGTCCGTACGCGATGGGCCCGGGGAGCAGGGCCCTGCAGTTCGCGTCGCTCAGCTTCGACGCCGCGATGTCGGAGATCTGCACCCCGCTGTCCGCCGGCGCCTGCCTGGTGCTCGGCCCGGCCGACATGCTGCTTCAGGTCGCCGAACTGCCCGCGCTGCTGCGCGAGCAGGGTGTCACTCACGCGACGCTGCCGCCGGCGGTGCTCGCCCAGCTGTCGCCCGCGAGCCTGCGCACCGTCCGCACCCTCGTGACGGCGGGCGAGGCCGCCCCGGCGGGCCTGGTCGCCACCTGGGCGCCAGGGCGGCGCATGTTCAACGCGTACGGGCCCACCGAGACCACCGTGTCCTGCACCATGGCCGGGCCGCTGGCGCCCGAGGCCGGCGTGCCGCCGATCGGCGGGCCGCTGCCCAACATGCGCGCCTACGTGCTGGACGACCGGCTGCGGCCCGTGCCCGTCGGCGTCCCCGGCGAGCTGTACGTCGCCGGGATCGGCGTGGCCCGCGGCTACCTGGGCCGCCCCGGCCTGACCGCCGAGCGGTTCGTGGCCGACCCGTTCGGCCCGGCCGGCAGCCGGATGTACCGCACCGGCGACGTGGTCAGCCGGCTGCGCGACGGACGGCTGCGGTTCGTCGGCCGCGCCGACGACCAGGTGAAGCTGCGCGGCTTCCGGATCGAACTCGGCGAGGTGGAGGCCGCCCTGGCCGAGGCGCCCGGCGTGGCGCGTGCCGTGGCGACCGTCCGGGAGGACCGCCCCGGCGTCCGGCAGCTCGTCGGTTACCTCGTGCCCGAGGCCGGCCGCGGCCTGGACCTGGGCGCGGTGCGGACGCACCTGCGCGCCGCCCTGCCGGCGCATCTGCTGCCGTCCGTCCTGATGGAGCTCGACCGGATCCCGCTGACCGTCAACGGCAAGACCGACAAGGCCGCGCTGCCCGCCCCCGAGCAGCCGGCGCCCGCGCCCGCCGCCCCGGCGGCGCGGGGACGCGAGCACGTCGCCGGCGACGACCCGCGGGCCCTGCTGTGCGGGATCGTCGGCGAGGTGCTCCACCTGGCCGAGGTCGGTGCCGACGACAACTTCTTCGCCCTCGGCGGCGACAGCATCAACGCCATCCAGGTCGCCGGCCGCGCCCGGCAGGCCGGCCTGGTCCTCACCCCGCGGGACATCTTCCGCCACCAGACCGTGGCGGAGCTGGTGGCCGCGGTCCGGCCCGCCGCCGAGGCCGCACCCGTCGCCGACGACGGCGTCGGGGCGATCCCCGGCACCCCGGTGGTCCGCTGGCTGCACCAGCTCGGCGGCCCCTTCCAGGGCCTCAACCAGTCCGTCCTGCTGCGGGTCCCCGGCGGCCTCGGACAGGACGCGCTGACCTCGGCCGTCCAGGCCGTCGTCGACCACCACGACGTCCTGCGCGCCCGGCTCACCGGAGCCGAGCTCGGTCTGCCCTGGAACCTGGAGACCGCGCCGCGCGGCAGCGTGGACGCCCGCGCCTGTGTCACCCGCGTCGACCTGCGGGACGCCGGCGACCTCGCCGCGGCCGTGTCGGCTCAGGGCGAGGCGGCCCGGCGCCGGCTCGACCCGGAGAACGGCCGCCTGCTCGAAGTCGTCTGGTTCGACGCCGGCCCCGACGAGCAGGGACTCCTCCTCGTCCTCCTGCACCACCTGGTCGTCGACGGGGTGTCGTGGCGGATCCTGCTGCCCGACCTCGCCGCCGCCTGGCAGGCGGTGCGCGACGGCCGCGAACCGCGGCCCGCGCCCGTCGGGACGACGTTCCGCCGCTGGGCGCAGGCCCTCGTCATGGAGGCGCAGAACCCGGCCCGGATCGCCGAACTGCCGCTGTGGCGGCGGCAGACCCAGGAGCCCGACGCGCTCCTGGGCGCGCGCCGCCTCGACCCGGCCGTCGACACGCGGGGCACCGCCGAGCACCTGACGGCCGCCCTGCCGGCGGACCTGACGACGGCGCTGCTGACCGACGTGCCGGCCCGCTTCCGCACCCAGATCAACGACGTGCTGCTCACCGGGCTGTCCCTCGCCGTCGCCCGGTGGCGCCGGCGCTGGACCCAGGACGCCTCCCACGCGGTCCTGGTCGACCTGGAGGGCCACGGCCGCGAGGAGCTCGACGAGACCCTCGACCTGTCCCGTACGGTCGGCTGGTTCACCAGCAGGTTCCCCGTCCGGCTCGACCCGGGCGCGATCGACCTGGACGAGGCCCTGGAAGGGGGCGCCGCCACCGTCGCCGCGCTCGGCCGCGTCAAGGAGCAGCTGCGGGCCCTGCCCGACAACGGGCTCGGCTACGGCCTGCTGCGCTACCTGAACGCGGACACCGCGCTCGCCCTCGCGGGCGCCGCCACCCCGCAGATCGGCTTCAACTACCTGGGGCGGGTCGGCACCGGCGGCGACACGCTCGGCGAGGACGGGCCCGCGGGCTGGGCGAGCGCGTCCGACCTGCGGATCCCGCTGCTGCCCGCCGACCCGGGCATGCCGTTCGGCCACGCCGTGGAGATCAACGCGGTGACCCGGGACGGCGACGGCGGGCCGCGGCTCCACGTCACGTACTCCTGGCCGGCCGGTCTGTTCGACCGCGCCGCGATGGAGGAGCTGGCCGAGCTGTGGTTCACCGCCCTGCGCGCCCTCGCCGACCCCGGCCAGTCCGAGCGCGGCGACGGCCTCACCCCCGGCGACCTGCCGACGTCCGGGCTGACCCAGCCCGAGATCGACGAACTCGCCGCCGCACCCGGCGGCCTGGAGGACGCCTTCGCGCTCACCCCGCTCCAGGAGGGCCTGTTCTTCCACGCCCTCCAGGCGGACCCCGGCGCCACGGACGTCTACACCGTCCAGCTGGTCCTCGACCTCGAGGGCCCGCTCGACCCGGCGGCCCTGCGGACCGCCGGCCAGACCGTCCTGGACCGCCACCCCAACCTGAGGGCCGGCTTCCACCACCGCGCGAACGGAGCGACCGTCCAGGTCGTGCCCCGCGCCGCGGCCCTGCCCTGGGACGAGGCCGACCTGAGCGCGCTGCCCGAGGACGCGGCGCAGCGGGAGCTGGCGGCCCTCACCGAGGCCGCCCGCGGGCGCCGGTTCGACCTGAGCCGGCCGCCGCTGGTCCGCTTCCTGCTGATCCGCCTCGGCGCCGAGCGGCACCGGCTGGTCATCACCAAGCACCACATCCTGCTCGACGGCTGGTCGATGCCGCTGTTCCTGCGCGAGCTGGTCACCCTGTACGAGAACGGCGGCGACGCCTCGGCGCTGCCCGCGCCCGTCCCGTTCCGCTCGTACGTCACCTGGCTCGCCGCCCAGGACCGCACGGCGAGCGAGCGCGCCTGGCGGGACACGCTCGCCGGCGTCACGGAGCCCACCCTGCTCGCCCCGGGGCGGGAGCCGGCCGGGCCGGCGCTGCCGGAGCAGATCGTCCACGACCTGTCCCCGGAGCTCACCGCCTCCCTCCAGGCGCACGCGGCCCGCGCCGGCGTCACCATGAACACCGTCGTGCAGACGGCCTGGGCGCTGGTCCTCGGCCGTCATCTGGGCCGCGACGACGTCCTGTTCGGGACCACGGTCTCCGGCCGGCCGCCGGAGCTGCCCGGCGCCGAGAACATGATCGGCCTGTTCATCAACACGCTGCCCGCGCGCGTCCGGTTCGACCGCTCCGAGCGCTGGAGCGCCGCCCTGGCCCGCGTCCAGGACGAACAGACCGCCCTGCGCACCCACCAGTACCTCGGCCTCGCCGACGTGCACCGGATCGCGGGCGTGCGGCCGCTGTTCGACACGGCCCTCGTCTACGAGAACTACCCGGTGCCGGAGAACACCGGGCGCTCCTCCTCCCGGCTGCGGGCCACCGCGGTGCAGGGCCGGGACGCCGCTCACTACCCGCTGCTGCTGGTCGCGTCGCTGCGCGCCGACGGGCTGCGGTTCCGGCTCGACCACCGGCCCGACGTGATCGGCGCGGCGACCGCACCGGCCCTGCTGGAGCGGCTGACGCGTGTCCTGGAGTCGGTCGCGGCCGACCCGGAGCAGCCGGTGGGACGCGTGGGCGGGCCGACGGCCGGCCTGTCCCCGGAGGAGCGCCGGGCGCTCGCCGACGGCGGCATGCGCACCGCGCTCGCCCCGTCCGGCCCGCACGGCACGCTGCTCGACACGATCCACGGCCGGGTCGCCGCCCTCGCCGCCCGCACCCCGGACGCCGTCGCAGTGTCCCTCGGCGGCGAGCGGCTCACCTGGCGGGAACTGGACGAGCGCGCCAACCGGCTGGCCCGGCTGCTGCACGAGCTGGGCGCCGGACCGGAGTCGCGCGTCGGCGTCCTGCTGGACCGGTCGCCCCGGCTGGTCGTCGCCTTCCTCGCCGTCCTCAAGGCCGGCGCGGTCTGTGTGCCGCTGGAGCCCGCGCACCCCGAGGCACGGCAGCGGACCGTCCTCGAACGGGCGGGCGCGCGGCTGCTGCTCACCGACGCGGCCCGTGCCGCCGGCTGGGCCGGCGCCCCGGGCGAGGCCCTGACGACGGTCGCCGTCGACACCGACCCGCGCACGGACCGCCAGGAGTCCACCGATCCCGGCGCGGCCGTCCAGCCGGACCGGCTGGCGTACGTGATGTTCACCTCCGGCTCCACGGGCGTGCCCAAGGGCGTCGCCGTGACCCACCGCGACGTCGTCGAGCTCGCCGACGAGCCCTGCTGGGCGCCGGGCGCGCTGGAACGGGTGCTGTTCCACTCGTCGCACGCCTGGGACGCCGCGCTGCTGGAGCTGTGGGGGACCCTGCTCAACCACGGGACCGTCGTCGTGGCCCCGCCCGGCGCGAGCGACCTGCGGGAGCTCGCCCGGCTCGTGGCCGACGAGCGCGTCACCGGACTGTGGCTGACCGCCGGTCTGTTCCGCTGGCTCGCGGAGGAGGAGCCCGGCTGCTTCGCCGGCGTCCGCGAGGTGCGCACCGGTGGCGACGTGGTCCCCGCCGACGCCGTCCGCAAGGTGCTCGCCGCCTGCCCCGGCACGGTCGTCAGCAACGGCTACGGCCCCACCGAGACCACGGTGTTCGCGACCCACCACGTGATGCGGGCCGGCGACCCCGTCCCGGACAACGTGCCGATCGGCGTCCCGCTCGCCGGGATGGCGGCCTACGTGCTGTCGCCCGAGCTGGAGCCGGTCCCGGCCGGCGCCGTCGGCGAGCTGTACCTCGCCGGCTCCGGTCTCGCCCGCGGATACGAGAACGACCCGGCGCTGACCGCCCGTTCCTTCGTCGCCGACCCGTTCGGGGGGCCGGGGGCGCGGATGTACCGCTCGGGGGACCTGGCGCGCCGCCGCCCCGACGGCGTCCTCGAGTTCGTCGGCCGGGCCGACGACCAGGTGAAGCTGCGCGGCTTCCGCGTCGAGCTCAGCGAGGTCGACGGCGCGCTCGCGGCCCTGCCCGGGGTGGCCCACGCGGTCTGCCTCGTCCGGGAGGACCGCCCCGGCGACAAGCGCCTCGTCGCCTACACGGTGCCCGCGCCCGGCGAAACCGCCCCGGAACCGTCGGAGTTGCGGGCCCGGCTGGCCGAGACGCTGCCGGACTACCTGGTGCCGGCCGCGTTCGTCGCCGTCGACGCGCTGCCGCTCACCGCCAACGGCAAGCTGGACCGGGCGGCGCTGCCCGCTCCCGCCGACGCCGGGCGCGGCGGGCGCGGTCCGCGGACCCCGCGCGAGGAACTTCTGTGCGGACTGTTCGCGGATGTCCTCGGCGTCGCCGAGGTCGGCATCGACGACGACTTCTTCGCCCTCGGCGGCAACTCGCTGCTGGCGGCCGGACTGGTCAGCCGGATCCGTTCCGTGCTCGGCGCGGAGCTCGGCATCCAGGCCCTGTTCCTGGCGCCGACCGTCGCCGGGGTCGGCGCCGCCCTCGACGACGGGGACGCGGACGCCGCGGGCGCGCTGGACGTCCTCCTGCCGCTGCGCACCCGGGGCGAACTCCCGCCAGTCTTCTGCTTCCACGCCGCGGGCGGCCTGAGCTGGCGGTACGCGGCCCTGCTGCGGCACCTGCCGGCCGGACACCCGGTGTACGGGCTGCAGGCCCGCGCCTTCGCCGAGCCCGGCCACCGGCCGGCGAGCCTGGAGGAGGTCGCCGCCGACTACGCGGCGCGGATCCGCTCGGTCCGGCCCTCCGGCCCCTACCACCTGCTGGGCTGGTCGCTCGGCGGCCTGGTCGCCCAGGCGGTCGCGGTGCTCCTGGAGGAGGCCGGTGAGGAGGTCGCGACCGTGGCGGTCCTGGACTCCTACCCGGCCCGGCCCGGCGACCCGGTCGTCGTGCCGCCCGCCGGGCAGGTCCTCGGCGCGCTCCTCGACGCGGCCGGCGTCGGTCCCGACCGGGGCGAGGAGGAGCTGACCCCCGAGGCGGGCGCCGCGCTGCTGCGGACCCGCGGGGGGCCGCTCGCGGCGCTGCTCGCCGACCGGGTGGGCACCGTCGTGGACGCGTACCGCACCGGAGTCGAGCTGCGCGCCGGGTTCACGCCCCGCCGTTTCTCCGGCGACCTGCTCCTGTTCGTCGCCAACGGCGGCGCGGGCGACGGGAGTTCCGACGGCGCCGCGGACGCGGTCGCCGAGAAGGCGGAGCGCTGGCGGCCGTACGTCGCGGGCGCCGTCGCCGTCCACCCGGTCGACTGCCGGCACGAGGACATGCTGCGGCCCGCCCCGCTGGCCGTCGTCGGCGACGTGCTCGCCGCTCACCTGAACGCACGCACCACAAGGAAGGACAGCCGATGACCCGGGAGTTGTACGAACTGGGGGAGATGCCCCCGCTGGGCGAGGTGCCCCGCTACATGTACGCCGGGGTGACCCGGCGCGAGCGGTACGGCCCGCCCGAGCGGTCGATCCAGGTCGAGACGGTCGAGGTGCCCCCGGTCGGACGGGGGCAGGTGCTCGTCATGGTGATGGCCGCGGGGATCAACTACAACGGCGTCTGGGCCGGTCTCGGCACGCCCGCCGACGTCATCGCCGACCGGCAGCGGGCCGGCGATCCGCTGGACTACCACATCAGCGGGTCCGAGGGCGCCGGAGTCGTCTGGGCCGTGGGCGAGGGCGTCAAGCAGCTCAAGGTCGGCGACCAGGTGATCGTCGGCGGGGTCAAGTGGGACGAGTCGGCCCCCGACATCCGGCTCGGCGTCGACCCGACCGCCTCCCGCTCCCAGCGGGCCTGGGGCTACGAGCTGAACCACGGCTCCTTCGCGCAGTTCACCCTGGCCGACGAGTACCAGTGCCACAAGAAGCCCCCGCACCTGACGTGGGAGGAGGCCGGCTGCTTCCTGGGCGGCGGCTCCACCTCGTACCGCATGCTCACGGGCTGGCACCCGCACACCGTCCGGCCCGGCGATCCCGTCCTCGTGTGGGGCGGCGCCGGCGGGCTCGGATCCATGGCGATCCAGATCGTGAAACATTTCGGCGGAATTCCCGTCGCCGTGGTGTCGGACGAGGACAAATTCGACTACTGTAAACGCCTGGGCGCGCACGGCGTCATCAATCGGAACGATTTCGACCACTGGGGCCGGCTGCCCGATTCCAGCGACACCGTCGCCTATCGGGAATGGCTCTCCGGCGTCCGCTCCTTCGGCCGTGCCTTCTGGGACGCGCTCGGCGAGCGCAGAGACCCGTGGATCGTCCTGGAGCACCCCGGCCGGGCCACCCTGCCGACCTCGGTCTACGTCTGCGACCGGGCCGGTATGGTCGTCACCTGCGCCGGTACCAGCGGCTACAACGGCGACATCGACCTGCGCTTCCTCTGGATGTTCCAGAAGCGGCTGCAGGGCTCGCACGCCGCGAACGTGCGCCAGACCGCGGCGGTCATCGACCTCGTCGCGGCCGGCCGCATCGACCCCTGCCTGAGCCTCGTCCTGCCGTTCGCCGAGATCGGCCGGGCCCATCAGCTGGTCTACGAGAACAAGCAGCCGCCGGGCAATTCGGCGGTCCTCGTGAACGCGCCCGAAGCGGGCCTCACGGATATGCCCTGAAGTTTTTCGGAAAAGCCTTGCCGATCTTTCTGGAATTCGTTAGTAATATCGGCGAGGGAAAAGAAGTCGCTTCGCTCGAAAGAAAAGGAACAAAGAAATGACGAACCCGTTCGAGAACGCCGAAGGCCGCTACATCGTCCTGGTCAACGACGAGGGCCAGCACTCCCTGTGGCCGGACTTCGCCGAGGTCCCCGCCGGCTGGGAGGTCGCCTTCGCGGAGAACGACCGCCAGTCCTGCCTCGACTACATCGAGGCCAACTGGACCGACATGCGGCCCAAGAGCCTCGTCCGCGCGATGGCGGCCTGACCCCGTGGCAGACCCCGGCGCCGTCACAGTGATCTGGGGTCCTGTCGCCTCCGGCGAACGGCGCGCGGCGCACACGCTGCTGCTGCGCGCCGCCGCGGAGCTCACCGGCAGCCCGCTCCACCGGATCGGGCTCGTCCACGAACCCGGCGGCCGCCCGCGGCTCACCGGAGCAGCCGCCGCCCTGCACGTGAGCCTGAGTCACAGCCCCGGCGCCCGGGCCGTGGCGCTCGCCGCCCGGGCCCCGGTCGGCGTCGACATCGAGACCGTGCGGCCCCTGCCCGCCCTCGCGCTCGCCCGGCGCTGGCTCGCCCCCTCGGACGCCGACTGGCTCGGCCGCCTCCCCGCGGCGGACCGGGTCCGTGCCTTCTACTGGATCTGGACCCAGAAGGAGGCCGTCGGCAAGGCCCGCGGCCACGGGCTCGCCCACGGCGGGCTCACCCAGCCCCTGTCCCACCCCCCGCGCTGGCCCCCGGCCCCCGCCCGGACCCGCGCCCTGCGCGCCCTGCCGGGCGGAACCGGAGCCGCGAGCGCGGTCCTGCCCACCGGCCCCGGCCCGTACGGACCGCACGTCCTCGCGGTCGCCGGCCTCGGCCCCCCGGGCACCCCGGTCGACCTGCGCCGCTGCGACCCCTGACGCACCACCACCCACGCCCCACGACCACCACCACGGAAGGAGGACCCGGGATGCCCACCCACCGCGACGGCACCGACCGGGGTTCCTGGGCCGGGCGGCTGACCCGCCGCTGCCTGCGGCACCGGCGCAGCACGCTCGTGGCGGTCCTCGCCGCCCTCCTGAGCACCGCGACCAGCGCCCTCGTCCCCCTCGTGACGATGGTGATCGTCGACGACGTCGTCCTGCGGCCCGCCCGCTCCGCCGCGCTGTGGACCGGAGCGCTGCTCGCCGTCGCCGCACTCGGCTACCTCGCCGCGTACCTGCGCCGCCTGTACGCCGGACGGCTCGCCGCCGACGTCCAGCACGACCTGCGCGTGGACCTGTTCCGCTCGCTCTCCCGCCTGGACGGCGTCCGGCGCGACGAACTGAGCACCGGTCAGCTGCTCGGACGCGCCTCCGGCGACCTCAACATGGTCTTCGGACTCGTCTCCACCCTGCCCACCGCGATCTCCAGCGCCGCCCTGCTCCTGGTCTCCCTGGCCGTCATGGCCGCGCTCTCGCCGCTCCTCGCCCTGGTCGCGCTCGCCCTCGTGCCCGCGCTGTGGTTCATCGGACGCCGCAGCCGCACCTGGCTCTACCCCGCGACCTGGTACGCGCAGAACCAGGCGGCCGCCGTCGCCGGAGTCGTCGCCAGCTCCACCGCCGGCATCCGCGTCGTCAAGGGATTCGGCCAGGAACAGCGGGAGGCGGACCGGCTGGCCGCCGCCGCCCGACGGCTCTTCGCCGGCCGCATGCGGGCCGTACGGCTCAACGCCCGCTACGGGCCCGCCCTCCAGTGCGTGCCCTCCCTCGGGCAGGTCGGCGCCCTCGCCGTCGGCGGCTGGCTCGCGACCCGCGGCGAACTCAGCCTCGGCGCCTTCCTCGCGTTCTCCGCCTACCTCGCCCAGCTCGTCGGCCCCGTCAAGACCCTGGCCGCGCTGCTCACCATGGGCCAGCAGGCCGGCGCGGGCATCGAGCGCGTCCTCGAAGTGATCGACACCCGCCCGGTGGTGGCCGAAGGCGCGGGTGAACTGCCCGGCCACGGCGCCCTCGGCGTCGAGTTCGACCGCGTCACCTTCGGCTACCGGCCCGGCCGGCCCGTCCTCACCGACCTCTCGCTGAGCATCGCCCCGGGGGAGACGCTGGCCGTCGTCGGCGCCCCCGGATCGGGCAAGTCCACCCTCGCCCTGCTGCTCTCCCGCTTCCACGACGTGTCCGGGGGCGCGGTGCGGATCGGCGGCGCCGACGTGCGCGACCTGACCTTCGCCTCCCTGCGGTCCACGGTCGCCACCGTGCCCGAGGACACCGCCCTGCTCGCCGGAACCGTCCGCGAGGCCGTCGCCTACGGCCGGCCGGACGCCACCGACGCGGAGGTCGTCGCCGCGGCCCGCACCGCCCAGGCGCACGGCTTCGTCACCGCGCTTCCCGACGGCTACGCCACGGTGCTCGGCGAGCGCGGCGGCTCGCTGTCCGGCGGACAGCGCCAGCGCCTCGCCCTCGCCCGGGCCCTGGCCGCCGCGCCCCGCGTCCTGGTCCTCGACGACGCCACCTCCGCCGTCGACGCCCGGGTGGAGCGGGACCTCCACGAGGCGCTGCGCGCCGGGGCCGCGGGCCGCACGACCCTGATCGTCGCCCGTCGCCGCTCGACGCTGGCGCTCGCCGACCGGATCGCCGTACTCGACCACGGCCGGATCGTGGACCTCGGCACCCACGGCGAACTGGCCGACCGGTGCGCCCTCTACCGCACCATCCTCCAGCACGACCCCGCCGACGCCGGTGACCCCGCCGCCGCGAGCCCCCGCACGGCCGGCGACGCCGCCCCCACCGGAAGGCCCGTCGAGGCCCCGGCGGGACGGGCCCCCGCCCCGACCGGACAGAGCACCGCGCCGCAGCGGTCCGACGCGGTGCCCGCCGCCCGCGTGTCCGCCCCGCCGTCCGCGGCGGCCGCCCGGATGCAGGCACGCGTCGCCGCCCTGCCCCCGGCCCTCGACACCCCCGGCGTCGACGAGGCGGAGGCAGCCCGCGCCCCGCGCGGCGAGGGCGAGTTCGGACTGCGCCGCCTCCTGCGCGGCCACCGGCTCCCGCTCGCCGCGGGCCTCGGCCTGGTGGTCGCCGACGCGCTGGCCGGGCTCGGCCTGCCGTTCCTGCTCCGGCAGGGCATCGAGGGCGGCGCCCAGAAGCTGGCCCTCGGCGCCGTCGTCACGGCCTCCCTCGCCGCGCTCGCCCTCGTCCTCGCCCAGTACGCGGTCCAGTGGGGCGCCGTCCGGGTCACCGGACGCACGGGGGAGCGGCTGCTGTACGCCCTGCGGATCCGGGTCTTCGCGCATCTGCACCGCCTGGGCCTGGACCACTTCGAGAACGAGGCGTCCGGCCGCACCCTCACCCGGATGACGACCGACATCGACTCGCTCTCGTCCTTCCTCCAGACCGGCCTGATCAGCGTCCTCGTCAGCGGACTGACCCTGCTCGGCGTCCTCGTGGCGCTCGGCGTCGCCGACGCCGGGATGCTGCTGGTCGTCCTCGCCGTCCTGCCGCCGATCCTCCTCGCCACCGCCGCCTTCCGCCGGGCCTCCGCCCGCAGCTACACCGAGGCCCGGGAGCGGCTCGCCGTCGTCAACGCCGCGCTGCAGGAGGGCGCGGCCGGCATGCGCACCGTGCAGGCGTTCCGCCGCGAGCGGTCCGTCGTCACCGCGTTCACCGCGCACAGCGACGCCTACCGGCGCGCCCGCGTCCGCGGCCAGCTCCTGTCCGCCCGGTACTTCCCGTTCATCCAGTTCCTCGCCGCCTGCGTCACCGCCGTGGTCCTGGCGGTCGGCGCGCAGCGGGTGGCCGCGGGCGCCATGACGGTCGGCGCGCTCGTCGCGTACCTCCTCTATCTCGACCTGTTCTTCGTCCCGGTCCAGCAGCTGTCCCAGCTGTTCGACGGCTACCAGCAGGCGCGCGTGTCGCTGCTGCGGATCCGCGACCTGCTCCGGCTGCGCAGCACCACGCCGGCCGCCGCCGACCCGGTCCCCGTCCGGTCCCTGCGCGGTGAACTCGCCTTCGACGACGTGGACTTCCACTACGCCGACGGCCGCCCCGCGCTGACCGGGATCCGGCTGCGCATCCCCCCGGGCCAGACCGTCGCCTTCGTCGGCCCCACGGGCGCCGGCAAGTCGACCCTCGTCAAGCTCGTCGCCCGGTTCCACGACCCGACCCGCGGTGCCGTCCGGGTCGACGGGACCGACCTGCGGGACCTGGACCTCACCGGCTACCGGCGGCGGCTCGGCATCGTCCCCCAGGACCCCTACCTGTTCGCCGGGACCGTCCGCGAGGCCATCGCGTACGGCCGGCCGGACGCCACCGACGACGAGATCGTCGACGCGGCCCGCCGAGTCGGCGCGCACGAGACCCTCGGCGCGCTCGACGGCGGCTACGACCACCGCGTCACCGAAGGCGGACGCAACCTCTCCGCGGGACAGCAGCAGTTGATCGCGCTGGCCCGCGCCGAGCTCGTACGCCCCGACGTGCTGCTGCTCGACGAGGCCACCGCGGCTCTCGACCTGGCCACCGAGGCCCTGGTCAACCGGGCCACCGAACGCCTCGTCACCGGCCGCACCGCGCTGATCGTCGCCCACCGCCTCGGCGTCGCCTCCCGCGCCGACCGGGTCGTCGTCGTCGACGACGGCCGGGTCCGCGAAGACGGCACCCATGACGAACTCCTCGCCCTGGACGGGCTCTACGCCGCGCTGTGGCGCGCCTCCCAAGGCCGCCCGGCCACGATTCCCGCCCCGCGGCCCGCGACCCTCACCCACGCCTCCTACGAACGGAACGTCTCATGAGCGCCACCATCCCGCCGGCCGACCCGGACGCCCCGGCCGACCACCGGGCCAAGCGCGTCGTCCTCGCCCAGCCGCGCGGCTTCTGCGCCGGGGTGCGCCGCGCCATCGGCATCGTGGAACGCGCCCTCGACCTCCACGGCGCCCCCGTGTACGTGCGCAAGGAGATCGTGCACAACCACCACGTCGTCGCCGAACTGGAGAAGCGCGGCGCCCGCTTCGTCGACAGCGAGGAGGACGTGCCCGAGGGCGCCGTCTGCGTCTTCTCCGCCCACGGCGTCTCGCCCGCGGTGCGCAGCGGCGCTGCCGACCGCCGCCTGGAGGTCATCGACGCCACGTGCCCGCTCGTCTCCAAGGTCCACCAGGCGGCCGTCCGCTACGCCCGCGACGGCCGGACCATCCTGCTGGTCGGCCACGCGGACCACGAGGAGGTCGAGGGCGTCCGCGGCGAGGCCCCCGACCGGACGATCGTCGTCGAGAACGAGGACGACGTCGCCGCCCTCGACCTGCCGGACGACGCCCCGGTGGCGTACCTGACCCAGACCACCCTGTCGTTCGACGAGACCCAGCGGGTCGTCGACGCGCTGCGCGCCCGGTTCACCGACCTCGCCGGCCCCGCGGACGGCGACATCTGCTACGCCAGCCAGAACCGCCAGAACGCCGTCAAGGCGCTCGCCCGCCGCAACGACCTCGTCCTGGTCGTCGGCTCCCGCAACTCCAGCAACTCGATCCGGATGGTCGAGGTCGCCCGGGAGCACGGCAGCGCCGCGCACCTCGTGCCGGACGTCGGCGACCTGGACGAGTCCTGGCTCGCCACGGCGTCAAGCATCGGTGTCAGCTCCGGTGCCAGCGCCCCCGAGATCCTCGTCCGCCGGCTCGTCGACCGGCTCGCCGCACTCGGCTACGACGACGTCGAACTCGACGACGGCATCGCCGAGGACGTCGTCTTCTCCATGCCCGCCCGGCTGGCCGACCCGCTCACCGGCCGCGTTCCCCGGACCCCTCTGGCCGATGAGGCCCTGTGACCAGATCAGGAGCTGTCATGACGTCGATCGAGTCGGTCCACGGCCCCGCGGACCTGCGTGCCCTCACCGTCCGGGAGACCGAGGAGCTCGCCGCCGACATCCGGCGCGTCCTCGTCGAGGAGGTGACCCGCACCGGCGGTCACCTCGGCCCGAGCCTCGGCGTGGTCGAACTGACCCTCGCCCTGCACCGCGTCTTCGAGTCCCCCCGCGACCACATCCTGTGGGACACCGGCCACCAGACCTACCCCCACAAGCTCGTCACGGGCCGGGCCGGCGCCTTCGGCACCCTGCGCCAGCCCGGCGGACTGTCCGGCTACCCCTCGCGCACGGAGTCCGCGCACGACCACATCGAGAACTCCCACGCCTCCACGGTCCTTTCGTACGCCGACGGACTGGCCAGGGCACACCGGCTGCGGGGCGTCGCCGACCGCGCCGTGGTCGCGGTCATCGGCGACGGGGCCCTCACCGGCGGCATGGCCTGGGAGGCGCTGAACAACCTCGCCGACGGCGCCGACCGCCCGGTGGTCGTCGTCCTCAACGACAACACCCGCTCCTACGCCCCCACCGTCGGCGGCATCCCCGCCCACCTCGCGGAGCTGCGCGGTGCGGACCGCCCCTCCCGCAGCGTCTTCGAGAACCTGGGCCTGTCGTACGTCGGCCCCGTGGACGGACACGACATCCCCGCGCTCGAACGCGCGCTGCGCCACGCGGCCGGCCTCGGCCGCCCCGTCGTCGTCCACTGCCTCACCGAGAAGGGCCGCGGCCACGCCCCCGCCGAACAGGACGAGGCGGACCGCTTCCACGCCGTACGCCCCCGTCCCGCCGCCCCGGCCGCGCCGCGCGCCTCCCAAGGGCCCGCCTGGACCGACGTGTTCGGCGCGGAGCTGGCCGAACTCGGCGCGCAGCGGCCGGACCTGGTGGCGCTGACCGCGGCCATGCTGGCACCCACCGGCCTGGCTCCCTTCGCCGCGCGCTTCCCCGACCGCACCGTCGACGTGGGCATCGCCGAGCAGCACGCCGTCACCGCGGCCGCCGGCCTCGCCCTCGGCGGGCTGCACCCGGTGGTGGCGGTGTACGCGACGTTCCTCAACCGGGCCTTCGACCAGATGCTGCTCGACGTCGCCCTGCACCGCGCCCCGGTCACCTTCGTCCTCGACCGGGCCGGCGTCACCGGCGACGACGGCGCCTCCCACAACGGCATGTGGGACCTGTCGCTGTTCCAGATGGTGCCCGGCCTGAGGGTCGCCGCCCCGCGCGACGCCGCGACCCTGCGGCGCGCGCTGCGCGAGGCCGTCGCCGTGCAGGACGGGCCCACCGCGCTGCGCTTCCCCAAGGGCACGACGGGCGACGACATCCCCGCCGTCGCCACCGTCGAGGGCATGGACGTCCTGCGGCACGCCGCCCCGGACGTGCGCGACCTCCTGCGCGACGCGGCCCCGGACGCCGGGGACGCCGGGGACGCCGGGGACGCCCGGGACGTCCTGCTCGTCTCCGTCGGCTCGATGGCGGGCGTCTGCCTGGAGGCGGCCGACCGCCTCGCCGAGCACGGCTTCGGCGTCACCGTCGTCGACCCCCGCTGGATCACCCCCGTCCCCACGGCCCTTGTCGAGCTCGGCCTGCGCCACTCCCTCGTCGCCGCCGTCGAGGACGGCGGACGCAGCGGCGGCGCGGGGGCGGCGATCGCCCAGGCCCTCGCCGACGCGGGAGCCCGCACCCCCGTCCGTACCTTCGGACTGCCCCAGCGGTTCCTGGACCACGGCCGCCGCGACGACATCCTCGCCGCCCACGGCCTGACCGGACGCCATGTCGCCCGCGCCGTCGTCGAGGCGCTCGCCGGCCGCGACGGCTCCGTCACGATCGACCACCTCGCCCCGCAGCCCGTCGGCGCCGAGCAGTGAACCGCCGGCCCCTCACCCGTACCAGACCAGGAGACACCCCATGACGGTCGCGCTCGGCATCCCGTCGATGCCCGCCCCGGTCCTCGCCCCCCGCCGCCCCACCCGCCGGCTCCAGGTGGGCAGCGTGGGCGTCGGCAGCTCGGACCCGATCTCCGTGCAGTCGATGACCACCACGCTCACCTCCGACATCAACGCCACCCTCCAGCAGATCGCCGAACTGGCCACGGCGGGCTGTGACATCGTCCGGGTCGCCTGCCCCTCCCAGGACGACGCCGACGCCCTGCCCGCCATCGCCGCCAAGTCGCCGATCCCGGTGATCGCGGACATCCACTTCCAGCCGCGGTACGTCTTCGCCGCCATCGAGGCGGGCTGCGCGGCCGTCCGGGTCAATCCCGGCAACATCAAGAAGTTCGACGACCGGGTCAAGGACATCGCCCGCGCCGCCAAGGACCACGGCACCCCCATCCGGATCGGCGTCAACGCCGGCTCGCTCGACGCCCGCCTGCTCGCCAAGCACGGCAGGGCCACCCCGGAGGCCCTCGTGGAGTCGGCGCTGTGGGAGGCGAGCCTGTTCGCCGAGCACGACTTCCACGACCTCAAGATCTCCGTCAAGCACAACGACCCCGTCGTCATGGTCCGCGCCTACGAACTCCTCGCCGAAGCCTGCGACTACCCCCTCCACCTCGGCGTCACCGAGGCCGGCCCGGCCTTCCAGGGCACGGTGAAGTCCGCCGTCGCGTTCGGCGCGCTGCTGCGCCAGGGCATCGGCGACACGGTACGGGTCTCGCTCTCCGCGCCCCCGGTCGAGGAGGTCAAGGTCGCCACCCAGATCCTCCAGTCCCTCAACCTGCGCCCGCGCAAACTGGACATCGTCTCCTGCCCGTCCTGCGGCCGCGCCCAGGTCGACGTGTACAAGCTCGCCGAAGAGGTCACCGCCGGCCTGGAGGGCATGGAGGTCCCGCTGCGCGTCGCCGTCATGGGCTGCGTCGTCAACGGCCCCGGCGAGGCCCGCGAGGCCGACCTCGGCGTCGCCTCCGGCAACGGCAAGGGCCAGATCTTCGTCAAGGGCGAGGTGATCCGCACGGTCCCGGAGTCGAAGATCGTCGAAACCCTGATAGAAGAGGCCCTCCGCCTCGCCGACACCTTCGCCCCCACGACCACCGGCACCCCGGAGATCCTCACGGTCGCCTGACAGCCCGCAGCCGGGGCGGGACCACGGGCCCCGCCCCGGCTCCTACAGCCAGTCCTTCTTCTTGAAGATGACGTAGAGGCTGCTGCAGACCACTGCCATGAGCAGGATCGCGAACGGATAGCCGCCGACCCAGTGGAGTTCGGGCATGTGGTCGAAGTTCATGCCGTAGATCGTGCCGACCAGGGTGGGGGCGAAGAGGATGGCGGCCCAGGAGGAGATCTTCTTGATCTCCTCGTTCTGTTCGAAGCCGGCTTCCGCCAGGGCGCGCATCTCGGCGTTCTGCTGCTGGGTGACCAGGGTGGCGTTGACCGTGAGGATCTCGCTGAGGGCCTGGCGGAAGCCGTCGACGCGTTCGCTGGTGTGGGTGACGTGGTCGGCCACGTCGCGGAGGTAGCGCTGGAGCTCCTCGTCCGTGCCGTACTTCGCGAAGCCCGCCATCAGGCCGTGCAGCATGCCCACCAGGGGGCGGGTCGCGCGCTGGAACTCGACCATCTCGCGGGAGAGTTCGTAGATGCGCCGGGACACCGCCGGGTCGCCGCCGAAGACCTCGGTCTCGATCTCGTCGATGTCGTTCTGGACGCCGGCGACCACCGGTGCGTAGCCGTCGACGACCGCGTCCAGGATGGCGTACAGCACCGCCTCCGGGCCCAGGGCCAGCAGCTCCGGCGTCTCCTCCATGCGGCGGCGGACCGCCGAGAGGTCGGGGGCCGCGCCGTGCCGGACGGTGATGACGAAGTCGGTGCCGACGAACACGTGGAGCTCGCCGAAGTCGACCTCCTCCTGGGCGTCCAGGTACCGCGCCGCCCGCAGGACGACGAACAGCGTGTCGCCGTACCGTTCCAGCTTCGGGCGCTGGTGGGCCTCCATCGCGTCCTCGACCGCCAGCTCGTGCAGGTCGAACTCGGCCGCCAGGGAGTGCAGTTCCTCCTCCGTGGGCCGCTGCAGACCGATCCACGCCATGCCCTCCGGCTGCTCCCGCAACTGCCGGAACGTCTCCGCGAGCGTCGCCGGCGAGGACACCCGGCGGCCGTCCCGGTACAGCGACGCCTGCACCACGCTCCGCGCCGGGACCGCCGTGGTTGCCTCCGGAGCCCTTTCCTCCGGGGCCTCCGGCTCCGGGGCTCGCTCGGGCTCGGCCTGGCGGCGCCAGGAGTGCTTCAGCGGGGACAGGGAGGCCCGGGGGCGGCGCTCCGACATCGTGGGGTCCACCTCCACGGGGAGTGATCGGCTCTCGGGGCAGGATATACGCGGGCGATCCCGGCGGCTCCCGGCCGCCGGCGCCGTTGCGGACCGTACCTGTCCGCAAGGCTGAGTACCGTGCCTGTCATGCCCGCCACCGCACCCGTCCTCACCCGCCGCGCCCTCAACCGCGCCACCCTCGCCCGGCAGCTCCTGCTCCGGCGGGAGGCCCTGTCCGCCGAGGAGGCCGTACGGCGGCTCGTCGGGCTCCAGGCGCAGAACACCAAGCCGCCCTACTACGCGCTCGCCGCCCGGCTCGACGGCTTCCGGCCCGAGGAGCTGTCCGCGCTCATGGAGTCCCGCGCCGTCGCGCGGATGGTGACCATGCGGTCCACCATCCACACGCACACCGCCGACGACTGCCTCACGCTGCGGCCCCTGATGCAGGCCGGCGGGCCCGACCGGGAGCTGAAGGTGTTCCGGAAGCGGCTCGCCGGGGTCGACCTCGACCGGCTCGCCGGGCTCAGCCGGGAGCTCGTCGAGGAGCGGCCGCGGTCGGTCAAGGAGCTGCGTACGCTCCTGCTCGCCGAGTGGCCGGACGCGGACCCGCTGGCGCTCACCGTCGGCGCGCGCTGCCTGCTGCCGCTGGTCCAGGTCACCCCGCGCGGGCTCTGGGAGCGCAGCGGCCAGGTGGAGCTGACCACTGCCGAGCGCTGGTTCGGGCGCCCGGTCGCCGACCCGCCGCCCGCGCCCGACGCGACCGTGCGGCGCTACCTCGCCGCCTTCGGGCCCGCGTCGGTGAAGGACACGCAGGCGTGGTCGGGGCTGACCGGCCTGCGGCCGGCCTTCGAACGGCTCCGGCCCGAGCTGCTCGTGTTCCGCGACGAGAACGGCACGGAGCTGTTCGACCTGCCGGACGCGCCCCGGCCCGACGCGGTCGTG
Source organism: Streptomyces tritici (assembly GCF_048500665.1). Lineage (NCBI taxonomy): Bacteria > Bacillati > Actinomycetota > Actinomycetes > Kitasatosporales > Streptomycetaceae > Streptomyces > Streptomyces tritici. The sequence continues at coordinate 5,668,559 of NZ_CP183183.1, forward strand.
CCCGCCCCGCCGCGTTTCCTGCCCGAGTTCGACAACCTGCTGCTCTCCCACGCCGACCGCACCCGCGTGATCCCGGCCGCGTTCCACAGCCGCAACTGGACCGGCAACCAGGCCCACCGCACCTTCCTCGTCGACGGCTTCCTCACCGGCGTCTGGCGGCCGGAGACGGATTCCGACGGCGGGCTCACGATCGTCGTCGAGCCCTTCCGCGCCCTCTCCCGCTCCGAGCGGGCCGCCCTGGAGGAGGAGGCCGCGCTCACCCTGTCGGTAGTCGCCCGCGACGCTACGACGCACCGCGTACGGTTCGCTCCCGAGGCGGGGTGACCGTTCCGCCGGAACCGGCGGCCCTGCCGCGTGCCACCGGCCGGTGGCCTCGGGCCGCGCGCACGGCAGCATCCCGGTCGCCGAGCGCCGGTGGCCGCGCCCGGCAGCCCCGCTACCCCAGCACCCCCGCCGCCCGGGCCGCCAGTACCGCCTCCAGCCTCGTGCGGGCGCCCAGCTTGCGCATCGCCGAGCGCAGGTAGGACTTGACGGTCTCCGGGCGCAGGCCCAGGCGCTCGGCCGCCGCGGCGTTCGTCGCGCCGGTGGCCACCGCCGCCAGGACGTCCCGTTCGCGCGGGGCCAGGGCCACCGTCGCCGGCGGGCGCGGGCCCGGTTCCGCCGCCGAGGCGAGCCGGCCGCACACCGCGAGCAGCCGCTCCCGCAGCTCCGGGTCCTCGACCCGCGGGGCCAGCTCCCGCAGCTCGCCGTGGGCCCGCCGGACCTCGTCCCACGACGGGGCGCCCGCCTGCCGGGCGGAGTCCCGTACCGCGAGCGCCTGCTCCACGTCCCGCGCCGCCGCCACCGCCGCGTCCAGGACACGGTCACCGATCGGCAGGGCGTCGCGCAGCGCCCCGTACAGCACGCCGCGCACCGTGCGCCGGACCACGACCGGCACCGCGAGCACCGAGCGCAGGCCCTCCGCCGACACCGGCGCGTCGTACTCGTGCGTGATGTGCCGCGCGGACGGATAGTCCGTCACCGCGCACGGCCGCGAGAGCGCCAGGCACCGGCCGCCCAGCCCGCTGCCCGCCGAGACCGCGAGGCCGTCCAGGGCCGCCGTCGCCGCCCCGCTCAGCTCGGCGATCCGCAGCCGCCGGCCGTCGCCCTGCAGCAGCCCGCCGAAGGCGACCGGGAGCCCGGTGGCGCGCCGCAGCCGCAGCAGCGCCGCGCGCAGCTCCGCCGACCCCTCCCGCGCGCCCCACCCGTCACGACCGTCCCGTCCGTTCACGCCGCCCACTCCCGCCGAGCACTCCGACCACCCCCGAAAAGGGGTAGTGAGACCTGGGTCACCGATTACACGATGTTCCGGAGGGCCCCGCAACGGTCCGGAACGAGGAGGACGCATGTCGGAACGCAGCGAGACGACGAGATTCCGGGCAGCCCGGGACTTCCTGCTGCAGCACCGCGAGGACTACGAGACCGCGTACGCCGGGTTCGCCTGGCCCCGGCTCCGGGAGTTCAACTGGGCGCTGGACTGGTTCGACGTCATCGCCCGCGACAACGACCGCACGGCGCTGCACATCGTCGAGGAGGACGGCAGCGAGCTGCGGCGGAGCTTCGCCGAGCTGTCGGAGACCTCCGACCGGGTCGCCAACTGGCTGCGCGGACTCGGCGTGCGGCCCGGCGACCGGATCGTCGTGATGCTCGGCAACCAGGTCGAGCTGTGGGAGACCGCGCTCGCCGCGATGAAGCTGCGGGCCGTCGTCATCCCGGCGACCCCGCTGCTCGGCCCCGCCGACCTGCGCGACCGCGTCGAGCGCGGCCGGGCGCGGCACGTGATCGTGCGCAGCGAGGACACGGCCAAGTTCGCCGAGGTGCCGGGGAACTACACCCCGATCGCGGTCGGCGAGCGCGTCGCGGACTGGATCGCGTACGAGGACGCGTACGGGGCCTGCACGCCCTTCGTGCCGCACGGCGCCACCCAGGCCGACGACACGCTCATGCTGTACTTCACCTCCGGTACCACCGCCCGCCCCAAGCTCGTCGAGCACACCCACACCTCCTACCCCGTGGGCCATCTCGCCACGATGTACTGGATCGGGCTCAAGCCCGGCGACGTGCACCTCAACATCTCCTCGCCCGGCTGGGCCAAGCACGCCTGGTCCAACCTCTTCGCCCCCTGGAACGCCGAGGCGACCGTCTTCATCCACAACTACACGCGCTTCGACCCGGCCCGTCTGATGAAGGAGATGGACCGCGCCGGCGTCACCAGCTTCTGCGCCCCGCCGACGGTGTGGCGGATGCTGATCCAGGCCGACCTGGGCCAGCTGAAGACCCCGCCGCGCGAGGTCGTCGCGGCCGGCGAGCCGCTCAACCCCGAGGTCATCGAGGCCGTGCGGCGTGCCTGGGGCGTCACGATCCGGGACGGCTTCGGGCAGACCGAGACCGCCGTCCAGGTGTCCAACAGCCCCGGCCAGCGGCTCAAGGAAGGCTCCATGGGACGGCCGAGCCCCGGCTTCCGGGTCGAGCTGCTCGACCCGGTGACGGGTGAGCCGGGCGCGCAGGAGGGCGAGATCGCGCTCGACCTGTCCGCCGACCCGGTCGGCCTGATGACCGGCTACCACGGCGACCCGGAGCGTACGGCCGAGGCCATGGCCGGCGGCTACTACCGCACCGGCGACATCGGCTCCCGCGACGCCGACGGCTACATCACGTACATCGGACGCGCCGACGACGTCTTCAAGGCCAGTGACTACAAGATCAGCCCCTTCGAGCTGGAGAGCGCGCTGCTCGAACACGAGGCGGTGGCGGAGGCGGCCGTCGTGCCCGCGCCCGATCCGGTGCGGCTCGCGGTGCCGAAGGCGTACGTGGTGCTGGCGGCCGGCTGGGAGCCGGGCCCGGAGACCGCGAAGGCGCTGTTCGCGCACTCGCGCGCGGTGCTCGCCCCGTACAAGCGGATCCGGAAGCTGGAGTTCGCCGAACTGCCGAAGACCGTCTCCGGCAAGATCCGCCGGATCGAGCTGCGCGAGCGCACCGCCAACGGCGAGGGCGTCGAGTACGACGAGGGGGAGCTGCGATGACCCCGGCCCCCGTGACCCTGTCGTACGCGCACGGCACCGGCGACACGCCCCTGCTCGCCGACACCATCGGCGCCAATCTCGACCGCGCGGTGGCCGCCTGGCCCGACCGGGAGGCGCTGGTCGACGTGCCCTCCGGCCGCCGCTGGACGTACGCGCGGTTCGGCGCGGACGTCGCCGAGCTGGCGGACGCGCTGCTCGCGAGCGGGGTCACGAAGGGCGACCGGGTCGGCATCTGGGCGGTCAACTGCCCGGAGTGGGTGCTCTTCCAGTACGCCACCGCCCGCATCGGCGCCATCATGGTCAACATCAACCCGGCCTACCGAGCGCACGAGTTGGCGTACGTGCTCCGGCAGGCCGGGATCTCCTTCCTGCTCGCCTCCCAGGCGCACAAGACCAGCGACTACCGGGCCCTGGTCGGCCAAGTGCGCGGGGAATGCCCGTCGTTGCGGGAGGTCGTGTACATCGGTGACGCGAGCTGGGACGCGCTGCTCGCCCGTGCGGCCGACGTCGGCGAACGCCGCCCGGCCGCGCTGAGCTGCGACGAGCCGGTCAACATCCAGTACACCTCGGGGACCACCGGCTTCCCCAAGGGAGCCACGCTCTCCCACCACAACATCCTCAACAACGGCTACTTCGTGGGCGAGATGATCGCCTGCACCGAACAGGACCGGATCTGCGTCCCGGTGCCCTTCTACCACTGCTTCGGCATGGTGATGGGGAACCTGGCCGCCACCTCGCACGGCGCCTGCATCGTCGTCCCCGCCCCCTCCTTCGACCCGGCGGCCACCCTGCGCGCGGTCGAGCAGGAGCGCTGCACCTCCCTGTACGGGGTGCCGACGATGTTCATCGCCGAACTGAACCTGCCGGACTTCGCCTCGTACGACCTCTCCTCGCTGCGCACCGGCATCATGGCGGGCTCGCCCTGCCCGGTGGAGGTGATGAAGCGGGTGGTCGCCGAGATGAACATGGCCGAGGTGTCGATCTGTTACGGCATGACCGAGACCTCGCCGGTCTCCACGCAGACCCGGCGCGACGACGACCTGGAGCGCCGCACCGGGACGGTCGGCCGCGTCCTGCCGCACGTCGAGGTGAAGCTCGTCGACCCGGCGACCGGCCTCACCGTCCCGCGCGGCGAGCCCGGCGAGCTCTGCACCCGCGGCTACAGCGTGATGCTCGGCTACTGGGACGAGCCGGAGCGCACGGCCGAGGCGATCGACGCCGGGCGCTGGATGCACACGGGCGACCTGGCGGTGATGCGGGAGGACGGCTACGTCCAGATCGTCGGCCGCATCAAGGACATGATCATCCGCGGCGGCGAGAACGTGTACCCGCGCGAGATCGAGGAGTTCCTGCACGCCCACGAGAAGATCGCGGACGTGCAGGTCGTGGGCGTGCCGGACGAACGGTACGGCGAGGAGATCCTCGCCTGCGTCATCCCGCGCGACCCGGCGGACCCGCCCACGCTGGAGGAGCTGACCGCCTTCTGCCGGGACCGGCTGGCCCACTACAAGATCCCGCGGCGGGTGGAGATCCTGACGGACTTCCCGATGACCGTGAGCGGCAAGGTCCGGAAGGTCGAGCTGCGCGAGCGGTACGGGGCGGGTTAGGCCCCCGGGACGACGGCGCGTCGCATGCAGACGCGCGGCCAGGTGTCGAGGCCGTGCGCGGCCTCGGCGCGCCGGATCTCCCGCAGACCATCGGTGAGTTCGGCCTCCGTGAGGGGGCGGAAGCCGAGCCGGGCGTAGTACGGGGCGTTCCACGGCACGTCCGTGAACGTCGTCAGGGTCAGGGCCGTGACACCCCGCGCGGCGGCGCCGGCCGCCACGTGCTCGATGAGCGCCCGGCCGATGCCGCGCCGGGCCGCCGCCGGGTGGACGGAGACCTGTTCGATGTGCACGGCGCCGTCCACGTCGTCCGTGAGCACGTACGCCACCGGCCCCCCACCCTCGTCCGGCCCCGCCACCCAGGCCCGGCCTCCGGCGCGGTACGACTCGAGGACGTCCAGGGGCAACGGCTCGTCCTCGGCGATCGCGATCATCCCGAGCGAGCGGAACGGCTCGCCGGCGGCGCGTTCGATGTCCTGGAGGAGCGGGAGTTCGGCCGGTGCGGCCGGTCGGATGCGCATGGGTCGAGTATCGCGCCGGGCGCCGCTCCGGAGGCACGGGCCCCGGGGGCTGTCCGAAAGACCGGCCCCGAGCCCCCCGTCCCCCTCCGGACAGGCCCCAGGGGGTGTCTCGCCGATCATGCCGGGCTCCCGGGGGCCGAGACACCCCCTAGTTGCCGCCCCCGCCCCCACCGCAGCCGCCGCCGCACCCCGCGCCGCAGCCGCTGCCGCAGCCCGAGCCGCAGGCCGTGCCTCGGTAGCCGCCGCCGGCGGACTCGCGCGACGCGCGCGGTCTCAGCTGCGGGAGGGCCTGCAGGCGCTTCCAGAGCGGGCCCTTCTCCGTGGCCGCGCCGGCGGGGCCCAGCAGGCCGCCGTCGCGGGCGAAGTGCGGGTAGAACAGCCTCAGCGCGGCGTCGCCGTACAGCGCCACGTACAGCTGGATCCGCTCGGCCGCCCCGGTCCCGTCGGCGAGGTCCCGGCGGTGGGCCGGCAGCGGGTGGCGGGCCCGTTCGTCGGCGAGGGCGCGGCGGGCCTCGGCGGTGGTGCACGGCACCCGCCAGAGCGGTACGGAGGCCAGCGCCACGGCGGCGGCGAGCGCGTACGCGAGCGGCGGGGCACCGCCGTGCGACAGGATCACGGCGAGCCCGCCCGTCAGCGTGACCGGGACGAGGCCCAGCAGGACGCGGGCGGCGCGCCGCCGGCCGGGGGCGCGCAGCAGCCCGGCGAGGCACAGCTCGGCGCGGAGCGCGTCGACGGCCTCCCGGGTGCGGGGCCGGTTCGCGAGCGCCCCGAGGCCGATGGCCCGGTACAGGGAGGCGTGCACGCCGCGCTGGAGCGGGTCGCGCGTGGCGCCGGGGCCGCCGTTGGCGCGAATCGTACGGCGGCGGGCGGCGGCGACCGCCCCGCGCTGGTGCAGGGCGACGAGCGCGACGGTCACGGCGGCCCGGGTCCCGCCGCGCAGCAGGGCGAGCGCCGAGGGAGCCAGATTCACCGGCCGCGGCCGCCGGGCCCGCAGCAACAGCCCCGCGAGCAGCAGTTGGACGCAGGCCCCTCCGATGAACCACCACAGCACCGTCGGCATTTCAACCACCCCCAGGAGTGGTGTGCCCGGGGGAGGGGGCCCGTCACCGCGAATGGCCGGATTCAGAGGTGGATTTGAGGTACGGCCTCGGGAGTTCGGGCCTCGGGCGCCCCCAGGAGTCCGGTGGTCCTCAGGAGTCCTGCAGCGCCTCGGCGTGGGTGGTGAGCGGCTGCGGCGTCCCCGTGAGGTCGAGCACGAACAGGGCGACGCCGATGTCCTCGGCGCGGACCAGCGCGTCCGGCGCGTATCCGGCGAGCGCGAACACCGTGCCGACCGACGAGGTGCTCAGCCCGTTGAGCCACAGGCACTCCACGGCGCGCAGCTCCACCGGCCTGGTCGTGGCGTCCACGTGGGCCACGAGGCCCGGACCGCGCAGGTCGACGCCGTCGGCGAGCCGCTCCTCGGGCCGGACGACGTCCCGGAAGCCGAGCCAGCGCAGGTAGTGGGCGACCGCGTCGACGGCGTCCCGCGCGGTCCTGATCGTCACCGGCCGGTACGGCTCCCGTCCGGGGTCCGGCCGCGGGACAGGGTCCGGCCGGGGGAGCTGCCGCGTCGGGCCGGACTCCGGGGCGGGCGCGGGCGGCACCGGGTCCAGCGGCCGGACGCGCACCCGCAGGACCGTCCCGCACGGGCAGCCCAGCTCGGGCTGCGGCCAGTCGGCCTCGCGCCGGCAGGCCCCGCAGCGGACGGTGACCCACTCGTCGGCCCAGGTGCGGTGCGTCACGGGTTCGCCCGGCGCCCCGGCGACGAGCGGCGGCGCCACGAGCGCTCCGCAGACGCACGGGTACGCGGGTGGCGCGTAGGGGTGCGTCCTGCGGCACCTCGGACACTCGACGCGCACCGATTCCGACGGGCTCACGTGGCCCGACCCCCCTTCGTCCAGCCTCCGCCGGTCCCCTTCGTCCCGGCTCCGCCGGTCCCCTGCGGCGGTCCGCCTCCGGCGTCGGGCTCCATCGTCCCCCAGGCGCCCGCCCCGCGTGGCCCGCTTGCCGGACGTCCCTTGACGAGTCTTCGCCACCCCGCCTAATCTGCTTCCACATAGCAGAACAATACTTCCGCATTACGGAAACGCAGCGGAATGGCGGCTCTCCCGGCCCTGCCCGAGGGGAGCCACGCACCCCCGCAGTCCGTCTCCGCCTGGCCGAAGCAGGAGCACTCCATGCCCCGTATGACCGCCGCCGCAGCGGCCGTTGAGATCCTCAAGCGCGAAGGCGTCACCGACGCGTTCGGTGTGCCCGGCGCGGCCATCAACCCCTTCTACAAGGCCCTCAAGCAGGTCGGCGGGGTCAACCACACGCTGGCCCGTCACGTCGAGGGCGCGTCGCACATGGCCGAGGGCTACACCCGCGCCAAGGCGGGCAACATCGGCGTCTGCATCGGCACCTCCGGCCCGGCCGGCACCGACATGATCACCGGCCTGTACTCCGCGATCGCGGACTCGATCCCGATCCTGTGCATCACCGGCCAGGCCCCGGTCTCGAAGCTCCACAAGGAGGACTTCCAGGCCGTCGACATCGCCTCGATCGCCAAGCCGGTCACCAAGGCCGCCACCACGGTCCTGGAGCCCGCGCAGGTCCCCGGCGTCTTCCAGCAGGCCTTCCACCTGATGCGCTCCGGCCGCCCCGGCCCGGTCCTCATCGACCTGCCGATCGACGTCCAGCTCGCCGAGATCGACTTCGACCCGGAGACGTACGAGCCGCTGCCGGTCTACAAGCCGCAGGCCACCCGCGCCCAGGCCGAGAAGGCCCTGAACTTCCTGCTCGAGTCCGAGCGCCCGCTGATCGTCGCCGGCGGCGGCATCATCAACGCCGACGCCTCCGACCTGCTGGTCGAGTTCGCCGAGCTGGTGAACGTCCCGGTCATCTCCACCCTGATGGGCTGGGGCACCATCCCGGACGACCACGAGCTCAGCGCCGGCATGGTCGGCGTCCAGACCGCGCACCGCTACGGCAACGCGACCTTCCTGGAGTCGGACTTCGTCCTCGGCATCGGCAACCGCTGGGCCAACCGCCACACCGGCTACAACATGGACGCCTACACCAAGGGCCGCAAGTTCGTCCACGTCGACATCGAGCCCACCCAGATCGGCAAGATCTTCGCCCCGGACTACGGCATCGCCTCCGACGCGAAGGCCGCCCTGGAGCTGTTCGTCGAGATCGCCAAGGAGCTCAAGGCCGCCGGCCGGCTGCCGGACTTCTCCGCCTGGGCCGCCTCCGCGCAGGAGCGCAAGGCCACCCTGCAGCGCCGTACGCACTTCGACAACGTCCCGATCAAGCCGCAGCGCGTCTACGAGGAGATGAACAAGGCCTTCGGCCCGGAGACGCGCTACGTCACCACCATCGGCCTCTCCCAGATCGCGGCCGCGCAGTTCCTGCACGTCTACAAGCCGCGCCACTGGATCAACTGCGGCCAGGCCGGCCCGCTCGGCTGGACCATCCCGGCCGCCATCGGCGCCGCCGTCGCCGACCGCGAGACCCCGATCGTCGCGCTCTCCGGCGACTACGACTTCCAGTTCATGATCGAGGAGCTGGCGGTCGCCGCCCAGCACAAGGTCCCCTACGTCCACGTCCTGGTGAACAACGCCTACCTCGGCCTGATCCGCCAGGCGCAGGTCAACCTGGACATCAACTTCCAGGTCAACCTGGAGTTCGAGAACATCAACACCCCGGAGATCGGCGTCTACGGCGTCGACCACGTCAAGGTCGCCGAGGGCCTCGGCGTCAAGGCGATCCGGGTCACCGACCCGAACGAGCTGGGCGCCGCGCTCGAGCAGGCCAAGAAGCTGGCCGTCGAGCACCAGGTCCCGGTCGTCGTCGAGGCGATCCTGGAGCGCGTCACCAACATCGCGATGAGCAAGACGGTCGACATGAGCAACGTCACCGAGTTCGAGGAGCTCGCCACCGAGCCCGGCCACGCGCCCACCGCGATCAAGGCCCTCAAGGTCTGATCCGTTCCCCGGGCACCGATCAGGTCCAGGCCCTCGCCCCGCAGAGCACCGGGGCGAGGGCCTCGCCCTTTCCGTCCTACGACTGCGCCCGAACGAGGGTCTCCCCGGCCTCCGTCCAGTAGTAGAGGACCGAACGGCCCGAGCGGCGCCGGCGGACCAGCCGGGCGTCGAGCAGCACCTTCAGGTGGCGCCCCACCGACCCCAGGCCCTGCCCGGTGAGGGCCACCAACTGGCTCGTGGACTTGGGGGATTCGAGCCGCACGAGCACGCCCGCGCGGGCCGCGCCGAGGAGTGCGCCCAGCGCCTCGGGCACCACCGGCGCGTCCGGCTCGGCCAGCGTCCCCGAGCAGGGGTAGACGATGGCGAAGCGCTCCGCGCCCTCCCAGGAGACCCAGCCCCGGCCCGGCGTCACGGGCACGAACATCAGCAGTCCGCCCTCGGCCGAACGCGGCGGATGGTCACGGGCGTTGACCTGGAGCCGGCCGTCGCCGAGCCAGCTCAGCTTGCCGGGACAGAGTTCGTCGAGGGCCGCCGCCCAGCCGCCCTGGCTCAGCCGCGCGGTGCGGGCCACGACGTCGGCCTCCAGGATCCGCCGCCGGCGCGGCCAGGTCGGCAGCACCGTCTCCTCCCAGACCCAGCGCAGGACCGCGGCCATCCGCTCCGGCAGGTCGACCGCCGAGCTCAGCGGCTCGGGCACAGGTCCGCCCAGGGAGACCGCGAGGTCCGCGACGGCGGCGGCCGGGTCGGCGTCGCGGACGGCGGCCAGCTCCTCGTCGAAGCTCTGCTCGCCGTCGCCGAGCGGCGTCGGGGTGAGGAAGTCGGCGTTCCAGGCGGTGCCGAGAGCGGCCCGGACGAGGAGCGCGTCCAGTGGATCGTGCGCCAACCGGGCCCGGTAGCGGGGGAGATGGGCGCCCAGCCAGATCCGCTCACCGGGGTCCGCGGCCGCCGGACGGTCCAGCGCCATGAGCGCCGCGATCGCCTCGGCCAGCGGTGACACCATGAACCGGCTCGTCGCCAGAGCGTCCGCGTCGATCTGCCACCAGCCCACGTTTCGCCTCCCCGCGAAACTCTAACGGCTCCGTACCGTTCCTTCCCAGACTCCCTCGCATGCGCACCTACCGCGAGCTGTTCAGAACACCGGAGTTCACGCCCTTCTTCCTCACGCTCACCGCCCAGATCGCCGCGATGACCGTGGCGGGCCTGGGACTTGCCACGCTCGTCTACCGCGACACCGGCTCGCCGCTGCTGTCCGCGCTCGCCCTGTTCGGGCCGTCGCTCGCCCAAGTCGTCGGCGCCACCACGCTGTTGTCCGCTGCCGACCGGCTCCCGCCGCGGGCCGCCATCGTGGGCGTCGCCCTGCTCCTCGCGCTCGGCACCGCCCTGCAGGCGATCCCGGGACTGCCGGTCGCGGCCGTCTTCGCCGTGCTGTCCGTCCAGGGACTGATCGGCTCGGTGGGCGGCGGGGTGCGCATGGGGCTGCTCCACGACATCCTCACCCGCGAGGGGTACCTGCTCGGCCGCTCGCTGCTCAACATCGCGGTCGGCGTCTGCCAGATCGCCGGCTACGGCGCGGGCGGGCTGCTCGTGGCGCTGCTCTCCCCGCGCGGCGCCCTGGTGACCGGCGCCGCGCTGTTCGCGTGCGCCGCGCTCTGCGCCCGTCTGGGGCTCTCGCGCCGCCCGCCCCGCGCGGCGGGCCGGCCGTCGGTCGCGGAGAGCCTGCGGGTCAACCGACTGCTGCTGTCCCTGCCCGCCCGCCGCCGCGCCTATCTCGCGCTGTGGGTGCCCAGCGGGCTGATCGTGGGCTGCGAGTCGCTGTTCGTGCCGTACGACCCCGGGCACGCGGCGCTGCTGTTCGGCTGCGCGGCGCTCGGCATGCTGGCGGGCGACGTGACGGTGGGGCGCCTCCTGCCGGCACGGTGGCGGGGCCGGCTGGCCTCGCCCCTGCATGCGCTGCTCGCAGCCCCGTTCCTGCTGTTCGCGTTCGGCCCGCCGCTGCCGGTGGCCGCGGTGGCGGTGGCGGTGGCCACGGTCGGGTACGGGGCGAGCCTGCTGTTCCAGGAGCGGCTGATGGCCCTGACGCCGGACGAACTGAGCGGGCAGGCGCTGGGGCTGCACTCCTCGGGGATGCTGACCCTGCAGGGCGTGAGCGCCGCGCTGGCGGGCGTGCTGGCGCAGCGGACGTCGACGCCGACGGCGATGGCCCTGCTGGCCGGGCTGTCGCTGCTGGTCACGGCCGCGCTCGCGTACGCGGGCCGGGCGGACGGGCGCGGTTCCGGGAACGAGGAAGAGCGCGGAACCAGGGACCGTAAACCTGGTTCCGCGCTCTCGCTGGTGACCGCCCGACGGAGCGAGGCTGGCGCGACAGGACGTTCGCGCCGCCGGGCGGAGTCGTAGGAGCCGTGCGGCTCGGGTGGGGGAGGTGCTGGGACCGCGGCGGCGGCGACGGGCTCCCCGGTGCCCCTTCCTTCAGGTCAAGAAGGGGCCGGTGGGCCCTTACCACCGCACTGGCTCGTCGCCGCCGCGGTCCTCAAGCCGTCCGGATCCCGGCCACCCCTCATCCGGGCCGGGATCCGGACTGCGTACGGAACCGACCTCCCGTCAGGTCCCGTACGCGGTCCTTGAATCGCTCCTGGGAGCGGGCGGTCAGTCGCGCAGGGCGCGGACCGCCTCCTCCACGCGCTTGCCGTAGTCCGCGTCGGCGGCGGCGAAGTGCGCGAGGTTCTTCTCGATGACGTCGTCGCGCGAGACCTGCGAGAGGCTGCCGGCGATGTTGGCCACCAGGCGCTTCTTCTCGTCCTCCGACATCAGCCGGTACAGCTCGCCCGCCTGGAAGAAGTCGTCGTCCTTGGCGTGCTGCGGGGCGGCGTGGGTGCCGGTCCAGCCGTGGATCGCGAGCGGCGCGGAGAGCGGCGCGTCGGTCTGGGCCGGGCCCTGGTACGAGTTGGGCTCGTAGTTCTTGTCGTGGCGCGAGCCGTTGCGGGTGGCCATGAAGCCGTCCCGGCCGTAGTTGTCGGCCACGGCCGCCTTCGGAGCGTTCACCGGCAGCTGGGTGTGGTTGACGCCGAGGCGGTAGCGGTGGGCGTCCGCGTAGGCGAACAGGCGGCCCTGGAGCATCTTGTCCGGCGACGGGCCGATGCCCGGGACGAAGTTGTTCGGGGAGAACGCGGCCTGCTCGACCTCGGCGAAGACGTTGTCCGGGTTGCGGTCGAGGACCATCCGGCCGACGCGCTGCAGCGGGTAGTCGGCGTGCGGCCACACCTTGGTGAGGTCGAACGGGTTGAAGCGGTAGTCGGCGGCCTCGGCGGCCGGCATGATCTGGACGTAGAGGGTCCAGGAGGGGTACACGCCCCGCTCGATCGACTGGAGCAGGTCGGTCTGGTGCGAGGTCGGGTCGCTGCCGACGACCTCGGCGGCCTGCTCGGCGGAGAGCGAGCGGATGCCCTGGTTCGTCTTGAAGTGGTACTTGACGAAGAAGGCCTCGCCCGCCTCGTTGGTCCACTGGTAGGTGTGCGAGCCGTAGCCGTTCATGTGCCGGTACGAGGCCGGGATGCCGCGGTCGCCCATGAGCCAGGTGATCTGGTGGGTGGCCTCGGGGGCGTGGGCCCAGAAGTCCCAGACGTTGTCCGGCTCCTGACGGCCCGTGAACGGGTCGCGCTTCTGGGAGTGGATGAAGTCGGGGAACTTGATCGGGTCCTTGATGAAGAACACCGGGGTGTTGTTGCCGACGAGGTCGTAGTTGCCCTCTTCGGTGTAGAACTTCACCGCGAAGCCGCGCGGGTCGCGGACCGCGTCCGCGCCGCCGAGCGAGTCGGCCACGGTGGAGAAGCGGATGAACAGCTCGGTCTTCTTGCCGACCTCGCCGAGGAAGTTCGCCTTCGTGTAGGCGGTGACGTCGTCGGTCACCTCGAAGTACCCGTACGCGCCGGAGCCGCGGGCGTGCACGACACGCTCCGGGATCCGCTCCCGGTTGAAGCGCGCGAGCTTCTCCAGCAGGTGCTGGTCCTGCAGGAGGAGGGGGCCACCGACGCCGGCGGTGGCGGAGTTCTGGTTGTCGGCGACCGGGGCGCCGGACTCGGTCGTGAGCACGCGCTGAGGCATTTTGTCGGGTCGACCTTCCGTACGGGACTCTGCTGACGTGGGGAGACGGTGCGAGGAGCCTAAGTACGCCGTCGAACAGACGTCAACAGTTTGTTGAAATTGAAGGAGGGTGTTCCGGACGGCGGCGGCGCCTGGGCGCGACAGGACAGGTTGTCAGCGCCGCCGCCGACCGGAAATCTGGGCCCCGTGCCGGGGCGTCGGGTCAGACCTGCCGGCCGGAGAGGCGCTCGACGGCGCGCAGCAGGGCCGAGTGGTCCAGGCCGCCGTCGCCCTGGGCGCGCAGGGAGGCGACGAGCTGGGCGACCACGGCGCCGACCGGGAGGGCCGCGCCGACGTTGCGGGCGGCGTCGGTGACGATGCCCATGTCCTTGTGGTGCAGGTCGATCCGGAAGCCGGGCTTGAAGTCCCGGTTCAGGAAGTTGTCCTTCTTGCGGGTCAGCACGGTCGAGCCGGCCAGACCGCCGTTGAGGACGTCCAGGGCGGCGGTGAGGTCCACGCCGGACTTCTCCAGGAAGACCACGGCCTCGGCGCACGCCTGGATGTTGACCGCGACGATCAGCTGGTTGGCGGCCTTCACCGTCTGGCCGGAGCCGTGCGGGCCGCAGAGCACGATGGTCTTGCCGAGGGCCTCGAGGATCGGCTTGGCCTCGTCGAAGTCGGCCTGCTCGCCGCCGACCATGATGGACAGGACGGCCTCGATGGCGCCCGCCTCGCCGCCGGACACCGGGGCGTCGATGACGCGGATGCCCTTCTCGGCGGCGTTCTTCGCCAGGTCGACCGAGGTCTGCGGGGTGATCGACGACATGTCGATGACCAGCGCGCCCTGCTTGGCGTTCTCCAGGATGCCCTCGGGGCCGTAGGCGATCGCCTCGACCTGCGGGGAGGCCGGCACCATCGTGACGACCACGTCGGCGTCCTTGACGGCCTCGGCGATCGAGCCCGCGGCGGTGCCGCCGGCCGCGGCCAGACGGTCCAGCTTGTCCTGCTCGAGGGTGAAGCCGGTGACGTCGTAGCCGGCCTTGATCAGGTTCTCGGACATGGGTGAGCCCATGATGCCGAGGCCGATCCACGCGATCTTGGGGAGATTGCTCATGGGGAGGGTGCCTCTCAAAAACAGGTGGTACGGGAGGAAGTTCGGGGCTCGGCGGGCCGCGGCTCAGCGGGCCGCGCGGGCCTCGGCCGGCAGCCAGTCGAAGGAGGCGGCGGCGTCGGCGGCCTTGTACTCCAGGCCGACCCAGCCGTCGTAACCGGCCTTCTTGAGCTCGTCGAGCAGCTGCTCCAGCGGGAGCGAGCCGGTGCCCGGCGCGCCGCGGCCCGGGTTGTCCGCGATCTGGACGTGGCCGGTCTTCTCCGCGTACCGCGTGATGACCTGGCTGACGTCCTCGCCGTTCATCGACAGGTGGTAGATGTCGAGGAGGAACTTGGCGTTGCCGAGACCGGTGGCCGCGTTCACCTTGTCGACGACCTCGATCGCGGCGGGCGCGCTCACCAGCGGGTAGAGCGGCGACTCCGGCTTGTTGAGGGTCTCGACGAGGAGGATCGCACCGACCCGGTCGGCCGCGCGGGCGGCCAGGACCAGGTTCTCCAGGGCCAGGGAGTCCTGGACCTGCGGGTCCACGCCCTCGACGCGGTTGCCGTAGAGCGCGTTGAGCGCCTTGCAGCCGACCGAGGCGGCGAAGTCCGCGGCCACGTCGATGTTGGCGCGGAACCGGTCCGACTCCTCACCGGGTACGGAGAGGGCGCCGCGGTCCGGGCCGGGCAGTTGGCCGGCGTAGAAGTTCAGGCCCACGAGCTGGGTGCCGGCGTCCTCGAGCGCCTTCTTCAGGGCGTCGAGCTCGCTCTGCTCGGGGGTGGCGGTGTCGATCCAGGGCCACCACAGCTCGACCGCCGTGAAGCCCGCCGCGGCGGCGGCCGCGGGGCGCTCCAGGAGCGGGAGTTCCGTGAAGAGGATCGACAGGTTCACATCGAAGCGCTGGTCCGTGTATCCCATGAGGGGCGGCGCTCCTTCCGTATTGCGGAAGTAACTTTCTGTCTGACGGAATGTTGCACGGGTGGGCGGCGGGGTGTCAAGGGGGGTCCGTCGGCCGGACCCGCTCCGGCGGGGCCGACCGACCGGTCGGAAGGTGAAGGACTTCGCCAATGTCCGGTAATCGGGGAAGATCCACAGGGAATACACAGCTCAACTTATTCCGCCCCGCCGGATGACCGGCGCATATGCGCCGACGGAATCGGCCGGGCCCGGGCGGAGACTTTTCCGCGGAATGGCCGATTCGCCGTGCAGGCCGCGATCATGAAAGCCCGGTGAGAATTGACATGCTCTTCACGTGCTGGGAAGAATCGCGGTGCCCGCTGAGTCGGCGGGAAAAAAGGTCCGAACCATTCGGACAAGAATTGGGGGAGAAATGAGCATGCGCAAGAGCCTGGCCGTCGCCGGCGCGAGCGCCCTGCTGGCGCTCGGTTCCACCGTGGCGATGGCGCCCTCCGCGCAGGCCGCCCCGGGCGGCCAGGCGACCGCGGTCGCACGGTCCGCGCAGGGCGAGGTCACGTCCGGCGTGGCCGTCGGCAAGTCGCTCGACAAGTCCCTCGGCGCGCCGGCGGCGGCCCAGGGCGAGATCAGCGCCCAGGCCAACTGCTGGAACGGCCGCACGTCGGGTCGGTACTTCTACATGACCTGCTCCGGCAACGGCTACCGCGTCTACGTGGACTGCTCCAACGGGTACCGGTACACCTTCGGCACCTACTACTACGGCACCTGGAACCACACCCTGAGCTGCCCGTACGGCACCAACGCCATCTGGGGCGGCTCGATCGGCGGCTGAACCAGCCGCCCGTGAGGGCGACCGGCGCAACCGGGTCGAATTCGTGGACCGTCCGGACGGTCCACGAATTCGACCTCTTCGTATTGTGTGACCGGCAGTGCCCGGCGCCGCTCGTTCTCATCCATTTCTCATAAAGCTCTCATCGGCGTCTCGCCGGCCCTTGGCAATCATGATCTCGCGCACCACCGGTGCGGAATTCAGAAGTGTGCGACAAGGGAGACGACGTTGAAGCTGCAGCCGTTAAACCGCCTGGTGCTGACCTCCGTCGGCGTCCTGCTCTCGGCCGGCCTGCTGGCCGGCTGCGGCGACGACGGGAAGTCCGGGGTGCCGACCGGCGGCGGCAAGCCGACCGCGAGCGAGAACGCCCAGCAGGCCCCCGGCTCCGGGGAGCCCGACGCCGACGCGCTGAAGTTCGTCCGCTGTCTGCGCGAGAACGGACTGAAGGTCGACGACCCGCAGAGCAACGGCAACGTGTCCATCCAGGTCACCGAGACCCAGGACCAGGCCAAGATCGACAAGGCTCAGAAGGCGTGCCGGCAGTTCACCGACCAGGGCGGCAGCGGTGGCGGGGCGGCCGACGGAGGCGAGAGCGAGGAGCAGAAGACCTGGCGGCTCAAGGTCGAGGCGTGCATGCGCGCCAAGGGCTTCGAGATGGGCAGCATCAAGCCCGGCCAGGAGAAGAAGCACGAGACCGCGACCCGCGCGTGCTACCAGGAGGCCGGACCGGTCCCGGGGCAGGGCGGGCAGTGACCGTGACGGAGACCTCGGCAGCGCCGCCGGGCGAAGCGGGCGGTGCGGACGCGGCCGGTGTGCAGGCGGCCGGTATGGATCGGACCGGCACGGACGCGGCCGGTGCGGGCGAGGGCGCCGGGCGCCGGTCGCGGCGGGCCCGGGTGCTGCTCGCGTCCTGCGTGGCCGTCGCCGCCGTCGCCACGGCCGGGGCCGTGGCCCTCGCCGCCCGGGGCGGCGAGGAGGCGCCGGCCGGCGGGCCGCCGCCCCCGGCCACCGCGCCGGTCACCCGCGGCGACCTCACCGCCTCGGACACCCTGGACGGCACGCTCCGGTACGGCGACGAGGTCTTCCTGCCGAACCGGCTGGCCGGCACGGTGACCTGGCTCCCGGAGCCGGGCACGCAGGTGGCGCGCGGGGCCGTCCTGTACCGGCTCGACGAGAAGCCCGTCGTCCTGCTGTACGGCGAGGTCCCGCCGTACCGCGCCTTCGAGGAGGGCATGGACGACGGCGGCGACGTCGAGCAGCTGGAGCGGAACCTCGCCGCCCTCGGCTACACGGGCTTCGACGTCGACGAGGAGTTCACCGCCCGTACCGCCGCGGCCGTCAAGCGCTGGCAGAAGGACCTCGGACTGCCGAGGACCGGCGAGCTGGAGCTCGGCCGCGTGCTGTTCGCCCCGCAGGCGGTACGCGCCGGGGCGCCCGAACGCCGGCCCGGCACCGAGGCGCAGAACGGCAGCCCCGTCCTGGCCACCACCAGCGCCGAGCGCTCGGTGACGGTCAAGGCCACGATGGCGCAGCAGCAGCTGCTCACCGCGGGCAAGCGGGTGGAGGTGCTCCTGCCCGGCCGCGACGCACCGGTGCCCGGCAAGGTCACCACCGTCGGCACGGTCGTCGGAGGCGACGGCGACGGCGGGGACGGCGGCGGTGGCGACGGCGACGGGAACGGGGGAGACGGCGGGGACGGCGGCGGCGACACCAAGGGCGGCGACCGGACCGTGACCGTGCGGATCGCGCTGCTCGACCAGAAGGCCGCCGGCACGCTCACGTACGCGCCCGTGCGGGTCCGGGCCGAGAGCGAGCGGCGGCGCGGGGTGCTGTCCGTGCCGGTCGCCGCGCTGCTCGCGCTGCGCGAGGGCGGGTACGGCGTCCAGGTCGTCGCGGCCGACGGGTCGACCCGGATCCTGCCGGTCACCGCGGGGCTGTTCAGCGGCGGCCGGGTCGAGGTGTCCGGCGCGGGCGTCACCGAGGGACTGAAGGTGGGGATTCCGGCGCTGTGAACGTGATCAGTGAGGTGACCGCCACGGCGTCCGCCGGGGCGCCCGCCGGGACGGACGCGGACGGCCGCGCCGTCGTCGAGCTCGCGGGCGTGACCCGCACGTACCCGGGCAGCCCGCCCGTCCACGCGGTCCGCGAGGTGTCGCTGCGGATCGGGCGCGGCGAGCTGGTCGCCGTGGTGGGCCCGTCCGGCTCGGGGAAGTCCACGCTGCTGAACCTGATCGGCACCCTCGACCGGCCGTCGTCGGGACGGGTGCGGATCGCCGGCTACGACGTGGACCGGCTCTCCGACCGGGAGCTGTCGGCGCTGCGCGCCGAGCACATCGGCTTCGTCTTCCAGCAGTTCTTCCTCACGCCCGGGGTCAGCGCGGTCGGCAACGTGGCGGAGGGCCTGCTCTACACCGGCCTCTCCCGGCGCGACCGGATCGCCGCCGCCACGGAGGGACTGCGCCGGGTCGGGCTCGGCCACCGGCTCACGCACCGGCCCCACGAGCTCTCCGGCGGCGAGCGCCAGCGGGTCGCGCTGGCCCGCGCGGTGGCCGGCCGGCCGAGCCTGCTGCTGGCCGACGAGCCCACGGGCTCCCTCGACACCGCCTCCGGGGCGGCCGTGGTCGAGCTGCTCCGCGAACTCCACGCGGACGGCACGACCGTCGTGGTCATCACCCACGACACCGAGCTCGCGGCCCGCCTCCCGCGCCGCGTGACCATGCGCGACGGCGCCCTCGTCACCGACGAGCGGGAAGCCGCACCCCTCCCCGGCACACCCGGGAGAGCCGCGCGCGCCGCCGACGGCGCCCCGGGCGTCACCGCCCCCCAGTCCGGCGGCCGTCGCACACCCCCAGGCGACGGCCGCCACCGCCCCGTCGAGGAGGACCCCCGATGAGCGCCCCCCTTCCGACGCTCCGGCCGGCCCGGCTGCGGGCGGTGGACATGCTGCGGCTGAGTCTGTCCGGGCTGCGGGCCAAGCCGATGCGCGCGGTGCTGTCGGCCGCCGGGATCTCCATCGGGATCGCGGCGATGGTCGCCGTCCTCGGGATCTCCACCTCCAGCCGCGCCGAGCTGCAGGCCACCCTCGACACCCTCGGCACCAACCTGCTGCGCGTGGAGGCGGGGGAGTCCCTGACCGGGCAGCGGACCGCGCTGCCGCCGCAGGTCACCGGCATGGTCCGGCGCGTCCCGCCGGTCACCGACGCCAGCGCCGTGGCCGCCCTCGACGCCAAGGTCTACCGCTCCGAGCTCATCCCGAAGCAGGAGACCAACGCCCTGGAGGTGTTCGCGGTCCAGCCCGATCTGCTCGTCACCCTGGGCGTGCGTCCCGCGCAGGGCGCGTGGCTCAACCGGGCCACGGGCCGCTACCCGGCCGTGGTGCTGGGGTCCGCGGCGGCCCGCCGGCTGGGCGTGATCCGGCCCGAGCCGGGCTTCCAGATCCTGGTCGGCGGCCGGCAGTTCACCGTCGTCGGCGTCCTGGAGCCCTCGGTGCTCGCGCCCGAGCTGAACAGCGCGGTGCTCGTCGGCTTCGAGGCCGCCCGGCGGAACCTGGAGTTCGACGGCCGGCCCACCGCGCTGTACCTGCGCGCCGAGGAGCACGCGGTCGCCGACGTACGCGCGGTCCTGGCCCGCACCGTCAACCCGGAGCAGCCGGACGCGGTGCGGGTGGACCGCCCCTCGGACGCGCTCGCCGCGAAGCTCGCGGCGGACGAGGCGTTCACCGGACTGCTCCTCGGCATCGGGGCGGTGGCGCTGCTGGTCGGCGGGATCGGCGTGGCCAACACCATGGTCATCGCCGTCCTGGAGCGCCGCGGCGAGATCGGACTGCGCAGGGCACTGGGTGCCACCCGCGGGCAGGTGCGGAACCAGTTCTTCACGGAGTCGCTGGTGCTCTCCGGACTCGGCGGCTGCGGCGGCGCCCTGCTCGGCCTGGCGATCACCGCCGGGTACGCCCAGCACCGCGGCTGGCCGCTGGCCCTGCCCGCGACGGCGGTGGCGGGCGCGGCCCTCGGCACCCTGGTCATCGGCGCCGTGGCGGGCCTGTACCCGGCGATGCGCGCGGCCCGCGTCTCGCCCACGACGGCCCTGGCCACGGCCTGAGGTGCGAGGTCTCGGTCGAGGTCTCGGTCGAGGTCACGGCTCCGGGAGGCTGCCGCTTCCCGCGCCCCGGCCAGTAGCGTGGTGCCATGGTGCGTTTGAGAGTGGAGTTCACGACCGAGCCGTTCGACCTCGACGAGGCCCCGGCGCACGCGGTCGTGGCCCGTGAAGTCATCCAGTCGGCCGAGCTGGACGCGGTCGACGTCGGCCCCTTCGGCAACACGGCGGAAGGGGGTGCCGACCAGGTGCTGACCGCCGTCGACGCCCTGCTGCGCAGGTCGCTGGAGGCCGGCGCCACGCGGGTCTCCCTCCAGGTCAACGTGATCGAGGAGGGCGGCCGGTGACCGAACACCCCCTGATCGCGGCGGTGAAACCGCTGGTCGACGCGATGGGCGCGGAGATACTGGGCCCGGACCAGGCCGGGACGGACGACGTCGTCCTGTCCTGGGAGGGCGAGGACGTGCTCGCCGTACGGCTGCCGCAGCTCTCCGACTCCCTGGACCACATCCTGGCGGCCATGGAGCGCCGGCACGGCAAGCCGCTCGCCGAACTGGACCGCAAGAGCAAGCAGGAGGTCGTCCGCATCCTGGAGGCACGCGGTGCCTTCTCCGTGCGGCACGGTGTGGAGACGGTGGCCGGGGCGCTCGGCGTCAGCCGGTTCACGGTCTACAACTACCTGAACAGGGAGACCGCCCTGAACAGGGAAAAGTCGCCCAAGAGCGACTAGTCGATCATGTTCTGCCACAAGCCGTCGTCCACATGCCGGGACGACGGCTTCTGTGCGAGCAGATTTTCAACAAAGTGTTGACGTGTTGTTGCGGAGGGCGTTAGCTATCCGCAGCCCGTCCGACGCACAGCGAAAAACAGCCACGGAGGCTTTCCCGTGACTTCAGGTACGACACCGGGCCTCAACCGGTTCAACACCTCGGCGGAGAGCGACGCCGTCGCGGCCCTGCACGAGGTGTGCTCCAGCTCGGCGTGGGGGAGCAAGCTCCTCGCCCAGCGCCCGTACGCCACCGCCGAAGACCTCTTCCGCGCCAGTGACGCCGCCATGGCCGAACTGACCGCGGACGACCTGGCCGAGGCGATGGCGGGCCACCCGCCGATCGGTCGTCCGAAGCCCGGGGACCCGACCTCCTCCCGCGAGCAGAGCGGGATGGCCGGCGCCTCCGACCGGCTCAAGGCCGAGATGCTCGAACTGAACCTGGCCTACCAGGAGAAGTTCGGTCATGTCTTCCTCATCTGCGCCACCGGCAGGTCCGGCGAGGAGATGCGTGACGCGGTCCGCGAGCGGATCACGCACACGCCCGAGCAGGAGCGGGAGATCGTCCGCACCGAACTGGGCAAGATCAACCGCATCCGGCTGACCCGTCTCGTGGAGGAAGAGAACTGATGAGCACGGCAACGACCGCCTCGGTGTCCACGCACATCCTGGACACCAGCATCGGCCGCCCCGCCGAGGGCGTCGCGATCTCCCTGTCGGCCCGCTCCGGCTCCGACAAGGAATGGACGGCGCTCGGCGGCTCCGCCACCGACGCCGACGGACGGTGCAAGGACCTGCCGGCCCTGCCGGAGGGGACGACCCACGTACGTCTCGACTTCGAGACCGAGGCGTACTTCCTGAGCAAGCAAGCCAAGCAAGCCGAGGCGCAGCAGGACGCCCCCGCGAATCGGGACAGCGGTGCGTTCTTCCCGGAGGTGGCGATCACGTTCGCCGTCGTTCCGGGCGAGCACTACCACGTACCGCTGCTGCTCAACCCGTTCGGCTACTCCGTTTACCGAGGGAGCTAGCAGACATGCCCACGATTCTCGGCCAGAACCAGTACGGCAAAGCAGAGAACCGCGTCGTCAAGATCACGCGGGACGGCGCCACCCACCACATCAAGGACCTGAACGTCTCGGTCTCCCTCTCCGGCGACCTCGACGACGTCCACCTCACCGGCTCCAACGCCAACTGCCTGCCCACCGACACGACGAAGAACACCGTGTACGCCTTCGCCAAGGAGTACGGGATCGAGTCGGCCGAGCAGTTCGGCATCCACCTGGCCCGTCACTTCGTGACCAGCCAGGAGCCCATCAAGCGGGCCCGGATCCGGATCGAGGAGTACGCCTGGGAGCGGATCGCCACCTCCGAGGCCAACTCCCGCTTCATCGGCGCCGACGAGGTGGCCCACTCCTTCGTCCGCCAGGGCCAGGAGACCCGCCTCACCGAGATCACCTACGACGGCCGCAACTGGCAGGTCATCTCCGGTCTCAAGGACCTCGTCGTGATGAACTCCACCAACTCGGAGTTCTGGGGCTACATCAAGGACAAGTACACGACGCTCCAGGAGGCGTACGACCGCATCCTGGCCACCCAGGTCTCCGGCCGCTGGCGGTTCAACTGGACCGACGACGAGCAGCGGATGCCCAACTGGGAGAAGTCCTACGCCGAGACGAAGAAGCACATGCTGCAGGCCTTCGCCGAGACGTACTCGCTCTCCCTGCAGCAGACGCTGTACCAGATGGCCACGCGGATCATCAACCACCGCGCGGAGATCGACGAGGTGCGCTTCTCGCTCCCGAACAAGCACCACTTCCTCGTCGACCTCGAGCCGTTCGGCCTGAAGAACGACAACGAGGTCTACTTCGCCGCGGACCGCCCGTACGGCCTGATCGAGGCCACCGTGCTGCGCGACGGCGCCACGGCGCACATCCCGGTCGACATGACCAACCTCTAAAGCGGCACCGAGCAGCGGACCCCGCCCGCCCGCAGTCGGGCGGGGCCCGCCGCACCGGAGGGAACCCATGGCACAGCCTGCAAAGGGGCCGGCAACCGCCGAAGGCCCGTGTTCCACCCCACCGGACAGCGTGAACCCGTCCGTCCACCCGGTGGATGAAAAGCTCCCCGCCTCGCGGCTCGTCCCCGCGGCACTCCAGCACATCGCCGCCATGTACGCGGGCGTCGTCACCCCTCCGCTCATCATCGGCCAGGCGGTCGGCCTGGACGCCGCCGGCATGACCCGGCTCATCGCGGCGAGTCTGCTCATCGCCGGCTGTGCCACGATCCTGCAGACCATCGGCGCCGGCCGCTTCGCCGGCAACCGGCTGCCCTTCGTCAACGCGGCCTCCTCCGCGGGCATCGCACCGATGCTCGCCATCGCCGAGACCACCGCCCCCGGACACCAACTCCCCGCCATCTACGGCGCGGTGATGGTCGCCGGAGCGTTCTGCCTCGCCGTCGGCCCGTTCTTCGGCCGGCTCCTGCGCTTCTTCCCGCCGCTCGTCACCGGCGTCGTGATCACCCTCATCGGCGTGACCCTGATGCCCGTACCGGTGAGCTGGGCCCAGGGCGGCGACCAGGACGCCGCCGACTTCGGCGCCATGAAGTACCTGGCCCTGGCCGCGTTCACCCTCGTCGTCATCCTGTTCTTCCAGCGCTTCGGCAAGGGCTTCGTCAAGCAGATCGCCCTGCTCCTCGGCCTGTTCCTCGGCACGCTCGCCGCGATCCCCTTCGGGATGGCCGACTTCACCGCCCTGCGCGAGGCCCCCGTCGCCGCGCTGCCCACGCCCTTCGCCTTCGGCGCCCCCGAGTTCCAGCCCGCCGCGATCCTCTCCCTGTGCATCGTGATGCTGGTGCTGATGACCGAGTCCAGCGCCGGGATGCTCGCCCTCGGCGAGATCTGCGAGCGGCGCAGCGACGGCCGCACCATCACCCGCGGCCTGCGCACCGACGGCATCGCCACCCTGCTCGGCCCGGTGTTCGGCGGCTTCCCCACCTCGGCCTTCGCGCAGAACGTCGGCGTCGTCTCGCTCACCCGCGTCCGCTCCCGCTACGTCGTCGCGGCCGCCGGCGGAGCGCTGCTCGTCCTCGGCGCCTTCCCCGTGCTCGGCGCGGTCGTCTCGCTGGTCCCGATGCCCGTCCTCGGCGGCGCCGGCATCGTCCTCTTCGGCTCGATCGCGGTCTCCGGCATCCGCACCCTGTCGGAAGCCGGCCTGGACGACAGCTCCAACATCATCCTCGTGGCCGTCGCGCTCGGCGCGGGCATCATCCCGCTCGCCGCGCCCACGTTCTACGCCCAGTTCCCCGCCTGGGCGCAGACCGTGCTCGGCTCCGGCATCAGCGCCGGCGCGCTCGTCGCGGTCACACTCAACCTGTTCTTCCACCACCTCGGCACCCGGAGCCGTCCCGCGGTCCCGGCACTCACATCCTCCTAGGGTCCTGCCGTGCCCACTCCGACCCCCCGGAATGAAGGAAGCCCCGCCATGGCAACACCTTCGGCAGCCCCCCGGCGCATCGTCATCGAGAACGCGGCGATCGCCACGGTCGACGCCCACGACACCGAGTACGCCACCGGCCACCTCGTCGTCGCCGGCAACCGGATCGAGTCCCTCGGAGCAGGCCGGGCCCCCGAGGGCCTGGAGAACGTCGTCCGCCGGATCGACGCCACCGGACACCTGGTCACACCCGGACTGGTCAACACCCACCACCACTTCTACCAGTGGCTCACCCGCGGACTGGCCACCGACCACAACCTGTTCGACTGGCTCGTCGCCCTCTACCCGACGTGGGCGCGGATCGACGAGTCGATGGTCCGGGTCGCCGCGCAGGGCTCGCTCGCGATGATGGCCCGCGGCGGCGTCACCACCGCCATGGACCACCACTACGTGTACCCGAAGGGCTGCGGCGACCTGTCCGCCGCCGTCATCGGCGCGGCCCGCGACATGGGCGTCCGCTTCACCCTCGCCCGCGGCTCCATGGACCGCAGCGAGAAGGACGGCGGGCTGCCGCCGGACTTCGCCGTGGAGACCACCGAGGGCGCGCTCGCCGCGACCGAGGAGACGGTGTGGACGCACCACGACGCCTCGTTCGACTCGATGACGCAGATCGCGGTGGCCCCCTGCTCCCCGTTCTCCGTCTCCACCGAGCTGCTCCGCGAGGGCGCCGCCCTCGCCCGCCGGCTCGGGGTGCGCCTGCACACCCACGGATCGGAGACCGTGGAGGAGGAGAAGTTCTGCCACGAGCTGTTCGGCATGGGCCCGACGGACTACTTCGAGTCCACCGGCTTCCTCGGCGAGGACGTGTGGATGGCGCACTGCGTCCACATGAACGACTCCGACATCGCCGCCTTCGCCCGGACCCGGACCGGCGTGGCGCACTGTCCCTCGTCGAACGCCCGCCTCGCCGCCGGCATCGCCCGCGTCCCGGACCTGCTCCGGGCCGGCGTCCCGGTCGGCCTCGGCGTCGACGGCACCGCGTCCAACGAGTCCGGCGAACTGCACACCGAACTGCGCAACGCGCTCCTGATCAACCGCCTCGGCGGGCACCGCGAGGCCGCGCTCACCGCCCGCCAGGCCCTGCGCCTCGGCACCTTCGGCGGTGCGCAGGTCCTCGGCCGCGCCGACAGCATCGGCTCCCTGGAGCCGGGCAAGCTGGCCGACCTCGTGCTCTGGAAGGTCGACGGGCTCGCCCACTCCTCGATCGCCGACCCGGTCTGCGCGCTGGTGCTCGGCGCCGCCGCCCCGGTCACGGCCTCGTTCGTGAACGGCCGGCAGATCGTCGAGAACAGCCGGCTGCTGTACGCGGACGAGGAACAGCTCGCCCGCGACACGCGCGCCGAGGCCCGTCGCCTCGCCCGGATCGCCGCCCAGGGCTGATCCGGCGGCGCACGGCCGGCCCCGTTCCCGGGCCGGGCGCGGCGCCCGCGCAGTACCCAGGATTTCCGCGGCCGCACGCCGGACGCGGAGGAAGAGTCCGGTCGAGGGGGACGGCCCTCGACCGGTCTGCCACGGTCCCGAGCGGGGTCCGTGGCAGCCGGACGGGGGGCGTCCGTACCGCTCGCGGTACGGCGCTCCCCGGACGGTCACCCCCCATGCCCGCACCACCTGTTCCACCCCGTACGTGTTCCCCCTCGGCACGCGGACCGCTGTACACCCCCTGAGCCTCATGAGCCGCAACAGTGAGGCGCACCACCGCACCACCAGCACCCCCCTCCCTGAAACCTGCGTCGCGCCGACGTGTAATCGACCGGAGGAACCGCCGTGGCCGCTGAGCCCCAGGTTCGCAATGCAGACAGCGCCGAACCCGTCGACCGGAGCAAGCATCCGGTCGACGAGACCCTGCCCCCTTTGAAGATGCTCACCAGCGGCCTCCAGCACGTGGCCGCGATGTACGCGGGCGTGGTGGCCCCGCCGCTCATCGTCGGCGCCGCCGTGGGCCTGTCCGGAACGGAGCTGACGTTCCTCACCGGCGCCAGCCTCTTCACCGCCGGACTCGCCACCTTCCTGCAGACGCTCGGCGTCTGGAAGATCGGCGCGCGGCTGCCGTTCGTCAACGGCGTCACCTTCGCCGGCGTCGCGCCGATGCTGGCCATCGTCGACACCGCCGACGACAAGGCCGACGCCCTTCCGATCATCTTCGGCGCGATCATCGTCGCCGGACTGCTCGGCTTCATAGCCGCCCCCTACTTCTCGAAACTGGTCCGCTTCTTCCCGCCGGTCGTGACCGGCACGGTGATCACGCTCATCGGCGTCTCGCTGCTGCCCGTCGCCTTCGGCTGGGCCCAGGGGCCCAACCCCAGGGCCGAGGACTACGGTTCGACCACCTATCTGACGCTCGCCGCGATCACCCTCGTCGTCGTCCTGGTCCTGCGCCGCTTCACCACGGGCTTCCTGAAGCAGATCGCCGTGCTGGTCGGCCTCGTGATCGGCACCCTGATCGCCATCCCGTTCGGCGTCACCGACTTCAGCCCGGTCACCGAGGCGGACATCGTCGGCTTCCCGACCCCGTTCCACTTCGGCGCCCCGCAGTTCGCGCTCGCCGCGATCATCTCCATGTGCGTCGTGATGCTCGTGTCGATGACCGAGTCCACCGCGGACATGCTCGCCCTCGGTGAGATCGTCGACCGGCGCGCCGATGAGAAGACCATCGCCGCCGGTCTGCGCGCGGACACCCTCGGCTCCGCGATCAGCCCGCTGTTCAACGGCTTCATGTGCAGCGCCTTCGCGCAGAACATCGGTCTGGTCGCGATGACGAAGATCCGCAGCCGGTTCGTGGTCGCCTGCGGCGGCGGGTTCCTGGTCCTGATGGGCCTGTCGCCCGTCGCGGCCTCGCTGATCTCGGTCGTGCCGCGGCCGGTGCTCGGCGGCGCGGGCGTCGTCCTGTTCGGCTCGGTCGCCGCCAGCGGCATCCAGACGCTGGTGAAGGCCGGCCTGGAGAAGGACAACAACGTCCTGATCGTGGCCGTCTCGCTGGCGGTCGGCATCATCCCGATCACGGAGCCGGAGTTCTACCACGCGTTCCCGGAGACCGCGAAGATCATCCTGGACTCGGGCATCTCCACCGGCTGTGTCGCGGCGGTGCTGCTCAACCTGATCTTCAACCACATCGGCAGGCACCGGGACGACGACCAGGTCACCGCGCCCATGGAGCCGGGCGAGGAGATCTCCGGCACCGCGGCGGCGAAGGCGGCCCACGTCCACTGACCGTGAGGTCCCTCCGTTCCCGCGGTCTCCGCCCTCCGAGCCGGTCCCCGTCGCACCCGTGCGGCGGGGACCGGCGTCGTACGGGACGGGCGTCACGACCCGCGCCCTCCCCGCTCCTCCCCGGCCGCCACACGCCGCCGGCACTCCTCCGCCAGCCCTGGGTAGGCGTCGGCGATCGCCTCGTACAGCCGCCGGTCGAGCAGCCGACCCGCCTCCGCGAGGCCGACGTCGCCGAACAGCCCGTCGAGCAGCGCCTCGTAGCGCTTCAGGGCGTGCCGCAGGTAGTTGACCTGCCAGCGGACCAGCGCGGCCGGAGTGATCTCGGCAGGACCGCCGGCCGCCCCCAGCAGCCTCCGGTGGCGCACGGCCCGCCGCGCGAGCTCGGGCCCTGGAAGCCGCGGTACGGCGATGGGCTCCGCGCCGATCGCGGCGAGGACGGCCTGCCGCCGCGCCTGCGCACCCGCGGCCGCCGCGGCGGACCGACTGCCCCCGGGAGCCCGGGCGCAGAGCGCGAACTCCTCCGTCCGCTCCACGGCTTCCACCCGCGCCAGCAGATACAGCCGCACGGGCGCGAGCGACCAGCGCCGCGGGCTGCGCCCCTGCACGTCCGGCTCGCCCAGCAGGCTCCGCACCATGGTGTCCGTCCACCCGCGCCTGCGCAGCCCGGTCAGCGTCGTGTACGTCGTACGGTCCGTCATGAATCCCCCACATTCGATCACGGAGAGTGACGAACCCAGTGAACCGCACCCCACTGACAACGCCCCCGCCGAGCCGGACGCCGTCGGGACCGGCCCGCTCAGCGCCGAACGGCCGGGATCACGCCTGGAGGAAGGGCTCCGTCAGGTGCGGGGTCGCCAGGTGCAGCGTGGTGGCGGCCTCGCGCGCGAGCATCCGCTCCCGCGACCGCCTGGCCGTCTCGGGGTCCGCCTCGTGCGCGTAGGCCAGCCCGGGGTGCAGCAGCTGGAGTGCGTGCACGAGGAGATCGCCGGTGACGAGCGCCAGTTCACGCCCGTCGGCGACCAGCACGCTCTGGTGTCCGGGGGTGTGGCCGGGCGTGGCGACCACGCGCCCGGTGCGCAGCGGCGTGTCTCCGTCGAGGAGGCGGAGCCGGCCGGCGGCCGCGAGCGGATCGGTGAGGGTCTCGCGCAGCTGGGGGTTCAGTGTGTCGAGGGCCTCGAACTCGGCCCGCTGGAGCAGGTATGCGGCGTTCGGGAAGTAGGGGCGGAGGCCGCCCGCAGAGGCGTCGCCGTCCGCCGACGGGACGGCCGCCTCGCTCACGACCGCCCAGCCCACGTGGTCGGTGTGCAGATGCGTGAGCACCACCGTGTCGACCTCGGCCGGGTCGATGCCCGCCGCGGCCAGCGACTCGGGCAGCACGCCGGGCACGGGCGCCCACGCGCGCGCCGGGCCGTCCGCCGGGCCGATCCCGGCGTCCACGACGGTGAGGCCCTTGTCGCTCCGGATCGCGTACGCGCGGAACTGGAGCCGCCAGCGGCCCTCGGCGTCGACCGAGCCCGGGTCGTGACGGTCGGCCGCCGCCCACTGGTCGGCCGTCGCGTCGGGGAACGCCTCGGCGCGCGGGGAGAAGAACGGTCCCTCGCCGTCGGCGAGCGCGATGATCTCGGTCGAGCCGATCCGGAGGCGGGGAACGCTGGGGGACATGCCCGCGATCCTGCCACGCCTCCCCGGGGCGCGGTGATCCGCCTCCGTCGGCGGCCCGCCCCCTTGCCGCATCTCCTCCCCCTGTGCGATATAGGTCTGGACCAACTCGACGGACGGAGGCCCTCCGGTGCAACGCCCGCTCACGGCAAGTCTGTTGACCGCCGCCGTGCTCGCCCTCGCGTCCTGCTCGTCCGCCCCCGCCCCCGACACCCGCGCCCCCACCGCCCCCCGTGGCGTCACCGCCCAGTCGGGCAGCGCGACCAGCGTGCACGTGATGTGGCGCGCCTCCGCCGACGACCGGGGCATCGCCGCGTACGAGGTCCACCAACGGGGCCGCAAGGTCAAGGAGGTCCCGGCGACCACGCTCATGACCGACGTGGAGGGCCTCGCCCCCGACGCCGACTACGCCTTCACCGTCCTGGCCCGCGACGCCGCCGGCAACCGCTCCCCGCACAGTACGAGCGTCCCCGTCACCACCCTCCCCGCCAGGCCCGCGGACCGCACGCCCCCGACCCGCCCCACCGCCCTCACCGGCCGGGCCACCGGCCCGCGCACCGCCACCCTCACCTGGCGCGCGGCGAAGGACGACGACGCGGTCACCGCCTACGACATCCACCAGGCCGGCACCCGCATCCACACGGTCCCGGGCACGGCGACCAGCGCGACGCTCACCGCCCTGCGCCCCGGCACCATCTACACCTTCACCGTCCGGGCCCGCGACGCGGCGGAGAACAGCTCCCCCGACAGCCCCGCACTCGACGTCACCACCCCCGGCGGCGCGATCCCCACCTCGACGGCCCCCACGAACCTGACGGCGACGGCCCGCCCGGGCTCCGTCACCCTCACCTGGACCCCGCCCCGCACGGGCGGACCGCCGGTCACGGAACACCAGCTCCACCTCGACGGCCGCCTCACGACCACCATCGTCTGGGGCGCCGCCCCGCCCCCCGGCCGGGCCACCTACACCTTCACCACCCAGGACCCGCCCGGCACCCGCTACACCGTCACCCTCCGCGCCAGACTCCCCGACGGCACCTGGGGCGCCTTCTCCGCCCCTCGCACGGTGACCCTGCCCGCCACGTGAGGCGCGGGGACCTCACGTCGACGTCACCACTGCGGGTGATCGACGTCCGGAAACACGCGGGCGGCGGCGGGCGGATCTACCCTGCGAAGAGTGACCGGCACCGTGTTTCTCCACAGCGGGCTCGACGTGTTCCTCGAAGGGACGCCCGGCCTCCGTGATCCTTCCTTCGACCGCGCCGCCGACGCCGTACTCGGGCTGCTGGCCCTGCGCGGGGCCGAGCGCAGGAGCGGGCTGCCCGAGCCGACCCCGGAACTCGCCCGGCGGGTGCTGGTCGAGGACCTGCCCCGGTACGTGTGCGCGGATCCCGAGGAGCTGGCCGTCTACCCCGCCGTGCTGGTCGCGCTCACGCAGCGCGTGCGGGAGGCCCGGCGGCTGAACGCGAAGCGGCAGGCGCGGATCGTGGCCGCGGTCGAGGAGGCGGTGCCCGACTTCGAGCGGGCCATGCGGGACCCCGGCAACCTCACCTGGCCGCGCTGGTACGCCTCGCTGCTGCGGGCGGACGGCGTCGACCCCGGCGACCCCGACGCCGTACGCGCCTGGCTCGCGGCCCTCGGCGGCGCGCCGCGGCCCCCGGCCGGGCTGCACCGGGCCGACCTGATGAACCGCAGCCGCCTGGCGAACACCATGCTCGCCGAGGCGCTGACCGCCGCGTACCTCCGGGACGCCGAGGCGCCCCCCGGCGCGGGTCCGCTGCTGGACGCGGAGAACGTCGCGCACGGGGTGGAGCACCTGGCCGCGCGGCTCGTGGACCGGTGGACCGCGGCGGGCCTCGCCGAGGCCTTCGAGGGCCCTCACGCGCACCTCGCGCCCGGCCCCGACGCGTTCCCGCACCTCGTGCTCGCCGACATGATGCTCGACCACCACCTCGACTACTACGGGGACTCGAGCGTCCCGCTGCCCCCGCCGCCGGTGCCGATGACCCTCCCGCCCGAGGAGGTGGAGGCCGGCGCGGATCTGCTCGCCACGGCGGTGGAGGAGATGAAGGCGGAGACGGGCGGGCTGTACGACGCCGACGCCGACCACCTGCTGTACGTGATGTACGAGCGGGGCTGCCTCCCCGAGTCGGTGGCCCGCACGGCGGCCGACTACGAGGGCTGGACGATCGACCTGCGCCTGGAGGAGGCCCCCGTCGACGTCCCCCCGGACACCGGCCACCCGTACGTCGTGCCGTCCGCGGCGGAACTCGCCCGGCTCACCGGCGTCGACCACGTCACGGACGAGGAACGGGCCGAGCTCGAGCCGGCGGCCCGGGCGCTCGCCGGGACGATCGACCGGCTGGCGGGCACCGGCATGGTCTTCCGCTCCGGGGACGCCTGCTGCCTCACCCCGCGGGGCGTCGAGGTGGTCCGCTACCTGCTGCGCGCCGGCTGGGTGACCGCCCCGGACACCGACGAGGTCCTCGGCTGGGATGCCCGTACCGTGGCCGGAGCGGCCGTCCGCTGGCCCGCGCCCGTGGCGCAGCGCGTCCTCGCCGCATGGCTGCGCGCACGCGGCAGGACCGCCGAGGCCCGGTCCGGGCTGACCTCCGCGGTCACCGCTGTCGGCCCCGCCGGCCGCGGCCTCCTCCGATTGCTGGACGAGGGGGAGGACTCCTCTGGCTGAGGAGTCCTCCCCCTTCCCTCGCGCCGCGCCGCTACAGCCCCGTCAGGTACATCCCCGACGTCCCCGCGCCCGCCGTGTTCCGGCAGCTGTAGTTGCCCGTCGGCTGGGCGTGGATGAGGGAGAGGCAGCGGCCCAGGGCTTGCTGGCCGTAGTAGTTGGGGTGAACGTTCTCCTGGATCGGACCCTGCGTCTCGTTCTGGTCGATCCAGCGGGCCCACTCGCTCGTCGTGCCCGAGGCGGGGACCGTGGAGCTGACCAGCTTCGAGGACTTCGCGCAGACCTCCCGGCCCTGGAGCATGTCGCGCAGGTCCAGGAACTGCGCGCCCTTCGCCGCGGCGACGGCCTTCAGACGGTTGGCGATCTGCGGGACCAGCGAGTCGCGGGCCCAGTCCGAGTCCTTGTTCCAGAAGGGGCAGCCGCCCGTGTTGGTGCGGGTCCAGCCGCTCTCGGAGTAGCGGTTGTCGGCGCCCCGGGGGATCGGGGACGGGTACGACTGGAGGATCACGCGGTACTGCGAGGAGGCGTAGCCGGCCGCGCTCATCACCGCGCGGATCTCGTCCACCGACTTGCCGACGTTCGCCATCACGCCGTCGATCTTCGCGTCGACCGCGACCTGCTGGTCGTCGTGGCAGTACGAGTACCAGACGATGTAGTCCGTCGCGCAGTTGCGGATGATGTCCGCGAAGCCCAGGTCGTTGCCGCCCACCGAGAGCACGATCGTCCGGACGTCGTGGGAGCGGGCGATCGTCGCCAGCTGGTCCGCCTGCGGGGCCTCGCCCTTGTACGCGACGCCGCCGTTCGAGGCGCGGAAGACGTTCTGCGTGGTGGCGCCCGAGCAGGCCAGGTTGATCACGGCGTCGGCGATCGCGCCCGCGCTGCGCACCTCGGAGGAGTCGGAGCGGTGACAGCCGTTGGCCGCCGTCGTGCCGTACACGCGGCTCGGATCGTATGCGGTTCCGGTCCAGGCCCGGTCCGTGCCGTCGCGGCCGCCGGTCGTCGTCAGACTGTTGCCCTTCCAGCGCCCGGCCTCGCCGGAGATGTAGCTGTCGCCCATGGCGACGACGGCCGTGGGGCCCGAGCCGGGGCTCGCGGCGGAGGGGGAGACCCCTGCCGTGAACAGGCCGCACGTGGCGAGCGAGAGGGCCAGCAGGCCGCGGGCGACGCGATGACGGGGGTAGGGCATGGCTGTGCTCCTGCGGTGCGCAGTGACGTGGGGGACAGCCGCCGGCCGGTGGCATGGCGGAATCTCGCATGTCGTGGCTTGTTACCGCTAGGTAGCGTCAGGTTTCGCTTTCGTCACGGAGGTGACCGGTAAGTAGGTCCGGAAATCGGGCGGGTGGGCCCGGATGGGCGGATGCGAAAGATCCGCCCGGGCGAACGAGAACCGCCCCCGGTGCTGTGCGACACCGGGGGCGGGAACTGGTCGGCTGGCTGTGCGGGTCAGCCGACCAGCTGGTCGTAGGCGGGGAGGGTGAGGAAGTCGGCGTAGTCGGCGTCCAGGGAGACGTGCAGGAGCAGGTCGTGGGCCTGCTGCCACTTGCCGGACGCGAAGGCCTCCTCGCCGATCTCGGCGCGGATCGCGGCGAGCTCCTCGGCGGCGACGGCGCGCGCCAGCTCGGGGGTCGCCTTCTCGCCGTTCTCGAACTCGACGCCCGCGTTGATCCACTGCCAGATCTGCGAGCGGGAGATCTCCGCCGTGGCCGCGTCCTCCATCAGGTTGAAGATCGCGACCGCGCCGAGGCCGCGGAGCCACGCCTCGATGTAGCGGATGCCCACCTGGACCGCGTTGCGCAGGCCCTCGTACGTCGGCCGGGCGTCGAGCGAGGCGATGTCGATGAGCTCCGGGCCCTCGACGTGGACGTCCTCGCGCAGCCGGTCCTTCTGGTTCGGCCGGTCGCCGAGCACGGCGTCGAAGGAGGCCATGGCGATCGGGACCAGGTCGGGGTGGGCGACCCAGGAGCCGTCGAAGCCGTCGCCGGCCTCGCGGTCCTTGTCGGCCTTGACCTTCTCGAACGCGACCTTGTTGACCTCGGCGTCCTTGCGGGACGGGATGAAGGCCGCCATGCCGCCGATCGCGTGCGCGCCGCGCTTGTGGCAGGTGCGGACGAGGAGTTCGGTGTACGCCCGCATGAACGGGGCCGTCATCGTGACCGCGTTGCGGTCCGGCAGCACGAACTTCGCCCCGCCGTCACGGAAGTTCTTGACGATGGAGAAGAGGTAGTCCCAGCGGCCCGCGTTCAGCCCCGCCGCGTGGTCGCGCAGCTCGTAGAGGATCTCCTCCATCTCGTACGCGGCCGTGATCGTCTCGATCAGGACGGTGGCGCGGACGGTGCCCTGCGGGATGCCGACGTAGTCCTGCGCGAAGACGAAGATGTCGTTCCAGAGGCGGGCCTCCAGGTGCGACTCCGTCTTCGGGAGGTAGAAGTACGGGCCCTTGCCCAGGTCGATCAGGCGCTGGGCGTTGTGGAAGAAGTACAGGCCGAAGTCGACCAGGGCGCCGGGGACCGGGCGGCCCTCGAAGGTCAGGTGGCGCTCCTCGAGGTGCCAGCCGCGCGGCCGCATCACGACGGTGGCGAGCTCCTCGGCCGGCTTCAGGGCGTACGACTTGCCCGACCGCGGGTCGGTGAAGTCGATGTTCCGGGTGTACGCGTCGATCAGGTTGAGCTGGCCGAGGACCACGTTCTCCCAGGTGGGGGCGGAGGCGTCCTCGAAGTCGGCGAGCCACACCTTCGCGCCGGAGTTCAGCGCGTTGATGGTCATCTTGCGGTCGGTCGGACCGGTGATCTCGACCCGGCGGTCGTTCAGCGCCGCCGGGGCGGGAGCGACCTTCCAGGAGTCGTCGGCGCGGATCCCGGCCGTCTCCGGCAGGAAACCGAGCGTCGAGGTGCGGGCGATCTCGGCGCGGCGCTCCGCCCGGCGGGCGAGGAGCTCGTCCCGGCGCGGCGTGAAGCGCCGGTGCAGCTCCGCCACGAAGGCGAGGGCGGCGTCGGTCAGCACCTCCTCCTGCCGGGGCAGGGGAGCCGCTTCGACGACTGCCAGGGGGGACGGCGCTGGTGCGGACATGAACTGTCACTTCCTTCAGCGGACTTCACGGGCGGTGCCTTTCGGCCGCCGGGCGTCGTCATATGGCACGCGGTGCCACAGGCGCCGAGATACGGCCGGGAGCGCCGTCACGGGCGATCGGGCGCTTCTGAACAGTGGATACTAGTTTCCTTATTGTGGAAGTTCAATCGTTTGTTGATATCGAGATTCTTTGGGTCGACAGAACGTGGCGCTGGGTGCCACCTCCCTCACTCAAGGTGCGCCAGATCCGCCTCCGTGTCGATGTCGTACGGCTCGGCCACATCCGAACAGTCCACGAGGGTGATCGCATCCCGGTGCGCCCGCAGGTACGCCCGGGCCCCCTGGTCCCCGACGGCGCCCGCCGCGACCGCCGCCCAGCGGTCCGCGCCGAACAGCACCGGATGCCCCCGCCGCCCCCCGTACGAGGCCGCCGCCAGGTCCGCGCGCGAGCGGTACGCCGACCGGACCCGGGCCACCGCCCGCGCGCCGATGCCCGGCTGGTCCACCAGACCCACCAGCACCGCGTCCAGGGCGGCCCCGTCCAGGGACGCCAGGCCCGCCCGCAGCGAGGAGCCCATGCCCTGCGCCCACTCCGGGTTCTCCACCAGGACGCAGCCGGGGAGCGCCGCCCGCTCCCGTACGCGCTCGGCCGACGCGCCCAGCACCACGTGCACCACCGCGCAGCCGCCCTCCCGGAGCGCGGCCGCCGCGTGCTCGACCAGCGGGCGGCCGCGGTGCGGCAGCAGGGCCTTCGGCCGGCCGCCGAGGCGCCGGCCCGCGCCGGCCGCGAGCAGCAGACCCGCGATGCGGGGACGGGCCGGAGCGGGGTGGCGTGCGGTGGCGTTCACCGCACCTGCATACCGCATGAACCCGTGGAAATCGCCCGCCGAATTCGGTCACCGGAGTGGCGCCGAGGGTGCGCGATGGCGTTAACTGGCGACGACCCCCGGCGCCTGACCACCGTTCGCAGGGTCCGTTCGGTGTGAACTGCACAGCGTGCACGAGGGCGTGCGAGGGGGAGAGCTTTGTTGCGGAGCATGGGGCAGCAGCAGGTGACCGGAGGCGGACAGGACCCGAGGGTGCCCGCCCTGCGGGCGGCCGTGTCCCGACTGCGGCGCGAACTGGCCGGTTACCCGGTCGAGTTCGCCGACCGCGGGATCGCCGAGGACGAACTCGCGGCGATGGACGCCATGGCCGTCGGCGGTGTGCCCGAGATACGGCGGCTGCGCCGCTCGCTGCTGCTGGTGGCCGGTTCGGTCGGCTCGGTGAGCGCCCTCTCCGGCGCCCTGACCGCCGTCCGCGACGCCGTCGAACTCTTCGGCGAACCGCCCCGCGCCTGACGCCCGAACGGCCTGACGCCGGATCAGCCGGTGCCGCCGGACCGCTATCGCCGGATCAGCCGTCGTTCCCGGGCCGTGGCCACCGCCGCCGTGCGCGAGTCCACGCCCAGCTTGGCGTAGATGTGCACCAGATGGGACTTCACCGTCGCCTGGCTCAGGAACAGCGCCTTGCTGATCTGCAGGTTCGACAGGCCCTCGCCCACCAGCTGCAGCACCTCCAGCTCCCGCTTGGTCAGCGCCTCCGCCGGCGTGCGCATCCGGTCCATCAGCCGGTGCGCCACCGCCGGCGCCAGTGCCGACTGGCCGGCCGCCGCCGTGCGGACCGCCGCGGCCAGTTCCTCCGGCGGAGCGTCCTTCAGCAGGTAGCCGGCCGCCCCGGCCTCCACCGCCGCCAGGATGTCCGCGTCCGTGTCGTACGTGGTGAGGACCAGGACCCGCGGCCCGCCGGCCCGGGAGGTGATCGCCGCGGTCGCCTCCGAGCCGTGCATCCCCGCGCCGAACTGCAGGTCCATCAGCACCACGTCCACGCCCCCGGCGGCGGCGCGCGCCACCGCGGCCTCCGCCGTGGCGGCCTCGGCGACGACCTCGAAGTCCGGTTCCGTGTCCAGGACCGCGCGCAGCCCGGCCCGTACCACCGGATGGTCGTCGGCCAGCAGCAGACGGATCGTCACGACCGTCCTCCCGTGCTCCTCAGCGGCAGCGTCACCGCGATCGCCGTGCCCTGGCCCGGGCCCGACTCCACCGTGAACGTCCCGCCCAGCGACTCCGCCCGCGCCCGCATCGCCGGCAGCCCGAACCCGCCCTCGGAGCAGGGCGCCACGGAGGCCGGGTCGAAGCCGCGGCCGTCGTCCACCACGTCCAGCGTCACCGAGGCGTCCATGAACGTCAGCGTGATCTCGGCCCGCGACGCGCCCGCGTGCCGCACCGTGTTCGCCAGTGCCGACTGCGCGATCCGCAGCAGCGCCACCTCGTACGGCGTCGGCAGCTCCGCGGGCGTCCCGCTCACCGAGAACCGGACGCGCGGCCCGCCCGGCCCGGCCCGCCCCGGCTCGCACAACCGCTCCAGGGCCCCCGCCAGCGAGCCGTGCTGCAGGTCCGGCGGCGACAGCTCGCGGACGAACCGCCGCGCCTCCGCCAGGTTGTCCTGGGCGGCCCGCCGGGCCCGCTCGATGTGCGCGGCCGCCGGGGCGCCCTCCGGCAGGGTCCGCTCCGCCGCCCGCAGCAGCAGCTGGATCGACGAGAGGCCCTGCGCCAGCGTGTCGTGGATCTCCCGGGCCAGCCGCTCCCGTTCCGCCAGCGTGCCCGCGTGCCGCTCGGCCGCCGCCAGCTCCGCGCGGGTCGCGATCAGCTCCTCGACCATCCGCCGCCGCCGCTCGCTCTCCCGGTACAGCGTCTGGTAGCCCAGCACCGTCGCCACCGCCACCGCCGCCCCCAGCAGCGGCCCGATGAACACCCCCGGGTTCAGCGCCGAACCGTGCCCCAGGTACGAGCCGATCGCCGCGCCCGCCGTCAGCGTCACCGCCGGCAGCGACCAGCGCACCGGCAGCAGATGCAGCTGGAGGAAGTACAGCGGGAACGCCATCCACAGCCCCTCCGGCGTCAGCCACAGCAGCACCAGCCAGCACGCGCACAGCGCCGCCAGCCACAGCGCGGCCCCCCGCTGCGACCCCCGGACGGCCGGGAGCGCCGAGCCCGCCGCGTACACCGCGCCCGTGACCACCGCCGCGGCCACCCCGGCGCCGCTCTCCGACCGGATCGCGGCCAGCGCCAGCAGACCGGCCGCCAGCAGATGCAGACACACGCGGAGCACGCGCAGGGCAGGGGTGAGCGAACGGGGATCCATGATGCGACCAGCCTAGGCGCGGGCCGACAATCCGGACTCAACCGAAAGTTTGATTGCGGAGCCATCCGTGGCGCGATGCCCGCGTGCCGCCCGGCGCAGCAGGCTGGTGACCATGTTCGTGGCATGGAGAGACCTGAGATTCGCCAAGGGGCGCTTCACACTGATGGGCACGGTGGTCGTCCTGATCACGCTGCTCGTCGCACTGCTGTCGGGGCTGACCGCCGGGCTCGCGCGGGAGAACATCTCCGCGATCACCGGCCTGCCCGCCGACCGGCTGGCCTTCGCCGCGCCCCCGTCCGGACAGTCGGTCTCCTTCACCAACTCGACGGTCGGCGAGCGACAGTGGCGGCAGTGGGCCGAGCGGCCCGGCGTGACCGCCGCCGCGCTCGGCATCCGCACCCTCAACGCCTCCGCCGGCGACCGCACCGCGGCCGTCTCGGCCTTCGGCTCGGAGCCCTCCGCCCGGCTCGCCCCCGAGAGCGCGCGGCTCGCGCCCGGGCGGGTCGTGCTCTCCGCCTCGGCCGCCGAGGAGCTGGCGGTCGCGGAAGGCGACGCCGTGCGCCTCGGGCCGCTGGACGCGACGGTCGCGGCGGTCGCCGGGGACGCCTCGTACAGCCACACGCCCGTCGTGTGGACCACGCTCGCCGACTGGCAGCGCTTCGGGAGCCCCGGCCCGGCCGGCGACGGGGCGCAGGCCACCGTCATCGCCCTGCGCACCGCCGCGGGCGCGGACCTGGCGGCCGGCGACGAGGCCGCGGGCACCGAGACGCGGACCCTCGACGGGGCGCTCACCGCCATAGGGTCCTACCAGGCGGAGAACGGCTCGCTGCAGCTGATGCGCGGCTTCCTCTTCGTCATCTCCGCGCTGGTGATCGGAGCCTTCTTCACGGTGTGGACGATCCAGCGCAGCGGCGACGTGGCCGTCCTGAAGGCGCTGGGGGCGTCCACCCCGTACCTGCTCAGGGACGCGCTCGGCCAGGCGGTGCTGATGCTGACGGCCGGCACCCTGCTCGGCACGCTGCTCGCCGTGTCCTTCGGGGCGCTGATCAGCGGCGGGAACGTGCCCTTCGTCCTCGAACCCCTGACCGTCCTCGGTCCGGCCGCCGTGATGATCGTCCTCGGCGTGCTCGGCGCCGCCCTGTCCATCCGGCGGATCACCGCCGTCGACCCGCTGACCGCGCTCGGGAGCGCCCGATGAGCCTTCTCCTCGATGACGTGACCCTGACCTACCCCGACGGCGACGGGCGGCTCACCGCCCTGGACGCCGTGAGCCTGGAGGTGCCCGCCGGCGTGCTCACCGCGGTGGTGGGCCCGTCCGGCTCGGGCAAGTCCAGCCTGCTCGCGGTCGCCGCCACCCTGGTGACCCCGGACCGCGGCCGGGTGATGGTGGCCGGCACGGACACCGCGGCGCTGGACGCGGCCGGCCGCGCGGCGCTGCGGCGCGAGCGCATCGGCATCGTCTTCCAGCAGCCCAACCTGCTCGCCTCCCTGACGGCGGTGGAGCAGCTGCAGGTGATGGCGCACCTGTCCGGGGCGAAGCCGAAGGCGGTACGGGACCGGGCCCTGGCGCTGCTCGACGCGGTCGGCCTCGCCGGGCAGGCGGACCGCCGGCCGCACCAGCTGTCCGGCGGCCAGCGGCAGCGGATCAACATCGCGCGGGCCCTGATGAACGAGCCCGACCTGCTCCTGGTCGACGAACCCACCAGCGCGCTCGACCACGAGCGCGGGGCCGCCGTCGTCGGCCTCCTCGCCACCCTCACCGAGGAGCGGGGCACGGCGACCGTCCTGGTCACGCACGACCGCACGCACCTGGACCGGACCGACCGGGTCGTCACCGTGCGGGACGGCCGGCTGTCGGAGCGCGCCAGGGTCTGACCCGGGCCTCGGACCCCGGCCTCCGACCCCGGGCCCGCCGGCCCGGCGGAGGTACCGGTACGAAAAAGCGC
Organism: Streptomyces tritici; assembly: GCF_048500665.1. Taxonomy (NCBI): domain Bacteria; kingdom Bacillati; phylum Actinomycetota; class Actinomycetes; order Kitasatosporales; family Streptomycetaceae; genus Streptomyces; species Streptomyces tritici. The sequence goes on from NZ_CP183183.1 coordinate 5,708,766, forward strand.
CGGCCGGGATCACCCCGCCGGCGCTTCCGTGTCCGCCCGTACGTCGCCTCAGGCGGCGCCGTTGCCCGCGGTGTTCGCGAGGGCCGCCGACAGCTCCTGCGCGACCTCCTGGAGCACCGGGACGATCTTGTCCGTCGCCGCGACCGTCACCCGGCCGGCCGGACCCGAGATGGAGATGGCCGCCGCGGTGGGGGAGTTCGGGATCGGCACCGCGAGGCAGCGGACCCCTATCTCCTGCTCGTTGTCGTCGACCGCGTAGCCCGCCTCGCGGACCGCCGCCAGGGCGTCGAGGAAGCCCTCCGGGGTGGTGATCGTCTTCTCGGTCGCGGCCGGCATCCCCGTCCGGGCGAGCAGCGCGCGCACGTCCTCGGCGGGGGCGTGCGCGAGGAGCGCCTTGCCCACGCCGGTGGAGTGCGGCAGCACGCGCCGGCCGACCTCGGTGAACATGCGCATCGAGTGCTTGGACGGCACCTGCGCCACGTACACGACCTCGTCGCCGTCGAGCAGCGCCATGTTCGCCGTCTCGCCGGTCTCCTCGACGAGCCGGGCCAGGTACGGCCGGGCCCAGGTGCCGAGCAGGCGGGAGGCGGACTCGCCGAGCCGGATCAGCCGGGGGCCGAGCGCGTAGCGGCGGTTCGGCTGCTGGCGGACGTACCCGCAGGCGACCAGCGTGCGCATCAGGCGGTGGATGGTGGGAAGCGGCAGCCCGCTGCTCGCGGAGAGTTCGCTGAGGCCGACCTCGCCCCCGGCGTCGGCCATGCGCTCCAGGAGGTCGAAGGCACGCTCAAGGGACTGGACGCCGCCGCTCGCTGCGGCGGGCTTGGCGGCGTCGGTGGTGCTGGCGCTGGACGTCGGCACGTCAACGGTCCTTTCGAGGCAGGCGGGCAAGGCAGCAGCCTACCGGGCCGTTCCCCCCGACACACGGCCCCGGTGTCGGTTACGTTCTACTGTACGAAATCCGTCTTCCACTTCATGGAAACCTCCAAGAGGGCCCGCGTGGGCCCCATGCTGGAGGGGGAGCTCTTGACGCCGTCTCGTCCGGAGTGAAAACTCCTTCAACAGTTCGTTGAATTTCTGCTTCGCAAGAATCGTGAGAAGGGGTACGGGTGGACGTCAACCTGGTCCTGCGCTCGACGCGCGTCATCACCCCCGAGGGAACCCGTGCGGCGTCGGTCGCCGTGTCCGGCGGGACGATCGCGGCGGTCCTGCCCTACGACGCCGAGGTGCCGGCCGGCGCGCGGCTGGAGGACTTCGGCGACGACGTGGTCCTGCCCGGCCTGGTCGACACCCACGTGCACGTGAACGACCCGGGCCGCACGGAGTGGGAGGGCTTCTGGACCGCCACCCGCGCCGCCGCCTCCGGCGGCATCACGACCCTCCTCGACATGCCGCTCAACTCCCTGCCGCCGACCACGACGGTCGAGCACCTGCGGATCAAGCAGGACGTGGCGCGCAGCAAGGCCCACATCGACGTCGGCTTCTGGGGCGGTGCGCTGCCCGACAACGTCAAGGACCTGCGCCCGCTGCACGACGCCGGCGTCTTCGGCTTCAAGTGCTTCCTGTCCCCGTCCGGCGTGGACGAGTTCCCGCAGCTCGACCAGGAGCAGCTGGCGGCCTCGCTGGCGGAGATCGCCGGCTTCGGCGGCCTGATGATCGTGCACGCCGAGGACCCGCACGAACTGGCCGCCGCGCCCCAGCGCAGCGGGGAGAAGTACAGCGACTTCCTGGCGTCCCGGCCCCGGGTCGCGGAGAACACCGCGATCGAGAACCTGATCAACCAGGCCCGCCGCCTGTCCGCCCGCGTCCACGTCCTGCACCTGTCCTCCTCCGACGCCCTCCCGCTCCTCGCCGCGGCGAAGGCGGAAGGCGTCCGGGTCACGGTCGAGTCCTGCCCGCACTTCCTCACCCTCACGGCCGAGGAGATCCCGGACGGCGCGACCGAGTTCAAGTGCTGCCCCCCGATCCGCGAGGCGTCGAACCAGGACGCGCTGTGGCAGGGCCTGGCCGACGGCACGATCGACTGCATCGTCTCCGACCACTCGCCCTCCACCGCCGACCTGAAGACCCCCGACTTCGCCTCCGCGTGGGGCGGGATCTCCTCTCTCCAGCTCGGCCTGCCCGCGATCTGGACCGAGGCCCGCCGCCGCGGCCACACCCTCGAGGACGTCGTCCGCTGGATGTCCACCGCCCCCGCCCGCCTCGCCGGGCTGACGGCCAAGGGAGCGATCGAGCCGGGCAAGGACGCCGACTTCGCCGTCCTGGACCCCGAGGCGACGTTCACCGTCGACCCGGCCGAACTCCAGCACCGCAACCGCGTCACCGCCTACGCCGGCAAGACGCTCCACGGCGTCGTCACCTCCACCTGGCTCCGCGGCGCCCGCATCCACCACCGCGGCACCCTCACCGACCCCACCGGCCGCCTCCTCGAAAGGAACCACTGACCGTGACCGGCATACCTTCGTTCACCGGTGACGCCAGCCCCTACGGCGGCGGCGACCCGTACGCGGACTACCGCACCGCGGACTTCCCCTTCACCGAGTACGCCGACCTCGCCGACCGCCGCCTCGGCGCCGGCGTGATCGCCGCCAACGACGAGTTCTTCGCCGAGCGCGAGAACATGCTCAAGCCCGAGCCGGCCGAGTTCGACCCCGAGCACTTCGGCCACAAGGGCAAGATCATGGACGGCTGGGAGACCCGTCGCCGGCGCGGCGTCTCCGCCGCCCAGCCGCACCCCACCGAGGACGACCACGACTGGGCCCTCGTCCGCCTCGGCGCGCCCGGCGTCGTCCGCGGCATCGTCGTCGACACCGCCCACTTCCGCGGCAACTACCCGCAGGCCGTGTCCGTAGAGGCGACCTCCGTACCCGGCTCCCCGTCGCCCGAGGACCTCCTCGCCGACGACGTGAAGTGGACGACCCTCGTCCCGCGCACCGCCATCGGCGGCCACGCCGCCAACGGCTTCGCCGTCGACGTCGAGCAGCGCTTCACCCACCTGCGGGTCAACCAGCACCCCGACGGCGGCATCGCCCGGCTGCGCGTGTACGGCGAGGTCGCCCCGGACCCGCGCTGGCTGTCGGTGCTCGGCACCTTCGACCTCGCGGCCCTGGAGAACGGCGGCCGCGTCGAGGACGCCTCCGACCGCTTCTACTCGCCGGCCACCAACACCATCCAGCCGGGCCGCTCCCGCAAGATGGACGACGGCTGGGAGACCCGCCGCCGCCGCGACAAGGGCAACGACTGGATCCGCTACTCCCTGGCGGCCGAGTCCGAGATCCGCGCGGTCGAGATCGACACCGCCTACCTCAAGGGCAACAGCGCCGGCTGGGCGGCCCTGTCGGTGGCGGCCGAGGGCTCCGAGGACTGGACGGAGATCCTGCCCCGCACCCGCCTCCAGCCCGACACCAACCACCGCTTCGTACTCGACACGCCCGCGGTCGGCTCCCGGGTCCGGATCGACATCTACCCCGACGGCGGCATCTCCCGCCTCCGCCTCTTCGGCTCCCTGACCGAGCACGGCGCGGCGCGGCTGGCCGCCCGCCACCAGGAACTGGGCGGGTGACGACACCCCGCCCGGCACGCGAGGACGCACCGGCCCGACAGCACCGGTGCGTCCTCGCGCCACTTCGTACGCCGCGCCGCCGGCGCTTCTCGTACGCCCTACGCCGCGTGCCCGCCGTCCACCGCGAACTCCGCGCCCGTCACGTACGCGGCGTCCGCGCCCACGAGGAACGCCACCATCGCCGCGACCTCCTCGGCCCGCCCGAAGCGGCCGAGCGCGGTCATGGCCGCCTGGCCCTCCGCGTACGGGCCGTCCGCCGGGTTCATGTCGGTGTCGGTCGGACCGGGGTGGACGATGTTCGCGGTGATCCCGCGCCCGCCCAGCTCCCGCGCCAGCGCCTTCGTCAGCCCGACCAGCGCCGCCTTGCTCGTCGTGTACAGCGTGCCGCCGGGGCCGGGCACCCGCTGGGTCATGCAGGTGCCGATCGTGACGATCCGGCCCCCCTCGCCCATGCGCGCGGCCGCCGCCTGGGAGGCGAGGAAGACGCCCCGGACGTTCACCGCGAGCACCCGGTCCACGTCCGCCAGGCTCAGCGTCTCCAGCGGGCCGAGCACGCCGACGCCCACGTTGTTGACCAGGACGTCGAGGCCGCCCAGCGTGTCCGCGGCCCAGTCGACCGCGCCGGCCGCGTCCCCGGCGTCGGCCGAGTCCGCCCGCAGGGCGTACCCGCGGCGGCCCGCCGCCTCGACGCCCCGGACGACGTCCTGGGCCGCCTCCTTGTCCCGTACGTACGTGAAGGCGACGTCGGCGCCCTCCCGCGCGAGCCGCAGCGCCGTCGCCGCGCCCATGCCCCGGCTGCCGCCCGTGACCAGGACCTTCTTGCCGTTCATCGCGTACCTCCGCAGAAGAATGAGTAACGGTTGCGGGTTCAAGGAAACGCGGGAACGGGTGGCGGGGCTGGCGGGAATCGGACGCCGATGATCGTGGGCCGGCGGCCGTCGCGGGGCTGCCGATGACTTTCGCCGAGCGGTGGAGTCGACCCTTCTGGGACACGATGGACCGGAAGAGAAAGGCAGCGCGATGGCCACCCTCAGCCTCACCCAGTTCCTCTCCCTCGACGGCGTCGTCCAGGCCCCCGGCGGCCCGGACGAGGACACCCGCAGCGGCTTCGAACAGGGCGGATGGAGCGTCCCGTTCGGCGACGAGGACTTCATCGGGTACGTCACCGAGATCTTCGAGCGGCCCACCGCCTTCCTGCTCGGCCGCCGCACCTACGAGATCTTCGCGGGCTACTGGCCCGACCACGAGACCCCGGGCGACCCGATCTCCACCAAGCTCAACGCCCTGCCCAAGTACGTCGCCTCCACCACGCTGACCGAGGCGGACTGGTCCGGGGCCAGCGTCATCCAGGGCGACGTGATCAAGGAGGTCGCCGCGCTCAAGGAGCGCACCGACGGCGAGATCCAGATGCACGGCAGCGCGGGACTCGCCAAGTCCCTGATGCGGCACGACCTGATCGACAGAATGCACCTGCTGTACTTCCCGGTCGTGCTCGGCGAGGGGATCCGGCTGTTCGCCGACGGCGCCCGCCCGACCGCCTTCCGGCTCACAGACTCCCGGACCACGGGCTCCGGGGTCGCCATGCTCACGTACGAGCTGACCGGCCGGCCCGCGTACGGCACGTACGAGTGAGCCGCCGAAACGTGTAGCCACCACAGGTTTCCGCCGGGTACGGTGATCGCCCCGCGTGCGAGCCGCCGAAGTCTCCACCCCGATCTCCGAGTTGGAGCAGGCCGCCCGTGTCCTCGATCGCCGCCCCCGTCCCCCTGTCCGCGCCCCGCCGCGCCTGGCTCACCGACCTCCCGGTCCTGCTCGTCGCCGTGGTCTGGGGCGCCAGCTACCTGGCCGCCAAGGGCATCACGACCACCCACACCGTGGTCGCCGTGCTGGTGCTGCGCTTCGCGGTCGTCCTGCCGGTCCTGGTCGCCGCCGGATGGCGCCGGCTGCGCGCGCTGAGCGCCGCGCAGCTGCGCGGTGCGGCCGTCCTCGGGCTGATCCTGGCCGGGATCTTCCTCCTGGAGACGTACGGGGTCGTCCACACCTCCGCCACCAACGCCGGCCTGATCATCAGTCTGACGATGATCCTCACCCCGCTCGCCGAGGCCGCCGTCACCCGCACCAGGCCGCCCCGTGCCTTCCTGGCCGCCGCCGGGCTCTCCGTGTCCGGCGTGGTGCTGCTGACCCAGGGCGGCGGCTTCACCGCCCCCTCCCTCGGCGACCTGCTGATGCTGCTCGCCGCCGTCGCCCGTACCGTCCACGTGCTCGCGATGGCCCGGATCAAGGCGGTACGGAGCGCGGACTCGCTCTCCCTGACCACCGTCCAGCTCGGCGGCGCGGTGGCGGTCTTCGCCCTGCTCGCCGCCGTCCCCGGCACCGGCGCCTCGCCCTGGAGCGTCGCCCTCGGCTTCGGGCCGCGCGAATGGGCCGGGCTGATCTTCCTCTCCGTCTTCTGCACGCTGTTCGCGTTCTTCGTGCAGATGTGGGCCGTCCGCCGCACCTCCCCGTCCCGCGTCAGCCTGCTGCTCGGCACCGAGCCCCTGTGGGCGGCGGCCGCGGGCATCGCCCTCGCGGGCGACCGCCCCGGCGTCCTCGGGCTCCTCGGCGCCGTGCTCGTCCTCACCGGCACCACCTGGGGCCGCCGCGCGGCCGAGCAGCACCCGTAGCCTCAGCGTCCCTCACGCCTCAGGCGTCCCTCACGCCTCAGGCGTCGCTCACCTCTTCGCCACTCGGTCCGAGACGATCATGAGGACCACGCCGAGGACCGCGAGGACGATGTTCGCGAAGAGGGCCCGGTCCTCCAGGAACCAGATGTGCTCCGTGAGGTGCCGGGTGATGCCCATGAACCGGAACCAGCCGCCGGTCAGCTCGCGGATCACCCCGCAGACGCCGACGATCGTGATCAGGAAGCCCGCCGTCTCCAGAAACTTCTTCATGCGGCGATCATGATCCGCGCCGGGCCGGCCCCGCGTCGGCCGAGGGGCCACCGGCGGGCGACGGAAGTAGCGGACCGCCGCGACTTTGGTATCGGCTTCGGGCGGACGCGGCGGCTCCGACCGGCCGCACGGCTCCCGCCTGCGTACGTTGGACCGTATGACACGTACGGACCGCCTCGCCTGGCTGCTGCCGTCGGCCATGGCCGAGCCCCCGGCCGAGGGGGCGGGCCGGCCGCGGCGGACCGTGCGGGACTGGGTCGTCGACACCACCCTGTTCCTGCTCGCCGCCTTCGTCGGGCTGCTCGCCGCCGAGACCAGCGCCCAGTACAACGACGGGGCCGTGGTGATCGCCGACCAGCTCGCGGGGGCCGCGGCCTGCTGCGCCCTGTGGCTGCGCCGGCGCTGGCCGGTCGGGCTCGCCGTGGCGCTGTCGCTCGTCAGCGTCGTCGCGCCGGTGGCCGGCGGGGCCATGCTGGCGAGCCTGTTCAGCGTGGCCGTCCGCAAGCCGTTCCGCGAGGTCGCCTGGATCGGCACCGTCGCGTTCGCCGGCTCCGTCGTCCAGGTCTTCGTCCGGCCGGACCCCGAGATCGGCCGCTGGATGTCGATCGTCCTCGGCTTCGTCCTGATCCTCCTCGTCACCGCCTGGGGCATGCTCGTGCGCTCCCGCCGCCGGCTCGTCGAGGCGCTGCGCGAGCGGGCCCGGCGGGCCGAGGCCGAGGCGGAGCTCCGCGCCCAGCAGGCCCAGCGGCTGGCCCGGGAGGCGATCGCCCGCGAGATGCACGACGTGCTGGCGCACCGGCTCACCCTGCTCAGCGTCCACGCCGGCGCCCTGGAGTTCCGGCCCGACGCCCCGCCCGAGCAGGTCGCCCGCGCCGCCGGCGTCATCCGGGACAGCGCCCACGAGGCCCTGCAGGACCTCCGCGAGATCATCGGCGTCCTGCGCGCCCCCGGCGACCGGCCGGGGGAGGAGAATCGGCCGCAGCCGACGCTGGAGACCCTCGGCGCGCTGGTCGACGAGTCCCGGCAGGCCGGGATGAAGGTCGCCCTCGACTGCGCGCTCGACGACTCCGCCGCCGTGCCCGTCGCCACCGGGCGCACCGTCTACCGCATCGCCCAGGAGGGCCTGACCAACGCGCGCAAGCACGCCCCCGGCGCCGAGGTCACCGTCACCGTCCGCGGCCGGCCCGGCGAGGGCCTCACCGTCGACGTCTCCAACCCGCCGCCCGACGGACCCGTCCCGCCCGTCCCCGGCTCCGGGCAGGGACTGATCGGGCTCACCGAACGCGCCCTGCTCGCCGGCGGCCGGATGACGCACGGCCCGGCCCCCGACGGCGGCTTCGCCCTGCACGCCTGGCTACCGTGGCCCGCATGACCATCCGGCTGCTCATCGTCGACGACGACCCGCTGGTCCGCGCGGGCCTCACCCTCATGCTCGGCGGCGCCGAGGACATCGAGATCGTCGGCGAGGGGACCGACGGCCGGGACGTCCCCGCGCTCGTCGACCGGCTCGTCCCCGACGTCGTCCTCATGGACATCCGGATGCCACACGTCGACGGGCTCACCGCCACCGAGCGGCTGCGCGCCCGGCCCGGCGGGCCCGAGGTCGTCGTGCTCACCACCTTCCACGCCGACGAGCAGGTGCTGCGCGCCCTGCGGGCCGGCGCGGCCGGCTTCGTCCTCAAGGACACCCCGCCGGCCGAGATCCTCGCCGCCGTGCGCCGCGTCGCGGCCGGCGACCCGGTGCTCTCCCCGGCGGTCACCCGCCAGCTGATGAGCCACGTCGCCGCGCAGCGGCCGGCCGGGGACCCGGAGCGGAACCGCCGCGCCGCGGCCGCCGCACGGCTGGCCGAACTCGCCGAGCGGGAACGGGAGGTGGCCCTCGCGGTGGGCCGCGGCGCCTCCAACGCCGAGATCGCCGCCGCCCTCTACATGAGCCTGCCGACCGTGAAGACCCACGTCTCGCGCATCCTCGCCAAACTGGGCCTCGACAACCGTGTCCAGATCGCCCTGTTGGTGCACGACGCCGGCCTGTCGGAGCAGGAGGACGGGATCTAGGCTGGGCGGATGTCCGTCATCGATCTGGGGGAACACGGCGCGGACTTCACCGCGAACCCGTATCCGTACTACGCGAAGCTGCGCGCGGCCGGCCCGGTGCACCGGGTACGGCTGCCCGACGGGGCCGAGGTCTGGCTGGTCGTCGGCCACGAGGAGGCGCGGGCCGCGCTCAACGACCCGCGGCTGTCCAAGTCGCCCTCCGTGCTGGGCCTGACCATGCTCGACGAGGAGGTCATCGGCCCCAACCTGCTGGTGGTCGACCCGCCGGACCACACCCGGCTGCGCAAGCTCGTCGCGGGGGAGTTCACCGGGCGGCGCGTCGAAGCGCTGCGCCCGCGCGTCCAGCGGCTCACCGACGAACTCCTCGACGCCATGGCGCCCGCGGGCCGCGCCGACCTCGTCGACGCCCTCGCCTTCCCGCTGCCGATCATCGTCATCTGCGAACTCCTGGGCATCCCGCCCGAGGACCGCGACACCTTCCGCCGCTGGTCCAACGAGGTCGTCACCCCGAGCGGCGCCGGAGCCGAGGCGGAGGCCGTCCACGGCCTCGCCTCCTACCTCGACGAACTCATCGAGGCCAAGCGGGCGTCGGGGCCCGCCGACGACCTGCTCTCGGCCCTGGTCGCCGCCCGCGCCGAGGACGGCGACCGGCTCACCCTGCCCGAACTGCGCGGCCTCGCCTACCTGTTGCTGATCGCCGGGCACGAGACGACCGTCAACCTCATCGCCACCGCGGTCCGGGCGCTGCTCACCCACCCCGAGCAGCTGGCCGCCTTCCGCGCCGAACCGGCGCTGCTCGACGGGGTGGTCGAGGAGACGCTGCGCTGGGACGGGCCGGTGGAGACGGCGACGTACCGGTTCAGCCGGGAGGCGCTGACGCTCGGGGGCACGGAGATCCCCGCGTACGAGCCGGTCCTCGTCTCTCTGGCCTCCGGCGACCGCGACCCGGAGCGCTTTGCCGACCCGGACCGTTTCGACGTGCGCCGCGACCCGCGCGGGCACCTCGCCTTCGGACACGGCATCCACTACTGCCTGGGCGCGCCGCTGGCCCGCCTGGAGGCCGGGATCGCGCTGCGGAGCCTGCTCGACCGGTTCCCGCGGCTCGCGCTGGACGCGGAGCCGGGGGAGTGGGAGTGGCTGCCGGGCGTCCTGATCCGCGGCGTCCGCCGCCTGCCGGTCCGGTGGTGACGCCCGGCGGTGCTGCGCTGTCGGACACCCCCTAGACCGCCACCTCCGTCAGCGCCACCGGCCGGCGCTCGCGCCGTGAGCGCTCGCATGCCTCGGCGATCCGCAGCGCCTGGAGGGCCTCGCGGCCGTCGCAGGGGTTCGGCGCCTCGCCGCGCACCAGCCGGACGAAGGCGTCCAGTTCGGCCTCGTACGCGGGGGCGAACCGCTCCAGGAAGCCGGACCAGGGTTTCTCGGCGGGCGGCGGGCCCTCCGGCTCGACCGAGCTCAGCGGAGTGCGCGCGTCCAGGCCCACGGCGATCTGGTCCCGCTCGCCGGCCAGCTCCATCCGGACGTCGTACCCGGCGCCGTTGCAGCGGCCGGCGGTCGCGGTGGCGAGGGTGCCGTCGTCGAGGGTCAGCACGGCGGCCGCGGCGCTGACGTCGCCGGCCTCGCGGAACATCGCGGGGCCGGCGTCGGAGCCGGTCGCGTACACCTCGACGACCTCGCGGCCGGTCACCCAGCGCAGGATGTCGAAGTCGTGCACCAGGCAGTCCCGGTACAGCCCGCCGGACAGCGGAAGGTACGCGGCGGGCGGCGGCGCCGGGTCGGAGGTGACCGCCCGTACGGTGTGCAGCCGGCCCAGCCGGCCGGAGCGCACCGCCTCGCGGGCGGCGCGGTAGCCCGTGTCGAAGCGGCGCATGAACCCGAGCTGGAGCTCCACGCCGGCCTCCTCCGCGGCGCGCAGCGCGGCCAGCGTGCCGGGCAGGTCCAGCGCGATCGGCTTCTCGCAGAACACCGGCAGCCCCGCCGCGGCGGCGCGGACGATCAGCTCGGCGTGCGAGGCGGTGGCGGAGGCGACGACCGCCGCGTCCAGGGCGTGGTCGAACAGCGCCCCGACGTCCGGCGCGGCCTGCGCGCCCAGCGCGCCCGCGACCTCGGCGGCCCGGACGGGCAGCGCGTCCGCCACCACCAGCGACTCGACCTCGGGGTGCCGGGCCAGCACACCCGCGTGGAAGGCTCCGATCCGTCCCGTCCCGATCAGTCCGATGCGCATGGCCCCAAGGTGCGGGCGCCCGACCCGGCTGTCAAGAGTTTGTCCGGACAATCGGACTTCACGACTTCCCGTCATGATGTCCGCGCACTACGCTCCTGCCGTGTCCACGCAGCAGCCCGCGCCGGGTCCGCAGCCGCTCCGCCTCGCGGTGGACCGGACGAGCCCCGTGCCCCTGTACTTCCAGCTCTCCCAGCAGCTGGAGGCGGCGATCGAGACCGGCGTGCTGACGCCCGGCAGTCTGCTCGGCAACGAGATCGAGCTCGCGGCCCGGCTCGGCCTCTCCCGGCCCACTGTCCGCCAGGCCATCCAGTGCCTGGTCGACAAGGGGCTGCTGGTCCGCCGGCGCGGCGTCGGCACCCAGGTGGTGCACAGCCAGGTCAGGCGCCCCCTGGAGCTGACCAGCCTCTACGACGACCTGGAGGCGGCCGGCCAGCGCCCCGCCACGCTCGTCCTGGCCAACCGGATCGAGCCCGCCTCCGCCCGGGTCGCCGCCGCGCTGGGCGTGCCCGAGGGCAGCGACGTGCGGTACGTCGAGCGGCTGCGGTGCGCCCACGACGAGCCGATGGCCCGGCTGCGCAACCATCTGCCGGCCGGTCTGCTCGACCTGGACGGCGAGGTCCTGCGGGCCACCGGCCTGTACCGGCTGCTGCGCGGCGCGGGCATCACCCTGCACAGCGCGCGGCAGACCGTCGGCGCGCGCGCCGCCACGGAGGCCGAGGCGGAGCTGCTCGGTGAGCGGCCGGGCGCGCCGCTGCTCACCATGGAGCGCACCACCTACGACGACACGGGCCGGGCCGTGGAGTTCGGCGCGCACGTCTACCGGGCCTCGCGCTACTCCTTCGACTTCCAGCTCCTGGTGCGGCCGTAGGACAGCGGCAGGACGGGCGTACGGCACGGCGGAGCCGGTCAGAATGTTCTGACAACCTCATTGACGGGTCCTGGTCAAAGTCGTAGAACCGGAACGGCATGACCGATACTGCAGTGCACACAGCAGGACAAGCAGGACAGTGGAACAGCAGGAGGGCGCGCGTCGTGACCAAGGCTCGGACAGGGGCGAGGACAGGTCGGACCGGAGCGCGCGCCGTCGGCGCCGTGCTGGCGGCCGCGCTGCTCGCGGCCGGACTGACGGCCTGCAGCAGCACCGGCGGCAAACGCGCCGAGGACGCCCGCAAGGCCGCCGCCCAGGGCAGGGCCGCCGTCGACACCCCCCGCTGGACCTTCGCCATGGTCACCCACTCCGGCGACGGCGACACCTTCTGGGACATCGTCCAGAGCGGCGCCAAGCAGGCCGCGGTCAAGGACAACATCACCTTCCTCTACGCCCACAGCGACGAGGGCAAGGAGCAGGCCCAGCTGGTCGACTCGTACGTCGCCAAGAAGGTCGACGGACTGATCGTCACCCTCGCCAAGCCCGACGCCATGAAGGCCTCCGTCGAGCGGGCCGTCAAGGCCGGCATCCCCGTGATCACCGTGAACTCGGGCTCCGAGGTCTCCAAGGCGTACGGCGCGCTCAGCCACATCGGCCAGGACGAGACCGTCGCCGGCGAGGCCGTCGGCGAGGAACTGGACCGGCGCGGCCGGAAGAAGGCCCTGTGCGTCCTGCACGAACAGGGCAACGTCGGCCACGAGCAGCGCTGCGCCGGAGTGAAGAAGACCTTCGGCGGCCAGCTGCAGAACCTGTACGTCGACGGCACCAACATGCCCGACGTCCAGGCGTCCATCGAGGCCAAGCTCCAGGCCGACCCGGCGCTCGACGCCGTCGTCACCCTCGGCGCGCCCTTCGCCGACGCCGCCGTCCAGGCGAAGAGGACCGCCGGCAGCAAGGCCGAGATCGACACCTTCGACCTCAACCCCAAGGTCGCCACCGGCCTGCGGTCCGGCACCCTCGGCTTCGCCGTCGACCAGCAGCCCTACCTCCAGGGCTACGAGGCCGTCGACCTGCTCTGGCTGTACCGCTACAACGCCGACGTCCTCGGCGGCGGCAAGCCCGTCCTCACCGGCCCCCAGATCGTCACCCGGGACGACGCCGCGGCCCTCCTCGACTACACCGAGCGGGGCACCCGATGAGCACCACCGCCCCCGCCGACGACCTCGACCACGTCGACGAGCGGCTGCTGCGCACGTCGCCGCTGAAGAAGCTGCTCGCCCGGCCCGAGCTCGGCTCGCTGGTCGGCGCGCTCGCCGTCTTCGTCTTCTTCGCCCTGCTCGCCGACGGCTTCCTGCGCCCCGCCGGCCTCGGCACGGTGCTCTACGCGGCCTCCACCCTCGGGATCATGGCCGTGCCCGTCGCGCTGCTGATGATCGGCGGCGAGTTCGACCTGTCCGCCGGCGTCCTGGTGACCAGCTCCGCCCTGGTCTCCTCGATGGTCAGCTACCAGATGACCGCCAACGTCTGGGTCGGCGTCGGCGTCTCCCTGCTGGTCACCCTCGCGGTCGGCGCCTTCAACGGCTTCATGCTGACCCGGACCGGGCTGCCCAGCTTCATCATCACGCTCGGCACCTTCCTGATGCTGACCGGGCTGAACCTCGGCCTCACCAAGCTCATCAGCGGCACCGTCTCCACCAAGACCATCGCCGACATGGAGGGCTTCCCCTCCGCCAGGGCCCTGTTCGCCTCCACGTTCACCGTCGGCGGCGTGGACCTCAAGGTCACCGTCCTGTGGTGGTTCGGCCTGGTCGCCCTCGCCACCTGGATCCTGCTGCGCACCCGCTTCGGCAACTGGATCTTCGCGGTCGGCGGCGGCGCGGACGCCGCCCGCGCGGTCGGCGTCCCCGTCCGCCGGACCAAGACCGGCCTGTACCTCGGCGTCGCGTTCTGCGCCTGGATCTCCGGCCAGCACCTGCTGTTCTCGTTCGACGTCGTGCAGTCCGGCGAGGGCGTCGGCAACGAGCTGATCTACATCATCGCCGCCGTCATCGGCGGCTGCCTGATCACCGGCGGGTACGGCTCCGCGATCGGCTCGGCCGTCGGCGCGCTCATCTTCGGCATGACCAGCAAGGGCATCGTCTACGCCGAATGGAACCCCGACTGGTTCAAGTTCTTCCTCGGCGCGATGCTGCTGCTCGCGACCCTCCTGAACGCCTGGATCCGCAAGAGGGTGGAGGCCACGAAGTGACGACCGCCGACGCGACCACCACCGCCCCGCTCGTCGAGCTCGACGGGGTCAGCAAGTACTACGGCAACATCCGCGCCCTCGAAGGCGTCTCCCTGCGGGTGCACGCGGGCGAGGTCTCCTGCGTCCTCGGCGACAACGGCGCCGGCAAGTCCACCCTCATCAAGATCGTCGCGGGCCTCCACCGGCACGATGCCGGCGCCTTCCGGATCGAGGGCGAGGACGTGTCTCTCGCCACCCCGCGCGAGGCCCTCGACCGCGGCATCGCCACCGTCTACCAGGACCTCGCCGTCGTCCCCCTCATGCCGGTCTGGCGCAACTTCTTCCTCGGCTCCGAGCCCACGGTGGGCAAGGGCCCCTTCAAGCGGCTCGACGTCGAGCGGATGCGCTCCACCACCCGCGCCGAGCTGCTGCGCATGGGCATCGACCTGCGCGACGTCGACCAGCCCATCGGCACCCTGTCCGGCGGCGAACGGCAGTGCGTCGCCATCGCCCGCGCCGTGTACTTCGGCGCCAAGGTCCTCGTCCTCGACGAACCGACCGCCGCCCTCGGCGTCAAGCAGTCCGGCGTCGTCCTGAAGTACGTGGCCGCCGCCCGCGACGCCGGCCTCGGCGTGGTCCTCATCACGCACAACCCGCACCACGCCCACCTCGTCGGCGACCGGTTCGTCCTGCTCAAGCGGGGCGCCATGGTCGCGAGCCACACCCGCGACTCCGTCACCCTCGACGAGCTGACCCGGCAGATGGCCGGCGGCAGCGAGCTGGACGACCTCCGCCACGAACTGGAGCGCTCCGCGTCCTCATGAGCCCTTGACACCGCACCTGGCAGAATCGAACCGATGAGTACGTACCGCGAACCCGCTCCCGGCGGCGCCGCACGAGCCGGCGTGCTGAGGACCGTCGGCACCCGTGAGCGGCGCTCGCACCTCAGCGCACCCCGCGTACCCACCGTCGGCATCGACATCGGCGGCACGAAGGTGATGGCCGGAGTCGTCGACGCGGACGGCAACATCCTCGAGAAGATCAAGACCGAGACGCCCGACAAGTCCAAGAGCGCCAAGGTCGTCGAGGACACCATCACCGAGCTCGTCCTCGACCTCTCCGACCGGCACGACGTGCACGCCGTCGGCATCGGCGCGGCCGGCTGGGTCGACGCCGACCGCGCCCGGGTGCTCTTCGCCCCCCACCTGGCCTGGCGGAACGAGCCCCTGCGGGACGCCCTGCAGGACCGGCTCGCCGTGCCCGTCATGGTCGACAACGACGCCAACACCGCCGCCTGGGCCGAATGGCGCTTCGGAGCCGGCCGCGGCGAGGACCACCTCGTCATGATCACGCTCGGCACCGGCATCGGCGGCGCGATCCTGGAGGACGGCCGGGTCAAGCGCGGCAAGTACGGCGTCGCCGGAGAGTTCGGCCACATGCAGGTCGTGCCCGGCGGACACCGCTGCCCCTGCGGCAACCGCGGCTGCTGGGAGCAGTACAGCTCCGGCAACGCGCTGGTCCGCGAGGCCCGCGAGCTGGCCGCCGCGGACTCCCCGGTCGCCCACGGCCTCATCGAGCGGGTCAAGGGCAACGTCCCGGACATCACCGGCCCGCTGATCACCGAGCTCGCCCGCGAGGGCGACGCCATGTGCGTCGAACTGCTCCAGGACATCGGCCAGTGGCTCGGCGTCGGCATCGCCAACCTCGCCGCCGCCCTCGACCCGTCCTGCTTCGTCATCGGCGGCGGCGTCAGCGCCGCCGACGACCTGCTCATCGGCCCCGCCCGGGACGCCTTCCGCCGCCACCTCACCGGCCGCGGCTACCGCCCCGAGGCCCGGATCGCCAAGGCCCAGCTCGGCCCCGAGGCCGGTATGGTCGGAGCCGCCGACCTCGCCCGGCTCGTCGCCCGCCGCTTCCGGCGCGCCAACCGCCGCCGCGTCGAGCGGCACGAACGGTACGAGCGCTACGCCCAGGCCCTCCGCACCGGCGGCAACGGCCGCCCGTCCCGCACCTCCCAGGAACCCCCCGCATGACCGTCACCGTCCCGCCCCCGTCCACGCCCCGCGAGGAGAAGCCCCGGCCCCCGGAGACCCGCGGGCACATGCTGCGCCGGCGCTTCCTCACCGCGCTCGTCATCGTGCTGCTCATCGGCGTCCCCGCCGGCTACCTGGTGATCGCCGCGGAGCAGAGCCGCAGCAGCGGCCGCGACAAGGAGCGCGAGTCCTCCTCGCAGGGGCTGCGGGACAGCTGGCCCTCCCAGATGAAGCGCCGCATCTTCGAGGTCCCGATCCCGCGCGGCGCCAAGGACGTCGCCTACTACGAGACCAGCAACTGGAAGTCCAGCCGGCTCTACGTGCAGTTCACCACCACCGCCGGCCGGCTCGACGAGTTCCTGCTGAAGGTCGGCTCCAGCCGCTCCGACCTGCGCGACGGCGAGGTCGGCATCACCGACCGCGACGCGGGCATCGCCGGCTGGCGCTTCGTCGAGGACCACGACTGGACCAGCACCTACGTGGAGCGCCCCGACCCCCGGCCCGACCAGGACATCACCATCGACCTGACGGACCCGGCGGCGCCCCGCGTGTACGTGGTCTCCACCACCGCCCCCTGACGTCCGCCGGGTTCGGAGACCATACTGGTCGGGCCTCGCTCACTCACAGAACGATTCCATGGCCAAGAACAGCACTGCACCGACCACCGTCCCCGACACCGCGTGGCTCGTACGCGGACGCCACCTCGGTCCCGAGCCCGAGCAGGACCTGCGGCGCAACCTGATCGCCCTCAAGGCGGCCGGGGTGCTCGACGACTTCCTGGAACTCGACCCCGTCGAGGCGGCCCGCTCCACCGCCCTGTACCCCCGGGACGAGGCCGCCGACCCCGGCCCGTCCGCCCGCCGCCTCTTCGAGGCCCGCTGGCGCGTGGCCGACGACGTCACGGTGCGCGCCCAGCTCACCACGTACGACCCGGAGTCCCGCCGCAAGGCGGGCGAGGGCGTCACCTGGGTCCTCGCCGCCGAGGCGGAGCGCGCGTGGGACGCGCGCTGGCCCTCGCCCGCCACCATGTTCTGGCCGGACAGCGACCGGATCGCCTGGGACCACGAGACGGTGCCGGGTGTGCGGCTGCGGACGACGAATCACCTGCCCAAGGACGACGGCGAGTTGCGCCGCCGGCTGCGGGACTGCGCCCGGGAGAGCTGGCTCGTCCATGTCGTGGTCCACGAGGCGATGACGCCGGACGCGCGGGGGCGGCAGCCGGTCACGGCGTTCCTGCCGCCGAGCCTGCGGCACCGGGTGGTCGAGCACCGGGCCGCACCGGAGCAGGTGCAGGTCGCCGACTTCGCGCTGAAGCGGGAGCTGGGCGTGGGGCTGCCGCGCGGCGGTGCCGTCGTCCTGCCCACGGTGCCGCCCGCTCCGGCCGACGCGGACCGTTTCACGGTGACCAACGTGTTCCTCGACGGCACGGAGCCGACCGAACTCCTCGGGAAGATCGTGGAGTTCGCCTCCCTGCCGCAGCCGATGCCGGACGGCGCCGAGCAGGCCCTGGCGCGCTTGCGCCGAGGCTGGCACCTGCTCACGCGGGACGAGGAACTGGTCCACGCGCAGGCCATGGTCACCCAGTACGCCACGGCGCTCGAAGCCATGACGAGATCCTGCGACCTGTACCGGGAGGCCGCGGAGTCGGCGCTGGCCGCGCTCGCCGAGGCGACCGGCGGCGACGGCACGCCCCGGCCGACCGTCCCTGAGCCCGCCAGGGGGGACGCCTCGCCCCTGGCCCTCTTCACGAAGGCGTTCGGCCGCTTCCGGGATCCGAATCCCAGGAAGTGACCCGCGACGTCCGGGCCGCCGAGCACGGAGCCCCACCGCGACCCGGGCGTCGCTCCCGGTCGCGGGGCGGATGTGAGAGCGTGCAGGGCGTGAGTGAGACACCGACGAACACCCTGCAATACCGCGTCGACGGGCCGGACGACGCACCAGTCCTGATCATGGGGCCCTCCCTGGGCACCACCTGGCACATGTGGGACCGTCAGGTCCCCGAACTCGCCGCCCAGTGGCGGATCGTCCGCTTCGACCTGCCCGGCCACGGCGGCGCGCCCGCCGTCCCCGCCTCCTCGGTCGCCGAACTCGGCGACCGGCTGCTCGCCACCCTCGACGAGCTGGGCATCCAGCGCTTCGGCTACGTGGGCTGCTCCATCGGCGGCGCGATCGGCCTCGACCTCGCGCTGCGCGCCCCGCACCGGGTCGCCTCGCTGGCGCTCGTCTCCGCCTCGCCCCGGTTCGGCACCGCGGACGAGTTCCGCCAGCGCGGCGTGATCGTGCGCACCCACGGCCTCGAGCCGATGGCCCGCTCCGCGCCCGAGCAGTGGTTCACGCCCGGCTTCGCCGGAGCCCAGCCGGCCATCGTCGAATGGTCCGTGCAGATGGTCCGCACCACCGACACCGCCTGCTACATCGCCGCCTGCGAGGCCCTCGCCGCCTTCGACGTCCGCGAGGCGCTCGGCAGCATCGCCGTCCCCGCGCTCGTCCTCGTCGGCTCCGAGGACCAGGTCACCGGACCCGCCGAGGCCCGCACCCTGGTCGCCGGGATCGCCGACGCCCGGCTCGCCGTCGTGCCCGGCGCCTCCCACCTCGCGCCCGTCGAACAGCCCGCCGCGGTCACCGACCTGCTGGTGCAGCACTTCACCGGCACGGCCTTCGACACCCTCACCGCCCTGCCCGTCGCCCCCGTCGCCCCCGTCGCCGTGGTCGCCGTCCCGGCGCCGGCCGCCCCCGGCGACGCCGCGGCGGCCGAGGGCCCGGCCGCCGAGACCGCCGGCCCGGTGCGCCCGGACCCGTACGACACCGGGCTCAAGCTGCGCCGCGAGGTGCTCGGCGACGCGCACGTCGACCGGGTCCTCGACGAAGGCGCCGCCTTCGCCGCCGACTTCCAGGACCTGGTGACCCGCTACGCCTGGGGCGAGGTGTGGTCCCGCGAGGGCCTGGACCGCCGCACCCGCAGCGCGATCACCCTCACCGCCCTGATCGCCGGCGGCCACCTCGACGAGCTCACCGGACACACCCGGGCCGCGCTGCGCAACGGCCTGACGCCCGACGAGCTCAAGGAGATCCTCATCCACGCCGCGGTGTACTGCGGGCTGCCCGCCGCCAACGCGGCGCTGCGCGTGGTGCAGGAGGTCGTCCGGGAGGAGACCACGCCCCGGGCGTAGGCTGGGAGCGATCTTGGCCCGAGGCCGCGTCGTCGTGAGGTGGAGTCCCGTGAAGCTGACGAAGATGTCGCACGCCTGCGTCCGTCTGGAGAAGGACGGGCGGACGCTCGTCATCGACCCGGGCGGCTTCAGCGAGGAGGACTCCGCCCTCGGCGCGGACGTCCTGCTCGTCACCCACGAGCACCCGGACCACTTCGACGAGGGCCGGCTGCGGGCGGGCCTGGAGGCCAACCCGGCGGCGGAGATCTGGACGCTGCGCAGCGTCGCCGAACGGCTCTCCGCCGCCTTCCCCGGCCGCGTGCACACCGTCGGCGACGGCGACACGTTCCGTGCGGCCGGCTTCGACGTGCAGGTGCACGGCGAGCTGCACGCGGTGATCCACCCGGACATCCCGCGGATCACCAACGTCGGCTACCTCGTCGACGGGGCGGTCTTCCACCCCGGCGACGCGCTGACCGTCCCCGGGCAGCCGGTGGACACGCTGCTGCTGCCGGTGATGGCGCCCTGGAGCAAGATCTCCGAGGTGATCGACTACGTGCGGGAACTCAAGCCGCGGCGGGCGTACGACGTGCACGACGCCCTGCTGAGCGACCTCGCCCGGCCGATCTACGACCGGCAGATCGGCGGCCTCGGCGGCGCCGCGCACGACCGCCTCACCCCCGGGCAGTCCGTCGAGCTGTGAGCGCGGCGACCGGCGACCGTGACCGCGCGGACCGCCGGGCCGTGGGTTCGCGGACCGCCGGGCCGTGAGCGTGGCGGCCGCCGCACCCGGCCGGTTGTCACACCCCGCCGTTAGGCTTGCGCTCATGCGCATCGCCACCTGGAACGTCAACTCGATCACCGCCCGCCTGCCCCGGCTGCTCGCCTGGCTGGAGAGCTCCGGCACGGACGTGCTGTGCATCCAGGAGACCAAGTGCACCGCCGAGCAGTTCCCCGCCGAGCAGCTCCGCGAGCTGGGCTACGAGTCCGTGGTCAACGCCACCGGCCGGTGGAACGGCGTCGCGCTGCTGTCCCGGGTCGGCCTGGAGGACGTCGTCACCGGCCTGCCCGGCGGGCCGGAGTACGACGGCCTGCAGGAGCCGCGGGCGATCTCCGCCACCTGCGGCCCGGTCCGCGTCTGGTCGGTGTACGTGCCGAACGGCCGCGAGGTCGCGCACGAGCACTACGCGTACAAGCTGCGCTGGCTGGAGGCGCTGAAGGCCGCGGTCGCCGAGGACGCCGCGGGCGACCGCCCGTTCGCGGTGCTCGGCGACTACAACATCGCCCCCACCGACGACGACGTCTGGGACATCTCCCTGTTCGAGGGCGCCACGCACGTCACCGAGCCCGAGCGCGCCGCGCTCGCCGGACTGCGCGAGGCGGGCCTGAGCGACGTGGTCCCGCGCCCGCTCAAGTACGAGCACCCGTTCACGTACTGGGACTACCGCCAGCTCTGCTTCCCCAAGAACCGGGGCATGCGCATCGACCTGGTGTACGGCAACAAGGCGTTCGCGGACGCGGTGAAGGACAGCTACGTCGACCGCGAGGAGCGCAAGGGCAAGGGCGCCTCCGACCACGCCCCGGTCGTCGTCGACCTTGACGTCCGCCCGGCGTGATCGCTCCGCCCCGCCGGGGCCCGCGCGCCCTGTGGTGCGCGCGGCCCCGGGGTGCGACTCTGGAGTGATGCGGATCCCCTTCCTTGACGCCTGGCGCCGTCGGCACGGAGAGGAGCGGGACGACTCGCTCGCCTCCGCGTTCGCCCGCGACCCCGACGGGGTGGCGGAACTGTTCGCCGAATGCGAGCTGCTGCGCGCCCGCGTCGCGCAGGCCGGGGTGGTGCTCGACGACTCGCCGCGCTCCCTGGAACTCCTCGACCAGCTGCCGCCGCGCTGGCGCGACGATCCGGAGGAGCTGCCCTGGATCGGCAACGACGCCGGCCTGTACCTCGGCACGGTGCTCGTGCGCAGCGTGCCGGGCGCGGCCTGGGGCGTGTGGCCCGGCGGCCGGCCGGTGGTGCGGCTCGCCTCGGGCCGGGAGATCAACGTGGTGGAGGCGGGCCTGGACTGGGCGCTGACCGGTTCGCCCGAGCTCTCGCAGATGTACGCGGAGGCCGCCGAGGGCTGAGCCCGTGCCGGGGCCGACGGGCCACTCCTTTGCAGTAAATACGGCTTATGCCGTTCTTATGCGTGTCGTCCCTTAAGTCCCGTTGTGCCGTGGAAAGTTTGCGCTGACGCGACAGCGTGGAGCACGCCTCCGCGCGGAACAGGGGGACGAAGACGGCGCCCGTGGCCCCCGGGGTGGTTCCCCGGGGGCCCACGGAGCCTCCGCATGCTCGCACGAGCCGGGTACGTCCGAGCCACGTACTTCAGTGAGGAGCCCGACCCGTCCGGCCGCAGCCGGTGATCACTCCTTCCGCAGCGGGACCGACACGTACGAGGGGTCGGCCGGCGGGGAGGAGAAGGTCAGCTGCGCGCCGGCCGGGTTGTGCTCGATGTAGAGCGGGTCGACGGTGTCCACGACCAGCGCCAGCCGGTGCCCGGCCGGCACGTCGTACGCCGTGGAGAACAGGTCGAGGTCGACGGGGAACGCCGTGCCCGGAGTCTTCCCGTGGAAGGTGTACGGGGCGTGCGTCACGAGCTTGCCGACGCCGAGCGGGCCCACGTCGTACAGGTACGCCACGAAGGTGCCGCTCGACCTGGTCGGGGTGACCGTGGTGTGCAGCCGTGCCGTGCCGCGCACCCGCTGCGGCGCGTCGGACCGCTCCGACTGCCACACCGCCGCGAACGAGCGGGGGAGGAGCGGTATCGAGGCGACGGGCGGGGCCTGGAAGAACTGGTCGAGCAGGCTGGAGAGCATCACCACGCCGCCGTTGGCGCCCGAGTCGACGTTGGCCCACAGGTGCTCGGAGTCCCCGAGGGCGAACTTCCGCTGGTTCGCGTGGACGGACTTCCAGTCCGGGTAGCCCTCGTACGGGGCGCCGGAGCGCGGCTTGAGCCGGACGGGCTGCTCGCGGTCGATGCCGTTGTCGACGCCCTTGAGGTACCGGTCGAACCAGCGGTGGGCGCTGGTCCACGTGTCGTTCGGCAGCCCGAGCAGTCCGGTGGCCTCGGCGGTGGCGTGGTCGCCCGGGCGGAACTCCAGGCGCTTGGGTCCGGTCAGCCGCTCGTAGAAGCTCGCGAACTGGTTGGGCGGGAAGATCGAGTCGCCCCAGGCGTTGCCGAGCATGATCGCGGGGCGGTTGGCGTTGAGCGCGTCGAGGTACGTGGCGGCGGAGCGCTTGCGCCCCCAGGCGATCATCTCGTCCTCCTTGTCCAGGTTGGACGAGAGGAAGTCCTCGAGCACCTGCTGGAGTTCGGGGCCGGGACGGCCGGTGAGATAGCCGGCGCCGCCGAGGAGGCCGGCGGCCTGGAGGTGCTGGGTGCGGCCGCTGTAGATGGAGTCGATGAGGTCCGCCCAGCCGCTGAGCGCGGCCACGGCCTTCACCCGCTTGTCGTGCGCGGCGGTCAGCAGCCCGATGCCCGCCCCGTACGAGACGCCGGCCATGCCGACCCGGTCGGGGTCGGCGGGCGTGTGGGCGAGGGCCCAGTCGATGACCAGCGAGGCGTCGGCGACGTCCTTCGGCCCGGCGGTCTCGATCTCCCCGCCGGACTGCCAGAAGCCGCGCGAGTTGTAACTGACCACGACGTAACCGGAGTCGGCGAGCTTCTGGGCCTGTGCCAGGTACTCGATCTGGGGCATGGCCCAGCTGGTGGGCAGCACGATCACGGGATGGCGCGCGCCGGCGGCGGCGCCCGCCGGGGTGACGACGTTGGCCTTGAGCACGGTGCCGCCGTCGCCGGCGATGTCGACGAAGCGCACGGATCCGGCGGAGTCCGCGTGGGCGGCGGGCGCGAGCCCGAGGGCCGTCCCGGCGACGAGCGCCGCCGAGACGGCGAGGGACAGGGCGGTGTGACGCACGGGTCACTCCTCACTGGGGTGGGGGGCAGTGTGAAGTGACCCGACGGTAAGCGTCAGGACTTACCCGAGGTAACTGGTCGGTAAGTTACGCATGGGTAACGATTGGCGGAACGACGCTCACCGCGCGTCGAGCAGGGCGACGGCCTCGGCGAGGTCGTCGTGCGCCGCCGCGTGGGCGCCCGCCGCGACGAGGAACGCGGCGCGGTCCGTCAGCGCGCGGGACAGGCGCGGAGCGTCGTCGGTCAGGCGGCGCGCCAGCTCGACGCCCTCGTCGAAGTGCGGCCCGAGCAGTGCGGCGGGTGTCCGGTGCTGATGCCTCTCCCGTCGCACGACGCGGGCGGTGATCCTCCGGTGCAGGTCCACCAGTTCGGCAGGCCGACCGGCCTCGCGCAGCCGGGCCGCCGTCGCTTCGAGCCCCGGCAGCGCCTCGGCGTAGGCCCGCTCCACCTCGCCCGACCAGCCCCGGTGACGGCCGAACGGCGGCATCGGGGACTGCGGGGTGGGGGCGGGTTCGTCCGCCCGCACCGACATGAGGAAGAGGCAGGCCCACCTCTCCCAGACGTAGAACTTCTCCTGTTCGTCGGCCTTCGCCAGCGCTTCCAGTTCCGTCATGGCCTCCTTCCGGGCCGTCGCGGCTTCCGCCCCTCGGCCGGCGGCCTCCCACAGCCGTGAGCGCTGCACTCGTACCCACACGGGGACGGCCGGCGGGGCGTCCTGCCGGGTCATCAGCTCCCCGAGGACGTCCACGGCCTCCTCGTGCAGCCCCGCCGCCTCCAGGTCCGCCGCCCACGCCACCATGCGCCAGAAGAAGGGTTCCTCGATCTCCGCCTCCCCGGCCGCCCTCCGGTCGAGCTCCACGGCCTCCGCGAACCTGCCCTCCTCGCTGAGAACGGCCGCGAGCTGCGTGAAGCCGCCGACCTCGGCCAACTCCTCACAGGCCACACGTCCTTCCGCCCGGAGACCGAGGCCGCGCAGAGCCTCCTGGTAGATGTTCAGGGCCTCGTACAGCAACCGCTCCCGGGCCGGGTCGTCCGGCTCGATCCTCCGCGCGGCCTCCACCGCCTCGGCGGCGAGCGGAAGAACCGCCTGCGGCCTCCGGTCCTTGAACCTCAAGCCCAGCAAGTGGCTGACGAGCTTCGGCCGGTACGCCTTCGGGCTCGCCTCCGCCAGGACGCGGTACGCGTTGAGCACGCCCAGCAGGTCCAGGCGGCCGGACCCCAGCAGGAACACCCTTGCCCGCAGCACCGTGTCGTGGTCGATGTCTCCCATGTCCCCCCTGTTCTCCGTGTCGTGCACGACGATCTCCGTGTCGGGCACGACGGAGATTCTGGGAGTCGGCGGGTACACCGGACAAGGCTCGCGAACTGTGCGTTCCGTCCTACGAAAAACGCCGCTGACCTGTCATGATGGACGTGCTTTCACCCTTGTCGCCGAGGCGGAGCGGGGCGGTGGAGAACACGAGCGAGGCCCTGCCCGACGTCTTCGACCCGCGGATCTACGCCGCCGGTCTCCCGCACGACCGCTTCCGCGCCCTGCGCGACCGGTGGCCCGTCGCGCCGCAGGAGGAGTACGAGGTGCTCGGCTGGCCCGCGGGGCCCGGGTTCCTCGCCGTGACGCGACACGCCGACGTCGTCCGCGTCCTCAAGGACGCCGCCGCCTACTCCTCGCACCTCGGAGCCACCCAGATCCGCGACCCCGACCCGGCGGACCTGCCGTTCATCCGCCGCATGATGCTCAATCAGGACCCGCCGCACCACGGCCGGCTGCGCCGGCTCGTCAGCCGGGCCTTCACGCCCGGCCGGATCGAGCGCTTCGAGGCGACGGCACGGGCCCGCGCCAAGGAACTCCTCGCCGCCGCCCGCGAGTCCGGCCCCGAGACCGACCTCGTCCGGACCGTCACCGACGACTACGCCCTGCTCAACCTCACCGACCTGCTGGGCGTCCCGGCGAGCGACCGCGGACTGCTCCTGGAGTGGACCGAGCGCGTCATCGCCTACCAGGACCCCGACGAACCACCCGCCCTCGACGCGGAGGGCCGGCCGGTGAACCCCCGCTCGCCCGCGATGCTCGCGGAGATGTTCGCGTACGCGCAGCAGCTCGCCGCACGCAAACGGGACCGCCCCGGCGACGACATCATGACCGTGCTCGCCCATTCGCCGCTGCAGGACGCCGAGTTGGAGATGTTCTTCTTCCTCCTCACCGTCGCCGGCAACGACACGGTCCGCAGCGCCGCCCCCGGCGGCCTGCTCGCCCTGGCCGAACACCCCGAGCAGCAGCGGCGGCTGTGGGAGGGCGAGGTCGGCACGGACACCGCCGTGGACGAACTGCTGCGCTGGCACCCGCCCGTACTGTCCTTCCGCCGCACCGCGACCCGCGCCACCGACCTCGCGGGCGTGCCGGTCCCCGCCGGCCGGAAGGTCGTCGTCTTCCACGCCTCCGCCAACTACGACGAGCGCGTCTTCGCCGACCCGCACCGGCTCGACCTCGGCCGCGCCCCGAACCCGCACGTCTCCTTCGGCGACGGCCCCCACGTCTGCCTCGGCGCGCACTTCGCCCGGCTCCAGCTGCGCGTGCTCTACGAGGAGGCCCGCGCGGCCCTGCCCGGCCTCGCGCCCGCGGGACCGCCCCGGCGGCTGGTCTCCAACTTCATCAACGGGATCAAGTCGCTGCCGCTGCGACTGGAGCGGTGCGGGCCTCGCGCGTGATGTCGGCGACGAGTTCGACGACATCGGGGCCGTAGGCGTCCGAGTTGACGACCTTCAGCAGCAGCACGAACGAGCCGTCGGCGCCGTGCTTGCGCGCCAGTGCGCGGTGGTTCCGGGCGAGGTGCCGGGCCGCGGCCTGGTTGGTGACCGCCGACTGGCCGCAGAGCAGGAACACCGGCCGCCCTCCCTCGCCGCCCGTCAGCCGGGCGAGGACGACGTACTCGGTGACGCCCCACACCGGGCGGTAGGTGTCGGTGCCGAGCGTGAACATGGCCCGGTCCTCCAGCGGCTCCGACTCCACGCGCACCGTGAGCCCCGGCAGCAGATTCGACAGATGCGCGGCCATGCGGCGGTTCGAGTAGGGCCCGCCGATGCAGAATTCCGCCACCTCGCCCAGACCCTGACGGGCCGTGTCGTGCTGGACGATGCGGGGCCGCGCCCCGCAGTCCTTGATCAGCGCGGAGAGTTCGAGCAGCGCGGACACGTCGACGGCGTGCACCGCCTTGTCGCTGCCGGCCTTGCGGTTCACCACCAGCAGGCACTCGGACCCCCCGGGGAGCCCGAAGAAGGCCTGCTTCCGACGGAGCTTGCGGCGCCACAGATAGGTGCGGGCCAGCCAGCCGAGCGAGCCGCTGACTCCGGTGGCCAGCACGCCGAGCACGACGTTGCGCAGGTCTTCGTTCATGGCCCGGGATGGTAGCGGGGGAACGCACCGGTGTTCGAGGGCGCGTACGCGGCGCGCAGTGTCGCGGTCCTGACCGGGGAGGGCGGATCAAGTTACGCTGCGCGGACGTTCGTTGACTGGAGGTACGCATGCGTCGCTCCGCAGCACGGTACGTCTCGGTACTGGCCGTCGCCGGCACGGTCCTGTCGGTCGGGGCGGCCGCGCCGCCGACGGAGCCCGCGTCCCCGGTGAAGGTCCCGGTCGCCGCCGGGTACGGGGGAGCGGTCGCCAGTGTCGACGCCGACGCCTCGGCGGCCGGCATCGAGGTGCTGCGCCGGGGCGGCAACGCCGTGGACGCGGCGGTGGCGGTGGCGGCGGCGCTCGGCGTCACCGAGCCGTACTCCGCCGGCATCGGGGGCGGCGGCTTCCTCGTCTACTACGACGCGAAGAGCCGCAGGGTGCACACGATCGACGGCCGTGAGACCGCCCCCGCCTCCGCCGACTCCTCGCTCTTCCTGGAGAACGGCGCGCCCATCCCGTTCGAGGAGGCCATGACCAGCGGCCGCGGCGTGGGCACGCCCGGCACCCCGGCCACCTGGAGCACCGCTCTCGACGCCTGGGGCACCAAGCCGCTGTCCCGGCTGCTCGAACCGGCCGAGCGGCTGGCGCGGGACGGCTTCACCGTGGACGCGACGTTCCGGGCGCAGACGGCGGCCAACGAGGCCCGGTTCCGGGACTTCCCGGCCTCCTCGGACCTGTTCCTGCCCGGCGGTCAGCTCCCCGCGGTGGGCTCGGTGTTCAAGAACCCGGACCTGGCGCGTACCTACCGGACCCTGCGGCGCGAGGGCGTCGGCGCGCTGTACCGGGGCCCGCTGGCGCGCGACATCGTGAACACCGTCCGGCAGCCCCCGGTGCGGGAGGGCGCCGCGCGGAAGGTGCGCTCCGGCGACCTGACCGAGCGGGACCTCGCGCGGTACACCACCGAGTGGCGGAAGCCGACGAAGACGGAGTACCGGGGGCTCGACGTGTACGGGATGGGCCCGGCGTCCTCCGGCGGCACCACCGTGGGAGAGGCGCTGAACATCCTGGAGGGCACCGACCTCGCCCGGGCGACGCAGGCGGACTACCTGCACCGGTTCGTCGAGGCCAGCCGGATCGCGTTCGCGGACCGGGGCCGGTGGGTCGGCGACCCGGCCTTCGAGGACGTGCCCGTGAAGGAGCTGCTGTCGCAGCGGTTCGCGGACTCCCGGGCCTGCCTGATCCGCGACGACACGGCGCTCACCAGCCCGCTCGCCCCCGGCGACCCGCGGAACCCGCAGCCCTGCGCGACGGCCGGGGCGGCGGCTCCGACGACGTACGAGGGCGAGAACACCACGCATCTGACGACCGCCGACCGGTGGGGCAACGTCGTCGCGTACACGCTGACCATCGAGTCGACCGGCGGCAGCGGGATCACCGTTCCCGGGCGGGGCTTCCTGCTCAACAACGAGCTGACGGACTTCTCCTTCGCCCCGGCGAACCCGGCGGTCCACGACCCGAACCTGCCGGGCCCGGCCAAGCGGCCGCGGTCGTCCATGTCGCCGACGATCGTGCTGGACGCCCATGACCGGCCGGTGCTCGCGCTCGGCTCGCCCGGCGGCGCGACGATCATCACGACGGTGCTGCAGACGCTGACCGGTGTCGTCGACCGCGGGCTGCCGCTCGTCGACGCCATCGCCGCCCCGCGCGCCAGCCAGCGCAACCAGGCCACCACGGAACTCGAACCGGCGCTGTGGAACAGCCCGTTGCGGGCCGAACTGGAGGCGCGCGGGCACGGGTTCCGGCAGAACGCGGAGATCGGCGCCGCCACCGGGGTCCAGCGGCTCCCCGACGGCCGCTGGCTCGCGGCGGCCGAGACCGTCCGCCGGGGCGGCGGCTCGGCGATGGTCGTCCGTCCGGCGGGCTGACGAAGCCCCGGGACGGGGTCCGGCCGGCGGTACGCGACGCCACCAGGGCCAGTCCGGCGGGCTGACGCCGCCGCCAGGGTCCGTCCGGCGGACCCGGGGCCGCCGGACGGGACCTAGAGCGCCGTGAGAATGCGCGGGCCGTCGTCGGTGACGGCGACCGTGTGCTCGGTGTGGGCGGCGCGGCTGCCGTCCAGGGTGCGCACGGTCCAGCCGTCGCCGGCGGTGACCCAGTCGTCCGTGCCGCCGCCGACGAGCATCGGTTCGATGGCCAGGACCATGCCGTGCCGCAGCCGTACGCCGCGCCCCGGGCGGCCCTCGTTGGGGACGCCCGGGTCCTCGTGCATCGTCCGGCCGATGCCGTGGCCGCCGAAGCCGTCCGGGACGCCGTAGCCGGCGGCCCGGCAGACGCGGCCGATCGCGTGCGCGATGTCGCCGATCCGGTTGCCGACCACCGCCGCCGCGATGCCCGCCGTCAGGGCCTCCCGCGCGGTGTCGATGAGCCGCGTGTCCTCGGGGCGGGGCGTGCCGACGGTGAAGCTCACCGCCGCGTCGCCCGCCCAGCCGTTCAGGAGCGCCCCGCAGTCCACGCTCACGAGGTCCCCGTCGGCCAGCGGCCGCCCGTCGGGGATGCCGTGCACGATCGCGTCGTTCACCGACACGCACAGGACCGCCGGGAACGGCACCGGAGCCCAGTCCGGGCGGTAGCCCAGGAACGGTGACCCCGCCCCCGCCTCCGCGAGCACGTCCCGCGCGACCCGGTCCAGTTCGCGGGGCGTCACGCCGGGCGCGGCCTTGTCCTGCGCGGCCGCCAGCGCCCGGGCCACGACGCGGCCCGCCTCCCGCATCGCCCGCAGCGACGCCTCCGTCTTGATCTCGATCATGCCAATTACTATACCGGTATTAGAATGGGTGCCATGGTGCGCACACCCCTGACCCCCGAAGAGCGCGAGCGCGGCGAACGCCTCGGCGCCCTCCTCCGCTCCGCGCGCGGCGACCGCTCGATGACCGAGGTCGCCGCCGCGGCCGGCGTGTCGGCCGAGACCCTGCGCAAGATCGAGACCGGCCGCGCCCCGACCCCCGCCTTCTTCACCGTGGCGGCACTGGCGGGGGTCCTGGGCCTGTCGCTGGACGAGGTCGCGGCCCTCGTGTCCCTGCAGCCGGCCTGAGCCGGGCCCCGGCTCTAGGCCGACACCGCGAGCTGGACCCGGCTGTGCCGGGGCCGCTCCAGTTCGTCCACGAGGGCCAGGGCCAGGTCGGCGTGGGCGATGCGCCCGGGGCCGTCCAGGACCGTGCCGACGGCGGTGCGGTACGCGCCGGTCGGCGCGGCCTCGGCGTTCAGGTCCAGCGGCGGCACCACCATGAGCCAGTCCAGCTCCCCGGCGGCCGCGCCGAGAAGTTCGTACTCCGCGACGTGCCCCTGCGCGAACGCCCGCCACTCCCCGGGGAATTCGGGCGCGTCCATCAGCCGGACCCCCGGCGCCGTCTCCAGGGTCGTGGCGATGCCCAGCGTCACCAGGCGGCGGACGCCCGCCTTCGCCAGGCCCTGGATCAAGGCGTGCGCGGCCGCGGTGAAGTACTCCTCCGACGGCACGTCCAGGCGTACCGAGGCGTTGAGCGCCGCGTCGTGGCCGGCGGCCAGGGCCGCCACCGTGGCCGCGTCGGTCACGTCGCCCCGCGCCACGGTGACGCCCCTCGTCCCCTGCAGCCCGGGGTACTTGGCCGGGTCGCGCACCACCGCCGTCACCCGGTGCCCGCGGGCGACGGCCTCCGCGACCGCCGCGCCCCCGACGCGTCCGCCCGCCCCGAAGACCACGAGGTTCCTGCTGTCCGACTCTGTGCGCTGCGTGTGCTGTGTCATGGCAGGACCGTAGGAGGGGGGTGCCTGGTTACTTCAACGGTACTGGGTTAGCGTCCTGCCATGAGCGAGCCCCTGGACCCGGCGATGTTCCGTGACCCCGACTGCACGGACCGCGCCGCCCAGCCGATCCGCGTCGGCGGCAAGTGGACGGCGAGCGTGCTGCGTTGCCTGCAGGACGGCACCGCGCGCCGCTTCTCCGAACTCCGCGTCCCGCTGTACTGGATCACCCCGAAGGTGCTCACCGAGACCCTGCGCGCCATGGAGCGCGACGGCCTGCTGACGCGCACCGCCCACGACGAGAACCCGCCGCGCGTCGAGTACGCGCTCACGGCGCTGGGGCGTTCGCTGCTCGGCCCGCTGGACGCCGCCTGCGACTGGGCGCGGACGCACGGCACCGAGATCGTCGAGGCGAGGGAGGCGTACGGCGCATGATTCCCGACGAGCTGCGGCGGGCCCGCTACGTCAGTCTCACCACCTACCGCAAGGACGGCACACCCGTCGCCACGCCCGTCTGGTTCGCCGTCGACGGCGAGGAGTTGTACGTCTGGACCAACGCCGACTCCTGGAAGGTCAAGCGGCTGCGGCGCGACCCCCGGGTCGTCGTGGCGCCGTGCGACGTGCGCGGGCGGATCGCCGAGGGCGCCCTGACGCTGGAGGGCACCGGCCGGCTGCTCGACGCCGAGGGGCTCAAGGGCGTGCGGCGGCTGCTGGGGCGCAAGTACACCTGGCAGTACTGGCTCGTCGACTGGCCGGCCACGGTCGCCCGGCTCGGCAAGCGGCCGCACGCCGGGATCGCCGTACGGTTCTGAACCGCGCCGGCGGTTCTGAACCGCCCGGCAGTTCTGATCCGCCCCGGCCGTTCTGGACCGCCCGGCCCCCGACGGTGAGCTTCTGCGCGCCGACACGAAAACTCTCCGTAGCCGTCCCGTAACACGACTGGGGTCCAATGCCACCCGGACCGGCGGGCGCCGGGACGCGGGCGGACGGGCGGCGATGTCATGACGGTGCATCAGCAGACGGCGGAGATCGATGCGTTCGTGCGCTTCCTGCGCGACGTCGAGGCGCGGTCGACGCCGGGTGCCGGCTGGTACGGCGTCTTCGCCGCACGCGACCCCGAGGGACTGCGGGCCTGCCTCGACGGGACCGAGGTCCTGCCCTGGGACGTCGTCGAGTCCTTGCTGCGGGACCTGGGGGAGCCCCCGGAGACCACCGCGCACGCCCGGCGACTGCACGCCGCGGCCGCGGCCGCGTACGACCGCCGCCCCGGCGGGGCGGAGTCGCTGCGGGACCGGCGGGCCCTGATGGACCGGGAGCGCCGCGCCGCCGAGGACCGCGCCCGGGAGCTGGCCGGGCGGCTGCGGACCGCCGCGCCCGCAGAGGCCGCCGGGCTGTCGGCCGAGCTGTCCTGGGCCCACGACGACCGGACCCGCGCCGCCGCCCGCGTGGAGGAGCTCACCGCGCGCCTCGCGGCCGTCACGGAACCGGCGCCGGTGCCCGCGGCGGAACCCGCGGCCGGGCCCCACGCGGACCCGCCGCGGAGACACGGCGCGGAGCCGTCGCCCCGACGACCCGCGGCGGAGTCCGGGGGACGCCGCCGGCCGCGCGGCGCGCGGTACGCGTGGGTGGGGGAGGAGCAGGACGGGGCCGAGGCCGTCGCCGTGCCCGTGCTGCCCGGGGCCGGGGCGGCGCCGCCGCGCGGGGCGCGGTTCGGGGGAGCGGCGGAGGCGCCGGACGTCGCCCCCGCGCCGGCCGGCCCGCCGCCGGCGCGCGTCGGGGCCGAGGCGGCGCGGGCCGCGGGCAACGCCGTGTACACGCTCCGGCGGCTGCGCGCCCAGGGCCGCAGCGGCGAGGCGTACGCCCTGCTCTGCGAGGCGCTGGCCGGACCGCCCGAGTGGCTGCCCGTGCTCGCGCGCGAGCTGCACCGCGCCGGGCTCGCCGCCGACTGGGCCACGCTGTTGTGGGAGGCCGCGTCGCTGCCGCCGGAGTCGTACGCCGCCGTCGTGGGCGCGCTCGCCGACGCCGGCCGCGCCGAGGACCGCGAGCAGGTGCTGCGCCAGGGCGTCGCCCGGCCCGTGGCCGAGCTGGCCCGGGTCGTGCACGCCCTGGAGGCCGGCGGGCGGACGGACGAGGTCCGTGCCCTGCTGGCCGCGCTGGTCCGCACCCGCTCGCCCGAGGAGGCCGCCGAGCTCGCCGCGGCCGACCCCGGCCGGCTCGTCCCGCTCCTGCTCGCCGCCCTGCGGGCCGCCGCCCCGGCCCTGGAACCGGCGCTCCTCCACGCCCTGCGCGCGCACGGCCTCCCGACGGGCTGAACGCATACGGCCGCGCCTCGCCCCCCTCCCCGGCCCCGGTGCCGAATCGAACACTCCTGTGCCCCTTGTGTCCGGCCGTGTCGGTAGGTGTCGGACGTGGACCACTCGGGTATGAAACATGATCGACTCTGCCGGTTCACGGCGGTGGTCTTGCTCCGGGATGTGACGGGGCTTACGTTCTCCATCTACGCATCGCGTCTACGTGCGTAGAGGCTCTCTGACGCCGCGCCGAAGGAGCAGCTCATGTCCCACGTCGTACGCGCCGCGCTCGTCCAGGCGACCTGGACCGGCGACACCGAATCCATGACCGCCAAGCACGAGGAGCACGCCCGCGAGGCCGCCCGGCAGGGCGCGAAGGTGATCGGATTCCAGGAGGTGTTCAACGCCCCCTACTTCTGCCAGGTCCAGGATCCCGAGCACTACAAGTGGGCCGAGCCCGTCCCCGACGGACCGACCGTGACCCGGATGCAGGCGCTCGCCCGCGAGACCGGGATGGTGATCGTCGTCCCCGTCTTCGAGAGCGAGGGCGCCGGCTTCTACTACAACACCGCGGCCGTGATCGACGCCGACGGCACGTATCTCGGCAAGTACCGCAAGCACCACATCCCGCAGGTCAAGGGC
Source organism: Streptomyces tritici (assembly GCF_048500665.1). Taxonomy (NCBI): domain Bacteria; kingdom Bacillati; phylum Actinomycetota; class Actinomycetes; order Kitasatosporales; family Streptomycetaceae; genus Streptomyces; species Streptomyces tritici. The sequence goes on from NZ_CP183183.1 coordinate 5,741,871, forward strand.
TTCTGGGAGAAGTACTACTTCCGCCCGGGCAACGCCGGCTGGCCGGTCTTCGACACCGCCGTCGGCAAGGTCGGGGTGTACATCTGCTACGACCGGCACTTCCCCGAGGGCTGGCGTCAACTCGGCCTCGCCGGTGCCCAGTTGGTCTACAACCCATCGGCGACCCACCGCGGTCTGTCCTCGTACCTCTGGCAGCTGGAGCAGCCCGCCGCGGCCGTCGCCAACGAGTACTTCGTCGCCGCGATCAACCGCGTCGGCATCGAGGAGTACGGCGACAACGACTTCTACGGCACGAGCTACTTCGTCGACCCGCGCGGCCAGTTCGTCGGCGACGTCGCCTCCGACAAGGAGGAGGAACTCGTCGTCCGCGACCTGGACTTCGACCTCATCGACGAGGTCCGCAAGCAGTGGGCGTTCTACCGCGACCGCCGCCCCGACGCGTACGAGGGCCTGGTGCGGCCGTGAGCGAACTCCTCGACCGCCACCGTGCCGTCGCCCCCGACTGGCTCGCGCTCTACTACCAGGACCCCATCGAGCTCACCCACGGCGAGGGCCGGCACGTCTGGGACGCCGACGGCAACCGCTACCTCGACTTCTTCGGCGGCATCCTCACCACCATGACCGCCCACGCCCTGCCCGAGGTCACCAAGGCCGTCGCCGAGCAGGCCGGCCGGATCATCCACTCCTCCACCCTCTACCTCAACCGCCCCATGGTGGAGCTCGCCGAGCGGATCGCCGCCCTGTCCGGCATCCCCGACGCCCGCGTCTTCTTCACCACCTCGGGCACCGAGGCCAACGACGCCGCCCTGCTGCTCGCCACCGCCTACCGCGGCTCGAACCAGATCCTGGCGATGCGCAACAGCTACCACGGGCGCTCGTTCTCCACCGTCGGCATCACCGGCAACCGCGCCTGGTCCCCGACCGGCCTCTCCCCGCTGCAGACCCTGTACGTGCACGGCGGCGTCCGCACCCGCGGCCCGTACGCCCAGTACACCGACGAGCGCTTCGTCGACGCCTGCGTCGCGGACCTGGAGGACCTGCTCGGCCACACCCGCGACGTGGCCGCCCTGATCGCCGAGCCGATCCAGGGCGTCGGCGGCTTCACCTCGCCGCCCGACGGCCTCTACGCGGCCTTCCGCCGGGTCCTCGACCGGCACGGCATCCTGTGGGTCTCCGACGAGGTGCAGACCGGCTGGGGCCGCACCGGCGACCACTTCTGGGGCTGGCAGGCCCACGGCCAGGCCGGCCCGCCCGACCTGCTGACCTTCGCCAAGGGCATCGGCAACGGCATGTCCGTCGGCGGCGTCGTCGCCCGCGCCGAGGTCATGAACTGCCTCGACGCCAACTCCATCTCCACCTTCGGCGGTTCGCCGGTCACCATGGCCGCGGGCCTGGCGAACCTCGCGTACCTCCAGGAGCACGACCTGCAGGGCAACGCGCGCCGCGTCGGCGGACTGCTCATCGAGCGGCTGCGTTCCGCCACCGCGGGGATCGACTGCGTCCGCGAGGTCCGCGGCCGCGGCCTGATGATCGGCATCGAACTGGTCCGGCCGGGCACCGACGAACCCGACCCCGGCATCGCCGCGGCCGTCCTGGAGGCCGCCCGCGAGCGCGGACTCCTCATCGGCAAGGGCGGCGGCCACCACACCACCGTCCTGCGCGTCGCCCCGCCGCTCTCGCTCACCGTCGCCGAGGCCGAGGAGGGCGCGGGCCTCCTCGAAGAGGCCCTGCGCTCCGTACGGCACGAGGGGGCCCGACCGTGACCACGCGCACCCTGATCCGGAACGGCCTCGTCATCACCGCGGCGGACGAGGTCCACGCCGACGTCCTGATCGAGGACGGCCGGATCGCCGCCCTCGCCGCGCACGGCTCCGACGCCGCCGCCGGCTGGACCGCCGAGCGGATCATCGACGCCACCGACAAGTACGTGATCCCGGGCGGCGTCGACGCCCACACCCACATGGAGCTGCCGTTCGGCGGCACCTTCGCCTCCGACACCTTCGAGACCGGCACCCGGGCCGCCGCCTGGGGCGGCACCACCACCATCGTGGACTTCGCCGTGCAGACCGTCGGCCACTCGCTGCGCGAGGGACTCGACGCCTGGTACGCCAAGGCCGACGGCAACTGCGCCGTCGACTACGGCTTCCACATGATCCTCTCCGACGTCAACGAGTCCACCCTCAAGGAGATGGACCACCTCGTCGGTGAAGGCATCAGCTCCTTCAAGCTGTTCATGGCCTACCCCGGCGTCTTCTACAGCGACGACGGGCAGATCCTGCGCGCCATGCAGCGCTCCGCCGTCAACGGCGGGCTGATCATGATGCACGCGGAGAACGGCATCGCCATCGACGTCCTCGTCGAGCAGGCCCTCGCCCGCGGCGAGACCGACCCCCGGTACCACGGCGAGGTCCGCAAGGTCCTGCTGGAGGCCGAGGCCACCCACCGCGCCATCCAGCTGGCGCGGGTCGCCGGAGCGCCGCTGTACGTCGTGCACGTCTCGGCCGAGGAGGCCGTGGCCGAGCTGGCCGCGGCCCGCGACAAGGGCCTGCCGGTCTTCGGCGAGACCTGCCCGCAGTACCTGTTCCTCTCCACCGACAACCTGGCGGAGCCGGACTTCGAGGGCGCCAAGTACGTGTGCAGCACGCCCCTGAGGCCGAAGGAGCACCAGGCGGCCCTCTGGCGCGGACTGCGGACCAACGACCTCCAGGTCGTGTCGACGGACCACTGCCCGTTCTGCTTCGTGGGCCAGAAGGAGCTGGGCCGGGGCGACTTCTCGAAGATCCCCAACGGTCTGCCGGGGGTCGAGAACCGCATGGACCTGCTCCACCAGGCCGTCGTGGACGGGCACATCGGCCGCCGCCGCTGGATCGAGATCGCCTGCGCCACCCCGGCGCGGATGTTCGGCCTGTACCCGAAGAAGGGCACGATCGCGCCGGGCGCGGACGCGGACGTGGTGATCTACGACCCGCACGCCACGCAGACCCTGTCGGCCGAGACCCACCACATGAACGTCGACTACTCGGCGTACGAGGGAAAGACGGTCACCGGCCGGGTCGAGACGGTCCTGTCCCGCGGCGAACTCGTCATCGAACGGCGGGAGTACAAGGGCCGTGCCGGCCACGGCGTGTTCACGCCCCGTGCCACTTGCCAGTACCTGAACTGAACCAGGAGGTCCCGACGTGGACTTCGGACTCGTCCTGCAGACCGACCCGCCCGCCTCCCAGGTCGTCGGACTCATGCGCCGTGCGGAGCGCAACGGCTTCCGCTACGGCTGGACCTTCGACTCCGCCGTGCTCTGGCAGGAACCCTTCGTCATCTACAGCCGGATCCTCGAACACACCACGAAGCTGCACGTGGGCCCGATGGTGACGAACCCCGGCACCCGCACCTGGGAGGTGACGGCCTCCACCTTCGCCACCCTCAACGAGATGTACGGCAACCGCACCGTCTGCGGCATCGGCCGCGGCGACTCCGCGATGCGGGTCGCCGGCCGGAAGCCGAACACCCTGGCCCGGCTCGGCGAGGCCATCGAGGTCATCCGCGACCTGGCGGAGGGCCGCGCGGCGGTGGTCGACGGCAACCCGATCCGCATCCCGTGGGTCAGGAACGGCAAGCTGCCGGTGTGGATGGCCGCGTACGGCCCCAAGGCCCTCGCCCTCGCCGGGCAGAAGGCCGACGGCTTCATCCTCCAGCTGGCCGACCCGTTCCTCACGGAATGGATGGTCAAGGCGGTCAGGAAAGCCGCCCAGGACGCCGGCCGCGACCCCGACGCCCTCACCATCTGCGTCGCCGCCCCCGCCTACGTGACGGCGGACGACTCGCCGGAGGCCCTGGCCCACGCCCGGGACCAGTGCCGCTGGTTCGGCGGCATGGTGGGCAACCACGTGGCCGACCTGGTCGCCAAGTACGGCGAGCACTCCGACATGGTCCCGGCCGAACTCACCGCCTACATCAAGGACCGGCACGGCTACGACTACAGCCACCACGGCCGCGCCGGAAACCCTTCGACGGACTTCGTCCCCGACGAGATCGTCGACCGCTTCTGCCTCCTCGGCCCCGCCGAGGCCCACATCGACAAGCTCCGCCGCCTGAAGTCCCTCGGCGTCGACCAGTTCGCCGTCTACGACATGCACGACGCCAAGGAGTCCACGATCGACGCGTACGGCACGGACATCATCCCCGTGCTCGGCTGAGCGCCGCCGACGCCGTCAGTAGCCGTAGATCATCTTGTAGGCGACGTCGGGGAGGAACTGGCCGGCCGTCGAGCCCGTGCCGACGCCGCAGTTGCCGTCGGACTCGCCCGGGGCCTTGATCCACAGCAGCATCTCGGCGCCACCGCCCATCTGGGTGGGGGTGCCGATGCGGCGTCCGGCCGCGTTGCACCACTCGCCGTTGGCGCCGTTGCCGTTGCGGCTGGTGTCGACGACGAACGGCTTGGTGTAGCCGTAGCGGGCGGCCAGTTCGCCGTTGACGGCGTTGCCGTACGCGGTGTTCTGGGCGGTGGTGTAGTGGTTCGAGATGTTGAGCGAGAAGCCGTGGGCCTGGCGCAGGCCCGCTTCGTGGAGGCGCTGGGCCATCGTCCCGGCGCTCACCCAGCCGGGGTTGCCGGCGTCGAGGTAGACCCAGGTGTTCGGCGCCTGACGGTCGAACTCGGCGAGGGCGCCGCTGATCATGCCCTGGCGTTCGCGGATCTGAGTCTGCGTCATGCATCCGTAGTCCGCGAGGGAGTCCGGTTCGAGGACGACCACGGCCGGGCGCCCGGCGATCCCGCCGGCGAACTGGGCGATCCAGCTCGCGTAGGCGGTCGGCGAGGCGGCGCCGCCGCCGGAGTGCCCGCCGCAGTGGTCGCGGTGGTAGATGTTGTACGCGACCAGGACGGGCAGCTTGTCCCGCTGGTCCGCCGCCCCGACGTAGGCGCCCGTGGCGGTGCCGATGGTGCCGCTCCAGGAGCCGAACCAGCGGGCCATGGGTGTGTGGGCGAGGGACGCGTCGATCGCGGGCGCCCGGCCGTCGCCGGGGTGGGCGGCGACCCACTTCTTCGCGCTGGAGTCCGGGTCCACGTAGAACCCGCTGGTCATGGTGGTGGGGTCGGCCGCGTGGGCGGGCGGTGCGACGGCGAGTGCCGACGGCAGCGCGAGGAGGGCGGCGACGAGGGCGCGGATGCTGGGGCGCATGGCTGTACCTCGGTTTCCTGACGGCGTATGCGTCGGACGCGCTCGCCCGAGCGGGCGAGCGGGCGGCGCGGTGAGGAAGTGCGGTGGTACGAGGTCCTCGTGAGGGGGCCGGTGGAAGCGCTCCCACGGGGAGCGATCGTGTGATGCGGTGATCGCCTCTGTCAAGTGGTCGTGCCGGCAGAGCAGTTCATGGAGGCGGCCCTGCCTGGGGCTTCGCGGCTCTGGGTGTTAACGCTCACAACCGAGAACACGTAACCGTGCGCAAACCCTTGAGCAACAAGTCTGTTAGCGCTCACAATGTGTCGCGTTCGCCGGTCCACCGGCGTCGGGGGCCGACGTTTCACCCTGCCTCCGCCCGGTTCAACCACCGCTGCCCAGCCATGCCTTCGCCGGACCCCTCTCCTTCAGGGCTCCGTCCGGTACGGCGCACGTCCCGAGAGGAACCACGACATGGCCCACAGAGCCCTCCGCGTCATCGCCGCCGCCGCCCTGGCCGGCAGTGTGCTGACCGCCTGCACCACCGAGCCCGCGGCCACCGGCACCACCGGCGGCCCCGGCAAGGGCTCCTCCGACGGCACGCTGGTGCTCGGGTTCGCGCAGGTCGGCGCCGAGAGCGGCTGGCGCACCGCCAACACCAAGTCCGTGCGCGAGGCGGCCGGGAAGGCGGGCATCACGCTGAAGTTCTCCGACGCGCAGCAGAAGCAGGAGAACCAGATCAAGGCGATCCGCACCTTCATCCAGCAGAAGGTGGACGTCATCGCCTTCTCGCCGGTGGTGGAGTCCGGCTGGGACACCGTCCTCAAGGAGGCCAAGAACGCCGGCATCCCGGTGATCCTCACCGACCGCGCGGTCGACTCGCAGGACACCTCCCTCTACCGGACCTTCCTCGGCTCCGACTTCGTCAAGGAGGGCCAGGAGGCCGGGAAGTGGCTGCTGAAGGAGTACGAGGGCACCTCCGCGCCGGTGAACATCGTCGAGCTCCAGGGCACCACCGGTTCCGCCCCCGCCAACGACCGCAAGGCGGGCTTCGCCGAAGTCGTCAAGGGCGACCCCAAGTTCAAGGTCGTCGCCTCCCAGACCGGGGACTTCACCCGCGCCAAGGGCAAGGAGGTCATGCAGGCCTTCCTCAAGTCCCACGACGACATCGACGTCCTGTACGCCCACAACGACGACATGGCCCTGGGCGCCATCCAGGCCATCGAGGAGGCCGGCAAGAAGCCCGGCACCGACATCAAGGTGATCTCCGTCGACGGCATCAAGGACGCCTTCGTCGCCATGAAGGACAAGAAGATCAACGTGGTGGTCGAGTGCAACCCGCTCCTCGGGGACCAGCTGATGGACCTCGTCAAGAAGGTCGCCGCCGGGGAGAGCGTGCCGCGGCGGGTCGAGGTCCAGGAGGGCGTCTTCACGCAGGACCAGGCCGCGGCCGCCCTGCCGAACCGCCAGTACTGACCCGCCCGCACCGGACCGGGGCGGCCCTCGCGCCGCCCCGGTCTCCCAGGAGAGGAGGGCGGATGACAGCCCCACCCACCCCCGGCACCCCCGACCCCACACCCATCCCCGGCACCCCCACCCGCACCGACCGGCCCGTCATGGAGGCCCATGGCATCCGCAAGGCGTTCCCCGGCGTCCTCGCCCTCGACGGGGTGGACCTGCGCCTCTTCCCGGGCGAGGTCCACGCGCTGATGGGCGAGAACGGCGCCGGCAAGTCGACCCTCATCAAGGTCCTCACCGGCGTCCACACGCCCGACGCGGGAACGGTCTCCGTCGACGGCAGCCCCCGGCGGTTCGCCGAACCGCTGGAGGCACAGCGCGCCGGAGTCAGCACGGTCTACCAGGAGGTGAACCTGTGCCCCAACCTGTCGGTCGCCGAGAACATCCTCATCGGCCGTGAACCCCGGCGGCTGGGGCTGGTCCACTGGCCGGCCCTGCACGACCGCGCGGCACGGCTCATCACCGAACTGGAACTCGACCTCGACGTCCGGCAGCCGCTGAGCACCTGCTCCCTCGCCGTCCAGCAACTGGTCGCGATCGTCCGGGCCGTGGACGTGCGGGCGAAGGTCCTCGTCCTCGACGAGCCCACGTCCAGCCTCGACCGGGACGAGGTCGCCCAGCTGTTCGCCCTGGTGCGCCGGCTGCGCGACCGGGGCGTCGCGATCCTCTTCGTCACCCACTTCCTCGACCAGGTCTTCGACCTGTGCGACCGGGTGACCGTGCTGCGCAACGGCCGTCTCGAAGGCGAGTACCGGATCGACGAGCTGACCCCCGTCACCCTCGTCCACCGCATGGTCGGCGGCGCGCTGCGCACCCTCGACGAACTGGCCGAGACGTCGCACACCGGCACCGCGGCCACGCCCGAGTCCGCGGACACCCCCTTCCTCAGCGCCCGCGGGCTCGCCCGGTCCGGCGCCGTCCAGCCCTACGACCTGGACATCCACCGCGGCGAGGTCATCGGCCTGGCCGGGCTCCTCGGCTCCGGACGCACCGAGGCGGCCCGGCTGCTCTTCGGAGCCGACCACGCCGACGCGGGAGAGCTCCGGATCGGCGGCGAACGCGCCGTCCTGCGCTCCCCGCGCGCCGCGATCGCCCGCAGGATCGCCTTCTGCTCGGAGAACCGCAAGGCGGAGGGCCTGATCGGCGAGCTCACGGTGCGCGAGAACATCGTGCTCGCCCTCCAAGCCGCCCGCGGCTGGACCAAGCCCCTCTCCCGCACCCGGCAGGACGAGATCGCCGCCCGGTGGATCGAGGCCCTCGACATCCGCCCGGCCGCCCCCGAGACGCCGGTCCGCAACCTCAGCGGCGGCAACCAGCAGAAGGTGCTGCTCGCGCGGTGGCTGCTCACCGACCCCGAGCTGCTGATCCTGGACGAACCGACCCGGGGCGTCGACATCGGCGCCAAGACGGAGATCCAGAGACTCGTCACCCGCCTGGCGACCGAGGGCACCGCGGTCCTCTTCATCTCCGCCGAACTGGAGGAAGTGCTGCGGCTGAGCCACCGGATCGGCGTCCTGCGCGACCACCGGCTCGTCGCCACCCTCCCCAACGACCCGACCCTGACGCCCGACCGGATCCTGGGCACCATCGCCACCGGAGCCACCTCATGACCCCACCCGACGACACCGCCGCCGGCGGGCGTCCAACCCGCACCACCGGCGCCCGGCGGTTCACCCGGCACCGCCTCTTCTGGCCCGCCGCCGTCCTGGCCGCCCTGCTGCTGGGGAACGTCGCGCTCACCCCCGACTTCTTCGCCGTCCGCGTCCAGAACGGGCACCTGTACGGCAGCCTGATCGACATCCTCCAGTTCGGCGCCCCGCTGATCCTGGTGTCGCTCGGCATGACGCTGGTCATCGCGACCCGGGGCATCGACCTCTCGGTCGGCTCGACGGTCGCCATCGCCGGCGCCCTCGCGTGCGAGCACATCGCCGGCGCGCGGGACCCCGGAAGCCTGCCCACCGTCATGACGGCGATCGCGCTGGCGCTCGGCGTGGGCGCCGCGATCGGACTGCTGAACGGCGTCCTCGTCGCCGGGCTCGGCGTCCAGCCCATCGTCGCCACGCTGGTCCTCATGGTCGCCGGCCGGGGCGTGGCCCAGCTGATCACCGACGGCCAGATCATCACCGTGTCCAGCAGCGCGTACAAGATGATCGGCGGCGGCTACTGGCTCACCCTGCCCTTCGCCGTGCTGCTGGCCGCGGCCCTCGTCGCCGTCACCTCCCTCGTCACCCGGCGGACCGCGCTCGGCATGCTCATCGAATCCGTGGGCGGCAACCCGGTGGCGAGCCGACTCGTCGGCATCAGGGCGGCCGGGCTCCTGGTCGTGGTCTACGTCGTGAGCGCCGTGTGCGCCGCGGTGGCCGGCCTGATGATCAGCTCCAACGTGTCCAGCGCCGACGGCAACAACGCGGGCCTGTGGATCGAACTCGACGCGATCCTCGCCGTGGTCGTCGGCGGCACGGCGCTCACGGGCGGCCGCTTCTCCCTCGGCGGCACGGTCCTCGGCGCACTGATCATCCAGACCCTCTCGACCACCATCTACACACTCGGCGTCCCGCCGGAGACCACCCTCGTCTTCAAGGCCGTGGTCGTCATCGCCGTGTGTCTCGTCCAGTCGCCCGCGTTCCGCGCGCGCCTCTCCCGCCGTCGCCGCGCGGCCGCCCCGGACCGGGCGCCCGCGGCCGGCGACGTGGCAGCCCGTCAGCAGGAGGTCCACCCGTGAGCACCACCCTCAACTCCCTGGCCGGACCGCTCCGGAAGGTCTCCGTACGGCACGCCGCCCGGCTGCCGCTCATGGTGACGGCCGGTCTGCTGATCGCGATGTTCTCGATCGGCTCCCTGCGGTACGAGGGCTTCTTCTCCGCGCAGGTCCTGCTCAACGTCCTGATCGACAACGGCTTCCTGCTCGTCGTGGCGATCGGCATGACGTTCGTCGTCCTCACCGGGGGCATCGACCTGTCGGTCGGCTCCATGGTGGCGCTGTCGACCATGCTGACGGCCTCGCTCGTCGAACAGAACGGTGTGCCGCTCGCCCTGGCGGTGCCGCTGGTGCTGCTGGTGGGAGCGGGCGGCGGCGCCCTCATGGGCTGGGTGATCCACACCTTCGAGATCCAGCCGTTCATCGTCACCCTCGCGGGCATGTTCCTGGCCCGCGGCCTCTGCTACATGATCAGCACCGAGTCCGTCTCCCTCACGGACCCGACGACCACGCGGATCGCGCAGACGCGGGTGCTGCTGCCCGGGGGCCTGTTCGTCACCCCCGCGGTGGTCATCGCGCTGGTCCTGCTGGTGCTCGCCTTCGTCGTCCTCCACCACACCCGCTTCGGCCGCACCGTCTACGCCCTGGGCGGCAACGAGTCGTCCGCCCGTCTCATGGGCCTGCCCGTGGGGCGCACCAAGGTCGCGGTCTACGCCGTGAGCGGTCTGTGCTCCGCCCTCGGCGGTCTGCTGCTGACCTTCTACATGCTGTCCGGCTACGCCCTGCACGCCGTCGGCATGGAGCTCGACGCCATCGCCGCCGTGGTCGTCGGAGGGACGCTGCTCACCGGCGGCTCCGGCTTCGTCCTCGGGACCGCGCTGGGCGTGACGGTCCTCGGCCTGATCCAGACGGTCATCAGCTTCCAGGGCACGCTGAGTTCGTGGTGGACGCGCATCGTCATCGGCGGCCTGCTGTTCGTCTTCATCCTTCTCCAGCGGCTCTTCGGCGGATCCCGTCCGGAGCAGTAGACCTCCGGGCGGGGCCCGACAGGCCGACATGGATGTGCCCGCCGGTGGAGGAACCCGGCGGGCACATCGGTGGGAAGGCGTCAGGCGCCCGCCCTCCGCTTGTTCCACACGTCGAAGCCGACCGCGGCGAGCAGCACCAGGCCCTTGATGACCTGCTGCCAGTCGGTGCCGACCCCGACGAGGTTCATCCCGTTGTTGAGCACGCCGAGGACCAGGCCGCCGATGATGGCGCCCAGGACGGTCCCGACGCCGCCGCTCATCGACGCCCCGCCGATGAACGCGGCGGCGATGGCCTCGAGTTCGAAGTTCACGCCGGCCTTCGGCGAGGCCGCGTTGAAGCGCGCCGCGAAGACGAGCCCGGCGAGCGCCGCGAGCATCCCCATGTTGAGGAACACCGCGAAGGTCACCTTCCGGTCCTTGACCCCGGACAGCTTCGCGGCGGCCAGGTTCCCCCCGATCGCGTACACGTGGCGGCCGATCACCGCGTTCCGCATCACATAGCCGAAGCCGACCAGCAGCGCGGCCAGGATCAGCAGGACCACGGGGGCGCCCTTGTAGCTGGCGAGCAGCAGGGTGGTGGCCAGGACGGCCGCGACCAGCGCCGTCACCTTGAGGACGAACAGGCCCGTGGGGAGCGTCTCGAGGGCGAACTCCCGCTGGCGGCGGCGGTCCCGCACCTCCTGGAGGATCACGTAGGCGATCAGTCCCAGGCCGAGGAGCAGGGTCAGGTTGTGGTAGTTGGTCCGCGGCCCCGTCTCGGGCAGGAACCCGTTGGCGATCTTCTGCAGTCCCTCCGGGAAGGGGCCGAGCGTCTGTCCCTTGAGGAAGATCTCCGTGAGCCCGCGGAACAGCAGCATGCCGGCGAGGGTGACGATGAACGACGGTATGCCGACGTACGCGATGAAGAAGCCCTGCAGCGCGCCCGCGGCGGCTCCGAGCAGCAGGGTGAGGAGCACCGCGAGGGGCCAGGCGACCTGGTGCTCGACCATGAGCACCGCCCCGAGCCCGCCCACCAGGGCCATCAGGGAGCCCACCGACAGGTCGATGTGCCCGGAGACGATGACGATCATCATGCCGATGGCCAGGATCAGGATGTAGCTGTTCTGCAGCACCAGGTTGGAGACGTTGCGCGGCAGCAGGAGGTCGCCGCCCGTCCAGATCTGGAACAGGAGCACGATCAGGCCGAGCGCGAACAGCATCCCGTACTGGCGCATGTTCCGCCGGACGCCGTCCAGGAGCACCCGGACCACCGGTGTCCCGGTGGGCGGGGGCCCGCCGTCCGGGGGTGCCGGGGCGGTCGTCTTCGTGCCGACTTCGGTGCTCATGCCGTGTGTCCTTCGCTGGAGGCGGAGTCTGCGGTGACCGCCGGTGGTGCGGGGGTGTCCTGTGTCATGTGCCGCATCAGCACTTCCTGGGTGGCGTCCGCGCGGGCGACCTCGCCGGTCAGCCGTCCTGCGGTCATGGTGTAGATGCGGTCGCACATGCCGAGCAGTTCGGGCAGTTCGGAGGAGATGAGGAGGATCGCCTTGCCCTCGGAGGCGAGCCGGTCGATCACGGTGTAGATCTCGAACTTGGCTCCCACGTCGACCCCGCGCGTGGGCTCGTCGAGGATGAGGACGTCCGGCCCGGCGAGGATCCACTTGCTGAGGACGACCTTCTGCTGGTTGCCGCCGGAGAGACGGCCGACCGGTTCGAGGACGTTCGGGGCCTTGATGTTCATGGTCCGCCGGAACCGTTCGGCCACCCTGCGCTCCTCGTGCCCGTCCACGACGCCGCGGCGGGCGAGGGCGCCGAGGGACGCGAGCGAGATGTTCCGGCTGACGGAGTCCCCGAGGTCGAGCCCGTAGTGCTTGCGGTCCTCGGTGACGTACGCGATGCCGTGGGCGACCGCCTCGGGGACCGTACGGGTCGCCACCTCGCGGCCGTCCTTGAGCACGGCGCCCCGCTCGTAGCGGCCGTAGGAACGGCCGAAGACGCTCATGGCGAGCTCGGTCCGGCCGGCGCCCATGAGTCCGGCGACGCCGACGATCTCGCCGCGGCGGACCTGGAGCGAGACGCCGTCGACGACCCTGCGGGCGCGGTCGAGCGGGTGACGCACCGTCCAGTCCCGGATCTCCAGGACGGGCCGGGCGTCGGCCGGTCCCTCGTACGGCGTGCGCTCGGGGAAGCGGCTGTCGAGGTCCCGCCCCACCATGCCGCGGATGATGCGCTCCTCGTCGGTGGCCGGATCCGCGACGTCGAGGGTCTCGATGGACCGCCCGTCGCGCAGGATGGTGACGGAGTCGGCGATCCGGGCGATCTCGTTCAGCTTGTGCGAGATGATGATCGAGGTGATGCCCTGGCTCTTCAGCTCCCCCACGAGCCGCAGCAGTTGGGCGCTGTCCTCGTCGTTGAGCGCCGCGGTGGGCTCGTCGAGGATCAGCAGCCGGACGTCCTTCGCCAGCGCCTTCGCGATCTCCACGAGCTGCTGCTTGCCGACACCGATGTCGGCGACCCGGGTCCCGGGGTGCTCGTCGAGACCGACCCGCCGGAGCAGTTCGGAGGCACGGCGCAGCGCCTCGTGCCAGTCGATGATCCCGCGCCGGGACGGCTCGTTGCCGAGGAAGACGTTCTCGGCGATCGACAGGTGGGGGACGAGCGCGAGCTCCTGGTGGATGATGACGATGCCGCGCTGCTCGCTGGCCCGGATGTCCTTGAAGCGGCACACCTCGCCGTCGAAGAGGATCTCGCCCTCGTAGGTCCCGTGCGGGTGGACGCCGGACAGGACCTTCATGAGGGTCGACTTCCCGGCGCCGTTCTCTCCGCACAGGGCGTGCACCTCGCCGCGCCGCACGGACAGGGTCACCTCGGCGAGTGCCCTGACCCCGGGGAAGGTCTTCACGATGGACCGCATCTCGAGGACCGGACCGTCCGGGGAGGCGGCGGGGGAGGGGGGTGCGGCGGGGGGGTGGGGCGTGGCGGGGGTCATCGCAGCTGGCCGGCGTCGATGTAGCCGGAGTCGACCAGGACCTTCCGGTAGTTCGACTTGTCGACGCTGACCGGATCGAGGAGGAAGGCCGGGACCACCTTCGTGCCGTTGTGGTAGGTGGTGTCGTCGTTGATCTCGGGCTTCTGGCCGGCGAGGACGGCGGCCACCATGTCGGCGGCGACCTGCGCGAGCGCGCGGGTGTCCTTGTAGACGGTCTGCGTCTGCCGGCCCGCGATGATCGATTTCACGGAGGCGACCTCCGCGTCCTGACCGGTGACGACCGGCAGCGGCTTGGCGGCGCTTCCGTAGTCGTCGGACTCCAGGGCCGACAGGATGCCGATGGAGATGCCGTCGTAGGGGGACAGGACGGCGTCGACCCGGGCCGTGGAGTACGAGGAGGTCAGCAGGTCGTCCATGCGCTTCTGCGCCGTTCCGCCGTCCCAGCGCAGGGTGGTCACCTGGTTGAGCTGCGTCTGCCCGGAGCGCACGACCAGCTGCTTCTTGTCCAGGTAGGGCTTGAGCACCTTCATGGCGCCGTTGAAGAAGTACTTGGTGTTGTTGTCGTCGTTGGACCCGGCGAACAGCTCGATGTTGAAGGGGCCCTGCTTCGAGCCGCCCTTCAGCCCCAGCTTCTCCACGATGTACGTGGCCTGGAGCTCGCCGACCTTCTCGTTGTCGAAGGAGGCGTAGTAGTCGACGTGCGGGGACCCCAGGATGAGCCGGTCGTAGGAGATCACCGGGATGTCGGCGTCCGCCGCCTGCTGCAGGACGTTGGACAGGGCCTCGCCGTTGATGGCGGCCACGACGAGGGCGTCGACGCCCTGCGTGATCATGTTCTCGATCTGGGCGACCTGCTGGTCGGGGTCGTCCTCGCCGTACTGGAGGGTCGTGGCGAAGCCGGCCTTCTTCAGGCTCGCGGTCATGTTGCGGCCGTCGGCGATCCACCGTTCGGAGGACTTGGTGGGCATGGCGATGCCGATGGTGAGGTCCTTCTTGTCCTTCGACTCCTGGCTGCCGCCCTCGCTGTTCTGCCCGCAGGCGGTCAGGAGCAGGGCGCAGCCGGTGGTCACGGCCAGGAGGGCGGATGCGGATCGGAACTTCTTCATGGGCGATACCTGGCAATCCCGTCGTCGAGGGGCGGCTCCGACCGGGTACGGGCTCGACGGCAGCGCGGGTCCTCGCACCACCGGGACGGCACCGTTCCGGCTGGGTGGCCAGGGCGTCGGCACCCCGGTCGAGCTAGATTGTTAGCGCTCACAACAGCGTGATACAAGAGGCGCTAAGGTTTTTCTCACATCGATGCACAGCCCTGAGCGCGCAGAAGGGAGGCGAACGTGGCGCAGCCTGCGGAAGACGTCCGCCCGCCGACGATGGCCGACGTCGCACGGGAGGCGGGGGTCTCCCACCAGACCGTCTCCCGGGTGCTGAGCGGCCACCCCAACGTGCGCGCCGCCACCCGTGAGCAGGTCACCCTGGCCATCGAGCGGCTCGGCTACCGCCGCAACTCCGCCGCCCGCGCCCTGGTCACGCGCCGTACGCGGACGCTCGGCGTCATCGCCGTCAACACCGCCCTGTACGGCCCCGCCAGCACCCTGACCGGCCTGGAGGAGGCGGCCCGCGAGCAGGGCTACCTCGTCTCGACCGTCAGTCTGCGCACCGGGGGCGGGCAGGGGCTCAAGGACGCCATCGACCACCTCGCGGCCTGGGGCGTGGAGGGCGTCGTCGCCATCACCCCGCAGCGCTCGCACGTGCAGGCCCTGGCCGAACTGGACGCGCCCTTCCCCGTGGTCACCGTGGAGGGCGGCCACCAGCTCGACCTGCCCGGCGTCTCCCTCGACCAGGAACGCGGCGCCCGCATGGTCACCGAGCACCTGCTCGCCGCCGGGCACAGCACCGTCTGGCACGTCTCGGGCCCCGACGACTGGCTGGAGAGCGAGGCCCGCACCGCGGGGTGGCGCGCCGTACTGGAGGAGAGCGGCATCCGCCCGCCGCGCGTCCTGACGGGGGACTGGAGCCCGCTGTCCGGTTACCGCGCCGGGCAGGAACTCGCGGGGCTCGCCCTGGCCCGCCGTGGGGCGACCCCGGTCACGGCGGTCTTCGTCGCCAACGACCAGATGGCCCTCGGCGTCCTGCGGGCGCTGCGCGAGGGCGGCATCCGCACGCCCGCGCAGGTCGCCGTCGCCGGCTTCGACGACATCCCGGAGGCCGAGTACTTCCCGCCGCCGCTGACGACGGTCCGCCAGGACTTCGCCGCCATCGGCCGCCGGAGCATCGGCCTCCTGGTCGACCACATCGAGGGCCGCGCCCGGAAGGCCGAACACCTCCTGGTCGAACCGCAGCTCATCATGCGCGCGAGCACCCGGCCTCCGAGCGAGGGCTGACGCGCCGGGCGGCCCTGCGGGGTGGCCGGCGGCCGGCGGCCCTGGCCGTCCCCCTGACGGCCGTTCGCCTTCCTCCGCCGCCGCCCGTCGGCGTCTCGAAGTGAGCGCTCACTTTGGGGCGCCCGTTCTTCGCCTCATCTGCGACAGAAGTGCTCCTGGCTCTTGTCGCAGCCAATTGTGAGCGTTAACAATCAGAGTGCTCCTCCGGCCCCTGCCCATGACGAGAGAGACGCATCGTGACCCCTCACGCCCTTTCCGGCCCCGCGGACCGCCGCCATCCCGAGGCCTGCACCATCGGAGTCGACTTCGGCACCCTGTCCGGGCGTGCCGTCGTGGTCAGGGTCCGGGACGGCGCCGAACTCGGTTCGGCGGTCCACGAGTACCGCCACGCCGTCATCGAGGACCGCCTGCCCACCACCGGTGCGCCCCTGCCGCCCGACTGGGCCCTGCAGCACCCCGACGACTGGCGCGACGTCCTGCGGACCGCCGTCCCGGCGGCGCTCGCCGACGCCGCCGTCGATCCGGCCCTCGTCATCGGCATCGGCACCGACTTCACCGCCTGCACGGTCCTGCCGACCACCCCGGACGGCACCCCGCTCGCCCTGACGCCGGAGTGGGCCGAACGCCCGCACGCGTGGCCCAAACTGTGGAAGCACCACGCGGCCCAGGACCAGGCCGACCGCATCAACGCCCTCGCCCACGCGCGCGGCGAGAAGTGGATCGCCCGGTACGGCGGCAGGATCTCCGCCGAGTGGCAGTACGCGAAGGCCCTCCAGGTCCTGGAGGAGGACCCCGCGGTCTACGCCGCCTGCGCCCGCTGGATCGAGGCGGCCGACTGGATCGTCTGGCAGCTCACCGGCGACGAGTCCCGCAACACCTGCACCGCCGGTTACAAGGGCATCCACCAGGACGGGGCCTATCCCTCGCCCGAGTTCCTCGCCCGCCTCCATCCCGGCTTCGCCGACTTCCCCGCCAGCCGCCTGGAGCACCCGCTGTCCCCGCTGGGCTCCCGCGTCGGCGCCCTGAGCCGCCGGGCCGCGCACTGGACCGGCCTGCCCGAAGGCATCGCCGTCGCCGCCGGCAACGTCGACGCCCACGTCGCCGCACCGGCCGCCGGCGCCGTGGAGAACGGCCGGATGCTCGCCATCATGGGCACCTCCACCTGCCACGTCCTCAACGGCGCCGTCCTCGCCGAGGTGCCCGGAATCTGCGGGGTCGTCGACGGCGGCATCGTCGAGGGCGCGTACGGCTACGAGGCGGGGCAGAGCGCGGTCGGCGACATCTTCGCCTGGTGGCTCCGCCAGGGCGTGCCGGACCACTACCGCGCCGAGGCCGAGGCCGCGGGCGAGGACCTGCACCAGCTCCTGACCCGCAAGGCCGCCGGCCAACCGGTCGGCGCCCACGGCCTGGTCGCCCTGGACTGGATGAACGGCAACCGCTCCCCCCTCGTCGACCACCATCTCTCCGGAGTCGTCGCCGGCCTCACCCTCGACACCGCGCCCGAGGACGTCTACCGGGCCCTGCTCGAATCCACCGCCTACGGCACCCGCATGATCGTCGAGACCTTCGAGGAAGGCGGGATCCCCGTCGAGGAGTTCATCGTCACGGGCGGACTGAAGAAGAACACGCTGCTCATGCAGATCTACGCCGACGTGCTGCGCCGCCCCGTCTCCGTCGGCGCCTCCGACCAGGGGCCGGCGCTCGGCTCGGCCATTCACGCCGCCGTCGCCGCGGGCGCCCATCCCGACGTCCGCTCGGCCGCCGCCGTCATGGGCAGCGTCGAGCGCCACGCGTACGTGCCCGACCCGGCACGGGCGGACGCCTACGACGCGCTCTTCGACGAATACCGCGCGCTGCACGCGCACTTCGGCACCGGCGCGGACCTCCTCCTGCACCGCCTGCGACGGATCCGCAACGCCGCACGCGCCGCCACCACCGGCTGACCGAGCCGCCCCTTTCGCCCCGGCCTCCCGCAGTCCTCCGACCTGTCCGCCCCGCACCTCCGAGGAGCACACCCGACATGACGCTCGCCCCGCCCGACCGCGAGATCTGGTTCCTCACCGGGAGCCAGGCCCTCTACGGCGACGACACCCTGGCCCAGGTCGCCGACCAGTCCCGCGCCATCTGCGACACCCTCGCCGGACAGCCCCGGATGACCGTCCGCCTCGTGTGGAAGCCGGTCCTCACCGACGCGGCCGCCATCCGCAGGGTCTGCCTGGACGCCAACGCCGACGACCGCTGCATCGGCGTGATCGCCTGGATGCACACCTTCTCCCCGGCCAAGATGTGGATCGCCGGCCTCGACGCCCTGAGCAAGCCCCTGCTGCACCTGCACACCCAGGCCAACCGCGAACTCCCCTGGTCCACCATCGACATGGACTTCATGAACCTGAACCAGGCCGCCCACGGCGACCGCGAGTTCGGCTTCGTCCAGACCCGGCTGGGCGTCCCGCGCAAGACCGTGGCCGGGCACGTCTCCGCGCCCGACGTCGTCGACCGCATCGCCGGATGGGCCCGCGCCGCCGTCGGCCGCGCCGAACTCACCACCCTCAAACTCGCCCGGTTCGGCGACAACATGCGCGACGTCGCCGTCACCGAAGGCGACAAGGTCGAGGCACAGCTGCGGTTCGGGGTCTCCGTCAACACCTACGGGGTCAACGACCTCGTCGCCGCGGTCGACGCCGCTCCCGAGGACGCCGTCTCCGCCCTCCTCAAGGAGTACCAGGACCTCTACGCCCTCGCGCCCGAACTGCGGCCCGGGGGTGAGCGCCACGCATCCCTGCGCTACGCCGCCCGCATCGAAGCCGGTCTGCGCACCTTCCTCACGGAAGGCGGGTTCCGTGCCTTCACCACCAACTTCGAGGACCTCGGCGGCCTGCGCCAGCTGCCCGGACTCGCCGTGCAGCGCCTGATGGCGGACGGCTACGGCTTCGGCGGCGAAGGGGACTGGAAGACCTCCGCACTCCTGCGCACCCTGAAGGCGACGGCCCACGGCCTGCCCGGCGGCACGTCCTTCATGGAGGACTACACCTACGACCTGACTCCCGGTCAGGAGCTGGTCCTCGGCGCCCACATGCTCGAGGTCTGCCCCTCGCTCACGACGGCGACGCCCTCCTGCGAGATCCATCCGCTCGGCATCGGCGGCCGCGAGGACCCGGTCCGCCTCGTCTTCGACGCGGATCCCGGTCCGGCGGTCGTCGTCGGCCTCGCCGACATGGGCGACCGGTTCCGTCTCGTCGCCAACCGCATCGACGTCGTCGCCCCGCCGGAGCCGCTGCCCCGGCTGCCCGTCGCCCGAGCCGTCTGGCGGCCCCGCCCCGACCTGCGTACCTCCACCGAGGCATGGCTGACGGCCGGGGCGCCGCACCACACGGTCCTGACGACCGCCCTCGTCGGCGAGGAGCTCGACGACCTCGCCGAGATGCTGCGGACCGAACTCGCGGTCATCGACGAGGACACCACCGTCCGGCGCTTCACGCGCGAGCTGCGCTGGAACCAGGCGTACCACCGTCTGGCCCAGACCCTGTGAGCACCCCCGCCGCACCCGCCGCCCCCGCCGCACCCGCCGCCCCCTCCACCCCGACCAGGACGGAGACCTCCGTGAGGAGCACCGCCGTTTCCAAGGAACTGCGACGAGAGGTACTGGAGGCCAACCTCCGCATCCCCCGGGCCGGCCTGGCCACCCTCACCTGGGGCAACGTCAGCGGCGTGGACCGGGACGCCGGAGTCTTCGTCATCAAGCCCTCGGGCGTGCCGTACGACGAACTGGGCGAGGAGGACCTGGTCGTCGTCTCCCTGTCCGACGGGAGCGTCGTGGAAGGCCATCTGCGACCGTCCACCGACACGGAGACGCACCGGAGCCTCTACCTGGCCTTCCCCTCCATCGGCGGCGTCACCCACACGCACTCCACCCACGCCGTCGCCTTCGCCCAGGCCCGGCGTCCGATACCGGTGCTCGGCACGACCCACGCGGACACCTTCAACGGTCCCGTCCCCGTCACCGCGCCTCTCACCCCCCGGCAGTGCGCCACGGACTACGAGTACAACACCGGCCAGGTGATCGTGGACCTGCTGGGCCGCGACGACACCCGGGCCAGGGAGGTCCCCGGCGCCCTGGTTGCCCACCACGGCCCCTTCACCTGGGGGAGCGACGCCACCCGGTCGCTGGAGCACGCCGTCATCTGCGAGGCGGTGGCCGAGATGGCCCTCCACACCATCGCCCTGGGCACGGTCGAGCCGCCGCAGCACGTCCTGGACCGCCACTACACCCGCAAGCACGGCCCGGACGCGTACTACGGCAACCCTCCCTCCGCCTGACCGGGGACGCGACCCCGCTCCGGCTCCGGTGCGGAGCCGGAGCGACGGACCCGGCACGTTGCCGAAGGGGCACGGGCGCCGTGTGTGAGTCTGGCGTCCATGTCGATCCTCGCCACCGTCGTGGTCCTGCTCATCGCCGCGCTCCACGTCTACATCCTGGTCCTGGAGATGTTCCTGTGGACCGGTCCGCGGGCCCGGGCCGCCTTCGGGACCAGCGTCGCGTTCGCGTCCGAGACGAAGGCGCTCGCCGCCAATCAAGGGCTGTACAACGGCTTCCTCGCCGCCGGGCTGGTGTGGGGCGCGGTGGCGTCCGACCCGGTGGGCTTCCAGGCGAAGGTGTTCTTCCTGGTGTGCGTGGCCGTGGCCGGTGCGTACGGCGCCGCCACGGCCAGCCGGAAGATCCTCTTCGTGCAGACCGTTCCGGCGCTGATCGGTCTGGCGCTGGTGCTGGCCGCCCGCTGAACGCTGCCCGCGATCCGTCGCCGAGGAATTCTCCGCCGACGGCAACCTTTGCGGTGCCGGCGACCACAAGAAGGCGGGTCCGGTCGTCCAGGCGTCCGGATCCGCCTTCCCGTCGTGACCGGCACGCAAGGAGAACACCCCCCATGAACACCCCCACGAACGGCGGGCGCCGCGGGCGCCACCGCCGTCGCTGGAGCGCCACCGGCCTGCTGCTCGGTGTGCCCGCGGCCGTCGTGCCGTACTTCCTGTTCACCCAGGACGACTCCCAGGCCGCGACGATCGACCACAGTGCCTACTACCGGCTGGTCTCCGTGCGCAGCGGCCAGGTGCTGGACGTCAACGCCTTCTCCACCGCCGACGGCACCCGCATCCAGCAGTGGACCGATCAGAACACCGCCAACCAGCAGTGGAAGCTGCGCCCCACCGGGGACGGCCACTACGAGCTGGTGAACCGCAACAGCGGCAAAGTGCTGGGCATAGCCGGCGACTCGACCGCCCCCACGGCCGCCGCCGAGCAGCAGACCGACAGCTCCTCCGCCTCCCAGGAGTGGCGGATCGACGACGTGGGCGGTTCCGGCGCCGTCACCTTCACCTCCCGCAGGAGCGGCCACGTCCTGGACGTCTCCGGAGGCTCCACGGCCCGGGGCGCGGCGGTCATCCAGTATCCCGGCAGGGGCACCGCCAACCAGCAGTGGAAGCTGGTGAAGGTGACCGACCCGCAGGAGAACGCGTCCGGGCCGTACACGTGGAAGAACGCCCAGGTCGTCGGGGGCGGTTACGTCACCGGACTGGTGTTCAACCCCCGCGAGCGGGGCCTGCTGTACGCGCGCACCGACATGGGCGGCGCGTACCGCTGGGACGCCGCGGCCGAGCAGTGGATCCCGCTGACCGACTGGCTCGGCGAGAAGGACTGGAACCTGCTGGGCGTCGACGCCCTGGCCACCGACCCCGTCGACCCCGCGCGGCTCTACCTCGCCACGGGCACCTACACCAACGACTGGGCCGGCAACGGTGCGATCCTGCGCTCCACCGACCGGGGCCGCACCTTCCAGCGCACCGACCTGCCGTTCAAGCTGGGCGCCAACGAGGACGGCCGCGGGGCGGGCGAACGCCTGGCGATCGACCCCTCGGACCATCGCACCCTGCTCCTCGGCACCCGCAAGAACGGCCTGTGGCGCAGCACCGACCACGGGGCGACCTGGCGACAGGTCTCCTCGTTCCCCGTCAAGGACGGCGCGAGCAGCGGCGCGGGCGTCTCCTTCGTGACGTACGGCCCGGCCGGCAGCGGGACGGTCTACGTCGGCGTCGCCGACAGGTCCGCCTCCCTGTACCGCTCCACCGACGGCGGCAGCACCTGGCAGGTGGTCCCCGGACAGCCCACCGGCCAGTTCCCGCAGCACGGCGTCCTCTCCGGCGACGGCTCGCTCTACCTGACGTACACCGACGACCTCGGACCCAACGGCGTGACGGCGGGCTCGGTGTGGAAGCACACCCCGGCCGGCGGGGCGTGGAAGAACGTCTCCCCGTCCCGGGGCGGCTACGGGTTCTCCGGCCTGGCCGTCGACCCGCGCAAGCCCTCCACGGTGATGGTCACCACCCTCGGCCGCTGGTGGCCCGAGGACGAGATCTACCGGACCACCGACGGCGGCACGACCTGGAAGGCACTGGCGGCCACGTCGGTGCGGGACGCCTCGGCCGCTCCGTACGTCGGCACTCACACCGGGCACTGGATGACCGCGCTGGCCATCGATCCCTTCGACTCCGGGCACGTGCTGTACGGCATGGGCAACGGCATCTGGCGCAGCGAGGACGCCGCCGCCACCGACAGCGGCGGCACCAGCCACTGGGTCTCGGGAGCCCGGGGCCTCGAGGAGACCGCGCTGATGGACGCGATCGCCCCGCC
The DNA here is from genome assembly GCF_048500665.1 of Streptomyces tritici. Classification (NCBI taxonomy): domain Bacteria; kingdom Bacillati; phylum Actinomycetota; class Actinomycetes; order Kitasatosporales; family Streptomycetaceae; genus Streptomyces; species Streptomyces tritici. The sequence continues at coordinate 5,764,296 of NZ_CP183183.1, forward strand.
CGGCGGTGCCGCCGTCGTCACCGCCATGGGCGACCAGGGCGGTTTTCGCCACGACGACCTGACCCGGGTGCCGGCCGGGCGGCTGACGAACCCGATGATGACCAACAGCACCGACATCGACTTCGCCCAGTCGAACCCCGCGCTGATGGTCCGCGTCGGCCGCGGCGGCGCGCAGGACGGCGCCTACTCCGCCGACGGCGGCAGCACCTGGACCGGCTTCAAGGCGGAGCCGGCGCCCGGCGCCCGGGACGGCCGTGTCGCGCTCGCGGCGGACGGCTCGACCATCGTCTGGACCCAGGCCGGCCAGGCCCCGTACCGCTCGACCGACAAGGGGGCGAGCTGGACGAAGGCCGGCGGCCTGGGCACCGACGCCGTGGTCGTCGCCGACCGCTCCTCGGCCAGGACGTTCTACTCGCTGTCCGGCGGCACGCTCCACGCCAGCAGCGACGGCGGCGCCACCTTCACCGCCCGGGCCACCGGCCTGCCCGACGGCCGGCTCACGGCCGTCCCCGGGGTCGCCGGAGACCTGTGGATCGCCGCCGGCGGCAAGGGGCTGCTGCACTCCACCGACGGCGGCCGCACCTTCACCCGGCTCACCACGGTGACGTCCGCCTCCGCCCTCGGCTTCGGCAAGGCCGCCCCCGGCGCCTCGTACCAGGCCCTGTACCTGATCGGCACCGTCGAGGGCGTCACCGGAGTCTTCCGCTCCACCGACAAGGGCGCCACCTGGCTCCGCGTCAACGACGACGCCCACCAGTGGGGCGCCATCGGAGGCGTCGGCGTCGTCACCGGCGACCCCGACACCTTCGGCCGCGTCTACATCGGCACCAACGGACGCGGCCTCCTGTACGGCGACCCGTCCTGACGGCCGCCGGCGGGCGGGCCGCACGGTCCCGCCCGCACCTCCCCGCCGATCTCCCGTCCCCCTGCGTGGTCCCCTCCACGCGGGGGGGCCGGTCAGGGGAGGACGGTGACGCGGACGTCGGCGATGCGGCCGAGGTGGTCGAACCCGACCTCGACGGCGTTGCCGTCCCGGAGGTCGGCCACGAGCCGGGCGCCCTCGGTGCGGTAGGGGACGCCGTGGTGGTCGAAGTAGCCCCCGACCACGTCGCGGGGCGAGTGCCCGATCAGGCCGGCGCCGGTGATCAGCTCCCTCGGCAGGGCGACCGGGTCCAGGGCGGCGCGGGGGACCTGCGGGTCGTCGGGCAGGAAGTAGACCCGCGTCCCCGGGCCCGCCGGCAGGCCCAGGTAGCCGGGCGCCCCGGCGACGCCCATGCCCGTGAAGGCCAGCATCTCGGCCGCGCGGTCCGGGTCCTGGAACCCGCCCAGCTCGACGACCTCCGACGTGAGTTCGGGGATGCCGTGGGCCCGACCGTACCGTTCGAGGGCCCCCGTGAGCGCGACCACCTCGGTGCCCCGGAGGCCCGGATTGGCCCAGCCCCACATCCACGACCGCGCGCTCGTGTCGTACGTGCCCAGCACGGCGACCCGCAGCGCCAGTTCGCCCTGCCGGTACAGGCAGGACGGCAGGTCGGCGGTCCACGGGGCGTCGGGCATGAAGGCGGTCAGGGTCTCGAGCTGGGCCGCGCCCCACGCGGCGTGCCGCTCGGCCTCGCGGAGGAACGCGTCGGTGAACGTGTGTGTCATGCCACGACCCTATGAGGCCGTCGCCTCGGCGAGTCGGCCGGTGGGGGTCGGTCAACGTGCCGCGGCGGCGTGCGTTCGTCCGGATCGAGGCGTTGCGGGCGCCATGGTGCGGGCGGGTCCACGCGCGTACATTCGACGCACCCCCCGCGCCCCGCACGGCCTCGTTCCGTTCCGAACGAAGGGTTCCGCCGCATGACCGCGACCACCGACTCCGACAGAACCGGCGCGACCGACGGGCGGGTCGAACTCGCCCCCGGCTCGGTTCCCGCCGACGGCCGTTTCGTCAACGACGACCTGCTCCCCGTCCCCGTCGCCCGACGCCGCTGGACCACCTACAACTTCGCCGCCCTCTGGGTGGGCATGGCCCACAACATCCCGTCCTGGCTGCTCGCCTCGGGGCTCGTGGCGCTCGGCATGGACTGGAAACAGGCCGTGTTCACCATCGCGCTCGCCAACGTGATCGTGCTGCTGCCGATGCTGCTGACCGGGCACGCCGGGCCCAAGTACGGCATTCCCTTCCCGGTCCTCGCCCGTGCCTCATTCGGGCTGCGCGGCGCGAACCTGCCCGCGCTGATCCGCGCCGGGGTGGCCTGCGCCTGGTTCGGCATCCAGACCTGGATCGGCGGCCAGGGCGTCTTCGTCCTGCTCGGCAAGATCTTCGGCGGCTGGGCGGAGGCCGGCGAGATCGGCGGCCAGCCCTGGACGCTCTGGCTCTGCTTCGTCCTCTTCTGGGCGCTCGAACTCGCCATCATCCACCGGGGCATGGAGGCGCTGCGCCGCTTCGAGAACTGGGCCGCGCCGTTCGTCATCGTCGGGGCGCTCGTGCTGCTCGTCTGGATCGTGGTCAAGGCCGGGGGCTTCGGTCCGCTGCTCGACCAGCCGTCGAAGCTGGGCTGGGGCGCGGACTTCTGGCCGGTCTTCTTCCCCTCCCTCATGGGCATGATCGCCTTCTGGTCGACGCTGTCCCTCAACATCCCCGACTTCACCCGCTTCGGCGCCGGCCAGCGCGCCCAAGTCCGGGGCCAGGCCCTCGGGTTGCCCACCACGATGACGCTGTTCGCGCTGCTGTCGGTGCTCGTCACCTCCGGCTCGCAGGCGGTGTACGGCGCGCCCGTCTGGGATCCGGTGGCGCTGGCGGCGAAGACGGACAACGTCTTCGGCCTGCTGTTCGCGCTGGTGACCGTGCTCGTGGCCACGATCTCGGTGAACATCGCGGCCAACGTGGTCTCGCCCGCGTACGACCTCGCCAACCTCGCCCCGCGCCTGATCAACTTCCGCACGGGCGCGCTGATCACGGGCGTCGTCGGCGTGCTGATCATGCCGTGGAAGCTGACCGAGACCCCGGAGCTGTACATCTTCACCTGGCTGGGCCTGGTCGGCGGACTGCTCGGCACGGTCGCCGGCATCCTCATCGCCGACTACTGGATGGTGCGGCGCACGGTCCTCGACCTCGCCGACCTGTACCGGCCGGGCGGCCGCTACTGGTACGCGGGCGGCTGGAACCCCGCGGCGGTCCTGGCCTTCGCGGTCGGCGGCGTCCTCGCCGTCGGCGGCTCCCACTCGGCGCCCGGCAAGGGGCCGTTCCCCGCGGACGGCCTGATCCCGTTCCTCAGGCCGCTCGCCGACTACGGCTGGGCGGTCGGCCTCGCCGCCTCCCTGCTGCTCTACACCGCGCTCATGGCGGGCCGGCGGCCGGGCCGCGACGGGCCGCGCGGCGGTCCCGGCCCCGTACGGGACGGGGGCTGACAGCGAGGTTACGCTCCAGTAGGGTTCCGGCAGCCGAGAGACGAGGGGGCTGCCGTGACCACGGCCGCGCACGCCGGACTGGCGGAACAGGCACGGCAGTTGCGCGAGGGCGCCGTCACCTCGGCGGCCCTCGTGCAGTCCGCGCTCGACCGCATCGAGGCCACCCGCACCACGCTCAACGCCTTCCGCGTCACCCGGCCCGAGGCCGCCCTCGCCGAGGCCGCGGAGGCCGACCGCGGGCTCGCCCGCGGGGAGCACCTGCCCCTGCTCGGCGTGCCCGTCGCCGTCAAGGACGACACCGACGTCGCCGGACTGCCCACGGCCTTCGGCTGCGCCGGGGAGCTGCCCGCGGCGGCACGGGACGGCGAGGCGGTCCGCCGGCTGCGCGCCGCCGGCGCGGTGATCGTCGGCAAGACCAACTCCTGCGAGCTCGGCCAGTGGCCCTTCACCGAGGGACCCGCCTTCGGCGCCACCCGCAACCCGTGGAACCCCGACCACACCCCCGGCGGTTCCTCCGGCGGCTCGGCCGCGGCCGTCGCCGCCGGACTCGTCCCCGCCGCCCTCGGCTCCGACGGCGCCGGCTCCATCCGCATCCCCGCCGCCTGGACCCACCTCGTCGGCATCAAGCCCCAGCGCGGCCGGGTCTCCGTCCACCCGTACAACGACTGCTTCCACGGCCTCACCGTCAACGGCCCGCTGGCCCGCACCGTCGCCGACGCCGCCCTGCTGCTCGACGCCGTCGCCGGCTCGCACCCCAGCGAGCGCTACCAGCCCACCGCCGTGGACGCCTCCGCCGCCGCCCGCCGCGAGCCGGGCCGGCTGCGGATCGCGCTCGCCTGGCGCCCGCCGTTCACCGCCACGCCCACCCCGCTGCACCCCGGCGTCCGGCGGGCCGTCGCCGGCCTCGGCGAGGCCCTCGCCCGGCTCGGCCACACCGTCGAGGAGGCCAGGCCCCGGTACGGGCTCATCGGGCTGAGCTTCCTGCCCCGGGCCGCCGCCGGCGTCGCCGAGTACGCCGGCCGCCACCCCGAGCCGCGGCTGCTGGACCCGCGCACCCGGGAGACCGCCCGCTCCGGGCGGCTGCTCGGCGGCCGGGCGCTGCGCGCCGCCCGCGGCCGGGAGGCCCGCCAGCACCGCAGGATCGGCGCCATCTTCGACACGTACGACGTCGTCCTCGCCCCCACCACCGCCGCGCCGCCGCCCCGGATCGGGACCTTCGACGGCATGCCCGGCTGGCGCACCGACCTGACCATGGCCTCGGCCTGCCCCTACGCCTGGCCCTGGAACGTCCTCGGCTGGCCGGGCGTCAACGTCCCCGCCGGCTTCACGGCCGACGGGCTGCCGGTCGGCGCGCAGCTCCTCGGCCCCGCCGGAAGCGAGCCGCTGCTGATCTCTCTCGCCGCCCAACTGGAGGACCACCAGCGGTGGTTCGAGAAGCGGCCGGCCGTGTTCGCGCACTCGTGACGGCGACCGTCCCCGGCGGTTAACCTGCCGGAAGCACAGTCCTGATGCGGGGGAGGCGGGGGATGGCGCCACGGCTGGTGTTCGTGCACGGAATCGGCGGACCGCGCGACCCCGCCGCCGAACTCGCCCACTGGTCCGCCGCGCTCGCCACCGGCATGCGGGCCGCCGGGCACTCCGCGCCCGCCTCCGCCCTGGAGGCCGCCCCCGGCGACCACGCCGCCTTCGTCTCGTACGCCGACCTCTTCGGCCGCCCCCAGGCACAGGGCGGCGACGACGAGACCACGGAGGCCGAGCTGCTCGCCGCCCTCGTCACCGAACTCGTCGACGAGGCCGCCGAACTGGCCGAACGCGACGGCGCCGACCCCGAGGAGCTGCGCCTGCTCGCCCACGCCCGCGCCGAGGCCGCGCCCGAGGGGCAGCAGCAGGGCGCGCCGGACCTGGCGCGCCGCGCCCTCAACGCGGTCACCACCCTGCTCTCGCTGCGGCCCTGGGGCGGCGCAGGGGAGTGGGTGACGCCCAAACTGATGGTCCGTCATCTGAGTCAGGTCGCCCGCTACTTGGCGCGCGCCGAGACCGACGGCGACGGCACGACCCTCGACGCCCGCATCCGTGCCCGGGTCGCCGCCGCCCTCGGCGACGGGCCCTCCGTCGTCGTCGCGCACTCCCTGGGCACGGTCGTCGCCCTGGAGACCCTGCACGAACGTGCCGCGGACGTGCCGCTGTTCGTCACCCTCGGCTCGCCCATCGCGATGCGCTCCGTCGTCCTGCCCCGGCTGCGGCCGCAGCCGCCCGCCGTCCCCCACGGCACCGCCCGCTGGCTCAACTTCTGGGACCGCGACGACGTCATCGCCGTACGCCCCCGCCTCGAACGCGACCTCGCGCCCGGCGCGACCGGCGTCCGGCCGGTCAGCGCCCGCGTCGACTCCGACGGCCTGTGGGTGCACACCGCCACCAAGTACCTCGCCCAGCCCGCCGTCGCCGGACCCGTCGCCGAGGCGCTGACCCTGGCCGGCGGATGACGCTGCGCCCGCGCGGCGGCCGTCAGGACACGCCCCGCCACCTCCTCGTCATCGCCCCGCAGTGCCGGCAGATGGAGCACCTGACCCTCCTCGAACCGGCCGCCGCGGGACTGTACGAGGTGCTCACCGACCCCGCCCTCGGCGGCTGCGCGCCCGCCCTGCCCGACGGCCGGCCCGCGCTGCTGGCCGGCGACGGCCTCACCAGTGCCGACGTGCGCACCGCCGTCTCCGACGCCGTGCGCCACGCCGCCCGGCACCGCGCCGTCCTCGTCCTCGCCCTCCTCGGCCACGGCTTCGTGCCCGGCCGCGGCAGCAGCCTCCACCTGATGACGGACGAGTCCGTCGAGGACGTGCGCAACGGCTCCGTCGGCGTCGGCCAGCTCCTGACGGACGCCGCCGACGACCCCGGCGTACCCGGCGTGCTCGCCCTCGTCGACACCTGCCACGCGGGCGGAGCGGTTCCCCCCGTGCACGAGCTGACCGGCGGCAGCCGCAATGGACGTACCCGGCTCGCGCTGCTCATGGCGTCCGGCGTCACCCAGCCCGCCACCGGACTGTCCTTCACCCGCCGCCTGACCGACCTGATCACCGAGGGCCTGCCCGACGCCGAAGGCGTCCTGCGCGTCGCCGACGTCACGCGCGCGCTCCAGGGCGCCCTGCCCGGCCAGACCGTCTCCGGCCTCGACTACGACGCCGAGGGCATGGCCCACGCGCCCGTCTGGATCGCCCGCAACGCCCGCGAGCGGCGCGTCCCCGGCGGCCTGTGCGGCCGGCTCGCCCTCGACGAGCTCGCCGCCGCCTTCCGGGCCGTCGACGAGCGGCTGCGCGTCCCCGACCCGGCCGGCGACCCCGCCGAACTCGCCGCCGCCCGCAAGGACCTCCTCGCCCGCCCCGCCGGACCCGCCCGCGCCCACGCCCTCGCCGTGCTCGACGCGCTGGCCGTGGCCGTGCGCACCGTCGGCTTCCTGCGCGGCTGGCTCGGGGCCGAACTCACCACCGCACGGATGCGGCACGCCCTGCACACCCTCCTCGCCGCCGAGGGCCGGCTGCCGTCCGGCGACCGGCTCCGCACCGACGTCGACATCGTCGACGAACTGGTCTTCAACCATCCCTCCGCGGACGACGACTGGCGGCCCGGACTGACGAAGTTCGTCGCCCTGCTCGGCCGGGTCTGCGGCCGGCCGCCCGACGCCCCCGAACTGCACGCCTGGGGCGCCCGCTGCGGCGCCACCGCCGAACTGAACGCCGCCCTCGCGTACGCCGCCCGGCGCGCCGGCGGCCGGCGGCTCGTGCTCGTCGTCAGCCTGCACGCCGCCCTCGCCGACGACTGGCCCGAGGAACTCGACGCCTGGCTGCTGCGCGACGGCGAACTGCTCCACCACGAACGCTTCCCCTGCCCCGGCGCCGACCGGGCCGGCGCCGAGCTGGCCGTCGAGGACGCCGCCGCCTGGGCAGAGGACCACGGGGTCGCACTCGAACTCCCGCTGGAGCGCGTGGACATCGCCCTGCCCGCGGGACTGCTCCTGGACTGGCGCCCCGAGGAGGCAGGAGTCGCCGCACTTCTGGGTATCCGCTACGAGGTGAGACTCCACTGGAGCCGTCGGCTCACCCCCGACGCGGTGCTGCGCAGCATCGAGCGGGTGGTCGGCGCGCGCTGGGACGTGCTCGCCGACCCGCTCGGCGAGGACCGGCGCGCCCCCGTCGACTGGCTCGGCCGCGACGACGTCGCCGAGGCGCAGGTGCTGCGCGCCAAGCTCCGCACCGGCCGCTACCGGCGCGGTCTCGGCCTGCTCCACCACCCCGGCGCCGACGCGCCCCTGCTCGACCTGCTGCTCGCCTACACCCCCGTCCTGCTCTGGCCGCACGACCCGGCCGGAGCCGACCCCGGCTGCGCCGAGGACGGCCACCGCTGCCTCGACCGCAAATGGTGGGCCATGCCCGCCGCGCTCGCGTACGCCTACCGGGACCGCTGGGCCGACCGGGAGGCCGACGACGACCTCGCCGACCTCCGGGCCGTCTGGGACGACCCGGACTGGCTCCGCTTCTGCGGGGCCTTCCGGAACGGGCCGCCGCCCGCCCGTACGGACGACACCGCTGCCGAAGGGATGTCATGACCTGGAACGCGTACTACCGGGGCGACGGAACGAGCCGGCCCGACACCCGGCTGCCCGCCCCGCCGCCCTGGCGGACCTTCCCCAGCCGGCCCGTCGCCGAGGTGTTCCGGCCGCCCGAGGGCCTGGTCGAGGCGGTCAACGCGGCGCTCGCGCTGCGCCGCCCGCTGCTGATCACCGGCACGCCGGGCTCCGGCAAGTCGACGGTCGTCGAACAGGTCGCCGCGGAGCTGGACCTCGGGCCCGTGCTGCGCTGGCACATCACCTCCCGCTCCACCCTCGCCGAGGCGCTGTACCGGTACGACGCCCTCGGCCGCATCCACGCCCACCGGCTCCAGCAGGAGAAGGCCCGCGCCGGCGCCGACACCGGGGACGGCGACGACATCGCCGCCTTCATCGGCCTCGGTCCGCTGGGCACCGCCCTGCTGCCCTCCGAGCGGCCCCGCGCCCTGCTCGTCGACGAGATCGACAAGTCCGACCTCGACCTGCCCGGCGACCTCCTGGAGGTCCTGGAGCGCGGCGAGTTCCGCATCCCCGAACTGCTGCGCGAGGGCCAGGACGTGGCCGAGCTGCGGATGTGGGACAGCGCGGACCGGTTCCGGGTCGAGCGCGGGCACGTCCAGTGCACCGAGTTCCCGTTCATCGTCATGACCAGCAACGGCGAACAGGAGCTCCCCGCGCCCTTTCTGCGCCGTTGCGTGCGCTACACGATGCCGAAACCGACGGCCGCCCTGATACGCGAAGTGGTGCGCGGGCATCTTCAGTTGGAGATACCCGACACCGGCCCCGAGGCGGACCTCGTGAACGACTTCGTACGACGCGTGGCGGCCGGCGAGAGCGTGGCCGTCGACCAGCTCCTCGGCACCCTGCACCTGCTGCACGGCGACGCGCAGGGCGCGGCCAAGGTCCGCGGCCGGGGCGAGCGCGAGCGCCTGATCGCCCTGCTGATGAAGGACCTCTCCGGTGCCTGACGAGGCCGGGGCCGCGGACGCGGTGCGGCTGGACTCCGTCGTCGGCGCGGTGCACGCGCTCGGGCGGGGTCTCGACGGCGTGTCCGTGGCCGAACTGCTCTGGCTCGCCGCCCGCTCGGGCGCCGGCGAACCGGAGCAGGACGTGACCCCGCCGGCCCCGTCCGAGGCCGGCGGCGAACGGCCGGCGGTCGACCCCCGGGAGGCCGCCCGGCCCGGCGGGGACCGGCCCCGGCAGCCCGTGTACGAGCCCGCGGCCTCGCCCGCCGGCCGGGCGCTCTCCGGCCGCCGGGTCTCCCTGCCCAGGGCCGCGGCCCTGCCCCGCGCCCGTGAACTCGCCACCGCCCTGCGGCCCTTACGACGGCCGTGGCGCAAGGGCCGGCGGGAACAGCTCGACATCGCGGGCACCGTCGCCGACTTCGCGCGCAGCGGCGAACTGCTCCCCGTCTTCGGCCCCACGCCCGAGCGCTGGTTCGACCTCACCGTCGTCCTCGACCGCTCGCCCACCATGGCCGTGTGGGCCGACACCACCGGCGAACTGCTCCGGCTGCTCGCCAGCACCGGCGTCTTCCGCACCCTGCGCGTCCAGGAGATCAACACCTGGGAGCCGGAGCCCGAACCGGACCCCGCGCCCGAACCACCCCCGGACGGGCCCCTGTTGCCCCAGCCGCAGTCCCGGCGCCTGGTCCTCGTGGTCTCCGACTGCGTCGCCACCGCCACCGGCGACAGCCGGCTGTGGGACCGCATCCACCGCTGGGCCCGCGCGGTGCCGACCGTCCTCGTCAACCCGCTGCCGCCCGCCATCTGGCGGCACTCCGGCCTCGACCTGCCGGCCGTGCGCACCGCCCCGCCGCCGCGCCCCGGAGCCGCCAACGCCCGCCTCCCGTACGCCGAGCCGCCGCTGCTCGAGGAGCTGCTGTGCGCCGCGGAGGACGTCCGCGACCCCTGGGTGCCGGTGCCCGTCGTCTCGCTCACCCCGCGCTCCGTGGACCGCTGGGCCCGCACCCTGATGCGGGGCGCGCCGGAGGGCTGCGCGGCGGTGCTCGTCCCGCAGCCGGGGCTCATGGAGCGGCCCGGGGTCCTTCAGGACGCCGAACTCGACGGCGAGAAGCTGGTCGAGTCCTTCCTCCACCGCGCGTCCACCACGGCCGTCCGGCTGGCCGCGCTCTGCTCCGCCTACGCGGAACTCAGCGTGGCGCTGCTGCACCTGGTCCGTCAGGAACTCGTTCCCGAGGCCACGCCCGCGGACCTCGCCGAGGTGGTGGTCGGCGGGCTCGTCTCCGTCGACGAGGGCGAGGAGGAGCGCGGCGATCCCGTGCTCCGCTTCCGCGCCGGCGTCCGCGAGCGCCTCGCGCACCGCCTCGGCGCGCGGGACGCCCGCCGCGTACGGGACGCGATCACGCGCTTCGTCGACGCCAACCCGCACGCCCGCTCGCGTTTCGCCGCGGTCACCCCCGACCCGTCCGGCGACGCGACGATCGCCCCCGACCAGGGCCCGCCGATCGCGGACGCGCCGGCGGAGCCGGGGGAGTCCCCGCAGGTCCTCACCGCCTGGGCCCGGGCGCAGGAGGTCCTGCGCACGCCGAGCCGTCCCGCGGCGCAGGAGCCGGGCACGGCGGCGGAACGGCTCCGGCCGTCCGGACCCCGGCTCCTGACCACGGGGCCGGCCGACGGCCCCGCGCACGCGCCGTACTTCTACCTCAGTTACGCCCACCCCGCCCAGCGTGGACCGGACGTGTGGGTCGAGCGGTTCTTCCGTGACGTCGCGAACCATGTGATGGCCATGACGGACCTGCCGGCCGGAACACCGGCGGGGTTCCTGGACCGCGAGATCGGCGCGGGCGAACGCTGGACCGAACGGCTCGGCGAGGTCCTGGCCACGTGCCGCGTCTTCGTCCCGCTGTACTCGCCGCGCTACTTCGCGAGCGAGACCTGTGGCCGCGAGTGGTACGCCTTCACCCAGCGCACGATCTACGAGCAGGCCAAACGCGACCGCTCGGTCCAGGCCGTCGTCCCCGCCCTGTGGGTCCCCGTCCCCGACGAACAGGTTCCCGCGGTGGCCCGCCGGCTGGGCTGGCCGACGCAGGGCTTCGGGGACGACTACCCGCACGAGGGGATCTACGGGCTGATCAAACTGGGCCACCTGGCCGAGCAGTACGAGCGCGTGGTGTACGAACTCGCCAAGCGCATCGTCACCGTGGCGCACGAGAGCGCGCTGCCGCCCGGCTCGCCGGTCGACTACCTCACCTCGCCCAGCGCCTTCGGCGGCTTCGGCGCCCAGTCCGAACGGGTGCGCGTGGTGGTCGCCGCGCCCTCGCGGCACGAACTCCCGCCCGGCCGGACGCCCGAGCCGTACGGCGACGACGCGCCCGCCTGGAACCCGTACCACCCGGAGTCCCGCCGGCCCCTCGGCCAGGTCGCCGCCTCGCTGGTCCGCTCGCTCAACCTGGAGGCGACCGTCACCTCCTGGGAGGAGTCCGAACGCTGGCTGGCCGGCGAAGAGCCGCCGCCGGACCCGGTCGTGCTGCTGCTCGATCCCTGGCTCCTCGGCGACCCGGTCTGGCGGCGCAGACTCGCCGACCTGGACGCCTGGGCCTGCCCGTGGGTACGGGTCGTGGTCCCGAGCCACGCCCGCGACGAGCAGTGCGTCGCGGCCCGGAGCGAACTGCGGGACCTGTTCGCGCGGGTCATGCCGTATGCCGCCGGCACCGCCGGCGTCGAACCGCGCACCCTGGAGGACCTCGGCCCGCACCTCGCCCGCACGGTGACGGAGGCCCGGGCCGCCCACGCGGGCGAGCCGGCCGCTCCCGCGGGCGAACCCACGGGCTGACCGCGGGCCGGCCCCCGCCGCGCGGGAGCCGGCCCCGGTGCTCAGCCGCCGTTCAGCGGGGCGTAGCCCGCCGGGCGGGTGGTGAAGGTGCCGCGCCCCTGGGTGCGGGTGCGCAGGCGGGTCGCGTAGCCGAAGAGCTCGGCCAGCGGAACCGTCGCCGCCAGGACCGTCGTACCCGCCCGGGCCGTGGTGCCCGTGACGCGGCCCCGGCGGGACGACAGATCGCCCAGGACCGCGCCGAGGTACGCGTCCGGCGCGGTGACCGTCACCTCGGCCACCGGCTCCAGGAGCGCCGGCTCCGCGGCGCGCAGCGCGTCGCGCAGGGCGAACCGGGCCGCCGTGCGGAACGCGAGCTCCGACGAGTCCTTCACGTGCGTCGCCCCGTCCGTCAGCGTCACCCGCACCCCCGTCACGGGATGGCCGCCCAGCGGGCCCTCCGCGAGCGCGTCGCGGCAGCCCGCCTCCACCGCCCGGACGTACTCCTGCGGCACCCGGCCCCCGGTGACCGCCGAGGCGAACGCGAAGGTCCCGTCCGGCCCGTCCAGCGGCTCGACGTCCAGCACCACCTGCGCGAACTGCCCGGCTCCGCCGTCCTGTTTGACGTGCCGGTACACGAAGCCGGTCACCCCGCGCAGCACGGTCTCCCGGTACGCCACCTGCGGCCGGCCCACCGTCACCTCCAGGCCGTGCACCCGCCGCAGCTGCTCCGTCGCCACCTCCAGATGCAGTTCGCCCAGCCCCGACAGCACCGTCTGACCGGTCTCCCGGTCCGACCGCACCACCAGCGACGGGTCCTCCTCCACCAGACGGCCCAGCGCCGTCGCCAGCCGCTCGGTGTCCAGGCTCCGCCGCGCCTCCACGGCCACCGACACCACCGGCGCCGCGGACCGCGGCGGCTCGAACAGCCGCGGGGCGCCCGGGTCGCACAGCGTCGCCCCGGCGCGGGCCGTCCTCGGGCCGACGACCGCGACGATGTCACCCGCCACCGCCCGGTCCGCCTCGGTGTTCCGGTCCGCCTGCACCCGCAGGATCCGGGCGATCCGCTCCCGGCGTCCCGCCGCCGCGTCCAGCACCACGTCCCCCTTCCGTACCGTCCCCGCGTACACCCGCAGGAACGTCAGCCGCCCCGTCGCCGTCGACTGGACCTTGAACACCAGGCCCGCGAAGGGCTCGTCCGCCGCGCCCGTGGGCGCCGGCAGATACGCCGTCACCGCGTCGAGCAGCGGTTCGATCCCGCGGTTGCGGTACGCCGAGCCGCACAGCACGACCACGCCCTCGCCGCTCGCCGTCAGGTCCCGCAGCGCACCGGCCAGCGTCGCCGCGCCGAGCGCGCCGCGGGCGCAGTACTCCTCCAGGGCGCCGGCGTGCAGCTCCGCCACCGTCTCGTCGAGGAGCCGCCGGCGGCGCGCCGCCTCCTCGCGCAGCCCCTCCGGCACGGGGCCCTCGGCGAGCGCCTCGTCCGCGCCCCACACCAGCGCCCGCATCCGCAGCAGGTCGACGACCCCGGTGAATCCGTCCTCGCGGCCGATCGGCAGCTGGACGACGAGCGGTACCGTCCCCAGCCGCTCGCGGATCGAGGCGACCGCCGTGTCGAGGTCCGCGCCCGCCCGGTCCAGCTTGTTGACGAACGCGATCCGCGGCACGCCGTGCCGGTCGGCCTGCCGCCACACCGTCTCGCTCTGCGGCTCGACGCCCGCGACCGCGTCGAACACCGCGACGGCCCCGTCGAGCACCCGCAGCGCGCGCTCCACCTCGTCGGTGAAGTCCACGTGGCCCGGCGTGTCGATGAGATTGATCCGGTGACCGTCCCAGTCGCAGCTGACGGCCGCCGCGAAGATGGTGATCCCGCGGTCCCGCTCCTGCGGGTCGAAGTCGGTGACCGTCGTCCCGTCGTGGACCTCGCCGCGCTTGTGCGTGGCGCCGGTCAGGTACAGGAACCGCTCGGTCAGCGTGGTCTTGCCGGCGTCCACATGGGCGAGGACACCGATGTTGCGGGTACGGGAGAGCTGCGTGCGCATGGCCCGTGGCCTTTCGTGCGTGATCGGGAAAGGGCAGCGCGATGTCCCGGACGGGCGGCGAGAGACGTCGGGGACGACGTCAGCGGTGCGTCACGGGATTCCGCCGGCGGGCGCGCAGCCGCCGCCGGGCGGAGGGAGAGGCCAGGATCACGTCGTACCGGAACGGCGGCCGGGCGGAGGCGGAGGGGGACGCGGCGGACGTCGCACGACGGCGCATCTCGCTCTCCCCTCTCCTCGTGGCAGCGGTCGGTCCTGGAGCGCGGCCGGAACGGTCGCCGGCGCGCGCTGCGAGTGTAGGGAGCGCGGAGGCAGCGGCGACAACGGTTTTTCCGGGCCGTACGGCTTCTCGCGTGCCCGGTACGGCTCCTCCCGGGCCCGTGCGCGGACGCCCGGACGCGACGGCGCCCGGGCCGCGTGATGCGGACCGGGCGCCGGAAGCGGGAGCCGGCCGGGGACCGGCCGAGGTGCCGGGACTAGCTGAGGAAGTCCCGCGCGATCTGCGCCGCCGTCTCCTCCAGGAGCGGGCCAGCGTTCGGCATGGACTTCGCCGGGTCCGGCTCCAGGGCTGTCAGCGGGTACGCCCGGTAGATGCCGGCCGAGCCGAGGGCCTCCGGGGGCAGCGCGAGGCGGCCGCAGACCGCGACGACCTCCTTGCCGGCCGCCCGCGCGGCGGCGGCGACGCCCGCCGGAGCCTTGCCGTGCAGGGTCTGCTCGTCCAGCGAGCCCTCGCCGGTGATCACCAGCGTGGCGCGCTCCAGGGCAGGGGCGAAGCCCAGCACCTCCAGCATCAGCTCGATGCCGGGCCGGAAGCTCGCGTCGAGGCCCACCAGCGCCCCGTACCCGATGCCGCCCGCCCCGCCCGCGCCGGGCGCCACCGCGCACTCCGCGGCCTTCGGGCCGATGGCCGCCTCCAGGACCGTCACGAAGTGCGCGAGCGCCGCGTCCAGCGTCTCCACGTCCTCGGGCGAGGCGCCCTTCTGCGGGCCGTACACCGCCGGCGCGCCCTTCGGGCCGGTCAGCGGGTTGTCGACGTCGCTGGCGAGGATCAGGTCGACGTCCCGGAAGCGGGGGTCCAGACCGGACAGGTCGGCGGAGGCGAGCTGCGCCAGCGCCGCGCCGCCGGGCCCGACCGGCTCGCCCGCCGCGTCGAGGAACCGCGCGCCGAGCGCGGCGAGCATCCCGGCGCCGCCGTCGGTCGTCGCGCTGCCGCCGACGCCGAAGACGATCGTCCGCGCGCCCGCGTCCAGCGCGGCCGCCAGCAGTTCGCCGGAGCCGTACGTCGTCGCCGTCAGCGGCGCGAACACGCCGGGCGGCAGCAGCTGCAGCCCGGAGGCCTCCGCCATCTCCACGACGGCGGTGCCGTCGCGCAGCGCGAACGCCGCCGTGACCGGCTCGCCGAGCGGCCCGGTGACGGTCAGCTCCCGCCGTTCGAACCCGGCCGCCACCGCGGCCGCGACCGTGCCGTCGCCGCCGTCGGCGACGGGCAGCGTCTCCACGTCGAGGTCGGGGACGACCCGTCGCAGTCCCGCCGTGACCCGCTCCGCGACCTGTACGGCCGTGAGCGAACCCTTGAACTTGTCGGCCGCGACGAGCACACGTGCCCGCGAGTCCGCGACCTGAGTTACTGCTCCGTCCGTCACCTTGCATCCCTTGCTTTCGAACAGGCAGTCGCGCCGTGCCCGACCCTATCCGCACCCCGAGAGGCCGTGCCACCCCCTGATAAGGGGATATTCCGCATTATCCCGGGGCAGCCGTGCCCCAGTGGGTAGACGGGAGGCATGGGGCTACCGCACAGCGAACTCGCCGACCGGATCCTGGGCGGCTGGACCGGGCGGATCGCCGGGAACATGCTCGGCAAGCCGGTGGAGCGCGGCGACCACTGGACGCCCGAGCGGATCGACCGCTATCTGCGGCTCACGGACGCGCTGCCGCTCACCGACTACCTGCCGCCCCCGCCCGCCGCCGGCGCGGAGGGCTTCGAGCTGCGCCCGGAGTGGCCGCAGTGCGTCCGCGGCCGGATCCACGGCAGCTGCCGGGACGACGACGTCGACTACTCCATCCTGGGGCTGCACCTCCTGGAGACCCGGGGTTTCGCGTTCACCACCGAGCAGGTCGGCGAGCACTGGCTGCTGCGGCTGCCGTACCTGCAGACCTTCACCGCCGAGCGCACCGCCTACCGCAACCTCGCCAACGGCCTGAAGCCGCCGCTGACCGCCACGTACGACAATCCGCACCAGGAGCTGATCGGGGCGCTGATCCGGGCCGACGTGTACGGCTGGACCTCGCCCGGCGACCCGCGCCGGGCCGCCTCGCTGGCCCGCCGGGACGCCGTCCTGTCGCACACCGGCAACGGGGTGTACGGCGCGATGTGGGCGGCGGCGCTGATCGCGGCCGCGTTCACCGCGAGCGGGCCCCGGGAGGCGCTGGAGGCCGCGCTGGAACGGATCCCGGCGAGCAGCCGGCTCGCCCGCGCGGTCCGGCACGCGGCCGCGCTGCACGACACGGGCCTGGCGTGGGAGGACGCGCTGGCGGAGCTGGGTGCGGAGTACAACCGCCTCGGCTGGATCCACACCGTCCCCAACGCGGCGGTGCTCACGGCCGGACTGCTGTACGGCGAGGGCGACTTCACCCGCACGATCGCGCTGACCGTCCGCGGCGGTCTCGACACGGACTCCAACGGGGCGACGGCCGGCTCCGTCGCGGGCGTCCTGTGCGGGGCGCGGAGGATCCCGCCGCAGTGGTCGGAGCCGCTGCAGGACCGGGTGCGCAGCGCGGTGTTCGGTTTCGACGGGGTGCGCATCGGCGAACTCGCCGAACGCACGCTCCGGCTCGCCACGCTGACGGGGTGACGGGACGCCTCAGCCCTGCGGAGGCTCCGGGGGCAGGAGGCCCTGGCCGGTGCGATGGGTCTCCTCGCGGCTCGCCGTGCGGGCCTCGGTGCGGTGGCCGCGGGCGATGTAGTCCCGGACCACGGCCTCCACGGCGTCCTGCGGATTCCCGATGCCTGCGAGGACCATGACTTCCACGACGAGTTCCGCGTCCAGCGCGATGTTCACCTTGGCCATGCGGGGAACGTAGCAGCTCGGCCCCGCCGGGCAACGGGGCGCGGACGATGGTCCGTTCGCGCCGGGCCCGCCGCGTCCCTCAGGCGAGGAGGGCTGCTGTGCACCGTTCGGTGAGGTCCTCGGCGTGCGGGGGCAGCGGGTCGCCCGCGCGCAGGTGGCGGCGGACCACGGTCAGGGGGAGGTCGACGAGCGCGAGGGCGACGCGGTCCCGGGCCTGCGCGTCCCGGGCGCCCAGCGCCTCCGCCAGGCGGGCGACGGCGGCGAACACCCGGCCGTTGCCGGCGTCGGCGCGGCGGACGTGCTCCTCGGGCCAGTCCGCGCGGCCGAAGTCGGCGGCGCCGTACAGGAGGAGGGCCGCCTCGTCGGGGTGTGCGCGGCACCAGGCGACCACGTGCCGGGAGGCCGCGCGGGCCGCCCGGTGGGGGTCGGGCTCGCCGGTCAGGACGGCGAAGTAGCCCTCCTGGAAACGCTCCACCGTGCGCAGCCACACCTCGGCGAGCAGGGCCGTGCGCCCGGGGAAGCGGTGGTACATCGAGCCGCTCGGCGCGCCGACGGCCTGGGCCACCGCCGACATGGTCACGGCGGCGGGCCCGCCGCCGGCCGCGAGGAGGACGGCGGCGTCCAGTAGCTGGTCCGTGTCGAAGCGGGGTGGTCTCGCCATGAATCAGAGAGTACCCTCCAATTAATTGGAGAGACCTCTCCAATACTTCTGACGGGAGGACCCCATGGGCGTCTACAACGTGCACGAGCGCCTGCTGCCGATGAAGGAGAGCGAGGTGGGCGCGCTCATCGACGGCCTGGCGAGCGGCGAGGGCGACCGGCTCTGGCCCGGCGCGGCCTGGGGGCCGATGGAGTTCGACCGCCCCCTGGAGCCCGGGGCCGTCGGCGGCCACGGGCCGGTGCGCTACACCGTGGCCGGATACGCCCCCGGGCGCTGGATCCGCTTCGAGTTCACCGGGCCCCGCGGCTTCCACGGCTTCCACGAACTGGCCGTGCTCCCCGCCGGCCCGGACCGGACGCGGCTGCACCACACCCTCGCCATGCAGCCCCGCGGCCTGGCAAGGCTGACCTGGCCCCTGGCCTTCCGTCCGATGCACGACGCCTGCCTGGAGGACGGCCTCGACCGCGCCGAGCTCGCCGGCACCGGCACCGTACGGCGCCCGGCCCGCTGGTCGCCGTACGTCAGGCTGCTCCACGCCCTGGCCGCCGCCGCGCTGCGTCGCAAGGCGGACACCCCCTAGAACAGCACGGCGTCCGTGTCCGCGCCCGACTCGAAGGCGAGCAGGCGCTGCTTGCGGGTCAGCCCGCCGCCGTAGCCCGTCAGCGAGCCGCTCGCGCCGATGACGCGGTGGCAGGGCACGACGATGCTCACGGGGTTCCTGCCGTTGGCCAGGCCCACCGCGCGCGAGGCGCCGGGCCTGCCCAGTTCCTCGGCGAGCTCCCCGTAGGTCCGGGTCTCGCCGTACGGGATGGCCCGCAGCAACTCCCAGACTTTCAGCTGGAATTCCGTGCCGACCAGGTGCAACGGCAGGTCGAACTCCTTCCGTTCGCCCGCGAAGTACTCCTCCAGCTGTCTCGTCGTCTCGGCGAACGGCCGCGCGTCCCGTTCCCCGAAGGTCTCCTCGGCGGGACGGTGGCGCTGTTCGGTCATGTGGATGCGGCTGAGGACGCCGTCGACGGCGACGAGCGTCAGCGCGTCGTAGGGGCTGTCGACGACCCAGTGCTGCACGGTCGGCATGGTGACACGACTTCCTTACGCGGGGAGGTGGTTGATCGGGTGGCTGTCGGTGGCCCAGAGGTACTGCACGGCGTACGCGCGCCAGGGCCGCCACCGCGCGGCGCGGGCGGTGAGCGCGGCCGGGGTGGACGGCAGACCGAGGCCCTGCGCGGCGCGCCGGACGCCGAGGTCGCCGGGCAGGAAGGCGTCGGGGTCGCCGAGCGCCCGCATCGCGACGACCTCGGTGGTCCACGGCCCGAACCCGGGCAGGCCCGACAGCCGGGCGCGGGCCTCCGCCCAGTCGCTGTCCACGTCCAGCCGCAGCGAGCCGTCGGCGAGCGCGCCGACCAGCGTGAGCAGCGTCGTGCGCCGCGACCCGGGCAGCGCGAGGGACGCGGGGTCCAGGCCCGCGAGCGCCTCGGGCCCGGGGAACAGGTGCGTGAGCCCGCCCTCGGGGTCGTCCACCGGCGTGCCGTGGGCGGCGACGAGCCGGCCGGCGTGGGTGCGCGCGGCCGCGGTCGACACCTGCTGGCCCAGCACCGCCCGTACGGCGAACTCCGCCGCGTCCACGGTCCGCGGCACCCGCCGCCCCGGCTCCTTGTCGACCAGCGGCGCCAGCAGCGGATCGGCGCGCAGCCGCTCGTCCACGGCGACCGGATCGGCGTCCAGGTCGAGGAGCCGGCGGCAGCGGCTGATGGCGACGGTCAGATCGCGCGGGTCGGTCAGCGAGAGCCGGCAGGCGATGTGATCCGGCCTCGGGGCGAGGGCGACGATTCCGTGCCCGTGCGGCAGGCTCAGCGTCCGCCGGTAGAAGCCGTCGCGCCACTCCTCCACGCCCGGTACGGCGGTGGCCGCGAGGTGGCCGAACAGGTTGGACGGGGCCAGTGGCGCGCGGAACGGCAGCCGCAGCGCGATCACGCCGGGCGCGGGCGGGCCGGCGGCGGCCCCGCGGGCCGCCCGGGCGCGCAGTTCGCCGGGCGTGAGGGCGAAGACCTCACGGACGGTGTCGTTGAAGGTGCGGACGGACGAGAAACCGGCGGCGAAGGCGATCTCCGCCATCGCCATCGGCGTCGTCTCGATCAGCAGCCGCGCGGTCTGCGCCCGCTGCGTCCGGGCCAGGGCCAGCGGGCCCGCGCCCAGCTCGGCCAGGAGCTGGCGCTCGATCTGCCGCGTCGAGTAGCCGAGCCGGGCGGCCAGCCCCGGCACGCCCTCGCGGTCCACCACCCCGTCCTGGATGAGCCGCATCGCGCGGGCGACGGCGTCGGCGCGGGCGTTCCAGGCGGGGGAGCCGGGGCTGGTGTCGGGGCGGCAGCGCTTGCAGGCCCGGAACCCGGCGCGCTGGCACGAGGCCGCGCTCGGGTGGAACTCCATGTTCTCGACCTTGGGCGGCACGACCGGGCAGCTGGGCCGGCAGTAGATGCCGGTGGTCAGCACGGCGGTGAAGAAGACGCCGTCGAAGCGGGCGTCCTTGGACTGGACGGCCCGCACGCAGCGCTCGGTGTCGGTGTGCATGGCTCAAGGATGAGCGACGCCGGCCCCTCCGGGCTGGCGGAAAAACGACATCACCCTTGCTCGGCCAGCGCGGTTTCGAACGCCTGGTACGCGGCCCGGTCGAAGAGCACGAAGCGGACGTCCGTGACCGAGGCGGGAGCGGACTCCAGGACCGTGCGGACGGCGATCCGCGCGCCGTCGTCCATCGGCCAGCCGTAGATGCCGGTCGAGATGGCGGGGAAGGCCACCGACCGGGCGCCCAGCTCCCCGGCGACGCGCAGCGACTCCCGGTAGCAGGAGGCGAGCAGGTCCGACCGGTCCTCGGTGGCGCTGTGCACCGGTCCGACGGTGTGGATCACGTGCTCGGCGTGCAGCTCCCCGGCCGTCGTGGCCACGGCCCGCCCGGTCGGCAGGCCCTTGCCGTACCGAGAGGCCCGCAGCCTGCGGCAGTCGTCCAGGATCGCCTTGCCGCCCCGGCGGTGGACGGCGCCGTCGACCCCGCCCCCGCCGAGCAGGGAGCTGTTCGCGGCGTTGACGAGGGCGTCCACGTGCTGGTCGGTGATGTCGCCGAGGACGAGGGTGATCGCGGGGCGGGTGTTCATGCCTCCATCATCGTCCGCCCCGGCGGGCCGCCGCCCGGGAATTTCCGGCGGCTACCCCGCCGTGGCGCGCAGATGCCGCCAGACCGCCTTCGCCGCGTTGTGGCCGGACATGCCGTGCACGCCCGGCCCCGGCGGGGTGGCCGAGGAGCACAGGAAGACCGCCGGGTGCGGGGTGCTGTACGGCCGCAGGGTCAGCCGGGGGCGCAGCAGCAGCTGCAGGCCGCGGGCCGCTCCGCAGGCGATGTCACCGCCGACGTAGTTGGCGTTGCGCGCGGCCAGCTCCGGCGGACCGGCGGTCGCGCGGGCCAGGACCCGGTCGCGGAAACCGGGCGCGAAGCGCTCGATCTGACGCTCTATCGCCTCGGTGAGGTCGCCCTCCCAGCGGTGCGGGACATGGCCGTACGCCCAGAAGACGTGCTTGCCCTCGGGAGCCCGGCCGGGGTCGACGAGGCTCGGCTGCGCCGTGATGAGGAACGGGGTTCGCGGCGCGGCGCCGGACGACGCCTCGCGCAGCGCGGCCGCCACGTCCCGGCTGCCCGGGCCGATCTGCACGGTGCCGGCGACCCGCGCCTCCTTCGCGGTCCACGGCACCGGGCCGTCGAGCGCGTAGTCGATCTTGAACACGGAGGCGCCGTACCGGTAGCCGTCGTACAGCCCGCCGAAGCCCGCGATCCGGGCGAGGGCCGTGGGGGAGGTGTCGAAGACGTACGCGCGGGCCGGAGGCAGGTCGTCCAGCCGCTTCACCTCGTAGTCGGTGTGCACGGACCCGCCGAGGTCCTTCAGGTACCCGGCGAGGGAGTCGGAGATCGCCTGCGAGCCGCCGCGCGGCATCGGCCAGCCCCCCGCGTGCGCGGCCAGCGCGAACACCAGGCCGACGGCCGAGGTGGCGATGCCGTCCAGCGGGGCGATCACATGGCCGACGAGCCCCGCGAACAGCGCACGCGCCTTGTCGTCCCGGAACCGGCGCAGCAGCCACGTCGACGGCGGCATCCCGTCCAGGCCGAAGCGGGCCAGGGTGACCGGGTCGCGCGGCAGCGCGGACAGCGGCAGCGACATGAAGTCCCGTGCCAGCGTGTCCCACCGGCCGAGGTACGGGGCCACCAGACGCCGGTACGTGCCCGCGTCGCGCGGCCCGAAGGACGCCGCGGTCTCCGACACCGAGCGGGCGAGCACGGCGGCCGTGCCGTCGTCCCACGGGTGCGCCATGGGCAGTTCGGCGTGCAGCCACTCCAGGCCGTACCGCTCCAGCGGCAGGTCCTTGAAGGCGGGCGAGCCCGCGCCGAGCGGGTGGACGGCCGAACAGGGATCGTGCCGGAACCCGGGGAGCGTCAGCTCCTCGGTCCGTGCGCCGCCGCCGACCGAGGACCGGGCCTCGAACACGGCCACCGCGTAGCCGCGGCGGGCCAGTTCGACGGCGGCGGTCAGCCCGTTCGGCCCCGCCCCCACGACGACGGCATCGAGCATCGACGGCACCTTGGGACTCCTTCGTCAGCCGGCGGCCAGGGCCGCCAGGATATGCCTCCCGGCCCGCCGCACTCCCGGCGGGCGGCCGCTATCGGCCACCCAGCAGCTCCAGGACCCGCCGCGCGGTCGCCTCGTCACGGGCCGCCGTGAACGGCAGGGCGTTGCCGCCGGTGATGCGGTACGGCTCGCCCGAGAGCGTCAGATCGATGCCGCCGGCCTCCGCGACCAGCAGCAGCCCGGCCGCGTGGTCCCAGGCGTACTCCCAGTTGAAGGCGACCGCGTCGAGCTCGCCGCGGGCGACGGCGAGGTACTCCAGGCCCGCCGAGCCGCACGGCCGGGCGGCCACGCCCTCGATGTACAGGCCGAGCAGCGCCCGCTTCTGCTCGGGGGTGGTGTAGTCGGGGTGCGAGGTGGCGACCCGCAGGACGGCCCCGGGCTCGGGCGAACCGGCGTGCAGCGGCAGCCCGTTGAGGGTCGCGCCGGCGCCGCGGACGGCGACGGCCAGCTGGTCGAGCGCGGGCGCGTACGTCCACGAGGCGTACAGCCGGCCGCCCCGCGCCAGCGCGACCAGCGTGCAGAAACCCGGCTCGCCGTGCACGAACTGGCGCGTGCCGTCGACCGGGTCCACGATCCACACCGGCGCGTCGCCCTGCAGCGCGTCGTACACCGCCGGGTCCGCGTGCACCGCCTCCTCGCCGACCACGAGCGAGCCGGGCAGCAGCGCGGTCAGCGCCTCGGTGAGCCGCGCCTCGGCCTCCCGGTCGGCGACGGTGACCAGGTCGTGCGGCCCGTTCTTCGCCACGACCTCGTGCGCGGCCAGCTGCCGGAACCGCGGCATGATCTCGTCCGCCGCCGCCTTGCGGACGGCCTCCTCGACCGCGTCCGCGCGGGACTCCACAAACGCCTCAACCGTCGCATCGATCATGCGTCCAGCTAAGCACGCTCCCGCCGGCGCCGGGCACCCGGCGTTGTGCGCGTGCACAGGCCCGCGCCCTTTCCGCTGGTCACCGGCAGCGTTTCGGCCGCCGGACATGGACGGACGGGCCGCCGCCCTGCTGGGGTGAGCGCCACGAAACGGCCCCGTCCCACGGGCCACGGAAGGGGAACCATGGGGGGTACCGCACTCGCCCTCGACGTCACGGAACTGTCGGCCGGGTACGGGCCGGTCCGCGCCCTGCGGCGGGTCTCGCTGGAGGTGCCCGAGGGCGCCGTCGTCACCGTCCTCGGCGGCAACGGCGCGGGCAAGTCCACGCTTCTGCGGGCGATCTCCCGCACGCTCGCGTTCCACGGCGGCGCCGTCGCCTCCGGCACCGTCCGCTTCGGCGGACGGAGCCTCGACGGGCTGCCGCCGGACCGGGTGGTCGCGGCCGGGGTGTGCCAAGTGCCCGAGGGGCGGCAGGTGTTCGCCCGGATGACCGTCGAGGACAACCTGCGCGCCGGCGCCCTCGGCGGCTCCGGCGGCCGCGAGGCCAGGGCCGCCGCGCTGCGGCGGGTGCACGAGCTGTTCCCGGTGCTCGCGGAGCGGGCCCGGCAGCCCGCCGGGCTGCTCTCCGGCGGCGAGCAGCAGATGCTGGCCGTGGGCCGGGCTCTGATGGCCGGGCCCAAGCTGCTGCTCCTCGACGAGCCCTCGCTCGGTCTCGCGCCGCTGATGGCCGCCCGCATCGCCGACACGATCCGCGAGATCAACGCCCAGGGCACGGCCGTGCTGCTCGTCGAGCAGAACGCCGCGCTCGCGCTGCGGCTGGCCTCGCGGGCGTACGTCCTGGAGGTCGGCGAGGTCACGCTGTCCGGCCCGGCCGCCGAACTCGCCGCCTCCGACGAGGTCCGCCGCCGCTACCTCGGCGTCGTCGACGAGACCGCCGCCGCGGACGCGGCCGACGCGACCACCGAGCACCCCGCGCTCTCCCGCTGGAACCCCCGGTGAGCGCCGCCGCACGCCCCGCCGGCGATCCGCCCCCGGCCGGCGCCTCCGCCGCCTCCCGCCCGGCCGCCGGTAACGCCGCCCCGGCCGTGTGCGACGCCACCGCGCGCGCGGCCGCCGGTTCCACTGCCCCGCGCCTGGCCGACGGCTCCGCTGCCTCCCGCCTGGCCGGCGATCCCGCCGCCCCGCACCCGGCCGGCGCTTCCGCCGTCCCGGCCCTGTGCGCCGCCGCCCGTATCCCGACGACGAACCACCCGGAGCCGTCCGGCTCGGAGGACCCCCG
The DNA here is from genome assembly GCF_048500665.1 of Streptomyces tritici. NCBI lineage: Bacteria > Bacillati > Actinomycetota > Actinomycetes > Kitasatosporales > Streptomycetaceae > Streptomyces > Streptomyces tritici. Next base: position 5,788,642 of record NZ_CP183183.1, read on the forward strand.
ATGACGACCGATCCACGACCCGACGACGCACCGCCGGCCCCGCCGTCCGGTCACGACGACGCACCGCCGGCCCCGGCCGAGGACGCGGCCGCCACCGCGCCCGACGCCGACGATCCCCCGCCCGCCCCCACCGTCCCCGCCCTCGAAGTGCGTGACGTCACCGTCACGTTCGCCGGGCTCACCGCGCTCGACTCCGTCGGGTTCACCGTGCGGCCCGGCACCGTGCACGCCGTCATCGGGCCCAACGGGGCGGGCAAGTCGACCTGCTTCAACGTGCTCTCCGGGGTCTACCGGGCCACCTCCGGCTCCGTCCGCTTCGGCGCGCACGAGCTCACCGGACTGCCCCCGCACAGGATCGCCGCCCTCGGCGTGGCGCGCATCTTCCAGAACCTCGCCCTGCCGCCCCGCGCCACCGTCGAGGACAGCCTGCTCCTCGGCCGGCACCGCCTCACCCGCACCGGCTTCCTCGCCGCCGGGCTGCGGCTGCCGTCCGCCGCCCGAGAGGAGGCCCGGCACCGCGAGCGGGTCCGCGAGATCGCCGCGTTCGTCGGCCTGGAGAAGCAGCTCGACCAGCCCGCCGGCACGCTCCCGTACGGACAGCAGAAGCTCGCCGAACTCGCCCGCGCCCTGTGCATGGAGCCGAAGCTCCTGCTGCTCGACGAGCCCGTCGCCGGCATGACCGCCGACGAACGCCGCCGCACCGCCGCCGTCATCGCGGGCGTCCGCGACAGCCTCGGCATCTCGATCGTCCTGGTCGAGCACGACATGGGCGTGGTGATGCGGCTCGCCGACAGCGTCACCGTGCTCGACTTCGGCCGCCGCATCGCGGACGGCGCCCCCGCCGACGTACAGAACGACCCGGCGGTCGTCCGCGCCTATCTCGGAGAGGAGGCCGCCGGGTGACCACCTTCGCCGAACTCCTGCTCAACGGCGTGTCCCTGGGGTCCGTCTACGCCCTCATCGCCCTCGGCTTCGTGGTGATCTTCCGCGCCACCGAGGTCGTCAACTTCGCCCACGCCTCCCTGCTGCTCGCCGGCGGCTACGCGATCGCCGTGCTCCACGAACCGCTCGGCTTCTGGCCGGCGGTGGCCGTCGGCATCGGCGGCGCGGCCCTGGTCGGGGCGGCCGTCGAGTTCCTGGTGATGCGCCGCTACCGCGGCCGGGACCAGAGCGTCCTCGCCATCGTCACCATCGGCGTCGACATCCTGCTCGCCACCGAACTGACCCGGCGCATCGGCACCGACATCCTCGCCCTCGGCGACCCCTGGGGCGACGCGGTCGTCACCTTCGGCGGGATCTCCATCGCCGAGACCCGGATCGCCGCCCTGCTCGCCGCCGCCCTGCTGATCACCGCCTTCCTGCTGGCCTTCCGGTACACCTCCTGGGGCGTCGCGATGCGCGCGGCGGCCGAGAACCAGGAGACCGCCGCACTCATGGGCATCCGCCTGGGCCGGGTCTCGCTCGGAGCCTGGGCGGTCGCCGGCGGCCTCGCCGCCGTCGCCGCGCTCTTCCTCACCGTGTTCCCGACCCCCGGTCTGGAGCGCTCCACCTCGCTCGCCGCGATGAAGGCCTTCCCCGCCGCGATCCTCGGCGGCCTCGACTCCACCACCGGCGCACTCGTCGGCGGCCTCCTCGTCGGGATCACCGAGGCCCTCGCCACCGGCTACCAGGGCGACCTGACCTTCCTCGGCCGCGGCATCGGCGACCTCGCCCCGTACCTCGTGATGGTCGCGGTGCTGCTGATCCGCCCGGCCGGACTCTTCGGCACGAAGGAGCTCGCCCGTGTCTGAGACCGCCTCCCTGCCCAGGACGGCCGCCGTCCTCGCCCGGCCCCGCGTCTGGGCCTGCGCCGCCGCCGGATTCGTCCTGCTCGCGCTGCCGTTCTACCTGGACCGCTTCTGGCTCCAGGCCGGACTGTTCGCCATGGCCGCCGCCCTCGGCGCCATCGGCATCAACCTGCTGACGGGCGCCACCGGCCAGCTCTCCATGGGCCACGCCTTCTTCCTCGCCGTCGGCGCGTACGGCTACTGCGCCTTCGCCGGCGACGGCGCGGACGGACTGGCCGGTCTCGGCCTGCCCGGCTGGCTCGCGGCCGTGCTCGCCGTCGCCCTCGCCGGGCTCGCCGGCGGGGCGTTCAGCCCGATCGCGGGCCGGCTCCAGGGCGCGTACCTGGGCATCGCCACCCTCGCGCTGATCTTCATCGGCCAGCACGTGCTGTTCAACGCCCACGACCTCACCGGCGGCTTCAACGGCCGCGCCGTGCCCCCGCTCGACCTGTTCGGGCTCACCTTCGACGACACCGAACTCCTGATCGCACAGGTGCCGTTCGGATCGGCCGAGAAGCTCTGGTACCTCGGGCTCGTGCTCCTCCTCGCGGGCGCCCTGTTCGCCCGCGGGGTGCTCCGCGGCCGCCCCGGCCGCGCCATGAACGCGATCCGCGACCACCGGATCGCCGCCGGCGTCATGGGCATCCCCGTGGCCCGCTACCGCGCCGCCGTGTTCGTCCTGTCGTCGATGTACGCGGGGCTGGCCGGCGTCCTGCTCGCGCTGGTCTTCCAGCGCACCGTGCCGGAGTACTTCGGCATGCTGCTGTCCCTCGAATACCTGGCCATGATCGTCATCGGCGGTCTCGGCTCGGTCGCCGGAGCGGTGATCGGAGGCGTCTTCGTCTCCCTGCTGCCGCAGCTCCTCAACCGGTACAGCGACGCCCTTCCCCTGGTCTCCGCCCCCGGGACGGGCGGGATCGCACCGGGGGAGGCCGCCCGCTTCCTCTACGGCGCCGCCGTCGTCGCGGTGGTGCTCTTCCTGCCCGGCGGCCTGGTCCGGCTCGCCGCCCGGCGCACCCGGCAACAACCCTCTGGGGAGGAACGATGAACCACCGACGACCGGCCGTGCGGGGCCTGGCCGCCGCGCTCGCCGCCCTGGTCGCGCTCACCGCGGCCGGCTGCAGCTCCAAGGCCAAGAGCAGTGGAGACGCGGCGGGCAAGGACGGGGTCAAGGCCGGGGAGGGCGTCACCGACACGGCCATCGCGGTCGGCGCGCTCACCGACATGACCGGCGTGTACGCCACCCTCGGCAAGAGCATCACGCAGGCCCAGCAGCTGTACGTGAAGCAGGTCAACGCGGCCGGCGGCATCTGCGGCCGCAAGCTGGAGCTGACCGTCCGGGACCACGGCTACGACCCGCAGAAGGCGCTCGCCGCCTACACCGAGCTGGAGCCGAAGGTCATCGGCTACTCGCAGTTCATCGGCTCGCCGTTCGTCGCCGCCGCCAAGCAGCGCATCGACGGCCAGGACAAGGCGGTGGTCCTGCCGCAGGCCTGGTCCGCCTCGCTGCTCGGCAGCCCGTACATCCGGGTGCTCGGCTCGACCTACGACGTGGAGACCATCAACGCGGTGGACTTCCTCGTCACCGAGAAGGGCCTGAAGAAGGGCGACAAGCTCGGGCACGTGTACTTCGAGGGCGACTACGGCGAGAACGCCCTGACCGGCGCGAAGCACGCCGCCGCGCAGGCCGGGCTGACCGTCGTCGAGCAGAAGATCAAGCCGACCGACAGCGACATGTCGGCGCAGGTCGCGGCGCTGAAGCAGGCCGGGGTGAAGGCCGTCGTCGTCAGCGCGGGGCCCCGCCAGGCGGCCTCCCTGGTCGGCGTGGCCGCGGCGACCGGGCTGCGGGTGCCGGTGATCGGCAACAACTCGGCCTTCTCGCCGCAGCTGCTCGCCACTCCGGCCGCCCCCGCCCTGGAGCAGATGTACTGGGTCGCCTCGCCCAGCCTCCCGATCGGCGCGGACACGGCGGTCGCGAAGAAGCTCGTCGCGGACTACCGGGCGGCGTACCCGAAGGACAGCCTCGACAACGGCATCGTCGCCGGCTGGACGGCGGCGACCGTGTTCGGCGAGGCGCTGAAGAAGGCCTGCGCGGCCAAGGACCTCACCCGCGAGGGGGTCGACAAGGCGCTGCTGTCGATCTCCGGCCACGACGCGGGCTTCGGGATGACGCACGACTTCACCGACCCGAAGGCGCCCTCCTCCAAGGAGAGCGCCATCCTCCAGCCGGACAAGTCCGTCCCCGGCGGGATGCGGACCGTGCGCGAGCCCTCGGTGTCCGCGGCGGCGAAGGGCTTCACCCCGAAGGCGGGCTGACCCTCACGCGCCCCTAGGGCGTGTCCGGAAAGTCCCGCCTGGCTCGCGGCGTCTGGCACGCTCCCCCGCTGCCTGAAGGGCGCGGGGGGACCCCCAGCGGCGTTGTCGTCGGTCGTCATGGCACGCCATGACTCCCTCCTCCGCCTTGCGATGACACGCACCGGACGCCGCGAGCCCTGCCCTTCGGGCAGACGACGCTACTTTCCGGACACCCCCTGGGCGGCGAAGCCGGTGCGCCAGGAGGCGTGCGCCGGGCGCCAGCCCAGGGCGCGCGCCTTCGCGTTCGAGGCGCCGCGCGCCCAGGGGGCCGCGCCCTCGGCGGGGGCGGGGGCGGGCGCCCCGAGGGCGGCCGCGAGGACGGGCAGCCACTCCCGGCCCGGGGCCGGCTCGTCGTCCACCACGTTGTACGCGCCCGCCGGCCAGTCCAGGGCCTCCACGGCCGCCCGCGCGGCGTCGGCGACGTGCAGGAAGGAGCTGACCGAGTCGTCGGCCCGCAGGCTGCCCAGGAACCGGGCCTCCGGGTCGCCGCCGAGCGCCGCGGCGACCGCGCCGCCGGGCGCGTACCAGGTGCCGGGCCCGTAGAGGATCCCGTACCGCAGCACCACCGCCCCGGGCAGCTCGGCCGCCTGCTCCTCCAGGGCGCGGGCCCCGGCCACGATCCGGGCCCGCGGCAGCTCCTCGGTGGCGTCGAGCGGCACGGACTCGTCGGCGGGACCGGCGCCGGGGGTGTAGGTCCAGCAGATCGACTGGGCGACGAGCCGCTTCACGCCGGCCTTCGCGGCCGCGTCGACGAGGTTGCGGGTGCCGTCCCGGCGCAGCCGGTTGTTCGCCGCGCCGTCCGCCGCGGCCAGGTCCGTGAGCTGGTGCACCACCGCGTCCGGGGCGGCCTCGGCGACGGCCGCCCGCAGCCCGTCCGCGTCCAGCGCGTCCACGCGCACGCCCCCGGCCCCCTGGGCCCGGACGCGCTCCACCCCCTCCCGGGTGCGGGAGGTCCCCACGACCTCGTGTCCGGCGTCCAGCAGCAGCGGCACGAGCAGCCGCCCCACGGCGCCCGTGGCGCCCGCGACGAAGATCCTCATGACCCCCGAGCCTAGGCCGCGTCATCCGCCCGAAACACCGGGATGTGAAGGTCTGGCCATGAAGATCGAACGACTCGGCCCCGAGGACATCCGCGCGCACGCCGGGGCGGGGCTCGCCGAGCTGCTGTGCGACGCCGTGGACGGCGGGGCCTCCATCGGGTTCCTCGCGCCCCTGGAACCCGCCGAGGCGGCTGCCTGGTGGCGCACCGCCGCCGAGGAGGCCGAGCGGGGCGTACGGGACATCTGGGCGGCGTACGGGCCCGGGGAGCGGCTCCTCGGGGTGGTCACCCTGGTCCGCGGCGACAAGGCCAACGGACGGCACCGCGGCGAGATCGCCCGGCTCGTCGTCCACCGCGAGGCCCGCGGCCGGGGCCTCGGCGCCCGGCTGCTCGCCGCCGCGGAGGCCGCCGCGGCCGAGGCGGGCCTGCGCCTGCTGGTCCTGGACACCGAGACGGACAGCCCCGCGGAGCGGCTGTACCGCACGGCCGGCTGGACGGCCGCCGGGGTCATTCCGGACTACGCCGCCGACCCGGGCGGCGCCCTGCGCCCGACCACCCTGTACTACAAGCGGCTCGCCCAGGGACGCGGGAAGGGCCCGGAGGCGTTCGCCTCCGGGCCCTTCCCGTACCGCTGACGTGCTTCCTACCGCGCCTGCGCCTGGGCGGCCTCGCGGGCCTCCCGGTTCTCGCGCCGGTTGTCGCGGAACGTGTTCACCCGTCGTGCCGTGGCGACCAGCGGGATCACCGCGCCGAGGACCACCTGCAGCGCACAGCCGGTCTGCAGCAGCAGCTCGCCGCCCGGGGCGTCGAACGCCCAGGCCGCCAGCATCGCCATCGCGCCGACGATCCAGCTGAGCATCGCCGCCGCGAGGACGCCCCGCGGCTTGGGGTACTCGACCCGGCTCACCATCAGCCACGCCGTGCCGATGATCGCCAGCAGCGTCGGGACGAACGGCAGCTCGAGCAGGATGATCGAGACGACCGTCAGCGCGCCGAAGGGGCTCGGCATGCCCTGGAACATGCCGTCCTTCATCGTCACGCAGGAGAACCGCGCGAGTCTGAGCACCACCGCGAGCAGCACCACGATCGCGGCGACCGCCGAGAGGTTCTGGTGCGCGTCGTCCGCGACCATGCCGTAGACCAGCACGAAGTACGCGGGCGCCAGACCGAAGCTGATCAGGTCCGACAGGTTGTCGAGCTCCGCGCCCATCGGGGACGAGCGCAGCTTGCGCGCCACGAGCCCGTCGAACAGGTCGAAGATCGCCGCGCAGAGCATGAGGATCACGGCCGTCGCGGCGGAGTGCCGCGCCATGCCCGTCTCCTCGCTGCCCGTGAGGTGCGGGATGAGGATGCCGGTGGTGGTGAAGTACACCGCCATGAAACCGCAGGTGGCGTTGCCGAGCGTGAGGGCGTCCGCTATGGACAGCCTCAGCGACAGCGGCATCTCCTCCTCGGCCTCCGCCTCGGCCTCCTTGACCCAGGTGGCCTGGGTCTCGGGATCAATCACGGTCAATGCGAGTCACCCCCGCGGTCGTCTTCTGACCGACCTCGACGGCGACCTCGACACCCTCCGGGAGGTAGATGTCCACACGCGAGCCGAAGCGGATCAGGCCGATGCGGTCGCCCTGCTCCACCTTCGTGCCCTGCGGGATGTAGGGGACGATGCGCCGGGCCACGGCGCCGGCGATCTGCACCATCTCGATGTCGCCGAGCTCGGTGTCGAAGTGCCAGACGACGCGCTCGTTGTTCTCGCTCTCCTTGTTGAACGCCGGGACGAACCCGCCGGGGATGTGCTCCACGGACGTCACCGTGCCGGCCAGCGGCGCGCGGTTGACGTGGACGTTCAGCGGGCTCATGAAGATGGCGACCCGGGTCCGCCCGTCCTTCCACGGCATGATGCTCTGCACCACACCGTCGGCGGGGGAGATGACCCGGCCCTGAGCGATCTCGCGCTCGGGGTCGCGGAAGAACCACAGCATGCCCGCCGCCAGTGCGGTGGCGGGCACGGCCAGGGCCGCGGCGCGCTTGGACCTGCGCGAGCGCGCGAGGCTGAGCGCCGCGGTGGCGACGGTCGGCAGAAGCCACGGCGATGCTCCGCGTGCGATACGTACGCCGAGGTGGCTGTCGCGAGGTGCAGAGGTTTGGCTGTGGGGCATGGATGACCTTCGTAGCGGATGGTGCCGCGCGGGCGACGTGGGGACGGGCGGCTTTTCCGGCGATGCTATCGGTTGCGGGCCGCAACTGGGAAAGCCAGAAGCCGAGTCGGCGGCCGGAAGACGATGACAGGGTGTGATCTTCTTCGCGGCCGAACCGACCCAAACCCGACAATCAGCCCTGGAACCGGTACTCCTCGAGCAGCCGACGTCCAATGATCATTTTCTGGATCTCGGCGGTACCTTCGCCGATCAGCAGCATCGGAGCCTCACGGTAGAGGCGCTCGATCTCGTACTCCTTCGAGAACCCGTAACCGCCATGGATGCGGAACGCGTCCTCCACGACTTCTTTGCAGTATTCGGAGGCGAGGTACTTCGCCATCCCTGCTTCGAGGTCGTTTCGTTCCCCGGAGTCCTTTTTGCGCGCTGCGTTCACCATCATGGCATGAGCGGCCTCGACCTTGGTAGCCATCTCGGCCAGCTTGAACTGGATCGCCTGGTGCTGGGCGATCGGCTTGCCGAAAGTGTGACGCTGCTGGGCATACTGGACGCCCAGTTCGAAGGCACGCTGAGCGACGCCGCAGCCACGGGCCGCCACGTTCACGCGGCCGACCTCGACGCCGTCCATCATTTGGTAAAACCCTCGGCCGGTGACCCCGCCGAGGACCCGATTGGCCGGAATGCGCAGTCCGTCCATGATGAGTTCGGTCGTGTCGACGCCCTTGTAACCCATCTTCTCGATCTTGCCCGGGATGGTGAGGCCGGGGCGGACCTCTCCGAAGCCGGGCTCCTTCTCGACGAGGAAGGTCGTCATCGACTTGTGGGGCGCGGTGCCCTCGGGGTGTCCTTCGTCACTCCGGACGAGAACGGCGACCAGCGTGGACGTGCCGCCGTTCGTCAGCCACATCTTCTGGCCGTTCAGGACGTACTCGTCGCCGTCCTTCACCGCCTTGGACGTGATGGCCGACACGTCCGAGCCGAGGCCCGGCTCCGACATCGAGAACGCGCCGCGCACCTCGCCGGCCGCCATCCGCGGAAGGAAGTGGTCCTTCTGCTCCTGGGTGCCGTGCTGCTTGAGCATGTACGCCACGATGAAGTGCGTGTTGATGATGCCGGAGACCGACATCCAGCCACGCGCGATCTCCTCCACGCACAGCGCGTAGGTGAGCAGCGACTCACCCAGGCCCCCGTACTCCTCGGGGATCATCAGACCGAAGACGCCGAGCTCCTTGAGCCCGTCGACGATCTGCTGCGGGTACTCGTCGCGGTGCTCCAGCTCCGTGGCGACCGGGATGATCTCCTTGTCGACGAAGTCCCGGACCGTGGAGAGGATCTCCTGCTGGACGTCGGTCAGACCGTGGGTCTGGGCGAGTCGCGCCATGGCTACTTCCCCTGTTCCTTCAGCTCCGGGCGGCCGGGCTGCTCGCCGCCGCGCGCGTCGATGTACTCGGCCGTCGGGACCATGACCTTGCGGCGGAACACGCACACGAGCGTGCCGTCCTGCTTGTAGCCCTTGGTCTCCACGTAGACGATGCCGCGGTCGCTCTTCGACTTCGACGGCGTCTTGTCCAGGACGGTCGTCTCGCCGTAGATCGTGTCGCCGTGGAAGGTCGGCGCGACGTGGCGCAGCGACTCGATCTCCAGGTTGGCGATCGCCTTGCCGGAGACGTCCGGCACGGACATGCCGAGCAGCAGCGAGTAGATGTAGTTGCCGACGACGACGTTCTTCTTGAAGTCCGTCGTGTTCTCCGCGTAGTTCACATCCATGTGCAGCGGGTGGTGGTTCATCGTCAGCAGACAGAAGAGGTGGTCGTCGTACTCGGTGACCGTCTTCCCGGGCCAGTGCTTGTAGACGGCGCCGATCTCGAACTCTTCGTAGGTGCGGCCGAACTGCATGGGACTCAGGCCTCCGGGATCTCGAACTTGCTGGTGCGCTGCATGCCGGCGGCCCGGCCCTTGCCGGAGATGACCAGGGCCATCTTGCGGGAGGCCTCGTCGATCATCTCGTCGCCCAGCATCGCGGAGCCCTTCTTGCCGCCCGCCTCGGACGTGTAGTAGTCGTACGCGTCCAGGATCAGCTCGGCGTGGTCGAAGTCCTCCTGCGAGGGCGAGAAGATCTCGTTCGCCGCGGCGACCTGGTCCGGGTGCAGCACCCACTTGCCGTCGAAGCCCAGGGCGGCGGCGCGCTGCGCGACGGCCCGGTAGCCCTCCTGGTTGCGGATCTGCAGGTAGGGGCCGTCGATCGCCTGGAGGTTGTTGGCGCGGGCGGCCATCAGGATGCTCATCAGGATGTGGTGGTACGCGTCCGCCGGGTAGCCGGGCGGCTGCTCGCCGACGACCAGCGACTTCATGTTGATGGAGGCCATGAAGTCGGCCGGGCCGAAGATGATCGTCTCGACGCGCTGCGAGGCCTGGGCGATCGCGTTGACGTTGACGAGGCCCTGGGCGTTCTCGATCTGCGCCTCGATGCCGATCTTGCCGACCTCGAAGCCCATGGTCTTCTCGATCTGCGTCAGCAGCAGGTCGAGGGCGACGATCTGCTGGGCGTCCTGGACCTTCGGCAGCATGATGCAGTCGAGGTTCTGGCCGGCGCCCTCGACGACGGTGACGACGTCGCGGTACGTCCAGTGGGTCGTCCAGTCGTTGACGCGGACCACCCGGGTCTTGCCGGTCCAGTCGCCCTCGTTCAGGAACTTGACGATGGTGTGCCGGGCCTCCGGCTTGGCCAGCGGGGCGCAGGCGTCCTCCAGGTCCAGGAAGACCTGGTCGGCGGCGAGACCCTGGGCCTTCTCCAGGAAGCGCGGGTTGGAACCGGGGACCGCCAGGCAGGAACGGCGGGGGCGCAGCCGGTTCACGGGGGACGCGGGGCTGGTCATGCGGAGACCTCCAGGGGATCGAGCTTGTTCGCTTTCCGGATCTCGTCGACGATACGGCCGATGATCTCGGTGATGCCGAAGTCCTTGGGGGTGAAGACGGCGGCGACACCCGCGCGCTTCAGGTCCTCGGCGTCGCTGTTGGGGATGATCCCGCCGACGATGACGGGGATGTCGGAGGCGCCGGCGTCGCGCAGACGCGTCAGCACGTCCGGCACCAGTTCGGCGTGCGAACCGGAGAGGATCGACAGACCCACCGCGTGCACGTCCTCCTCGAGGGCCGCGTCCACGATCTGCTCGGGCGTGAGCCGGATGCCCTGGTAGACCACCTCGAACCCGGCGTCGCGGGCCCGGACGGCGATCTGCTCGGCGCCGTTGGAGTGCCCGTCCAGACCCGGCTTGCCGACCAGGAAGCGGAGCTTGCCGATGCCCAGGTCCTGCGCTGTCAGCTCGACCTTGCGGCGCACCTCGGCCAGCGGGGTGCCCTCCTCGGCCCGGACCGCGACGGGGGCGGAGGAGACGCCCGTGGGGGCACGGTACTCGCCGAAGACCTCGCGCAGCGCCCCGGCCCACTCGCCGGTCGTCACACCGGCGCGGGCGCACTCCAGGGTGGCCTCCATGAGGTTCCCGGTGCCCCGCGCGGCCTCCTTCAGCCGCTCCAGCGCCTTGCACGGGCGCGGGTGGTTGAACGGCGGCTGGTAGCGGGTGTCGCGCCAGTCCTTCAGCGCGGCGACCACCCGGGCCTCGACGGCCGGGTCGACCGTCATGATCGCGGTGTCGAGGTCCGCGGTGAGCGGGTTGGGCTCGGTGGTCTCGAAGATGTTGACCCCGACGATCTTCTCCTCGCCGGCCTCGATCCGGGCCCGCCGCTCGGCGTGCGAGGAGACCAGCTGGGACTTGAGGTAGCCGGACTCGACGGCGGCCATCGCGCCGCCCATCTCCTGGATCCGGTCGATCTCGGCCAGGCACTCGGTGACCAGGGCGTCCACCTTGGCCTCGATGACGTGCGAGCCGGCGAAGATGTCCTCGTACTCCAGCAGGTCCGACTCGTGGGCCAGCACCTGCTGGATGCGCAGCGACCACTGCTGGTCCCAGGGCCGGGGCAGGCCCAGCGCCTCGTTCCAGGCCGGCAGCTGCACGGCGCGGGCGCGGGCGTCCTTGGAGAGGGTGACGGCCAGCATCTCCAGGACGATGCGCTGGACGTTGTTCTCCGGCTGCGCCTCGGTCAGACCCAGCGAGTTGACCTGGACGCCGTAGCGGAACCGGCGCTGCTTGGCGTCCTGGATGCCGTACCGCTCCAGGGTGATCCGGTCCCAGATGCGGCCGAAGGCGCGCATCTTGCACATCTCCTCGATGAAGCGGACGCCCGCGTTCACGAAGAACGAGATGCGGGCGACCACCTCGCCGAAGCGCTCCTCGGGCACCTGGCCCGAGTCGCGCACCGCGTCGAGCACCGCGATCGCGGTGGACATCGCGTACGAGATCTCCTGGACCGGAGTGGCCCCCGCCTCCTGCAGGTGGTAGCTGCAGATGTTGATCGGGTTCCACTTCGGGATGTTGTTGACCGTGTACGCGATCATGTCCGTCGTGAGCCGGAGCGAGGGGCCGGGCGGGAAGACGTGCGTCCCGCGCGACAGGTACTCCTTCACGATGTCGTTCTGCGTGGTGCCCTGGAGCTTGGTGATGTCCGCACCCTGCTCCTCGGCGACGACCTGGTAGAGCGCCAGGAGCCACATGGCGGTGGCGTTGATGGTCATCGAGGTGTTCATCTGCTCCAGGGGGATGTCCTGGAACAGCCGGCGCATGTCACCGAGGTGCGAGACCGGGACCCCGACCCGGCCGACCTCGCCGCGGGCGAGGATGTGGTCGGGGTCGTAGCCGGTCTGCGTCGGCAGGTCGAAGGCGACCGAGAGACCGGTCTGGCCCTTCGCCAGGTTGCGCCGGTACAGCTCGTTGGACGCCTCGGCCGTGGAGTGGCCGGCGTACGTCCGCATGAGCCACGGCCGGTCCTTCTGACGCTCTGTCATGGCAGTGCTGTCGCCTTTCGGACGGGTCCGTCAGATGTTCCGGAAGCGGTTGATCGCGTCGATGTGCTTCGCGCGCAGCTCCTCGTTGCGCACGCCGAGGCCCTCCTCGGGGGCCAGCGCGAGGACGCCGACCTTGCCCTGGTGGAGGTTGCGGTGCACGTCGTACGCGGCCTGGCCGGTGTCCTCCAGGGAGTAGACCTTCGACAGCGTCGGGTGGATCTTGCCCTTGGCGATCAGGCGGTTGGCCTCCCACGCCTCGCGGTAGTTGGCGAAGTGCGAGCCGATGATGCGCTTGAGCGACATCCACAGGTAGCGGTTGTCGTACTGGTGCAGGTAGCCCGAGGTGGAGGCGCAGGTGGTGATGGTGCCGCCCTTGCGGGTGACGTAGACCGAGGCGCCGAAGGTCTCGCGGCCCGGGTGCTCGAAGACGATGTCGATGTCCTCGCCGCCGGTGAGCTCGCGGATGCGCTTGCCGAAGCGCTTCCACTCCTTCGGGTCCTGGGTGTTCTCGTCCTTCCAGAACTTGTAGCCCTCGGCGTTGCGGTCGATGACCGCCTCGGCGCCCATGGAGCGGCAGATCTCGGCCTTCTCCGGGGAGGAGACGACACAGATCGGGTTGGCGCCGCCGGCCAGCGCGAACTGGGTGGCGTACGAGCCGAGGCCGCCGGAGGCGCCCCAGATGAGGACGTTGTCGCCCTGCTTCATGCCGGCGCCGTTGCGGGAGACCAGCTGGCGGTAGGCGGTGGAGTTCACCAGGCCCGGCGCGGCGGCCTCCTCCCAGCTCAGGTGGTCCGGCTTCGGCATCAGCTGGTTGGACTTGACCAGGGCGATCTCGGCGAGGCCGCCGAAGTTGGTCTCGAAGCCCCAGATGCGCTGCTCGGGGTCGAGCATCGTGTCGTTGTGGCCGTCCGAGGACTCCAGCTCGACGGAGAGGCAGTGCGCGACGACCTCGTCGCCGGGCTTCCAGGCGTTGACGCCGGGGCCGGTGCGCAGCACGACGCCCGCGAGGTCGGAGCCGATGATGTGGTACGGCAGGTCGTGGCGCTTGGTCAGCTCGGAGAGGCGGCCGTAGCGCTCCAGGAAGCCGAAGGTGGAGACCGGCTCGAAGATCGAGGTCCAGACCGAGTTGTAGTTCACGGAGCTGGCCATGACGGCGACGAGGGCCTCGCCCGGACCGAGCTCGGGCAGCGGGACGTCGTCGAGGTGCAGGGACTTGCGCGGGTCCTTGTCGCGGCTGCTGAGCCCGGCGAACATCTCCTGCTCGTCCTTGTGCACGGTCACGGCACGGTACGACTCGGGCAGCTTGATGTTGGCGAAGTCCTCGGACGTGGAGTCCGGCGACTGGATCGCGTCCAGGATGTCCTTCACGGTGTGCCTCCGGCGATGCTGCTGTGCGAGGGGGACCGGTGAGGGAGATCCCCCTCGGATCGAGGGTGAGAGGGGTGGTGCTGTGGAGGTGTGCCGTCGGTTCGGCGGGTGGTGCGGTGGCTGCGCCGTGGTGGGGCGCAAAGGGTGCCTGTGACGCAGGCGTCCGGGCGCGCGAGATTGCTTGCGGGGACAGCCGGCGCACGAGGTGATCTCTGCGCGCCGGCCGCCCGGACAACATCAACGTATGGCACGGCGTGTCACCTGGCAAGGCACTGCGTGCCAACAATTTCACTCAGATGCAATCCGCCGGTCACACATGAGCGATGATCGATCAGAATGTGCCCTCACCTGCGAAAACGGCCGCCCCCGGAAGGGGCGGCCGTCGCGTGTGATCGATCGTCGGAAGGTCTCGACTCGGTGTCGGGCGTCCGGTCAGGCGTCCGCCGGCCTCTCGCCGAGCGCCTGCCGGATCGTCCGCATGACCTCGTCCAGCGGGGCGTCGGTACGCGCCACCGCCACCAGCACGCCGCCCTCCGCCGAGGCGGTGGCGGCGGGCTGCTCCGGCTGCTCCTGCGCCGCCGGGGCGGCCGTGGCGGGCCGCGCGCCTATGCCCGTGCCGAAGGTCTCCCGCACGATGGCGAACGCGTGGTCCAGCTGCGCCTCCACGTCGCCCTGGCCGCCCGCCCGGAGCCAGCGCCGCAGCACGTGGTTGTGCGCGGTGACGACGGCCGAGGCGGCCACCTCGGCCAGCAGCGGGTCGTCGTTGCCGTCGTGGTGGTCCCGCTCGTCGAAGTGGCCCAGCAGGTACCGGGTGAACAGCCGCTCGTAACGGGCCACCGAGGCGATCTCCCGCTCGCGCAGGGTCGGCACCTCGCGGGTCAGCCGGTACCGCTCCACGGAGACCGCCGGGGACCCCGCGTACATCTTCATGACTTCCTTGATGCCCCGGCAGACCGTGTCCAGCGGGTGCTCGTGCGGCGGGGCGGCGTTCAGCACCGCCTCCGCGCGCACCAGGGTGTCGTCGTGATCGGGGAAGATCGCCTCTTCCTTGGACCGGAAGTGGCGGAAGAACGTCCGCCGGGCGACCCCGGCCGCGGCCGCGATCTCGTCGACCGTGGTCGCCTCGTAGCCCTTGGTCGCGAAGAGCTCCATGGCCGCGGCCGCGAGCTCCCGGCGCATCTTGAGCCGCTGGGCGGCGGCACGGCTGCCCGCGGCGCTCTCCGGAGCGTCGGGCTGAGTGGTGGCACGGGGTGTCTTGGCGGCCTTGGACATGTCCTGAACGTACTGCATCGGTGCAGGAGAGTGCGCCTGCGGGGGCGGACCGCCGGTGGGCTCCAGGAGTCCGCCCCACCCCGCGTACGGGTCAGCGGCGGGCATATTCGCGGAAGCCGCGTCCCGTCTTGCGGCCCAGGCAGCCGGCGGCCACCAGGTGCTCCAGGAGCGGGGCCGGGGCCAGGCCCGGCTCGCGGAACTCGCGGTGCAGGACCTGCTCGATCGCCAGCGAGACGTCCAGGCCGACCACGTCGAGCAGCTCGAACGGACCCATCGGGTAGCCGCCGCCCAGCTTCATCGCGGCGTCGATGTCGTCCAGCGAGGCGTAGTGCTCCTCGACCATCTTGACCGCGTTGTTCAGGTACGGGAAGAGCAGCGCGTTCACGATGAAGCCGGCCCGGTCGCCGCAGTCCACCGGGTGCTTGCGGATCTTCGCGGTGACCTCGCGGACGGTGGCGTGGACGTCGTCGGCGGTGAGCACCGTGCGGACGATCTCGACCAGCTTCATCGCCGGGGCCGGGTTGAAGAAGTGCATGCCGATGACGTCCTGCGGGCGCGAGGTGGCGCGGGCGCAGGCGACGACGGGCAGCGAGGAGGTCGTGGTGGCGAGCACGGCGCCCGGCTTGCAGACCTTGTCCAGGGTGCCGAACAGCTGCTGCTTGACCGCCAGGTCCTCGGCGACCGCCTCGACCGCCAGGTCGACGTCGGCGAAGGCGTCCAGGGTGCCGGCCGGGGTGATCCGGGCCAGCGTCTCGTCGCGGGCCTCGGCCGTCATCCGGCCCTTGTCCACGGAGCGGGCCAGCGACTTGGCGATCCGGGCCTTGGCGGTCTCGGCCTTCTCGTCCGAGCGGGCGGCCAGGACGACGTCGTAGCCGGCCTTGGCGAAGACCTCGGCGATGCCGGAGGCCATGGTGCCCGAGCCGGCGACGCCGACGGAGCGGACCTCGCGCCCGGCGCCGGCCGTCGCGGCCTCCGGCGGGGTCAGCCCGTCGCGGACCTTGGCGGCGGAGCCGGGAGCCTCGTACGTGTAGAAGCCGCGGCCGGCCTTGCGGCCCGTCAGGCCCGCCTCGCTGAGCTGCTTCAGGATCGGGGCGGGGGCGTGCAGCCGGTCTCCCGAAGTGCTGTACATGGCCTCCAGGACCGTACGGGCCGTGTCGATGCCGACCAGGTCGAGCAGCTCCAGCGGGCCCATGGGCAGGCCGCAGCCGAGCTTCATCGCGGCGTCGATGTCCTCGCGGGAGGCGTACTTGGCCTCGTACATGGCCGCGGCCTGGTTCAGGTACCCGAACAGCAGCCCGTCGGCGACGAAGCCGGGGCGGTCGCCGACCGCGACGGGCTCCTTGCCCAGGTCCAGCGCCAGCGAGGTGACGGCCTCGACGGCCTGCGGCGCGGTGAGCACCGAGGAGACGACCTCGACCAGCTTCATCGCCTGGACCGGGGTGAAGAAGTGCAGGCCGAGGACCCGCTCCGGGCGCTGCGACTCGGCGGCGAGCCGGGTCACGGACAGGGCGTTGGTGCCGGTGGCGATGATCGTGTCGGGGCGGACGATCGCGTCGAGCGCCCGGAACACCTCCTGCTTGGCCTCGTACGACTCCGGCACGACCTCGATGACGAGGTCCGCCTCGGCGGCGGCCTGGAGGTCGGTGAAGGTGCGGAAGCGGGCCAGGACGTTCCGGCGCTCCTCCTCCGTGATCCGCTCGCGGCTCACGGCACGGGCGGTGGAGGCCTCCAGGGCGGCGGTGGCGCGGGAGGCGGCGGCTTCGCTGACGTCGATGCCGATGACCTCACGGCCGGCCCGGGCGAGCACGTCGGCGATGCCGGTGCCCATCGTGCCGAGGCCGACGACGGCGATGGTGGAGAGAGGGGTGTCCATCAGGGGACTCCAGGAGGTGAAGAGTGACGACTGAGGGCGGCGAGAGCAGGAGCGCGCGGGCGCTCGGGAACACGCGGGGGGCGCGGTCGCGGAAGAGCCGCGAGAAGCGCGGGGAACGCGTGGGAAAAAGAGCGACGGACCCTGTCCCGGAGTCACGCCGAAAACTGCCGAACCGACAAACTCGAACCCACAACGGCTGCGTCACCAGGCCGTGGTGGGAGGTGCGGGGGGTGCCCCGCTCACTTGAGATTAACTGCCGGGTAACGAGCGCGCCAGCCCTGGCGAGTGCGGGAAAATGTGATCTGGATCGCGGATACGCTGAACGCCATGGATATCGCTCGGGATCCGGAATTCCTATCGATGATCGATCGATTGCGGGAAGAGATCCACGACGAGCCGGAAGCCGTTCGCGCGGATTTCGAAGAACTCGTCGCGGCCCGGGACGAAAGGGAGTTCGCGCGCGTCCTGACCGCACCCGGACAGCCGCTCTGGGCCCGCGAACTCGCCTCGTTCCGCCTCGGACTCGCCGGTGACGCCCGGGCCTTCGAGGCCCTGGTGCTGCTGCTCAACCACCGCGACCCCGAGCGCTGCGTCACCGCCGCCTACGCCCTGACCCGGCTCGGCGACCCGCGCACCGCACGGGCCGCCGCCGCCCTCGCCACCAACGAACTCCGCGTCGCCTACGCCCTGTTGCCGGTCCGCCTGCTCGCCGAACTGCGCGCCCCCGAGTCCGTGCCGGCCCTCATCACCGTCCTGGAGCGGCGGCTGAGGGCCGACGACCCGCACTGGCGGGTGGGCGTCGCCTGCGCCGAGGGCCTGGGCGCGCTGGGGGACCGGCGTGCCCGGCCCGTCCTGGAGGCGGCCGTCCCGCACCCCCGGCTCGGCCCGGCCGCGCGCACGGCGCTGGGGCGCATCGGGGACTGAGCGGCCGGCCCCGGGCGCTCAGCGCCGGTGGCCGAGCAGTCCGTGCAGCGCCGCGCCGCCGGTCGCCGGCTCGGGGGCGGGCGCCGTGCGGGACGTCGCCGACGTCTTCTTCGCCGGCTCCGGGGCGGGCAGCGCCGCGCACGACGCGTCCGCCGCGCCGGTCCCGCCCGCCGCCGCCCGCGGCACCGTGCCCGACTCCAGATAGCGCACCAGGTGCGCGTCGAGGCAGGCGTTCCCGCCCAGGGTCACCGCGTGGTTCCCGCCGCCCTCCTCGACGACCAGCCGGGAGCCGGCCACCGCGCGGTGCAGCCTCACACCGCCCTCGTACGGGGTGGCCGCGTCGTCCGTCGCCTGGAACAGCAGCATCGGCGGGACCTTGCCGTTCGTCACGTCCACGGGCGTGCGCGGCTCCACCGGCCAGAACGCGCAGGGCGCGTTGTACCAGGCGTTGTTCCAGGTGGAGAAGGGCGCCTTCCCGTGCGCCACCCAGTTGTCGGCGCGCCACACCCGCCAGTCGCGCGGCCAGGCCGTGTCCCGGCACTGGACGCTGGTGTAGACCGAGTAGCCGTTGTCGCTGGAAACGTCCGGGGCGCCGAGGTCCTCGTACGCGGCGACCAGCGGCGCGGTGTCCTTCTCCGTCGCGTACGCGGCGAACGCCTCGGCCAGCTGCGGCCAGTAGCCGTTGTAGTAGCCGCCCGGCAGGAAGGTGTCCTCCAGCTCGCCCGGGCCGACCTTGTCCCCGGCGGGCGCGGAGCGCAGCTCGTCGCGCATTCGGTACCAGGCGGCCTCCACGGCCGCCGGGTCCTTGCCGAGGCCGTAGACCGCGTCGTGCTCGGCGACCCAGGCCAGGAACGCCTTGTGCCGGGCGTCGAACGCGAAGTCCTGCGCCAGGTTGTTCGCGTACCAGACGCCCTTCGGGTCGACCATGGAGTCCAGGACGAAGCGGCGCACCCGCTCCGGGTGAAGCTTGGCGTAGACCGCGCCCAGGTAGGTGCCGTACGAGTAGCCGAAGTAGTTCAGCCGCTCAGCCCCGAGGGCCCGGCGGATCGCGTCGAGGTCGTGCGCGGCGCTCACCGTGTCCATGTGGCGCAGCAGGTCCCCGTGCCGGGTGCCGCAGGCCTCCGCGAAGGCGCGGGCCCGCGCCAGGCCGGCGCGCTCGGTCGCGGCGTCGCGGGGCACGGAGTCGTGGCGCACCGGCGCGAAGTGGCCGGGCCGGCAGTTCAGCGCGGGCTCGCTGCGGCCGACGCCGCGCGGGTCGAAGCCCACCACGTCGTACTGCGCGGCCAGCTTCGGCGGCAGCGAGGCGGCCACGAAGCCGGCCATGGCCAGGCCGCTGCCGCCCGGCCCGCCGGGATTGACCAGCAGCGGGCCCTGGGAGGTCTTCGCCGTGTGCGGGACGCGGGACAGCGCGAGCGAGATCGTCCGGCTCTTCGGGTCGTCGTGGTCCAGCGGCACCTTCAGCGTGGCGCACTGCAGCCGCGGGTAGCGCGGGGAGCCGCAACTCTTCCAGATGAGCGGGGCGGCGGGGCGGGTCGTCGGTCCGGCCGCGGGCCGCCCGTCCGGGCCGTTCGCCGGGGTGGTCGTGGGGGACTGTGGTGCCGGGCTCGCGGACGCGGGCAGGGCGGCGACCGTCCCGGCCAGCAGCGCCCCCGCGGCGAACAGCACTCCTGCGCGTGGGTTCATACGGCCTGAACTGCCCCGGCGGCCGAACGGAAGGACCCCTTCCGGCGAGAGTTGACCCAATCAGAGGAGGGTGATCACAACAGCGTGAGCTGTGTCGGGCCCGCGAGCGCCGGCGCGTCCGGCCGGGGTATGCGCCGGGCCGCGCCCCGATGCGCCGGTCCGATCCCGAACTCGGCCGCCAGCTCGTGCACCTGACGCGTGATCCGGCGCTGGTACCAGGTCGGGGCGTAGGCGCCGTCCGCGTACATCCGCTCGTACCGCCCCACCAGCTCGGGGTGGTGCTCGCGCAGCCAGGTCATGTACCACTCGCGCGCCCCGGGCCGCAGGTGCAGCACGAGCGGGGTGACCGAGGTGGCGCCCGCCTCCGCGATCGCCCGGACCGTCGCGCGCAGCTGCTCGGGGCGGTCGCCGAGGAAGGGGATCACCGGGGCCATGAGCACCGAGCAGCCGAGGCCGTGCTCGGCCAGGGTGCGCACCACGTCGAGCCGGCGCTGCGGCGAGGGGGTGCCGGGCTCGACGGTGCGCCACAGCTCCTGGTCGGTGAAGCCGACGGAGACGGAGACGCCGACCTCCGTCACCTCGGCGGCCTGCAGCAGCAGGTCCAGGTCGCGCAGGATCAGGGTGCCCTTGGTGAGGATGGAGAACGGGTTGGCGCGGTCGCGCAGCGCCGCGATGATCCCGGGCATCAGCCGGTAGCGGCCCTCGGCGCGCTGGTAGCAGTCCACGTTGGTGCCCATGGCGATGTGCGCGCCCTGCCAGCGGCGGGAGGCGAGCTGGCGGCGCAGCAGCTCCGGCGCGTTGACCTTCACCACGATCTGGCTGTCGAAACCGAGGCCGGTGTCGAGGTCCAGATAGCTGTGGGTCTTGCGGGCGAAGCAGTACACGCAGGCGTGCGTGCAGCCCCGGTACGGATTGACCGTCCATTCGAACGGCATCCGGGAGGCGCCCGGCACCCGGTTCAGGATCGACCGGGCGTGCACCTCGTGGAAGGTGATCCCCCGGAACTCGGGGGTGTCGAACGTCCGCGTCCGTACCGCGTCCGTGCCGAACAGGGCGGGGTCGGCGGTCGCGGCGGGCTCGTCGCCCAGATGGTCCCAGCGCATGGACGCCTCCTCGGTAGCACTGCGTCGCACTGTCTTGAGAATAGAACACATGTTCCCTTGATCGCCGCAACCCCGATTTCGCGCGGCGCGGCCCAGGTGATGGGATGGCCTCCTGTCCCGAGCAACAGGAAGCTGGAGGAATCGGAATGGCGCAGGTCGAGGCCACGACGGAACGGATCATCGCGGCGGACGCGGAGACGGTGTTCGACGCTCTGGCCGACTACCAGAACGTCCGCGCGAAGCTGCTCCCCGAGCACTTCAGCGAGTACGAGGTGCGCGAGGGCGGCGACGGCGAGGGCACCCTCGTCCACTGGAAGCTCCAGGCCACCAGCAAGCGCGTCCGCGACTGCCTCCTCGACGTCACCGAGCCCACCGACGGGCAGCTGATCGAGAAGGACCGCAACTCCTCCATGGTCACCACCTGGACCGTCACCCCGGCCGGCGAGGGGAAGTCCAAGGCCGTCGTCACCACGGTCTGGAACGGCGCCGGCGGCATCGGCGGCTTCTTCGAGCGCACCTTCGCGCCCAAGGGCCTCGCCCGGATCTACGACGCCGTGCTCGAAAAGCTCGCGGCCGAGGTCGAGAAGTAACCCTGCCGAGGTCGAGAGGCGGCCCTGCCGAGGCCGAGAGGCAACCCTCGCGCGACCCCCGCGCGTCACGGTGCGGCGCTCACCGGTTCGGGTGGTTTTCCCGCCCGGCCGGGGAGCGCCCCCGGCGCGCTCCCGCATGAGCCGGGGCGCGGGAAAGCCGCTGATGAGCGCGTCAACTGCCCCCTCGCGCCCCGCTGTTCGGCCGGCCGCCGCCCCGGATCTCCCATACCGTCCGGCTTGCTCCCGCTTCGCGCCCGATGCGAAGAATGACGTCCGCGGACGCAGCCGCGACGGCTGAGGCGACGAGGGGAGCGGCAGGTGGGCGGCATCACGCTGGTGAAGGGGGCGGCCCGGACCGGCCGGCCGGAACCGGACTCCCCGGCCCAGGACCCGCCCGTCGCGGACGCCGCCGCGCACGCACTCGGCCCCCGCCGGGTCCGGCTGGTCTTCATCGGCCTCATGCTCGCGCTGCTGCTCGCCGCGCTGGAGCAGATGATCGTCGCCACCGCCCTGCCGAAGATCGTCGGCGAGCTCCAGGGCCTGGACCGGATGTCCTGGGCGATCACCGCCTATCTCCTGACCGCCACCATCGGTCTGCCGGTCTACGGGAAGCTCGGCGACCTCTTCGGCCGCAAGGGCGTCTTCCAGTTCGCCATCGTCGTCTTCGTGATCGGCTCCGCACTCGCCGGCTGGTCCCGCACCATGGACCAGCTGATCGCCTTCCGGGCCGTCCAGGGCGCCGGCGCCGGCGGGCTCATGATCGGCGTCCAGGCGATCATCGCGGACATCGTGCCCGCGCGGGAACGCGGCCGGTTCATGGGACTCATCGGCGCCGCCTTCGGGCTGGCCTCGGTGGCCGGACCGCTGCTCGGCGGCTTCTTCACCGACCACGCCTCCTGGCGCTGGTGCTTCTGGTTCAACGTCCCCTTCGGACTGATCACCCTCCTCGTCGTCGCGCTCGTGCTGAAGCTGCCCCGGCCCCGGGAGCGCGGCCGGCTCGACGTGCTCGGCGCGCTGCTGCTCGCCGCCGCCTCCACCTGCCTGGTCCTGCTGACCGGTTGGGGCGGCACGGAGTACGCCTGGAGCTCCCGGGTCGTCCTCGGACTCGCGGCCGGCGCGGTCGGAACGACCGTGCTGCTGCTGGTCGTCGAGCACCACGCGCCCGAACCGATCCTGCCGCTGCGGCTGTTCCGCGACTCCGTCTTCGGTCTCACCAGCCTGATCGGCGCGGTCGTCGGCGTGGCGCTGTTCGGCGCGGCGAGCTATCTGCCCACCTTCCTGCAGATGGTCGAGGGCGCCAGCGCCACCGAGTCGGGGCTGCTGATGCTGCCGCTGATGGGCGGCATCGTCGTCGCGTCCGTGATCTCCGGCCAGCTCATCAGCCGTACCGGCCACTACAAGATCTACCCGGTCCTCGGCGGCGCCGTCTCCGTCGTCGGCATGTGGCTGCTGTCCCGGATGGACGCCGACACCCCGCCGCTGGACCACAGCGTCTGGCAGGCCGTGCTGGGCGTCGGCATCGGACTGGTCATGCCGGTCCTCATCCTCGCCGTGCAGAACTCCGCGCCGCCGGCCGACCTCGGCGCGGCGACGAGCGCGCACAACTACTTCCGGCAGATCGGCGGCAGCGTCGGCGCGGCCGTCTTCGGCACCCTGTTCGCCCACCGGCTCGACAGCGCGCTCACCGACCGGCTCGCGGACGGCGTCGCCGCAGGACTCCCGGCCGGAGTGCGGCTGCCCGAGGCGGAGTCGATCACCCCGCAGACCGTGCACGCGCTGCCGCCCGTGCTGCGCGACGCGTACGTCCACGCGTACGCGGAGGCCATGCCGCGGATCTTCCTCTACCTCGTGCCGGTCCTCGTGCTCGGCCTGCTCCTCGCCTTCTTCCTCAAGGAGAAACCGCTGGTGTCCCACCACACCCCCGAAGCCACGACCGTCCCGCGCGCGAGGAGCGCGGCCGCCCCGAGCCACGCAGGGCTGCCCGTCTGCGGCGCCGTCCAGCACCCGGACGGCTCGTCCGTGCCGCGCGCCGCGCTCACCCTGATCGACGCCCAGGGCCGTCAGATCGGCCGGGGCGCCAGCGCGGACGACGGACGGTACGCGCTGAGCGTCCCCGGCCCCGGCCCGTACGTCCTGATCGCCGCCGCCGGCGGCCACCAGCCGCAGGCGGTGTCCGTCACCGTCGGCGACCGGCCCGTCGAACTGGACGTCGTCCTCGGCGGGGCCGGCTGGCTGGCCGGCACGGTCCTGACGGCGGACGGCACGCCGGTACGGGACGCGGCGGTGACGCTCACCGACGTACGCGGCGACGTCGTCGCCTCGACCCGCACCGGCAAGGAGGGCGGCTATGTGATGACGGAGCTGGTGGCGGGGGAGTACACCCTGGCCGCGAGCGCCCCCGCGTTCCGCCCGGCCGCCCTGCCGGTCACCGTCCAGGCATCGCGGGAGACCCGCCAGGACATCGAACTGGCCGGCGGCGCGGTCCTGCGCGGCACCGTCCGCGCGGGCGGCGGCCGCCCCGTGGAGGAGGCGCGCGTGACGCTGCTGGACGCGGCGGGCAACGTCGTCGACACCCTGACCACCGGCCCGGACGGCACCTTCCGCTTCGTGGACCTGTCCTCCGGCGAGTACACGGTCATCGCCGCGGGCTACCCCCCGGTCGCCACGGTCCTGCACCTCGCCGGCGGCGGCAGGACGGAACGCGACCTGCAGCTCGGCCACGAGGACCGAAGGCCGCGGTGAACCGCGCTAGGGTCGCGGCGTGTGCCACTACGCGACGACCCAGTACAAGCTGCACTACGCCTGCGTGACGTGCCGCGTCGCCTTCAAGCGCCACCCCCCGGAGGCCGGCGCCCACCACCCCTGCCCCATCTGCTCGCGCCCCCTGCTCTGCGCCGGCCACGACTTCGCCGCCCCGCCCCGCCGCGACACCCGCGCCTGGTCCGTCGTGGCCGCGCTCCTCGCCGAGGGCCTGCGCTACGAGGGCCGCGGCACCTGCGGCTGCACCCGAACCCCGCGCCCCCGCCCCCGCACCCGCGCCCAGCTCCGCAGTGACCGGGTCGCGGCGGAGCGCGCCGACGTGACCCTGGCGCGGCTGCTCGAAGGGTGACAAGGGCGGCCTGATCCACAAGGATGCTGCTCTACGGGCCTCGCGCGGAACGGAGTGGGATGAAGATCCTGATCAGTGCCGACATGGAGGGTGCCACCGGGGTGACCTGGCCGGCCGATGTGCTGCCGGGGACGCCGCAGTGGGAGCGGTGCCGGGGCATGTTCACCTCGGACGTCGACGCGGCGGCGGTGGGGTTCTTCGAGGGCGGCGCCGACCAGGTGCTCGTCAACGAGGCGCACTGGACCATGCGGAACCTGCTCCTGGAGCGGCTCGACGAGCGGGTCGAGATGCTGACCGGCCGGCACAAGGCGCTGTCCATGGTGGAGGGCGTGCAGCACGGGGACGTGGACGGGATCGCGTTCGTCGGATACCACACCGGGGCCGGCGCGGAAGGGGTGCTGGCGCACACGTACCTCGCCAATTCGATCACCGGCGTGTGGCTCGACGGGGTCCGCGCCAGCGAGGGCCTGCTCAACGCGCATGTCGTCGCCGAGTACGGCGTGCCCGTCGTGCTCGTCACCGGCGACGACCTGACCTGCGAGGACGCGCTCGGCTACGCGCCGGAGGCGCACAAGGTCGCGGTGAAGGACCATGTGTCGCGGTACGCCGCCGTCTGCCGCACCCCCGCCCGCACCGCCGCCGACATCCGCGCCGCCGCCAAGGCCGCCGCGGGCCTGGCCGTGCGCCACGAACCGGTGAGCCGCGGGCCGCACACCGTGGAGCTCGAGTTCGACGCCGAGCACCTGGCGGCCGCGGCGACGGTGGTCCCCGGTGTGGCACGTTCCGGGGAACGCCGCGTCGCGTACACCAGTGCGACGATGTACGAGGGCATTCGCACGTTCAAGGCGGTCACCACGATCGTCTCCGCAGCCGTGGAGGAGCAGTATGGCTGACCAGGACCATCAGGGCGTCGACGCGGCGGCGCTCGACGAGGTCGTGACCTTCACCTCCGAACTCATCCGCATCGACACCACCAACCGCGGAGGCGGCGACTGCCGCGAGCGGCCCGCCGCCGAGTACATGGCCGAGCGCCTCACCGACGCCGGGCTCGACCCGGTCCTCCTCGAGCGCACCGCCGGCCGCAGCAACGTCGTCGCCCGCATCCCCGGCACCGACCCCACCGCGCCCGCGCTGCTCGTCCACGGCCACCTCGACGTCGTGCCCGCCGAAGCCTCCGACTGGACCGTGCACCCCTTCTCCGGCGAGGTCCGCGACGGCGTCGTCTGGGGCCGCGGCGCCGTCGACATGAAGAACATGGACGCGATGGTGCTCTCCGTCGTGCGCTCCTGGGCCCGCCAGGGCGTGCGGCCCCGGCGCGACATCGTCCTCGCCTACACCGCCGACGAGGAGGACAGCGCCGCCGACGGCTCCGGCTTCCTCGCCCACCGCCACCCGGAGCTGTTCGAGGGCTGCACCGAGGGCATCAGCGAGTCCGGGGCCTTCTCCTTCCACCCCGAGCCCGGCATGACCCTCTACCCCATCGGGGCCGGCGAGCGCGGCACCGCCTGGATGGAGCTGACCGCCCACGGCCGCGCGGGCCATGGTTCGAAGATCAACGACGAGAACGCGGTCACCCGCCTCGCCCAGGCCCTCGCCCGCATCGGCGCGTACCGCTGGCCGGTCCGCCTCACCCCCACCACCCGCGCCTGCCTCACCGAACTCGCCGCCCTGTACGAGATCGACCTCGACCTGGACGGCGACGACTTCGACCCCGCGCCGGTGCTCGAGAAACTGGGCCGCGCCGCCGCCCTCGTCGCCCCCATCCTCCGCAACAGCGCCAACCCCACGATGCTCGAAGCCGGTTACAAGGTGAACGTCATCCCCGGCACCGCCACCGCCTACGTCGACGGCCGAACCCTGCCCGGCGGCGAGGAGGAGTTCGCCGCCACCATGGACGAACTCACCGGCCCCCACGTCGACTGGCGGTTCTACCACCACGAACCCGCCCTGCAGGCCCCGATCGACGTGCCGACGTACGCCAAACTCCGCGCCGCCCTGGAGCACTTCGACCCGACCGGACGCGTCATCCCGTTCAGCATGGCCGGCGGCACCGACGCAAAGCAGTTCTCCCGGCTGGGCATCACCGGCTACGGTTTCTCCCCTCTGAAGCTGCCCGTCGACCTCGACTACGGGGCGATGTTCCACGGGGTCGACGAGCGGGTTCCGGTCGAGGCGCTGCACTTCGGCGTCCGCGTGCTCGACCGGTACATGCGTTCCGCGTAGGAAGGGCAGCATCGGGGCGACGCACCGACGCACCAGGGGAGTTGCGATGGTACCCACGGCGGCCTACGGCACTTGGCCGTCCCCGATCGACGCCCGCCTCGCCGCCGCGCACGACGGGCGGCCCGAGTACCTGGACGAGGTCGGCGACGAATTGTGGTGGACGGCGCCCCGGCCCGCCGAGGGCGGCCGCCGCGCCCTCGTGCGGCGGCGGGCGGACGGCACGGAGGAGTCGGTGCTGCCGCCGCCGTGGAACGTGCGCAGCCGGGTCGTCGAGTACGGCGGCCGGCCCTGGGCCGGCACCGCCCGCCCGGCCGGCGGCCCGCTGATCGTCTTCAGCCACTTCCCCGACCAGCGGCTGTACGCCCACGAGCCGGACGGCGACGCACCGCCCCGCCCGCTCACCCCCGTCTCGGCCGTCGGCGCCGGCCGGCGCTGGGCCGACCCGGTGATCCACCTCGGCCGGGGCGAAGTCTGGTGCGTCCTGGAGGAGTACACCGGTGAGGGCCCCGGAGACGTGCGCCGGGTGCCGGTCGCCGTCCCCCTGGACGGCTCCGCCGCCGCCGACCGCGACGCCGTCCGCGAACTCGCCGCCGAGCGGCACCGGTTCGTCACCGGTCCCCGGCTCTCCCCGGACGGCCGGCGCGCCGCGTGGATCGGCTGGGACCATCCCCGGATGCCCTGGGACGGCACGGAGGTGATCCTCGCCGACGTCGGCGAGGACGGCGTCCTGCACGGCGCGCGTCCCGTCGCCGGCGGACCGGAGGAGTCGATCCCGCAGGTCGAATGGACCCCGGACGGACGCCTGTTGTTCGTCGGCGACCGCACCGGCTGGTGGAACCTCCACCGCCTCGACCCCGAGCGCCCGGACGAGCCGCCGACGGCGCTCTGCCGCCGCGAGGAGGAGTTCGGCGGTCCGCTGTGGCGCGTGGGCCTGCGCTGGTTCCGCCCGTTGGACAACGGGCTGATCGCCGCCGTCCACGGCAGGGGCGCCACCGCGCTCGGCATCCTGGACCCCGAGTCCGGCGAACTCGTGGACGCCGCCGGGCCCTGGACCGAATGGGACTCCACGCTCGCCGTGCACGGCACCCGCGTCGTCGGCGTCGCGGCCAGCCCCCGCAGCGCGTACGAACTCGTGGAACTGGACACCTGCACCGGCCGCAGCCGCGTGGTCGGCGAGGCGCACGACGACCCCGTCGACCCGGCGTACTACCCCGAGCCGCAGATCCGTACGTTCACCGGGCCCGACAACCGCGAGATCCACGCCCACGTCTACCCGCCGCACAGCCCCGACCGGGTCGCCCCCGGCGACGAACTGCCGCCCTATGTGATCTGGGCGCACGGCGGCCCCACGGGACGCGCGCCGCTCGTCCTGGACCTGGCCGTCGCGTACTTCACCTCCCGCGGCATCGGCGTCGCCGAGGTCGACTACGGCGGCTCCACCGGCTACGGCCGGGAGTACCGCAACCGGCTGCGCGAGCAGTGGGGCGTCGTCGACGTCGAGGACTGCGCGGCCGTCGCGGAGGCCCTGGCCGCCGAGGGCACCGCCGACCCGGCGCGGCTCGCGATCCGGGGCGGCAGCGCGGGCGGCTGGACGACGGCGGCCTCGCTGGCCGCCACGGACGTGTACGCCTGCGGAACGATCATCTACCCCGTCATCGACCTGGAGGGCTGGGCCTCCGGCGGCACCCACGACTTCGAGTCCCGCTACCTGGACTCGCTGATCGGCCCGTACGACGAGGTGCCCGCGCGCTACCGCGAGCGCTCGCCCGGCTCGGCCGTGGAGCGGATCCGGGCGCCGTTCGTCCTGCTGCAGGGCCTCGACGACGTGATCTGCCCGCCCGGGCAGAGCGAGCGCTTCCTCGCCCGGATCGCCTGCCGGGGCGTCCCGCACGCGTACCTCGCCTTCCCCGGCGAGGGGCACGGCTTCCGCCGCGAGGACACGATGGTGCGCGCCCTGGAGGCCGAACTCTCCCTGTACGCCCAGGTCTTCGGCGTGGAGCGCCCCGACGTGCCCCGACTGGAACTGAAGCCGTGACCCCGGGTGGTGCGCACCCGGAGCCTGTGACCCCGGCCCTGGTGAACCCGGCCCCGGCGGCCTCGACCCCGGCCCCGGCGGCCTCGGCGCGCGTCCTCGCCCCGCTGGCCCGTGCGCGGCGGTTGCGTTCCGGCGACCGGGTCGCCGTCGTCGCGCCCGCCGGGCCGGTCCCCGAGGAGCGGCTCGCGCGTGGGCTCGCGATCCTGCGCGGCTGGGGCCTCGAACCGGTCGTCGCCCCGCACGTCCTGGACGCCCACCCGCGGGTCGACTACCTGGCGGGCACGGACGAGGGCCGCGCCCGGGACCTCCAGGAGGCGTGGTGCGACCCGGCGATCGCGGGCGTGATCTGCGCGCGGGGCGGCTTCGGCGCGCAGCGCATGGCCGACCTGCTCGACTGGACGGCGATCCGCGCGGCGGGCCCGAAGGCGTTCGTCGGGTACAGCGACATCACCGCGCTGCACGAGGCGTTCGCCCTGCGGGCCGGTTTCGCCACCCTGTACGGGCCCATGGTCGCGGCGGGGACCTTCCTGGACGACGCGCCCACCCAGGAGCACCTGCGGGCCACGCTCCTGGAGCCCGAGTCCGTGCGGACGGTGGCCGCGCTCGGCACCGCCCGCGCCCTCGTCCCCGGCCGCGCCCGCGGCGTCACCTTCGGCGGCTGTGCCTGCCTGCTCTCCGCCGGGCTCGGCACCCGGGACGCCCGCCCGTCCGGCCGCGGCGGCCTGCTGCTCCTGGAGGAGGTGGGGGAGGAGCCGTACCGCCTCGACCGGATCCTCACCCAACTCCTGCGCGCCGGAGCCCTGGAGGGCGTCACCGGCATCCTCCTCGGCTCGTGGGAGGACAGCGGCCCGTACGAGGAGCTGCACGCCCTCTTCGTGGACCGCCTCGCCGGGCTCGGCGTGCCGGTGGTCGAGGAGTACGGCTTCGGCCACTGCCCCACGACCCTCACCGTTCCGCTGGGCGCCGCCGCGGTCCTCGACGCCGACGCGGGCACCCTGACCCTCGACGAGCCCGCGCTCGTCTGACCCGCCGCCGGCCGGCCCTCCGCCCGACGGCCCGGCGCGCTCCTTCACCGAATCTCCGTCAACTCCCGCTGTCCGACGCGTTGACGGTGCTCTGACACGTGTCACACCATGGGCCCGCCCGCTACCTACCAGTCGGTACGGCGGCCGGTGACCCGTCCGTGTCCTCAGTGTGGAGGAGCCCGTGCCCCGAACCCGCAACGCCCTCACGCTCGTCGCCGCAGCCGCCCTCGCCGCCCCGCTCGTCCTCGCGCCCCCCGCCGCCGCGGCGGACGGCGCGCCCCCCACGGTGACACCGCTGACCTTCACCGTCCGCGCCGGCGACCGGACCTGCACCGTCGACGCCGACCTGTACCGGCCCGCCGGCGTCGACGCCGCGCACCCGGCGCCCGCCGTCCTCACCACCAACGGCTTCGGCGGCAGCAAGGCCGATGGCTCCACCGCCGCCACCGGCCGCGCCTTCGCCGCCCGCGGCTACGTCGCCCTGGTCTACTCCGGCCTAGGCTTCGGCAAGTCCGGCTGCCTGATCTCCCTCGACGACCCGCGCATCGACGGCCACGCGGCCACCCGGCTCCTCGACTTCCTCGGCGGCACCCGCGCCGCCGACGACGGCACACGCGTCGACTACGTGCTCCGCGACGGCGCGGGCGACCCGCGGGCCGGCATGATCGGCGGCTCGTACGGCGGCGCCATCCAGCTCGCCACCGCCTCCGTCGACCCCCGGCTCGACGCCCTCGTCCCGCTGATCACCTGGCACGACCTCGCCTACTCGCTCGCCCCCAACAGCGCCGACCGCGACACCCCCGGCGTCTTCAAGTGGCAGTGGGCCAACGGCTTCTACCTGATCGGCGAGGGACAGCCGCTGCTCGTCCCCTCGCTCGACCCGTCCCGGATCAACTCCCTGGACTGCCTGCACTTCGTCGGCGAAGCCTGCCGCACCGTCCGCCTGCTCAACTCCGGCCGCTATCCCGAGGCCGACACCCGGGCGATGCTCGACTTCGCGCGCAGCGTCTCGCCCGTCTCGTACCTCGACCGCGTCACCGCCCCCACCCTCGTCGTCCAGGGCCAGTCCGACAGCCTGTTCAACCTCAACGAGGCCCGGGACACCTACCGGCAGCTGCGCGGCCAGGGCGTACCGGCCAAGCTGATCTGGCAGTCCTGGGGTCACAGCGGCGGACTCACCGACCCGGCCGCCGGCGAACTCGACCTCGGCCAGGGCAACCTGGAGACGAGCTACGTCGGACAGCGCATCCTCGCCTGGTTCGACCGCTACCTGAAGAAGCAGCGGAACACCGACACCGGGCCCGCCTTCGCCTACTACAGGGACTGGCGCAGCGGCTACGGCACCGCCGCCTCCCTCCCCGCCCTCAGCCAGAAGCTGTACCTCTCCGGCGACGGCAAGCTCGTCGACAACCGCGCCAAGGTCGCCAGGGGCGCGCGCACGTACGCCAACTGGCTGGTCCCCACGAGCCATTCGGAGTCCTCGCTCGCCGGCACCATCGGGCTGCTCGACCCGAAGCCGTACGACCTGCCCGGCACGTACCTCGGCTGGACGAGCGCCCCGCTCACCGCCCCCGCCGACCTGGTGGGCGCGCCCAGGGCCACGCTCCGGGTGAACTCCCCGGCGGCCGAGCGCGTCCAGCGCTCCGGCGACGCCGCCGACAAGCTGGTGCTCTTCGCCAAGGTCTACGACGTGGCACCCGACGGCACGAAGACGCTCGTCAACCGGCTGGTCGCGCCGGTGCGCGTCCCGGACGTCACCCGGCCGTTCACCGTCGAACTCCCCGGCATCGTGCACCGCTACGAGACCGGCCACCGGCTGCAGTTCGTGATCGCCGCCAGTGACAGCGCCTACTTCGGCAACCGTGGCGTCAAGCCCGTCACCGTCACCAGCGCCCCCGAGGACACCGGGACGCTGGAACTGCCCCTGGTCGGCGGCAGCATCGGCTAGCCGGTGCGGGAGGCCCGGAAGTGCGGGGCGCTTCCGGGCGTTGACCCCAGGCATGAAGATCGGTGAAGCCGCCCGGGTCAGCGGTGTGAGTGCGAGGTCGTTGCGGCACTACGAGGACGAGGGATTGATCGTCCCGGGCCGCTGCGACAACGGGTTCCGCGACTACTGCCGGTCCACGATCGACCGGGTGCTCGTCATCCGCTCGCTCCTGGAGTCCGGCCTGCCCGTGCGGTTGATCAGGGACCTCCTGCCCCGGATCGCCGACGGATCCGGTACGGGCGACGACGCGGTGCCCGCGCGGTTCCTCCAGGAGGTGCAGGAGTACCGCGACCGGCTCGCCGCCCGCATCGCCGCGCTCGGCGAGCAGCAGGCGGCGCTCGACGCCTATCTGCGGCAGGCCCGCGGCGGCGAACGCTGACCGCCGCTTGACCTTGACACAAGTGTCAGGTTCCTACGGTCGGTCCATGAAGACCGACGAGCAGCGGGACACCGCCGAGCAGACCGTACGCGCACTGGTCCAGCAGTCCCTTCGCGGGCCGGAGGACCTGACCCTCACCACCGATCGGCCCCGCCCCGCCCCGGGGCCCGGCGAGTACCTGATCCGCGTGGGCGCCGCAGGGGTCAACTTCGCCGACGTCATGCAGACGCGCGGCACCTACGGAGGAGGCCCCGAGGCGCCCTACGTGGCGGGCTTCGAGGCCGCCGGCGAGATCGTGGGCGTCGGCCCGGACGTCGAGCGGCCGCTGCCGCCCGGCACCCACGTCGTGGGCATCGGCCCCGGCGCGTTCGCGCAGTACATGACGATGCCGGCCGCGGGCGTCCTGCCGGTGCCGACCGGCTGGAGCGACGCCGAAGCCCTCGGCCTGGTGCTGAACCGGGCCACCGCCCTGGCGGCGCTCAAGCCGCTGGGCGAGATCCGGGCGGGGGAGACGGTGCTGGTCCACGCCGCGGCCGGCGGGGTGGGGCAGGCCGCCGTGCGCCTGGCCCGCCACTACGGCGCGCGCGTCATCGCCACGGCGTCGCCGGCGAAGCACGACGTCGTGAAGGCGCTCGGCGCCGACGAGGTCCTGGACGGCCGGCGCCCCGACCTGGCGGCCGAGATCACCCGCCTGACCGGCGGGGTCGACCTCGTCCTGGAATCGGTGGGGCGGGCCACCTTCGAGGCGAGCCTGTCGGTGGCCAAGCCCTTCACCGGACGCGTCGTCGTGTTCGGCGCCGCGTCGGGCGACGCCACGGTCACCACGCACGACCTGGTCTTCACCCACCGGGTCCAGCTCAAGGGCCTGCACATCGGCGCGCTCCCGGCCGCGGCCCCGGCCCTCTACCGGGAACTGCTCACCGAGCTCGACGCGCTCATCGCCCAGGGCGTCTTCGCACCCGGCACCCCCGAGGTCCACCCCCTGGCCGAGGGCCCGTCGGTGCTGCGCCGGCTCGAAGCGGGAGGCACCACGGGCAAGCTGGCCCTGGATCCCTGGGGCTAGGGGGTGCCCGGGCATGAATCCGGCCGCAGTGGGCAGCGGCGGGCTTGGCGAGCCGGTGGCCGCCCGCCCGCCCCCGCGGCGGGGCACCGACCGCTGCCGGGCCGACGGCAGCGGCCGGGCCGCCGCGGTCACGTCCGCCCGATCGGGAGGCGCTCATGAGTTTTCCGCTGCCCGACACCGTCGACGAGCTGAAGGCCATGATCGGACGGGAGATCTCCGCCCTGCGCGGCGCGGTGCGCCGGACGGCCGAGCGGCCGCTGCCCCCGGAGCCGGGCACGGAGGTCACCGCGCCGGTGCAGACTCTGGCCCCCGCCTCCGCGGCCGGCGCGCGGGGCGCCTCGCCACCGTGCGAGTGCAGCACGCACGACCCGGGCGTCAAAGGGCTGTGCGCGGCCCTGAGTGCCGTCCCCGCGTCCGCCGCGCTCCTGGAGGCCGTCCGAGACGAGGGCAGCGGAGCCGTACGCGACTTCCGCATCGTCGCCGGCAACCGGGTCCGGTCCGCCGAGTGGCTGGAGGCCCCGGACCGGCAGGTCGGCCAGGGCTTCCTGGAGGCCCGGCCCGGCGCGGCGCAGAGCGGGCTGTTCGCGGCCCTCGCCGAGCTGTACACCACGGGCGGTTCGCTGGAGGGACGGGTCGTCGACTACACCGAGCAGCGGCTCGGCCGGCTGCACCGGGCGCCGCTGCTGTACTCGGCCGCGCTCTGCGAGGAACAGGTGCTCGTCACCTGGCGGCCGGTACGGAGCCAGACCGAGCTGCTGACGATCGACGCCCAGTACCTGGCGTCGCTCGGCTGGGGCACCTGGGACCTGCTGTCGGGGAAGGTGACCTGGTCGGAGGGGCTCAGCCGGATCTTCCACGCCGAGATCGGGATGCCCTGGTCGCTCGAACAGCTCTGCGACACGCTGCTGCCCGACGACCTCACGGCCTTCTCCGAGTTCCTCACCTCGGTCCTCGCCGGGGAGGAACCGGCCTGGACCCGCATCCGGTTCCTCGTCCTCGGCGAGGTGCGGACCCTGGACCTCCTCGGCCGCCCCGTCGCCGGCACCGACGGCCGGCCGTGGGCCGTCAACCTAGTCGCCCGCGACCTCACCCCGCAGATGCGCAGCCGGCGCAGGCTCGCCCAGACGGAGCGGGAGACGGACCGGCTGCGCCGGCAGGCCCAGGCGGAGCGCCGCGTCGCGGACGCGCTGCGGGAGGCCCTGCTCCCCACCCACTCGGAGGCCCTGGCGGCCGTCGGGCTCACCGTCGCCGCCTCCTACCGGCCCGCCGAGCCGGACGCCGCCGTCGGCGGCGACTGGTACAAGTGCCGGCTGCTGCCGGACGGCCGGGTCCTGGTGGCGATCGGGGACGCCGCCGGCCACGGCCTCGACGCCGTGGCCCGGATGGCCCAGCAGCGCCACGCCCTGGCCGGCCTGGCGCAGACCGGGGCCTCGGCCGGGGAGATCACGACCTGGCTGAACGAGCTGGTCTGCAGCGACCCCTCCGGCGAGACCGCCACCGTCGTCGCCGGGCACATCGACGAGACCCGCACCCTGCACTGGGCCGACGCCGGCCACCCCGCGCCCCTGCTGCTGCGCGACGGCCGCGCGCGGCCCCTGGACGCGGGGCAGCGCGGACCGCTGCTCGGCGCCCTGCCGGGCTACGCGTACGAGACCACCGCGACCCCGCTCCGCGAGGGCGACGTCCTGCTGCTGTACACCGACGGCATGGTGGAGCGCCGGGGCGAGGACGTGACCAAGGGCATCGAGCGCCTCGCCCACGCCATGACCCGCTCCTCGGGGCTGGCCCCGCAGCAGCTCATCGACGCGCTCCTGAACGATCCGGAGCAGACCGGGCACGAGGACGACACCTGCATGCTGGCGATCCGCGTGGACTGACGCGCGTACGGCCCGCCGTACCCCGCCCCCGGCCAGGTCCGCCGTACCCGGCCCCCGACTAGACGGCGAGCGCCGCGTAGCCCGGGCGGACGACCTCGTCGATCAGCCGGCGGCGCTCCGGCAGCGGCAGGAAGGCGGCCTCCAGCGCGGCGACCGTGAACTCCTCGAAGACCTCCGGCCCGTAGCCGAAGGCGTCCGCCATGTGCTGGAACTCCTCGCTCATGGTGGTGCCGGAGACCAGGCGGTTGTCCGTGTTGAGCGTGATCGTGAAGCCGAGCCGGCGCAGCTCGTCGATCGGGTGCGAGGCGTAGTCCTTGGCCGCGCCGGTCTGGAGGTTGGAGGTCGGGCAGACCTCCAGGGCGATCCGGTTGTCGCGGACGTACGCGGCCAGGCGGCCGAGCGTGCCGTCCTCGGCGATGTCGTCGGTGATCCGCACGCCGTGGCCGATGCGCTCGGCGCCGCAGATCTGCACCGCCTCGTGCACCGACTCCGCGCCGACGGCCTCGCCGGCGTGGATGGTGTAGTGGCAGTTCTCGCGCTTCAGGTGCTGGAAGGCGGGGAGGTGGCGGGCCGGCGGGTTGCCGATCTCGCCGCCGGCGATGTCGAAGCCGGCCACGCCGCTGTCCCGGTGCGCGACGGTGAGCTGCGCGATCTCCAGGGAGCGGTCGGTGTGGCGCATGCCGGTGAGCAGCGTGCGGACGGTGATCCGGCCGCCGGTGCGGAGCTCGCCCTCGCGGAAGCCGGCGTTCACGGCCTCGACGACCTCGTCCAGGCTCAGCCCGCCCTCCAGGTGCTGCTCCGGGGCGTACCGGATCTCGGCGTAGACGACGCCGTCCGCCGCCAGGTCCTCGGCGCACTCGGCCGCGATCCGCTCCAGCGCCTCGCGGGTCTGCATCACGGCGCAGGTGTGGGCGAAGGTCTCCAGGTACCGCTCCAGCGAACCGGAGTCGGCGGCGTCCCGGAACCAGACCGCCAGCTCGGCCGGGTCCTCGGTCGGCAGACCGGTGTAGCCGCAGGAGCGGGCCAGTTCGACGATCGTGGCGGGGCGCAGACCGCCGTCCAGGTGGTCGTGCAGCACGGCCTTGGGGGCGCGGCGGATCCACTCCGCCACGGGGGCGGGGGCGGCGGAGGGGGCGGCAGAGTTGTCAGACAAGTGCATGCCGCGGAAGTGTACGGCACGGGGGAGCGCCCTGCTGTGACGGCGACGACAGGGGCCCGGAGTCCGTGATCTGCCCGGCCCGGGAGGGCTGCCGTGGCCGTGGGCGCCGCCGTCCTGTGGTCCGCAGGACCGCCCGGGCCTCACAGACCGCAGGACCGCCCGGGACCCGGGCCCCGCAGGCCGCACGATCGCCCGGCCCCCGGCCGCCCCACGACGGCCCCGCGTCCCGCCCCGTCAGTTGGACTGCAGGACCGGCAGGGCCGGTGCCCCGGTCGGGAGCATGTGCTTCGCCGCCAGGACGGGGACCTCGTCGACCCGCACCACCTGCGTGACCAGCACCGCCGGCGTGTCCGCCGGGCGGGCGAGCTGCTCCCCCCGGCGCTGCCCGAGGAGCGTCGCCGTCACGCTGCTGTGCGCGCTCAGCCGTACGTCCCGCGAGGCGCCGACGAGGACCGCCAGCATCGAGGTCCGCTCCGGGGTGGCGGTCCCGCGCAGTGCCTGCGCGAAGGCCGGGTGCGTCCGGTCCAGGACGTCGTCGGCCGCGGCCCACTCCTGGCTGAGCGCCGCCGCGGTCCCCTCGCCGGTGAGCAGCGACTCCCAGAACCGCAGCTCCGCGCGGGCCGGGGCGAGCAGGTGCTGGGTGGTGAAATCGGTCGGCTCCTCGACCGCCCGCAGCAGGGCCCTGACCCGCAGCGGCGCGCCGGCGCCGATCAGCTCCTCCAGCGGCTGGACGTGCTCGAAACCGCGCCGCGGCGGCCGGTCGTTGACCGTGCGGCCCACCCCGCGGCGCACGGTGAGCAGCCCGTCCTCCTGGAGCAGCAGCAGCGCCTCGCGCAGCGCCGGGCGGCTGACGCCCAGCTCCGAGGCGAGCCGGGGCTCGGAGGGCAGGGTCGAGCCGGGCGGGTACGTGCCGTCGTTGATCGCGTCGGCGATCCGCTCGTAGAGCACCACCACCGGCCGCCGCTGCACCGTGCCGTTGCCGGCCCCTGGCGCTCCTGCGCTGACTGCCACCGGCCCTCCTCGTCCCACTTGTCGGCAAATCGTGCCCCCATGAAACCCCATGGAACCGGTCGCAGACGCCGCAGCACCACGGGGGCGCAGATCACATCGGCGGGGGCTTGACGCGTTACGCGCGTAGAACAGAGGCTGTGCTCGCGCTGCTTGTCAGACAAGTGGCCACTGCACGCTGCGACACCGACCTGGACGAGGCAAAGGGGCCCCGACATGTCCACCCGATCCGATCTCGCGGGCCGCGGGCCCATGCTTCTCGCGCTGGTCCTGGCCGTGCTCGGCTACCAGATCAACGCCACGATGCTGAGCCCCGCCCTGCCGGACGTCATCGAGCGCCTCGACACCAGCCCCGCCGCCGCGGGCCTCTCCCAGACGCTGTTCTTCCTGATGGCCGCGATCGGACAGGTCACCCTCGCCCGGCTCGGCGACCTGCGCGGCCGCAAGCCGATGATGCTGCTCTGCGCCGCCGTGCTGATCCTCGGCAACCTGCTCTGCGTCTTCGCGCCGAACATCGAGGTCTTCATCGCCGGCCGCGTCCTCCAGGGCGTCTCCGCGGCGATGTTCACCCTCGCCTTCCTCACCCTGAACCAGCTCCTCACGCCGGCCGGCTTCGGCCGGGCCGCGGGGATCATCACCGCCGTCAACGGCGGCCTGGCGGGCGTCGACGCCGTCGCCGGCGGCCAGATCGCCGACACCATCGGCTTCCGCGGCATCTTCGTCTGCTCCACCGTGATCGCCGTCGCGGGCCTGCTCCTCGTCCGCAGGCACGTCCCCGACACCCAGCCCGCCACCGCCGGCGGCCGCTTCGACGCGCGCGGCATCACCGCCCTCGCCCTCGGCCTCACCGGCGTCCTCGTCGGCCTCGCCCAGGGCGCCGCCTGGGGCTGGACCTCGCCGCTCACCCTCGGCTTCCTGCTCGGCGGCCTCGCCTCCCTGGTCTTCTTCGTCGTCTCGCAGAAGAGCGCGGCCGACCCGGTCATCGACATCGCGGTGCTCGCCTCCCGCCGCGCCTGGCCGCTGCTGCTCACCACGGTCTGCACCCTCGGCGGCGCCTTCGGGGCCGTCGCCCTGACGATCCCGCTGTTCTCGCAGGACGCCCGGGTCGGCCTCGGACTGTCGGCGGTCACCGCCGCGCTCCTCTTCCTCACCCCGATCCAGCTCATCGGCGTGGTCTCCGCCCCGCTCACCGGACGGCTCGGCCCGAAGCTCGGCTGGCGCCGGATCGTGGTCGCCGGCGCGGTCGCCAACTTCGCGCTCTTCCTCGTCGCCACCGTGTTCCTGCACCACGAGTGGGTCCTGATCGCCGCTCTCGCCGCGCTCGGCGTCACGTACGGCGGCTTCATGCTCACTGGCCTCAACGGCCTCGCCGTCACCAGCGCCCCCAAGGACAAGCCCGGCTCCCTCTCCGGTCTGAACGGCGCCTGCTTCGGCATCGGCGCGTCCCTCGGCATCGCCCTCGCCTCCGCGATGATCACCGCAGGCAGCGACGCCGGCGGCCCCACCACGGCCGGCTACCAGAACGCCATGTACACGGCCCTGGCGCTCCTCGGCCTCGGCGTCGTCACGGCCCTCCTCATCAAGCGGCCCGACCCCGCCGACACCCCGGCCGACGCACCGCAGCGGGTGCTCGTCCACCACTGACCGGGCCGGACGCTCACCCGTACGGCCCCTCCCACCGCCCCCGCGCGGACCGGATCCCCCCATCCTGGTCCCACGGGGGCGGCGGTGCGGAACGGACGAGAGGGCGCGCATGGATCCCAGGCAGGCAACGGGCACGGGGCGCGGCGGCCTCACGCCCGGCCGGATCGCCGTCGCGGCCCTCGTCGTCCTCGCGGTCGCCCTGGCCGGGTCGGCCGAGAAGGCGGCCGCACAGGACGAGACGGAGACCGGACCGCCGCCCGGGCCCGTACCGGACGTCACCGGTCGCAGCCTGCTGCGTGCCTTCGCCGCCCTGGACCACCGCACCCGCGTCCACGTCCACGACGCGAGCGGCGGCGACCGCCGCGTCCTGTGGCCCCCGCGCTGGACCGTCTGCACCCAGTACCCCGCACCCGGCGCGCCCGCGGGCGCGGGCCGCAGCCTCACCCTCGGCGTCGTCAGGAAGACCGAGCGGTGCCCCGCGCGCGTCCGGGAATCCCGCCGCTGACCGCACCGCCCCCGGCCGTAACCTGGTCCCATGTCCCATGATCACCAGAAGTACGCCGTCGTGGGGGAGCGCGTCGCGCTGCGCCCCTACGCGGCCGACGACGCCGAGGAGTTCACCGCCGCCGCGCGCGACAGCCGCGCCCTGCACCGGCCCTGGCTGTTCCCGCCGCAGACCGCCGAGGCGTACGCGACGTACCGGCGCACCCTGGAGGAGGACCCGGCCCGGCTCGGGTTCCTCGTCTGCGACCGCGCCGCCGACGGGCGGATCGCCGGCTTCGTGAACATCAACAACATCGTCCACGGGGCCTTCCTCAGCGGCGCGCTCGGCTACGGCGCCTTCGCCCACGCCGCCGGCCGCGGCCTGCTCGGCGAAGGACTCCGCCTCGTCGTCGGGCACGCCTTCGGCGCGCTCGGACTGCACCGGCTGGAGGCCAACATCCAGCCGGGCAACGCCGCTTCCCGCGCCCTCGTCATGCGCACCGGCTTCCGGCTCGAGGGCTACTCGCCCGCGATGCTGTTCGTCGACGGGGCCTGGCGCGACCACGAACGCTGGGCGCTCACCTCGGAGATGACCGTCCCCGCCGCACCGCGCTGATCAGCGCTTGCGGTTGATCTTCATCGTGTCGAGG
This sequence comes from Streptomyces tritici, assembly GCF_048500665.1. Taxonomy (NCBI): domain Bacteria; kingdom Bacillati; phylum Actinomycetota; class Actinomycetes; order Kitasatosporales; family Streptomycetaceae; genus Streptomyces; species Streptomyces tritici. The sequence continues at coordinate 5,828,370 of NZ_CP183183.1, forward strand.
TCGGTCACCGTCGACCTCAGCTCGCGGTAGCCGTGGCCGAGGGCCTTCAGGGCGGACTCGACGCGGTCCTCGGCGAGCGCCGCGGCCATCTCCTCGCCGTCCTCCGCGTCCGAACGGACCACGACGCGGTACGAGAAGTGCCGCAGGGCGCGGTCGTAGGCGAGCGTGCCCTCCTCCGTGAAGCGCATCGCCGCCAGCCCGTGGTCGTCCGCCTCGGCCAGCAGCCGGGCCCGGCTCTCCTCCGACAGGGCGTCCCACCTGCCGCGCACGATCACCCGGTAGGTGTGCTGCGTGCTCATCGCCTGCGTCCTCACGTCGTCCGGCACGAAAGACCCCACCCTACGAAGGCGACGGGCGCCCGGCACCGCATTTTCCGCGGCGCCGGGCGGCCGGTGGTGTCGGGCCGGAGCCCCGTCAGGCGACCGTGCGCCGGTCCACGTACTCGAAGACCGCGCCGTCCGGGTGGACCGCGATCAGGTTGCGGCCCACCGGGGTCGGCACCGGACCGGCCACGATCCGGGCGCCCACCTCGGTCAGCGTGGCGTGCGCCTTGTCCACGTCCTCCACCGAGATCGTGGCGGTCACCTTCCGCAGCACCTCCAGCTCCGACTCCGGACCGCTCATCAGCAGGAAGCAGCCCACGGCCGCGACCGACACGCCGCCGCGCTCGAAGCGCAGCGCGGAGGTGCCGGTGAGCCGTTCGTAGAAGCTGACGGCCGGTTCGAGGTCGTCGACACAGATGCGCAGTGTGGTGCCCAGAATCTCCATACGGACGAGCCTAGTTGGCGGTCGCGGACGGCGACACCCGGCACAGGATCTCGCCGTGCGGAACCATGAACCAGGCGTCCTCCCGCCGGCCCCACTCCCGCCAGCCCTCCGCCAGCCGCTCCAGCAGCTCCGGCGTGGCATGGCCTCCGGCCACCGCCAGGTCCGCGTACCCCGAGGCCACCGTGCGGTCCGCCCACAGGCCGCTCCACCAGGCCCGTTCGTCCGCGGTGGCGAAGCACCAGGCCGCGGCCGTGGTCGTGATGTCGGTGAAACCGGCCTCCCGGGCCCAGGCGTACAGCCGCCGGCCGGCATCGGGTTCGCCGCCGTTGTGCCGGGCGACCGCGTGGTACAGCGCCGACCAGTCGGCCAGGACGGGCAGTTCGGGGTACCAGGCGAACGCCCCGTAGTCGCTGTCCCGGGCCGCGACCACGCCGCCGGGCCGGCAGACCCGGCGCATCTCGCGCAGCGCCCGCACCGGGTCGCCCACATGCTGGAGCACCTGGTGGGCGTGGACCACGTCGAACGAGTCGTCGGGGAAGTCCAGGGCGTGCACGTCCGCGACCGCGAACTCCACGTTGTCCAGGCCGCGTTCGGCGACGACCTCGCGGGCCTTCGCCAGGACGTCCGGCGCGGAGTCCACGGCGGTCACCCGGCCCGGGGCGACCAGCGCGGCCAGGTCGGCGGTGATCGTACCGGGGCCGCAGCCGACGTCCAGGACGTCCAGGCCCGGCTTCAGTTCGGGCAGCAGGTAGGCGGCCGAGTTGGCTGCGGTGCGCCAGGTGTGCGAGCGCAGCACCGACTCGTGGTGTCCGTGGGTGTAGACGGCGGTGTCCTTCGCCGGGGAGGCCTGCGTCATGGTGGTGCGTCCTCTCGGTGGGGCCGGACGGCGCCCGGTGGAGCGCCGTGATCACCGTAGCGCCGATCGGCCGGATGATGAGATGGGTGTCTTGGGATGTGGACAATTCCTGTTTGCCGCACGGGTTTCCGGGCACTCGACCCCGGCGACCCGAGGAGGAGCGTCATGCCGCACGAGAACCACGAGACGATGGCCGCACTGGCCCGTCAGCTGCGCGTCGACGCCGTGCGCGCCGCCGACGCCGCCGGCTCCGGCCATCCCACGTCCTCGATGTCGGCCGCGGAGCTCGGCGCGGTCCTGCTCGCCCGGCATCTGCGCTACGACTTCGAACGCCCCGGCCATCCCGGCAACGACCGGCTGGTCCTCTCCAAGGGACACGCCTCGCCGCTGCTCTACGCGATGTACCGGGCGGCCGGCGTGATCGACGACGAGCAGCTGCTGTCCTTCCGCTCGCGGGGCAGCGTCTTCGAGGGCCACCCCACGCCCCGGCTGCCCTGGGTCGACGTGGCCACCGGCTCCCTCGGGCAGGGCCTGCCCGTCGGCGTCGGCATGGCGCTGGCCGGCAAGTTCCTCGACCGGGCGCCCTACCGGGTGTGGGTGCTGTCCGGCGACGGCGAGATGGCGGAGGGCTCCGTCTGGGAGGCCGTCGAGCACGCCGCGTACCGGGGCCTGGACAACCTGACCCTGATCGTCGACGTGAACCGCCTCGGGCAGCGCGGCCCCACTCGCCTGGAGCACGACCTCGGCGCCTACGCCCGGCGGCTGAAGGCCTTCGGCTGGCACACCCGCGAGATCGACGGGCACGACGTGGCCGCCGTGGACGAGGCCCTGACCGAGGCCCGCGCCACCACCGGGGCGCCCACCGCGATCCTCGCGGCCACCCGCAAGGGGCGCGGCGTCGCCGAGGTCGAGGACCGCGACGGCAAGCACGGCAAGCCGCTGCCGGACGCGGCGGCCGCCGTCGCCGAGCTCGGCGGCCGCCCCGACGTCACCATCCCCGTCGCCGGTCCGCCGGCCACCCCCGCCCCCTCCGCGGCCCCGGCCCGCTCCGCGGAGCCGGAGCTGCCGCGCTACCGCACCGGGGACGAGGTCGCCACCCGCGACGCGTTCGGGAAGGCGCTGGCCGCCCTGGGCGCGGTGCGCGAGGACGTCGTCGCCCTCGACGGCGAGGTGGGCGACTCGACGCGGGCCGACCTGTTCGCGAAGGAGCACCCCGAGCGGTACTTCGAGTGCTGGATCGCGGAACAGCAGCTGGTCGCGGCCGCGGTCGGGCTCGCCGTGCGCGGCTACGTCCCGTACGCGGCGACCTTCGGCGCCTTCCTGACCCGCGCGTACGACTTCGTCCGGATGGCGGCGGTCAGCCGGGCCGGCATCAACCTGGTCGGCTCGCACGCGGGCGTCGCCATCGGGCAGGACGGGCCGTCGCAGATGGGCCTGGAGGACCTGGCCATGTTCCGGGCGGTGCACGGCAGCACCGTCCTGTACCCCTGCGACGCCCACCAGACCGCCCGGCTCACCGCCGCCATGGCCGACCTGGCGGGCGTCCGCTACCTGCGGACGACCCGCGGCAAGACCCCCGTCCTGTACGGGCCCGACGAGGACTTCCCGATCGGCGGGAGCAAGGTGCTGCGGGCGAGCGCGGACGACCGCGCGACCGTCGTCGCGGCCGGCGTCACCGTCCCCGAGGCGCTGCGCGCCGCCGACGAACTGGCCCGCGGCGGCGTCTCCGTCCGGGTGATCGACCTGTACTCGGTCAAGCCGGTGGACGCGGAGACCCTCGCGGAGGCCGCCGACCGCACCGGCTGCCTGATCACCGTCGAGGACCACCGGCCCGAGGGCGGCCTCGGCGACGCCGTCGCGGAGGCCCTGGCCGCCGTCGACCGGCCCCCGCCGCGCCTGTGCCGTCTGGCCGTGTACGACATGCCCGGCTCGGCGAGCCCGGAGGAGCAGCTCCACGCCGCGGGCATCGACGCCGCGGGCATCACCGCGGCCGTGCGGACGATGCTGGGGCGCCTCGTCACGGCATGAACCGGCCCGGCCGCCGGAAACAGCCGGCCCCTGCGCCCTCTCCGGCGGCGAAACGGGCCATACCTCCGTATAAAGGGGCGTGGGACCACGTCACGCAGCGTCGCTCGGGAGGTCACGCCATGCGTCAGGCGGCGTCGGAAGGGCGCGGACCGGTGCGCTACGGCCCGCTCGCCCCGGAGTCCGGCCTGCCCGTGCCCGCCTCGCTCGCCGCCGTGCTCGCGGCCGCCGCCGGACGGGCGCCGGCCGAGCCGCCCGGCGGCGGGCCGGTCCTGCGCGAAGCGGCCTGCGGCTACTGGTGGCGGCGCGGGCTGCACACGCACGCCGAGGACGTGCTCGCCGCGCCCGGCGCGGCACCCCTGCTGTACGCCCTGCTCGCCGCGCACGAGGGCGACGTCCTGATGCCCCGGCCGTGCCCCGCCTGGTGGACGCCGCACACCCGGCTCCTCGGCCGGCCCGCGTACCACGTGCCCACCCCCGCCGAGTGCGGCGGCGTGCCCGACCCGTACGCGCTCCTGGAGACCGTCCGCCGGGTCCGCGCCGAGGGCGGCCGGCCCGCCGTCCTGCTGCTGTCCGTCGCCGACGACCCGACGGCCACCGTCGCCCCGCCCGAACTGGTCCGTGAGGCCTGCGAGGCCGCCGTGGCGGAGGGCCTGCACGTCGTCAGCGACGAGACCTGGCGCGACACCCTCCACCGGCCGCGCGACACGGTGCTGCTCAGCCCCGCCGAGATGTGCCCCGAGGACGTCACCGTCCTCAGCGACCTGTCCGGCGCGCTCGCCCCCGCCGCCTGGCCGTGCGCCGTCGCCCGCTTCCCGCCCTCCCCCAAGCCCGGACTCCCGTCCGACAGCCCGGCCCGCCGGGGCCGCGCCCTCGACGTGCTCACCGCCCTGGGCGCGCACCTCGCCGCGCCCGTCGCGCACGCCGCCGCGCACGCCCTCGACGAGCCCGCCGACGTCTCCGCCCACGCGGCGGCCGGCGCCGCGCTGCACGCCCGCGTCGCCTCGGCCGTCCACCGCGCCGTCCTCGCCGCCGGCGCCATCGCCCGCCCCCCGCAGGCCGGCCGCCACCTCTACGCCGACCTCGGCCCGCTCCGGGCCGGACTCGCGGCCCGCGGCGTCAACGACTCCATGGAACTGGAGGTCCACCTGAGCGAGCGGCTCGGCTTCCTCGTGCCCGGCGGCCACCGCTTCGGCGACGAACTGGGCGCGCTGCGCGTCCGGTTCGACACCGGGCCGCTGCTCGGCGCGGACGACGAGGAGCGGGCCGAGGCCCTGCGCGCGGCCGAGCCGCTCGAACTGCCCCATGTCGCCGACGCGTTGCGCGCGTTCGGAGCCGTACTCGAAGAACTCCGGTGACCCCGGGGGCCCGCCGGCAGCCGACAGGACGACCCGCCACCAGTCGAAGCGTCGAAACGGAGACCGCAGATGACGGAACAGACGGAACGGACGCCGCACCCGCCGCAGGCGGACCGCCACCCCCTCACCGCATCGGCCGCCCCCGCCCCGGCGTCGGCCGCCCCCGCCCACGCCGGCCCGGAGCGGATGCCCCCGGCGCCGCCGGAGGGCACGCCCCCGCCCGCCGCGCCCCTGTCCGCCGCGGCGGCGCCCGTCGTGCTGCAGCCCCTGGGGCGGACGCGGGCCGACTGGCCGCGGTCGTTCGCCGACCGGCTCACCGCTCCGCTGCCCGGCGTACGGGCCCTGGCGCGGTTCGCGCGGGAGGGCGCCGTCCGGCCCGGTCCCGAGGGCCTGCGCGACGTCCCGCGGCTGCCGTTCGCCCCCGGCCCGCTGCCCGCCGCCGGCCCCGGCACCGTCGCCGTCACCTGGGCCGGGCACGCCAGCTGGGTGCTCCGGATCGGCGGCCTGACCGTGCTCACCGACCCGGTCTGGTCCCGCCGCATCCTCGGCACGCCCGCCAGACTCACGCCCGTCGGCGTGCGCTGGGAGGACCTGCCGCCGGTCGACGCGGTCGTCATCAGCCACAACCACTTCGACCACCTCGACGCCCCCACCCTGGCGCGGCTGCCCCGGCACACCCCGGTCTTCGTCCCGGCCGGGCTCGCCCGCTGGTTCCACCGCCGCCGCTTCACCACGGTCACCGAGCTCGACTGGTGGGAGGCCGCCGAACTCGGCGGCGTGCGCTTCACGTTCGTCCCCGCCCACCACTGGTCGAAGCGGACCCTGTGGGACACCTGCCGCTCGCTGTGGGGCGGCTGGGTGCTCACCGACCCGCACGCCCACAGCGTCTACTTCGCCGGCGACACCGGCTACGGCCACTGGTTCGCCGAGATCGGCCGCCGGCACCCCGGCATCGACCTCACGCTGCTGCCGATCGGCGCGTACGCCCCGCGCTGGTGGCTCCGCGACGTCCACACCGACCCCGAGGAGGCGGTCCGCGCCTTCCAGGACCTCGGGGCCCGCCGCATGGCCCCGATGCACTGGGCGACCTTCGTACTCTCCGCCGAACCCGTCCTCGAACCCCTCACCCGGCTCCGCGCCGCCTGGACCGCCGCCGGTCTCGCCCCCGACCGCCTGTGGGACCTGCCCGTCGGCGGCTCACGCGTGCTCGCCCCCTGAACCGGACCCCGGCACCGACCGCGCCCGGCGCGGCCGCAGCCGCCGCCACAGCGCGGGAACCCCGCTGACCAGCATCGCCAGCACGACGGCCGCCACCACGCCCTGCCACGGCTCGTCGAACAGCGAGCCGCCGAGGATCCCGATCAGCTGGTACGTCGCCGCCCACGCCAGGCACGCCGGCAGATCGCCCCGCACGAACCGCCGCAGCGGCATCCCGGCCAGCAGGCACGCCAGCATCACCGGGATCCGGCCCGCCGGCACCAGCCGGGACAGCACGAGCACCGAGACCCGGTGGGTCTCGAGCCGCGCCTGCGCGTGCGCCAGCCGCTCCGGCGCGGCCCGCGCCCGCAGCGCCGCCAGCCACCGCGAGCCGTTGCGCGAGCGCACCCCGCGCCGGCCGAGCGAGTACAGGACCATGTCCCCGAGCAGCGCCGCGCCCGCCGCCACCAGGAACACGAACAGCAGCGACAGCGGCGAGGTCTGGTGGAAGGCGACCACCGCCGCCGAGCTCACGATCGCCCCTGTGGGAATCACCGGCACCAGCGCCCCCAGGGCCACCAGCAGGAACAGCGAGGGATAGCCGACCGCCTGCTGCGTCGACTCCGGCGGCAGCTCGCCCGCCGCCCGCGCGAGCCCCTCGATCACCGGGCGACCTCCGGCCGGACCCGCTCCCCGTGCCCCAGCAGGTGCACCGCCACCTTCGGCGCCAGCCGCGCCGCGTGGCGGACGAACTCGTCGCCCGGCGCGTGGAACTCGTGCGGCCGCACCGCGTCCATCCCGATCGGCCAGTACGTGCCGTAGTGCACCGGCACCGCGGCCGCCGGCGACAGCGCGGCCAGCGCCCGCGCCGCCCGTCCCGCGTCGAGGTGCCCGTGCCCGAGGTACGGGCCCCAGCCGCCCACCGGCAGCAGCGCCACGTCCACCGGCCCCACCGCCTCCGCCATCGCGTCGAACAGACCGGTGTCCCCGGCGAAGTACGTGCGCGCCTCGCCCTCCACCACGTACCCGAGCGCGGGCGAGCGGTGCGGGCCCACCGGCAGCCGCCGCCCGTCGTGCAGCGCCGGCACCGCCCGCACGGTCACGCCCGCCACCCGCAGTTCGTCGCCCGGCCCCACCTCGGTCAGCCGCAGTCCGGTCAGCCTCCGCAGCGCGGGCACGGAGCGGGCCGCGCCGCGCGGCAGCACCACCCGGGTACCGGGCATGAGCCGCGCCAGCGAGGGCAGGTGCAGATGGTCGGCGTGCAGGTGCGACACCAGGACCGCCTCGGCGGCCGCGGCCTCCGGCGGCGGGAGCGCGCCGCGCCGCCGGCGCAGATGGGCGAGCCGCCGGGCGAACAGCGGATCGGTCAGGAACCGGACCCCGGAGTCCTCCACCGTGCAGGTCGCATGACCCCACCAGGTGATCTCCACCGTCGCCCGCCCTTCGTCCGGAACCGGACCCCGCCGACCCGAGTCTCCCGTACGAGCCTAAATGTCCGGAGCCGGCGGCGGGGGAGAGAAGCGATCACCAGGGGGCGTCCGCGCGCGGCGCGGCGGGTAGCCATCGCCAGAGCAAGGGGACGGGAGCCGCTGTGAGGACCACGAGCAGCATCGGGACCGTACGGCACTCGGCGCAGTGCCCGCGCTGCGGGGGCGTGCTGGCCGTCACCCAGGACGGCTGGAAGATCTGCCACACCTGCGGATACTCCTCCCCGCCGTGACGCACGCCGGGGACGCCTCGCGTGAACGCGTGTCACGAACGCACGCCCCGGGCGCGCCTCCTCGCCGGGCCCGGATCGGAGTAGGGTCGGCGCATGGACGACGTTCGGGTGGCGGCGATCGCCAGCCTCACCCCGCTCGAGGAACTGGACAGCGACCCCTTCCTGGTGGACACGCGCAGCCAGCACGCGATGTGCGCGCGGTGGGCCGGCGACAAGGGCTACGTGGTGACCAGACAGTTGCTCTTCTACGGACTCCGTCCCGACCACTGCGCCCTGTGGGCCGACGTCGAGTCCGGCGAGGTCGACCTGTTCGTCGCGCCCAACGAGCGGGTCCTCGCGCGGGCGTTGACCTCGGTCTCCGGTTTCTTCGCGGAGTGCGAGCGGCGCGGGGTGCGGCTGGAGACCGCGGGGCTCGACGAGCCCTCGTACGACGCGGCCGGCAAGGCGGACGTGCACCGCAGGCTCTCGATGCCCACCGCCGGCTACGACGGCTGCTGACCGCGTTCGATTCGTCCGACTTCGCCCGAGCGGGCGTTGTGCCACGCTTGAGTCAGGTAACGGGCGAAAGGCGAACCTGGCGTGGGCGTGGGGAACGTGCGGGGGCGGCCGGCCGGCCGCTGGCGGAGTGCGGGGCGCGCCCTGCTGCGGGTGCTCGTGGTCTGGGCGGTCTCGACGCTGACCATGCTGGCGCTGGCCGGGCTGCTGCCCGACTTCCGGCTCCAGTCCGCCCAGGGCGACAGCCTCACCCGCACCGCCCTCACGGCGGCCGCCGGCGCGGGCGTGTTCGGTCTGCTCACGGCGCTGGTCTGGCCGGTCGTCGTCCGGGCGCTGCTGCTCGTACCGGCCCTGGTCCTCGGCCTGTTGGTGTTCTTCCTCAACGGCTCGCTGCTGCTCGTCGCGCTCTGGCTGATCCCCGACGGCCGCGGCGCCGCCGAACCCGAGACCGCCGTCGTGGTCGCCGCGGTGATGTCCGCCGTCGCCTCGGCCACCTCCACCGCGCTCGCCGTACGCGACGACGACGCGTACCGCCGCCGGCTCTACCGGCTCGCCGACCGCAGACGGCCGCGCCGGGTCACCGGTGGCCCCGAGCCCGAACCAGGCACCCTCTTCCTGCAGCTCGACGGCGTCGGCCACCGCGTCCTGCGCGACGCCGTCCGCGCGGGGCTGATGCCGACGGTCGCCGCCTGGCTCGACACCACCCACCGGCTCACCCCCTGGCGCACCGACTGGTCCAGCCAGACCGGCGCCAGCCAGCTCGGCATCCTGCACGGCTCCAACGAGGACGTGCCCGCCTTCCGCTGGTACGAGAAGGACACCGGCCGGCTCATGGTCAGCAACCGCCCCGCGAGCGCCGTCGAGCTCCAGCGCCGCGCCATCGAGCGCACCGGCGACGGCGGGCTGCTCACCCTCGACGGGGCCTCCCGCGGCAACCTGTTCAGCGGCGGAGCCGACCAGCTCGCCCTCGTCCTGTCCATGGCGGCCCGGCGCGGCCGGGTCAACCGCTCCCGCTCCGGCTACTTCGCCTACTTCTCCGACCCCGCCAACGCCGTCCGCACGGCCGGCTCCTTCGTGGCCGAGGTGCTGCGGGAGGTGACCCAGTCGGTCCGGGCGCGGCTGCGCGGACAGACGCCGCGGGTCCGGCGCGGCGGCCTGTACCCGTTCGTCCGCGCCTTCGCCACCGTCGTCGAACGGGACGTGGTGGTCGCCGCCGTGATGGGCGACCTGCTGGCCGGCCGCACCGCCGTGTACGCCGACCTCGTCGCGTACGACGAGGTGGCCCACCACTCCGGGCCGCAGGGCCGGGACACCGACCAGGTGCTGCGCCGCCTCGACCGGGCCGTCGCGCTGATCGCCGGGGTCGCCGAGCACGCGCCCCGGCCGTACCGCATCGTGCTCCTGTCCGACCACGGACAGAGCCCGGGCCCCACCTTCCGGGACGCGTACGGGCTGACCCTGAAGGACCTGGTCCGGGCCGGCTGCGGGCTGCCGGTGCCGCGCCGCGTCCGGCGCACCCCCTGGGGGCATCCCCGGACGGAGTCCGGGGGCGGCGCCGAGGCCCGCGACGCGGCCCGGGACGCGCTGCGCAGCGCGCTGCACCGGCCGGTCGACGGGCGCGAGGAGGAGGCGGAGGCGGCGCGCGAGCTGCGCGGCCGGCCCTCCGAACCGATGGTGCTCGCCTCCGGGAACCTGGGCCTGGTCTCCTTCCCGGAGGTGCCGGGCCGGATGACGCGGGAGCAGATCGAGCTGCGCCACCCGGCCCTGCTGCGGACCCTCGCCGACCACCCGGGGATCGGTTTCCTGCTCGTGGCGAGCGAGGAGCACGGCTCCGTGGTGCTGGGCCCGGGTGGCCAGGAGACGCCGGTCGCGGAGCTGAGGGACGACGAGGGGCCGCTGAAGGGCTTCGGGCCGGGCGCGGCGGACGCGGTGCGCCGCACGGACGGTTTCCCGCACGTCGCGGACATCATGGTCAACTCGGCGTACGACCCAACCGCCGGCACCGTACACGCCTTCGAGGCGCAGATCGGCTCCCACGGCGGGCTGGGCGGCGAGCAGTCCCGTCCGTTTCTGCTCTCCCCGCTCGCCCTGTCCGCGCCCCCGCCGGGTCTGGCGGGCGCGGAGCAGGTCCACGAGGTGCTGCGGGGCTGGCTGCGGGAGGCCTCGGGTCCGCAGGTGCCGCTGGAGGATTCACGGCCGGCGGGGGAAGTGGAAGAACTTCTTCCGGCCGACGCCCCGGCCGGGCCGGACAAAAACAGCTGATTTGTACGCGCGTTCGGCGTTGTCCCAGCATGGTCGGGTTGCACGACGGAAGGCGCACCACCCCTCATGAGCACGGCCACAACTCCACAGCAGCAGACCGGCGACCCCGGAAGCGCTGAGACCCCCCGGGCGACCGCGGACACCTCCGCTGCCACCGGCACCCACGACGCCGCCACGGGCACGCCGGAACCGCACGCCCGGCGGTTCGGGCTCCCCGTCGCCACCGCCCTGGTCATGGGCAACATCATCGGCGGCGGCATCTTCCTGCTGCCCGCCTCCGTCGCCCCGTACGGCACCATCAGCCTGGTCGCCTTCGGCGTCCTCACCCTCGGCGCGCTCGCCCTCGCGCTGGTCTTCGGCCGGCTCGCCCGGCGCGACCCGCGCACCGGCGGCCCGTACGTGTACGCCCGGGAGGCCTTCGGCGACTTCGCGGGCTTCCTGTCCGCCTGGTCGTACTGGGCCACCGCGTGGGTCTCCAACGCCGCCCTCGCCGTCGCCGCGGTGGGCTACCTCGACGTGCTGATCCCCGTCCAGGAGTCCAAGGCCGCCACCATCGCCGCCGCCCTCACCCTGCAGTGGCTGCCCGCGCTCGCGAACTTCGCGGGGACCCGCTACGTCGGCGCCGTGCAGGTCGTCGCGACCGTGCTGAAGTTCGTGCCGCTGCTGCTCGTGGCCGTCGGCGGACTGTTCTTCTTCGACTCCGCCAACCTCGGCCCGTTCGAGGCGAGCGGCGAGGGCACGCTCGGCGCGCTCTCCGCCTCCGCCGCGATCCTGCTCTTCAGCTACCTCGGCGTCGAGTCCGCCGCGGTCAGCGCCGGCGAGGTCCGCGACCCGCGGCGCAACGTCCCCCGGGCCACCGTCCTCGGCACCCTCGCCGCCGCCGCGCTCTACCTCCTCGGCACGGTCTCCGTCTTCGGCCTGGTCGCCCACGACCGGCTCGTGGACTCCGACGCGCCCTTCACCGACGCCGTCAACGCCATGTTCGGCGGGGCCTGGGGCGGCGCCGCCGTGGCCTGCATGGCGCTGGTCTCCATGGTCGGCGCGCTCAACGGCTGGACGCTGCTCAGCGCCCAGACCCCGTACGCCGCCGCCCGCGACGGGCTGTTCCCGAAGATGTTCCTGCGCAAGCGGCGCGGCGTCCCGACGGTCGGCGTCGCCGTCACGGTCACGCTGGCCTCGCTGCTGACGGTCTACAACTACACCGCCGGGTCCCCGCGGGTGTTCGAGATCCTCGTCCTGGTGACGACGTTCACCGCGACCGTCCCGTACCTGCTGTCCACGGCCGCCCAGATCCACTTCCTGGCCTCCGGCCGGGGCGCCGAGGTGCACCGCGGCCGCCTGGTCCGCGACGCGACCCTGGCCGTGCTGGCCTTCGGCTTCTCGATGTGGCTGGCCGCGGGCTCCGGGTACGCGGCGGTCTACCAGGGCGTGCTGTTCCTCTTCGCCGGTGTGCTGGTGTACGCGGTGATCTCGGCCCGCCGGAAGGCGGCGACGGAGGGGTGAGGGGGCGGGCGGGGGCGCGGGCCGGCTGCTGGTGAGCGGGGGCGGTGAGCGGGGCCCCCTTGGCACGGCGAGTGGCGCTTACTCAGGCGGGCGGCCTGGGCTCGGCGCTCCCTCGGGGCGGCGAGCCGGGCTCCCTCGGGGCGGCCGTAACGGGCGTCACTCGGGGGAGGGTTCGGCGACCGCGGCCGGCCTGCGGGCCGCCGCACGTCCGTCCAGGGCCACCGCCGTCGCCACCGCGCAGGCCAGCAGGGCCAGCGCGGCCAGCGCCGGGACCAGCGGGACCGCCGCGCCCGCCACGAGGCAGAGCGCGCCGCCCGCGAGGAGCGCGGGGGAGGGGCGGCGGGTGGTGCGGTGCAGGATCGCCGCCGCGCCGAGCAGGAACACTCCCACCCCGCCGGTCAGCGACCAGGCCACCACCCCGTGCAGCGGCTCGGCGAGCCCGTAGTGGGAGGTGTCCGAGACCTGCTGGAGCACCTTCTTCATGCCGAGCGCGGTCACCACCACCCCGGCCACCAGCGGCAGATGGAGGAAGGTGTACACGTCCCGGGCGAACCGGGTGCGGTCGTCGCCGTCCAGCGCGGTCAGCCGGTGCTCGGCGGCCTCGCCGAGCCGCCGGAAGTACAGCCGCCACAGCCCCGCCGAGAGCAGCAGCCCGGCGGCGGACGCGCCGAGGACGGCCGGCGTCAGCGGCCGGTCGGACACCCCGACACCCATCGCCACGATGGACTCGCCGAGCGCGATGATCACGATCAGACCGTGCCGTTCGGCGAAGTGACCGGGCGAGTTGACCCGCCAGCCGGACGAGCCTGTCACGTAGATGCCCGCGTAGTCGATCACCACGGCCAGCAGCCACAGCAGCAGCTGCGTGGTGCCGTCGGTCAGCGTCGCGCCCGCCAGCAGCGGCACCAGCGGCGGCAGCACCGAGGCCAGCGCCGTACGCCGCAGCGTCGCCCGCAGGACGGGGTCGTCCGGGGCGGACAGCCAGTACGAGACGAGGTGCAGCACCCGCACGGCGGCGTAGCAGAGCACGAACAGCAGCGGCGCGGGCAGCCCGTCGGGGGCGTCCGTGAACACCCCCGGCACCGCCAGCGAGACGATGAAGACCACCGCCATCACGGCGACCAGTACCCCGAACAGCGCCCCGGAGTCGGCCCGTACGACGTTCCCGAGCCAGGCGAAGCAGCACCAGCACCACCACAGCAGCGCGAGCACCACCATCGCCCCGACGACCCGGGTCGGCGAGGGCGCGGCCGCCATGAGCGCGGTGACCTGAGTGATCGCGTACACGAAGACGAGGTCGAAGAACAGCTCCGCGGGCGTGACCTTGTGGTCGTCCGCGGTCGCCACCATCCGCGACCCCTGCCTGCCCCACCCCACGGTGTGCCCCCTCCGTCAGACTCGCGCGGCAGCATACCGAGCGCCGTTCGTGCCGGGGGAGTTCAGACCACCACGCGGTAATGGGTCGTCAGCCGCCGTTCCCCGTCCATGACATGGAACGCGAGGCCGGGCGGCTGGTCGCGGTCCGCGGGCCGGTCGCCCTCCCAGGGCATCCGCAGGGTCCAGGTCACGGCCGGTCCGACGATCAGCGGGCGTCCTGCGAAGACCGAGGCGGCGGCGGTGTGGGCGTGGCCGGTGAGCACGGCGGCGACCCGCGGGTGCCTGTCGAGCAACTCGGCCAGCGCGCCGGGCCCTTCGAGCATGCCGGCGTCGGGAAGCGGGTGGTGGAGCCGGACCGGCGGCTGGTGGAAGGCGATGAGAGCCGGGGTGTCCTGCGGCAGGGCGGTGAGGGTGGCGTCGATCCAGGCGAGCGTCTCGGCGTCGAGGCGCCCCTCGTCGCGGCCCGGGATGGTGGAGTCGCACATCAGGACGGCGGTCCCGGCGATGTGATGGACCCGGTTGACGGGCCCGTCGCCGGGCGCCTCTCCGAGCAGGGCCTTGCGGTAGGCGGTGCGCACGTCGTGGTTGCCGGGGCAGGTGAGCACCGGAAAGTCGGCGGCCAGGATCCGCGCCGCCTCCTCGTACTCGGCCTCCTCACCGTGGTCCGCGATGTCCCCGGTGACCAGGAGCGCGTCCACGGGGCGGGGCAGGGCGCGCAGATGATCCATGACGCGGGTGGCGCGCCGGGTCGCCCTCTCGCTGCCGTCCAGGTGCAGGTCGCTGATCTGCGCGAGCAGTGCCATTCCAGGCCCCCTCTAACGGAAAATGAAGCATTTACCGTTAGGAACCTTAGAATGCGCCAGGGGATGTGATCAAGTGGTGGACGACCGGCACCGGAAGAGAAGGGGATGTCCCGTGGAGCGCTGGCTGGCCCTGGAACTGGCGAGCACGATCCGCCACGACGGAGACGGCGGCGTCGCCGACGACCTCGCCACGGTCCCCGGCACGACGCACTGGATCCGAGCGCAGCAGGACCTGCTGACCGGCCTGGTCCCCGCCGGAGAACCGGCCGCGGACGAGAACCTCAGACTCGACCTGATCGAACTCCGGCAGGCGGTCCGCGCCCTGTTCGCCCGCGCGGTCAGCCCCGCACCCCCGAGCCCGGCCGACGCACACCGCCTGATGGCCGCGGACCGGGCCCTGGCCCACCTCAACGCGACCGCCGCCCGCGAACCGGTCGCCCCCCAACTGGACTGGCCCGCCGACGAAGCCCCCGCACCCCGACTGCTCTCGACGCAGAACGATCCCCACGTCCGCCTCGTCGCCGCCCTGGCCCGGGCCGCCATCGACTTCCTGACCGGCCCCCACCGCGCCCAACTCCGCTCCTGCACGGCCCCCCGCTGCGTCCGCTACTTCGTCAAGAACCACGGCCGCCAAGAATGGTGCAAACCCTCCTGCGCCAACCGAGCCCGATCCGCCCGCCACTACCAGCGCCATCACAAGGCGGGTGACGGACAGCCGGCGGTGTGACCTCGCCCGCGGTGCAGCGGTACGACGACGGCCCCGGACCATCTCCTGGTCGGGGCCGTGGCTCAGTCGGTCGGATGGCCGTGGTGCCGCTTGTACTCCCTGATCAGGGACTCGGGGAGGCGGCCTCGGTCGTTCACCGGCCGGCCTGCAGTTCTGGCCCAGGCGCGCACCTTCGCCGGCTCGATGTCGCTCGACGACGCGTCGGTTCCCGGCAGGCCGTCGTGCACGGGCGCGGGGGACGCGGGGATCGGATGCGGCGTGGCGTCCTGTCGCCCATCCGGGCTGCCGGCCTGCTTCTCGATCGCCGAGGCCAGGGAGCGCAGCCGCGCGGCGATCAGGTGCGGTGGTGCCGTGATCGCGTGGTCGCCGCCCAGCTTCACCACGCCCGAGACGCAGGGACTGCCGAGAAAAGCCAGCGCCTCTTCGATCTCCTTCTTCTCGAGCGGTGTTTCCAGCGACGACTTCGTCTCACGCCAGATGTCCCGCACATCGAGCGCGCCGGCGCCGAACTCGACGTCGGCCGGATCGTTCGCGCTCTTCCACATGGCGTCGACCACGAGCGCCAGCGCTCCGGTCCGCCGTTCCGCCTCGCTCCAGGTGTGTTCGAGCGCGTCGGCCCGGCCCGCGAGGAGCAGGGCGACGAGTTCGTGCGGATAGAGCGGGTACGCGGAGTGGCGGACGACCGCCTCCGCGAGCTGCTTGGCGGTCAGGAGGGCGACATCTTCCTTGTCCGCCTCGCGGAACACCCGGGCGTCGAACCCGGGGCCGATCAGCACCGTGCGGTCGGCGTGGTGACGAGCGCGATGCTCGCTGAGCCGCAGGAACCGCACGTCCTGGTCGGTCACCAGACCGGCGCCGTCCGTCTCGGCCTCCACCGCGATGCGCCGTCGACTGGACGGTGACAGCCAGAGGGTGACGACCAGGTCCGTCTTGGCCGGGCCGCTGTGCACCTCGACGTCCATGCCGAGGTACCGGAAGGCGTCCGCCAACGCACGCTCGAACCGCTGGTAGTTCGCGCTGTCCGTGGACGAGGCCACCACCTCGGCCGCCAGGCGCTCCGGCAGGAGAAGGCCCTGGCCGGCCTCCGCCGCGGCGGTTTCTGCCCCACTGGGCGCGCCGTCTCGGCGGACGTCGTGGCGTGCCTGAAGCGGCAGTGAGCCGGCGAGTGCCGTACCGAGCGCGGTCCTGCGGGTCACGTTCCCGACGCGTTCGGCGAGCCCCGTCTCCGCGAGGAGCGCGACGCGCGTCGTCACGTCCTTCCGGGTGAGCTCGGCTGTCGGGTACCTGTCGGCCAGCAGCGCGGTCAGGGTGCCCGAGTCGGACGCGGATTCCATCGCGTCGAGGGTCTCCCCGAGCAGGGCCAGGCTGAGATGCAGGTGGCGGACGAGGTCCACGGCCTCGCCGGAGTCGAGCCACTCCGCCGCGAGGTCGGTCGCCGCGAACCGGTCCGGCCCCACCTGGGTCAACAGACCCAGACCCTGGAGCGTGTTGAGCGACTGCTCGGCCGACGACTTGCTGACGTCGAAGGTCTCGGCGGAGAACCGGACGAACTCGCTGCGGGACAGGCCGGCCGCCGCAGCGTCGACGAGGCGGCTGAGGGCCGTCATGTTCGCCCCGCCGGCGATGTACCCCACGACCCGCTTGCGTTCCTGCAGCTCCTCCTCGGTGACCTCGCCGAGGCGCTCGGCGATCAGCCGCGGGGGCTCCGGAAGCTCGGTGGGCAGGCCGGCGGCCTGTCGCTGCGACTCCAGGTCGCTCGGACGAACGAGCGTCAGCCGCGACAGCAGTGCCCGGCCGTCCTCTGTGAGGACGATCCTTCCGTTCGTCCAGTACTCGACCATGCCCGTGCCGCGCATCCAGTGCACTCGCCGACGGACCTGGTCGAGCGACTTCCAGTTCAGCCCGTAGTCGTCGCCGGCGATGCCGTTCAGCTCGTCGTACGTGAGGCCCTCGCCGATCGCCTCCAGCGTCTCACCGACGAACCGCACATGGGCATGGAGTACGGCGACGAGGTGGGCGACGTCACCGGTGTCGAGGAAGTGCCGGGCCTCAGGCGTGAGAAGCACCCGCGCCGGACGACCCTCCCGGACGAACAGGCCGCAGTTCCCCATGTAGTACAGCACCTGGCGCAGCGACGCAGGAGCCTCCGCCCCCGGCCAGGTGAACGCCCGATCGACCAGGGGATCGGCGTCGATGTCCTTCAACAGGGCTGTGAGGTTGCCCAGAAGCTCCGAGAAATGCCCCGGAATGTACGGCGCCGTTCCCGTTCGGGCCGGCCAGGGGAGAGGCGAGGGGAAGTCCCTGCCGGCTGACTCAGGCACTTCTGACATGTGCGGCGCTCCTGCTCCAGAGAGTTGATCACGCGATGCACAGCATCGCGCACGCGATCGATGATGTCCTCAAGTGCCCGACGAATCCACCGGTTCGGGATGGTGCCCACCCTGCGCTCCTCAAGGCCACTCGACGTGCTGCCGCGAGCCCCGCATTACCTCCGGCGTAATCGACCCGTCGGTGGGGCGGCGGCATCGTTGGGGTTGCCGGGTCCCGGGCGGCGCACTCCGTCCGGGGGCCGGTCCCCATCCGTACGTATGCCTTTCGAGGAGGCTGATTCGTCATGTCGCAGGCCCTGATCGCCGGTATCTCCCGCACGACCCGTCCGCAGTCCGCGCTGCGCCGTTTCCTGGCGCTCGACGCCGTCGTCACCGGTGGCAACGGGCTGGCCTACCTCTTCGCGTCCGAGGCGCTCGGGGACCTGCTCGGCGTCGACGCCGGGCTGCTGCTCGAACTCGGCGTGTTCCTCACCGTGTACGCGCTCGGCGTGGGGCTGCTCGCCGCCCGGCCGCAGCCGCCGGCGCTCGGCGTCAAGGCCGTGATCGACTGCAACGTCCTGTGGACGGCGGCGAGTCTGGTCGCCCTCGTCGGCTGGCTGGAGCCGACCACCGCCGGCCTGCTGTGGATCCCCATGCAGGCCGCGACGGTCGCCGGCTTCGCCGCTCTGCAGTGGGCCGCGCTCCGCGCGACTAGGAACCCGTAGCGGCGGCCACGCTCTGCAGGTACGCGACCGTCGCCGGGTCGGCCGGGAGCAGCGTCTCGATGGCCAGCTCGGCGACGGTCACGTCCATCGGTGTGTTGAACGTCGAGATCGACGACACGAACGACAGCACGTGCCCGTCGTGCTCGATCCGCAGCGGCAGCGCGAAGTACGGGTACGGCTCCGGGTCCTCGCGGTCCTCCGGGTCGCCGCCCTCCGGCAGCGGATAGGCGGCGACCTCGTCGTACAGGGCGCGCAGGGCCTCCGAGCGCGCCAGGCCGATCTGGCGCTCCATCTGCGCCAGCAGATGACCGCGCCACTCCCGGAGGTTGCGGATCCGCGGGGCCAGGCCCTCCGGATGCAGCGTGATCCGCATCGCGTTCATCGGGGGCGTGAGCAGATGCTCCGGCAGACCCGCCAGCAGCAGTCCGATCGCCCGGTTCGCCGCGACCACGGTGTACGAGCCGTCCACCACGATCGCCGGGTACGGGTCGTAGCCGCGCAGCAGGTTCTCGATGCCCTCGCGCAGCGTCGCCAGCTGCGGGTCGTCGAGCGTCGACTCCGTGTACCGCGGCGCGTACCCCGCCGCGAGCAGCAGCGCGTTGCGGTCCCGTACCGGCACCTCCAGGTGCTCCGCGAGCCGCAGGATCATCTCCTCGCTCGGCCGCGACCGGCCCGTCTCGATGAAGGAGATGTGCCGGGACGAGGACTCGGCGCGCAGCGCCAGCTCCAACTGGCTCAGCCGCCGCCGCTCGCGCCACTCGCGCAGCAGCTGCCCTACTCCCGTGCCCGACGCGACAGTTGTCATGCTCCGAAGGTATCCCACGGGCTCGGCCGTTCGGGCGTGGTGCATGTGTTGACCTTGGGAGCGGGGCCCGAGACCGTATCGTCACCGTCGTCACCGCTGTCGAGCCACGAACCGGAGGGAGTTTGCGCATGCCCACTGAGCCGCTGTCGCAGAAGGAGATCGAGGACCGGCTGCGGGAGCTCCCCGGCTGGACCCTCGCCGAGGACCGGATCGAACGGCTGTACAGGCTCGACGACCACTTCGCCGCCACTGCCCTGGTCGTCCACATCGCGCAGCTCCAGCAGGAGCTGAACCACCACTCCAACCTGACCCTCGGCTACAACACGGTCTCCCTCTCCGTGAACACGCACGACGCGGGCGGCGCGGTGACCGCGAAGGACTTCGACCTCGCCGAGCGCGTGGAGAAGATCGCCCCGACGCACGGGGCGCGCTGACGTCCCGTCACCCGCTGCGTACCATCGGCGGCATGGGGGACACCTTGCTCGACTACGACGCCGAGGCCGCGCACTACGACCGGACGCGCGGCGGCGTCCCCCGCGCCGCCGCCGCGGCCGCGGCCGTGCTGCGGCTCGTACCGCCCGGGGCGCGCACGCTCCTGGACGTCGCCTGCGGGACCGGTCTCGTCACCGGCCGGATCGCCCGGCCGGGCCTGCGCGTGTACGGGGCCGACGCCGCGGTCGGCATGGCCCGGCGGGCCGGCGGACGACTGCCCGGCCGGGTCGTCCGCGCGGACGCCCGCCGGCTGCCGCTGCCGGACGCGTCCGTCGACGCCGTGAGCGCGGTGTGGCTGCTGCACCTCGTGCCCTTCGCCGCGGAGGCCGTCGCCGAGGCGGCGCGGGTGCTGCGCCCGGGCGGCGTGTTCGTCACCACCGTCGACAAGGACGCCGCCCACGACGTGGGCAGCGGCGTCGACCTCGTCCTGCGCCCGCACCGCTCGTCCGCCGCGGCCTCCGACCGCGCCGACCGGATCGGGGCGTACGCCGCCGGGCACGGCCTCGTCCCGGCCGGCGAGACCCGCTTCACCGGCCACGGCCAGGGCAACAGCCCGCGGGGCGCGGCCGAGAAGCTGCGGGCCGGCTACTTCGCGTCCTGGTTCGACGGCGGACCCGAGCGGGCCGCCGCGCTCGCCGCCGAGCTGCTCGCCCTGCCGGAGCCGGACCGCCCGCGCGCCGACCCGGAGTACCGGCTCGTCGCGTACGTCAGGCGGGGCTGAGCCGGCCGGTCGGCAGGAAGGGCTCAGGCCGGTCGGTCCCCAGGCGGGGCCGAGGCGGCCGCAGTGCCGAGGGCCCGCGGGCCGAGCCCGGCCGGCCACCGGCCGATGCCCTGCCGGCCGGGGGAACGAATTGCCGGAACGGCAACTTTTCTCGCGTCCTCGGACGGGCGCGCGCACGCTTCTCCCATGACTCACGACCACGGGAACCACGGGCACGGCCACCACGCGCAGGGCGGCCACCACCACGACCACACCGACATCGACTGGACCACGATGGCGCCGCTCCTGGAGCGGCAGGCCGAGGTGCAGGGCCCGCTCTACCGGGAGGCGGCGGCCTGGCTCGGCACGCTCGTGCCCGTCTCCGGCGTCCGCCGCGTCCTGGACGTCGGCAGCGGCCCCGGCGTCATCACCTGCTACCTCGCCGAGGCCTTCCCCGACGCCGAGACCGTGGCCGTCGACGGCACCCCGGAGCTGCTCGCCCGGGCCGGCGCCCGCGCCGAGGCCCGGGGCCTGGGCGGCCGGGTCTCCACGCTGCACGCCGAACTCCCCGAGGACTTCGCGCGCATGGGCGAGGCCGACGTGATCTGGGCGGCCGAGTCGCTGCACCACCTCGGCGACCAGCGCGCGGCCCTGGAGGCCCTGGCCGGGCTGCTGCGCCCGGGCGGTCTGCTCGTCCTGGTCGAGGGCGGGCTGACGGCCCGCCGGCTGCCCCGCGAGCTGGGCTTCGGCCGGCCCGGCCTGGAGGCCCGGCTCGACGCGCTCGGCGCGGAGTGGTTCGGCGAGATGCGGGCTTCGCTGCCGGGCGCGAAGGCGGAGGTCGACGACTGGCGGGCGCTGCTCGCGAGCACCGGCCTCGTACCGGCGGGCACCCGCTCCTTCCTCAGCGACATCCCGGCCCCGGTGCCGCCGGTGGTGCGGGAGCAGATCGTCTTCCAGTTCGAGCGGACCCGGCAGTCCGTCGACGAACGGCTGGCGGCCGACGACCGCGAGGCCCTCGACCGCCTCCTCGACCCGTCGGCCCCGGACTCGCTGCACCACCGGACGGACCTCTTCCAGCTGGTCGCCCGCACGGTCCACACGGCCCGCAAGGGCTAGTCACGCCGGGGAGCCGCCGGGCGGGCCGCCCACCAGGTGCGGGGCCGCCTCGGCGGCGGTGTACGAGGAGGCGAAGGTGAAGGCGCGCGGGGACGACCCGCGGGACTGAAGGTCCGCGAGCCGTTCCAGCGCCTCCTCGACGGTGGGGACGTGGCCGGCGGGAACCCACCAGAGCACCAGGTGGGCCTCGACGTGCCGCTCGAACCAGTCGCGCCGCCGGCGCATCACGTCCAGGTGTCCGCTGCGGTAGGCGAAGTCCCACAGGGCTTCCTGGCTCTCCCACACGGACAGGTTGACGATGACGTTCTCGCCCGCCGGACGCAGCCCCGTGGCGTCCGCCTCGCCGTCCTCCACCAGCCGCCACACGAAGCCCGGCGCGGCGTCCGCCGCGGCGTTGACCGGGGCGAGCTGCTCGACGAACGGCGCCACGCGCGGGTCGTCGATCGGGTACCGGAGCGTGCCGACGTTCAGCTGGGCGAGGTGGGCGGCGGGCGGGGGCACGGGCGCGGGCGCGGAAGCGGAGGTGGGTGAGGTCATGGGCCTCATCCCAGCACGCCCCGCTTTTCTATGTCAACGAAGATTGTTTTTAGAGTCTTCGATCGCTACGCAGCACTCACCGGGGCGGGCGTCCATGCGGGCCCGGAGGGGGCCGTCGGTCCCCAACAGCCCTTCGAGCAGCGCCAGGTTCATGCCGCAGACCAGCGGCGGGAAGCGCTCGGCGACGGCGTGGAAGGGGCAGTTGCGCATCCGGACGACCGGGCCGTCCGTCGCCTCGCCGCCGTCCTCCAGGCGCGGCTCGTAGCCGCGCGCGGCCAGCGTCCGCAGGGCCTCGTCGAGGCTGCCGCACGGCCCGGCCCCGCCGCGCAGGGCCTCGCCGCGGCGGCGTGCGGCGGCGCAGAGCCCCGCGTCGATGCCCGCCTGCTCGGCGGCCTCGGCCAGCAGTTCGGCGGCGGTCCGGTAGTCGCGCGCCGGCAGGGAGACCGTGTGCTCGGCGCGCGCCCGCGTGTACACCTTGGCGGGGCGCCCGGCCCCCGGCCCCGAGCGCCCCGTCAGGCGGCGGCTGCCGCTCTCCAGCAGGCCGGCCTCGGTGAGCCGGTCCAGGTGGTGTGCGGCGAGCGTCCGCGCGACCCCCGTCGCCTCGGCGGCCTCGTTGCGGCCGACCTCGCGGCCCTGGGCCACCACGTACTCGTACAGGCGGCGTCGTACCGGGTCCTGCAGCGCCGCGATCGCGTCGATGTCCTCCATTCCGCCATTCTAGGAACAACGGGGATTGGAGATAGAAACGCGGAAGCCCGGGCGACGGGCGCCCGGGCCACCTGGGGATCACCCGATCAGCCCACGTTGAACTCCGCCGGGTTCGGGCCGAGCCGGCGGTTCTCGTCGAGGGCGGCGATGCCCGCCAGGTCCTCGGCGTCCAGCTCGAAGTCGAAGACGTCGATGTTCTCGCGGATGCGCGAGGGCGTCACCGACTTCGGGATGACGACGTTGCCGGTCTGCAGGTGCCAGCGCAGGACGACCTGGGCCGGGCTGCGCCCGTGCTTCTGCGCGATCGCGACGATCGCCGGAACCTCCAGCAGCCCGCGGCCCTGGCCCAGCGGCGACCACGCCTCCGTGGCGATGCCGTACTGCGCGTGCGTCTCGCGCAGGGCGCGCTGCTGGAGCTGCGGGTGCAGCTCGACCTGGTTCACGGCCGGGACGACGGACGTCTCGGCGATCAGCCGCTCCAGGTGCTCCGGCAGGAAGTTGGACACGCCGATCGCGCGGGCCCGGCCGTCGGCCAGGATCTTCTCGAAGGCGCGGTACGTGTCGACGTACGCGTCCTTCGCCGGGACGGGCCAGTGGATCAGGTACAGGTCCACGTAGTCCAGCCCGAGCCGGCCGAGGGAGGCGTCGAAGGCGCGCAGGGTGGAGTCGTAGCCCTGCTCGGTGTTCCAGAGCTTGGTGGTGACGAACAGCTCGTCCCGCGCGATGCCCGATTCGGTGAGGGCCCGGCCGGTGCCGGTCTCGTTCTCGTAGATCGCGGCGGTGTCGATCGAGCGGTAACCGGCCTCCAGGGCGGTGGCGACGGCCTTCGTGGCCTCGTCGTCCGGCACCTGCCAGACGCCGAAGCCGAGCTGAGGCATCTCCACGCCGTTGACGAGGGTGAGGTGGGGAACCTTGCTGGCGTTGCTCACGAGCGGTCGATCCTTACGTCGTCGAGTGGTACTCCCAGCGTCAACGAATGTCCGGCGGAGCGCATTCCACCCCGCCGGTCTCCACCCCACCGGTCTCCACCCCGCCGGTCTCCACCCCACCGGTCCCCACCCCGCCGGTCTCCACCCCACCGGTCCCCGGGCCCGTACCGGCGCCGAGATACGCCTCGCGCACCGCCGGATCGGCGCGGACCCGCGCGGGGTCGCCCTCGGCGAGCACCTGGCCGAGGTCCAGGACGACGACCCGGGAGCACAGGTCCATGACGAAGCCGACGTCGTGCTCGACGAGCAGCACGGCGCAGCCCTCGTCCGCCGCGAGGCGCCGTACGACGCCGGCCAGCCGCCCCCGTTCCGCGGCCGTCATCCCGGAGGCGGGCTCGTCCAGAAGGAGGACGCGCGGCGGCTCGGCCAGGGCGCGGGCCAGCTCCGCCATCCGGCCGAGCCCGACGGGCAGCGTGCCCGGGTACGCCCCCGCCAGCTCGGCCAGGCCGCACGCGGCGAGGACCTCCGCGGCCCGCTCGCGCGAGCGCGCCGCGCCGCCCCGCCGCCACCGGCCGCCCTCCTGGGCGACGACGAGATTGTCGGCGACGGTCAACTGGCCGAAGAGCTGCTGCCGTTGGAACGTCCGGCGCATCCCGTGCCGGGCCCGCCAGGCGGGCGGGCGCAGGGTCACGTCGGACCCGGCGAGCCGGACCCGGCCGCGGTCGGGGCGCCGGATGCCCGACAGCACGTCGAAGAGGGTGGTCTTCCCGGCCCCGTTGGGCCCGATCAGCCCGCAGATCTCGCCGGGGCGGACGGCGATCCGTACGTCGTGCAGGGCGCGCACCCCACCGAACCGCACCCCGATCCCGGACGCCTCCAGCACCGCGCCGCCGCTCATACGCCCGCCCTCCAGCCCCATCCCCGAGAGGCCCTCATACGCGCGCCCTCCATCCCAGATACGCCTCGGTCAGCCGCTCCGGGTCCACCTCCGCGCGGGGGCCGCACCATGCGACTCGGCCCTGGACGAGGTACGCGACGGTGTCGGCGATGCCGAGCACCTCGGCGGCCTTCTCCTCGACGAGGAGCAACGCGGTCCCGGCATCGCGGAGTTCGACGAGCAGACGGTGCACCTCCTCCACGACCCGCGGCGCGAGGCCCAGCGACGGCTCGTCGGCCACGAGCACGGCGGGCGGCCGCTGCAACAGCGGTGCGAGCGCGAGCAGTTGCTGTTCGCCGCCGGACAGCGCGCCCGCGGCGACGGTGCGCCGCGCGGCGAGCGCGGGGAACCGCGCGTACACGGCCTCCCGGTCCTCGGGGGCGTCCAGCCGCAGCGCGAGGTTCTCCTCGATGGACAGTCCGGGGAAGATCCCCCGCCCCTCGGGCGCGAGCAGCACGCCGCGGCGGGCCCGCGCCACGGCCGAGTCCGCCGTGGCGACCCGCCCCCGCACGCGTACGTCCCCTCCTGCGGGCCGCAGCGCCCCGGCGGCGACCCGGCATACGGAGGACTTCCCGGCCCCGTTGGCCCCCAGCAGCACGACGATCTCGCCCCGCCGCACCGCGAGGTCGACGCCCCGCACGACCAGTGCCCCGCCGTACCCGGCCCAGACCCCGCGCAGCTCGAGCGCGGGCGCCTCACCGGCCTCCGCCTCAGGAGCGGCAGCGCCCGGCACCGCCCCGGCCGCCTCAGGATCCCCGGCACCCTCGTGAGTCCCGGCCATATCGGAAGCCCCCACAGCCTCCGCAGTCCCCACTGCCCCCGCAGCCCCCGCCCCCGCCACCCGCCGCGCATGCAGCCGCGTCGGCACCGCCGCGCAGTACCCGTCCGGGTCGTTCGCCAGCGCCAGGCCCGCGAGCCCGAAGAGGATCACGGGCAGGTGCGCGGACTCCGTCACGTACTGGCCGAGCAGGTGCGGGACGAGCGCGTACACCAGCCCCGCCACCACCGCGAACTGGGGTCTGCGCACCCCCGCCGCGACCGCCACCGCCAGCCACACCAGACCCGTCATGGCCGTGAAGTCCGTCGCCGTGATGCGGGTGTTGTACGAGGCGTACAGCACGCCCCCGAAGCCCGCGAGCCCCGCCGACACCGTGAACAGCAGCAGCTTCGTCCGCACAACCGACACCCCGGACGCCGCCGCGGCCGCCGGCGCCGAGCGGACCGCCAGCATCGCCCGGCCCCACGGCGACTCCCGCAGCCGGGTCAGCCCCCAGACCGCCAGCCCGCACAGCAGGACCAGCGCCACGCCGAACGCCCGGTCGTCGCCCAGGTCCAGCGGACCGAGCACGGGCCGCGGCACCTCCCAGCCCGTGTCACCGTTCCGCAGCCACCCGAACTGGAACAGCACCTGGTCCGCCAGGAACGCCAGCGCGAGCGTGGCCAGGGCCAGCGACCTGCCCCCGAGCCGCAGCGCCGGCAGCGCCACCACCGCGCCGAGCAGCGCCGCCGCGCCCGTACCCGCGAGAGCCGCCGCCGCGAACGGCACCCCGCGGCTCATCAGCAGTCCCGCGACCAGCGCCGCGCCCGTCACGAACGTCGCCTGCGCCAGCGAGACCATCGCACCGAGCCCGGTCACCACGGTGAACGACATGAACACCAGCCCGATCGCCAGCCCCTGCGCGAGGATCCCGCTCCAGAACGGCGTCGTCACCGTGTACAGCGCCGTCGCCAGCAGCGCGCCGGCCACCGCCCAGCCGCCCCACCGCCGCGCCCACGACCGGCCCTCCAGGTAGTCCACCGGCGGCGGGTCGGCGGCCGCCGTGCCCGCGGCCCGCCGCCGCCGGGCCAGCACCAGCAGCCCGCCGAACAGGATCAGGAACGGCACCGCCGTACGGAACCCGGTGAGGCCCTCCGCGAACGAGGCGTACCCGGCCACCAGGTTCTGCAGCACCCCCAGCGCGAGCCCGCCCGCGAACGCCAGCGGCACGGACGCGAACCGCCCCAGCACCGCCGCCGTCGCCGAGACGAACAGGAACAGCGTGTAGTCGTGCGCCGAGAGCCCGAGCAGCGGCGTGGCCAGGACGCCGGCGAGCCCGGCGAGCCCCGAGGACAGCATCCACGCCACCGACGACAGCCGGTCCGCGTCGATCCCGCGCAGTTCGACCAGTGTCCGGTCGTCGACCGCCGCGCGCAGCCGCAGTCCCAGCCGGGTGTGCCGCAGCAGCAGCCACAGCCCGGCGGCCGCGAGGGCGGTCGCCACCCAGGTGATCAGCTGGTCGGAGTCGATCCCGACCCCGTCCAGCGGCTGCCAGGACACCGCCGGGCTCGGCCCGACGCCGGGAAGGCCGAACTGGTTCTCCGCCGGTTTCACCGGTGCGCCCGCCCGCTCCAGCAGTTCCACCAGACCGAGCCCCGCCGCCGGCAGCGCGACCAGCAGCCCGATCGTGGCGACGATCTGCGCGGTCTCGCCGACCCCGGCGAGCTTGCGGAACATCAGCCGGTCGAGCCCCCAGCCGATGCCCGGCGCGACGACGAACACCAGCAGCAGCGCCGTCGGCACGGCCGGCCAGCCGAAGCCGGAGTGCAGTTCGTGGAAGGCGAGGGCGCACAGGTACGCGGTGGCGCCGTGCGCGAAGTTGAACAGCCCGGAGGCCGAGTACGACAGCACGAGCCCGGTCGCGAGCAGCGCGTACAGCGCGCCCGAGACGAGCCCGCTCAGCACGAAGCCCAGCAGGTCGCCCACGATCGCCGGCCCCTATCCGAAGGGGATCGGCTCGTAGCACCGGAACGGCACGGCGATCTCGTACCGCCCGTTCTTCAGGCGCACCAGCGCCCCGCAGCCGAAGCTCTCCTTCTGCCCGCGCGGCTCGGCCCGGTCGCCGACCAGCGTCCCCCGGTCGGAGAAGGCCGCGGCAGCCTTCTGGAAGGACTCCACGGTCAGGTCCCTGCCGGCCTGGGCGGCGATCGACAGGAACAGATCGGCGCTCATGTAGCCCGTCATCATGTGCATGTTGAGCGGGACGTCCTTGCCGCCCGCCGCCTTCCTGATGTCCGCCTTGAACTGCCGCATCGCCGGGGTGTCCGCCTCGAAGGGCTGGAACTGCAGCAGGACGTGCACGCCGTCGAGCGCCTGCCGGGTGGCGTCCTTGGACAGCAGGCCGGGGTCGTAGTCGGTCGGGTCGGAGAGCACGCCCCGGTACCCGGCGCGCTTCAGCGCCGTGAACAGACCGATGTTGTACGGCGTCTGCATGATCGAGACGACCGCGTCCGGCGCCTTTCCGCCCGCCGAGCGCAGGATCTCCTTGGTGTACGCCGACCAGTCGCTCGGCAGCGAGGTCGCGGGGACGGCGGCCTTCGCGTACGACACCTGGAAGCCGGCCGCGGTGAAGCCCTGGGTGAAGGTGCGGATGCCGAAGGTGCCCGCGTCGTTGTCGTTGGCGAGCAGCGCGACCGACTTGCCGCGGGCGCCGCCGAGGACGGCGGCCAGACCCTCGGGCCACGTCTGGTTGAGGGTGCCGCCCGGCATCGGGACGAGGCAGCCGTTGAAGCCGTAGATGTGCTTCGGGCCGCAGAACGACGGCAGGGTGCCCCAGCCGACCGTGGGCACCCGCTGCGCGTCCAGGAAGTCCGCGCCGGCGAAGGTCACCGAGCTCATCGGCGCGACCGCGAACACCCGCTCCTGCTGGACAAGTCCGCGGGCCGCGGCCAGATTGCGAGCCGGGTCCTGGCCGTCGTCCTCGGCGCCCAGGTACTCGATCCTGCGGCCGTTGATCCCGCCCTCGGCGTTGGCGCGGGCGTAGCGGGCCCGGGCGCCGAGGTCGGTGTCCTTCTTCGAGTAACCGCTCGCGGTGGTCATGGAGACGATGCCGCCGACCTTGATCGTGTCGGCGGTGACTCCGCGTACGGAGTCGCCGGGCTTCTGGGAGGTCCCGCCGGTGGAGGCGGAGTTGCAGGCGGTGGCCAGGAGCAGTGCCGCTGCCGCGGCGGCGAGGGTGCGGATCGGTCGCAACACGTCGGTCGTCCCTCCGTCGAGTGACCGCATTCTGTGACCGGGCTGATGAACCGTCAATAACTGACGCAACGTCACTTGATGAGACGTCAGGAGCCCTATGGGTCCATCCCTGGGGCCGCCCTCCGCTCAGGCGTACAGAGCGTCGACCTCCGTCGCGTACGCCTGCTCGATCGCCTTCCGCTTCAGCTTCAGCGAGGGCGTGAGCAGCCCGTGCTCCTCGGTGAACGGATGCGCCAAAATGCGGAAGGTGCGGATCGACTCCGTCTGCGAGACCAGTGTGTTGGCCGCCACCACCGCCCGCCGGATCTCCGTCTCCAGCACCGGATCGCGCACCAGCTCCGCGGGCGTCAGCGGGGGCCGCCCCTGGATCGCCAGCCAGTGCTCCACGGCCTCCGGGTCGAGCGTGATCAGCGCCGCGATGTACGGACGGTCGTTGCCGACCACGATGCACTGGGCCACCAGCGGATGCGCCCGCACCCGCTCCTCCAGACCCGCGGGCGACACGCTCTTGCCGCCCGAGGTCACCAGGATCTCCTTCTTCCGCCCCGTGATCGTCAGATAGCCGTCCGCGTCGAGCGAACCGAGGTCCCCGGTGGCCAGCCAGCCGTCCTTCAGCACCGCCTGCGTGGCCTGCGGATTGTTCAGGTACCCGGAGAACACGTGACCGCCGCGCAGCCACACCTCGCCGTCCTCCGCGATGTGCACCGTCGTCCCCGGCACCGGCATGCCCACCGTGCCGTACTTGGTGCGCTCCGGCGGGTTGGCCGTCGCCGCCGCCGACGACTCCGTGAGCCCGTAGCCCTCGAAGACCGTCACCCCCGCGCCCTCGAAGAACAGGCCGAGCCGCCGGTCCATGCCCGAACCGCCGGACATCGCGTGCCGCACCCGGCCGCCCATCGCCTCCCGCACCCGCGTGTACACCAGCTTCTCGAAGAACTGGTGCTGCACCCGCAGCGCCGCGGACGGCCCCGGACCCAGCCCGAACGCCTTCAGCTCCAGCGCCTCGGCGTACTTCACCGCCACGTCGGCGGCCTTGTCGAAGGCGCCGGCCTTCCCGTCCGCCTCGGCCTTCCGGCGGGCCGCGTGGAAGACCTTCTCGAAGATGTACGGCACCGCCAGGATGAACGAGGGCCGGAACGCCGCCAGATCCGGCAGCAGCGCCGACGCCTGCAGCACCGGCTGATGCCCCAGCTTCACGCCGCTGCGGATCGCCGCCACCTCCACCATCCGGCCGAAGACGTGCGCCAGCGGCAGGAACAGCAGAGTGGACGCCTCGTCGCCCGGCTTCGAGTGGAACACCGACTCCCAGCGGCCGACGAGCATGTCCGTCTCGAACATGAAGTTGGAGTGGGTGATCACACAGCCCTTGGGGCGGCCCGTGGTGCCCGAGGTGTAGATGACGGTCGCGACGGACTCGGGCGTCACCGCGCGCCGGTGCCGGTGGACGACCTCGTCGTCGATCTCCGCGCCCGCCTCCGTCAGCTGCTCGACCGCACCCGCGTCCATCTGCCACAGCCGCTGCAGCCGCGGCAGCCGGTCCACCACCGAGCCGATGGTCATCGCATGGTCCTCGTGCTCCACCACGCAGGCCGTGACCTCCGCGTCGTGCAGCATCCACAGCACCTGATCGGCGGAGGACGTCGGGTACACCGGCACGGACTGCGCGCCCAGCGCCCACAGCGCGAAGTCGAAGAGCGTCCACTCGTACCGCGTACGGGCCATCAGCGCGACCCGGTCGCCGAACCGCACGCCCTGCGCGATCAGCCCCTTCGCCAGGCCGAGGACCTGGTCGCGGAACTGCGCCGCGGTCACGTCACGCCACACCCCCGAGGCGTCCTTGCAGCCGAGCACCACCTTGTCGGGCGTCGCCGAGGCGTGATCGAACACCGCGTCCGCCAGGCCCCCGACCTGCGGCGCCGCCTCCACGGGAGGCACGCTGTACTCGCGCAATGACCTGCTCCTCGCCCTGCTCCCCGGAGCGTCTGGTCACGCCCCGCACGGCGCCGGTGACGGTACCCCACGGGAAAGCCGGGCGGGAGGGCCTTCACGAACTCCGGCGATCCGGCATCGCCACAGGTCAGCGCGGGGAAGGCGGCCAAGGAACGCGTGTTCGGGGCCGGTTGCCGGCCGGTCGGTCCGCCGGCCGGGCGCGAATCTCCACAGAATCCGACCCGCCCTGTCACCTGGGGAACAGCCGGGCATGGCCCGGGCGGCCGAGGAGTGGGACGGGATTCCGGTTTCGCGGGGTCCTGGCGCAGGATGGTCACGACATCCTGGCGAAGGAGGTCACGACACCTCTGCCGCCGCCCGCACCACGGCGCGACCGTACCGCCCCCGAACGACAGACTGACGTCCATGAGCCGCCGCACCACCCCGCTGCCGTCCCGGCTGCCGATCGACCCGTACATCCTGGCCCTGCTCGGCACCGTGGGCCTCGCGGCACTGCTGCCCGCGTCGGGGGCGGCGGCCGACGTCGTGGGCGGCCTGGCGACCGGCGCGATCGCCCTGCTGTTCTTCCTGTACGGGGCGCGGCTGTCCACCCGCGAGGCGCTCGACGGGCTGCGCCACTGGCGGCTCCACCTGACCGTGCTGCTGTGCACCTTCGCCGTCTTCCCGCTGCTCGGGCTGGCCGCCAAGGGCCTCGTCCCCGCCGTCCTCACCCCGCCGCTGTACAGCGGGCTGCTCTTCCTGTGCCTCGTGCCGTCCACGATCCAGTCGTCGATCGCCTTCACCTCGATCGCCCGCGGCAACGTGCCCGCCGCCATCTGCGCCGGCTCCTTCTCCTCCCTCGCCGGCATCGTGCTCACCCCGCTGCTCGCGGCGGCGCTGCTCGGCGGCGGCACGGGCGGCTTCTCCGCCGACTCGCTCCTGAAGATCGTCCTCCAGCTGCTGGTGCCGTTCCTCGCGGGGCAGCTCCTGCGCCGCCGGGTCGGCGGCTTCCTGCTGCGCCACAAGAAGGCGCTGGGCCGCGTCGACCGCGGCTCGATCCTGCTCGTCGTCTACACGGCCTTCAGCGCGGGCATGGTCCAGGGCATCTGGTCGCAGGTCACCCCCGCGCGCCTGGCGCTGCTGCTCGCCGTCGAAGCGGTGCTGCTGGCGGTGATGCTCACCCTCACCTGGTACGGCGCGGGCCGCCTCGGCTTCGACCGGGCGGACCGCATCGCCATCCAGTTCGCCGGGTCGAAGAAGAGTCTCGCGGCCGGGCTGCCGATGGCGAGCGTCCTGTTCGGCGCGCAGGCGTCCCTCGCCGTGCTGCCGCTGATGCTGTTCCACCAGATGCAGCTGATGGTCTGCGCCGTGCTCGCCGACCGCCGTGCCCGCGCGACGGATCCTGGGGCCGAGGAGTCCCCGATCGAGGAGCCCCCGGCCGAAACGTCCCCGGCCGAGCCGCCACCGGCCGAAGAGTCCCCGGCCGAGCAGCCCACGCGGACCCCCGCCGCCGAGCCGCCGGCCGGCGGCGCCGTGGCGTGAACGCGCCACCACCGCTCAGGGGTGATCATCGGGCCCGCTACGGTGCTGACATGCCCGCACTCGATCCCCGCAGCACCGCGCTCGTCCTCGTCGACCTGATGGAACGCATCGTCGCGCTGCCCCTGGCCCCCCGCTCCGGCGCCGACGTCGTCGACGCGGCGCACCGCCTCGCCGACGCGTTCCGCGCCGCCGGCGCCCCCGTCGTCCACATCCGGGTGGAGCGGCCGCACGTCGACGTCCAGCCGCCCGGCAGCGAGCTCGTCCCCTCGCTCGTCCGCGAGGGCGAGCCGGTCGTCGTCAAGCGCACCATCGGCGGCTTCCAGGGGACCGGTCTGCACGAACTGCTCTCCGGGCTCGGCGTCACCACCGTCGTGTTCGCCGGCATCGCCACCAACCTCGGCGTCGAGTCCACCGCCCGCGCCGCCGTCGACCACGGCTACGAGGCGGTCTTCGCCGAGGACGCCATGACGGCGTTCACCGCCGAGGAGCACCGCGCCTCGGTCGAGCTCGACTTCCCCCGTCTCGGCACCGTCGCCCCGGTCTCCGCGCTCACCCTGGACGGCCCCGCGTGAACCGGCCCCCGATACGCGCCTTCGGCCCCCGCCCCTGCAGCGTCGTCGTCTGCCGCGGCTGCTGCTGCGGCGACCCGCGCAAGAACCCCGGCACCGACCACGCCGGCCAGCTCGCCCGGCTCCGGGCCGCGGCCGCCGCCTCCGGCGGGCGGCTCGTCGTCCGCACCAGCGACTGCCTCGGCCCCTGCGCCCAGGCCAACATCGTGGTCGTCCAGCCCTCCACCGAGGGCCGCCGGCGCGGCGGCCGGGCCGCCTGGATCGGCTTCACCCTCGACGACGACGCCGTGGACGACATCCTCGCCTGGACCGAGGCCGGCGGCCCCGGCCTCGCGAAGCCCCCGGCGACCCTGGAGCTCCAGATGGTCGACCCGCCGAAGAACTGACCGCTCAGCCCCTGGCGGCCGCGGCTCCCGTCCCGGCCTCCAGGGCGATCCGGTGCTCGCCGGCGTACACGTTCATGTCGTCGCCGCGCAGGAAACCGACCAGCGTCAGGCCGGTCTCCGCGGCCAGCTCCACCGCCAGCGAGGACGGCGCGGACACGGCCGCGAGCACCGGGATGCCGGCCATCACGGCCTTCTGCGCCAGCTCGAACGAGGCCCGCCCGGACACCAGCAGCACCGCCCGCCGCAGCGGCAGCAGCCCCGCCTGCAGCGCCCGCCCGACCAGCTTGTCCACGGCGTTGTGCCGGCCGACGTCCTCCCGTACGTCGAGCAGCTCGCCGTCCTCCGAGAACAGTGCCGCCGCGTGCAGCCCGCCCGTCCGGTCGAACACCTTCTGCGCCGCGCGCAGCCGGTCCGGCAGCGCGGCCAACTGCCCGGGTGTGAGCCGGACCGGGGGCTCGTCCGCGATCGGGAACCGGGCCGTGGTGCGCACCGCGTCGAGGCTGGCCTTGCCGCACAGCCCGCACGACGACGTCGTGTAGACGTTCCGCTCCAGGGTGATGTCCGGGACCGGGACCCCGGGCGCGAGCTGCACGTCCACCACGTTGTACGTGTTGGTGCCGTCGTCCTTCGCCCCGGCGCAGTACACGATGTTCCGCACGTCCGACGCGGCGGCGAGCACGCCCTCGCTGACCAGGAAACCGGCGGCGAGCGCGAAGTCGTCGCCGGGGGTGCGCATGGTGATCGCCAGGGGCCGGCCGTTCAGCCGGATCTCCATCGGCTCCTCCGCCACCAGGGTGTCGGCGCGGGCGCCCGCGTCCACACCGCCCCGGATCCGCATGACGCGACGTCGCTCGGTGACCCGTCCCATGTCCACACCCGATCCCGCGGAGACTTCGAAGCCCCCATTGTCCTGCACGACCGGCGCGGCCCGGACGGGGAGCGGCCGGCGGGGCGTCCGTTGTGGCGGTCTCCCAACCCACTCGGGCGAATCTTGGTGGTTTACCTCACCTGTTACTGATGAGTCGCTGGCAAGACTGGGTGATTCCTGCACGCCGCACGAATACAAGGGGGTCCCGGCATGACGGGCACTCGCATCGCCGGGCTCGGCCACTACCAGCCCGCCAAGGTGCTCACCAACGCCGATCTGGCCGCCCTGGTCGACACCAGCGACGAGTGGATCACCAGCCGGGTCGGCATCCGTACGCGGCACGTCGCGGGCCCCGACGAGCCGGTCGACGAGCTCGCCGCGCACGCCGGAGCCAAGGCCCTCGCCGCCGCCGGCCGGACCCCCGCCGACATCGACCTCGTCGTCGTCGCCACCTCCACCGCGATCGACCGCTCCCCGAACACCGCCGCGCGCGTCGCCGCCCGGCTGGGCATGACCGCCCCCGCCACCCTCGACCTCAACGTGGTCTGCGCCGGATTCACGCACGCCCTGGCCACCGCCGACCACGCCGTACGGGCCGGCTCCGCGACGCGCGCCCTCGTGATCGGCGCGGACAAGATGACCGAGGTCACCGACTGGACCGACCGCACCACCTGCGTCCTGGTCGGCGACGGCGCGGGCGCGGTGGTCGTGGAGGCCACCGACGGCACGGAGAGCGTCCCCGCCATCGGCCCGGTGCTGTGGGGCTCGGTCCCGGAGATGGGCCACGCGGTCCGCATCGAGGGCACCCCGCCGCGCTTCGCCCAGGAGGGCCAGACGGTCTACCGCTGGGCCACCACCCAGCTCCCGCCGATCGCCCGCCGGGTGTGCGAGAAGGCCGGGCTGACGCCGGAGGACCTCGCCGCGGTCGTGCTGCACCAGGCCAACCTGCGCATCATCGAGCCGGTCGCGCAGAAGATCGGCGCGGTCAACGCGGTCGTCGCCCGCGACGTCACCGAGTCCGGCAACACCTCCGCCGCATCTGTGCCGATGGCCCTGTCCAAACTCGTCGAGCGCGGCGAGATCCCCTCCGGCGCCCCGGCCCTCCTCTTCGCCTTCGGCGGCAACCTGTCCTACGCGGGCCAGGTCGTCCGCGTCCCCTGAGGCGCGCGGCCGCGCCGGCCGCTCCGCAGAAACGGTTGTCCCCGGCCCCGGCCCCGGCCCCGGCCCCGGCCCCGGCCCCGGCGCCGGCGCCGGCGCCGGCCGCCCTCAGCCGATGCCCTGACGGTCGCTCTCCAGGGCGAAGGCCCGGTCGGCGGCCTCCGGGGTCGTCCGCTCCACCAGCTCCACCAGCAGCGCGCGGTGCCGCAGCAGCGGCTCGCGCCGCTCCTCGGGCGCGAGCAGGAGCAGGTCGTCCAGGCCGGCGAGCATGCGCCGCGAGATCTGCGGACTGCCCGCGGCGCAGCCGCGCAGCTCGGTGAAGCCCAGGTCGACGAGGTTCCGCCAGTCCGGCACGTCCTGCACCAGCCGGACCGCGCCCGCCCGGTCGAGGTGCGCGACCGTGCCGAGCGGGCGGTCCGCGAGGGCGGCGAGGAACTGGACGATCCGGTCCAGGCACTGCACGGCGGTGGTGGGGTCGTTGACGGCGGGGGACAGGGCCCGCAGCCCGATGTCGGCGAGCTGGCGCAGCCCGAAGCCGAGATCCTGGTGGGAGGTCCGCTCCACGCCGACGTACACACAGGACTCCAGGCGCCGGCGCAGCCGCCCGCCGTGGACGGCCAGCAGGGGGGTGCCGGGCACGACGAAGTCCCCGATGCGAGGCAGCAGCCGCAGCACCACGCCGTGCCGGCGCGCGGCGCGGACCAGCAGGGTGACGTTCACGTCCCGCACGACCCCGGCGCGGCCGCGGTGCATCAGGTACTCGTCCGGCTCCCCGAGCTCGTCGTCGGCCGCGGCCCCCGCCTTCGGCGTCCTGGCCAGCACCCGGAACGCCTCGGCCGTGATCCGCTCCACCAGGTACGCCACGCGCATCAGGCGCAGCGTGGAGTTCACGTACGCCACGAAGAGCATCAGGCTCAGCAGCACCATCACCACCGTCAGCAGCGACTGCAGGAGCGGCACCGACGACACGAGCCGCGGATCGGCCCCGGTCTCGTACGAGGTGAGCACCAGCAGCGACAGCAGGAACGTCGCGAGGAACACGGAGAAGGTCGCCTTGGTGATCCGGCTCCGGATGAAGATCCGCACGATGCGCGGGCTGAGCTGCCCGATCGCCATCTGCAGGGCGACGAGGGAGATGGAGAAGACGACGCCGATGAAGGTCAGCATGGCGGAGCTGACCGTGGTCACGACGGTCTTCGCGTCCTCGGTGACGCCGATCAGCTCGCGGAGGGCCTCGTGGTCCCCGGACTCCCGCAGCGACGCGACGAGCGCCTCGTCGACCGCCGCGCAGACCAGCCACAGCAGAAAGACCCCCGCCATGGCGACGACCGGCGCGAACCAGAAAGTGTCCCGCAGGTGCTCCCGCAGCGGGGAGAGCATGCGCGGCCTGCGGTACTCGGACAGGTAGCTCACCGGCGCAGGCTAAGACTCCGGCCCGCCTCCCGCTACCGCACGCACACACAATGTCACCAAGCGTCCGGAGCGCCCCCCGGGATTCCGCATACCCCCACAATCCGGACCACCCCGCGCCCCTGACCACGGAAAACGCTGGTGAAAGCCACCGCGAACCCCTGGTAGAGTTATCCATGTCGCCGCGGGGAACACCCCCGAAGCGGCGAAACACCTGGTCCGGGTGGCGGAATGGCAGACGCGCTAGCTTGAGGTGCTAGTGCCCTTTATCGGGCGTGGGGGTTCAAGTCCCCCCTCGGACACACAAGGCGGAACGCCTGGTCGATCACGGCCAGGCGTTTCGCGTTTTCGCATGCGGCCTTTCGAACGCATTCCCGCCTTTCGGCGATCACTGAGCTCATATCATCCGACTCTGAACTGCCAACCCCAGGAGTCGACTTGAGACATCAACCCGCCCCCACGCCCCCGCCCGGCTGCCCCGCTCACGACAGCGGGCGACGCGTGCCGCTGTACGGGCCGGAGTTCGCGGCCGATCCCCAGGCGTACTACGCGTACCTGCGGCACTACGGAGCGACGGCGCCCGTGGAGATCGCCCCCGGGGTGGAGGCGACGCTCGTGACCGACTACGCGGCCGCCCGGCAGCTGCTGCAGAGCTCCGGCGCCGCGATGAGCCGGGACTCGCGGCGCTGGCGCGAGCTCAACGAAGGCCGGGTCCCGCTCGACAGCCCGGTCCTGCCGGTGCTCGGGTACCAGCCCCACTGCGTGTTCGCCGACGGGGCGGAGCACCAGAGGCTGCGCCAGGCGATCACCGAGAGCATGAACCGCGTGGACCCGGGCCGGCTGACCCAGACCACCGAGCAGATCTCGGACTACCTCATCGCCCGGTTCAGCACCCTCGGCTCGGCCGATCTGCTCGGCGACTACGCCAGCCAGGTGCCGCTGCTCGTCTTCAACGAGCTCTTCGGCTGCCCGGCGGACATCGGCGACCGCATCGTGGACGGCATCACCGGCATGTTCGACGGCGTCGACGCCGGCAAGGCGATCGAGGTGCTGCACGGCGCGGTCGGCGAACTGGTGGCGCTCAAGCGGGCCGCGCCGGGCGACGACGTCACCTCGTGGCTGATGCAACATCAGGCGGACTTGAACGACGGCGAGTTGCTCAACGAGCTGTGCGTTCTGTTCGTGGCGGGCAACGAACCGCTGAGCAATCTCATGGGCAATACCCTGCACCGCCTGCTCACCCTCGACCGGCGGGCCCGCGCGAACGTCCTGATCGACGACGCCATCAACGACACGCTGTGGGAGAACCCGCCCATCCAGAACTTCGCCGCGCACTACCCGGTCACCGACATGCGGTTCGCCGGCCGGGAGTTCCGCGAGGGCGACCTGGTCCTGGTCAGCCTCGCGGCCGCCAACACCGGCCCCGCGGTGACCGCCGCCCGCCAGGAGCCCGGCAACCGCGCCCACCTGGCGTGGAGCGCCGGACCGCACGCCTGCCCCTCCAAGGAGCCCGCCCGGCAGATCACCCTGACCGCGGTCGAGAACCTCCTCAACCAGATCCCCGACGTCGAACTCGCCGTGCCGGCCGAGAACCTGACCTGGCGCCCCGGGCCGTTCAGCCGCGGGCTGGCCGCCCTCCCGGCGCGCTTCTCCCCGGTCGAGGCCCAGCCCATGCGGCGCCCCGCCCCGCGGGCCGAGGAACCCGAGCCGTCGGCCCCCGCGGACCTCCCCAAGGCCGAGACCGGCGGGCTGTGGAGCCAGTTCCTCACCTGGCTGAAGGGGTGAGGATGCACACGGACGCGGCGCTGGTCCTCTTCTGCGCCGGGCTCATCCTCCTCGCCGCGATGCTGCTCGGCGTCTGGAAGTGGCGGGCGATGGTGGCGTCGCCGGACGGCCGGGCGCACCGGTACATCGACGTGGCCCACCAGGCCGCGCTGCTCTACTCCTTCGCGACGGCCCTCCTCGCGGCGCTCGTCCAGTTCTCCGCCTGGCCGCCCGCGGTGAACCTGGGCGCGGCCGGGGTGGTCGTGGCCCTGTTCGCCGGGGCGATCGGCAGGTACGCGTCGCTCGGTCTCAGCAAGGAGACCGACAACCAGATGCGCAACGCCCCGAAGAGCACGCACCGCATGATGTACTTCCTGGCGGCCGGGGAGATCGGCGGCGTCGTCGTCCTGCTCGCCGGTTTCGCCACAGCACAACTGTGACGCGGTACTCCGATGTCACGTGCCCGTGCCGGGGCGGGCACGTGCCGGAGGCGCACCGTGGACGCGCCCGCCGCGCGTCACGTCTTACGCGCCGTCACCAGCCGGCAGCGCGGGCTGCCGTCCTCCTGCCGTCCCAGGGACTCCATGGGGTGCAGCACGACCTCGAAGCCCGTCCGCCGGAGGTCGCGCACCACGTCCGCCAGGGGCCAGGTGCGGTAGTACATGACGAAGGGCGGGCGCCAGACGGCGTTCCTGGCCCGCATGACCGCGTCGAAGGCCCACAGGGTCCAGTACCAGCGGGAGCCGACGCGGGGCGGGGCCGGCTGCGGGAAGGCCAGCAGGCCGCCCTCGCGCAGGGCGGCGTGGACGCCGGCGAAGAGACGGGGGCGGTCGCGCGGGAGGAAGTGGCCGAAGGCGCCGAAGCTGACCGCCAGGTCGAAGGAGGCGGCGAAGGGCAGGGACAGCGCGTCGGCGCGGACCAGCGTCGCGTCGGGGTGGGCGCGCCGGGCCTCCGCCAGCATGCCCGCGCTGAAGTCCACGCCCGTCACGCCGTCCGTGCAGACCTGCTCCAGGGCCGACAGGCCCGCGCCCGTGCCGCAGCACAGGTCCAGGCCCGTGCCGAACGGGCCGAGGTCGCGCAGGGCGTCCGCGGTCGCCCGCACCACGCGGTCCGAGGTGCGGAAGGGGGTGGCGTCGAACTTCCCGGCCAGCAGGTCGTATCCGCGCTCCACCGACGACAGCGCCTGGACGGTGAGTTCGCGGAAGGTGGGGCCCTCGGGGGAGAACATCAGCGCCCCTCCGGTTCCGGCAGCGGCAGGACCTGGCGCGGCCAGGGGCCCTGGCGCTCCCGTTTGCGCCACTCCCTCGGATAGCCCACCGAGACCTCCTCGAAGCGGACCCCGTCGTACGACGTGGTGCGCGGGATGTGCAGGTGGCCGTAGATCATCAGCTCCACGGGGAAGCGGACGTGCCAGTCCGCCGTCCGCTCCGTGCCGCACCACTGGGCGAACTCCGGGTGCCAGAGCACCGAGGTGGGCTCGCGGACCAAGGGGTAGTGGTTGACCAGGACCAGGCGTTGATCCTCCGTCAGTTCCAGGTGCTGGAGCCGCTGTTCCGTGTACCGGACGCGTTCGGCGCACCATGCCTCGCGCGACTCCCACGGGTCGGGGTGCAGGACGTGCTCGTCCGTGCAGACGATGCCCGCCGCCTCCGCCACGGCCAGCGCCTGCTCCTTGGTCTCCGCGCCGGCCGGCCGCCAGGTGTAGTCGTAGAGCGTGAAGAGCGGGGCCACCGTCACCGGGCGGCCGTCCGGGCGGTGCCACACCGGGTACGGGTCCTCCGGCGTGTGCACGCCGAGGCCGCGGCAGATCTCGACGAGCCGGCGGTAGCGGGCCTCGCCGCGCAGGGTCACCGGGTCGCGGGGGTGGGTCCACAGCTCGTGGTTGCCCGGAGTCCACACCACCGTGTGGAAGCGGTCCGCGAGCAGCGCCAGCGTGCGTTCGACGTCCGCGACGAACTCGCCGACGTCGCCCGCGACGATCAGCCAGTCGTCCTCCGCGGCCGGTTTCATCGCCTCGACGATCGCCCGGTTGTCGGGATGTCCGACGTGCAGGTCGCTCACTGCCAGCAGGCTGCCCATGGCCGTCACAGTAATCGAGCCGGCCGCGGCGGGGAGGGCGATCGGCCGAGCGGCGCGATCAGTCGATCGCGCAGCGCCCGCGGTGCGCGCCGAGGGTCCAGTTCGGGGCCGTGCCCGTGAGCTGGCAGGCCAGCAGGTACAGCGGGATCGGCGCCGCGTACGGGGACGTGCCGTCCGGCCGGTGGATCAGCCGCGGGCCGCGGTCCGGGATCACCGCGCCCGGCGCGTAGAAGGACGGCAGCGGCCAGGTCAGGTCCAGGTCCGAGCCCTCCGGGACCAGCCACCACCACCAGTCGCGGTCCGCGTACACGCAGCCCTTGGCGGGCAGCCGGGACAGCACCCGGAAGCCGTGCCGCGCCGGGACGCCGACCGCGTCGCACCCCAGGTGGGTGCGGTAGCCGGCCGGCGGCACCAGCCGGACCTCGCCCTCCGCGCCCGTCGGGGCCGTGGTCACGCCGTTCTCGGCGGAGGCGCGCGCCGCCGGGATCCGGCCCGCAGGTCCGCCGAGCCATCCGAACGGTGCGAGGGGTCCGCGCGCCGCCCCCAGAGGTCCGCGCGGCCCGAGCGGCCCACGTGCCCCGAGCGGTCCCAGAGGTCCGAACAGGGTGGCCATGGACCTCAGCACGGCAGCTCCGTGCCGTGGGCCAGCTCGGCCCAGACGACCCGCCCCGTGCCGTTCGCGGTCGGGTCCGCGCCCCACGCGCTGGACACCGCGTCCACCAGGATCAGCCCGCGGCCGCGCTCCTCCTCGCCGCAGTCCCGGATCCGGGGGCCGGCCGGGCCGCCCTCGTCGTGCACGGATATCCGCAGGCGGTCCTGTCCTTCGCGCAGCTCGCAGATCACACGGGCGCTGCCGGTGTGCACCACCGCGTTGGTGACCAGTTCGGAGACGACCAGGGCGACGGTGTCGCGCACGTCCTCCCCGCAGCCCCAGAGCGTCAGCCGTTCGTGGGCCAGCAGGCGGGCCCGGGCCACCGAGGAGGTGCGGGCCGGCAGCTCGAAGGCGAAGCGCCGTACGGAGGGCAGGGCACGCCGAGCGTCGGCCAGCGGTCGCGGGTCCATGGGCCGGGGGTCCATGAGTCTCGGGGTGAGCGCGTTACCAGAGGCCACGACCGGTTCCTAACAGTGGGGAAGCAGTGCCGAACCCCGCCTTGGTCCGGGCGTGGCGCGGCAGCCGCGTGAACTGGTTCACCGGAATACTGTCCTCCCGACTCGGACACTTGGCAAGTGGCACTCTGAAAATTGCAGAGTGCGGTGTTCTCTCTGAACGGCTCGCATGGCACACTCGTCGGGAAACAGCGCGTCGGGGAGGTCTGAGAGTGAGCGAGCCGCGGTCCGCCCCCACGGTGGGACAGGTCGTACTCGGCAAGCGCCTGCAGGACCTGCGCGAACGCGCGGGCCTCAAGCGCGAGGAGGCGGCGAGGATCCTGCGGGTCGCCCCGGCCACCGTCCGCCGGATGGAGACGGCCGAGGTCGCGCTGAAGATCCCGTACGTGCAGATGCTGCTCAAGGCGTACGGGGTGCCCGACGAGGAGGCCGACGGCTTCGTCCTGCTCACCGAGGAGGCCAACCAGCCCGGCTGGTGGCAGCGCTTCCACGACGTGCTGCCCGGCTGGTTCTCCATGTACGTCAGCCTGGAGGGGGCGGCCAGCCTCATCCGGGCGTACGAACCCCACTTCGTTCCCGGACTGCTGCAGACCGAGGACTACGCGCGCGCCGTCATGCGCAGCGGAGCCGTCGGCGCCAGCCGGGCCGAGGACATCGAGCGCCATGTCGCCCTGCGCATGGAGCGTCAGTCCCTGCTGACCAGGGAGGACGCCCCCAAGTTCTGGGTGGTCATGGACGAGACGGTGCTCCGCCGGCCTGTCGGGGACGGCCCGGAAGTGATGCGCGCCCAGCTCGACCGGCTGCTCGACGCATGCGAGCTGCCGAACGTCACCCTGCAGATCGCGGAGTTCGCGTCCGGCCACCACCCCGGCACCTACGGACCGTTCGTCCTCTTCCGCTTCGCCATGCCGGAACTGCCCGACATGGTCTACAGCGAGTACCTGACCGGCGCCGTCTACCTCGACGCGCGACCGGAGGTGGCCTCCCACCTCGAGGTCATGGACCGCATGGCGGCCCAGGCCGCGACTGCACAACGCACGAAGGAGATTCTCCGGAGTCTCCGCAAGGAGCTGTGAATGATTCGCATATACAACGGCATGCCCGCCGCCGACCTCGGTGCCGAGGGCTGGCACAAGCCCTGGAGCGGCGGCAACGGGGGCAACTGCTTCGAGGCCATGAAGCTGGCCGACGGCAGGATCGCCGTGCGACAGTCCGCAGACCCCGACGGCCCCGCGCTGATCTACACGCACGGAGAGATCGCCGCCTTCATCCAGGGGGCCAAATCCGGTCAGGCTGACTTTCTGCTCACCTGACCTCTTCCGCCCCCGCCGTGCCGTCGCGTAACTCTTGCTGCAGGAACCACCGTTCGACCGCCGAGGAGAGCCGATGACCCAGGACCCCGCATCCGTACGGATCGACACCAGCAAGCCGCATCCCGCGCGGATGTACGACTGGTTCCTCGGCGGCAAGGACAACTACCCCGTCGACGAGGAGATGGCCCGGCAGTTGCTGACCGTCGACGCGCGCGGACGGGAAATGGCCCTGGTCAACCGGGCGTTCATGCACCGGGCCATCCGCTGGCTGAGCACCCACGGGGTCCGTCAGTACCTGGACATCGGCACCGGCATCCCGACCGAGCCCAACCTCCACCAGATCGCCCAGGGCGTCGCGCCCGAGTCGCGGATCGTCTACTGCGACAACGACCCGATCGTGCTCGCGCACGCGGCGGCGCTGCTGCGCTCCACGCCGGAGGGGGCCACGGAGTACATCCAGGCCGACGCGCGCGAGCCCGAGGAGATCCTCGAACGGGCCGGAAAGACCCTTGACTTCGGGCAGCCGATCGCGCTGTCGATGCTGGCGCTGCTGCACTTCGTCGACGACGAGGACGGCGCGTACGAACTGGTGGCCAAGCTGGTCGACAAGCTGCCCTCGGGCAGCTACCTCGTCCTGTCCCACGTCACCGGCGACTTCGACCCGGAGGGCGCGGCCAAGGCCCGTGCCATGTACAAGGCGCGCGGGCTGACCCTGCGGCCGCGCTCCCGCGACGAGCTCAGCCGCTTCTTCGACGGGCTCGAGTTCGTCGAGCCCGGGGTCACGCTCACCGCGGACTGGCACCCGGAGCTGGGCGAGCCCGTCCCGGTCGCGGGCGACGAGCCGATCCCGGGCTGGGCCGGGGTGGCCCGCAAGCCGTGACCCGCGAGCCGTGACCCGCAGGCCGTAGGCACGCGGGGCCGGCAGGCCGAAAGGGCGACGGCCCGCACGCCTCCTCCGGGGCCTGCGGGCCGTCGCCGTCCTGACGGGGTCAGCGCCCGCCCGCCGGGGGCGTCAGGGTGA
Organism: Streptomyces tritici; assembly: GCF_048500665.1. Classification (NCBI taxonomy): domain Bacteria; kingdom Bacillati; phylum Actinomycetota; class Actinomycetes; order Kitasatosporales; family Streptomycetaceae; genus Streptomyces; species Streptomyces tritici. Next base: position 5,871,877 of record NZ_CP183183.1, read on the forward strand.
CGAGGAAGCTCCGCGCCGGCCCGGTGTTCCCGGCGGCGTCGATCGTGCGGTACTCGATCCGGTGCGTGCCGTAGTCCGGCGTCGCGTCGTCCCACGGCACCGCGCGGCTGCGGCCCAGCTTCCCGTACACCAGACCGTCCACCTCCGTCCCCGACGGGGTGAAGCGGAACGGCGCGCCGGGGTCGGTGACCCAGCCGTAGTACGTGTACCAGCCGTCGCCGTCGACCCGGAACTGGGTCACGACATGGCCCTCGCGGTCGTCCCGCGCGCTCAGCCGCATCGTGAACGGCCCGTCGTAGACGTACTCGACGGGCCGCCCCGGCCGGTGGACGGTGCGCAGGGGCTCCGAGAGCTCGTACGCGGCCGTCGCCGGCCGGGCGTCGACCGTCCAGCGCAACTCCGCCCCGGTGCCCGGGATGCGCGCCGTCAGCGTGTGCGTGCCGGGCGTCAGCCGCAGCGGACGCAGGTCCAGGTCACGGTCGTTGCCCGGGTTGGCGACGGCCCGGCCGTCCAGGGACCAGAACACCGGCAGCGTGCGGTCGAGCGGGTGTGTGGTGTCGGCGTGCACGACGGTCCGCGCGCCGACGGGGGTGTCCGTCGGGGTGTGCCCGGTGAACGCCGGTTCCACGGAGGCCGGTTCGGTCGTCAACGCCGGGTTCACCGTCCAGGTCACCGTGCGCGTCAGCGCCGACGAGGCGCGGATCGCCGGGTCGCGGACGAACGGCGTCGGGTCGGTGACCGTGGCGGTCAGCGTGTGCGCGCCGGGGGAGAGGTCCAGTCGCCGCAGGTCCAGCGTGCGCGCGCCACCGGTGTCGAGCGGACGGCCGTCCAGCCGCCAGGCGACGGCCAGTTCGCCGCCCACGGGGTGCAGCGTGTCGACCCAGACGGTCCGGTCCGCGCCGATCGGGGCGGCGTTCGACGCGTGGTCCTGGACGAGGTTCACCTTGGCGGCGATCCGCTGCACCATCACCTCCCGCTCCACCTGGTCGAAGTCATAGCCGAGGGTCTTCATCAGGGAGTGCCGGCTCGGCCGCCAGACGCCCTTCGTGCTGTACAGCCCGCCCTCGTACCGGCCGATCACCCCGCCGGACTCGCTCTCCTCGCCGAGCCAGCGCCACCACTTGGCCCGCCGCTCCCGCAACTGCTCCTCGGTGAGCAGCGTGTGGTGCGCGGAGTCCGGCTCCGGGCCCTCGTAGGTGCCGCCCGGCACGCCGCGCGCGTAGTAGTCGTACTCGTCCTGGAGCCCGCCCAGCGAGTGGCCCAGTTCGTGCGGGGTGATCAGCGCCGACAGCGCGTTGCCGCCGGAGGCGGTGGCGTAGCTGCCGCCCGCCCCGCCGTACGTGTCGCTGTTGGCGAGCGCGAGGATCTGCCGGTTCGCCGGGGTCGTGCCGGGCACGAGGTCGGCCAGCTCTGCCGCGAGCCGGCTGTCCACGGTGAGCAGCCGCTGCACGCTCGACGGGTTGCAGCCGCCCCAGAAGGCCATGCCGAGCGCGGTGTCGCGGCGCGGCGCGTCCAGGCCCGGGTCGCAGTCGACGCCGGACTCGGCCGACGCGACCTCGACCGCCCACACGTTGACGTAGGAGCGGTACGAGGCGAAGGGCTCGATGCTCCACAGCACGTTGAGGTGCCGGTCGACGTCGGCCCGGAACTCCGCCCGCTGCTCCGCGGTGTAGCCGTCGCCCATGACCACCAGGTTGAACCGTTTCTCGGCCGGGCCGGTGGTCTGGATCGGGACGACGGCGGCCGCGGCGGCCACGGCGGCCGGCTCGGGACCGGCCGCCGCCGGGCCCGCGCCCACCAGCCCCGCCGCCAGCAGCAGGGCCGTGGCCAGCGAGGCCGCCGTTCTGCGAAGTCGTGTGCCAGGAGAGGTCATGGGGCGCGAGGTTAGGCGGCGGCCCCGAGTGTCGTAAAGATGTTCGTCAGCCGTCCATGAGGGCGGTACCCGGCCGTCGCGGCGAGCTGGACGGACTCCGCCGGTCCGCCCTCGTACCCTGCCCGCATGCACGTACTCAGCAGCAGGATCCTGCTCCGCCCGGCCGATCCGGAGCGCTCCCGCCGGTTCTACGGGGAGACGCTGGGCCTCGCCGTGTACCGGGAGTTCGGCACGGGCGAGGAGCGCGGCACGGTCTACTTCCTCGGCGGCGGCTTCCTGGAACTCTCCGGCCGCGCGACCGCCCCGCCCTCCCCGGGCCTCCGCCTCTGGCTCCAGGTCGAGGACGCCCACGCCGCCCACCGCGAACTGGCGGCGCGCGGCGCGGACATCCTCCGCGAGCCGGTCCGGGAGCCCTGGGGCCTGATCGAAATGTGGCTCACGGACCCGGACGGCGTCCGCATCGCCGTCGTCGAGGTCCCACCGGACCACCCGCTCCGGTACCGGCCCTGACCCGGGCGTCAGCCGACGTCGAGGGCGTTGCGGAGGCCGAGGCGGTGGCGGAGGCGGTCGTGGCGTTTGAGGGCTTCGATCTCCGGGGCGCGGAACAGGGGGCGGACCGTGCAGCGCGGGGCCGTCGAACCGGTGCGGTCCAGGAGGGCGTTCACGGCCTGGCGGGCGGAGGTGTTCGCGCCCTCCATGGTGGCCAGGTCGATGGGCACCGCCACGTAGTCGCCGGCGAGGTAGAGGTTCGGGACCTTCGTGGCGGCGGTGGGGCGCAGGTGGTACGTGCCCACCGGGTGGATCAGGAGTTCGTCCTCGTTGACCGGGTTCGGGCCGCCGATGCCGGAGACGCCCGGGTCCAGGAACCAGGAGTGCAGGTCGGAGTCCTTCAGGACCGTGCGGCCGGTGTCGTTGAGCGCCGCCTTCAGCTGCGCCCAGACCTCCTTGGCGACCTCCTCGGGTGTGCACCGCTTGGCGGTCCTGCCGTACAGGATCCCCGGCTTGTCCCATTCGGAGATGTCCACCGACAGGCAGTCGACGACCGTGCCGTCGCCGTACACGTCCGCGAAGGAGCCGCCGGTCCAGTGCCGGGCCTGGGCGATGGCGGTCAACGACCAGGGGGAGTCGATGCAGTTGACGTGCCCGTCGACCATCGGCGGCCGGGCCGTCAGATAGAACTGGATGCCCGTCATCCAGTCCGTCTGCAGGCGGTCGCAGCGCGCCAGCATCGGGTCGGCGGCGCGCAGCGCGGCGCCCCAGGTGCGGCGCGCGTGCTCCACGGGGAGGGCGCAGACGTAGTGGTCGGCGACCACGGTCTGCCGGGCGCCGTCCGGGTCCTCGACGAGGGCGGCGGTGATCCGTCCGGAGCCGTAGGCGAGTTCGCGCAGCGTCCAGCCGATTCTGAACGCCACGCCCAGCGCCCGCAGATGGGCTGCCCATGGGTCGATCCACGCCTCGTTCGTCGGCCCGTCGAGGATGCGGTCCGGCGGGCCGTCCGCGCCCCGGCCCAGCGCGTTGAACACGAACGCTTCGCCGAGCGTCCCGACCGTACGGGTGCTGGCCTCCTCCGCCTTGGTGGCCACGATGTTGCGGGTGACGCCGATGGCGAGGATCCGCTGGTACGCGTTCGACATCTGGGCGGCCCGGGTGAACGTCCACCACGGGGTGTGCTCCCACACCTCGTCGCGCCGCTCGTCGCAGCTGGTCAGGAAGACCAGGGCGCGGTTGACGAAGTACGCGGCCTCGTGCGGCGGGAGTCCGCGCACGGTCTCGACGAAGCCGGTCAGGGCCCGGCGCACGTCCTCCAGGGTGAGTTCGGCGGGCTGCTGCCCGGGCCAGGGGATGGGGGCGCGCAGGTCCTCGGCGCCGGAGCGGGCGAACATCATCTCGGGCGGGGCGACCAGGTTGTCCCACACGCCGTTCGCGTTGCCGGGGAAGGGGATGCGGCGCATCGTGTCCGGCAGGTTGTGGTAGATGCCCGGGATGAAGCGGAAGCCGTGCTCGGCGGGGAGCGGCCGGCGGGCGCCCCGCGCGCTGCCGGGCACGTCCATGGAGCGGGCCTTGCCGCCGAGGGCGCGGCGCTCGTAGACGGTGACCCGGAAGCCGCGTTCGGCCAGCTCGTGCGCGGCGGTCAGCCCGGCCACGCCGCCGCCGAGGACGGCGACGGACGGTGCGGCCGACTGCGCCGACGCCGGCCCGGCCGCGGCGGCCGGCGCCGCCCCGGCCGGTACGCCGGCCGCCACGGCGGCTGCGGCGCCCGCCGCCACGAAGGTGCGTCGAGAGGTGCCCGTACGGTCCATGCCCCAACCCCTTTACCGGCGGTAACTGTCGCGTCCGGCGCAGGAATATACGGCCGCCCCTCACCCCCCGGAAGCACCGCGCGGGCCCAAACCGCACCTTGGCGCGAACCGGCCGCCCGGCCCCACGGGACAATGACCCCATGGCACGTCGAACCTCACGCACCCCCCGCACCACGGCCCCCGCCGTCACCGCCGCCTCGCCCTGCCCCTGCGGGCTCCCCGCGCCGTACGGGGAGTGCTGCGGCCGCTTCCACTCCGGCGCCGCGCAGGCCCCGACCGCCGAACGGCTGATGCGCTCCCGGTACGCCGCCTTCGTCGTCCGCGACGAGGCGTACCTCCTGCGCACCTGGGCCCCGCGGACCCGCCCCGCGGAGGTGGACTTCGACCCGGGCATGCGCTGGACGGGCCTGGAGATCCAGGAGACGACCGACGGCACGCCCTTCCATCAGCAGGGCACGGTCACCTTCACGGCCGGCTACACCCACGGAGGCCAGGCCGGCACCCTCCACGAACGCAGCCGCTTCGAACGCCACGAGGGCGCGTGGGTGTACGTGGACGGCGACTTCCTGGACTGACCGGAACCCCGCCCGCTCCCGTGTCAGACCGCCGTCGCGCCCGCCGGTTCGCGGTGTCGGGGGAGGCCCTGGGTGAGGTCTTCCGCGACCAGGCGCTTGGCGATGGCGTCGGTGGCGGCGCGGAGTTCCGGGCCGCTGGGGCGGCCTCGTTCGCGTTCGACCTGGGCGGTGAGCCACTCGCCCCAGGCGCGGGTGATCACCTCGGCCTCGCGCCGGCCTGCCCGGGTGTGCGAGAGCAGGTTGCCCTCGCGCTCCAGGAAGCCCTCGTCGACCATCCGGTCGAAGACCGGGAGCAGGACCTCGGGCGGGACGCGGCGGCCGGCCGAGATCAGGCCGAGGCTGGCGTGGCCGACGAGCCGCGTGTACAGCTCGACCTGCATCACCGCCCACGCGCCGGCGATGTCGAGCCGGGTGTCCGAGGACTCGACGATGCGGCGGGCGGTGTCGAAGCCGGTGTGGCGCAGGATCCGGGCCACCGCCAGTTCGAGCAGCTTCGCCGAGTCGCCGCTGGTCGTCGGGGAGGCGAAGCCCTCGCCCATGTCCGGCGCGGCCTCGCGGACGGTGTCGCGCAGGGCGACCTGCTTCAGGAACAGCGCGACGACGAAGCCGACGGCGGCGACCGGCACGGTCCACAGGAAGACGGTCTGGAGCGTGTCGGCGTACGCCTGGACCAGCGGCGCGGCCTGTTCGGGCGGCAGGTCGCGCAGCCCCTCCGGGCTCTGCGCGGCCCGGGCGAGGGCGGCGGGGTCGGGGGCGCCGGCGACCCGGGCCGCCTCGGCGACGCCCTCGGTGAGGTTCGGCTCCAGGGAGTTGGCGTAGATCGTGCCGAAGACGGCCGTGCCGAACGAGCTGCCGAGCGTGCGGAAGAACGTGACGCCGGAGGTGGCCGTGCCGAGATCCGCGTAGTCGACGGTGTTCTGGACGGCGATGGTGAGCACCTGCATGCACAGGCCGATGCCGACCCCGAGCACGAACATGTACAGGGACTCCGGCCACGTGCCCGTGTCCGGGCCCATCAGCGACAGCAGGAACAGCCCGGCGCCCATGACCAGGCAGCCCACGATCGGGAACACCCGGTACTGGCCGGTCTTGCTGACCACGTTGCCGCTGAACACCGAGGCGATCAGCAGGCCGACGACCATCGGCAGCGTACGGATGCCGGAGACCGTGGCCGAGTCGCCGTCGACGTACTGGAGATAGGTCGGCAGGAACGTCATCGCCCCGAGCATCGCGAAGCCGACGACGAAGCTCAGCACCGAGCAGACCGTGAAGACCGGATTGCGGAACAGCCGCATGGGCAGCATCGGTTCGACCGCGCGGGTCTCCACCCAGCAGAACAGTCCCAGGGCGAGCACCCCGCCCGCGAACAGCCCGAGGATGACGCCGGAGCCCCAGGCGTACTCGTTGCCGCCCCAGCTGGTCGCCAGGATCAGCGCGCTCGCGCCGGCCGCGACCAGGCCGATGCCCGCGTAGTCGATCACCGGACGGCTCGCGGAGCGGACGGCGGGGATCGAACGGGCGGCCGCGATGACGACCAGGATCGCGATCGGGACGTTGACGTAGAAGGCCCAGCGCCACGTCAGATGGTCGGTGAACAGCCCGCCGAGCAGCGGGCCGATGACCGTGGAGACGCCGAAGACCGCGCCGATCGCGCCCTGGTACTTGCCGCGGTCGCGCAGCGGGATCACGTCCGCGATCAGGGCCATGGACGTGACCATCAGCCCGCCGGCACCCAGCCCCTGCAGCCCGCGCCAGACGATCAGCAGCGTCATGTTGGAGGCGAGACCGCAGAGGAACGAGCCGGTGATGAAGACGACCGCCGAGATCTGGAAGATCACCTTGCGGCCGAACAGGTCGCCGAACTTGCCGACCAGCGCGGTCGAGACGGTCTCGGCCAGCAGGTACGCGGTGACCACCCACGACATGTGGGCGCCGCCGCCGAGGTCCGCGACGATCGTGGGCAGTGCGGTGCCGACGATCGTCTGGTCCAGCGCCGCGAGCAGCACGCCCAGCATGATCGTGCCGAAGACGATGTTGCGGCGGCGCTGGTCGAGTACGGGTGGCTCGGCCGCCGGCGGTGCGGGGGCCGCTGCGCTGGTGGTGGTCACCTTCGCACCCTCACACCGGGCGGCCCGCGTCGCATGCGGAGAGGTCCGAACCGGTGTACGGTCGGGCCTCTCGTCGGCTACTGGCCGGGGCGCACCGGCAGCAGCGGGTGGTGCTTGGCCAGCACCTTGTTGGCCCGGGCCAGCGCGGCCAGCGCGTGCTCCCGGTCCGCCCGGTCCTCCGCGCACAGCGGTCCCCGGAACCGGTTCACCTCACGGGCGGCGCAGACCGCGTCGAACTCCGCCTGCAGCACGTGCTGCGGCAGGCAGGACCCGATGAGGGCGGCGACGCGGTCGGGGATCGGGACGGGTACCAACGGCGAGGTGATCACGGGGCTTTCCTTTTGGGTGCGAGTCGGAGGTCGGGGTGGGGTCTCCTCCTCCCATACGTACCGGATCCCCGTCCGCGTTCCGCGACGGAAATGTCATCGCCGGGCAACGGCTCCGGGTCGGCGGGCGCCCGGCCGGCCGGCACGGCGTCGGTACCTGCGGGAATGGGCCGCGGGCCGGGGGAGGGGCGCGAGGGGGTGTGTCCCATCTCACGTTGCCCCGGGGCACGTATCATCGGGCCCGCGCGATCGGGGACGAACGGAGGGGGACGGCATGCGGGCCGAAGCGGGAGCCGAGGCGGGGACCGAGGCCGGGGCCGAAGCGGGGGCCGCGGCTGAGGCGGGGGCGGACGGCGGGGACATAGCCGGCACCGCCGGGACGGAGCCGGAGACGGCCGGGACGGAGCCGGAGACGGCCGGGACGGAGCCCGGTACCGCCGAGGCCGCTGACGCGGCGGAGGGAGTGACCGCCACGTCCGACCCGGCCGCCGAACCGCGCCTGGCGCGGCTGATCGTCGCCACGGCCGCCGTCGCCGTGGCCCTCGCGGTGTTGTTCCACGCCGGCATGGTCTTCTTCCACGTGGCGCCGAAGAACGCCGTCAGCACCCGGCACAAGAGCACCATCGACGCCTACATGTTCCCCGAACTCGCCCAGAACTGGGCCGTCTTCGCCCCCAACCCCCTGCTCACCAACTCCCGCGTCCTGGCCCGCGCCGAGCTGCGCGGCGCGGACGGCCGTACGTCGGTCACGCAGTGGGTGGACATGACGGCCTACGACCTGCGGACCGTGCGCGGCACCCTGGTCCCCAGCATGACGATGGAGCAGTTCCGTCAGGGCTGGAAGAACTTCAAGCGCTCGCACGACCGTTCCGGCCGTCCCGTCGGCAAGCTGGGCCGGCTCACCGAGCAGAACCTCAAGCGGCTCGCCCTCGAACGGCTCCGGCCGGTGCTCGGCGGGCGTTCCGCGCAGCGCGTCCAGTTCCGCGAGCTCACCCAGGCGATCCAGCCCCCCGAGTGGACCGGCCGCACGGTGAGCGACGTGTGGAAGTCCCGCGCGTACGGCTGGCTCACGGTCACCCGTGACGACCTGGAGGGAACGGTGACCGGACGATGAGCACGACGACGCCCCCCGCACGCACCACCCGCCTGACGCGGAGCGCCGAGCGGCTGATCGACCGGGCCGCCGCCACGTCCTACGCCCCGTACCAGACGGCGGTCCTGCGGATCGGCCTCTCCGGGGTCTGGCTCTTCTACCTCGTCCGCCACTGGCCGGACCGCCTGGAGATGACTGGGCCGGACGCGCCCTGGAGCTGGGCCATGGCCCGGTGGTGGGCGAACCCGGACGCGTTCGACGCCCTGCTGTGGTGGCAGGGCCGGGCGTACTACGAGGTCTTCTACCTGCTGGCCGTCGCGGCCGCGGCGGCGGTCCTCCTCGGCTGGCGGACCCGCACGGCCTCGGTCGTGATGGTGCTCGGGATCCTGTCCTTCCAGCACCGCAACGAGTTCCTCACCAACGCCGGCGACCGGCTGCTGCACATCCTCGCCCTGTACCTGGTGTTCACCCGCTGCGCCCAGGTGTGGTCGCTGGACGCCCGCCGCGCGCGGCGGGCCGCGGAGAGCGGCGCGCCCCGGCGTGACCGCACGGGGCTCGTCCTCGGGGCGTTGTCCGGCGCGGCGCTCGTGTTCCTCGCCGCGACGGGCCGGCTCACCGTCTCGTGGGGCGTGACGCTCGGGGTGCTGTGGCTGGCGCAGGCCGTGTGGTGGGCGGTGTCCGCGTACGCCCCCGGCGTGCCGCGCTCCGTCTGCGACCGGATCGCGCACCTCGTGCACAACGGGGCGCTCGTGGTGATCGCCTTCCAGATCTGCATCGTGTACGCCTGCGCCGGCTGGTACAAGATCCCCGGCTCCACCTGGCAGCAGGGCACGGCCGTCCACTACGCCCTGCACCAGGAGTTCCTGACGTCCTGGCCGATGCTCAGCGAGGCGCTGACGTCCAGCAGCGTGCTGGTGCTGGCCATGACGTACGGCACGGTGATCGTCCAGGTCGCGTTCCCGTTCGCGCTGCTGCGGCGGAAGGCGAAGAACGTGCTGCTGGTGCTGCTGATCGGCGAGCACATCGGGATCGCCGTGCTGATGGGCCTCCCGTACTTCTCCCTGGTCATGGTCGCCGCGGACTCCGTGTTCGCGCCGACGGCGCTCCTGCTCTGGCTCGGCCGGACCAGCGGGCGGCTGGGCCGTCGGCTGCTCGACGGCCCGGACGAGGACGACGCGGCGGACGACGCGGCGGCCGGGGCGGAGCCCGCCGAGGCCGCGACCGAGGACGCGCCGAAGGCGGCCGCCGTGCCCACCGCCCGCTCAGGAGCCTGAGGCCCTCGGAGCCGGGCCGTCAGCGGATGTGGCGGCCCGTGAGGGCACGCGCGATGACCAGGCGCTGGATCTCGCTCGTACCCTCGAAGATCGTGTAGATCTTCGCGTCGCGGTACATGCGCTCCACGGGGTGCTCGCGGCTGTAGCCCGCGCCCCCGAGGATCTGCACGGCCTTCTCCGTGGCGGTGACGGCGAGTTCCCCGGCGCGGAGCTTGGACATGGACCCCTGGGCCGCGTCGAAGGGGCGGTCGTTGCGGGCCATCCAGGCGGCCTGCCAGATGAGCAGACGGACCGCCTCGATCTCGGTGCGAAGGTCGGCCAGGGCGAAGGCGATCGACTGGTTCTCGACGATCGGGCGGCCGAACGCGACGCGCTGCCCCGCGTACTCGAGGGCGTACTCGTACGCGGCGCGGGCGATCCCGAGGGCCTGGGCCCCCACGGTCGGGCGGCTCACCTCGAAGGCGGCCATGGCGGCCTGGCCCTTGGCGCGGCCGCCCTCGCGGGCCCGGGCGAGCCGGGCGTCGAGGCGGTCCTTGCCGCCGAGGAGGCAGTGCCCGGGGACCCGTACGTCGTCGAGGAAGACGTCCGCGGTGTGCGAGGCCCGCAGGCCCAGCTTCCTGATCTTGCGGTTGCCGGTGAGGCCCGGCGTGCCCGGCGGCACCACGAAGCCGGCCTGGCCGCGCGCGCCGAGTTCCGGCGCGACGGAGGCGACCACGACGTGGACGTCGGCGATGCCGCCGTTGGTGATCCACGCCTTCTGGCCGCTCAGCACCCACTCGTCCTTCGCCTCGTCGTAACGCGCCCGGGTGCGCATCGCCGCGACGTCGGAACCGGCCTCGGGCTCGGAGACGCAGAAGGCCGCGAGCCGGGGATCGGTCGCGTCGCCGAAGCACTGGGGCACCCACTCCGCCAGCTGGTCCGGGGTTCCCGAGGCGAAGATCCCGGCGACCGCCAAGTGCGTCCCGAAGATCGCCATGCCGATGCCCGCGTCGCCCCAGAACAGCTCCTCGTTGGCGATCTGCACGGAGAGCCCGGTCGGGTCGCCGTACATGTCGGCGAGCGACTCGAAGCCGTACAGGCCGATCCGCGCCGCCTCCTTGATCACCGGCCAGGGCGTCTCCTCGCGCTCGTCCCACTCCGCCGCGGCCGGCCGCACCACCTCGCGGGCGAAGCCGCGCACCCATTCGCGCAGATCACGCTGCTCCTCGGTGAGTCCGAGGGAGAAACCGCTCATGTCCGGGGCGCTCCTCAGGCCTTGGGGATGTCGAAGTAGCGGGTCAGACCGGACGCCAGGGCCACGTCGCCGGCGATCTTCAGCTTGCGCATCATGAACATGGTCACCGGGTTCGCGTTGCCGGAGACCAGCTTGAGGAAGTCCGCGTCGGCCAGGACGAGGGTGGTGCGCGGCTCGGCCTCGGAGCGGCCCTCGGTGACCTCGCAGCGGCCTTCGGCGATGCGCGTCTCGTACACCGCGTCGCTCGCGCCGGTGATCTTCCAGCGGATCAGGGCGTCCAGCGTGCCCGCGGCCTCGGGCCGGAACTGCTGCCGCATCCGGCCGAACACCTCGCGCAGGACCCGCTCGCGCAGCGCCGCGTCGGCGGCGAGCTCCTTGATCTGCCGGTCCGACAGGCCCTTGACCAGCCGGGCGAACTCGGCGGGGGAGACGGCGGCGAAGTCGAGCGAGGCGAGCTGGGCACCGATGTCGTCCGTCACGGCGACTCCATTCTTTACTCTGGAGTAAGTTTACTTTCAGGTAAGTATGGCGCTCCCGTGCGGATGCGCAAGAGGGTGCGCCAGGTGATGCGCAGGAGGATGCGCACGCCGTCGTGCGCGACCCGTTGAATTTTTCTTACGTACGAGTAAGTTGACTGCTCGGTAAGTCCAGAGGTCCCGCTCACTCCCCGCCCGCACGCCGCGAACAGGAGCCACCCATGGGCGTACGCAAGGATCTGCGGCAGGCCGCCCGGCACGGTGAACTCGCCGCCCGTCACCAGGTCGAGCTGGTCCGCGAGAACGGTGTGGTGCGCGAGGCGCGCAGCGCGCCCCTCGTCCCGCCGCCCGCGACCGGCACCCCCGCCGACATCCCCTTCACCAACGCCGCCGAGGCCCCCGACAGCGTCGTCCTGCGGCGCAGGGAGCACGGCGCCTGGCGGCCGGTCACCGCCGCCGCGTTCGCGGCCGACGTCGCCGCCACCGCCAAGGGCCTCATCGCCTCCGGACTCGAAGCCGGCGGCCGCGTCGCCCTGATGGCCCGCACCGGCTACGAGTGGTGCGTGCTCGACTTCGCGGTCTGGGCGGCCGGCGGGCAGACCGTCCCCGTCTACCCCACCTCCTCCGCCGAGCAGATCGCCTGGATCCTGGAGGACTCCGGCGCCCGCCACGTCGTCACCGAGACCGCCGAGCACACCGCCGCCGTCGAGGACGCCGCCGTGGGCCTCCCCGGCGACGGGGGCGTCGCCCTCTGGCAGATCGACGCCGGCGCGCTCCCTCGGCTCCGCCTCCTCGGCGAGGACGTCACGGACGAGGAACTCACCAAGCGGCGCACCGCGCTCACCGCCGACTCCCTCGCCACCGTCTGCTACACCTCCGGCACCACCGGCCGGCCCAAGGGCTGCGTGCTCACCCACGGCAACCTGCACGCCGAGGCCGCCAACACCGTCGAACTGCTCCACCCGGTCTTCAAGGCGATCACCGGACAGACCGCCTCCACCCTGCTGTTCCTGCCGCTCGCCCACATCCTCGGCCGCACCATCCAGATCGCCTGCCTGATGGCACGCATCGAACTCGGACACTTCCCCAGCATCAAACCCGACGAACTCCGCCCCGAACTCCGGGCGTTCCGGCCCACCTTCGTCGTCGGCGTGCCCTACCTCTTCGAGAAGATCCACGACACCGGCCGCGCCACCGCCGAGAAGCTCGGCCGCGGCGCCTCCTTCGCCCGCGCCGACGCCATAGCCGTCCGCTTCGGCGAGGCCGCCCTCGGCCACTTCCTCGGCAAGGGCCCCCGGCCCGGCCTCGGCCTCACCCTCGCCTGGGCCCTGTACGACCTGCTGGTCTACCGCCGGGTCCGCAAGGAACTCGGCGGCCGGCTGCGGTACGCCATCAGCGGCGGATCGCCGCTCGACCGCCGCCTCAGCCTGTTCTTCTACGCCGCCGGCATCCTGATCTACGAGGGCTACGGGCTCACCGAGACCACCGCCGCCGCCACCGTCAGCCCGCCGCTCCAGCCCCGCCCCGGCACCGTCGGCCGCCCCGTCCCCGGCACCGCCATACGGATCGCCGACGACGGCGAGGTGCTGATCAAGGGCGGCATCGTCTTCCGCGCGTACTGGAACAACGAGGCCGCCACCGCCGAAGTCCTGGACGACGACGGCTGGTTCGCCACCGGCGACCTCGGCGCCCTCGACGACGACGGCTACCTCGTCATCACCGGCCGCAAGAAGGACATCATCGTCACCTCGGGCGGCAAGAACGTCTCCCCGGCCGTCCTGGAGGACCGGCTGCGCAGCCGCCCGCCCGTCGGACAATGCCTGGTCGTCGGCGACAACCGCAGTCACGTCGCCGCGCTCGTGACCCTCGAACCCGAGGCGATGGAGCACTGGCTCGCCGTCCGCAAACGCCCCAAGGACACCCCGCTCGCCGACCTCTGCCGCGACCCCGAGCTGATCGCCGACATCCAGAAGGCCGTCGACCACGCCAACAAGGCCGTCTCCCGCGCCGAGTCGATCCGCCGCTTCCGTATCGTCCCCGGCGAGTTCACCGAGGAGAACGGGATGCTCACCCCGTCCCTCAAGGTCAAACGGCACGCCGTCGCCACCGCGTACGCGGCCGAGATCGAGGCCCTCTATGAGTGAGCCGGAGACGACGAGCGGGCCCCGGCCGGCCGCGTACGACTACGACGTCATCGTCGTCGGCTCCGGCTTCGGCGGTTCGGTCTCCGCCCTCCGGCTCACCGAGAAGGGCTACCGCGTCGCCGTCCTCGAAGCCGGCCGCCGCTTCACCCGCGACGAACTGCCCCGCACCTCCATGAACCTGCGCGACTACCTCTGGGCGCCCCGGCTCGGCCTGTACGGCATCCAGCGCATCCACCTGCTCGGCAACGTCATGGTGCTGGCCGGCGCGGGCGTCGGCGGCGGCTCCCTCAACTACGCCAACACCCTGTACGTGCCGCCCGCCGCGTTCTTCCAGGACCCGCAGTGGAAGGACATCACCGACTGGCGCGCCGAACTCGCCCCGTACTACGACCAGGCCCGCCGCATGCTCGGGGTCCGCACCAACCCGACCGTCACGGAGGAAGACGAGCATCTGCGCGCCGTCGCCGGGGCCTTGGGCGTCGAGGACACCTTCCGCCGCACGCCCGTCGGGGTGTTCTACGGGGACGGCGACGACGCCGACGGCTCGGTGCGGGCCGCGCCCGGCACCGAGGTCCCCGACCCGTACTTCGGCGGCGCGGGGCCCGCGCGCCGGGCCTGCACCGAGTGCGGCGCGTGCATGACGGGCTGCCGGTACGGCGCGAAGAACACCCTCAACGAGAACTACCTGTACCTCGCGCAGCGGGCGGGCGCCGAGGTGCACCCCCTGACCACCGTCGTCGCGGTGCGGGAGGACGGCCGCGGCGGCTTCGAGGTGGTCACCCGGCCCACGCGAGGCGGCCGCCGTAAGTCCCGCCGCCGCGTGCTGCGCTGCGCCCGCGTCGTCCTCGCCGCCGGCACGTACGGCACCCAGACCCTGCTGCACACCATGAGACGCGACGGATCCCTGCCCCGGATCCCCGACCGGCTCGGCGTGCTCACCCGCACCAACTCCGAAGCTCTCGTGGGGGCGTCGACCTGGCCCCGTCGCTACCGCAAGGTGCGCGGCGGCGAACCGGACTTCACCCGGGGCGTGGCCATCACCTCGTCCATCCACCCGGACGCCACCACCCACATCGAGAACGTCCGGTACGGCAAGGGCTCCAACCTCATGGCGCTGATCTGCGTCCCCCAGTACCGCCTCGACCGGCCCAAGTGGCGCGCCGCCACCGCGGCGTTCCTGCGTCACCCCGTCCTGGTCGCCCGCACCGCGACCACCCGGCGCTGGTCCGAGCGGACCATCATCGGCCTGGTCATGCAGACCCACGACAACTCCCTGACCACCAGGCTCCGACGCGGCCGGATCACCGCCGACCAGGGCCACGGCGCGCCCAACCCCGTGCACATCCCCGAGGGCTGGGCCGCGGCCCGGCTGCTCGCCGAGCGGATCAACGGCTTCCCCGGCACCAACCTCGGCGAGCTGATGAACAAGCCGCTCACCGCGCACTTCCTCGGCGGCTGCCCCATCGGCGCGGACCCCGGCTCCGGCGTCGTCGACCCCTACCACCGGCTCTACGGACACCCCGGCATCTCCGTCGTCGACGGCTCGGCCGTCTCCGCGAACCTCGGCGTCAACCCTTCCCTCACCATCACCGCCCAGGCCGAGCGCGCCATGGCCCTGTGGCCCAACAAGGGCGAGCCCGACCCGCGTCCCCCGCAGGGCGCCCCCTACACCAGGGTCGCGCCCGTCGCGCCGCACCGCCCGGCGGTGCCGGACCACGCTTACGGGCGGCTCGTCCTGCCGGTGCCGTCCGTCCCGCCCCGGCGCGAGCCGGTTCAGGACGCGAAGACCTCCGACAGGTCGTACGACACCGGCTCCTCCAGCTGCGCGTAGCCGCACGACTCCGGCGTCCGGTCCGGCCGCCACCGCTTGAACTGGGCGGTGTGCCGGAACCGGTCGCCCTCCATGTGGTCGTACCCCACCTCGCAGACCCGCTCCGGCCGCAGCGCCACCCACGACAGGTCCTTCTTGCCCGACCAGCGGCTCGGCGCGCCGGGCAGCCGCGCCCCGGCGTGCGCGGCCTCGTCCGCCCACGCCGCCCACGGATGGCCGTCCGGCGGGTCCATCCGCAGCGGCTCCAGCTCCGCCACCAGCTCGGCGCGCCGCTTCGCGGTGAACGCCGCGCACACACCGACGTGCTGCAGGGCGCCGGCGTCGTCGTACAGGCCGAGCAGCAGCGAGCCCACCACCGGACCGCTCTTGTGGTGGCGGTACCCGGCCACCACCACGTCCGCGGTCCGCTCGTGCTTGACCTTGTACATGACGCGCTCGTCCGGCCGGTACGGCAGGTCCAGAGGCTTGGCGATCACCCCGTCGAGCCCCGCGCCCTCGTACTGCTCGAACCACCGCTCGGCGACCTCCGGGTCGGTGGTCGCCGGGGCCAGGTGCACCGGCGGCCGCACGCCCCGCAGAACCGACTCCAGCCGCGCGCGCCGCTCGCCCAGCGGGGTGCCGAGCAGCGACTCGTCGCCCAACGCCAGCAGGTCGAAGGCGACGAACCGGGCCGGATTCCGCTCCGCGAGGGTCCGCACCCGGGAGTCGGCGGGGTGGATCCGCTCGGTCAGCCGGTCGAAGTCGAGCCGCCCGCCGTGCTCGATGACGATCTCCCCGTCCAGCACGATCCGCTCCGGCAGCCGCTCCCGCAGCGCCTCGACCAGCTCGGGGAAGTACCTGGTCAGCGGCTTGCCGGTACGGCTGCCGAGCACCACGTCCGGGCCGTCGCGGTGCACGATGGCCCGGAAGCCGTCCCACTTCGCCTCGTACTGCATCCCCGGCGGGATCTTCTTCACGGACTTGGCGAGCATCGGCTTCACCGGCGGCATCACGGGCAGATCCATGGGCCGATTCTCCGGTATGCGCACGAAATGCGCCGCTTGTCGGCCGGCCCTACGCTGACGGGCATGGCAGCCAAGGCGGGAGCGGTGGAGCTGGAGGTCGGGGACCGGACCGTACGCGTCTCCAACCCCGAGAAGGTGTACTTCCCGGAGCCCGGTTACACGAAGCTCGACATGGTCCGCTACTACCTCGCCGTCGGCGACGGGATCACCCGGGCGCTGCGGAACCGGCCCACCACCCTGGAGCGTTACCCCGACGGGGTGACCGGCGAGTCGTTCTTCCAGAAGCGGGCGCCCAAGTACCTGCCGGACTGGATCCCCACCGCGCACATCACGTTCCCCAGCGGCCGGTCCGCCGACGAGATGTGCCCCACCGAGCCGGCGGCCGTGCTGTGGGCCGCCAACCTCGGCGCGGTGACCTTCCACCCGTGGCCGGTGCGGCGCGACGACACCGACCACCCGGACGAACTGCGCCTCGACCTCGATCCGCAGCCCGGCACCGACTACGCCGACGCGGTGCGGGCCGCCCACGAACTGCGGGCGGTCCTCGACGAGCACGGGCTGCGCGGCTGGCCCAAGACCTCCGGCGGCCGCGGCCTGCACGTGTTCGTGCCCATCGAGCCGCGCTGGACCTTCACCCAGGTCCGGCGCGCCGCCATCGCCTGCGGGCGCGAGCTGGAACGGCGGATGCCGGACCGGGTCACCATCAAGTGGTGGAAGGAGGAGCGCGGCGAGCGGATCTTCGTGGACTACAACCAGACCGCCCGCGACCGCACGATCGCCTCCGCGTACTCGGTGCGCCCCAAGCCGCACGCCCCGGTCTCCGCGCCGCTGCGCTGGGAGGAGGTCGACGACGTGGTCCCGGAGGACTTCGACATCCGTACGATGCCGGCCCGGTACGCCGAGGTCGGCGACGTCCACGCCGACATGGACGACCACCGCTTCGGCCTGGAGTCCCTGCTCGAACTCGCCCGGCGGGACGAGGCCGAGCACGGCCTCGGCGACCTGCCGTACCCGCCGGAGTACCCGAAGATGCCGGGCGAGCCGAAGCGGGTGCAGCCGAGCCGGGCGAAGAAGGAGCAGGAACCCGAAGGGGGCTGAGGGCTGCGGCGGTTCACCAGCCGTTGCGGTCCCGTCCGGAACCGCACTCGACCCAGCGGATGACCGCGGACACGGTCGTGGCGTCGAGCAGCGACAGCACGTCGATCGCCGAGGTGTCCCCGGCGCGCGGCGGGATGCCGGCGGCGGTGAGCGCGCTGTGCAGGTCCACGCGGTGCTGGTCGGCGGGGGAGAGCGCGTACGGCAGCCGGTCCCGCGCCTCGGGGGCGGGGAGCAGGTAGTCGTCCAGACCGGCGAACGCGTCGAGGCTGCCGAGGGCGGTGTCGAAGGTGGTGTGCGTCATGGCCACTCCCTGGGGCTGTTGGTGCCAGGGGAGACCCCGGGGGACGGGCCCCCGGTTCCGGGCCCTGCCGCACACCACCGGAACGCAGCAATGCTGTGCTTGTCGGACTCCCCCGCGTCAGGCGCCGAGCTCGAAGACGTACCACTCCGTCCCCGGCCGTTCCTGCACGTGGATCCGGGGCCCGCGCGAGACGACCCGCCGCCGGCCGACGGGGCTGCCGTCGGGCCGGGTGAGCCGCCCGGTGACCTGCGGGTGCACCGCGCCGCCGGACAGCCGGGCGGCGACCAGCCGGTCGTGCTCGTCGCCGTACCCGCCGAAGAACGCGACCCGGTCGCCGTGCACGGCAAGGGCGTTGGCCCCCCGGACCGGGTTGGCGTGGGCGACCGGCCTCCTGCCGGGCCGGATCTCGAGCAGGTCGAAGTGCCGGTACGCGCACGCCCAGGCGTGGGTCCGGTGGACGTTCAGGGCGTAGCAGTCGCTGATCTCGCCGGAGTCCCGGTGGTCGTACGTCCACAGGGGTTCACCGGTGACGTCCCAGCGCCGCAGACCGGGCCAGCTGAGGGGATCGTCGCCGTAGACGCCCTCGTCGAAGTGGCCGACCCACAGGGCTCCGGACTCGTCGGCGAGCAGATGCTCGACGCCGTCCCCGACCCGGAACGTCCGGGACACGCGGCCGAGCGCGTCGAAGACCTGCACGTGCGCTTCGTCCGGCCGGCTGCGCGGGGCGGCGGTGACGAAGCCGCCGTCGGGCAGGACGGCCAGGTCGGCATGCCGCGATGTCAGGCCGTGCAGCCAGGTGGCCGTGTGCGCGTCGTCGTACACCGTCACCACGACGGCGTCGTACGGCTCGGCCGCCGGTTCGCGCTCGGCGAGCAGCCAGTGGGCGCGGCCGAAGGCGTCGACGGTGCTGGTCACGATGTGGTGCCCGTGGTACGCGCGGGGCAGGCGGGCGTACGGGACGAGTGGGGTGAGCTGCAAGGTTCTTGGTCTCCTCGTGAAGGGTCCGGACCGGCGGCGGTGGACGGCCGGCCGGCGGAGCGCGGTCCGAGGAGAGCGGGACCGGGGGGCTAGGCCGCATCGGCCTTTCTGGTCGTCATGGGTGTGATCATCGCCCGGGACGGGCAGTGTGGGCAAGGCGCCGATGGCGAGACATCACGTGGCGCGCCGCGTTGATGGAACGTTGACGACGTGTTTATGGCCGTGGGGGAGCGTGTCCTCCATGTACACGAACACCATCGAAGCCGACGCCTCCACCGAGCCCGACATGTCCTGGCGCGAGGACGCCCTCTGCGCGCAGGCCGGCCCGGAGTTCTTCTTCCCGGCCCCGGGGTCCTCGACCCGCGAGGCCAAGCTGCTGTGCTCGGCCTGCGAGGGCCGTCTGGCCTGCCTGGAGTACGCGCTGCGCAACGACGAGCGGTTCGGCGTGTGGGGCGGGCTCTCGGAGAAGGAGCGGCTGCTGCTGCGCCGCGACCAGGACCGGGGCTGAGCGGAGGGCGGGGCGTCACGGGGGCGCCCCGGCCTCACCTCAGGCCGTGCAGACGGCTCGGCCGCGGCGGGGCGGCGACCGGCTCCGCCGCGTCCGGGTCGGTGAACGCGAGGGTCTGACCGATCGCCAGCAGGATGTCGGTGTACTCCGGGGCCTGTTCGGCCGCCGGCGTCGTGAGGTCCACGAGCACGACACCGGGTCCGGCGGGCCGGGCGACGGCCAGGCGCGCCTGGAAGGCCCCCTCGGGCAGCAGCGCCGAGACCAGCGCGGCGGGTGTGCCGCAGGCGAGGTGCACGAGGGTCCGCTCGCGTACGTGCCCGGCGCCGGCGTGCGCCAGGGCCAGCGCGCAGCGGGCGGCCGCGGCGGCCGGGCCGGGCGCGCGCGTGTCGACCTCGGCCACGGTCAGCACCGACACGCACAGGCCGCCCGTCTCCGAGGGGTGCAGCCCGAACGCCGCGTATGTGACGCCGTGTCCGGGCAGGGAGCCGAGCAGCCGGCGCAGCGCCGCCGTCTCGGCGGACTCCGTCCCGAGGGCGGCCGTCGCCGCCTCCAGGCGTTCCTCCCAGGCGTCGAGGTCCTCCAGGTCGACCGGGAAATAGCCTGGCGGCAGGCGGAACCAGAGCACGGTGGGCGTCTCCTAAGGGGCGCTGCGGAACAGCTCGGCGCCGGTCCTGACGTGGTTGACGGTCTCGGGGACCGACCGTGCGCCCTCCACCGCGGAGGCGGCGGAGCGGGCCGTCACGTCGTCCTCGCCGGCCACCAGACCCGTACCGGAGGCCGCCGCGCCGGCCGTGGCCGAGCCGATGTCGACCACCGGCGCGGCGCCGGGCCGGCCGGTCCGCGTGGCCACCCACTGCGCGACCGGCGTCCCGCCGTCGGCGAAGGCGTGCATGGCCGTCCCGGTCTCGCCGGTGAACCGGCTCGCGTGGCCGCCGAGTCCGACGGCCGCCCCGCCCTCGCGGGCCGCCGCGGCCGTGGCGGCGGCTCCCTTCGCGACGGCGCCGACGCCCGGAAGGGTGCCCACGGCGTCGCCGGTGAGCGTGGCGGTCGAGGTCCAGAAGCGGGCGTCGCCGGGGCCCGCCGCGAGACCGGCCCGGAGCTTCGGGTCGCGGGCGTGCAGCAGCAGCGCCCCGACGCTCGCCCCGGCCGCCACGAACAGCAGCGGCACCGCGAGCGGGCCGGCGAACAGCGCGACGAGCCCGAGGGTCGCGGACGTCGCGCCGAGCACGTCGCCGAGGTTGTCGTCCAGCCAGCCGAGGGCCTTGTCGAGCGCGCCCGGCTCCTTGGGGGCCAGGCGGTCGGTGGCCGCGTCGAGTTCCCGCGCGATCCGGGCCGCGGTGGTGCGGTGGCTCTCCTCCAGCTCGCGGGCCTGCGCGCGGGTGGCGGCGAGCGCGGTGCGGGCCCGGTTCACGGCGGCGACGGCCGCCCGGAGGTCGGCCTCGGGCGTCTCGGGGTTGCGGGCGGCGGCCGTCCAGCGGGCCTCCGCGGCGCGGACGGCGGTCGTCTGCAGGCCGGCCCGCGTGTCGTACCGGCGGGCGGCGGCCTGGAGGCCCACGAGATCGTCGTGCCACGCGCCGAGCCGCCCGGCCGCCTTGGTCAGGGAGCGGTGCGCGTTCTTCAGGTACCGGGGCAGGTCTCCGTCGAGCGCGGCGCGGAAGGAGTCGGCGGCCTCGCCGGTCCAGTACGCGCTCTCCGAGAGCAGCCGGTCGACGAGGCGCTGCGCGGTGCCCAGCGAGGCCGCCGAGGCCGTCAGCCGGGCCCGCAGCGCGGCGATCTCCGCGGGGCTGCCGGGCGCCGGGTCCCAGCCCAGGTGCGGGTACGCGGCCTCAGCCACGGCCGCCGCCCACCGTGCGGAACGCGTCGGCCAGGGCCCGGTTCAGCTGGACGTAGCCCTCGCGGCTGAGGGACACGCCCTCCTGCACGGCGGTGATCCGCGCGCCCAGCAGGTCCGCCCCGTGCTTCCAGCGCTCCTGGAAGCGGTCGCAGGCCGCGTCCAGCTCCGGGGTGCCGAGCTGGTCCGCGCGGGCCTGCTCCAGCGCCCGGCGCGCGGCGCCGAGCGACGTCAGGGACTCGCGCAGGACGCGCGAGAAGCGGCCCAACTGGTCGGTGTCCACCTGGAGATCCATGGCGGACCACAGTGGCAGATCATCGGCTGAGCGGAGAAACCCCGCTCACACCGACGGGTGACGGACGGCGCCGCCGCCCGTGGCCGGGCCGTCACCCGGCCGCACGGCTCAGCCGGCCGCGCGGGCCGCCATCCGGGCCTTGCGGGCGGCGAGCTTCTCGTCGAACTTCCGCGCCTCGGAGTCCAGCCCGTTCATGTACAGACCGAGCTCGTCCTGCGCCTTCAGGCCCTCCGGGCCCAGGCCGTCGATCTCCAGCACCTTGAGGAAGCGGAGCACGGGCTGCAGCACGTCGTCGTGGTGGATCCGCATGTTGTAGATCTCGCCGATCGCCATCTGTGCCGCCGCCCGCTCGAAACCGGGCATGCCGTGGCCGGGCATACGGAAGTTGACGACGACGTCCCGCACGGCCTGCATCGTGAGGTCCGGAGCGAGCTCGAAGGCCGCGCGCAGCAGGTTGCGGTAGAAGACCATGTGCAGGTTCTCGTCGGTGGCGATGCGCGCCAGCATCCGGTCGCAGACCGGGTCGCCCGACTGGTGGCCGGTGTTGCGGTGCGAGATGCGGGTGGCCAGCTCCTGGAAGGACACGTACGCCACCGAGTGCAGCATCGAGTGCCGGTTGTCCGACTCGAAGCCCTCGCTCATGTGCGCCATCCGGAACTGCTCCAGCTTGTCCGGGTCGACGGCGCGCGAGGCCAGCAGGTAGTCGCGCATCACGATGCCGTGCCGGCCCTCCTCGGCGGTCCACCGGTGCACCCACGTGCCCCAGGCGCCGTCGCGGCCGAACAGAGACGCTATTTCGTGGTGGTAGCTCGGCAGGTTGTCCTCGGTCAGCAGGTTGACGACGAGGGCGATCTTGCCGATGTCGGTGACCTTCGACTGGGACGGGTCCCAGGGCTCGCCGTCCTCGAAGAAGCCGGGGAAGTTCCGGCCGTCCGACCATGGGACGTACTCGTGCGGCATCCAGTCCTTGGTGACCTTCAGATGCCGGTTGAGTTCTGTCTCGACCACCTCTTCCAGCGCGTACAGCAGCCGGGCATCCGTCCACCCTTCAGAGCTGCCGAGGTGGGGAGAGGTGAGCGTCACGGGTACTCCTGGGGAGGGGAGGCACGCGTCGGGGGTGCATGCGGGATTACCTACGGGTTCGTAGGTTACGAGACCGTAGGTTAAAGGGGCCGTAAGCGGGCGGCCAAGCCCGGCCCGCGCCCTGTCCGGTTACGTTCTGTTATGTCCCCAGCTCGTCCGCGTCCGAAAGAGACGCAGGTCACGTGCTACTCGTCCAGGAGACGGCCCAGCGCCCCGTCCCAGTCGAGGTACTGGTGCTCGCGCCCGGCCGGTACGAGCAGCTGCGCGCGGTCGAGGAAGCGCCGCACCTCCGAGGTGCGGATGTGCACCACCGCGACGCCCTCCGGCGCGTGCAGCTCCACCACGGTGCGGTCGTACCCGAAGGGGCGCACGCGGACGTCGCCGACGCCGGCCGGAGCCTCCATGCCCTGGGCCAGCAGCTCCCGGGAGAACGCCCAGGACACCTCGACGCCCTCCAGGGTCGCCGGCGGCGGGAACGCCATGCTGACGGCGTACGGGTCCTCGCGGTCGTAGCGCAGGGTCGCGGGAACGGACTCCATGCAGGGCGCGGAGGCGACCAGTCGGGCCTCCACGGGCTGTTCGATGACAGTGGACAAGGCCTGCTCCTCACGCATGGCTCCGGCGGACGCCCCCCGACATCCGGGAGGACGGGAAATCCGGCCCGGGCGTGCATCCCTACCCCACGTGAGCTGTGTCACCGCCCCGGCCGAGGCGGTCTGGACGGGGCCCGCCGGGTGCACTAGCTTCCCGCGCCATGACGTCCATGGGGAACAAGGGGAACAAGGGAAACCGGAGCAGGACGAGACGCCTGATGGCGGCGGTACTGGGCGGGGCGGCCCTGGCCGCCGTGCTCGCCGTCCCGGCGCGGGCGGGGGAGCCGGAGGGGGCCGGGGCTGCCCCCGGCTGGGAGCTGACGCCCACGGGCACGGACGCGCGGTTCCGCGGGCTCGCCGCGGTGAGCCGGGACACCGCCTGGGCGGCCGGCTCGAAGGGCACCGTGCTGCGCACCACCGACGGCGGCGCGACCTGGCGGAACGTCTCGCCGCCGGGCGCCGCGGAGCTGCAGTTCCGCGACGTCGAGGCCTTCGACGCCCGGCGCGCGGTGGTGCTCGCGATCGGCGAGGGCGAGGCGTCCCGGGTCTTCCGCACCGAGGACGGCGGGGCGACCTGGACCGAGTCGTTCCGCAACACCGACCCGCGCGCCTTCTACGACTGCATGACCTTCTTCGACCACCGGCACGGCCTCGCCATGAGCGACCCGGTCGACGGCCGGTTCCGCATCCTGTCGACCCGGGACGGCGGCCGTTCCTGGCAGGTGCTGCCCGACGCCGGGATGCCGGCCGCGCTGCCGGGCGAGGCCGGCTTCGCCGCGAGCGGCCAGTGTCTGGTGTCGGCCGGCCCCAAGGACGTCTGGATGGCCACCGGCGGCGCCGCGACCGCGCGCGTGCTGCACTCCGGCGACCGGGGCCTGACCTGGACGGTCGCCGAGTCCGGACTGCCGGCCGGCGACCCGGCCCGCGGCGTCTTCGGACTCGCCTTCCGCGACCGCGGCCATGGGCTCGCGGTCGGCGGCGACTACCGGCCCGACCAGGCGTCGCCGCGGGCGGCCGCGGTCACCGGCGACGGCGGCCTGAGCTGGCGGCCCGCGACCGCGCCCCCGCCCGCGTACCGCTCGGGCGTGGCCTGGCTGCCGCACAGCCGGTCCGC
The DNA here is from genome assembly GCF_048500665.1 of Streptomyces tritici. Taxonomy (NCBI): domain Bacteria; kingdom Bacillati; phylum Actinomycetota; class Actinomycetes; order Kitasatosporales; family Streptomycetaceae; genus Streptomyces; species Streptomyces tritici. The sequence continues at coordinate 5,895,916 of NZ_CP183183.1, forward strand.
CGCGCTCGCGGTCGGCCCGACCGGCACTGACCTGACGACGGACGGCGGCCGCACCTGGCGGACCGTCGACACCGGCTCGTACGACACCGTCGACTGCACGCCCGACGGCGGCTGCTGGGCCTCCGGGGAGAAGGGCCGGATCGCCCGCCTGCGGTAGGCGGGCCGTCGGCTCAGGAGGGGAGCTGCTCCCGGAAGGGGGCGAGTTCGGGCGCGGTCTTCGTCGCGTAGAACTCCGTGATCCGGTACGTGCACACCCCGTCGACGCTGAAGGGGTCGGCCGCGGCGATCTTCTCGATCTGCGCGCGGTCGTCCCCGACGGCCAGGATCACCCCGCCGTCGCGCGGGTTCTTGCGCCCCGAGGCGATGAAGACGCCGGCGGCGTACTGCGCGTCCAGCCACGCGATGTGCGCGTCCATGAGCGCGTCGGCCCGCGCGACGTCGTCGGTGTAGGTCAATTCCAGTACGAACATGCGTCGCAGGCTATCCCGCGCCGCCCGCCGGGGACGGGGCTGTCCGGGGAACGGACCCGGTCGTAGGCTGGCGATCATCATGAGGATCATCGAGACGCCCCCGGACTGGCCCGTCGACGAGGCCGCCGCGCGGGCCCTGCAGGACGAACTCCGGGGCCGGGTCGTGCGGGACGAGCCCGGCCCGCCGCCCGGCACGGGGCACGTGACCGGGCTCGACGTCGCGTACGACGACGAGCGCGACCTCGTCGCCGCGGCGGCCGTCGTGCTCGACGCGGCCACCCTGGAGGTCGTCGAGGAGGCCACCGCGGTCGGCCGGGTCTCGTTCCCGTACGTGCCCGGCCTCCTGGCCTTCCGCGAGGTGCCGACCGTCCTGGCCGCCCTGGAGGCCCTCTCCGTCGAGCCCGGCCTGCTGGTCTGCGACGGGTACGGGCGCGCCCACCCGCGCCGCTTCGGACTCGCCAGCCACCTCGGCGTGCTGACCGGGCTGCCCTCGATGGGCGTCGCGAAGAACCCGTTCACCTTCACGTACGAGCAACCCGGCCCGGCGCGCGGCGACTTCAGCGAGCTGGTCGCCGACGACGAGGAGGGCCGCGAGGTCGTCGGCCGGGCGCTGCGCACCCGCCACGGGGTCAAGCCGGTGTTCGTCTCGGCGGGCCACCGCGTCGGCCTGGACACCGCCTGCGCCCACGCGCTGCGGCTCAGCCCGCGCTACCGGATCCCCGAGACGACCCGGCGCGCCGACGCGCTGTGCCGCGCGGCGCTCAAGGAGGCGCTGGGCGGGCGTATCTGAGTACCCGTACGGATGTGCGTTGTCAGTGGGGCAGGGCAGGGTGATCACCATGACGACCCACATGCCGGCCGCCCCGGCTCCGCTGCGCCGTGCCGAGCGCGCCATGATGTCCGTCCTCGCCGTCGCCGGCGTGCTCGCCGCGGGCTGGCTGCTGGCGATGATCTACATCGTGGCGGTCTGGGCGATGGCCCTGTGACGCTGTGAACCTGTGATGCTGTGAACCCTGTGACCTTCCGACCGGAGACGGAGTGCGGATGATCGGCTCCTTGCAGTGCGTGGTGCTCGACTGCGCCGATGCGCGTGAACTGGCCCTGTTCTACCGGGGACTGATCGGCGGCGAGGTCGACCGCCCGGACCCGCGCTGGGCGCTCGGCGACGACTGGTCGACCCTGCACACCGCCGACGGGCCCGTGCTGTGCTTCCAGCGGGTGGCCGACCACCGGCCGCCGGTCTGGGGCGACCCCGCCCGGCCGCAGCAGTCGCACCTCGACGTGGACGTCGCCGATCTCGACGCCGCCCACGCCGAGGTGCTGACGCTCGGCGCGACCCTGCTGGAGGACTTCGGCGGCGCCCGCTCCTGGCGGATCTACGCCGACCCGGCCGGTCACCCGTTCTGCCTGGTGAGGAAGGCCTCATGAAACTCGATCAGGTCCTCGTGGACGCCGCGGTCGCCCAGATGGAGCGGCGCTGGCCGGCCGACGAGCCCGGCGGCGCCGCCGCCGTCTCTCTCGACGACGGCCGCATCCTCACCAGCGTCGGCCTCGACAACCTCAACGGCGCGGTGACCCTCTGCCACGAGACCGGGGCGATCTGCCAGGCGTACACGCTCGACGCGCGGATCACCGCCTCCGTGTGCGTCTTCCGGGACCCGCAGGACGGGCGGACCATCGTGTTCCCGCCCTGCGGCATCTGCCAGGAGCGGCTGGCCCTGTGGGGACCGGACGTGGAGGTCGCGGTCCCCGACCCCGAGGACCCGGCCGGCTGGCAGGCCCGCACCCTCGCCGAGGTGAACCCGTACTACTGGGCCCGCCAGCTCGCCGACGGGGCGTGGCCCCCGAAGCAGCTGCACACCGACTGAACGCCCGGGCTGAGCGCCCGGACCGGGCGCCCTGGTCGAGCGCCCCAACCGAGCGGCCCGGCCGAGGTGCCCCGGCCGAGCGGTCCGGCCGAACGCCCCGATCGAGCGCCCCAACCGAGCGCCCCGGCCGAGGTGCCCCGGCCGAGCGGCCCGGCCGAGCGCCCCGTCCGAGTGCCCCGATCGCGCGCCCCCGCCGAGCGCCCGCCTCAGCGGGCGTCGGCCACGCGGAAGCGGATGCCCGCCGCGCTCAGCCGGGCGATGAGCGCGTCGCCCATCGCGACCGCCGTCGTCACCTGCCCCGCCGTCTTCTGCAGCGGGTCGAGGGCGAGGCAGAGCGCGGACTCGGCGAGCATCTTCGCCGTCTCGTCGTACCCCGGGTCGCCGCCCGAGACCTCGGTGAAGACCCGGCGGCCGCCGCCCTCGCCGACGAAGCGCACGGTGAACCAGCTGCGCGCCCGGCGCTCCGCGCTCGGCCCCTGGCCCGGCTCGTAACGGCTCATCAGCCACCGTCGCACCGGCGGCAGTTGGGCTGCGGCCACGCCCGTGCCGACGGCGGCGACCCCGCCGAGCGCCATCGGCAGCGTCTTCACCGAGGCGTAGTGGCGGTAGCGGAAGTCCGGGCCGTACCGGTCGAGCGCCCGGGCCGAGCGCGCCACGACCTGCGGGTCCAGGGTGGGCAGCGGCAGCGCCCAGGTGCCGGTCTCGGTGCTGAACCGGGGCCCGCCGAGCGGCGACCGGGCCCGCCGGCCCACGAGCCGCGGCTCGTGCAGCCGCCGCTCGTGCGCGGCGCGCAGGATCCGCCGGCCGCGCCCGAAGGCGGTGAGCGCGGAGGCGAAGGTGCCGCCGGAGAACAGCGCCCCGGCCCGGACGAAGCCGTCGACGGTCAGCGGCACGCCCTCCGGCAGCTGCCCCACCGTGAAGTACACGCCCAGGTCGTGCGGGACCGAGTCGAAGCCGCAGGCGTGCACGATCCGGGCCCCGGTCTCCCGGGCCCGCGCGTCGTGCAGGACGTACGTCCGGTCCACGAACTCCGCCTCGCCGGTCAGGTCCAGATAGTCCGTGCCGGCCTCGGCGCAGGCGGCCACCAGGCCGTCGCCGTACCAGACGTAGGGACCGACCGTCGTGGCGAGCACCCGCGTGGAACCGGCCAGCTCGCGCATCGAGGCGGCGTCCTCGGCGTCGGCCGTCAGCAGCGGCAGGTCCGCGCAGCGCGGCCACACCGCGGCGAGCCGCTCGCGCACCGCCTCCAGCCTGCCGAGGCTGCGCCCGGCGAGCGCCCAGCGCAGACCCTCGGGCGCGTGCTCGGCCAGGTACTCGGCGGTGAGCGCGCCGACGAACCCCGTCGCCCCGAAGAGCACCACGTCGTACGCGCGTCCGCCGCGCTCCGCCGACGTCCCGTCCCCTATGTCCATCCGGCCCTCGCCTTCCCCTGCGACCCGCCCGCGCGGTCGATCGGAGGCGGAGCCTAGCGCCTGGGTTACCGGCGGTCGTCGGGTGGGCCCGCGTCCGGGGCGCCTCCCGGCCGTCGCGGCGGATTTCCGAGCGCTCGCCCGGCGCAGACCCTTGTGCGGAGTGGAACGTGTTCCTAGCATCATTGGTGTTACAGCAGTTGTGTCACAAAGCCTGGGGGCCTGATGGCAGGGACAGGGAACGGCGGCGGCGGGCCGCTCTCCGGGGTGCGCGTGGTCGAGCTGGCGGGCATCGGCCCCGGCCCGTTCGCCGCGATGCTCCTCGCCGATCTCGGCGCCGACGTCGTCCGCGTCGACCGGCCCGGCGGCCCGGGGCTCGGCATCGACCCCGCGTACGACCTGACCAACCGCAACAAGCGCTCCGTCCTCGTCGACCTCAAGGCCGAGGGCGGCCCCGAGACCGTGCTCGACCTCGTCGAGCGGGCGGACGTCCTCGTCGAGGGCTACCGCCCCGGCGTCGCCGAACGCCTCGGCGTCGGCCCCGAGGCGTGCCTCGCGCGCAACCCGCGGCTCGTCTACGGCCGCATGACCGGCTGGGGACAGGACGGCCCGCTCGCCCCGACCGCCGGCCACGACATCGGCTACATCGCCGTCACCGGCGCGCTCAACATGATCGGCCCCGACCCGGACGGCCCGCCGACCGTCCCGGCCAACCTGGTCGGCGACTACGCGGGCGGCTCGCTCTACCTGGTCGTCGGCGTCCTCGCCGCGCTGACCCACGCCCGCGCCCACGGCGAGGGCCAGGTCGTCGACGCCGCCATCGTGGACGGCACCGCCCATCTGACCAGCATGATCCACGGCATGCTCGCCGCCGGCGGCTGGCAGGACCGGCGCGGGGTGAACCTGCTCGACGGCGGCTGCCCCTTCTACGGCGTGTACGAGACCTCCGACGGCGGCCACATGGCGGTCGGGGCCCTGGAGCAGCAGTTCTACGCGGAGTTCGTCCGGCTGCTCGGCATCGAGGACGTCGCCGCCGCGCGCAACGACCTCTCCCGCTGGGGCGAGCTGAAGGACGCCGTCGCCGCGCGCTTCCGCACCCGTACCCGCGCGGAGTGGACCGCCGTCTTCGAGGGCAGCGACGCCTGCGTCGCCCCCGTCCTGTCGCTCCGCGAGGCCCCCGCCCACCCGCACCTGGCCGCCCGCGGCACCTTCGTGGAGTACTCCGGGCTCACCCAGCCCGCGCCCGCGCCGCGCTTCTCCGCCACCCCCGCCGCCGTCCGCCGCGGCCCCGCGCTGCCCGGCGCGGACACCGCCGCCGTCGCCCGCGACTGGGACCTGCCCTCGCTCGCCGACCCCGCCGCTCCCCAGGAGTCCACCGCATGAAGCGTCAGATCTTCACCGCCGACCACGAGGCGTTCCGCGAGACCGTCCGCACCTTCCTCGCCAAGGAGGTGCTGCCCCACTACGAGCAGTGGGAGAAGGACGGCATCGTCTCGCGCGAGGTCTGGCGCGCCGCCGGCCGCCAGGGACTGCTCGGCCTCGCCGTCGACGAGGAGTACGGGGGCGGCGGCAACCCCGACTTCCGCTACAGCGCCGTCCTCGCCGAGGAGTTCACCCGGGCCGGCGCGCCCGGCCTCGCGATCGGACTGCACAACGACATCATCGGCCCGTACCTGACCTCGCTGGCCACCGACGAGCAGAAGGCCCGCTGGCTCCCCGGCTTCTGCAGCGGCGAGACGATCACCGCCATCGCCATGACCGAGCCCGGCGCCGGCTCCGACCTCCAGGGCATCCGCACCGGCGCCGAGGACCGCGGCGACCACTGGGTGCTCAACGGCTCCAAGACCTTCATCTCCAACGGCATCCTCGCCGACCTCGTGATCGTCGTCGCCAAGACCACCCCCGAGGGCGGGGCGCACGGCCTGTCGCTGCTGGTCGTCGAGCGCGGGATGGAAGGCTTCGAGCGCGGCCGCAACCTCGACAAGATCGGCCAGAAGTCCCAGGACACCGCCGAACTGTTCTTCCACGACGTCCGCGTCCCCAAGGAGAACCTGCTCGGCGAGCTCGACGGCGCGTTCGTCCACCTGATGACCAACCTCGCCCAGGAGCGCATGGCCATCGCGGTCGCCGGCATCGCCGCCGCCGAGCACCTGCTCGAACTCACCACCGCGTACGTCAAGGAGCGCGAGGCCTTCGGCCGGCCGCTCGCCAAGCTCCAGCACATCCGCTTCGAGATCGCGGAGATGGCCACCGAGTGCGCCGTCACCCGCGCCTTCCTCGACCGCTGCATCGAGGACCACGCGAACGGCGCGCTCGACCACGTGCACGCCTCGATGGCCAAATGGTGGGCCACCGAGCTGCAGAAGCGCGTCGCCGACCGCTGCCTCCAGCTCCACGGCGGTTACGGCTACATGATGGAGTACCCGGTCGCCCGCGCCTTCACCGACGGCCGGATCCAGACCATCTACGGCGGCACGACCGAGATCATGAAGGAGATCATCGGCCGCTCGCTGCTCTCCTGAGACCCCACCGCCTCCTTCCGAAAGCACCCTCCCAGCCTCCCGAAAGGCGTCCCGTGAGCACCGAAGCGTACGTGTACGACGCGATCCGCACCCCGCGCGGCCGCGGCAAGGCCACCGGCTCCCTGCACGGCACCAAGCCGATCGACCTGGTCGTCGGCCTCATCGACGAGATCCGCGACCGCTACCCGGACCTCGACCCGGCGGCCATCGACGACATCGTCCTCGGCGTCGTCGGCCCGGTCGGCGACCAGGGCTCCGACATCGCCCGGATCGCGGCCATCGCCGCGGGCCTGCCGGACACGGTCGCCGGCGTCCAGGAGAACCGCTTCTGCGCCTCCGGCCTCGAAGCGGTCAACATGGCCGCGATGAAGGTCCGCTCCGGCTGGGAGGACCTGGTCCTCGCCGGCGGCGTGGAGTCCATGTCCCGCGTCCCCATGGCCTCCGACGGCGGCGCCTGGTTCGCCGACCCGATGACCAACTTCGACACCAACTTCGTCCCGCAGGGCATCGGCGCCGACCTGATCGCCACCATCGAGGGCTTCTCCCGCCGCGACGTCGACGAGTACGCCGCCCTGTCCCAGGAGCGCGCCGCCGCGGCCTGGAAGGACGGCCGCTTCGACCGTTCCGTCGTCCCGGTCCGCGACCGCAGCGGCCTGGTCGTCCTCGACCACGACGAGTTCATGCGCCCCGGCACCACCGCCGACTCGCTCGCCAAGCTGAAGCCGTCCTTCGCGGACATCGGCGAGCTCGGCGGTTTCGACGCAGTGGCGCTGCAGAAGTACCACTGGGTGGAGAAGATCGACCACGTCCACCACGCCGGCAACTCCTCCGGCATCGTCGACGGCGCCTCCCTCGTCGCCATCGGCTCGAAGGCCGTCGGCGAGCGGTACGGGCTCACCCCGCGCGCCCGGATCGTGGCCGCCGCGGTCTCCGGCTCCGAGCCGACCATCATGCTCACCGGCCCCGCCCCGGCCACCCGCAAGGTCCTTGCCAAGGCCGGGCTCACCATGGACGACATCGACCTGGTCGAGATCAACGAGGCCTTCGCCGGCGTCGTCCTGCGCTTCGTCAAGGACATGGGCATCAGCCTCGACAAGGTCAACGTCAACGGCGGCGCGATCGCCCTCGGCCACCCGCTCGGCGCCACGGGCGCGATGATCCTCGGCACCCTCATCGACGAGCTGGAGCGCCAGGACAAGCGCTACGGCCTCGCCACGCTCTGCGTGGGCGGCGGCATGGGCATCGCCACGATCGTCGAACGCGTCTGACGTCCCGTCCCTGTTCGAACCCCCCTTACGGAGAAGCAGCAATGACCGCCAAGCCGAGCACCACCATCCGCTGGGAACAGGACGAGACCGGGATCGTCACCCTCGTCCTCGACGACCCCGACCAGTCCGCGAACACCATGAACCAGGCGTTCAAGGACTCCATCGCCGCGATCGCCGACCGCGCCGAGGCCGAGCAGGACGCGATCCGCGGCATCATCTACACCTCCGCCAAGAAGACCTTCTTCGCCGGCGGCGACCTCAAGGACATGGTCAAGGCCGGCCCCGAGGACGCCCAGCAGATCTTCGACGCCGCCATGGGCATCAAGCGCTCGCTGCGCCGCATCGAGACCCTCGGCAAGCCCGTCGTCGCCGCCATCAACGGCGCGGCCCTGGGCGGCGGTTACGAGATCGCCCTGGCCAGCCACCACCGCGTCGCCCTCGACGCGCCCGGCTCCAAGATCGGCCTGCCCGAGGTCACCCTCGGCCTGCTCCCGGGCGGCGGCGGCGTCGCCCGTACCGTCCGCCTCATGGGCATCGCCGACGCGCTGCTCAAGGTGCTCGTCCAGGGCACCCAGTACACCCCGAAGCGCGCCCTGGAGAACGGCCTCGTCCACGAACTGGCCGCCACCCCCGAGGAGATGCTCGCCAAGGCCCGCGCCTTCATCGACGCCAACCCCGAGTCGAAGCAGCCCTGGGACGTCCCCGGCTACAAGATCCCCGGCGGCACCCCGTCCAACCCGCGCTTCGCCGCCAACCTGCCGGCCTTCCCCGCCAACCTGAAGAAGCAGCTGAACGGCGCGCCGTACCCGGCCCCGCGGAACATCCTCGCCGCGGCCGTCGAGGGCTCGCAGGTGGACTTCGAGACCGCGCTGACCATCGAGTCCCGCTACTTCACCGAGCTGGTCACCGGCCAGACGGCGAAGAACATGATCCAGGCGTTCTTCTTCGACCTCCAGGCCGTCAACTCCGGCGCCAGCCGCCCCCAGGGCGTCGAGCCGCGCACCGTCCGCAAGGTCGCCGTCCTCGGCGCGGGCATGATGGGCGCCGGCATCGCGTACTCCTGCGCCCGCGCCGGCATCGAGGTCGTCCTCAAGGACGTCAGCGCCGAGGCCGCGGCGAAGGGCAAGGCGTACTCGGAGCAGCTCTGCGCCAAGGCCGTCTCGCGCGGCCGCACCACCCAGGAGAAGGCCGACGCGCTGCTGGCCCTGATCACCCCCACCGCCGACCCGGCCGACGTGGCCGGCTGCGACGCGGTGATCGAGGCGGTCTTCGAGAACCCGGAGCTCAAGCACAAGGTCTTCCAGGAGATCCAGGACCTCGTCGAGCCGGACGCGCTGCTCTGCTCCAACACCTCGACGCTGCCGATCACCGCGCTCGCCGAGGGCGTGGCCCGCCCGGCCGACTTCATCGGCCTGCACTTCTTCTCGCCCGTCGACAAGATGCCGCTCGTCGAGATCATCAAGGGCGAGCGGACCGGCGACGAGGCGCTGGCGCGCGCCTTCGACCTGGTCCGGCAGATCAAGAAGACCCCGATCGTGGTGAACGACTCGCGCGGCTTCTTCACCTCCCGGGTCATCGGCCAGTTCATCAACGAGGGCGTCGCGATGGTCGGCGAGGGCGTCGAGCCCGCGTCGGTCGAGCAGGCGGCGGCGCAGGCCGGCTACCCGGCGAAGGTCCTCTCGCTGATGGACGAGCTGACCCTCACCCTGCCCCGCAAGATCCGCAACGAGACGCGGCGGGCGATCGAGGAGGCGGGCGGCACCTGGCCCGGGCACCCCTCGGACGCGGTCATCGACCGGATGGTCGACGAGTTCGGCCGCACCGGCCGCAGCGGCGGCGCCGGCTTCTACGACTACGACGAGAACGGCAAGCGGACCGCGCTGTGGCCGGGGCTGCGCGAGCACTTCGCCAAGCCGGACGCGGCGGAGATCCCCTTCGAGGACATGAAGGAGCGGATGCTCTTCTCGGAGGCGCTGGACACCGTGCGCTGCCTGGAGGAGGGCGTCCTCACCTCGGTCGCCGACGCCAACATCGGCTCCATCATGGGCATCGGCTTCCCGGCGTGGACGGGTGGCGTGCTCCAGTACATCAACGGCTACGAGGGCGGCCTGCCGGGCTTCGTCGCCCGCGCCCGCGAGCTGGCCGCCACGTACGGCGACCGGTTCCTGCCGCCGGCGCTACTGGTGGAGAAGGCGGAGCGGGGCGAGACCTTCACGGACTGACCCCCGGCCTCCACGGACCGACCCGGCCGGCCCCCGCCGCCTCGTCCGATCGGGCGGAGGGCCCGGAACCGCCGCTGCGGCTCCGGGCACTCCGCCCGTCCGGCCCCTACGCTCGCTGGCGATCAAGGAGGTCGCGGATGCGGCAGGACACGGCACGGGGACAGCAGGCGGGCACGGCCCGCCGGACACGGATCGCGCTGGTCGCCCTGCTCGGCGCCCTCGCGGCGGCGGTGCTCACCGGGTGCGGGGACGACGAGGGGGACCCGGGTCCGTCGCCGTCGCCGTCCCCGTCGCCTTCCGTCACGACGAGCTCCGCGCCGCCGCCGGGAGACCCGTACAACCCGCAGCAGAACCAGACGACCGGTCCGCCCTCGGTCCCGCCCGTGGCGCCCCCGCCGACCGGCAGGAAGACGCCCCAAGGCCCGACCAGCGCCCCGACCCTCACCACGCCGCCGCCCCAGAACCCCGGCGGGCAGACACCGGGCGGTCAGACGGACCCGCCTGCCGACCCCACGTGACGGAACCCCGGGAGGGCGAGCCGCCCCGGGGGAGCGAGCTCGGCAGCCCCACCGGGCTCCTGAAGGCGGTGATCGCGCAGGGGACGTTCATCGCCGCCCTGATGTTCTACCTCGGCGCGATGTACACCAGCACGTACTACGCGTACTTCCACCTCTCGCTCAGCGCGCTGGACCTCGGCTTCGGCGAACTCGTCACCCAGAGCCTGCACATGCTCAAGCTGGAGGTGCTCGTCGCCGCCGGGGTGCTCGTCCTGCTGGTGGCGGCCCCGCGGCTGCGGGCCCGGTCCGGCGCGGGTGCGCAGGCCCCCGCCCGGGCGGAGGTCGTGGCGCACCGGCTGAGCCTCCCGGTCGTGGTGCTCGGCCTCGTGCTGCTGGCGCTGTGGACGGAGATCCAGCCCCACGGCTGGGTCGCGCCGCTGATCGTGGCCGCCGGGCTGCTCCTCGGCCAGTTCCGGGACGCCGAGGGCCACCGGCCCCAGGGGTTCCGCCGCCGGGCCCTGCCGGTCTTCGCGGCGGGGCTGTTCGGCTTCTGGGGGCTGACCCAGCTCACCGTCCACACAGCCCAGCGTGACGCGGCGGCCCGTGCCCGGCATGTCGTCGACTGGACGGGCGTGGTCGTGCTCAGCCGGCATCCGCTGGCCCTGCCGACCGGCGAGGTGAAGGCCGAGCCCCTGCCGGAAGGACTGCTCCACCGTTACCGGTACACCGGCCTGCGCCTGCTGCTCGAACGCGACGGCCGGTACCACGTGGTGCCGCTGACCTGGAACGTGCACGAGGACCCGATCTACGTGATCCGGGAGAGCGATACGGTCTGGGTCGGGCTGACGCCCGGCACCCGGCCGCAGCCGCTCGACTGACCGTCCCCCGGCTCAGCTCTCGCGGCCTCGGCCCTCGTCGCCGAAGGCCGACCGCAGCTCCTCCCGCAACGAGCGCTGGAAGGCCGTGACCAGCGCCTGGACGACGATGGGCTGCATGTGCGCGGAGAGGGACTTCATCGCGGCCACGTGGTCGGCGTCCCCCTCCCGCTCCCGGTACGGGTTCCACACCTCCTCGCGGAACAGCCGCGACAGCTCCTGCGCGGCCTGGCGGGCGTGGTCCAGGAGCACCGTGCGGGAGGCGAGGATCGTCTCGTGCGGGATGGGCACGTCCAGCAGCTCGACGCCGAGCCGCAGCAGCGTCCCGTCCAGCCGGTACGCGCCCGGCTCAGGGCCGGGGTCGAGGACGCCCATCGCGGCGAGCCGGTCCACGTCCGCGTCGGACAACTGCCGCCCGGCGCGGCGCTCCAGCTCGCCGCGGTCGACCTCCTCGGCGGACTCCGGCGCCCAAGAAGCGACGAGGGCCCGGTGGATGGCCAGATCCTGGACGCTCAGGTCCGCCGGCAGCTGCTCCAGGTACCGTTCGATGGCCGCCAGGGTCATGCCCCGCTGCTGGAGCTCCTCGATCAGCGCGAGCCGGGACAGGTGCTCGGGCCCGTAGTGCCCGACCCGCCGGGGTCCGATCACCGGCGGCGGCAGCAGTCCGCGGGTCCCGTAGAACCGCACGGTCCGCACGGTCACCCCGGCCCGCGCCGCCAGCTCGTCGACGGTGTACGTCGGCCCCGCCGCCCGCCCCTCGGTCCCGGTAGCCATCCCAGGCGCCTCGCTCTCCGTAGCCCTTGAGTGAAACAGTATTGCTGTCTCATCGACGTTGTAAAAGCGTGGGAGCGTTGTCGGTGGGGCTCCGTACGGTGGAGCCATGACGGGGATCACGTACGTACGGGGGGACGCCACCGCGCCGCAGGGCAAGGGCGTCAGGATCATCGCGCACGTCTGCAACGACCTGGGCGGCTGGGGGAAGGGCTTCGTCGTCGCGCTCTCGCGGCGCTGGCGGGAGCCGGAGGCCGCGTTCCGGCGGTGGCACCGGGAGCGGGCGGGGAACGGCTTCGGACTGGGCGCGGTGCAGTTCGTGCAGGTGGAGCCGTATCTGTGGGTGGCCAACATGGTGGGGCAGCGGGGGATACGGACCGGCCGGAGCACGGGCGTCCCCGTGCGGTACGAGGCCATCGACACCGCCCTGGCCGCGCTCGCCGACCAGGCCGTCGAGCTGGGCGCGTCCGTGCACATGCCGCGGATCGGCTGCGGCCTGGCCGGCGGGAAGTGGTCGCGCGTCGAGCCGCTGATCGAGGAGCGGCTCGTCGCCCGGGGCGTGGCCGTGACGGTCTACGACCACGGCGGCTGACCCCCGCGGCGCGCTGTCGGCGGCTGCCGCTAGAGTCACGTGCCTGTTCGAATCCGGGGGCGGGACGAGGAGGGGTATGTACGCGCAACTGAAGGAGACGGCGGGGGAGTTGGCCGGTCTCCTGTGGCGGGAGCACACGGTCTACCGGGAGCGCGGCGGCGGCGTCGTGATCCGCGGGGAGCACGTCCGCCGCTGGATCAGCCTCGCGCCGACCGGCGGCAAGGACCGCGCCCTGCTGCGCGCCGGGCGCATCCTGGACGGCGGCACGACCGCCCCGGCCCGTTCCGAGGTCGTCGTCGACCTGACCGCGCCCACCACGGAGCTGGCGGCCGTCTGCCGCCGCCTGCTGGCGGACGTCACCGCGGCCGCCGACGAGCCGCGCGTCCCGCGCCCGCGCAGTGCCGAGTCCTCCCGGGGCGGCCGCGAGCGGGCCCCGCGTGCCGGGCGGGCGGCACGCGTCCCCCGCCCGAGGAAGGCCCGGCACACGAGCTTCGGCTCCTGGGTGGTCCTCCTGTGCGTCGCCGGGATCGTCGCGCTGTACGTCCACACCCTGTACGGCTAGGGCATGTCCGACGGGCCGGGGCCGGACGGGTCCCGGTCCTCCCCGGCGTCGATGGTGACCCAGTCCGTCGTGCCGCCGAGCGCCGCCACCAGCTCCAGGCCCGGGTCGCCGAGCTCCGCCGTGAGGTAGTCCGGTTCGCGGAGGGCGGCCCACTGGAGCAGCCCGAGGCTGTAGCGGTGCACGAAGTCCGGGCGGCCGGGCTCGGTGACCCGTATCTCCATGCACACCCAGCGGTTGCGGTGCCGCAGCCGGGTGTCGGGAGTGAGCACGACCGACCGGTCGCCGATGGTCAGCTCGCGCCGGTCGCCGGTGCGCAGCACCCGGAAGGGGGTGCGCCCGAGGGTGCCCTCGAACTCGACGACGGACCCGTTCTCCATGACCCCTCCCCGGTGTCACCCCTGCGGTGCGCGTCCCGAAGGTACGCCAGGGGCCGGGAGCCCGCACGGGCCCCGGCCCCCTCACATGGGCGTGATGCCGGTCAGCTGCCGGAGGCCACGACCGGGTAGTGGTCGGACAGGTTGTCGTACGTGTACGTCGTGCCCCAGCTGGAGACCGTCCACGGCGTGGTGCTCTCGAGGATCACGTTGTTGGTCCAGCCGGCCGGACGGGCGTGACCCGCGCGGTGCAGCACGTAGTCGAGGTCCTCGCGCGGGTCCGTCGGGTAGCGGTCCGCCGCGATGGAGTTCTCCTGCGTGTCGAAGGAGTACGGGTGCCCGGTGCGGGCGTCCGCGCCCGCCAGGCCGGCGTCGGCGAGCATCGTCGCGTACTCCGGGGTGCGGGAGTCCACGTTCAGGTCGCCGGCCACGACGACCTGCTCGTTCGCCGGGATGTTCTTGGCGTCCAGGAAGGCGTCCATCGCCTTGAACTGGCGGCTGCGCGTCTGCGCCGCCTCGCCCGCCGAGCAGCCCGGGTCGGTGGACTGCGCGTGCGTGCCGACGACGTGCACCTTCGTGCCGTTGACGTCGAGCACCGTGTAGACGAAGCCCTTGTTGGAGTACCAGTCCGCGCCGCAGGCGTCCTTGTAGACGTACTGCTCCTTGCGGACGATCGGCCACTTGCTGAGGATCGTCACGCCGCCGTCCTCCGGCGTGGTGGAGGAGTAGGCGCCGGAGGTCGCGTCCCAGCCGGTCCGGCTGCGGCCCATGACGGGGGTCTGGTACGGGTACCGGGCGGCGGCCTTGGCCTTCAGGGCGTCCGAGCTGGAGTTGTCGAAGGCCTCCTGGAGCACGACCACGTCGTTGCCCTGGAAGAAGGGCGCGGCCGGGATGGCGGCGGCCCGGTGGTCCTGTCCCCAGTTCGGGTACAGGCTCTTGCTGAACAGGAACACGTTGTACGTGAGCACCTTCAGGCTCGGCGTCGCGGCGGTCTCGGCGGCCGGGGCGGCCGGCGCGGCGGCGACCACGGTCGCGGCGGCGACGGCGAGCGAGACGGCGGCGCCACAGGCGCGGCGGAGCGGGCTGAGCGGCACGTGAACTCCCGTGGAGTGTGGGGGGATTCGGGTACGGCGCGGCACATCAAAGCAGCCCCAGTTACCTTCCGGTAGCCACAGGACGGCGGGAATCTTGCAGACTCGACACGAACACGACAACTCTCCCGGTCGAGGGGCCGCCGGGGCGCCCGTCGAGGGGCTGTCGGGGCGCGCGCGGAGGGGCCGGCGGGGGCCCTCCGAGGGGGTGCCGGAGCCCCCTGAGGGAGCGGGTAGGATGCGCGCATGACCCTCGCGCAGAACTCGACGATCTTCGACATCGACCTCGGTCCGCTCAACCCCGTCACCGTGGAGCTCATCCTCGGTGTCGTGCTGTTCGGCCTGACCTTCCTGATCCTTGCGAAGGCCGTCCTGCCGAAGATCAGCAAGACCATCGCCGAGCGTGAGAAGGCCATCGACGGCGGCAACGAGCACGCCGAGGACCTGCGCGCCGAGGCCGCCGACGTCCGCGCCCAGTACGAGGCCGAGCTCGCCGAGGCCCGCCACGAGGCCGCGCGCATCCGCTCCCGCGCCCAGGAGGAGGGCGCCGCCGCCATCGCCGCCGCCCGCGAGGAGGGCGCCCGCGAGCGCGACGCCATCCTGGCCGCCGGCCACGAGCGCATCGCCGAGGAGCGCGCCGCCGCCGAGCGCGAGCTGAACGCCGAGGTCGACACCTGGGCCCGCACCCTCGCCGGCCGGGTCGTCGGCGAGCCGGTCGCCGCCGAGCGTTCCTGACACCGCGCCGCCCCGCACGGGGCGCCGCACGCGCGACACACAGCACCGCACCGGGAGGGGCGGGGGCCACGGGCCCCCGCCCCTCCCGGCGTGTGGCAGCCTGGGACCGGGGGCGTCCACGGGAGCACCGGACCCGGAGGAACCCGATGACCCACACCGACAGGACCGCCGTGGCGCGCGCCGCCGACCCCGCGCCGCCCCCGCCCGGCGGCGTCCTGTGGACGGTCGCCGGCGACGTCCGCGCGCTGCTGATGCTGCCCGCCGCCCTGACCCTGCAGGTCGCCCACCCCGCCGTCGGCGCCGGCGTCGACGAGCACTCCGTCTTCCGCACCGACCCCTGGGGCCGCGGCGAGCGCTCGCTGCGCTCCCTCCAGCTCTGGGTGTACGGCGGCGAGGCCGCCGCCGAGGAGGGCCGCCGGCTGCGGCGGCTGCACCGCGGCATCCAGGGCACCGACACCCGCGGCCGCCCGTACCGCGCGCTCGCCCCGGAGACCTACGCCTGGGTCCACGCCACCGGCTTCCCCGTCTACCGCCACGGCCTGCGCCACCTCGCCCGGCCCCTCACCGAGGCCCAGGAACGGCAGCTGTACGCCGAGTGGCTCCAGGTCGGACGGGTCCTCGGCCTCCGGGACCGGGACATGCCCCCGACGATCGAGGAGTTCTGGCCGTACTACCGGCGGATCCTCGACGAGGAACTGGAGGCCAACGCCGTCGTCCGTGAGCTGACCGCCACGGACACGCGGCTGCCCGCCCTCGACCGCGGTCCCCGGGCGCTCCGGATGCTGCTGCGCCTGCTGTGGCCGGTGATCCTGCCGCGCTTCCTGCGCCTACGGGCCTTCCTCACCGTCGGCCTGATGCCGCCGGAGGCCCGCGCCGCGATCGGCCTGGAGTGGACCGACGCGCAGGAACGGGCGCTGCGGCGGTTCGCCCGTGTGGTCCGGGCCGTCGTGCCCGTCCTGCCCGAGCGGCTGCGCTACCTGCCCCTCGCGCGCCGCGCCCGCCGGGACGCCCGGCGACAGGCCCGCCGGGAAGCCCGGCGACAGGCCCGGAGCAGCCCGACCCCGCGCAGGCGGCCGGCCTGAGACACGCGCAGCGCGCCGGGACCGCGGGCACGAGCGGTCCCGGCGCGCCGGCGCACGCCGTCAGCGGGCGTGACCGTGCTCCTGCTCCCGGCCTCCGTCCCGCTCGTGGCCGTGCTCGTGGACGCCGTTCGTCGCCGCGATCTTCTTCCAGGACCTCGGCTGCGCCGGCGCGGCGGTCCGCGCCCCGGCGTCCGCCGTCCGGGCCTGCGCGCCCTCGGCGCCCACGCCCGCCGCGCCGATGCCGTCCGTGCCGGCCGCCGGCTTCACCGGCTGGTAGAGCCACGTGTCGAAGAGCCCCGCGAGCGGCTTGCCCGAGACCCGCTCCGCGTACGCGACGAAGTCCCCGACCTTGGCGTTGCCGTGCGCCCGCTCGGTCGGCCAGCCCTTCAGGATCGCGAAGAAGTCCTCGTCGCCGATCTCGTTGCGCAGCGCCTGCAGGGCCAGCGCGCCCCGGTCGTACACGGCGATGTGGAACTGGTTGTCCGGACCCGGGTCGCCCGGCTTCACCGTCCAGAACGGGTCCTCGGCGGCCCGGACCGCGTAGGCGTAGTCCGCCAGCTCCTGCGTCGTGCCCTCGCCTTCCTTCTCGGACCACAGCCACTGGCTGTACCGGGCGAAGCCCTCGTTGATCCAGATGTCCTTCCACTCGTCCACGGAGACGCTGTCGCCGTACCACTGGTGCGCCAGCTCGTGCACGACGACGGACACGTTGGCGCCGTTGTTGAACTGCCGCGGGCTGTAGAACGGCCGGGTCTGCGTCTCCAGCGCGTAGCCGCTGGTCACGTTGGGCACGTAGCCGCCGAGCGCGTTGAACGGGTACGGGCCGAAGACGCCCTCCAGCCACTCCGCGACCTCGGTGGTCCGCTCCAGCGAGGCGCGCGCCGCGCCCGCGTTGTCGCCGAGGTCCTTGCTGTAGGCGTTGAGCACCGGCAGGCCGTTCGCGGTCTTGTCGGTGGTGATGTCGAACCTGCCGACGGCCAGCGTGGCCAGATACGTCGCCTGCGACTTGTTGGAGCGCCAGTTGTAGCGCGTCCAGCCGAGCCGCGAGGACTGCGACTGCAGGACGCCGTTGCTGATGGCCTGGGTGCCGTCCGGGACGGAGACCGACACGTCGAAGGTGGCCTTGTCGCGGGGGTGGTCGTTGGACGGGAACCACCAGACCGCGGAGTCCGGCTCCTGGGCGGCCACACCGCCGTCGGGGGTGCGGTGCCAGGCCGTCCAGCCGCCGATCTTCAGCTCGGAGGGCTTGCCCGCGTACCGCACGACCACCGTGACCGGCGTGTTCTTCGCGAGCGGCGTGGCCGGGGTGACCTCCAGCTCGTGGTCGCCCGAGGCGGCGAAGGCCGCCTTGCGGCCGTTCACCCGGACCTCGCTCGCCCGCAGGCCGAGGTCCAGGTTGAAGCGGGAGAGGTTCTGCGTGGCGGTGGCGACGAGGGTGGCCGTGCCCTCCAACAGGTCGGTGGCGGGCTGGTACTTGAGCCGCAGGTCGTAGTGGGAGACGTCGTAGCCCCCGTTTCCGCTGGCCGGGTAGTACGCGTCGCCGATGCCCGGGGCGCCGGGCCCGTAGCTCGCCGCGAATGCCGGGATCGCCAGCAGGGCGGAGGCCGCGAGTGCGCTCGGAACGACAAGTCTGCGATGCACGCCAGAGCTCCTGTCTTGTAAGACGTGTGAGTGGTCGTCAGTCCTTATCGACACTATTCAGCGCCCCTCGGTGGCGTCATGTCCACAGGCCCTCCCGTCACACGATCGCCATTCGGCCGTCATGAACCACCGTGCACACGACGGCACATGACCGCACTCTTTTGCTCAGGAGTTCACGGGAGTACGTTCCGTGCCCATGCCGATACGTGTCCGGAGCACCCGTAGACCCCGTTCCTCGCGCATCACCCTCGCGACGGCCGCCGCCGCCCTCCTGACCTCCCTCGTCGTGCCCGCCGGCGCGGCCCGGGCCGTCGCCGACGCCCCGGACGCCCGCGAGTCGCGGCCCGTCCACTCGTACGCCGACGCCGTCCGCGAGTCCGTCTGGGTGGACACCGGCCTCGACGGCGACGGCGACGGCCGCACCGACCGCGTCGCCGCCGACATCATCAGGCCCCGCGAACCCGCCGCGGCCGGGCGGAAGATCCCGGTCATCATGGACGCCAGCCCGTACTACGCCTGCTGCGGGCGCGGCAACGAGAGCCAGAAGAAGACGTACGACGAGGCCGGGAACCCCGTCCAGTTCCCGCTGTACTACGACAACTACTTCGTGCCCCGCGGCTACGCCTTCGTGGCCGTCGACCTGGCCGGAACCAATCGCTCGGACGGCTGCGACGACGTCGGCGGCCGCTCCGACGTGCGGTCCGCCAAGGCGGTGATCGACTGGCTCAACGGCCGGGCCCGCGGCTACACCACCCGCACCGGCGGCGAACGCGCCCACGCCACGCGCTGGTCCACCGGGGACGTCGGCATGATCGGCAAGAGCTGGGACGGCACCATCGCCAACGGCGTGGCCGCCACCGGCGTCGAGGGCCTGAGGACCATCGTGCCGATCGGCGCGATCTCGTCCTGGTACGACTACTTCCACTCCCAGGGCGCACCGCTCTACGACGCCAACCCGAGCTGGCTCTCCGGGTACGTCAACAGCCCCGAGGCGCGGGCGCGTTGCGGCGCCGTCCAGGAGCGGATCACCGCCGGCACCCCGTACAGCGGCGACTGGACCCGCGCCTGGAGCGAGCGGAACCACGTCCCGGACGCCTCCCGCGTGAAGGCCAGCGTCTTCGTCGTCCACGGGCAGCAGGACCTCAACGTCCGCGCCGGCCAGTTCGGTCAGTGGTGGGACGCCCTCGCCGCCCACGGCGTCCAGCGCAAGATCTGGCTCTCCCGGACCGGGCACGTCGACCCGTTCGACTTCCGCCGCGCCGACTGGGTCCGCACCCTGCACCGCTGGTTCGACCACGAACTGCTCGGCCTCGACAACGGCATCGACCGCGAGCCCATGGCCGACATCGAACGCGCCCCCGACCGGTGGACCACCGACCGCGTCTGGCCGCCGCGCGCCGCCGCCGCGACCACCCTGCGCCCCGGCACCGGCGCCGCACCCGGCGTCGGCACCCTCACAGCGGGCCCCGCCCCGGCCGGGGCCACCGAGACCTTCACCGACGACCCGGCCCTCGGCGAGACCGACTGGGCTGCCGCGATCGACCGTCCGACGCCCGCCAAGGCCGGCTTCGTCACCGTCCCGCTCCGCCGCGACCTGCGCCTGTCCGGGCCCTCCACGGTGACCGTCACCGCCACCCCGAGCACCACCAGCGCGCACCTGTCGGCCGTCCTCGTCGACCTCGGCCCGGACACCATCCGCGACTACGCCGCTGCCGGCGAGGGCATCACCACCCTTCCCGAGCGCACCTGCTGGGGCGCGAGCACGCCCGGCGACAGCGCCTGCTTCAAGGAGACCCGGGCCCGCACCGCGCAGGTCCAGTACACGATCGTCTCGCGCGGCTGGGCGGACCTCGGCACCTGGGCCGACCCGGGGGAGGGACGCCCCCTGACGCCCGGCCGGGCGTACCCGTTCACCCTGAAGCTGGCCGCCGCCGACCACGTCGTCCCGGCCGGTCACCGGCTCGCGCTGATCATCGGCGGTACGGACCGGGACCTGCTCGACCCCCCGTCGACCACGCCGACCGTCACGCTCGACCTCGCCCGCAGCTCCGCCCGGCTGCCGCTGGTCGGCGGGGCCGAGGCGTTCGCGGAGGCGACGGCCGGGGCCCCGCCCGCCCTCCGCGCGACCCCCGACGCGCCGCTGCTGCGCGGCGTCGCCGGACCGCGCGCCGACCGCCCGCTCCCGGAAGGGGCCGCCCGATGACCGCCCGTACGACCCGAAGCCTCCTGCTCGCGGCGACGGCCGCCGCGCTCGGCGGCTCGCTGCTCATCGCGCCCGCGCGGGCCGCCGACGCGCCGGACACCGCGCCGCCGCGCACGGGGTTCGAGACCAGCGGGGGAGCCCGCTGGACCACCGAGGCCGAGGAACGGGACTTCCTCGCCGCCGTCGACCGCGGCAGCGACCGGGTCTCCGCCCGCACGATCGGCGCCACCGGCCAGGGCCGGCCGCTCCGGCTCGTCACCGTCGGCCGCGGCGACGCCGCGAACACCGTGCTGCTGATCTGCAGCCAGCACGGCGACGAACCCTCCGGCCGCGAGGCGTGCCTCGGCACGGTGCGGGACCTCGCGTACGCCTCCGACCCGGCGACGCTGCGCTTCCTCGCCCGGACCACCGTCCTCGTCGTCCCCACCGCCAACCCCGACGGCCGGGCCGCCGACACCCGCGGCAACGCCGACGGCGTCGACGTCAACCGCGACCACCTCGCCCTGCGGACCGCCGAGGCCCGGGCGCTGGCCGCCGTGATCCGCGACCGCCGGCCGGACGTGATCTACGACCTGCACGAGTACGGCGGCACCTCGCCGTACTACGACAAGGACCTGCTCGCCCTGTGGCCGCGCAACCTCAACACCGACCCGCACGTCCACGACGAGGCGCACACCCTCTCCGAGCGGTACGTCCGGCCCGCCGCCGGCGCGGCCGGGTACAGCACCGGCGTCTACGGACTGTGGACCGATCCGCACACTGGGGAGACGATCCGGCAGGTCGCCGGCGACGGACAGGAACGCATCCTGCGCAACACCGCCGGCATCAAGCACGCCGTCGGACTGCTGGTGGAGACCCGCGTCGGACCCCTGACCGAGGCCGAGCGGACGGACCCGGCGCTCAACCACCGCCGCCGGGTGGCGAGCCAGCTCGCCGCGCTCGACGGCGCGTTCGCGTACGTCGACGAGCGGCGCGGCGCGATCGAGGCGGCCACCTCCGCCGCCCGGCTGGCCGGCCTCGCGGACCGCGGCCCGGTGTATCTCGGCGGCACCGACAACGATCCGGCGGAACCGGGCGAGATCCTGCCGGACCCGCCGTGCGGCTACCGCCTCGACCCGGCGCAGTACGCGCAGGCCGGCGACGAACTGGCGCTGCACGGACTGACCGTCCGCACCTCGGGCGACGGCGCGTACGTCCCGCTGCGGCAGTCGCAACGGGCGCTCGTCCCGCTGCTGCTCGACCCGCGGGCGGCCTACCGGATCGCCACGGGCCAGGCGGTCGACGCCTGTTGATACCGGGAGTCCGGCACCGCGTGTGCTAGGCGTTACGGAGCGCGGAATTTCGCGCTCCGCAACCCCTGCGAAAGGTGCCCCTTCGTGACGGACGATCAGCCGGGACCGCCGCGGTCCCCGGAGGGAGAGCGGGGAGGACTGCCGGTGACGGCGGACCTCCCCGCCGGTCCCGAGCACCACCACCGCGCCCGCACCGACCGGATCGTGTTCGGGGTCACCGCGGTGCTCACCGTCGCCTTCGTGCTCTGGGGCGCGATCGCCACGGAGAGCCTGGAGGACGTCTCCACCACCCTGCTCACCGGACTGATCCACAACGGCGGCTGGGCGTTCATGCTCGCGGCCTCCGGGTTCGTGGTCTTCGCCCTGTGGCTGGCGATCAGCCGGTACGGCCGGATCACCCTCGGCCAGGAGACCGAGGGGCCCGAGTTCCGCACGGTGTCCTGGATCGCCATGATGTTCAGCGCCGGCATGGGCATCGGCCTGATGTTCTACGGAGTCAGCGAACCGCTCGCGCACTACGGCACCCCGCCGCCCGGCACCCACCCCGCCGACTCCGCCGAGCGGATGCAGACCGCGATGGCCACCACCCTGTTCCACTGGACCCTGCACCCCTGGGCGATCTACGCCGTGGTGGGCCTGGCCATCGCGTACTCCACCTTCCGGCGCCGCCGCCGGCAGACCATCAGCGCCGTGTTCGTCCCGCTGATCGGCGAACGGCACGCGTACGGCGCGAGCGGCCGGATCATCGACATCCTGGCCATCTTCGCCACCCTCTTCGGCTCCGCCGCCTCGCTCGGCCTCGGCGCGCTGCAGATCGGCAGCGGCGTCCAGGAGCTGGGCTGGATGGAGAAGGTGAGCACCGGGCTCCTCGTCGCCGTCATCGCCACCCTGACCGTGGGTTTCGTGCTCTCCGCGGTCTCCGGCGTGGAGAAGGGCATCCAGTGGCTCTCCAACACCAACATGGTGCTGGCGGTGCTGCTCGCCGTGTTCGTCTTCGTCGCCGGGCCGACCATCGTCGTGCTCGACCTGCTGCCCACCTCCCTCGGGGCGTACCTCGACGGCCTGCCGCAGCTCGCCGGCCGCTCCGAGGCGGCCGGCGGCGAGAACGTGGCGGACTGGCTGGGCAGCTGGACGGTCTTCTACTGGGCCTGGTGGATCTCCTGGACGCCGTTCGTCGGCATGTTCATCGCGCGCATCAGCCGCGGCCGGACCATCCGCCAGTTCGTCGGCGGCGTCATCCTCGTGCCCAGCGCCGTCAGCCTGGTCTGGTTCGCCGTGTTCGGCGGCTCGGCGATGAAGCTGCGGGAGAGCGGGGCGCTGGCCCAGGAGGACACCCCCGAGGGGCAACTGTTCGGCCTGCTCCAGCAGTTCCCCCTCCCGACGGTGATGAGCCTGCTGGTGATGGTGCTCGTCGGGATCTTCTTCGTCTCCGGCGCGGACGCGGCGTCGATCGTCATGGGCACCCTCTCCCAGCGCGGCTCCTTCGAGCCGACCCGGCCGGTCGTCGTCTTCTGGGGCGTGGTGACGGGCGCGGTGGCCGCGATCATGCTGCTCATCGGCGACGGGCAGGGCGACGCGCTCGCCGGACTGCAGAACCTGACCATCCTCGTCGCCGCGCCGTTCGCGCTGGTGATGATCGGCATGTGCGTCGCCCTGATGCGTGACCTGCGCAAGGACCCGCTGATCGTCCGGGGCGAAGTCGGCGTCGAGGTGGTGGAGCTCGCGGTGATCGCCGGACACGAGAAGTACGACGGGGACTTCGAGCTGCGCATCGGTCCGGGCGGCTCCAGCGAGCTGCGCTGAGCCCATGATCACGATGAGTTAGAGTTACCGATCGGTATTGACCACACCGTAACGGGTCCGGGGGACCCGGAAGTTGGAGCACCACCCATGCGTCGCTTTCTGACGACCTTCGCCGTGTCCACGCTCGTGGCCGGCACCGTGCTGATCGGCACGGACCGCCTCACCGCGTCCTCGGTGCGCACCGAGCGCCTCGACACCGTCGGCAGGGTCACCTGTGACATCCCGCAGATGCAGGCCGACATCCGGCGGCTGCGCGCCGAGGCCGCGGAGCTGGACCGGGCCGGCAAGCGCGCCGCCGCCACCAAGGCCCGCGCGACGGCCGACGGGACCGAGCGCCTGATGAGGGCCTGTATCGACGGGGACCGCGACCTGTCCAAGCCGCGCTGGTAGGACGCCGCACCGCCGCGTACCACCCCGTACCGCCCCGCCGCCCGTCCCGTCTCCGTACGGGGCGGGCGGCCGCGTACGGAGTCCGGGACCGCGTACGGAGCCCGGACCCGTCTCCGGAGCCCGGGACCGCGCACGGAGCGCGGGGTGACCTAGGATTCCTCATCTGATGACTGCAACCCTCGTCGCCAAGAACCTCGCCGCCGGCCACGGCGAGCGCTCCCTGTTCACCGGACTCGACCTCGTCGTCGGAACCGGCGACGTGATCGGCCTCGTCGGCGTCAACGGAGCCGGGAAGTCCACGCTGCTGCGCCTGCTCGCCGGCCTCGACACGCCCGAGGACGGCGGGGTGACGCTCTCGCCGCCGACCGCGACCGTCGGTCACCTCCCGCAGGAGCCGGAGCGGCGGCCGGGGGAGACCGTGCGGGACTTCCTCGCCCGCCGCACCGGCGTCGCCGCCGCGCAGACCGCCATGGACGACGCCGCGCAGGGCCTCGCCGACGGCGTGCCCGGCGCGGACGACGCGTACGCGGTGAGCCTGGAGCGCTGGCTGGACCTCGGCGGCGCCGACCTCGACGAGCGCGCGGAGGAGGTCGCCGAGTCGCTCGGACTCACCGTCGGGCTCGACCAGCCGATGACCTCGCTCTCCGGCGGCCAGGCCGCCCGCGCCGGCCTCGCCTCGCTGCTCCTGTCCCGGTACGACGTCTTCCTCCTCGACGAGCCGACCAACGACCTGGACCTCGACGGCCTGGAGCGGCTGGAGTCCTTCGTACGGGGCCTGCGCGCCGGCACCGTCGTGATCAGCCACGACCGCGAGTTCCTCGCCCGCACCGTCACCAAGGTCCTCGAACTCGACCTCGCGCAGCAGCGGATCACGCTCTACGGCGGCGGCTACGAGGCGTACCTGGAGGAGCGGGAGACCGCGCGCCGGCACGCCCGCGAGGAGTACGAGGAGTACGCGGACAAGAGGTCCGCCCTGGAGGGCCGCGCGCAGATGCAGCGGTCCTGGATGGACAAGGGCGTCAAGAACGCCCGTCGCAAGGCCACCGACAACGACAAGATCGGCCGCAAGTTCCGCAGCGAGGCCAGCGAGAAGCAGGCCGCCAAGGCCCGCCAGACGCAGCGCGCCATCGAGCGCCTGGACGTCGTGGAGGAGCCCCGCAAGGAGTGGGAGCTGCGGATGGAGATCGCCGCCGCGCCCCGCTCCGGTTCCGTCGTGGCGACGCTCCGCGAGGCCGAGGTCCGCCGCGGCGACTTCCGCTTCGGGCCGGCGTCGCTCCAGGTCGACTGGGCGGACCGGGTCGCGATCACCGGCGCGAACGGATCCGGCAAGTCGACCCTGCTCGCCGCGCTCCTCGGCCGGCTCCCGCTGGACTCCGGCGCGGCGTCGCTGGGTTCGGGCGTCGTGGTCGGCGAGGTCGACCAGGCGCGGGCGCTCTTCCACGGTTCGGAGTCCCTGCTCGACGCGTTCTGCGCGGCCGTGCCGGAGACCGAGCCCGCCGAGGTGCGCACCCTGCTCGCGAAGTTCGGCCTCAAGGCCGAGCACGTCCTGCGCCCGGCCACCACGCTCTCCCCGGGCGAGCGGACCCGCGCCGCCCTCGCCCTGCTCCAGGGCCGGGGGGTGAACCTGCTGGTCCTCGACGAGCCGACGAACCACCTGGACCTGCCGGCCATCGAACAGCTCGAGTCCGCCCTGGACTCGTACAGCGGCACCCTGCTCCTGGTCACCCACGACCGCCGGATGCTGGACGCCGTCCGCACGACGCGCCGCCTCGAGGTCGCGGCCGGAAAGGTGATCGAGCACTGATGAACGCGACGGACCCGAGGATCGACCGGCTGGTCGGGATGCTCGACGATCTCGAGGCGGACGTGGACGAGACGATCGACCTGGCCGACGAGATCACGGAGACGGGCGACGAGACGCTGCTGCCCGCCCTCGAAGCGGCCCTCACCCACGCCCTGAACGCGGGGAACTACTACGCCCGCGAGGTGCTGGGCGGCATGATCGGCGCGCTCGGCGGCACGGACACCCTGCCGGTGCTGGTCCGCGCCTCGGCGGTCGACCTCGGCGACGACCAGGACGGCCTGGGGACCGAGATCGCCGGCCTGGTGGCCGCCGAGCCGGACCGCGCACGCGCCCTGCTCCAGCCCCTGCTGAAGGACGAGGACCCGGCGGTGGCCGGCTCCGCCGACTGGGCCCTCCGCTTCGCGGGATAGACACCGGCGTCGCGTACGCCGACGGGCCCGGCCGCGAGGTGGCCGGGCCCGTCGGCGTGTACGAGCGTCAGCGGCGGCGCTTGCCGCCCTCGCCGCCGCCCAGGAGGCCCGCCTTGCGCAGGGCGTCGGCCATGGCACTGTTCGACGGGGCGGGGGCCTGCGCGCGCCCGCGGTCCCGGTCGCCGCCCCGGCCGCCCGTGCCTCCGCCGCCGCCATTGCCGCCGCCGCGGCGCTGCTGCGGCGGGCGTCCGCCGCGCTCCCGCTTGGGCGCGCCCGCGCCGGTCTCCGCCGCCGCCTCGTCGTCCAGCCGCAGCGTCAGGGAGATCCGCTTGCGCGGGATGTCGACGTCGAGGACCTTCACCTTCACCACGTCGCCGGGCTTGACGACCTCGCGCGGGTCCTTGACGAAGTTCTTCGACATCGCGGAGACGTGCACCAGACCGTCCTGGTGGACGCCGACGTCGACGAACGCGCCGAACGCGGCCACGTTCGTGACCACGCCCTCCAGCACCATCCCGGGCGCGAGGTCGCCGATCTTCTCGACGCCCTCCTTGAAGGTCGCGGTCCGGAACGCCGGGCGCGGGTCGCGGCCCGGCTTCTCCAGCTCCTTCAGGATGTCCGTGACCGTCGGCAGACCGAAGGTCTCGTCCACGAAGTCGTCCGGCCGCAGCGAGCGCAGCACCGCCGTGTTGCCGATCAGGGAGGCGACCTCGCCGCCCGCCGTCTTCACCATCCGCCGCACCACCGGGTACGCCTCGGGGTGCACGCTCGACGCGTCCAGCGGGTCGTCGCCGCCGCGGATGCGCAGGAAGCCCGCGCACTGCTCGTACGCCTTCGGGCCGAGCCGCGCCACGTCCTTCAGCGCCTTCCGCGAGCGGAACGGGCCGTTGGCGTCGCGGTGCGCGACGATGTTCTCCGCCAGGCCCGCGCCGATGCCGGACACCCGCGAAAGCAGCGGCGCGGACGCGGTGTTGACGTCGACGCCGACGCCGTTCACACAGTCCTCGACGACCGCGTCGAGCGAGCGGGACAGCTTCACCTCGGACAGGTCGTGCTGGTACTGGCCGACGCCGATCGACTTCGGGTCGATCTTCACCAGTTCGGCCAGCGGGTCCTGCAGCCGCCGCGCGATGGACACCGCGCCGCGCAACGACACGTCGAGGTCCGGGAGTTCCTGCGAGGCGAACGCCGACGCCGAGTACACCGACGCGCCCGCCTCGGACACCATCACCTTGGTGAGGTTCAACTCGGGGTGCTTCGCGATGAGTTCGCCGGCCAGCTTGTCCGTCTCGCGGGAGGCGGTGCCGTTGCCGATGGCGACGAGCTCGACCGCGTGCTCCTTCGCGAGCCGGGCCAGCTTCGCCAGCGACTCGTCCCACCTGTTCGCCGGGACGTGCGGGTGGATCGTGTCGGTGGCGACGACCTTGCCGGTCGCGTCGACCACGGCGACCTTCACGCCGGTGCGGAAGCCGGGATCCAGGCCCAGCGTCGCCCGGGTGCCGGCCGGGGCGGCGAGCAGCAGGTCGCGCAGGTTCGCCGCGAAGACCCGTACCGCCTCGTCCTCGGCCGCCGTGCGCAGCCGCAGCCGCAGGTCGATGCCGAGGTGCACCAGGATCCGGGTGCGCCAGGCCCAGCGGACCGTGTCGAGCAGCCACTTGTCGGCCGCGCGGCCCCGGTCGGCGATGCCGAAGCGGTGCGCGACGATCGGCTCGTACGTCGAGGGGCCGTCGGTCGGCTCCTCCGGCTCCAGCTCCAGGGCGAGCACGTCCTCCTTCTCGCCGCGCAGCATCGCGAGCACGCGGTGCGAGGGCAGCGCGGTGAACGGCTCGGCGAAGTCGAAGTAGTCGGCGAACTTCGCGCCCGCCTCCTCCTTGCCCTCCCGCACCTTGGCGACGAGCCGGCCCCGGCTCCACATCCGCTCGCGCAGCTCGCCGATCAGGTCGGCGTCCTCGGAGAACGTCTCCGTGAGGATGGCCCGCGCGCCCTCCAGCGCGGCGGCGGCGTCCGCGACGCCCTTGTCCGCGTCGACGAACGCGGCGGCCGCCGCGAGCGGTTCGGCCGACGGGTCGGCGAGCAGCCCCTCGGCCAGCGGCGCGAGCCCCGCCTCGCGGGCGATCTGCGCCTTGGTCCGCCGCTTCGGCTTGAACGGCAGGTAGATGTCCTCCAGGCGCGCCTTGGTGTCGGCGGCCCGGATCTGCGCCTCCAGCTCGTCCGTGAGCTTGCCCTGCTCGCGCACGGAGTCGAGGATCGCGGTCCGCCGGTCCTCCAGCTCCCGCAGATAGCGCAGCCGCTCCTCCAGCGTGCGCAGCTGCGCGTCGTCGAGCATCTCGGTCGCTTCCTTGCGGTAGCGCGCGATGAACGGCACGGTCGACCCGCCGTCGAGCAGCTCGACGGCCGCCCTCACCTGCCGCTCGCGTACGCCGAGCTCCTCGGCGATCCTTGCTTCGATGGACGTCGTCACGGTGTCCCGACTCGCCTTCTCGTGCCTCCAGCTTGCCCGTGCATTCTGCCGGGTCGGCCGCCGGAACACCGCATGCGCCCCGCCGCTCGGCGGCAGTCGAACAGCTCAGCCCTTGCCGACGAGGTCGGCCGGGAACGCGCCCGCGCCGGCCGCCGTGATCAGGAAGCCCCGGCCCAGCTCGCTCAGCCGCTCGACGCCGTCGGCGCCGAGGTGCTCGTACGGGGCCGCGTCCAGCCGGTCGGTGTGCTCCTCGATCTCCTCGCGCAGCGCCACGCCGGCCTCGGTCAGCTCGCCCTCGGCGTCGAGCAGCCCGCGCTCGCGCAGCCGTTCCGCGGCGGCCTCCCAGTCGGCGCGCCGCCAGCCGCGGCTGGAGAGCACCCAGCGCGGGGACATGCCCTTGCCGGTGGCGGTGTGGCTGACGAGGGCCTCGACCGGGTCGAGCCCGGCGGAGAGCAGCGCCGCGAGGTGGGCGTCGCCGCGGTGCTCGCGCAGCAGCGTGGTGGCGTGCCAGAACCGCAGGTGCGGAGCCTCGGGCACGGGCAGGTCGGCGTTGCCGGCGTAGAGCGGGCGGGCGTGCCGGGTGCAGCCCTCGGCGGCGCGCAGCGCCAGCTCGGCGGCCTCGGCGAGCCCGTCGGAGGCGAGCGTCTCCTCGCCGAGCAGCCGGCGCAGCGTCGCGTCCACGACCCGCAGCCGGGCGTCGAGCACCTCGGCGGGGGAGGCGGTGCTCCACACCGCCGGGAAGTGCTGCGCGAGCAGCGCGTGGTTGTAGTTGTAGAACGTCGCGGCCACGACGCCCGGCCCGACCGCGCCGAGCGGGGCGACCCGCGCGGCGAGCCGCATCTGGTTCGGGTCGGTGAACCCGAGGGCCGTGAACTCCCGGTCCAGGTCCGGCGAGAAGAACAGCGTCGCGTGCAGCGAATTGAGGGCCCCGGCGCAGCGGCGTACGGCGCGGGGCGGCAGAGAGGTACCCATGGCCGGAACGTTACCGACTGGTCGGTATCGACGGAACCCCGGGCCGGGGCATGGCAGGAAAGGTGGGTTGTTCGTCATTGCGGACGTCACTCGCCGTGCCGAACGATGGGGGCATGACCTCGCGACCCGTCCTCGTCGTCCTGTTCGACGGGGTGCAGAGCCTGGACGTCAGCGGACCCGTGGAGGTGTTCGCCGGCGCCGCCCGCCACCTCGGCGACCCGGACGCCTACCCCGTCCGCACCGCCTCGCTCGACGGCGGCCCGGTACGGGGGCAGAGCGGCCTGCGGCTGCTGCCCGACGCCTCGCTCGCCGAGGCGGTCGCCGACGGGCCCCCGCACACCCTGGTCGTCCCCGGCGGCGAGGGCACCCGGACGCCCGACCCGGCGCTGATCGACTGGCTGCGCGTCCACGCCCCGCGGGCCGAGCGGCTGGTCTCGGTGTGCACCGGGGCGCTGCCGCTCGCCGAGGCCGGACTGCTCGACGGCCGGCGCGTCACGACCCACTGGAGCGTCTGCGACCACCTAGCCCGCCGGCACCCCGGTGTCCGGGTCGACCCCGAGCCGATCTACGTCCGCGACCGGGAGCTGTCCACCTCCGCCGGGGTCACCGCCGGCATCGACCTCGCGCTCGCCCTCGTCGAGGAGGACCACGGGCACGACGCGGCGCTCACCGTCGCCCGTCATCTCGTCGTCTTCCTGCGCCGCCCCGGGAACCAGGCCCAGTTCAGCGCCCAGCTCAGCGCGCAGACCGCCCGCCGCGCCCCGCTGCGGGACGTCCAGCACTGGATCAGCGAGCACCCCGAGGCGGACCTCTCCGTCGAGGCCCTCGCCGCCCGCGCCCGGCTCTCGCCCCGGCACTTCGCCCGGGCCTTCCACGCCGAGACCGGAACGACTCCCGGCAAGTACGTCGACCGGGTCCGGCTCGAACACGCCCGCCGCCTCCTGGAGGAGACCGCCCACGGCGTCCAGGAGGTCGCCCGCGCCGCCGGCTACGGCACCCCCGAGGCCATGCGCCGCGCCTTCGTCAAGGCGCTCGGCACCACGCCCGCCGACTACCGCCGCCGCTTCCGCGCCCCTCTGCCCACCACGTGAACCCGACGCACCCGCCCCGCCGAAAGGAACCCCATGCAGATCGCCGTCCTCCTCTACGAGGGCCTCACCAGCCTCGACGCCATCGGCCCCTACGAACTCCTCGCCCGCCTCCCCGGAGCCGAGACCGTCTTCGTGGCCAAGGAGCCCGGCCCGGTCCGCAACGACCAGCGCAGCCTGGGCCTGGTCGCGGACAAGGCCCTCGCCGACGTCCCGCATCCCGACATCGTCCTCGTGCCCGGCGGCCCGGCCTCCCGCGAGGTCATGGGCGACCAGGAGATCCTGCGGTGGCTGCGCACCGCCGACCGGACCAGCACCTGGACGACCTCCGTCTGCACCGGCTCCCTGCTCCTGGGCGCGGCCGGTCTGCTGGAGGGCCGCCGGGCCACCACGCACTGGCTCGCGTACGAGGAGCTGCGGGCGCTCGGCGCCGAACCCACCGGCGAGCGGGTCGTGTTCGACGGCAAGTACGTCACGGCCGCCGGGGTCTCCTCCGGCATCGACATGGCCCTGCACCTGATCGGCCGGATCGCCGGCGACGAGGCCGCGCAGACCGTCCAGCTGATGGTCGAGTACGACCCGCAGCCCCCCTACGACGCGGGCTCGCCGGACAAGGCCCCGGCCGGCATCGTCGCCCGGTGGCGCGGCCGGGACATCGCCTCCGTGGGCTGACTCAGAGGCCGTAGGTGAAGCGCGGCGGGCGGCGCTCCAGGAACGCCGCGACGCCCTCGGCCGTGTCGCCGCTGCCGCGCGCCTCGGCCGCCCAGTGCTCGTCCCGGTCGGTCCGCCCGTCGGCGAACTCCTTGGCTGCGGCCTGCGTGAGCAGGGAGCGGGAGGCGAGCACGCGGGTGAACTCGGCGACCCGCTTGCCGAGCGCGCCCACCGGGTGCACCTCGTCGACCAGTCCGGTCCGCAGCGCCCGCTCGGCGTCGATCAACTCGCCCGAGAACAGCAGGTACTTGGCGGCCGCCGGGCCGACCAGCGCGGCGAGCCTCCGGGTCGAGGAGGAGGCGTACACGATGCCCAGCTTCGCCGGGGTGACCCCGAACCGCGCGCCCTCCTCGGCGAACCGCAGATCGCAGGCGGCGGCCAGCTGGCTGCCGCCGCCGACGCAGTAGCCGCGGATCGCGGCCAGCGTGGGCTTCGGGAAGGCGGCCAGCGCCTCCTCGGCCCGTACCGACAGGGACTGCTGCTCGTCGCCGGGCTCGCGCAGGGTGGAGATGTCCGCCCCGGCGCAGAAGGTGTCCCCGGCGCCGGTGAGCACCAGCGCCCGTACCGCCGGATCGCCGGCGAGCCGCCCGAGCAGGTCCGGAAGGGCGCGCCACATCCCGGCCGTCATGGCGTTGCGCTTGGCGGGATGGGTGATGACGACGGTCGCCACACCGTCCTCGACCGTGTGCGTGAGCTGCGGCTCCTCGGGGTTCATGGGCCGGATGCTATCCGGGGGCCCGCACGGACGATCAGGAAGGTGGGCCTTCTCTCACGCCCGCTTCGAAACCGTGATGCGCCACGCGAATCCGTCACCGGGAGATCAGACGCAGTCGAACAACTGACGCAGTCATAATCAACCGATCAGATTCCGGTCGATACATGTCGACTTCTGGTCAGTAGGCCGGACCTCCCCGCTGGGATGTCAAGACTCGACCTCGTGGCGACAATCGAGCACGAGGGCGGGAACCGGACCATGGAGAGCCGCGGGAGCGTTCCTGCCCGCCCGCCGTCCTACGAGGGCGTCTGGCGCTTCACCGCTCCCGCGGTCGACGTCTCCGTGCCGCAGGCCCGGCGCGCGGTCCGCGACCTCATCGGCCGGCAGGGCGTCCCGGCGCACGAGGACATCGTGCAGGGCCTGCTTCTCATCGTCTCGGAGCTGGTCACCAACGCCGTCAAGCACGCCGCGCTGCTCTCCCCGGAGGTCGCCGTCGAGGTCGCGATCGGCGCCGAGTGGATCCGGGTGTCCGTCGAGGACAACCACCCGTACCGCCCCAAGGCGCTGGAGGCCGACTACGCGCAGACCGGCGGCCGCGGACTGCTGCTGGTGCGCGAGATCGCCCGGGAGGCGGGCGGCGCCTGCGACGTGGAGCACACCGCGAGCGGCGGCAAGATCATCTGGGCTGCGCTGCCCCTCGCCCCGGGACTGCCGGGGCAAGGGACGGCGGCCGGGATCACCAGCCCCCGGACGGACCCGTCAGTTCCCTGATCGCCGGGCGCGCGGCGTCGAGCACGGTCATGAACCAGGCCGAGAACGGCGCCGCCGCGTGCCGCTCGGTCAGCTCGGCCGGCGTCACGTAGGCGGTGTCCTCGATCTCCTCCGGGTCCGGCCGCAGCGGACCGCGCACCAGCCCCACGAACAGGTGGTTGTACTCCTGCTCCACCAGGCCCGACGCCGGGTCCGGGTGGTTGTAGCGGACCGTGCCGGCCTCCGCCATCAGCGAGGGCGAGACGCCCAGCTCCTCGGACACCCGTCGGGCCGCCGCCGCGAACGGCGCCTCGCCCGGGTAGGGGTGCCCGCAGCAGGTGTTCGACCAGACGCCGGGGGAGTGGTACTTCCCCAGCGCGCGGCGCTGCAGCAGCAGCCGGCCCGACTCGTCGAAGAGGAAGACGGAGAACGCCCGGTGCAGCCGGCCGGGGGCCTGGTGCGCGGAGAGCTTCTCGGCGGTACCGATCGTGCGGCCGTCCTCGTCGACCAGTTCGAGCATGATCGACGGCTCCGTGCCGTTCGGCTGGACGCCGTTCGACGCGCTGGTCGCCGCGGCGGCTGATGTGGTCGGCATACCCATCCTTCGCATTGGTCCTCGGCCCGGTGGGGCGCATTCAGTCTGCCGCACCCAGGCGGCGCGACCCGACTCCGGCGGCCGGACATGCCCGCGCCCGCCGCACCGGAGTACACGGCGTGCACCCACACGTGCGACGGGCGCGGACGGGGCGTCATACCCCGAAGGCCGCCGGATAGTGGATCATGCCCGTGGGCACCGCAGCGGAATCCTCCAGGACCAGCGCCATCATGGCCTCGTCCGGGACCTCGAAACCCGGCCGGATCCCGTACTCGGAGGCCCGGACGAAACCGAACCTCGGGTAGTACTCCGGGTGGCCGAGGACCAGCACCAGCCGCTCCCCGCTCCGGCGCGCCGCGTCGAGCACCGCGCGGACGACCGCGTCCCCGGCGCCCTGCCGCTGATGGGCGGGCGCCACGGCCACCGGGGCCAGTGCGGCGGCCGGCGACCCGCCGACCGTGCAGCGGGTGATCAGCGCGTACCCGGCGACCGTGCCGTCCGGGGCCTCGGCCACGTACGACAGTCCCGGCAGCCAGGCGTCGGGATCCTCCCGCAGGGCGTCGACCAGCTCGGCCTCGGCCGGGGTCTCGAAGGCCGCCGCGTTGACGGCGTGGACCGCGGCCGCGTCCGCGTCGGTCTCCGGGCGGGTGTGCCAGAGGGTGTCGGACAAGGGAACCTCCGCGGGTCGTCAGTGACAGAGCCTGGCCTCGTGGGCGGCGTGCCCCACGGGCTCCAGCTGGAAGGTGCAGTGCTCCACGTCGAAGTGGTCGCCCAGGCAGCCCTGCAGGTCGTGCAGCATCTTCTCGTGCCCCACCGAGTCCAGGGCCTCCTGGTCGACCACCACGTGCGCCGAGAGCACCGGCATCCCCGAGGTGATCGTCCAGGCGTGCAGGTCGTGCACGTCCTGCACGCCCGGCAGGGCCAGGATGTGGGCGCGCACCTCGGCCATGTCGACGCCCTTGGGAGCCGCCTCCAGGAGCACGTCGAGGGTCTCGCGCAGCAGCTTCAGCGTGCGCGGCACGATCATGAGGCCGATCACGATCGAGGCGATCGGGTCCGCGTACTGCCAGCCGGTCGCCAGGATGATGCCGGCGGAGACCAGCACCGTGACCGAGCCGAGCGTGTCGGCGAGCACCTCCAGATAGGCGCCGCGCACGTTCAGGCTCTCCTGCTGGCCGCGCACCAGCAGCGACAGGGAGATCACATTGGCCACGAGGCCCGCGGCGGCGAAGGCCATCGCCAGTCCGCCCCTGGTCTCGGCGGGCTCGATGAACCGCTGGACCGCCTCGTACAGCACGTAGCCGCCCACGACGAGCAGCAGCAGACAGTTCGCGAGCGCGGCCAGGATCTCCGCGCGGGCGAAGCCGAAGGTGCGCCGCTCCGAGGGCGGCCGGTTGGCGAAGTGGATCGCGACCAGCGCCATGGCCAGGCCGATGGCGTCGGTCGCCATGTGGGCCGCGTCCGCGATCAGGGCCAGCGAGTCCGCGAGGACGCCGCCGACGATCTGCAGCACCATCACGGAGAGCGTGATGGCGAACGCGATCCGCAGTCGTCCCCGGTACGCGGCCGCCGCCGTCCCCGTGGGCGGCGGGCCGCCGTGGCTGTGCCCGTGGTCGTGTCCAGCCCCCATGACATGGCCTCCCGGTCGTGTCGCTCGTGTGCCCCCGAGTGGCCCAGTGAACTACGGGTGGGGGGTATCTGCAACACGGCACTGAACACCGTTGTCATGTGCCCTGACCTGCGGTTATGTCCGCAGGTCAGAGATCCTTCACCCGATCGGGCGATCAGCTCACGGGCCGCCTCGGGGCCGCCCCGGGGTGCAGCAGCCGCCAGCCCTCCCAGGCCGAGGCGACCATCGCGCGGACGTCCCGGGTGGCCGTCCAGCCCAGCTCCTTCGTCACCCGGTCCACCGAGGCCACCGCCCGCGCCGCGTCGCCCGGCCGGCGTCCCTCGACCACCGGGGCGCCGGTGAATCCCGTCACGTCGGCGACCACGTCCGCCAGCTCGCGGACCGAGACGCCCCGGCCGCGCCCGATGTTCAGCGTCAGCTCCCCGTCCCCGGCGCCGCTGCGCTCCGCCAGCCGGCGCGCGACCGCGAGATGCGCGTCCGCCAGATCGGCGACGTGGATGTAGTCGCGGACGCAGGTGCCGTCCGGTGTCGGGTAGTCCGCGCCGAAGATCCGCGGGGCCTCGCCCCGGCCGATCCGGTCGAAGAACATCGGGACGATGTTGGACAACCCGGTGTCCGCCAGCTCCGGCCGGGCCGCCCCCGCCACGTTGAAGTACCGCAGGCAAGCCGTCGCCATCCCGTGCGCCCGGCCCGCCGCGCGCACGAGCCACTCGCCGGCGAGCTTGGTCTCCCCGTACGGGTTGATCGGCTCGGCGGGCGTCTCCTCGGTGATCAGCTCCACGTCCGGGACGCCGTACACCGCCGCCGACGAGGAGAACAGGAACCGCGGCACCCCGGCCGCGACCACGGCTTCCAGGAGCTCCGCAAGCCCGTGCACGTTCTCCCGGTAGTAGTGCAGCGGCCGCGCCACGGACTCGCCGACCTGCTTCTTCGCCGCGAGATGCACCACACCCGTCACCGCGTGCTCCGCGAGCGCCTTGCCGACCAGCGCCCGGTCGGCCGCCGACCCCCGCACCAGCGGCACCCCCGCGGGCAGCCGGCCGGGCACGCCCGACGACAGATCGTCGAGCACGACGACCCGCTCGCCCGCGTCGGCCATGGCGCGCGCCACATGGGCCCCGATATAGCCCGCTCCACCCGTGATGAGCCACGTCATGACGCCCACCCTAGGGGAGGCCCCGGGCGCGGTTTGTGGGCGGAGGCGGGCATCGCTCATGATGATCTCCGCGCAGGCGGCGCGGAGCGGCCGGACCGGGACGTCCGGCGGCGGACCTGCGCGCAAAACCTCGGTGAACTCGCGCTTTCGTTCATCCGATAGCCTCAGCCGACGTGCCGCCGCCCGGGTCACGGGCCGGGCCGCCGTGCCATCAGCCCTGTCAGCTCCAAGGAGTGAGTCGTCTGTCGACCGCCATCCTCACCGGCCCGCCGGTCCCCGGATCGTCGCTCGACGGCGATCTGAGGTCCCTCGGCTTCGACGTGCGGGTCGCCACCGCCCCGGAGGAGACCGCGGCGCTGCTCGCCGCCGTGCCGGCCGGGCGCCGGGTCGCCCTCGTCGACCCCCGGTTCGTCGGACACCTGCACGCCCTGCGGCTGGCGCTCACCGACCCGCGGTTCCCCGCCGCCGCCGCGCCCGGCGCGCTCACCGCGCAGCCCGAGGCCCGGCCCGCCCTGGAGCGGGCCCTCGCCGCCGCCCCGGCCGGCCCGGACGCGCTCGCCGAGGCGCTCGCCGCCGACGGCGTGGCCGTGCACCGCCCCGAGCTGGGTTCCCTCGTCGCGACCGTGCCCGGCGACGCCGAGAGCCGGCACCGGGCCCGCGCCGCCGTCGCCGAGGTCGACGACGAGGCGGTCCGGCTGCGCAACGCGGTCAAGGCCCACGACGGCTTCTTCACCACCTTCTTCATCAGCCCGTACTCGCGCTACATCGCCCGCTGGTGCGCCCGCCGCGGACTGACCCCCAACCAGGTCACCACCGCCTCGCTGCTCACCGCGCTGCTCGCGGCCGGCTGCGCCGCCACCGGCGACCGCGCCGGCTACGTCGCCGCCGGGCTGCTGCTGCTCGTCTCCTTCGTCCTCGACTGCACCGACGGGCAGCTGGCCCGCTACTCGCTGCAGTACTCGACGATGGGCGCCTGGCTCGACGCCACCTTCGACCGGGCCAAGGAGTACTCCTTCTACGCCGGTCTCGCCCTCGGCGCGGCCCGCTCCGGCGACGACGTCTGGGCCCTGGCGCTCGGCGCGATGGTCCTGATGACCTGCCGCCACGTCGTGGACTTCTCGTTCAACGAGGCCAACCACGACGCCACCGCCAACACGAGCCCCACCGCCGCGCTCTCCGACAAGCTCGACAGCGTCGGCTGGACCGTCTGGGCCCGCCGCATGATCGTGCTCCCCATCGGCGAGCGCTGGGCCATGATCGCGGTGCTCACCGCCGCCACCACCCCGCGCACCGTCTTCTGGGCGCTCATCATCGGCTGCTCGTTCGCCGCCTGCTACACCACCGCCGGACGCGTGCTGCGCTCCGTCACCCGCAAGGCCCGGCGCACCGACCGCGCCGCCCGCGCCCTGTACGACCTCACCGACACCGGCCCGTTCGCCGAGCTCGCCGCCCGCCTGGCCGGCCGCCGCTTCCCGCTGCCGCCCCTGGTCACCGCCGTCCTCGGCGCCGCGCTGCTGCTCGCCGTCGCCTGGACCCAGCCGGTCGGCAGCGGCTGGACGGTCGCCGCCGCGGGCGGATACGCGCTGCTCTCCGGCTGCGCCGTCGCCCGCCCGCTGAAGGGCGCCCTCGACTGGACGGTCCCCCCGGTCCTGCGGGCCGCGGAGTACGGCGTCGTCCTCCTCCTCGCCGCCCGCTCCGGCGTCCCGCACGCCGTTCCCGCGGCATTCGGGCTGGTCGCGGCCGTCGCCTACCATCACTACGACACGGTGTACCGCATCCGCGGCGGCACCGGCGCCCCGCCCGCGTGGCTGGTGCGCACCGTCGGGGGCCACGAGGGCCGCACGCTCCTGGTTACCGTGCTCGCCGCCCTCACGGCGGCCTCCGGCGACGACTTCACCAAGGCGCTCGCCGCCCTCGCGGCAGCCGTGGCGCTCGTGGTGCTCGTGGAGTCCATCCGCTTCTGGGTGTCCTCCGGAGCACCCGCCGTACACGACGAAGGAGAAACCGCATGATCGGCCTCGTACTGGCAGCCGGTGCAGGACGGCGTCTGCGTCCCTACACCGACACGCTCCCGAAGGCCCTCGTGCCTGTCGACGGCGACACCACCGTCCTCGACCTCACCCTCGGCAACTTCGCCGAGGTCGGCCTCACCGAGGTCGCGATCGTCGTCGGCTACCGCAAGGAGGCCGTGTACGCGCGCAGGGAGGCGCTGGAGGCGAAGTACGGCCTCAAGATCACCCTGATCGACAACGACAAGGCCGAGGAGTGGAACAACGCCTACTCCCTCTGGTGCGCCCGTGACGTCCTGAAGCAGGGCGTGATCCTCGCCAACGGCGACACCGTGCACCCGGTCTCCGTCGAGAAGACCCTGCTCGCCGCCCGCGGCGACGGCCAGAAGATCATCCTCGCCCTCGACACGGTGAAGAAGCTCGCCGACGAGGAGATGAAGGTCATCACCGCCGACGGGCAGGGCGTGCGGCGGATCACCAAGCTGATGGACCCGGCCACCGCGACCGGCGAGTACATCGGCGTCACCCTGATCGAGCCCGAGGCCGCCGAGCAGCTCGCCGACGCCCTGAAGGTCACCTTCGAGCGCGACCCCGACCTCTACTACGAGGACGGCTACCAGGAGCTCGTCGACCGCGGCTTCACCATCGACGTGGCCCCCATCGGCGAAGTGTCGTGGGTCGAGATCGACAACCACGACGACCTCGCGAAGGGCCGTGAGATCGCGTGCCAGTACTGACCCGGCTCATCCCCTCGCCGGTCGTCGTCGACATCCGCCGGGGCGCGATGAACGGCCTGGCCGGCCTCCTGGCCGACCAGCGGATCTCCGCCTCCGGCACGCTGGCCTTCGCCGTCAGCGGCGGCTCGGGCCAGAAGCTGCGCGAGCGGCTCGCC
This sequence comes from Streptomyces tritici, assembly GCF_048500665.1. Lineage (NCBI taxonomy): Bacteria > Bacillati > Actinomycetota > Actinomycetes > Kitasatosporales > Streptomycetaceae > Streptomyces > Streptomyces tritici. Next base: position 5,934,776 of record NZ_CP183183.1, read on the forward strand.
CCCGACCTGCCCGGCGCCGACTGGTACGAGGTCTGCGACGGAACCATCGACTCCGCCGTCAAACTGGCCGACGACATCAAGGGCAAGCGGTACGACGCCGTGGTCGGCCTCGGCGGCGGCAAGATCATCGACGTCGCCAAGTACGCCGCGGCCCGCGTCGGCCTGCCCATGGTCGCCGTCGCGACCAACCTGTCGCACGACGGGCTGTGCTCCCCGGTGTCCATCCTGGACAACGACAACGGGCGCGGCTCCTACGGCGTGCCCACCCCGATCGCGATGGTGATCGACCTCGACGTCATCCGGAACGCCCCGGCCCGGTTCATCCGCTCCGGCATCGGCGACGCGATCTCCAACATCTCCGCCATCGCCGACTGGGAGCTGTCCCACCAGGTCAACGGGGAGCCGGTGGACGGCCTCGCCGCCGCCATGGCCCGCACCGCCGGCGAGGCGGTGCTCCGGCACCCCGGCGGCGTCGGCGACGACGAGTTCCTCACCGTCCTGTCCGAGGGCCTGGTGCTCTCCGGCATCGCCATGTCGATCTCCGGCGACTCCCGGCCCTCGTCCGGCGCCTGCCACGAGATCAGCCACGCCTTCGACCTGCTGTATCCCGAGCGCTCCGCCGCGCACGGCGAGCAGGTCGGCCTCGGCGCCGCCTTCGCGATGCACCTGCGCGGGGCCGCGGAGGATTCCGGCCTGTTCGCCGAGGTGCTCCGCCGGCACGGCCTGCCCGTCCTGCCCGAGGAGATCGGCTTCTCCGTGGACGAGTTCGTCGCCGCCGTCGGGTACGCGCCGCGGACCCGCCCCGGACGCTTCACCATCCTCGAGCACCTCGACCTCACCGACGACCAGATCAGGGACGCGTACGCCGACTATGCCAAGACCATCCGTAGCTGAACTCCGCCCGGTCGTGCACCCGGCGGGTGTGAAGGACCGGCGCAGCGGAGAGCACTGGGGCGGCCGCCTGTACATGCGCGAGATCTCGCTGCGCATCACCCGCCTCCTGGTCACCACCAAGGTCACGCCGAACCAGCTGACCTACGTGATGACCGTCTGCGGCGTGCTCGCCGCGCCGGCGCTGCTGATCCCGGGGATCTGGGGCGCGGTGCTCGGCGTCGTCGCGGTCCAGCTGTACCTGCTGCTCGACTGCGTCGACGGCGAGGTCGCCCGCTGGAAGAAGCAGTACTCGCTCTCCGGCGTGTACCTGGACCGGGTCGGCGCGTACCTGTGCGACGCGGCCGTGCTCACCGGCTTCGGCCTGCGCGCCGCGGACCTGTGGGGCTCGGGCCGGATCGACTGGCTGTGGGCCTTCCTCGGCACCCTCGCCGCGCTCGGCGCGATCCTCATCAAGGCCGAGACCGACCTCGTCGGCGTCGCCCGCCACCAGGCCGGGATGGCGCCGGTCAAGGAGGCCGCCTCGGAGATCCGCTCCTCGGGCATGGCCCTGGCCCGGCGCGCCGCGGCCGCGCTGAAGTTCCACCGGCTGATCCTGGGCATCGAGGCGTCCCTGCTGATCCTGGTCCTCGCGATCGCCGACCAGGTGCGCGGCGACCTGTACTTCTCCCGCCTGGGCGTGGCGGTCCTGGCCGGCATCGCGCTGCTCCAGACCGTCCTGCACCTGGTGTCGGTCCTGGCGTCGAGCAGGCTGAAGTGAGGGCCACGACGATGAGCAAGCAGACCGCGAGCAAGCCGCTGAAGCTCGGCGCCGTCGTCATCACCATGGGCAACCGCCCCGACGACCTGCGCGCCCTGCTCGACTCGGTGGCCCGCCAGGAGGGCGAGCCGATCGAGGTCGTCGTCGTCGGCAACGGCGCGCCCGTCACCGGTGTGCCCGAGGGCGTGCGGACCATCGACCTGCCCGAGAACCTCGGCATCCCCGGCGGCCGCAACGTCGGCATCGAGGCCTTCGGCCCCGGCGGCACCGACGTGGACGTGCTGCTCTTCCTCGACGACGACGGCCTGCTGCCCAACACCGACACCGCCGAGCTGGTCCGCCAGGCGTTCACCGCCGACCCGAAGCTGGGCATCGTCAGCTTCCGGATCGCCGACCCGGAGACCGGCCTCACCCAGCGGCGGCACGTGCCCCGGCTGCGCGCCTCGGACCCGATGCGCTCCTCGCGGGTGACCACCTTCCTCGGCGGCGCCAACGCGGTGCGGACCAAGGTCATGGCCGAGGTCGGCGGGCTGCCGGCCGAGTTCTTCTACGCCCACGAGGAGACCGATCTCGCCTGGCGGGCGCTGGACGCCGGCTGGATGATCGACTACCGCTCCGACATGGTGCTGCACCACCCCACCACGCCGCCCTCCCGGCACGCCTCGTACCACTTCAACGTGGCGCGGAACCGGGTCTGGCTGGCACGGCGGAACCTGCCCGCCCCCCTGATCCCGCTGTACCTCGGCATCTGGCTGCTGCTGACCCTGGCCCGGAGGCCGTCGGCGGCCGGGCTGAAGGCGTGGTTCGGCGGTTTCAAGGCGGGCTGGACCACCCCGTGCGGTCCCCGCCGTCCCATGAAGTGGCGTACGGTGTGGCGGTTGACCAGACTGGGCCGCCCTCCCGTCATCTGACACGCGCGCATCTTGAACACGAAAGTTTCCTCCTGTGAGTGACACAACCCACGACGGTGCGATCGTGACGACCGTCCCGCCGTCCGCCGACGACGGCCTCTCCCCGGCGGAGCTGGCCGCCAAGTACGGCCTCGCGGTGAGCGGTGCCCGGCCGAGCCTGTCCGAGTACGTCCGCCAGCTCTGGGGCCGGCGCCACTTCATCCTGGCGTTCTCCCAGGCGAAGCTGACGGCCCAGTACAGCCAGGCCAAGCTGGGGCAGCTGTGGCAGGTGGTGACGCCGCTGCTCAACGCGCTGGTCTACTACCTGATCTTCGGGCTGATCCTGAACGCCAGCCGGGGCATGCCCAAGGAGGTGTACATCCCCTTCCTGGTGACCGGCGTGTTCGTGTTCACGTTCACCCAGTCCTCGGTGATGGCGGGTGTCCGCGCGATCTCCAACAACCTGGGCCTGGTCCGGGCGCTGCACTTCCCGCGCGCCTCGCTGCCCATCTCGTTCGCGCTGCAGCAGCTCCAGCAGCTGCTGTTCTCGATGATCGTGCTGGTCGCGGTGGCCGTCGGCTTCGGCAGCTACCCGAGCCTGAGCTGGCTGCTGGTGCTGCCGGCGCTGGCGCTGCAGTTCGTGTTCAACACCGGGCTCGCGCTGATCATGGCGCGGATGGGCTCGAAGACGCCCGACCTGGCGCAGCTGATGCCCTTCATCATGCGGACGTGGATGTACGCCTCCGGCGTCATGTTCTCGATCCCGATCATGCTGCAGGACAAGCCGGCCTGGATCGCGGACATCCTCATGTACAACCCGGCGGCGGTCTTCATGGACCTGGTCCGCTTCGCCCTGATCGACGGATACGGCTCGGAGAACCTGCCGTCCCACGTCTGGTTCGCCGCCCTGGCCTGGTCCGTGGTGGTCGGCGTGGTCGGCTTCGTGTACTTCTGGAAGGCCGAGGAGAGGTACGGCCGTGGCTGACAGCAACCAGGGACGGGTTCCCACCGTCATCGCGGACGACGTCCACATCGTCTACCGGGTCAACGGGGGCGCGGGCGGCAAGGGCAGCGCCACCGCCGCGCTCAGCCGGATGATCGGCCGCGGCAAGCGCGAGGAGCGGGGCGTCCGCAAGGTGCACGCCGTGCGCGGCGTGTCCTTCACCGCGTACCGCGGCGAGGCCATCGGCCTGATCGGGACCAACGGTTCCGGCAAGTCGACGCTGCTGCGGGCCATCGCCGGTCTGCTGCCCACCGAGAGCGGCAAGGTCTACACCGACGGCCAGCCCTCGCTGCTCGGCGTCAACGCGGCCCTGATGAACGACCTGACCGGTGAGCGGAACGTGATCCTCGGCGGTCTGGCGATGGGCATGAGCAAGGAGGAGATCAAGGCCCGCTACCAGGGCATCGTCGACTTCTCCGGCATCAACGAGAAGGGCGACTTCATCACCCTGCCGATGCGGACGTACTCCTCCGGCATGGGCGCCCGGCTCCGCTTCTCCATCGCGGCCGCCAAGGACCACGACGTCCTCATGATCGACGAGGCGCTGGCCACCGGCGACAGCAAGTTCCGGATCCGCTCGGAGGAGCGCATCCGCGAGCTGCGCAAGGAGGCCGGCACGGTCTTCCTGGTCAGCCACAGCAACAAGTCCATCCGGGACACCTGCAACCGCGTCCTGTGGCTGGAGAAGGGCGAGCTGCTGATGGACGGGCCCACCGAAGAGGTGCTCAAGGCGTACGAGCGCGAGACGGGGAAGTAGCGCGCCGCGGGCCCCCGCCGGGAGCGAACCGGCGGGGGCCCGCGCACGCCGCTCCCCGCACGGGTGACGCACCGGATGGTGACACCATGACCGGAATGTTCATGCGGTCAACATCGGGCAGGATGAGCCCATGGCTGCGAACCCGGCGGGCAAGTCCTATCACCACGGCGATCTGCGGAACGCGCTGGTCGACGCCGCCGTCGACCTCGCCGCGGACGGCGGCCCCGAGCGGGTCGTGCTGCGTGAGGCGGCCCGCCGGGTCGGTGTCTCGCCCACCGCGGCCTACCGTCACTTCGACGGGCAGGGCGAGCTCCTCGGCGCCGTGAAGCGCCACGCGCAGGAGGCGCTCGCCGAGGCCATGGAGCGCGCCGCCGGCCGGGATCCCGGCTCGGACGACCCGGTCCTCGCGGCCGAGCGCCGGCTCGCCGCCCTGGTCCGCGGCTACGTCGCCTTCGCGCTCGCCGAGCCGGGGCTGTACCGGGCGGCCTTCTGCACCCCGCGCCCGCCGTGCGCCATGGGCTGGCTCCCGGAGGCGGGGGAGCCGGCCGAGGAGCCCGAGGTACGGGCGTTCGCCCTGCTCGACGAGGCCCTGGCGGCCCTGGCCGCGGCCGGCCCGGTGCCCCGGCGGCCCGCTCCGGACGTCCGGGCGGCGGCCTGGTCCGCCGTCCACGGGCTGTCCCTGCTGCTGGTGGACGGCCCGCTGCGGCGGTTGCCGGCCCCGCGCCGGGACGGGGTCGTGGAGCGGACGCTGGCGATGGTGCTCTCCGGAGTGCGGGCCGGCTGAGGGGCCGTGACCGGCCGACGGGCGGTCACGAACGGGTAACGGCGGCCGTGTGCGCGTCAAGTTCCGCCGTGGACGGGGCGGTTGGCACGACCCCGTGCCCCCGACCTGCTGCGTCGTGCACCCCGACGAGGCGTCCCGCGTTGTACAACGTAAGCTGTAGCGGTGCTGATTCACGGCAAGTGAGGTGATACGTCCCGAGGTGCCCCGCGGGGTGCCGCTTCACGGCGAGGACCGGCGGCGTGTCCGAAATAGGATGTATTGGGTCGGCAGTGTAGAACGGAGATGTGACGGCAATGACGGATGATCTCCAGCTCTGCGAGGGTATGGCCGTCCCCGCGTCGGGAAGCCCGCAGTGACGGGAGCCGGGCAGGTGCGCCCCGACGCCTCCACGCGCACCACACTCGCCAAGGCGGCGCACGAGAACTTCCCCGTGGCCCCGTTCTTCCTGCCCCGCGCCTGGCGCGACGACCTCATGGCCGTCTACGGCTACGCCCGTCTCGTCGACGACATCGGCGACGGCGACCTCGCCCTCGGCGGCGACGACGCCCGCCACCTCGGCGTCGACCCCGAGTACGCCGACGACCCGGTGGCCCTGCTCGACGCCTTCGAGGCCGACCTCATGCGGGTCTTCGAGGGCACCCCGCAGCACCCGTTGCTCCGGGCCCTCCAGCCGACCGTACGGCGCCGCTCCCTCACCCCCGGCCCGTTCCTCGGCCTGATCGAGGCGAACCGGCAGGACCAGATCGTCCGCCGTTACGAGACGTACGACGACCTCGCCGCCTACTGCGCGCTCTCCGCCAACCCCGTCGGCCGGCTGGTGCTCGCCCTCACCGGCACCGCCACCCCCGAGCGGCTGCGCCGCTCCGACGCGATCTGCACCGCCCTGCAGCTCGTCGAGCACCTCCAGGACGTCGCCGAGGATCTCGGCCGGGACCGGATCTACCTGCCCGCCGAGGACCTCAAGCGCTTCCACGTCACCGAGGACGACCTGGCCCGGCCCACCGCGAACGCCTCCGTGCGCAGCCTGATCGCCTTCGAGGCCGCCCGCGCCCGCGACCTGCTCGACGAAGGGGCCCCGCTGATCGGCAGCGTGCACGGCCGGCTCCGGCTGCTGCTGGCCGGCTTCGCCGGCGGCGGGCACGCAGCCCTGGACGCGATCGGCGCGGCCGGCTTCGACGTCCTGGCCGGCCCGCCCCGGGCGAGCCGTCCGGTGCTGGCCCGCGCGGTGGCCCGGGTCCTGCTCGGGGCGCGGAGAGAGAGGTGAGCCCGGCCGTGGAGCAGCACAGCGAGCTGTCCGCGCCGGTGCGGGCCGCCTACAGCTACTGCGAGACCGTCACCGGACAGCAGGCCCGCAACTTCGCGTACGGGATCCGGCTGCTGCCGACGGAGAAGCGCCAGGCCATGTCGGCCCTGTACGCCTTCTCCCGGCGGGTCGACGACATCGGTGACGGCGACCTCCCGCCCGAGGCCAAGCGCGAGCGCCTGGAAGCCACCCGCGGGGTCCTGGAGCGGATCCGCAAGGGCGTGGTCGAGCAGGACGACACCGACCCGGTGGCCGTCGCCCTCGCCGACGCCGCCGAGCGCTTCCCGATCCCGCTGGAGGGCCTCGACGAGCTCATCGACGGCGTCCTCATGGACGTGCGCGGCGAGACGTACGAGACCTGGGACCACCTCAAGGTCTACTGCCGCTGCGTCGCGGGCGCCATCGGCCGGCTCTCGCTGGGCGTCTTCGGCACCCAGCCCGGCGCGCCCGGCGCCGAGCGCGCCCCTGAGTACGCCGACACGCTGGGGCTCGCGCTCCAGCTCACCAACATCCTGCGGGACGTCCGCGAGGACGCCGGCAACGGGCGGGTCTACCTGCCCGCCGACGACCTCGCCAAGTTCGGCTGCACCGACGGCTTCCCCGCCGCCGCGCCGCCGGCGGGGGCCGACTTCGCCGGTCTCGTGCACTACGAAGTCCGGCGCGCCCGCGCCCTGTTCGCCGAGGGCTACCGGCTGCTGCCGCTGCTCGACCGGCGCAGCGGGGCCTGCGTGGCGGCCATGGCCGGGATCTACCGCCGGCTGCTCGACCGGATCGAGCGCGAACCCGGCGCGGTGCTGCGCGGCCGGGTCTCGCTGCCCGGCCCGGAGAAGGCGTACGTCGCCGTGCGCGGCCTGTCCGGCCTGGACGCCCGGCACGTCTCCCGGCGCACCGTGAGGAGGCGCGTGTGAGGTCGGTGGAACAAGTGAGCCGATTCGGCGAACCCCGCGCCCGCGTGCGCGCGGCCGCGGGACCGTGGACCGACGGCGGGACGCCCCGCCCGGACTCCGCCACGTCCCCCTCGACGCCGGACCGAGGGGAAGGCACCGCATGAACGACGAGAACACCCCCGTCCCCGCGGCGGCGTCGGTGAACGGCTCGCGGTCGTCCGCGCCGGGACCGGCGGATGACCGGCGGGCGTCCGTGGCGGCAACGGTGAACGGCTCCCGGCCTGCTGCCGCGGGCCCGGCCGGCGATTCCCGGCCGTCCGCGGCGGCGTCGGTGAACGGCTCGCGGTCGTCCGCGCCGGGATCGGGCGGTGGCTCGCGGCCGGCCGTCGTGGTGTCGGTGAACGGCTCGCAGCCGTCCGGCATGCGCCCGGCAGGCGACTCCCGGCCGGATGCCGCGTGGTCGTCCGGCGGAGCGCGGCCGCATGCCGTCGTCGTCGGCGGGGGGCTCGCCGGGATCACCGCCGCCCTGCGGCTCGCCGACTCCGGGGCGCGGGTCACGCTGCTCGAAGGCCGGCCCCGGCTCGGCGGGCTGGCGTTCTCCTTCCGGCGCGGCGAGCTGACCGTCGACAATGGCCAGCACGTCTACCTGCGCTGCTGCACCGCCTACCGCTGGTTCCTCGACCAGGTCGAGGGAGCCCGGCTCGCCCCGCTGCAGAAGCGGCTGGACGTGCCCGTCCTCGACGTCGCCCACCCCCGCGGCCCCCGGCTCGGCCGGCTGCGCCGCACCGCCCTGCCGGTGCCGCTGCACCTCGCCGGCAGCCTCGCCACGTACCCGCACCTGTCGCCGGCCGAACGGCTCGGCGTGGCCCGGGCCGCGCTCGCGCTGCGGAAGCTCGACCCCGCCGACCCGGCCCTGGACGGCATCGATTTCGCCACCTGGCTCGGCCGGCACGGCCAGTCGCGGCGCGCCGTCGAGGCCCTGTGGGACCTCGTCGGGATCCCCACCCTCAACGCCCCCGCCCCCGAAGCGTCCATGGGCCTGGCCGCGATGGTCTTCAAGACCGGGCTGCTCTCCGAGCCGGGCGCCGCCGACATCGGCTGGGCCCACGTGCCCCTCGGCGAACTCCACGACACCCGCGCCCGCAAGGCCCTCGACGCCCGCGGCGTCCGCACCGAACTGCGCACCAAGGCGGAGCGGATCGCCCGCACCGACGACGGCCGCTGGACCGTCCGCACCGAGAGCGAGACGTACGACGCCGACGCCGTCGTCCTCGCCGTCCCGCAGCGCGAGGCGCACGGCCTGCTGCCCGAGGGCGCCCTCGACGACCCCGACCGGCTGCTCGACATCGGCACCGCGCCGATCCTCAACCTCCACGTCGTCTACGACCGCAAGGTGCTCAGGCGGCCCTTCTTCACCACGCTCGGCTCGCCGGTGCAGTGGGTCTTCGACCGGACCGACTCCTCGGGGCTGCTGTCGGGGGGCGGGCCCGAAGGGCCCTCGAACAAGGGTGGTGGCGGGCGACGGGCGGGCGGCCAATACCTGGCCGTCTCGCAGTCCGCCGCGCAGGCCGAGATCGACGAACCCGTGGCCACCCTGCGGGAACGGTATCTTCCGGAGCTGGAACGCCTGTTGCCGGCCGCCCGCGGCGCCGGCGTACGGGACTTCTTCGTCACCCGGGAGCGGACGGCCACGTTCGCGCCCACCCCGGGCGTCGGTCGGCTCCGCCCCGGCGCCCGTACGTCCGCACCCGGCCTCGCACTGGCCGGCGCGTGGACGGACACCGGCTGGCCCGCAACCATGGAGGGTGCCGTGCGCAGCGGCTTCAGCGCCGCCGGCGCGGCGCTCTCGGACCTCGGCCGCCGCCATGAACACCCGCTGCAGGAGGCGGTATGAGCGTGAGTACCGGAACAAGAGGAGAGACCGTGCCGACTGTGCGCCCGGGCAACCCGGTTGTCGACACCGCGGACGTGACCGCACTTCTGGAGCGGGGGCGGACCCTGTCCACCCCCGTGCTGCGGGCGGCCGTCGACCGCCTCGCCCCGCCCATGGACACCGTCGCCGCCTACCACTTCGGCTGGATCGACGCGCACGGCAACCCCACGGACGCCGACAGCGGCAAGGCCGTGCGCCCCGCGCTCGCGCTGATCTCCGCCGAGGCGGCCGGCGCACCGGCGGAGGTCGGCATCCCCGGCGCCGTCGCGGTCGAGCTGGTGCACAACTTCTCGCTGCTGCACGACGACCTGATGGACGGCGACGAGCAGCGCCGGCACCGCGACACCGTCTGGAAGGTGCACGGCCCCGCGCAGGCGATCCTCGTCGGCGACGCGCTGTTCGCGCTCGCCAACGAGCTGCTGCTCGAACTCGGCACCGTCGAGGCCGGCCGCGCCACCCGCCGGCTCACCACCGCCACCCGCAAGCTGATCGACGGGCAGGCGCAGGACATCTCCTACGAGCACCGCGAGCGGGTGACGGTCGAGGAGTGCCTGACGATGGAGGGCAACAAGACCGGCGCGCTGCTGGCCTGCGCCGTCTCCATCGGCGCGGTGCTCGGCGGCGCCGACGACCGCACCGCCGACAAGCTGGAGGAGTACGGCTACCACCTGGGCCTGGCCTTCCAGGCCGTGGACGACCTGCTCGGCATCTGGGGCGACCCGGAGTCCACCGGCAAGCAGACCTGGAGCGACCTGCGCCAGCGCAAGAAGTCGCTGCCGGTGGTGGCCGCCCTCGCTGCCGGCGGCCCGGCGTCCGAGCGGCTCGGGACGCTGCTCGCCGCCGACGCGAAGAGCACCGACTTCGACTCGTTCTCCGAGGCCGAGTTCGCCGCCCGCGCCGCCCTCATCGAGGAGGCCGGAGGCCGCGAGTGGACCTCCCAGGAGGCCCGCCGCCAGCACGCCGTCGCCGTCGAGGCCCTGCACGAGGTGGACATGCCCGAGCGGGTGCGCGAACAGCTCGTCGCGCTCGCCGACTTCGTCGTCGTACGGAAGAGATGATCATCATCACCCAGATATGAGTGCGCGGTCGCCGGCCGGCGCCACCCGGCGCCGGCCGACGGCAGACCCGAAGAAGCAGAAGCAACCGACTGCACGAAGGGGACGCCATGACAGCGACGACCGACGGAAGCGCCGGGGCCGTGGACCCCCGTGCTGCCGAGGCCGGCCGAACGACCGACGCACCACCCGTACCGGGCGACGTCCGTGACGCCGCGGCACGCGCCGCGCGCCGCGCGATCGACGACCTCCTCGCCCGCCAGGACGCCGCCGGCTGGTGGAAGGGCGACCTGGAGACCAACGTCACCATGGACGCCGAGGACCTGCTGCTCCGTCAGTTCCTGGGCATCGGGGACGAGAGGACCACCCGCGCCGCCGCCCTGTACATCCGCGGAGAACAGCGCGAGGACGGCACCTGGGCCACCTTCCACGGCGGACCGGGCGAACTGTCCACCACCGTCGAGGCGTACGTGGCGCTCCGGCTCGCCGGGGACCGCCCCGAGGACCCGCACATGGCGCGGGCCGCCGCCTGGATCCGCGCCCACGGCGGCATCGCCGGCGCACGGGTCTTCACCCGGATCTGGCTCGCCCTGTTCGGCTGGTGGAAGTGGGACGACCTGCCCGAGGTGCCGCCCGAGCTGATCTTCCTGCCCTCCTGGTTCCCGCTGAACATCTATGACTTCGGCTGCTGGGCGCGGCAGACCATCGTGCCGCTCAGCGTGGTCTCCGCGCTGCGCCCCGTGCGCCCCGCGCCCTTCGCGCTCACCGAGCTGCACACCGACCCGGCCCGGCCCAACCCGCCCAAGCCGCTCGCCCCGGCCGGCAGTTGGGACGGGATCTTCCAGCGGATCGACAAGGCGCTGCACGTCTACCACCGCTTCGCACCGCGCCGGCTGCGCCGGGCGGCGATGAACGCCGCCGCCCGCTGGATCGTCGAACGGCAGGAGAACGACGGCTGCTGGGGCGGCATCCAGCCCCCGGCCGTGTACTCGCTGATCGCCCTGCACCTCCTCGGCCACGACCTCCGGCACCCGGTGATCCGGGCCGGGCTGGAGTCGCTCGACCGGTTCGCGGTGTGGCGCGAGGACGGCTCCCGCATGATCGAGGCCTGCCAGTCGCCGGTCTGGGACACCTGCCTGGCCACCATCGCGCTCGCCGACGCCGGCCTCGCCCCCGACCACCCCGCCCTGGTGAAGGCGGTCGACTGGATGCTCGGCGAGGAGGTCCTGAAGAAGGGCGACTGGGCCGTCCGCCGGCCCCGGCTCGACCCCGGCGGCTGGGCGTTCGAGTTCCACAACGACACCTACCCGGACATCGACGACACGGCCGAGGTGATCCTCGCCCTGCGCCGGGTGAAGCACCCCGAGCCCGCCCGCGTCGAGGCCGCCGTCCGCCGCGCCGCCCGCTGGACCGTCGGCATGCAGTCGCGCAACGGCGCCTGGGGCGCCTTCGACGCCGACAACACCAGCCCCTTCCCCAACCGGCTGCCGTTCTGCGACTTCGGCGAGGTGATCGACCCGCCGTCCGCCGACGTCACCGCGCACGTCGTCGAGGTGCTCGGCTACGAGGGCAAGGCCCACCACCCCAGCGCACGCCGGGGCATCGAGTGGCTCCTCGCCGAACAGGACGTCTGCGGCGGCTGGTTCGGCCGCTGGGGAGTCAACTACCTGTACGGCACCGCCTCCGTGGTCCCCGCGCTCGCCGCGGCCGGGCTGCCCGGGACGCACCCCGCGCTCCGCCGGGCCGTCGCCTGGGTGGAGTCCGTGCAGAACGAGGACGGCGGCTGGGGCGAGGACCTCCGCTCGTACCGGGACCGCGGCTGGATCGGCCGCGGCGTCTCCACCGCCTCGCAGACCGCCTGGGCGCTGATCTCGCTGCTGGCCGCCGGGGAACGGGACACCGAGGCGGTCCGCCGCGGCGTCGCCTGGCTCGCCCGGACGCAGCGCGCGGACGGCACCTGGGACGAGCCGTACTACACCGGCACCGGCTTCCCCTGGGACTTCTCCATCAATTACCACCTGTACCGGCAGGTCTTCCCGCTCACCGCGCTCGGCCGGTACCTCAACGGCGAACCCGTACCCGCCGGACTGCCCGCCCACGCCGGGGAGGGCTGATGCCCCGCGGACCGGAGCCCGCCGCCGTACCGGCCGGTTCCGCGCCGCCGCTGCTGATCGCCTGCGCGCTCGGCATCGAGCAGCTCGCCCTGCGCAGCGGCGGCCTCGGCGGCGCGGCCGGCCCGGTGACCGTGCTGCGCACCGGCATGGGCCCGGTCCACGCCCGTCGCGCCGTCGCCCGGCATCTGGACCGGGAGCCCTGGCGCGACGCCGCCGTGCTCGCCTCCGGCTTCTGTGCCGGCCTCGCCCCCGGGATGCACCCCGGGGACCTGGTCGTCGCCGAGGAGACCCGGGGCCCGGCCGGCACCACGCCCTGCACGGCCACGGAGCTGCTGGTCAAGGCGCTGGTGCGGACGCTGCCCGAGCGCACCGTGCACACCGGCCCGCTGACCGGCTCCGACCACGTCGTACGCGGCCAGGAGCGCGCCGAGCTGCTGGCCGGCGGCGCGATCGCGGTCGACATGGAGTCCGCCGCCACGCTGCACACCGCGCTGGCCGCCGGACCGCGTCCGGTTGCGGCCGTCCGGGTGGTCGTGGACGCTCCAGAGCACGAGCTGGTCCGGATCGGCACGGTACGCGGGGGAATATCAGCCTTCCGTGTTCTTCGTGCCGTCCTGCCCGCATTCTTCGAATGGCACCGTTCTTTGCTGCTCCCCAGGAGGTGAGCGAGTATGGCCATGCCGCTCCGTCAGTCGTTCCGCGTCGGGACCTACCTCGTCGAACAGAAGCTCCGGAAGCGGGACAAGTTCCCGCTGATCGTGGAACTGGAGCCGCTGTACGCCTGCAACCTGAAGTGCGAGGGCTGCGGGAAGATCCAGCACCCGGCGGGCGTCCTCAAGCAGCGCATGCCCGTCGCCCAGGCGGTCGGCGCGGTGCTCGAGTCCGGCGCGCCCATGGTCTCCATCGCGGGCGGCGAGCCGCTGATGCATCCTCAGATCCACGAGATCGTGCGCCAGTTGGTGTCCCGCAAGAAGTACGTCTTCCTTTGCACCAATGCGCTGCTGCTGCGCAAGAAGCTGGAGAACTTCACCCCCTCCCCGTACTTCGCCTTCGCGGTGCACATCGACGGGCTGCGCGAGCGGCACGACGAGTCCGTCGCCAAGGAAGGAGTGTTCGACGAGGCGGTCGCCGCGATCAAGGAGGCCAAGCGGCACGGTTTCCGGGTGACCACCAACTCGACGTTCTTCAACACCGACACCCCCCAGACCGTCATCGAGGTGCTGAACTACCTCAACGACGACCTCCAGGTCGACGAGATGATGATCTCGCCAGCCTACGCCTACGAGAAGGCCCCCGACCAGGAGCACTTCCTCGGCGTCGAGCAGACCCGGGAACTGTTCCGCAAGGCCTTCGCGGGCGGCAACCGGCGCCGCTGGCGGCTCAACCACTCCCCGCTCTTCCTCGACTTCCTGGAGGGCAAGGCCGACTTCCCCTGCACGGCCTGGGCGATCCCCAACTACTCCCTGTTCGGCTGGCAGCGCCCCTGCTACCTGATGAGCGACGGCTACGTCCCCACGTACCGCGAGCTCGTCGAGGACACCGACTGGGACGCGTACGGGCGCGGCAAGGACCCGCGCTGCGCCAACTGCATGGCGCACTGCGGTTACGAACCCACCGCCGTCCTCGCCACCATGGGCTCGCTCAAGGAGTCCCTGCGCGCCGCCCGCGAGACCGTCTCCCAGAACCGGGGGTGACGTCGTGAGCGCGGGCACGGCGGGCACCGGCGCGCCGGGCGGGGCGGGGGCCGGACCGGATCCGACAGGGGGCCGAGCATGACGATTCTGGAGACCATCAGGGGACCGCGCGACCTCAGGCCGCTCACCGCCCCGCAACTCGGCGAACTCGCCGAGGAGATCCGCGCGTTCCTCATCGAGGCGGTGGCCAGGACCGGTGGCCACCTGGGGCCCAACCTGGGGGTGGTGGAGCTCTCCCTCGCCCTGCACCGGGTCTTCGACTCCCCGCGGGACAAGGTCCTGTGGGACACCGGCCACCAGAGCTACGTGCACAAACTGCTCACCGGCCGCCAGGACTTCTCCAAGCTGCGCGGCAAGGGCGGCCTGTCCGGCTACCCCTCCCGCGAGGAGTCCGAGCACGACGTCATCGAGAACTCGCACGCCTCCACCGTCCTCGGCTGGGCCGACGGCCTCGCCAAGGCCGGCCGGCTGCTCGGCCGCCCGCACCACGTGGTCGCCGTCATCGGCGACGGCGCGCTCACCGGCGGCATGGCCTGGGAGGCCCTGAACAACATCGCCGCCGCCAAGGACCGCCCGCTCGTCATCGTCGTCAACGACAACGAGCGCTCGTACGCGCCGACCATCGGCGGGCTCGCCCGCCACCTCGCGGCCCTGCGCACCGCCGACGGCTACGAGCGGCTGCTGTCCTGGGGCAAGGACGTCCTGGAACGCACCCCGGTCGTCGGCCGGCCGCTGTACGACTCGCTGCACGGCGCGAAGAAGGGCTTCAAGGACGCCTTCGCGCCCCAGGGGCTCTTCGAGGACCTCGGCCTGAAGTACGTCGGACCGGTCGACGGCCACGACATCGAGGCAGTCGAATCCGCGCTGCGCCGCGCCAAGGGGTTCACCGGCCCCGTCCTCGTCCACTGCATTACCGAGAAGGGACGCGGCTACCGGCCCGCCCTGGAGGACGAGGCCGACCGGTTCCACGCGGTCGGCGCGATGGACCCGCGGACCTGCCTGCCGCTGAGCCCGCCGGCCGGGCCGTCCTGGACCTCCGTCTTCGGCGACGCGCTCGCCGAGGCCGGGGAGGAACGGCCCGACGTGGTCGCCCTCACGGCGGCCATGCTGCACCCCGTCGGCCTGACGAAGTTCGCCGCCCGCTTCCCCGAGCGGGTCTTCGACGTCGGGATCGCCGAGCAGCACGCCGCCGTGTCCGCGGCCGGCCTCGCCACCGGCGGCCTCCACCCGGTCGTCGCCGTCTACGCGACCTTCCTCAACCGCGCCTTCGACCAGGTCCTGATGGACGTGGCCCTGCACAGGTGCGGCGTCACCTTCGTCCTGGACCGGGCCGGCGTCACCGGCAACGACGGGCCCTCCCACAACGGCATGTGGGACCTCTCGCTCCTCCAGGTCGTGCCCGGCCTGAGGATCGCCGCCCCGCGCGACGCCGACCAGCTGCGTGCCCAGCTGCGCGAGGCCCTCGACGTCGACGACGCCCCCACGCTGCTGCGCTTCCCCAAGGAGGCCGTCGGCGCGCCGCTGCCCGCGCTCGGCCGGATCGGCGGCATGGACGTCCTGCGCCGGGACGAGGCCGCCGAGGTGCTGTTCGTCGCCGTCGGCGCGATGGCCGGCGTCTGCCTCGGCGCGGCGGAGCTGCTCGCCGGCACCGGCGTGCGCTGCGCGGTCGTCGACCCGCGCTGGGTCAAGCCGGTCGATCCGGCGCTGCCGCCGCTGGCCGCCGGGCACCGGCTGGTCGCGGTCGTCGAGGACAACTGCCGCACCGGCGGCGTCGGCGCCGCCGTCGGCCAGGCGCTGCGGGACGCCGGGGTGGACGTGCCGCTGCGCACCTTCGGCATCCCCGGGCAGTTCCTCGCCCACGCCTCCCGCAAGGAGGTCCTGGCCGAGATCGGCCTCACCCCCGTGGAGATCGCCGGCCGGGTCGGGGCCGCGCTCGCGGGCCGGGAGGCACGCGCAGGCAAGGAGGACCCGGCATGACGTACGAACCGACCGGCGAGCCGGCCGGGACCGGCGAGCCCGCCGAGCCCGGTGGGAGCGGCGGTTTCGACCTGCGGCGGCTGCTCGCCGAGCGCGGCGCGGAGCGGTACGAGCTGCACGCGAAGCACCTCAACCACCAGCTGCCGCGGATGCTGCACACCATCGGCTTCGACCGGGTCTACGAACGGGCCGAGGGCGCGCACTTCTGGGACGCCGAGGGCAACGACCACCTCGACATGCTGGCCGGCTTCGGCGTGATGGGCCTCGGCCGGCACCACCCGGTGGTCCGCAAGGCCCTCCACGACGTCCTGGACGCGCAGCTCGCCGACCTGACCCGGTTCGACTGCCCGCCGCTGCCGGGACTGCTCGCCGAGCGGCTGCTCGGCCACAGCCCGCACCTGGACCGGGTCTTCTTCGGCAACAGCGGCACCGAGGCCGTCGAGACCGCCCTGAAGTTCGCCCGGTACGCCACCGGCCGGCCCAGGGTGCTGTACTGCGACCACGCCTTCCACGGACTGACCACCGGATCGCTCTCCGTCAACGGCGAGCGCGGCTTCCGCGACGGCTTCGCGCCGCTGCTGCCCGACACGGCGGTCCCGCTCGGCGACCTCGACGCCCTGGAGCGCGAGCTGCGGCGCGGCGACGTGGCGGCGCTGATCGTCGAGCCGATCCAGGGCAAGGGCGTGCACGAGGCCCCGCCCGGCTATCTGCGCGCCGCGCAGGAGCTGCTGCGCCGGCACCAGGCGCTGCTGATCGCCGACGAGGTGCAGACCGGTCTCGGCCGGACCGGCGACTTCTACGCGTACCAGCACGAGGAGGGCGTCGAACCGGACCTGGTCTGCGTGGCGAAGGCCCTGTCCGGCGGGTACGTGCCGGTCGGCGCGACCCTCGGCCGGGACTGGATCTTCAAGAAGGTCTACTCGTCGATGGACCGGGTCCTCGTCCACTCCGCCAGCTTCGGCGGCAACGCCCAGGCCATGGCGGCCGGGCTCGCCGTGCTGTCCGTGATGGAGCAGGAGGGCACGGTCGCGCACGTCCGGCGGGTCGGCGGGCTGCTGAAGGCACGGCTGGAGGAGCTGGTGCCGCGCTACGAGCTGCTGCACGAGATCCGCGGCCGGGGGCTGATGATCGGCATCGAGTTCGGTCGGCCCTCGTCCATGGGCCTGCGCAGCCGCTGGACCATGCTCCAGGCGGCGCGGAAGGGGCTCTTCGCCCAGATGGTCGTCGTCCCGCTGCTCCAGCGGCACCGGATCCTCACCCAGGTGTCCGGAGACCGGCTGGAGGTGATCAAGCTGATCCCGCCGCTGGTCCTCGACGAGGCCGACGTCGACCGGTTCGTCACGGCCTTCACGGCGGTCATGGACGAGGCGCACGCCGGCGGGGGACTGATGTGGGACTTCGGGAAGACGCTGGTCAAGCAGGCGGTGGCGCAGCGCTGAGGGCGCGGCCCGGGAGGTGTCCCCGCGGCTTTTTGCCCCTGAGGCAAGAAAGTTGCCCCAGGGGCAAGATCCTGGCGGAATGGGGGCATGGAGCACGAGCACCTGCCCGGGGAGCCCGCCCCGGAGGCCCTGCCCGACGTCGCCCCGCAGCTGCGCGGACTGCGCCGGCGCAGGGGACTGACCCTGGAGGCCGCCGCCCAGCGGGCCGGCCTCTCGCCGGCCCATCTGTCCCGGCTCGAGACGGGCCGCCGGCAGCCCTCGCTGCCGATGCTGCTGGCCCTCGCCCGCATCTACGGTACGACGGTCTCCGCGCTCCTGGGCGAGGTTCCCCCGGAACACGACCCCATCGTCCGGGCCGGCCGGTCCGAGCCGGTCGAGGCCGACGGCTGGGTGTACCACCAGGCGGGCGGGGCCGGCCGGGCGCTCCAGGCGCTGCGGGTGCACGTCCCGCACGCCACCCGGGCCGACATCGTGCGGGTCCACCCCGGCGAGGAGTGGATCCACGTCCTGCACGGCCGGGTGCGGCTCGCCCTCGGCGACGCCGTGCACGTACTCGACCCGGGGGACAGCGCGCACTTCGACTCGCTCACCCCGCACCGCATCGGCGCCGCCACCCGCGACGGCGCGGACCTGCTGTTCGTCCACACGCTGCTGCAGAGCCCCGCCGCCGAGCTGTGCCTCGGCGACCCGAGCCCGCACCGGCGTTGAATCCCACGGAGGTTCCCGACATGTCCGACAAGTCGACTGCCGTCACCGGTGAGGAGCGCGGCGGCGGCAGGTTCCCCAAGGGCCTGGTGCTGCGCCTGTTCGCCTACCTGATCGCCGGCCACCTCTTCGCGGGCTTCCTGTACCTGCTCTTCGCGCTGGGCGGCCAGCAGTAGGGGGCGGCTCGTACGGCGGTCACGCCTCGGTGAGCAGCCGGGCGCGCAGCCGCTCCCGGGTCTCGGCCGAGAGCTTCAGCCCCTCGGTGAGGTAGCCCTCGACCGAGCCGTACGTCTCCTCCATCTGCGCGAACGCGGCCCGCAGGTACTCCGGGCGGGCGTCGAACAGGGGGCTCAGCAGCTCCATGACCTCGGGCGACGTCCCGTCCGGGGCGCTGGAGCTGCGGTGCACCTTGTAGCGGCGGTGCGGCGCGTTCGACTTCACGTAGTCGGCCTCTATGGCCTCGCGCTCGACGCCGACGGCGAGCAGCGACACCGCGATCGACAGGCCGGCGCGGTCCTTGCCCGCCGCGCAGTGCATCAGAGCCGGGACGCTGTCCTCGGCCAGGGCGTGCACGATCCGGCTGTGCTCGGCCGTCCGCTGCACAATCATCTTCCGGTATGAATCGGACATTCGGGCGGCCGCTCTGCCGTGCCCGAGGATCTCCCGCAGCTGGGCGAGGTCGCCCGAGCGCACCAGCTTCCAGAACTCCTTGCCGTCTGCGGGGTCGTTCAGGGGTATGTGGACGTTGCGCACGCCGGGCAGCTCGACGTCCAGGCCCTCGAACTTCCGGTCCGCCTCGTTGCGGAAGTCGAAGATCGTGTGCAGTCCGAGGGTCGTCAGGAACGCCGCGTCCTCCTCGGTGGCGTGCGCGAGGTGTCCGCTGCGGAAGAGCCGGCCCGCGGCCACGGTCCGGCCGTCCACGGTCGGCAGACCGCCCACGTCACGGAAGTTGCGAACCCCCGTCAGCTCGGGTTCGGTCGGCGGGGCCTGCGGCGTCTGCTGCGTCACGGGTACTCCTGGTGCTCGGTGGCGGAGAGGGGTCGGTTCCCGGAAGAGATCGGTTCCCGGGGCAATCATCCAGGGTCCGTCCCTCGCGCCGCACCCCCCTGGACGGTAATGCGCTGTCTGTCCGAATTGGGGGATTGGGGATAACGCGCCCTGATTGCAGGGGAGATGGGTTTCGGGGCGTGAGCAGCGTCATAACCGTGACCGTCCGTGCCTGATCATCTTTTCCAAATGCCGTGCCCGGAAAGGAAAACGAAGATCCGTCGTCCACGGAGGGTGACCGGAATTCCGAACGGAATTCCCCGGCGAGGAATGCACAGGGGAATGCGCGGCTTGTTCCCGCCGACTCGGCTCGTCTAGCGTCACGCTCACTCCGGTCGGACCGCCGAATCCTGCCACCGTCCGGATTTCCGCACCCACCCACGTACGGCAGGAGCGGGGGACCCAGGTAACACGCCGTTCCTCTCCGGAGGACGGCTCGGGGTGAAGTCGCGCAGCGCGCGGCCGGACAACTCCAGTCCGAACCCGACAGCTCACCTCGCAGGCGACGGAGAGGAATTCGCCATGCCCCCGAAGGGTAAGCATCGCCGTCCCAAGGTCAATTCGCTGACCCGCGGCTTCGTCGCCGCCGGCGCGGGCGGCGCGGTCGTCGCCCTGCCGCTGTTCGGCGCCACCGGCGCGCACGCCGCGGAGCAGGCCGCCCCGGCCGCCGCCGAGCGCGTCGCCACCGTGGCCGCCGCCCAGCCGGCCGCCGCCCCGCAGACCGCCGTCGTCAAGGCGAAGGCCAAGGCCAAGGCGAAGATCTACTCGGTCGTCCGCGGCGACTGCCTCTCCAAGATCGCCGACGAGCACGACGTCGCCGGCGGCTGGAAGAAGCTGTACGCCGACAACCGCCAGGTCGTCGGCGACGACCCGGCCCTGATCCTGCCGGGCATGAAGCTCACCCTCGGCGCCAAGTCCACGGCCAAGCCCGCCGCCAAGGCCGCCGCGCCCAAGCCGGCCGCCAAGGCCGAGCGCAAGGCCGCGCCGAAGCCCGCCCCGAAGGCCAAGGCCGCCGAGGAGACCCGCAGCTCCCGCAGCGCCGAGCGCACCGCCGCCCCGGCAGCCGCGTCCGGCTGGGTCGCCCCGGTCGACGGCGGCGTCTCCACCCCGTACCGCGCCTCCGGCGCCATGTGGTCCTCCGGCTACCACACCGGCGTCGACTTCATCGCCGCCTCCGGCACCAACGTCCGCGCCGTCGGCGCAGGCACCGTGGTCTCCGCCGGCTGGGGCGGCGCGTACGGCAACGAGGTCGTCATCCAGCACGCGGACGGCACCTACTCGCAGTACGCGCACCTCTCCTCGCTCGCCGTCTCGGCCGGCGAGTCCGTGCGCGGCGGCCAGCAGATCGGCCTGTCCGGCTCGACCGGCAACTCCAGCGGCCCGCACCTGCACTTCGAGATCCGCACCGGCCCGAGCTACGGCTCGGACGTCGACCCGCTGGCCTACCTGCGCAGCCACGGCGTCTCGATCTGACGACCGCTCCGACAGCGGCTCCCGGAGGTCCGGCACGTACCTCACGTGCCGGGCCTCCGGCGTGCTTCGGCGTGCCTCCGCGTACTCCGGCCTATTCCGAGTTGGGAAGATCTTGACCGGTGGCGTATCTCACCCCGCGTCAACCCCTCCTTACGGTCGCGTAGGTCACAACCGGGACGGAAAGATACAGTCCCGTGGCAGACGATTCGAGATCCAGAGACATTGACGCATTCGGGTCGTACGCGGCGATCGGCGACAGCTTCACCGAGGGGGTGGGCGACCCCGCCCCCGACGGGACCTTCGTCGGCTGGGCGGACCGGCTCGCGGTCCTGCTCGCCGACCAGCTTCCCGAGCCCGACGCGTTCCGGTACGCGAACCTCGCCGTGCGCGGCAGGCTCCTCGACCAGATCGTGGCGGAACAGGTCCCGCGCGCCAAGGAGCTCGCCCCCGACCTGGTGACGTTCTGCGCCGGCGGCAACGACATCATCCGGCCCGGCAGCGACCCCGACGACGTGGCCGAACGCTTCGAGCGCGCCGTCGCCGACCTCACCTCCGCCGTCGGCACGGTCATGGTGACCACCGGCTTCGACACCCGGGGCGTGCCGGTGCTCAAGCACCTGCGCGGCAAGATCGCCACCTACACCGCCCACGTGCGCGCCGTCGCCGACCGGTACGGCTGCCCCGTCCTGGACCTGTGGTCGCTCAAGTCCGTGCAGGACAGGCGGGCCTGGGACGACGACCGGCTGCACCTGTCGCCCGAGGGGCACACCCGCGTCGCGCTGCGCGCCGCCCAGGTCCTCGGCCTGCCGGTGCCGGCCGACCCGGACCAGCCCTGGCCGCCGCTGCCGCCGCGCGGCGCGCTGGAGGTCACCCGCGACGACATCCAGTGGGCGCGCGAGTACCTGGTCCCCTGGATCGGCCGCCGGCTGCGCGGGGAGAGCTCCGGCGACCACGTGACCGCCAAGCGGCCCGACCTGCTGCCGCTGTAGCGGTCAGGGGCGGACTGCTTCAGCGGTCAGGCCACGGGCGGCCGGTGTCCGGCGGGGATGTGACCGGCGGGGATATGTCCGGCGGGGATCCGTTCCAGGACCCCGCCGGCGAACACGTCGTACAGCGGCAGCGTCTCCAGGTGCACGTACCCGATGTGGCAGTCGCACCGCGCGAGCGGGCAGGCCCGGGGGCGCAGCGCCGCCCGGTACGAGCCGTCGTACAGGTTGCCCAGCTCGGCCCGGACGAAATGGCAGCGCCGGACCGTGCCGTCGCCGTCCACCGAGACCACCGACTCGCCGGTCCGGCAGGGCAGCCCGGCCGAGGGATGCGGCGACCGGCTGTACGGGAACAGCGGGTCCAGGGCCGTCCACCGACCGGCCTCCGCGTCCGTGTACGTGCGCCCCTCCGCCGCGTTCACCCACAGGTACACGTGGTCCGGCAGCGCGGCGCGCAACCGGCGGGCCTCCTCCAGGTGCTCCGGCAGCCCGACCACGCCCACGCTGAACCGGACGCCCCGGTCCGCGAGGTCGCGGCACTTGGCCAGGAAGCGGTCGTACGGCGTCTGGCCCGGGTGGTACGTGCACCACAGCGCCGCCGACTCCAGGTCCGCCTGCGCCAGCCACTCCGTGCGGCAGCTCAGGTTCGTCTGGATCGCCACCCGCTCCACGTGCGGCAGCCGCGACAGCTCGACGAGGGCGCGCCGGTACCAGGAACGGACCAGGCCCTCGCCCCACGGCGTGAAAAGGATCTTCAGCCGGTCCCCGTCCCGTCCCGCCGCCTCCGCCCAGGCCGTGAACCGCTCCAGCGCGGCCCGGTCCGCGCGCAGCTGCTCCCGGCTGTCGCGGCGCTTGGCGAACGGGCAGTACGGACAGTCGTAGTCGCAGGAGGACAGCGGGCCGCGGTAGAGGATCGTCAGGTCCATGCCCGGCCCCTACTTCGGCTCGTACGCGGCCATGGCCGCCCGCACCGCCGGCGAGAACAGCTCGGGGCCGAGCCCGTCCGAGTACGCCAGCCCCTGCGCCGACAGCCGCAGCCGGCCCGCCGGGGCGTCCCCGTCCAGCCAGCCCCGGTCCTCGAACCGGGCCAGCTCGGCCGGGAAGTCCGCGAACGGCGAGGACCCGAACCGCTCCGTGTACTCCTCCAGCCGCAGGCCCTCCGCCTGGAGCAGGGACTGCAGCAGATGGCGGCGGCGCGCCTCGCTCTTGTCGACCCGGCGGCCGACCTCGGCGCGGGAGAAGTCCTCCGTCGCGGTGTACGCGTCGATGATCGTGCGTATCTCGCCCATGCCGACGGCGTAGTCGAAGGAGTAGTGGAGCCGGGAGGTGTACGAGCGGGCGCCGCAGCCGAGCCCGATCATGCCGTCCGTCTGGCAGGCGTAGTCGTCCGGGCCCTGCGGCGGGGCGTCCGCACGCCGGAACATCCGCATGGACACCTGCTCGTAGCCGTGGGCGAGGAGGTGGTCGCGGCCGTGCCGGTACAGCCGCAGCCGCTGCTCGTCCCACTCCCGGTCGGAGGCGTGCGCGCGTTTCTGGAGCGGGGTCAGCGGGCGGACGTAGAGCGGGTAGAGGTACAGCTCCTCGGGCCGCCAGGCGAGCGCCGCGTCCAGCGACCGCCGCCAGCTCCGCTCCGTCTGGCCGTCGATGCCGTAGATGAGGTCGATGTTGAGGACCGGCACCCCGCTGTCCCGGATGCGGCCGAGCGCCGCCTCCACGTCGGAGCGGCGCTGCGGCCGCACCGCCGCCCGCGCCTCCTCCTCGACGAAGCTCTGCACGCCCAGGCTCAGCCGGGTCGCGCCCCGGTCCACGAGGACCGCGAGCCGGTCCGCGGTCGCCGTCGCGGGGGAGGACTCCACCGACAGCGGCACCGCGCGCAGATCGGCGCCCATCCGCTGCTCGGCGATGTCGCAGAGCCGCTCCAGTTCGGCGGCCGTCAGGAAGGTCGGGGTGCCGCCGCCGAACGCGGCCGTGGCGAACCGGACGGGCTCGGCGTCGCCCAGCGCCTCGCGGACCGCCGTCGCCTGCCGGTCGAGCGCGTCGAGGTACCGGGTGGTGAGCTCGTCGGGGGCGCCGATCCGGGTGAACAGGTTGCAGAAGCCGCAGCGGACCTCGCAGAACGGAATGTGGGCGTAGAGGGAGAGCGCGTCCTTCGGCTCGCCGGCCCACTCGTCCGCCAGGCGGGGGCGGTCGGTGAGCTTCCGGTAGGCCGTCTTGTGCGGGTAGGCGTAGACGTAGCTCTGGTACGGGCGGGGGGACAGGTCCTGGTCCGTCATGCCGGTCGACGTCATGCCGGTCGACGTCATGCCGGTCCCTCCAGGGAGTCCAGGAAGAACTGCGCGTACGGCACCGTCCACACGGTCTCGTGGCCGACGCGGTGCCCGGTGTGGCCGTCCTCGCCGTACGCCGTGCCGTGGTCGGAGCAGACGATCGCGAAGCAGCGGCGACGGCTGCTCATCGCCGCGAACAGGCGGCAGATGTGCCGGTCCACGTACTCCAGCGCGGCCGCGTGGCTGGCCCGGGAGTCGCCCGACTCCCGGGTCGCGCCCGGCAGATGGAACCAGTTCGGCTGGTGCAGCGCGGCCACGTTCACGAAGAGGAACAGCCGCCGCTCCCGCGGCAGTCCGGCCACGACCTGTTCCGCGCGGGCCACCTGCGCCTCGAAGGAGGCGGGCGAGGCGACGCCGAACTCCGGCTCCCAGTGGCTCTCCTGGAACAGGCCGGGCAGCACCGAGCCCAGCGCGCCCTGCTTGTTGAAGAAGCCGACACCGCCGATGCACACCGTGCGGTAGCCCTCGGCCGCGAGACCGGAGACCAGGTCCGGCGTGTCGTACACGAACGTGCCGCCGGCGGTGGTCTCGCTGCCCGCGAACCGGGCGGCGAAGAGCCTCGGATGCGGGCCGGGGGAGGCCGGGGTGGGCAGGAAGCCGGCGAACATCGCCTGGTGGGAGGCGTAGGTGAAGCTGCCGGGGGCGTGCCGCCGCTCCCACGCGCCGCCGGGCAGATGCCGGGCGAGGTTCGGTATGCGGCCCGCCGCGGCGAGCTCGGCGGCCACGTCGTACCGGAGGGTGTCGAGCGTGACGAGCAGGAGGTCGTGGCTGCCCACGAGCTCGTTCATGTCGGGTGCTGGTGCTGGTGCTGGTGCGGTCATGGGTGGGTGGTTCCTGTGGTGGTGCGGTGCGGGGGGCGCTGGGGTGTGCGGTTCTCGGGCGGGCGTTTCTGGGAGGTACGGCCGGTACGGAGCAGGGCGGCGACCTGGGCCGCGTACGTGTCGAGGCCCTCGGCGCCGCTGCCGGGCAGGCCGGTGAGCCCGGGCAGCAGGTCGCCGAAGGCGTTGACCTCGCCGACGGCGAAGCGCCGCCAGCCGGTCGCGGGCAGCAGGTCCACGCCCACGCAGCGGGTGCCGGGGAACGCGGCGGCGGCCCGCTCGCACACCCCGAGCACCTCCGGCCAACTGCCGCCGGCCGCGGCGACGGCGGTCCGGACCGCGTCCAGATCGCCCCGGGCGCCGCCCAGATGGAGGTTGGTGAGCGGCGAGCGGCTCGTACGGACGAGGGCGTGCGTGGCCCGGCCGTCGATCACCACCACCCGCAGATCGGCGCTGCGGCCGCCCTGCGCCGCCTTGGGCAGCCAGCGCTCCAGGTGCAGGCCGTCGGGCGCGAGCGCGTCGACGATCGCGGCGACCTCGGACTCGGAGGTGTAGCGGCGCACCCGCAACGAATTGAACAGCCGTCCGTCCGGGGCTCGTTCGACCGAGGTGGTGGCGTGGACGCGGCCGGCGCCGTTCGTCTCCACCGCGAGCACGCCGGAGGCGGAGGAGCCGTGGGCGAGCTTCACGAACACCCGCCGCATACCGGTCTCTGCCATCCGCGCCCGTACGTCCGCCCAGCCCGTGAGCACGGGCGCACCGGGCCCCGAGGTCGGCGAATCGGGCACGGGCACGCCGGCCGCGCGCAGGCGGCCGTGGGTGAGCCGCTTGTCGAACAGCACCGCCGGCTCGGCCGGATCGTCGACGAGCTCCGCGCCGGCCGTGGCCGCCGAGGCGGCCAGACCGGCGACCGCCGCGGTGAACCGCGCGTACCAGCGGCCGCTGCCCTCCACGCGGGTCGGATCCGTGACCCCGCGCAGCAACCGGTCGACCTCCGGCTCCTCGCCCGGCGAGTCGAGCCGTACGGACTCGCCCGCGGCGAAGCGCGCCGTGCCCCGCACCGCGTCCAGCCAGGACACGACCCGAGCCTCCGGCAGCCCGGCGGCCCGGACCGCGGCGCGGAAGTACGCGACGCGGCGGTGCTCCGGGTGGCCGACGACGACGAGGCGCGGGGCGGCGGTCATTCGCCGACCGAGACGTACCGGTGCATCTCGCCGCCGCCCCAGTCCTCCTCCTCCTGCGCCTCGTCCATCAGGACCTTGACGCCGTGCGGGGCGAGTTCGGCGAGGATCCGCTCCTGCATCTCCTCGGACAGGTAGTGGTGCGAGAGGTCCAGCGAGGCGAGGTGCGTGAGCGGCTGCCCGCCGAGCAGCGCCACCGCGCCCATGTCGCCGAGCGTGCCCATCGACAGGTCCACGTGCTCCAGGCGGGCGACGACCGGGGCGCCCGAGACGGCCTCGGCGATCTCGTCCTGGATGACGCTGTTGCGCAGGGCGAGCCGGCGCAGGGCCGGGACGTGCGTACCGGCGAGCAGGGGCGCCAGGTCGCCCGGCACGCTGTCCGCGCCGTACTGGTCGGTGCCGAGCCACAGTTCCAGGTCCTTCAGGGCGGGCAGGTCGCTGCCGGCGATGCCGCGCACGACGTCCGCGCCGAGACCGCCGGACTCGACGACCAGGTGCTCCAGGGAGGCGTGCGAGACGGGCGGGAACGCGAGGTTGCTCCCGCCCCGCACCCCGAGGCTGCGCAGCCCGGGGTAGGCGGCGAGCAGCGGCGTCACGTCGCTCTGCTGGATCCACGAGATCTCGCAGTCCTCGAACGTCATGTCGCCGATGAAGAGCGCCTCCAGGCCGGTGAGCCTGTTGTTCGCGCCGATCAGGCGCGCGACGATCGCCGAGGAGTCGGTCTCGTACGCGTCCTCCCAGCCGCCGACGACCAGCGAGCGGACCCGGCGGGTGTCGACCGTCGCCAGGAACCGGTCGAAGATCTCGGGCCAGTCCTCCTCGTCGCCGTCCCGGTACGTCGGCCCGGACAGCCGCCAGGCCACCGCCTCCGGCTCGGGCAGCGGAACCGTACCGCCGGGCTCGGGGAACTCGAACACGGGCAGCCCCCGCAGCTCCTCCAGATGCGACCCAATGGTCATGACTGTGCTCCAGACACCGGCTCCCCGGCGGACGGCATTGACGCGGCTGACCCGAGCAGTTGTACCAAGCCCCTGCGACAACGCGCGCCGGGGGTCAGCGGGGAGCGATCGGCCCGCGCATCCCCCGTCACCCGCGACCGGCAGTCACCGGAGGATGACGTCCACGCCCCGTTCCTCGAAGATCTCCAGGAGCACGTCGAACAGCGAAGCGTCGCCGTCTCCCGTGGACACGCTCCCCGCCAACTGTGCTCGGGCCTCGGTCGAGAAGTCCCAGTGCAGGGTGAACGGAGGGGTGGCGCCCCAGCCGCCTCTCAGGCAGTCGTCCAGGGCGTCGAGGTTCCAACCGAAGTACCCGCACGGCCCGTTCACGGCTTCGCCGATCGCGCAGTAGAAGGTGTCCCGGTCGACGATGTGCCGACCGTCCAGGACGAACACCTGGCCTGCGGGTTCGTCGGGCCTTCCCCGGCGCTGGTACTGCCGCGACCACAGAGCCACCGACAGCCACGCCCGCCTGTCCTCCGGGGTGAGTTCGTGCCACATGCCGGTGCGGTCCAGGCGACCCGTCCTGATCAGGTCCCACACCTTTTCCGACCCGGCCAGGGCGTCCTCGCACCACAGCGACACGGTGAGGTCGACGAGACCGAGACCGAGACCGAGACCGGGGGCCGAGGGTCCGACGTCGATGACGGTGACATCGTTGACGAAGTAGGACCCCATGGTGGTCCCGCCGTTGTCGAGCAGCGCGAACCAGGCGTTCCCCGCCACGGCACGCCGACTGCCGACGCGGTCGACGCTCCTCAGCAGGCCACCCTGCGGGAGGCAGCCTGTGAGGCGAACTCGGCGGGCGCCCTCCTCGTCCGGCAGCGGCGTGAAGAACCCCTCGGCCCCGTGACCGGATCCCCAGAAGTCGCTGTCGTCCTCGTCGGAGGTCAGCGCGAACTTGTGTCCGTCGGCGGGACGGCCTGATATTCCTGTCGCATCCCTCATGAGAGCGCTGATCCTAGCGACGTCCGGACCGGCGAAAGACGCGTTGTCAGACCCTGCCCGTAGCGTCGTACGTGTGTCCGGGGTGCCGTGCTGCCGGACGGGAGGGGGAGAGCCATGTACCGGCAGGGAGACGTGCTGCTCGTGCCCGCGGCGGAGGACGCCGTGCCGGCGCACGTGAAGCGGGCGCAGGGGGAGCCGCGGGACGCGCGCGGGCGGCTCGTGCTGGCGCTCGGCGAGGTGACGGGGCACGCGCACGCGATACCGGGACCGGGCCGGCTGGTGACGGAGCCGGGGCCGTGGGGACCGCTGCTGCTCGAACTGCCCGAGGGCGGGCGCCTGGTGCACGAGGAGCACGCCCCGATCGTGCTGCCGAAGGGCTGGTACCGGGTGGTGCGGCAGCGGGAGTACGTCCCGGGCGCGTACCGCGTCGTCGCGGACTGACAGGGGGAGTCGAGGGATGAACGACACACTGCTGAGCGTGGACCGGTGGCGGGCGATCGCCGCCGCGACCGGGCCCGCCGACCGGGCCGCCGCCGAGGCGGGCGTCCGGCTCGCCTACCGCCTCGCCGGACTCGCCGAGCCGTCGGAGATCCGCTGGGCGGACTCGCCGCGCGCGGCCGTGGCCCTGGTGAAGGAGCTGACGGACAAGGGACGTTCGGTACGGGACGAGGTGCGCACCCGCCCCTGGGCGGAGGAGCGGCGCCGCGTCCACGACGAGCTGGGCCCCGCCGGCTGGGCCGCCCACTGGTCCGCGACCGGCGCGCGGCTGTGGGAGACCACCCGCGCGCTCACGGAACGCATCCGCGCGGGCATCCTGACCGGCCACGGGGCGGACACGCCGGGCCCGGACGAGGCGCGGCTGCTGCTGCTCGACGCGGTGCTGGGCCAGCACGACGCGGCCTGGCTCGCCGCCTTCGACGGGCGCGGCGACCGGCTCGCCGGAGTCGCCGAGGTGGCGGCGCACGCCGGCTGGTGGTGGCCGTACGAGCGCGTCGCCGTGGTCTGCGAGCGCCCCGTGGAACTGCACCGGGACGAGGCGGGGCGGCTCGACCGGGGCGACGGTCCGGCGCTCGCCTTCGCGGACGGCTTCGCCCTGTACGCATGGCGCGGCATGCCCGTCCCGTCCGACTTCCCCGAGCAGCTGGCCGGCCTCACCCCGGAGCGGATACGCACCGAGGAGAACGCGGAACTGCGGCGCGTGATGCTGGAGTTCTACGGCTACGACCGCTTCCTCGCCGAGTCCGGCGCCCGCCCCGTGAACCGGGACGAGACCGGCGTGCTGTGGCGGATCGAGCTGCCGGACGACGAGGACGTGGCGATGGTCGAGGTCGTCAACTCCACGCCCGAGCCGGACGGCACGTACCGCACGTACTGGCTGCGCGTCCCCCCGGACACCCGGACCGCACGGGCCGGCGTCGCCTGGACCTTCGACGTGCCGGTGGAGCAGTACCGGCCGCTGGTGGAGACCTGATCCGGCGGATCGGGTCAGTGAGTGTCCGGCTCCGGCAGGCCCAGCTCGCGGGCGAGGGCCTGGTCGGCCCACTCCAGCATCGCGGCGCGGGAGAGGGAGCCGGCGTACGAGGTCATCTGCACGGCGAGCCCGTCGAGGAAGGCGGTCAGCCGCCAGGCCGCGGCGGCGGGGTCCGGGCAGGCGAACTCGCCGGCCGCGGCGCCCTCGGCGATCACGGCGGTCAGCTCCGCCTTCCACCGCTGGTCCAGGTCCCCGGCGACCTCCCGCAGGGTGGGTTCGCGCAGGGCAGCCGCCCAGCCGTCGATCC
Organism: Streptomyces tritici; assembly: GCF_048500665.1. Taxonomy (NCBI): domain Bacteria; kingdom Bacillati; phylum Actinomycetota; class Actinomycetes; order Kitasatosporales; family Streptomycetaceae; genus Streptomyces; species Streptomyces tritici. The sequence goes on from NZ_CP183183.1 coordinate 5,964,524, forward strand.
ACAGCCGCCAGCCCTTGGCCTGCCCGGTGGGCGCGTACCAGCGCACCGCCGCGCGCAGCCGACGGGTGGCCGAGGTGCGTCGGCCGAGCAGCTTGCGCAGGTGGGCGAGGTCGCTCTCGGCGGCGTGGGCGAAGGCCTCGGCCAGCAGCTTCTCCTTCGTGGAGAAGTGGTAGAGCACGAGCGCGTTGCTCACCCCGAGCTCGGCGGCCACATCCGCGATCCGCACAGCGGCGAAGCCCCGCCTCTCGATCTGCGCCACCGTGGCCCGCAGCAGCTCCTCCCGCCGCTCCGCCACACTCAACCGGACTCTCGCCACGCCGTCACCCTACACAGCACATGACACGGTCATGATCATCCACGCGTCGCAAGGCAGCGGGAAGCAGTAGGACGTGGTGATCAGCTTCTGATGTCGCGGAGCTCCGCGATCGCCTCCTCCGCTTCCCTGCGCACACCGGCATCGACATGGGCGGCCAGCGGTGCGACGACCGCGTACGGCATCTGGTACGGGCCCGCCGCACTCGACACAGCGTGCAAGGCGGACTCCCGCACCCCGTGATCCCCGTCGGTCACCGCCACCTGAACAAGCCGGCCGACGACTCGCTCGGCGTCACCGTCCCGCAGCGAGCCCCACTCCAGCAGGTCGCTCAGCTCCTCAGCCCACGACGCACGCTGCCGCGTGTCCGCGCTGCTCGGCGTCGTCCATGCCGCTTCAAGCCTGTGCATCAGCTGTTCGTACGCGTCCACCCCGCGATCCTAGGGACTGAGCACCGCCGAGGGCTCAGGGATTTTGCCGCTTGCCGCTTGCCTTCCGCCCCGCCGGCCTGCGGAAAGACGGCCTGCGCCCTGCCCCGCCAGGAATTCCCCAGGCCCCCGCGACCTTGTCCCAGGTGGCGGTCGTACGCGGCGGGCGCCGCCCGGGCCGCTTCCCGCGCCGCCCGGCCATAATGGAATCCCGAACCCCAGGAGGTGCCGTGACCGGCGCTGACTCCGCACCCTCCCTGCGCGACCGGCTGCGCTCGCTGCGGCCCGAGGCCTTCGGCGCCGATCCCGCGGGGGCACGGATGGACCGGATCCGCCGTTCGCCGAACTTCGCGGACGGTGTGTTCCAGAACCCCGTGGCCGCGCGTCACCGACCCTCCGGCTCGACCGTCGAGTTCGCGAAGATCTACTTCCGCAAGGAGTCGCGGGTCCGCCGCGCGCCCACCGGGACGATCCCCGTGCACCCCACCACGCTCGCCGACCTGGCCGCGCCCCCGGCCTCCGGGCTGCGGATCACCTGGATGGGGCACTCCAGCGTCCTCGCCGAGATCGACGGACACCGGGTCCTCTTCGACCCGGTCTGGGGCGAGCGCTGCTCACCCTTCGCGTTCGTCGGCCCGAAGCGGCTGCACCCGGCCCCGGCCCCGCTCGCCGCGCTGGGCCCGGTCGACGCGGTGGTCATCTCCCACGACCACTACGACCACCTCGACCTGCCCACGATCAAGGCGCTGGCGGGCACGGACACGCTGTTCGTGGTCCCGCTCGGCGTCGGCGCCCACCTGGAGCGCTGGGGCGTCCCGGCGAGCCGGCTGCGCGAGCTCGACTGGCACGAGTCGACGGCCGTCGGCGAGCTGACCCTCACCGCGACCCCGGCCCGCCACTTCTGCGGCCGCGGCCTGCGCAACCAGCAGCACACCCTGTGGGCCTCCTGGGCCGTGACCGGCCCCACGCACCGGATCTACCACAGCGGCGACACCGGCTACTTCCCCGGCTTCCAGGACATCGGCGCGGCGTACGGCCCCTTCGACGTGACCATGATCCAGATCGGCGCGTACTCGGAGTTCTGGCCGGACATCCACATGACCCCGGCGGAGGGCGTCCGCGCCCACCTCGACCTCCAGGGCGGCCGCCCGCACGGCCTCCTGCTCCCCATCCACTGGGCCACCTTCAACCTGGCCCCGCACGCCTGGGCGGAACCGGGCGAGTGGACGAAGGACGCCGCCGACGAAGCCGGCCAGCCGGTGGCCCTGCCGCGCCCGGGCCAGCCCTTCGAGCCGGCGGGCAAGGTCCCGGACGACCCGTGGTGGCAGCCGGTCTCCCACCCGATCGCCCGCCCCTGGCGCCACCCCCGCCCCACGGACGCCGCGACCGAGCCCCGCAGCGGCGACCTCGACCTCGCCGGCGACCGCTGACGTCAGGGGGAAGAGCCTCACCGAACGTCGAGTCTCCGCGCCGCCCTATGCCCGCTCGGCGGGCGGTTGCACCGGCTCGTGGGTGCCTGCGGTGATCAGGCCTGTTTCGTAGGCGGCGATGACGGCCTGGACGCGGTCGCGGAGGCCGAGTTTGGCGAGGATGCGGGCGACGTGCGTCTTGACGGTCGCCTCGGCCAAGTGGAGGCGGGTGGCGAGTTCGGCGTTGCTCAGGCCTCGGGCCAGCAGGCCGAGGACCTCCAGTTCGCGCGGGGTGAGCGAGGCCAGGTCGCGGTGGAGAGTCGCGGTGTCGCCGTCGCGGTGGGCGAACCGCTGGACGAGTCGGCGGGTGATGGTGGGCGCGAGGAGGGCGTCGCCGGTACGGACCGTGCGGACGGCGGCGGTCAGGTGCTCGGGCGTGACGTCCTTGAGGAGGAAGCCGCTGGCACCGGCGGACAGGGCCGCGTAGACGTACCGGTCCAGGTCGAAGGTGGTCAGGATGATGACGCGGGGTTCGCCGGGGGCGCCGGTGAGGATGCGGCGGGTGGCCTCCAGGCCGTCCATCTCGGGCATGCGGACGTCCATCAGCACCACGTCGGGACGGGTGCGGCGCACCGCTTCGACCGCTTCGGCTCCGTCGGTCGCCTCGGCGACGACGTCGATGCCGTCGGCGCCGAGGATCATGCGGAATCCCGTGCGGACCAGGGTCTGGTCGTCGGCGAGGAGCACGCGCAGCGGCTCGGTCACGGTGCCTCCAAGGGGATCAGCGCCTCCACACGGTAGCCGCCGGTCAGGCGACGGCCCGTGTTCAGGGTTCCGCCGTAGACGGAGAGTCGCTCGCGCAGGCCGATCAGGCCCCGGCCGCTTCCCGCGGCCGCGCCCGCACCCCGGTCTCCGCCCGTGTCGGTGACCTCCACGCGGAGCCGTTCCGGACCGTATTCGACGGTCACGGCGGCGGTGGCGCCGGAGGCATGCTTCACGGTGTTGGTCAGGGCTTCCTGGACCACGCGGTAGGCGGCGAGTTCGAGTCCGGGCGGGAGGGGACGGGGCGAGCCGGTCACGGTCAGGCCGACCGGCAGGCCGGTGTCCCGGACCCGTCCGACCAGCGTCTCCAGCTGGTCCAGGCCCGGTTGCGGGGCCAGCTCCGCCGCCGTGTCGGCCAGGTCCGCTTCTGCGTCCGTCCCCTCGCCGTCGTCGGGCATGGTGAGCAGTCCCATGACGTGGCGCAGTTCGGTCATGGCCGCCCGCCCGCCCGCCTCGACGGCGAGCAGCGCCTCGCCGGCCTGCTCGGGGGAGGACTTCATGATCGTACGGGCCGCGCCCGCCTGGATGATCATCACGCTGACGTTGTGCGTGACGACGTCGTGCAGTTCGCGGGCGATCCTGGCCCGTTCGTGCTCGACGGCCCGGCGCAGCGCCTCGGCCTGTTCGCGTTCCAGGGCGGAGAGCCGCGCGCGGCCCTCGTCGGTCCGGAGTTTCCAGGTCCGCACGCCGACGGCGGCCACGGCCATCGGGACCAGGATCAGCAGGGCGATGTACTCGTTGGGGACGATCGGTGTCACCGAGCTCCCCGTGGTGCCGACCAGGATGACCGACAGCGGCAGCGCCGCCAGGGTCGCCACCCGGTACGGGCTGTACACGGCGGCGCTGTACACCGCGATCACGAACGCGTAGAAGGTCAGCCGCATGACGCTCTGCGGGGTGGCCAGGGTCGCGGCCGTCACGACGCACAGCACGGCGAGCGGGTAGCGGCGGCGCAGCGCCAAGGCGCCCGAGGCGATGACCGCGAGGGTCACCATGAAGGCCAGGCCGCCGGGGCCGGACGGGCGCGGCATGACGTGCCGGACGCCCGGTGCGATCTCCCGCACGACCACGACACCCGCGTTGTCGATGCCGTAGTAGACGGTGGTGATTCCGAGGACCAGCGCCACCAGCGCGTCGAACTGCCAGGCACGCCGGGTCGGCCGCAGAGGTGGACCGCTCGGGAGCCCGGAGTCGAGAAGCGCCCGGCGGGCGGCTTCCCGCAGCCCCTCCAGCCTCGTACCCAGTTCCGTCACCGGTTCATTGTCGCCGTCGCGCGCAGCCGCGAAGTCCGTCCAGGCGGTCATTTCCACCGCCCCCACTACACCCCCCGCCTACATCGCAAGGATGAGGCTTCCGGGGTTCATCCAAGCGCGGTACCGCAATGGGTTCGGTCGGGCGACGTGCGCGGCCCGGAGCCGCTCCTAGCGTTCACGCAGCCAACTCGCCGTATCCAAGGAGTCCTTCATGACCGTGCCGGTGATCGAACTGCGCGAGGTGAGCCGCCGATACGACGACGGCCCGCCCGCTCTGCACGAGGTGTCGCTGACCGTGCAGCCCGGCGAGGCCGTCGCCGTCCTCGGCCCTTCCGGCAGCGGCAAGTCCACCCTTCTCAATCTGATCGCGGGCCTGGACCGCCCCGACACGGGAACCGTCACCGTGGACGGGGTGCGGGTGGACCGGCTGGGCGAAGCCGGAGCGGCGCTGTACCGGCGGTCGAAGGTCGGCATGGTCTTCCAGTTCTTCCACCTGCTCGACGACCTGACCGTCATCGACAACGTCGTCCTGCCCGCGCGTCTCGCGGGCATGGCCCAGGGCGAGGCACGCCGGCGGGCGGCGGAGCTCCTGGAGGGTCTCGGCGTGGACCGTCACGCCCGCGCCCACCCGGGGCGGCTGTCCGGCGGTGAGCGGCAGCGCGTCGCGGTGGCCCGGGCGTTGATGAACCGGCCCGCGCTGCTCCTGGCCGACGAACCGACCGGGGCCCTGGACACGGCCGCCGGACAGGACGTCAGCAGGCTGCTCGCCGACCTCCATGCCGAGGGCCAGACCCTCGTCGTCGTCACCCACGACCTGGCTGTGGCCCGGTCCTGCACGCACCGTACGGTGCGGATCGCCGACGGCCGGATCACCGAGGACGTCCGGTCGCAGGCCGTCGCACCGCAGGCCGTCCGATGAGCGCGCTCGGCCACGTGGTGCGCTCGGGGGTGAGCCGGCGCCGGGTGCAGACGCTCGTGATCGGTCTCGCCGCGCTGATGGCGGTGGCCGCCTCCGTCCTCGGCGGAACGCTGCTCGTGGTGTCCGGCGCGCCCTTCGACGACGCCTTCGCCAGGCAGCACGGCGCGCATCTGTCCGTGCAGTTCGACCCGGACAAGGTGAGTGCCGAGCAGCTGTCCCGGACCAGGGACGCCGAAGGGGTGAGCCAGGCGGCCGGGCCGTTTCGTACGACGACGGTCACGCCGCGGGCGGACGGGGCGGGCCCCGGATGGCCGGTGACCGTGGTCGGCCGGGGCGATCCCGGCCGCGGGGTGGACGAGGTGGCGCTTCTCGACGGGCGGTGGCCCACGCGCACCGGCGAGGTCGCGCTGTCCGTCGACTCCTCGCTCGTCCCGGTCCTGGGGACGAGAATCGCCTTCCCCGGTCCGCCCGGCGGTCCGACGCTGACGGTGGTGGGTCTGGCCCGTTCGGTCACGCACACCGCGGACGCCTGGGTGGTTCCGGCCCAGTTGCCCGCGCTCACCGTGCCCGGCAGCAGCGGCTACCAGATGCTGTACCGCTTCACCGACGCGGCCACCGCCGCGCGGATCACCACGGGCGGCGAGGCCGTGACGGGGTCCCTGCCGCCGGGAGCGGCCGTCGGCGAACAGTCATGGCTCACCGTCAAGAAGAGCGCCGAGGAGGACAGCGCGGTCTATGTCCCGTTCCTCATCGCCTTCGGGGCCCTGGGCCTGGTCATGTCGGTGCTCATCGTGGGCAACGTCGTCGCCTCGGCCGTCGGTACGGGAACGCGCCGCATCGGCATCCTCAAGGCCGTCGGTCTCACCCCGTCCCAGGTCGTGAGGGCCTACGTGGGCCAGGCGCTGATCCCGGCCGCCGCGGGCACGGCCCTCGGCGTGCTCGCCGGCCACCTGCTCGCCGTGCCCGTACTGGCCGAGACCGAGGAGGTGTACGGCACCTCGTCCCTGGCCGTCGCCCCGTGGGTCGACCTCGCGGTGATCGCCGGGGTGCTCGGCCTGGTGGCGGCGACCGCGTGGGCGAGTGCCTGGCGGGCCGGCCGGCTGCGCACGGTCGACGCGCTGGCCATGGGGCGTACCGCTTCGGCCGGACGCGGCCGCCGCGCGGCTCGCCTGGCGGGACGGCTGCCGTTGCCGCAGCCGGTCGCCCTCGGTCTGGCCCGGCCCTTCGCGCGGCCCGCCCGCGCGCTGGCCATGGGCACGGCGATCCTGTTCGGCGCCGTCCCCGTCACGTTCACCGTGGGGATGGGCGCCTCGCTGGGCCAGGTGATGAAGGCGAGGGCCCACGATGCCGCCGATGTCGTCGTGCCCCCGCCCGTGCCGGACTTCGGACCCCAGGGCCCGGAGACCGAGCGGCGGCCCATGGCCGATCCCGCGGCCGTGGCCGCGGCCGTCGAGGCCGCCGCCGGAACCGGGAAGCACTACAGCGCCGCGACGGTACGGGCGACCGTGCCCGGCACGACCGGCACCACCCACGTGATCGCATTCACCGGCGACGCTTCCTGGGGCGGCTACACGATGGTCTCGGGCCGCTGGATCGACAGGCCCGGCGAGGCGGTGGTCCCGACCCCCTTCCTGGCCGCCACGGGCACTCGCGTCGGTGACACCGTCACCCTGAACGGCCTGGCCGAGCCGGTCACCGTCCGGATCGTCGGCGAGGTCCTCGAGCCCCGCAACGACGGCATGCAGGTCTTCACCGACGCCGCGACCCTCACGGCCGCACGTGCCGACCTGGCAGAGACGAGTCATCACATCGCGGTGAAGCCAGGCACCGACGTGACCGGCTACCTCGACGCGCTGAACAAGGAGCTCGCACCGCTGGGGGTCGCCGCTCGGACCGGCGGGCTCGACGGCGGCAGCGACATGGTCGTCACCCTCAACGCGCTGTCCGCCCTCCTCACTCTGATGCTCGTCGCCGTCGCCGCACTCGGCGTGCTCAACGGCGTGCTGCTCGACACCCGGGAGCGCGTCCGGGAGATCGGTGTCCACAAGGCGCTCGGCATGACCCCACGGCAGACCCTCGCCATGGTCGTCACCTCGGTCGTCGTCACCGGACTGGTCGCCGGCGCCCTGGGCGTGCCGCTCGGCGTGGCCCTGCACGGCTGGGTCGTCCCCGCGATGGGCGACAGCGTGGGGCTCCGCCTTCCCGGTTCCGTCATCGCCGTCTACCACGCGGCCCAACTGCTCCCGCTCGCGCTCGGCGGCCTGCTCATCGCCGCCCTGGGCGCGCTCCTGCCCGCCGGCTGGGCCGCCGGGGCGCGAACCGCCGCGGCGTTGCGGACCGAGTAGGGCCGCGCGATGGCGCCCCGGGCCCATTCGGCCCGGGGTGCACGTGCCGGGCCGTCAGGGGGTTTCGGGGAAGTGGCAGGCCGCTTGGTGGGGGGTGTCGGGGGTGGTGGTGCGCAAGGGGGGTGGGTCCGTGTGGCAGATGCTCTGGGCCTTGGGGCAGCGGGGGTGGAAGGGGCAGCCGGGTGGGGGAGAGGCCGGGCTCGGGGGGTCGCCGTGGAGGGTGATGCGTTCGCGGGTGCGTTCGGCGGCCGGGTCGGGGAGGGGGACGGCTGAGAGGAGTGCCTGGGTGTAAGGGTGCGCGGGCGCCTCGTAGACGCTTGTCCTGTCGCCGATTTCCACGATGCGGCCCAGGTACATCACCGCGACCCGGTCGCAGACCCGTTTCACCACGGACAGGTCGTGGGCGATGAACAGGTACGCGAGGCCGAGTTCGCGCTGGAGGCGTTCCATCAGGTTGACGATCTGGGCCTGGACGGAGACGTCCAGGGCGGAGACCGGTTCGTCGGCCACGACGAGCCGGGGGCCGGTGGCCAGGGCGCGTGCGATGCCGATGCGCTGCGCCTGGCCGCCGGAGAACTCGTGCGGGTAGCGGTCGAGGTGTTCCGGGATCAGGCCGACCAGGTCCATCAGCTCCGCCGCCCGCGCCCGGGCCTCGGACGCGGAACTGCCGTGCACCAGCAGGGGGTCGGAGATGATCCGGGCCACGGTCTGACGGGGGTTCAGCGAGGAGTGGGGGTCCTGGAAGACCATCTGGAGGTCCTTGCGGAGCGGCTTCAGCTCGCGCTGCGACAGGTGGGCGATGTCGCGGCCGTCGTACACGACGGACCCCGCGGACGGCTCCAGGAGCCGTACGATCGTGCGGCCGGTGGTCGACTTGCCGCAGCCGGACTCGCCCACCAGGCCCAGCGTCTCGCCGGCCGCGATGTCGAAGCCGACGCCGTCGACGGCCCGGATGGGGGCGGCGCGCCGCCGGCCCGGGAACGTGGTCGTCAAGTTCCTTACGGAGAGCAGTGGTTCGGTCTTGATCACGGGGTGACGCCTTCGTATGCGGGGAAGTGGCAGGCGGTCGGGTGGCCGTCCGGGCCGTGGAGTACGGGGCGTTCCGCCTCGCAGCGGGCGCGTTCCTCCTCCGGGGCCGCGGCGGCTCGCGGGCAGCGCGGGGCGAAGGCGCAGCCCGGGGCGGGGGAGAGCAGGGACGGCGGGCTGCCGGGGATCGCGCGCAGCGGCAGGTCGTCCGGGTCGTCGAGCCGTGGCAGGGAGTCGAGCAGCCCGCGTGTGTACGGATGGGCCGGGGCGGCGAACAGGGCGTCCACCGGGGCCTGTTCGGCGGCCCGGCCGCCGTACATCACCAGGACGTCGTGGGCGACGCGGGCGACGACGCCCAGGTCGTGCGTGATCATCACGACGGCGAGACCGCGTTGCTCCTGGATCCGGGCGAGCAGTTCCAGGATCTGCGCCTGGACGGTGACGTCCAGGGCGGTGGTGGGCTCGTCCGCGATGAGGAGGTCCGGTTCGCAGACCAGCGCCATGGCGATCATGACGCGTTGACGCATGCCGCCGGAGAACTGGTGCGGGTACTCGCCGGCCCGGCGCCGCGGTTCGGGGATGCCGACCTCGGCGAGCGCCTCGACGGCCCGCTCCCGCGCGGCCCTGCGGCCGCTGCCGTAGTGGACGCGGTGGTGCTCGGCGATCTGCTCGCCGACCGTGTAGTACGGGTGGAGGCTGGACAGCGGGTCCTGGAAGATCATCGCCATCCGCCTGCCGCGCAGCCGGTTCAGCTCGCGCTCGGGCAGTCCGACGAGTTCGCGGCCGTCGAGGGTGACGGAGCCGGTGACCTCGGCGCCGGAGTGCAGGCCCATGACGGCGAGCGAGGTGACGGACTTGCCGGAGCCGGACTCGCCGACGATGCCGAGCGTACGGCCCCGCGGGACGTCGAACGAGAGCGCGTCCACGGCCCGGACGGGGCCGCGCGGGGTGGGGAAGCTGACGCTGAGGTCCCGCACGGACAACACGGCGGCCATCAGTACCTCACTCGCGGGTCGACGACGGCGTACAGCAGGTCGACGGCCAGGTTGGCGACGACGATGAAGGCGGCGGCGAGCAGGGTGACGCCGAGGATGACCGGCTGGTCGCCGGTCGACAGCGCACCGTAGAAGAGCCGGCCGACGCCGGGCAGTCCGAAGAGGGACTCGGTGATGACGGCGCCCGCCAGGAGGCCGCCGAGGTCCATGCCGAAGATGGTGAGGATCGGGGTCATCCCGGCGCGCAGCCCGTGCTTGACGACGACCGTGCGGCGCGGGAGCCCCTTGGCGCGGGCGGTGCGGATGTACGGCTCCGCCATGGTCTCGATCATCGAACTGCGGCTCTGCCGCGCGTACATGGCGGCGTACAGGACCGCCAGCGCCAGCCACGGGAGCAGCAGGTTCGAGGCCCAGCCGAGCGGATCGGAGCCGAGCGGGGTGTACTGCGGATAGGGCAGCAGTCCCGCGACCCGGATGAGTCCGTAGATCAGCACGAGCGAGGTGAAGTAGACGGGCAGGGACGCGGCGGCGACCGCGCCGACCATGAGGACGCGGTCGGTGAGGGTGTCCTTCCGCAGGGCCGCCGCGACGCCCGCCGAGAGCCCGAGGAGCAGCCAGATCGCGGCGGCGCCGAGGGCGAGCGAGGCGGAGACCGGGAGCCGGTCGAGCAACAGGTCCCACACGCTCTGGCTGTTCTCGTACGAGTAGCCGAGGCACGGGAAGTCGCAGTGCAGGGCGTACGGGCCGCTGCCCATGGTGCGCCCGGTGAAGATGCCGGTGGTGAAGTCGGCGAACTGCCGCCACAGCGGCTGGTCCAGGCCCATGTGGGCGCGGATCGCCTCCAGCCGCTCGGCGCTGCACGCCTTGCCGCAGGCCGCGGCGGCGGGGTCGGAGGGCAGGACGTAGAAGATGGTGAAGGTGACGGCGGCGATGGCGACGAGGACGCCGGCGACGCCGAGCAGCCGCCGGGCGAGATAGAGGATCATGTGCGGCTGCCCCTGAGGTCGAGGATCATGTGCGGCTGCCCCTCGGGTCGAGGATGTCGCGCAGCGCGTCGCCGAGCAGGGTGAACGCGAGCACCGTGAGGAAGAGACAGAGGCTCGGGACGACGAAGTACATGGGGTCGGTGTCGTAGAAGGCGACGCTCTCGGCGATCATCTGCCCCCATGACGGGGTGGGCGGACGGACGCCGACGCCGAGATAGCTGAGGGCCGCCTCGGTGGCGATCATGCCGGGGACGATCAGGGTCGTGTACGCGATGACCGGCCCGGCGACGCCCGGGAGGATGTCCCGGGTGAGGATCCGCCAGGGGCCGGAGCCGGCGACGCGGGCGGCGTCGACGTACTCGCGGTGCTTGAGCGAGAGGGTCTGGCCGCGGACGACGCGGGCGATGCCGGGCCAGCCGAAGAGGCCGATGACGGCGGTCATCAGCACGATCCGGTTGACGTCCCGGGCCACCGACATCATTGCGATCATGAAGATGAGGGAGGGGAAGGACATGGTCAGGTCCATCAGGCGGGAGAGCACGGAGTCGGTGCGGCCGCCGAAGTAGCCGGCCGCGATCCCCGCCGCCGTCCCCGCGACGACCACGATGGCCGTCGCGGCGAAGGCGATGAACAGGGAGACCTGGGCGCCGTGCACCACCCGGGCGAACAGGTCGCGGCCGGTGACGGGTTCGACGCCCAGCCAGTGCTCGGCCGAGACGCCGCCGAGCGGGCCGATCGGCAGGCCGCCCAGGTACGGATCGACGGCGCTCTTGTCGAACTCCTCGGGCCCCCAGCCGCCCAGGGCGCTGAGCAGCGGGGCGGCCGCGGCCATGACCACGAAGAGCGTGACCACCGCGAGGGACACCTTCACGGAGGGACGGCGGCGCAGTTCCGCCCGGGCGAGTCGCCAGGGGCCGCTGCCCGCGCGCACGGGCGGGGAGTCGGTCGAATCGGGGGAGCGGGTGGAGTGGGGTGAACGGGTGGAGGCGGTGGAGTCGGTGGACATGGGTGACGACCCCTCAGTTCCCGCTCTTCGCAGCGTCCTTGAGGCCGATCGTCGCGTAGTCGATCTGACCGCCGAAGGAGGTGTGCCCGAAGGCGCCGGCGATGTTGGTGCCGAGCAGCAGCGGCATGCGCTCGACCACGGCGGGCGCGGTCGGGGCCTTGGCGAGGATCTGCCCGTCGAGCTCCTGCCACGCCTTGTCCGCCCGGTCCGCGTCGGGCAGGGCGGCGATCTCGTCCATCCGCTTCATGGTCGGCTCGTCGCGGAACAGGGAGTGGTTGCCGGAGTTGCCCTTCTCCTTGATGTAGCGGCCGTCGAAGACGAACGGCAGGAAGGTGGAGCCGGACGGGTAGTCCGGGCACCAGCCGGTGTAGACGAGGTCGGTGCGGTTCTTGGTGTCCCCGATCGTGTCGTAGAACGCGGACGGGTCGACGGTCTCGATGGTGACCTTGATGCCCGCGCGGCCCAGGGACTGCTGGACGGCCTCGGCGACGCCCTTGTCGCCGTTGGAGACGGTGATGCTCGTGGCGAAGCCGCCGGGCCTGCCGGCCTCCTCCAGGAGCTGCTTCGCCTTGGCGACGTCGCCGGTCAGCGGTATCCCGAGGGTGTCGGGCTGCTTGCCGCCGTCGAAGAGGGAGCCGGGCATGAGGGCCGTGGCCGGGTCGTTGAGCGCGGGTCCGCCGGAGGCGGTGAGGACGGCCTCCCGGTCGAGTGCGTACTGCACGGCCCGGCGGACCCTGACGTCGTCGAAGGGGGCGCGGCCGGTGTGCATCTGCACCATCTCGGTGCAGTTGGTCGACTCGGCGAGCAGCCGCGCCTTGACGTCGGCCCTGGTGAGCACCTTCGGAGTGGACTCGGGGCGCAGCTTTGCCCAGGACACCGCCGACGCGTCCGCGCCGGAACTGGCGATGAGCCGGTCGTCGATCTGGTTCCCCTTCAGCCCCATCCTCACGACGACCCGGTCCGGGTACGCCTTGCGGACCCGGTCGCTCGCCGGGTCCCAGTGGGTGTTGCGGACCAGGACGAGCTGTTTGTCGCGGGCGTAGCTCTCGATCTTGTACGGGCCGGAGGAGAAGGGCCGGTTGTCGTACTGGGGGCCCTTGTCCTGCGCCCGCGGCACGGGGGCGAAGGTGGGCAGCACGGTGGCGTACGGGAACTCGGCGAATGGCTTGCGCAGTTCGAAGACGATCGTGTGGTCGTCGGGCGTCTTCACCGAGTCGAGGTGCTTCCCCCCGGCGGGGCCCTGGTAGCCCTCGGCGCCGGTCAGGTAGCGGGCGGCGTAGTCGGGGCCGCCGGGCAGGTCGGGCGAGAAGGACCGCTCCACGTTGTACTTGACGTCCCGTGAGGTGATGGGCGTGCCGTCCTCGTACTTCAGGCCCTTCTTCAGCCGGAAGGTCCAGGTCCGGGCCCCGTTGGAGGAGGTGCCGAGGTCCTCGGCGAGGTCGGGGACCAACTCGCCGCCCTTCGCGCCCGGTTCGGCCTTGTACGTGACGAGGGTGCGGTAAAGGAGCCGGGTGCCGAAGTCCATGTCGCCCATCACCCAGTTGCGGGCCGGGTCGAGGTGGGTGAAGTCCTGGTTGGACAGGACGGTCAGGGTGCCGCCCTTCTGCGGGGTCCCGCCGACCACCGCGCCGTTGTTGCCGGTGACGGGGTTCTTCCGGTCCCGGGCGTCGTCGGCCCGGTTCCCGCCGGAACACGCGGTGACGCCGAGGGCGAGGGCCGCCGTCAGGGCCGTGGCCAGAGTGGTGCACGTGCGCTTGTCCATCAGTGGTGTCACTCCGAGTGCAGTCGGAACAGCCGGAACAGCCGGAACAGCCGCGAGGGCAGGGCTGGAATGTGACCTGTAACATAGTAATGTGAAATTGCACTGACAAGGCGTCGGGAATGCCGTTATGGATCCGTGTCCAAGGCGAGCTCGGACCGTCGAAAGGAGCGCGACCATGGGGCACTTGACCCGCCGTGACCTCAACGCCGCACGGGAGCGGCTGCGCGACCAGGTCGCCCACGCCCTGCGCGCCGCCCTCATCGCGGGGGAGCTGCGGCCCGGAGCGGTGTACTCCGCGCCGGCCCTGGCCGAGGACTTCGGGATCTCCGCCACCCCCGTCCGCGAGGCGATGCTCGACCTGGCGCGTGAGGGCCTGGTCGAACCCGTGCGCAACAAGGGGTTCCGCGTCACCGAGGTCGACGAGCGCGACCTCGACCAGTACACCGAGATCCGCGCGCTCATCGAGATCCCGATCGTCGGCCGGGTCGCCCGCACCGCCGCCCGCGAGGAACTGGAGGCGCTGCGCCCCGACGCCGAGGAGATCGTGCGGGCCGCCCAACGGCACGACCTCATCGGCTACCTGGAGGCCGACCGGCGCTTCCACCTCGGACTCCTCGGCCTCGCGGGCAACGAACGGCTCGTCGAGACCGTGGGCGACCTGCGCAAGCGGACCCGCCTGTACGGCCTCACCGCGCTCGACGCCCGCGGTGACCTCGTCCCGTCCGCCGAGGAGCACCTGGAACTGCTCGGTCTCCTGCTGGCCGGCGACGCCGAGGGCGCCGAGGCGTGCATGACCCGGCATCTGGGCCATGTCCGTTCCCTGTGGGCCAGGGGAGGCGGCAGGCCGGCCGGGGCCGACGGCTGAGGGCGGAGGGGGGCCGACAGCTGACGGCCGAGCGGGCCGACAGCTGACGGCCGAGCGGGCCGACGGCCCCGGCTCCCGCGGTCAGACGGTCGCCGCCACCCCGTCCGCCTCGGCGATCAGCATGTCGAGCAGCGAGAGCAGCGCCCCTCGCACATCGGCGCGGGAGCGGGCGTCGAGCATGAGGATGGGGGTCCGCGGGTCGCGCAGGTGCAGCGCGGCCCTGATCTCCTCGGCGGTGTAGGGCTGTTCGCCGTGGAAGCAGTTCGCGCCGACGACGAACGGCAGACCGCGGTTCTCGAAGAAGTCGATGGCCGGGAAGCTGCGGTCGAGCCGGCGCGTGTCGACCAGCACGATCGCCCCGAGCGCCCCGTTCAGCAGGTCGTCCCACATGAACCAGAAACGCTCCTGGCCCGGCGTGCCGAACAGGTAGAGCACGACGCCCGCGTCGGTGAGCGTGATCCGTCCGAAGTCCATCGCCACCGTCGTGACCGTCTTGGACTCGATGCCGTCGAGGTCGTCGACGCCGACCCCCGCGGCCGTCAGACGCTCCTCCGTGCGGAGCGGCTCGATCTCGGAGACCGTCTCGACCAGGGTCGTCTTGCCGACGCCGAACCCGCCGGCGACGAGGATCTTGACGGGGGCCGCTTCATCGGCAGGGGAGTCATATCCGGGCAAGGTTGTCCCTGATTCTCATGAGCAGGTGCACATTGGTGGTCGCGGCCGCCTCCAGGGGCGGCCGGTGGTGGATCAGCCCGCGGTCGGCGAGCTCGCCGAGCAGAAGCGTCATCGGAGTGAGGCGGATCCCCATCCGGGCGGCGATCTCGGCGACCGCCCTTCCGCCCGGCGGCGCGCACAGGGCGAGGACGGCCTGCCACTCGCTGGGCAGGCCGCCGTGGGCCTCCGGAGGCGTCGCCGCCGTGATGGTGGTGTCCATGGTGAGGACGGTGTGGGGCGCGGCTGTACGGCCGTCGGTCAGGGCGTACAGCCGCGTACGGCGTCGACTTCGGCGCTGCGGCTCGTCGGGCTGGTCCGGCCGGTCCGGCTCGTCCGGCATCAGGAACTCGGCGCCTGGGTGCGCTCGGGGGTGCCCAGCCACTCGCCGAGGGCCTGCGCCGTCCGTACGGCCTCGCCGCCCAGCTCGCCGAGGCGCGCCTTGCGCGAGGTCACCACGATGAGCGTGCTGCCCTCGCCGCAGCCGACGATGCACAGGTAGCTCTCGTCCATCTCGACCAGCTGCCGGATGACCCGTCCGCCGTCGACCTCCCGGGAGATCGCCTTCATGGTGGCCGCGACTCCGGAGGAGGCGGCGGCGATGCGCTCGGCGCGGTCCCGCTCGAGGAGATAGGCGCTGAGCATGATGCCGTCGTTGGACAGGAGCACGGCGCCCTGGACGCCGGCGATCCTGCTGAGGTTGTTGTCCAGGACGCTGTAGATCATGTCGCTGGCTGATGTCGTCATGGCTGATCCCGTCGGAGCTCTTCTTCGACTGTCTGGGTCCCGTGTTCGTAGTCCGCCCAGGCGTCGGCGACCTCCTCGGGGGTCGCCTCGTCCTGTACGACGGTCTCCTCGGGCGCGCGGGGTGCGCGGAGTTGCTCGGCGATGTGGGTCTGCGGCACGCGCTCGGGGAGCGCCGGGCGCCCGGAGCCGTCCGCGGCGGGGGCCGCCGCCGTCGCCGGCCGCTCGGGGGCCCGGCGGGCCGGCAGTCCGGAGCTCGTGTGCAGGACCAGCTCCGGCTTGCGCTGCTCCGGCGGACGCGGGGCGGCGACGGCCTGCGGGGCGGGTGCGGCCGGTGCGGCGGACGGTGCGGGCTCGTACGACGACGACGTGCGCACGGACTCCCGTACGCCTTCGGTCCGTACGTCCTCGGCCCGCAGGCCGTCCGTCCGTACGCCCTCGGTCCGTACGCCCTCGGTCCGTACGCCTTCGGTCCGTACGCCTTCGGTCCGTACGCCCTCGGTCCGGATCAGCAGGTCCTCGGGCAGGATCACCACCGCCGACGTGCCGCCGAAGACCGAGCGGCGCAGCGTGACCGTGGCCCCCAGCTGGTCGGCGAGGTGGCCGACCACGAAGAGGCCGAGCCGGTGGGCGTTCTCCGCGAGGACGGAGTACGGCGGGGCCGAGTGCAGCCGGGCGTTCATCTCCGCGTAGCGCTCGGCCGACACCCGCGGCCCGCGGTCCTCGATCTCGACGGACAGCCCGTCGGCCACGGCCTCGGCGCGGATGACGACCTTCGACCTCGGCGGGGAGAACCGGGTCGCGTTGTCGAGCAGTTCCGCCAGGAGGTGGCTGATCTGGCTGATCACGCGCGGCTCCACGCTGATCTCGTCCAGGGCCTGGCGCTCGATCCGCCGGAACTCCTCGACCTCCGCCGCCGCCTCGCGCAGCAGGTCGGCGATGCGCATGGGCTCGGTGTGCGGGTCGGGGATCTCGCCGTCCGCCAGGATGAGCAGATTCTCGATCTGTCGCCGCATGCCCACCGTCAACTGGTCGGATTTCATCAGCTGAGCGAGGAGCGCCTCGTCGTGGCCGAAGGCGTCCTGGATGTCCTCGGTCAGGCTCAGCTGGCGGCTGACGAGGTTGCCGGTGCGCGAGGCGATGCCGGCCGCGAACATGCCGAAGCCCTGGCGTTCGGCCGCGAGTTGCCGGTGTCCGTCGACGGACACGGCGACCACCCGGGCGAAGGCGTCGCTGATGCGCCCCACTTCGTCCTGCTCCCCGCCGGCCGTCGGCAGCGCGTCGGCGGGCAGGGTCTGGCCGCGCTGCAGCCGGTCGACGACGTCCGGAAGGGTGTGGTCGGCGACGGTCACCGTGCGCTCGTGCAGGCCGCGCAGGCGGCGCAGCACCGTGCGGGTGGTGAGGACGACGACGAGCACGACGAGCAGCAGCGCTCCGCTGCTGGCCGCGATCAGCCGGGTGACCTCGGTCTCGAGCTCGCCGGCCTTGGCCTCGGCACGGGCGACGACCGCCCGCGAGCGCTCGGCGTTCAGTTCGGCGAGGCGCGGGGCGAACTCCTTGTGCGCGGCCTGCCAGCCGCCGATCTCGCGGGGCAGCCGCACGCCGCCTCCGGAGTCGAAGTCCCGGTGCTCGGAGAGCATGGCGTCCTCGATCCCGGTCTTGGTGCGCCAGGCGGCCGAGCCCGTCACCCGCGCGTAGGCCGCCTGCTCCTCGGCCGGCAGGTACGGCGCGACCCACGTGTCGTACAGGTACCGCTGCGCTCCGACGGCGTTGGCGAACTCGGCGAACGTGGTGGAGCTGAGCTCCCTGGAGGGGCCGGCGAGCGCGATGACCGTGTCCTCGCGGGCCACCATCTCGTAGGCGGAGAACAGAGCGACCATCGGGCGGCTCTCGGCGGCCAGCTCCCCGTCCTCGCCGTGGCTGAAGGCATCCTGGTACACGCGGATGATCTGGTCGATCACCCGGGTGTAGTAGGCGATCGCGCCGTGGGCGCTGCTGCTGCGGGTGTCGGCACGCTCGCGGTACGCGGCCAGGTCGCCGAGGGCGCTCGCCACCTCCTGGAGATGACGGTCCCCCGGCTCGTCGTGCCCGTTCTCGCCGTGTCCGGCCTCGTCGTGCCCGGCCTCGCCGTGTCCGGCCTCCGTCTCCGCCTCCGCGGGGCCGGCGGGAACGAGGGCGCGGAACGCGGCCGCCGAGCGGTCCGTGGACGCGCGCAGGTCCGCCAGCTCGTCCTCGGACACGGACGCGCCGGCCCACCGGGCCGCGGTCGCCCTCCGCTCGGCCTGCAGATCGGCCATGAGCGTGTTCAGGGGAGCGCCGTACCGTTCACCGGCCGCCACGTCGGCGTGCAGGTGCCGGGACCGTTCGAGGAGTTGGGCGACGGTCACGGCCACGTGCGTTCCCATGGCCAGGGTGGGGACGACCGCCAGCCAGATGAGCAGCGTGCGCAGGCGCACGGTGCGCCGTCGACGAGCCGTCGACGGCGCGGGCGCGCCTTCGGGTTCTATGGGAGACATCAATCCTCGGGGAGCGGCGGTGCATGGGGACGGGCCGGCTGCCGGACCGGGCGCGCGGTCCTGGGTGGGGACCGCGGGGGAACGCCCGAACCGGTTGTGGCCGGAGATGCGGAGCGATCATATCCAGACACACCGAGTAAGCGGAGGAATTGAATCCGGCCCAGGGGCGTGATATGGCGACCGTAGTCCCGTTTCCGTGCCGCTTCGGCGTCGCCTCAGTGCTGCCGCGGCGTCGGGGAGCCGGACGGGGCGGGTACGCCGGCCGTGGCCGTCGCGATGACCTCGTCCAGGACGTCGCGGGAGCGGAGCAGGTCGAGGATCATACGATCGATGCGCTCGCGCTCCGCGGTGAGTTCGTCGACCAGTCTTGGCGTGGCGATCTCGCTCGGGGCCCCGTCCGCGTCCTGCATGCAGGGGAGCAGCTCTGCGATCTTCTTACTGTTCAGCCCCGCGGCGTAGAGGGCCTGGACACGGATGACCCGGTCAACGGCCCACTCGCCGTAGTGCCGTTGACCGCCCGGGGTGCGCTCCGCCCGCAACAGCCCCTGCGCCTCGTAATAGCGCAGCGAACGCTCGCTGACACCACTGCGCCGCGCGAGTTCACCGATCCGCATTCCCCACCCCGCCTGCCGAAACCGGACTTGAACCTGACACCAGTGTCAACTTCTACCGTACTCGCATGACGAACGCAGCGGTCGACTCCCGCCTCTTCGAGCCCACCACCCTCGGCGCCCTGCGCCTGCCGAACCGGCTGGTGATGGCGCCCCTGACCCGCAACCGCGCCACCGCCGACGGTGTCCCGCAACCGATCATGGCGACCTACTACGCCCAGCGGGCCTCGGCGGGGCTGATCATCGCCGAGGCGTCGACGCCCAACGCCGTGGGGCAGACCTACCCGAACATCACCGCCATCCACAACGACGCCCACGTCGCCGGATGGCGACGCGTCACCGACGCCGTGCGCGCCGCCGGCGGCCGGATGTTCCTGCAGCTGCAGCACGGCGGCCGGGTCGGGCATCCCGACACCAGCGGGCTGACGCCGGTCGCGCCCTCGCCCGTTCCGCTCCCGGAGACGATCCACACGCCGACCGGGCATCAGGAGGCGGTGGTGCCCCGCGAGATGACGACCGACGACATCCACGCCACCGTGGCCGACTTCGCCGCCGCCGCCCGCAACGCCGTCGACGCCGGCTTCGCGGGCGTCGAGGTGCACGCCGCCAACGGCCACCTGCTGCACCAGTTCCTGGCGCAGGGCACGAACCGCCGCACCGACGCCTACGGCGGCTCCGTGGCCGGCCGCATCCGGTTCACGGTCGAGGTGGTCCGGGCCGTCGCCGACGCGATCGGCCCCGAGCGGGTCGGCGTGCGGATCTCGCCCGGAGTCACCTTCAACGGGATGGAGGAAGGCGACACCGAGGAGATCTACCGGGCGCTCGTCCCCGCCCTGGCCGACGTGGGCCTCGCCTATCTGCACGTCGTCTTCGCGGACCCGGACCAGCCGCTCTTCCAGGAGATCCGCCGGGCCTGGCCGGGCACCCTGATCGCCAACCCGGTCCTCGGGTGGGGTCGGCCGTTGCCGGCCGACGGCGGCAGGCTCGCGGGCGAACGGCTCCTCGCCGCAGGCGCCGACCTGATCGCACTCGGCCGCCCGTTCCTCGCCAACCCCGACCTGGTCGACCGACTGCGCCTCGGTGCGCCGATCAACCAGGTACGGGACGAGGGCCTGATGTACACGGGCGGCGAGTCCGGTTACACCGACTATCCGACGCTGCCGGCCGCCTCACGGCCCCGCGCCAAGACGCTGGACCCCGTCGGCCCGTGACCGCCGGTACCGCGTCCGCCCGTGACCGCCGCCGGTCGCGTCAGCCGTCCCCGCCGGTACCGCGTCCGCCCGTGACCGCCGCCGGTACCGCGTCCGCCCGTCCCCGCCGGTATCGCGTCAGTCGTCCCCGCCGTCGCGGTCCGCGGCCGGGTCGGCCGAGGCGGCCGGCGGGACGGGTTGCGGGGCCTCGGCGGAACTGGTGTCGGGGGAGAACCAGTTCATGCCCAGCAGCACCGCGGCCAGGAAGGCGCCGAGGGACGTGAGGGCGATCGTGACCCTTCGATGGCGGGCCCACGGTCGGCGCACGGCCGGCTGCCGTGCGGCGCGGCGGGCCGTCGGCGCAGGCGTGACGGACGGGAGCGCGTAGGTCGTCGCGGGGCCGGGCGCGGGCACGGTCGGCTCCGGTACGGGGAGCGGCTGCGCGCGCCTGCTCCACTCGCCGCCGGCGAACCAGTGGGCTGCCTGCTGGGCGGTGGGGCGGTCCTCGGGCTGCTTGGCGAGGAGGCCGAGCAGGTAGGTCTCCAGAGCGGGCGGGAGGACGATGCCGAGCTCGCCGGGCGGCACGGGGGCCGCGTCGAGGTGCTGGTGCAGGACGGCGAGCGCGGAGTCGGCCCGGAACGGCGGGCGCCCGGTGAGCAGTTGGTAGAGCACGCAGCCGAGCGAGTACACGTCGGAGGCCGGGCCCGCGGGCCGGCCGAGGGCGCGTTCCGGGGCGAGGTAGAGGCTGGTGCCGACGATCTGGCCGGTGGCCGTGAGGGCGGCGCCGGGATCGTCGAGGAAGCGGGCGATGCCGAAGTCGCCGATCTTGAGGGTGCCGTCGGCGTCCAGGAGCAGGTTGGCGGGCTTGATGTCGCGGTGCACGATGCCCTGCCCGTGGGCGGCGGCGAGTCCGGCGGCGGCCTGGGCCGCGAGGCGGACCACGCGTTCGGCCGGCAGGGGCGCGCTGCCCGTGAGCAGGCCCGCGAGGCTGTCGCCGTCGACGAGTTCCATCACCAGGAAGAGGCGGTCCTCGTGCGTGCCGAAGTCCAGCACCCCGACGACGTGGGGGTGGTGGAGGCGCCCCGCGGTCCGGGCCTCCAGGCGGAAGCGCGCGGCGGCGGTGGGGTCGGAATTCTGCGGGAGCATGAGCTTGACCGCGACGGGCTTGTCCAGGGTCTCGTCGTGGGCCCGCCAGACCTCTCCCATGGCACCCTGCCCGATGCGATCGCGCAGGTGATACCGGTTCGCTATCAGCACCAGCGTTTCTTCCTCATGCCGTGAGACGTGTGCACGCGCGGGACGGCGGCCCGCATCGCCGAGCGGACGGCCGGCGACGGGTGGGACCACAGCGACGCCAGCCTATCTGGATCATGAAGTGCGGCGGCCATGCGGCTGTGGGCGGCCGTGCGGCTTTCGGTACGGGCGGCCCGCCGGCGGCCCGGAGACCGCCGGCAGGCAGCGCGTCACGGCGCCGGGACGGCCTCGGGGACGTCGCCGCGCGTGGTGACGAGTCGGGCGCTTCCCTCGGCGAGCGCGTAGCCCAGCCCGACGACGGCGACCTCGCCCTCCTTGACCTGCTCGGACAGCAGCCGGGACCGGTCCAGGAGCAGGTCCACGGTGTGCCGGATGTGCTCGTCGATGATGTCGCTGTCCGCGGTGAGACCGGCGGAACGGGCCGCGAGGATGCTGGGCGTCACCCGCTCCACCACGTCCCGTACGTAGCCTCCGGCCGCGAAGCCGTCCTCCACGGCCGCGCGGGCCGCGGCGACCGCGCCGCAGGAGTCGTGCCCGAGGACCACGACGAGGCGCGCGCCGAGCACGCTGGTCGCGTACTCGACGCTGCCGAGGACCTCGGCCCCGACGACGTGACCGGCGGTACGGACGACGAACAGGTCGCCGAGCCCCTGGTCGAAGATGATCTCGGCGGCGAGACGCGAGTCGGAACAGCCGACGATGACGGCGAACGGGTCCTGTCCCGGGGCCAGCTCCTTGCGGCGGGCGGCGTCCTGGTTGGGGTGCTCCGGCGTGCCCGAGACGAAGCGGCGGTTGCCGGAGAGCAGGGACTCGAGAGCGACGGCAGGCGAAGTTCTGGGCATGTGATCACCTTATCTGCCACGTGCCCGAGCACGTGGGTGGGGGAAGGGGGCGTCGAACGCCGATTCGGGGGTAGGCGGTCGGGGTGGTGAGTGGCTGGTCGGAGTCGGAGAGTGAGGCGGACCGCACGGACCAGGCCGCGGCGGAGGGAACGGACCGCCGACGGCCGGCCGGCGGTCCCCTTTTCACGTCCGCGGCCTTCGAGGGGAGCGAGGAGATCGCGGAGGCCCGTGACCTGGCCCGCTCGTTCCTCACCGAGGTGCAGAGCGTGCACGGTCTTCCGGTGTCCGGTCGTGCGATGGCCATGGTCCAGCTCGTGGTCAGTGAGCTGGTGACCAATGCCCGCAAGTACGCCCCCGGGCCGTGTCTGCTGACGCTGGAGATCGAGGGCGGGGCGGTCCGGGCGAGTGTGTGGGACAGCAGTACGACCCTGCCGGCGGTCCTGCCGGCCGACCCCGGGCGGGTCGGGCAGCACGGCCTGGAGATCGTGATGGCGGTCTGCCAGAGCTTCTCCGTGCACCGGGAGCCGGTGGGGAAGCGGATCACGGCGGACGTCGTGCTGGCCGACGATCCGGACGGCGACGTCGCCGGCCACCAACTGCTGTGACGCTGCCGGCCCGGCCGCCGGCTGCTGTGACGGTGCCGCCCGGCGGGCCTGCCGCCGGCCGCGGATCAACGGTCGCCCCCGCGGACGGCGGCGGTGAGTCTCACCGGCTCGACGCCGGTCGCGCTGTGCCGTTCCGCCCAGCTCTCCAGCGCCGTACGGCAGGCGTGGTCGAGGTGGTGCAGTCCTGACAGGTCCAGCTCGACCGGCCGGTCCTGCGGCAGGGACTCCAGGCTGTCGAGTATCTTCGGCAGCCGCAGGAAGGTGGCGTTGCCCGTCAGGTACGCCTGGAGGGGGCCGGCGCCCTTGTCGACGACCTCCAGCTTGATGTGCGACGCTTCCCAGGCGGCCTTGACGACCGCCAGGCCGAGGCCGATCAGGACGCCCTCGAACATGTTGACCAGCACGATGGCCGCCGCGGTCACCACCAGGATCACCGCCTCGCCCCGGTGACCCCGCCACAGCCCCGCGAGCTGTCGGAACGGGATCAGCTTCCAGCCCGCGTGGACGAGGATGCCGGCGAGGGCGGGGAGCGGGATCAGCGCGAGGGCGGACGGCAGCGCGGCGGCGAACAGCAGCAGCCACACGCCGTGCAGCACCCGCGACGCCTTGGTCCTGGCGCCCGCGGCGACATTGGCGGAACTGCGGACGATCACCGCGGTCATCGGCAGCGCGCCGAGCAGACCGCAGACCGTGTTGCCCGCGCCCTGCGCGATCATCTCCTTGTCGTAGTCGGTGCGCGGCCCGTCGTGCAGCCGGTCCACGGCCGCCGCGCTGAACAGGCTCTCCGCGGAGGCGATCAGCGCGAACGCGATGATCGTTCCCCAGACGGCCGGGCCGGCCAGCGCGGCGAAGGCGTCGGAGCCGGGCGGCTGGACGACGCCGAGCAGACCCTCCACCTCGACGGTGGCGACCGGCAGGCCGAGGCCGAGCGAGACGGCCGTCGCGAGGACCACCGCGGCGAGGGCGCCGGGCACGGTCCGCACCGGCTTCGGCAGTTTCTTCCAGAGCACGAGGACCGCGATCGTGCCCGTGCCGATCGCGAGCGAGGCCAGGGCCTCCGGGCTCCCGAGTGCGTCGGCGAGCGCCCCGGGCAGGCCCGTGATCTTCCCGATGCCGGTGTCCGGGGCCTTCAGGCCCGCCGCCGCGTAGAGCTGGCCGGCGATGATCACCAGGCCGATTCCGCAGAGCATGCCCTCGACGACGGAGACGGAGATGGCCCGGAACCAGCGGCCGATGCCGGAGAAGCCCATGGCGAGCTGGAGCAGACCGGCGCACAGCACGATCACCCCGAGCGTGCCCACGCCGAACGCGGTGACCGCTTCGAAGACGATCACGGTCAGACCGGCGGCCGGTCCGGACACCTGCAGGCTGCTGCCGGGCAGGAAGCCCGTGACGAGGCCGCCCACGATGCCGGTGACCAGCCCGAGTTCGGCCGGGACGCCGGAGGCGACCGCCACGCCGACGCACAGCGGCACGGCGACGAGAAAGACGACGAGGGAGGCGAGGAAGTCCTGACGCAGATGGGGTAAGGCGCGCGGGGGCTGCATGGCGTGGTGATTCCTCCTGGCGCGCCGCGGGGGCGCGTCGGGTGTGCAGGGCGACGTCGTGGGGGGACTGCACTGCTGCGTCAGCAGCGGAACACCTGAAGCCGGTCCGGGGCTTGGGCTCGCGAGCCTCTCGGCACCCGGGCGGCTCCGGTGGCGGCGGGGAGCACCGGAGCGCTCGACGTCGTCACGCCTCGTAACACGCCGGTCCCTCCCGGTGGCTCATACGTATGGCCCAACCCAACGGCTGGTCAACAGATGGTCAAGAAGGATGCTAATCCAGCAAAGTGCCGTGCGGGGCCAACGCAATGCGTCTGCCGATGGAGAGCCCAAAAAGCGAGGGGGAATTGGCCGGAACCCACGACCGCGAGGGGGACGGGGCGCGCGTCGGCGAAGATGGTGTTCCACCTGTTCCTGTTCCACCTGTTCCGCGTGTGTGAGGAGCGACGGCAGATGCCCTCTTCCGGGTCCGGCACGAGGCCGCCCACGATCGCCGACGTCGCGAGCGCCGCCGGGGTGTCACGGACGACCGTGTCCCACGCGCTCAACGGCATCGGGAAGGTCGACCCGCGCACCCGGGAACGGATCAAGCAGGTGGCCGCCGACCTCGGTTACCGGCCCAACCTGAGGGCGCAGCGGCTGCGCCGGGGCCAGGCGAAGGCCATCGCGCTCGCCTCGTCCATGCCGTTCGCCGTGGCCGCGGGGCCCTCGCGGCTCGGCTTCTACATGGAGATCGCCGCGGCCGCCGCGGAGAGCGCGCTGCTGCACGGCTACGCGCTCGTCCTCGTGCCACCCGTGCAGTCCGGCTCGGGGCTGCACTCCGTCGACATCGACGGCGCGATCGTCGTCGAACCCGACGTCCACGACGCGGCGGTGGCGCACCTCAAGGAGCGCGGCCTGCCGTACGTGGCCCTCGGCCGGCCCGTGTCCGCGGCGGAGCCCGCGCCGTACGTCGACCTCCGCGGCGAACTCGTCACCGAACTGCTGCTCGCCCATCTCCACGAACAGGGCGCCCGGCGGCCCGCGCTGATCATCGGGGCGGGGGAGCGGCACTCCTCGGTCGACGCGCGCGCCGCGTACGAACGCGTCGCCGCCGCACGCGGCTGGACCCCGATCGTGGCGACCGCGGCCGAGGCCGGCGGCGAACAGGCCGGCTACGACCGCTGCGCCGAACTCCTCGCCCGGCACCCGGAGATCGACGCCGTCTGCGCCCTGGTCGACGCCTTCGCCGTCGGCGCGGTCCGGGCGATCCGGGACAGCGGGCGGACCGTACCGGACGACGTCATGGTCGTCACCCGGTACGACGGGCTCCGCGCCCGCACCTGCGAACCGCCGCTGACCGCCGTCGATCTGGGCCTCGACCGGGCGGCGTCCGCCGCGGTCGAGCTGCTTCTCGGCCGTCTGCGCGGTGAGCTGCCCGCCGAGTCGACCACGGTCGTCCCGCCGCCCCGCGTGATCCCCCGGGCCTCTTCGCTGCGGGGGGCCTCCCCGGGGGCCCGCCGAGGCTGAGGGGCCACCACCGGTCCGGCCGCGGTGCGCTCACATCCCGAGGATCAGGCCCACCCCCGACACCAGCGCGAACCCGAGCACGAAGCGGCGCATCGCGCTCGCGTTCACCCGGCGGTGCACCAGGCGGCTCGCCCACGCGCCGAGCGCGATCGCGGGCAGCACCGCCGCCGCCCATCCCAGTTCCTCCGGATGCGCCTTGCCGGTACCGAACAGCAGCGCCAGCGAGGCG
Organism: Streptomyces tritici; assembly: GCF_048500665.1. Taxonomy (NCBI): domain Bacteria; kingdom Bacillati; phylum Actinomycetota; class Actinomycetes; order Kitasatosporales; family Streptomycetaceae; genus Streptomyces; species Streptomyces tritici. The sequence continues at coordinate 5,990,408 of NZ_CP183183.1, forward strand.
ACTTCGCCGACCAGGAAGCAGGCGGCCACGGTCGAGCGCAGTTCGGCCGGCGACCGGTGCTGGTAGACCAGCGCGAGCGGCGGACCGCCGACGCCGGTGGCCGTCTCCGTCAGTCCGGTGACCGCGCCCGCGCCGACGTACGCCGCCCGTCCGGGGGTGAACGCGGGGGCGGCGAGGCTCGCCACCGCCGCCAGGACGGTGGCGACGCCCACGAAGACGCCGAGGCTGCGTTCCGGGATCAGCCAGAGCAGCGCCAGCCCGGCGGGCGTGGCGGCGAGGCGGGCCGCGGTGATCCAGCCCGCCCCGCGCAGGTCGAGCGAGGCGCGCTCGCGCCAGGCCACGTACGCGTTGAGCGGGATCATCGACGCCAGGACGAACACCGGCACCAGGCCGGGATCGAGGATCCCGGCCACCGGGGCGACGATCAGCGCGAAACCGAGCCCGCTGCTGCCCTGCACGAACGCGGCTACCGCCACGGTGAGACCGAGGACGATCAGGGTGGTGGTGCTCACGGTGCGGTGCTCCGTCCGCAGCCGCCGGCCCCCGCCGCGCCCCCGGGTACGGGCGTCCTCCCCGCGCGTGCCGCCGTCGACGTCGGGTGCGCGCGGACGATGGTCGCGCGGCCCACGGCCGCGGCGGCCAGTTCGGCCGCCCGCCGCACGAGCGCGGCCCCGTCCCAGGCGGTGGGCCGGCCCTGCCACAGTCGCAGCCGGCCCGCGGTGAACACGGCGGTGATCTGGTCGCGGTTGCCGCGCCGCACCAGCTCCCACGGGACGTCCCAGGACAGGGCCAGTTCGGGGGTGGTGAGGTCGACGAGGAGGAAGTCGGCCGCCAGGCCCTCCGCGACGACACCGGTACGGGCCCCCAGTCCGACCGCGTCCGCGCCGCCGCGCGTGGCGTGCTCCAGCCAGGTCCAGCCCGCGCCGCACGACGAGTCGCCCGTGGCGAGCCCGTAGGCGATCCGCTGGGCGAACTCGGCCGCGTCGGCGAGCCGGAACCCGTCGCCGCGCGTTCCGTCGGTGCCGAGACCGAAGCGGACGCCACGCTCGGCCATGGCCGTGGCCGGCGCGACGGCGTTGCCCTTCCAGGCGCTGGCCACCGGGTTGTAGCTGACGGCGGTCCCGGTGTCGGCGAGCAGGGTCAGCTCGCGCGGGGTGAGCAGCGTGGCGTGCGCGGCGAGCAGCTGCGGGCCGAGCGCGCCGATCGCGTGCAGGTGCTCCAGCGGGCGCAGACCGTGGCGTACGAGGGAGCGTTCGACGCCCGCCAGGTGCTCGTTGAGGTGGATCTGGACGACGGCTCCGGCCTCGGCGGCGAGCCGGGCGGTGCGCCGCAGCGTCTCCTCCGTGGCGGCCTCGGGGATGGAGACGGCGAGGGAGGCGTGGACCAGCGGGTCGTCCTCGTAGCGGGCGAGGTGCTTCTCGGCGCGGGCCAGGACGGCGGGGCCGTCCTCGTCGCCGTCGGCGTCGTTGCAGACCAGCCCGAGGACGCAGCGGACCCCGGCGTCGCGCGCGGCGGACGCGACCACCTCGACGTCGACGTCCGCGCGGGTCCCCGCGTCGGCGACGGTGGTGAACCCGCCGCGCAGCGCTTCGAGCGCGGCCAGTTTGGCGGCCACGTACGCCGACTCCTCGTCGAGCGCGCCTTCGAGGGGCACCCACACCCGCCGGAAGATCTCGGAGGGTTCGCCGAACGCGAGCGCGGAGCCGAAGCTCTGCGTCAGGTGATGGTGGGCGTCCACGAAGCCGGGCATGAGGAGGTGGCCGGGCAGTTCGACGCCGTCGAGGTGCGGGTGCGCGCGCCGGAGCTCCTCCGCGGGGCCGACGGCCAGGAACGCGCCGTCGGCGACGACGACCGCGAAGCCGTCGGCGGGCCCTTCCGGGAGCAGGACCGCGTCCGGTACGAGGAGCAGCGGGCCCGGCCCGTCCAGGAGTTCGCGGGTGAGCGGGTTCATCGGTCGCCTTCCGTGCGGGTGCCGGCCAGACGGGCGACGACGCCCGGCCTGACGTGGTGGAACAGGATGTTGAGGACGGCCGCGACGAACGCGCCGACGGCGACGCCGCTTTCGAGGAGGATGCGCAGGTTCGGCGAGAATCCCGCGTACACGCCCGGGACGAGGATGGGCAGCAGCCCCAGGGCCAGGGCGACGGCGCAGATGAAGGTGCTGGTGTGCTTGTCCAGGTCGGAACGGCCGAGCATCTGCACGCCGAGGACGGTGATGACCGCGAACACCACCATCGCGGTGCCGCCGATGACCGCCGCGGGGATGACGCTGATCGCCCGGGTGACGGGGGCGAGGAAGCCGATCACGATGAGGACGACGCCGGCGGCGGCGGTGACGTAGCGGCTGCGGACGCCGGTGACGCGGACGATGCCGATGTTCTCGCCGCTCGTCACCATCAGCGGCAGCCCGAAGAACCCGCCGAACAGGGACGTGACCGCGTCGCCGCGGATCGTCCGCGGCACGGCGGTGCGCCGGTCGATCTCCTTGCCGACGGCCTCGGCGTTGATGACCGTCTGGCCGGTGGCCTCCGCCATGGAGGCGAGGCTGTAGAGCATCAGCGGGAGCGCGGCGAGCAGATTGAACTGCGGTGAGCCGAACGGCATCAGCTCCGGCAGGCTGACCAGTCCGCCGTCGGCGGCCTTGGACAGGTCCATGTGGCCGAGCACGGCCGCGATCGCCGTGCCGGCGAGCAGTCCGAGCATGACGGCGAGTTGGCGCAGGACGCCGGTGAACAGCAGGTAGAAGACGACGGTGCAGCCGATCGTCGCCATGCCGAGCCCGAGGTTCACCGGGTCGGCGAAACCGGGCTCGCCGGGCCGGCCGGTGACCAGGACGGCTCCGACCTTCACCAGGTTGACGCCGACGATGACGATCATCGTGCCGATGACGAGGGCCGGGAAGAAGGCGAGCAGCCGCGAGAAGAGGGGCAGGACGAGGAAGTAGAAGGCGGCGGTGAGGAGCACGGCCCCGACCGCCGTGGGCAGGCCGTGCTGCTCGGCGATGGCGATGAACAGGACGAGCGGGGCGCCGCCCGGCAGCATCACGAACGGCAGCCGGGGCCCGAACTTCCACGGTCCGAGCGACTGGACGAGTGAGCCGACGCCGGAGAGCACGAACGCCGCGGAGAGCAGGTTCACGGTCAGGCCGGGGTCGAGGCGCAGGGCCGCGCTCATCAGGAAGATCGCCGAGATCGGCGTGGCGGCCATGACGAGGACGTGCTGGACGCCGAAGAGCAGGATCCGGCCGAGGGGGCGGGACTCGTCGACGGGGTGGACGGGGGAGGGGGTGTCGGGGGCGGTCCCGGGGGCCGTCTGGGCCTCGGGGGACGGGGGTGCGGTGTCCGGTGCGGGTGGCTGGTCCGGACCGGGGAGGGTGGGGCGGGGACGGGACACGTTCGAGCTCCGTTCGGCGTTCGACACGCTGAGGGTTCAGCCGCGATCCGGCCCTGGACGGAGAGCCAAATCGATTTGGCCAAATCGATTTGGCCGCCAGTATGGGAGGGCGGAGGAGGGGCGTCAAGGGGTCGCGTCGTGACGACGGCGGCTCGTTCCCGGCGGGGCCCTGGAGGCCGGCGCGCGGGCGAGCGCCCACCTGATCGAGGAGGCCCACCTGATCGAGGAGAGCGGGGCGCTGGGGGGTCGACGCCGAGCTGCCGAAGCTGTTCGAGGCGTGGCCGACCGCGCGATCGCCGCCGGGCACGGCGGGGAGCAGGACCCCGTGCCGATCGAGGAACTGGGCAGGCCCGCAGCGACTGACGCCCCGGGGGCCGCCGAACGGCGGGAGCCGCCGCGCAGTCGGGCCCCGCGGCAGCGATGAGTTCCGCGGCCGGACACGGTCTGCCCTGGTATGACACGCATCATCGCCGACATCTCCGTCTCTCTCGACGGCTTCGTCACCGGTCCCGACCCCGGGCCGGACAACGGTCTGGGCACCGGCGGCGAGGCCCTGCACACCTGGGCGTTCTCCGACGACCCCGAGGACCGCCGGGTCCTGCGCGAGGCGACCGCCCGCTCGGGCGCGGTCGTCCTCGGCCGGCGCCTCTTCGACGTGGTCGACGGGCCGCACGGCTGGGACGACACCTCCGGCTACGGCGCCGGCGAGGTCGGCAGGCCCGCGTTCGTCGTCGTGACGAGCGCGCCGCCGGAGTCGGTGCGGACGGCCGACCTCGACTGGACGTTCGTCACCACCGGTCTGCCCGACGCCGTCGCGACCGCGCGCGAGCGCGCCGAGGCGGCGTCGGCGGACAGCGGCCGGGACCTCGACGTCGTCCTCATGGGCGGCGCCGCGACGATCGGCTCGGCACTCGACGCCGGACTGGTCGACGTGCTGACGCTGCACCTCTCGCCGGTCGTCCTGGGCTCCGGGACATCGCTGTTCACCGGAGCGGCGCCGCGCACCCTGGTGCAGCGCGACGTGATCGTGACCTCCACGGCCACGCACCTCACCTACGACCTCACCGGGTGATCCGATGACCTCTGTCCCCGTGAAAGAGATCGCCCTGGGCGTCGAGTCGTTCGGCGACGAGGACGCGCCGCTCGTCCTGCTCGCGGGCGGCACGACGATGCTCTCCTGGCCCGACGCGCTGTGCGCGCGCCTCGCCGCCGGCGGCCGGCGCGTCGTGCGCTACGACCTGCGCGACAGCGGGGAGTCGACCACGGCGGACCCGGAGGCGCCCGCGTACACCCTGCGCGACCTCGCGGCCGACGCGGCGGGCCTCGTCGACGCGCTCGGCGGCGGGCCCGCGCACCTCGCGGGCATCGGCGTCGGCGGGATGGTGGCCCAGGTGGCCGCGCTCGACCACCCGGGCGCGTTCTGCGCGCTCACCCTGGCCGGCACCCGCCCCGTCGCCCCCGGCCCGCCCGACGACGACCTCCCCGACCACGACGGGGCGACGATGGGCCGGCTGTTCGCGCGTCCGATGCCCGACTGGACCGACCGCGAGGCGGTGGCGGACTTCGTCGCCGCCGGGGCGGAGATCCTCGGCGACGACCCCGTCGCCGCGCGCGCCACCGCCGCGCGCATCTGGGACCGGACGCCCGGCACCGCGGCCCCGGTCCAGACGGCCAACCAGCTGGGCATGGTGTTCGCCCGGCTCGACTGCGCACCCCGCTGGCGCGAGCGCCTGCCCGCGATCGAGGTCCCCACGCTCGTCGTCCACGGCCGCCGCAACCGGTTCTTCCCCGTCGGCAACGGCGAGGCGCTCGCCCGCGAGATCCCCGGGGCCCGGCTGCTCGTCCTCGACGAGGCCGCCACGGCGATCCCCGACACGGCGGCCGACGAGGTCGCCGACGCGATGCTCACGCTCGGCCGGCCGTGAGGAGCCCGGCGGGCCCGGCGCCCCCGCCGGCTCGCCGGCTCGCCGACACGCCGCAGGCCCTCAGCCGGGGCTGTCGGCAACACGGCCGCCCCGCTGCGGCACCCGCGGGCACAGCGCCGCCCGCGGGCCCGGCCCCTGCGAGGAGGCCGACCGTACGTCGCGGCTCGATATTGCATGGTCATGCATCTTCATGCATACTCTTCCTATGTCCAAGGTCCTCACCTCTCTTCCGGTCGGCGAGCGCGTCGGCATCGCCTTCTCGGGCGGCCTCGACACGTCGGTCGCCGTCGCGTGGATGCGCGACAAGGGCGCCGTCCCGTGCACCTACACCGCCGACATCGGCCAGTACGACGAGCCCGACATCGCCTCCGTGCCGGGCCGTGCCAAGACCTACGGCGCCGAGATCGCGCGTCTGGTCGACTGCCGCGCCGCCCTGGTGGAGGAGGGCCTGGCCGCGCTCACCTGCGGGGCGTTCCACATCCGCTCCGGCGGGCGCGCCTACTTCAACACCACCCCGCTCGGCCGCGCGGTCACCGGCACCCTGCTGGTCCGCGCGATGCTCGAGGACGACGTCCAGATCTGGGGCGACGGCTCGACCTACAAGGGCAACGACATCGAGCGGTTCTACCGCTACGGCCTGCTGGCCAACCCGCACCTGCGGATCTACAAGCCCTGGCTGGACGCGCACTTCGTGACCGAGCTCGGCGGCCGCAAGGAGATGTCCGAGTGGCTGGTCGCCCACGGCCTCCCGTACCGCGACAGCACCGAGAAGGCGTACTCCACCGACGCCAACATCTGGGGCGCCACCCACGAGGCCAAGACCCTGGAGCACCTCGACGTCTCCCTGGAGACCGTCGAGCCGATCATGGGCGTGAAGTTCTGGGACCCCTCGGTCGAGATCCCGACCGAGGACGTCACCATCGGCTTCGAGCAGGGCCGGCCGGTCACCATCAACGGCAAGGAGTTCCCCTCCGCCGTCGAGCTGGTGATGGAGGCCAACGCCATCGGCGGCCGCCACGGCATGGGCATGTCCGACCAGATCGAGAACCGGATCATCGAGGCCAAGAGTCGGGGCATCTACGAGGCCCCCGGCATGGCGCTGCTGCACGCGGCGTACGAGCGCCTCGTCAACGCGATCCACAACGAGGACACCCTCGCCCAGTACCACAACGAGGGCCGCCGGCTCGGCCGCCTCATGTACGAGGGCCGCTGGCTCGACCCGCAGTCCCTCATGATCCGCGAGTCGCTGCAGCGCTGGGTCGGCGCGGCCGTGACCGGCGAGGTCACCCTGCGGCTGCGGCGCGGCGAGGACTACACGATCCTCGACACGCAGGGCCCGGCGTTCAGCTACCACCCGGACAAGCTGTCCATGGAGCGCACCGAGGACTCCGCGTTCGGTCCGACGGACCGGATCGGCCAGCTCACCATGCGCAACCTCGACATCGCCGACTCGCGCGCCAAGCTGGAGCAGTACGCCGGCCTCGGCCTGATCGGCGCCGGCGGCCCCGCCATCGGCGCGGCCCAGGCCGCCGCCACCGGCCTCATCGGCTCCATGCCGGAGGGCGGCGCCGAGGCCATCGCCTCCCGCGGCGAGGTCTCCGCCGAGGACGAGGCCCTCGACCGGGCCGCGATGGAGTCCGGCACGGACTGACCGCCCGCACCCGCACGGCAGGGGCCGGCCCGGCGCCACGCGCGCCGGGCCGGCCTTCGCCGTTGCTCCCGACGCCCCGTCAACTCACGGTATGGGGCGGTCTGTTCACGCGCTGTACACCCGGGGCGCAGGCTGCCCTTCGCCCCTCGGCCGCCCTGCCGACACGCACGGGCATCACGCTCACGCTCGGTCCGTCCACCCCCTACGGAGGAGAACCCGCGTGACGACTCGCAGAGTTGCCCGCCTCGTCGTTCCCGTCGCCGGCGCCGCCCTCGTGGCCACCGCCCTCGGCGCACCGGCCCACGCCGGCGACCGGGAGGCCGCCGCCACCCCGCCCGCCGTGCAGCCGCGCGCCGAGACCGCCGTGCTGTACGACGACGACGCGGGCGGCAACGCCGACGCGGACGACCCCGCGATCTGGCGCAACCCCGCCGACCCCGGCCGCAGCCTGGTCGTCGCCACGGCCAAGGAGGGCGGCCTGCGGGTGTACGACCTCGACGCCAGGACCGTGCAGTCGATCGCCGCCCCGCCGCCGGCCGCCGAGGACGACGCCCCCGGGCGGTTCAACAACGTGGACCTCGTCCACGGGCTGCGCCTGACCACGGGCCGCGCCGACCTCGCGGTCACCAGCGACCGCGGCCACGACCGGCTCCGCTTCTACCGCATCGACCGCGACCGCCCCGGCGGCCCGCTCACCGACGTCACCGACCCGGCCGCGCCCGCCGTGTTCTCCAAGGACCAGGTGGAGATCAACGAACAGCGCACCGCCTACGGCCTCGCCACCTGGACCGACCGCGCCACGGGCCGCTCGTACGCTCTGGTCTCCCAGCGCGAGCGCACCCGCATCGCCCTGCTCGAACTGCTCCCCGCCCAGGGCGGCACGGTCACGTACCGCACGATCCGCACCCTGGACCTGCCCTCCACCTTCCGTCTGCCCGACGGCGGTTCCTGGTCGCCCTGCGCCGAGCCCGGCGAACTGCCGCAGGTCGAGGGCATGGTGGTCGACCCGGCGAACGGCGTCCTGTACGCCGGCCAGGAGGACGTGGGCATCTGGCGGCTGCGCGCCGACCTGACCGGCACGCCGAAGCTGATCGACAAGGTCCGCGAGTACGGCGTGCCCGGCGTGTACGACGAGGAGACCGAGGAGTGCGCCCCCGGCGCCGACCCCGGCTTCGGCGGGACGCGGCTCACCGCGGACGTCGAGGGCCTCACCCTGGTCACCGAGCCGGACGGCGACGGCTATCTGCTGGCCTCCAGCCAGGGCGACGACACCTTCGTCGCCTACGACCGCGAGCTCGGGGACGACAACGAGTACGAGGGCGGCTTCCGCGTCGCCGCGGCCGGTCCCGCGCTCGACGGCTCCGAGGAGTGCGACGGCGCGGCCGCGCTGAACGCGCCGCTCGGCACGAAGTACCCGAACGGTCTGCTCGTCGTCCAGGACGGCCATGACAGCCCCGGTGACGGCGACCGCCCGGCGACGAACTTCAAGTTCGTCGACCTCGGCGAGGTCCTGGAGGCCGTCGACGGCTGAGGCCCGCGCCCTTGGGGCCAGGAACTCCCGCACCGCGCCGCGGACCCCGCGGCGCGGTGTGGGCCTTCGTGGCGCGGCAGGCCTTCGCGGCGCGCTCAAGCCCTGGCGGCGTGCTCAGGCTTTCGCGGCGCAGCCCGGGCAGAGCCCGCGGTACGTGACCTCGGCGGCGGCCACGGCGAAGCCGAAGCGCTCGGCCGAGGGCAGGTCGGCCAGCGGGTCGCCCGTGGGGTGGACGTCGCGGATCAGGCCGCAGCCCGAGCAGACCAGGTGCTGGTGGGCGCGGTGCGCGTTGGGGTCGTACCGCTTGGCGCGGCCGTCCGTGGACACCTCGACGACCTCGCCGAGCGCGACCAGCTCGCCGAGCGTGTTGTACACCGTCGCCCGCGAGACCTCGGGCAGCCGCGCGGTGGCGCGGGCGTGCACCTCGTCCGCCGTGAGGTGGACGTGGTCCCCGTCGAGGACCTCGGCGACGACCCGGCGCTGCGCGGTCAGCCGCCAGCCGCGGGCGCGCAGCCGTTCGAGCAGGTCGCTCATGACATCAGCCTCACTGTGCAGCGTCCGACACTTTCTGTGCAGCGTCCGACAAGTGAATTCGTACGGGTCTGGTCTTTGCATTGACTTGGACAAAGTCCATCGTAGGATCTATTCCGGCAACAGCCAAGGGAAGGGCGACCGCCACCGTGATCCGTCTCATCCGGAAGGATTCCCATGCCTGAGAACCAGGACGCACCCACCGTCGACGCACCGACCGAGGGCCGCTGCCCGGTCGCCCACGGCCGCGCCCCGCACCCGACGCAGGGTGGCGGGAACCGCCAGTGGTGGCCGGAGCGGCTCAACCTCAAGATCCTGGCCAAGAACCCGGCCGTCGCCAACCCGCTCGGCGAGGACTTCGACTACGCCGCGGCCTTCCAGTCCCTGGACCTGGCCGCCGTCAAGCAGGACATCGCCGAGGTGCTCACCACCTCGCAGGACTGGTGGCCGGCCGACTTCGGCCACTACGGCCCGTTCATGATCCGCATGGCCTGGCACAGCGCCGGCACCTACCGGATCAGCGACGGCCGCGGCGGCGCCGGCGCGGGCCAGCAGCGCTTCGCCCCGCTGAACAGCTGGCCGGACAACGCCAACCTGGACAAGGCCCGCCGCCTGCTGTGGCCGGTGAAGAAGAAGTACGGCCAGAACCTCTCCTGGGCCGACCTCATGATCCTCGCCGGCAACGTGGCCCTGGAGTCCATGGGCTTCGAGACCTTCGGCTTCGCCGGCGGCCGCGCCGACGTGTGGGAGCCGGACGAGGACGTGTACTGGGGCCCGGAGACCACCTGGCTCGCCGACGGCCGCTACACCGGCGACCGCGAGCTGGAGGAGCCCCTCGGCGCGGTCCAGATGGGCCTCATCTACGTCAACCCGGAGGGCCCCAACGGCAACCCGGACCCGATCGCCGCGGCCCGCGACATCCGCGAGACCTTCCGCCGGATGGCGATGAACGACGAGGAGACCGTCGCCCTCATCGCAGGCGGTCACACCTTCGGCAAGGCCCACGGCGCCGGCCCGGCGGACCACGTGGGCGCCGACCCCGAGGCCGCCACCATGGAGGACCAGGGCTTCGGCTGGAAGAGCAGCTACGCCAGCGGCAAGGGCGCGGACGCCATCACGTCCGGCCTGGAGGTCACCTGGACCACCACGCCCACGCGCTGGAGCAACAACTTCTTCGAGAACCTGTTCAACTTCGAGTACGAGCTGACCACCAGCCCGGCCGGCGCCAAGCAGTGGGTCGCCAAGGACGCCGAGGCGACCATCCCGGACGCGTACGACGCGACCAAGAAGCACCTGCCGACCATGCTCACCACCGACCTGGCGCTGCGCTTCGACCCGGTCTACGAGCAGATCTCCCGCCGCTTCCTGGAGAACCCCGACCAGTTCGCGGACGCCTTCGCCCGCGCCTGGTTCAAGCTGACCCACCGTGACCTCGGCCCGGTCGTGCGGTACCTCGGTCCCGAGGTCCCGTCCGAGACGCTGCTCTGGCAGGACCCGCTGCCGGCCCGCACCGGCGAGCTGATCGACGCCGCGGACATCGCCTCCCTCAAGGAGCAGGTCCTCGCCTCCGGCCTCACGGTCTCCCAGCTGGTCTCCACCGCCTGGGCCTCGGCCTCCACCTTCCGCGGCAGCGACAAGCGCGGCGGCGCCAACGGCGCCCGCATCCGCCTGCAGCCGCAGAGCGGCTGGGAGGTCAACCAGCCGACCGAGCTGGCGGACGTGCTGCGCACCCTGGAGCGGATCCAGGAGTCCTTCAACGCCGCCCAGTCCGCCAAGCACCTCTCGCTGGCCGACCTGATCGTCCTCGCGGGCGCGGCGGGCGTCGAGAAGGCCGCCAAGGACGCCGGCTTCGACATCGAGGTCCCGTTCACCCCGGGCCGCGTCGACGCCACGCAGGAGCAGACGGACGTCGAGTCCTTCGCCGCCCTGGAGCCCAAGGCCGACGGCTTCCGCAACTACCTCGGCAAGGGCAACCGCCTGCCGGCCGAGTACCTGCTGATCGACAAGGCGAACCTGCTCAACCTCAGCGCCCCCGAGATGACCGTCCTCGTCGGCGGCCTGCGCGTCCTGGGCGCCAACCACCAGGGCTCGCAGCACGGTGTGTTCACCGAGAACCCCGGCACCCTGACGAACGACTTCTTCGTCAACCTGCTCGACCTGGGCACGACGTGGAAGGGCACCTCCGCCGACCAGACCACGTTCGAGGGCCGTGACGCGGCCACCGGCGAGGTCAAGTGGACCGGCACCCGCGCCGACCTCGTCTTCGGCTCGAACTCCGAGCTGCGGGCGCTGGCCGAGGTCTACGCGAGCGACGACGCCAAGGAGAAGTTCGTCCAGGACTTCGTCGCCGCTTGGGACAAGGTCATGCAGCTGGACCGCTTCGACCTGGTCTGATCACACCCGATCACGACCGGGCAGCACTGAGCACCACCGTACGGACACGGCGTCCGGACCGGCCCCGAGCGGGCCGGCCCGGGCGCCGTTCCCGTTCGCAACCGGTACGAACGCGGATTCGGCCAGTGTGGGGCCGTACGGGCGGCGGTGAGCGGTACGGCTCCCGGGCGCGCCGTAGAGGGGTACAAGCCACGTGTCCCGGACCAATCCGGAACCCTCCGGTCCCTGTTGTTCCCGCAGCCAGAGCGGCCGGCGCCTGATTCCGCCCAGGGTGCTCGCCGGGCTGACGGCGATTTTCGGCCGAGGGCTTTCCCGCGCGGGTGCATGAGCTCCTGGCAGAGTGGAATGCTCGCTGTGACGAGTTTGCCAACTGCGCACCGCACATGAACGGTTGACGATTACAGTGTGTCCCCGATGATCATCGAAAGCCCTGTCGAACGTCTCATCGCACCCCTCAGCACACCCCCCGACACACCCTCACCCCGCAGCCGACCGCTGCCCCCCAAGGACACCCATGTCTCAACTTCGCGCACCCGCCGCGCGGCCTGACCGCCGCGAGGGCGGACGGCACGGCCGGACGGGCCCCCGGCCCCCCGCCGCGGGCCGGCCCAGGCCGGCGCAGCCCGTACCGGAACCCCGGTTACGCCCGCTGCTCCTGCGGACCTCCGTCCTGCCCGCCGTCGCCGTCGCGCTCGGCGGGGCCGCCGCCGTCCTGTTCACCCTGCGCTCCACCGGCACCGCCCCCACGCCCGGCCTGTGGGCCGCGCTCGGCGGCTCCGCGGCCCTCGCCGTCGCCGCCGTCGTGGCGGCCGTCCTCGGCGCCGAGCGCGTCGCCCGGACCGTGCACGCCCGGGCCGAGACCCTCCGCCGCACCGCCGCCCAGCGGCAGGGCGAACTGCTCATGACCGTCGAGGGACTGCGCCGCGGCGAAGGCGTCCCGGACCGGCCCGCCCCCCTCCCCGAACCCCTCGGCGGCGACGCCTTCGACCAGCTCGCCGAGGAGCTCCACCGCTCCCACGAGGCGGCCCTCTCCGCCGTCGTCCAGGCGTCCAGGCTCTCCAGCAGCGTCGGCGACGAGCAGAAGGTCGAGGTCTTCGTGAACCTCGCCCGGCGCCTGCAGTCCCTCGTGCACCGCGAGATCCAGCTCCTCGACGAGCTGGAGAACGAGGTCGAGGACCCCGAGCTGCTCAAGGGCCTCTTCCACGTCGACCACCTGGCCACCCGCATCCGCCGCCACGCCGAGAACCTCGCCGTGCTCGGCGGCGCGATCTCCCGCCGTCAGTGGTCCAACCCGGTCACCCTCACCGAGGTCCTGCGCTCCTCGATCGCCGAGGTCGAGCAGTACCCGCGGGTGAAGCTGGTACCGCCGATCGAGGGCACCCTGCGCGGCCACGCCGTCGCCGACGTCATCCACCTGCTCGCCGAACTCGTCGAGAACGCCACGGTGTTCTCCGCGCCGCACACCACCGTGCTGCTGCGCGCCCAGCGGGTCACCGCCGGTCTCGCCATCGAGGTCGAGGACCGCGGCCTGGGCATGCCCGTCGCCGAGCAGAACAAGATGAACGCGCTGCTCGCCGACCCCGACCAGGTCAACGTGGCCCACCTGCTGCAGGACGGCCGCATCGGGCTCTTCGTGGTCTCCGCGCTCGCCCGCCGGCACGGCATCGCCGTCCGCCTGCAGTCGAACATCTACGGCGGCATCCAGGCCGTCCTGGTGCTGCCGCAGGGCCTGCTCGGACGCGACCCGGACGACGCCGCCGCGCACACACCACAGCGCACCGCCCCGGCCGTCCCCGCGTACGAGTCCCCGGCCGCCCCGGCCGCGACCACGGCCCCGGCGGCACCCGGCCCCACTGCGTACGAACCGCCCGCCCCCGTGCCGGCGCCCCGCGTGTACGAGCCCCCCGAGCCCGCCCCGTACGAAGCACCCGCCCCCGCCGCGCGGCCGGCCTTCTCCGCTCCCGCCCCCGCCGCTCCCGCCGAGCCGCCGGGCCGTCCGCAGCTCCCCAGGCGCCGCGCCCAGGAACACCTCGTCCCGCAGCTGCGCGACGAGCCCGCGGCCCGCCGCGACGAGGAGCCCACCCTGCACGACCCCGGTCTGATGGCCGCCTTCCAGCGGGGCATCGGACTCGCCGAGGCACAGCCGGCCCCCCGGCCCACCGACAAGGAGTAGATGCACCATGGCGAGCAATGCGCCGAACGGCCATTCCTCGGATCTCGACTGGCTCCTGAGCGGGCTGGTCCAGCGCGTCCCCTACACCCGCAACGCCGTCCTGCTCTCCTCCGACGGCCTGGTGAAGTCGGTGCACGGCCTGGACGCCGACGCCGCCGATCACATGGCCGCCCTGGCCTCCGGCCTGTACTCGCTCGGACGCAGCGCCGGCGCCCGGTTCGGCGACGGCGGCGAGGTCCGCCAGGTCGTCGTCGAACTCGACTCCACCCTGCTGTTCGTCTCCACCGCCGGCTCCGGCACCTGCCTCGCCGTCCTCGCCGGCCGCGAGGCCGACGCCGCCGTCCTCGGCTACGAGATGGCGATGCTGGTCAAGAGCGTGCGGCCGTACCTCGTCACGCCCGCGAGGCAGACGGCCGCCGCCCCCGGCGGCCTCGCGCAGTGAGCGTGCCGCCGGCCCAGGACGGACCCTGGCTCGACGACGCGGCGGGACGGCTCATCCGTCCGTACACCGTCAGCGGCGGCCGGACCCGGCCCACCACCACCCTCGACCTGCTGTCGATGGTGAGGGCGACCGGTACGGCCCCGCAGTCGCACCTCGGCCCCGAACACACCCTCGCCCTGGGGCTGTGCGAGGGGCCGACCTCGGTGGCGGAGATCGCGGCGCACCTCAAACTGCCCGCGGTCGTCACCAAGGTCCTGCTGTCCGATCTCGTGGACTGCGGGGCGCTCACCGCCCGTGCGCCCCGCTTCCACGCCCAACCCACCGACCGTTCCCTGCTGGAGGCAGTGCTCGATGGCCTACGACGACGGCTCTGAGCGCCACGACGCTCCCCCGACCGCCGACCGGTTCCCCACGGCCCTGAAGATCCTGGTGGCGGGTGGCTTCGGGGTGGGCAAGACGACCTTCGTGGGCGCGGTCAGCGAGATCGAGCCGCTCAGCACCGAGGAGCTGCTGACCCAGGTCAGCGCGGCCACCGACAGCCTCGTCGGCGTCGAGTCCAAGACGACCACCACGGTCGCCATGGACTTCGGCCGCATCACCCTCGACGCCCGGCACGTCCTGTACCTGTTCGGCACGCCCGGCCAGGAGCGCTTCTGGTTCATGTGGGACGAACTGTCCGAGGGCGCGCTCGGCGCGGTGGTCCTCGCCGACACCCGCCGCCTGGAGGACTGCTTCTCCGCCGTGGACTTCTTCGAAAGGCGCGGGATCACCTTCGTCGTGGCGGTCAACGAGTTCGACGGGGCGTACCGCTACGAGCCCGAGGAGATCCGGGCCGCGCTCGACCTGAACCCGGCGGTGCCGGTCGTGCTCTGCGACGCCCGGATCTCCAGCTCCGGCATCCAGACCCTCCTCACCCTCGTCCAGCACCTGCTCACCACCACCCCGGCCCCGACGCCGAGCTACGGAGCACCCTCATGAGCTACGACCCCACCGCCCACCTGCTGCTGACCCCCATCGACCAGGAGGCGCCCCACCGGGTGCGCCGGTTGCGCCAGCTGGGCATCGGGGAGCAGCCGGACCCGGTGTTCGACCGGTTCGCCGACCGGCTCGCGGAGCTGACCCGAGCGCCGTACACGATGGTCAACTTCATCGACGAGAACCGGCAGTTCTTCGCCGGGCTGCACACCCCGGACGGGGTGGGGGCGGGCGCCGACCCGGTCGGCGCGGCCGCGGGGGCCGGCGCGGGCGCGGTCAGCCGGTACATGAACCGCGACCACGGCTACTGCCCGCACGTGGTGGTGCGGCGCAAGGCCCTGGTCCTGGAGGACGTCTGCGACTATCCGCGGTTCGCCGGGAACCCGGTGGTGGACGAGATCGGCATCCGCTCGTACCTGGGCGCCCCGCTGATCGACCGCACCGGCGTGGCCCTCGGCACGATCTGCGTGGTGGACACCGAGCCGCGCCCGTGGGGGCGGGCCGGCCTGGAGACCATCAAGGCGATGGCGGCGGAGCTGGTGGAGCAGATCCACCGCCGCGAGGACGGGGTGATCTAGCGGGGACGTCGTGATCTGGCCGGGACGACGTGATCCGGCGAGGACGGCGCGACCCGAAGAAGCCGGGCCGGTCCGCACGGCCCGGCCCGCGCCCGCGGCGGTCGGCCCGCGCCGGTCAGCCCGCCGGGACGGGCTCGGCGCGGACCACGTCGGCGAGCCGCTCCGACCAGCTGCCCTTGGCGGTGCCGAGGGCGACCTCGGCCAGCCGCAGCAGCTGGACGTCGGAGGTGCCGGCGGGGGCGAAGATGTGGTGCGCGTCCCGGAGATAGCGCTCGATCGGGCGGTCGGTGAACAGCCCGGCGCCGGCGTGGATCTCCATGGCGGTGCGCGCGGAGTCGAGGGCCGACTCGACGTTGATCAGCTTCGCGTTCATGAGCTCGGCGTCGCAGTCGAGGCCCCGGTCGAGCAGGTGCACGGCGTGGTACGCGGCCAGCCGGGCGGTCATCAGCCGGGACTGCATCTGGCCCAGCTTCAGCTTCACCGAGGGTAGTTCGTGCAGCGGCCGCCCGTAGCGGACGCGCTCGGAGGCGAAACGGGTGGTCTCCTCCAGGATGGCCTGGTGGATGCCCAGCGAGACGGCGGTGAGGTTGGCCCGCCCGTACAGCACGCTGGAGGAGTACGCGACGGCCAGGCCGTCGCCCTCCTCGCCGAGCCGGTTGGCGGCGGGCACCCGGCAGTCCTCGAAGATCAGCTCGCCGAAGCTGAAGCCGTGCAGGCCCATCGCGGGCTGCTGGGGGCCGGTGCGGAAGCCGGGGCGGTCCGACTCGACGAGGAAGGCGGTCAGCCCCTTGGACCCGGGGCCGGTGCGGACCACGACGCCGTGCAGATCGCCGACATGGCTGTTGCCGACGTAGACCTTGCGGCCGTTGAGGACGTAGTCGTCGCCGTCGCGGACCGCGCTCGCCGTCATGCCGAGGACGTGCCCGCCGGACTCGGGCTCGGTGACCGCGATGGTCGGCAGGCAGGTGCCGGCCGCGACGGCCGGGAGCCAGGTCTTGCGCTGCTCGTCGCTGCCGAAGTGGACGATCTTCGCGGTGCCGAGCTGCGAGGCCTGCACCATGGCGCCCATCGCCCCGCTGACCCGGGACAGCTCCTCGATGATCACGGTCTTGGCGAGGTGTCCGGCGCCCATGCCGCCGTACTCGCGGCCGACGGTCGCGCCCAGCCAGCCCTGCTCGGCGATGCGCCGGGAGAGCTCGTGGTGGACGGTGCGGCTCTTCTCCATCTCCGGTATCCGCGGCCGCACTTCCCGCTCGGCGAACGCACGGACGGCCTCCCGGAGCCGGTCGTGCAGCTGGCTGGTGAAGTAGCCGTCCATGTAGAGCCCTTCCTGCGGCGTCCGTCCGGGCGGTCGCGCGGCCGACACTTCATGGTGTTGATCTTTGAGAGCCCGATCAACAGCGCCGACGAAGTTGTCCGAAAGCCGGGGAACCGGCGTTTGCATGTGTCCATGTTCCTGGCGTTCTCGGTGTGTTGGGTGGCCTCTGTGCAGTACTCCGCCCGGCGTGGCTTTCCGCCATCGGTGGGTGCGGGCGATGCCCCTGCAAACAGCGGGAACAAGCGGAGTGATTGCCTCAGCCGGAGCTCTCCCGGTGGCCGGGACCGGAGGGTCCGATTCCGGCCAGTCGGCGGGCGCGGGGACGACCTCGCCGGCGCGGCGCGCCCGCGGGAGTACGGTCGCAGCATGGCCACAGCCGACGATGTCCGCAGAATCGCGCTCTCCCTGCCCGAGGCCGTCGAGAAGCCCGCCTGGGGGAAGCCGACCTTCCGGGTCGGCGCCGGCGGCAAGATCTTCGCCTCGCTGGACGACGACGACCGCGTGATGGGGATCAAGTGCCCCCAGGAGGACCGCGCCGTACTCCTCGCCGCCGAACCCGACAAGTTCTTCCTCCGCGAGGGCCACGACGACGGCTACGCCTGGGTACGGGTGCGCCTCGCCGCCCTGGAGGACGACGAGGAGCTGCACGCGATCCTCGCCGACTCCTGGCGGCAGGCGGCCCCGCGCCGCCTGGCCGCCGCCCACCCGGACCTGGGCGTCCCGCCGGGGGAGTGAGGCCCCTTCTCCTCGTGGGCTCCTCAGCCCAGGAAGCCGGTGATCCGCGCCCGCAGACCCGCCGGGTCGAGGCCGTGGGCCGCGACGTGCTCCGGGATCGTGCCGTACCTGCGCAGCTCGCGGCGGGACACGCCCAGCCCCAGCACGCGGTGCGGCACGTCCGCCAGGGCGTCGTTCGCGGCGCCCGTGGACGTCCCCGCCAGGTACGGCTCCACCAGCACCACGTCCGCCCGCGCCCCGTCCGCGACGGCCCGCCGCAGCGCCGCGCCGTCGAAGGGGCGGACCGTCGTCGCGTACAGCACGGTCACGTCCAGCCCCTCGGTCGCGGCGAGCACGTTGTCCAGGAGCGGGCCCACCGCGACCACCACGCCGCCGCGGCCCTCGCGCAGCCGCAGGAACCCCTCGCCGGTGACCGGCCGCGCCTCCGCGTTGGACTGCTCGGAGAGCCGTACGTACACGGAGTCGTCCGCGGCCACGGCCCGCCGCAGCAGCGCCTCGGCCTCGTCCGGGTGCCCCGGCACGTGCACGGTCCACCCGTCGAGGGTGTCCATCAGCGCCACGTCGCCCGGCGACATGTGCGTGAACCCGCCGGCCGGCCAGTCGTACGAGGCGGAGGCGCTGACCAGGACCCCGTGCACGCCCTGGTGGCCGAAGTCCAGCTTGATCTGCTCGAAGGGCCGCTCGACGAGGAAGCTGGCGAAGGTGTGCATCACCGGCCGCAGCCCGGTCAGGGCGAGGCCGGCCCCGGTGCCGATCAGCAGCTGCTCGCGGATGCCGACGTTGATCACCCGGTCGGGGTGGCGCCGGGCCGCGGGCTCGAAACCGGCCGCGCTGATCTCGGCGAGCACGACGGCAAGCCTGGGGTCCTGGTCGAGGAGCCGGGAGGTGGTCGAGATGAAACGGTCGCGCATCGTGTCCATGGCGGCGTGACGATCCTTCGTGAGAGGGGGCGGGGAGGGGCGGGGTCAGTTCTTCGGCTCGACGCGGGCGACGACCGCCCGTGGACGGCCCGGGTGCGGGGCGGTGAAGGCGGCGTACAGGGCTCCGTGGTCCCGGCCGTCCACGGTCTCGGCGGACCAGCCGGCCGCCTCGAACCGCGAGGCGATCCCGCCGGGCCAGCCGTAGGTCGCCGAGCTGTTGTCGATCACCAGCGTGTGCAGCTGCTCCAGACCGGCCGGCCCCGCGTAGGCGAGGGCCTCGTGGTTGCTGCCCTCGTCCAGCTCGGCGTCCCCGATCAGCACCCAC
The DNA here is from genome assembly GCF_048500665.1 of Streptomyces tritici. NCBI lineage: Bacteria > Bacillati > Actinomycetota > Actinomycetes > Kitasatosporales > Streptomycetaceae > Streptomyces > Streptomyces tritici. Next base: position 6,009,299 of record NZ_CP183183.1, read on the forward strand.
ACGCGCGGGTCGGCGAGCCCCTGGGCCCGCAGCCCGAGCACGGTGCCGACCGCGAGCGGCAGCCCGTGGCCGAGCGAGCCGCTGCCGATCTCGACGCCCGGGACCAGCGTCCGGTCGGGGTGGTGGCCGAGCGGCGAATCGTACGAGCCGAAGCCCGGCAGCCATTCCTCGGGCACGAAGCCGCGCGCGGCGAGCACCGCGTAGTACGCCATGGGCCCGTGGCCCTTGGACAGCAGGAACCGGTCCCGTTCCGGATCGTCCACGGTGTCGGGCGCGACCCGGAGCACCCGGTCGTACAGCACCCACAGCGCGTCGAGCGTCGAGGTCGCCGCGGGGGAGTGCTTCTCGTCCCCGGTCATCAGCGCCATGAGGCGCTCGAGCCGCGCGAGGGCGGTCGTGTGCGTCGTCGTGTTCGTCATGCGTCACACCGTGCAACCTCAAGCAAGCTTGAGGTCAACCGGCGGAAAGCGGTTCGTGACCACGGGTGGAAGTGCGGTATTGTTCTTCTGCGCGTTCGACCAGGGGAAACCCCAGGTCAGACGGGTATCGGGACGTGGCGCAGCTTGGTAGCGCACTTGACTGGGGGTCAAGGGGTCGCAGGTTCAAATCCTGTCGTCCCGACTCGAAAGAGTCGCAGGTCAGGGGCCGTTTCAGAGGAATCTGAAACGGCCCCTGACTGTTTTCGCGGTCCGTCAGTCCGCGTAGTCGTCCGGCTTCACGCCGGCGTCCTCCAGGGCGCGCCGCATCGAGGGCGCCGGTTCCTCCTGACGGGGCTCCGCCGGCCGCTGATTCCGCTCCGGCCGGCCCTGGTCCTTCCGCTCCGCGGGCGGGGTGCGCCCCGGGCTCGCGGCCTCGTCCACCGCATCGTTCTTGTGCCGGTTCTCCTCGGGAACAGTCACCGGTTCCTCCTCCGTGGTGCCGTACAGGTCGTGCCGACCCGCGCCTACCCACCGCCGCGCCCGGCATAGGCGGACCGGGCAAGAGATCCGCATACAGGTGGGGGCATCGGGTAGCGGCGGACCAATGGCACATAACGGCAACCCCCGACCGGAGAGGACGACACCATGACCGGCAACACCGAGACCGGCGGCATCACCGGCACGAAGGACAAGGACTACAACCTGCTCTGGTACGTCGAGAGCTGTCTGTCCAACGCCCTGCGGCTGGAGACCTACATCGAGGACGCGGAGCGCGACGGCGACTCCGAGGTCGCGGAACTCTTCCGCAAGGCGCAGGCCGACAGCCGCAAGGGCGCGGAACTCGGCAAGCAGCTCCTGCGCTCGCGCATGGCAGGCTGACGCGGCCATGAAAGCGGTCGTGTGGCATGGCGTCGGCGACATCCGCCTGGACGACGTGCCGGAGCCCGAGATCCAGGACCGGTACGACGCGATCGTGCGCCTCACCACCTCCGCCATCTGCGGCACCGACATCCACTTCGTCCGCGGCACGATGCCCGGCATGAAGGAGGGCCGGATCCTCGGCCACGAGGCCGTCGGCGTCGTCGAGGAGGTGGGCCCCGGCGTACGGAACCTGCGGGCCGGAGACCGCGTCGTCGTGCCGTCGACGGTGGCGTGCGGCACGTGCAGCTACTGCCGGGCCGGCTACTACGCCCAGTGCGACAACGCGAACCCCGGCGGCCCGCAGGCCGGCACCGTCTTCTTCGGCGGCCCCGAGGCGGCGGGCGGCCTGGACGGGCTGCAGGCGGAGTACGCCCGCGTGCCCTTCGCGCACGTGGGCCCCGTGCCGCTGCCCGACACCGTCGACGACGGCCAGGCCATCCTGCTGTCCGACATCTACCCGACCGCCTGGTTCGGCGCGAGGCTGGCCGAGGTGGGCGACGGGGACACCGTCGCGATCGTGGGGGCGGGACCCGTCGGCCAGGCCGCCGTGGCGTGCGCGCGGCTCCAGGGCGCCGGCCGGATCATCGTCGTCGACGGGATCCCCGACCGACTGGAACTCGCCCGCCGCCAGCACGCGGAGACCGTGGACTTCAACACCGAGGACCCGGTCGAGGCGGTACGCGAGCTCACCGGCGGGATCGGCGTGGACCGCGTCATCGACGCCGTCGGCGTGGACGCGCAGCGGCCCGCGCGCGGACCGGCCGCCGAGGCGCTGCGCGACCGGGCGGAGCAGTTCGACCACGAACGCGACGAGGCCGCGCCGGAGCGGAACCCGGACGGCGACACGTGGGTGGCCGGCGACGCGCCGACCCTCGCGGCCCGCTGGTCGGTCCAGATGGCGGCCAAGGCCGGGACCGTCGGCACGGTCGGCGTCTATCCGCCGCAGGTGCAGCACTATCCGTTCGGCGAGGCGTTCATGAAGAACCTCACGCTGAAGACGGGCAACTGCAACCACCGGCGGTACGTGCCCCGCCTGGTCTCCCTCGTCGGCTCCGGCGCGCTCGACCCCACGCCGCTGGTCACGCGCTGGTCCGGAGCGGCGGACGCCATCGACGCGTACGGCGCCTTCGACCGCCGGGAGGCCGGCTGGACGAAGGTGGCGCTGGGCCTGGACGACCGCGGAGCCGTCGCCCCGGGCATGGGCGAGGAAGCCGGTACCGGGGCCGCGACCACCGCGGGCACCGGGCACGGAGAGGCATCGACGGAAGGTGGGTGAGTGCGGTGCCGGAGCCGGGAAGCAAGAAGTACGACACCCGCAGAGCCCGGCTGCGCAAGGACGCCGAGCGCTCGGGAACCCCGGACGCGAAGGCGAACGAGCAGGCCGGTGAGGCCCTGCAGGAGGACGAGGGCTGGAGCAGCTCGGGACCGCGCACGGAACGCGGCAAGGGACCGAAGGGAGAACGCGGCAACAGGTGAGCGACTCGGGTCCCCCGCCGGTGAGGGCGTCGCCCTCGCCGGCGGGCGGAACCGCCGGGTGTGGAACGGAAGGACCCGAAGATGAACGAGCGCAAGGACCCGTTCGCGCGGGCCCGCGACGAGCAGGATCCCGGAGCCTCCTCGGGCTCCGAGCACCAGGCGAAGAAGCGCAAGGTGCCCGGCACGGCGAGCAGCCGCGAGGGCTACCAGCACGAGGGCACGGGCGCCGGCGAGCCCCTGAAGGGCGTCGAGGCCGACGACCGGGACGACGAGACGTCGTAACGCCCCGCATCCCTGCGGCTGTTGTGTCCGCACCCCCTGGCGCGTGGGATGCTCGCCGTGACTAACATGCGTACATGCATGTACGTAACTTAGAGGCGAACCCGCCCGCGACCGCCGGCGCCCGGTCCCGCCAGGCCGAGCGCCGTGCGCGGTCGCGCAGCGCGCTGCTGGAGTCCGCCGCCCGGGGCCTGTCCCGGTACGGCTACGGCAATCTCGTCCTGGAACAGGTCGCCACCGACGCCGGATACACCCGCGGCGCGCTGTACCACCAGTTCAAGGGCAAGGAGGAACTGGCCCTCGCCGCCCTCGACTGGGTGCTGGAAACCTGGGAGCGGGAGGTGGGCGCCCTCGTGGCGCGCGAGGCGGAGCCCGTCGCGGCGCTGCTCGCCATGGCGCGCGGGCACGCCGTCTTCTGCCGGCGCGACATCGCCCGCATGGCCCTCGCGCTGCGGCTGGAGTTCAGCGGTCGGGACCATCCCGTCGGGCGCGCGGTGGAGCAGAGCTACGACGCCCTGGTCACCGACTGCGAGCAGCTCGTCGAGGCCGGCCGCGCGGCCGGGGCGATCCCGCCCGGCCCACCGGGCCGCACGCTTGCGCTCGCCTTCGTCGGCGCCTTGGAGGGCGTCGTCGTCTCGCTGGCGGGCCGGGAGCCGTACGACGAGACGCTCGCCGAACGGGCGGTGGCCGGCGTGCTCGGCGTCCGCCTCGCGGACCGGCCGGGGGAGGAGCGGTGAGGCTCGCGAAGACCGCGCACGCGTCCCGGCCCTGGCGCATCCACGCCCTCGCGCCGGACTTCCGCGTCGAGGACGTGTGGGCGCTGCCGACGCCCGGCGGCCCCGGCGAACTCCCGCTGCTGGTCGACTGGTTCGTGGAGGACGACGGGCCCAATCCGTTCTCGGGGCCCGCCCGCGTCCTGTACACGATCCGGCTGCGGCTGGGGCGGCTTCTCGGCTGGGACCGGGACGGCGAGGGCGTCGGCGCGCGGGTGCCGACGCTGCGGACCCGGCTCCCCGAGGACCTCCGCGCGGGCCCGCGCGGCCCGGACCTCGCGTCGATGCCCTTCCGTTCCGTCTTCCTGACGGACACCGAGTGGGCGGCCGAGAGCGCGAACAGGACCGTGCACACCGTCCTCCACGTCGGCTGGGTCCCGGACGGAACCGGCGGCCACCGCGGCGAGATGACGGTGCTCGTGAAGCCGAACGGGCTGCTCGGCCGCGCGTACATGGCGGCGGTCGCGCCGTTCCGGTACCTGGTCGTCTATCCCGCGCTCATGCGCATGATCGGCCGCGACTGGCGGAGAAAGAGGGCGGGGGTCGCGGGGGCCCAGGAGCGCTCGGTACGGCAGTCGACTGTCCGTCAAGAGACCTCTGTGCCTGCCGGGATCACCGCGCTCGCGCCGGAGGGATCCGGTTACGCCGATGTCTTCACGCTCACCGCGGCGGGGGCGTCGGCGCGGTCGCCCGAGCAGTGGGCCCGCGCCCTGTTCGAGGAAGTCGCCGGGCGCCAGGGCCAGTTCATCTGGCGCGGGCTGCTCGGCCTGCGGCTGCGGCGGGGGACAGGCTCGGCGGGGCACGTGGCGGGGTGGCGGATCGCCGAGCGGTGTGACGGCCGCGTCCGGCTCGAAGCCCGCTCCTGGATGCTGACCGGCCACCTCGTCGTGGAGGTCGACGACGACCGGGTGTCGCTGGCGACGGTCCTCCGCTATCGCCGGCGTGCGGCGGCGCGCGTCTGGCCGCCGCTGGCCGCCGTGCACCGCCGGCTGGCTCCCGGCCTCCTGCGCGACGCGCACGCCGTCCTGTTCGCCGACGGCCCGGGAGGCGGGGGCCGCGACGCCTGAGCGCGCCCGGTCTCCGCGCTCGTCGCCCGGCCTCCGCCCCCGGCCGCCCGGCCTCCGTCCCCTCGCCGCTCCGGCGGAAGGGGCGGAGGCCGGTCTCGTCAGGCGTGGAGTCGTTCGGTGGCGTCAGCGGGGGCGGGATCCGGTCGGCGACTCGAAGTGAACGTTTCTTCCCAGGGGGACTCGGCCGCCGTCGTCGGCGTGCGGCGGGCCGTCGTCCAGATCGCTTCGATGCCGAGGGGGCGGCGGCTGCTCTCGTGAGGGCCGGCCGCCGGCGAGGTGGATCGTTTCTGCATTCGCGACTGCTTCAGCGATGCCTTGTGTTCGATGCCTTTCAGGCGGCGTTCGAAATCCGCCTGCAGTCGGTCCATGGTGTCGAGGAAATCTTCGAGCGGAAGGCTTCCTTCGTACATGTGCGCCTCGTTCCGGGCGGGTTGCCATGCGCGTCGCGCACCGCCCACAGATGGTCCAAATTCGTCATAGAACAGGCTCTCCCCTGTCGCACCCCGCCTAACGAGTTCCTCCGTCGGAGGGAATGCGGCGTTCGGGTGATCTGTGATCTGCCTGAACGGCGGGCCGGACGGTTCAGCCGGCGTCCTCGGTGAGGGGCAGCTCGCACCAGATGACCTTGCCGTCCTGGGTGCAGCGGGTGCCCCAGCGGTGGGCGAGCTGCGCGACGAGGAAGATGCCGCGGCCGCCCTCGTCCTCGGTGGCCGCCCAGCGCAGGTGGGGCGCGGTGCTGCTGCCGTCGGACACCTCGCAGAACAGGCTGGTGTCCCGCAGCAGCCGGACGCGCACGGGCGCGGTGCCGTAGCGGATGGCGTTGGTGATCAGCTCGCTCAGGATCAGCTCGACGGTGAAGGCGAGCTCGTCGAGGCCCCACTCCGACAGCCGGCGCGCGCACGCCGACCGGACCCGCGCCACGGCGGCCGGGTCCGTCGGGACGTCCCACTCCGCGACCTGGTCCGGCGCCAGCCGTCCGGTCCGGGCGACCAGCACGGCCACGTCGTCCGCCGGATGCGGGACGGGCAGCGCCCGGCAGGTCTCCTCCGGGCCGCGCCGGCCGTCGCCGGCCAGCGCGGCGCGCAGCCGCTCCAGGCCCCGGTCGACGTCCCGCTCGCGGTTCCCGAGCAGGCCGTCGGTGAACAGCACCAGCTGCGAGCCCTCCTCCAGCTTGAGCTCGGTGGACTCGAAGGGGTGGCCGCCGACGCCGAGCGGCGGCGCGAGCGCCGTCTCGGGGTACTCGACCCCGCCGTCCGGGCCGACCAGCGCCGGGCCGAGGTGCCCGGCGCGGGCCAGGGTGCAGATCCCTGAGACCGGGTCGTACACCGCGTACGCGCAGGTCGAGCCGGTGATCTGGTGGCCGCCGCACTCCTCGTCCGTCTGCGCGACCAGCTCGTCCAGGCGGCCCAGCATCTCCTCCGGCGGCAGGTCCAGCGCCGCGAACGTACGGATGGCGGTGCGCAGCCGTCCCATGGCGACGGCCGCGTTGATGCCGTGCCCGACGACGTCGCCGACGACCAGGGCGGTACGGAAGCCGGGCAGCGGGATCACGTCGTACCAGTCACCGCCGACCCCCGCGCGGGCCGGCAGATAGCGGTGCGCCACCTCCAGCGCGGTCCGCCGGGGCACGATGCGCGGCAGCAGGTTGTGCTGCAGGGCCTCGGCCGTGCCGTGCTCGCGGGTGTACCGGCGCGCGTTGTCGACCGACACCGCCGCGCGGGCGGCCAGCTCCTCGGCGAGCAGCAGGTCCTCGTGCGCGTACGGCGCGCTGTCCGGCGACCGCCGGAACTCGACGAGGCCCAGCACCCCGTCGCGCACCCGCAGTGGGGCGACGACCGCCGATCCCGCGCCGGACCCGCCGGCCAGGACGGCGCGGCCCTCGTCGAGGCAGCGCGCCCGCGGCGAGCCGTCGGCCACCAGCACCGGGCGGCCCACGCCGGGCGGCCCCGCGGCCCCGCCGCGCCGCGCCGTGCGCAGCAGCAGCCGCGCGGCCCCGTCGGGCTCCTCGCCACGGGTCACCGCCTCCGCCAGGTCCACCGTCACGGTGTCCGCGAACCCGCCGAGCGCCACCTCGGCGAGCTCCTCGCAGGTCCGGGTCATGTCCAGGGTGTCGCCGATCCGCATCCCCGCCTCGTACAGCAGCCGGCTGCGCCGCCCCGCGGCCTCGACCCGGCCCGCCAGCTCGGTCGAGTCGCGCAGGGTCACCACACTGCCCGGCAGCCCGCCGAAGGGCGCGGTGGGCCGCCGGTTCACGGCCAGCGTCCGGTCGCCGACCTGGTGGATGCCGTCGGTCAGCTCGCCGGCGGAGGAGAGCAGGGCCGCGGTCTCCGGGTCCAGCCCCAGTGCGGCCACGGGCCGCCGCTCGACGTCGGCCGGGAGTCCGAGGAGCCGCCGGGCCTCGTCGTTGGCGAGCAGGACCCGGCCGTCCCCGTCGGTGATCACCACGCCCTCGCGGACCGCGTGCAGCACGGCGTCGTGGTGGTCGTACATCCGGGCCAGCTCGGTCGGCCCGAGTCCGCGCGTCTGCCGCCGCAGCCGGCGGCTCGCCAGCAGGGTCGCGACCACGGCCAGCGTCACGGCGGCGGCCGCCCCGCCGAGCAGCACCGGCAGGTCCGCGCCGACGACCGAGTCGACCGTCGCGACGGTGATGTGGACGGAGACCGCGCCCCTGGGCGTGCCGTCCGGGCCGAACACCGGGACGGCCGTCGCGATCGAGTGGTAGGCGGGTTCGCGCAGCTCGAAGGTGACCGTCCGCCCGGCATGCAGCTCGGGCAGCACCCGCTCGGCCACGTACGGAGGCGGGGTGTAGGGACGGCCGACGTACTCCGGGTACGGCGAGGTGAGCTGCACGGAGTCGGTCGTGAAGACGACCACGGAGTCCACGCCGGTCGCCCTGCGCACCGCCTCCGCCCGGGGCTGCAGCGCCGCCGACGGGTCCGGCCCGTCCAGCGCCCCGACCAGGCCGGGCGCGTGGGCGAAGGACTCGGCGACGCCGCGGGTCACCCGCCGGGCGTCGTTCACGGTGCTGGACCGGGCCTGGAGCACCAGCGCGGTCGCCCCGGCGGCCACGAGCACCAGCACGATGACCAGCTCGACCAGGAGTGTCCGGCCGGCCACGCTGCGCGGATCCAGCAGCGCGCGGAGGCCGGCCCGCCCCGGGCCGGGCCGGCCGATGTGGGCGCGGGACCGCACCCGAAGACGCTCGAACACGCATCCACCGTGCCGGGGGCGGACGGCAGGGGGGACGGAGAAACTACGGAGAGGACTACGTATTCTCGAAATGTCGGGAACGGCTCGAAACGGGCCGGTCCGGGTCCGTCCAGGCCGGTCCAGCCGGCCGGAACCGGCGCACGCCCCCTGCGGGGCCGGGCCGGTACGCAGCTCGGCGGAGACGCCTCGCACGGACGGGGTCCGGGCCGGCCGACGTCCATCGGGAGGTGGGACGCCGGGTGGCTGCAGCAAGCGGGCCGGGCACGGCCGGGGACCTGCCGGCCGACGTCACCAGCTTCGTCGGCCGGCGCCGCGAGATCACCGAGGCGCTGCGCCTGCTGGCCTCCGCCCGGCTGCTGACCCTCACCGGCCCCGGAGGCGTCGGCAAGACCCGCCTGGCCCTGCGCGTGGCCGAACGCGCGCGCCGGAACTTCCGCGACGGCGTCCGGCTGGTCGAGCTCGCCGACCTCAGCGACCCCTCTCTCCTCGCCCACACCACCGCCGAGCGGCTGCACCTGCGCGCCGAGCCGTCCCTCGACCCCGTCGAGCTGGTCGTGGACCACCTCGGCCCCCGCGAGGTCCTGCTCATCCTCGACAACTGCGAGCACCTGGTCGAGCGGTGCGCGGACTTCGTCGCCCTCCTGCTGCGCTCCTGCCCCCGGCTCACGGTCCTGGCGACCAGCCGCCAGTCGCTCGGCGTCTACGGCGAGAGCACCCTCCTCGTCCCGCCGCTGCCGGTGCCCGGTCCCGGCCGCCCGCTCTCGGCCGGGGAGCTGGGCCAGTACGACGCGGTGACGCTGTTCGTCGAACGGGCCCGCGCCGTCCTGCCCGGCTTCGAGGTCACCGACGGCGCCGCCCCCGACGTGGTGGCCCGGCTGTGCCGCGACCTCGACGGCATCCCCCTGGCCATCGAGCTGGCGGCCGTCTGGCTGCGCACGCTGTCGCTGGGCAGCCTGGAGGAACGGCTCTCCGAGCGCTACCGGCTGCTCACCACCGGCCCGCGCAGCGCCCCCACCCGGCAGCGCACGCTGCGCGCCCTCATCGACTGGAGCCACGACCTGTGCTCCCGGCCCGAGCAGCTGCTGTGGGCCCGGGCCGCGGTCTTCTCCGGCGGCTTCGACCTCGCCGCCGTCGAGCACGTGGGCGCCGGGGACGGCGTCGGCCCCGAGGCGGTCCCGGACCTGGTGCACTCCCTCGTCGACAAGTCGGTCCTGATCCGCGAGGAGCACCGCGGCGAGGTCCGCTACCGGATGCTGGAGACGCTGCGCGAGTACGGGCTCGAACGGCTCGCGGAGTCCGGCGAGGAGGAGGCCGTGCGCCGCCGGCACCGCGACTGGTACGCCGACCTGATCGGCCGGTTCGACGCGGAGTGGATCGGCCCCGGGCAGGAGCACTGGCTCGACCGCCTGGAGCACGAGCGCGCCAACCTCCGGGCCGCGCTCGCCCACTGCCTCGCCCGCCCGGAGGAGGCCGTCGTCGCCCTGCGCATGGCCACCGGCATCGACGAGTACTGGAGCATCCGCGGGCTCAACACCGAGGCCCGCTACTGGCTCGACCGGGCGCTGGCCGCCGCCCCCGCCCCCAGTCGCGAACGCGTCTCCGCCCTCTGCCTCGACGCCTGGTACGCGCTGCTGCAGAGCGACGCCGCGTCCGCGCGGCCGCTGCTCGACGAGGCGGAGGCGCTGCTCGGCACCGTCGGCGGCCGCGGCCAGGCCGCGTTCGTCGCGCATGTCCGGGGCATGGCGGCCCTGTTCGCCGGCGAGCTGGACCGGGCCGCGGAACTCCTCGGCGCGGCGCTGGACGGTTTCCGCGCCGGACGCCCGCGCGGCGAACTGTTCGCGCTGTCCATGCTGGGCCTGTCCGAGGGGCTGCGCGGCGACCGGGCGAGGGGACTGGCCCGCATCGAGGAGTGCCTCGACCGGGCGGCGGAGCGCGGGGAGGCGTACTGGCGCTCCTGGGCGCTGTGGTCGCTCGCCTTCCTGGAGCTGGACCACGACCTGGGCCGCGCCGAGGCGGCGGCGAAGGAGGCGCTGGCGGTCCACGGCCGGATGGAGAGCCAGCTCGGCACGGCCTTCCTCGTCGACCTGCTCGGCTGGGTCGCCGCGCGGCAGGACCGTCACGTCCGGGCCGCGACCCTGTTCGGCGCCGCCGCCGCGGTGTGGCACCCCATGGGCGCCACCCTGGACGGCTACGCCCCCATGGCCGCCGCCCACCACCGGCACCTCGCCGAGGTCCGCGCGGCCCTCGGCGACGAGCGGTACGAGGCGGCTTTCGCGCAGGGCAACGGCATGACGGCGCGGGCCGCGGTCGCCTTCGCCCTGGAGGAGCCGAAGAAGCCGCCGCGCCGCGCCCCGCGCGCCGCCGACGGGTCGACACCGCTGACCCCGCGCGAGCGCCAGGTGGCGGCCCTGCTGGCCGAGGGCCTGTCCAACAAGGAGATCGCCGCCCGCCTGGTGGTGTCCACCCGTACGGCCGAGACCCATGTCGACCACATCCTGGGCAAGCTCGGCTTCACCTCCCGCGCCCAGGTCGCGGCCTGGTCCGCAGCCCAGGGCCTCACCCCGTCCCAGGGGGACTGAGCGGGCCGGAAAACGCTTGGACGGCGGACTTCCCGTTACGGGACACTCCCTTTCCTCACCGCTGGTACCACAACAGAGGGTTGGGTTGGAATTGTCTGAACCGTCCGAGGGCTTACCGAGCAGCGGCTCGGTCCTCCTCGCTCTCCGCTACTACGGGCGCGAACTGTTCCGCATGCGCCGGCTCACCTTGCCGGCCCTGCTGCTGCCCGCGCTCGGCAACGTCTGCATCAACTACCTCTCCCCGCTCGTCGTCGCCAAGCTCGTCGGCGACCTCGCCGACGGCAAGGGGGCCGGGCTCGACCGGCTGCTGCCGTACGTCCTCGGCTTCGCCGGTGTGCTGCTCCTCGGCGAGGCGCTGTGGCGCGTCGGTCTGCACTGCCTGAACCGGGTCGACGCCCGGGGCATCGAGCACCTCTACATCGTCGGCATGGACGAACTGTTCGCCAAGGACGCGGCGTTCTTCCACGACAACTTCGCGGGCTCGCTGACCAAGCGGGTCCTCAGCTTCGCCTCCCGCTTCGAGGAGTTCGTCGACACCCTGACGTTCTCCCTGATGGGCAGTCTGGTGCCGCTGGCCTTCGCCTCGGTGGTGCTGTGGCAGTACGACCCGCTGCTCGTCGTCGGACTGCTGCTGCTCATCGTGATCACGGCCGTGGGGGTGCTCCCGCTCATCCGGCGCCGGCAGGCGCTGGTCGCCGAGCGGGAGCGGGCGATCGCCCGGGTGTCCGGCCACGTCGCCGACAGCCTGATGAACATGGACACCGTCCGCTCGTTCGCCGCCGAGGACCGCGAGGCGGCCGAACACCGGTCGCGCGTCGCGGAGTCGCGCCGTCTCACGCTGCGGTCGTGGGACTACGGCAATCTGCGCATCGACACGCTCGTGGCGCCGATGTCCGTGCTCACCAATGTGCTGGGTCTGGTGCTCGCGCTGTCCCTGGGCGCGGGGCAGCACGGCGTGGAGGCGGTCATCGTGGCCTTCACGTACTACGCCAACGCCACCCGGATCATGTTCGAGTTCAACCAGATCTACCGGCGGCTCGAGAGCTCGATGACGGAGGCCGCGCAGTTCACCGAACTGCTCGCGACCCCGCCGACGGTGGTCGACCCGCCGTCCCCCGAACCGCTCGCGGTCCGGTCGGCCGCGGTGCGGTTCGAGCGGGTGGACTTCGCGCACGGGGGCGCCGCGAAACCGCTGTTCGAGGGCCTCGACCTGGACGTGCCCAGCGGGTCGAAGCTCGGTCTGGTCGGCCGCTCCGGCGGCGGCAAGACGACGCTGACCCGGCTGCTGCTGCGGATGACGGACGTCGACGGCGGCCGGATCCTGATCGGCGGCCAGGACATCAGCCGGATGCGCCAGGCCGACCTGCGTAGCCAACTCGCCTACGTGCCGCAGGACCCGGCGATGTTCCACCGCACCCTGCGGGAGAACATCGCGTTCGCCCGGCCGGGCGCCACGGACGCCGAGATCCGGCGGGCGGCGGAGGCGGCGCACGTGACCGAGTTCGCCGACACGCTGCCGGAGGGCTTCGACACCATGGTCGGCGAACGTGGGGTGAAGCTGTCCGGCGGGCAGCGCCAGCGCGTCGCCCTGGCGCGGGCGATCCTGCGCGACGCGCCGATCCTGCTGCTCGACGAGGCGACCAGCGCCCTGGACTCGGAGAGCGAACTCCTCGTCCAGGACGCCCTGTGGCGGCTGATGGAGGGGCGGACCGCGCTGGTCGTGGCGCACCGGCTGAGCACGGTCGCCGGCATGGACCGGCTGATCGTCCTCGACCGGGGCCGGATCGTCGAGCAGGGCACGCACAAGGAACTGCTCGCCGCGGACGGGGCGTACGCGAAGCTCTGGCAGCACCAGTCGGGCGGCTTCCTCGACGACACGATCGACGATCCGATCGACACCCCGGTCCCCGACCCGATCGGCGGCCGGATGGACGACACGGCGACGCGCACTGGAGCGGGAAAGGAGTATTAGGTTAGGCTTACCTAAGTCCGATCGTCCCGTGAGGAGTCGCCGTGAGTGCTGCCCCCGATCCCGCGCCGTCCGAGCCGACCGCCGCCGAGCGGGTCCGCTCCGTGCTGGCCCAGGCGGAGTCCCTGTCCCTGACCACCCAGGGCCAGAGCTACGACCTGATCGGGATGCTCTCCGTCGGCCCCGGCGGCCGGATCTCCCTCCACCCGCCGGCCGACAGCCCGTTGGCGGTCCGGGTCGCCACAGCGCCCCTCGGCGGCCTCGCCGCCCTGCTGGACTTCACCGACATCGCGCCGACCGCGATGCGCGAACGGGTCCGGGCCAGGGTGACCCTCTCCGGATGGCTCACTCCCGCCGAGGCGGACGCCTCCGGCGGGCCGGTCCGGCTCGACCTGGCCCGGGTCACCCTGCGCACCCCGGCCGGCGCCGAGGACGTCGCGCTCGACGCGTACGCCGTCGCCGAGCCGGACGCCCTCGCCGTCGAGGAGGCCGCGATGCTCACGCACCTCGCCGACGCGCACGAGGACCTGGTCGCCGAACTGCTCCTGCTCGCGGGCCCGCAGGTCCCGCCCGGCGTCCTCCGGGTCGCGCCGCTCGCCGTCGACCGGTACGGGCTCACCCTGCGCTGTGAGTACGAACGCGGCCACTGCGACCTGCGGTTCCTGTTCGGCGCCCCGGTCCGCGACGGGGCCGAGGCCGGCGAGCAGATCCGCCGGCTGCTCACCGGCCGCCGCTGCGCGCACCGGCACGACGCCCCCATCAACTGAACGGCCCGCCGCGCGGGGCCCGTTCAGAGCGCCACCACCGTCGCCTCCGTCGCCTTCACGCTCGTCCACACCGGCGTCCCGTCGGCGAGTCCCAGCTCGGCGGCGGCCTGCGGAGTGATCTCGGCGACCAGGTCCGGCACCTGGTCGGAGGTGATCAGCAGCCGCAGCCGGCTCCCGCTCGCCGTGATCTCCCGGACCGTGCCCGGCCAGTTGTTGCGCGGGCTGCCGCCCGGCTTCTCGCGGTGCACGGACACCGCCTCCGGCGCGATCACCGCGAGCGCCTCCGTGCCCTCGGGCAGCGGGTCGGCGGCGACCAGCGTCCCGCCCCCGGCGAGCGCCAGCCCCTCGGCGGTGGCCGTGCCCGGCCAGGCGTTGCGGCCCAGCATCCGGGCCACCCACGGGGAGCGGGGGTGCCGGGCCACCTCGGCGGGCGAGGCGTCCTGGAGCGCCCGCCCGTCGTCGAGCACGAGGACCCGGTCGGCGAGCGAGACGGCCTCCACCGGGTCGTGGGTGACGATCAGACAGACCCCGCCGAACCCGGCGAGGTGGGCGCGCAGGGTGTGCCGTACGTGCGCGCGGGTCGTCTGGTCCAGGGCCGCGAGCGGTTCGTCCAGGACCAGCAGCCTGGGCCGCGCGGCCAGCGCCCGGGCCAGGGCGACCCGCTGGGCCTGACCGCCCGAGAGCTGGGCAGGGCGCCGGTGCCCCAGATGACCGACCCCGAGCCGGTCCAGCCATTCCTGGGCCGCCCGCCGGGCCTCCGCCCGGGGCATGCCCTGGGCCCGGAGCCCGTACGCCGTGTTGGCCAGGGCCGACAGGTGCGGGAACAGCGCCCCGTCCTGCGGCACCCAGGCGACGCGCCGGCGGTGCGGCGGCAGCGCGGTGACGTCGGTGTCCCCGAGCCGGAGCCGCGCGTGGGCGCGGGGCGTGAGCCCGAGCAGGGCCCGCAGCAGCGTCGTCTTGCCCGCGCCGTTGGGCCCGACGACGGCGATGGTGGCCCCGGCCGCGGCGTCGAGGGTGAGTCGGGTGAAGCCGGTGACGTCCGCGTGCAGCGGCCAGAGTTCCGTGGGCGCCGTGACCTGCGCCTCACCCGCGGCGGGCGGCGTGGGGGCCCGTACGGCAGCGGCGTCCTCCGCGGCCGGGTCGGCCGGCGTTCGGGGCGGGCGCGGCCGGTCCGCCGGTGCTCCCGTCCAGCGGCCGCGCAGGGCGACCAGGACGGCCATGGCGATGGCGAGCAGCAGCAGCGAGACGGAGGTCGCCGCCGCCGGGCGCTCCTGGAGCAGCAGGTACACCTGCAGGGGCAGGGTCTGCGTGGTGCCCGGCAAGTTCCCGGCGAAGGTGATGGTGGCCCCGAACTCGCCGAGCGCCCGCGCCCAGGTGAGCGCCGCGCCCGCGATCAGTCCCGGGGCCACCATCGGCAGCGTGACGGTGAGGAAGACCCGTACCGGCGAGGCGCCGAGCGAGGCGGCGGTCTCCTCGTACCCCGGCCGGAGCCCGCCCAGCGCGCCCTCCAGGCTGATCACCAGGAACGGCATGGCGACGAACGTGGCCGCCAGCACCGCGCCGGAGGTGTGGAACGGGAAGGTGACGCCGAAGGTCGACTCCAGCCACGGACCGAGCAGTCCGCGCCGGCCGAACGCGAGCAGCAGCGCCACGCCGCCGACCGTCGGCGGCAGCACCATCGGCAGCAGCACCAGCGAGCGCACCACCGCCTTGCCCGGGAACGGCACCCGGGCCAGCAGCCAGGCCAGCGGCACACCCAGCACCAGCGACAGCCCCAGCGCCCAGAACGACACCACCAGGGAGAGCCGCAGCGCCTCGACGGTGCCCGGCGCGCCCAGGTGCGCGCCCAGCTCCCCCCACTCGGTCCGCGCGAGGACACCGATCAGCGGCAGTGTCAGCAGCGCCACGGCCAGCAGCGCGGGCAGCGCCAGGACGAGCGGCGGACGGGCACCGGGGCGTGACATGGACGGCTCCTACGGCTTCTGGAAGCCGGCGTCCTGGAGGACCTTCCGGCCCTCCGGCGAGGACAGCCAGGCCACGAAGGCGGCCGCGGCCTCGGTGTTCTTCGAGCCCTTCAGCGTGGCCGCCGGGTACGAGGCGACGGCGTTCTGCGCGTCCGGGATCTCGACCGCGTCGACCTTGCCGGCCGCGCTCGCGGCGTCCGTCCTGTAGACGAGCCCCGCGTCGGCCTCGCCGAGCTCGACCTTGCTGAGCACCGCGCGGACGTTCGGCTCCTCGGAGACCGGCTTCACGGTGATCTTCTGGGCGTCGAGGATCTTCCTGCTGTACTTGCCGGCCGGCACCTCCGGCGCGGCGAGCACGACCTTGAGCCCGGTGTCGGCGAGGTCCTTCAGCGCCCCGATCCTGTGCGGGTTGCCCTCGGCGGTGGCGATGACCAGCCGGTTCTTCGCGATCACGGCCGGCGTGCCGGTGTCGCCCTTCACCTTGCCCATGCTCTCGGTGTCCGCCGTGACCAGGACGTCGGCGGGGGAGCCCTGCGCGACCTGGGCGACCAGCTCCTGCGAGCCGGCGAAGGAGAACGTGATCCTCGTGCCCGGGTGGGCCTTCTCGTAGGCCGCGCCCGCCTTCGTGAACACGTCGGTGAGCGAGGCGGCGGCGAGCACGGTGAGCCGCACGGCGGAGCCGGACGCCTTCGCGCCGCCGGCGTCCTTCGTGCCGTCGGCGCCGCAGGCGGCGAGCGGGACCAGCAGGGCGGCGGCCAGCGCGGCGGCGGCGCCGCGTCGGGTGAGGGACATGGGGAGGGTCTCCTGGAGTCAGGTGCGGTCGATGTGGACGTTCGTCGACTTCACGCGGGCGGTGGCCCGCATGCCGACCTCGAGCCCCAGCTCCTCCACGGCCTCCCTGGTCAGGAGCGACACGAGCCGGTGCGGTCCGGCCTGGATCTCGACCTGGGCCGCGACGTCGCCGAGCTTGATCGCGGTGACGATCCCCGGGAACGCGTTGCGCGCGGAGGTGTACGAGGTCTCCTCGTCGTCCCCGCCCTGGGCGAGCTGGACCGAGAACGCGGCCAGGTCACGGCCGTCGATGAGCCGCCGCCCGCTCTCGTCACGATGCGTCGCGACCCGTCCCGCGTCCGCCCAGCGGCGCGCGGTGTCGGGACTGACGCCGAGCAGCTGCGCGGCCTGTCCGATGGTGTAGGACTGCATGTGCGCCACATTAGGGTGATCAAGCTGGCACCTGCAACAAATTCGGCGGACGCTCCATGGCGTCTGCGGGGACCCTCGGAGGAACGTACGAGGACGGTCGCGGCCGGCGCCGGCTTCCGAGGCGGAAACCCGCCCGCGGGCCTACCGTGGTCGGTGAGGAGGGGGCGTACACACGAGGAGGCCGCGATGGAGCAGCACTTTGTCTGGGTCACGACCCGCCGTATCAAGCCCGGCACCCTGGCCGAGTTCGAGCGCGCCTGGCGGCCGGGGATCCATCCGGACGGAATGCTGCACGCGTTCGCGTACTGGTCCGAGGACGGCGAGGAGATCACCGGCGTGTCCGTCTGGGACTCCCAGGACGCCTGCGAGGGCTGGCGGTCCTCCGACGCGGAGCGCGAACGCCGCGAGGCGATGGCCCCGTTCGTCGTCGAGGAGCGCGAGGGCTTCTACCGCGGCGGCGCGCTCAGTATCCCGCGCGGCTGAGGCGCACCGGGGCCGAGCCGGCCCCGGCTCACTTCAGCTGGCGGCGGACCAGTTCGTGCAGGGCGCCGCCCGGGTTCGCGAGGAGGGCGGCCGGCGGGCCCTGCTCCACGACGCGGCCCTCCGCCATCACGATCACCCGGTCGGCGTCCATGACCGTCGACAGCCGGTGCGCGATCACCAGCCGGCTCGCGCTGAGCTTGCGGGTGCTGTCCATGACCACGCGCTGCGTCTCGTTGTCGAGGGCGCTGGTGGCCTCGTCGAAGAACAGGATGCGCGGCCGGCGCACCAGCGCCTGCGCGATCATCAGCCGCTGCCGCTGCCCGCCCGAGATCGCCCCGCCGCCGGAGATCATCGTGTGCAGCCCCATCGGCATCCGCTGGATGTCCTCGGCGAGCCCCGCCATCGCGGCCGCCTCCATGACCTCCTCCGGCGTGTACGCCTCCGTGCCGCGGATGCAGTCCATGATCGAACCGGACAGTGGCTGGGCGTTCTGCAGCACCACCCCGCACTGCCGGCGCACCTCCGCCCGGTCGAGCGCGGCCAGGTCCTGACCGTCGTACAGCACGCTCCCGGACGTGGGCCGGTCGAAGCCGATCAGCAGCCGCAGCAGCGTCGACTTGCCGCAGCCGCTCGGGCCGACGACCGCCACGAACTCGCCCGGCCGGACCTCCAGCGACACGTCGTCCAGGACCAGCGGCCCGTCCTCGGCGTACCGGAACGACAGATTGCGGGCCTCGATCTCCCCCGTCAGCGTCCCCGGCCGGGCCCCCGTGCCGCGCACCTCGGGTTCCTCGTCGAGCAGCGGCCTGACCTGCTCGAACAGCGGCAGCGCCGCGGCCGCGGAGACCAACGCCCCGGTGACCTGGGTGACGGAGGTCAGCAGCATCGTCAGGGCGGTGCTGAAGGTGAGGAAGCCGGACGCCGACAGCGTGCCCTCCGCCGGGCCCGCGAGCAGCACGAACATCGTCACCGAACACAGCGGCAGACACACCGCGTCGAGCACCGTGCTCAGGTTCCGGATCCGCCCGGCCCTCTGCTGCAGCTCCCGCGACTTCGCGAACTCCCCTGCCCAGGCCGCGTACGCGAAGCTCTCCGCCGCGGCGACCCGCAGCTTCGGCAGCCCGCGCAGGGTCTGGTACGCCTGGTTGTTCAGCTTGTTCCCGAGCTCCACGAGCCGCCGCTGCCAGCGCAGCTGCCACAGCCTCATGCCCAGGAACACCGCGCCCACGACGACCAGCATCGCCAGCGCCACGAGCGCCAGCGAGCCGCTGTACGCGAACAGCAGGACGACGTTCATCGCGCCGACCGTGCACGCCTGCACGACGACCGGCCCCAGACCGGACAGCACCTGGCGCACGGCGCTGATGCCCATCGCCGCGCTCGCCAGCTCGCCCGTGGAGCGGCCGGTGAAGAACCGCGTCGGCAGCCGCAGCAGCCGGTCCCACACGGCGGGCTGCAGCGCCGCCTCGATCCGGCCCTCCATGCGCAGGATCGTGAGGTTCTGCAGCAGCATGAACGCGGCCGTGACCAGGCCGGCGAGCAGCACGCCGACGGACACCTGCACGATCAGGTCGGTGCGCGCGTTCGGCACGTACTCGCCGAGCACCCGCCCCGTGGCGATCGGCACCAGCGCGCCCAGACCCACCGTCACCAGGCCGCCGAGGAACAGGTTCCGCAGGTCCGCGCGGGTGCCCCGCAGGCTGAACCGGAGCAGCCGCCACGGCGTCACCGGCCCCTGCGGCAGCGGCCGGTAGAACATCACCGCCCGGTCCTCGAACTCCCCGGCGTTGTCCTCGTCGATCGGGATCCGCCGCCCGGTGGCCGCGTTGACCGCCTCGTACCGGCCCCGCCGCCACAGCAGCGCCACCGGCGCGCCGGACCTGGCCCGGTGGCCGACCAGCGGGCCGCAGTCCTGCCGCCACCAGCGGCCGTCGAGCCGGACCTCGCGGGTGCGCAGGCGCGCCGCCACGGCGATCCGCTCGACCGGGGAGACCCGGTCGTTCTCCTCGCCGCCGCGCGGGGTCTCGGGGAGCGGGATGCCGCTCGCCGCGGCGACCAGGCGGCAGACGGCGTACGTCCCGTCGTCCGCCGCCCGGTCGCCGGCCGCGTCCGGTCCCGTCGAGCGCCCGTCACCGCGCCTGGACCGGTCGGGCCGGCCGATCGAGGCCAGGAGCGCCCGGTCCGCGCGGGCGCGGACGGCCTCTCCCGCCCTGATCCCCTCGGCCGCGCGGTCCTCATGGGCGCGGTCGAGGCGTTCGATCCAGCGGTCGACCGCGGACAGCAGCCGGTACTGCTGGTTGACCATGCGCTGCCACATCGCGCCGTCGACGAGCAGGTCGGCCGCGGCCTCCGCGCCGATCTCCGCCCCGTACCGCACGCTGCCCGGCTCGACGTCCATCCACAGCACGTCGTCGTCGCCGGCCGTCGCGTCGTCGGCGCCGGTGCGGCCGTCCAGCGGGGCCTCGAACAGCACCCCGAGGCCGCGGCCCACGCCCAGCGCGAAGGCGTGCTCCAGCGGACCGGACTCGGCAGGGGGCTGCGCCTGATGCGGCGGGTACCCGTACGCGTGCCAGACGCCCCACTCGTCGTACGCGCCGTAGCTCTCGTACCCCGTGTCGTACCCGGTGTCGAACTCCGGCCGGTGCAGCTCGCGCAGGGCGATCCGGCGCACCAGGCAGTCCTGCGAGGGCCGGCCGAGCAGGGTGTGCCGGGGCCCCTCGACCGGGCCGAGCAGCAGCGTCCCGGTCTCCAGCCGGCCGAGGAAGTGCCAGGCGCCCTGCTCGACGGCGTCCACCGCGAACAGGTCGAGCGCGCCGCCGACCACCAGCCACAGCACGTGCGGCCCCTCCAGCGGCAGGGTGCGCAGCCCGGCGCAGTCGACCGGGGTGCCGAGCCCGCCGAGGGCGTGCACGACCGGGTCCGCGGCACCGGCCTCGGGCACGTACGCGCCGTGGGCGGGGCCGGCGGCGTGGGCGGGCGCGGTGCCGTACGCGGGGTCGGCCGGGTACGCGCCGTACGCGGGATCGGCGGCGTACGCGGAGTCGGGCGGGTACGACACGTCAGTGCTCCTTGACCAGCTCGGCGTACGCGCCCCCGGCCGCGACCAGGTCCTCGTGCCGGCCGCGCTCGACGACCGTGCCGTGGTCCAGCACCAGGATCTCGTCGCTGTCGCGGACGGTGCTCAGCCGGTGCGCGATGACCACGCAGGCGCAGCCGCGTCGCCGCAGGTTGTCGATGATGGTGCGTTCGGTCTCCGCGTCCAGGGCGCTGGTCACCTCGTCGAGGACCAGCACGCTCGGCCGCCGCACCAGCGCCCGGGCGATCTCCAGGCGTTGGCGCTGCCCGCCGGAGAAGTTGCGGCCGTCCTGCTCGACGCGGCCGTGGATGCCGTCGGGCCGACGGGAGATCACGTCCAGGAGCGCCGCGTCCCGCAGGGCGGCGGTGACCGCCTCGTCCGGGATCGACGGGTCCCACAGCGCCACGTTGTCGCGGACGGTGCCCTCGAAGAGGAACACGTCCTGGTCGACGAAGGAGACCGACGCGGCGAGCGTGCCGCGCGGGATGTCGTCGAGCCGCTGCCCGTCGATGCGGATCACGCCCTCCCAGGGGCTGTAGAGCCCCGAGATGAGCCGGGACACCGTCGACTTGCCGCTGCCCGAGCCGCCGACCAGGGCGATCTGCTGACCGGGGCCGACGCTCAGCGAGAAGCCGCTGAGCAGCGGCTTGTCGAGGGGGCTGTAGCCGAAGGTGATGTTCTCCAGGCTCACATGGCCCTTGAGCCGGCGGGTGTCGGACTCCGGGTCCGGACCCCAGTACACCGGGTCGACCGGGAAGTTCTCGACGTCCTTCAGCCGGGCCAGGTCCGCGGCGAAGTCCTGGATCCGGCCCGCGACGCCGTTGAGCCGGGTGATCGGCGCGCTGAAGCGCGCCACCAGCGCCTGGAACGCGACGAGCAGACCGATCGACAGATGGCCCTCGACCGCCCGCAGTCCGCCGATCCACAGGATCAGGGCGCTGTTGGCCGTGGCGAGCGTCGGCGCGACGACCGCGAGCACCGCGCTCGGCACGCCGAGCCGCTGCTGCACGTCGAGGGTGGTGGCGTGCTGGCCCGCCCAGCGGCGGAAGAAGCCCTGCTCGCCTCCGGTCGCCTTCATCGTCTCGATCAGCTGCAGGCCGGTGTACGAGGTGTTCGTCAGGCGGGCGCTGTCGGCGCGCAGCTTCTGCGTGCCGGTGGCCCGCAGCCGGACCACGATCCGCATCGCGACCACGTTCAGCAGCGCGATGCCCACGCCCACCAGCGTGAGCTGGGGGTCGTACGTCCACAGCAGCACCGCGTACAGCAGGACCACGATCCCGTCGACGGCGGCGGCCGTCAGGTCCCGGGCGAGGGTCTCGGCGACGGCGTCGTTGGACTGCAGCCGCTGCACCAGGTCGGCGGGACTGCGCTGGGCGAAGAACCCCACGGGCAGCCGCATCAGATGGCGCAGGAACCGGGCGCTGCTCAGCGTGGAGGAGATGATCCGGCCGCGCAGCAGATTCGCCTGCTGCAGCCAGGTCAGCACCGCGGTGAGCGCCACGAGCGCGCCCATCGAGGCGAACAGCGGGCCGAGCAGCGAGGCCTGACCGCCGATCAGGAACAGGTCGATGTACGTCCGGCTGAGCGCGGGCAGCGCCGCGCCGACCGCCACGAGCAGCAGGCTCGCGAGCAGCGTGGCGAGCAGGGTGCCGGTGGTGCCGCGCAGCCGGGCCGGCAGCGCCTGGAGCATGCCCGGCCGGCGGCCGCCGGGACGGAAGTCGTCGGTGGGCTCGAAGACCAGGGCGACCCCGGTGAAGCTGGTGTCGAAGTCCTCGGCCGGCACGAACCGGCGGCCCTTGTCCGGGTCGTTGATGTGCACGCCGCGGCGGCCGAAGCGGCGGCCCGTGCCGTCGTACACGACGTAGTGGTTGAACTCCCAGAACAGGATGGCGGGCGGCCGCACCCCGGCCAGCGCGGCCGGCTCCATCTGCATGCCCTTGGCCTGCAGCCCGTAACTCCGCGCGGCCTTCAGCACGTTGCTGGCGCGCGAGCCGTCGCGGGACACGCCGCAGGCGATCCGCAGCTCCTCCAGCGGGACATGGCGGCCGAAGTGCGCGAGCACCATCGCCAGTGCGGCGGCCCCGCACTCGACGGCCTCCATCTGCAGGACCGTGGGGGTGCGCACGGGCTTGTACCGGGCGGGCCGCTGCGCGCGCGGCTGCCGGCGGTCGGGGCGGCGCCGGCCCGCGGAGCGCTGCGGCGCGGGCGGTTCGGCGCGGCGGCGACGGCGGTCGGCCGGCGGCAGCCGGCGCTGGGCGGTCACGGCAGCAGCCAGTCGATCGGGCGCTGCTCGGCCAGGCGGACGACAGCGGTGAGCGGGGTCATCGACACGAGCCGGTGCGGCGGTCCGCCGGCGGTCGACCAGGCGTAGCCGGAGGCGGAGTCCGGCGCGCGGTCGAGGCGGACGAGGACCGGCAGGGTCCGGCCCTGCCGGAGGAACTGCTCGGCCGCCTGCCCGCCGCCGAGGAAGGCCGCGAGCTGCTGCCGCGACTGGGCGGTGCGGGCCACCGACTCGACGCGGCCGCGCAGCACCCCGTACTTCTGCCGCGGGACGGACTGGACGGTGAGGTCGACGGAAGCGCCGACGGGGACGTTCGCGGCGTCCTGGGCGGTCAGGTAGAGCACGGCCTTCAGCGGATCCTCGGCGCCCTCGACCCGTTCGACGGCCGCGACGTCCGCGCCGACGGTGACGACGGCGCCGATGCCGGCGGCGAGGGCGGTGAGCCGGCCCGCTTCGAGGGTGCGGACGGTGCCCGTGCCCCGGGGGGTGCGCAGTTCGAGGAGCGGTGCGCCGGCGGCCACGCGGTCGCCCTCCTTCGCCAGGACCTCGGTGACCTGCCCGGCGACGGGGCTCTGCAGGACGTACCCGCCCTGCCCGTGGGTGAGCAGCCCGGGGGCGGTCAGCGTGGAGGAGACGGTGCCGGTGACGGCCCAGACCGTGGCGGCGGTCATCGCGAGGACGGTGACGAGCAGCACGGGCCAGCCCTGGGGGCGGGCGAAGCGGACCGGCAGGTCGATCTCGTCGCCGGACTGGAGCTTGGCGAGGGCCTGTTGGCGGAACTGCATGGAACTCTCCGACGGAAGCGGGCATGCCCCGGAGCCGGTTCAGCGGCTCCGGGGCATGCGACGCGAGACTCGGTCAGACGCCCGCGATGGTGGCGTTGACCAGGCCGGCGGCCGGAGCGGTGTTCAGGCCGGTGACGCCCTCCACCTGGGCGACGAGGGAGCCGACGAGCGGGGTCACGGCCGGAGCGATGCCGTCGAGGGCGACGGTGCTGTGGGCGACGACGCCGCCACCGAGGCCACCGGACACGTTGTCCAGGTCGGCGTCGGAGATCTCCATGGTCTCGATCTGGGGGTTCATGAAGTTTCCCTTCAAATGGGGACGTACCGAACAAGCCACGGATGCCTGGCACCGGACCGATGGCACCGGTCCGGAGGGGGAGCTTCCGGGGAGGTCTGGATCAAAGCACGGGCGCGGGCCGCCCAGCCAATCGAACGGAGCCCTCAACGGGCGCATCCGTGTGCGGAATTGCCTCGGGGTGCACGCGCGTCCATGGCTTGGCGGCACCTTCTTCACGAGTTCCCCCGGGGTGATCGCCGGGCGGGGGCTCCCGCAAGGAGACGGAATGCGACATTCCGCTCAGAGAGCGCCAGGTGCGGGTCGCCGGCTCGTGCAGGACCGGGGGGAACCTCGGGAGGCGGTGTGGCCTCTGCGCAATCGGTGTGCAGATCCGCGGTCGTCGCGGCCCGTCGCCGCTCAGTGCCGTTCGGTGACGGCGGAGCCGCCGGGCTCCCGGACCGTGATGGCCCCGGAGGGACACACCTGCGCCGCCGTACGGACGGACTGCCG
Organism: Streptomyces tritici; assembly: GCF_048500665.1. NCBI lineage: Bacteria > Bacillati > Actinomycetota > Actinomycetes > Kitasatosporales > Streptomycetaceae > Streptomyces > Streptomyces tritici. The sequence continues at coordinate 6,033,338 of NZ_CP183183.1, forward strand.
GTGGGCCGTGGCCTGGGCGGCGGCGAGCAGCACGACGAGCCCGTCGTCGTCCTGGTCGAAGACCGCCGGGGCGGTCAGGGCGCACATGCCGGCGCCCTGGCAGCGGCCGCGGTCGACGGACAGCCGCGGGGAGTCCTTCGCGTCCATGGCGTCAGTCCTCGTCCCAGGTGACCGGCAGGCTGTGGACGCCGTAGATGTTCATGTCCGTCCGCAGCGGAACGTCCTCCGGCGCCAGGGCCAGACGCAGCGTCGGGAACCGCCGCAGCAGCGCCGGCAGCGCGACCGTCAGCTCCACCCGGGCCAACTGCTGCCCCAGACACTGGTGGACGCCGTGCCCGAAGCCCAGATGCCCCGTCGCCGCCCGGCGCACGTCCAGGGAGTCCGGATCGTCGAACCGCCGCGGGTCCCGGTTGGCCGCGTCGAGCGCCAGCGTCACCGACTCCCCGGCGCGCACGAGCTGCCCGCCCACCTCCACGTCCTCCAGCGCCGAGCGCACCGTCGTGTGCGCGACCGTGAGGTACCGCATCAGCTCCTCGACCGCCCCGGCGGCGAGCTCCGGCTCGGCGCGCACCGCCGCCGCCTGCTCCGGGTCGCTCAGCAGCGCGAACGTGCCGTGCGCCAGCATGTTGGCCGTCGTGTCGAGGCCCGCGGCGAGCAGGAAGGCCCCGAGCCCGCTCAGTTCCCGGTCGTCCAGCCCCGAGTCCCGTACGAGGTCGCTCAGCAGATCGTCGGTCGGCTCCGCCCGCTTGGCCAGGACCAGGCCGTGCATGTACTCCATCAGGCCCGTCATGGCCGCCTCGCGCTCCTCCGGCGCGGCCTGCGCCGACATGAGCGTCAAGGCCTGCCGCTGAAACGTCTCCCGGTCGGCGTACGGCACGCCGAGCAGTTCGCAGATCAGCAGGGCGGGCACGGGCTGCGCGAACACCGGGACCAGGTCCGCGCCCGGCCCCCGCGCCGCCAGCGCGTCCAGGCGGTCCGCCGTGATCTCCTCGACCCGCTCGGTCAGCAGCCGCATCCGGCGCACGGTGAACCGGCCCATCAGGAGCCGCCGGTAGCGGGTGTGCTCGGGCGCGTCCATGCCCGTCATGTCCCCGGGCGGGGCGGGCGGGAGCGGGCCCTCGGGGGCGCCGGGCAGCGGATGGTGCATCAGCTCGTACCGCGAGCTGAACCGCGGGTCGGCGAGGATCGCCCGGCACTCCGCGTGGCCCGTGGCCAGCCAGCCCACGTGCCCGTCGGGGTACGCCATCCGGCGCAGCGGCCGTTCCTCGCGGAGCCGGTCGAGCCCGGCGGCCGGGTCGAAGGGGCAGCCGGCGGCCCGCGCGGTCGGCAGGACGACGGGCTCGGCGTCGTGGTGGTCGTACGGCATGGAGTCCTCCATGGGTAAGGGGAGTACGGGATCGGGTGAGGGACGCTCGGATTCGGGACCGGGTGACGGGCGTACGGGGTCGGTGTCGTGGTCGCGCACCGAGGTCACCGGGCGGCGGTGCGGCCGAAGGCGCGGCGGGCCCAGAGGTAGCCGACGACCGTGAGACCGGCGCACCAGGCGAGGGCCAGCCAGCCGCTCGAACCGATCGGCGTGCCCATCAGCAGTCCGCGCAGGGTCTCGATGACCGGGGTGAAGGGCTGGTACTCGGCGAACCAGCGCAGGCCCGTCGGCATGGAGTCGGTCGGCACGATCGCGCTGCCGAGGAACGGCAGGAAGGTCGCCGGCAGCGGGATGTTGCTCGCCGACTCCGGCGTCTTCGCGATGAGGCCGACGCCGGCCGACAGCCAGGTCAGCGCCAGGGTGAGCCCGGCGAGCAGACCGGCCGCCGCGAGCCACTCGACGAACGTGGCGTTCGGCCGGAAGCCGATGGCGAGCGCCACGGCGACGACGAGCGCGATGGCCAGCAGCGTCTGGATCACGCTGCCGACGACATGGCCGGTGAGGAACGAGGCGCGGGAGATGGACATGGTCCGGAACCGGTTGACGATCCCCTCGGTCATGTCGACGCACACGCCCACCGCGGTCGCCACCGCGCCCGCCGTGGCGGCCATGAGGATGATGCCGGGGGCGACGTAGTCGATGTACGCGCCGCCCGAACCGCCCTGCGCGCCGGGGGCGATGCCCGCGCCGAGGGCGCCGCCGAAGGCGTAGTTGAACAGCAGGAGCATCATCACCGGCATGACGACCGTGGACACCGTCATGGCCGGATAGCGCTGCGCGTGCTTGAGGTTGCGCCGCAGCATCGTCATCGAGTCGCGCAGGGCGTAGGAGTTCGTGGTCATCGCGAGGAGTCCTTCGGGGAGTCGGAGCGGCCGGTCAGGGTGAGGAAGACGTCGTCGAGGTCGGGCGTGTGCAGGGTCAGCGACTCCGCCGGCAGCCCCTCGGCGTCCAGGACGTCGAGCACGGCGCGGAGGGTGGCGATGCCGCCGTCGCTCGCGATGCGCAGGCTCAGCGCCTCGTCGTCGCGTACGGAGCCCGCGAACCGGGCGGCGGCCGCGTCGAGTCGGTCGGTCCCGGAGAAGGACAGCCGGATGTGGCCGCCGGGGATCAGCCGCTTGAGCTCGTCGGCGGTGCCCTCGGCGACGATCCTGCCGCGGTCGAGGACGGCGATCCGGTCGGCGAGCCGGTCGGCCTCCTCCAGGTACTGCGTGGTGAGGAAGACGGTGACGCCCTGCTCGTCGACGAGCCCGCGGATGATCTCCCACATGGTCCGCCGGCTGCGCGGGTCGAGGCCGGTGGTCGGCTCGTCGAGGAAGATGATCCGGGGGTCGCCCACCAGCGTCATCGCCAGATCGAGCTTGCGCCGCATGCCGCCGGAGTACGTGGAGACCGGCTTCGCGGCGGCCTCCGTGAGCTCGAACCGCTCCAGGAGCGCGGCGGCCCGCCGCCGGCCCTCCCGACGGGGCAGGTGCCCCAGGTCCGCCATCAGGAGCAGGTTCTCCTCGGCGGTGAGCAGGTTGTCCACGGCGGCGAACTGCCCGGTGACGCCGATGGCGTCGCGTACGCCGGCGGCCTCGCGCACCAGGTCGCGCCCCGCCACCCGCGCCTGGCCGCCGTCGGCGGGGACGAGGGTGGAGAGGATCTCCACGGTGGTCGTCTTGCCGGCGCCGTTGGGGCCGAGCAGGGCGAAGACGGTGCCTTCGGGGATGTGCAGGTCGACGCCGTTCAGGACGACCTTGTCGCCGTACGCCTTGCGCAGGCCGGTGGCGGTGATGGCGGGCGGGGCGCTGGTCGCTGTTTCTGTCATGGGCATGACTGATGAACCTCCGTGCGAGGGTGCGGTCGATGGAAGAGGAGGAAGAGGAGACGGGGGAGCCCGGCCGGGGGCACGGCGGCCCCCGGCGGCTCGTCGTGGCCCGGGTGGGCGCACCGGACGGAGACCCGGCCGGTGGTGTTCGGGTGCGAGGGAGCCGGGGCCGGCTCACGTGGGGCTCGGGCGCGGCGGAGAGGGTCAGGCGCGGCGGAAGGGGGTCGGGCGCGGGCGGAGAGGGTCGGGCGCGGGGGAGGGGGCCGGGCGCGGCGGAGAGGGCCAGGCGCGGCGGAGAGGGTCAGGCGCGGCGGATCAGGATGTCCCCGACGCTGGTGCGGGCCTGCACCTCGACGGTGTCGGTGGCGCCGCCGGGGCCCTCGGAGGGGCCGAGCGAGTTCTCGACGCGGCCGAAGCCGGTGTGCAGGTCGAGCCAGGCGGCGGTGGCCTCGGGGATGCCGACCTCGATGTCGCCGGTCGAGGTGCGCAGGTCGACCCGGCCGCGGGGGACCTCGCCGAGGCGGATGTGCCCGTTGGCGGCCTTCGCCTCCGCGCCCGCGTGCGCCACGCCGACGAGGATGCGGCCGTTGGAGGCGTTCAGCTTCAGCGGCCCGGCGACCTCGCCGATCTCGGTGTCCCCGTTGCCGTTCTTCACGCTCGCGGAGCCGTCGACCGCGCCGACCTCGACCCGGCCGAACGCCTGGATCTCGGCGTCGCCGGAGGCGTGCTCGACGCTGACGTCGCCGTGCGAGGTGCGCAGCTCCACGGTGCCGGCCTCGGCGAGCCGGATGTCGCCCATGGAGAGTCTGATCCGGCAGTCGCCGAGCGGACCGGAGCACAGGACGTCCGCCATCGGGCAGGTGGCCTGCACGTCCGAGCCGGCGGGCAGTTCGACCGTCACCTCGATCGAGCCCGTACGCCCGAACAGCGAGCGCTTCTTGGGGCCCTTGACGGTGAGCGTGCCGTTGGCGTACTCGACCTTGGTCTGTTCGGCGGCCTTGACGTCCGCGTCCGCGTGCGCGTCGCGGGGCAGCACCTCGACGACCGTGGTGCCGCGCTCGCCGGCGACGATCCGGGCGGTGCCGGCGTCGAACTCCAGGACCGCGGTGATGGCTCGGGGTGTGTCGAAAGAAGGCATGGGTGTCCCGTCCTCGTGACTCGGTGGGATGTTTCCGCAGGTGGGGGAGGTGTGCGACGGGTCTACCGGACCCAGCCGGTGTAGCTCTGCCCGTGTTTGACGGTGCGGGCGGGGGTCGTGGGCTGCCGGGCCGGCTCCCCGGACTCGACGGCGCGCGCCACGGCGCGTACGAGCCAGGCGTTCACCGACAGCCCCTCCTGGCCGGCGGCCTCCTCGGCGCGGGCCTTGAGGTGGGCGGGGAGGCGGAGGTTGATGCGGGCGGTGCCGCCCTCGTCGGTGTCGAGCGGTGCAGTGGCCGGCGCCGCCGGCGGGGCGGGCGGCGCGGCCTCGGCGGGCTCCGGCACCGGAGCCGGCGTCACGACGAACTCGGGGTCCAGCCCCCGGAGCCGGACGTCCACCGAACCCGGCGCCAGCTCCCGGGTGATCTCGTCCGAGGCGGCGGACAGCGCGTTGAGGATCGTCAGCCGCGCGGCCGATTCCAGCGGAGCGGTGAGCCGCTCGGCCAGGGCCCGGGCTTCGTCCCCGCCGGCGTTCGCGGCGACGGCGAGCTCGTGGCGGAGGTGGTCGACGTAGGGGGTCAGGTCCATAACGCCATAGTGGCATCAAGGTGATGCCAATGCAAGCCCTGGTGGCACCGCATGGCACCACGTGGTGCCACGGGGGTGCCGTGCTGACGCCCTCGGCGGTTCAGAGGCCGAGCCGGAAGACGTGGAGACCGCCGTTCATGACGACGGTCGGGTACGGCTCGGTGAACGCGAGCGCCGTGGCGGGCGCGGGCAGGTGGATCTCGTGGACGTCCGGCTCGAACCGACGGAGGTTCGCCGTGACGGCTCCACCGTAGGGACCGCACCCGCGCGCACGGGCGGGATCGCGCCAACCCGTCCCGGCGCCGGCGACCGCCGCGTACAAGATGCGCCGCCGCGCCGCGCGGGCGCATCCTGTCTGTGTGACCTGGTCCGGCGCGGCCGGGCCCGCCCCCTCGGCCGAACGCCTGGCGGACCGAGCCGGGACGGCCCCAGGGAGCGCGCATGCCGACGGGCTCGTCCCGGGCGGGCTGCCGATGGAGCTCGCCGGGGCGACGGTCCGGGCCGTCGAGTCCGTCGGCGGTACCGCGGGCGCCGTCTATCTGCGCTCCGGCACCGAGGGGCTGCTGCGGCTCGCGCTGCTCGCCGGGTTGCCCGGCGGCCTGTTCCGGCCGTGGTGGCGGATGCACGTCAACCGGCCCTTCCCGGTCGCCGAGGTGTACCGCACCGGACAGCCCGTGTACCTGGCGGACGCCGAGGAGGCCATGCGGCGCTTCCCGCAGCTGATGGCGAGTCTCCCCTTCCCGTTCGGCTCGCTGTACGCGCCCGTGGCCCACGGGCGCGAGCAGTTCGGCGTGCTCGTCGTGCTGCGGCCCGCCACGCCCGGGACGCCGGTCACCCCGGCCGACCGGCAGAGCACGACCGACGCCGGCGAGCAGCTCGGCGCGGCGCTCGCCGAACTCGCCGCCGACGGCCGCCGGGTCCGCTGGGACACCGAACCGGTGTGCGTGCAGCTGCCGTCGCTGACCACCCCGGCGGTCCGCGTCGGCACCTTCGACTGGGACCTCACCTCGGGCGCCGTCTCCGCCGACGACGGCCTCTGCTCGATCCTCGGGATGGCCCCCGGGACCTTCGCCGGCACCGTCGAGGCGCTGGCCGAGCGGCTCGCGCCGGAGGACGCGTACGCACTGTGGGCGCTGGCCCGGCAGGCCGCCGACTCCGGGGGCATCGCCGCCCGCCGGATGCGGCTGCTCGGGCCCGACGGCCGCTCGCACCTCCTGGAGGTGTCGGCCCGGCCCGACCCGCCGGACGGCGTCGGCACGCGCATGAGCGGCTTCCTGGTCGACCTGGGCACCGTCCCCATCGGCTCCGACGCCACCGAACGCGTCCCCCGGGCCGTCGTCGCCATCGACCGGCTCGGCCGGATCATGTACGTCAACCGGCACGGCGAGGACCTGCTGCGGCTGCCCCGCAGCCGGATGGTCGGCCGGCTGCTGCGGGAGGCCGTGCCGTGGTTCGGGCACCCGGCGTACGAGGAGTACCTGCGGTCGGCGCTGATCTCCGGCGACTCCGCGCACTTCCTGGCCGGCCCCGCCCCCGACGAGTGGCTGTCCGTGTCGCTGTACCCCGGTCACGACGGGGTGACGGTCGTCCTCGTCGAGGGCGAACAGCCGGACTACCGGCCCGGTTCGGTCACCAGTCCCGCCCCCGGCATCGGCTCGCCCGCCGACCGGGCGGCCTCGCTGTACCGGCCGGTGGCCCTCGCGATCGCGCTCACCGAGGCCGTGACGGCGCGTCAGGTATCGGCGGTGGTCACCGAGGAGCTGCTGCCCGCCTTCGGCGGCCGGCAACTGGCGATCTACCTGCTGAGCGACCGCCACCTCTACCTCGCCTGGGAGACCGGCTTCCCGCAGGGCTTCCTGGAGCGCTTCGACGGCGTCGGCCTGGACGCCCGGCTGCCGGGCGTCGAGACGCTCACCAGCGGACGTCCGATCTTCTTTGAGTCGATGGAGCAACTCGCCCGCGCCTACCCGGACATCCCGCTCGACACCCACGTCGGCGCGCGCGCCTTCCTGCCCCTGATCGCCTCCGGCCGGCCCGTCGGCTCCTGCATCCTCGGCTTCGACCGGCCGCGCGGCTTCAGCCCCGAGGAGCGCACCGTGCTCACCGCCCTCGCCGGGCTGATCGCCCAGGCCCTGGAGCGGGCCCGGCGGTACGACTCCGAGGCGGCGCTCGCCCGCGGACTGCAGGACGCCCTGCTGCCCAACCGGCTGCCCGTCCGCGACAAGGTCGACACCGTGGGCCGCTACCTCGCCGGCACCCAGGGCATGGACGTCGGCGGCGACTGGTACGACGTCATCGACGCCGGCGGCGGCCGGCTCGCCCTGGTCATCGGCGACGTCCAGGGCCACGGCGTGGCCGCCGCCGCGACCATGGGCCAACTGCGCAGCGCGGTCCGCGCGTTCACCCTCGGCGGGCAAGCCCCGCAGGACGTCGTGCAGGGCACCAACAAGCTCCTCATCGACCTCGACGCGGGCCAGTTCGCCAGCCTCTGCCACGTCGTCCTCGACCCCGAGACCGGCGTCGCCTCCGCCGTGCGCGCCGGGCACCCGCCGCCGCTGCTGCGCCACCCCGACGGACGCACCGAGGTCCTCGAACTCGACGGCGGGATCGTCCTCGGCGTCGCCGGCGACGCCACCTACCCCGTCACCCGGCTGTCCCTCGAACCCGGCGCGGTGCTCGCCCTGTTCACCGACGGACTCGTCGAACGGCCCGGCGCGGACATCGACGAGGGCATCGAGCGGCTGCGCGCCTCCCTCGCCGAGCACGGCCTCGCCCCGCTCACCGAGACCGCCGACGACCTCATCCGCGAGGCCCGGCAGGCCGCCGACCGCCCCGACGACATCGCCCTCCTCCTCGCCGCCCGCTGGTCCGACCTCTCCCGCCCCGCCCGCCGCCGGCCCACGTAGGCTGACGCCGTCCGGGGAGGCGGGGAGGCGAGCGGGGCGTGCGGCTGGAAGCGGTGAGCAAACGGTACGGGCGCGGCGGCTGGGTGCTGCGCGAGGTGCACGCGGACGTGCCGCCCGGCACGGCCGTGGCGTTCCGCGGCGGCAACGGCTCCGGAAAGTCGACGCTGCTGCGCATCCTCGCCGGCGTGAGCCGGCCCACCGGCGGCACGGTCACCGGACGCCCGGCCGTCGTCGGCTACGTGCCCGACCGGTTCGCGCCCGAGGGCCGGATGTCCCCGCGCGCCTACCTCACGCACCTGGGGCGCGTCCGGGGCCTGCGCACCGCCGAGGCCGCCGCCCGCGCCGGGGCGCTGCTCGACCGGCTCGCCCTCGTCGGCGGTGCCGACGCCCCGCTGCGCACCCTGTCCAAGGGCAACGCCCAGAAGGTCGCCCTGGCGCAGGCGCTGCTCGTTCCCCCGGGCCTGCTCGTGCTCGACGAGCCCTGGTCGGGACTCGACGTCTCCGCGCACGGCGTGCTCGCCGAAATCCTGGCGGAGGTCGCGCGGGCCGGCGGAGCGGTGGCGTTCACCGACCACCGCGAGGCGGTGACCGCGGCGCACGCCTCCCGCGCCTACACCGTCGAGAACGGCCGCGTCCGGCCCTCGGACCCACCGGTCCCGCGCGTCGACCCGCCGGTCCCGGGCGTCCCGGCGGCCGAGGTCGTGCTCACCCACCCCGACACCGGCCGCCTGCCCGAACCGGTCGACTGGACGACGCTGCCCGGCGTCCGCGCCACGACCCCCGAGGACGGCGCGCGGACCCGCCTCCGGGTCGAACGGGCCCACGCCGACGCCCTGTTGCGCACCGCCCTCGACCACGGCTGGTCCGTGGCCGAGGTGACGCGCGAACCCGCCGGACCCGGCCGTACGGGAGGCCCCGCGTGACCGCTCTCGTCCGCTACACCTTCGCGCTCGCCCTCCACAGCCAGCGCTACCTCGCCCCGCTGTTCCTCTTCACCGGCCTGACGGCCGTGCTGACCGTCGGCGGCAGCGGCCCCCTGCCGCCCGCGTACGCCTCCTCCGCCGCCGCGCTGTTCGTCGCCTCCGCCTGGCTGGCCGTCGCGCTGTCCAGTCTGGACGAGCCGTCCCAGCGCGCCGTGCTCGCCGTGAGCGCCGGCCGTCCGCTGCGCGTGCTGCTCGGCTCGCTGGCGACCGTGCTGCTCAGCTGTCTGGCCCTGAGCGTCGTCGGCCTGATCTTTCCACTGTGGGCCGGCTCGTACGACCCCGGGCCCGCCGACCTCGCCCTCGGCGCGGTCGCCCAGCTGACCACCGCCCTGACCGGCGTCGCGATCGGGGTCCTGTGCGCACGGCCGGTGTTCCGGCGGCAGGGGTACGCGCTCGTGGCCGCCCTCGCGCTGGTCATGACCGCACTGTTCGTGCCCGGTCTGCCGCCCGTGAACCGGCTGCTGCGCCTGATGTCCGCCTCGCCGGACTCGGCCGCGCTGCTGCCGGGCGCCCTCGGGCTCCTGGCCGGGGCCGCCGTGCTGCTGGCCGGCGCCGCCGCGCTCGCGCACGCCGTGGCCGTCCGGCGCGACTGAACGTCAACGAGCCCGCGTTCACACCCAGTTGACCCCGGCCCGGGCCAGCAGGGGGTCGTCCACCAGTTCCCACAGGGGGACCGACACGTTGCCGGTGCGGTAGCGTCCGCCGAAGTGCAGGGCGAGGACGCGGTGGTCGGTCAGGCCGAAGACGGGCGAGCCGCTGTTGCCGCCGAGCGTCGAGCAGTCGTGGCCCATCACCAGGTCGCCCGGGGTGAACCGGGTCGCCCGGCCCGGCTGGAGGCGTTTGACGTCGTACACGTCCATGAAGATCCGGCGCATCGACTCGGGCTCGTTGCGCCGCCCGTCCCAGGCCGGGTACCCGACCACGTACACCGGATGCCCCGGGACGTCCGCCGGGGCGTCCGCGGCCACCGCCAGCGGCGTCGGCAGCGGGCCGCCGTCGTTCGGCGGGGCGACCCGCAGCACCGCCAGGTCCACGTCCTCGTGCACCCCGACGATCTCCGTGACCTCGTACGTCAGCAGGTCGATCCGGGCGTCCGCCGGGACGAGCGGCAGCTCCTCGCCGGGATCCACCTGCGCCGTCATGCCCTGCTGGAACGTCCACCCGACGCCGTCCGAGCGGGCGAACTCCACCGCCACATGACGGTTCGTCATCACCGTGTCGGGACCGACCAGGAACGCCGTTCCGACCCAGTCGAGCCGCGGATGCCCGCGCACCTCGACCCGGCCCACTCGGGCGATCGACTCCCGGATCCCGTCCCGGTGCGCGTCCAGCAGCGCCCATTCGCCCTCCTGCGGGGCGAAGTCCCGGCCCTGCACGAGGATCGCCGGCCGGCCCTCCAGGAGGACGATCGCCTCCACCCCGAAGTACTCGTCGTCGCCGACCTCGTCCGCCCGGCCCGCGGCCAGCTTCTCCAGACCGGTGACCCCGGCCTCCAGGACCCTCGCGCGCTCCTCGTGGGCGAAGTTCGCGATCTCCACCGCCGGGGCCGCCTCGCCGGCCGGCACCTCGGCCGACTCCGACAGCTCCGCCTCCAGGTTCCTGCGTACGCGCGCGGCCACCTCGGCCAGGTCGCCCAGGACCTGCTCGGGGGCGGTCGCGACCGGCGAACCCGTGTGCATGACCGGTGCCACCTCCGCGTCTCGGGCCCGGACCGCGCCGGGCCGCCCGTCCGTCCGTCCGGCGGCCGCCCACCGCGGGCCGCCCGCCTACCCCCCTCCCCGCGCGGCGGCGGCCAGTCCCGCCTGGAACCGCATGATCTCCGCGTGCACCTCAGGAGCCCCGGTCCGCAGATGGGCCAGGATGCTGCTCAGCTGGGTGCCGACGTTCACGAACGCGGTGCTCTTGCCCTGGAACTCGACGTCCTTCACGTGATGGCTGCCGCGGTGCAGGGCCACCACCCGCCAGTCGTCGGTGAGCACCGGCGAACCCGACGAGCCCTCGCGGGTGTCGGTGTAGTACCGCAGATCGGGCTCGCCGCCCTCCGAGACGATGTTGTTGCGCAGGGCCACCCGTTTCCGCTCCCCGGCCGGGTGCTGGATGATGTTGACCGGCACCGGCGGATCGGTCCGCAGCACCGTCAGCGGCGCCGGCGCGATCCGCAGGGGGTCGCGGACCTGCGGCTCGCGCAGCCGCAGCACCGCGTAGTCCAGCTTCTCGTCGCAGGCGACCAGGGCGGCGACCTCCGCCGCCGACGGCTGCAGTCCCTCCTCGAAGTCGAACTGGCAGACGGCGTGCGCGGCCTGGAGCTCCAGGTCCTCCGGGGCCACCACCGGCCGCGGCTCGCCCCGGCGCCGCTCCCGCGCCTTGATCACATGGTGGTTGGTGACGAACAGCTCCGGCGTGATCAGCCAACCGGTGCCGACGTGCGGCGCGTTGGCGGGCAGCGGCTCGCCCGACCGGTACGGCCGCACCTTCACCAGCGCCACCGCCGCGCCCGCCCGGTGCCCGCCGTGCAGGAAGCCGAACGGAACGGTGTCGTCGCGCAGGATGATCCGCTCCTTGACCTCCCCGGGCTCCGCGTCCTCCGCCAGATCGGGCAGGTCCTCCATGATGTCCGGCTCGCCGCCCGCCGTGCGGGCCACCTCGTCCAGGGCCTGCGCCAGCACCGCCAGCGGGCCCGGCTCGCGGGTCGCCGAGACCGCGTTGCGCAGCCAGATCTGCAGCGGCACCGAACCGTTGACCAGCCGGCCGTCCTCGTTCATCTTCGTCAGCACCGCCCGCGGCGAGCCGCCCGTCTCCGCCAGCGCCCGCGCGTACAGGGGATGGAACCCGGCCAGCAGCGCGTCCCGCCGCCGCGCGTCGCCCAGCCCCGCCCGCTCCGCGGCCGCGACCACCAGCTCCAGGTCCTCCGGCGGCAGGAACGGCTCCGCCGCCGGCCCGACGGTCGCGTCCGACAGCACCTTCGGCAGCCGCCCCCACGAGCCGGACGAGGACACCGTCTCGGGCCCGTAGAACGACGAACCCGCGCCCGCCAGGGCCGTCACCCCGGCCAGGATCGCGCCCGACGGGTCGTGCAGCGTCAGCAGCTGCCCGGCCAGCTCGTCCAGCGTGCCCAGCCGCCGCGCCTCGCCGAGCGCGTCCCGCAGCACCGGGTACGCCCCCGGCTCCGGCCCGGCCGCCACGCCCGCCGCGTCCAGCGCCCGCAGCACCGCCGCGTGCAGCCCGGGCCGGTCGGCCGTCGCCCGCTCCAGGCGCTCCGCCAGCGCGTACAGGGCGGCGTCGTCGACCCGCGGCAGACCCACCACGCGCACCACCCGCCCCAGCAGCGCCGGGTCGCGCGACGCGATCTCGGCGGCCGCCTGACGCACCAGACCGGGATGCTCGGCGAGCCGCTCGTCGGACAGACCGCGCAGCCACCGCGCCAGCCGGTCGGCCAGGGGACCGGCGTTCCAGCCGGCCGCGGCCGCCAGCCGGATCCGGGCGATCAGCGCCCCGGTCTCCTCGAACTCCAGGCCCAGACCGCGGGCCACCGCCTCCGCCTCCCGCAGATCGCTGTCGGCCGTCACATGGTCCTGCGCGTCCTCCGCGAGCCGCGCCGCCAGCCGCAGCAGCTCCAGCTGGGTCTCCGGCCGGCCCGCCGCCCGCGCCCCGTCCACGGCCCGCTCCGCCGTGTCCCGCGCGTCCGCCGCCCGGCCGGCCCGCGCCAGCGTCTCCACCAGCAGCGGGAACAGCCGGCTGCCCGGCGTCCACGGCTGCCGCTCGGCCAGCCGGGCTCGCGCGGCGTCCACGAAGTTCAGCGCGAGCAGATCCTCCACCTCCCGCGCCACCAGCCGCTCCCAGTCCGCCTGTTCGGCCTCCGCGAGCACCGCGTCCGGCGCGTGACCGCCGTGCACGCCCAGCAGGAACGCGGCCGCCCGGCCCGTCAGATCGCGCTCCGCGCCCGCCAGGAAGCCCTTGACCGCGGGCGTCCAGCGGCGCTCCACCCGGCGCGGGTCCTCGTCCAGCCGCAGCCGGTGGTAGATCTCCTCGGCCCGCGCCTCCGCGCCCTCCCGCGCCGCGTAGTACGCGACGGCGCGCTGCCCCACGGCCCGCATCAGATCCGTCCGGGCGCTGTCCGACAGCCGCAGCAGGATCCGCCGCAGATCGGCCCGGTGCCGTACGGCGCCGGGGCCGGCGTCCTCCATCAGGTCCAGCCGCCCCAGCCGGCCGATCAAATCCCGCGCCTCGCGGTCGGAGGCCACCGGAACCCCGGCCGGCTCGGCGAGCACCTCGCGCAGCAGCTCCGGGGTGATCCTGCGCAACGCGAGCCCCGCCAGCACCAGCCGGCGCAGATCGGGCGCCGCGACGTGGTGCAGGATCCGCTCGTACAGGGTGCCCTGGATGAGTTCCTGCTCGACGGCCCGGTCCCGCTGCCGCCGCCGGGTGGGCACGCTGCCGACCTCCTCGCCCAGTGCGGCGACCGAACCGTAGTGCGCGGCGGCGCGCTGCGCGAGGCGCAGGCTCAGCGGATGGCCGCCGACCAGCTCGTACAGCTCGGCCGCCTCCCCGGCGGCCACGCCCAGCGAGGTCAGCACCGCGATCGACGCCTCCCGGTCGAGGTCGCCCAGCGGCACGGCCAGCGGTTCGAGGACGGTGGCCGGGTGCCCGACCGGCGCGCGGCCCGAGACGACGAACCGCAGCCGCGGGTACGCCTTGCGCAGCGTCCCCCAGATCACCCACATCCGGCCGAGGATCGGCGAGCCGCGGTACTGGGCCTCCTCGAACGAGTCGACGGCGACGACCAGCGGCGGGGGCGCCCCGCCGCCGGCCGGGGCGGCGGCCTTCGCGACCAGACGGGCGACCCGGTCCGCGAGCTCCGCGTCGCGGTCCGCGGCCCGGGTGTGGAACTCCCGCGAGTACTGCCGCGCCGACGAGGCGCGGGTCGCCGACAGCCGGTACAGCTGATCCATCTGGGCGCGCGAGCCCCGCTGTTCGGCCGCCTCGGCCTCGCACACCGCGGCCAGCTCCTCGAACCCGGCCCGGTGCTCCGGGTACTGCACGCCGAGCTGACGGGCCACCTCGCCGATCACGGTGACCGGTTCGTGCACGGAGAGCGTGGGCCGGCCGAAGTCGACGAAGGCGAACGGGAACGGAGCCGCGTCGAGCGCGTCGAGGAGGAACCGCGCCAGCAGGGTGCTCTTGCCCACGCCCGCGATGCCGTGCACGACGACGGGCGGCTCGGCCGGCTCGGGCGGCAGCGCGAGGTAGTCGTGCAGCAGCTTCAGCTCCCGCGACCGGCCGTGGAACACGTCCCCCGGCGCCAGCCGGCGCAGCGGCTGCAGCAGCCGGGCCCGCTGGAGCCGGCGGTGCAGCTCGGCGGTGTCGGGCAGGCGGGGCACCCCGGGGACCTGTGACAGCCAGGTCACGGCCTGCAGGGTGGCGGTCAGCTCGTCCACGTCCAGGGAGTCCAGGAGCGGCGGCACCCCGGACAGATAGTCCAGGGCGCGGCGCTCGGGCCCCGCGCTGTCGGGGAACTGCCCGATGCTGGCGGCCAGATGACGCCGGGCGCTCTCCGGCCCGTCCAGCCCGCGCAGCGTCGCCTCGCGCACGTCGCGCCGCAGGGACCACAGTTCGCGGTCCGGCAGCGCCTCCGCCGTGCAGTCCTCCACCAGCGCGAGCGCCGCCTCCGGACCGGCGGGTGAGCCGTCCGGCAGCCGCAGCCGCTCCGGGTCGAACTCCCCGAGCAGACAAGCCGCCCGCCGGTACGCGAGCCGCAGGTCGGCGACGGGAGCACGGGCCGGCGTCCCGGCCGCGGCCAGCTCCGTGCGCAGCAGCGCCGGGAGTTCGGGCACGGGGCCGAGCGCGCGGTGCAGCCGTACGGCGGTCTCCGCCGCGGTGCAGACGCGGCGCATGAACCCGGCGTCGCCGTCGGGTGCTCCGGCCGCTTCGAGGACCGCGGCGACGAGCGCGTCCACGTCCACGTCCACGCCCGCGCCCGCCGGTCCGAGCAGCTTCACGAAGAACTCCCGGATCTCGTCCCCGCCGACCGGCAGGGCGGTGTCGCGCAGCTCGTTCTTCCGTATCTCGTACGGAAGTTGCCGGGCCAGCTCGGAGTAGCCGAGCAGCACGAGCCGGGGCACCGACCGGGGGCGGACCGGCGTGTACTCGTAGACGGCCAGGGCCAGTCTGCCGATGCAGTCCCAGACGTCGGAGTCGGCGTCGAGCTTGTCGCACTCGTCGAGGACCAGCCAGTACCGCTCCCGCCCGGCGCTCGCCTTGCGGACCACCGTGTGCACCGCGTCGTCGATCGCCGCGACCGGGTCGTTGCACTCCGCCCGCTCCCACAACGGGTCCGGCGCGGCACCCGGTTCGGTGAGGACCTCGTCGAACCGCTCCAGGACCTTGCGGGCCGTGGAGTGGCGCGACAGCGTCACCCGCACGGGCCTGAACCCGAGATGCTGGCCGAGGTGCCGCAGGAAGCCGTACGTGTACGAGCGGCCGCTGTGCGGCGCGCCGTCCACGACCAGCACGGTCTTCTCCGCGTCGGCGACGAACTCCCGCAGCCGGGCGCGCAGTCCGGCCCGGTCGAGGAACACCTCCGCGCCGCCCCGGAGCACCACCGCCTCGAACGGTTCGTGCGCCGCCTCGCGTTCGGCCTCGTCCTCCCGCAGGCCCGCCAGCAGCGTCCGCACCTCGGCCTCCCGCTCCGGGACGCGCAGCGCGTCCAGGCCGGCGAGCACGTCGAGCAGCCGCCGCTGCTGCGTGATGTCCTGACGCGCGGCCCTGACCAGCGCGGTCGCGTTGCCGCCGGTGTCCGGGGTGAGGGGGAGTGCGCCGACGAACCCGGCGGGAAACCCGAAGGTGGTGAGCCGGGCCCGGGGATCGGGAGTGTCGAGGAGATGGTCCCGTACCCACGTGGTGACCAGGTCCCATTCCGTATCGGTGAGCGGCATACCGCACCTGCCCGACGGTTCTGTGGCTTCCATGCTTCCACCGGCCGGAACGCCCCGCAAACTCAGGGTTCGATCACGATGCCCTCGTACGACTCGAGCCGCCGCCAGCGGTCCTCGGGCGCGCGCGGCAGCGGCATCAGGTCCACGTCGGGCAGCGGCCCGAACTCCAGCTCCGTCAGCTCGGCCACGTCCGAGACCGGCACCTGATACAGCCGGAACGGGCCCAGCGGCGGCGGCGCCCCCGCCGTCGCGCCGAGCAGCGCGCGGTCCGCGTCCCGGACCAGGTCCGGGCTCTGGTCGAGCACGTACGCGCTCGCCGCCAGCGCGCCGTCCAGCATGAACGCGGCCACCTTCCAGAACCGCAGCGGGACCTGGACGCCCCGGTACGGCGGGTCCGAATCGTGCAGCACCGGACCGGTGAGCAGGACGAGGCGGCGGTCGAACACGGCCGGATGGTCGAGCAGATGGTGCTCCAGGCCCTGCCAGAGCCGCAGGTCCTGGTTGACCACGTCGGCGCGCGGGACGCCGTTGGGGGAGTGGAAGGTGTCGGCCGCGGCCCGGTGCGCGAGATCCGCCGGCCCCCAGGCCGCGAGGTGGCCCGCCACCAGCCGGGCGCGGTCCAGGCTGTTGTTCCGGTACAGCTCGTCGCCGGCCTGGGCCCCGGCGGACACCCGCGGCTCGTCCCGCCACGCCTCCTCGGCGGGGGCCTCCTCCACCATGGCGCGGCCGTCGACGCCGACGGCGGCGGCGACGGCCAGCCGCCGGTCCGGCCGCAGCGCCACGCTGAAGTGCGTGTACGGCAGGACCACCGTCTCGACGCCCGCCCGCGCGGGCATCGGCAGCGGCACGGCCGGCCCGAGGAAGGCCTCGTCGTACCCGAGGCGGTCGGCGAGGGGCCCCGCGGGCTCGGAACTGTTCATACGAACGGTCTTACCGCGCCTCCCGGCCCCCCGCGCGACCCCCGGCCCGAGGCCACCCGATCAGCCGCGCCCGGGGAGCCTCAAGGGCCTCTGAGCCCCGTGCGGCCCTGGGCTCGCCCGCCACGGTCGCCCCCGGCCTTGGAGCACCGCGTCGCGCCCGGGGCTCGGAGTACCGGGTGGCCCGGCCTCGGAGTACCGCGTGGCCCCGGACTCGGAGCACGGCGTGGCCCCGGACTCAGAGCACCGCGTGGCCCCGGGCCGCGCCGAGGGCGGTGGCCAGCTGGGCGCGGGAGCGGACGTCGAGCTTCTGGTAGATCCGGGTCAGCCGGGCCTCGACCGTCTTCACGCTCAGGAACAGCTTCGCCGCCGCCTCCTGGTTGCTGGCCCCCTGGCCGACCAGCAGCGCCAGACGCTGCTCCGCCTCTGTCAGGGACGCCAGCGCCAGCTCGCCCGCCGGGGCCTGCTCGGCCGGCGTCCGGGCCGACGGGGTCTCCGCCGCCAGCGCCAGCCACGGCGTCGCGCCCGCCCGCTCGAACACCGCCGCCGCCGTCTGCAGCGCGCTCTGCGCCGCCGACCTGCGCCGCCGGCGCCGCTCCACCCGGGCCAGGGCCACCAGTGCCCGGCCCCGCTCCAGCGGCAGCCCGGCCGCGTCGAACCGCTCCGCGGTCGCCGCCAGCAGCTCCGCCGCCTCGTCGGCGCAGCCCACGGCGGCCAGCCGCAGGCCCTCCGCCCGGTCCAGGCCGAGCAGCACCGCCGTACGGCCCAGGCGCTCCGCCACCGGCCGCACCTCCGCCAGCAACTCCTCCGCGGCGTCCGGCTGGTCGCCCGCGACCAGCGCCTCCGCCAGCTCCTCGTGCCAGCGCAGCATCGACGGGTCGACCGTCGCCTGGGCGCGCTCCTCGGTCCGGACCCGGTTCAGCGTCTCCAGGGCGGAGGCGACGTCGCCGTTCACCAGCTGCACCCGGCCGAGGGCGTACAGGCTCCGGGAGAGGAACACGTGATCGCCCTCCTCCTCGGACGCCTGCACGCTGCGCCGGGCGTAGCTCGCCGCGCGGCTGAAGCTGCCGCCCGCGGTCTCCGCGAGGGCGAGCCCGTACCAGGCCGGCCCGGGGGACAGGCCGGCCTCCAGGGTCAGTGCGAGGGCCTGCCCGGCGTGCGCGAGCGAGGCCGCGCACATGCCGTTGCGGGACTCGATCTCGGCGAGCGTGCTGAAGAGTTCGATCGCGTCCTCGACCGGCCCGCGCCGCTGCACCAGCGGCAGCAGCGCGTTGAGCGCGTCGCGGGCGTCGGTGAGCCGCGCGTCGAACAGGGCGTGACGGATCGTCAGGATCTGTGCGGCGTTGCGGATCCCGAGCGGCCGCTCGGACATCTCCAGGGCGCGCGCCTGCGCGAGGACCGTCTCCGCGTCGGGCGAGCCCAGCACCCGGTCCATGCGCGCCTGCACGGTCAGGGCGCGGGCGGCCGTCCGAGGGTCGCCGATCGACGCGGCGAGCGCGGCCGACTCGACGGCCGCGGCCCGCGAGCGCACCGGATCGCCGTCCGCCAGCACGTACTTGACGGCCAGCCGCAGCAGCACCGCCGAGCGCAGCGCCGGGTCGCCGTCGGAGTCCTCCATGGCGTGCACGTACATCTCGTCGAGCCCGGTCAGCCCCTGGCCGGCGGTGTCCAGGACCGCGAGCCGCGCCCGGACCCGGTCCGGCGGCTCGGCGTCGCGGGCCAGCAGGTCCGCGGCGGCGCGCACGGCCAGATCGGCGCGGGCGGCGCGGGCCGCCTCCTCGGCGGCGTCGACGAGCCGCGCGATGCGCCGCGGCCCGTGCTCGACGGGCGTGGACTCGGCGGCGAGCAGGGCGAGTTCGGCGGCCAGCGCGCTGTTGCCGCGGCGCCGGGCGGTCTCCGCGGCGACGCCGAGGGCGGCCGCCAGGGCCGCGTCGGGCGCGTCGGCGGCGAGCGCCCGGTGCCGTACGGCCTCGACGGGGTCGTCGACCACCTCGGCCAGCGCCGCGTGGCCGGCGCTGCGCTCGGCCCAGCAGGCGTCGTGGACGAGGGTGGAGGGCAGGACGCCCGCGGTGAACGCGACGCTGCCGTCCTCGCCGAGGGACACCAGCGCGGCGCGCTCGGCGGCGATGAGGTCGGCCTCGGCCGTCGGCCGGCCGGCCCGGCGGATCAGCGCGGTCGAGGGCCGCAGGGCCAGCGCGGCCAGCAGCAGCGTCTCGCGAACGGGCGGCGGGGCCGCGCCGAGGAGCTGGCGGGCGAGGTCGCGGGCCCGGCCGGAGAGCGTGAGCGCCTCGGCGTGGTGCACGGGCGTGCGGGCGTCGGCGAGCGAGCGGCCCACGGCGAGCGCGAGCCGCGGATTGCCGCCGCTGGCTTTGTGGATCCGGCCGGCCATCCGGGACGGCAGCCGGTGGTGGATCAGCAGTTCGGCGATCTCGTCCGCCTGCAGCGGCGGTACGAGCAGTACGTCCGCCTCGGACGGCACCCACAGCTGCGGGGCGTCCGGCGTGTGGCAGGCGGGGGTCTCGACGGCGATCACGCGCAGCGCGGGCGGCGCGAGGTGCAGGGCGAAGCGCAGCAGGTCGGCGCTGTCCGGGTCGATGCGCTCCACGCCGTCCAGGACCAGCAGGACCGGCCCGTCGGCGGCGAGCTCGCGCAGCAGCTGGGCGAGACCGAGCCGGAGCGCGATCGGGTCCCATCCGTCCTCGGGGACCGGGGCCTCGCGGCACAGGACGGCGACGGCGCCGCGCTGGGGGCCCGGGAGCCGGTCCAGGACGTCGGGCCGGCCGACGGAGGCGACGAGCGCGGCCGCCGAAGCGCCCGGTATGTCCCGGTCGGAGGGGAGAGTGGCCAGCCAGATCACGGTCTCGCCGCGGGACTCGGCACGGGCCGCGGCGGCCAGCGCCACCTCGGTCTTGCCGACGCCGGCGGGGCCGGTGAGCAGGGCGCGGCCGCGGGAGTGCAGCACGTGGTCCAGTCGGCCGAGGAGTTCCTCCCGGCCCACCGGCGCAGCGCGGTAGGACGACGTCGTCGTCACGTTCCCACCACCCTCCGGCGCACTCGGGCCCCCTGCCCGTGTTGCGCAGAGGATACGGAGGTCAGGGGCACAGTAAAGGCCCGCTGTCCGTCATTCGGACAGCGGGCTCCGCTCCCAACTGGGGGGCGCGCCAATGGTTTAGACCACCAACGCGCCCCTGACCAGCGGTGTTGCGGTTGTGGGGGGTGGGTCAGGAGGTGCTCAGAAGGTCAGGCTCCACGAGTCGATGTAGCCGGTGTCACCCGAGTACACATCGCGGACCTGAAGCTTCCAGGTGCCGTTGGCGACCTCGCTGGAGGCGTCGACGGTGTAGGTCGTCAGCACGTTGTCGGCGCCGTCCGAGGAGGACGAGGCCTTCAGGTTGCGGACGGTGCCGTCCGGGGCGACCAGGTCGATGACCAGGTCACCGCGGTAGGTGTGCTTGATGTCGACGGCGACCTTGAGGGTGGCCGGCGCGTTGCCGGTCTGACCGGTGACCGCGATCGAGGAGGACACGGTGGTGTTGTCCGCGATCGTCACGTTCGTCGCGTTGGTGAAGACGTTGCCGGTCGGCGGCGTGGTCGTGCCGGTGACGGCCTCCACGGTCTTCGCGGCGTCCGCGATGCCCGTGCCGCAGCCGCCGGAGCAGGTGCCGGGCAGCGGCCGCGCGTTGGCCTTGATCGCCGACTCGATGTCGGCCGGGGTCAGGGTGCTCTTGGCCGACTCGAGCAGGGCGGCGAGGCCGGCGATGTGCGGCGCGGCCATCGAAGTGCCCTGGTAGGGCTTGTAGTTCTCGAGCGACTGGGTCGTCGTGCCCGAGTTCAGCGTGGAGTAGATGCCGTTCTCAGGGGTGGTCACCGTGCCGGGCGTGTCGGTGGCGCGGCGGGTCTCGCCGCCGGGGGCCGAGACGTCGACGATGGTGCCGTAGTTCGAGTAGTACGAGCGGTTGCCCTCACGGCTCGTGGACGCCACGGTGATGACGTTCGAGCAGTTGGCGGGGGTGAAACCGGAGGTGTTGGCGTTGCTGTTGCCGGCCGCCACGACGACGGTGGTGCCGCGGCTGACGGCGCCGTTGATCGCGGTCTGGTAGACGCTCGGGCAGGTGGAGCTGGCGCCGCCCAGGCTCAGGTTGATGACCTTGGCCGGGGTGGGGTTGGCCGGAACGCCCGGGACGGAGCCGCCGGACGCCCAGGTGATGGCGTCGGCGATGTCCGCGGAGGAACCGCCGCACTTGCCGAGGACGCGGACCGGCTGGATCTTCGCGTTGTACGCGATGCCGGCGATGCCCTTGGTGTTGTGGGTGACCGCGCCGATGGTGCCGGCCACGTGGGTGCCGTGCCAGGAGGAGTTCGACGCGCGGGAGCCGGTGCCGCACTCGCCGTCGGTCGCGTTCCAGTCGCCCTCGTCCTTCGCGTCCGCGTCACGGCCGTTGCCGTCGCGGGCGTCGGCGGAGGACGAGATGAAGTCGTAGCCGGAGACGACGTTGGACGCCAGGTCCGAGTGGGCCGCGTAGCCGGTGTCGATGACCGCGACGGTGACGCCCGAGCCGGTGGTCTTGTCCCAGGCCGGCGGAACGTTCATGCCGCCGGTGGCCTCGAAGAGGTCCCACTGCTTGGCGTAGTCGGTGTCGTTCGGGGTCACGGCCATCGCGTAGGCGCGGATGTCCGGTTCCACGGAGGCGACGGACGGGTCGGCGCGGAAGGCCGCCATGACCTCGTTCACGTCCTGCTTCGTGGCGCTGTCGCCCAGGTCGACAAGGGCGCCGCCACCGGCGAGCCGGCGCTCGAACGAGAGCGCCTCACCGGTCGCGGCGCCCTTGGCCGCCGCGTCGCTCTTCGCGGCGGCGTTGGAACCGGCCTCGGCGGTCTTCGCCTTGTAGGTGACGATGACCTTCTCGACCGGAGCGGAGGGAAGGGCGGTCATGGCCTGCGAAGCCGGAACCGGCTTCGGGGCCGGGGCGGCGGCCAGCGCCACGGTGGAGGTGGCGGCGGCGCCCAGCACAGCGGCGCTCGCGACCACGACGGATATGAGTCTCCGCCTGGAACCGTTCAAGGTGTGTTGCCCTTTCAGCTACGACGTTTGCGGAGCCTTGGCGGGCGGCGCGGGAACCGTGGTGCGGGAGTGGGGGTCGCGGTCCACGATTCCCTGGGCTTGGGGGGCCCTGCGCCGCCGCCGGCACGACGGCCCGGGTCAAGGCCGCCCCCGGACGACCCCCACCAGCTGCATGCACCTGACAGGTGCAGGCCGGAGGAGGGGATCTGCCGGTGCGGCAGACAGTAGGGAAACCGCGGATGAACCCGATACGGGGAAAACCCTTGTCGCCCCCCGAGGGGGTGGGGGCGGGGGAGGGGGATGCCCGCGGGAAGGGGCAGGGGTGGTCAGCCCAGTTCGAGGGTGGTGATGCCGTAGATGCGGGCGTGGGCCACGGGGCGGGTGGGGCCGGTGTACATGCGGGCCGTGGCGAAGGTGGGGGTGAGACCGCGGGAGGCGGCCAGCGTGGTGGCGGGCTCGTTGGGCTCCGGGACGTCGATCGCGACGCGCGGGGAGCCGAGGGCGCGCGCCTCGGCCGCGAGGGCGTCCAGGAGGGCGGCGGCGTCGGCGGGAGTGTCCGCGAACAGGGGGCCGATGCGGGCCTCGTCCTCCGCCGGGCGGACCACGCCGTACCCGGTGAGGCGGCCGTCGGTCACACGGGCCAGGGCGCGGTGACCGGGCGTACCGACCCAGCGGTCGAGGAAGCGCGGGCGCTCCGCCGGGTGGCAGGCGCCGTCGTACGCGGCCAGCGCCGCCGCGTCGACCTCGGCCGCGGGGACGACGTCCGGCGCGGGCTCCGCCGACGTGGGCGGCTCGCCGACCCAGCGGGCGGTGCGGTGCGCCAGGACGAAGCCGGAGCGGCGGTAGTTGTCCTGCTGGTCCGGCACCCCGTCGAGGCCCACCGTCCGGTCCCCGGCGTGCGCCAGCGCGGCGCGCCAGGTCGCCAGGCCGTGGCCCTGGCCGCGCAGGTCCGGTCGGACCAGGTAGAAGCCCAGGAAGGCGTACGCCTCGCTGTAGTTGACCACCGAGATCGCCGAGACCGGCTCCCCGTCGAGCCGTCCCAGGAAGAAGCCCTCCGGGTCCTGCGCGAAGAACGCCCGCGCGTCGTCGAGGCCCGGGTTCCAGCCCTCCGCCACCGCCCACTTCCGCACCAGTTCCCAGTCCGCCAGGCGCGCGCGGGTGACCTCCAGGGCGGACTGCGTCATCGTGGGCCTCCGGGCGCGGGCGGGCACGGCGACGCACCATCCGCGCGCGCCGGTACGGTCGGATCCGCCCGAATCCTACCGACGCGCGCACCGGGCCCCGGCTCCCACAGCACGGTTCCGGCCACGCCCCCGCGCGAGCACGGGAGCTGCCCACGTGCGGCCTCTGCCGGTGCCGCCGCGGGCGTTCAGTCCAGGAGTCGCAGCGCGGTCGCCGCCACCCCCACGCGTACCGACTGACCCCAGGTCAGTTCCAGGGCGTCGGACTCCATTCCGTCGCCGAAGGCCACCAGCCGGTCCGACTCCACCGTCAGCCGCAGACCCTCCGACCGGCTCAGGAGTCCCTCGACCCGCGAGGTTCCCGTCGCGGGCGACGGCCACGCCTCGCGGACGAACCAGATCAGCCGGGGATCCGCCGGACCCGGAAGGGCGAGGGCGCTGCCGCTCTGCTGCCAGAGCGAGCGCAGCCAGCCCGTCGCGCCCGTGCCCGTCCCCACCAGCACCCCCGACGACGCCTGCGCCTCCGGCGCCGTCCGCCCGTCGTCCGGCCCCAGCCGGTACCGCGCCGTCTGGTGCCCCGGCGGCCCCACGTAGATCTCGTTCAGCGCCACCAGCCGCTGCGCGTCGTCCGTCACCGCCTCCACCATGGTCAGCTCGTCCACGACCGCTCGCCCCGCCGTCGTCGACGGCAGCAGCCGCGCCGCGTCCGCGGCCCGGTGCCGCACGAGCACCCCCGGGTTCCGCCCCGGGTCCGTGTCGATGCCGATCACCGGCTGGCCGTCCAGGTACTTCGCGGCGTTCGCCACCAGACCGTCCTGGCCGACCACGACCACCACGTCCTCCGGACCGAACAGGAACCTGTCCAGATCCGCACGCTCCACCCGGCTCTGCCGCCACTGCAGCGGCACGGCCGCCGCCACCGCGGCCAGCGCGCGCCCCGTGCGCTCGTGCCGCTCCCTCACCTCCTCGATGTCCCGGCCTCGGCTGGACAGGAAGAACGCCGCCTGCCCGTGCGTCCCGTGCCGGGCGAGCAACTCCTCGTACTCCGTCGTGCGGTGGACGAGCACCGCCCGCGGCGCGAGGCTCACGCCCGGCCCCCGCCGCCCGCGCCGCCGTTCCCGCCGGCGCCGCCGCCGAGCTTCGCGAGCAGGCCCGTCAGCACGTCCGGCGACAGCGTCAGGCTGTCGATCCGCGGCAGGTTCTCCGCCGCGCGGGTCGCCGCCAGCGCGTGCAGCGTCGACGCGTCCACCTCGCCGTGCACCCGCAGCCAGGCCGCCTGTGCCTGCGCCCGCGCCTCGCCGACCTCGCGCGCCGCCTCGGCCTCGGCCCGGGCGAGCCGCACCTTGCGTCCGGCTTCCGCCTCGGCCCGCACCGCGTCCGCGGCCGCGCTCTCCTCGGCCTCGCGCCGGGCGTTCGTGCCGCGCTGGTCGACCAGCCGCTCCTCCTGCCGGGCCAGCTCGATCTTGCTCGCCAACTCGTTCTCGGCGATGGCGCGTTCCCGCTCGACCGCCACCGCGCGCCGCTCGTACGTCGCCCGGTCCGCCTCCTGCTGGATCTGCTCGCGGGCCGGCGTCCGCAGCGCCCGCTCCACCTCCGGCTCCGGCCGGATCGCCACCACGCGCACCGCCACGACCTCGATCCCGGTGGCCGGCAGCCGCGGCTCCTCGGCGAGCCCGGCGGCGATCCGGTCCCGTACGGCGGCGACGCCGTCGACCAGCGCGGCGGCCAGCGGCGTACGGGCCAGCACGTCCAGCGCGTGCTGCTGGGCGGTCTCGGTGAGCAGCGTGGAGATCTGCTCCAGCGGCGCGCCGCGCCACGCGCCCGTGTCCGGGTCGATCGAGAAGTCCAGGCGCGTCGCGGCCGCCTCCGGCTCGCTGATCCGGTACGTGACGGTGGACTGCACGCTCACGTCCTGGAAGTCGGCCGTACGGGCGTGGAACGCCATGGTCAGCTCCCGGTCGTTGACCGGCACTTCGGAGAGCGCCGCGGTCAACGAGCGGTACCAGAAGCTGAGTCCGGTCCCGTCGTGCACCAGCTTGCCGCGCCGGTGGTGCCGGATGTGCGCGGTGGGCGCGGAGCGCAGGTGCCGCCAGCCGGCGCGGCGCGTGATGTCGGCCATGGGTCCCCCAGGACTCGTCGGGTCGAGTTGTCGTCGACATGACGATATGCCGAAGGGACTCTTTTCGTCAAGATGACGAAAGCGGCTCGTCGGCACCCGGGGTCGGCCCCCGCAGGGCGCGTCGCCGGGGAGGGCCGGCCGACTACGGCTCCGGGGTCGGGGCCGCGTCCGGGGTCGCGTCTGGGCCGGCCACTGCCTCCGACCCCGGCCCCCTCCCGTACAGGCGGGCCGTGACGTCCTCGTGCGCGAGCCGCCGCAGCGCGAGCAGGATCGGTTCGTTGAGCATCGTGTACGCGACCATCGCCTCGATCGCCTCCTCCAGGTCCGGGTAGTCCTGCTCGATCAGGCCGGCCTCCACCTCCGCCATGGGATGCAGCGCCTCCGCGTACTGGCGCACGGAGTCCAGCGGGAACGGATAGCCGAGCGTGCGCAGGGTGACCACGGCCCGGGTGAGCGTGTTGATCGCCGGGGCCTCGTCGTACACCCGCCAGTCCAGCTCGGCCAGGAGCCCGCGCAGCTCCCGGTGCGTCGCCTCCCACTCCGGGTGCTGGGGGTCGTCCTCCTCCGGCGTCTCGACCCGGGGCGGCAGCATGTACTGGGCGATGCCGAGTTGCTCGTGCCGGCTGAAGGCCGGATCCTCCGCCACGGCGAGCACGTCGCGCGCCTGGCTGATCGTCATCCCGCCGACCGTGAGCAGCGCGCGGATCAGCCGCAGCCGCCGCAGGTGCTCCTCGCCGTACTCCGACTGGCGGGCGGTGACGGGCGTTCCCGGGGGGAGCAGTCCCTCGCGCAGGTAGTACTTCACGGTCGCCACCGAAACCCCGCTCCGGTGGCTCAACTCCGAGAGGCGCAAAGAAGATTCTCCGTTCCGAGGGTCGACAGGGCTGTCGAACGGTTCTACTCTCCCTCGACAAGGATAGTGCAGCTATCTACGAGGGGTGGCGGGCAGTCGCCGGCCCCGCGTGAAGGGGGACGGACCATGGCACGGTACGGCTTCTGGCAGTTCATACGCTTCGCGGCGACCCCCGCGTGGCGCCGAGGCGGCCCGGAGGGCCGGGCGGAGCGCCGCCGCGTGCGCCCCGGCCTCGTCATGGCCGAGAACAGCGAGCCGGTGGCGGTCTTCCTGATCGGCGCCCGCATCAACCGGCTGCGCAAGGTGCGCCATTGGTGGCCGGTGGTGGCCGCGATGCCCGCGATGCTCAAGGAGCTGACCGAGGACCCCGACAGCGGCCTCCTCGGCTACCGGCTCCTCCTCGGCCCGGACTTCGGCGAGGTCACCATCGTCCAGTACTGGCGGCGCACGGGCGACATCCGCGCCTTCGCCGGCGACGGGGACCGCGGCCACCGCCCCGCGGAGGAGGCGTTCTGGGCGCGGTACGACACGAGCGACGGCGCGATCGGGATCTGGCACGAGATGTACTCGGTGCGGCCGGGCGCGTACCACGCGCTGTACGGGGACATGCACCCCTCGGGCGTCGGCGCGATCAAGGGCCTCAGGCAGCTGGAGCATTCGGGCCACGGCCACCCGGTGCCCGTGCGCGACTGAGCCGTTTCGTTCGCGACCCGCGAGGCTTGTCCCGCGCGAACCGCCCCCGCTGTCCGGGACGTCAGGACCTCGAACGCCTCCTGCCGGCGGTCAGGGTCTACGCTGGGACGCGGGCACGCAGCGTTCGCCCGCCGTCTCGTGCCAGGAGGACACGTGCAACGCGGTGAAGTCTGGTGGGTCGACTTCGACGAGCGACGCCCGGTCGTGCTGCTGTCGGACGAGGAGTCATCCGGGTTCCAGGCGATGCAGGTCGTTGCGCCGGCGGGCGTCGACCTCGGCGGTCTGGGCGTCGAAGTGGCCGTAGGAGCCCCGGAAGGGCTGCCCTTCGAGGGTGTGCTGCGGTTCGCGTTGCCGCGTCCGGGCTTGACTCCGTGCACATGGCTGACCACCGTGACCCGGGGCGACCTGATCGAGCGGGCGGGCGTGTTGTCCTCCGTGAAGCTCGGCGAGGTCGGAGAAGCCCTCCGTGCCGCTGGAGAGAGGCAGGAGTGGACCCCGGTGACGGCTGCCAGGATCAGCGCGATCAAGGATGCTCGCCGTCTCGAAGGACTCACGTAGCGGACGCCTGTGCTGCCCGGCTCGACATTTCGGACATCCCCTGGGGTCTTCTCGGGGGCGGGGAACCGGTGGCGGGGACCCGCTGCGGGGTGGTCCGGCCGGGCAGGGACAATGGCCGCCATGACGAGCTCGATGCTCCGGCCGCGTCGCCGGGTGTCCACGGCGGCGCCGTCGTCCGGGGACGCGACCGGCGGCACACGGCCCACGCCGATCCTCGACCTGGCCCACCCGCGGGTCGGCGAGCTGGTGCGCTGCGTGGAGGCCGCCGCGCCCGCCGTGGGTACGCGGCCCTGGCCGGAGGAGCTTCGGGCGGAGCTGCTGCGCCGGGCCCACCGCCGGATCTCCGCGACCGTACGGCCGGTGTACTCCGTCCAGGACGAGCGCCCGGTCTCCGAGGTCCTGCGGCGCGGCCGCGGCTCGTGCAGCCAGCGCCTCGCCGTGCTGGAGGCGGTGGCGCGGACGGGCGGCGTCGCCACGAGGGTCCGCGGGCTGCTCGTGGACGGCGCGCTCTGGTACCCGCGGTTCCCGCGCATGCGGCGGCTCGTCCCGGACCACGTCGTGCTCGCCTGGCCGGAGTTCCGGCTCGGCGACGGCTGGCTGCCGGTGTCGGAACTCTTCGGCGGCCTCGACGAGTTGAGCGCCCGACCCGGCGGGGGCTTCACCAACGCGGGCCCGGAGACCCTGTTCGAGGCGCTGTCCCGCACCGCGATCGACTGGGACGGCGCCACGGCCTGCCCGGCCGACGCCGCCGGCTGCGACCTGGCCGCCCACGTGGTCGCCGACCTCGGCCACTACGACTCCCGCGACGACCTCTTCGCCCACCACGGCCAGACCCTCTGCCCCACGGCCCGCCTCGTCGCCGAACCCATCCTCGGCCGCCGCTCGGCAGGCGCGACCGGCGGCGGGAGCTGACGCCGCGCTTCAGCACATCCGCCACGCCCGTCCCGGCGGTCGCGGCGGGGAGTGCAGCAGTGGCGACAGAAGTCCGGGACTCGGGGGTCTGCCGGCGGTATGCTGCTCCCGGCAGTCAGCGCCTGCCCGCTCCGAGTCACGGTGGCCCACGTCGGCCGTGGCGGCGAAGACAAGGTTCTCCGAATCGCGCCCCGTACGTCCCGCCAGGTCATCCAGAAATGTCCGCGGGGGTGAACGTGGGCAGCCCCGCGAGGAGCATGCGATGACCCAGAACCACCGTCAGAAGCTGTGGATCCGCGCTTTCCAGGCCGCCACCGGAACGACGTACCTGAACGCCCGCCGCCGCCAGCTGTACTGGCCGACCCTGGCGGAAGTGATGGAGGAGCACCCGAAGCTCGGCGCCTTCGGCATCGGCGTTTTCGACTCCCCTCGCCTGCCCGCCCCGCAGCGGCGGGCCGAACTCGCCGTCGAGCGCGAGCGTCTGCGGCGCCATGAGGACCTGGTCGTCGAGACGGCCCTCTGGCTGCGCGACCACATCACGCCGATCAAGACGCCCACCGCCGGCAGCTACGGTGTGAAGCACACGATCGAGCGGGCGACGGGCGTCTACCTGCCCAACGGCGTGCTCATCGCCGCCGCGTTCATCGTCGGGTACCCCTTCAGGTACGACCAGCCGAACGTCCTGTTCGGCATGAGCCGGCGGGACCTGAACCTGCTGAGGTGAGCGTTTCCGGCTCAGCCCGTGGCGTTCGCCGGGACGGGGTCGGCGGGGGCCGTGGTGTCGTCGGCGGCATCCCGGGCGGGGGAGGCCGGGAGCGGGGCCGCGGTGAGGAGGACGACGCCGCGGGCGGCGACGGCCGAGGCCGCCGCGGCGGCGAGCCAGCCCCACGCGCCGCCGCGGAACGACTCGCCCAGCAGGGCGACGCCGATGACCGCGGCCGCCGCCGGGTTCGCCAGGTTCACCACGGCCAGCGGCGCCGCGAGGCCGGCGCGGTACGCGGTCTGGGAGAGCAGCAGCCCGCCGACCGCGAAGCCGGAGATCAGCACCGCGAGCAGGGCGGTCTGCCACCAGGGCGCCGGCCCGCCGGGGAGCTCCAGCGCCAGGGCCGCCGTGAGCGTCTGTGTCAGGGCCGAGGCGACGCCCGACGCGACCCCCGAGCCGGTCGCGTGCCGGAGCCCGGCACCGTGTCCGGACCGCCGGCCCGCGGTGAGCAGGGCGACGAACGAGGCCGTCGCCGCGGCGACCACCAGCGACTCGTCGATGCCGAGCGCGTCGCCCGGCGTCGCCGGGCCCGTCACCGCGACCAGGCCGACCAGTCCGGCCAGCGTCCACAACGCCCCGCGCCACTCGCCGCGCGTCACCCGGCGCCGGGCCCCGTACGCCCCGAGCGGCAGGGCTGCCACCAGCGTCAGTGCGCCCAGCGGCTGGACCAGGGTCAGGGGCCCGTAGTGCAGCGCCCCCACGTGCGCGAGCGCGCCCGCCGCGTTCAGCCCGACCGCCGCCCACCACCCGCCGTGCCGCAGCAGCGCTCGGAGCGAGCCCCGCCCCGGCGCCGAGCCCGCCGCGAGGCGCGCCTGCGCCACGGCGGCGAGCGCGTACCCGACGGCGGAGACGAGCGAGAGGAGTACGGCCGCCACTGTGCCGCCGCCGCTCATCGGACGGCCTCGGCGGTACGGGAGGGGGCGGGGGTGTACGCGCGGCGGGGAGGCGTCCCGCACGGCCGGCTCCGGGGCCGTGTCCCGGGTATGCCGGAGTCCTCGGCTTCTCCCGTGTCCGTCTCGGCACCCATGACGCGGCCCTTCGTGCGCTTGCCCGTCCGGCCGGCGAAATCGGCGCGAACGGAGGAAGCGTAGATCCGGATTCATCGAGACGCAAACGTCTCGATACGTTTGCGTCTCGATGGTGCGCCGCCTACTCTCGTCCGTGCACCCACCCCTCTCGCCGGTGCACTCACCGGTGCGACCCACCCGCCGTCCGTGCACCGAACCCCATCCCTCCGGGAGGCAGCGATGACCCCCCAGGCCGAGACCGCCGCGCGCGCGTCGTCCGCCTCGCGCGCCGCGTCCACCGGTGCCGCGACCGCCGCGGCCCGCCGCAGCAAGATCACGCCGGAGCGGGAGTCCGAGCTGTTCGAGGGGGTGCTCGACCTGCTCCGCGAGGGCGGATACGACGCCGTGACCATGGAGGGCGTCGCCGCCCGCACCAAATGCGGCAAGGCCACGCTCTACCGGCAGTGGAAGAGCAAGCCGCAGCTCGTCACCGCCGCCCTCGCCAAGAACCGCTGCTCCTTCTTCACCGGCATCGACACCGGCAGCCTCCTCGGCGACCTCCGCGAGGTCGCCCGCGTGGCCTCCGCCCGGCGCGACCGCGACGCCGAGCTGATGGAGGCGGTGAGCCAGGCGTACGTACGCCACCCCGACCTCCGCGAGGCGTTCTACGCCACCGTCATCCAGCCGGAGATCGACGCCGTGGACGCGATGCTCGCGCGGGGCGTGGAGCGCGGCGAACTCGCCGCCGACAACCCGGCGACCGTCTTCGTCGCGCCCTGTCTGCTGGGCATGCTCCGGGTCGAGCGGCTCTTGGAGGAGCGGTTCGCGGACCTGCCGGAGACCATGACCGCCTTCCTCGACGCCGTGCTCCTGCCCGCCCTCAAGCTCGACGGGCGATGAGCCGGCGGGCGCGTCCGCGTGCGCCCGCCCGGCCGCCCCTGCACCCTGGTGCCATGCCGCGCAACTCCGGGGGAACGCCCGACGTCCGCGTCCGCCGGATCTACGACCCGCCGGAGCCGGACGACGGCACCCGCGTCCTCGTGGACCGGCTCTGGCCCCGCGGCCTGAAGAAGACCGACGCGCACATCGACGAGTGGCCCAAGACCCTCACCCCGTCGACGGAACTGCGCCGCTGGTACCACGGCACGGAGGGGCAGTACGAGGAGTTCTGCCGGCGCTACGAGGAGGAGCTCGCCGCCCCCGAGGCCGCCGCCGCGCTCGACCGCCTGCGCGAACTCGCCGACGCCGGCCCGCTCACCCTCCTCACAGCCGCCAAAGACCCCTCCCACAGCCACACCACGGTGCTCGAACGCGCCCTGGCGCGGAGGTCGAGGGACACCTGACGTGCGGAGGTCGAGGCACACCCGACGGCAGAGCGAGCCTGGGACCGCTACAGCTCCGGCCAGGTGTGCGGCTCGATGTAGACGTGCTCCCCGCGGAAGAACCAGTCCGCCAGATCCGTCAGCCGCTCGATGCACGCGGCGTAGTACTCCGCGGGCTCCGGCCGGGGGAAGCCGGGGTGCGCCGTCCACGAGGGAACGTCCGTGGCCACGTGGTAATACCCCTCCGCCAGCCATCGGGGAAGCTCCTCGGCCTCCCGCATGCCTGCGCAGACGGCGCGCATGGCCCTCTCCAGCTCGGAGAAGGAACCCCGGTCCCAGACGAGCTCGCACCGCAGTCGCAGCAGGAAACTCCCCGGCTCCGAACGGAACTCCCGTTCCAGGATCTTCAACGCGTGGTCCATGACCACCATGTTCCCAGGCCGCCTCCCGTGGGCCCCGCGTCGGCCCCCCCTCGGCCCCCGTCGGCCGCCGGCGGTCAGGGCTGGGGGACCGCGGCGAGGATCGTGCCGCCGTGGAAGCGGCGATAGGCGGGGGTGCCACCGGGCCACTGGGGGTGACGGCCGAACGGGATCCGCGTGGGCCCGGACGCCCCTCGGAGGTCGGCCAGGAGGGCGCCCTCGGGGAGTCGGGAGCCGGCGTCCGCAAGCGCCGGATCGCCTGAGGTGCGCGCGTGGTGGACGGTCAGGGTCTCGGCGGTCGCCGGTTCGGCCGCGCGCGCCAGGGCCTCCGGGGCGTCCTCGGGGAACTCGTCGCCGGCGTCGGCGAAGTCTCCGGAGAACCAGTTCCCGAAGGCCGTGGAGAAGTCGTCGAAGTGCTCCGCGTCCCGCGCGGCGTACCGCACCAGCCCCGCCACGGTCACCAGCCAGTGCGGGAGCGACGGCGCGACCAGCTCGGCGCCGTGGGCCTCCCCGAACGCGTACACCGGGCCCCACGCGCCCGTCGTCGGGTCGACGTCCACGTAGTAGGTCTCCGCCCACGCGTTCGTGTGGACGACGCGGTACGAGCCGGGCTCGCCGCACCGCCACGCGGCCCCGCCGCCGACGGCCCGGGCGGGGTACGCGGCTCCGAACGCGCCGTGGCCGTCGACCTGGAGCACGCCGGCCCGTCGGCAGATCTCCCGGACCGGTCCGGGTATCGGAACACCCCAGCCGTTCAACTCCTCGTCGCTCAGCCCCTCACCCACGCGTACGCTCTCCTCCGCCTCCGCGGCCTTCCGAAGGGCCTGTACGACGTCCTGCCACGAAGGGGTCTCGCTGCTCCAGTCCATGGACGGAGCTTCACATACGTCAGGGCTCCGCTTCTTCGTCACCCCGTCACCCCGTCACCCCGTCAGTCCGTCAGGCGTACGGCGAGGGCGGCGATGTCGTCGTCCAGACGGCCTCGGCTGTAGCGGAGGAGGTCGCGGTGGAGCGCCGAGAGCAGGTCGCGGGGCGGCGTCGAGGGCTGTCGGCGCATCCAAGCCGCCAGGGAGAAGAACTCGCCGTCCCGGCCGCGCGCCTCGATGATGCCGTCGGTGTAGACCAGCAGCAGGTCGCCGGGGGAGAAGGCGAAGGTGTCGACGCTGTAGTGCTCGCCGATCAGCTCCGCGAGGCTGAGGAGCGGCGAGGGGGTGGAGGGTTCGAGCGCGCGGAGTGTCCCGCCGTTCAGGAGCAGGGGCGGCGGGTGCCCGCAGTTGAGGATGTCGATGCGTCCGCCCCCGTGCGGGATCTCCGCGACGAGCGCGGTGGCGAAGCGCTCCATCGGCCCGTCGGGAGGAAAGGCGGCGTTGTAGCGGGCGCTGCTGGCATCCAGCCGGCGCGCGACCTCCGCCAGGTCGGCCTCGCCGTACGCCGCCTCCCGGAAGGCGTTGACGATCGCCGCGGCCGCCCCGACCGCCGGCAGGCCCTTGCCCCGCACGTCACCGATGAGCAGCCGGACCCCGTACGGCGTGTCGACCACCTCGTAGAAGTCGCCGCCGATGCGGGCCTCCGCCGCGGCCGCGAGGTACAGCGACTCGATCTCGACGTTGCGGAAGCGGCGTGGCATCGGGCTGAGCACCACCTGCTGCGCCGCGTCGGCGACGAGCCGTACCTGAAAGAGGGTGCGCTCCCTCTGGAGCCGGAGGTGGCTTCCGTACGCGGCCGCCACCGTGACCGCGATGATCCCCGCGGCCGTCCACCACGTGCCCAGACCGGGGAAGACCAGGCTGAGGCCGATCATGAGCATGAGGCAGACCGTGCCGAGCAGGACGGTGGGGAGCACCGGCCACATGGCGGCGGCCAGGGCGGGCGCCGCGGGCAGGAGACGGCTGAAGGCCATTTCCGGAGGAGTGGCGTAGGCCAGTCCGGCGATCACGGCCGTCAGGATGACCGGCGACAGCCGTACGAGCGTCCCCCGGTCGTAGCGCCGAGGCAGCCGCCGCCGTCCAGACTCGGTCATTTCGCCAGAATATCGGCCTAAGGTGGGCACCACGCTTTGACGCGCAGAGCCGGAGCCGGCCGCCTGCCCGTCCCCCCGCGAGGGCGGCGTCCCGGCCCCGGCCCGGCAGGTCCTAGTCCTGCTCGGCGTCGCCCCGCCGGCCGAGCGGGCGGCGCTGCTCCTCGTGGACGGGGCCAGGTGCCCGGCGCTCGGCGCTCGTACCTCGCTTGCGTCCGCGTCCCTCGTCGTCGGTGTCGATGTCGCCCCGGCGGCCTCGTTCCGCCTCCTCGGCCTCCCGGCGCGCCTCCTCGTCGCCGCTTTCGCCGACGGCTTCGGAGGGCGTGGTCCGGGGCGGGGTGTTCGCGGGGAGTGTGCGGCGGCGCTCGTGGTGGGCCATGGTCTCTCCTGCCTCGTGCGGAGGGTTCGTGCGGCCGGTTCAGGGGCCGCTGGGTACGGCCGGTTCGGGGGGCCGTTTCGTGCGGCCGATGCGGCACAGGGCGCGGCTGCCCCTCGCGGTCACGGCGAAACGCCGTGCGCGGGGGCCAGGACGAAGGTGTGCCCGGCCGGGTCCATGTAGCGGCGTACGTCGGTGCGCCGGTCCGTCCGGGTGCCGTTCTGCTCGGCGGTCAGCGGACGCGCGCCCAGGGAGACGGCTTCGCGCTCGGCCTCGTCGAGCGCGTCGGGCGCCACGAGGATCCACAGATGGGACTGCTGGGAGTCGTCCGGTCGGGGCCAGCTCGGCGGTGCGTGGCCGGGGTCGCGGTGGACGCCGAGGACGACTCCGGCAGCGCCGGAGAGCAGGAACAGGTCGGAGCCGTCGGTGCTCGGCTCGACGGTGGCGTCGAGCAGCGCGGCGTAGAAGCGGGCGAGGGGCTCGGGGTCGGTGCTGTCGAGGACGAGGACGCCGGTCTTGGAAACGCTCATGGGCTGCGCCTACCCGCTCAAGTCCCGTGCAGACAACTCGGAGCTGGCCGGTCCATCCCAGGAAAGCGGACAGGGGCACCCGGGTTTCGGACGCGAGCCGCGGCGCACCGCGGCCGCTCGCCGTAGGGCGGGCTACGTTCTCCAGCGTCCGGTGAGCCGCCGACCGGCCCCGGCAACGACGCCCTACCCAGACAGCAAGGAGAATGTCATGCTCCGGTCAGCAAAGCGGGTTCTCGGAACCCTGTCCGCAGGAGCGGTCCTCGCCGGATCGGCCCTGTTCGCCGCCGCCGGCCCCGCCGCGGCGGGCGGATGCGGGCACTGGTCGGAGAGCAGCATCTGGTGGGGAGTGAGGCACTACTACACGCACTGCACGAGCGACGGCAGCACGGTGCTCGTCCATGCCGAGCGGCGGTACGTCGACGACACCTACCACTGCGTCGGACCCAACGAGACCCTGTACCTCGGACTGGGCGACTCCATCGTCAAGGCCTACTACGCCGGCCGTCTGTGCTGAGAGGGTCGTGCTGAGGAGGCCGCGCTGAGAGCGCTGCACTCAGACGGCCTCCGTCGCTCGCTCGCCGCCGGGCACGTCCCGGCGGCACGCGCACGGCCCAGGCGGCACGCGCACGCGCCCCGCGCCGCTTGTGTGACGCGGGGTGACGGGCCGGCGGCCGGTGGTGTCGCCCGGGGGAGGCCGGGGCCCCGGTTTCGTACCCTGACGTCATGCGCATGCGTCCGACGTTGAGCTGGACCCCGCCGGCCGACCTGCCACCGGCCACCACCGACCTGGAACCGGCCGCCGTCCTGCTGCGCGCCGGGGGCGTCGTGGTACTGAGCGGGGCCGGGATCTCCACGGAGTCCGGCATCCCGGACTACCGGGGCGAGGGGGGCAGCCTGAGCCGGCACACCCCCATGACGTACCAGGAGTTCGTCGGCAGCGCCCGGGCCCGCCGCCGGTACTGGGCGCGTTCCCACCTCGGCTGGCGCACCTTCGGCCGCGCCCGCCCCAACGCCGGCCACCGGGCCGTCGCCGCCTTCGAGAGACACGGCCTGGTGGCGGGGGTGATCACCCAGAACGTCGACAATCTCCACCAGGCCGCCGGCAGCACCGACGTCGTGGAACTCCACGGAAGCCTCAGCCGCGTCGTCTGCCTGACCTGCGGCGACTCCCTCGCGCGCAGCGAGCTGGCGCAGCGGCTGGAGCAGGCCAACCAGGGCTTCGCCCCGGTCGCCGCCGCGCTCAACCCCGACGGCGACGCCGACCTCACCGACGACCAGGTCGCCGGCTTCCACGTCGTTCCCTGCGCCGTGTGCGGCGGCATCCTCAAGCCCGATGTGGTCTTCTTCGGCGAGGCCGTACCCCCGGCGCGCGTCGAGCACTGCCGCGCGCTGGTCAGGGAGGCGTCGGCGCTGCTCGTCCTCGGATCGTCCCTGACGGTGATGTCAGGGCTCCGGTTCGTCCGTCAGGCCGCCGAGGCCGGTACACCCGTTCTGATCATCAACCGGGACGCCACCCGAGGCGACCAGTACGCCCAGACCCGCATCGCCCTTCCCCTCGGCGCTGCCCTCTCGGAGCTCGCCGGCCACCTGGGCCTCGACGGGGAGTCCGCCCCGAGGGCGAGCGGGTCACGCCCGTAATCGCCCGGTCCCGGCGCAGAGCCGCCCGTACTGCCGGCGCTCGTCGCATGCGCGGTTGGCGTCCCCGACGTCACGCGGGTGCGTGCGCTGCTCGTGGAGAACGGGCTGCCCCTGCGGGAGACCGCCCGAGGGGACCTCTTCGTCCCGGCCGCAGCGGCCCTCGGTACGGCCCTGATGTTCCGTCAGGTCTGACGGGGGACGGGACGTGCCCCCGCCACCGGTCGCTGCCGGAGCCGCTGATGTGGCGACCTGTGGCGAGGGCACCGACAATGGGAGGGCTGGGACGAGATGTCGACGAGACCCGTGGATCGGGCAGGGGCCCAGGTGATGACGCATGTGTCGATGGCTCGCCTACTGGGGCACGCCGGTGCTGCTCGACACCATCCTCTATCAGCCCGCCCACTCCCTGATCGACCAGAGCCTGCACTCCAAGCTCGGCGTGGAGACCACCAACGGCGACGGGTTCGGCGTGGGCTGGTACTCGGCGGCCAACGACACTCCGGCGCTGCTCCGGGAGGTCGGTCCCGCCTGGAGCAACCGCAACCTGCGGGAACTGGCGGGGCACGTCCGGTCCCCGTTGTTCTTCGCCCACATCCGGGCCTCGACCGGGACGGCCGTGCAGCAGTCGAACTGCCACCCCTTCCGGTACGGCCGCTGGATGTTCATGCACAACGGCGCGATCGCCGACTTCCCCCGCATGCGCCGTGACCTCAGCCTGCTCGTCGACCCCGGCCTCTACTCCGACATGGAGGGCACGACCGACTCCGAGGTGATGTTCTACCTGACCCTCACCTTCGGTCTGGAGCAGGATCCGCCCGCCGCCGTCGCCACGATGGCCGGCGTCGTGGAACGCGTCGGGCGGGAACACGGCGTCGAGTTCCCCCTGCAGATGACGATCGCCCTCACCGACGGCGAGCGCGTCTGGGTGTTCCGCTACTCCAGCGCACGCGCCTCTCGCTCGCTGTTCTACAGCAGCCGGGTCGACGCCCTGCGACGGCTCCACCCCGACCTCGCGTTTCTGCGCGAGGTCTCCGACGAGACCCGCCTCGTCGTCTCCGAACCGCTCGGCGACCTGCCCGGCGCCTGGAACGAGGTGCCGGAGAACAGCTACGGCGTCATCCAGCCCGGCGACGACGAGTTGCACCGTTTCGCGCCCGCGGCCGCCTGACGGCACCTCGGCCGCACAGACGCCTGGCCGGGCGGGCGGTCACGCGTCGGAGGGCGTGTCCGGGCGGTCCTCGTGGGCGTCGCGCGTCGCCGGGGTATTGTCCGTCAGGGCCGTCACGCTACGGTCGAGCAACGCCCGCAGCAGTTCCCGCTCCTAAGGGCCGAACGCGTCGGACAGCCGCTGCTCCACCGCCGCGGCGGCCGCGTCGGCGGCCTCGCCTCGCCTGCGTCACCGACCGCGTCTCCGTCACCGACCGGGCTCCCGTCACCCGCCTCGCCTCGTGACACCCCCCCTGCGGGCTCGCGGCGGGCCGATCGTCGTGGAAACTTCCTCCTTCGGCCCGTAGTCACGCCCGGCCCTCCCCGGTCACGATGTCCGAGCCGCACCGCAATCCACGGCACACACCGCACCGCACGGCCAGGCACCGCACCTTCCCCTCCGGAGGCGAGCGTGGACGCAGCAGCGCAGAAACAAGCCGCAGCGCAGGAACAGTCCTCACCGCAGCAGCGGCTCGACGACCTGTACCGCGACCCCTACCCCCTCTACGCCCGCGCCCGCCGCACCGAGGGACTGACCTTCGTCCCCGAACTGGACGCCTGGCTCGTCGCCCGCGACGCCGACGTGCGCGAAGTCCTGCTCCGACCGGACGACTTCTCCTCCGCGCAGGCCCTGCGGCCCGACGTCATGCCCGCGCCCGCCGCCTTCGGCGTGCTCGCCCGCGGCTTCCCCAAGCGTCCCGCCGTCGTCTCCACCGACGGCCCCGCCCACCGCCGCCACCGCGCCCCGCTGAACAGGGGGCTCTCCGCCTCGCGCGTCGGCGCCCTGCTCCCGTACGCCGCCGCGCGGGCCGAGGCCCTGCTCGACGGCTTCGCCGCCGACGGCCGCACCGAGCTGATGGCCTCGTACGCCCGCCGGCTCCCCGGCGCGGTGATCGGCCGGCTCATCGGCTTCGACCCGGCGGACGTGCCCGCCGCCGTGCACGGCGGCCACCGCGCCGAACAGCTGCTGTTCCGCCCCTTGAGCGAGGCCGAGCAGGTCGCCGCGGCCGAGGACGTCGTCGCCCTGCAGCACCTGCTCGACCGCTACGCCCGCGCCCGCCGCGCCGAACCCCGCGACGACCTGTGCTCCGCGATGGTCGCCGCCCTCGCCCCCGGCGACGCCCCGCTCACCGACGACCAGCGGGCCGAACTCGTCTCCAACCTGCAGAACTTCCTCATCGCCGGCCACCTCACCACCACCGCCCTCATCGGGACCACCCTCTACCACCTGCTCCGCGACGACGCGGCGCAGTGGAAGCTGCTCTGCGCGCGGCCCGAGCTGATACCCGGGGCGGTGGAGGAGGCCGCCCGCTTCGACACCGCCGTCCAGGGGTTCCGCCGCACCACGACCCGCCCCGTCAACCTCGCCGGCACCGAACTGCCCGCCGGTGCCACGGTGTTCGTCGCGTACGGTTCCGCCAACCGCGACGAGGCCCGCCACGCCGACCCCGACGTCTTCGACATCACCCGTCCGCCGTCCCGGCACATCGCCTTCGGTCACGGCGCCCACGGCTGCCCCGGCTCCCAGCTGGCCCGGGGCCAACTC
The DNA here is from genome assembly GCF_048500665.1 of Streptomyces tritici. NCBI lineage: Bacteria > Bacillati > Actinomycetota > Actinomycetes > Kitasatosporales > Streptomycetaceae > Streptomyces > Streptomyces tritici. The sequence goes on from NZ_CP183183.1 coordinate 6,072,236, forward strand.
CGCCTCACCCTCGAACTGTTCAGCCGCCGACTGCCCGGACTGCGGCTGGCGGAGGGAGAAGTGGTGATGCGGCCGACGTTGATCCATCGCTCGCCCCAGGAACTCCCTCTCGCCTGGTGAGACCCGCGGCGGTGAGGCCACCCGGGCGTATCCTGCGCCCATGCGTGCCGCACTCTTCGTCACCTGCGTCAACGACGCGCTGTATCCCGCCACGGGGGTGGCCACCGTCCGCATCCTGGAACGGCTGGGGGTCGAGGTCGACTTCCCGGCCGGCCAGACCTGCTGCGGCCAGCCGCAGTACAACACGGGATACAGCGAGCAGGCCGCGCCGCTCGCCCGGCGTCTCGCCGAGGCGTTCCAGGGGTACGAGCACGTCGTCACGCCCTCCGGGTCCTGCGCCGCCATGGTCCGGGCCCACTACTCCGGCTTCGGCCCCGAGGCGGCCGCCCTCGGGCCCCGCGTGTACGAGCTGACCGAGTTCCTGGTGGACGTCCTGGGGGTGACCGACGTCGGCGCGTACTTCCCGCACACCGTCACGTACCACCCCTCCTGCCACGGCCTGCGCCTGCTCGGCCTCGGCGACCGGCCGCTCCGCCTCCTGCGCGCGGTCAAGGGCCTGGACCTGGTGGAACTGCCCGGCGCGGAGGAATGCTGCGGCTTCGGCGGGACCTTCGCCGTGAAGAACCCCGCGGTGTCCGCCGCCATGGGCCGCGACAAGCTCGCCCACGCCGCCGGCACCGGGGCGGAGGTGCTGTGCGGCGCGGACAACTCCTGCCTGATGCACCTCGGCGGCCTCCTGCGCCGCCAGGACGCGCCGCTGCGCGCCCTCCACCTGGCCGAGATCCTCGCGAGCACGGAGACGGAGCCCTGGCGATGAGCGGAACCTTCCTCGGCATGCCCGCGTTTCCCGTCGCGGCGAAGGCCGCCGTCGGCGACGCGACCCTGCGCGCCAACCTGCGGCACGCCACGCACACCATCCGCGACAAGCGCGCCGCGGCGGTCGCCGAACTCGCCGACTGGGACCGCCTGCGCGAGGCGGGCCGGCGGATCAAGGACCACACCCTGCGCCATCTCGACCGCCACCTCGTGCAGTTGGAGGCGGCGGTGACCGCCGCAGGCGGCACCGTGCACTGGGCGGCCGACGCCGACGAGGCGAACCGGATCGTCACCGGCCTCGTCCGGGCCACCGGCGAGACCGAGGTCGTCAAGGTCAAGTCGATGGCCACGCAGGAGATCGGCCTCAACGAGGCCCTGGAAGCCGCGGGCATCGCCGCGTACGAGACCGATCTCGCCGAGCTCATCGTCCAGTTGGGCCACGACCGCCCCTCGCACATCCTCGTGCCCGCCATCCACCGCAACCGCGGCGAGATCCGCGACATCTTCCGGGCCGAGATGGGGCGGTGGGGCCGCCCCGCCCCCGACGGCCTCACCGACACGCCCGCCGACCTCGCCGAAGCGGCCCGGCTGCACCTGAGGGAGAAGTTCCTCCGCGCCAAGGTCGCCGTCTCCGGGGCGAACTTCATGGTCGCCGAGACCGGCACCCTCGTCGTCCTGGAGTCGGAGGGCAACGGCCGGATGTGCCTCACGCTGCCCGAGACCCTGATCTCCGTCGTCGGCATCGAGAAGACGATCCCCACCTGGCGGGACCTGGAAGTCTTCCTCCAGACCCTCCCGCGCTCCTCGACGGCCGAGCGGATGAACCCGTACACCACCATGTGGACGGGCACCACCGACGGGGACGGACCGACGAACTTCCACCTCGTCCTCCTCGACAACGGCCGCACCGCCACCCTCGCCGACGAGGTCGGCCGCCAGGCGCTGCGCTGCATCCGCTGCTCCGCCTGCCTCAACGTCTGCCCGGTGTACGAGCGGGCCGGGGGCCACGCGTACGGCTCGGTCTACCCCGGCCCCATCGGCGCGATCCTCAGCCCCCAACTGCGGGGCACCGAGAGCGAGATCGACGCCTCCCTGCCGTACGCCTCCTCGTTGTGCGGCGCGTGCTACGAGGTCTGCCCGGTGGCCATCGACATCCCCGAGGTCCTCGTGCACCTGCGCGAACGCGTCGCCGAGGGGGGCGGCCACCGCCTGGAGCGCGCGGCGATGAAGGCGGCGGGCGCGGTCCTGAACAGCCCCGGGGCCCTGGCCGCCGTCGAGCGTCTCGCGACGCGCACCCGCCGGCTGCACCCGAAGCGGCTGCCGGGGGCCTCGGCCTGGACCGACAGCCGCGAACTGCCGGAAGTGCCGGCGGAGTCCTTCCGGGACTGGTGGAAGAGGAACCGCACATGAGCAGCCGCGACCGCATCCTGGCCCGCATCCGTGCCGCGGTGGCCGACGCGCCCCCGGCCCCGGAGCCTGACCGCTCGTACCTGCCCGCCCACGTACCGGAAGACGACCCGGCGGCCCTCGTCGACCTTCTGCACCGCAACCTGACGGAGTACCGCGCGGTGGTGCACCGCACGGACGAGGCGGGGATCAGCGACCTGCTCATGCGCCTGCTCGCCGCACGCGGGGCGCAGAACATCCTGGTTCCCCCGGCCCTCCCGCCGCACTGGCTGGCGGCCGTCGACGCGACGAGGATCCACGACCGGTCCGCCACCACTCCCGCCCAGCTGGACGCGGCGGACAGCGTGGTCACCGGCTGCGCGCTGGCGATCGCCGAGACCGGCACGCTCGTCCTCGACGGCGGCCCGGACCAGGGCCGGCGCCGCATCACGCTGATCCCGGACCACCACATCTGCGTCGTACGCACTCCGGCCCAACTGGTCGCCTCCGTCCCCCAGGCCCTGCCGCGCCTCGACCCGACCCGCCCCCTGACGTGGATCTCCGGCCCGTCCGCCACCAGCGACATCGAACTCGACCGGGTAGAAGGCGTGCACGGCCCCAGAACCCTGGAAGTCGTCCTGCTCCAGGAGGACTAGGGCAGGTCGCCCCGCAGCCGCGGGGCCTCTGCGGCCGCGTCCACGGCCGCCTCGCCGTCCACCCGCTCGGCCAACTCCCGCGCCCACGAGGCGAGTCCGCGGAGGTCGATCCCGTACGGCCGGGCCTCCGGCCACCCCGCGATCCGCTCCGCACCGCGCCGCAGCAGCCGGGCCCCGCCCGTCGCGTTGCCGCGCGCCGCGTGCGTCAGCCCCACGGCGAGCTGCGCCAGCCCCTGCCACAGGTCCCGCTCACCGGCGGGCCCGGACTTCCACGCGTCCTCGAACACCTCGTGCGCGTGGAACGGCATCCCCGCGTCCAGCAGCCGCTGCGCCTCCCGCACGGTCTGCGCCGGCGTACGACTCACCCCCTCGGGCTGCCGGGCGACGCCCTCGGCCCCGTACGGCAACGGCCGCCCCAGCCCGTCCCGGGGCCGCGCACTGCGCGCCCGCCCCTCCGCGTCTCGGTCCCGACGCCCGCCCACCGGCTCTCCACTCACACCCCCATTGTCCCCCGCACCCCTGCGACGTGCCCGAACGCGAAGTGCGGTAATGTTCTCCTGCACGCAGCCGCCGGGGAAACCCGACGAGCACGAGCACCGGGACGTGGCGCAGCTTGGTAGCGCACTTGACTGGGGGTCAAGGGGTCGCAGGTTCAAATCCTGTCGTCCCGACTTGCGTTTAGGCAGGTCAGAGGCCGTATCGGAAGCATCCGATACGGCCTCGAGCTCGTTCTGGGGCCGGTGCCCCTTCGCTCAGCTCCGCGGCGACGGGCGTCGTCTTTTGGGCCTGGCCGGGGGGTGGATGAGGGCGAGGGCGTTGCGGACGGCGAGCCGCCCTGCGTGGTGGAACGCCCTCGGGTGGGAGTCCACCGCGTGGATTCCCATGGCGCGAAGAACGACGGCCACCGCCACCGTGGTCCCGGTCTCCAACGCGGCCAGCTCCAGGCGTATGCCGTCGGCGACCGCGGCCTGGAACTCGGCCGCCTCCTCCGGGGTCGCGTCACCGCGGACGGCCAGGTCGGCAGGCGTTTCGAAGGCGACGCCCTCTTCCCACGGCTCGAAGTCCACGGTGACGTCCGCGAAGTCCGACGGGCACCCCGCCTGCCGGGCGTACACGGCACGCACCCCTCGGAGTGGGCGGGGTGGGAAGCTCGTCTCCTGATCCACAGGATCACGGTACTCGGAGCACCTGCGCACGACACCCTGGCCGGAGGACGGCCCGGGGACTTCGGCCGGGTCGAGGTGCGCTCCGCGGGTGGGTCAGGGCTTCGGGACGGTGTCGATGTAGTCGGTGCCGGTGCTGTGGAAGCCGGCCACCGTCTTCTGGACGTCCGTCGGCGATACGGCCTCGTCGGCCTTGTAGTAGACCCAGTCGACCTTCATGTCCCAGGTGCGCGGGCCGCCCGCGAAGGGAAGGTCGATGAGCCAGTTGCTGAAGTGGATGTCCATCTGCTCGCGCGGGACGTACTTGCCGGAGCTGGTGAACAGGTCCTTGCCGTCCAGGGAGTAGGTGACCTTTCCGTCCATGGCGGTGATCATCAGGGTGTGCCAGCCCGCGAGGCGCCGTTCGAGGGTGTTGTGGACCCGGTCCGGCGGGTCGGCCTTGTACCAGCTGACGTTGTCGAGCTGCGGACCCTTCGAACCCCAGCCGCCGTTCGGCAGGTACTCGAAGTCGAGTTCGCTGTAGTTCTCCGAGGAGTCCGAGGGCGAGATCGGGAAGAAGGTCTGGACGACGTGGTCGCCGTCGCGTCCGCTCGTGGGCTTGTCGCTGAAGTGGACCCGGGCGGCGTAGGTTCCCGTGAAGAAGTTCCGGCTCGTGGTGTGGACCTCGGCCTGTGTGGTGCCCTGCGCGGTGCCGTCCGTGGACGAGCGCAGTCGGAGGACCTTGCCCCCCTCGGCCGTCGGATCGGAGGGGAAGGCGGCGCCGTCGGCGCTCCAGGTGCTCTTGATCCCCGGGCCGCCCCCGCCGGTACGGATCGCCCAGCCGTGCGCGGCGAGCGAGGGGTCGTCGGCGCCGGTGTAGGCGAAATCGTCGAACAGGGTGCCCGGCGGTCCGGTGGGCGTCGGCGAGGCGTCCCGCGCGGGCCCGGCGGCGTCGGTGTTCCCGCCGGCCGCGGGGTCGGCGGAACACGCGGCGAGTACGCACAGGAGGGCGGGCAGCGTGAGCGCCGTCCACGCGCGGCGACGAGAGATGCGGCGGGGCTGGCTCACGCAGGCTCCTTGGGGGCGTAGCGGCGATGGCTGGGCGCGCCCCTCGCAGGGGGGTCGAGCGCTGATCACATGAAGTGAGGCGTCATCCTAGCGAAGGGTTTCGGCCATCCTGCGGCGTGTGCCCGACCCGGCCGCTCAGGGGTCGGGACGCTCCCGTCGACATACCGATCCGGTTACGACATTCGATCAGAGCATGTCAAAAGCGGATATCTCACGCCAACTGATCAGGGATGTCCGATACGGTTCGCTCTACGCTTCAGCCGCCTACGTTTCTGCACAAAAAGGCCACACGAGATGCGCCAAGCCTCCCCATTCCTCGGGCGTGAACCGGCATACCCGGCACGGTCCGGCGTGTCTGAATCCAGTCCCCAGGAGTCTGATCCGGCACCGGTGTTCGTCGACCAGTCGGGTCTGCGCAGCCGGCTGTTCCGGCGCTTCGGCTGGCCGGTCTCCGTGGTCGGCGCGATCCTGGCGGCCGCCATGGGCGGCAGCCTGCTCGGCATGCAGTCGGACGCCCCGGCGATGGAGATTCCCCCGAAGCCCGCGTACTTGCCCACCGGGGGACCCCTGCCTCCCTTCTGGCCCTAGAAGGCGCGGTCTCGACACCCCACCCGAGAAGTCCGGCCGTCATGCCGAACACCGTGACATTCCCTGGCACACCGCGACCGTCGTGTCGCCCGGAGCAGCGCTGCGGGCCGGCCGAGCGTGCCTGATCGTCCGCACCACCGTCTCCAGGAGCGCCCTTGTCCCGCCACCAGCGTCGTCGGCAGTCCCTGCTGAGACCGCGCCGACTGGCTGCGCCGCCGCTGCGCTTCGTCATGCCGCTGTCCCTGCTGGCCTGCCTGCTCGCGCTCCTCGTCCTCCGCGGCCTGGCCACCAACGAGGCGTTCCACGATGCCCGGATCGCGACCTCGGTCGACAAGACGACCGTGCCGGAGACCCTGCTCAAGGGCGGCCCGATCATCGACGCGCGCGGCGACAAGAACGAGCGCCCGGTGAGCTATCGGGTCCCCGATCGCACCGTGATCCTGAGTTTCGACGACGGCCCCTCGCCGGAGTGGACCCCGAAGATCCTGGACGTGCTCGCGGCCCGCGACGTCCACGCGGTCTTCTTCGTGACCGGCGCGATGACCACGCGCCACCCGGAGCTGATCCGGCAGATCGTCGCCGCCGGCCACGAGATCGGCGTGCACACCTTCACCCACCCCGACCTCGTGTACCAGTCCGAGACACGGATCAGCTGGGAGCTGGCGCAGACGCAACTGGCGCTGGCCGGAGTCGCGGGCATCCACAGCGCGCTGTTCCGCCCGCCGTACTCCTCCGACGCGTCGGCGCTCGACGACTGGAACTACCCGGTGATCAAGTACGTGGGCTCCCGCGGCTACCTCACCGCCTTCATCGACCGCGACACCGACGACTGGAGGCGTCCCGGCGTCGACGCGATCGTCGAGGCGGCGATGCCGCGCAAGCCCGGCGCGGGCGCGCTGGTCCTGCTGCACGACGCGGGCGGCGACCGTACCGAGACCCTCGCCGCGCTCGAGCGGATCATCGACAAGCTCCAGGGCGAGGGCTACCGCTTCGCCACCGTCTCCGAGGCGCTCGGCGCCACCGATGCCAACGTGCTGGTGCACGGCCACCGGCTGTGGGCGGGCAAGGTGTTCATCTGGGCCAGTCAGGCCGCCGTGCTCACCCTGCCGGTCCTGGTCGCGCTGCTGGCGGTCGTCGGCTTCCTCAACTTCGGCCGGTTCGCGCTGATGCTCGTCCTCGCACCGCTCCACGCCCGCCGCTCCCGGCGACGGGACGCGTGGGGGCCGCCCGTCACCGAGCCGGTCACCGTCCTCGTCCCGGCCTACAACGAACGCGAGTGCATCGCGAACACCCTCAACTCGCTGGCCTCCAGTGACCATCCGATCGAGGTCGTCGTCATCGACGACGGCTCCACGGACGGCACGGCGGACATCGTCGAGGTGATGGCCCTGCCGTTCGTCCGGCTGATCCGCCAGGCCAACGGCGGCAAGTCCAGCGCGCTCAACACCGGTATCGCGGCCGCGTCCCACGACATCGTCGTGATGATGGACGGCGACACCGTCTTCGAGCCGTCCACCGTGCGCGAGCTGGTCCAGCCGTTCGGCGACGGGACGATCGGCGCGGTCGCGGGCAACGCCAAGGTCGGCAACCGCGACAGCCTGATCGGCGCCTGGCAGCACATCGAGTACGTCCTCGGCCACAACCTGGACCGCCGGATGTACGACATGCTCAACGTCATCCCGACCATCCCCGGCGCGGTCGGCGCCTTCCGCAAGGAGGCCCTGCGGCGGGTCGGCGGGATGAGCGACGACACCCTCGCCGAGGACACCGACATCACCATGGCGGTGCTCTGCGACGGCTGGCGCATCGTCTACGCCGAGCGCGCCCGCGCCTGGACCGAGGCCCCCGCCAGCCTCCAGCAGCTCTGGTCCCAGCGGTACCGCTGGAGCTACGGCAGCATGCAGGCGATGTGGAAGCACCGCCGCGCCGTGACCTCCCGCGGCCCGGCCGGACGCTTCGGCCGGCTCGGGCTGCCGCTCGTCGTGATGTTCGGCGTGGTCGCCCCGCTGCTCGCGCCGCTGGTCGACATGTTCCTGCTGTACGGCGTGCTGTTCGCGAACGCCCCGGTCACCCTTGCCAGCTGGGGCGGCTTCATCCTGCTCCAGGCCCTGCTGTCGTGGTACGCCTTCCGGCTCGACGGCGAGAAGCCCCTGCATCTGATCAGCCTGCCGATCCAGCAGCTGGTCTATCGGCAGCTGATGTACATCGTCCTGCTGCAGTCCACGATCACGGCGCTGACCGGTGGCCGGCTGCGCTGGCAGAAGCTCCGGCGCACCGGCGAGGTCGCCGCACCGGTGGAGGCCTGACCATGACCGCGTCCTTCGAGTCCGTGGGCACCCACGACACCCTCCGGCTGCGCGTCCCCGCCGCTCCGCGACGGGAACCGGCGCGCGAGGCGGAGCCCGGCCCGACGGCGCCGGCCGGGTCCAAGGGCGGCCGGGACCGCTATCTCGACCTGCTGCGCGCCCTGGCGCTGGGTCGCGTGGTGCTCTACCACAACTTCGGCTGGTTCTGGCTGCCGCTCGTCTTCCCGTCGATGGGCGTGATGTTCGCGCTGGCCGGGTCGCTGATGGCCCGTTCGCTCAGCCGGCCGGCCCTCGGCGTCATCCGGGGGCGCCTGCGCCGCCTGCTGCCGCCGCTGTGGCTGTTCGGCGCGATCGTGGTCACCGCCCAGATCCTCGACGGCGACGGGCCCGACGCCGAGGGGCACCCCGCATGGTGGTGGGGCAAGCTGCTGTTCTGGATCCTGCCGCTGAGCACTCCGCCGTACGCCGAAGCGCTGAACGGCTTCGACCACCTGGTGGGGCAGGGCTGGGCCGTGCAGATCGTCGTCCCGCTCTGGTACCTCCGCGCGTACCTCTGGTTCGTGCTGCTGTCACCGCTGCTGCTGTGGGCGCTGCGGCGGAGGCCGGTGGTGACGCTGTCCGCGCCCCTCGCCCTGGCGATCGTCCTGAACACTTTCTTCATCGACCAGGAGTTCCTCTACGGCCGGGTCTGGGAGAACACCAGCGACTTCGCCACCTTCGGCTCCTGCTGGATCCTCGGCATGGCGCACCAGGAGGGTCTGCTCAGGAAGATCCCGCAGTACGTCGTGCCGTCCGTCGCGCCGCTGATCATGGTGGCCGGCTGGTGGTACCTCCAGACCCGGCCGGTCGACCCGACCGTCCACACCGACATCGAGAGCTGGCCGGTCGCCCAGGCCCTGTGGTCCTTCGGCTTCGTCGCCCTCCTGCTGCACATCAGCCCCTCCTGGGAGCGGTGGCCCCGGCCGCTGGAACGCTGGAACGGCCTGATCACTCTGCTCAACGCACGCGCCGTCAGCGTCTATCTCTGGCACCAGACCGCGCTGGTGGCCGCCATCCCGCTGATCGACCCCCTCTGGTCCGTCGGCTTCTTCTACGAGCACTTCCGGTGGCTGCTGAGCAGCCAGTGGTTCCCGCTGATGGTGGCGGTCCCCCTGACCGGGCTGCTGGTGCTGACCTTCGGCTGGGTCGAGGACGTCGCCGCGAAGCGCTCTCCGCGGCTCTTCCCGTACCCGCGCCGCGTGCGGGGCCGGCGCCGGGCCGGCGCATGACGCGCGCCGGCGTCGCCGGTCAGAAGGCCGGGTCGTCGAACTGGCTGAGGAGGGCGTCGGCGAGCGTGTCGTCGGCGGCCTCGGGCACGGGCCCGTGGAGCGCTTGCTCGGCCCAGATGATCTTGCCCCGCGGCGTGTAGCGGGTTCCCCAGCGCTGCGCGAACTGGGCGACCAGGAACAGGCCCCGGCCGCCTTCGTCGGTGCTCGCCGCCCGGCGCAGGTGCGGGGAGGTGTTGGAGCCGTCCGAGACCTCGCAGACCAGGGTGCGGCCGCGCAGCAGCCGCACACCGATGGGCGGTTTCCCGTACCGGACGGCGTTCGTGATCAGTTCACTGAGGATCAGTTCCGTCGCGAAGCCGATGTCCTCCAGGCCCCAGGCCCGCAACTGGGCCCCGCACTGGGCACGCACCGGAGCCACCGCAGCGGGGTCGGACGGCACCTCCCATTCCGCCACCTGCGACGGGGTGAGCAACCGGGTGCGTGCCACGAGCAGCGCGATGTCGTCGGACGGGCGGGTGGTCACCGTCGCGTCCACCACCGCCCGGCACGTCTCCTCGGGCGTGCGCTCCGCCTGCCCGCGCAGCGCGCTCCGCAGCAGCTCCAGGCCGGTGTCGAGGTCCCGGTCGCGGTTCTCCACCAGCCCGTCGGTGTACAGCACCAGTTGGGAGCCTTCGGGAAGACGCAGCTCGGCGGTCTCGAAGGGGTGGCCGCCCACGCCGAGCGGAGGGGAGGCGGGCACCTCGGGATGGGCGACGGTCCCGTCCGGGTACAGCACGGCCGGGCCCGGGTGTCCGGCCCGCGCCACGGTGCACAGACCCGACACCGGATCGTAGATCGCGTAGAGGCAGGTCGCCCCCGTGACCCTGGCGCCCCCGTCGACCTCCGGGTCCTCGCCGGGGTGCTCCTCGCTGTCGATCCGGATGACGAGATCGTCCACGTGGGCCAGCAGTTCGTCCGGCGGCAGGTCCAGCGCGGAGAAGTTGTGGACCGCGGTGCGCAGCCGGCCCATGGTCGCCGCCGCGTGCAGTCCGTGGCCGACCACGTCGCCGACCACCAGCGCCACCCGGGCGCCCGGCAGGGGCAGGACGTCGAACCAGTCGCCGCCCACTCCGGCCTCGGCCGGCAGATACCGCCACGCCACGTCCAGGGCGTCCTGCTCCGGCAGCCCGCGCGGCAGGAGGCTGCGCTGGAGCGTCACCGCCACGGCGTGCTCGCGGGCGAAGCGGCGGGCGTTGTCGACGGCCACCGCCGCCCGGGCCGCCAGCTCCTCGGCGAAGGACAGGTCCTCCTCGTCGAAGGCCGGTGAATCCCCCCTCCGCCAGAAGGTCACCACCCCCAGCATGCCCCGCGCCCGCAGCGGCGCCGAGATCAGCGTATGCAGCCCGTGCTCCAGCGCCCTGGTGCGCTCCGGGTCCTGCTCCTGCCAGCCCCGCGCCGACCGCAGATCCGCCTCCAGCACGGCCCGCCCCCCGGACAGCGCGCGCATCTGCGGCGTCGTCGGCAGAAAGGTGAGCAGCTCCCCGGCCGGGTACAGCGACATGGCCTCGTCCGCGCCGCTGACCGCCGTGCGTCGCATCTGCCGTGTCCCGCGCGCCGGCTCCCGCCCGGACACCACCGCGTCCAGCAGATCCACCACGGCGACGTCGGCGAACCGCGGCACCGCGACCTCCGCCAGTTCCCGGGTCGTCCGCACCACGTCCAGCGACCCGCCGATGCGCACCCCCGCGTCGTACAGCAGTGCCAGCCGCTCCCGCGACACCTTGGCCCGCCCGGTGACCGCCGCCAGCTCCGTGGTGTCCCGCAGCGTCACCACCCAGCCCGTCTGGCCCCCGTAGGGCGCGGTGGGCCGCTTGTTCACCGCCAGCAACCGGTCCCCGGCCAGGTGCACCGCGTCCATGACCGGCTCGGCCGAGGCCAGCAGCCGGGCCGTCTCGCCGTCCAGGCCCAGCTGCCCCACATGCCGCCGCTCGGCGTCGGCCGGCAGGTCGAGCAGCCGGCGCGCCTCGTCGTTGGCGAGCAGCAGCCGCCCGTCGGCGTCGATGATCAGCACCCCCTCCCGTACGGCGTGCAGCACCGCGTCGTGGTGCTCGTACATCTGTGTCATTTCCTCGGGGCCCAGGCCGTGGGTCTGCCGCCGGAGGCGTCGGGACACCAGCCAGGTCCCGGCGGTGGACAGGGCGAGCGCCGCCGCGCCGGCGCCGATGATGAGCGGCAGCTGCTGACGGACCACGCCGGTGACGTTCTCGGTCGTGATCCCGGCGGACACCAGGCCGACGACCGAGCCGTCGGCGCCGGTCACGGGGACCACGGCCTGGACGGCCGTTCCGTCGCCCCCGGGCAGGGGCGGCCCGCCCGCCTCCTCGACGACGGTGCGGCCTTCGAGGGCCGGTTCGATGGTGCCGACGAACTTCTTCCCGATCTGGGCCGGGTCGGGATACGTGTAACGGATCCCGTCGGTGTTCATGACGACGATGAAGTCGACGCCCGCTCTCCTGCGGGCCAGCTCGGCCCGGGGCTGCAGCACGGCGGTCGGATCCGGGCCGGCGAGCGCCTCGGCCGTGCCCGGCGCGTTCGCGAACGACTCGGCCGCCGTGACGGACTGGCGCCGGGCCTCCCGGGTCCTGTCCCGGTCGGCCTGGAGCGCCAGCGACGTCACGGCCGCCGCGACGAGCAGCACCACGATCACGATCTGCAGCGCGAAGACCTGCCCGGCGGCGCTGCGCATGGTCAGATGGGAGCGGAGCCGCGACCGGGAGGCCGTATCGGGGCCCCTCCCGGGCGGCCCCGGGCGGCTCCCTGGACGGCGCGGCGACGCGGGGTGCTCTCCCTCGTCGTCGTTCCGGCCCTTCCGCCGCCGGGACCGGCGGAAAAACTCCCTCATACGCCATTCCTAACATTGCTCACCGCTCCGCGCCGGGTGCCGCGAGGGCGGTGTCCTCCGGCGCCTCGAGCGCGGAGTTGTGCCGGCTGTAGAGCAGGTAGACCACCAGGGCCAGGACGAGCCAGCCGCCGAAGAGCAGATAGGTGTCGAGGGGGAGCTCGTAGATCAGATAACCGCACGCGCCGAGGGACAGCACCGGGACCACCGGATGGCCCGGGACGCGGAACCCGCGGTCCAGGTGCGGGCTGGTGCGGCGCAGGATCAGGACGCCGAGCGAGACCACGGTGAAGGCGGCGAGGGTGCCCATGCTGGTGAGGTCGGCGAGCAGGTCGAGCGGGAAGACCGCGGCGAGGAGGGCGACGAAGCCGCCCGTCATGAGGGTGGAGAACACGGGAGTGCCGCTGCGCGGGCTGACCCGGCGGAAGGCGGTGGGCAGCATGCCGTCGCGGCCCATGGTGTAGAGGATGCGGCTCTGGCCGTAGAGCACGACCAGGGTGACGCTGACGATGGAGAGCACCGCGCCCGCGGAGAGCAGCACGGCGGGCCACTGGGCTCCGGTGATGTCGCCGAGGATGGCGGAGAGGCCCGCTTCCTGTCCTTCGAACGCCGTCCAGGGCTGGGCGCCCACGCCCACGACGGCGACCAGGACATACACCGTGGTGACCACGGCCAGGGCGCCGACGATCGCCAGGGGGAGGGTGCGTTTCGGGTCGCGGACCTCGTCGCCGGCCGTGGAGACGGCGTCGAGGCCGATGAAGGCGAAGAACACGGTGGCGGCGGCGGTGCCGACGCCGGCGAAGCCGAGCGGTGCGAACGGCTGGAGGTTCCCCGAGTCGAAGGCGGTGGTGCCGACGACGACGAACAGCGCCAGGACGGCGAGCTTGACCAGCACCATGACGGTGTTGACCAGGGCCGATTCCTTGGCTCCCCGGACGAGCAGCAGACAGCACAGGCCGACGAGGACGACGCCGGGCAGGTTGACGACGCCGCCCGCGCCCGGCGGCGCCGAGATCGCGTCGGGCATACGGACGTCGAAGAGCCGCAGGGTGAGGTCGTTGAGGTACTCGCCCCAGCTCACGGCGATCGCCGCGCCGGAGACGGCGTACTCCAGCAGAAGGCACCAGCCCACGGCCCAGGCGGCGAACTCGCCCAGTGTGGCGTAGGCGTAGGAGTAGGAGGAGCCCGACACCGGGACGGCGGAGGCCAGTTCGGCGTAGCACAGCGCGGTGAGGGCGGCGGCGACCGCCGCGACGACGAAGGAGAGGATCACGGCGGGGCCGGCCTCGGGGACCGCGCTGCCCAGCGCGAAGAAGATGCCGGTGCCGATCGTGGCGCCGATGCCGATCATCGTGAGCTGGAACGGGCCGACGGTACGGCGCAGGCCGGCGCCGCCGCCCGCGTCGGTGAAGCTGTGCAGGGGCTTGCGTCTGAGGAGTTGCCGGCGCAGCGGCGAGCGAGGGGACATGGTGGCTCCTGAGGGGGAGGGAGGGTGGGGTTCAGGGCACGTCGGGAAGGTGGGTCAGGGCACGTCGGGGAGACGTGTTCAAGGCACGTCGGGGAGCTGGGTTCAGGTCACGTCGCGGCGGAGCAGGTCGCCGTACGTCTCGCGGCGGACGACCTCCCGGGCCTCGCCGTCGCGGCAGAAGACGACGGGCGGCCGCAGGGCGCCGTTGTAGTTGTTGCCGAGGGAGTAGCAGTACGCGCCGGTGACGGGCACCGCGATCAGGTCGCCGGGCCTGGGGGCGCGCAGCGGCACCCCCGCGCTCAGCGTGTCGCCCGACTCGCAGTGCCGGCCCACCAGGTGGCAGGGGTCTCCGCCGCCGACGCGGGTGGCGACGGTGGCCTCGAACCGCTGGCCGTAGAGGGCGACTTCGAGGTTGTCGGCCATGCCGCCGTCGACGGCGACGAAAGGCGGCTCACCGGGTTTGACGGTGGCCACCCGGTAGAGGGTCACTCCGGCCTCGGCCACCATGGACCGGCCGGGCTCGACGATGATCTGCGCCTCGGGGGGCAGGACGCGGCGGGCCGCGCCCACCAGCGCGTCCAGGTACTCCTCGACGCTGGGCGGGTGGTCGTCGTAGGTGTAGCGGGCGCCGAGGCCGCCGCCGAGATCGTAGACGGCGAACGTGCCCAGGCCGGCCACGGCTTCCACGGCCCGCGCGAACGGTTCGGTGTCGAGGATCTGGGACCCGATGTGGACGTGCACCCCGTCGAGCCGGAGCCGGCTGCTGCCCCGCAGCCGGGCGACGGCCCGGCGCGCCTCGGCCGGGCCGAGACCGAACTTCGACCCCTCCTGGCCGGTGGCGACGGCCGCGTGCGTGTCGGGGCGGATGCCGGGCGTGACCCGTACGAGCACGGGCTGCTCCTTGGTGACGAGCCGCTCCAGCCGGTCGATGTCGTCGAAGTTGTCGACGACGATCAGGCCCACGCCGGCTTCGACGGCCATCCGGAGTTCGGCGTCCGTCTTGGCGTTGCCGTGGACGACGATCCGCGCGGGATCGACACCGCCCGCCAGGGCGAGCGCGAGTTCGCCGCCGCCGGCCACGTCGATGCTCAGCCCTTCCTCGGCCAGCAGCCGGTAGACCGCCGTGCAAGGAAAGGCCTTCGACGCGAACGCCACCCTCGAGTTCGCCCAGCGCGCGGCGAGTCCGTCCGCGTACCTCCGGGCCCGGGCGCGCACCGCCGCCTCGTCGATGATCAGCGCCGGAGTCCCGAAGCGCTCCGCGAGATCGGTGACCGGACAGCCGCCGATCACCAGGGCGCCCTCGTCGCCGATCGCCGTTCCGGGCGGAAACAGGTCGAGCAGCGCCGCCTGCGACGGCGGGGCGGTCGGAGCGGCGGGGATGGGCATGGTCTTCCTCCAGGTCCGAGGGGAGTGGGACCGGTCCCTGTCGGGCCCGGCCGGACCATGCTCGGGCCGCTCCGCCCGTCCGGGCTTTGTCGGGATCGCCTACGATCGAGCCATGACGTTGTCGAAGCCGCCAACCGCGGACGGTGCCGACCGAGGCGACGCGACGGGCGAGGAGCTCTTCGCCCTCGCCGATGCCATCGCCGCGGTCATCGGCGGATCGGTGGCGATCGAGGACCTCGACTCCCGCGTCCTCGCGTACTCGACCCGGCCGGGGCAGCGCATCGACGAACTGCGCCGCCAGGGCATCCTCGGCCGTCGCGTGCCCGACCAGCCGCGCCCCCAGGCCGAGCGGCAGCAGCGCCAGTACCGGAAGGTGCTGGCCGCCACCGGCGTCGTACGGCTGCCGGGGCTGGCGGACGACGAACTGCCGCGCGCCGCCGTCGCCATCCGCGCGGGGGACCTTCCCCTCGGCACCATCTGGGCGATCGAGGACCGCAGCCCCCTAGCCGCCGCCGGGGAGCAGGCCCTGCTCGAGGGCGCCCTGACCGCGGCCCTGCACATGCTGCGCCGCCGCAGCGCCGCCGCGCTGGAACTGCACGCCCGTGAACAGGCGCTGCGCGCCGGCCTGGACGGCACCGCCCCGGCGTCGGACACCGCCTACCGTCTCGGCCTGACCGTGGGCACGCCTCTCGGCCTCATCGGCTTCGCCCCGGCCGGCGGCTCCGGTCAGGAGCCGGTCCTGCTCACCCGCCTGGGCGCCGACCTCGGCCGCCATTGGCCGGCCGTCCGCCCCTCGGCCGCCGTCGCCACGGGCCCCCGCGCCGTGTACGTCCTCCTGCCCGGCGAGGAGCCGGCGTCGGCCCGGCGGCTGGCCGAGCAGGCCCTCGCCGCGACCGCCCGTCCGGGCACGGCCCCCTTGCGGGCCGCCGTCGGCCGGTCGGACACCGGCCTGGACGAACTGCCGGAACTGCGCGCGGAGATCGACGACGTGCTCCGTGTGACCACCTCGGCCCCGGACGCGCCCGCCGTCGCCGCCCTTCGGGACGTCCACGCGCACGTGCTCCTCGCCCACCTCGCGGAGGCACTCGACCGACGACCCCGGCTGCGCCACCCCGGCATCGAGGCGATGCTCGAACACGACGCCGCTCAGCGCACCCACTACGCCGCCTCGGTGACGGCCTGGCTGGACGCCGTGGGCAACATCGGCGAGGCCGCCCGCCGCCTCACCGTGCACCAGAACACCCTCAAGTACCGGCTCCGCCGGGCCCGGGACCTGTTCGGCCTCGACCTCGACGACCCGGACACCCGCCTCTCCTGCTGGCTGCAGCTGCGCATCCGCACCGACCGCTGACCGGCCGACGAACCCCCAGGTGACATGACCGGCTGAGCCCCGCTCCGCCGGCCGCCCCGAAGGCGCTTGTGCGAGCGAGATGAAAACGATTATCGTCTTGCTTGTTCGCGCTCACTCAACCATTGCCCAAGGGGGGCTTCTTTTGCGTGCCTTCACGCGTACTCTCACCGTCACCGGATCCATCGCAGCGGCCATGGCGCTCGGGGGACTCACCACCGCCCACGCCGCCGGGACCACTCTCTCCAAGGGGCATGTCGACGTCCTCGACGTCGAGTACGCCGCAGGCGCCCTCGAACTGCACGTCCACGACGAGTCGGTGACCCCGGGCGTCGAGTACGACCCCGCCGCGGTCACCCTGCAGGCGCTGCCGGCGTCCGCGTACACCGTGCCGAGCGGCACCTGCTACAGCCACCTCGGCGCGACCGGCGCCACCGTGTACCGCCTGCCGCAGGTCGAGAACACCAACCTGCTGTGGCCGGGCATCTCCGGCGAGCACATCGCCACCGGCGTCTTCCAGAACGACAAGGTGCAGGTCAAGCTCACCTCCCTCAGCGGACCGGGCAAGCTCACCGTCTACAAGAACGGCCTCTGCCCGAAGAGCAACCGCTACTTCGACAGCGGTGACGCCACGCTCACCAACACCAAGGACGTCGTCGCCGCCGAGCACGACCACGCCAACTGGGTCTTCACCAAGGCCGGCTCGTACACCGCCACCTTCCAGGTGAGCGGCACGCTGGCCAACGGCACCAAGGTCGGCCCGTCCTCGGCGACGTACACCTTCCAGGTCGGCTGACCCGGCCCGCGTCACAAGCCCCGCGCCGGGGGCGGGCCGTGCCCGCCTCTCGAACCGCCCCCGGCGCGGCCGTGAACCACCGTCCTCACGCCCGAAGGAGACGCCCCGTCATGCGGGCCCCCATCGCACCCCGTCCCGTACGCGCCGCCACCCTCGCCGTCGCGCTCTCGCTGCTCTCCGCGGCCCCGCTCACCGCACCGGCGCACGCGGCCGACACGCCCCCGAGGGAGGCGCCCGCCGGCGAACGCGTGGTCCTGAACGGCGGTCACCTCGACCTGACGGCCCGGCTGCGGAACGGGCAGCTGCAGTTCAAGGTCAAGGACGGCACCGTCGCCGGCGCGTCCGTCGTCCGCGAACCCTCCGACGTCCTGCTGCACTTCGACCCGCGCCACGAGATCGTCGTCCCGCCGCGCGAGGAGGTCCCGCAGTTCGAGGGGTTCGGCGAGCCGGGCAGCAGCCTGTGGGTCGACAAGGACTTCGAGGTGAAGGACGGGCTGCTCTGGCCCGGCTGGAACACCCTGGAGATCCTCCCGGCGGACGTGACCGGCGGCGTACGGGTCACCTTCCCGAAGATCGAGGGACCGGGCCGGTTCGTGCTCGGCCAATGGGCCGACGACCCGGACATGGGCATCCGCATCGGCGTCACCGTGGACAGCGCCAAGGCCGAGCCGGGGGCGGTCGACCTCCCCGTGTTCACCCACGCGCATCCGCTGTGGATCTTCAACGCCGAGGGCGTCCACCGCATCACCATGGAGATGAGCGCCACCCTGCCCTCGGGCACGACGGTGTCCGACCGGGAGACGCTGGCAGTGGTCGTCGGGGACGACGTGGATCCGGGGACGGTCGTACCGGGCGACGGCACGGACCCGAGTCCCACGCCCACTCCTCCGTCCACGCCCACCCCCACCCCTCCGCCGACGACCGGTGCTCCGTCCCCTTCGGGCACGCCCACGCCGACCGCGACGCCGACTCCGACCGGCGGTCCGTCCGCCACCCCGACCGAGCCGCCGACGCCCACGGCGAGTCCGTCGCCGACGCCCTCCGTCACCGGCGCGCCCACGCCCCCGTTCCCCTCGGGTGACGGCGGTGCTCCCCCCACGACCACCGGCGGTGGTCGCCTGGCGTCGACCGGCGCCGGTGCGGCGCTGCCGGCCGGGCTCGCGGCCGCCGCGCTCGTCGCGGGCGTCACGGTCGTCGTGATCGTCCGGCGGAAGCGGGCCGTCCGATGAGCCGCCGAAGCGCCGTGGGCGCGCTCACCGTCGCCCTCGCGACCGCCCTCGTGGCCTCCGGCTGCGGCGCCGGACCGGTCGGGGCCGGCAAGGAGGCCGAACTGACCGTCTCCACGACCACCGCGATCATCGCCGACCTCGTGCGCAACGTCGGCGGGGACCGGGTCGACGTGACCTCCGTCGTCCCGCACCACGGCGACCCCCACTCGTACGAGCCGAGCCCCGGGGACGCCGCCCGGGTCGCCCGGTCCGACCTCGTCTTCAGCAACGGGCTGCTCCTCGAGGAGCCCGGCATCATGAAGATGATCCACACCAACGCGCCCAAGGCCACGCCCAAGGTGCCGATCAGCGAGAAGCTGGAGCAGTACGGCGGCTCGGTCATCAAGCTCAAGGAGGACCTGGGCCTCGACGTCCTGTGGCTGGGGTGGGCCGTCGAGGGCGAGGTCGCGGGCGACGGCTCCCAGGTGCGCACCACGGCCACGAAGCTCGAAGGACCGGGCGCGCTCCACGTCTACCTGACGGACACCCTGGGCACCCCGCAGAGCTACATCGACTCCACGGACGGCTTCGACGAGAAGGACTCCTTCACGCTGCCGCCCGAGGCCCACACCCACGTCAACTGGGTCTTCAGCGCCCCCGGAACCTACCGTCTCACCGTCGAGGGGCAGACCGAGACCCTCGACGGGAAGAAGACCCCCGCCGGCAGCGGCACCCTCACCTTCGTCGTCGGCGGCGCCACGGCCCCGCAGGGCGCGACCGTGCTGGACGGCGGGCACGCCGACGTCGCCGTGAACGCGCAGACCCGCACCGTCCAGGTGCGCTCCGACGACCCCGCGACCGGGCGGCGCACGCACCATCCGGCCGGCTCGGTCGTCCTCTCCGTCCCCGACCGGGCCAAGGAGTCGGTGCCCAAGGAGGAGACGTACCGCTTCCTCGGCCGGCCCGGCGCGGACATCTGGGTGCTGCCGCAGGCCGTCATCGGCAAGCACGTGCACGGCGAGATGGATCCGCACGCCTGGGAGGACGTCGCCAACGCCGAGGCGTACGTCCGCCGCATCGAGGCCGAGCTCATCAAGGCCGACCCGAAGGGCAGGGCCGCCTACGAACGCAACGCCGCCCGCTACCTGAAGCGACTCGCCGCGCTCGACGACGAGGTGGCCCGCAAACTCGCCACCGTGCCGCGCGACAAGCGCAAGCTGATCACCACGCACGACGCCTTCGGCTACCTCGCCCACGCGTACGGCATGGAGGTCGCCGGCTTCGTCGTCCCGGTGCCGAGCCGCGAGCCCAGCGCCGCCGAGATCGCCGCGCTGCGCGCCACGATCCGGGCCAAGAAGGTCCCGGCCGTCTTCCTGGAGCCGAACCTCGCCGCGCGCGCGGACGTCCTGCGCCGGGTCGCCGAGGACGAGGGCGTCGGCATCTGCACCATCTACGGCGACTCCTTCGACGACAAGGTCCACGACTACGTCGCGATGATGCGCCACAACGCGAACGAACTGGCCCGCTGCCTGGGCCGTGAGGGGAGTGGAGCCCGATGAGGCTCATCGGCAACAGCAGGATCGCGCTCGCGGCGGCGGGCGCCCTCGCGCTCGGCGGCACCGCCATGACCGTCCCGCCCCCGGACGGCGCGCCGGGCGCCACGGCGCCGGTCGTGGCCCGCGTCACCCTGACCGACGGCGCCTTGAGCCTCGGAACGAGCGGTGTCGTCGACGTCGACGACACGCACCGGGTGACCGGCGCGGACGGCACGGACCGCTGGGAGTTCGAGCCCGTGTGGGACACCACCGGGACGCCCGCCGACGCGGCCGGCCTCGTGCGGTGGTCGCTCACGGCGCTGGAAGGACCCGGGACGCTCCGGGTGAGCGACACGACGGGCGTCGAGGGGGAGGAGCCCGCCGTGCGCTTCGACAGCGCCGACGGCCTGCCCGACGGTCACGCGCTGCCGACGGGCGCGAGCGGCGTCACCCGCTGGTCGTTCGACGCCCCGGGGACGTACGCGGTGACCTTCACGGCCGAGACCGAAGTGGACGGACGACCGCTGCGGACGGAGGTGCGCCACACCGTACGGGTCGGGGACGCGGCCGTGGCGGCCCCGGCCGAACCCGCCGGTCCCACGGCCCCCACCACGCCCGCCCCGCCCGCTCCTTCGCCCCCGGGGCGCCCCGAGGCGCCGGCGGCCCCGGCCGCGGGCCCCCTCGGGCTGCCGGAAGCCAGGCGGGTCGCACGGCCCCTCGCCGCCGAGCCCGTCGAGACGGCGCGGACGGTTCTCGACGACGGCCATGTCGACATCGCCGCGCGCGTCGTCGACGGCCGGCTCCAGATCCACGTCAAGGACGGCACCGTGCCCGGCCGGACCGTGTGGCGCGAGCCCTCGTCGGTGGTGCTGCACGTCAAACCCCAGGCGCGCAAGGCGATCCCGGCCAACAAGGACTTCGCTTTCCTCGGCAGGGCGGGCGACCCGATCTGGCTCCTCGACCAGGTCCAGCAGCCCGGCCTGCTGTGGCCCGGCTGGTCCACCGACAACATGGCGGCCGGCGCGACGAACAGCGAGGTCGAGTTCACGCTCGCCAAGGCCGACGGGCCGGGGAACTTCGCCCTCTACAACTACGACGGACTGTCGGGCGCGACCGTCCGCTTCAACAGCGCCGACGGCGTGCCGGACGCCTTCGGCGTACCGCAGAACACCCACGCGCACGGCGGCTGGGCCTTCGGCAAGGAGGGCGTCTACCGGCTGACCTTCACGATGTCGGCCACCCTGGCCGACGGGAGCCGCGCGAGCGACACCGAGACGCTGGCCTTCAGCGTGGGCGCGGGCGACCCGAACAAGGTACGTCCCGGCGGTGCCACCGGCGGCTCCACGGGCGGATCCACCCAGGGCACGACAGGCGGCTCCGACGGCGGTTCCTCCGATGGCGGTTCCTCCGACGGGGGTTCGTCGACCGGCAGCGACTCCGGCGGTACGACCGGCGGCACCGGTGACGGCTCCGGCACCGGCGGCACCATGGCGAGCACCGGCTCCGAGGGCACCCTGCTGCTCGCCGGCACGGCCGTCGCCCTCGCCGCGGCCGGTGCGGGCGCCGTCGCCCTGACCCGGAGGCGCACCGCATGAGCGCCCCCGAGAGGCTGCTCGGCGTCGACGCGGTCTCCGTCGTCCTCGGCGGACGGTCGGCGGTACGGGACGCCTCGCTGACCGTCGCCCCCGGTGAGCTGGTCGGCCTGCTCGGCCCGAACGGCGCCGGCAAGACCACGCTCCTGCGCGCGGTGCTCGGCCTCCTCTCGCCCTCCGCGGGGAGCGTCGAGGCCCGCGGCCCGGTCGGCTACGTACCGCAACGCCACGAGTTCGCCTGGGACTTCCCCATCGACGTGGCCGGTGCGGTGCTCAGCGGCCGTACCCGCACGATCGGCTGGCTGCGCCGGCCGCGGGCGCACGACCGGGCCGCCGCCGACGAGGCCCTGGAGCTGGCCGGCCTGACCGACCTGCGCCGCCGCCCCATCGGCGAACTGTCGGGCGGCCAGCGCCAGCGCGTGCTGGTGGCGCGCGCACTCGCCGCCGAGCCGCGGCTGCTGCTCCTGGACGAGCCGTTCACCGGAGTCGACGTCCCCACGCAGGACCTGCTCAACGACCTCTTCGGCCGTCTCGCGGCCGACGGCAGAGGACTGCTGATGACCACGCACGACCTGGCCGCCGCCGCCCGCACCTGTACGCGGGTGGTCCTGCTCAACCGTACGGTCGTGGCCGAGGGCGGACCCGAGCTGCTGGCCGACGCGGAACAGATGCTGCGGGCCTTCGGACTCGACCGGGCCGTGGCCGCGGCGAGCGGCGCGGAGGCGGCGGCATGACCGACCTGCTCGCCTTCTTCACCGACCCCTGGCACCTGCCCTTCATGCGCCGCGCCTTCACCGTCGCCGCGATCGTCGGCCTGGTCTGCGGCGTGGTCGGTGTGTACGTCGTCCTGCGCGGCATGGCCTTCATCGGCGACGCGGTGGCCCACTCGGCGTTCCCCGGCGTCGCGCTCGCCTACGCCTTCGAGGGCAACCTGCTGATCGGCGGGGCCGCCGCGGGCGTGACGACCGCGGTGCTCATCGCCTTCGTCTCGCAGAACAGGCGGCTGAAGGAGGACACCGTCATCGGCGTCTTCTTCGCCTTCGCGTTCGGCCTCGGCATCGTGCTCGTCTCGACGCGGGACAGCTGGACGACCGATCTGTCGTCGTTCCTCTTCGGGCAGGTGCTCGCCGTCGACGCCGCCGACATCTGGCGCGTGGGAGCCATGGGCGCCGTGCTCGTCGCGATCGTCCTCGCGCTGCGCAAGGAGCTCGTGGCGGTCAGCCTCGACCGCGAGACGGCCCGCGCCGCCGGACTGCCGGTGCTCCCGCTCGACCTGACGCTCTACGTGGTCGTGACCGCCACGATCGTCATGTCCCTGGAGGCCGTCGGCAACATCCTGGTCCTCGCGCTCCTCATCACCCCGGCCGCGACCGCCCGGCTGCTCACCGAACGCCTCTGGGCGATGACCCTCTTGGCCTCTCTCTTCGGCTGCGCGGGGAGCCTGGCCGGGCTGTACGTCAGCTACACGTACGACCTCGCGGCGGGCGGCTCGGTCGTGGTGGTGCTGACCGCCCTGTTCGCCGTCGTCTGGTTGCTCGCACCCCGCCACGGTCTCGCGGCGAAGCTGCGTACGCGCCGTGGGGAGGGCGACGGCGCGGGCGAGCCGCCTCCGGGCCTCGCCCCGGCGGCCTGAGTCAGCCGGCGCCGCCGCCGGCGGCACCGGCTACCGACCCGTCGGCCGGTGGCCGGCGCTGCCGCATCCGCTGGTCGCCGAGGGCGCGGAGAGCGGCGCGGCGCGCGCCGACGTACCCGCCGGCGAGCTCGCCGCGTACTGCCTGCACTCCCTCGGGGCCGCGGCGGGGCTCCCGTCGAAGGCGGCGGTGCGCCGGCTCGTCGCCGTGACCGCGGCAGGGCTGCGGCCCGCGGCCCACAACATGGACGAGGCTCCGGCCGGGGCGGGGGAGGAGCCGGCCGGGGCGGGGGAGGAGCCGGACGGCGAGCACGGACGCCGCCATGACGGCCGCCGCCACGGGCACTGACCGACGCGGCGCCTCCGCCCACCACCGTCAGCGGGCCCGCGTCGTCGGACGGCCGGTGCTCGCCGCGGACGCCGCGCGGGCGCGTCCGCACCGGGTGCTATCTTCCTCCCGTTCCCGGCGGGGCAGGCCCCGACGGCATGTCCCCCACCCAGCCCTCCCCGAGGCGTGAAGCGTGATCCCAGGCAAGCCCCGTGGCGACCGGCGCGCCGGCGCACCGCTGCGGGCGACGCTCCTCGCGGTCGTGCTCGCCGTGGTCGCGATGCTGGCCCTGGCCTCACAGCAGCACGTCCACAGCGGGCACCCCGACGCGTATCGGGTCGTCGGCGCGGCGGACGTGGCCCCGCACGGGCACTCCCACGGCGCCCCCGCGTCCACCGACGCACCGGACGGGCCGGACGAGGAAGCCCCCTGCGACCACAACGGAGTCGGCGAGAGCTGCCTGGTGCTGCTCTTCGTCGTCGCCGCCCTGCGTGCGTTCGACCTCGGGCGCGGGGGCTCCGGCCGGCTGCTCCGCGTGCTCCGCCGATGGGCGGCGGCTCGTATCTGCCCCTGGCTCGGTCGTGCCGGCGACGCACCGTGTCTCCACCGACTTTCGGTTCTGCGCTGCTGAGAGCCGCGTCGGCGTGACGCCCGCACCCCTGGTGCCGGCGCCGCGTCCGCCTGCCTCCCACCACCACGATCCGAAAGGCTCCACCCCGCATGACCACCGCTCTGAAGCCCGAGGTCCACGAGACCCCTCCGGCGAGACATCGCCGCTCCGCCTTCGACAAGAAGTCGCTCCCGGCCCGCTACAGCGGCCAGATGCTCTACTTCATGGGCGCCGCCCTCATCGCCGGGGCCGTCGTCCACTACCCGATCGATCCGTCGCTGTACACGATCATCTGCGTCGTCGGCGCCTTCGTGTTCCTCCTCGGGACCGTCGTCAACGAGTTCGTGCTGGCCGACGAGCGCCCGGCGCTGGGCCAGGCGGTCTCGCTCGTCGCGTTCTCGCTTCTGCTGTCCTTCGGCGTCGGCCTGGTCGGCGGAGGCATCCAGCACTTCGAGCAGTTCCCCGAGCGCAGCGCCTGGATGACCCCCGTCGGCCTGGTGATGTCGTACGTCGCCTTCGTGGCCAAGGACTCCCAGGGCCGCTGGCGGCACCTCGTCAGCCCGTTCGCGGCCGTCGTCGCCGTCGTCGCGGTCCTCGCCTGGCTGGGCATGACCGCCCTCGCCGGCACCCTCGGCTCCGACGGCCACAGCCACGACGGCTCCACGAGCGAGGCGCCGGCACGGCAGGATCCGGCTCCCCCCGCGCAGGACGAGCCGACCGAGGCGCCCGCCGAGCCGGCGGGAGACGGTCACACGTCGCACGACCACTGACCGCGGCGCGGACGTGCAGAGCCGTCGGGGGCCCCGCGCGGGGCCCCCGACGGCCACCGCCGTGACGGCGGGCGGCGGGCCGAATCGGGGCTCAGACCGGTTCGGTGCGGCGGCCGCCCTCCGGGACGACCAGGGGGGTGCCGGCGACGGGGCAGTCGATGACGGCGGCGCGCAGGCCGAAGACCTCCTGGACGAGGTCGGGCGTCACGATGTCCGAGGGGGCGCCGGCGGCGACGACGCGCCCGTCGCGCATGGCGATCAGGTGGTCGGCGTAGCGGCAGGCGAGGTTCAGCTCGTGAAGGACCATCACCACCGTGCGGCCCTTCGTGCGGTTCAGGCCCGCGACCAGTTCCAGGACGTCGACCTGGTGGGCCAGGTCCAGGTACGTCGTCGGCTCGTCGAGCAGCAGGACCGGGGTGTCCTGGGCGAGGGCCATCGCGATCCAGACGCGCTGGCGCTGGCCGCCGGAGAGCTCGTCGATGGAGCGGGTCGCCAGGTCCGCGGTGCCGGTGGCCGCGAGCGCGTCGTCGACGGCCGCCTCGTCGGCGGAGGACCACTGGCGCCACCAGCGCTGGTGCGGGGTGCGGCCGCGGGCCACCAGGTCGCGGACGGTGATGCCGTCGGGGGCGCTGGGGGTCTGGGGGAGCAGCGCGAGGCGCAGGGCGAAGTCGCGGGAGCTCAGCGCGGCGATGTCCTCGCCGTCCAGGTGAACCGTCCCGCCGGCCGGCTTCAGGAGGCGGGCGAGGGCGCGCAGGGCGGTGGACTTGCCGCAGGCGTTGGGGCCGACGAGGGCGGTGACCTTGCCCGCGGGGATGGTCAGGTCGAGGTCCTCGGCGACGACGCGGTCGCCGTAGCCGAGGCGCAGACCGGTGCCGCTGAGGGCGGCGACGGCTTCGGTGAGCTGTGAGGTCATGTCAGCCTCCCTTTCCGGCCCGGTTGGTGCGGGCGAGGAGCAGCAGCAGGTAGGGGGCGCCGACGGCGCCGGTGAGCACGCCGACGGGCAGTTCCGTCGGGGCCAGGACCGTCCGCGCGGCGAGGTCGGCGAGGATGAGGAGCACGGCGCCGGTGAGCGCGCTGCATATCATCGGGACGGCCGGGGTGCCCGCGATCCGCCGGGCGATCTGCGGCGCGCCCAGCGCGATGAAGGCGATCGGGCCGGCGGCCGACGTGGCGAGCGCGGTGAGGCAGGTGGCGAGCACGAGCAGCGCGATGCGGGCGTACCGGAGCGGGACGCCGAGGCTGCGGGCGGTGTCGTCGTCGTACTGCAGGAGTTGGTACGGGCGGGCCAGCGCGACGGTCAGCGGCAACAGGACCACCAGGGCGAGCCCGGCCCACTGGACGTGCTCGTAGCCGCGGCCGTTGAGGCTGCCGGTGAGCCACACCATGGCGCGGGACGCCTGGTCGATGTCGGCGCGGGCGAGCATCCAGCGGGTGAGGGCGACGAGCGCGCCGTTCGCGGCGATGCCGACGAGGACGAAGCGGTAGCCGGTGATGGTGCCGTCCCGGAAGGCCAGCAGGTAGATGACCGCCGAGGTCAGGAGCGCGCCGGCCAGGGCGCCGAAGGGCACCGCGCCGAACGTCCCGGCGCCCGCGGCGGTGACGCCGCCGATGAGGATGGCGCCGACCGCGCCGACGCCCGCGCCGGCGGAGATGCCGATGAGGTCGGGGCTGGCGAGCGGATTGCGGGTGACGGCCTGGTAGACGGCGCCGGCCAGGCCGAACGCGGCGCCGACGAGCAGGGCGGTGAGGGCGCGGGGCAGCCGCAGTTGCTGGATGACCAGGTCGGCCGCGCCGTCGCCGGTGCCGAGGAAGACGCCCAGGACTTCGTCGACGGGGATGGCGTAGGTGCCGAGCGACACCGAGGCGACCAGGCCGGCGAAGCCCACCAGGACCAGGGCGAGGACGGTGAGGAGCACCCGCAGGCGCACGGCCGCGCCGAACGGGCCGAATTCCACGCGCAGGGCCGACGGGCGCCGGGCGGCGGCGGTGCGCGGGGCGGAAGCCTGCCGGGGGACGGTCGTGTGCGGGGCGCTCATCGGGTGTGCTCCTTGAGCTTGCCCCGCTTGACCAGGGCGGCGAGGAACGGGGCGCCGAGCATCGCGGTGACCACGCCCGCCTCCAGCTCCCCGGGACGGGCGACCATGCGCCCGACGGTGTCGGCGGTGAGCATCAGCACGGCGCCGCCGAGGGCCGAACAGGGCACCAGCCAGCGGGCGTCGGGCCCGGTGAACGCGCGGATGACATGGGGGACGACCAGGCCGACGAAGGTGACGGGACCGGCCGCGGCGACGGCGGCGCCGGTCAGGAGGATCACCGCGGCGGCACCGAGGAGGCGAGTGGTGCGGACCTTGGTGCCGAGGGAGGTGGCGAGGTCGTCGCCGAGGGCCAGGGCGTTGAGCCGGCCGCTGAGCCCGAGCGCGAGGACCAGGCCGAGGACGATGAACGGCAGGAGCTCCACGCCGAGTTGGGCGTCGCGTCCGGCGAGCGAGCCCACGGCCCAGAAGCGGTACTGGTCCAGGGTGCGGACGTCGAGCAGGATGAGGGTGTTGGTGCCGGCGTCGAGGAGGACGGTGACGGCCGCGCCGGCCAGGGCCAGCTTGGCGGGCGTCGCGCCGCCGTAGCCGGTGCCGCCGACCGCGTAGGCGAGCAGACCCGCGAGCGCGCCGCCGAGGAACGCGAACCAGATGTACTCGTACGAACTGGTGAGCCCGAAGGTCCCGATGCCGACCGCCACGGCGAACGAGCCGCCCGCGCTGATGCCGATGAGGCCGGGGTCGCCGAGCGGGTTGCGGGTGATGTCCTGGGCGACGGCCCCGGCCGCGCCGAGCGCCAGTCCGACGAGGAGCCCCAGGAACGTGCGGGGCATGCGGAGTTCGCGGATCACGACCGCGTCGCCCTCCGTCCCGCCGCCGATCGCGTGCAGGACGTCGGAGAGCGGCACGGACTTGGTGCCGATGGCGAGCGAGGCGCACGCCGCGGCGGCGACCGCGGCTATGAGCAGCACCGCGACGACGGCGCGCGCCGCGCCGCGTGGCGGCCTCTTGTCGGGGGGCGGGGCGAACGGGGGCGCGGCGGCCGCACCTTCGGCGACGGGCTTCACAGACACCTGCACAAGGTAAGGCATGCCTAACGGTTGTGTGTACGAGCAGCCCACCGTGTAGATCCGGTCACGCAGAGACGCTATCCTCACAGCGCCCTCATAGGTAAGCCTTGCCTAAGCGTCAGCTTGGTCGGCAGTTTCGTCTTGCCTAGCCGCAGTCCGTGTATGGGAGAACCATGAACACCCTCGCTCAGCGCCGCCGGCCCGGCCGGTTCGCCGCTGCCCTGCTCACCGCCGCGCTGGCCTTCTCCGTGGCCGCCTGCGGAGGCGGCAAGGGCGACGAGAAGTCCGCCGCCGACAAGCCGGCCGCCGCGTCCGAGGCGGGTTACCCCCGCACGATCACCCACCACAAGGGCAAGGTCGAGCTCAAGAAGAAGCCGCAGCGCGTGGTGGCGCTGGACAACAGCCTCGTCGAGGCCGTCGTCGCGCTGGACGCCCCCCTCGTCGGCGGCATCGGCGCCTACCGCGACCAGAAGGGCTTCCCCCCGTACCTCGGTGACGCGGTGAAGAACACCAAGGACGTCGGCCCGATCGACAGCCCGAACCTCGAGGCGATCGCCGCCCTCAAGCCGGACCTCATCGTCTCGGCGACGGTCCGTCACGAGGACCTCTACGAGCAGCTCAACAAGATCGCGCCGACCGTCTTCGTGGAGACCACCGGCCCGATCTGGAAGGAGAACATCACCTTCCTGGGCACGGTGCTCGGCGAGGAGAAGAAGGCCGCCGCCAAGCTCGCCGCGTACACCACGCGGGCGAAGAAGATCGGCGACGCGATCAACGCCAAGAACCCCAAGCAGACGTACTCCCTGGTCCGCTTCCTGGACGGTCCGACGCGCATCTACCTGCCGAAGACCTTCAGCGGCATCATCCTGACCGACATGGGACTCGCGCGTCCGGCGAACCAGCAGGACCCGAAGGAGTTCAACATCGAGATCAGCGAGGAGCAGATCGGCCAGGCCGACGCGGACCACATCTTCGTCACCACCTTCTCGGGCGGTGAGGAGCGCAAGAAGAAGTTCCTCGCCAACCCGCTGTGGAAGCGCCTGAACGCCGTGCAGAAGGGCAACGTCCACGAGGTCGAGGACGCCGTCTGGATGACCTCCGTGTCCCTCCAGGGCGCCGACCTGGTGCTCGACGACATGGCGAAGATCTTCAAGGTCGACCCGTCGAAGTAGCGGCAGTCCTGAGCGGAACGGGCCGGTGCCCGCGGCAATGCGCCGCGGGCACCGGCCCGTTCGTCGTACGCCGGGACTCAGCCCTCGTCCTCGATCCGGCGCAGCCGCTCGGCGTCGCAGGTCCGCGGGCAGGTCAGGCAGGCGCGCTCCGGCTCGATCGTGTAGTACAGGCAGCAGCCCAGGCGCGTGCGCGTCGGATGCCGGCGGCCGTCGCGGCCGGTGAGGCGCCGGAAGTCCGCGCCGCCGGGGAAGGGCGGGATCGCGGTCGGGAGCAGTTCGGTCGCCGCGCGCACCGCGCGCTCCTCCTGGTCCAGCATCCGGCCGAGGTACCAGACGCCGGAGAGCAGGTCGTCGGCGACCATGCCCCACAGGGCGCGCGGCCCGCGCCGCACCACGGGGCCGACCGCGGCCAGCAGCGGCCGTACGTGGTCGACGACGGCGGCCCGCAGTTCGGCGCGCAGTTCCTCCTCGTGGCCCACGATCCGGGCCGCGGCGGCGCCCGCCGCCGGGTCGTCCGGCAGGCAGGCGAAGTCCTGGCCGGGGACGATGCCGATCGCTCCCGTCGCCAGGTCCACGCGGACGTCGCGCGGCGCGATGCGCGGCACCCGGCGGTCCAGGTACCAGGCGCCGCTCATCAGGAGGCTGACGGACCACAGGTAGTCGTGCAGGGCCCGCGAGGCCGCGACGTGCCGGCGCGGTGCGGTTCCGTGGCGGGCGGTGATGCGCGCCGCCGAGGCGTCGAGCCAGGCGTCCAGCAGGCCGGTGTCGGCGGCCAGTTCGGACCCGTCGGGCATGAGGGCGGCGGCCGGTTCCGGTGCGTACGGATCGACGGTCCGCGCGTCGAGCGCGTCGCACACGGCGATGACGCGCCGGTAGGTACCGGTGAGAGCGGACGCCTCGCCGTGGGCGTCGCGCCCGGCCGTGCCCGCCGGGGCGGTCCACGACACCGGGGCCTTGCTCATCGAAGCTCCTTCACGCACGCAAGCGAGTCAAGCAAGTGAGGTCAGGCTTACCTTAGCGGCACTCGGGGTAGAGGGAGATCGACACGCCAGCAAGTAGTGGAGTCAAGGCTGTTGACCTGGAGGCCGGGTTGATTCCTTAG
This sequence comes from Streptomyces tritici, assembly GCF_048500665.1. Lineage (NCBI taxonomy): Bacteria > Bacillati > Actinomycetota > Actinomycetes > Kitasatosporales > Streptomycetaceae > Streptomyces > Streptomyces tritici. Next base: position 6,102,452 of record NZ_CP183183.1, read on the forward strand.
GGTTGCCTAACCTAAACTCTCCGTCGCGGTCCGTGTCTGCGCGGACGTGCCCCGCACACCTGCACCACCCTCACGTCCCTCCCCGGAAGGCCCCGGCACCCCATGCGGCTGTACCTGCTCGCCCTGAATCCCACCGACTCGGTCAGCGAGGGGTTCCTCCCCGCAGCGGCCCGGCTCGGACTCGACGTGACCGTCCTGACGGAGCAGCCGGAGTCCCACCGCCGTGCCCACCCGGACCTGGAGGTTCTCGAGTGTGACGTACGCGACTTCCGCGCCGTCATCACGCGGATCGCCACCCACCACCGGCCCGACGCCGTCTTCACCAACAGCGACCACCTCCAGACCCAGGCCGCGCTGGCCGCCGAGTACTTCGGCCTGCCCGCCAAGGACTGGCGGGCGGCGCTGCGCGCGAAGGACAAGGCGCACCTGCGCCGCCACCTCGCCCTGACCGGCGCCGACACCGTCCGCTCCGCCGAACTCCCGGCCGGCCAGGACCCGTCCGTGCTCCTGGGGGCCGACGTGCCCTACCCGTGCGTGGTCAAGCCGCGCGAGGGGGTCGCGAGCGAGGACGTGGTCCTCGTCCACGACAGCGACGAACTCCTCCTGCGCTGCAAGGAGATACAGGCCCGGCGTCCCGAAGCCGCCCTGGTCGTCGAGGAGTTCCTGGCCGGCGAGCTGTACACCCTGGAGACGCTCGGCGACGGCAGCGTCCGGCACGTCCTCGGCGGCTTCCACACCGAACTGTCCCCGCCGCCGTACTTCATCGAGGAGCGGCTGACCTTCGTACCGGCCCACCCCGAGCCCGTCGTGCGCCAGATCCTCGCCCAGCTCGACGCCCTCGGCGTCGGCTTCGGCGCCTGCCACACCGAGTTCGTCGTCCACGAGGGCCGCGCCCGGATCATCGAGGTCAACTACCGGGCCATCGGCGACCAGTGCGACCTGCTGCTCGCCCAGCTCCTCGACATCCCGCTCTTCGAGCACATCCTGCGCACCCACCTCGGCGAGCCGCTCCCCGCCGACCTCGGGGCCCGCACCGACGGGGCCGCCCGTCTGGAGTACCCCTGCGCCGACACCGCCGGAACGCTTCGGTCCGCCCCCGGCCCCGTCGACCTCGAGACCGACGGCGTCCGGCTGACCTACCGCCCGCTGCGCGAGATCGGCGAGCGCCACGAACTCCACCACACCAACCGCGACTACCTCGGCGTGCTGCGCGCCACCGGCACCGACCAGGCGACCGTCGACCGGGTCGTCGCGGACTTCCTGGCCGCCCAGCGCTGGGAGATCGCTCCGTGACGGCCTTCGCCGGGACGGCCGCCGCGCAGGAGACCGCCGAACGCGACCTCCTGCTGCGGGTGCTGTCCGCGCTGCTGCGCGAGGACGTCGTCGGACTGCGCAGCCGGAGCACCCTCGTCGAGCGTGCGGACGGCCCGTGGCTGCGCCGCGCGACCGACGACGGCGACGCCCTGCTCCTGCCCGTCGCCGAGGACGGCTTCCAGAGCACGTACGCCGCCCGGCTCCCGCTGCTCCTCCGGGAGCGGGACGGCAGCGCGCTCACCGCGTACGACACGATCGTCGCCGCCCTCAAGGACCTGGCCGAGCCGGTCGACCACCCCGGCTTCGACGCGTACACCGAGGAGTGCCGGCAGACCCTCGCCACGATGCGCCTGCACGAGACGACCCGCGAGGAGACCGCCGCGCGGCTCGCGGAGCTGTACGGCGACGACCCGGCAGGCTGGACCGGATACGCCGGCGGGCTCGCGCTCGACACGCTCGCCGCCCGCCTCGACCACCCCGTGTACCCCACGGCGCGCGGCCGCTCCGGCCTCGACGACGACCAGGTACGGGCGTACGCCCCCGAGTTCCACCCCCGGTTCGCGCTGCGCTGGGTCGCCGTGCCCCACGAGGCCGTCACCGTGCCGGGCGGCGCCGAGCGGCTGCCCGCCCACTGGCCCTCGCCGGCCGACCTCGGGCTGCCGGAGCTCGCCGCCACCCACCTCGCCCTGCCCGTCCACCCGCTGACCGTGGGGGCGCCCCTGGAGGAGGCGCTGCGGGCCACCGGTCTGCACGGACGCGCCGTGCTCGCCCCTCGGCCGTACCTGGAGGTCGTGCCGACGCTGTCCATGCGGACCGTCGCCGTCGCCGAAGAACCGTCCCTGCACCTCAAGCTGCCGCTGGCCACCGCCACCCTCGGCCTGCGCAACCGGCGCACCATCAAGCCCGGCACCCTCGTCGACGGCGCGGCGGGCCAGCGGCTCCTGGAGACCGTCACCGCCCGCGAGCCGCGGTTCCGCGAAACGATCCTGCACGCCGACGAGACGGTGTACGCCCACGCCGGGCACGAACTCCTCGCCGTTCTCTGCCGCCGCTACCCGGCCGGCCTCGACGACGCCGTCGTCGTCCCCCTGGCGGCGCTCCTCGCCGAGGCACCCGGACGCCGGCTGGTCGTCGACCACCTCGCGGACCGGTTCCACGGCGGCGACCCGGTGGCCCTGCTCGACGCCGTCCTCGCCCTGCTGCTCGACTGGCAGACCACGCTGTTCGGCCACGGCATCGCCCTGGAGTCCCACCAGCAGAACATCTCGCTCGTGCTCGACCGGCAGGCGGACGGCCGCAGCCGCCTCCGCCTGCTCCTCAAGGACAACGACGGCCCGCGCGTCAACACCCGCCGCCTGAACGCCGCCCTGGGCGCGGACGCGCCCGACCCGGCCGCGTTCGACGACGCCCGCATCTTCGGCGACGACGACCGGGCCGTCGCCGACCTGTTCACCACCATCACCGTGCACCTGTGCGCCGGCGCCTACGCCTTCGGCCTCGCCCGGCACGGCCGCGCCCCGCTCACCCGCCTCCTCGCGCTCGTACGGGACCGGCTCACCGAGGCCGTCGAACGGCTCGGCACCGGCCCCGGCGAACCCGGCGCGGTCCTGCGCGCCCACGTCCTGGAGGCGCCCGAACTCCCGGTGAAGGCCATGGTCACCGCCGGAACGCTGCTGTCCAAGGAGCGCTCGGGCGCCGCCGACATCAACAAGCACTACACGACCGGCCCCAACTACCTGAGGACGGACCGACGATGAGTGCCACCACCACAGCTCCGCCGAGCGGAACCGGCGTCGCCGCCGCGCCCGTGCCGGACCGGCCGGTCCTCGCCCGGCGCCAGGTGCACGCCGTGGCCGGCTGCTACTTCGTGGCGTCCTTCGCCGCCCTCGGCCTGCCGCCCTTCCTCACCGAGATCCTGCCGGAGCTCGGCGACCCCACCGCCCGCTGGGCCGGCGTGCTCTACATCGTCCCGACCGTCTTCGGCGCCGTCGGCGCGCCCTTCTGGGGCCGCCTCGCGGACCGTTACGGCCGCAAGCGGCTCCTGCTGCGCGCCCAGCTCGGCCTCGCCGTGTCGTTCCTCCTCGCCGGCTGGGCCGACTCGATCGCCGCGTTCACCGCCGCGCTCGTCCTCCAGGGCATCCTCGGCGGCACCTTCGCCGCGTCCAACGGCTACCTGGGCGCGTCCCTGGAGGGGCCCGCCCTGTCGAAGGCGCTCACCCTCATGCAGGGCGCGGCGCGCGCCGCCCTGGTCTTCGCCCCGATCGTCGTCGGCTCGCTGTCGCCGTGGCTCTCCCCGCACCGGCAGTACGCCCTGCTGGCGGTGCTGCCGCTGACCGCCGCCGTGCTGATCTGCGCGCTGCCGGAGTCGCGGGGCGGGCGCGCCGAGGCGCCGAAGGACACGCCGGCGGGGGAGACGCAGACGAAGACGGAGCCGGAGCCGGAGCCTGCGGCGGAGGCGGCGCCCGCGACCGCCCTCCGGGTGCTCTACGCCCTGGAGTTCGCCTTCGTCTTCTCCACCGTGATCTCGTTCCCGTACCTCGTCTCGCTCATCGAGGAGCGGATCCCCGGCACGTCCCCGGCCGTCTCCGGCGTCCTCTTCGCACTGCCGCACCTGTGCTACCTGGTCACCGCGATGGCGGTGCACAAGGCGTTCCACCCGCGCCCCCGGCTCGGCCTCGCCCTCGGGTTCCTGTGCATCGCGCTCGGCCTCGCCGGACACGGCGCCGCCGACTCGCTGACCGCCCTCACCGCCGTACGGCTCGTGCTCGGCGCCGGTCTGACCCTCGGACTCGTCTGTCTGTCCGTGCTGGCCGCCGACTGCGCCAAGGGCCGGGCTCCCGGCGGCATGTTCGGCTCGCTCGAATTCTTCTCCAAGGCCGGCGCCGTGGCGGCCGGCATCGCCGCCGCCGTCGGCAACAGCTTCTTCGGACCGGCCGCCCCGGTCCTCACGGGCACCGCCGTGGCCCTGGCCACGATCGTCCCCACCGCTCTCCCCCTCGTGAAGCCCCTCCGCACTCGCTGGAGCCGTTGATGTCGCTGCCCCGAACCCAGGGCACTGCCCGCCGCACCGCCGCCCCCGCCGCACTGCCCGACGCCGACACGGTCGTGGCGCACACCCTCCTCAACTGCCTGCTGCGCGAGGTGTCGGGCCCGGAGCACCAGACGGCCGTCAGCGACGGCCACCTGCTGCTGCGTCTGCCCCGGCGCGGCGCGCTGCTGCGGGTGGAGCTCCGCCGGACGTCCCTGATCGGCGCGCACCGCTTCACCGGCCCCGTCCAGGAGCAGCGCGACGGGGACTGGGAGCACATCGACTGGCGCCGTCTCGCCGCGCACGTCCAGGAGGAGCTGTCGCTGCGGACCGGCGTGCGCAACGAGGAGTTCCTCGACCAGATCGCCTCCAGCCACCAGGCCGTCACGGCCGCGCTCGAAGCCCGCGTGCCCGCCCGTGCCGGCGGCCCGGCGGCGGCCCCGGACCGCTACCTCGCCTCCGAGCAGTCCCTGCTCTTCGGCCACCGCTTCCACCCCACGCCCAAGGCCCGCACCGGGGACGCGGCTTCCTGGCTCGCGTACGCACCCGAGGTCGGCGCCGCCTTTCCGCTGCGTCATCTCGCCGTCCGGGAGAGCCTGATCAGCGAGGAAGCGGCCGAACCGGCCGCCACCGCCCCCCTCGACCGCCTCGCCGACGGGCGCGTGCCGGAGGGCTACCGGCTCCTGCCCGCGCACCCCTGGCAGTACGAGATGCTCAGCGGCCACCCCGCCCTGCGCGCCGCCCTCGACCGCGGCGACGTCCTGGACCTCGGGACCGGCGACGCCCCCTTCGCCGCCACGGCCTCCGTGCGCACCCTGTACGACGGCGACACCTTCCTGAAGTTCAGCCTGAACGTCCGCATCACCAACTGCCTGCGCAAGAACGCCAGTTACGAACTCGCCGGAGCCGTGGCCCTGACCCGCCTGCTCGGGCCCGTCCTCGATGAGCTCACCGAGCGGTTCCCCGGCAGCGCCATGCTCCGCGAGCCCGCCTACCGCAGCCTCGCCCTGCCCGGCCCCGACGGCAGCCCCGACCGCGCCCTGCTCGAAGGCTTCGGCGTGATCGTCCGCGAGGGCCTCGCGACCCGGCTCCTGCCCGGGACCACCCCGCTGCTCGCCGCCGCCGTCGCGGACGAGTACCCGAGCGGCCCCGGCCACATCTCCCGCCTCCTCGGCGGCGCCGGCCCCGGCTGCGCGCTCGACTGGTGGGCCGCGTACCTCCGACTGCTCGTCCCGCCCGTCCTGGCCGCCTACTTCGACCACGGCCTGGTCCTGGAGCCCCACCTGCAGAACGTGGTCGTCTGCGTCGACGACGACGGCATGCCCGCCCAGGTCCTGTTCCGGGACCTGGAGGGGACCAAGCTGGTGCCCGAGCACCACGCCGACACGCTGGCCGGGCTGCCCGCCGAGGTCGCCGGCCCCATGACGTACGACGCGGAGCGCGGCTGGGACCGCGTCGTGTACTGCCTGTTCGTCAACCACATCGCCGAGGTGCTGGCCGCGGTCGCCGACCTGCACCCGGAGACCGAGCCCGCGCTGTGGGCCGAGGTCCGCGCCACCCTCCAGGCGTACGCCGACCGCCACGGCTGCCCGCCCCGGCTCGCCGCGCTCCTCGCCGGCGTGCCGCTGCCGGCCAAGGCCAACCTGCTCACCCGCTGGGAGCGCAAGGCCGACCGCGAGGCCGGCTACGTCCGCCTGCCCTCCCCGCTCGCCGAGGACGTGCTGTCCGAAGCCTCCGACCACGTGTGGAGCCACGCCCGATGACCGCCCCCACCCGCGCCGTGCGCGACCTCGTCCTCGACCTGCCCGCCGACGGCCTGCCCGCGTACGTCTACGACCTGGCGGCGCTGCGCGAGCACGCCGCCGCCGTACGGGCCGCGCTGCCCGAGCGCGTCGAGCTGTACTACGCCGCCAAGGCCAACCCCGAACCGGAGCTCCTCACCGCGCTCTCCCCGTACGCCGACGGCTACGAGGTGTCGTCCGGCGGCGAACTCGCCCACGTGCACCGCTCCGTGCCCGGCCGGCCACTCGCGTTCGGCGGCCCGGGCAAGACCCCGGCCGAGATCGCCACGGCCCTGGACCTCGGCGTGGAGCGCTTCCACGTCGAGAGCCTCCACGACCTGCGCGTCCTGGCCGAACTGGCCGCCCGTCGCGCCCCCGACACCCCCGTGGGCGTCCTGCTCCGCTTCAACCTGCCGCTGTCCGCCGCCTCCTTGGCGGGCAGTTCGCTGGCGATGGGCGGCCGGCCGACCCCGTTCGGCCTCGACCCCTCCGACGCCGACACGGCCGTCGCCCTCCTGACCGACGGCACGCTCCCGCACCTGCGGCTCCTGGGCGTCCACGCCCACCTGGCCAGCGGCCTGGAGGCCGAGGAGCAGATCGGCGTCGCCGAGTCGGTCGTCGGCTGGGCCACGCAACTCGCCGCCCGCCACCGCGTCCCCCTCGCCGAGGTCAACGTCGGCGGCGGCATGCACGTCGACTACACGACGCCCGACCGCCGCTTCGACTGGTCCACCTACGGCAAGGGCCTCGCCCGGCTCCTGGAGGGCCACCCGGACCTGACCCTGCGCATCGAACCGGGCCGCGCCCTGACCGCGTACTGCGGCTGGTACGCCACCGAGGTCCTGGACGTGAAGCGCAGCCACGGCGAGGACTTCGCGGTCGTCCGCGGCGGCACCCACCACCTGCGCACCCCGGCGACCAAGGGCCACGACCAGCCCTGCTCCGTGCTGCCCGTGGACGCCTGGCCGCATCCGTGGCCCCGGCCCGCCGCCGGATCGGACACGGTCACGCTCACCGGCCAGCTCTGCACGCCCAAGGACCTCCTCGCCCGGCACATTCCCGCGCCGGGACTGCGCGCCGGGGACCGGGTGGCGTTCGCCCTGGCGGGCGCGTACGCGTGGAACATCTCCCACCACGACTTCCTCATGCACCCGAGGCCGGGCTTCCACTTCCTCGACTGAGGGCTCAAGTGGGGGCGGGCGTCCAGGACGGACGCCCGCCCCACGTGCGATCAGACGGGCACGGACCTCGCCGCCGGAGGCGCGGCGAGCCGGCCGGACCTGTGCAGACGGTGGAGCGCCGCCGTGCACACCAGGCCCAGCGCCATGAGCGCCAGCCAGGGCAGCGCCGGCATCCCGGCCCCGCGGGCCGCGTCGAGCGCCGCGCCCGTCAGCAGGTTCCCGAGCGTGATGCCCACCCCGCACACGGTGTTGTAGAGGCCGTAGTGCGTGGCCACGAGACGGTCCCCCGAGAGCCGGACGACGGTGTCCATCTCGAAGGGGTACGCGATCATCGTCCCGACCGCGAGGAGCAGCGCCGACAGCGTCGGGGGCACGGCGGCCAGCAGCCACCGGCCCACCCCGCCCTCAGGCACCGGCAGGGTCGTGGCGAGCAGCAGCGGCAGGAACGCCACCCCCATCGTGCACACGCCCCAGGTGAGCGCCCGGCCCGGCTCCGCCCGTGCCTTCCACCAGGCCGTCACCCGGGTCTGGAACAGGATCGTGCCGAGTCCCGACACGGCGAACAGGACGGCCACGGCCGCCGTGCCGAACGCCCCCTCGCCGCCGAGCCGCCGCACCTCCAGCGGGAGCGCCAGATACACCTGGAACGACATGACGTACGAGCCGATCATGGCCAGCGAGAAGAGCAGGAACGGGCGGTTGGCGACGATGCCCCGCCACTCGGCGAGCACGCCGGCTTCCGGCTTCCCCTGCGTCGCGGCCGCCCGGCGGGCCGGCAGGGCGCGGACCTGCACCAGACCGAGCACGGCGAAGGTGCCGGCGGCGACGAGGCAGGTGACGCGGAACCCGATGCCGGTCAGCACCATGCCCACCAGGGGGCCGAGCAGGATGCCCGCCTGGTAGAACACGTTGAACAGCGCGAACGCCTCCACCCGGCGTTCGCCCGCGTCGAGGGCGAGATACGCGCGGCTGGCGGGGTTGAACAGGGCGCCGGCCAGGCCGGTCGCGGCGGAGGCGGCGATCAGCGCGGGCACGGACTCCACCAGTCCGAGGGTCGCGAACCCGACCGTGCGCAACACGAGGCCGGCGATGATCATCGGCTTGTAGCCGAGCCGGTCGGCGAGCGTCCCGCCGACGAGGAACATGCCCTGCTGGCTGAAGTTGCGGACCCCGAGGATCAGTCCGACCAGCCATCCGGCGAGCCCGAGCGGTCCGGCGAGATGCGCCGCGAGGTACGGCATCAGCATGTAGAAGCCGAGGTTGATGGTGAACTGGTTCACCATCAGCAGCTGCACGCTGCGCTCGTACGTACGGAACTGGGCGTAGGTGCTCTTCACCGGTCCCGCTCCTTCTCGCCGCCGAGGGTGAGCGGGTCGACCACGGTGGTGCACCGCGTCCAGCGGGTGACCTCCTTCTCGTCGAGGCGCCCGATCAGGTCCGGTTCGAGGGCCGGTGGGCCGTCGAGCAGGCCGTGGGCGGCGCAGTAGTCGTCGTCGTACACGGTGCCGACGTAACGCTGAGGGCCGTCGGGGAAGACGGCCGCGATCCGGGTCGGCTCGGGCAGGGTGCGGGCGAGCCACCCGGCGACCAGGGCGACGGCGCCGACGCTCCATCCGCCGGTGGCGTAGTGGGAGGCGGCGAGCTGACGGCAGGTCCACACCGCCTCGCCCGGCGCCACCCAGTGCACCTCGGCGAACTGCTCGTAGGCGACGTTGCGGGGGTGGATGCTGGAGCCGAGCCCGCGCATGAGCCGGGGCCGGGCGGGCTGGCCGAAGATGGTCGAGCCGATGGTGTCGACGCCGACCACGGTCATGCCGGGATACAGCTGACGCAGGACGCGGGAGACGCCGGCCGAGTGCCCGCCGGTGCCGACGCTGCACACCAGGACGTCGATGTGGCCCAGTTCGGCGGCGAGTTCGAGCGCCAGCGGGGTGTACGCGGTGGTGTTGTCCGGGTTGTTGTACTGGTCCGGGCACCAGGAGCCGGGGTGCTCCGCGAGGAGCCGGGCGACGCGGTCCCGGCGGGCCTGCTGCCAGCCGCCCACGGGGTGCGGCTCGGCCACCGCCTCGACCTGGGCGCCGTAGGCCGTGAGCAGCCGGGTCATGGACGGCTCCAGGCCCGGGTCGGTGACCAGGGTGACCGGATGCCCGTACACCATGCCGGCGAGGGCGAGCCCCAGGCCGAGCGTGCCGCTGGTGGACTCGATGATGCGCGCGCCGGGGCGCAGGTCGCCGCGGGCCCGGGCCCGCTCGACCATGTGCAGACCCGGACGGTCCTTGATGCCGCCGGGGTTGAAGCCCTCCAGCTTCGCCCAGAAACCGCGGCCGCCGGCGGCGAGCGGCTCCGAGACACGGAGCAGAGGGGTGTTGCCCACCAGCCCCGACAGGGCGGAGCGCGTGGGGGAGGTGAGGTCGGTGAACGAGGAATGCATGATCCGCTCTCGATTCGGTGTGCGCGTCCAGTACCGGCTCGGTGGCGGGTCGCGGCGTGCGCGGCCCGCGTGCGAGACGGCCTAGATGCGCCACCGGCAGACTCTGATCCGCGTCGAGCGGCCGGTGTCGCCCACGGCGTGCCCGGATGCGTCGGCTGCCGGGGCCTGGAGGCCGTGCGCTTCGGAGCCGCTGTCGACGGCCACCGTCGTCGCGTCGGCGGCGTCGTACGGCGTGGCGACGAGGGGCTGCGGCGCGAGTCCGGGCGCCGCGCAGTCGGCGCCGTGGTGGCGATGGGGGTGGTGGGGGACCCGTTCCTCGGAGTGGCCGGGGCCGGGGTCGACCGTCGCGGTCGCGACGGCCCGGACGGGGGCGTGCTCGGGGACGGAGCCGTCGAGCGGCGGGAAGCAGAAGGCCGCCGACAGCAGCAGCGCGCCGACGACGGCGGCGAGCAAGGAGCTGTGGGGGTGGCGTCGCACGGTTCCTCCGGGCGGCGCGTACCGGCTCGGCCCCCTGTGTGACAGGAGGGGGGAGCGGTACCCGCGAGAGTCGAGTGGCAGAACGCTTCGGCCGGTCCGGGACCGGCGGAGGAAGGGACTACACCCGCAGGACGGGCGAGGTTCTGGAGCCGGACGCCGAAGGAACCGTACGCGCCGGGGGTTCGGCGGCGGCTCCGGCACAGGCGTCGGCCCGGCAGGCCACGCCCGAGTGCTGCGCGGGACACGGAACGCTCGGCGCCGACGCGCCCTGCGCCGGCAGCGGCGAGCATTCGTGACCCGGATGCGCCGGTGCGTGCTCGGCGGCCGCTTCGCCGGCCTGGGCCACGACGACCGGCGCCGGCGTTCCGGACCCGGTGTCACCGGCCCCGTGGAGCACGTGTCCGAGGAGGACGCCGAGCAGCAGCACGACCGTGCCCAGCACCCGCCACGGCCCCGCCGCGGGGCGGGAACGGGCAGCACGCGAGCACGGCCGGGCTGTCATCACGCGGTAATCCTATGCGCACAGTCCGTGGTGATCCGGAAGGTGGTCCCCAACATGGCGTGAACAAGTCGTGGGGAAGTTCGGGCAGTTGTCCGATTCGGTGCGGATTCCCGCAGCGCTCAGTGGTGGTCGCCGTTCGTCACGGAGAGGCGCTTGGTGAAGGTCCTGCCGCCGTCCTTCGACTCGTACACGCCGTCCTGGGTGGCGGCGAGGATGTGCGTGGCGTCGACGGCGGTCAGCGCCTGGGGCTGTCCGCCCGGCACGGTGCCCGTCTTCGTCCAGCCCGCCCCGCCGTCCGTGCTGACGCTCAGGGCGCCGGTGAAGTCCACGCCGAACAGGGCGTCCGGGGCCGCCCAGGACAGGAACTCCATGCCGGGACCGTCGCCGGGCGCGAAGCGCGCGCCGCCGTCCGTGCTGCGCGCGACGCCGTCGGCCGTGGTGGCGGCGACCTGGTCCGGGTCCGCCGGGTTGACGGCGAAGTCGAGGGCCTGCAGCCGCGCGCGGTCCTGCCAGCTCTTGCCGTCCTCGCTCATGCGCAGCACGCCGGCGGTGCTGTCGTAGCCGTAGATCACGCCCTTGGCGTGGTCGAGGGAGTGGAAGTCCGCCTCGCCCTGGAGCGAGGCGGACTTCCAGGTCTTCCCGGCGTCGGTGCTCCGGATCAACCCGTGGTTGCCGGGCTCGCCACTGCCGGGGGCCGGGTGGCCGCTGGCCAGGAAGGTTCCGGCGCCGGCCACGGTGAAGCCCATGAAATCGTCCTTGCGGGTCCCTACGAGGCGGGGGTTCCCGGCGTCGTCCGGGGTGAAGACGCCCTCGTGGGTGGCGACGTAGAGCGTGCCGTCGGCGGGGTCGACGCCCAGGCCGTGGATGTGGCTGTGCAGGGCGGCCCGGGAGGCGGAGTTCCCGGCGGGGGCGTCGTCGCCGGTGGCGCCCCCGCCGCACGCCGCCAGGAGCAGGGCGCCGGCCGCGACCGGGCCGAGGGTCGCGAGGGAACGGTTCCGCAGGGCACGGAGCGGGGCGGCGGGAGCGGGCATGGTGGTTCACCTCGGTGTGTCGGTCGTACCGGCGCGCGGGAGACTATCAACCCCGATCGGAGCGATCGGAGGGGCGCTGTCTCAGGCGGCCTTCGTGAGGGTGGAGCGATCGTGCCGGGCCGGGGTCACCAGTTCCGTCGTGACCGCTCGTGCGTCGTGGCGCGGCCACAGGAGGAGGGCGCCGGCCGCTCCCGCTGCGGCGAGGACCGCGAGGACGGACCAGGCGAGGGTGAATCCCGCGCTCGTGCCGAGCCACCCCGCGATGGGATAGGTGATCAGCCAGGCCAGGTGGGACAGGGAGAACTGCGCCGCGAACGCGCCGGGGATCGCGTTCGGTCCGACGGAGGCGCGCAGGACCTTGCCGGTGGGGGTGATGACCAGGGCCATGCCGACGCCGATCCCGGCCCAGACGATCGCCGTGCCGGTCCATGTGGCGAGGCCGGCTGCGGTGAGCGTCACCGCGGCGGTCGTGCCGCCGACGAGGACTCCGGCCCCGGTCGTCATGACGGTGCGGGCGGCGATCCGGTCGAGGACGCGGGGCAGAAGGAGGGCGGCCAGCAGGGTGCCGGTGCCGGAGGCGGCGAGCATCCAGGCGACGTCCGACTGCGAGCCGCCGAGCTCGTCGCGGACGTGGTTGACGGTGTTGACGACGACGATGGACCCGGCCGCCGCGACCACGAGGTTGAGCGCCATGACGCCGCGCAGCCGCGGCGTCCTGACGAAGGTCCTGATCCCGCCCGCGACCTTGTCCCACGCCTTGGTGTGGTCACTGGGGCGGGCGTCGGGGATGCGCGTCGACAGGACGAGCAGTGCGGAGAGGAGGAATCCGGCGGACGTCCCGAGGAACAGCCGGTCGAAGCTCATGAACGTCAGCGCGACGGCCGCGAGGACGGGGCTGAGCAGGCTCTCCATGGTGGAGGCGACCTGGGAGGCGGACAGGGCGCGCGTGTAGGCGGCCTCGTCGGTGACGATGTCGGGGATGACGGCCTGGAACGTCGGGGTGAACGCCGCGGAGGCGGCCTGGAGCAGGCCGATCAGCACGTAGATGTGCCAGACCTCGGTGACCAGCGGCAGCGCGAGGACCACCGCGCCGCGGATCGCGTCGAGGACGAACAGGAAGGCTCTTCGGGGGAGCCGGTCGACGTACGCGGCGGCCAGCGGGGCGATGACCACGTACATGACCATCTTGATGGTCAGGGCGGTGCCGAGCACCATGCCGGCGCGGGGACCGGCGAGATCGTAGGCGAGGAGGCCGAGGGCCACGGTGGTCAGTCCGGTGCCGAACAGGGCGATGACCTGGGCGCCGAACAGGTGGCGGTAGTCGCGGACGGCGAAGAGTCGCATGGCAGTTTCCTTCCGTGTCCATGCGGCGGGGCACGTTCTCGGGGCGGAGGCCGTGCCCCGCGCGTACAGGCGGGGTGGTCTTCGGACACCGGTGTCGCTTTCCGGGGTGAGGGGAAGGGGCTCGTTCGCGCGGTCAGTGGTGGCCGTGGTGCGCGTGGTGGTCCTCGTGCGCGGGGGTGGCGGCCGGCTCCGTGGTCCGCACCGTGAACTCGGCCGTCCGGACGACCCCCTCGTGCTGGAAGTCCAGGAACAGGCGGTACGTGCCGGCCGAGGGCGCGACGGCCACGAAGGCGATGTCGGGTCCCGGCGCGGTGACGCCGTCGCCGGGCTCGCCCTCCGGGTGGACGTGGAGGTAGCCGAGGTCGCCGACCCGCAGGGCCACGAGGTGCCCGTACGCGGCCAGGTAGGGCTCCAGGTCGGTGACGGCCCGGCCGTTCCGGCTGACGGTGAGGGTCAGCTCGCTCGCCTCGCCGGGGACGAGGCCGCCGACGAGCGCGACGGTGTACTCGCCGGTCCGTGCGGTGCGGGTGGCCTCCGGGAGGGGGCGCGGGTCGTACGGTCCGGCGACGGCGACGTCGATCCCCAGCGTCAGGGTGCCGTCGTGGCCGGCCGGGTGGAAGTCGGCGAAGAACCTCCAGTCGCCCGGCTCCAGGGCCAGATCGGTGGTCCAGGTGCCCTTCTCGTCCCGCACCGGGTGCACGTGCTGGAACCCGGCCGTGTCGCGCCGTACGGCGATGAAGTGCAGCTCCTTCTCGTGCTCCGGGACGAACTCGGTCACCGCCTGCCCGTCGGGACCGATCACCCGGAAGCCGACCGTCCGCGTGCCGGCGGTGAGGATCGGCGCGTCGAGGTCGAGGCTGTACCCGTGCTCGGAGACCGACAGCCCGCCGGGCCGGTTCCCGCCGTGGGCGGCGTGGGCGGCGTGGGCGGCGTGGGCGGCGTGGGCCGTGTGGGCGGTGTGCGCGGCGTGGTTGTTCATGACGTCTCCTCCGAAGGGATCGGGCCGTGATGTCGTCCCGGTCGGGGCGACGATCACCAACATATACCCCCCGGGGGTATGCGGCAAGTCTGGGTCCGGGAAAACCGAGACGCCCCTCGGGGAGCAGTGCGCGTGCTCCCCGAGGGGCGTCCCGGCGGCGGTCGCTCACCTCACCCGGTAGCCGCCCTGAGCGACCGCGCGTTCGTTGAAGTCCGCGAAGCCGGCGACCCACTCCCGGACGTCGTCGGGCGCGTCGTCGAAGAACGACAGCACGTCGGCGATCACGCCCTTGCTCGCGGCCAGGCGCAGGCGCAGGGCGATGAAGCCGGCCTCCTCCGCGCTGACGTGCCAGTTCCCGTTCGAAAGGAACTTCGCCATGTCCGCGGTCTGCTCGGTCGGCTCCAGTCCCGGCGTACCGAGCGCCGGTTCCAGGCCCTGTCCGGCCGCGGCGCCGGCCTCGCGCATGATTTCCCGGACGAAGCCCATCTGCCAGTTGTTCAGGCTGAACGTGCCGCCGTGGGCGGGCTGTTCGAAGGTGAATGCGTATCCCATGGCGGCAGCGTAGGTGCTGTTCGATCAGGTGCCGGGCCGGGGTCGAGGCCGGGGTCGTCGCGTGGTCAGGCTGTTTCCGGCCCGGGGTCGAGCAGGCCCAGCTGCGCGGCCCGCGCGCCCGCCGCGAAGCGGCTCTCCGCGCCGAGCTTCTCCGCGAGCTGGTTCAGCAGGCGGCGCAGCGTGCGGTCCGAGACGCCGAGCCGGCGGGCGATCACCTCGTCCTTCGCGCCCGTCGCGAGCATCGCCAGCACGTCGCGCTCCTGCGGTGAGTACGCTCCGGCCGCGGTCTCCCGGCGGTGCGCGCGGCCGTAGGGCTGCGCGGTGTCCCAGCAGTGCTCGAAGATCCGCACGAAGCAGCCGGTGACCAGCGGGTGGCGCAGGATCGCGTCCTGCTCCGGCGCCAGCGGATCGACGCCGAGCGCGAGCACGGTCGTGGCCCGGTCGTAGACGTTGAAGTACAACGGCAGCGCCGCGGCCACGCGTACGTCCGCGCCCGCGTCGATCATGGCCGCCAGGTAGGGGGCGGCGCCGGCGCCCCGCGCGGCGCCCGGGGTGACCAGGAGACGGCACTCGACGTCCTGCGCGAGCATCTTCAGGTCGGCGTCGAGACTGCGCCGGAGCACCTCGGCGTCGGGGAAGACGTTCCGCATCGCCAGGAACTCGCGGTGCCCGAGCGCGTCGAGTTCGTCGATGCGCCGGCGCAGCACCTCGCGGCTGTCGAAGAACTCGATGTCCGCGCCGGTCCGGCCGGGCGGCCGGACGGCCAGGAGCGCCATGACCTCCCGGAGCGCCTCGACGTTCCGGGCCAGCTCGTCCTGGAGCCGGCGCAGACCGGCGCTCTGGTCCGCCAGCAGGGTCCGGAGCGCGCGTTCGGGCGCGTACACGCGTCCGTGCGCCGGGTCGACCAGCCGGTGTTCGGCGAGCCAGCGCAGCACGTCCGCCGGAAGCGCGGCCGCATCGGCCCCGGTGCCGGAGGCCGTGCCGCGGTCCAGCGCCCAGTACGCCTCGACCGCCGCCGCACCGTCCTGCCGCTCCGGGCCGTGCCCCGGGGACGCTGCCGCGCGGGCCGCGTCGTCGGGGGAGGGAGGGGGTCCGGCGGTCACGGCGTGAACGTTACGGCGGCGGATCCGCGACGACCAGGGGAGTGGACCGGCCTGTCCGCACACGGCCACGCCGGTCCCGGCCAGTTCCGACCGATGGTCCGTCCGCCGCGCCCTCGCGTATGTTCCTCGCCACGGCGGACCATCACCGGCGCGGTGCCACGCGGAGACCCCGTGTGCGCGTCGAGTGCCCCGTCCCCGCCCGGTGTTGTGCCCTGCGGTTCCCCTGCCCGCCGCACGTCCCCCTCGTTTTCCCGCGCCCGTGCGCAGCCGTCTTCCGGGCGGCGCGGGGTTCCCCCGCGTTGCCCGCATCCCCGAGTTGAGCCGTCTCGACGAAAGGCAACGACCCATGAAGTTCTCCCTCTTCGCCGCCCTGGCGGTGGCCGTCCCGCTGGCCCTCGCGCCCACCGCCGGCGCCGCGGCCGCCCCGGGCGCCGACGCCCCCTCGACCCCGCGCGTCACCGTCGCCAGGGCCGAGGCCGGCACGGCGATCAAGGGCCACTACATCGTGACCCTCAAGGACGGCGCCGACGCCGAGGGCTTCGTCAAGGCCAAGGCCCTCAAGTCCCGCTTCCAGTACGACGGCGTGATGGACGGCTTCGCCGCACAGCTGAACGACACCCAGCTGCGCAGACTCCAGGACGACCCGAACGTGCTGGCCATCGAGGAGGACCAGAGGGCGACCGCCACCACCACCCAGTACAACGCCCCCTGGGGACTGGACCGCGTCGACCAGCGCGGCAACACCCTCGACGGCGCGTACACGTACGCGGGCACCGGCACCGGCGTACGCGCCTACATCATCGACACCGGCATCGACGTCCGGCACTCCGAGTTCGGCGACCGGGCCTCCAACGTCTTCGACGCGTTCGGCGGCAACGGCGGCGACTGCAACGGACACGGCACGCACGTCGCCGGCACGGTCGGCGGTGCCACGTACGGCGTGGCCAAGAACGTCCTGCTGCGCGGCGTACGCGTGCTCGACTGCAGCGGAAGCGGTTCGTACTCGGCGATCATCTCCGGCTTCGACTGGGTCCGGAACAACGCGATCCGCCCGGCCGTCGCCAATGCCTCGCTGGGCGGCGGCTGGTCGTCGGCGATGAACAACGCGGCGACGAACCTGGCGAACTCCGGCGTGCACCTCGCCGTCGCCGCGGGGAACGACAACGTCGACGCCTGCGACGTCTCCCCGGCCAGCGCGCCCGGGACCATCACCGCCGCCGCCTCCGACCGCTACGGCCGGAAGGCGTCCTTCAGCAACTGGGGCTCCTGCACCGACCTCTACGCCCCCGGCGTCGGCATCACCTCGGCCGCGGCCGGCGGCGGCGCGACCACGATGAGCGGGACCTCGATGGCCTCCCCGCACATCTCCGGGGTCGCGGCTCTGTACAAGGCCGCCCACGGCGACGCCTCCAGCTCCACCGTCAACAACTGGCTGATCGGCAACAGCACCGCGAACGTGATCGGCGGCAACGTGGGCTCCACCCCGAACCGCCTGCTGTACAAGTCGACGCTGTAGGTCCCGGCGCCGGTCGTAGGACCGAGGCGTGCGGCCCGGCCGTCCCGGAACCCCGGGAGGGCCGGGCCGCACGCCGTCGGGGCCCCGGGGCCGTACCTGAAGCAGCGGACTTCGAAGAGTATCGAGTCGCGGGTGGTGAACAGGGCCCACGGGATGTTGCGTATACCTCACGCGTGGGTCCTGTTCAGGGAGAGCTTCGTGCGGTCAAGCTGAGCGGCGTGCTCCGGATCATGGCGGGCGCACGTGTGACCGAGTCGGGAAACGCCGTTACGGCCTCAAGCAGCGAACGGAGAACACTCGTGATTGTCGGAGTCCTCAAGGAAGCGCGGGTAGGTGAGAGTCGCGTTTCGGCCACGCCGGCCACCATTGAACAGATCCGCAAACTGGGGTACGACGTCGTCGTCGACCCGGGCGCGGGTGCCGCGGCCGGCTTCACCGACAGCGCCTACGAGGCCGCCGGTGCGACCATCGGCGACGCGGTGGCCGCGGACGTGGTGCTGGGCGTGAACGCCCCCAGCGCGGCGCAGCTCGACCTGGTACGGCCCGAGGCGACGGTGATCGCCCTGTTCGCGCCGGCCTTCGACCCGGCGATGGTCGAGGAGCTGGGCCGCCGTCCCTTCACGGCGCTGTCGATGGACGCCGTACCGCGCATCAGCCGGGCGCAGTCGATGGACGTGCTGTCGTCCATGGCGAACATCGCCGGCTACCGCGCCGTCATCGAGGCCGCGCACGAGTTCGGCCGCTTCTTCACCGGCCAGGTCACCGCCGCGGGCAAGGTGCCGCCGGCGAAGGTGCTGGTCGCGGGTGCCGGCGTGGCCGGTCTCGCCGCGATCGGCGCCTCGGGCTCGCTCGGCGCGATCGTGCGCGCGACCGACCCCCGCCCGGAGGTGGCCGACCAGGTCCGGTCGCTGGGCGGCGAGTACCTGTCGATCGAGTCCCCCGAGGTGGAGGTCTCGAAGACCGGCTACGCCAAGGAGATGGGCGACGACTACAAGGCGCGCGAGGTCGAGCTGTACGCCGCGCAGTGCCGCGACGTCGACATCGTCATCACCACCGCGCTGATCCCCGGACGCCCCGCGCCGCGGCTCATCACCGCGGAGATGGTGGCGAGCATGAAGCCCGGTTCGGTGATCGTCGACATGGCGGCCGCCAACGGCGGCAACGTCGAGGGCACCGTGAAGGGCGAGAAGGTCGTCACGGAGAACGGCGTGACGATCATCGGTTACACGGACCTCGCGGGCCGGCTGCCGGCCCAGGCCTCGCAGCTGTACGGCACCAACCTGGTGAACCTGCTCAAGCTGATGACGCCCAACAAGGACGCCCAGCTGGTCCTCGACTGGGACGACCCGGTGCAGCGGTCGATCACCGTGGTCCGCAAGGGCGAGCTGGCCTGGCCGCCCCCGCCGGTGCAGGTGTCGGCGGCCCCCGCGCCCGCGCCCGCGGCGGCCGTGGCGGAGCCCGCGCCGAAGAAGGCGCCGATGACGGCGAAGCAGAAGTTCGGCGGCGTGGCCGTCGCCGCGCTGGCGCTGTTCCTCGCCGCCGGGTTCGCCCCCGCCGCGCTGCTGCCGCACCTGACCGTGTTCGTGCTCGCCATCGTGATCGGCTACTACGTGATCGGCCACGTGCACCACGCGCTGCACACGCCGCTGATGTCGGTGACCAACGCGATCTCCGGGATCATCGTCGTCGGCGCGCTCCTGCAGATCGGCCACACCAGCACGGCGGTCACGGTGCTGTCGGCCGTGGCGATCCTCCTGGCCAGTATCAACGTCTTCGGCGGCTTCGCGGTGACGCGTCGCATGCTCGCCATGTTCAACCGGAGCTGACATGTCTGCCACCATCGCCGCCCAGGCGGCCTACCTCGTCGCCGCGCTGCTGTTCATCCTCGCGCTGGCGGGACTCTCCAAGCACGAGTCGGCCCGGCTCGGCAACGCGTTCGGCATGCTCGGCATGGGCGTCGCGCTCGTCGCGACGGTCGTTCTCGCGATCGCCGGCGACGTCAGCAGCGCCGGCCTCGGCCTGATGGCCGTCGCGATGCTGGTCGGCGCGCTGATCGGCCTGCAGCGGGCCCGCGGCGTCGAGATGACCGGCATGCCCGAGCTGATCGCGCTGCTGCACTCCTTCGTCGGTCTGGCCGCCGTCCTGGTCAGCTGGAACGGCTTCCTCAACGTCGAGCACGACCCGGACGGCCACGAGGCCAGGGCCCTGGACGCCCTCGGCACCCTGGGGATCCACCACGCCGAGGTGTTCATCGGCCTGTTCATCGGCGCGGTGACCTTCACCGGGTCCGTAGTGGCGTACCTGAAGCTTGCCGCGAAGATCGACTCCAAGCCGCTGGTGCTGCCCGGCAAGAACGTCCTGAACCTCGGTTCGCTGGCTCTGTTCGTCGCCCTCACGGTGTGGTTCGTCATCACGCCGGAGCTGTGGCTGCTGGTCACCGTGACCGTCCTGGCCCTCGCGCTCGGCTGGCACCTCGTGGCCTCCATCGGCGGCGGCGACATGCCCGTCGTCGTCTCGATGCTCAACAGCTACTCCGGCTGGGCCGCGGCCGCCTCGGGCTTCCTGCTCGGCAACGACCTGCTCATCGTGACCGGTGCGCTCGTCGGCTCGTCCGGCGCCTACCTCAGCTACATCATGTGCAAGGCGATGAACCGGTCCTTCTTCGCGGTCATCGCCGGCGGCTTCGGCATCGAGGCCCCGTCCGGCTCGGACGTCGACTACGGCGAGCACACCGAGATCACCGCCGAGGCCGCCGCGGAACTGCTCTCCTCCGCCCGCTCCGTGGTCATCACCCCCGGCTACGGCATGGCCGTCGCCCAGGCCCAGTACCCGGTCGCCGAGCTCACCTCGAAGCTGCGCGCGAAGGGCGTCGACGTACGGTTCGGCATCCACCCGGTCGCCGGCCGCCTGCCCGGCCACATGAACGTGCTGCTCGCCGAGGCCAAGGTGCCGTACGACATCGTGCTCGAGATGGACGAGATCAACGACGACTTCTCCGAGACCGACGTCGTCCTCGTGATCGGCGCCAACGACACGGTCAACCCGGCCGGAGCCGAGGACCCCAGCAGCCCGATCGCCGGCATGCCGGTGCTCACCGTCTGGGAGGCCGGCAAGGTCATCGTCTTCAAGCGCTCGATGGCCTCCGGCTACGCCGGTGTGCAGAACCCGCTGTTCTTCAAGGAGAACACCTCGATGCTCTTCGGCGACGCGAAGGCCCGCGTCGAGGACATCGTCGGCGCGCTCTGAGCGGCAGGACGCCACACGAAGGCCCCGGCTCGCGCCGGGGCCTTCGCGCGTCGGGCAGGGCGGGTCCGTCCGGTACGGGGCACGGCGAATCGAATCCGGCTCGGATTCGATTCCGCCGGGCGGCGACGAAGGCGTGAGCTCGCCGCTGCTACGATCGGTCACCGTGTTCGAGGAGAATCGGAAGGGTCGGCCGCCGGGCCGGGCGTCGGCGCAACGCCGCGGCATCGAGCGCAGACGGGCCATCGTCGACGCCGCCGAGGCGCTGCTCACCGAGGGCGGCTACGAGGCGGCCACGCTGAAGGCGATCAGCGCACGCGTGGGCATCCCGATCACCTCCGTGTACCACTACTTCTCCGACCGTCATCAGGTCGAGATCGAACTCCTGACCCGGCACGTCCGCGCGCTCGACGAGATCGTCGCCGGCTCACTGGACGACCCCGGGGTGCGCACCCTGGGCCAGGCCGTCGACGCCGTCGCCGACCCCGTCCTGGAGTACCTGCGCCGTCACCGCAGCTGCGCCGAACTGTGGTTCAGAGGACGCGACGAGCGCATCGAGGACGTCGTCGGCGCCTTCGACCGGGCGCAGGCGGAGCGGCTGCGCGGCGTCCTCGTGGAGCGCGGCCTCCTGGCCGCCGACACTTCGCCGCGCGTGCTGGAGTTCGCCCTCGAGGCCGCGAACCGGCTCTTCGACCTGGCCTTCCGCGCCTCGCCCACGGGCGACGACGCGACCCTCGACGAGGCGCGCCGCCTCGTCACCGCCTACCTCGGCACGTACGCGGGCCCGGAGGCCACGGGGCGCGGCTGACGCACGGGCGCACCGCGGTCCGGCGATCCGTACGCGCCCGTTCGGCGCACCCTCGGGTGCTACGATCCTGAATCATGATCGAGTTCGCAGAGTCCGGCGGATCCTCCGAGGCCCGCCGTGGCTAGCCCCGGGACGGGAAGCGAGCGCCGCCCGGCCGTGGTGCAGCGCCGCAGGATCGAGCGGGTCAAGGCCATCCTCGACGCCGCGGAGGCCCTTCTCGGCGAGCAGGGGTACGAGGCCGCCACCCTCAAGGCCATCGGCGAACGGGCCGGCATCCCGACCGCGTCCGTCTACCACTACTTCCGCGACCGCGGCGAGGTCGAGACCGAACTGCTGCAGCGCCACATGGTCCGGCTGCGCGAGCAGGTCACCGACCGGCTCGGCGAACGCGCGCCGCACTCCGTCCGCGAGACCGTCGACATGATCGTCGACCCGCTGCTCGCCTACGGCCGCGCCAACCCCGGCTTCGTGCAGCTCTGGCGGCAGCGCTCCGTGACGCTGCGGGAGCTGGCCCGCGAGTTCGACGAGTCGCTCGCGGAACGGACCTGGCGGGTGCTCGTCAAGCACCGCCTCATCGACGCCGACACCCCGCTGTACGTCCTGCAGTACGCCTTCGAGGCCGGTGACCGGTTCTTCGACCTCGCCTTCCAGCGCTCCCCGAGCGGCGACGAGACGACGATGACCGAGGCCCGCCGCCTCGTCACCGCGTACCTGGAGACGTACGCGCCCGCCGACGGCGACTGACACCGACGGCGGGCGGGCCGCTCGTCAGCCCTCCGACGGCGGGTACGGCGCCGCCTTCAGCCGGCGGGCCAGGTGGACGGTGTTGACGGCCAGCGTCCGGGTGGTGCTCCTCGTCGCGTCGGGCGTCTTGTCGAGGTCCTGGTAGTCGGTCCCCTGCATGGCCTCGCCGACCCAGTACGAGACCGCGTTCGGGGCCAGCGTGAAGCCGACGTCGTTCAGCCCCTGGAAGAGATCGGCGCTCACCTTGTGGGCGCCGTCCTCGTTGCCGACCACGCACACCGCGGCGACCTTGCCGTACGTCAGCATCCGGCCCTCGTCGTCGGTCTCGGACAGCTCGGCGTCCAGGCGCTCCAGCACCCGCTGGGCGACGCTCGACGGATGGCCCAGCCAGATCGGCGTGGCCAGCACGAGGATGTCGGCGTCCATGATCTTCTCGCGGATCCCCGGCCAGGCGTCGCCGTCGCCCATGTCGATCCGCACGCCGGCGCGGACGTCGTGGTCGACGATGCGGACGATCTCGCCGGTGACGCCGTGCTCGGCCAGAGAGGCCATGGTCTGCTCGGCCAGCAGCTGCGAACTGGACGGTGCGGGGGACGGGGTCAGCGTGCACACCAACGCGACGGCACGCAGCGGAGTGTTCTCGGCAGTGTCCATGATCTCGCGCCTACCCGGGAGCGCCGGTGCTATCCGCTTCCTTGCGCCACACGGGTTCCGGGGCGCGTGGAAGCGGCCTCCGGGGGAAGTCGCCCGCCCGTGGGACGTACGCGCGGAGGTCGGCGGACATGGACGACGCGGTGGTCACCGAACTGCTGAGGCGCTCCCACCAGGCGTCCGGGCAGGACCTCGCCGGACTGGTGGACGAGGCGGGACGCAAGCTGGGCCTGACCAGAACCGGCCTGTACGTGACGGACCTGCAGCAGGTCCGCCTGCTCCCGCTGCCCCAGCCGGGCCTCGGCGAGCGGCAGGCGCTCGACATCGACACCTCGCTGGCGGGCCTCGCCTACCGGACGGAGCGGGTCCAGCGCTCGCGGGACGACCGCGTGGCGTGGGTGCCGGTGATCGACGGGGTCGAGCGGCGCGGCGTCCTGCAGGTCGTCGCCCCCGCCCTGGACGACGCGGTCCTGGAGGCGTGCGAGGCGCTGGCCGACGCCGCAGCGCTGCTGATCGTCTCCAAGTCGGCCCACGACGACCTCCTCATGGCGCGGGAGCGGCTGCAGCCCATGACGGTGCAGGCGGAGCTCCTCTGGGCGTTCCTCCCGCCCCGCGCCGTCGGCACGACCGACGTGACCTCCTCGGCGGTGCTGGAACCGGCCTACGATGTCGGCGGCGACGCCTTCGACCACAGCTTCGCCGACGGAGCGCTGCACCTGACCCTGCTGGACTCCATGGGCCACGACCTCGCCGCCGGGGGCGCCAGCGCCGCGGCCCTCGCCGCCTGCCGGGCGACGCGCCGTTCCGGCGGCTCGCTGACGGACATCGTGACGACGATCGACCGGATCCTCGCCGAGTGGTTCACCGACCGGCTGATGACCGCCGTCGTCGCCCGCCTCGACGAGTCCGACGGCCGGCTCACCTGGATCAACTGCGGCCATCCGCCGCCGCTGCTCATCCGCGACGGCCGGGTCCTGCCCCAGGTCCTCGACCGGGACGCGGACCTCCCGCTCGGCTGGGCCTTCCACCTGGAGGCGCCGCCCACCGAGCACCACGAGCGGCTCCAGCCCGGCGACCGGGTCCTCCTGTACAGCGACGGGGTCACCGAGGCGCGGTCGCCAGGGGGCGACCTCTTCGGGGAGCAGCGGCTCGCCGACACCGTCCTGCGTGCCACCGCGGCCGGCGACACCGCGCCCGAGGCCCTGCGCCGCCTGGTCCAGAAGCTGCGCCAGCACCAGGACCACAAGCTGCGCGATGACGCGACGATCATGCTGGCCGAGTGGCACCCCGACCGGTGAGGGGCGCGGCGGGCCCGTCGATCCCGTCGTGCCCGGCCGGCCGTCAGGCCCGTCCGGCCGCCTTCTGGCTGCGCCGGGACAGCGAGTCCACGACCACGGCCGCGAGCAGCACCGAACCGGTGATCATGAACTGGACGGCGTTGCTCACGCCCATGATGTTCATCCCGGACTGGATCGAACCGATCACCAGCGCGCCCAGCAGCGCCGACCAGACCGAACCCCGGCCGCCGAACAGGCTCGTGCCGCCGATGACCGCGGCGGCGATCACGTTCATCAGCAGATTGCCGCCGCCGGACGTCTGGCTCGCGGACTGGATCTGCCCGGCCAGGAAGATTCCGCCGACCGCCGCCATCGTGCCGGCGATCGTGAACACGCTCATCCGCACGAACGGCACGCTGACGCCGGCCCGGCGCGCGCCCTCGATGTTCCCGCCGACCGCGAAGATCTGCCGCCCGTAGCGGGTGCGGCGCAGCACGAAGTCCAGCACCACCAGCAGGACGAGGAACAGCAGCAGCGCCAGCGGCAGCCCCTGGTACTGGTTCAGGATGTACGCGGCGGCGAAGGCGAGCCCCGCGAGCACCGCCGTGCGCAGCACGATCTCGGGGATCGGCCGGAACGGCACCCGGGCCGCCTGCCGCCGGCGGGCGTCGAGCAGCGAGGCGAGCAGGAACAGGCCGACCCCGACGCCGGCGGCCACGTACGCGGCGGCCGGACTGGCGAAGATCTTCGAGTACAGCTCGGCCACCACCGACTCCGACGGGATGTTGACCGTGCCCGTGGTGCCCAGGACCTGCAGCATCAGCCCGTTCCAGGCGAGGTTTCCGGCGAGGGTCACGACGAAGGCGGGCACCCCGACCTTGGCGAAGAAGAACCCGTGGATGAGCCCGACGGCCGCGCCGCCCGCCACGGCCACGAGCAGCGCCAGCCACTCGTTCATCCCGTTGAGCACGTTGAGCACGGCGAAGATCGCCGCGCACAGACCGCTGACCGAGCCGACGGACAGGTCGATCTCGCCGAGCAGCAGCACGAAGACGATCCCGACGGCGATCATCCCCGTGCCGACGATCTGCTGGCTCAGGTCGGACAGGTTCTGCGCGGACAGGAACGTGCTGTCCAGGCTGCCGAACACCGTCCAGATGATGATCACGGCGACCACGACGGGCAGGGAGCCCAGCTCGCCGCTGCGCAGCTTGCGCCGGAACTCGTTCAGGTACCCGCGCAGCCCCTCCTCGCGGACGATCAGCCGGGAGTCGACCGCGGGCACCGCCTCCGCGGCGGGCCGCTGCGCGGCCGTGTCGTCGGGAACGCGGTTCGCGCCTCCGGGGACGCCGTCCGGCCCTCCGGGGAAGCGGTCGGGACCGCCGGGGCCCCCGCGGTCGCTCATCGCTCCTCCTCCCCGCGGACCTCCCGCTGCTCGCGGATGCGGGCCTGGCGCCGGGTGACGGCGCTCTCCGTGGCCCCGGT
The DNA here is from genome assembly GCF_048500665.1 of Streptomyces tritici. NCBI lineage: Bacteria > Bacillati > Actinomycetota > Actinomycetes > Kitasatosporales > Streptomycetaceae > Streptomyces > Streptomyces tritici. Next base: position 6,127,899 of record NZ_CP183183.1, read on the forward strand.
GATGGCGGAGATGATCTCCTCCGTCGTGGTGGAACGCCGGTCGAAGACGCCGTTGTTGCGGCCGAGGCGCAGCACCGCGATCCGGTCCGCGACGGCCATCACGTCCACCATGTTGTGGCTGATGAGAATGGTCCCGAGGCCGCGCTCGCGGAGCCGCTCGACGAGGTCGAGGACCTCGGCGGTCTGCTCCACGCCCAGCGCCGCGGTCGGCTCGTCCAGGATCACGACCTTGGGGTCGCCGATCAGGGAGCGGGCGATCGCCACGGTCTGGCGCTGGCCGCCGGACAGCGAGGCGACCGGGATGCGCACGGACGGGATCCGGATCGACAGCGTGTCGAGCAGTTCGCGCGAGCGCTGTTCCATGCGGACCTCGTCGAGCACCCCGAAGCGGCGCAGCTCCCGTCCGAGGAAGAGGTTGCCGACGACGTCCAGGTTGTCGCAGAGCGCGAGGTCCTGGTAGACGGTCGCGATGCCGAGGTGCTGGGCGTCGTGCGGGCGGTGGATGGACACCCGCCGGCCCTGCCACTCGATGACGCCCTCGTCGGGCGGGTTCACCCCGGCGATCGCCTTGACGGCCGTCGACTTGCCGGCGCCGTTGTCGCCGACCAGGGCGACCACCTCACCGGCGTGGACCTCCAGGTCGAAGCCGGCCAGCGCCTGGACCGCGCCGAACCTCTTGGAGACCCCCCGCAGTGTCAGCACAGGTGTTTCCGGCACCGGAACCGCCTCCTCGGCGGGGACCGCCCCGTAGGGTTCCTACTTCAGCCCGGCCTTCTCGCAGGCGTCGGCGTAGGTCGGCGTGCAGATCTCGTCGACGGTGTACAGACCGTCCTTGACGACCGTGTCCTTGATGTTGTTCTTGTGCACCACGACCGGGGTCAGCAGGGTCGCCGGGACCTTGTCGCCGCTGCCGCTGGTGACGGTGACCGGCGTCAGGTTCTTCGGGATCGCCTTGCCCTCGGCGAGGTTGACGGCCATGGTCGCCGCGATGTCGGCCTCCGGCTTGTACGGCTTCTCGACGGTGATCGTCTGCGTGCCCAGCAGAATCCGCTGGATGGCGTCCAGTTGGGCGTCCTGGCCGGTGAGCGGCACGTTCATGCCGGCCGCCTTCAGGGCGGTGGCGATGCCCGCGGCCAGACCGTCGTTGGCGGAGTACACGCCGACGATCTTGTCCTTGCCGAGGGCGCTGATCGCGCCGGACATCTGCTGGTTGGCGTTGTTCGGGTCCCAGTTGGGCGTGTCGTACTCCTTGCCGATCTTCACCTTGCCGTCGAGGACGGAGTGCGCGCCGGCCTTGAACTCGGCGGCGTTCGGGTCGGTGGGGGAGCCGTTGTGCATCACGATCTGCCCGGTCTTCGCCTTGGCGCCGAGCGCGGCGAGCAGCGCCTGGCCCTGCAGCTGGCCGACCTTGCGGTTGTCGTACGAGACATAGGCGTCCACGGGCCCCTGGGCCAGGCGGTCGTACGCGACGACCTTCACGCCGGCCTTGTTGGCCTTCTCCACGGACGACTGGATCGACTTGGCGTCCACGGCGTCCAGGATCAGCACCTTGTCGCCCTTGGCGAGCGCGGTGTTGACCTGCTGCTGCTGGGTGGTCGCGCTCTCGGCCGCGTTGTAGTAGTCGATCTGCGCGTCCGGCGCCAGTTCCTTGATCTTCTGCTCGATGTACGGCCGGTCGAACTTCTCGTAGCGGGTGGTCTTGCTCTCCGGCAGCAGCAGCCCGATCCGGATCTCCTGCTTCGCGGCCGCCGCGTCGTCGTCCGCCGCCAGGGCCGTTCCCGTCGTGGCCACCAGCCCCAGGCTCAGGGCGGCTGCCGCGGCCACCGCTATCGCGCCTCGCAGAGTACGGGTCATGGGAGGCTCCTTTCGCAGCCCCGTCCTCCCGCACCGCTGAGGGGCCGCGGGGGAGCGGGCGCACCTCTGACCGGACAGCTGGTCTCTCCCTCGACACTAGACCCAACGCCTTCCGGCGACCATTCGGGTGATCATCGGCTACCGTCTGCCTGCGGGGCGTGATCATGGACGCGCCACGGGAGACGGTCGGGGGAACGTCCGCTGTGATCCGGGTCACGCCTGTCACAGCAGCCGGTCCTCCGGTGTCTTGAGACCGACACCCCCTCGAACCGGGGAACCGGAGGAGACACCATGAACGAGAACACCGCGCGCACCCAGGTCGTCGTCATCGGCGGCGGCTACGCCGGCGTCATGGCCGCCAACCGCATGACCCGCCGCGCCGGCCTCGCCGTCACCCTGATCAACCCGCGCCCCGCCTTCGTCGAGCGGATCCGGCTGCACCAGCTCGTCGGCGGCAACCACGCCGCCGTCGTCGACTTCCGCGAGGTGCTGTCCGACGCCGTCCGGCTCGTCGTCGACACCGTCGACCGCATCGACGCCCCGCGGCGCACCCTCACCCTGGCGAGCGGCGACACCGTCGCGTACGACCACCTCGTGTACGCGGTCGGCAGCGGCAGCGCCGACCCGGGCGTGCCCGGCGCGGCCGAGCACGCCTACCCGATCGCCGCCCTGGAGGAGGCCGAGCGGCTGCGCCCGGTCCTCGAAGAGGCGCCCGCCGAGGCCCCGGTCACCGTCGTCGGCGCCGGGCCCACCGGCATCGAGACCGCCTCCGAGCTCGCCGAACAGGGCCGCCGGGTGACCCTGGTCTGCGGCGGGGTGCTCGGCCCCTACCTGCACCCGCGCGGCCGCCGCTCCGTCGCCGGCCGGCTCGCCGAACTCGGCGTGACCGTCGTCGAGGGCGACGGCGCCAAGGTGACCGCCGTGACCCGCGACGCCGTGGAGCTCGCCGACGGCCGACGGCTGCCGAGCGCGGTGACCGTCTGGACCGTCGGCTTCGGCGTCCCCGACCTGGCCGCCCGCAGCGGACTGACCACCGACGCCCTCGGCCGCCTGCTCACCGACGAGACGCTGACCAGCGTGGACGACGACCGCATCGTCGCGGCCGGCGACTCGGCCGCCCCCTCCGGGATGCCGCTGCGGATGAGCTGCCAGGCCGCCGGCCCGCTGGGCGCGCTCGCCGCCGACACCGTGCTCAGCCGCCTCGACGGCATGGCGCCCGAGACGGTCGGCTTCGGGTTCGCCGGCCAGTGCCTGAGCCTCGGCCGCCGCTACGGCCTCTTCCAGGTCGCGGCCAAGGACGACACCCCGAAGTCGTACTACCTCGGGGGCGCGCCCGCGGCGAAGCTCAAGGAGTTCATCTGCCGGGCCACCGTCAAGCAGCTCGCGGACGAGGCCCGCAAGCCCGGCGCGTACCGCGAGCACAAGAAGTCCAAGTCGGAGGGGAAGCGCCGGCGGCAGGAGCTGGCGCGGCGCGCCGAGCGGACGGGCGCGGCACTCCCCGAGACCGAGAACCAGACCCGGAACCGGACCGAGGCCCCGGCCGCGGCCCGGAGCTGAAAGACACCACGTGAAGAGAAGGGAACGCGCAGTGGACGAGCCCGAGGTGCCCGAGGTACCGGTCGACGACGAGGCGCGGGAGCGTGCCGCGGCGGACGGGGACGTGCCCGAGTACGCCGCCGTCCGGTCCGGCGAGTCCGCCGCCCACGCGGCCACCGAGACGTTCGTCGCCCACCGGAACCTTCTCTTCACCGTCGCGTACGAGATGCTCGGCTCCGCCGCCGACGCCGAGGACGTCCTCCAGGAGACGTGGCTGCGCTGGGTCGCCGTCGACCTCGACCAGGTGCGCGACCGGCGCGCGTACCTGGTCCGCATCACCACCCGGCAGGCGCTCAACCGGCTGCGCAGCATGTCGCGTCGCAAGGAGTCCTACGTCGGCCAGTGGCTGCCCGAGCCGCTGCTGACCGCACCGGACGTGGCCCAGGACATCGAGCTCGCCGAGAACCTGTCGATGGCGCTCATGCACGTCCTGGAGACGCTGTCCCCGACCGAGCGCGCGGTGTTCGTGCTGCGCGAGGTCTTCGACCTCGGCTACGAGGAGATCGCCGCCGCCGTCGACAAGACCCCAGCCGCCGTACGCCAGATCGCCCACCGCGCCCGCAAGCACGTCGACGCCCGGCGGCCGCGGCAGACGGTCGACCCGCAGGCGAGCCGGGCGGCCCTGGACTCCTTCCAGCGCGCCGTGGAGACCGGGGACCTGCAGGGACTGCTCGACGTCCTGGCCCCCCAGGTCGTGCTCATGGCCGACGGCGGCGGCTTCAAGCAGGCCTCGCCCCGGCCCATCCTCGGCGCCGACAAGGTGGTCCGCTTCCTCGGCGCGCAGGGCGCCAAGTTCGAGGCGGCGCTCGCCTTCGAGCCCACCGTCGTCAACGGCGGCCCGGCGCTGCTGGTCCGCCTCGGCGGCGAGCTGGACGGCGTCATGGCGATGGACTTCGAGGACGGCCGCATCTCCGCCCTCTACTACGTCCGCAACCCCGAGAAGCTCACCCGCATCCACACGGAGACCGCGCTCACGACGAAGTGACCGCCGGGGCACGATCGGCCCCACGGAACACGACCGGGCCCGTCCTCGACCGAGGGCGGGCCCGGTGGTTTTCCGCGTGTCGGGAACCGAACGCCCGCTTCCGCCTTCATGATCCATGGTGCCTGCGGCCGACCACCGCAACGCGCCTCCCATGAACGAGGAAGACCGAGGAGTCAACGTGTCCTTGTCACTGCACCGCCGTCTGGCCGTGAGTGTCACCGTGATCGCCGCGCTGGCCGGGGGACTGGCGCCGGCGGCCGCGGCAGCCCCCGCACCCGCACCCGCGCCCGCCCCGGCGCCCACGCCCGCCCCCGACATGGCCGGAGTCGCCGCCGCGCTCGACGCCGCCCTGGCCAAGGGCGCACCGGGCGCCATGGCCCGCTGGTCCGGCCCCGACGGGGTGAAGAGCCGCACCGTCGGCGTCCGCGACAAGGTGTCCGGCGCGCCCATGGACATCGGCGCCCGCTTCCGCGTCGGCAGCGTCAGCAAGACCTTCTCGGCGGTGGTGCTGCTCCAGCTGGTGCAGGAAGGCCGAGTGGAGCTGGACCAGCCGGTGAACCGGTACCTGCCCGGACTCCTCCCCGACGACCGCATCACGGTCCGCCACCTGCTCACGCACCGCAGCGGACTCGCCGACTACACCGACGAGATGTTCCAGCACACCGTCCCCGGCTTCGAGGCGGTGCGGAACAAGGTCTTCGCCTACGAGGAGCTCGTCGCCCTCTCCCTCGCCAAGCCGCGCACCACGGAGCCCGGCGTCGCGTACAAGTACTCGAACACCAACTTCGTCGTCGTCGGCATGCTCATCGAGAAGCTGACGGGCCGTCCGGTGGCCGAGGCGTACCAGAAGCGCATCATCAAGCCGCTGGGCCTGACCAAGACCTCGTACGTGCACCCCAGCACCACCATCAAGGGCCTGCACGTCCGCGGCTACCTGCACCCCGACGAGGCCGGCGCGCCGCTCGTCGACTCGACGGAGCAGACCGTGTCCTGGGCGCAGTCCGCGGGCGCGTTCATCTCCAGCCCGGCCGACCTCAACAAGTTCACCAGCGCCCTGATGCGCGGCCGGCTGCTGTCCCCGGCCATGCTGGACGCGATGACGACGGTGACGCCGACGGACGCCACGAACACCCGCTTCTACGGCCTGGGCCTGCGCCGCTACAACCTCTCCTGCGGCACCCAGATCTACGGCCACACCGGCACCGTCCAGGGCTACTACACGTACGCCTTCTCGACCCGCGACGGCCGCCGCAGCCTCTCCGCCCTCGCCAACACCTCCAACCACGGCGAGGCGAACACGGCCCTCGGCGGCACCCTGGAGGCCGCCTTCTGCGGCAAGCCCGCCAAGGCCGCCCTCAGGTCCACCCCCCGCTCGACGCAGCTCCCCGCGGAACGCGACCTGCCCGAGCGACACTGATGCCTGAGTAACACGGGCGGGAGCCCGCGCGGGGAGGCGTCCTCCCCGCGCGGGCTCCCTTCTTGACCCTCACACCGTGTCAGGCGGTCAACTCGGAGACATCATGTTCACCATCGGAGACTTCGCCCGGCACGGCCGCGTCTCGGTCCGGATGCTGCGTCACTACGACGCGACCGGACTGCTGCGTCCGGCCCACGTCGACCCCGCCAGCGGCTACCGGTACTACACCGCCGCCCAGCTCGCCCGCCTCAACCGGATCATCGCGCTCAAGGACCTCGGCTTCACGCTCCAGCAGGTCCGGGACATCGTGGACGAGAAGGTCGGCGCCGGGGAACTGCGCGGCATGCTGCGGCTGCGGCGGGCCGAACTGGAGACCGCGATGGCCGCCGCGCGAGCACGGCTGGTCCAGGTCGAGGCGAGGCTCCGAGCGATCGAGAGCGAGGGGCACATGCCCACGAACGACGTCGTCCTCAAGAACGTCCCCGCCGTCCGGGTGGCGGAACTGACCGCGACCGCCGCGAGTTTCGGGCCCGAGCACATCGGCCCGGTCATCGGGCCGCTCTACGACGAGCTGTTCCGCCGCCTGGAGACGGCGGGCATCACGCCGACGGGCCCCGGGATCGCCTCCTACGAGGACGCCCCGGAGGGCGGAGGCAGGATCACCGTCCACGCCGGCGTCCAGGTCTCCGCCCCGCTCCAGGACGGCCCCTTCCGGGTCCTCGACCTGCCGCCCCTCGACGAAGCGGCGACCATCGTGCACCGCGGCTCGATGGACACCGTGCTCCCCACCGCCCAGACCCTGGCCCGCTGGATCGACGCCCACGGCTACCGGTCGACCGGTTACCCCCGCGAGATCAACCTGGACTGCCCCGAGAACCGCGACGACTGGGTGACGGAACTCCAGGCGCCGGTGACCCGGACCTGACCGGCCCGCAGGGGCTCGTGCTCATCGGGCGGCACGCCAGGTGTCCAGGGCGGCCGGGCGCCTGCACTCCTCAGCGAACCGCAGCCCCCGGGCGAACGGACTGCCAGAAGCCGACGCGGCCCACAGCATCCGTTCCGCCGCCCGCGCGTCGGGCACCAGCGGTACGGGCGCGTCGGGGCCGGTCACCGTGAACGCCGCTCCCGCGCCCGAACGCGGCCGTGCGCCCGTCCACCGTCGTCTCGTGCGCGCCCCGACGCCGAGTCGCCGGGTCGGCCGACCCGGCGAACAATGGCGATGAGGGCCGTGGGCACTCCGCGGGGCACTTCGCTCCGCTCGGGGACGCGCGTACGACGACGCGTACGCGCCGGACACGTCGACGGAGACGGCCACGACATGAACGCACGAAGCGCCGCACCCGACCTCCGCACGAAGGACGCCCGCTCACCGGGCAGGAGCACCCTGTACCGCCTCGGACACTGGTGCGCCCGGCACTTCGTCATCGTCATCGTGCTCTGGCTGGCGGCCGTCGGCGGCCTCCAGGCGCTCGACCGCTCGGTCGGCGGGGAGTACTCCGACAACTTCTCCCTGCCGGGCGTGCAGTCGGCGGAGGGCCTGGACGTCCTCAAGGCCCACGACCCCGCGGCCGGCGGCTACGGAGCCCAGATCGTGCTCGACCGGCCCGCCGGTCCCCTCACCGACGAGGCGGCCGCGGTCGACTCCGCCGTCGCCGCGCTGCAGGAACTGCCCGACGTGCTCAGCGTCCAGAACCCGCTGCCGCCGCCGGGCTCCGCGCCGCAGACGCCGCCCGCCGGCACCCCCGACACCGGCCCGCTGTCCACCGACGGCAGGACCGCCTACATCACCATCCGTTTCGGCGTCCCGCCCTCCACGCTCGGCGACGACTACCTCACGGGGGTCGACTCCGCCGTGCAGCCGCTGCGGGACGCCGACGTGACCGTGGAGTACGGCGGTTCACTCGGCGAACTGGCCCGTCCGCAGCCCGACGACCGCAGCAGCGAGGCGATCGGCTTCGCGGTGGCGATCGTGGTGCTCCTGATCGGCTTCGGCAGCGTCATCGGCGCTGTGCTTCCCCTGGTCACCGCGTTGATCGGGGCGGTCTGCGGACTGGCCCTGCTGGGCCTGACGGCGGCCGCGTTCACGTTCGGCACGGTCTCGCCCACCCTCGCCACCATGATCGGACTCGGGGTCGGCATCGACTACGCGCTGTTCCTGATCACGCGGCACCGGCAGAACATCATGAACGGGCACGATCCCGCCGACTCGGCGGCCCTCGCGACCACGACGAGCGGCCGGGCGGTCCTCGTCTCCGGCTGCACGGTCGTCATCGCGCTGTCCGGGCTGTGGGTCTCGGGCGTCACGTTCATCGGGAAGCTGGGGCTCGCGGCCGCGTTCACCGTCGTCACGGCGGTCCTCGCGGCGCTCACCCTGGTGCCGGCCATGCTGGGCCTCGCCGGCCGGCGGATCGACAAGTACCACGTGCGCAAGCCGGTCGCGGAGACGGACGCGGAACCCGGCGCGCCGGCCCACGGCACGTGGCACCGGTACGCCCGGCGCGTGGAGCGGCGCCCCTGGTCGTTCCTGGTGTGCGGGGTGGTCGCCCTCGTGATCCTCGCCTTCCCGGTCTTCTTCATCCAGCTCGGACACATCGGCGACGGCGCCGATCCCGAGTCCTTCACGGACCGGCGCGCGTACGACCTCGTCTCCGAGGCGTTCGGGCCGGGGGCCAACGGACCGCTGACCCTCGTCGTCGACCAGACCGCCGTGCCGTCCGCGGACCGCGCCGACCTCGCCACCAGGCTCCAGCAGTCCCTGACGAACGTGCCGGACGCGGCCTCCATCACGCCGCTGCGCCCCACGCCCGACGGCGACGTGCTCATCGGGACGGCGTACTCCGTCGCCTCCCCCCAGGACGCGAAGACCACGCAGCTCACCGACCACCTCGTCGACGACGTGCTGCCGAAGGCCGTCGCCGACACGGAGGCGAAGACGTACGTCACGGGCACGACGGCGGCCCAGGTCGACTTCCTGGACATCGTCTCCAGCCGATTGCCGCTGATCATCGCGGTCGTCGTCGCGCTGGCCTTCCTCGTCATCCTGATCGTCTTCCGCGGCCTGCTCGTGGCGCTGAAGGCCGCGGTGCTCAACGTCCTCTCCATCGCCGCCTCGTACGGCGTCGTCGTCGCCGTCTTCCAGTGGGGCTGGGGAGGACCGGCACTCGGCGTCAACGGCAAGGTGCCGATCGAGAGTTACGTGCCGATGATGATGTTCGCGATCGTCTTCGGCCTGAGCATGGACTACGAGATCTTCCTGCTCTCGCGGGTGCGGGAGGCGTGGCTCCGCACCGGCGACGCGAAGGCGAGCGTCGCACACGCCCTGGAGATCACGGCCCGGGTCATCACCTGCGCCGCGCTGATCATGGTGAGCGTGTTCGCGGCGTTCATCGTCTCGGACAACATCGTGGTCAAGATGCTCGGCCTTGGGCTCGCGGTGAGCGTCCTCATCGACGCCACCGTGGTCCGGCTGCTCCTCGTCCCCGCCGTGATGACCCTGCTCGGCAGGCACGCCTGGTGGACGCCGCGATGGCTGGACCGGACCCTTCCGCATCTGGACACGGAGGGCGAGGAGGCGCTGCAGCGGGAAACGGCGGTGAAGTCGTAGGGGGAGATGGGGCACCATGCCCCGGTGAGACATGTACGTGAGGGGCTCGCGGAGAATCCGGCGCTGCCCACGGAGCTGCTGGACCGGCTGATCGCGGCCGCCGTGCGGGAGTCGGACGCATGGCTGGCGCGGCGGTTGGGCGACCGGACCGACCTGAACCGTGAACAGGTCGCGACCCTGGCCGGGTTCGACGACCTCACGGCGGCGGGGTTCGCGTACCGGGGGTTGTTGACGGCTGCGGACGTCGACCCGGCGACGCGGCCCCAGGCGGCGCTCGCGCTCCTGCTGGAGGGCCGGGCGGGGGAGTCGACCGCCGCGTGGGCGCGGCTGCTCGCACGGGACCCGGACGTGATGCGCCGCGAGAAGCTGGCGGAGTGCCCCGGGATGCCGGAGGACGTGATCGAGACGCTGCTCGCCGACCCGGAGATCCGGGTGGCGGCGGAGGTGGCGATCTGGACCACGTCACCCGACCTCGCGGGGCGGCTGGCGCGGCATCCGCACGCCAAGGTGCGTCACGGCGCCGCCACCAACCCCGTGACGCCCCCCGAGACGCTGGCGGCGCTCCTCACCGGGGAGGGCCTGCCACCGGCGGAGCGCTGCGAGGTCTGCGACCGCGAGCCGACGCCGTTCGTCCATGCCCCGGACTGCCCGCGCCCGGACTGCGACCTGCCCGGGGGCGCGTCCTGCGACGGCACGCACGAGTACACGATGGACGCCGTGCGGTTCGCCGCGCTGGAGAACCCGGCGACGCCCGCGGCCGCCGCGGCGGGCTTCGCCGACGCGCCGTCGTGGTTCCGCCGCGCGGCCCTGGCCGCCCGCGACGACCTGCCGCCGGAGGCGGGCGCGCGGCTGGCCGCCGACGACATCCCGGGCGTGCGCGAGGAGGTGGCGGCGAACCCGGCGATCGACGAGCCGACGATGCGGCTGCTCGCCCGGGACCCGTACACCGAGGTACGCCGCGCCCTGGCCCGCAACCCGCGGATCCCGCTCGGCCTCCTGGCCGACGTGGCGGCCCGCACACGCCTGGGTGCGGACGTGCTCCCGCGGGTCGCGGCGGCGACACGGGACGAACTGGAGCACCTGGCGCGCGCGGACGCCCCGGAGACCCGCCTCCTGGCGGCACTCCGGCGCGACCTCCCGGCGGATCTGCGCGACGGGCTGGCCGCGGACCCCGACGCGAAGCCGGCGCGCGCGGTGGCCCCGCACCCCGGCCTCACCGACGCGCAACTCCGCGCGATCCTCGGGCGCTTCGGAAGCCCGGCGGCGACAGCCGTCGCCGCCAACCCGGACGCCTCCCCGGAACTCCTGACCGACCTGGCGGCCCTGCCCTCCCTGCCGCGCAGGGCCCTCCAGGCGATCGCCACGCATCCGCACGCGACCCCGGCCGCCCTCGCCCCCTGCCTCGCCCACCCCCGCGCCCGCCCGGCCGCCGCCGGGCACCCGGCCCTGCCGCCGGACGTCCTGGTGTCCCTGCTCGCCGACCCCGGCGAGGACGTGGCGGAGGCGGCGGCGGGGAACCCGTCGCTGCCGGTCGAGGCGATGGCGCGCCTCGTCCCGTGACGGCCGCGTCAGGAGTGCGGGATCGCGTCCAGGAGCCGCAGCTCGTCCTCGGTCAGCCGCAGCCCGCCCGCCGCCACGTTGTCGGCGACGTGGTCCGGATCGCCGGTGCCCGGGATGGCGAGCACGTGGTCGCCCTGTGCCAGGGTCCACGCGAGCCGCACCTGCGCGGCTGACGCCCCGTGCGCGCGGGCCACGGCCAGGACCTCGGCGCGCTCCGTCCGTACGGCGCCGGACTCGCGGCCCGCGCCCGCGATCGAGAAGAACGGCACGAACGCGATCCCCAGTTCCGCGCAGGCGCGCAGCATCGCCTCGCCCTCGCGGGCGTCGAGCCCGTACCGGTTCTGCACGCACACCACCGGCGCGACGGCCCGCGCCTGTGCCAGGTGCTCGGGGCGCGCGTTCGACAGGCCGAGGTGGCGGACGAGGCCGGCGGCGCGGAGGTCCGCGAGGGCCCCGAAGTGCTCGCTGAGGGACTCCTGGCCCATGAGGCGCAGGTTCACCAGGTCGAGGTGGTCCCGGCCGAGCTGCCGCAGGTTCTCCTCGACCTGGCCGCGCAGCTGGTCGGGCCGGGCGGACGCGGCCCACGCGCCGGAGGCGTCACGGGCCGGCCCGACCTTCGTGGCGATCACGAGGCCGTCCCCGTACGGGGCCAGCGCCGTGTTGATGAGCTCGTTGGCGGAGCGCAGCCGGGAGAAGTAGAACGCGGCGGTGTCGATGTGGTTCACGCCGAGCTCGACGGCCCGGCGCAGGACGGCGATCGAGCGGGCGCGGTCGCTCGGGACGCCCTCGTGGAAGGCGGCGCTGCCGGTCAGGCGCATCGCGCCGAAACCGATCCGGTGCACCGGGAGGTCCCCGAGCGTCCAGGTGCCCGAGGCGGCGGCGGAGACCGTGCGCGACGTCGTCAGTGTCCTCAACTCCGTTCGATCGGCGCGCGCCCGGCGTGGTCCGGGGCGCGGCGGTCCTGGAGTATGCGCAGGTGAGAGGCCCGGCGGGAAGGCGTGCCAGGACGGCGGAATGTCACAGCCGGAACGGGAACTCCTGGCGGCGCACCGCACGTTCACCGAGCAGAAGACATCACCGCACGGCGGGCGGATACGGGCCCGGGTCCGTCGTGTACGGGGTCAGCGTCCGCAGGACGTCGTCCTGGTGCGGGTCCTGGACCGCGATGCGCCCGAACTCGGCCGACGGGCGGAAGTTCAGGCAGAGCACGGGGCGGCCGGGCCGGAAGGCCGTGAAGTCCCGCGCCATCGGCAGCTCCCGTACGCCCACGGCCACGCGGTCGGGGATCCACAGCCCGCGCCCCCGCCCGCCGCGCAGCGCACGCCACCAGTCCGGTTCGATGTACGCCTGGCGGAGGTCCGCGAGGGGCACGCGGAGGTCGCCGCGCCGCGCGGCCAGCCGCTCCCACCAGGCGAGGCGGACGACCAGCTCGCCGTCCCGCACCCTCACCCGGGCCATCACAGACCGTCCAGCAGCGCGGGCAGGTCCGCGAAGGAGTCGACGACGTGGTCCGGCGTGCCGTCCGCCGCGCGCAGCGCCTCCGGGCGGAACTTGCCGGTGCGGACCAGCACTCCGGTGATCCCGGCGCGCTGCGCGGCCAGCACGTCCGACTCCACGTCGTCCCCGACCATCACCGCCCGCTCCGCGCCGACGCCCAGACGCTCCAGGGCCGCGCCGAAGAACGCCGCCGCCGGTTTGCCGGTGACCACCGCCTCCACTCCGGCCGCCCGCTCCAGGCCCAGCAGGAACGCCCCGGTGTCCAGGTCGAGGCCGCCCGCCGTGCGCCAGTACAGGTTCCGGTGCATGGCCACCAGCCGCGCGCCTTCGTCCAGATACCGGAAGACGCGGTTCAGCGCCTCGTACGTGAACGCCTCGCCCGCGCCGCCGAGCACCACCACCTCGGGGTCCTCGCCGTCCTCCACGAGCGTGACCCCGTCCAGGTCGCCGGTGACGTCCCCGGTCGTCAGCAGCAGGCAGCGGGCGTCCGGGTGATGGGCGCGCAGGTACGCGGCCGTGGCCGCCGGCGCGGTGAGCACGTCGTCCGGGCCGACCGGGAAGCCGAGCCCGGCCAGCCGCGCCGCGATCGAGGCCCGGGTGCGGGAGGTGTTGTTGGTGACCAGCGCGAGCCGGTACCCCTCGTCCCGCAGCGCCGTCATCGCCTCGACGGCCCCCGGCAGCGGCTCCCAGGACACCGTGAGGACGCCGTCGATGTCGATCAGGATCCCGGTGTCCCGGAGACCCTCCCCGCGCGTTCCCATACGACCGACCGTTGCCCAGCCGCCCGTGACGCGCAAGCCGGGCGCGCCCCGCCGCCCCGCCGTACCCAGCCGGCCGCCCCGCCACCCCCGCCGCCCGGGAGGCGCACTCCGGGCATGGCCCCGGCCGCCCCCGCCACCCCCGCCGCCCGGTACGCGCACGCCGGCGCGGCCCCGACGCGCTCAGCCCGAAGCGCCCTCCGGCCAGCGCCGGTGGTGCCGGTCGATCACGTACGCGTGCCCGTGCCGCCAGCCCGCCCCGGTCGGCCGCGCCCCCGCCAGGTGCGGATGCCCGGCCGGCAGGTCGGCGTGCACGTGGTCGAGCCGGGCGGGGTCGCGGCGCGGCCACGCCAGGGCGGCCGCGCCCGTGCCGGCCAGCGCCAGGCCGCCGAGCACGGCCGTGGTGACGGGCACTCCGGCCGCCGTCCCGAGCCACCCCGCCAGCGGGTACGTCAGCAGCCAGCAGGCGTGCGAGAGGGAGAACTGCGCGGCGAACGCGGCCGACAGGTCCGCCTCCGCCGCCGAGCGCCGGATCACCCGCCCGGCGGGCGTGAGCACGGCGGAGCAGGCCGCCCCCAGCCCCGCCCAGGCCGCGAGCAGCGCCGCCCAGGTGACGCCGCCCGGCGGGCTCGCCGTGAGCGCCGCGACCCCCGCGAGGAGCGCGGGCAGCGCGGCCGCGGCCCCGAGCATCACCGCCCGGTCGCCGGCGCGCCCCAGCAGTCTCGGCAGCAGCAGGGCGGCGGCCAGGGAGCCGGCCCCGTACGCGCCGAGCGCGAGCGTCAGCGCCTCGGCGGGGAGCCGGAAGTGGTTCCGCACCAGCACCACCGTGTTCACGAACACCAGCGAGCCGGCCGCCGCCACCGCCAGGTCGAGGGCGAGCAGCGCCCGCAGCCGCGGCGTGTGCAGGAACAGCCGCACGCCCGCGCCCGCCCCGGCGTACGCGCCCCCGGGCTCGCCGGACGCCCCGTCCGGCCTCGGGCGCGGCAGGGCCGTCGACACCACGAGCGCGGCCGAGCCGAGGAACCCGGCCGTCGTGCCGGCGAACAGCCACGGGTACGGGACCAGGAGCAGCAGCGCGGCGGCCAGCAGCGGGCTGAGCAGGCTCTCCAGGTCGTAGGCGAGCCGGGACAGCGACAGGGCCCGGGTGTAGTCGCGTTCGTCGGGCAGGACCTGCGGGACCGTCGCCTGGAAGGCGGGCGTGAACGCGGCGGAGGCGGCCTGGAGCAGCAGGATCAGGGCGTAGACGTGCCAGATCTCCGTGACGAACGGCAGCGCGAGCGCGGCCCCGGCCCGGATCACGTCCGTGCCCGCCATCAGGGCGCGGCGCGGTACGCGATGCGCGAGCGCGCCGACGGCGGGGGCGACGGTCACGTACGCGACCATCTTGATCGCCAGCGCGGTCCCCAGGACGGCGGCGGCGTCCGCGCCGGCCAGGTCGTGGGCGAGCAGGCTCAGCGCGACGGTGGCCAGGCCGGTGCCGGTGAGGGCGACGACCTGCGCCGCGAACAGGCGACGGTAGACGCGGTGGCGCAGCAGGGCGGACACGCCACCATCGTACTCAACATGTGCGCACGTGTGCACATGTAGGGGAGGCCGGCGCCCCGCCGGTCAGGCGTCTCAGTCGTGCGGCGGAAGCGCCCCGATCTGGTGGTCGGCCACGTTGAGGGCCTCGTCCACGAGCCGGCGCAGATGGCCGTGGCGCAGCGCGTACACCACCCGCCGCCCGTCCTTGCGCGTGCTCACCAGCCCCGCCAGCCGCAGCTTCGCCAGGTGCTGGCTCACCGACGGGCGGGCCGCCCCGCACGCCTCGGTCAGGGTCGTCACGTCCGCCTCGCCCCGGCCCAGTTCGGCGAGGAGCGCCAGCCGGGTCCGGTCGGCCAGGAGCGCCAGGACGGAGGCGGCGACATCCAGCCGTTCCCCGGTCGCACGCTCCTGCACACCGTGCGCACCTGCCGCATTCCCGCTCCCGCTCATCCGCCCATCGTAGGCGGGTCTCGGCCCGAACCGGCGGTCACACCCCGTGCACCCCCGCGCCTGCTGCGATGATGTCCCGATACCGCACGCCTGAGACCCGGGGGGGCCATGGGAACCGTTGGGACCGCACTGTCCGAGCTGAGAACCGCACAGAAGTCGGCGAAGGGCGTCTCGCTCTACTCCCGCTTCGTCAACCGCCCCGCCGGCCGCTACCTCGCCGCCGGAGCGTACGCGCTCGGACTGACTCCCAATCAGGTCACGCTCATCAGCGCCCTGTTCAGCTTCTCCGCCGTCGCCGGACTCGCGCTCGGCAGCCCCTCCTGGACCCTGGGCGTCCTCGCCTGGCTCGGCCTCGCCGTCGGCTTCGCCTTCGACTCCGCCGACGGCCAGCTCGCCCGCCTGCGCGGCGGCGGCAGCCCCGTGGGGGAGTGGCTCGACCACGTCGTGGACTGCGCGAAACTCACCGCCCTGCACACGGCCGTGCTCATCGCCTTCTACCGGGGCCGCGAGCACTTCGGCACCACCGACGACGCCTGGCTGCTGGTCCCGCTCGGCTTCCAGCTCGCCACCGTCGTGACCTTCTTCGGCGGACTGCTCACCGAGAAGCTCAAGCCGAAGCCCGCACCCGGCAGCCCGGCGCCGCAGCCCTCCACGCTGCGCGCCGTCGCCCTGCTCCCCGTCGACCACGGCGTGTTCTGCCTGGTCTTCCTGCTGCTCGGCGGGGGTGGACTGTTCCGCTGGGCCTACAGCGCGCTCGGCGTCGCGAGCGCGCTGTTCCTGCTGGCCTTCCTCACGAAGTGGTACCGGGAACTGAACGCAGCCCCTCGCTGAGCGCACCCGCCGGCCCCGGCTCGGCCTCCTGCGTCAGGAGGTCGAGCGCCCGCCGCAGCTGCGTGCTCGACGTGTGCACCGTGTACGGGAAGTACACGATCTCCACGCCCACGTCCGCGAAGTCCTTCTCGAGCTTGTCGCCCTTCGGTGTGCCCCGCCAGTCGTCGCCCTTGAACAGCACGTCGAACCGGACCTGCTTCCAGGTCTCCAGCTTGTCCGGCACCGTCTCCACGAACGCCGCGTCGACGTACTTCACACTGCGCACGATCTCCAGGCGCTCCACCAGCGGAATCATCGGCCGGCGGCCCTTCGCCAACTCCGCCATCTCGTCGGACACCACACCGGCGACCAGATAGTCGCAGCGGCTGCGGGCGTGCCGCAGGATGTTCAGGTGGCCGATGTGGAACAGGTCGTACGCGCCGGGCGCATAACCCACGCGATACGGACGGTCAGCGGTCATGGATTCCCCCCACGATCATGGACTTCCCCCAACTGATCGCGCTCCCCAGCGCGATGGAGATACCGACGATAGCGTGCACATTCCGTTCAGACCGGATGAACGATTAGGGTGAGGTGGGGTTCACGTCCGGGGGAGAGGGCACGACGCGTGACGCATGCGGTGGGGAACGACGGCACCGGGACCACGGGGGCGAGGGCACGGCGCCGTCTGCTGATGGTGTCCACCAACTACGCGCCGGAGCACGCGGGCATCGGCCCGTACGCGACGCAGATCGCCGAACACTGGGCCGCGTCCGGCCACGAGACGCACGTGCTCGCCGGCATGCCGCACTACCCCTCCTGGTCGCTCGACCCCGCCTACGCCGGCGTCTGGCGCCGCACCGAGCAGCGCGAGGGCGTCGTCGTCCACCGCCGCCGCCACACCGTGCCGCCGCGCCAGACGGCCCTGAAGCGGGCCGCGTTCGAGGCGAGCGTGCTCGCGCACGGACTCGTCGCCCCGCCCGCCATGGCCCGGCCCGACGCGGTCCTCGCCCAGATGCCCAGCCTCGCCGGCGGCATCATCGGCGCCCGGCTCGCCGCCCGCTGGCGCGTCCCGTACGTGCCCGTCGTCCAGGACCTGATGGGCGCGGCCGCCGCGCAGAGCGGCATCCGCGGCGGCGACCGCGCCGCCGCCCTGGCCGCGCGGGCCGAGACGTACGCGCTGCGCCGGGCCACCCTCGTCGGCGTCATCCACCAGACCTTCGTCGACAAGGTCGCCGCCATGGGCGTCGACCCCGCACGCATCCGGCTCGTGCCCAACTGGTCGCACGTCTCCAGCCCGTCGACGCCCCGCGAGAAGACCCGCGCCCGGCTCGGCTGGGGCGACGAGACCGTCGTCCTGCACTCCGGCAACATGGGGCTCAAGCAGGGCCTGGAGGTCCTCGTCGAGGCCGCCCGCCGCGACCCGGCCGTCCGCGTCGTCCTGCTCGGCGACGGCAACCAGCGCGCCCACCTGGAGCAGCTCGGCGCGGGCATACCCAACCTCGACTTCCTGGAGCCCGTCGGCGACGACGAGTTCCCCGACGTGCTCGCCGCCGCCGACGTCCTCGCCGTCACCCAGCGCGCCTCGGTGCTCGACATGAGCGTCCCCTCCAAGCTCACCTCCTACTTCGCGGCCGCCCGGCCCGTCGTCGCCTCCGTTGCCGCCGAAGGCGGCACCGCCCAGGAAGTGCTCCGCTCCGGAGCCGGCGTCCTCGTCGCACCCGAGGACCCCGACGCGCTGCTCGCCGAGGTCCGTAGACTCGGGCACGATCCGGTCGCTGCCGACGCGCTCGGCGCCCAGGGGCCCCGCCATGTGGAGGCCCATCTCACCCGGGCGGCCGGACTGGCCCGGATCGACGCACTGATCGACGAGGCCATGGGGGTGCCGAGCACGTGAGCAACTTGCACGGAGCGGCGGTGGAGGACGACGAACCGGAGCTGCTGCGCGACCAGTTCAAGCAGCTGCTGCGCTACCGCGCGGTCATAGGGGCCGGCGTCGGCATCGGCCTGCTCGGCGGCGTCTGGTTCGGCCTCAGCAACGCCGACACGTACGTCGCGACCAGCCAGGTGGTGCTGCGCGCCCCCGTCAACGACCCCTTCAACCCCAGCATCTCGCAGGACAAGACGCTCAACGTCGGCTCCGAACGGCAGACCGCGCTCAGCAGCAGCGTCGCCGAGGCCGCGGCGAAGAAGCTCGGCTGGACCGGCACCATCGGCAAGCTGCAGAAGGACCTCCAGGTCACCAACCCGCCGCAGAGCCAGGTCCTGCAGTTCAGCTACACCGCCGACAACCCGCAGGCCGCCGCCGACCGCGCCAACGCCATGACCCAGGCGTACCTGGAACTGCGCGAGAAGCAGTGGACCGCCATCCGCGCCAAGATGCTCGACGGGCTCAAGAACGAGCTCGACGAGGCGGCGCTCAAGCACGACAAGCAGGTCAAGGTCGTCGACCGGATGCCCGCCGGCGCGGCCCGCGACGCCGAGTACGGCATCAAGACCAACCTGGCCAACCGCATGATCGAGCTCGAAGGCCGGGTCAGCGGCCTGAAGGCGCTCGACATGTCCGCCGGCACCGTCATCCGCACCGCCACAGCACCCGGCTACTCCGACGGCCCCAGCCTGCCCATGAGCCTCGGCCTCGGCGCGCTCGTCGGCGTCGCCCTCGGCCTGCTCGCCGCCTGGGTCCGGCTGGTGTTCGACCCCTCGCCGCGCTCCGCCGGCGACGTCGCCCGCGCCGTCCGCGCCCCCGTGCTCGGCACCCTGCCGCGCGGCGCCACCGAGACCCTGCTGGCCGGCGACCACAACGACCCCCGCGTGGGCGAGGAGTTCCGCTCCGTCGCCTTCCGGCTCGCCTACGACCAGCGCTTCGCCGACCGCCGGCGGCTCCTCGTCGTCGCCCCGCGCGGCACCAGCGAGGCCGCGGCCGCCGTCGCCACCAACCTGGCCGCCTCCTTCGCCGAGACCGGCAAGGACGTCCTGCTCATCGAGGCCGACCTGCGGACGCCGTCCCTCGCCGGGCTCCTGCGCGCCAACACCACCGACGCGCCCCGCTGGAGCGCCCCCGCCGAGGCGGACGACAGCGGCTGGCCCGGCCGCCGCCGGCTCTCCGTCGACGCCGGCGAATCCGGCTCCTTCGGGCTGGTCCCCGGCGAACGGGTCCGCAACGTGGCGCGGGCGCTCACCTCGCCCCGGACGAGCCGCCTGATCGCCGAGGCCGACTCGCCGAACTCCACCGTCGTCGTCCTCGCCCCGCCCGTCCTCGCCTACGCCGACGCGCTGGCCCTGGTCGACCGGGTCGACGGCGTCCTCATCGTCTGCGATCCGCGCAGCGTGCACCGCGCCGACCTCCAGCGCATCCGCGAACTCATCGGCGGCGCGGGCGGCACCGTCCTCGGCGCCGTCATGTTCACCCCGTCCGGCCGGCGTGGCGCGAAGGCCGCCAAGGCCGCGAAGTCCGGCAAGGGCGCCAAGCCCGGCAAGGGCGCGAAGGACCCCGCCCAGCCGCCGGCCCAGGGCGGCGCGGCCCCCGCCGAGAGCGCCGCCCCGCAGGGCCGGCGCGGCGGCCGGGGCAAGCCGGCCCGGCCGCGGCAGCCCGAGGAGCAGGACGAGTACGAGCCCGAGGCCGGCCCCGACCCGCGGGTCTGGGGCGGCGAGAACTCCGACACCGTGGCGCTGCGTTCGCTGCGGGCCGAGGACTTCCACGCGGGCGAACGGTGAGACGCGCGGTCACGGTCGCGGCCTCGGTCCTCGACCAGGCCGCGTCCAGCCTCACCAACATCGCCTGCGTGCTCGTCGCCGCCCGCGTCTCCACGGCGGCCGGCTTCGCCGACTTCGCCCTCGTCCAGATCACCTTCGGCGTCCTGCTCGGCCTGAACATGGCCCACGTCGGCCAGACGCTCGTCCTGGAACGCGGCGACGACAAGGCCGTCGGCGCCGCCGCCCGCTCCTCCCTCGCCTTCACCGCCCTCGCCTCCGTCACCGCCGGCCTGCTGCTCGCCGCCTTCGGCGCCCTGCTCGGCGGCGGCACCGGACGGGCGTTCCTCGCCCTCGGCGCCGTCCTGCCCGTGACGCTCCTCCAGGACGCGCTGCGCTACGCGTTCTCCGCGCTGCGCCGCCCGGACAAGGCCCTCGCCGCCGACCTGCTGCGCCTCGGCTGCGTGCTGCCCGCCCTGCTCCTCCAGCCCGCGTCGTCCGGCGCCGCCCGGCTGGTCCTCGTCTGGGGGTTCGCCGCCCTGCCCGCCGTCCTGCTGGGCCTGCTGCTGGCCCGCCCGTACCTGCGGGGCCACCGGGGCGACGTACGGCGGCTGCTGCGGCGCGACCACCTCGGCCGGCGCTTCGTCGTCGAGTACGCCGTCGGGCAGGGCTCCAGTCAGCTCGCGGTGCTCGGCCTCGGCCTGTTCGCCGCGCCGCTCGCGGTCGGCGCGCTGCGCGGCGCGACGACCCTCTTCGGCCCGCTCAACGTGCTGTTCCTCTCCGTCAACACCTTCGGCCCGCCGCTCCTCGGCAGGGCCGGGAGCCGCCGGGGCACGATCCGGGCCGCCGTCGCGCTCGGGGCCGTGCTCTGCCTCGTCGCGAGCGGCTGGTCCGCCGCGCTCGCGGCCCTGCCCGACCGGTACGGCCGCGAACTGCTCGGCGCCACCTGGCAGGCGGCCTCCGGACTGCTCCCGGCGAGCGGAGCGCAGTACGCGGTGATGGCGCTCGGCACCTGCGCCCTGGTCACCCTGCGGGTCCTCAGCCCGAAGGCCACGCTGTCCGTGCAGGTCGTCTTCTCGCTGCTGTCCGTCGCCCTGATGCTCGGCGGGTACGCCGTCGCCGGGGTCCTCGGCGCGGCCTGGGGTCTCGCGGCCGGCTCCGCGCTCAAGGCGGCCGCCGCCTGGACGCGGGTCGCCCGTACCCACCCGGAGGAGTCCGCGCCCGCGACGGCGGACCCTCAGCGCAGCAGCGCGCGCTTGTCCTGACGCCAGGTGGTGATCAGCAGGATGCAGATCAGCGCGATCGCCACCCGGCCCGAGGCCTGCAGCAGCGGCCCCCGCAACAGGATGAACGAGTAGCCCGCGACCAGCGGCACCACGACCGAGATCAGGCTGCCCGGCGGCGCGCGCCGGGTGCCGCGCCGGGCGAACCTGCGGTCCACCCGCGCCGCCGCGTATCCGAGCACCGTCAGACCGCCGGCCATCCCGACCGCGCCGAAGTCGATCCACAGCTCGGCCCAGATCGGCGAGGACAGGTTCGTGTTCACCGCGCCCATCCACTGGCCGACCATCACGCCCGTGTCGCGCGGCTTGCCCGCCCACACCGACCGGGGCACCGCGAACAGCACCGAACCGGCGAGCTGCCGGCCGTAGCGGTGCCGGGCCCCGGACTCGACGAACGTGATGGTGTTGGCGAACATGCCGACCTGGTCGTAGTCCTTCATCGCCAGCGGTTCCAGCACCGACGTCGTCTCGACCGGCTTGTAGTTCTTCTCGTCGTAGCGGAAGCGGTCCGAGAACGGGAACACGATCAGCGCCATCACCACGCCGAGGCTCAGCGCCGAGCGGTACATCGCCGCGCTCCTCGGGAAGACCGTGAACAGCAGCGCGAACATCACCGTCAGGAACCAGTACCGCGGGTTCGAGATCGGGTTGTTGACCACCAGGTTCAGCGCCACGAGCGACAGGAACACCGCGATCACCGACGGCCGTCCACGGGCCCACCGCGAGGTGACCAGCCAACGCGCGTACACCAGCAGCGCGATCAGCGCCGGCACGGTGCCGAAACCGCGCAGGAACGCCTGCCCCGCCTGCGAGTCGGCCTGCGAGACGCCCGCCTCCTCGATGCCGGCGATGATCTCCTGCCGGCTGGAGAAGAACACCGCCGGACCGCCCAGCTTCACCACGAACAGCCCGCTGCCCGCGAACGCGAGCAGCACCAGCAGCTGCAGCCGGCGCCGGTGCACCAGCGCCGGGCGCTCCTCGGCGCGCGAGGCCCGGTTCGGCCGGCCGCGGGCCAGCAGCGAGCCGACGTCGAAGGCGGCGCAGCCGACCAGGATCAGCGCCACCGCCGCGGTCAGGTCCGACCGCGGGCCGACCACCGGCGTCGGCACCCGGCCGAGCACGGCCTGGGCGAGCGGGGCGACGCCCATCGCCATGTAGACGAACAGCCAGAACGAGCCCTGGAGCAGCTTGCGCCGACTGGTAAGGATCATCGCCGAGAGCCGCGCGCCGGCGTACATCGTGAGCGCGATCTGCAGGTAGTACGCGGCGTCGTGGACGCCCGCGCCGGGCTGCACCGCCACCAGCAGCGGCATGAACACCGTCAGGCCGAGGACCAGCGGGATCGACAGGGCGCGGGAGAGCAGCGTGCGCGGCTTGACCGGCGGGGCGAGCAGCATCGGCGGAACGGGCTGCGTCGTCCCCGTACCGCCGCCGTCCGCGCCGGTCCCGGCCGTCCCGCGCACGTCCGTCGCCATGCAGCCCCCCGAACTCCCGTGATCCCCGCCCCCGGAGAAGTCACCCCCGCGCAGTCTACCGACGACCCCCCTGTCACCCTGCGTCAACCGATAGTCTGAACGCCTCGGCGTCAGGGGAGGCGCCGATGGGGGTGAACTGATGCGGAATCTCCCGGCCTTCACACTGGCCGGCTACGACAAGGGCCGCTCGAAGCTGATCCAGGCGCTCTGGTTCGCGGTGATGAACACGCTGTTCATGGCGTGGTTCTGCCCGGCCCGGCTGCGCGTGGCGCTGCTGCGGGCGTTCGGGGCGACGATCGGCGAGGGGGTGTTGATCCGGCACCGCGTCCGCGTCCTGTGGCCGTGGAAGCTGACCGTCGGCGACCACACCTGGATCGGCGAGGGCGCCTGGCTGCTCAACCTGGAGCCGGTCACGCTCGGCGCGCACGTCTGCGTCTCGCAGGAGGCGCTGCTGTGCACCGGCAGCCACGACCACCGGGCCGCCGACTTCCGCTACCGCAACGCGCCGATCACCGTGGAGGACGGCGCCTGGATCGCCGCCCGCGCCACGGTCCTCGCCGGCGTCACGGTCGGCCGGCACGCCGTCGTCGCGGCCGGCACGACCCTCCACCGCGACCTTCCGGAGCTGACCCTGCACACCGCCGACGGCCGCAAGCCCCTCCCGGTGCCGGCATGAGCGCCGCCCGCCCGCTGAGGGTCCTCCACGCCGTCACGCTGCACAGCCCGACCCACGCCTTCGGCGGCCCGGTCCGGGTGGCGCTCAACCTCTGCCGGGGGCTGATCGGGCGCGGCCACACGGCCCGGCTCGTCGCCCTCGGCGACGGCTTCGACGGGCCGCTGCCGACGGAGATCGAGGGCGTGCCCGCCCGCCTCCACCAGGCCCGTTCGATCCTGCCGCTCGGCTTCAGCGGCATCACCTCGCCCGCGCTCCTCGCCGGGGCGCACGGCCTGGTCCGCGACGCGGACGTGGTCCACGTCCACCTCGCGCGGGACCTCGTCACCCTGCCCGTCGCGCTGGCCGCGCTGCGCGCCGGCCGGCCGCTGGTCCTGCAGACGCACGGCATGGTCGACCCCAGCGAGCGGCTGCTCGCCAAGGTCCTCGACGCCGTCGCCGTACGCCGGGTGCTGCGCCGCTCCTCCGCCGTGCTGTACCTGACCGGGCACGAGCGCAAGGGCCTCGACGCGGTGGTGGGCGACGTCCTGGAGCAGTCCGTGCGCCTCGTGAACGGCGTCCCCGCCCAGGAGCCGCGCCCGGCCCCGTCCGGGCCGCCGCGCGTCCTGTACGCGGCCCGGCTCCAGGCCCGCAAGCGGCCGCGGGACTTCGTGGCGGCCGTGCCGGAGATCCTGCGCCGGCACCCGGACGCGCGGTTCGTGCTCGCGGGCCCCGACGAGGGGGAGCGGGCCGGCGTCGACGCGCTCATCGCCGAACTGGGCCTGGAGGACCGGATCGAGCGGCCGGGGCCGCTGTCGTCGGAGCGGATGCTGGAGGAACTGCGCCGGGCGCACGTGTACGTGCTGCCGTCGGTGGACGAGCCGTTCCCGATGTCCGTCCTGGAGTCCCTGTCGGTGGGCACACCCGCCGTGGTCACCACGTCCAACGGGCTGGCCCGGGACATTTCCGGGGCGGGCGCGGGCCGGGTCGTGGAGGACGCCGACGGACTCGCGGCGGCCGTGCTCGACCTGCTGGACCCGGCCGGGAACGAGGCCGCCTCCGCGGCGGCCCGGAAGCTGGCCGCGGAGGCGTTCTCGATGGATGCCGTCCTCGACACGCTGCTCGACGTGTACGGGACGGCGACGCGGTACGGCTCGGGCCGCTGACGGCGCCCTACGCGGGCAGCCAGGCGTAGCAGCTCGTCGAGACGAACTCGCGGGTGCCCGACGGGACCGTGGCCTTCACGGGCCCGTCGGCGCCGGTCGACGGGCCGGAGGCGAGCACCTTGCCGTTGCTGCCCAGCGCCCGCCAGGTGCAGGCCGGGTCGGTGGTCAGGGCCCGGTAGGCGCCCGGCTTCGGCTGCGTGACCGTGCCGTCGGGGAAGCCCGTCGCGGCGACGGCCAGCAGCGGCTTCTGCTCCGGGCACAGGTGCTCGATCGCGCCCTTGGCGTCCGGGACGTCCCCCGCGATGATCGCGCCGACCGCGGCGTCCCTGTCGCGCTTGGCGGTGCGGGCGATGCGCTGGCAGGACTCCTCGCCCGTCTGCAGCACCGCCGCCGGGTCCATGGACTTGGGCACCCGGCCGCTCAGGTACTCCTTCTGCTTCTGCGTGAACGAGCCGGTGACCGGCTTGATCTCGCCGTCGGGCAGCGCCTGGTCCTTGGGCAGGGCCGACGGGGACGCGGCGGGCGCGGTGGGTTCGGTCTCGATCTGCCGGTCCGGGACGGCGGGGCTGTGCGTGGTCCGCGGGCCCTTCGCGTCGGACTTCCCGGCGTCGGACGAGCAGCCCGAGGCCGTCAGGAGCGCGGCGGCCAGCAGGGCCGCGACGGCCGTCGGCCGGCGGTGGAGGGGACGAGGCATGGGGAACTCCCGTGGTACGTGGAATGCGGGGCCCGGCAGGCCGGGCCCCGCATTCGTGTCGGTGCGTGCTGCGCGGCGCCGGGACTACGGGGCGCCGAAGGTGAGCACCAGCTGCGGGGTGCCCTCCCCGGCCGCGGCCTCGGAGGACCACAGCCACAGCGGGTCGGTGCCGGTGCCGGTCAGCGCCATGCTGTACGCGCCGCCGAGCGCCGCGGACAGCTTCGCGGTGTCCAGGGTGGCGGAGTAGACCGTCGACTCCGCGGTCGCGCCGGTCAGCGTGCCCAGCGTCCCGGAACCGAGCGCGGGACGGTCGTTGTACGTCAGCGTGGTGTCCGTCCACGCGCCGCTCACCGGCACGATCGACACGCTGTCGGCCGAGCCCGCCCCGGTCATCGTGGTGGTCTTCACCGCGAGCCGGGCGCTCTTCAGCACCTTGCCGGCCGGGGCCGACGGCAGCGTGAAGCGCAGGTAGCTCTCGTACGCGGAGGTGCCGCGCACCGCGAGGGAGCTGGAGGTGGCGTAGTTGGTGGACGGGGCGCCCGCGTTGGCGTACGTGTCGTCCGTGGCGGTCACCACCGAGACCGTGTCGGCCGGGGCCTTGGCGAGGCTGAAGTGCTGGGCGACCTGGGTGGCCGTCAGCGCGCTCGGGTAGACCGCGGCCTCGTCGATCTGGCCGGCGAAGAAGGTGCTCGTCGGACGGAGCGGCCAGCCGCTCAGGTTGTCCGCGCCGACGTGCCAGTACCCGGCGTACTGCTGGTTCGTGGAGACGGAGTTGGAGGCGACCTTCTGGCCGTCCACGTACAGCGTCATGCCGCCGGGGCCCTGGGTGCCGACCACGTGGTGCCAGGCGCCGTTGTTGTACGAGCCGAGGGTGGACAGCGTCCGGGTGCCGCCGCTGTACACGCCGAACACCAGCTGGCCGGTGTTGGTCATGTACAGGTGCTTGTCGTAGTCGCTGCTGTTGCGGGTGGTCCGGTTGCCGAAGCCGATGAGCTTGCCGCCACGGGTGGTGGTGGTCTTGAACCAGGTCTCGATCGTGAACGCGCCGGTCACGTTCTGCCGCTTGTCGCTGTAGATCTGCTCGTCGGTGCCGTTGAGCTGGACCGCGGTCGACGGGCCGGTGACCGCCGCCGGGGTCTGGCGCAGCGTCGGGGCGTTCACGTACAGACCGCTGTTGTTGCCGTCGGAGGAGTCCGCCGCGTACGGGGTGGTGGACTCGTCGAAGCGCCAGTACAGGCTCGCGCCGTCGGCGACGACCCGGGAGGCGTACGGCTCGGCCGAGGTCGGGACGGTGACCGTCGCCGTCGCGGAGAGCGCGCTGGTGTTGCCGTCCGCGTCACTGGCGGTGACCCGGTAGCTGTAGGTCTGTCCCGGCGTCACGTCGGTGTCCTTGAAGGAGACCTGCGGCCGCGACCAGTACAGCGAGTCGCCGTCCATGGTGTGGATCGGGGTGGCCGAGCCGTTGCGGTACACCTTGTAGGTCAGCTTGCTGTCGTCCAGGTCCAGGCTGGAGCGCCAGCGGACCTGCACCGCGTTCGGGGTGACCGCCGCGGCGCTGGCGACCGGGACGGTCGGCGCGCCGGTGTCCGGGCCGGTGGCGAAGCGGGTCAGACCCTGCGCCGCGGCGCCGTTGACGGTGGTGAACTCGCCGCCGACCCACAGGTACTTGGTGGTGCCGGTGCCGGAGACGGCCATGACGCGCGGGCCGATGCCCTCGACCTCCGGCGGGGAGCCGCCGTCGTTGGTGTCGGGGAACCAGCCGAGCTTGCCGGTGGACGTGGTCGGCTGGGCCAGCAGGTGGTAGCGGCGCCCGTCGGGGAACTCGCCCACGCTGGAGCAGTCGTGCGCGTGCGAGGCGCTGTACAGCACGCCCTGGTACGACTCGACGGCCTGGGTCGCGCCGAGGCAGGTGTCGCGCCAGCGCTGCTCGAAGTCGCTCAGGTTGAGCGCGATCCGGCCGTCGAAGACGCCGCCGCCGGTGCCCTCGTTGCCGGTGTAGAAGCCGGTCGCGTCCGTGTCGATGTCCTTGACCACGGAGTTGGTGGGGATCCAGCCGCTCGGGTACGCCTTCGTCACCGCGCCGGTGGTGGCGTTCACGACGGCCAGCGCGTGCGAGTTGGCCCCGTTGACGGAGAAGAAGTCACCGCCGAGCAGCACGTGCTGCCCGTCCGGGGTGACCTCGATCGCGCGGCCCGGCTCGTCGGCGTTCGCGGTGAACGGCAGCAGCGCGCCGGTGGTGGCGGTGACCGCCGCGAACCGCTGGCGGGTCTGGCCCTCGACGGTGCCGAAGTCGCCGGCCGCGTAGACGGTCGTGTCGGTGACGGCGAGCGCGCGGACCGTGGCCGGGAAGGACGGCGTGAACGACGCCTTCGGGGTGCAGGTGGCGATGTCGATGGCGGCCAGGCTGCTGACCGGGGTGCCGTTGACCGCGCCGAAGTAGCCGCCCGCGTACAGCGTCTTCTTGTCCGGCGAGACGGCCAGGGCCCGTACGGTCGCGGTGCCGCTGCCGACGGTGAAGGACAGGGTGCAGTCGGTGGGCGCACCCGTCGCCGCGTTCATCGCGGCGAAGTTGACGGCGCTCCGCGGAGTGCCGGAGCCGCCCTCGGGCGGCCGCACCTGCGAGAAGGTGCCGCCGACGAAGACGGTGTCGTTCGCCTCGGCCAGTGCCCAGACGATGCCGTTGGTCTGCCAGGTCGGCAGATCGTCCGCGGTGAAGGCCACCGGCGGCGTGAGCGCCGCGGCCGTCGGCGCCAGCGAGCCCCCGGCTCCGGCCGCGACGGTCAGGACGAGGGCAGCGGACAGCCCCCAGGATCTACGCATGTTCCCCCCAGGCGTTCAGCCCAGTCGTTGTGGCGTGAAGCAGTGGCGTGATGCAGTGCCCATGCCATGTGGTGAAAGCGCACTGTACGACGAAATGACGACCGGATACGGCCACTTGACCAATTCCGTACCGTGCGCGTGTGGATGTCCGGAAGCGGAACGACGGGCTCAGCGGTCGATGCGCACCGTGACACCGGCCAGCTGGTCCTGGACCTGGCGCACATCGGCGTCCACCATGATCCGGGCCAGCTCCTCGACCTGCACCTCCGCCTTCCAGCCCAGCAGGTCACGGGCCTTGGAGGCGTCGCCGATCAGCGCGTCCACCTCGCTGGGGCGCTCGTACTTGGGGTCGTAGCGGACATGGTCCGCCCACTCCAGACCGGCGTGCGAGAACGCCGTCTCCACGAACTGCCGCACCGTCGCCGGCACCCCGGTCGCCACCACGTAGTCGGTCGGCTCGTCCTGCTGGAGCATCCGCCACATCGCGTCCACGTACTCGGGTGCGTAGCCCCAGTCCCGCACCGCGTCGAGGTTGCCCAGGTACAGCTTGTCCTGCAGGCCCGCCTTGATCCGCGCGACCGCGCGGGTGATCTTGCGGGTCACGAAGGTCTCGCCGCGGCGCGGGGACTCGTGGTTGAACAAAATGCCGTTCACCGCGAACATCCCGTACGCCTCGCGGTAGTTCACCGTCGTCCAGTACCCGAAGACCTTCGCCGCGCCGTACGGGCTGCGCGGGTGGAACGGGGTCTGCTCGTTCTGCGGCGGGGGAGTGGAGCCGAACATCTCCGAGGACGACGCCTGGTAGATGCGGGTGTCGATGCCGCTGGCGCGGATCGCCTCCAGGAGCCGCAGCGCGCCCAGGCCCGTCACGTCGCCCGTGTACAGCGGCGCGTCGAAGGAGACCCGCACATGGGACTGCGCACCGAGGTTGTACACCTCGTCGGGGCGGATGTCGCGCAGCAGGTTCACCAGCGCCACCCCGTCCGACAGGTCCGCGTGGTGCAGCACGAACGAGCGGTTCGCCTGCTGCGGGTCCTGGTAGATGTGATCGATCCGCTCCGTGTTGAAGCTGGACGACCGGCGGACGAGACCGTGCACCGTGTAGCCCTTGGACAGCAGCAGTTCGGCCAGGTACGAGCCGTCCTGCCCAGTGACGCCGGTGATGAGTGCGGTCTTGCTCATGCGTGATGCCCCTCCCGTACGGACCGGCCCCCAGCCGGTCCGCATCCTGCGGTTGTGTGGTGGTACAAGAAGAAAATCCGGATGTGGTGTGCTGTGGCCCGTGACGGCCTGGCATGATCCGGGCCATGACTGATTCGACGAGCGCAACGACGTCGTACCTGCCCGAGCGGGCCCGGATCTTCGTCGCCGGCCACCGCGGCCTGGTCGGTTCCGCGGTCGCCCGGAGGCTCACCGCGGACGGGCACGAGGTGCTCACCCGCAGCCGCACCGAGCTCGATCTGCGCGACGCCGCGGCCACCGCCGCGTACCTCCGCGAGACCCGCCCCGACGCGGTGGTGCTCGCCGCCGCCAAGGTCGGCGGCATCATGGCCAACAGCACCTACCCCGTGCAGTTCCTGGAGGAGAACCTTCAGATCCAGCTCAGCGTCATCGCCGGCGCGCACACCGCCGGCGTCGGCCGGCTGCTGTTCCTCGGCTCGTCCTGCATCTACCCGAAGCTCGCCCCCCAGCCGATCACCGAGGACGCGCTGCTCACCGGCCCGCTGGAGCCGACGAACGAGGCGTACGCGCTGGCCAAGATCGCCGGCATCGTGCAGATCCAGTCGTACCGGAAGCAGTACGGCGCCTCGTACATCTCCGCCATGCCGACGAACCTGTACGGCCCCGGCGACAACTTCGACCTGGAGACCTCGCACGTCCTGCCCGCGCTGATCCGGCGCTTCCACGAGGCCCGCGAGGCCGGCCTCGACGAGCTCGTGCTCTGGGGCTCCGGCACGCCGCGCCGCGAGTTCCTGCACGTCGACGACCTCGCCGCTGCCTGCGCCCTGCTGCTGCGCGCGTACGACGGCGACGAGCCGGTCAACATCGGCTGCGGCGAGGACCTGACGATCCGCGAACTCGCCGAGACGGTCGCCGAGGTGACCGGCTTCGAGGGCCGGCTCGCCTGGGACACGAGCAGGCCCGACGGCACGCCGCGCAAGCTGCTCGACGTGACCCGGCTGAGCTCCCTGGGCTGGAAGCCGCGGATCGCGCTGCGGGACGGCATCGCGGCCACCTACGCCTGGTGGCGGGAACAGGGCTGAGGTCATCCGGGCGGCCCGTCAGTACGCTCCGCGACCGTCGACGACGGCGCGGAACGTACGGGCCATGACGTCGACGTCGCTGGTGAACGACCAGTTGTCGACGTAGTGCAGATCCAGTTCGACGGTCTCGTCCCAGGACAGGTCCGAGCGGCCGCTGATCTGCCACAGCCCGGTCATGCCGGGCCGCACCGACAGCCGGCGCAGCTCCACGTCGTCGTACCGGGCGACCTCCTCCGGCAGCGGCGGACGCGGGCCCACCAGTGACATCGCCCCGCACAACACGTTGATCAGCTGCGGCAGTTCGTCCATCGACGTCCGGCGGAGGAGCCGGCCCACCTTCGTCACGCGCGGGTCGCGGCGCATCTTGAACATCAGCCCGTCGTGCTCGTTGGACTGCGTCAACTCCGCCTTGCGGGCGTCCGCGTCGATGAACATCGTGCGGAACTTCCACATCAGGAACGGCTCGCGGTCCTGGCCGATCCGGACCTGCCGGTAGAACACCGGGCCCGGCGAGGTCAGCCGCACCGCCGCGCCGATCCCGAGGAACAGCGGCGACAGGACCAGCAGCCCCAGCGCCGCACCCACCCGGTCCGTCACGGACTTCAGCACCTGCTGCACGCCGTGGCGCACCGGCGGGGCGACCCGCAGCAGCGCCATGCCCGCCGCCGAGACGGTCTCGATGCGCTTGACCGCGCACTCCACCAGGCCCGGGGCCAGCGTGAGTTCGACGCCGGAGTCGTGCAGGACCCAGGTGAGGCGGCGCAGCCGCGGCCCGGTCATCCGCGCGCCCGGCGCCACCAGGACCACGTCGGCGCGCAGCCGGTCCACGGCGTCGAGGACGGTCCGGGCGTCGCCGTCGACCGCCCGAGGCGCGGCCGTCCCGAGCCGGGCGGCCACCGGGGCGCCGGTGCGGACCTGGCCCTCGCCGATGGCGACGACGCCGACGACCACGTACGGATGGTCGGTGCGGGACGAGAGGTGCTCGGCGACCTCGCCGGCGGCGGCCGGCTCGCCGAGCACCAGGACCCGGGTCACGACCTGCGCCTCGCGGCGCGCCGCCACGAGGTGATGCCACGTCAGCTTGCGCGCGACCAGCGTGACCACGGGCGCGGGCAGCAGCGCGAGCAGGCAGAGCAGCGGCGGGTGGTGCAGATCGGCGGCGGCCCGCAGCACGGCGAGCACGCCGATGAGGATGAGCCAGTCGTGCAGCACCGGCAGGCTGCCCCGTGACTCGCCGAGCGCGCGGGCCGCGTAGCGGCGGCGCAGCGCCCGGACCGCGAGCCAGGCGGCGGCGGCCACGGCGGCCGTGCCGGCCGCGTGGGGCTGCCGGTTGAGGTGGAACATCAGCGCGGTGGGCAGGACGATCCCCGCCACGTCCGCGGTCAGTGCGAACGGCAGATACCAGTGCGCCTTGGCGCGTTGCTGCGGACGGACGAGGCTCGTCCTCCGCTCTCCGGATGCTCCCCCAGCTGCGGTCTCAGCTGTACGGGCATGCCACATGTACCCCCCCGGCACGTGTCGACCTGGGCGACGGCCCTCGGCCCCCCGGACCGAAGAACAAGTGTCGCAACGCGGAACAGTACGACAAACGCACGTACCTCGTCTGCTGTTCACCCGAAAGTGGTGACTGGGCGGGGGTGTGTTCATGTCGTGACGTGAGGGCCCACGCGCCATCCGACCTTCACATGATACTTCTGTCGTGTTCACGTTTTCCGCACGTGGAACGGCACGGTGGGAGGGGACACGAGTGCATCAGGGGGAAGGGGCGGACCGCACGGCGGACACGCCGGATGTGGCGGACGCCACGCAGCGGACCCGAAGGCGTGTGCGACCGGGAAGAGTTCTCCTCGGCGCGCTCGCACTCCTCGGCACCGGCGTCCTCATGGCCGGCGGCGCCGGCTGGTGGGCCGTCGACCACTACACCGGCAAGGTCGAGCGCATCCCCGGCGCCTTCCCCACGAAGGTGCCGCCCGCCGAACAGCCCGCCCCGAGCAAGGGCGGTACGACGTTCCTGCTCATCGGCGTGGACAGCCGCTCCGAACTGCCCACCACCGGCCGCGACGCCAAGGCGCCCTCCTGGCGGTACGGAGCCCAGCGCAGCGACACGATGATGCTCGTCCACCTGCCCGCGGACCACTCCAACGCCTACGTCGTCTCGCTGCCCCGCGACTCCTGGGTGCCCGTCCCCGGCCACGGCGACGCCAAGCTCAACGCCGCCTACTCCTGGGGCGGTCCGCCGCTGCTCATCGACACCGTGCAGCGGTTCACCGACGTCCGGATCGACCAT
Source organism: Streptomyces tritici (assembly GCF_048500665.1). NCBI lineage: Bacteria > Bacillati > Actinomycetota > Actinomycetes > Kitasatosporales > Streptomycetaceae > Streptomyces > Streptomyces tritici. The sequence continues at coordinate 6,160,288 of NZ_CP183183.1, forward strand.
CTCGCCGTCATCGACTGGGAGGGCTTCAAGAAGCTCACCGACGCCGTCGGCGGCGTCGACCTCACCGTCGACGGCGAGGTCCGCCACATGAACGGCGAACAGGGCCTGCGCTACGTACGCGAACGCAAGCACCTCGCCCGCGGCGACCTCGACCGCACGCACCGCCAGCAGAACTTCCTGCGCGCCGTCCTCGCCAAGGTCATGACCCCGCGCAACCTCACCAACCCCGTCAAGGCCTCCGAACTCCTCGGCGACCTCACCGCCAGCGTCAGCGTCGACGACCGGCTCAGCGACGCCGACCTGCGCGAACTGCTGTGGAACAACCGGGACGTGCGGCCCGGCCGCATGGTCTTCATGAACGCCCCCGTCGCCGGCACCGGCATGATCAAGGGCCAGTCCGTGGTGCTCGTCGACAAGAAGAAGTCGGCCGAATTGTGGGCCGCCATGCGGAACGACCGCCTTGCCGACTACGTCGCCGGTCACCGCCTCGACCGGCTCGGAAGCGGTACGCGCTAGGCACGTCACCCCCTCCCGCCGCGCACCGGACGGTTGTTGTTCCCGCGCCGTCCATCGGCTGTACTGCTGCCATGTCCGACACCCGCGCCACCCCTCCCGGGGGACGCCGCGCCACCCACCGGTCCCCACGCCGCCGCAGGCTGCTGCCCGCCCTGCTCCTCGGCGTCCTCGCCCTCGGGGCCTGGGCCGGCAGCGGCATGGCCGACAGCCCCGGCGACGGGGCGCCCGCCGGCCGCCCCACCTCCGAGCGGCCCGCCGAGTACAGCACCGCGCTGCCCTTCGACCTGCCCTCCACGGCCGAACTGCGGCGCTCCGGAAAGCCGGTGTTCGCGCACTACTTCACGCCCTACCCGCTCTCCCTCGACAACGAGCCCCCGCAGCGGGACTACTACGCCCGCAACTACCTCACCGCGGACGGCGAGAAGGGCAAGCACCGCGCCTACGGCGGACTCCTGCGCGACCGGCCGCTGCCCGCCCCGCGCGAGGACGGAGACTGGGAACTCGCCCACCTGCGCCAGGAGGTGCGCACCGCCCGCGACGCCGGACTCGACGGCTTCACCCTCGACCTGCTCTCGCTCTCCGGCCGCAACCGGGAACGCGCCGAGAACCTGCTGCGCGCCGCCACCGCCGAGGACCCCGGCTTCCGCGTCGTCCTCATGCCCGACATGACGTCCCTGGACACCACGCCCGAGGCCCTCGCCGGCGAACTCGCCGAACTCGCCCGGCACCGCTCCGCGCACCGGCTGCCCGACGGACGCCTGGTCGTCTCCCCGTTCAAGGCCGAGGCGCAGAGCCCCGCATGGTGGCGCCAGGCCCTCAGCGCACTTGAGCGCGAGCACGGCATCCGCACCGCGTTCGTCCCCGTCTTCCTCGACTTCGACGCGAACGCCGAACGCTACGCCCCGATCAGCCACGGCCTGTCCGAATGGGGCAGCCGCAGCTACACCACCCAGTCCGGCAGCGCCGCCGCCACCCGCACGGCCCACCGGCTCGGCAAGATCTGGATGCAGCCGGTCTCCGTCCAGGACGCCCGCCCCAACCAGGGCGTCTACGACGAGGCCGGCAACACCGAGACCCTGCGGGCCAGTTGGGGCGAGGCCATCGACAACGGCGCCGACTGGGTGCAGCTCACCACCTGGAACGACTACTCCGAGGGCACCCACTTCGCGCCCTCCGCGCACAACGGCCACACCTACCTCGACCTCACCTCCTACTACCTGACCCGCTTCAAGACCGGCTCCTGGCCGGAGATCGAACGGGACACCCTCTACCTCACCTCCCGCGTCCAGTTCGCCGCCGCCCTGCCGCCCGCCGGCACGCAGAGCAAGGTGATAGAGCTCCGCGACGGCTCCGCCGCGCCGCGCGACACCGTCGAGGTGCTGAGCTTCCTCACCGCCCCGGCCACGCTCCGCACCTTCACCGGCCGCGAGAAGGCGGACCACGAGGCCCCCGCCGGGGTCTCTGCGCGACTGCTGCCGCTGCGCACCGGAACCAGCGGCGCCACCGCCGTACGGGACGGACGCACCGTCACCGCGGTCTCCTCCCGGTACCCCGTCCGCGACCCGATCGAGAAGCAGGACCTGCAGTACTACGCCGTCACCAGCGGGCGCAGCCAGCGCTGAACGGTGATTGTCAGTCCTGGGCCCTAACGTTCTCGGCATGACGACGAAGACCTATCTGGAGCTGTCGCAGGACGGCGGCGGCGCGCACAAGTTCTACGAAGTGACGGTCACCGGCACCACGGTGACCGTCCGCTACGGACGGATCGGCGCGGCCGGGCAGACGCAGACCTCGACCTTCCCCACGGAGGAGAAGGCACGGGCCGCGGCGGCCAAGAAGATAGGCGAGAAGGTCCGCAAGGGCTACGCCCCGGCCGTCCAGGGGCAGCGGGCCGCCCGCGCGGTCACGCGGCGTCAGGTCACCTCCGCGCCCGCCACCGTGCGCGCCGTCGCGCCGGTGCTGTGGAAGTTCCGGACGGGCTCGGCGGCCTTCGGCATCCACGTCGACGAGGACCGCTGCTGGGTCGGCAACCAGGCCGGAGACGTGTACACGCTCAGCCACACCGGCGAGGTGCACGCCCGGTTCACCCTGCCGGACGGCGTCAAGTGCCTCGTCGCCGACGACTTCTGGATCTACGCGGGCTGCGACGACGGCCAGGTGTACGACCTGTCCTCCAAGCTGCCGTTCGCCGCCTACCAGATCTCCGCCGACGTGGACATCTTCTGGCTGGACATCCACGAGGGCGTGCTGAACGTCGCCGACCGGGGCGGCCGGCTCACCGTCATCGACCACGAGGACGAGCACCAGTGGGCCCGCAAGAGCCGCGGCGAGCACGCCTGGATGGTCCGCGCCGACGACAAGGCCGTCTACCACGGCCACCACCTCGGCGTGACGGCCTACGCGCCCGACGGCGGCCGCGAGCTGTGGGACACCGCCCTCGAGGGCGGGGTGCTCTTCGGCTGGCAGGAGGACTCCGCCGTGTACGCCGGCACCGCGCACCGCAAGGTGCAGCGGCTCGCCAAGTCCGACGGCCGAATCGAGGCGGTCTACGCCTGCGACGCCTCGGTGTACTCCTGCGCCACCTCGCCCGGCGGCCGGTTCGTCTTCGCCGGCGACTCCGCCTCGTCCGTGTACTGCTTCGACGCGAACGGCACCCGGCTGTGGAAGCTCGGCACCGGCTGCGGCTCCGCGCTCTCCATGCAGTACCTCGACGAGCGGCTGTACATCGTCACCAGCGACGGTACGCTGGCCTGCGTCGACGCGAGCGAGGCGGCCATCGCCGCCGCCCAGGACGGCACCGTGCCCGAGGCGCGGGACGTGAAGCTGGCCGCGGCCCTGCCCACGTACGAGCCCGCGACCAGCACCTCGGCCGTCGCCAGCGTCAGCGCGGCCCCGGCCGGCACGGTCGTCGTCGAGTGCGTGCAGGAGGGAGGACGGGTCCGGGTGCGGGTGGTCTCCGAGGGCTACGACCGGTCGTGGAACGTCCAGTTCCCGCGCGCCATCCGCGAACCGGGCACCCGGTATGCGGTGGACGCCCTGCACGCGGCGGCCGGCGGCTTCTACCGGGTGCGGGGCGACATCCGGCGGCTGCGGTGAGCGCCGGCGCCTTCGAGGCGGCCACCGGGGACGGCCCCCCGGCCGGCGGCGGCGATCCCGAGCAGCGGTCCCGCGAGGTGCGGGCGGCCTTCGAGGGACTGCTGCAGATCCGCCGCACCCTGAACCGGGCGGGCGGGGACCCGAGGGCGCTGCCCGCCGAATGGGAGCGCCGGCAGCCCGTACGGGCCGTCGCCCTCGCCCTGGAGGCGGCGGGCGTCGCGCCCTCCGCCGTGGACGCGGACGGCGCGCGCACGGCCACCGGCTACCGGGTCCGGGCCGGCGAGCGGCCCGGCACGGTGGTCGTCGAGTGGCTGGGCCCGCCGGGCAGCGGGGCCGCCCACGAGGAGGAGGCCGCGCTCGGCGCGCTGGTGCCGGTCCTCGACCGGCTCGGCTGGGAGGCCCTGCTGTACCGGGGCCCGCGGCGCAGACGCTTCCTGGAGGTGGAGGCGGTGCGCCCCGGGCCCGGGGCGGGTTCCGGCTGAACCGGAGGGGGCGTCAGACGCCCGACGGCAGGTGCTTGGCGCGCGAGCGCACCATGAACCCGGTGACGATCTCCACCGCGCCCAGCGCCAGCAGCCAGATGCCGGTGAGCACGGTCAGCACGGCCAGGGACTCCACCGGCGAGGCGATCAGGACGACACCGCCGAGGGTGCTGACGACCCCCAGGAAGATCTGCCAGCCCCGGGCCGGGATCGTGGGATCGGAGGCCGCCGCGATGATCTCCGTGATCCCGCGGAACAGCCAGCCGATCCCGATCCACAGCGTGAGCAGCAGCAGCGACTGCGTCTCGCCGCGGAAACAGAACAGGCCCAGCAGGATCGACACCACGCCGCTGATGAAGGCCAGCACCCGCAGCGAGGTCGCGGCATGCGTGCCGAACGCCGCGACCAGCTGCATCACGCCGCTGAGCAGCAGATACAGACCGAAGAGCACCGCGACGACGAACAGGGTCTCGCGCGGCCAGGCCAGCACCAGCACGCCCAGCACCAGCGCCGCGAAGCCGGCAGCCAGCAGCACCTGCCAGGCGCCCTTGGCCAGCATGCCCAGGGGCCCCGGCAGCGGCGCCTCCCGGGCGTCCGTGGGCGGCCTGTCGTGAGTCTGCGTCATGGTTCTCGCCCGCTTCCGTTCACGTAGGGCGCCACAGAAGTGGCGTCGAGCGGCACAGCCACCTCACTAAAGCAAGGTCGGGCAAACGCCGCAAAACATGACACGGATGGCCTAACAGCGGCGGCCGTCCGGCGGCCGGCGCGGCGACAGTGGAAGCCCGAAGCACCACCACCCCGCACCCCCGGAGACCCCCATGGCTTCCTTCAACCGACGGGACCTCGGCCTGCTCGTCCTACGGGTCGGCACGGGCGCCGTACTGGCCGCGCACGGCACGCAGAAGCTGTTCGGCTGGTTCGGCGGCGGCGGCCTGGAGGGCACCGCCAAGGCAATGGAGGCCATGGGCTTCAGGCCCGGCAGGCCCAGCGCCCTCGCGGCGGGCCTCGGCGAGGCGGGCGGCGGGGCGCTGCTCGCCCTGGGCCTCGCCACCCCGGCCGCCGGCGCCGCCGCGGCCGGCGCGATGGCCGGCGCCGTCTCCGTGCACGCCCCGGCCGGATTCTTCGCCCAGTCCGGCGGCTTCGAGTACCCGGCCTTCCTCGGCTTCAGCGCCGCCGCGATCGGCCTCGCCGGCGCCGGCCGCTACTCCCTGGACCACGTCACCGACCACGTCCTCGACCAGCCCTGGGTCGTCGCCGTCGCCTTCATCGGCACGGCCCTCGCCGCCGCGGCCGTCGTCGGCCGCCGCATCGTGGAGCAGGAGGAGGGCGAGCCCGAGGAGCAGGCCGAGCAGGTCGCGCCGTAACCGCGCGCGAACTGGCGGTGCCCGTCCGCCGAGGGATGATGGAGACGTCCCGGCTGCTGCGAGGGTCGGTGACGGTGTGCGCGCAGGCGCGCGAGGGAGGTGACGAACGAGGTGAACGCCCACCCCCTCGGCGGCACGCCCTCGCACGACCGCGGTGGACTGTTGTTGACCGACGGCGCCGCCGGGGCCCTGCTCGACGCGAACGGCATCATCATCGGCTGGTCGCCCGGCGCCGAGCAGCTGCTGGCGCTGACCGCCGACGAGGTCTGCGGCCGGCACGCCCCCGAACTCCTCGCGGACGCCGCCGCCTGGCCCACCCTCGTCGCCGGCCGCACCGAGGCCACCTGGTCGGGTGAGGCCGTCCTGCGGACCGGGGGCGGCGGCAGCATGAAGGTCGACTTCCAGGCGTGCCCCCTCGCCGGCCTGGACGCCGGCGGGGCGCAGGGGATGGGCCTCGACGAGGCCCTGTCCCAGGATCGGCCCGGAGTTCCGGGCGACGAGGGTACCGGCACCGGGACCCCCGGGCCCGGCCGCTACTTCGTGCTCGCCGCCCCCGCCGGCACGGTCGCCCGCTGGCGGCAGGACCAGGCGTTCACCCGCGAGCTGTTCCTCCAGGACCGCGTCGGCCTCGCCGTCTTCGACACCGACCTGCGGCTGGTGCGCACCAACACCCACCTCCTGCCGTACAGCGGCGTCCCGCGCGACCTGACCGACGGACGGCTCGGCGACTTCCTCCAGGCCGAGGACGCCGAGGCCATCGAACGGCGGCTGCGCGACGTGCTCCTGACCGGCAATCCGCTGATTCGCGCCGAGGAGACCACCCGCACCCTCACCAGCCCCGGCCGCGGCGCCGTCATGGCCATCACGGCCTTCCGGCTCCAGGACCACGCGGGCCGGGTGCTCGGCGTCACCGCCCTCTTCACCGACATCACCGCGCCCCGGCGGACCACCGAACGCCTCGCGCTGCTGCAGCGCGCCACCGCCGCCGTCGGCGGCTCCCTCTCCGTCGCCGGCACCGGCGAGGAACTCGCCGCCGTACTCGTCCCCGGACTCGCCGACGTCGCCGTCGTCGAGATCGCCGAGGCCGTGTTCAGCGGCGAGGACCCCACGCCCCGGCCCGACGGACGCCTCGTCCTGCGCCGCACCGCCGTCGTCGGCAGCGACGGCACCCCCCGCCCGCCCAACGGCATCGAGATCCTGTGCGACCCGGCCACCGTCGAGGACACCGACGACCCGCCCCTCACCCTGACCGCCGCGCTGAGCGCCCGCGGCAGCCTCCTCGGCCGGGTCAGCGTCCACCGCCGCCCGGACGGCCCCCGCTACGACCCCGCGGATCTGGACCTGCTCCGCGAGATCGCCCTGCACGCGGGGCTCGCCCTCGACAACGCCCGCCGCTACACCCGCGAACACCGCTCCGCCGTCGGCCTGCAGCGCAGCCTGTTGCCGCCCTCGCAGTTCCACACCGCCGCCGTCACCACCGCGGGCGTCTACCTGCCCGCCGACACCGGCACCGGCGTCGGCGGCGACTGGTTCGACGTCATCCCGCTCTCTTCCGCCCGCGTCGCCCTCGTCGTGGGCGACGTCGTCGGCCACGGCCTCGCCGCCACCGCCACCATGGGCCGGCTGCGCACCGCCGTGCGCACCCTCGCCGACCTCGACCTGGAGCCCGACGAACTCCTGGTCCACCTCGACGACCTGGTCTCCCAGCTGCGCGTCGAGAGCGGCGACGACTCCGACGACTCCCTGGACTCCGCCGACCTCAACGACCCGGGCCCCGAGGAGGCCGAGCCCGTACGCCGGCGCATCGACCCGGTCGGCGCCACCTGCCTGTACGCCGTCTACGACCCGGTCTCGCGCCGCTGCACGATGGCCTCCGCCGGCCACCCGCCGCCCGCCGTCCGCGCCCCCGACGCGAGCGTCTCGTACGTGCCCGTGGACCCGGGCCCTCCGCTCGGCGTCGGCGGGGTGCCCTTCGAGACGGCCGAGATCCACGTCGAGCCCGGCACCCTGCTCGCCCTGTACACCGACGGCCTGGTCGACGCGCTCGTGCCCCTGTGGGACCCGGAGGACACCAGTGAGAAGGCCATCGACGCCGGCATGGACGCCCTCGCCGAGCGCCTGATCACCGCCGGCGCGGTCCCCGGGGCGCCGCTGCGCGAGATCGGCCGGGAGGTCGTCGCCGGCCGGCCCGCGCACCGCCGCTCCGACGACGTGACGCTGCTGCTCGCCCGGACGCACGCGGTACCGGCCGAGGACACCGCCGCCTGGCCCGTCGAGGCCGACCCGGCCGCCGTCGCCCGGGTCCGCGCCCTCGCGGCCGAGCAGCTGACCGTCTGGGGCCTGGACGAACTGGCCTTCACCACCGAGCTGATCCTCAGCGAGCTGGTCACCAACGCCATCCGCTACGCCGGCGGCCCCGTCGAGGTGCGGCTCATCCGCGCCGGCCGCCTCACCTGCGAGGTCTCCGACCCGAGCGCCACCCAGCCGCGGATGCGCCGGGCCCGGCTCACCGACGAGGGCGGCCGCGGCCTGTACCTGGTCGCCCAGCTCTCCGCCCGCTGGGGCAGCCGCTACACCCGCGACGGCAAGACCATCTGGTCCGAGCAGGAACTCCCCGACGGCACCGGCTCGCGGTGACCCGCCCGTACGTCCCCGCCGCCTGCCAGGGCGTGTGACCAGCGTGGTAACGTCCGGTACCACCACCTCGGCACCGTCGAATGAGCTCGTCCATGCAGACCGCGTCCCCCGCACCGCCGCCCCGTGCTTCCGAGGCGCCCGCCCCGGAGGCGCCCGCCGGGCCCGCCGCCACCCCGCGGCAGCGGCTGCTCGACGGACTGGCGCAGGCGATCCGCGAGCACGGACTGCAGGGCGCCAAGGTCACCGACATCGTGAGCCACGCGCGGACCTCGAAGCGGACGTTCTACCAGCTGTTCGCCGACAAGGAGGACTGCCTGGTCGAACTGGCCGAGTCCTGGGCGGCAGGACTGCGCCGCGCCGTGGAGGCGGCCGTGGACGACGAGGCCCCGTGGGACGCCCAGATCGACGGGGCCGTCGACGCCTTCCTCGCGGCGGTGGCCCGCGAGCCGGCGCTGGCGGTCGTCGTCTGGCGGGACCTGCCGGCGCTCGGAGGCCGCGCCGCCGACCTGCGCGAACGCGACCTGGAGCGGTACGCCGCCTTCTACCGGGAGCTCTCCCGGAGCCCCGCGATGCGCCGCGCGGGCGGGCGGCCGCTCTCCCGGGAGACGGCGGTCGTCCTGGCCGGCGGACTCTCCGAACTCCTCGACCGCTGCGTCCGCACCGGACGGCCCCTGGAGTCCGCCGCCGGACCGATGAAGGAGGCCGTGAAGCTGATGTTCGGCCTCGTCCGGGCGGCCGGCGACGGGGCGCCTGGGCGGGCGGGCGCCGACGAGGGGACTTCCGCGCGATGACCCCGGGCGGTGGGCGGCCGTGATCGTCGTCCTCGTCGCCCTGGCCCTGCTGTTCCTGTGGGCCCTGGTCTCGGACCGGATGGGCCGCTGGTACATCACGGCGCCCATCGCCTTCGTGCTGGCCGGCATGCTGCTGGCCGGTGGCGACCACCCGGTGCTCCCCCTGGAGATGGAGACGCACACCTTCCAGCGGTGCGTCGAACTCGTCCTGGCCGTCATGCTGTTCACCGACGCCACCGACGCCACCGACGCCACCGACGCCACCGAGGCCCGGGGCTACGAACGCCTGGGCAGCTCCGTGGGCGAGGTCCGGCTGCTCGTTCTCGCCCTGCCCGCCTCCCTCGCTCTCGCCACCCTGTTCGGCGCCCTGCTCTTCCCCGGCACCAGCTGGTGGCTCCTCGGCGTGGCCGCCCTGGTCGTCATGCCGATGGACCTCGCCCCGATCCTGAGCTTCCTGCGCGACGAGCGCGTGCCGCTGCGGGTACGGGCCGCCCTGAACATCGAGGGCGGCTCGTCTTCGCCGTGCTCGCGTACATCGAACTGCCCGAGAAGGACGCGGCCTTCGTGCTGCAGGTGACGACCGCCACGATCCTGCTGAGCGTCGTCCTCCACGGCGTCACCGCCGAACCCGTCGCCCGCTGGTTCGCCCGCAACCCGCAGCCCGACGTGCCCGAGGCCGCGGGGAAGGAGCCCGGGTGAAACCCTCTCGACCCGCGCGCCGCCCGGACGGGATCCTTGCCCCATGGAGTTCTTCTGCCACCACCGTGACCGGCCCGGCTCCGAGGCGCTGCGCGCCGCGCTGACCGAGGCGCACTGGGCCTACATGGACCAGTACGAGAAGGAACTGATCGCCCGCGGCCCGACGTTCGCCGCCGGGAGCGACGCCCCCACCGGCAGCGTGCACATCGTCGACCTGCCCGACCCCGCCGCCGCCCGCGCCTTCGCCTTCGACGAGCCGAACCATCAGGCCGGCGTGTACCGCGACGTTCTGCTGCGGCGGTGGCGCAACCTGCTGGGCCGCACGATGTGGGAGTTCCCCGGCGGCCGCGAGGGCAGCGACCGCTATCTGGTGCTCGGGTTCGGCGCGGGCGAGCCCGTCGACCTGGACCTCCCGGCCGACCGGGACGACCTGATCGCGTACGGCCCGCTGCTCTCCGACGACGGCGCGGCCTGGCTCGGCACCGCGGTGCTGCTGCGCGCCCCCGACGCGGAGACGGCGCGCTCGGTGCTCACCGTCGGGCGGTACGCGGACGTCGAGGTCCACGAGTGGGAGTGCGGCGGCCGGCGCTGAGCGGTCCGGCGGGCCCGCGGTCGCTTCGTCGGATCACTCGGGGCGGCCCGTGGCCTCCGCCGCCTCGGCGGCGTCCATCGCGTCCGCCGCGTCCGCCGCGTCCGCCGCGTCCGCCGTGCCTTCCTTCGCGTCCGGCGCGTCCTTCCCGCAGGTGACCTTGTCGCGCGGGGTGTAGTGGGTGCGGTACGTCTCCCGCTTCACCTCGACGCCGTCGTTCTCGAAGACCCGGTCGACCTCGATGTCGAAGCCCTCCAGCGGCTCCTGCACCTCGCAGGTCTTGCTGGTGTCCGTGCGCTCCTTCGGCGGCACGATCTTCGTCCGCGGTCCGGCGACCGCCTTCACCGCGTCGTACTTCTTCGTGCCGAGGAAGCTGACCGTCACCGACGAGTCCGTGGAACTCGCCTTGATGTAGATCGGCTTGCCGGAGTCGTTGCGGAACTTCAGGTCGAGCGTGCCCCAGGCGACGGTCGCCTCGCGGCCCGCCGGGTAGCGCTCGATGTAGAACGAGTGCGCGCCGTGCTCCAGCGGCTTCACCCCGGCGAAGAAGAGCGCGTTGTAGACGGTGGTCGCGACGGCCGACACGCCGCCGCCGGGGGCCTTGCGGTACTGGCCGTCCATGATCATCGTGCCGTCCACGAAGCCGTTGGCCTCGGTCCGCTCGCCGACGGTGCGGTTGAAGCTCCACACCGCGCCCGGCTGGACCACCGACCCGTTGATCAGCTCCACGGCCCGGCCGATGTTGGTCGTGCGGTACGGCGCGGTCGGGAAGTTCACGGTGAAGGTGGACATCTGCTCGGTGATCCCGAGCCGGGCGAGCGACTCCGCGGTGAGCTTCGGCTTGGTCTCCTTCGCGGCGACCGGCCCGGTACGGGCCTCGTCGCCCTTCTTCGTCAGCAGCGGCTCGACGGCGCGGCCCAGGGCCTCGGCGGACACCTCGCGGCCGGGGCGGCCGTCCCGCTCCACGACCACCTTGCCGTCGCGGACGCCCAGCTCCGCCTCGACCGGCGCGCCGCTGAGGGCGTCGAGCGGTTCGGCGACGGCCGGGTCGTGGATCAGCGTCTCGGCGTCGAGGGCGGGGGTGAGCCGGCCGCCGGCCGCCTTGACGGTGAGGTGGTCGCCCAGAGTGACGGGGGATATCCGCAGCCGGTTGTCGCCGGAGGTGAGCGTGACCGGGCCGGACATGGCGGGGGTGGCGTAGTCGTTCACGAACCGGGTGACCTCGGTGGCCGGCACCTTCGGCTTCGTCACGGAGACGGGCAGGACGAGCGGCCTGGCGCCTCCGGTGCGGGTGGCGGGGTAGGAGGCCCGCAGCAGGTCGGTCGCCCGGCCGGTGTCGAGCTTCTGCCCCTCCTGCGGCTGCGTCACGACGGCCTTGCCGTTCTTGAAGGCGACGGCGGCCTCGCGGACCGTCCGGTCGTGGCCCTTCGCCACCGCGGCGACCGCCGCGCGCAGCTTCGCGTCGTCGAAGGAGACGACGGGCTCGATGTCCCGCGAGCCGGACGAGAACAGCCGCCCGATCACGGTGATCGGATCGCGGGAGGGGTCGGCCGCCCGTTCCGCCGTGGCCTCGACGTCGACCGTCATCCCGGCGGTGGCCGGATCGACGGTGACGGAGTCGCCGCCGACGGTGACCCGTACGGGGTCCTTCCAGGCGGCGGGCGCGGCCGAGGCGAGCCGGGCGGCGGCCTCGGCACGGCTCAGCCCGCCGATGTCCACCCCGTCGACCCGGGTGCCCGCGGAGATGTCGTCGCCGGCGGCGACGAGCCCCGCCACGTACAGCCCCCCGGCGACGGCTGCGACGACCCCCGCCGCGATCGCCGCCGTGCGTATGTGACCGCGGCGCCCCTCGGGGCCCGCGGTGGCATGGTCGGTGGTGGAACGGCGGCGGCGCACACACCCTCCCGGTGCGAAGAGACGTCAGGGGTATCTCTTCGACGGTAGGCCGAATGGGGGGAGAAGATCCAGATCGTCCCCTTCATTCCCGCGGTGACACTTCTCTCATCCGGAGCAAATCGGACGAAACTCTCAGGTCAGGGTGTCCAGCAGCTCGCGGCATGCCTGCTCGCAGGAACGGCAGGCTTCGGCGCAGACCCGGCAGTGCTCGTGCATGTCGGCGTGGGACTCGCACTCGTCGGCGCACGCCCGGCACGCCGTGGCGCACGCCTGCACGATCCCGCGGGTGACCTCGGCGTCGTAGCCGGTGTGCCGCGACAGGACGGAGGCGGTGGTGTTGCAGATGTCCGCGCAGTCCATGTCGGTGCGGATGCACTTGGTCAGATGCCCGACCACACCCTCCGACAGACAGGCGTCCGCGCAGGCGGTGCACGCCTGGGCGCAGGCGACGCACTCCTCGATGCACCGGCTCAGCCGGGCCCGGTCGATGTCGCCGAGATCGGCCGGATAGGTCGCGAGCATCTCCTTGACGGTGCTGGTCATCGCACGTACCTCCCTGCAGGCGTCGCGGCGGGCCGGGCCCCGCAAGAAGGCCGCGACAAGCCCCCGCTCGTCCCCACTCGGTACGCGACTCACCGCATTCGGGCCGGTCATGCGCCCGCGGTGGCGTGCGGCTGCCGGCTCCGCGTCACGCCCTGCGGGCGTCGATGTCGGCGATCAGGCCCTCGACGAAGGTCTTGATCTCGTCGCGGATGGGGCGCACGGCCTCGACACCCTGGCCGGCGGGGTCGTCCAGCTGCCAGTCGAGGTAGATCTTGCCGGGGAAGTACGGGCAGGCGTCGCCGCAGCCCATCGTGATGATGTAGTCGGACGCCTGGGCCGCCTCCGGGGTGAGGACCTTGGGCTGCTGGTCGGCGAGGTCGATCCCGAGCTCGGCCATCGCCGCGACGGCCGAGGGATTGACCCGGTCGCCGGGGAGGGAGCCCGCGGAGCGGACCTCGACGCGGTCGCCGGCGAGGTGGCGCAGGAAGCCGGCGGCCATCTGGGAGCGGCCGGCGTTGTGGACGCAGACGAAGAGCACGGAGGCGAGCGGAGCGGTCATCGGGGGCTTCCTCGGGCGGGGCGGGGAACATGGATCATCACAGGCTGGTATCAGCGGCGCGTGATGTGACAGTATCAGCGCATGATGACGTCAGTCGACAGTGATCTGATGCGCGTGCTGGCCGACCCGCTCAGGCTCCGGATCGTCACCCTGCTCGCCCGCGAGACGCTGTGCACCACCCACCTCGTGGAGGAGACCGGCGCCCGGCAGACCAACCTCTCCAACCACCTGAAGGTGCTCCGCGAGGCCGGGGTCGTGGAGACCGACCCGTGCGGCCGGTTCACGTACTACCGGCTGCGCCCGGAGGTCCTCGAACAGGTCGCCGGCCAGTTCGCCGCTCTCGCGCAGACGGCACGCCTGACCGCCCAGACGAACGTCAAGCGCTCCTGCCCCTGAGGCGGGCGGGGGAGGCGGGAGGCGCAGACGGAAGGCGGGAATGTCCTCGTTCGCCAATCCGGCGGTGACGATCGGCCGCGCGTTCACGGACACGTTCGCCGGCATCGCCCCGGCGTCCGTCCCGGCGTTCGTCGCCGTGCAACTGGTGGGCGCGGCGATGGGCCTGGCCCTCGTCGCCGTCGTCTTCATGCGAGGGACGACGGACGCAGACTGAGGCGACGACGCGGGCGAGACCGGGGGTGCCGACGGCTCACCGGAGCAGGACGGTGACGCCGCACCGTTCGAGGAGCCGCACGACCTCCTCGAAGTAGGAGAGCCGGCCCTCCGGATCCTCCACGACGTCCGCCAGTGCGTGGCGGGCCACCTCGGAGTCGTGCCAGACCAGGGTGAAGGGCGGGGCGACGCCGAACCCCCCGCACAAGCAGTCCCTGAAGGCGTTCCACTCCCGGCCGAAGTAGCGGCCCGGCCCGAGCAGGGCCTCGGCCATCGCACAGTGCAGGCCGGGCACGTCCGTGACGAACCGGCCGTCGAGGTGGTGCTCACCGCCGGTACGGTCCGGCCGCGGCGCGGGCGTCCGCCAGCCGCGCGTGGTCAGCTCCAGCCACTCCTGCCTGCCCCGGGAGTCGTACGGGGCCCAGAGGTTGGGCTCCGCCGGCGGCCCTCGGAACCACTGCTCCCAGACCGGCCGGACGGCGGGCACGGGCCGACCGTCGCCGCCGTCGGTGAGCGTGATGTCCTCCAGCCCGTCCCCGAGCACGGACGGACGTGCCCCGCTGACGGCCAGCCCGACGGTACGGGAGGCCATGACGGCGCCATGGCGGTCCAGGACCAGGAGGTCGGCCCGGTCCCGTGCCCACCGGCGTGGCCGCTGCGTCCCGACGAGCAGCGGCTCCGCCGCCTCGCAGCCGATCAGCTCCAGCGGCACGGGGGCGGGGTCGGGCCGGGGCGCGTCCAGACCGTCCACGGCGAGGCAGCTGCCCGCACGCGCGGCCGTCGGCCCGGCGAAGAGCTCGAAGCGCGGCGCGGCAGGCGGTTCGCCCCAGGATCCCTCCTCGCGCGTGACGCCGGCACCGAGCACGATGTCGTACCGCACGGGGTCGGCCGGGTGGGGCTGGACGGCGGGGTGGGGCTGGTCGGCCGGGGAGGGCTGGACGGCCACCACGACCGCGTCGACGAGCGTCCACCACTGCAAGGGCTGCTCGTCGTCGCCCACCTCCACGCACACGTCGCCGAGCCCGCGCGGCGCGCCGTCGGCATCCGCGACGACATCCCGCAGAAGCCCGTCCGGGACGCACCCCCGCAGCGTCAGCACCTCCCGAGGCAACGGAACCGGCTCGACGAACAACCCCTCGACGCCAGCGCACCGCCCCCAGACCTGCTCCACGCCGTCCTCGTCCTCCTGGACGAGGACGTACCGCACGGGAAGGCCCCGATCCCACTCGCTGTGCTCCGCGATCCGCACGCCCCGCCTCACCACCGCTCGTACACGCTGAACGGCTTGGTGTTGCCGCCCGAACGGACGGCGATGATCCGGTCCTTGTACGGCAGCAGCTCGTCGACGGACCCCGCCTTGTCGCGGAAGGCCCGGTCCTCCTCTTCGTCGCCGGTGGCGGCGTCGAAGACGTACAGGTGGTCCCCGTACCGCGCGGAGCCCTTCATGGCCATGACCCGGCCGTCCTCCGCGTGCAGCCCCTGCACGACGTAGGCGGCGCCGCCGATCCCGTCGTCCTGCCACAACTCGTCGCCGGACGTCAGATCGAAGGCGACGAGACGCCCCCACGGGCCGCCGTTCGTGAGCGCGAAGAGCCGGTTGCCGTCGACAGCGACCTCCGGGCTGATCGTGCCGTAGCCGTCGTCGGTGGTCCGGATACGCGCCCCGGGGCGGCCGTCGGACCCGAAGGCGAGGAAGCCGTCGATGCCGCGGTCGCCCTCGTCGACGCGCAGCACGATCGGGTCGGTGGCCGTGATCGAGACGCTCGCGTCGGCGGCGACGCCGTTGCGGGCGTCGAGCGGGGTGGTCCACCGTGCCCTGCCATCACGCGGACTGAACCCGGCCAGCTTCACCTCCCCACCGCAGGCCAGCACGGCGACGACCTGCTCCGGCGCGACGGCGGCCCGGCCGGGGGCGCAGCCCTTCGGCACGGCGGCCGTCCAGCGCGCGGCCCCGGTACGCAGATCGAAGGCCCGCAACGAGGGGCCCTCGTTCCCGCCCCCGGCAACGACGACCACCCCGAGCCCCCCGCCCACGGCAAGCGCACCGTCACCGGCCAGGGGAAGAGCGGCGTGCCACAGTTCGCGCCCGTCGCCGAGATCGATCGCGGCGACGACGTCACACCTTCCGCCGACTGTCAGGGTGTACGCGACCAGCACGCGTCCACCATCGGCCGCCTCCCCGGCAGCACAGACGTCACCCCGCCGCGGAGGAACGAACTCCCAGACCTCTTTGCCCGACCCGGCGTCGAACCCGACGACCCCGTCATAACGCGCGCGTACAACGGTGTCCCCGACGAGCCAGGCCCGATGAACACTGCCCTCGGGTGCCTCGCTATCACTCCGAGCCTCCCAGGCGCTCACCATGGCCGCCCCAGGCCAGTACCCGGAGGGCCCAAGAAACGCCCAGGCCACGCCGAGGACAACCGCGATCACCACCCCGATCGCGGTCACTCCACGAACAACATCGCGCGAACCCCCACCCATTCGCCCCACCCGGATCCCCACCCTTGGCCCACTTGTTCGAACGCCGCACAGCGTAGGCGACAAACGATCACCCATCGACCAAGAACACCACGAGAAATCCGCACGTCGAGCCCAAACGAGCGAGCACACCCCAACGTATCGAGACGCAGCGCTCCCTCGCCCCGGCGTTCCCCGCCACCGTCTCCCCGTCGGGGATGCACGAACGTGATCGACGGCTGGTGCAGGTTCACCAAGTACGACGGCCCCGCGATCGACGTCCGGCTCGTCTCGTGCGACGCGCACCGAGCAATCGGAGGCTCCGCCAAGGTCGCCAACGCCGACAACTCCTCGTCCTGGGTGCAGGAGTCCGGCGACGCCGTCCTCCTCCCGGCCATCGGCAGGGGCAACAACTGGCTCGACACGTGGGACGGCGGCGTCGCATGAAACAACGGCTGACCACAACGGCCTGCGGACCAGGACCAGGCCGGTCCGGTTGGATTACTTCCGCCGGCCGGGGTCGGCGTCGATGATGTCTGTGTGACTTCTCGCATCAGCGCTCTGATCTCGGCCTTCGGCGTTCTTGTCAGCGTGATGCTGCTCGTCGGTGCCATGCGTGAGCACCGCTCTGGGGCGTCGGTCCTCTGGCTCGTGGCCGGAGCGGTGATCTTCCTCAGCGCTCTGTACGCCTTCGTTCGCGACCTGCGACGGCTCCGCACGGGGCCGACCACCTGACAGTTGCACCGTTCCACCAGTGTCGGTCAGACCTTGTACGGGTAAAGGGCAACGCTCTCCGATCCGACGCTGATCCGCACCCACGAGCCTTCCCTCTCGCGGGGAACGGGCGAGACCACGTCGAGCAGCACCAGCCAATGCCCCATCCGGAGACAGGCGGCACCGTCGTCGAGGAGTTCGAGGTGCCCGCTCATGTTCACCTGGCCACCGGCCTGCCAGAGCCTCGCCTCGGCAGCAGCGGCCGGCCATGCGTTCCGGCCCCAGTGGATGTCCTCGTCGACAGTCCATTCGACAAGGTGCCGACCCTCGGCCTCACGTGGATCGCCGTGCCACACCCCAACAGCGGACCCGATCGGGGTGTGAACCCGAACTGTCGGTTGCTGCTGCGCCATCGCCGACAGGCTCTCCGTACGGACGAACATGGCCCCTATCCTCCGTCATGGTCTCCGGCGCCGGCGAGCACCATGAGCGGTTCTGGCTTCAACCGGCGGCGAGATCTATTCGTCGTCGCGGCACAGGCAGAAAGGGTGGCCGGCTGGGTCGAAGAGCACCCGGACGTTTTCACGGGGCTGGAACTCCGCGATGGTGGCGCCCAGGGCGACCGCCTCGGCAACTGCCGAGTCCAGGTCGCCGACCTGGAAGTCGAAGTGCATCATAGGGCGCTGGTCGCCGTCGGCCGGTGGCCATACCGGAGCCCGATAGCTCTCCGCCTGCTGGAACACGAAGAACGGTCCTTGCGGTGAAGCGGCCACGATGGCAGTTCCCGGCTCTTCGTGCCCGATGTGCCAATCGAGGAGTTCGGCATAGAACTTCGCCAGACCGCTGGGGTCCGGCGCCTCAATCGTCGTTCCCCACCACATGTCGCCTGTTCGAGATCGCATGCTTGAGCCTAGCCGAGACCCCCCACACGCGCCGATACCACCTGTGAGCACCGGAGCGAGTCAGCCTGCACACACGACAGGGCGAACGTTTGCCTGCTGCGGCACTGGCTGCCTTGGCCTCTCCCTGGCGATCCCGCAGGGCGGTGGTCCAACGCCCGGAACGGTGCCACGACTACGAGCGTGACTGTCGGTCCGAAAGGCCACTGTGGCGGAGGTATCCGCGGTAGCGAGGAACTTGTATGCGGACGAGGGGGAGCGGGGGTTCAGGACGACGGGTGGGAGCCCGGGCCGGTCGCGCTCATTGTGGGCTGGCACGCTTACGTGGCCGGGCAGGGGGAGGAAGGGCCGGAGGCCGCGCGGAGCTCGGAGGCGTACTCGGCCACCGCTCGGCTCAGCACGTGGGCAAGTTCTGACAGGTGTGATCCGCGAGTTCGTTCACCATGCGCGGACCCCGCCAGTTCGGTGGGGCCCGCGGTAGTGAGGGACCGGGGGAGCTGCGGCGTGTCCTCGGTCGCTTATCCGCTGCCGCCGGCCCTCGCGTCACTTCAGGTGGCGGTCGAAGAACCGGGTCGTGTCCTCCAGTTCGAACCATGGGGTGCCGGTGTGCCCGCCCAAGTTGGCGTGCAGGGTCTTCTGCTTCGTGCCGAAGGCGTCGTACAGGTCCAGGGCCCGCTCCCGCGGGTTCCCTTCGTCGTCCCACTGCAACAGGACCAGCAGCGGAACGGTCACCTGCCGGGCCTCCTCGCGCTGGGCACGCGGTACGAAACCGCCGGCGAAGAAACAGGCGGCCGCGATGCGCGGCTCGGCCGCCGCCAGACGAATGCCGACGGCGGTCCAACCCGAGTAACCGACCGGGCCGTCGATCTCGGGCAGCGCGAGGAGGGCGTTCAGAGCGGTCTGCCACTCCGGGACCGCCCTTTCCACCAGCGGACCGACGAGGGACTCGAAGATCTCGTCGACCGGCTCCCCGGCCTGCATCGCCCGGCGGAGTTCCGCGCGGGCCCGGTCGTCGGCGGCGGAGCGGGGCCGCTCACCGCACCCGGGGGTGTCGATGGCTGCCACCGCGTAGCCCCGCACGGCGAAGTGCCGGGCCCGGGCGACCAGTCGGGGTTCTGTTCTGGGCAGGCCGTTGTTGTGGGCCATGAGGATCAGCGGAGCCGGTACGGAACGGGGTGTCCACAGGGTGCCGGGGATCTCGCCGAGACGGAAGTCGCGTGCGAGGACGCCGTCGTCGAGGTGCTGTTCGGAAGTGAAGTGCACGGTCGTGCCTTTCGGGAGTGCGCGTGGACGGCGCTCCCGGGCGACCTACAGCCCGACCGTGACCCTGGAGGGGAGCACCCATGTCGATACAGCGTTCACGGGTACCACCTCCTCGTTCTCTCGCACGGCCTCGGGGAACGTAGCAGCGGCCACCGCGGCCCGCCAACCGAATTCCCGCGCCGGCTCCGCGGCCGGACACGACGGAGCCGGGACGCCGCAGCGTGTCAGTCCCACCAGAGCACGACGACCAGCTCGCGCCGTGCAGCGTCGCGGTAGAAGTCGCGCAGGGCCTCGAAGTGCTTCAGCACGTACGGGCCCGGCCCGCCGACGATCAGGTCGGCGCCATGACCGATCAAGGACGCGGCCGCGCGGCCGTCGGCGGGCAGCCCGGCCACGAGGGAGGGCATGTCGATCTGCCCCAGCAGCTCTGCGACGCGGGCCACTTGCGCGGCGGACAGGGACGTGGGGGCGGGACCGAAGGGCCCGATCGCATGTGGGGGAGTGTTGAGGAAGGCCAGGTCGAGAGCCGTCTCGCTGTCGCCGTTCGTGGCCAGGCGGAGTGCGTAGAGGTGGACGTCGTCGAGTCCCGCCCATGTGCCGACGCCGACCAGCAACGCGGGCGCCCAGTCCAGGTCCAGTACGTCCACTGTCGGCGGGCCCCAGTGCGGGTCGCCTTCCGGAGAAGCGTCGGCGAGTCGGCGGCAGGTGACGAGGTAGTTGGGGGCGACGCGGGCGAGCTGTTGGGTGACGGCCATGGTGGCAGTATCCGGACGCGGTCAACCTGGTGATGAGCCGGTTTTGCAATCCTTCGCTGTCAGAGGGCGGCTCGGCTCCAGGGACCGCCCTCGGCGGGCTTCAGGTGATTTCACATGGCTGTGCCGTCTCACCGCCGCGCCCGGGGAGTTCGCATCATGCCGAGCAACCGGGTCACCACCCATGGCCGCCGGCAACCCGCTGTCCATGGGAGCGCAGGTTAGGCGGCGTTGAGTCTTCCCTTGCCGTGGAAAAGCGCAAGTGGTGTTTCGGCGGTCGTCGCTAAGGTTCGGCGTCGTTACGTCGCCGCTTCCGGCTCAGCCTGTTCGAACCCGGTGCGGCAGCGCTCCACCTGGTCGGTCACCTGGTCCATGAACCAGCGCATGATCTCGTACGGGACGGCGCGCTCGTCGGGAGTGTAGATGCGGACGGTCGGTTCTGCGGACGGGTCCTCGTCCGGGACAAGTGCCACCAGGAAGGCCGGGCCGGGGAGGTGGCCGGCCGGAGCGTCTTCGTCTGCCCCCTCTGCCGGTGCAGGGCGCGCCTCGCTGAGCTCGACGGCCCAGGCGTCGTCGGGCAGGGCGTAGTGGAACAGGACGGAGTAGTGACGTCCGGCGTGTTCGCGGATCTCCCAAGGCATGGGGGAAGCCTCCCACGCTCCCACCTCAAGATCTGCTCAGGAGCTTGCCACTTGCCCGTCTGCCGGTGCCGCTCGTCTCTAGGGTCGTTGAGGACTGCTCGGCCAGGAGGCGTGATGTGTGTGGGGGGATTGATGCGTAGCTGGTGCGTGATTTCGAGGAGGAGCGCCGTGCTTGTGCTTCTCGCGGCCGCCGGCTTCGTGTCCGGCTGTACGGGCGACGGGGCGGGGCCGGTGCGTACACCCGAGGCGGCACCTGGTGGCTCTGAGGCGCTTGCCGAGCGGGCGCGGGCAGCGGCTTTCGGGGTCCGGGGTGACGAGGATTCGTTCGTCGAGCGGGGGCAGGACACGGTCCGGGATGGCGTCCGGCATGCGTCACCGCTGAAGGAGGGGGCGAGGTACGAGGTGGTCGTCGCCTGCGCCGGCACGGGTGTCGTCGATGTGACCGTCGGCTCTGTGGCCTCGCGGGTGCAGGCTTGCGACGGCGGCGCCGCGACGTATCGGATCCAGTCCGCGCCCGCTGCAGTGGCGCTCACCGTCAAGGGACGGGCCGGGGCGTCCGGTGCGGTCGCGTGGCGGGTTGCTGCCGAGGAGGACCGTTGGGGCGACGGTCCCGCAGCGCCTCGGTGAACCGCGTCGCCGTCCTGCCTGCTGCGCAGGCGCACCGTGCCTGACGAGTCGCGACGACTCCTGGCCCGGCTCGCCGGCCGGCGCGGACGTCCGGCCCGCCCGCACATGTGCCTCGCCGCTTCCGGAGCGGGACCTCATCGACCGCCGGGGCGGCGAGAGCGAAGCCGTACGGTCGCCCTCGCCGTCCTGGTGGCGGCGACCCAGCAGCACCGCTCCCGTGCGCGCGGCTGCCGTTGAGCCGCGCGCGAGGGGGTCAGGCTGCGGTGGGCGTGTAGTGCGAGGCGTCGTCGCCCTCGACGACGTGGCTGAGCCTGCCGTCGACGCCTGCCGGTACGTCGCCGGCGACGGTCACCCGGTGCAGCAGGCGCGGCAGGTCGCCGTAGTCGTCGGGGGCGTAGTGCTGCGTGATGCGGTTGTCGAACAGGACGACGTCGCCGGGCGTCCAGGCCACCCGCACGATGTTCTCCGGGCGCGTCACGTACGACTGGAAGAGGCGCAACAGGTCGCGGGAGTCGGACGGGCCGAGGCCCACGATGCTCTGCGCGAAGCCGCCGATGAACAGCCCGCGCTCGCCGGTCTCGGGGTGGACCCGCACGACCGGGTGGGCCGTGCGGTACTTCCGCGAGACGAACCGCTTGCGGTGCTCGGCCGCCTTCTCCGTCTTCGGGGCGGCGTAGTCGTAGTCGTTGGTGTGCACCGCCCACAGCTTGTCCGCGAGCTCGCGCAGCGGTTCGGGCAGGTCGCGGTACGCGGCGGCCGTGTTGGCGATGAGCGTGTGGCCGCCGTACGGCGGGATCACGATGCCGCGCAGCGTGGACGCCTTCGGGGGCGTCCGGACGAACGTCACGTCCGTGTGCCAGTGGTTGGCGCGGATGCCCTCGTCGCCGTCGACCGGCAGGATCTCGGGCCGGCCCTCGACGGAGGGCACGGTCGGGTGCGCGGTGGTGAGCTCGCCGAAGAGGGAGGCGAAGCGGAGCTGGCCGGCCTCGTCGAGGTCCTGGCCGCGGAAGACGAGCGCCTTGTGCTCAAGGAGCGCGGCGTTGATCTCGGTGACGACGGCCGGGTCGATGTCGGCGGCGAGATCCACGCCCACCACTTCGGCGCCGATGCGGCCGCCGATCCTGCGGATGTCGAAGCTCGTGCTGGTGGTCATCAGGAGTGTCCTTTCAGAGAGGGGACGGGGGAGATGGTGGGCGCCGTCATGCGCCGGGGGCGCTTGCCGCTGTCGCGAGGCGGTTCTCGGGGCGGGGCAGGCCGTAGTGCTCGCGCAGCGTGCGGCCGGTGTATTCCGTACGGAACAGGCCGCGCCGCTGCAGGATCGGTACGACGTGGTCCACGAAGTCGTCCAGCCCGCCCGGCAGGTGGGGCGGCATGATGTTGAAGCCGTCGGCGGCTCCCTGCGTGAACCACTCCTGCAACTGGTCGGCCACCTGCTCGGGCGTGCCCGCGAACACGCGGTGGCCGCGGCCGGCGCCGAGGCGCGCGATGATCTCGCGCAGGGTGAGGCCGTCGCGGCGGGCGAGTTCGGCGACGAGCGTGAAGCGGCTCTTGTTGCCGTTGATGTCCCGTTCCTCGGGCAGCTCGGGCAGCGGGCCGTCCAGCGGCAGGCCGGTCAGGTCGGTGCCGAGCATCCCGGAGAGCTGGGCGAGACCGTACTCAGGGACCTGAAGTTCCGTCAGTTCCTGCTCCAACGCGCGCGCTTCGGCTTCCGTCGAGCCGATGACGGGCGCGATGCCGGGGAGGATCAGGAGCTGGTCCTCGGTACGGCCGTGGCGGGCCAGCCGGGACTTGAGGTCCTTGTAGAAGGCCTGGCCGTCGGCGAGCGTCTGCTGGGCGGTGAAGACGGCCTCGGCGTACTGCGCGGCGAACTCCTTGCCGTCCTCCGACGAACCGGCCTGCACCAGCAGCGGGTAACCCTGTGGGGTGCGCGGTACGTTCAGGGGGCCCTGCACGCCGAAGTGCTCGCCGCGGTGGCCGATCTCGCGCACCTTGTCGGTGTCGGCGTACACGCCCCGCTCACGGTCGAGGACGATCGCGTCGTCCTCCCAGCTGTCCCACAGCTTCGTCGCGACCTCGACGAACTCCCGTGCCCGCTCGTAGCGCAGCCGGTGCTCCAGGTGCTCGTCCCGGCCGAAGTTGCGGGCCTCGTTCACGGTGCCGGAGGTGACGATGTTCCAGCCGGCGCGGCCGCCGCTGATGTGGTCCAGGGAGGCGAACTTGCGGGCCGTGTGGAACGGCTCGTTGAAGGTCGTCGAGACGGTGGCGATCAGGCCGACGTGCTCGGTGACCGCCGCCAGGGCCGACAGCAGGGTCAGCGGTTCGAAGCCGCCGAGGGCGTTGTGCCGGACCTTGCCCCACAGGGCGAGGCCGTCGGCGAGGAACACCGAGTCGAGCAGGCCGCGTTCGGCGGTCTGCGCGAGCTGCTGGAAGTAGCTCAGGTCGGTGACGCGTTCGGGCTGGGTCCGGGGATGTCGCCAGGCCGCGTCGTGATGGCCGGCGTTCATCAGGAAGGCGTTCAGGTGCAGCTGACGGGGGCGGGACGTCGTGGTCATGAGGTACCTCGGGAATGGGGGCGGGCGGTACGGGGACGGGGCGGCGGTACGGCGCAGGGGGGCGCGCAACGGCCGGGGCGGCGGTACGGGCAGGGCGCGCCAAGGACGTGGCGGCGCAACGGACGGGGCGGCGCAACGGACGGGGCGGCGCGACGGACGGGGGCAGTACGGACGAGGACGGCAAGGCTGCGGCAGAGGCGCTCCGAGGCGCCGCTCACGCCCCCGCAGGGACGCGCCAGGAGCTGAGACGGCGTTCCACGGTCACCAGGAACTGGTTGAAGACCACGCCGATGGCCGAGATCGTGAGGATGCCGGCGTACATCTGCGGGATCGCGAAGTTGTACTGCGAGGCGTTGATCAGATGGCCCAGGCCCGCCTTGGCGCCGATCATCTCGGCGGCGACCAGGACCAGGATGGACGCCGCCCCCGCCAGCCGGACGCCCGTGAAGATCACCGGCACCGACGACGGAAGGATCACCTTCTGGAACAGCCGCAGCGCGGACAGGTCCATGGACCTCGCCAGCCTCAGCAGCGTCGGGTCGACGTCGCGGACGGCGCTGATGGTGTTGAGCAGGATCGGCCACGTGCACGCGTACACCACGATCGAGATCTTCGACGTCTCGCCGATGCCCAGCAGCAGGATGAACACCGGCAGCAGCGCCAGGGCGGCGGTGTTGCGGAAGACCTCGAGCAGCGGTCCGAGCAGGTCGGCGACCGGCCGGTACCAGCCGATCAGCAGGCCGAGCGGCACCGCGATCGCCACGGCGAGACCGAAGCCGCTGAACGAGCGCAGGAGGCTGGCGCCGGTGTCGTCGGCGAGCCGGCCGTCGGCCGCCAGGCCCCACCAGGCGGCGGCCACCTCGCTGAACGGCGTCAGGAACGTCCGGTCGACCAGGCCGAGGCGCGGCGCCGTCTCCCACAGGACCAGCAGCGCCACGATCGCCACGGACTTCGTCGCACCCTTCACCAGCAGGTACGGCAGTCGCCGCACCGCCCGGCGGACGCGGGAGGCCGGGTGCGGGTACGGGATCCGGCGCGGGTGCGACGCCGAGACATCGGCCGCCCCGGACGCCGCCCCGGACGCCGCCCCGGACGCCGCCGCGGCAGCCGAGTCCCCCGCGGCAGTCGAGACCGCCGCCGAGGCAGCCGCAGGCGCAGCAGCCGCGGCCGCGACCGTGGTCGTCGCCCTGTCCGTGGTCGTGCCGGCGATGGTGCTCATACGGAAACCTCCTCCTTCTCCAACTGCTGGGCCCGAACGACCTCGTCGTGCAGCAGCGACCAGATCTCGTGCCGGTGGCGCGCGAACTCGGGGCTGGAGCGCAGATCGTCCGTCGCCGTACGCGGACCGAGGGAGACCGGCACGACCTGCTTGATGCGTCCGGGGCGCGACGTCATGACGGCGACGCGCTGCCCCAGATAGACGGCCTCGTCGATGCCATGGGTGATGAAGACGACGGTCTTGCCGGTGCGCTGCCAGATGCGCAGCAGTTCGTCCTGCAGCGACTCCCGGGTCTGGGCGTCCAGCGCCGCGAACGGCTCGTCCATCAGGAGTACGTCCGGGTCGTAGGCGAGGCTGCGCGCGATCGCGACCCGCTGCCGCATCCCGCCCGACAGCTCGTGCGGGTGGCGGTCCTCGAACCCCGTCAGGCCGACCAGGTCCAGGAACTCCCGTGCCAGCGCGGCCCGTTGCCGCCTCGGGACGCCGATGGCCTCCAGGCCGAACTCGACGTTGCCCTGCGCCGTGCGCCACGGCAGCAGCGCGTACTGCTGGAACACGATGCCCCGGTCCAGCCCCGGACCGGTGACGGGCGCGCCGTCCAGCAGGATCTGCCCGCCGGTGGGGCGGGCGAGGCCGCCGAGGAGGTCCAGCAGGGTCGACTTCCCGCAGCCGCTGGGGCCGACCAGGACGACGAACTCGCCGGCCGCTATCTCCAGGTCGATGTCGTCGAGGGCGGTGAACCGGGCGAGCCGCCCGGTCCGGTGCGCTCCGCGGTCCTTGACGGTGAACTCCTTGCGCACCTGCTTCAGCACGAGCTTGGGCGTGGTGGACTCCGGCACGGTCAACTCCTGTCCGGGGAGGGCGAGGCGGCCGCGTTGAAGGCGTTGGTGTACAGGTCGGCCACCGTGACCTGTCCCTTCCTGATGTCGCCGCGCTCGGCCAGCCAGTCGGCCCACAGCTGCAGTTCCTTGCCGGTGATGCGGCCCGCCCGCTCGGCGACGCCGAAGGACCGCCAGTACTGCAGGGGCGCGGCGTCCTCGTTGCGGCCGCGTCTGCCGACGATGGCCTTCA
Organism: Streptomyces tritici; assembly: GCF_048500665.1. Classification (NCBI taxonomy): domain Bacteria; kingdom Bacillati; phylum Actinomycetota; class Actinomycetes; order Kitasatosporales; family Streptomycetaceae; genus Streptomyces; species Streptomyces tritici. The sequence goes on from NZ_CP183183.1 coordinate 6,186,267, forward strand.
TCCGGGCGACGACCTGCTCGCGCGGAGTGGAACGGGACCACTCGATGGCCCTTCCGACGCCGGTGACGAACGCCCGCGCGGTATCGGGGTTCTGCTGCAGGAAACGGTCGGTCATCACGTACGTGCCGGCGCTGAACGCGCCGAGCAGCTGATGGTCGGTGAACAGCGGACGGATGCCGCCGGCCGCCCGGGCCTTGTCGCGGAGGATGCCGCCGAGCACGGCCACCTCGATCTGCTTCTGACGCAGCGCCTGCTCGGTGCTGACCGGAGGCACCACCAGCCGCTCGACCTTCGCGATCTCCGCCCGGGACAGGCCGCCCCGCTGCAGATAGATGTCGAGCATGGCCTCGGCGTGGGCGCCGAGGGTGTTCATGCCGACCTTCTTCCCTATCAGGTCCCGGGTCGAGCGGATGGGGCTGTCCTCGAGGACGTAGAAGCCGTTGTAGGCGTGCTGGTCGGAGCCGTAGTAGCTGATGACCGACTTGATGGGGGCGCCGTTCGCCGCCAGTTTGACGACCGCGCCGTTGAACGCGCCGCCGAAGTCGACCTGGCCCGTGGCCGCGGACTGGATGTCCTGGGGCCCGCTGATCGTGTTGCCGATCCACTGCAGCTTCACGTCGCCGAGGTAGCCGAGGTCCTCGGCCAACTCCGGCAGGGTGACCTGCCCCGCCCAGCCCTGGTAGCGCAGCGTCGTGGTCCGGCCCTGGTTGGACGTGGCCCCCGTCGCGCTCGTGCCGCAGCTCACGGCCATCGCGGAGAGACCGAGCAGGGAGAGGAATTGGCGTCGGTTCGATGCCGTCGTGGCCATGGAAGGGGTCCTGTTCGCGATCGATGGAGCGTCTGGGGTGCGGGCGGCTGCCGGGCACGCGGGCAGACACCCGGGCGTCAGCCGGCGGCCGGGGCTCGGAAAAGGCGGCAGCAACGCCGCCGCAGGGAAACCCGAGGAGCCTCGAATTCGGCGGAGGCGAGAGAGCCCAGCGCGGAATTCGACGGTGAAAGAGTGAGGAAAGGGAGCGCGGATGAGTCGGCCGGCCCGGTCAGCGGGTGCGGCGGCCTACGGCACAGATCGCGCTGGCCTGACGTCGCAGATCGACGTGCAGACGCGCGGCGAAGTTCTCTGACTTGCTCACAACCAGGAGCGTTGCAGCGAATTCCGGCCACGTCAACGGCGTTCGTGAATGCGTCCCACATTCCGGGCCATTCGACACGACGGTGAAGCGCCCCGTTCACAATCACCGACCGCGGACGGCCCGGAACAGCGTCGTCAGACGACTCCTGAGCCGCTGTACCGGCGTCGGCGGGAGGGCGCGGGCCGCGCCGCGTGCGTAGTGGCGCTCGACGTAGAACTGCCCGGCGCCCAGCACGGTCGTCACCGCGATGTACCAGAGCGTCGCGACCATCAGCAGCGGGATGACCTGGTACGTCTGGTTGTAGACCAGCTGCACCGAGTACAGCAGGTCGTGCACGGCCAGCACGCTGACGATGCTGGTGCCCTTCAGGGTGCCGATCAGCATGTTCCCGGCGGTGGGCACGATGGACCGCATCGCCTGCGGGATGACGATCCGGCGCAGGGTGCGCCACCTGCCGATGCCGAGGGCCTGGGCGGCCTCCTTCTGGCCGGCGTCCACGGAGAGGATGCCGCCGCGGACGACCTCGGCCGCGTAGGCGGCTTCGTGCAGGGTCAGTCCGATGACGGCGGTCAGCGTGGGACCGAGCAGGTCGACGGTCGTGACGGTGACGAACCGGGGTCCGAAGGGGATGCCGAGGGACAGCGTGGGATACAGCGCGCCGATGTTGAACCACAGCAGCAGCTGGACCAGCAGCGGAGTGGACCGGAAGATCCACACGTAGCCCCGACTCAGCGTCCGCAGCACGGGATTGGCCGACAGCCGCATCACGGCCAGGGGGATGCCGAGCAGGAAGCCGAGCACCATGACCACGCCGGTCAGCCAGAGGGTGAGCAGCAGCCCGTCGAGCACGGCGCTCGTGGTGAAGTACCGGCCGACCACGTCCCACTGGAAGGCGGGATTGCGGACGACGGAGTGGGCCGCCATCGCGAGGACCAGCAGCGCGGCGGCGGCGGTCAGGCGACGGCCGAGGTGCCGGCGCGGCACGATCCGCGGCGATGCGGCGGCGGGGGCATGACCGGGCGTACGGCCGGGGGCAGGGCGCGGGGCCTTGGCGCCTCCCGGGGCCGGCGAAGGGCGCGCGGAATCGGTGAGGCGGGACGACGAAACCATCGAGGGTCTCCAGAGGGAGGCGCGGGCACGGGTACGGACAGGGGGCCCGGGAATTCGGCGTCATCACACGAGTCGCGTCCCTCAACGCGACCGGTTCTCCGTCGATCGTAGGGGGCTGCCGCGCACAGGTGTCAACCATGCGCGGAAATTGCGCAACGCCCGGAATTCGGCGCGAGGTTGACGGGAATCGAAAAGTCATGCTCAATTGACCGCATGAATGCCGAGCAGCGTCTGGTCACCCGTGACCACATCGACTTCGGTCGGGTGTGGTCCGCGGCGTGTTGCGCCTGAAAGCGGCAGCCGGCCGTCCGATCGGCCTTTCCCTCCCTCGGTCACCCCGTCGCGGGCCGATTCCTCCTCCGTAAGCAGAGCCGCTTCCGTAACCGGAGCCTCCTGCGTAACGGGAGCCTCCCACGTAACGGAGCCTCCTCCGGAACCGGACACGCGCTGCCGCCGCGCCCTCGCCCAGCCCCGCACCTCCGCAGCCCGCCCACGCCCTGCCCGAGGCGTTCTCCCGCCCCGGCGTCATCACACCTGCGCCCCTCCAGGACTTGAGGAAAGGCCCACCATGCCCGTGGAGTTCCTCGGCATCGCCGCCACCAACGACGGCTCCGAAACCACCGCACGCTCCGGCCCCGCCTTCGACAAGGACTACACGCTCCGCCTCGCCCGCGCCCACGAGGACCACGGCTGGGACCGGGTGCTGTTCGCCTACGGCTCCGGCTCGCCGGACCCGGCGCCGGCCGCCGCGTACGTCGCGAGCCGGCTGGACCGACTGCAGCTCCTCCTCGCCCACCGGCCCAACGTCTCCTATCCCACCTTCGCCGCGAAGACGTTCGCGACCCTCGACCGGATCAGCGAGGGCCGGCTGACGGTGCACTTCATCACCGGCGGCAACGACCACGAGCAGGGCCGCGAGGGCGACACCCTCACCAAGGACGAGCGCTACGCCCGCACCCGCGAGTACATCCGGATCGTCAAGAAGATCTGGACCACCCGGGAGCCCTTCGACCACGAGGGCGAGCACTACCGCTTCCACGACTTCGTCAGCGACGTCTTCCCGGTCCAACAGCCGCGCCCGAACGTGTCGTTCGGCGGTTCGTCGCCCGCCGCGTACGCCGCCAGCGGTGCCGAGGCCGACATCTACTGCCTCTGGGGCGAGCCGCTGGCCCGGACCGCCGAGCAGATCGAGCACGTGAAGGCCGCGGCCGAGGCCGCCGGCCGCACCGATGTGCCCCGGATCCAGGTGGCCTTCCGCCCGATCATCGCCCCCACCGAGGAACTGGCCTGGGAGAAGGCGCACCGCACGGTCGGCGCGATCCGCGACCGCCGCGCGTCCGGACTCGTACGCCATCACCGCGGCGACGCGCCCGAGAACACAGGATCGCAGCGGCTGATCGCCATCGCCGAGGCGGGGGAGCGGTACGACCGGGCCCTGTGGACGCCCACCGCGGCCGCCACCGGCGGCGCCGGCAACTCCAACGCCCTCGTCGGCACCCCCGAGACGGTCGCCCAAGCCCTCCTCGACTACTACGACCTCGGCGTCGACATCCTCTCCGCCCGGGGCTACGACCTGCTGGACGACGCCATCGACTTCGGCCGGTACGTGATCCCCCTCGTCCGCGAGGAGGTCGCCAAGCGCGACGCGGAGCGGGCGGCACGCGGGACGCACACCCTCGCGGCGGTGAACTGATGGCGACCGGCACCCGTACGCGACTCGTGGCCGCGCTCGCGCTGCTGCCCGCCCTGACGCTGACCGCCTGCGGCACCGGCGGCACCGGCGGCTCCGGCGACGCCCCCGGCGCGGCAGCGGCGGGCGCGTCCCCCGCCCCGACCGGCGACCCGGTCGCCGGCGTGCGCACGGTGGAATCCGTCGCCGCGCTGCTGCCCGCCGACGTACGCCGGAAGGGCACCCTGCGGGTGGGGAGCTCGGTCGGGTTCCCGCCCGGCGCCTACTACCCCGACGGCCCGGACCGGCCGCCCGCCGGCCAGGACATCGACCTCGCCGACGCCGTCGCCAAGGTCCTCGGCCTCGAACTGGAGCGGCAGGACGCCTCGTTCGAGACGATCCTGCCCGCCCTCGGCAGCGGCAAGTACGACGTCGGCACCGGGAACTTCGGCGTGACCACCGAACGCCTGAAGACCATCGACTTCGTCACGTACATCAACGACGGCCAGGGCTTCGCGGTCCGGAAGGGCAGCACCGCACTCACCACCAAGGTCACCGACCTCACCCAACTCTGCGGCCAGACCATCGGGACCGGAGCCGGCACCACGTTCGAGGCGACCCTGGTCGCACGGAAGGGCGTGTGCGCCAGGGCCGGCAAGAAGCCGTACGAGGTGAAGGTCTACTCGGAGAACGCGGCGACCCTCACCGCGCTGCAGCAGGGCCGGATCGACGTGGTCATGTCCACCATCAACGGGCTCCGCCACCAGGCCGCGCAGCCCGCCGCGCGGACCGCGTTCCTCGGCGAGTACCACCGCCTCGACGTCGGCTTCGCCTTCAATAAGGGCTCCCCGCTGACCCGGGCCTTCCAGGCCGCCGTCAACGAGCTGATCAGGAACGGGACGTACGCCCGGATCCTCGACAAGTGGGGCACGTCCGCCTCGGCGATCGACGCCTCGCGCATCAACCCGCCCGAGCAGAACCGCCCGTGAGCGGAGAACAACCCTCTGGGAGTGACCCGATGAACGAGGTGATGGTGGACGTCCACGGCGTCCACAAGAGCTTCGGGCCGCTGCACGTGCTGCGCGGCGTGGACCTGACCGTCCGCACCGGCGAGGTCGCCGTGATCCTCGGTCCGTCCGGCTCGGGGAAGTCCACGCTGCTGCGCACACTCAACCACCTGGAGAAGGTCGACAGCGGCTGGATCGGCATCGACGGCGAGCTCATCGGCTACCGCCGCTCCGGCGACAAGCTGTACGAGCGGAGGGAGAAGGACGTCCTGAGACAGCGCACCCGGATCGGGTTCGTGTTCCAGAACTTCAACCTCTTCCCGCACCTCACGGTGCTGGACAACCTCGTCGAGGCACCGGTCTCCGCGCTTCGCCGTCGGCGCAGGGAGACGGAGGAGACGGCCCGCCGGCTCCTCGACCGGGTCGGCCTCGCCGACAAGGCCGACGCCTACCCGCGGCAGCTCTCCGGGGGCCAGCAGCAGCGCGTGGCCATCGCCCGCGCGCTCGCCCTCGAACCGAAGGTGCTGCTCTTCGACGAGCCCACCTCGGCGCTCGACCCGGAACTCGTCGGCGAGGTCCTCGACGTCATCAAGGACCTGGCCCGCACCGGAACCACCATGATCGTCGTGACCCACGAGATCGGCTTCGCCCGCGAGGTCGCCGACACCGTGGTGTTCATGGACGGCGGTGTCGTCGTCGAACAGGGGCCGCCCGCGGCCGTCCTGGACGCTCCCCGGCACGCACGCACCCGCGCCTTCCTCTCCAAGGTCCTCTGACCCGGTGCGGAAGCCCCCACCCTCCGTCCCTCGCCCCCGCACGCCCCTCCCGCCCGCTCCCGAAAGGTCCGCCATGGCCACCGTCCTGTCCGTCTCCGGCAGCCCCTCCGCCACCTCCCGCACCGCCCGCCTGCTGCGCCACCTGGACAGGCGGCTGACGGCACAGGGGCACGAGGTGATCCCGCTGGACGTCCGTACCGTGCCCGCCGAGGCGCTGCTCGGCGCCGACTTCCGGCACCCGGCGATCGTGGCGGCCGCCGAGTGGTTCGAGCGCGCCGACGGTGTCGTGATCGGCACCCCCGTCTACAAGGCCGCCTACTCCGGGCTGCTCAAGGCGTTGCTGGACCTGCTGCCCCAGTACGCCCTGACCGGCAAGACCGTCCTCCCCCTGGCGACCGGCGGCACCACCGCCCACGTCCTCGCCATCGACTACGCGCTGCGCCCGGTGCTCAGCTCCATGGGCGCGGCGCACATCGTCCCGGGGTGGTTCACGCTGGACAAGGACATCACCGTGGGCGCCGACGGCACGCTGACCGTCGCGCCGGGCTCGGCGGAGGCCCTGGCGCAGGTCGTCGACCAGTTCTCCCACGCCCTGGCAAGCCGTACGGCCCTGCCCGCGGCCGCCCGTGCTCACAGCGCCCGCGTGGCGTAGGCCCTCACGTCCGCGTCCGAGTCCGCCGTCGCCCTGGTCAGCGCCTCCCGCACGTCCTCGCCGGCGCGGTGCCGGGTCAGGGCCAGGACGGCGGCCTTGCGGACGTCCGCGTTGGGGTCGGCGAGGGCCCGCGCGAGGGCCGGGACGGCCACGGCCGGGTCCGCCGCGGACAAGGCGGTCGCGGCGCCGGCCCGCACCTGCCAGGCGGAGTCGGTCAGGGCCGCTGCGGCGCGCCCGGCCAGCGGAGCGGGGCAGCCGGTCGCGCCCAGGGCCTCGTACGCGGCCCCGCGCACCAGGGCGTCGGGGTCGGCGATCAGATGGGCGAGGGCCGCCCGGAGCACCTCCGGGTCGGTCCCCGGGCCCGTACCGGCCAGGCCCTTGGCGATGGCGACACGGACCTCGCGGGACGGCTCGGTGCGTGCCGCGCGGGCGAGCTCCTCGGCGGCGTCGACCGACACCAGCGCCCGTACCGCTGCGATGCGCACCGCGATGTCGGCGTCCGTGAGGGAGGCCGCGAACAGGTCCGCGTCACCGGCGCGCAGGCCGCGCAGGAGGTCCAGGGCGACCGCCCGGGCGACCGGGTCGGCCTCGGAGAGCGCGGCGACGAGGCGGTCCCGCAGGACCGGGTCGGGAGTCAGGGTCTCGGCGAGTTCGCGCAGCGAGGCGGCCGCCGCCGCGCGGACGCTCGCGTCGTCGTCCGCCAGCGTCGCGGCGAGGGCCGGTCCGGTGCCGGGCGGTGCCGTCTCCGTCAGGACGGCGACGGCGGTCCGGCGGACGGCCGGCTCAGGGTCGTTCAAGTAGGGCGTGAGCACGGCGAGTTCGGGTTCCTCCTCGGTGAGGGCGAGGAGTTCGAGGAGGCGCGGCGAGGCCGGCGCCTCCGCCTCGGCCACGGGCGGCGGCACGGTCGCGGACTCCAGCAGCGGCGCCACCTCGCGCGAGCCGGCCGTTGCCACGTCCTCCGGGTGGACCTCGCCGAGGTGCCGGGAGGGTCCCCCGGTCGGGGCGAAGCCGTCGACCGGGACCAGGTACGGGGCGACGGGGCGCGCCGTGAACTCCATCGCACCGGAAGGAGACTTGCGCAGATCGAGGTGATGGAACCAGGACGCGTCGTCACGACCGGGGTGGTCGAGCCGCTCGTGGTAGAGGCCCCAGCGGGACTCCGTGCGGGCCAGAGACGCCCGCGCCGCCATCTCCGCGCAGTCGCGGATGAACGAGACCTCCGCGCAGCGCATCAGCTCGTGAGGCGTGCGCGCGCCCATCGCCGCGACGTCCGCGCGCATCCGCTCGAACGCCTCCAGGGCGAGCGACAGCCGGGCGCCGGACTTGGGCGGGGCCACGTAGTCGTTCACGAAGCGGCGCAGCTTGTACTCGACCTGCGGCTGGGGCGGTCCGTCGGGGTTGCGCAGCGGGCGGTAGATCAGCTCGTGCGCCTCGCGCAGCTGGGCGGAGGGGAGTTCGCCCTCGTACGGCGTGTACTGGGCGGCGTCCGCGCCCGCCAGGTCGCCGAACACGAACGCGCCGATCATGTAGTTGTGCGGGACGCAGGCGAGGTCGCCCGCCGCGTACAGGCGGGGGACGGTCGTGCGGGCGTGCGCGTCCACGCGTACCCCGGAGGCCGAATGGCCGCCGCACAGGCCGATCTCGGAGATGTGCATCTCGACGTCGTGGGTGCGGTAGTCGTGGCCGCGCCCCGCGTGGAAGGTGCCGCGGGTGGGCCGCTCGGTCGAGTGCAGAATCGACTCCAGGGCCGTGAGCGACTCCTCCGGCAGATGGCTCAGCTTCAGGTACACCGGGCCGCGGTCCGAGGCCACCTCCGCCGCGAACTCCGCCATCATCTGCCCCGACCAGTAGTCGGAGTCGACGAAGCGCTCGCCGTGCCGGTTGACCTGGTAGCCGCCGAAGGGATTGGCGACGTAGGCGCAGGCCGGGCCGTTGTAGTCCTTGATCAGCGGGTTGATCTGGAAGCACTCGATGCCCGTCAGCTCGGCGCCCGCGTGGTACGCCATCGCGTAGCCGTCACCCGCGTTGGTCGGGTTCTCGTACGTGCCGTACAGGTAGCCGGAGGCGGGCAGACCGAGCCGCCCGGCCGCCCCGGTCGCGAGGATCACCGCGCCCGCGCGGACGACCACGAACGCGCCCGTACGGGTGTGGAAGCCGGCCGCTCCGACGGCCCGGCCGCCGGCCGTCAGCACGCGCACCGGCATCACGCGGTTCTCGATCCTGATCCTTTCCCGCATCTCACGCCGCCGCAGCTGCCGGTACAGGACCTTCTTGACGTCCTTGCCCTCCGGCATGGGCAGCACGTACGAGCCAGAGCGGTGCACCTGCCGCACCGCGTACGCGCCGTGCTCGTCCTTCTCGAACTTCACCCCGTACGACTCCAGCCGGCGCACCATGTCGAAGCCGCGGACGGCGGTCTGGCGGACGGTGCTCTGGTCGACGATGCCGTCGTTCGCCCGGGTGATCTCGGCGACGTAGTCGTCCGGTTCGGCACGGCCGGGGATCACCGCGTTGTTCACGCCGTCCATGCCCATGGCGAGCGCGCCGGAGTGGCGTACGTGGGCCTTCTCCAGCAGCAGGACGTCCGCGCCGTGCTCGGCGGCGGTCAGCGCGGCCATGGTGCCGGCCGTGCCCCCGCCGATGACGAGGACGTCGCAGGTCAGCTCCTCGGCGTCGGTGAGCGCCGGGATCTCCAGAGGGGTGTCCACGAGGGTGCCTTTCAGGAAGCGAGGGACGTGAGGATGTCGCGGCGCAGCGCGGCCCGCGCCGGGTCGTCGTGGGCGGCGCGCTCGCGCGGGCGCGGGACGTCCCGTACGGCGCCGAGCCGGCCCGCGCCGAGCAGGGCCACGCGGTCGCCGAGGAACAGGGCCTCGTCCACGTCGTGGGTGACGAAGACGACGGTCGCGCCCGTGCCGTGCAGCACCTCCACCAGCAGGTCCTGCATGCCGGCCCGCGTCTGGGCGTCGAGGCCGCCGAAGGGCTCGTCCATGAGCACGGCCCGCGGGCGTCCCGCGAGGGCGCGGGCCAACTGGGCGCGCTGGCGCTGCCCGCCGGAGACGCGGTGCGGCAACTGGCCCGCCCGCTCGGCGAGTCCGACCCGCCGCAGCCAGGCGTCCGCCTCCTCCCGCCGCCGTGCGCGGGGCAATCCATGGATCGCGAGGGGCAGTTCGACGTTGGCGCGCAGGCTGCGCCACGGCAGCAGGGCGTCCTCCTGGAAGACCAGCGCCCGGTCCGCGCCCGGGCCGGTCACCGGCCGCCCGTCCTGCTCCACCGCCCCCTCCAGCGGCGGCAGCAGCCCGGCCAGGGTGCGCAGCAGGGTCGACTTGCCGCAGCCGGAGGGACCGACGACGGTCAGGATCTCGCCGGCGGCGACGTCCAGGTCGACACCCGTCACGGCCGGGGCGTCGGGCCGGCCGAGCGCGACGCCGCGCAGGGTGAGGCGGGTGCCGCGCGGGGCCTCGCGGACGGTGGGCGGCTCGCCCTCGGGCCCGGTTTCCGGCACGGACTTCGGTACGGCGTTCGGGCCGGCCGGCTCGGTCTCATACGAGGTGCGCATCACGAGCCTCCTCGGCCTCGGAGGGTGCGGTGGCGGATGGGGCGCGCAGGTCCTTGGTGGGCCGGGGCGGCCGGGCGCCGGGGACGTACGAGGTGCGCGGCAGCCAGCGGGTGAGGCGGCGGCCGGTCAGTTCGACGGCGGTGGAGGTGAGCCAGCCGAGCAGGCCGATGGTGACCATGCCGACGAAGACGCCCGGGTAGTCGACGATCGTGTAGTCCTGCCAGGTGCGGTAACCGACGCCGTACTGGCCGGAGATCATCTCCGCGGAGATCACGCAGATCCAGGACACGCCGATCCCGACGGACAGGCCGCCCAGGATGCCGGGCAGCGCGCCCGGCAGGACGACGGACCGCAGGATCCGCCACCGGCCGCCGCCCATGGTCCGCACCGCCTCCTCCCACACGGGCGTCAGCGCGCGCACCGCGTGCCGGGTGGCGACCAGCGCGGGGAAGAAGGCGGCGGTGAAGGTGATGAAGACGATGCCCTGCTCGTTGGACGGGAAGAGGAGGATGGCGACGGGCACCAGGGCGATGGCCGGGACGGGCCGCACGACCTCCAGGACCGGGCCGAGCAGGTCCTCGGCGAGCCGCGAGCGCGCCACGAGCACGCCGGTGGCCACGCCGAGGACGGCGGCGAGCAGGAAGCCGGTCACGATCCGGGTCAGGCTGCTGGTGAGGTCGGTCCAGTAGTCGGGGCCGGAGAGCCGGCCGGCGAAGGCCCGGGCGACGTCGGTCACCGTCGGGAACTGCGAGAAGCGCAGCCACACGTTCACGTCGAGGGTGGTCAGCAGCTGCCACAGGCCGAGGGCGGCGGCGATCGAGCCCGCCCGCAGGGCGAGCCGCCCCGCGCGCCGGGGGTACCGGCTCACGACGCCCGACCCAGGGCGTCCGCGTACGTGATGACCCGGGCACCGGGGTGACCGGCCACGTACGCCCGCGCGGTGGCCGGGGCGACGAAGGGCAGCAGGCGCTCGCCGTCCGCCACCCAGACGGCCTTGTCGGCGAACCAGAGGGTGCCGGTGGTCGCGTCGGGGACGTAGGCCGCGCGGACGCCGTCCCGGTTCCGGGACACGTGGGCCAGGAGCTGGGCGGGGGAGGCGAAACTCAGGGTCTTCGCGGCGCCCTTGGGCCACACCTCGCTCGCGGCGGCGGGCGGTCCGGCGGCGAGCCGCCGGGCGTAGCCGGTGCCGAGGGCCTTCTTCACGTACCGGTCGTCGACGAAGGCGTCCACGTCGACGTCGCCCGTCAGCTTCGCCGCCTTGAGGATCGCCACGTCCTGCTTCAGGGCGGAGACGAGCTGCGGCTTGATCGCCGGGTCGAAGGTGGCGATGCCGTGCGCGCCGTTGTAGAGGTAGACGACCTCGGCGGGCAGGCCGGTGGCCTTCGCGACCTGCTCGGCGGCGTCCACGGGGTGGACGGCGAGGTGGTCGGTCGCCTGCGCCTGGGCCTTCAGGAACGCCTCCAGCACGGCGGGGCGCCGCTCGGCGAAGTCGGCGCGGGCCGTGACGCCGTGGAACGTGGGCAGGTTCAGCTGCGCTCCGTCGTACAGCGCCTTCGCCTTGCCCTGGTGGGCGAGCAGCCCCGGCCAGGCGACGAACTGCGACAGCGCGTCCGCGCTGCCCGCCGCGAGCGCCGAAGCGCCCACCGCGGGCTGCTGGTTCAGCTTCTCGACACCGGTGTTCGGGTCGATGCCCGCCCGCTGCAGGGCCCGTACGAGGGTGCCGTCGGCGGCTGAACCGACGCTGGTGGAGACCTTCTTGCCCTTCAGGTCCTCCAGGGAGGCGAGCGGGGAGTCCGGCGCGACGACGACGGTGTTCAGGCCGCCCTTGAGGTTGTAGCCCGTGACCGAGACCAGGTGCGTGGGCCTGCCCAGCTGCTTCCCGCGGGCCGCGTTGATGAGCAGCGGGAAGTCGCCCATCGAACCGATGTCGATCTTCCCGGCGGTCATCTGGGCCGTGATGGGGGCGCCGGTGGCGTAGTCCTGCCACTCGACCCGGTACGTCGTACCGTCGTCCAGGGCCTTCAGCTGCTTCTCGAAGAAGCCGAGGGAGCGCAGGAGGGTACCGGCGGTGACCGTGTTGATGGTCTTCGACTGGTACCCCACGGTGACGGTGACCGTGGAGCCGCCGGCACCGCCGGGGGCGCCCCCGCAGGCGGACAGGGGGAGCAGCAGAGCGGACGTGACGAGTGCGACTGCCGTGCGTCTCATGGGAGTTCGGGCCTTTCAACGGAGCAGGTAGGGCATGTTGACGGTGACGGCCCCGGTGGGGCAGCGGGCCGCGCACGGGCCGCAGTACCAGCACTCGTCGACGTGCATGTACGCCTTGCCGCTGCTGACGTCGATGGCGAGGGAGTCCAGCGGGCACATGTCCACGCAGAGGGTGCAGCCGTCGATGCACTTCGACTCGTCGATGGTCACGGGCACGTCGGCCCGCTGGGGCGCCAAGGGCATGGCTGTCTCCAGGGAAGGGGTCGAGCTTTTCGGGATGTCGGACGGATCGGGGACGTCGGGCGGATCGGGGACGTCGGCCAGGTTGGGGGGAGAGGAGGTCAGACCGAGCGGTGCAGATGACCGCTCATCGTGATGCGGTCGCCGCGGAAGCGGATGAACTCGAGGTCGACGGGCCGGCCGTCCGCGAGATGAGTGAGGCGTTCCAGCATCAGGAGAGCCGCGCCCTGCGGGGCCTCCAGCACGGCGGCGGAGTGGGCGTCCGCGTCGACCGCCTCCAGGGTGATCTCGGCGTGACCGAGCGGCAGGCCGGTGGCCGCCTCCAGCAGCCGGAAGACGTCGGTGTGCTCCAGGTCCGCGGTGAGGAGGGCGGTGCCGATGTCCAGGGGGACGTAGGTGAGGTCGAGGGAGAGGGGGAGGCCGTTCAGGCGGCGGAGGCGTTCGATGTAGAGGACGTCGGCGCCGGCGGGCAGCCGGAGGCGGTCGGCGACGGGGGCGGGGGCCGGTACGGGGCCCATGGTGCGGACCTCGTTGGTGACCCGGCCGTGTTCGCGGAGGGTTTCCGCGAGGCCCATCAGACGGTCGAGTCCGTGGGGATACTTCTGGGCCACGACCAGCGTTCCGACGCCGGGTTGGCGCTCCACGAGCCCCTCCGCCCGCAGCAGGTCGAGGGCCTGGCGGACGGTGTTGCGGGTCGCGCGGTAGTCGGTGGCCAGAGTCGACTCGTGGGGGAGCGCGCCGTGGGGGAAGGCGCCGGTGAGGAGCTGGCGGCGGAGCAGGTCGGCGAGCTGCCTGGCCCGGTCGGCGCGCAGCCTGCGCCGGACGCGCTGGGCGGCGACGGTGGTCGCGGCGCCGTGGCCGGCGTGCTCTCGGATGCGGTCGGTGGGCGGCATGGCTCGAACCATAGCTATCCGATAGGGATAGCGGTGTTGCTGGATTGTTGCGCCACCTGACGCCCTGCCGGATGGGCCTCTGACCTGCGCATTCGCCCGCTGGGTGAAGGCATCCGCCAGGTCCGGCCGGTCCCGGGAGGTGCCGGTTTTCACCATGTGAGATGGCGGGGTGCGGGGCGTGCGGGCCCTCTTGACGGGGTGTGGGGGCTGCCGGAGACTCGCGTACATATTCCTAGCGGATGGATAGGGAAGGATGATGGAGGGCTGTCGGGAGAGGTCTTCGGCGGTACGGGAAGGCTGCGGGGGCTCGTGGGACTCGTGGAGCGTGTGGGGCTTGCGGGGCTCGCAGGGCTCGTGGGGTCCGGGCGGCCGTGAGCGTCTGGCGCGTCGCGAGCGTTCGGCATACGGGGGCGGCCGCGGGGAGGGTTCCGAGTCTCCGGAAGGACGTACGCGGCTGGAAGGCCCCCAGCGTCTGGAGCCGTCCGCCGACCGCGCCGCGCGGGCGGGCCGTCCTTCCCTGCTCCTGACCTCCCGCCGCCACATCGACCTGCTGCGCGTCTGCAGCGCGGCACCCCTCTCCCGCTGACGGCGGTGCCGGCCGGCGCCCACGCCGTCTTCGCCGCGCGCCGAGGCTGCCCTGCCCGCTGAGCGCGCCGCACATCCTCGACCACAAGCCGGACCGCACCCGCACCCGAACCGGACCCGAACTCGGACCCGGACCCAGCCCCAGGGAGACGCATGTCCGCCACGCCCACGCCCCCCGCCCCCGTCCCCCCTCACTGTTCGACACCGGCCTTCCGGGGCAGGATCGGCGGTGACGCGAACAGCGGCTACTACGCCGTGCCGCGCCGCTACCGCCTCCACCTCGCGCTGTCCTGCCCGCGCGGGCTGCGCATCGCCATCACGCACAGCCTGCTCGGCCTGGACGAAGCCGTACCGGTGACGCTCGTACCGGCCACGCCCGACCGCCCCGACGGCGGACACACCGCGCTGCGCCGCCTGTACGAGGCAAGCGCGCACCGCCACCCAGGACCCGCCGCGGCTCCGGTGCTCAGCGACGACTGGACGGGCCGGATCGTCAGCACGCACACCCCCGACATCCTGCGCGACCTCGCCCGCCACTTCGGCGACGACCGGCCCGGCGGACCCGTCCTGTACCCGCAGGGCAGGGAGGCGGAGGTGGAGGCGGTCGCGCACCTCTGCGCCCACCGCATCGACGAAGCCGCACAGCACGCCGGACGGGCCGACGCGGACACCGACACCGCGTCGCGCCGCGCCGCCCTCGCCACCCTGTTCCGGACCCTGGGCTCACTGGAAGGGCGGCTCGCCTTCCAGGAGTTCGTCCTCGGCGACGAACTGACGGCGGCGGACGTGCAGTTGTGGGTGACCCTCGTCCAGCTCGACACCGTGCACCGCCTGCACCTGGACGCCGCCGCCGTCCACCGCATCGCCGGCCACCCGCACCTCTGGGCGTACGCCCGGCGGCTCGCCGCCCATCCCGCCTTCGGCGCGCACCTCGACGTGGAGAGCATCACACGCCGTCACCACGCCCACTGCGAGGGGCTGGAGGCCGCGGGGGCGGCGGTGCAGATCCTGGACTGGGCCGTGCACGTCGCGGACGGGGCGAAGCGGGCCGCCCAGGAGACCTCGGCCGGTTTCATGGAACCGCAATACGCCCTCCACCTCCGCCCGTCCGGCCCCGCCTAGCCTGCGAAGGTATGACGTCCACGAAGTCGGAGCACGTACAGCAGCGGACGCGCGACGCCTGCCGCGCCCACCGGCCGGGGGCCCGGCGGGCGGCGCCGTGAAGTTCCTGGCCATCACCCTGATCGTGCACGCCCCGGCCCCCGTGACCGGCGTGCTCAAGCCCACCCACGAACGCTTCCGCGAGGTGATCGACAACGCGCGCCTGGCGGAGGAGCTCGGATTCGACGGCTTCGGCGTCGGCGAGCGCCACGAGCGTCCCTTCATCTCCTCCTCGCCGCCGGTCGTGCTCAGCCACATCGCCGCGCTCACGACCCGGATCCGCCTGTTCACCGCTGTCGCCACGCTCAGCCTGCTCGACCCGGTACGCGCCTATGAGGACTACGCCACGCTGGACCACCTGTCCGGCGGCCGTCTCGACCTGATCATCGGCAAGGGCAACGGGGCGGCGCAGCGCGAGCTGTTCGACGTCACCCCCGAGGACCAGTGGGACCGCAACGCCGAGAGCTACGAACTGTTCCGCCGGATCTGGCGGGAGGGCAGGGTGAGCGCGTCCCCGCGGTTCCGTCCCCGGCTGGAGGAGGCGGAGGTGTGGCCGAGGCCCTACCAGCAGCCGGTCCGGGTCTGGCACGGGAGCGCGACCAGCCGCGCGTCGGTCGATCTCGCCGCCCGGTACGGAGATCCGCTGTTCTCCGCGAACGTCACCCACCCGATCGAGCCGTACGCCGAGCTGATCCGCCACTACCGGGAGCGCTGGGAGCACTACGGCCACGACCCGGCACGGGCCGTCGTCGGCGCCGGGACGGCCGGCGCGTACGTCGCCCGTACCTCGCAGGAGGCGCTCGCCGCGTACCGTCCGGTGTACGAGAGTCAGCGTGCCCTGCAGCAACAGCTGGGCGCCGAACCGGTGTTCACCGGCCTGGAGGACTTCGTCGAGCGCAGTTCGGCGCTCGTCGGCAGCCCGCAGCAGGTGATCGACAAGGTGCACCGCTATCACGAGCGGTTCGGCCACAGCGTGCTCCACCTGCCCGCCGACGCGGGCGGTCTGCCGCAGGCCCGGCACCGGGCGTCGCTCGAACTCTTCCAGTCCGACGTCGCCCCCGCGCTCCGCGCCGCCCTCCCGGACCCAGCGTTCGACTGGACTCCGGCCGCCGCGACGTCGGCGCCCGAAGCCCCTGCCCATACGTGACCGCTGGCCTCTGACCTCTGACGTCTGACCACTGCCCACCGCCCGCTGACCGTTGGGAGCACCCGATCATGGCCGGCATCCCCCTCGGGGTACTCGATCTCGTCCCGATACCGTCCGGTTCCACCGCCGCCGAGGCCCTGCGCCACACCCTCGAACTCGCCCGTGCCGCCGAGCAGTTCGGGTATGCGCGCTACTGGTTCGCCGAGCACCACCTCAACCCGGGTGTCGCCGGGACCTCTCCCGCCGTCGTGCTGGCGCTCACCGCCTCCGCGACCTCGACGATCAGGATCGGCTCCGGGGCGGTACAGCTCGGTCACCGCACCGCCCTGTCCACGGTGGAGGAGTTCGGGCTCATCGACGCGCTCCACCCCGGACGCCTCGACCTGGGCCTCGGCCGCTCGGGCGGCAGCCCCCGGGGCGGACCGCCCGAACTCCGGCCGACGACCGTACCCGTCGTCGACGGGCGCGCCCCGAACGGACTGCGGATCCCGCCCCGCTTCTCCCCGGACCACCTGCTCGGCTCGCCGCGCTTCCGGCTCCAGCAGCAGTTGCTGCAGCAGCCCGGCGCCCGGCCGCAGGACTACGGCGAGCAGGTCGACGACATCCTCGCCCTCCTGCGCGGCGACTACCGCTCGGCGGACGGCGTCGAAGCCCACGCCGTACCGGGCGAGGGCGCCGACGTACAGGTCTGGATCCTCGGCAGCAGCGGCGGCCGGAGCGCCGAGGCGGCCGGCTGCAACGGCCTGCCCTTCGTCGCCAACTACCACGTCAGCCCCGCCACCGTCCTGGAGGCGGCGGACGGCTACCGCGCCGCGTTCCGGCCCTCCGACCGCCTCGACAAGCCCTACGTCGCCGTCTCCGCCGACGTCGTCGTCGCCGAGGACGACGCGACCGCGCGCGAACTCGCCACGGGCTACGCCTTGTGGGTCCGCAGCATCCGCACCGGCGAGGGCGCGATCCCCTTCCCCACCCCGGACGAGGCCCGCGCCCACGCCTGGACGGACGCGGACCGGGCCCTGGTGGCCGACCGCGTCGACACCCGGTTCGTCGGCTCGCCCGGCCGTGTGGCCGACGACCTGGAACGACTCCAGGAAGCCACCGGCGCCGACGAGCTGATCATCACGACCATCACCCACGACCCCGCCGCCCGAGTCCACTCCTACCGCCTCCTGGCCGAGGAATGGCACCGCCGATGACCCGTGAGGTCAGCACGGCCCCTTCCTGAGCGAGCTGATGAAGCTGTGCAGCTCGCCCAGGCTGTCCGCGGTGTTCGCCTCCCAGGAACCGTAGAGCTGCTCCTTGCTGTAGTTGTAGTCGCCGTACGTGCACCAGACGCTGTCGGTGTGGTTGGCGTACGACGCGGCCAGGTCGTCGAAGTTCTGCAGCGCGAGGTTGGGGCTGCCCAGGCGGAACGACGCGATCGCGCCGTTGCCGTCGTACTCGCTGAAGAGACAGAAGTGCCCGCGGGGACAGCGGTCGTACCCCGCGGGCGCCGCGACGGCGGAACCGGTCGTGAAGACCAGGGTGGCGGCGAGCGCGGGCGCGGAGAGGAGCTTCAGGACGTTGCGTGACACGGGACCTCCCGAGAGAGCGGCGTTCACGGAGTCATATGCCCCCGGCCCACCCCACCCGAGCTCACCCACACGGCCCCACCGGAGTCCTTCCCCACCCCGCTGCACGCCCCCGCGCACGCGCCGGTGATCTTCGGGGCGAGTGCTCCTAGGATGCGGGCAGGCGGAAGCGATCAGGGGCGGTGACATGGTGCGCGACCTTGCCCACGTGGGGCGGGAGGCCCGGGACCGGCTCGTGGTGCGGTTCGGGGCGTCGGTGCTCGCCTGGTGCGCGAGGCTGCCGGCGCTCGTGGCCGACCTCGCCGACCGCTGGGACCTGGCCGTCGTGGAGGCGGGCGGGGGTGGCACCTCGCGGGTCTTCCGCTGCGCCAAGCGCGACACCGGTGCCTCGGTGTGGCTGAAGCTCACCCCCGACCCCACGATCGCCCGCGAGGAAGCGGAAGCCCTGAGGGTCTGGGAGGCGACGCCGTCGATGGTGACGCTCCTGGCGGAGGACCTGACCGTCGGCGCCCTCTTGCTGGAGCATGTGGAGCCAGGAGTGCAGGTGGCGCAACGTGCCTGGGATCTGGCCGAGGTCGGAGCCCTGCTCAGGGACCTGCGGGCCTCACCGATGCCCGCGCCGGGCGAGCGTTCGGTCCTTCGGCCGCTCTCCCACCGCGTGGACTTCGTGTTCGACCTGGCCGACCGCAGACTGGCTGCCGCGCACGGGAAGGACCCGGCCGCCGCGGCCGTGCTTCGGCAGGCTCGGGCGGCCGCTCTGGAACTCGCCGCCGACGGGCCCGTGGGCCTCGTCCATGGTGACCTCCACCCGGCCAACGTGCTGTCCGGTCCGGGCGGGCGCCTGGTGGCGATCGATCCACGGCCCGCGTGGGGTGACCCCGACTTCGACGCCGTCGACTGGGTGCTTGAGGGGGCTGCGGACATCGGCGTTCTGGAGGACAGGATCGAGGAGTTGGCGGAACTGGTCCCCGGCCAGGACCCTCACCGTGTGCGGGGCTGGTGCCGCGCCCTGTCCGCGCTCGTCGCGGTCCCCAGGATCCGCGCGGGACGGGACGACGCGGAGACCCGGTTCCTCATGGCTCTGGCCGAAGGCTGATCGTCGGCATCTCGCGACGCCCGGGAATCGCGTGGCGCGTGTTCTTCTACATGATCGGCGCGTACCTGTTCCTCTACGTGGTGGGAATGCTGAGCGCGCAGGCGACGCAGGAATAGCCTTTCCGGGTCCGGCAACGGGAGGACGAATCGCGATGAACAGCGAGGTGTGCGGGACGACCCGGCACGTCGCGCTCGGCGACGCATCCGAAAAGGCGGGCGTCCGGCAGAAGGTAACCTGGAGCCGGGTCCTCCGTGGGGGCGGCGTCGGTCTGGTGATCATGCTGACGCCGGCCCTGCTGCTCGGGTTCTTCCTCTCCTGGAAGATCGGCGTCGCCATCGTCGCGCTGACGGCGACGGCGGCCACGGCCGCCTCGCTCGTGTTCTCCTTCCGGGGCCACAGACCGGCCTGCTCGGCCAAGAAGGGCCTCGTCCTCGCCTCGAGATGGTGGGCGCAGGTCTGACCTGCGCCCGTCCCCGGGGGCCGTCGGCGCGTTCAGGACCCCGGCCGCTTCCCCGCCCCGGTCCTGCCGAGCTGCCCGAGGCCGTGAAGCCTCCCGCCGCTGCCGAGCCACCCGAGGAGGAACGCGGCCGGGATCGAGACCAGGCCCGGGGTGTGCAGCGGGTACCAGTCGAAGCTCATGTCCGGGAAGAGCGCGTACACGGTTCCGGAGACGGTCGGGGAGAAGACCGTGAGCGCGGTGCACAGGACCAGCCCGCCGTACACGGACCACAGCAGCCCGCGGCGGTCGAAGCCGGGCCAGTAGAACGAGTAGACCAGCGCGGGGAAGACGCACGTCGCCGCGACGCTCAACGAGAACGTGACCAGGAACTCCACGGGATGCTCGTGCACGGCGGCGGACAACGGCAGGCCGCCGACGCACAGGCCGACGACGGTCAGCCGCAGTGCGCCCGCATCGCCCCGTTCGACGAGCGGGCGCCGGGTCCGGGCGAGGAGGTCGTGGACGACGGAGACCGCGGCGGCGAAGGTCACACTGGCCACGGCGGTCAGCACGGCGAGGAAGGCGACGCACGCCACGACCGTGATGAGCACCACCCGTTCCGTCGAGCCTTGGCCGAGTACGCGCGAGGCGAGCAGGATCGGCGCGGACTGTCCGTTGGCGTCCACCGCCGCGAGCTGCTCGCTGCCGACGACGGCCGCGGCGGCGAAACCGGTGGCGATGACGAGCAGGAGGAACCCGCCCGTCAGCCCGGCGGCGATGCCCGTGGACCGGCGCGCCGACGGCCCGCTCCGGGACGCCGCGACGCGGAGGATCAGGTGGGGCAGCATCGCCGTGCCGAGGAGCAGGACGAGGTAGTCGCTGGTGGTGTTCAGCGCGCCCAGACCTTCCGTGTGCGGCCAGAGCCCGGGGCTCAAGTACCCGTCCGGCGCCATGCTCTGGTCGACCGCGGCCGCGAGCAGATCGCCGGGGTCCCAGGAGAACTTCCCCAGGGCCAGCAGCGTGATCACCACGAGCGTCACGAGCGTGACGGGCACCTTGACGATCTGGATGAAGGTCGTGCCGCGCAGATCCGCCACGGCGGCGAAGCAGGCGACGAGGCATCCCATCAGGACCGTGCAGATCACCTGGGCCTCGGGGCTCGACAGACCGATCAGCATCGCCGCGCTGATGCCGGCGGCCCGCAGCTGCACGATGAGCAGCGGAATCGTGATGGCGAGGGTGACCACGGCTCCCGCGACACGGGGCTTCGGGCCGGAGGCACGCAGGGAGTACAGGCCGCCCAGCGTGAACTGGCCGCTGTCCCTCAGCCGTTGGGCCAGGAGGAGCAGGATGCCGAGGGCGATGAGGGTGCCGATGACACTGGCGAACGCGTCGTAGCCGAACAGGGCGACAGCTCCTGAGGCGGTCAAGAGGGCGAGAAGCGTGACGTGTTCGCCGGCCAGCGCGAAGCCGTTGAGGACCGGGGAGAGGGACCGGTCCGCGGTGTAGAGCTGCTCGGGGCTGTCGTCGTGGGGCGCGAGCGTGAGGGCCCAGAGCAGGCACACGCCGATGAAGAGCAGGAACGTCGTGATCACGGGGCCCCGGGCCGCCGATCCGACGGGATCGAGCGAGGCCGCGCTCAGGAGGAACGAGGTCATCGGCTCACCACCCGGTCCCGTGCGAGGTTTCCGCCCCAGGGGAGGGAGACCGCCTGCGGCGGTGCCCGGCGCGGTCGTCCGGCCGTGCCGACCTGTGCTCGTACCACCAGACGCCGGCGAGGAAGCCCGCTATGTGAATCAGACCCCAGACCAGGCCGAGCGTGAGGCGTCCGTACACGGTGACCCCGGCGAGCGCGGGGGTGCAGGACATCACGAGGGTGATGAGGGCGAGCACCGTGTTCGCGGCCAGGAAGGTCCGTCGGATGCGAGCGGCAGCGGCAGCGGCGTCGGCGGCCTCGTCGCCGTGGGCGGCGGGTCGGCGGTCGGGCGGAGCCGAGGTCGGGGGCGAGAACACGGAAACCTCCGGGCAGGCGGAGCGGGCAGCGGGATGCGGCGCTGAACCGAGTGGGTTCGCGAATGCCGGAACGCCCCCCTGATTCCTGCCGGATGGGCGGTGATACGGGGAGATGGACGCGAGTGACTGTCGAATCGAACTCGAATCGGTTCGAGTCTAGCGTCGAGGGTTGGGCTGCCGTCAATCGCCCCCGCTGGTGGACGGGGGCGACCTCAGGTTTGGCGTACTGGAATCGATTTCAGTTCGGCTTTGTTGCGGCGGTACGGTCAGCAGCCCCGACACCAGGAGACGGAGCCGACCCGCCACGGGAACCGGGGCGACTCGCCCAGGGGGAGGTCCATGGTGCGGCCGGCGTCCGTGCACGTCCCTTCGCGGAACACGTAGTAGGCCCGGCCGGAGTTGTTGATGACCGATCCCGGCGACTTCTCCGTGAAGTCGACACAGCCGTTCGGCTCCTCGTTCGGCTCCGCCGGGCCGCCCCACTGGAAGCCCTGGAAGTCGGGGAGCTCCCACAAGCAGATATGACCCTGCGGGCAGTCCGCCCTCGCTGCCGGGGACTGCCCGGGGGCAGAGTGGGCGGCGGCTGCGACCGGCAGGGTGGCCACCGTCATGATCAGTGCGGTCAGGAGAGTGCGGACGCGCATGGGAGCTCCAGAGGTCGAACCGGGTGTCCTCCGAGAGCTACCCGCGCGACCGCCTGAAGTGCCCGCTTTCACCCGAACGGGACCGCTCGGCCGTCGTCGGCCTCGTCAGGGCCCTCGGCGTCACGTAGTCACGGTGGCGGCCGGCGGGACCCAGCGGCGGGTGCGGGGGACCGTGTCGGAGACGCCGAAGTCCTTCTTCAGGTGCTCGGGGATGGCGTAGTGCATGACGCGTCCGCGGGTCAGGGAGGACAGTTCGAGGACCGTCGTGAGGTGGCCGAGACGGTCGAGGGCCCAGGCGCCGAGGGGCGAGCGGTCCTCGATGGTCTCCAGCACGCCCAGCAGATGGGGTACGGCCTTGACGACGGTGTCCCACGCGGTCCGGGGGACCTCCAGCCAGTCGGCGCACGTGTCGCCGACGAGGTGCCGTACGAGGGCGGAGACGATCGGGTCGAAGAACGTGCCGGGGACGATCTCCTCGTAGAGGTCCAGGAGTTGCCGCGTCAGGTGGGCGCCCTCCGCCGAGGGGCCCATGTGCCGGATCATGTACAGGTCCAGGAACTGCCGGGCTTCCTGAAGCGTCTTGGGCACGGCTTCCTGGTCCACGCCGAGCATGGCGCCGACCACGCGCCAGGCGTAGTAGTACGCGTCCGCGCCCTCCTCGGACATGTGGATGCCGAGGCGGTGCAGGCTGTCGAGGACGAGCAGCGAGAAGAACATCTGCCCGCCGATCATGTCCTCCTGGCAGATCGGCGTGCCCGACGATGCGACGTCCCACCGGTTCTCGCGCGCCAGGTGGTGCCGGATGGAGGCGTGCAGCAGGCGCACCTTCTGCGCGGCGGGGATGAAGCGGCTGCCGGCCTCGAACGCGTCGGGCTGCATGAGGTGGACGGTGAACTGCCCCGTCTCTGCCATGCGCTTGGAGGGGTACTTCAGCGAGTGCGTCGCCGACAGCAGCTTCGCCACGTGCGGCACGAGGTAGCAGGCGGGCATGGAGGCGAACGACAGCGCGGTCGAGATGTGCACGTTGTTGTCGATGAAGAAGAGGCGGGCCTTCTCCATCTCTCCCCAGTCCACCCAGGCCGGCGGCGCCGCGGTCGCCTCCAGGTACGCGCGGGCGACGTCCGGCAGCCCGTCGGGGAGCGGGGCGCCGGCCGTGGACACGTAGCGCATGAGGGTGTTGAACGTGCCGACTTCCCCGCGCTCGAAGAGGGTGGCGACGGTCGCGTCGGCGAGTTCGTCGCCGACCTGCCGCAAACTGTCGAGCGACGCGTCGGTGTACGTCGTCCCGGTAGAGGTCATCAGTGGCTCCCTTGAGTCCGTGGCGATCCGTGGCGGTCCGTGACGGTGGCGGTGGTCCATGGCGTCCATGGCGTCATGGACGCCATGACGGTCCTGTGAGTCAGCGCCGCTCCTGCCGGGTCAGTACCGGCGGTGCGTGGCCGAGTGCGCCAGGGCCTGCAGAGCCGTGGCGGCGGGTTCGGGCAGGGGCATGTCGCCCAGCGCGGCGAGCGCCTCGTCGACGCGCTGGGCGATCATGGCCTCGACGCGGTCCGGTGCCTTCAGCCGCCGCATCAGCTCGCGTGCCTCATGGAGCAGCCGCCCGTCCGGGTCGGGGCGGCCCAGTACGGCGCGCAGCCGCTCCCGTTCCGCGTCGTCGGCCCGTTTCCACGTCTCGGCGAGCAGGGCGGTGGGCCGGTGACCGCGCAGGTCGTCGCTGCCGTCCTTGCCGGTGACGTGCGGATCGCCGAACAGGCCGAGCAGATCGTCCCGCAACTGGAACGCCTCCCCCAGAGGCAGCCCGTACGCGCTGTAGCCCGCGCGCAGCGACGCGCCGGCCCCGGCCAGGACGCCGCCGATCAACAAGGGTTGCTCGACGGTGTACTTGGCCGTCTTGTAGCGGATCACCTTCAGCGAGGCCGTCGTGTCCGGAGCGCCGGCGGTGTGCAGGATCTCCAGGCACTCGCCCGCGATCAGTTCCCTGGCCAGCGCGCCCCACAACGGACGCGCCCGACCGAGGTACGCGGCGGGCAGGCCGCAGGTGGCGAACAACTGTCCCGCCAGCGACATCAGCAGGTCCCCGACCAGCATCGCCAGCGACCGCGCCGCGCGGCCCGCCCGCTCGCCGCGCCGCACCGCGGAGCGCAGGGCGACGTGCGGGGTCGGCCGTCCGTGCCGCAGAGGGCTGTCGTCGATCAGATCGTCGTGGACGACCGCCGCGGCGTGGACGAGTTCCATGGAGGCCGCGGCCCGCACCATGGCGTCGCTGTCCGGCTGCCCGGTCGCCCGCCAGCCCCAGTAACAGAACGCCGCCCGCAGCCGCTTGCCCTCCGCCACGACCGACTCCAGCTGTGCGGCGACCGGTTCCAGAGCGGGATCGACGGCCGTCAGTTGCTCGGCCTCCGTGCCCACGAACTCCCGCAGTACGTCGTCGACCCGCGCCTTGAACGCCGCCGCGTCCCACCGCTCAGGCGTCATCGCCCGCCCGTCGGGCGAGAACGTGCTGGGCCAGCACCTCCAGATGGGCCGGCGGCACGGCCGCGTACCGGTCCAGCGCCAGGCGGCCACGGGCCATCAGGTCCTGCTCCGCGTCCGCCGCGAGCTGCGCGGCGTCGGAACGGCGCAGCAGTCCGCGGACCGTCCCCAGGGCCGACCCGAGCGTGCTCACCGCCAGGTCGGCGAGCCCCGCGACCAGCAACACGGCCTGTTCGTCCACCCCTTGGCGACGTTCGGCACCCTGCGTCACGACTTCCCCCTCGTAGCACCTCACGGGCGACGACGACTCCGTCGCACCGTGATCGACAGCCTCGCGATCTCGCTGCCGGGGGAGGGGAGGAACTCACCAACGGGTGAGCCTTTCGCAAGGACGTGCGGGCCACGCCGCCCGCCCCGTGCTGCGCCAGATGGCGGTACCCGGCGCGGCTTGCAAAATATATAGACCGGTCTATTATTTCGTCATGACGGAGACCAAGGGGGCTCGCACCAGCGCGCGGCTGGCGGAGTCGATGCTGGAACTGATCCAGCGCAACGGGTACAGCGGTACGGGACTCAACGCGGTGGTGGAGCACGCGGGCGCGCCCAAGGGGTCGCTCTACTTCCACTTCCCCGAGGGGAAAGAGGCGCTCGGGGAGAAGGCCGTCCAGCTCGCGGCCGCGCGCTTCGGCGCCCTGGTCGCCGACTCGGCGCATGTCTCGGCTTCACCAGCTGTGGTGCTGGGCGGAGTGATCGACGAGCTGGCCGGGATGCTCGAGAGCAGCGACTTCCGACTCGGCTGCCCCGTCTCCGTGGTGACGCTGGAGATGGGTGCGCAGAGCGAACGGCTGCGCGACGCGTGCGCCGACGCCTTCGCATCGTGGATCGCGCCGGTGAGCGAACTGCTCATGCGGCGCGGGCACGCCGGCCCCGCCGCCCGCGCCCTCGCGACCGCCGTGGTCAGCATGGTGGAGGGAGCGGTGATCGTCTCACGCGCCCAGCGGTCCGTCGAGCCGCTGCACTGCGCCGCCCAGGCGATGGCCGTCCTGCTGGGGCAGGGCCCGGAGACCTCGGCATGAGCGGGGCGGACGACCGGCACGCCCTGGTGCTGGGCGCGAGCGGTTTCATCGGACGCCACCTGGTGCTCGCGCTCGGCCGGGCCGGCGTTCGGGTGAGCACGGCCAACCGCGGCCGTGAGTCGTACGAGCGGCTGGCTCGGTGGCTGGCCGGCCGTGGGCACGACCGGATCCCGGCCGACCTGCGGGTCGATTTCACCGACCCGTCCCTCATCGACGGCGCGTGCGACGACATCACCGAGGTCTACAACTGCGCCGGCGCCTACCGGTTCGGGATGTCGGTGGACGAGGCCCGTCGCGCCAACGTGGACACCGTCCGCGCGGTCGTCGCGTTCGCGGCGCGCCTGCCGAACCTGCGCCGCCTCGTCCAGGTCTCCGGGTACCGGGTGGGCGGCCAGGCCCCCGGGCCGTGGAGCGACGCGTACCGACGCCGAACGTACCGGGCGCTGGGCGCCTACGAGGCGTCCAAGGTCGAGGCGGACGTCGTCTTCCGTTCCATGGCAACGGAGTTGGGCGTCCCCTGGACCGTCGTCAACCCGCCCAGCGTCATCGGCGACAGCGTGACCGGGGAGTCCGACCAGTACCTCGGACTGGCGTCGAACGTGAAAGACCTCTGGCAGGAGTCACTCCCCGCGCTACCGGGCAACGCGCGCACGTTCGTTCCCGTGGTCGCGGCCGACTACCTCGCCCGATTCATGACCCTGCTGCCCATGGACGCGGCCACCGAGGGGGCCGCGTACTGGCCGCTGGACGACGACACGCCCGCGCTGCCCGACCTGCTCACGCTCATCGCGCAGCACTACGGCGTCAAGGCCCCCCGGGCGCGGGTTCCGGTGCCCCTGCTGAAGCGGCTTCCCCGCCGGCTCACCAAGGCCGACCCGGAGACCCTGACGTTCCTGTCGACCGACCGCTACCCGACGGACTCGGCCCACGCTCTCGCGGCCCGACACCGGCTGCCCATGCCGGACACCGCCACGACGATCCGCCGTTGGGCCGACCACCTGGCAGCCCACCGCTTCGGCGACGCCCCCGCAGGTGACAGGCGGTTCACCAGACCGGCCGGGATCCGGACGTTCGAACTGGGCGAGGCGGGCGCACCGACGGTGATCCTGCCCGGCCTGCCGCTCAACGCCGACACCTGGGCGCCGGTCGTGGCAGCGCTCGGGCACGCCCGCGCGGTGGATCCGCCCGGCCTGGGCATGAGCGCCGGCCGCCGGGAGGACTGGCCGTCGTGGCTGACCGCCCTGGTGACGGAGACCGGTGCCCGTCACCTGGTCGGCCATTCCCTCGGCGCCGCGGCCGCCGTCGAGGCCGCGGCGGCCCACCCGGACGCCATCGACCGACTCACCCTGGTCGCACCCTTCTTCCTGCAGGCCCCTCCGCCCCGCACCGCCACCTGGACGCCCCTGACCCGCCGGTACCTCCGCCGGACGACTCCTGTGGCGCTGGCCGAGCGGCTGACCGGCACCACGGACCATGCGACCGCGCTTCATTCGGCTGTCGCGGATCTTCGCCGCGGCGCTGTCGCGGCCGCCACGGCCCGCCTCCTGGCAGACACGGCGAACGCGCAGGGGCGCGCAGACCTCCGGGCCAAGCTCCAGCGCTACCCGGGCCACGTCCACATCGTCGCGGGCTCCCACGATCCGCTCACCGCCGAGGCCCAGTCGCTCCTGGACACCCTCCCGCACGTCACCGTGACGGCACTCGCCGACGCGGGCCACCATCCCCAGCTCACCCACCCGGAGGCCGTCGCGCGCGCCATCGCCGAGCAGGCCACTTCCCCGGCCCCGGAGGCAGCGCCGGACGTCAGGGCGGTACGCGGACGACCGTGGTGACGGGAGGCTGATGACCCGGAACTGCCCTCTGTGATCAGAGGGCGGTTCTGCGTCACACGTACGCGAACCGGCTCGTCCTCGCGCGTACCGGCTCGTCCTCGCCCTCCGCGCGCGCCCGCTGTTCGGGTGTGTTCCTGTACGGCTCGGCTGCCGTGCCCGGTTCCCGTCCGCAAGCGAGCCTACGGTCCTGTCACCGGCGCGAAGGCGCCGGGCTTCCCGACAGGAGTCTTCATGGTCACATCCACGGAGCCGCCCACCCTCGTGCCCGTGAAGCGGAGGGGGTGGGGGAGAGTCGTCGTGGACTGGCTGACGACGACCGACCACAAGAAGATCGGGCATCTGTACCTGATCACGTCGTTCGTGTTCTTCCTGCTCGGAGGGCTGCTGGCGCTGGTGATCCGCGCGGAACTGGCCAGGCCGGGACTGCAGATCGTCTCGCCGGAGCAGTACAACCAGGCGTTCACGCTGCACGGGACGGTGATGCTGCTGCTCTTCGCCACTCCGACGTTCGCCGGCTTCGCCAACGCGATCATGCCGTTGCAGATCGGTTCTCCGGACGTGGCGTTCCCGCGATTGAACATGCTGTCGTACTGGCTGTTCCTCTTCGGCGGCCTGATCGCCTTCGGCGGCGTCTTCACCACGCAGGGGACCGCGGATTTCGGATGGACGGCATACACGCCGCTCAGCGGCGGGGAGCGCACCCCCTATGTCGGCGGCGACATGTGGATCATGGGGCTCGCGCTCGGCGGGTTCGGCACGATCCTGGGGGCGGTGAACTTCATCGCCACGATCATCTGCATGCGGGCTCCGGGCATGACGATGTTCCGCATGCCGATCTTCACCTGGAACGTCCTGCTGACGTCCGTGCTCGTCCTGTTGGCGTTCCCCGTGCTGGCGGCGGCCCTGTTCGCGCTCGAGGCGGACCGGAAGTTCGGGGCGCACATCTACGATCCGGAGAACGGAGGCGCCTTGTTGTGGCAGCACCTGTTCTGGTTCTTCGGTCACCCCGAGGTGTACATCATCGCGCTGCCGTTCTTCGGCATCGTCACGGAGATCTACCCGGTCTTCTCGCGCAAGCCGGTTTTCGGGTACGTGGGGCTCATCGGCGCGACGATCGCGATCGCCGGCCTGTCGGTGACGGTGTGGGCGCACCACATGTTCGCCACCGGCGCGGTGCTGCTGCCGTTCTTCTCCTTCATGACCTTCTTGATCGCGGTGCCGACGGGGGTGAAGTTCTTCAACTGGATCGGCACGATGTGGAAGGGGTCGCTGTCCTTCGAGACACCGATGCTGTGGTCGATCGGCTTCCTGGTGACCTTCCTTTTCGGCGGTCTGACCGGCATCATCCTCGCTTCGCCGCCGATGGACTTCCATGTCACCGACACCTATTTCGTCGTCGCGCATTTCCACTACGTCGTCTTCGGGACGGTCGTCTTCGCGATGTTCGCCGGGTTCTACTTCTGGTGGCCGAAGATGACCGGAACGATGCTCGACGAGCGCCTGGGCAAAATCCATTTCTGGACGCTGTTCATCGGCTTCCACGGCACGTTCCTCGTGCAGCACTGGCTCGGTGCCGAGGGCATGCCGCGGCGCTACGCGGACTACCTCGACGCCGACGGCTTCACCGCCTTGAACACGGTCTCCTCGATCGGCGCGTTCCTGCTGGGCATGTCGACCCTGCCGTTCTTCTACAACGTCTGGAAGACGGCCAAGACCGCTCCGCGCGTCACCGTCGACGACCCGTGGGGCTTCGGCCGTTCCCTGGAGTGGGCGACCTCGTGCCCTCCGCCGAGGCACAACTTCCTCACCCTCCCGCGCGTCCGCTCCGAGTCGCCGGCCTTCGACCTGCACCACCCGGCGCTGGCCGAACTGGACTTTGCGCGGGACCACCAGCGCGACGTCGTCGACGACAGCGCGGCGGTCCAGGGACCGGACCAGGGACGGAAGGGGTGACGATGCGCGGCCACCGGGACTCGGCCGGACCGACCGGCCCGCTGCCCCCCGGCACGGCGGCCGGATCGCGCGGTTCCGGCCCGCGCTCCTTCGCCGACGAGGCGGCCGCGGCGATCGCCGGGCTGGAGGGCTACCTGCTCGCCCACCAGGCCAGGACCGAGGCGGCCCAGGCCGGGGCCGCGTTCGCCCGCCGGTTCCCCTGGCTGGGACCTCAGGAGGAGGCGGAGATCGCCCGGGTGTTCGCGCAGGAACACCTGGCTCTACGGCGCCGGATGCTGCAGGCCGCCGCCGGGCGCGCGGAAGAGCTGCGCCGCGAGTACCGTCAGCGCTACGCCTGCCTGCGCCGACGCCTCGTCGCTTCCGTGCTGGGTCTGGTCGCGGGCGCGGCGGCGGTTCTGTCGGCCGTGCTGTCGGCCGTCGTCCGGGGCGCGGGCTGATCCGTCCGGCGGCTTCGGTCCATCCGCCAGACGAGCAAGGACAGCAGACTCGCGACGACCAGCACGCCCCCGGCCGCGAAGGCGAGCGTGCGGTCCACCGTGTGGACGGCGGTGTTCTGAAGGTCGAGGACGAAGGGGGAGACGATCAGCCACGCGCCGGCCAGGCCGACGACGAGGTCGGACAGGACACCGCCGCCCCGGTAGATCCGGCGGCCTGCGGTGAACGCGACGACGAGCCCGACCAGCATCTCGTTCATCTGGGCGTCCTTGGGCCCGGTCTGCGTCGCCAGCGGCATCACCAACAGCACCACCGCGACCAGCAGCATCACCAGACCCAGGATCTGGTCGTGCGCCCCTTGACGCAGGACGTGAGCCGGGTCGGTGACGCGCGGCCGCAGGCCCCGGTCGACATGAATGACCATGGCTGCTCATCTCCTCGTTTCTCCTGGCACTCCTGGCGTGGCCGCAGCCGGTCGGCGGGCCGAGGCGAAGTTCTCGCCTCGGCCCGCCGACTACCCCGACCCGGTCGGGCGACTCGTCCGACCCGCACACTCGGCCGTCGCGGGGCGAGCCGGTACCGGGAGCCGATGATCGCCGGGTGGAGGCGGTGTCGGCCCCGGACGAGGGGACCTCGTCCAGCGAGTCGGCGGACCGGCCGAACGGGGTCGCCTGATCACCACTCGGGGTGGACGTCGTGGCTGTCGTAGCGGGAGCCCGAGTCGGTGATCCATGGCCGGAAGCGGCCGGGTCCGGAGGCTTCCTGGGCATAGGTCACCGGTTCGCCGGTGTCGTCGGTGACGATGACGGCTCCGCCTTTCTGTGCGCAGCGCAGGGCGTGGGTCCAGTGCCGGCCGCGGTGGCCGGTGCGGTAGTCGGGGATCTTGCATTCAGCCATCGGGTTCTCACCGTGATGCCGTGACGTCGCGTGCCCGCCCGCACGGAACGGGCGGGCGTCGGCTGGTACCGAACATGCGGAGATACCCGTTCTGTGTAACTTTGAACTTCTTGGTTCCAGGATCGAGCGGACGGCTTCCGACTCCGCCCGTCCGAGCGATCACCGCGGCGACGGGAGAAACGATGCCGTCGAGCGCCACAGTTCTCCTCTACAGCAGCAACGCCGGCACTCGGGCGCAGGTTCGGCTGGCGATCGGCCGCAGGCCGGCGTCCGACGTCCCGCCCGTCGCGTTCGTCGAGTGCGCCACGCCTGCCGCCGTCCTGCGGTCGCTGGCCGCCGGCCGCATCGACGTGTGCGTGCTGGACGGAGAGGCGGTCCCCCTCGGCGGCATGGGCGTGTGCCGGCAGATCAAGAACGAGGTCTTTCGGTGCCCACCGGTCCTCATCCTGATCGCCCGCCCGCAGGACGCCTGGCTGGCCGCCTGGAGCCACGCCGACGCCGTGACGACCCTGCCCGTGGAACCGGCGGAACTCGCTGCCTCCCTCGCCGCACTGCTCCGCGCGCCACGTTAGAGGCCGGCGCCGCGGGCCCGGGTCCGGCAACTCGACCTCGGACGGCCCTGGTTCGGCCTCGGTACGTACGATGCCGCAGTCGATGTCGCAGGCCGGGACGTGGCCCGGCCGGCGACAGCGGGTGCCTGGACGAAGGGATCGGTTTCGTGCGGAGACGTCGCGTGGTCGTGGTCGGAGCGGGAATCGGCGGTCTCACCGCTGCGGTGGCACTGCATCGCCGTGGGTGGCACGTGACCGTCTGCGAAACCGCCGCCGAGCCTCCCGCCACGGGTGCCGGCATCGGCCTCGCCCCCAACGCGCTGCGCGCTCTCCGCTCCATCGGTGTCGACGTCACCCCGACCACAGGCAGTGCCGTGCCGGCGACGATGGGGGTGCGCCGCTCCGACGGCCGCTGGCTCGTCCGGACCGCGACCGCCGACCTGGCGGCGCGTTACGGGACGCCTCCGATCGCCGTCCCGCGCCCGGCCCTCGCCGTGGCTCTGTCCGCCGCCCTGCCGGCAGAGGCACTTCGCTACGGCACCGCCGTGACCGCCGTCGACGACGCCGAGGGCCGACCGGTCCTGCGTACCAGATCCGGCCCGGACCTTTCAGCCGATCTGGTCGTCGCCGCCGACGGGATCCACAGCCCGCTGCGCCGTGCGTACTTCCCTGCGCATCCGGGACTGCACTACCTGGGCGAGACCTCCTGGCGGGCCCTTGTGGACGCCCCGGACCTGGGGATTCAGGCCATGAGCGAGACCTGGGGGCGCGGTGAGCGGTTCGGGGTGACCCCGCTGTCCGACGGCCGGTTCTACCTCTACGCCACGGCGGCCGTTCCGGCCGGTACCCGGTCCGCCGACTCCCGTGCCGAACTACGTCGTCGCTTCGGCTCCTGGCACGACCCGATTCCGGCCCTCCTGGACCGCATCGATCGTCTCGCCCCCGCCGAAGTCCTGCGGCACGACCTCTACGAGCTGGCCGCGCCGCTGCCCCGCCTGCACCACGGCCGGATCGCCTGGCTCGGCGATGCCGCCCACGCGATGGCTCCCAACCTCGGCCAGGGCGGCTGTCAGGCCATCGAGGACGCGGTGGTCCTCGCCCACCTGCTGCCCGGCGGGGACGGAGACGACGCCCCGGACGGAATCGGGACGGCCCTCGCCGCGTACACGGCAGCCCGACGAGCCCGCACCGACGCCGTGCGCGTCCGCGCCCGCCGGGTCGGCCGCATGGGCGCTCTCCGGCACCCGCTCGCCGTGGCGGCCCGCGATCTCGCGGTACGCGCCACCCCCGACCGGCTGGCCCTGCGCGGCCTGGACGACCTGTTCGACTTCCGCCACCAGGCCGTCGGGTTCGCCGACTGACACCCAGGGGCGGGGGAAGTGCGCGACCGGATCGCAGCGGGTTCGTCTCCCCATGCGCCGGGCGGTGTGCAGGAAGAGATCCGGCGCGGGCTTGCCGCGGGCCACCTTGCCCGCGCGGGGGTGAGCGGCCGGCCGGGCTTCGATCTGCGGGCGTACCGCCAGACGTTCGGTGCCGACCAGGACGCCGTCGCAGTCGAAGATCACGAGTTCTGTGGCCTGATGGTCTCTCCGGGGAGGGCACCGGCGTGGGCGGGGATCACGTCTGGTCATCGGATCGTGGGGAGAGCGGCCGCTCGAAGAAGGTCTCCAGGACGACCGTGGCCTGTGTTCCGCTGACCCCGTCGATGGCGTAGATCCGGCGCAGCACGTCCTGCAGTTGCTCGGTGGTCCCGGTCCTGACCTTCACCAGGACCGAGGCGCTGCCGGCGATGACGTGCGCCTCCAGGATCTCGGGGAGCGCGGCGAAGTCCCGCGCCGAATCGCCCATCCAGGACGTCGAGTCGACCATCACGTAGGCCAGGACGGCGCTGCCCACGGCGGCCGGGTCCACGTCGACGGTGGTGCGCCGGATGACGCCGCGCTCCCGCAGCTTCCGCACCCGCTCATGGGCGGCGCCGGCGGACAGGCCGACGGCCTGCCCGAGTGCGGCGTAGGACTGGGTGGCGTCCTGCTGGAGCTCGGCCAGCAGCGCCCGGTCGATCTGATCCACAACTCTCCGTCCCGTACACGCTGTTCGCGCCAGGATCTCATCCTGCACCCTGCGCCATGGGTCGATCCCTATTCGGCCGGCGCAAGCGGCGGGTGGTGCCCGGCCCCCGGACCCTGACGGCCCGCGCGGCGGAGGCGGTGGGGGTGGCCCGCCGGCAGGGCCGGCTCCGAGCGGCCGTCCCGTCGCACGTCGGTGCGGGCCCGTGATCAACTGGGCGTTGATCGAGTATTCGTTGGGGGGATCCATGGAAGAAGCGGCCTCGGTGTTCCAGCCGTTGCGGGCGGACGATCCGCGTCTGGTGGGCGGCTACCGTCTCGCGGCCCGGCTCGGTGCGGGCGGCATGGGCCGGGTCTATCTGTCGCACACGCCGGGCGGACGACCGGTGGCGCTCAAGGTGGTGCGGCCCGAACTGGCTGACGACCCGGTCTTCCGGAAGCGGTTCCGCCGGGAGATCGGGGCGGCCCGGCGGGTCAAGGGCGCGTACACCGCGGAGCTGATCGACGCCGACGCCGACGGAGTCCTGCCCTGGCTGGCCACGCTGTACGTCCCCGGCCCCTCCCTGGCGGAGGTCGTCGCCCGGCACGGCCCGCTGCCCGTGCCCGCCGTGCTGTGGATGCTGGCGGGGGTGGCCGAAGCCCTGGAGGCCATCCACGGCGAGGGGATCGTGCACCGCGATCTCAAGCCCTCGAACGTCCTGCTGGCCCCCGACGGACCGCGAGTGATCGACTTCGGTGTCTCCCTGGCCGCTGACGCCACCTCGCACACGGTCACCGGCGCGGTCATCGGGACGCCCACCTTCATGGCTCCCGAGCAGGCCTCCGGGGGCGATGTGACGCCGGCGACCGACGTGTTCGCGCTCGGCCAGACGGCGGCGTTCGCGGCGCTGGGGGAACCGCTGTACGGGGAGGGCGCCTCGGCGGCCGGCGTGCTGTACAGGATCGTGCACGACGAGCCCGACCTGTCCGGACTGCCCGAGCCGCTCCGCCCGTTGATCGCCCGCTGTCTGGCCGCCGATCCGGAGGCACGGCCCACCCCGGCGGAGGTCGTCGACCGCTGTCGGCGGCTGCTGGGGCCGGACTCCGACGGCGGCGGGGCTCCGGCCGTCTGGCAGGAGCTGCGGGGCCCGGACGTACCGATCCCGGCTCCGGTGGCCCACCCCACCCCCGTGTCCACGCAGGCGCTGTTCGCCCCGCCGCAGCCTGCCGGGCCCGCGGGTCTCGCGCGGCCCACGATCCCCGGCGGTCAGCGGGATCGCCGACGCCGTACCGCGCTGATCACGACGGTCGCCGTCGCGGCGGCGCTGCTGCTCGTCGCGGGGCTGGTGGGAACGGTCGTGGACGTGGCGGACCGGCTCTTCGAGCGGCGCGCGGCGGCGGCCTCGACCTCCGGCCCGGCCGCGTCCCCGGGGTCGTCGTCCCCCGACGTACGCGCGTCCACGCCGACGCCCACGCCCCAGCGCGCCTCGTCCAGCCCCGAACCGCCGGAGGCCACGCTCTACCCCACCCTGTGGCTGGGCATCGAGAACTCGATGGACCTGACCGAGCCGATCCAGCCGATGGGCCGGCAGGACCGCAAGGGAGACATCAGGCTCAACTGTGAGGAGGGCTGCATGCTCAAGGGCCGCAGCAGCGTGATGACCCTGCTGCCGGGCAAGCAGCGCGGCACGTACGCGACATGCCGCGCCGCCCTCGACCGCGGCGCGCGGCGCGACCTTCCGTTGGCCAAGGCGTCGGACGGCAGCTCGATCTGCGTCCGGCTGACGACCGGGGACATCGCCCTGCTCGTGATCCAGACGAAGTCGACGGCGCTGCCGCAACTGGCCTTCGTGACCACGGAACTGCGGATCTGGCGCGTCGCCCAGGGCTGAGGACGCCGGCCGGCTGTGCGAGGGGCTGGTGGTCTGAGGCACGTCCTTCGGCGGAGGGCACGTGATCGGGTCATTCCGCGCCGGCGCCGGCGGGTTCCAGGCGGACGACGATGCTCTTGGCGGTCGGCTGGTTGCTGGTCTCGGCCACGCTGTCCAGCGGCAGCAGGACGTTGGTCTCCGGGTAGTACGCGGCGGCGCAGCCGGCGGTCGTCGGGTACGGGACGACCTCGAAGTCCTTCGCGCGGCGTTCGGTGCCGTTCCACACGCTCACCAGGTCGACTCGCTGACCCTGCGACAGCCCGAGCCGGGACACGTCCTGAGGGCTCACCAGGACCACGTGGCGGCTCCCGTGGATCCCCCTGTATCGGTCGTTCTCCGTGTAGGGCACGGTGTTCCACTGGTCGTGGGAGCGCA
This sequence comes from Streptomyces tritici, assembly GCF_048500665.1. Taxonomy (NCBI): domain Bacteria; kingdom Bacillati; phylum Actinomycetota; class Actinomycetes; order Kitasatosporales; family Streptomycetaceae; genus Streptomyces; species Streptomyces tritici. The sequence goes on from NZ_CP183183.1 coordinate 6,221,731, forward strand.
GCGTCTGCAGCAGCAGGTGGCCTTCGGGGACCTGGGGCATCTCCCAGTCGTTGCAGGTGAACAGGGCCTTGCCGACCGGGGTGGGGTAGACCCCTTCGTTGACGGGGTTGGGCAGCCGGATGCCGCCGGGGCGGGCCACCCGCCGATTGAAGTTCTGGAAGCCCGGTACGACGCGTGAGATCCGGTCGCGGATCGTCCCGTAGTCCGCTTCGAACTCGTTCCACGGAATGGCGGTCCTGCCGTCAAGGGTCCGGTCGGCGAGCCGGCACAGGATGGCGACCTCGCTGAGCAGGACCTTGGAGGCCGGGTCCAGGCGTCCGTGGGAGGAGTGCACCTCGCTCATCGAGTTCTCCACGGTGACGAACTGCTCGCCCGTGGCCTGGACGTCCAGCTCGGTGCGGCCCAGGGCGGGCAGGATGAGCGCGGTCCGGCCGCAGACCGTGTGGGACCTGTTGAGCTTGGTGGAGATGTGCGCGGTCAGGCGGCACTTCCGCATGGCGTCCTCGGTGACCTCGCTGTCCGGGGCCGCCCGGACGAAGTTTCCCGCGGCGCCGAGGAAGACCTTGATGCGGCCCTCGCGCATCGCCTTGATCGAGTTCACGGAGTCGAGTCCGTGGGTGCGAGGCGGTTCGAAACCGAACTCGTCCCGCAGGGCGTCGAGGAAGGAGTCCGGCATCTGCTCCCAGACGCCCATCGTGCGGTCGCCCTGGACGTTGCTGTGCCCGCGCACCGGGCAGGCTCCCGCTCCCGCCTTGCCGAGATTCCCGCGCAGCAGGAGGAAGTTCACGATCTCCCTGATGGTGGGGACGCCGTGCCTCTGCTGTGTCACGCCCATCGCCCAGCAGACGATGACGCGTTCACTGCGCAGGACCTCGTCCCGTACGTTCTCGATCTGGTCGCGGGTCAGTCCCGTCGCGGTGAGGATGTCGTCCCAGGCGACGCCTCGGGCGTGTTCGGCGAACTCCTCGAAGCCGCTGGTGTCGGCGCGGATGAAGTCGTGGTCGAGCACCGTGCCCGGCCGGGCGTCCTCCGCCTCCACAAGGAGCCGGTTCACGCCCTGGAACAGCGCGAGGTCGCCACCGCTGCGGATGTGGAGGAACAGGTCGGCGATCCGGACACCGCGGCCGATCACCCCGCGCGCCTTCTGCGGGTTCTTGAAACGCAGCAGCCCCGCCTCCGGCAGGGTGTTCACCGCGATGATGCGCGCGCCGTTCAGCTTGGCCTGCTCCAGTGCCGAGAGCTGACGGGGGTGGTTGGTTCCGGGGTTCTGTCCGACCACGAAGATCAGGTCGGCGTGGTGGATGTCCTCCAGGCTCACCGTCCCTTTGCCGGTGCCCAGGGTCTCGTGCAGCGCGAAGCCGCTGGATTCGTGGCACAGGTTGCTGCAGTCGGGCAGGTTGTTCGTGCCGAATGCCCTGGCGAAGAGCTGCAGGACGAACGCGGCCTCGTTGCTGACCCGGCCCGAGGTGTAGAAGACCGCTTCGTCGGGGGAGTCCAGTGCCTTGAGCTCGTCCGCCAGCAGCCCGATGGCGTCGTGCCAGCTGATCGGCTCGTAGTGGTCCGCATCGGGACGCTTGACCATCGGCTCGGTGAGCCTGCCCTGCTGGTTGAGCCACAGATCGGACCGTCGGCTGAGTTCGGAGACCGGATACCGGCGGAAGAAGTCAGCGGTGATGCGCCGAGTCGTCGCCTCGTCGTTGATGTGCTTGGCACCGTTCTCGCAGTACTCGTTCAGATGCCTGTGGCCGGGGGCCGGATCCGCCCAGGCGCAGCCGGGGCAGTCGATTCCGCCCACCTGGTTGATGGACAGCAGCGTCACACCGGTTCGCCTGACCGAGGTCTCGTCGAGGGAGTACTCCAGCGCATGGGTCACCGCCGGCACGCCGGCCGCCCACGTCTTGGGCGGAGTGACGGTCAGGTGCTCTTCCGGCTCGTGGCTCGGTGGCTTCTTCATCCGGAGTGTCTCTCGCTCTCGTGCTCTGTCGCTCTCGTGCTCTGTCGGGCCTCGTGCTCTCGAGCAGTCGGGTCGGTCCGCTCTGTCGGGTCAGCCGACCGGCCAGTGGGGGACCCGGCTTCTGGGAGGCTCCGCTTCCATGGGCTCGACGTGCCCGCCGCGGATGGTGCCCCGCCAGGCCCCGCCCTCCTGTCCCAGCCCCTCGATGAACTCCTTGAAGTTGCCGAGCTCGGCGCGGATCACCCGACGCAGGAACCCGGAGGCATGGACGAGGCGATCTGTGACGCCCTGGGGGGCGACGCTGATGCGCACGAGAACCGCCGTACGACCCGACGTCGTCGGGCGGAACGACACCTCGCCACGGTGGCCGGCACGTCGGCCGAGGCTCCGCCATACGACGATCGAGTCCGGGACCTGATCCACGACCTCGGCCTCGAACTCGTGTCGCACCGGACCGAACCCGATCACCCAGCGGGTGAGATTCGGCCGGATCTGCTCGACGCTCCGCACCGAGGACATGAATCGCGGAAAGCTCTTGAACTGTGTCCACTGGTTGTAGGCGGTGCTCACCGGCACGGCGACTTCGATCGTCTCCTCGACGGTACTCACGGCCCCACCTGGCTTCGGGCGCTCCATTTCCCCAGTCTCACCGCTCGTGGCGTGGCTCGCGACCGGGCGGAGGGCGCTGTGGGAGCGTTCGGTCACTCACGGTAGGCGCGCACCGATGCCCCACAGTGTCCGTGCGGAAAACGGATTGACGGGCGCGAGGGCATTCGTCGAACGTGCTGCGGTGACGAAGATCCACGACCTGTCCCAGGTCGACACGGCCCGCTGGCAGACCCTGTACGCCAACGGTTGCGCGGTACCGGACGACGCGGACATCCCCGCACTGACCCTCGAGCTGGCCCACGCCCTGCGGCACCCGGACCCGGAGATCCGGGACGGTGCGCCGTACGTCGTGCTGCGGACGTGGATCCAGCGCGACGTGATCGCCGGGGCGTTGCGCGCCCGGCTCGGCGCGATGATGGCGGAGCGCTTCGCGGCACCCGAGATCCAGGCCCGGACCTTCGCCCCCCTCGTCCTCGACATGATCGTCGGACGCGGTGACTTCGAGAGCACGTGGCTGACCGCGTTCTGCGCGTGGTACCCGGCGGAGACCGACCTGCGGGGTCACGACCCGGAGCTGGGCTGGCTGCACGCGGTCGCCCATGGGGCGGACCTGCTGGGCGCGTTCGGTCTCCACCCGTCGGTGGACCCCACCACCATGCTGGCCCTCGCGGCCGACCGGCTGCTGGCCCCGACCGATCAGCTCTTCGGCCAGCAGGAGGACGACCGCCTGGCCCAGGCCGTCGCGCGCACGCTGACCCGGCCGGAGCTGACCGAGGCGGAGGCGACCGGCTGGCTGACGCCGGTCGAGACCGCCTTCGCCGCCGGTCCGCCGGCCGGTGTGCCCACCACGGCGGCACACATCTCCAACGCCATGAGGACACTGCGCATGCTGTACCTCCTGGCCGACGTCGGCGTACGGACGACACCGGCCGGTCCCGTCGTACGCCCCCGGTACGCCGAGCCGCTGAAGCGGCGGCTCGTACAGGTGCTGGACCTGGTGTTCCAGACGCACTGAATGCCTCCCCTCCGCGGGGGGACCGTGAGCGGGGGAGGAGCCTGACGGCGACTCATGGATCACCGAGCGCCGGTAGGCGACAAGAGGCAGACGACAGGAAGGCGGCTCCGCGCCGGTACGAGCCTCGGCGGCCTACTTCGGATCGCCTCCTTCCTGGACGTGCCGCAGCCACGGCGGAGTCCGGTGCACCGTTGGCCGTAGGGCCCCCGCGGTTACTTCGGCTGTGCGCCCTGGCCACGGGTCCGCACCAGGAGAGCAGCGGTGGTGAGCGCCGTCACGGCGCAGGGGAGGGCGAAGGCAGCGGTCATCGCGGCGGGGGTGTCCGGTAGCAGGATCACGGCTGTCAGCTCACTGCCTACGGCTGTCCCCAAGTTCCGCAAGCAGGACATTGACGCCGGCAGCGGCCGCGCTGTCCCGGCCCGGTACGGAACGTACCGTGAGAGGCCTGCGGTGAGCAGGGCGGGCGAGCAGTGCGCGCGCAGATCGATCAGCGGGTGGCGGCAGCGCAGCTCGTGGCGGGCCCATGCCGCTGCACCGAGGAGTCCCGCGGCGCTCAGCCCGAGGACGGCGGGAGAGGTCCAGCCCCAGCGGCCGCCTTGTGCGCAGGAGAGCAGCAGCGCGGTCAGCCACAGGGCCAACCCGATGGCACCGGCCAGGTCGAGGCTGCGGTCGCCGGCCCGGGCCGGGGGAAGGTCCGGCGGGACGGTGAAGCGGACACCGGCCAGGGCCGGCACGCTGAGGGCGAGTGGAAGCAGGGACAGGGCCGCCGGGCCGCCGAGGGAGATCAGCGGTCCCCCGAGTACCCAGCCGCCGGCCGCCCCGAGGCCGGTGACGGTGGAGAGCAGGCTGATGGCGGCGGAGGCGCGCTCGGGGGATTCGAGACTGCGGACGAGGGCGAAAGCCAAGGGCAGGGCCGCCGTGCCGATACCGGCCAGAGTCCGGCCGATCACAAGGGCAGTGAGGGTGTCTGCGGCTGCAGCCAGGGCGAGCCCCGCGCTGCCGGTTCCGAGGACGATGGTGAGCACTCTGCGGCGCCCGTACAGGTCCCCGAGCCGGCCGGCGAGCACGGTGGCCAGAGCGGAAGCGAGGGTGAAGGCGGTCGTCGCCCAGGTCGTGGCCGGTCCGGAGGTGTGGAACGCAGTGGAGAGGGCGGGAGTACGGGCATCAGCAGCGACATGGACCACGCGTACGTGAAGACCGCTGTCAGCAGCGCGGCTGTGCGGATCCGGCGGCGCAGCGGGCGGCGGCCGCAGTTTGCGACAACAGACGTTCCTCGATGCGCGGTTGACAGAGGGGCAACCGGTGCCGAGGGGCGCGCTGTGTACGCGCGGAGAGCTGTGGCTCCGGGAGGAAGCCGGTCCGCGCGGCAACGATCGGCTGCACACGGGGATCGACCACCAGTAACGATGATCATCGAGAAGCGTTGCAGGTATATGTATTGCGCATGAAGGAGTGCCGAGGGCCTGCTCGCCACCCCGGACCCGGGACTCGACCCACGTGGGACGCCGCAACATCGGACCACGCCCCCGACCGGCCCGGTTCGCGTGCCCTGCCACGAACGACGGCTTCGATGCGAACGCGATGTCGGTGGGCCGCCGCAATTGTCGGTGGCAGGACGTACGGTGCGGAGGCACGAGTACGGGAGGGGAGATCATGGGCGACTGGTTCCAGACGATCGTCGACACCGAGGCCACGCCGGAGGAGGCGCAGGGGCTCGCGGCGAGCATCCTCGATTGGCTGATCGCGGATGGCTTCGTCTCGGCGGAACGTACCGACTGCGTCCTCGGGGCTGACGCGGGGCACGCGCCAGGGGCGCATTACGGTGAAGCCGTCGAGGACCCGGACCCCGAGCTGATCAATGTGTGGAGCAACGGCCTGCACGTCACCGTAGGGCGTACGGTCTTCGACGCCGGGCAGGGAGAACCCTCGGCCGTCACCTGCCCGCACTGTGCGGCGGAGACGCCCCTCGTCGACGAGTACTGGTCGCTCATCGAGGAGGGATGGGCCCGGTTCAGGGACGCAGTGGGTTCCTGGGCCGAGGGTGAAGACGAGCCCGTCGCGTGTCCGTCCTGCGGCCGAACGGCTCCCGTGCACACATGGCTCTGGGCCGACGACCACTTCGCGTTCGGGCATCTCGGCTTCACGTTCTGGAACTGGCCCGGACTGCGCCCCGAGTTCGTCGCGGAGTTCTCGCGCCGTCTCGGCGGCCACCGCACCGTTCTGCTCGGAGGCAAGCTCTGACAGGGCATGAAGAGTGGCACCGTTGGTCAATGTGTGACGACGCCGCTGTCCTGGCGGACCGAGGTCATCCGCAAGCTGCCTCCTCTACCCTCAGTGCGCCGACCGGGGTGGCCGTCGTCCATGGACGCCTCCGGGGCGGTGCTCCGCTTCGGACGCCACCCGCCCCGCCCGACCCTTTCCCAACTGCGGATGTCAGCCCGGAAGTCGATGCGAGGCCATCCCTGGGGACGAGGCGGTACGGGACCGGGGGCTGACGCGGGCCCACCGACCCGGCGGGCAAGCTGCACGGCATGGCTCACCTCATCAGGGCGGCCGCAGCCGCCGCACTCACCCTGTCGCTGTCTTCGCCGCTGGTCCTCGCAGGCCCGGCCGCCGCCTCCGGAACCCTGAGGCCCGCCGCCGCCTCCGGAACCCTGAGGCCCACCGACTCCCCGGCACCTGCCGGCCCGCTCGCCGCGCCCTCCCCGCTCCCCGGGGCCGCGCCGCAGGAGGTCTCCGTGCGGCGGGCCGTGGCCGGGCCGGAGCTGCCCCGCCCGACCGGTCGCTGGGCGGTGGGCCGTTCCGTCCTCCACCTCGTCGACCGCTCGCGCCCCGACCCCTGGGTGCCGAGTGCCGACGGGCGGGAGCTGATGGTCACCGTCCACTATCCGGCCGCCCGCCCCGGTACGGGCCGGCCGGCGCCGTACGCGAGCACCGACGAGGTCCAGGCCATGCTGGACGGCTACGGACTGAGCGACTCGATCCCCGCGGCGGAACTCGCCGCGATGCGCACGCACTCCCGCACCGACGCCCGACCCGCTCCCGGCCGGTATCCGCTCGTCGTGCTCTCACCGGGCTTCACGGTCTCGCGCTACACCCTCACCGCCCTGGCCGAGGACCTGGCCAGCCGCGGCTACGTCGTGGCCTCGGTGGACCACGCGTACGAGTCCCTGGGCATCCGGACCCCTGACGGCCGCCTGCTCGGCTGCGAGTCGTGCGGACCCATCAGCGAGGGACAGGTGCCGGAGAGCAGGATCACGTCGGGTCGTGCGCAGGACGTCTCGTACGTGCTCGACCGCCTGACGGGACGCCATGCGGCGTGGAAGTACGCACGGACGACCATCGACCGCAAGCGGGTGGGCATGGCCGGTCACTCCATCGGCGGTGCGAGCGCGGCGACGGCGATGGCGGCCGACGGGCGGGTGCGCGCGGGCGTGAACATGGACGGGGCGTTCTACGGCGAGCTGCCGCAGGACGGCATGGGCGGGCGGCCGTTCATGCTGCTGGGCACGGACGACGAGATGCACCGGCCCGGCGGGAAGGACCACACCTGGGACGCCGCCTGGGACCGGTTCGGCGGCTGGAAGCGCTGGCTCACCGTCGCCGGTTCCGACCATTTCACCTTCTCCGACGCGCCCGTGTTCCTCGACCACTTCGGCGTGCCGCGGGCCCCGCTCCCGGCGGACCGGGCGCTCAAGGCCACCCGGGCGTACGTGGCGGCCTTCTTCGACCTGCATCTGAAGGGCGTCGAGCAGCCCCTGCTGGACGGTCCGTCGTCGGCCCACCCCGAGGTCGTGTTCCACAACCCGTGAGCGGACCCGAGCGCGCAACGCCTCGTCCCGGGCGCCCGGACGCCGGACGCCCGGACGCCCCGACCGAGGTCGTGCCCCTTGCGGGGCACTCGTTCGGCCCGTTGCCAGTCCGCGAGGGGCGTTGCCGCCGCTGTCACGCGACGCGGTCCGTGGTGGTGCGCCGCGTGAAGTCCATGTGCCAGTTGGTGATCCACGTCTGCCCGTTGTCGAGGGAGAACGCCTGCTCCCAGTGGGCGCGGTCGGTGGTGATGCCGGACCAGATGAAGCGCGCCTTGACCTTGCGGCCGTCGTGTTCGTCGTCGCCGTGGAAGACGCCGGTGCCGTCCGCGCCGAAGCTGCCGGTGACGGGCGGGAAGAGGGTGCCGGTGCGCTTGCTGGCCCAGTACAGCGACCATTGCGCGGTCGCCGGGTCGAACAGCCGCAGGGTCAGCCCGGCGAAGCCCTTGGTCGGAAACTCGATCTCGTCGAAGCTGGCGGCGCCGTCGAAGTGGCAGGAGGCGCGGGTGATGCCGGGAAACTCCTCCCAGCGGTCGTCACCCTCGGTCGGGTCGAGGAAGTCCTTGCGCCAGCGGTTGGCGACGTCGTAGGTGCCGGTGAAGAACGCGAAGTCGTTGTTCGTCATGCCGCAGACGCTAGGACGGGTCCCCTGACATCTTGTGTCAGGGAACGGTCACCTGCGCCCCTGGACGTCTCAGCCCCGCCGACCCCAGCCCGACGCGCGGCACCGGCAAGCGGCAACGGTGGAGCGCCGCACCCGGGAGCTGCACGGCCCGGTGGGCGCGGTGGCGGCACGGCCGCGTCAGGACTCCAGTACCTCCACGTGGTCGCCGATCGCGACCACCAGGACCCGCGAGCCGGGTTCGGTGGAGCGCCAGCGGTGGCGGACACCGCCGGACAGCAGCAGGGTGTCCCCGCGTCCGAGGCGGTGGATCCGGCCGTCGGCCTCCACCTCCACCGAGCCGTCCGCCACGTACATCAGCTCGTCGTTGCGGTGCCGGAACTCGCGGTCCGCCTCGTGCTCGCCGAGGAACTCCAGCGCGTGAAGCTGGTGGCGACCGCGTACCACCGGCCGGACGCGCGCTTCCCGGTCGAGGCCGGTGTCGTCGCCGGCGCGCACCACGTCGACCGTGCGTGTCTCGTCCGAGGCGGCGAGCAGCTGCACCGCCGTGGTGCCGAGAGCGTCCGCGATCCGCTGCAGCGAACGCATGCTGGGGCGCGCCCGGTCGTTCTCGATCTGGCTGAGGAACGGGGAGGAGAGCCCGCTGCGCCCCGCCACGTCGGCGAGCGTCAGGTCGAGCGCCCGTCGCCGGCGGCGTACGGCGGCACCCACCCGAGGTGTGTTCACGGCCTCCACGGATCCGTCCTGCCCTTCCCCGCCCCGAGGCGCCGTTCTCCCTCGCTGACGGCGCCTCACGGCACCTTACGCGGCTCGCGGCAGGAACCCGGAGACGGTTTCGTACTCCCGACACACGCCCGTCACACCACGCTCCTACTGTCAAAGTCGGTTGTTCTCATCAAAGAAAGTTTGAAACGAGTGAGGAGCTCCGACGTGCCCCCGATCGACCAGAACTCACGCCGCCGACGTCCCACCGGCCTGATCGCCCTCGACGAGACGGCCGTGTTCGACGGCTACACCCTGTTCGCCCCGCTCACCGGCACCGGCGAGGTCTACCTCGTCGACATCCACGGCCGTACCGTCCACCGCTGGGACCTGCCCTACCGCCCCGGCAGGCACGCCCGGCTGCTCGCCGACGGAACCCTCGCCTACAACGGCGTCCTCCCGGGCGAGCAGGCCCTCTTCCCGATGTGGCACAAGTACCGGGGCGGCGTCATGCTCCGGAGCGCGCCCGACGGCACCGTGCTGCGGGAGCACCGCGACGCCCTCCAGCACCACGACGCCCATCACCTCGACGACGGCCGCATCCTCTACACCGCCCTCGAACGGCTCACGGGCGCGGACGCGGCGGCGGTACGGGGCGGTGTGCCCGGCTCCGAAGCGGCAGGCGGCGTGGTCTGGGCCGACACCATCCGGGAAGTCGGCCCGGACGGCGAACTCCTGTGGTCCTGGCGCGCCGCGGAGCACCTCGACCGCGAGGAGTTCCCGCTGCACGAGGCATACGCCCGCGATCACTGGCCCCTGATCAACAGCGTCACGCCCCTGCGGGACGGCAACATCCTCGCCAGCCTGCGCAGTGTCTCCGCCGTCGTCGTCATCAGCCGCGACACGGGCGAGATCCTCTGGCGCAGCCGCCCCGGCACGGTCAGCCAGCAGCACGCCCCCACCGAACTGGACGACGGCCGGCTCCTGGTCTTCGACAACGGCGTCTTCCGGCCCGGCCACGATGTGCCGTACTCCCGCGTCATCGAGATCGACCGGGCCGGCGGGGACGTCATGTGGGAGTACCACGACCCGGCCCGCGAGTTCTTCTTCGCGCCGTTCATGGGCTCCGCGCAGCGCCTGCCGAACGGGAACACCCTGGTCACCGACTCCCCGTCCGGGCGCCTGTTCGAGGTGACGAAGGACGGCTACCTGTGCTGGGAGTACGTCGTCCCGTACTTCGCCGGCTACGCCGAGAGCGAGGTCCGGGGCCTGTTCCCGTCCCAGCCCAACGCCGTCTTCCGCGCCTACCGTTACGCCGCCGCCGACATCCCGTGGCTGGAGGCGACGGCATGACGACCGTCCAGTCCGCTACGGCCGGCCACGCCCCCGAAGCTGGCGACGCCTCCGAAGCCGGCGATGCCCCCGAAGCCGTCGACGCACGGGTACCGTTGCGGCGACTCGCGCCCCTCGCCGCCCAGCACGTCCTGGCGATGATCGCCGCCCCGGTCTCCACCGTCTTCCTCGTCGCCGGCACCCTGAGGCTGCCGCCCGGGACGACGGCCTCGCTGCTCAGCGCCGTCCTCCTGCTCTGCGGAGCGGGCGCGCTGCTCCAGTCCCTCGGGGTGTGGCGGATCGGCGGCCGTCTCCCGTTCGTCATGCTGCCCGGCGGCGCCGCGACCGCGCTCTTCCTCCAGATCGCCCAGGAACACGGAGCGCCGACCGCCACCGGCGCGGTCCTCCTCGCTGCGGCTCTCCTCCTGGCCGTACTGCCGTTGTACGCCCGGGTCGTACGGCTCTTCCCGCCCCTCGTCATGGGCGTGACCGTGCTGCTCATCGGGGTCGCGATGATCCGGGTCGCCGCCCGGCTCGTCACCGGCCCGGACGGCACGGGCGAGCCTCGCGCCGTGCTTCTCGCCGCGCTCACGGTCGCCGCCACCGTGGCCGCGTACGTGCTGCTGCGCGGCGTCTGGCGTCAGACGGCCGTCCTCATCGGGATGGCGGTGGGATCCGCCGTGGCGGTGACGACCGGCCTCGGGGCCTTCGCCCCCGCGGCCGTGAGCGGTTTCGCGCTGCCCGCGTTGCTGCCTTTCGGAACCCCGCGGTTCGACGTGCTCGCAGCCCTTCCGCTGCTCGTGTTCAGCCTCACCACGCTGGCCGAGATCACCGGACAGACCGTGCTCAACAGCGAGACCGTCGGCCGGACTCCGGCGCCCGAGCGGGACGTTCCGCGCGTCGCCCGCGCCGACGCCCTGGTCTCTCTGGCCGGCGGACTGTTCGGTACGTCCCTCATGGTCACCAGCGCCGAGAACATCGGCATCGGCCGGCTCACCGGGGTCCGCAGCCGTTTCGTGACCGCCGGGGCCGGAGTGCTCCTGGTCGTGCTGGGCCTGGCCACACCCGTGTCCCGGGCGCTGGCCGGGATACCCGAGGCCGTCGTGGGCGGCTCCGCCCTCGTCGTCTACGCCGTCATCGCCGTGATGGGCGTCGAGATGCTCCGCCGGGCCGACCTGTCCGGTACGGGCACGGGCTCGCTGACCGCCGCGCTCGCGCTCACCATGGGGCTGCTGCCGCTGCTCAGCCCGGACCTGTACGCGGGGTTCCCCGCCTGGGCCCGTACGATCCTGGGCAGCGGCGTCGTCGCAGGCACCCTGACGGCGGTCCTCCTCACCGTACTGCTCGGCCGGTTCGGCCCTGGGAGCCGTCGCACAGAGGACGACCGTGCCGGAAAGGCCGGCGCGACTCACCCCTGAGGTGCCGCGCCCCGCCGGTTGAAGGGAAGCCGGCCGAGGACCACCGCCATGCCGCAGGTGTCGGTGAGCGCCGAGAACACCAGGCCCCCGGCGACCCCCGCCGACAGCAGCTGGAACGCCGGATGCACGAGCAGACCCAGGGCCAGGCCGAGCAGCACCAGGACGCCGGCGGTGAAGCGGACTTGACGCTCCATTCCCCAGACGCTGCGTACGGGACCGGGCGGGTGCTCGAGCCGGTGACCGGCGGCGGCCCAGGCCCGGGTACCACCGGCGAGGCCGGCCGCCGCGATCCCGTGGGAGGCCAGGACCGCGACGCCCTTCTCGGAGCGGGCGCCGGAGGCGCACACCAGGAGCAGCGGTCCGCTCTCGGCGGCGCTCCGCAGCTCCGCGAGGCTGGCCTCGACGCGCTCCAGGGGAACGTTGACGGCGCCCGGCAGGTGGCCGGAGGCGAACTCGCCGGGGGTCCGGACGTCGATCACGTTCAGCGCGGCCAGCCTCGGTTCTGCCTCATCGACGCTGAGGATGCTGGAAATACTCATGTGGAACCTGCCTTGCCGGAGAGGGGGACGGCCCCGTACCACCCGCACGGAGCCGTCATCGGATGCTAGGTGTCGCCGGGTGTTCCGCAGGGGAGGCGGACGGAATCGCCACGGGGTCGCCATGACGCCGTCATACCGAGGCGACAAGCCCGGCCGATGCCGCCGCCCGCAGGCCCCGTCAGGCGACCGGGCCGCGCTCGCGGGGGATCCGCTCACCGGCCTCGATCGCGACGGGCAGCCGGTTCTCGGCCGGCGGCAGCGGGCACGTCGCGAAGTCGGTATAGGCGCAGGGCAGGTTGGTGGCGCGGTTGAAGTCGAGCACCACCGTGCCGTCGGGCCCGGGCGCGGCCACCCCGAGCTGCCGGTTGGCCGCGTACGTGGTGACGCCCGACGTCTCGTCGGTGAACAGCACCGTGAGGGTCCCGGGTGCGTTTCCGTTGAACGCGGTCAGGCTCAACTCCTGTCCGTCCAAGTGGAAGACGACGCGGCCAGGTGCGTCGTACACATGCCGAAGACCCTCGACGGCGGCGCCGACCGTGGTCGGCCGCGGCTCGTCGAAGGCTTCGTAGCGGCCCGTGACCACCCAGCGCGGATCGGGCGCGTACGCGGGAGTGCCCGTGAACGCGACCCGCAGCGGGTGGTCGGGGTGCCGCGGCCGGACCACGTCGTGGCCGCCGCGCTTGGCGACCTCGATCACGGTGTCGCCCCACACGGCGTGGATGCCGCCGCGCTCCGGAACGACGCCGAAGAGGTGCCGCCCGCGTACCGCCTCGCCGTCGACGACGAACTCCGTCCCGTCTGCGAGCTCCACGACGACGCCTTCGGGTCCGGTCGACCAGGTCCCCGGCACGCCGGGGAAGTTCTGAGGCTCGGCGGTCAGCCAGTGCAGACCGGTGACCGCGAGGAAGCCGTGCTCCGAGGCGAGCCGGGCGTCCTTGTCCCGGTGCCACTCCTGCCACTCCGCGGCGAAGACCTCCGGATCGGGAACGTCGGTGGCGGTGGCACGGCCGTCATGGTGGCCGGCAACGGCTTCGCGGGCGTCGGGGATGTCATGGACGCTCATGGGTCTCCTCCTGGTGCAGGGGTCGGTGGGGTTGTGCGTGGTCCCGTCTCCCGTGGCCAGAGGCAGGAAGCCCCAAGGGGTGCGGGAGGGCAGGCGGAACGGACCACGGCGCAGAACGAGGCCGTCGGAGAGGCGCGCAGGCCGCCCTTCGGGGCAGGCGCATCGGTGTCCGGACGCCGGGACGGGCCCTCGGTGTCAGCCGGAACAGGCCATGGTCGTGACGCGCACGTAGTCCACGTGTCGACGCATCACGAGCAGGCTCATGGGTTCAGGAGAACACAACTCCGGTGCGCCGCACCAGGGTGCCTGCATGGCGAGGACAGGGTGCTGGTAGCAGCGATGACGGGCGAGCCCGACCGCGCGGACGACGCTCCCACGGCGAACGCCAAATGGGGCGGAGCGCGGCGTACACAGGGGCGTGAGGTCGTTGTCGGTGGCCCTGGTGGCATCGTCCCTGAGGGACGGGCTCAGCCCTTCACCAGCAGGCCGCGGCGGCGCAGCACCGTGCGCTCCACGGGGCTGAAGATCAACAGGTCGATGGCGACACCGACGAGCAGGATCAGGATGATGGCCAGGAAGATGCCGGGCATGTCGAAGTTGTTGCGGCCGTTCTCCAACAACTGGCCCAGGCCCAGACCGAGGTCGGGGGAGGAGGCGATGATCTCCGCGGCCATCAGGGAGCGCCAGGAGAACGCCCAGCCCTGCTTCAGCCCGGCCAGGTAACCGGGGAGTGCGGCCGGCATGACGATGTGCCAGGCGCCCTTGAGCCCGGTCGCGCCGAGGGTCTTGCCCGCACGGAGGAAGAGCGGGGGTACCTGGTCGACGCCCGCGACCAGGCCGTTGGCGATCGAGGGGACCGCGCCGAGCAGGATCACCGCGTACATCATGGAGTCGTTGAGACCGAGCCACAGCACCGCCGGGGCCACCCAGGCGACCGACGGCAGCGACTGCAGACCGGACAGGATCGGGCCGATCGCGGTGCGCACCACGCCCACCCGCGCGACGAGCAGGCCGAGCGGCGTACCGATGGCGAGTGCGAGCAGGAAGCCGAGCAGGGCCCGGGAGACGCTCGTCCACAGGATGTCGAGGAGTGTCCCCTCACGCCACATTGTGGTCAGGCTGTCCCAGACAGCGGACGGCGCGGGCAGCTTGCCCTCGTCGGCGACGTTCAGGGTCACGAGTAGCTGCCACACCGCCACCACGAGCACGACGGCCAGGACCGGTGGCAGGACCTTCTTCAGCAGCACCTCGCGCACCGGCGTGCGGCGGATCTGCACGCTGTCCAGCGCGTCGAGCCCGGCCTCCAGGCCCGCGAGGTCGTCGCCCTTGACGGCGGTGGTCTCAGTGCTGGCCATGACGGCGGATCTCCCCACGCAGTTCTTCGGTGATCTCGACGGACAGTTCCGCCACGGCGGCGTCCTCGATACGGCGCGGCTGCGGGATGTCGATCGTCCACTCGCGGGCGATCCGGCCCGGCCGGGACGACAGCAGCACCACGCGCTCGGCCAGCCGCACGGCCTCGCGCACGTTGTGGGTGACGAACAGGACCGACAGGTTCGTCTCCCGCCAGATCCGGGTCAGCTCGTCGTGCAGCACGTCCCGGGTGATGGCGTCCAGCGCCGCGAACGGCTCGTCCATCAGGAGGAGTCGGGAGTCCTGGGCAAGCGCCCGCGCGAGCGCCACGCGTTGGCGCATGCCGCCGGACAGCTCGTGGACCCGCTTGCCGTACGAGCCGCCGAGCCGGACCAGTTCGAGCAGCCGCTCGGCCTCGGGGCGGCGCTCCGCCTTGGGGACGCCGCGCAGTTTCAGCGCGAGCTCGATGTTCTTGCCCGCGGTGAGCCAGGGGAACAGGGCGTGCTCCTGGAACATCAGGGCCGGCCGGCCGCCCGGGGTCTCGATGGACCCCGCGGACGGCCGGTCGAGCCCGGCGACCAGGTTGAGCAGGGTGGACTTGCCGCAGCCCGAGGCCCCCAGGAGGGTGACGAACTCGCCGGGCGCGACATCGAGCGTGATGTCGTCGAGGACGAGCTGTCCGCCCGTGGGGCCGCCGAAGGACTTCGAGACGTGCTCGATCCGGGTGGCGTGGGTCACCGCCGTACGGCTCTGATCCTGGTCCTCGTCCTCGGCTTCGGCGATCGGAGTGGCCGTGGCCATGGTTGTCACCTCTCCTGGGAGTTCGGGCTGCTTTGGGCTCGGGCCCTACTTCGCGCCGAGACCGGCGTCGGCGACCTCCGGCTTGCCCGCGGCCTTGAGCACCTTGTTCAGCAGGGTGAGGTCGTAGATGCCCGTAAGCTCGGGCTTCTTCAGCAGGCCGGCGTCCACCGCGTGGTTCGCCTGAGCCTGGAGGGTGGCGGCGAGCGGGTCGTCGGTGATGGTGATGGACGGCCAGGCGGCGTCGATCACCTTGGCCGAGAGCGGCTTGCCGGTCTCCTTCTTCAGAGCCGCGTTCACGGACTCCTTGGCCTTGTCCGGGTTGGCGGTGATCCACGCGTTGGTCTTCACCGTGCCGCGCAGCACGGCTTCGACGACGTCCGGGTGCTCCTTGAGGAACGCCTGCCGCACGATGATGTTCGTGATCACGAACTTCTTGTCCGGCCACAGGTCGGACTCGTCGAGCAGTACCTTCGCGCCCTCGCTGACCAGCTTCGAAGCGGTCGGCTCGGGTACCCAGGCCCCGTCGATGGAACCGGCCTTGTAGGCGTCCGGGGTCACCTTGTTGTCCGTACGCAGCACGGAGACGTCACCCTTGCCGGACTGCGAGTCGACCTTCCAGCCCTTCTCGGAGACCCAGTGCAGGAACGCGACGTCCTGCGTGTTGCCGAGCTGCGGGGTCGCGATCCGCTTGCCCTTGACGTCGTCCAGGGTCTTGATCTTCTCCGGGTTGACCACGAGCTTCACACCGCCCGAGGCGGATCCGGAGACGATCCTCAGATTCTTGCCCTTGGACTTGGTGTAGCCGTTGATCGCGGGCGAGGGGCCGATGAAGCCGATGTCGATCGAGCCGGCGTTCAGCGCCTCGATCTCGGACGGTCCGGCGTTGAAGGTCGAGGGCTTGATCGTGGTGCCGCCGAGCTCCTTTTGGAGCAGACCCTCCTCGACACCCACGAGAGCGGTGGCGTGGGTGAGGTTGGGGAAGTACCCGATCCGCACCTCTCCGGCGGAGAGCTTCTTGGCGTCGGCCGCGACCTTGGGCTGCTCGTCGTCCTTGGTCGCCTCGGAGCCGTAGCCGCAGGCGGTGAGCAGGAGGGGAAGCGCCGCTATGGCGGCGATGGTGCGCAGGGCGGTGAGTGGTCTGGCGGCAGACACGAGGGTGTCCTTTCACGGAATGGGTTTCACGGAAGTGCGGTGGTGCGGGGATACGCGGCGCGACGCCCTCGGGGCGGACGCCGGACCGCCGTGCAGGGACGGGATCGCCGTACAGGGACGGGCCGCGCCTCACACGGTCTGCGTATGTTCGGTCCGGGTCCGGGTCCGGGTGCGGACGGCGGTGGCGCTGACGGTGCTCCCCGGGGCGGGGAGACGGAACCGGTGAACGGCCTCAGAGAGGCAGACAGATGGCGCTGGACGTGCGGCCGAGGTCGATGTGCCGGCGGGAGGTGAGGAAGGGGAGCGAGTCGCCTGCCTGCTTCAGCGTGCGCACGGCTACCACCCCCTCTCGCAATCCCTAGTTTTCCTACCTGGCTGATAGGCATACTGGCAGAGGCGAGTTTCGGCCCCAAGAGGCATTTCGCATGGTGGACGCTCCCTTTTCGCTTTCTGAGACGCCGCAGGTCAGCTCGGGTCAGACCAGGTCAGGACAGACGCCCGTGCTCGCCGTCGCCGGCCGACGGCCGTTCAGGAAGTGGTCGCCGATGGCGCGCAGGCGGTGGGCGGCCGGGTGGTGGGCTGTCAGAGTGCGGGCATTGCGCCAGAAGCGGTCCAGGCCAGGGGCGTCCGCGAGCTCCAGGACCCGGGTGGTGATGTGCAGGGCCGCCCTCGTCGTGACGGTCTCGGCCATGGCCACAAGCGCGTCGACGGCCGCCGGGTCCTCGGGGTCGAGCTCCGCTCCGGCGCTCAGAGCGAGGGTCATGGCGTCCGTCGCCCTCTCGACCACGGCGGCGGCCGTCTGGGCGGTGGAGGCGAGTTCGCCGTACGTGAGGAGCAGGTCGGGGTCGTCGCCGGGCGGTCCTGAGGTGCGGCTGTTCAAGCCGAGGTCGCGCGCTTCGGCGAGAGCGCCCTCGGCGGTGCCCAGGCCGACATGGCACAGGGCGAGGCGGAGCGCGGGGTCGGCGAGTGCGGTGAAGGGTGCGGTCGACTCCTCGTCCTGTGGCCGGAGTCCCAGTACTTGTCGAGGGGTGACGACGACCCCGTCCATGACGACCGCACCCGCGCCGGCGGCGCGCAGGCCGAGACGGTCGGGGGCCGGTTCGGTGATCACTCCCTCGGCGTCGGCGGGGATCCGCACGACGAGCGCGTCTCCCGTCACGACGCAGACGGCGTCCACCAGGAACTGGTCGGCGACGGTCACCGCGGTGGCCACTGGGCGGCGTCCGTGCAGGACGTAGCCCGCGTCGAGCGGGGTCAGGGTGAGGTCCGGTCCGCCGGTGTCGTGGGCGGATCCGGGGACGCGGACGGTCCCGGCCCAGAGCCACTGCTCGCGGGCCGCCTCCTCTTCGAGGGCGGTCGCGCTGTGGTGCGACGCGTAGAAGCGGCCGCCCCAGGCGTGCGCGTAATGGTGGGCGAGCACTTCGCCGAGGGAGCTGTCCGCCGCGGCGACCTCCCGTATGACGGCGCATCCGGTGCGCCAGTCCGCCCCGCCCGGCGAGGACGGGGTGAGGGCGGCCAGCAGGCCGGCCTCGCGCAGCCGGGCCGTCTCGTCGCCAGGTGGCTCGCCCGCTCGATCACGGTCGATCGCGTCCGTGGCGAGGTCGTCCGCCACGTCGCGGGCGATGCGCAGGAGTGCGTGCCGACGCTCGCCGGCGGACGGCGGGAGGGGCGCGGCCGCTGTCGTCGGCATGCCGCTCACTGGCACGCCCGGGGGGTCGGGTGTGTGGCGGTGGCGCGATGGCGGGCGGTCTTGGTCATGTGCGCTACTCCCGTGGTTCGTTGAGGGTGCCGGGCGCTTGTCACGCCACAGCCGCGATCAAATTCCCAGTTTTCCTATCGAGTTACTAGGGATACTGGGTGGGAGATGCCTGCCCGACAAGGGGGTGACCGAACAGTGGACGGCTGCGTCTCAGGTGCAGAGATGCGCGGCGAGAAGGAGCCTCGCGTGTCCCGTCAGGGATTGGTCCAGGCGGCCGGATCCTGCGCCAGGGAGTGGACGGAGTCGGGCAGCTTGCCCGAGGAGATGTCCGCCAGTGAAACGCCTTCCAGGATCTGGCGGACGTTCGCGCGCAGGGCGACCCACAGCGGCAGCAGCGCCTGTGCGGGGCCGTTGTACTCGAGCTCCGGCGGGCGCACGCCGCGTACGGAGACCAGCGGGCCCTCGACCGCCCGCACGACATCGGCGACGGAGATGTCCTCGGCGGCCCTGGCCAGCCGGTAGCCGCCGCTCGCGCCGCGCTGGCTGACCACCAGTCCGCCGCGCCGCATGTCGTTGAGAATGCCTTCGAGGAACTTGTGCGGGATCTCCTGCGCCTCGGCGATGGCCTCCGCCTTCAGGGGCCCGCCCTCGGGGGCACCCGCGAGGAGAAGCGCGGCCCGTACCGCGTAGTCCGCCCTGGCTGAGATCCGCATGAGGGCATTATCCCGCACCTCGCACCGGTGATCGCGAAGGGGGTCTGGAGCCTTTTCCTATGCAACCAATAGGGAAGCATGGGCGTGGGCTGTCCGTGCGCCTCAGCATGTCCCCGTCCCAGCCGTCCCAGCCGTCGCAGCCTCGTACGCCGCACGCACGTCGACTTCACGAGCGTCGCCGGCGCCACCTGCCGACTCGTCAGGTTTCTGCCTCCCAGGAACCCTTCTCATTCGACGCGCGCAGCTGGCATTGCGGCGGCTGCTCTTCTCCGCGTCCTCTCTCCCTCTCTTCGCGACCCGCTCAGGCGCTGCTGGGCCGTGCGGAACCGCCTGACGTGCGACGACGTGGCGCCGGCCGGTCGGATCCGGCGCCGGCGCCTTCCCCGCCCCAGCCGTGCCGCAGAGCCGACGTGCACAACCGGCGGCCGGCTCAGGCCCCGTCGCCCGGGCGTGCCACAAGCTCGGCGCTGCCTACCGGGGCCGCATCATCACGGTGCGCCGAGTCGGCTGCAAGTACGTGCCCGACCGCGCATAGCGGCGGGCACGGCGGGCCGCTGCTTCCGTCTGGCCGCTGCTTCCGTCTGGTCGAACACCGGGACGGCTGTAGGCGCGGAGCCCTGCCCCGATTCGCGGGCGGGGTCGTCGGCTGCGGCGGCCCGCTCCGGTCGCGACTCGCAGTCGATGTACGAGTTGTCACCGCAGGCGCCGCCACGGTGCCTCTCGCGAGTCGGCGAGGGTGCCGGGGCCCGTGCCCCGGCAGCCGTAGGGACGGCTTCGGCGGACGCCGCTCCGGACTACTGGGTAGTGAAGCTGCGCCGCCACGGGACCCGCGCGCTGCTGAGGCCGCGTCCTCATTCCCACGAGGATGGCCTCCAAGGCCGCTGATCACGAGGCCGGGCCGCTGACTGCGCGGTGCGCGCGGCCGGCGCAGGCCTCCGGCCGCTCTATCTGTGCGCGGGCTCCCTCGCCCTGGCTCGGGTACGACGAGGACGAAGCCCTTCTCGTGCAGAGCCCGGCGAGGTCGCGTGCCGGCCTCTGCGTTCCTCGGCGCGAACCCCCTGCTCGCGGACGCGGTCAGGAGCGCGGTCAGGAAGATCTCCAGAGTCCGATCCCGAAGGGGCTCCGCGTCCGGTCGGCATTGGAGGAACCTCCAGAACCGCTCCTCGGATGTGTTGATCGAGCAGGAAGGATTGACGACACGGAGGCCGCTTTCTACATTCCCCTGGACGCGGAAACCAGATTCCGCATCCTGGATTCCCTCATGGGTCGGACCTGTTCAATCAGCTCCGACGGGTGGGCGACGACTCCGTCGTCCGCCAGGGTCGTCCCAGCGTCACCGCGCTCGTCCCGCAGCTCGGTCGTCGTTCCCGGGCCCGAAACCACAGCCAGAGGTGGAGGGCCAGCAGGTGCAAGGTCAGATCTCAGTCGAGCCGAAGACGTCACGTCATCCCGTCGACGAGGTGCTCCCGCCCGGTCGGATGGCGACCGTCGCGCTTCAGCACGTCGCCACCATGTACGCCGGGGTGGCCGCGCCGCCCCTGATCATCGGCGCTGCGGCGGGCCTGGCCCCGGCGCAGCTCACCACCCTGCTCGCCGCCAGCCTGATCATCGCCGGCGTCGCCACCCTCCTGCAGACCCTGGGCGTCTGGCGCATCGGTTCGCGGCTGCCTTTCGTCAACGGTGTCTCCTTCGCCGTCGTCTCACCGGTCCTCGCAGTGGTCGAGGCGGAGAAGGGCGCCGCGCTTCCGCTGATCTTCGGGTCCACCATCGTCGCGGGTCTCTTCTGTTTCCTGCTCGCGCCAGTGTTCTGTCGGCTCGTCAGGTTCTTCCCCCCGGTGGTCAGCGGCACCGTGATCGCGCTGATCGGGATCTCCTTGCTCCCGGTGGCCGGAAACTGGGCACAAGGCGGCAACCCCGGTGCCCAGGACTACGGTTCGCTCGTCCACCTGGGCCTCGCCGGGTTCACGCTGGTCGCCGTGCTGCTTTTCAACCGCTTCCTGCGCGGCTTCCTGCAGCGCATCTCGATCCTGCTCGGTCTGTTGGTCGGCACCCTTGCGGCCATCCCGTTCGGCAAGGTCGACCTGTACGTGCTGGGCACCCTGCCGGTGTTCGAGGTGCCGACCCCGTTCGCTTTCGGTGCGCCCCGCTTCGAGGTGGCCGCGATCATCGCCATGCTGGTGGTGATGGTGGTCTCGATGACCGAGTCGACTGCCGACATGATCGCGCTCGGTGAGGTCGTGGAGCGGCCCGCGGACGACCGCACGATCGCGGGCGGCCTGCGCGCGGATGGGCTGGCGACGGCGTTCGGCGGGCTGTTCAACGGCTTCATCTGCTCGGCCTTCGCGCAGAACATCGGGCTGGTGGCGTTGACCAGGATCCGCAGCAGATTCGTGGTCGCGCTGGCCGGCGTCTTCCTGGTGGTGATGGGGCTCCTGCCGCCGGTCGGCGCGCTGGTCTCGCTGGTGCCGCAGCCGGTGCTCGGCGGTGCGGGCGTGGTGCTCTTCGGCTCGGTGGCGGTGGCGGGCCTGCGCACGCTCGCCAAGGCGGACCTGAGTGCCGGATCCAACGCGATCATCGTGGCGGTCAGCCTGGCCCTCGGGATCTTCCCGATCGCCTTCCCGGACTTCTATCGCTCCTTCTCCGAGCAGGTCGCGACCGCTCTGAGCTCGGGCATCTCGGCGGGCTGCGTGACAGCGGTCACGCTGAACCTCCTCTTCCATCACGCAGGCCGAAAGCGCGGCGCCGCGACGGTCTCCGAGCCGGAGGAGCCGACCGGGCACGGTGAGGAGAAGCCGATCGCGGCCGCGGAACCGGTGAAGGACGCGAGCTGACCTCGCTCAGCAGGTCAGCCCGAGGCATCGGTCCGTAACGGCACCGGGGGCGCCCTGGCCGAGCAGTCCCCTGCGCTCGACCGGGTCGGCCTGCGCCCGCGTCGGACTCCCACCGGCAAGAGTCGCCAGGATCCAGGCCGAGCGCGCCCAGGCCGGCTCCGCCGAGCTCCCGAGCCCGCCACCCACGGAATCCGAGACCGTGCTGCGGCAGGAGTACACGCAGATCACCGAGCGCTACATGGGCCATGTGGTGGCCGGCAGCGCAGGGACAAGACTGCGGGAAGTCGCCGACGAACACGCCCGATGGCTGCGCGGCTTGCCAGAGCATTTCTGGGAGCTGGTCGGTCCCGTCGAAGGGAGCCGACCTCCCCTCTCTGCCTCCGACTTCCGTGCGGCCGGTGCGGCACAGCACCCAGGCCAAGGCGCACCCCGGTCACATGACCGACCTGCGAGCCGCTGACGCCGCCGGCATCCCGCTTCGGCGCGTCCGGGCCGACAGCCCGACGTCCAGACAGAACTTCACACTCTCGGCACCCGCAACCACCTGGCTGCGGCACTCAAATCCTCCCGGGTCCTGCCGTGCCCTCCCGTCATATCCCAAAGAAAAAGGACACAACGTCATGACTCCTTCGTCAGCAGCCCCGCGCACCGTGATCGAGAACTGCGCGATCGCCACCGTCGACGCCCAGGACACCGAATACGCCTCCGGCCACGTCGTCATCGCGGGCAACAGGATCGAATCGGTCGGCAGGGGCAAGGCCCCCGAGGGCCTCACCGACGTGGCGCGCCGCATCGACGCCACCGGCCACCTCGCCACTCCGGGCCTGATCAACACCCACCACCACTTCTACCAGTGGATCACCCGCGGCCTCGCCACCGACCACAACCTCTTCAACTGGCTCGTCGCCCTCTACCCCACCTGGGCGCGCATCGACGAGGAGATGGTGTACGCGGCAGCCCAGGGCTCCCTCGCGATGATGGCCCGCGGCGGCGTCACCACCGCCATGGACCACCACTACGTCTACCCGCACGGCTCCGGCGACCTGTCCGGCGCCATCATCGGCGCGGCCCGCGACATGGGCGTCCGCTTCACCCTCGCCCGCGGCTCCATGGACCGCAGCGAGAAGGACGGCGGCCTGCCGCCGGACTTCGCCGTCGAGACCACCGAGGGCGCGCTCGCCGCCACCGAGGAGACCGTCCGGAAGCACCACGACACCGCCTTCGACGCGATGACCCAGATCGCCGTCGCCCCCTGCTCCCCCTTCTCCGTCTCCACCGAGCTGCTCCGCCAGGGCGCCGAACTCGCCCGCCGCCTCGGCGTGCGGATGCACACCCACGGCTCGGAAACCGTGGAGGAGGAGAAGTTCTGCCACGAGCTGTTCGGCACGGGCCCCACCGACTACTTCGAGTCGACGGGCTGGCTCGGCGAGGACGTGTGGATGGCGCACTGCGTCCACATGAACGACTCCGACATCGCCGCCTTCGCCCGCACGAAGACCGGTGTGGCGCACTGCCCGTCGTCCAACGCCCGCCTCGCCGCCGGCATCGCCCGCGTCCCCGACATGCTCCGAGCCGGCGTCCCGGTCGGCCTCGGCGTCGACGGCACCGCCTCCAACGAGTCCGGCGAGCTCCACACCGAGCTGCGCAACGCGCTGCTCATCAACCGCCTCGGCGCTCACCGCGAGGCCGCCCTCAACGCCCGCCAGGCCCTGCGCCTCGGCACCTTTGGTGGAGCCCAGGTCCTCGGTCGCGCCGACCAGACCGGATCCCTGGAGCCCGGCAAGCTCGCCGACCTGGTGCTCTGGAAGCTGGACACCCTCGCCCACGCCTCCATCGCCGACCCGGTCACCGCCCTCGTCTTCGGTGCCGCCGCCCCGGTCACCGCGTCCTTCGTCAACGGGCGTCAGATCGTCGAGAACGGACGGCTGCTGACCGCCGACGAGGACGCGATCGCGCGCTCCACCCGGCAGGAGGCCCAGCGCCTCGCCCGCACCGCCACCCAGGGCTGAACCACCCGGCGGCGATACACGCCCAGCAGAGCGTTCCGCCGAGAGGCCTTCGCAGGTCATGGTGCGTCTGCGGAGCCGCGCGCTCGGAATGCGTAGGCGGCCAGACTGCGCAACGCGGTGGTGTGTAGGTGGGTCCTGCTCGGTACTGGTTCAGAAGTCATCTGATCTGGCGCGCCTCCGGTAGCCGATGAGGGTGCAGCCGATGCTGGTGCGGCGTTCCGCGTGCCACGCATGTGAGAGGACCCCGGCCGGGGCCGGGGTCCTCTGAGCTTTCGGAGTCGGACGACTACGCGGCGGCCGGCTCAGGGTCCGGTTCACTGCGTGACGGGCCGGGCGAGCTGAAGACGGCGGCTCTGTTCAGCCGTACCGCGTGATTGCTGGCGGCCGCGCGCCCCCACTCGCCTCGGCCACCCAGCGCGAGATCGACATCTGCCTGGCCGGCGACCACACACTCGGGGACGCCCCATCTCACCCCGTCGCCTCACCGCACGCCTGAACGAACCCGGCAGCCGTGCCCGCCCTGCCCGCAAGACCACCCTGATCGAACTCAGCGCAGAACTCCCCCGTGCCGTTTCCGCGCAGCTGCTCGGACGGAACCTCACATCTGCCACCCACCGGGCCGACCACGCAGCCGGTTGGAGATTGACATGATGGGCAGCGGCACGTGCTCACGGGTCTTGAGAGGGGCGACCATGGCGATCAAGGCCGAAGCCGATTTCGGAGCCGCCGGATGGCACGAGTGGTCCTATGCACCGACTGTCGGCGTAGGACCTCTCCGGTTCGGTATGACTGTCGACGAAGTCGTCGAGGCGGCTGAGGTACTCGGCCGGGCGAAGGTCAGCGATTGTGCACGCCACCACACGGTCTTCTCTCCGACTTGGAAGGTCGAGGTCCACCGCCGCGGGGTGGCTGCTCCTTGTCCACCTGCCGTCACGGCCTATGTGAGCCAAGCTGTCGGGCTGTTCTGCATTGCTGCCGACGCCGTGCACGGTCCCCAGGTGGCGCACGACGGACTCCCGCTGGTCGGGAGAGACATGTCGGAGCTGGAGAGCGACGCAATCGAGCGTGCCGAGGCAATGGACGTGCCTTTCAGCTACACGCCCGAGGGCTATGTAGGACCAAATGACCCCGGTGTCGTGATGCGGGGGCAACCAGTCGGGCCGGCCCTCCGATCACGTCCGTTGTTCATGGTGACGCGCGACGGCGCGTATACCGAATGGGACTCCATGCCCTCCGAGGAGCGCTGCAACGGTCAGTCCACGGCCTGACGTGGTGTGATTCAGGACAAGGGGGGGTTTGGGCCCCACTATGCCAGCCCAGCGGTCGAGGTTGCGTTCGAGTCGCCCGCTGCGCGTAGCGCACGTCGACTTTCGCGATGAGCGGGCCGGACCGGTAGCGGTGGACTCGGGCAGGACGTCGTCGGCGGCCGACAGCGCGTCCTTCGTCGACTCGAAGGGGAACCCATCGGCGTCGATCCGACGTCTTGTGGGCGCAGCGCCAGTACGTCGGCATGTCCCAGAAAGCGTCTGAGTTCGGCGACTTCGCGGGCGCGCTCGGCGTCGGCGTTCATCGGCTCTTCTTGGCGGGGTCGACGGCCGGGTGGGTGAAGTCGATCGGCTTGCCGAGGGACCGGGCGTAGGCGATCTCGGCGCGGGTGCTGTCGCCGATGTAGTCGCCGACGACGAGGACGCGGTCGGCGAGGCGGATCTTCGCCCGGTGGAGGCCGTCCAGGCGCTTCTTGACGCGCTCTGCGACGACCGGGTCTGCCCACAGTGGGTGCTCGGTCTTCATGTCGCAGGCCGGCTTCACGACGATGTGGCCGGCGAAGGTGAGCTCGCAGTCGGCTTCGGTCATCTGCTCCATGAACCTGGTGGAGCCGCAGATGACGACGATCTCCGGGAGGTTCAGGCGCACCTTCGCGTTGGCGAGGTTCTCCTCGGGAGTGAGCGACCGGGGGTAGGACATGTGGGTCTCCTTCGAGAGGGGCGGTGCTGTTGGCTCAGGCGGCTTCCCAGAGCAGGCGGGCTATCTGCTCCGTGCCGGTCGTGCGCGGGGGCCTGGAATGATCGGACAGGTCCAACCGGCAGGTCGCCGTCCGGCGGCTCTCCAGCGACGCGCAGTAGAAGCCGGCCGGACAGAAGGCGGCTCATAGCAGTCCACCGGGCCAGCCGTTGGAGGTGGGACCGGCTCAGGTGATGGTCGACGGTGTTGTACTGGGTCTCGAAGGCGCGATCCGAACGATCACCGGCCTCAGCCTTTGGGACAGCAAGCTCTTGCTGGACGATGCGCCCGTAGCGGTCACGGATCCCGACTGGCTCGAAGCCGCCCAGGACGCGGCCGGTGTTCTTGAGGCCGCAGGTGCCCACGCGGCGGTGGTGTGCGTCTGGTGTGACCGGACCGTCGCGAGTGAGGCCGGCCCTCTGGACCTCGCCCCGTGTAGTGGGCCATGGCCTCCCGGGACCTGTCGAGCAAGTTGCCCACCGGTAACGGACTGGCCACGGCCGCTGCTGATGAACTCGCAGCGAGACGTCAGCGACACGCTCTGGCCCTGGGCTGAGTCTGCTCACACCACCCCCAACTCGGCGCGAGCCCTGTCGATGTATTCGCGGACAGCAAGGATCCCTCCGCGACCGGCCCAAGGCCGAGGTGTACTCCCGCAGGCGTCCGTGGGCCCTGGTCGAGTTCACGGTGCCTAGGACGGTTCGAGGGCGCGCATGCGAGTAATTGTCCATGTGTGTCTGCCAGTTGCACTCGCTCAAGCGGGGAAGCTCTGCGGCTCGATGCAGGTGGACGCCTGTGCGAAGATCGCGGCGTGGATGATCTACGCTTCCGTGTCGCTGACGACGCCGATCTTGCCGCCGTCGTGCGTCTGCGCGACGACGCGGCCCGCTGGATGCTTGCCCAAGGCGTCACCGGTCAGTGGCAGCCTGGTGAGCTGGGCGTCGACCACTTCCGCCGGATCATGGACAGCGGAGAGGTGTGGCTCGCCGAGGCTGCCGATGGTGTGGTCGGGGCCTGGGAGCTCTGGTGGGAGGACGAGGACGCCTGGGGGCCGCAACCGCCGACGGCCGGCTATGTGCACCGGCTGATGGTGGACCGCAGAAGAGTCCCTCCCGGTACAGGGCGGCGGCTCCTGCGCGTCGCGGAGCGACGCGTCGCAGAGGCGGGCCGACCGTTGGTTCGTCTGGACTGCCTGGCCACCAACGCACGCCTGAGTGCGTACTACCTCGACGCCGGCTATCGGGTGGTGGGGCGCAAGGAGGGCAAGCCGCAGCCGGGCGGTACGCCCAAGTCGTTCACGCTCCTCGAAAAGTCCGTACGGGACGCCTTGAGGTAGGTCACACGACAAGGGTCTCCGGACGCTCAAGGGACTGGCGGCGCCGTCGCAGCGCGCACCGGGACTGCTCCTCGTCCCGGCATGCAGGCGCCTGCCGGCGGAGGGAGACTGAAAGAGGGCCGTCCGATCTTCGTGCGGAGGGAAGATGAGCCAGCAGCAACTCTCGGACGAGCTGAAGCTCGCTTACGAACAGAACGCGGCCGACTTCGCCGTTCTGGACCAACGCCTGCAGGAGCTCCAGCAGATCGCGAAGGACCGCCTGGCGGACGCCGGGCTGGTTCTGCTCCCCGGCCTCGACTTCCCCTGTCTCGTGTGTCCCTGCCCCGGCTACTCGCGCGACCCGTCGATCCCCTCGACCGGCTGCATCTGCAACGATCCGGCCCACACGCACTGGCCCGTCTGACCGGACTCCGCCGATTCCCGCTCTCGGCAACCGACGCTGACGACCCTGGGACTGCTGCGGCACGTCCTTGCCGTTGCGGACGTGGGGCGCCCATCATTCCGACCTTTTGAACGGCTGAGCTCGCGGCTCATGCCTGGCGGTGTTCCGGATTCGACGTATGAATGCCGTTTTCGAGCGTGCGGATGACAGTGGAGACGATCCCGTGCCTCGGCAGCCCGCAGGCCTCGGCGTCCTGGTATGCGGTGTACACCAGCGACCAGAGCACACGTTGGATCCAGGCCGGAGTGACGTCCGGGTCGAAGGCGCCTTCGGCTTGCCCGCGCTTGATGAGAGTGAGCACCGGGTCATCGAGAGGCTCCGGTGTCTTTGCTGCGCCGCGGCCTTCCAGAACGCGCGGATCGCCGAAGAGGAATACCAGCCGGTCGCCGACCGCCACCATCGCGGTGACCAGCCTGCGCATCGCCTCGATGGGGGAGCCCTGATCGATGGCCGCGGCGGCCACCGACTCATCGATCGCCGCGATGGAGTCCTCGATGGCTGCGCTGATGAGCCCGGTGCGGTCGGAGAAGTAGCGGTGCAGTGTCGTGCGGCCGACGCCGGCGGCGTCTGCGATGTCCGCCAGCGTGGCGTGATAGTCGCGGCCGAGTACGGAAGCGGCCGCGCTGAGGATGGCGCGGCGTGTACGGCTGCGCGTTCGTGCTCCCGCAGCCTCGGGCCCAGGCTCCTTCATGCTGGTCACTGTACTACCGGACCCCAATAAGGGACTCCGTCGATCATTAATGGAACACTCGTGTTCCATCGCGTGCTACCTTTGTCCTCCTCGTGACCCCTTACTCAGAGGAGGAACGGCGATGGTCCGCGGAGCCCGGCGTCACCCTGAGAACGTGGCTGGAGACTGGTTCGTCGATGACCGCTGTATCGGCTGCGGAGGTTCGGTCTCGCTCGCGCCGACGCTGTTCGGGCCGGCAACCGGCGGCGAGCAGTTCGTCATGACCCGTCAGCCGACCACCGAAGACGAGATCGTTCAGGCACAGCTCGCCGCCGAGGTGTGCCCGTCCCGGTCGATCCACACCGAATCCGGCGTGAGGTGGCGGCGACACCACCCCTTGGAGATCGCACCCGGCACCTGGCGGACGGGCTCGAACTCGCCCGAAACCGCAGGCGGCAACGCCTTCCTCGTGCAGCGCACCGAGGGCAACCTCCTCGTCGACGCGCCGCGCTTCACCTCGTCGCTCTGCGCCTGGATGGAATCGCTCGGTGGGATCACGGCGATCCTGCTGACGCACCGCGACGACGTCGGCGATGCCGAGCGTTATGCCGACGCGTTCGGATCAGAAGTGGTCATCCATGCTGCCGACGCTGACGCCGCGCCATTCGCAGGCCGCGTCCTGAGCGGTACCGAGACCTGCGAGGTTGCCGCCGGGGTGCTGGCGATCCCCACCCCCGGGCACACCGAGGGCCACGTCATGTACCTGAACGACGATGGCACCCTGTTCACCGGTGACTCGCTCGGCTGGGACCCATATCGTCATGACCTCAGCGCAGAACCGTCCGTGTGCTGGTACTCCTGGCCCGCCCAGGTCGACTCGCTCCAGCGGCTCGACGGTTTCGACTTCGCGCGGGTCGTTCCCACTCACGGCACGATGAGTCCGACGCTCGAACCGGCCGACATGCGCCGGCGGCTGCAGGCGCTGGTCGCCCGCCTGCAGCGCGACCTGGCGGACGAGTAGCACGCTCCGCTCGCACGGGTTCGCGGCGCTGACGCGAACCCGTGCCAGCAGTAAAGCGTGAGGTGAGGGACGGACGGTTTTCGCGTTACAAAGCTCAGCCTGAGCGGCGGTAGGCGCCTGCGGGGCCGGCGAGTCGCCGCTTCCCCACTCGGGGCTGATTCGGTCCCCCGACGGGCTCCGAGGTGATGCGCTTCTCCCGTGCGGCGTCCAGGGAGAGTTGCGTCCCGGTTCGTGCTCGGCCGGGCGGAGGTCTTCACAGGTCAGGGTGAGCCTACGCAGCCGGGCCCGGGGGAAGGCGTGCGCGTCCAGGATGCGCAGCGCCGTCGTGCGCACGCCTTCCAGGGGCGCGGCTCTCCAGCCTCCCCCTTTCGGCTGTCAGCCGGGCCACGATCCGGTCAAGGATCGCGTGGCGGTGGCGCCGGCGCGGTCGACGGCCGCTTTGACCACGGCGAAGATCGCGCCTTGCAGCGCGGCGGCGACGAGCACCTCGCGCCAGGAGCGGCTTTCGTCGGTGGCGTCGGGGGCGTCCTCGTCGTGGCCGATCATCTTCCACGCCTGCTTGAACAACGCGCCTGCGGCCATACCGCTGAGGGTTCCGAGCGTCAGGCCGATCGGCTTGTAGGCGATCTTCGATGCCTTCACCCGGATCACCCCTTCCGGCGGCGGCAAGCCAGCCACACCACGATGACCGCTCCCGCCGCGGCCAGCAGCACGCCACGGTTGTCCCGCGCCACGCGCACCCCTTCGGACGTTTTCTGCCGCACCGGCTCAGGCGCCTTCTCCTCCCACAGATGACCGGCCTGCGCCGCCTTCGCCCGGGCCTGCTCGGCCGCCTGGGCGGTCTTGCTCCTGACCGGGTCGGGCAGCTTCTCCTGCGCCTGGTGAGCCAAGTCGGCGGCCTTCGCCTTCAGCTCCCCGGCCCTGGCCGCTGCCTGTTCCTTGACTTCGGCGGCCTTCTCCTGGGCGCGGGCCTTGACGTCGGTCTTGGCCGACAGCGCCTCGACCGTCTGACCGAGCTCCTCGCGGGTGTGCTCGACCTGCTCCCTCAGCTCCTCGGGGCTGGAGGCGGTGGGCTTGTCGTGGGGTGACTGGGTCATCGCTGAGCACGCTCCTTGATCTCGGCCACGTCGGCCTTCACGCTCTCGACCGTCTGCTCGGGTGCGGGCGGCGCGGCCTGGTCGACCTGCTTCTTCCCGCTCATGGCCATCACCGCGGCGATCACTCCCAGCACCGCGGTGACGATCAGCGCAGCAGCCCACACCGGCAGCGCCACCGCCAGCGCGGCGATGGCGGTGGCCACCAGCGTCTGCAGCATCAGGAAGCCCACGATGCCGGCGCCGCCGAACAGGCCGCCGCCCTTGCCGTAGCGCTTGCCCTTCTCCTTCATCTCCGCCTGCGCCAGCCGCAGCTCGCCTCGCACCAGCTCCGTCAGCTGCTGCGAGGCACGTTGCACCAGCTCGCTCACCGGCTCGTCGGAGCGGTGCGGGGTAGGGCCGCCGCCGGGAGGGGGCGGCTGCATGGTCGACACGACGATCACCTCCGTAGTGGTCCTGATCCGTCAACGACGAGGCCGCGCAGTGGCCCGCCGCGTGAGCGCGTGTACCCCGAACAGCTCGGGGCACCACCTGAAGCGGTGGACGAGCGAGAGGTGAGCCGCGGCTGTGTTCCGCCCGGGGGTCGCCACTACTGGTGACACGCCACCGGACGGCAGCCGCCGGATCGGGGCGGCGTCACCGGCAGGTCGTACGGCTACAGCCAGTGGCGCAGGATCAGGCGCGGGGCGCGGTGGGTGAGCCAGGCGCTGGCCAGGCCGATGGCCGCGCCCGCGGCGACGTCCGTGGTGTAGTGGGCGCCGCTCTGCACGCGTTCGAAGGCCACCATGGCGGCCGGCACCGCGCACAGCGCGCCGGCCAGCGGCCACGCCGGAGCGACGGCGACGGTGAAGGCGACCGCGGCAGCGGTGTGCCCGGAGGGGAAGGAGGAGGAGTCGGGGCGGTCCTCGACCTCGTCAGGAGGGAACCACTCCTTCGGCGGCCGGGGCCGCTCGACCACCTGCTTGCACAGTCCGTTGGAGATCAGCTGGGCCATGGTCAGGGCGACAAGACCACGCACCGCCGCCTTGCGCCCCCGCCATCCGCCCCGCCAGGCCATCGCGGCGGCGGCGCCGCACCACAGCTTCGTGCCTTCCGCCGACTCCTCGACCGCGGAGAGCACCTTGCCGACGCCCGGCGGGACCCGGGACGCCGCCTGTCTGCTCAACGCCCGGTCAGCGTCGCGCAGTCCTGCCAGAAGCCTCATGAGACGCGGATATCCGCCGCTCACCCGCCCCACACCCCCGATATCAGCGCACAGCATGCGCCCAGCCGGCTGGTCACGTCTCGTCCAGGGTCACGTCTCGTCCAGGCGGCGCCGGTCCTCCTCGTCCCAGGTGCGGGTGTCACGGGGCTGGGTGTACGGCTCGGCATCCGGCGGCAGACCCCCGGCGATGGCCCGCTGGCGCACCGTCTCCGCGTCGAACTCCAGGCCCAGCAGGATCGCCAGGTTGGAGATCCACAGCCAGATGAGGAAGACGATGACGCCGGCCATGGTGCCGTACGTCTTGTTGTAGGAGGCGAAGTTCGCCAGGTAGAAGGCGAACCCGGCCGAGGCGATCATCCAGATCACCAGGGCGAGGAAGCTGCCCGGCGTGATCCAGCGGAACCCCTTCACCTTCGCGTTCGGGCTCGCCCAGTACAGGATCGCGATCATGACGGTGACCAGGACCACCAGCACCGGCCACTTCGCGATCGACCACACCGTCAGCGCGGTGTCGCCGATCCCCAGTGCCGTACCGGCCCGGCGGGCCAGGTCACCCGTGAACACCACGATCAGCGCGCTGGCCACGGCCAGCACCATCAGCACGACGGTCAGGCCCAGCCGTACGGGAAGGATCTTCCACACCGGGCGGCCCTCGGGCATGTCGTAGACGGCGTTCGACGCGCGGATGAACGCGGCCACATAACCGGAGGCCGACCACACCGCCAGCACGATGCCGACGACCGCCATGATCGAGCCGATGCCGGCGTTGCCCTGGAGCTGCTCCACGGCCCTGGTGATGATGTCGCGGGCCGGCCCGGGCGCCAGTTTCTGCAGGTTGGCCAGCACCGCGTCGGTCGTCGACCTGCCGGTGATGCCCAGCAGCGACACCAGCACCAGCAGCGCCGGGAACAGCGACAGCACCCCGTAATACGTCAGCGCCGCCGCGCGGTCGGTCAGCTCGTCGTCCTTGAACTCCCGAAGCGCGCCCTTGAACGCGCTGCCCCAGGCACGCCTCGGCAGCTTCCCCAGCGTGTCCGGGGCGCGCCGCTCCACCTCGGGCCCCGGCCCGACCTCGTCGGGTGCCGGCTCCGGGTGCGCCTGAGCCTGAGCCTGCGCCTGGTCACCCCGGCGTCCCTTACGTCCGGAAAGATGCAGCTTCGCCATACACCTCGGATAACCCGCCGGGACCGCCTTACGCCACCCCAAGGGCATCCGCTCGTATCGGCAGGCGCGGCAGGCGCGGCAAGACCCGCTCAGGCCGCGTCGCGGTGCCGGGGCGAGCGATCCGTGCTCCGTGGCCGGCTGGTGCTGTGGACCAGGCGCAGATGACGTCCACGGGCGTGCCGGGCCGTCCTCGGCCGGCCCGGCAGCCAGTCCTCGATGCGGTCCATTCCGTACAGCAGCAGGCCCATCACAGGCAGCAGCAACACAGCGACGGCGATCATGGTGACCGATCCCTCCAGTCGGCAACACTCCCCGTGTTTCCGCCGACCCCCCGGGCCAGCGGCCGACGCCTGTGAAGGTCTGGTGACCATCGCCGGGGAGGAGGCTCATGGCGGCCGACCTGTGCTGCCCGGCATGGAATGCGGTGGCGGAAGCATCGGACAGGGCAGCAGCCTGCTGCCTTCTGGGGATCGTGGATTGTCAGGGTCCATCGGCAACGCCTGGCCGCGGCGTATCGAGGCGGCCACTTCCGTGCGCAGGTCGCTGCCGCACCCTGCCAGGTGTGCAGTTCGGGGAGGGGTGGATGAGCGGACACACCGTGCGTGTCGGCGGACGAAGCGTGGCGCTGGACCAAGCCACGCAGTGGATAGGGCAGTACTTCGACGCTGAGGCGAACCGGGCGGCTGCGGTGGCCGCGAAGGGCCGACCGTATGCGTTCCCGGTCTACGACCGGATGGACACCGGAAGCGGGCCGAACGAACTCAACGACGGGGACCTGCCGGCACCGGCGTTGCTGAACGCCACGCCGAAGCTACATGCCGTCTTGAACCTCCAAGCAGTGCGCCCGGCCCTGGAGGCAGTGCTCACGGCGATCCCGCCAAGGCTCACGCTGCAGGATGCGGTCGCCTCCGGCGTGCACGCGGAGCCCTTGCGCCGCATTGGCTGCCTGCTCGACAGCCCGACCCCGATCCGCGGGGTGGGCGGAACGATTCTGATGAAGATCATGCATCGCAAGCGTCCGTTGTTCCTGCCGCTCTACGACACTCAGGTCTTTGCCTGCTACTGCGGCTCCGGTGATCGGTATCCGATCAAGAAGTCTCCCCAGCGCACCTGGGCGCAGTTCTTCCCACTTCTCGGCGATGCCGTGGCGCGTGACCTGAACGAGCAGCCGGAGACGTGGAAGACGCTGAGGGGATGTGTTCCGGACGACGTGAGCGTGCTGCGCGTATTGGATGTCGTGGCATGGAACCTGGGCAGCGGGACCGGGCGCGGACCAATGAGCGGGATGACTTGAGCGACGGCCAGGAGTGGGCCGGTCGGTGCACCCGCCGTCATGGCTGACTGTGGTCGGCTGCGGCTCAGCCCGCGAGCGCCGAGGCGGCCCGGCACCGGCGTCGCAGCCCCTGTGGTCGCCCGCGCCGACAAGCGCGCCACCGCCACCGACACGGCCGCCGGCTCGCCTTGTGGACCGGGCCGTGAAGGTGGCGAAGGCGGTGCGCGCCGGTGTGGAGCGCGGAGCGATCTCGGCACGCACGCAGTAACCGCACGCAGTAGCTGCACGCAGTCGGCCCCCGCCGGGTCCTTCCGGCAGGGGCCTGCCGCACCCTCGCCGTCCGGGTGCGCGATCGCGTTTAGGCGTAGACGTAGAAGTCGTACCCGGTGCAGACCTCCTCCGACCCCTTCACCAGGCACGCGTTGAGCATCATTCGGTGTCCCTCGGTGATGTCGCCGGTCTGCCACGGGGTCGTGTAGGGCGACGGGTGTCCCGCCGTCGAAGCCACGCGCCAGACCTGGGCGCTCATGACCCTCCCCTCGACGCCCCACCCCTCCGCCGTGTCGTCATGTGCCCGCAGCGCGTCTCCGGGGGTGCCGAAGCTGTCCGGGTCGGAGTGCCAGTTCACGTATCCGGCGTATTTGCCGTCGGCGTAG
The DNA here is from genome assembly GCF_048500665.1 of Streptomyces tritici. Taxonomy (NCBI): domain Bacteria; kingdom Bacillati; phylum Actinomycetota; class Actinomycetes; order Kitasatosporales; family Streptomycetaceae; genus Streptomyces; species Streptomyces tritici. The sequence continues at coordinate 6,256,213 of NZ_CP183183.1, forward strand.
AGGTAAACGATGACCGAGTCGTAGTTCTGATACCAGCTCGTCGTGTAGGTGAGCCGGGGTGCTGCCGAAGCAGTGCCCGCGCCGGTGCTGAAGGAGACGCCGACCATCACGGCCGTCGCTGCCAGCAGTGTGGCAATCCGGTTCCACATCCTGGTCATGGGAAGCCCTTCCACATTCAAGCGATCAAAGTAAGGCGAGATCTTGTCAGGTTCAGGCCAGACTGACAACGGAAACGATCGTTCGTTGAGAGGGGAGGAGTTGGCCTCTGCGCCGTCCGGTGGACGGGGCGGGTGGAGGAGCCACTGGAGGTCGAGGGCGTCGGCTTTCATCGCCCCAGGCAGGGGAGGGGGAGCGCCCACGCCGCTACCCTCGCGGGGGCTGGTTTGGTCCGGGAGTGCGCGCCGCGCCGGCGAACCCGCTGGTACCGGCGCGGAACCGTCACCCGCCTTGCTCGCCGCGGCACATGAGGGGACCACCCGGAAGGGTGGGTTCCACCTCTGCGTACGATGCGGGTCGTCAGCTTTCGTATGGAGGAAAGGCTCCGCGCCACCATGTCCGGCCCCCAGAGCCATGAGTCCTCCCCGTCTCCGTCCTCTGCCCCCGGCTCCTGGTGGCAGACAGGCGCGGCACGCGTGGGAGCCGTCGCCGCCGTCCCCCTGCTGGGGCTGGTGAACGACCGGCTCGGCGGGATGGCGCTCCTCGTCGCTCTGATCCTCTTGTGGTGGCGCAACCCATGGCCCAGATCGGGCAGAGTCGTCGCGTCGGTCGCGGCGATGGCCCTCCTCGGGGCGGTGCTCCCCGAGCAGCCCGCCGACGCCCCGGCCCGGGCGGCGAACGCCGGGGCCGCGAAGCCGCCCACGCGCCCGAGCCGCGTCCCCACCGCCGCTCGGGCGACGCCCGGGGCCACCATGCCCACGCTGCCCGACTTCACGGGCGACTCGCTGGACGTGGCCTTCCCGAAGTCGCGGAGGAAGGGCTTCACGGTCATCTACCACGACGCCTCGGACCAGAACCGGGAGGTGACGGGCCGTTCGCTGTGGAAGGTCTGCTTCCAGGTGACCGGCGGATCGCCCGAGGACCCGATCGTGGACTTCGGTGTCGTACGCCGCGAGGAACCGTGCCCCGCGGCCGAGGGTCGGACGGTGCCGTGGAAGAAGATGCCCGACGTCCTGGGGCTGACGTGGCGCGCCGCCGTTCCGAAGGTGACGGCCGCAGGCGTGCCCGAGGACGACGTGCACGCCAAGGCGGCGTACCTCAACGACACGCTCCCCCGGGAGGGCGAGTACGACGACTGGCGCGTGTGCCGGCAGGACCCGGCGGGCGGCGATCCCCTCACCGACGAGGTGTACCTCGTGAGCCTCGCGCTCTCCTCGCCCGACCATGGCTGCCCCGCCCCCGACCGGGGCAGGGACGCCTACCTGCCCGACCGGGACGACGACGGCGACCCGGACTACCTCGACCCGTACCCCGGCGACCGGAACCGCACGAGGCTGTACCCGAACGGGATCCCGGGCGATACGGGTGGCTCCGGAGGCTCTGGTGGGTCCGGCGACGGCTGGCGCATCTGCCGCCACACGCGCTGGTGCTGACGACGCCTGTGCTGACGACGCCTGTGCTGACGGCGCCTGTGCTGACGGCGCCTTGACGCGGTGTCGTCGGGGGCCCGGCTGATCCCTGCGGGCGACCGGCGCGGTCCACTTCACAGCTCCGCCGAGCTCGTCCAGGACCGGGATCTGCTCCCGTGAGGCGCCGCCCCCGCGCGGAGAGCCGGATCCGTCGGTGACACGTGACATCACTGCCGCCTCCGGCTTGTGCGCGAGGTCTATCGCGCCGGTCGGATCGGTGCTACACAAGTGTCCCGCCGCGATGACACGTGTAACCAACGTGTCGACCGGCCTCCCCGTCACGTCCCCATGCGCCCGCGCGGCCACGTCCCGCCGCCCGTGCTCCCCGCCGCCACGAGGAAGCCCGTCATGAGCAGATCCGACGTACCAAGAACGGCCCCCGACGCCCTCCATCAGGAGGTCGCCTCCCCACCCGGCGGCGGTGCGCTCGCCCGGTTGCTGGCCATGCTGGCCGTCGGGAACACCGCGATGTTCATGGTCTACATGGGCGTCGGCCAGGTGCTGCTGCCCGTGCAGGTGGAGCTGCTGGACCCGGCGGACAAGGTCGCCAACCTCGGCCTCGTCTCCGGTGTCTCCGCGGTCTTCGCCACGCTCTTCAACCCGCTCGCCGGGCTGCTGTCGGACCGATCCCGGCGGCGCAATCCGTGGATCCTGGGCGGCGGACTGGCCGCGCTCGGCGCGCTCGCCCTCCTCGGCGCCATGCGCACCCTCTTGCTGGTCACCATCGGCTGGTGCCTCGTCCAGGCGATGATGAACGTCTACCAGGCGGCGATCACCGCCGTCGTCCCCGACCGCGTCCCGGTCGAGCGCCGTGGCCTCGCCTCCGCCATGGTCGGCATCGGCACCCCGCTCGGCGTGATCGGCGGCGTCACGCTCGCCGCGTCCTTCGTGCCCGACGGCATCCGCACGGGCTACCTCGCCCTGGGCGCCGTGATCGCCGTCGTGGCCGTGCTGTTCACGGCGCTGGTGCGCGAGCAGCGCCTTCCGGCCGTGGAGTCCGTACCGCTGGGCCGGCAGTTCGCGGCCTTCGGCGCGGCCCTGAAGGCCGGTGACTTCCGCTGGGCGTTCATCGGCCGGTTCCTGATGATGCTCGGCTACTTCATGGTGACGCTGTTCCAGCTGTACATCCTGCAGGACCACATCAGCCTGCCCGCGGAGATCGAGCCCGCCGCGGCCGTGGCGATCCTCTCCCCGGTGAACGCCGTGTGCATGCTGCTGGCCACGGTCGTCGGCGGACTGCTGTCCGACCGCATCGGGCGGCGCAAGCCGTTCATCGCCGTCTCCTGCGTGCTCACCGCGATCGGCATGCTGATCCCGGTGGTCAGCCCTTCCTGGACGGGCATGCTCGCCTTCGCCGTCGTCACCGGGCTGTCCTTCGGCTGCTTCATGGCGGTGGACACCGCCCTGGTCACCCTGGTCCTGCCGAGCGCCGACGACGCGGCCCGGGACATGGGCGTCCTCAACATCGCCAACGCCGGCCCCCAGATCATCGGCCCGTTCCTGGCCTCCCTCGTGGTCGCCTCCCTCGGCGGCTACAACGGCCTGTTCGCCGCAGGCGCGTTGATCACCGTCGTCGGCGCCCTGTCCGTCGTCCCGATCCGCGGGGTGCGCTGACCGCGCCCGTCCCGTTTTTCTCCCGAGCGACGTGCCGAACAGCACCGACCACCCGCGCTTCCCGTACGGGGCCGGGCTGGACCTCTGAGACCACCGGGGGCGGCAACCTGACCGCCCCGCTCGCCGCCCCCGGTCCCCGTCATGCGCTCGCCCGACCACCCCAGCCGCACGAAGGACCGCCGCCATGACCCGCACCCGTACCCGCCCCCGCACCCTCCTCACCCTCACCACGACCACCGTCCTCGCCTGCACGGGCGTCGCCGCCTACGCCACCGCCGCCCCGGCGGCGCAGCCTGGGCAGCCCCGGCCGCTCGCCGGACTGAAGGTGCTGCTCACCAACGACGACTCCATGCGGGCCGCCAAGCCGAACAACTCCGACGGCCTGGGCCTCTACGAGCTCCGCAAGGCCCTGTGCGGTGCCGGCGCCGACGTCGTCACCCTCGCGCCCTGGCAGGTGCAGTCCGGCAAGGGGACCGCCGTCACCAACGGCGGCACGCTCTCCCTCAGCCACCGCACCCAACTGCCCGCCGGGTACGAGGACGACTGCTCCGGCACCCCTTCCGGGTCGCCCGTCCACGGCGTCTGCCTGGCCACCGGCCCCTGCGGACCCGAGTCGCCCAGCGCCACCCCGAGCGACACCGTCAAGTTCGCGCTGCGCGGCGGCCTCGCGGCCAAGGCCGGGTGGAAGGACGGCCCCGACCTCGTCGTCACCGGGATCAACTCCGGCCCCAACGTGAGCGCCCAGGTCAACGACTCCGGCACCGTCGGCGCGGCGCTCGCTGCCCTCGACGAGGGCGTGCCCGCGGTCGCCTTCTCCTCCTCCGGCGACGCGAGCCAGTCGACCTTCCCGGTCGCCAACTACCGGGCCCACGCCCGCTTCGCCGCCGGTTTCCTCGCCGGGCTGCGCGAACGCGGCCTCTTCACCGACCGGTTCGCCCTCAAGGTCGACTACCCGGACGTGAGTGCCGGGCAGAAGGCCGGGCCCCCGGTGTGGACGAGCATCGGCCACGGCAAGTTCGTCTGGCACGCCTACGAGGCGCGCACCCCGGGGGAGTCGGGCGGTGACCTCTTCGACATCGTCCTCGGTGTCTGCGACCACAAGCCCGCCAGCGCGTGCACCGAGACCGTCGAGGACGCCGACTCCACCGCCCTGCTCGACAAAGGCCACATCACCGTCGCTCCGGTCACCGCCGATCGCACCTACGGCGTTCGCACCAGCGGTGCCGGGCAGCGGGACCTCGCCCGTCTGGAGCGGTACGTCGAGCACCACGCTCCCCGCTCCTGACCCAGGCCGGCCGTCCGCGGACCCCGACCTGACCACGGGTCCGCGGACGGCCTCCCACCCCACCGCCACAACCGCACGACCGCCCGGAGGGCAGCCCCATGACCACGTCCCCTCAGCCCGTCGTCCGTACGAGTGCCGGCCCCGTCCGCGGCGAGCGCCGCGCCGGCGGAGCACGGTTCCTGGGCATCCCGTACGCCCAACCGCCCGTCGGCCCGCTGCGGTTCGCCGCCCCCGTACCGCCGGAGCCCTGGACGGAGGTGCGCGAGGCGACGTCGTACGGGCCGACCGCACAGCGCCGCCCGCTGTTCGAGGTCACCACCATCCCCGAGCCGAGCATCCCGGGCACGGGCACGCTCAACCTCAACGTCTTCACCCCGGACCCGTCACCCGAGGCGGCTCATCCGGTCCTGGTGTGGATCCACGGGGGCGGGTTCCTCGCCGGCAGCGCGGCCAGCCCCTGGTACGACGGAGCCGCGTTCAACCGGGACGGCGTCGTCGTGGTCTCGCTCGGCTACCGGCTCGGCGTCGAGGGCTTCCTGCACCTGCCGGACGCCCCCGACAACCGGGGCGTGCTCGACTGGATCGCCGCCCTGGAGTGGGTCCAGGAGAACATCGCGGCCTTCGGGGGCGACCCGCGCAAGGTCACGATCGCCGGCCAGTCGGCGGGCGGCGGCGCCGTGCAGACCCTCCTCGCCACGCCCGCGGCCCGCGGCCTGTTCCGCGCCGCGATCTCGGTGTCCGGCGCCGTGATGCAGCCCCAGGGGCGGGAGGTGGCCGAGGCCGTCACCCGTCTGTTCACCGCCCGTACCGGCGTCCCGGCGACCGCCGCGGCGCTCCAGGACCTGACGGACGCCGAACTGCTCGCCCACCAGAACGCGTTGACCGCCCCCGATGCCGGCGGGGGAGTGCTCCCCATGCTCGCCCTGGCCCCCTTCGCCGACGGCGAGTTGATCCCCCGGGCGGTGCCGGAGGCGCTGTGTGGCGGCGCCGAGGCCGGTGCGGACGTACCTCTCATGGCCGGCTTCACCGCGCACGAGTTCAACGCCCTCCCGCAGCCGGGCGCCACCGAGGCCGACGTACGGGCGATGCTCGCCGCCCTCGGCCTCGACGAGGCGGGCGTCCGGCTCTTCCTCGACACGTACGCCACCGAGGCCGGCGCCCCGGCGGCCCTGATCGGCCAGGCGATCACGGACACCACCTTCCGCGCCCCCGCGCTGGAGATCGCGGACGCCCGCTCTCGGCTCGGCCGGCCGACCTGGCTCTACCAGTTCGAATGGTCCGGCAGGGCACCGGGCTTCGGGGGAGCGGCGTACCACTGCATCGACCTGCCGTTCGCCTTCGACCTCCTCGACGCGGAAGGGGTCACCGCCGCCCTCGGCGAGCACCCGCCCCAGCAGCTCGCCGACGCGATGCACGCCGCCTGGGTGGCGTTCGTCCGCGACCTCGACCCGGGCGCGGACTGGCCTCGGTACAGCGCCGAGGGACGGGAGACCATGCTGTGGAACGACCCCTCGCGCGTCGCCACAGACCCACTCCGTCCCGTCCGTGAGATCTGGGGGCGGGCCCGTAGGGCCTCCGATGATCTCACCGAGCAGTGAGCCGGCACGACGGCGAGCACTCGTTGACGTTCGAGGCCGGCGGCACCACGGTCGCCGAGGAGGACCTCCCCGACGTTCTGGGGGCCGCCTTCGGGCGGAATCCTGACGGCACCACCATCGGCCACCCGCACGCGGCCCTGTGACCTCGCCAGCCGACAGCACCCGGCGAGATCGGCATCACGGCAAGGAGCGGGTGAGCCAGGCGACTTCGCCGTTCTCCTCCGTGGAGACGTGATCGTGCTCGAAGCCGAGCTTTTCGAGGACGCGGAGGGACGGGGTGTTCCAGGTCGCCACGGTCGACCAGAGTCGTTTCCGTCCGGTCGCGGCGGCGGCGTCGACGACCGCGCGGGCCGCTTCCGTGGCGTAGCCGTTGCCGTGGACGCGCTGGAACAGCTCGTACGCGATTTCCGGCTCCTCCAGGGTGCAGCGGCCGACGATCAGCCCGCAGTAGCCGATGAAGTCGCCTTCCTCGCGGCGCTGGATGGGCAGCAGGGCGATCCCGGTGGTATCCGACTCGGAGAGGAACTCCGTGATGGAGTTCCGGATGCGCTCGACCGGCGGGGTGCCGTTGCCGCGTTCGGCGAGGAGGGCGCTGAACTCGGCGGCGTCCGACTCGGCCCACGGCCGGAGGATCAGGCGCTCGGTCTCGAGGTGGAACGGCATCGGGTCGTAGGTGGTCATGTCGGCCACTCTGCCGTACGGCTTCCGCCAACTGTCGCCCGGGACAGGAAGTTTGGTCCCTGAGCCGTGGTGCCTCCTCTGCCGACGGCGGCCGCCGTCGGCGCTCAGAGGTCGTACGGGGCGGACCCCTCGGCGGGGAGCGGCAGCTCCGCCCAGATGACCTTGCCCTCGCGCGTGTGCCGGGTGCCCCAGCGCCGGGCGCACTGGGCGACGAGGAGCAGGCCGCGGCCGCCCTCGTCGAAGGTCCGGGCGCGGCGCAGGTGGGGCGCCGTACCGCTGCCGTCGAAGACCTCGCAGGTGAGCGTGGATTGACGGATCAGGCGGAGCTGGATGGGGCTTTGGCCGTAGCGGATCGCGTTCGTCACGAGTTCGCTGACGACGAGTTCCGTGGTGAAGGAGAGGTCGTCCAGGCCCCAGGCGGTCAGTGTGGCGGAGGCGAACCGGCGGGCCCCGGAGACCGCCGCCGGGTCGGACGGGAGGTCGAGCGTCGCGACGTGGCCGGGGTCGAGCGTCAGCGTGCGCGCCACCAGGAGGGCGACGTCGTCCGCGGGGCGGGTGGGCAGGAGGGCGGCGAGGAGGCGGTCGCAGACCTCGTCCGGCGACTCCGGTGCTGTGGCCAGGACCTCGCGCAGAGTCGCCCGGGCCTCGTCCACGTCCCGCGTGCGGCTCGCGATGAGGCCGTCGGTGTACAGCGCCAGGAGGCTGCCTTCCGGCAGCGTGAACTGCGTGGTCTCGAAGGGCAGTCCGCCGAGGCCGAGGGGAGGACCGATCGGCATGTCCGGGAAGGTGACCGATCTGAGGGCCGGGCCGTCGCCGCGGGGAAGTGCCGGACCGTCGCCGTCGGAAAGGGGCCGGTTGTCGTCGTCGGAAGGGGCCCGGTCGTTGGCGTCGGAAAGGGCCGGGTCGTTGCCGTCGCCGTCGCGGTCGACGCCCTCGCCCTCGCCGGGAAGGCCCCGGTCGTCGCCCCCGGCGAGGCCCCGGTCGTCACCCGCCGGCGGACCCGCCACCGCCGGCAGTACGTGGCCGGCGCTGGCCAGGGAGCACAGGCGGGAGACGGGGTCGTAGACCGCGTACAGGCACGTGGCGCTGGTCTCGCCCGCTTCCTGGCCCTCCTCGTGCTGGAGCCGGATGACCACGTCGTCGAGGTGCGTGAGCAGTTCGTCGGGCATCAGGTCGATGTCGGCGAAGGCGCGCACGGCGGTGCGCAGGCGGCCCATCGTGGCGGAGGCGTGCAGGCCGCGGCCGACGACGTCGCCCACGACGAGCGCGACGCGGGCTCCGGACAGGGGGATCACGTCGTACCAGTCCCCGCCCACGCCCGCGCGCGACCCGCTGGGGAGGTAGCGGGAGGCGGCGACGACCGCGGACTGCTCCACCGCGTGCTGCGGCAGTAGGCTGCGCTGGAGGGTGAGCGCGGTGGTGTGCTCGTGGGTGTACCGCCGCGCGTTGTCGAGGTACACCGCCGCCCTGGCCGCGATCTCCCCGGCGATGAGCAGATCGTCCTCGTCGAACGGTGCCGTGGTCGCGTCCCGGAGGAACTGCACCAGGCCGAGGGTGTCGCCGCGGGCCAGGAGGGGCACCAGGAGGGCCGAGTGGACACCGTCCGCAGAGCGCACGCCGTCGGCAGGCGCGGGGAGGTCGGCCGACGGGGCGCTGTAGAGCTCCGGCCGGCCGGTGGCGAGCGCGCGCGCCTGCTCCGACCGGGCCGGATACGTGTGCGTCCGGTCCGGAGCGATGAGGGAAGAGGCGTCGCCCGACGCGGACCGCTGGGCGACGCGGCGGAGCAGCGGCGGGTCCGACGGCGGGTGGGTGCCGTCGTCGGGGAGGACGGAGACGAGCATGTCGACGGTGACGTGGTCGGCGAAGTCGTCGATGCCGACGTCCGCCAGTTCCTGAGCGGTCCGGCGGATGTCGAGCGTCGTGCCGATCCGCCGGCCGGCGTCGTTGGTCATGACGAGCCGCCGCTGCAGCCGCCGGTCGCGTTCCTCCTGGTAGGCGAGGACGACGCGTTCGGAGGTGCGGTCGACGTACGCGAAACCCGCGGTCATCAGGCGCGTCGACGCGGCGTTGATCAGGTCGGGGTCGTCGGTGAGGCGGGGAACCTCCGCCTGGATCAGCTGGAACAGGCCGATGTGGCCCAGCCGGTAGGCGCGCAGGAGCGTGCTCACCGGCACGCCGCTCCGGGCGAAACGGCGCGCCAGCTCCAGGGAGTTGGACGGGGCGGCGACCTCCGTCGCGTCGAGGCCCTGCTCGAGCATGTGCAGGAACGTGGTGACGTGCGCGGCCGTCTCCTTGGTGGCGAGGACGGCGATGTCCTCGTACTGCCACAGCTCGGGAAGCTCGCCGCGCACGCTCTGCAGCAGTACGTCGACCGATTCGTCCGTCCGCGGTCGGAGCTCCTGAGCCAGGCGGCGCAGGAACGCGTCGACGTCGGTCCTCATATGGGCATTGTGCGAGCGTATGAGGCCACCCGCCACCGGGCCGCGGCCCGGCGGGGCCCGGCGGCGGCGGTCACCGGGCCGGTCGTCCAGCTCCGCTGCGACCGGCCATGGGCGCCGCCTCCGAGGGGCACCGGGCCGGTGTCGCGGCGTCGGCCGGTACGACGGCGGTTCCCCGGGCCCGGGTGGCCACGATGGGCTCCGCCAGCACTTCGGCGCGGCCGGTGTCGTCCACCGAGCGGCAGATGATCCGGAGCTCGAAGTCGACGGTCCGGCTGCGGGTCCCCTTCGACGCCAGGCGTGCCTCGGCCTCGACGACGTCGCCGCCCCGGACGGGGGCGAGGAACTCGACCGACGAGTACCCCGCGAACAGGCTCTCGTGGCCGTCGACGGTGATCGCCAGGTGTGTTCCGGCGTCTCCGAACAGCTTCAGCCCGAAGGCCCCGTCGACCAGGTTTCCCGCGTAGTGCGCGTCGGAGTGGGCGACGTAGCGCTGGTGCACGACCTTCATGCGATCTCCTCGTCGATCCGGCCGATGCGGCGGGCGACGGTTGTGCCGTCGAGGGTGACGCCCGGGTAGCCCTGCTTGGCGAGGTGGGTGCACATCCGGCGGTACTTGCCGACACCGCCCACATAGCCGAGGAACGTCGTCGGCTTGCCGGTGACGTTCGAACCCCGGTACCAGGAGTCGGTGGTCGCGTACAGCGTCTGGCTGACGGTGTCCTCGGTGATCCTCACCCAGTCGTCCTGGGCTTCGGCCGTCGCCTCGACGACCTCGGCGCCGGCCGCTTTCGCGTGTCCGATCAGATCGGCGATCCAGTCGACGGCCTGCTCGATCGTGACCACGACATTGCTGGCCAGCGCCGGGCTCTGCGGGCCGCCGATCATGAAGAAGTTCGGGAACCCGGCGGTCATGATGCCCAGAAACGTCCGGACCCCGTCGCTCCACGCGTCCTGCAGCCTGCCGTACTCCGGGCCCGAGATGTTGAGCGCGTACAGCGGGCCGGTGAAGGCGTCGAAGCCGATCGCCAGCACGACGGCGTCGACCTCGTACGAGCCGCCCGCGGTGACGATGCTGTCGCTCGTCATGGTTTCGATCGGCTCGTCGCGCAAAGAGACCACCGAGACGTTCGGGCGGTTGAACGTCTCGTAGTAGTCGGTGCCGAAACAGCTGCGCTTCGCGCCGAGCGGGTGGAAGCGGGGCTCGAGGACGGCGGCGGTCTCGGGGTCCTGGACGATCTGGCGGATCTTCTCGCGCACGAACTCCGCCGCGGTCTCGTTGGCCCGCGCGTCGGTCAGCAGATCGGAGAACTCGCCGCCGACACCGTTGAATCCGCTGCGCTCGTAGGCCCGCTCGTAGCGCTCGCGCCGCTCCTCGTCGGAGACGTCGAACGCCGCGGCGTCCGGGATGCGGTCCGGGATCCCGCCGAGGGAGTGGCGACACTCCTCGCGGATCGCCGGGTAGTTGCTCTTGATCTCGTCGACGACCTCCGGGGCCAGCGGGGCGTTCCGGGCCGGGAACACGTAGTTGGGGGTGCGCTGGAACACGGTGAGGTGCTCGGCGACCTCGGCGATGAGCGGAATGCACTGGACCGCGGACGATCCGGTGCCGATCACGGCGACGCGCTTGCCCGCGAGGTCGCTCAGCGGGATGTTCCACCGGCTCGTCGACACGGTGGTCCCGGAGAAGTTCTCCAGGCCCGGCACGTCGAAGTCCTTGGGTGTGGAAAGGCCGCCCGAGCCGGCGAGCAGGTAGCGGCCGCGGCGGGTCTCACCGGAGTCGAGGGCCACCTCCCAGAGCCGCTCCTCCGGGAGCCAGGTCGCGGAGGTCACCCGGGTGTTGAAGCGGAAGTGCCGGCGCAGGTCGAAGCGGTCGGCGACATGATCGATGTAGCTGAGGATCTCGGCCTGGGGCGCGAAGCGCTCGCTCCACGTCCATTCCTGCTGCAGCTCCTCGCTGAACGAGTACGAGTAGTAGACGCTCTCGACGTCGCAGCGCGCACCGGGGTACGTGTTCCAGTACCACGTGCCGCCGACCGTCGGCGCGAGCTCGAATCCGGCGAACGACCAGCCCTTCTCGGCGACCTTGTAGGCGGCGTAGAGGCCGGAGAATCCCGCACCGACACAGAGGACGTCGACGACGGGGGCGGCGGCTGGAGTCTTGTCAGTCATGCATCTGCCTTCGGGTAGGGGAGGGGACGCGCCCGGGCGCGAACGCGCCTGGCGCGTGGCGGGGTGTCCGGCGATGGCTGCGGCGGGGGACGATCACCCTCGGCCGCCGCGTATTAGTCAAATGACTTAGTCGTATGACCAACAGAGGCTAATCAGCAGTCCGAGCGGTCGTCAATGGGGAACGGGACCGAGTTGCGGGAGCGGGCGCGCTCACGCGCCGGCGACGTCGCGCAGATGGTGCGCCACCTGCCCGATCGCCTCGTCCGTCCTGCCGAACACGCCCACCTCCGTGAAGAAGCCGTGGAACACGCCGGTGCAGCGGGTCAGGGCGACCTCGACGCCGTCGCGCCGCAGCCTCGCCGCGTACGCCTCCGCGTCGTCGCGCAGCGGGTCGACCTCGGCGGTGAGGACCAGCGCGGGCGGGAGGTTCCGAAGCGACGCGGCGCGCATCGGGGCCGCGTAGCAGTCGACGGCTTCCGTGGCGTCCGGTCCGACGTACTGCTCCCAGAACCAGCGGGCGTCCGCGCCGGTCAGCAGGGGTGCGTCGGCGCACTCGGTCCACGACGGGGTGGTGAACGAGTCGTCGACCGCCGGGTAGACGAGCACCTGGGAGACGGGCTGGTCGAGCCCCAGGTCGCGCAGCTTGAGGCAGAGCGCGGCGGCGAGATTCCCGCCTGCGGAGTCCCCTCCGACGGCGATCGTGTGCGGATCGATGCCGAGCCCGGTGGCCGAGGCGCGCAGCCAGGCGAACGCGTCGAAGCAGTCGTCGAGCGCCGCCGGATACGGGTTCTCGGGCGCGAGCCGGTACTCCAGCGAGAGCACCGCCCAGCCGGACCGGGCGGCGATCGCGCGGCACACCTCGTCGACCCCGTCAAGGGTGCCCAGCACGAATCCGCCACCGTGCAGATACAGCAGGGCGGGGCGCGGGCCGGCGGACGCGGGGGAGTCGTCCGGGTGGTAGAGGCGGGCGCGGAGCTCGCCCGACCGGGCGGGCAGGGTCAGGTGGTCGACCCGATCCAGGGGGGTGAGGGGCTGCTCCGGCGGCGTGGTCGCCAGGAGCTTGCGTGCCGCTTCCACGCCCAGTTCGCGCACCGGTTGCCCGAGGACGGAGGCGAGGGCGAGGGCGACGGCCTGGGCGTCGGCGTCCAGCTGATCCCAATACGGAGGTTGCGCTTCGTTCACGGAAGGACCTCTTCCAAGTCATTGACAGGGGGTATGCCGTGCCTCACCATCCTAGTCATCTGATCGAGTCATTTGACCATGTCGATCACCCCCAACCGAGATCTCCGGCGGCCGATGCCCGGCGCGCGTGATCTCCCCTAGGCGAAAGGACTGGAGGATGACCGAAACCACGACGGTCCCTGCGGTGTCCGGAGCAGAGACGGCCTCCGAGGTCGACGTACGGATCGAGGACGACGCGGCTCCCCTCGTCCGGCTGATCGGCCGCACCCTGCGGGACTCCGTCCGCGCGGGTCATGCGCTCCCGGTGCTGCGGAAGCCGGCCGCCACGGTGGCGATCCGGTCCCACGACACGCCCCAGGCGGCGACGATCACGTTCGGCAGCGGCGTCGTCGAGGTGTCGAGCGGGGTCACCGCCGAACCCGACGCCACGATCACCGTCGACCTGAACGCCCGGTTCGCGCCCGCCGAAGCCCCCTCGGGCGACGCCGAGCTCGCCGCGGACGCGCTGCTCGCGCTGTCGCCGCCGGTGCCGGACTGGCAGGCGGCCGCCGAGCACTTCTGGACCTCCGCACGCTCTGTGCCCGGGATCCCGGACGTGCTCGTCGCGGTCACCGAAGGCCCCGACGGCCTGGAGCAGGTCGTGCTCGGCGAGGGCACGACGCAGTACCTGATCGCCGGAGCCCCGGAGACGCTCGCCGGAGTGTTCTCCGGAACCGACGACCTGCTCGCCGTGCTGTCCACCGGGCAGCTCGGCGTCATGGGCACCCTCTCTCAGCTGTCGGTCATGGTCGGCGCGTCCTGGAAGGTTCGTTACGATGTCTGAAATCACCCGATCCATCACGGAAGTTGACGGCCGTGACACCCGGCGCCGGGCCGTGCGGCTCGAGGCGACGAACCACGAGGGCTCGTTCCTCGGCAAGACCGTGGCGCCGAAGAAGTTCGCCTCCGGCGCGGACGCGGGATTCCCCTTCGCCGACCTCCTGTTCGGGCTCGACCTCGGCAACGCCCCGGCCCTGGGCTTCGCCTTCCCCGACTGGCGCGGGCATCTGGACGACGTCTACTTCCGCCCCGACATGTCGACGCTGGTCGAGTGGGAGCCGGGCCTCGACGCCGTGATCGGCGACTACTGGCTGAAGGACGGCACGCCCGTACCCCTCTGTCCGCGCAACCTCACGCGCAAGATGACCGCGCGGCTCGCCTCGCTCGGCTACACGGCGACCGTCGCCGTCGAGATCGAGGCGACCGTCTTCGAGGAGTCCGTCCACGAGGCGCGCGCCCGCGGATACCGCGACCTGACGCCGCTCGGCGGCAGCGCGGGCACGGCCTACCACCTCGCGAAGTCCCACGACTGGAAGGCGTACATGAACGCCGTCGCCGACCGGCTGGACGCGGTCGGCATCGAGTGGGAGGCGTGGAGCGACGAGGACGCCGCCGGCCAGATAGAGATCAACCTGGCGCCCGGCGACCCGATCGCGATCTGTGACGCGTGGGCGCGGACCCGCCAGATCATGCGCGAGGTCGCGTTCGACCTCGGGCGCACGGTCACCTTCATGGCCAAGCCCACCGCGGGCTACGGGCAGGCGTCGCACATCAACCTGTCCCTCCAGCGCGACGGCGTCAACGCGTTCTACGCCGAGGAGGGGCCGTCGGAGACGATGCGCCACGCCATCGGCGGCCTGCTCGCGACGCTCGAGGGCAACTGCTCGATCGTGCTCCCGCAGATCACCTCGTACCGGCGCCTGGTGGACCTCAGCGGCCCGCCGGTCACCGTCAGCTGGGGCATCAGCAACAAGACCGCGGCGGTCCGGGCGGTCTGCGGACACCCGTCGTACTCCCGGCTGGAGTACCGGGTGCCGGGCGCGGACGCGAACCTGTACCTCGCGCTCGCCGGCGTGCTGGCCGGCGTGATCGCGGGTCTCGAGCGCAAGATCGAACCGCCGGAGCCGGTCACCGACATGGCCTGGTGCATGCCTCCCGGCGTCATCACGCGCCTGCCGGACACCATCACCAAGGCCGCCGCCGCGCTCGAAGAGGACCTCATCCTCCGGGACCTCCTCGGATCCGAGTTCGTGGACTACTGGGTCGGATCGCGCCGGTGGGAGTGGATGCAGTTCCACACCGCGGGCGGCGACCCGTACTCCGAGCTCTCCCCGTGGGAGTCCGCCCGCTACTTCGAGCTGCCGTGAGCGGGCCGGTCGAGACGCCGGCCGCCGTCCGGCCGCTCGTCGGCATCACCGGCCGGCGGATACGGCTGGACCTGATCAGGGGCGCCGACCCCCGGTACGGCGACCGCTGCGCCGACAGCTACATGTCCGACTACGGGATCCGGATCGCCCGGGCCGGCGGTCTCCCGGTGAACCTCTCGTACGACACGGATCCGGAGGCGGTCTGCCACTGGCTGGCCGGCGTCGTCGTCACCGGCGGCCAGGACCTGCATCCGGCGTGCTGGGGCGGGGACCCGTCCGTCGTCCGCGACGTCGACCCCCGTACGGACCCGATGGTCCACGATGCCGAGCGGGACGCGTACGAGCTCGCGCTCGTGCGCGCCGCGCTCGACCGGGGGATCCCGGTGCTCGCCGTGTGCCGGGGCATGCAGGTCCTCAACGTGGCGCTCGGCGGCACGCTCGTCGCCGACCTCCCGCCCGGTGCGGTGCGGCATCTGTCGCCGGAGGCCGCGCTCACCGACGGCACGGCCGATCACCTGGTGACCTTCGAGCCGGGCTCGATCGTGGCGGGACTGTTCGGCCCTCGGGCGGTCACCAACTCGTGGCACCACCAGGCCGTCGACCGCTGCGGCGCGGGACTCGTCGTGACGGGCCGGACGGCCGACGGTGTGGTCGAGGCGGTGGAGCTTCCGGACGCGCCGGTCCTGGGCGTCCAGTGGCATCCGGAATGGATGGAGAGCGACGATCCGACGATGACGTGGATCGTGGAGGAATCCGTGAAACGCCTGTGACGACGGGGATCCGAGTGCGTGCGCCTGCGGCCGCCGGCGGACGCACGCGGATCCGCCGGCCGGGCCGTCCTCTGCGCGCAGCGGTCCGTCCGTCCTCTGCGGGCAGCCGTCGCCGCCGAGCCGGCGGACGGAGCGGCGCCGCTCGCGGAGGTCCTCCCGATCAGGCGGCGACCTTCGCGGCCAGCCAGGCATCGAGGACCTCGAGGACGACCTCCGCCTGCTCGGTGGCCCGGGTGCGGTCGGCCTGCGTCAGCCAGTGCAGGACGAAACCGTCCGACAGGGCTCCCACGACGTAGCCGATCCGGTCGATCGTCTCGGGCGCGATGTCCTGTCCGGCGGCCGTTCGCCGGAGGATCGAGCCCATGACCTCGTACGCCTCGGTGTACATGGCCTCGGCCGAATGGTCCTTGGTGCGCTGCGCCCAGCGGATCAGCTCGATGCTCGCGGAGGCGAGCTCCGAGGACTCGAGGTACCAGTCCATGAGAGCCCGGAGCATCGCGCGCGCCGACGCGGCGACGTCGCCGGGCACCTCGTTCGCCGTCAGCACCTCGCGGTAGCCCTCGGCCAGCCTCTCGAAGACGGCGGTGAACAGCAGTTCCTTGGACTGGAAGCAGTAGTGCAGCGTCGCCAGCGGCGCGTTGGCCTCCTCGGCGATCCGGCGGGTCGTCGCACCGTCGACGCCGTGGCTCGCGATCACTTGGATGGCGGCGTTGACCAGGTCGTTGCGCCGCTCGGCCGCCGGTACGCGTGCCACGTTGTGCCCCCTGAGAAAGTTGGACGATCGATCAAGTCAGTCATCAGGCTAACAGGCGGATTCCCGGCATCGGCGCAGGCCGCAACGCCTCCGCCCCAAATAATTGGTCAGATGACTTGATCGGCCGACCATGATGCAGCAGCATGAACGCACGACCCTCGCGAAGGCCCCGCGGCCCGCCTGGCGGCGGCCCGCCGGGCAGGCGGCTCGCCCGCGAAAGCCGAGCACCACCCCTCCACCGGCCGAGTCGCGGCCGGCCTCCCACCCCACCGCCCCGCTCGAACGGGACCCCTGCACCTCCATCGCGTCCGGCCCGGCCACCACGGTCCGACGTGACTCAGGAACCGAGGAAAACATGGCACTCAGAGAACTGTTCTTCCTGATCGCCGACGTCTGGATGATCACCGTCGGATTCACCTTCGGATGGAAGTTCATCCGGAACTACGGGAACTACCTGCTCGGCCTCGAGTGGATCATCGTCGCCACCTCCGGGTCGAACTTCCTCGTCTACGCGCTCCTGGGCGCCGACGAGAGCAGCCCCATGTACACCGCAGCGCACTTCCTCGACGCGTTCTCCCGGTCGGTCGGCATCACGCTGATCCTCGTCATGGGCCTGATGGGCGCGACGCACCGGTACAAGCCCTCCAAGGCGACCGACATCGGAGTGTTCGCCTTCGCGGCCGCTGTGGGGCTCGTCCTGCAGCTGTTCGGCGAGCGGCTGGGGCTGTCGCTGGCGATCTTCTACGTCGTCGTCAACGTGCTGACCACGCTGTTCCTGATCTACTTCTCGAAGCGGCTCTGGTCGATCGGGGCCAAGGGTCCCGCGATCTGGACGGGCCTCGCGACCGCCGCCGCCTTCGTCGTCGCCGCGACGTACGACTTCGTCCGCATCCCGGGCGACGACGCGGCGCACACCCTCTTCTACATCGCCGCGCTGAGCACCTGGGGCTTCCAGATGTGCACGTACTACCTCGGCTACCGCGCCCTGCACGCCCACAACGAAGCCGCCGACGCGGAAGCGGAGCAGCGCGCACAGACGCGCGTCGCCGGCGCCTGAGCCGAGAACCAAGGAGAACGTCCGATGCGGAGGAAGCAGTCGTGTCCGTGAACGAAACGCCCGAAGGAACGGGAGCCGTGGCCCCGCACCGTCCGCGACCGGCCGTGGCGCCCGAGCGAATGGGCGACGACCCGTCCGTCCCGACGCTGACCGGCTTGCTGGCCGAGCGCGCGCGTCGCTCGCCGGATCAGGAGTTCCTGCGCTTCGGGGACGAGTCCTGGACCTTCGCCGAGATCGACGCCTGGACCTCCAGGCTGGCGCACCGGCTGATCGAGACCGACGGCGTCCGGGCCGGCGACCGCGTCGCGATCATGCTTCCGAACATCGTGCACTGGCCCGTCGTGTGGCTGTCCGCACTGAAGGCCGGCGCGGTGGCGGTACCGATCAACTCCTCGTACAAGAAGGCCGATCTCACCTTCCTGCTGCGGGACTCGGGTGCCCGGGTCGTGTTCACCGACGGTGAGCGGGCCGGCCTGCTGAAGGAAGTCAGCGCTGCAGAGGGGGACTTGACGGACCTGCGCATCGTCGACGTCGCCGAGGACGGGTCCGAGCCCTTCCCGGCGACCGCTCCGGAGGTGCGCGCGACCGCCGAGACCCTGGCGAACCTGCAGTACACGTCGGGCACGACCGGCTTCCCCAAGGCGTGCATGCTCACCCACGACTACTGGGTGCGGCTGGCATGGACCTGCGCGGCGGTGACCGGTCTCGGCGCCGACGACGTCCTGCTCACGGCCCAGCCGTTCTCCTACATGGACCCGCAGTGGAACACCGCGGTCGCCCTGACCGTCGGGGCCCCGCTGGTGGTGCTCCCGCGGTTCTCCGCGTCGGGCTTCTTCGCCGACGTCCGCCGCCATCGCGCGACCTTCTTCTACGTCCTCGGGTCCATGCCGACGCTGCTGTTCAAGCAGCCGCCAAGCCCCGACGACCTGGACAACGACCTGCGCCTGGTGCTCTGTTCGGGCGTTCCGGTCGGCATCCACGCCGAGCTGGAGCGACGGTGGGGCGCGCCGTGGCGGGAGATCTACGGCATGACCGAGTCCGGCGTCGACCTGTTCAGCCCCGTCGACGACGTGGCCACCGTGGGCAGTGGGAGCCTGGGGCTTCCGGTGCCGACGAAGCAGGTCCGGGTGGTCGACCCGCAGGGCGCCGACGTGCCCGACGGCGAGCCCGGCGAGCTGATCGTCTCCGGGAAGCCGATGATGCTCGGCTACTGGAACCGTCCCGAGGACACCGCCCGGGTGCTGCGGGACGGCTGGCTGCACACCGGCGACGTCGTCGTCCGCCGGCCGGACGGCGGCGTCCAACTGGTCGGCCGGATCAAGGACATGGTGCGGCGCGGCGGCGAGAACATCGCGAGCGCCGAGGTCGAGGCCGTGCTCGAACGGGACGACGCGGTCGTGGCCGGCGCCGTCGTCGCCGAACCCGACGAGACGTTCGGCGAAGAGGTCAAGGCGTTCATCCAGCTCGCCCCCGGGGTACCGGCCGACCGCACGACCGCCGCGCGGATCGTCGACCGGGCCGGCCGGCAGCTCGCCCGCTTCAAGGTGCCCCGCTACGTCGAGTTCGTCGCCGACTTCCCCCGCACACCGTCCGAGCGCGTGTCCAAGCCGGCCCTGAAGCAGCGCGCCGCGGCCGAGCCCGGCGTCACGTACGACCTCGGCGCCCGGCGCGGAACCGCCGCGGCGACGGCGACCGACTTCCTCGGCGTCGAGGTCGTCCGCGGCGTGGCCGTGCTGACGCTGCGCCGTCCGGAGAAGCTGAACGCCATGGACGTGGCCACGCGGCTGCGGCTGGCGAGCGCCGTCCGGGAGTACGGCTGCGGCGACGACGTGCGCGGGATCGTGCTCACCGGGCAGGGCCGGGCGTTCTCGTCGGGGGAGGATCTCGGCTCCGTACCGGCCTCGTACGAGGAGGTCCGCACCGCCTTCGAGAGCTTCCACGACATCACCCGTGCCGTCCTGGAGACGCGGGTGCCGGTCGTCGCGGCCGTCAACGGCCTCGCGGTGGGCGGCGCTTCGGAGATCACGCTCTGCTGCGACGCGCGGATCGGAACCCCGGCGACGGAGTTCTACCAGCCGGAGAACAGCCGAGGCATCACGATCTCGAACGCGTCGAGCCTGCTGCTGACCCGCCTCGTCCGGAACCACGCGATGCGCATGGTCCTCGGCTCGCCGCGGATCGGCGCCGAGGAGGCCCTGCGGATCGGGCTCCTGGACGAGGTCGTCGCGCCGGACGAACTCGTCGACCGCGCCGTCGACCTGGTCCTCGCGTGGACGCCGGAGAGCAACACGACGGCGCTGCACCTCGCGCTCCTGCGCCCGGAGCCCGAGGAGATCGAGCGGGCCTTCGCCCGTGAGGACGCGGCCGCGCGGAGCGCCTGGGAGAGCGGGGTGTTCAGCGCGGGCATCGAGGGCTTCTGGGCAACGAAGGGCGCCGGCAAGTAGCTCCGGGACGCGCGCGGACACCGCACGTACACGAATCGAACGACTCGAACGACAGAGGAGACTTGGACGTGATCGACACAGAGGCCGCGGTGCTCACCGCGGTGAACGAGCCGCTGGAGCTGACGGCGATCCGGGTGGACGATCCCGAGCCGGACGAGGTGCGCGTCGCGGTCTCCCACGTGGGTCTCTGCCACAGCGACCTGCACTACATGACCGGAACGGTGCCGACCCCGCTGCCGGTGGTGGTGGGCCACGAGGTGGCCGGCGTGGTCGAGGCGGTCGGTTCCGCGGTGACCGGGCTGCGCCCGGGCGACCGCGTGGTCGGCGCGCTGACGCCGTCCTGCGGCCGGTGCGTCAACTGCGAGGCCGGCCGGTCGACGCAGTGCCT
Organism: Streptomyces tritici; assembly: GCF_048500665.1. Lineage (NCBI taxonomy): Bacteria > Bacillati > Actinomycetota > Actinomycetes > Kitasatosporales > Streptomycetaceae > Streptomyces > Streptomyces tritici. Next base: position 6,276,407 of record NZ_CP183183.1, read on the forward strand.
GCGCGTCGAGGAGATCCGGCGCCGCCCCCGGCCCGCCTTCCAACTGACCGACGGCCGGCCGGTCGAGCGGCTCGGTGACGTCGGCGCGTTCTCGCGGCACACCCTCATGCGGGAGAACGCGCTGGTCAAGCTGGACGACGCGGTGCCGCTGCACGTGGGCTGCCTCCTGGCGTGCTGTGTCATCACCGGCGTGGGCGCCGTCTTCCGCGGTGCCCGCGTACGGCCGGGGAGCACGGTCGCGGTGATCGGCTGCGGCGGCGTCGGGTCGGCCATCGTCCAGGGCGCCCGGCTCGCGGGAGCCTCGGCCGTCGTCGCGATCGACCTGGACGAGGCGCGGCTGAAGGCCGCGCGCGGCTACGGCGCGACCCACGTCGTGAACGGAGGCGCCGAGGACGTCGCCGCGGAGGTGCGGAACCTGCTCGGCGACGGCGTCGACTACGCCTTCGAGGCCGTCGGCTCGGCGCGCACCGCGGCCACGGCCCTGTCGGTGGTACGGGCCACCGGCACCGCCTGCCTGGTGGGCATCGCGCCGGAGGGAACCCAGCTCACGCTGCCCGCCTCGGACTTCTTCTTCGGCGAGAAGCGCCTCATCGGCTCGTACATGGGCTCCGGTCAGGTGCGCCAGGACATCACCCAGCTCGCGCGCCTGTACCAGCAGGGGCGGCTGCTGCTCGACGAGATGGTCACGCGGGTCATCCCGTTCGGCGAGATCAACAAGGGCTTCGAGGCGATGCGCGGCGGCGACGTCACCCGCATCGTCGTCGATCTGAGGGCCTGATGAACACGGATGCAGAGGTGACGCACATGTCGAGCGGCGAGACGGCGATTCCCCGGCCGGTGAACTACATCGCGGACGCCTGGAGCGACTGCGCAACGGTCGAGGGCCAATGGAACCTCGACCCCAACACCCGCGAACCGGTGCACCCCATGGTGACGACCGGCCCGGACGACGTCGAACGGGCGCTGCGGCACGCCGAGCGCGCGTACGGCGTCGGCCGGTGGGACGACGAGGCCCGCCAGGAGCGCGCGGACACGCTCGAACGCGTCGCCGCGCTCCTGGAGACCCGGGCCGAGGACATCGCCCGCACCGACTCCCTGACCAGCGGCGTGCCGATCGGCGTCACGCGGAAGGTGGCGGCCTTCCTGCCCGCCAGGATCCGGGCGACCGCCGCGGACCTGCGGAGCATCCCCCGCGTACGGGCGCTGGCCGCGGACGGCCGCGACGTCCGCCTCTACAAGGTCCCGTGGGGACCGGCCGCGATCCTCACCCCCTGGAACGGCCCGAGCTTCATCCCCGCGGCGAAGGTCGTGAGCGCGGTCGCGGCGGGCTGCCCGGTGATCCTCAAGCCGTCGGAGCACGCCCCGGGCAGCGCCCAGATCGTCGTCGAGTGCTTCGTCGAAGCCGGACTGCCCGCCGGCGCCCTGCAGCTCGTGCACGGCCGCGGCGAGGTGGGCGCCGCGCTGACCGGCGACCCGCGCGTCAAGATCGTGTCCTTCACCGGCGGCCCGGTCGCCGGCCGGGCCATCGCCCGCGCCGCCGCCGAGGACTTCAAGGTCCTTCAGCTGGAACTCGGCGGCAACAACCCCGCGCTCGTCCTGGACGACGCCGACGTCGAGGTCGCCGCCGACGGGATCTTCGAGGGCATGACCAAGCTGAACGGCCAATGGTGCGAGGGCCCGGGCAAGGTGCTCGCCCACCGGAGCCTGGTGGGGCCGCTGGTCGAAGCGCTGACCGAGCGCCTCGCCAAGACCGTCGTCGGCCACTCGCTCGACGAGGGCACCGAGCTCGGCCCGATCTCGAACGCCCCGCACTTCGCGACCCTGCAGAGCCGGATCGACGGGCTGCGCGCCCTGGGAGCCACCGTCCACCAGCCGGCCCGGCTGCCGGAGCTCGACGGGTTCTTCCTCTCGCCGACCGTCGCCGCCGGGGCCGACCCGGCGAAGGCCACCGCGGAGCTGTTCGGGCCCATCGTGTCCGTGCACGCCGTCGACTCCGCCGAGGAGGCGCTGCGCCTCGCGAACGCCCACCCGTCGGGACTCGACGCCTACGTCTTCGGCGGCGACGTCGAGCGGGCGATCGAGATCGGCTCGCGGGTGCTCGCGGGCGAGGTGCGCGTCAACGGCGCGAAGATCGCCGACCTCGGCGACGACTCCGCGCAGAGCTTCTGGGGCCCGGCCGGCCTCGGCGGCCACGGCCCGGCCGAGTCGGTGCGCGTGTTCTGCGGCGACCGCGTGGTCGGCGTCGACTCGCCGGACCTTCCGCTGTGACACGGCCCGCCCGATGACCGAACCCACCGCCGCTGGAGAACCACCGTGCTGAACCTCTCGCTCCTCCTGGAAGACTCCGCCCGCGCCCACCCGGACCGGGACGCGCTGGTCCTCGGGCCGCACCGGCTGACGTATCGTCAAGTCGACGCGGCCGCGAACCAGGTCGCCAACCTGCTGGTGTCCCGAGGCGTCCGGCCCGGCGACAAGGTCGCACTGAGCTGTCCCAACCTCCCCTCCTTCCCGATCGTCTACTACGGCATCCTCAAGGCCGGGGCGGTCGTGGTGCCGCTCAACGTCCTGCTCAAGGCCCGCGAGATCGCCTACCACCTGGACGACGCGGACGTCTCGGCGTACTTCTGCTTCGAGGGAACGCCGGAGCTGCCCATGGCCGCCGAAGGCCATGCCGGTTACCGCGAGGTCAAGGAGGTGGAGCACTTCTTCGTCATCACCGCCGACCCGAAGGCTCCCAGCCCGATAGCCGGTACCGAGACGCTCGGCCAGGCCCTGGCCGGCATGAGCCCCGCGTTCGAGTCCGTGGTCCGGGAACCGACCGACACCGCGGTCATCCTGTACACGTCGGGCACGACGGGCCGGCCCAAGGGCGCCGAACTCTCCCATGCCAACACGATGATGAACGTGATGGCCTGCAACCGGCTGTTCCGCAGCGAACCGGCCGGCGACAGCCATCTGGTGTGCCTGCCGCTGTTCCACACCTTCGGCGCGACGGTGCAGATGCACGCGGGATTCTCAATGGCCGCGACCCTGCACCTCGTCCCGCGCTTCGCCGCCCGTGACGTGGTCGAGCTGATGGACCGCGAGGACATCACGTTCTTCGCCGGCGTCCCCACCATGTGGTGGGGCCTGCTCGACGCCCTCACCGACGACATCGACGTCCACCGGATCGCCGCGAACCTGAGGATCGGCATCTCCGGCGGGGCGGCCCTGCCGGTCGAGATCATCAGCCGGGTCAAGGAACGCCTGGGCGTCACCGTGCTCGAAGGGTACGGGCTGTCCGAGACCTCGCCCGTCGCCACGTTCAGCGACCCCCGGCGCGCCTCCCGGCCGGGCTCGATCGGCGTCCCGATCTGGGGCGTCGAGCTGAAGCTGATCCAGCCGGACTGGACGGAGATCACCGAGCCCGGCGAGGTCGGCGAGATCGCGGTCAGGGGCCACAACGTCATGAAGGGCTACTACAACCGCCCGGAGGCGACGGCCGAAGCGATCCGCGACGGATGGTTCCGCACCGGAGACCTCGCACGACGCGACGAGGACGGCTTCTACTACATCGTCGACCGCGCGAAGGACCTCATCATCCGCGGCGGGTTCAACGTCTACCCGCGCGAGATCGAGGAGGTCCTGCTCACCCATCCCGCGGTGAGCCTGGCGGCGGTCATCGGCGTCCCGCACGACAGCCACGGCGAGGAGATCAAGGCGTTCGTGATCCCCGAGAAGGGCGCCGCCGTCACGGCCGAGGAGCTCGTCGCCTGGGGCAAGGAGCAGATGGCCGCCTACAAGTACCCCCGCATCGTCGAGATCGTGCCGAGCCTGCCCATGACCGGCACCGGAAAGATCCTGAAGCGCGAGCTGGCCTGAGACCGAGCCGGGACTCGCCGAGCCGAGCCGGGCCGAGCCCGAAACGGCGCCCCCCCGCTGCGTACGACGCGAAACGAGGAACAGCGAGAGATGAAGACGGACAACGTCGCGTACACCACCTTCAGCGGGTGGGTCGACCCGCCCACCGACGTCCGGCCCGCCCTGCGCGAGGACGTCACGTGCGAGGTCGCGGTCGTCGGCGGCGGCCTGGCGGGCATGTCGACGGCCCTGCGCCTGGCCGAACGCGGCCGGGACGTGGTGCTCCTGGAGGCCGAGTTCTGCGGCCACGGCTCCGCCTCGCGCAACGCCGGACAGGTGGCGGGCGCCCCGGGCGGCGACATCCAGCTCCTGAGCCTGCTCTACCCCAGGAGGTTCTCCGGCATCGTCCGGATGGCGGACAACGCCGGCCACTTCCTGGAGCGGCTGGTCGAACGACTCGACATCGACTGCGACTACGAACCGGTGGGCAACGTCTGCGCCGCCGTGTCCCGGGGCCAGATGGGCCGGGTGCGCCGCGTGACGAAGCTCCTGCGCAAGGCCGGCGCGAAGGTCGAACTGGGCACAAGCGCCGAACTCGGCATCCCCCGCGGCTTCCTCGGCGGCATGCGCGAGTCCGTCGGCGGGACGATGAACCCCGGCAAGTTCAGCCTGGGCGTCCGCGACGCCGTCCTCGCGTCGAGCGCCCGGGTGTACGAGCGGACGCGCGTCACCGACGTCACGCGGAACGGCGGCGGTGGGGTCGTGATCAGGACACCGGGAGGCGAGGTACGCGCGCAGAAGCTCGTGCTCGCGACGAACGCCTTCGGCGGCGAACTGGCCATCGCTCCGAAGCGGCTCTCCTCGCCGATCTGGGTCACCGAGGTCGAGACCGAGCCGATCGACCCCGCGCGCCTGGCCGCGCTGGGATGGACGAGCCGGTCCGGCGTGGTGACGCAGCACAACATCATGGAGAACTACCGCCTGACCTCCCGCAACACCATCGTGTTCGGCGTCCGTCGGCTCCAGCGGGGCACGAGCCACCCGCTGCCCCCGAGGCAGCCGGACGAGGCCGTCGTCGCCGACCTCGCCCGCGCCTTCGAACGGCGCTTCCCCGCCCTCGCTGACGTCGCGGCCGCGCGCGCCTGGGGCGGATGGGTCGGGATCACCTCGTCGTGGCTTCCGCTCGCCGGCACGATCGGCGACGACGTCTTCTACTCGGTCGCCTGCAACGGCCACGGCCTGGCCCAGGCGCCGTACGTCGGCTCCCTCATCGCCGACCTGATTGTGGACGGGGAACGGCACGAGGACCTGAAGGCGCTCTGGGCGAAGAAGCCGAGGTTCCCCCGCCCTGTGATGATGGGCGCCCTGGGACTGCGGATGATCTGGACCGTCGACCGTTTCAACGACCTGATCAACGGAAGCCGGCGGAACGCCCTGCGCGGAGCGGCCCCGGTGAACTGACCGGGGCCGGTGCCGAGGGAGCGGGAACGGCTCAGTGGCGGTCCTTCAGGAGGGCGCAGGCGAAGTCCTCCTGGACCGTGCGGAGTCGGGCGAGCAGAGCGGGCTTGATGCTCTTGCTGGTCTGGGTGTTGATGGTGAACGTGAGGGAGCGGCTGCCGTCCGGGGTCGTGGCGGCGAGCTGGGTGTAGCCGGGGGTGTTTCCGGTGTGGCCGTAGAGCACGCCGCAGCGCGTCGTGTACTGGAAGATCGCCAGCCCGGCGGCGTTCGTTCCGGGGCCGGCGGGCTCGGAGGAGTCGCCGGGCCGGAAGGCGAACTGTTCCTCGCGGACCTCCGGCGACAGCAGGGCGGGGCCGCCGTACCCGCGGATGAAGGCGCCCAGGTCCCTGGGGGTGGAGACGATGCCGCCGGACGCCCAGGCCCCCGAGGCGCTGATGGCCTCGCTGATGTCCTCCGGCGGCTCCGGCGGGGTGACGTCGTAGCCGTGCAGGAACGGGCGGGGCAGCGTGTGACCCGAGGGCAGGCTGGTGCGGTGCAACGCCAGGGGACGGTACACGAGTTCCCGCAGGAGCTCCTCGTACGGGCGGCCGGTGACGGCCTCGGCCATCAGGGCGACGGCGATGTTGTCGGAGTTGGAGTACTCGTAGAGGGTGCCGGGGACGAAGAGCAGCGGCTCGTTCGCCACGAAGCCGAGGAGGCTGCGGGAGTCGAAGACGTGGCGGGGGTCGGCCCGGACGATGCGCTGGAACTCGGGAGAGCCGGAGAAGTCGGGCAGGCCGCTGGTGTGCTGCAGGAGTTGACGCAGCGTCACCGCGTGCCAGGCCGCGGGCTGGGCGGGCAGGCGGCTGCCGATGGTGTCGTCGAGGGAGAGCAGCCCCTGGGCGACGAGCCGGAGGGCGACGGCTCCGCTGAACGCCTTCGCGATGCTGGCGATGCGCATGTGGTCGTCGAGGTGGGGCGGGCGGCCGGTGGCGAGATCCCCGACGCCGGAGGTGTAGACCCGCGTACGGTCACCGCGGGTGAGGACGGCGATCGCCCCGGGCGGCCCGTCCTCCTGGGCGACCAGCCGGTCGAGCTGCCGCTGCAGGTGCTGCTCCCCGGTCTCGGAGCCGCCCGCCGCCTGGGCGGACGGGAGCAGCGCGCCGAGTGCGGCGGCGGTCAGGGCGGTGGCGGACAGTCCGGCGCGGAAGCGGCGGGCGCGGGCGCGGGTAGGCACGGGTCTCTCCTTGGGGGCGGAGGGGGCGGCCGGCCCACCGTGGACGCTCGGCCGGTGCTCTCTGCCTAACACCTGGCGCGGGGGCCGGAGCCCACGGCGCGGGTGACGGCGTCCGGTCGGCGGACATGCAGTGCCCCTTCACCGGGCGTGTCGCGGCGTCTGCGGGCCATGGACGGGGCGCGGTGGAGACGACCGGCGTCCGGCACGGATGCTGTGCCATCCGTGTTAGTGTCGTGCGTTTGCGTGGTCGTCGTGGTCGGCGTTCCTGCGTGCTCGGCTTCGCTGGTGCGAGGGCCGGTTCCAGTCTGCCGGGCCTTCCTCGGCACGTTTTCCCTGCGGAAGGCTGTTCTGCTCATGATCCATCCCGACGACTCCGGCACCGCTCACGGCTGCCCCGCCGAGCCCGGTGCCACGACTCCGGTACGGCCCCCGGCCGTCTCCTTCGCCGACCTGCGACTGCCGGCGGAGGTGCTGCGCACGCTGGGCGAGCTCGGGGTACGCGAACCCTTCCCGATCCAGGCCGCCACTCTGCCCGACGCCCTGGAGGGGCGTGACGTCCTGGGGCGCGGGCGCACCGGATCGGGCAAGACGCTGGCCTTCGGCCTGCCGCTGCTCACCCGTACGGCGGGGCGGCGCGCCGAACCGAAGCAGCCCCTCGCGCTGGTCCTCGTACCGACCCGGGAGCTGGCCCAGCAGGTCACGCAGGCGCTGACGCCGTACGCCGAGGCGTTGCGCCTGCGGATGGCCACGGTCGTCGGCGGGATGTCGATCGGCCGGCAGGTCGCCGCGCTGCGCGAGGGGGCCGAGGTGCTCGTCGCCACCCCCGGACGCCTGCACGACCTGATCGAGCGCAACGCCTGCCGGCTGGGACGGGTGCGGATCACCGTGCTGGACGAGGCCGACCAGATGTGCGACATGGGATTCCTGCCGCAGGTCACCGAGGCGCTCGACCAGGTGCACCCCGACGGTCAGCGGATGCTGTTCTCGGCCACGCTGGACGACGACGTCGATCAGCTGGTCCGCCGCTACCTCCACGACCCCGTCGTCCACTCGGTCGACCCGTCCGCGGGCGCGGTCTCGACGATGCAGCACCACCTCCTGGTCGTCCACGGCCCCGACCGCTACGCCGTCACCACGGAGATCGCCGCCCGCGACGGTCGCGTCCTGCTGTTCCTCGACACCAAGCACGGCGTCGACCAGCTCACCCGGCATCTGCGGGCCGGCGGGGTGCACGCCGCGGCCCTGCACAGCGGCAAGTCGCAGCCGCAGCGCACCCGGACGCTGGCGCAGTTCAAGAACGGCGAGATCACCGCCCTGGTGGCGACCAATGTCGCGGCCCGTGGCCTGCACGTCGACGACCTCGACCTCGTGGTCAACGTCGACCCGCCCACCGACCCCAAGGACTACGTCCACCGCGCCGGCCGCACCGCCCGCGCCGGCGAGTCCGGCAGCGTGGTCACGCTCGTCCTGTCGGGCCAGCGCCGCGAGACGAGCCGCGTGCTGGCCGAGGCCGGCATCGCGCCGACCGTCACCAAGGTGCGCTCGGGCGAGGCGGAACTGAGCCGCATCACCGGCGCCAAGGCTCCCACCGGCATCCCGCTGGACGGCGCGCCCGCCTCCGCCCGCCCCAAGAACACCAACACCCCCTTCCGCGGCCTCGGCACCAGCAAAGCCACCCCCCGCGGCACCGGCGGCAAGTCCCGCAAGACCGCCGAGGCCCGCAAACTCGCCGAGGCCCGCAAGGCCGCCCAGATCCGCCGCGGCGGCTGAGCCGGCCCCTGGCGCGGCGATCGGGCCGCGTCACCACCCACGCCACTCGCCGCGCCCGCCAGGGCTTCCGGTCCGGATAAAGTCGCGCTCGTGGGTTCGAGGCCCTGGACCCAAAATGGAGCGGGGGCGACCGAGGGGGATCAGCAGCCAGGTACGAGAGCACAACTGCCTGATCGCGGCGAACGATGTCGAGCTGGTCTTCCTGCCGACGTACGGAGCGTGGCTGAACCGGATCGAGTCGGAGTTCGCCGCCCTGCGCTACTTCGCCCTGAACGGAACCGACCACCGCGGCCACAGCGAACAGAACGCCGCCATCGGCGCCTACATCCGCCGGCGCAATGACCGCGCCGAACCGAAGTCGAACTTCGCCCCTGACTCACCCCTCCGCACGTGGACCCGGTACCCGGCCGAAGCGGCGTGACCAGCCCTTAAGACGCCCCTCACTCGCCAACCACGGGTGAAAGTGCGTACGTCCCAGGACGTCCCCGCTGTGCACCGCCGCCACTGCACCAACCACCGGCGTGGAAAGGAGCGTGAGAAGCATCGGTCCGTAGCCGCCGTCAAAGGCGACCGCCACAACGACCGCTTCACCGAGATACATCGTGCCCGCGACACAGCCGGCGAGCAGCCCCCGCAACGGAGCCCGAGCGGCAAGCCATTCGGGCGACAGAGCAAGCGCCACACCGGTAGCCGCACCGAGCAGGACACCAACCCCCAGGCTCCCGCACACGAGGACAACGGCCCGCAAGAGACCCGCCAGGGTGTCATGCAACCCGGTGCGAAGCCACATCACCGCACCCACGAGCGCCACCGAGCCGAAAACTGCCGCTGGCACCGACCCGATCCGTACCCCGAGCCGGACGCCCCGCCTGACCACAGCCCCCACCACCATGCACCCCCAGCTCGACCACCTGTCACCCTACTTGGCGCACACCTGGTTCAGAGGTCGAGGTACGGCCGCTTGCAGGCTGGTTGAACGGCAGATCAACCACCCGGTCAAGGGTCAGGGCAGAGCCACTGGGGACCCGGTGGTCAGGTCGCGGTGGGGATGCAGGGCGTAGACGTAAGCGATGCCGCTGTCGTCGACGGGCGAGTCCGTCTTCGGGCTGTGCTCTGCCCCCGCCGGGGGCTGGTGGCGAACCCGTCGCTCTGCCCGGTCCGAGATCGAAGAAAGGCATCAGTTGTGTGCACAACTCCGTCCGCAGAGTGTACTGTTAACCGCGTTCACAGCACGATGTCGAAACTTCGCCTGTTAACGCATGGGGGGTCAGGTGTCTCATCACCTGCGCACAATCAGCCGTACCAACGGAGCCGACCGAGCCGGCCGGACCCGGCGTACCGCCACCGCGGCTGCCGTTCTCGCTGTTCTTGCCGCAGGTCCGGTCGTCGTCCTGCCGGTCACGGCCCATGCGGCCGAGGCTGCCGGGGCGGCCGAAGTCCTCGTCCCGGCTCCCGACGCCTACGCCTCCGGGCCCGAGACGCTGCTGGCGACCGGGAGTCAGGGCGTCCTGCACCGCGAGGGCGGTGGCTACCTCTGGACCAACACGTACAACAGCCGTACCAAGCCCCTCCCGGAGCTCGACGGCGTGCCGGAGGACGCGATCGTCCGGGGCCACGACGAGTACAACCGTGTCGTCTACACGAAGCCGCGCGAGGACGGCGGCACGGACATCGTGCGGATCGGCATCGAGGATCCGCTCTACACCAACACCTACACCGTGCCCGCCGGTTACCTGAATCCTCGCGTCGCCAACGGCTGGACCCTGGCCACCGTGGACCAGGGCGACGGCACGTACCAGCTGCGCGTGGCGCTCGGCCGGGCCCCGGCGGACGACCCCGTCGTGCAGTTCCCCGCCGGAGCCACCACCGGCGCCGTGCCCGTGCTGCTCGGCGCCCACTACAACCGGCTCCTCATCGGCTGGCGCAACGCCGACGGCACCCCGGGGTACGGCATCCTCACCGCGTACAACGGCACCGTCCAGCCGCTGCCCGTGACCGGCGAGGCGAGCAGCTTCCGGATCACGCAGAACACCGTCAGCTGGTTCACCCGCAGCGGGGAGCCGGGCGTGCGGGTCATGGCGCGCGACAACATGTCCGCCGCCCCGCGCATCGTGCCGCTCCCGACGCAGTCGGCCGACAGCAAGGTCACGTCCTTCGTCGTGGGCGACAACGTGCTCTGGTACGAGGGCGACGGCGGGCCTCTGCGCCTCACCCCCTTCGCCGGGGCGGAGACCGAGCGGACGCTGCTGAGCGACGTCGAGACGACGTTCCTGCGCACCGAGGGCGGGGGTTCGCTGGTCGCGCTCGGCAAGGACGCCGACGGCAAGCGCGCCATCCACCACTTCAGCGTGGACGGTTCCGGACTCGTCTTCGACCTGCCCCTGCGCGAGGTACCGGGAAGCAAGACGGCGGACGGCCGGATCCAGGCGCTGAGCCTGGACCGCGGGCGGCTCCGGTACGTCAACTCTCTTGAAGGCAAAGAGACGTTGCACGGGACGGGCATCGGAGCCGGACTCGACCCGGTGAAGGGAGCGGTGCTCGCCGACTTCCCCGGCCCGGCGGCGGGGCGCTTCGCCGACGGCACCGACGAAGGGCTGGCCCGCCTGGTCCAGGACGCGGACACGGGTGCCGACGTGCTGGTGACCGGCGACGACCCGGAGCACCCGGTGGACCGTTTCACGCTGCCGGGCAAGGACGGCCGGATCCTCGACGCGGCACCGGAGTTCGTGCTGTACGAGGCGGCCGGACGGCAGTACGTCGTGGACACCGCACGCGACGTCGTCGTCCGCGAACAGCGCGCCCAGGCCGCCGCGCTGGAGCAGAAGTGGCTGCTCAAGCCGGCGCAGCAGAACCCCGGCACGGTGAAGGTGATCAACGTGCTCTCCGGCAACGTGACCGAGACCGTCGCGCTGGGCACCGCGTGCGTACCGTCCGAACTCCAGCGCAGCGGCACGCTGTTCTACTGGAGCTGCGCCTCCCAGGACGCGGCGGGCGTACGCGACCTCGCGACCGGGCACACCTACCCGGCCCCGACGACGGGCGTCCTCCTGGGCGACCGCTTCCTCGCGCACCGCGACGGCTCCGGCGACCTGCGCCTCACGGGGCTGCAGGGTGACGGCACCACCGCCGACCTGGGCACCGTCACCGGCCTGAAGGCGCCCGCGAGCGGAGACGGGCGCGGCACCACCTGGACCCTCGACCCGGGCGCCGGCAAGCTCGCCTGGGTCGACACGGAGGACACCGTCCACGTCACCGCACCGCAGCAGGCGGTCTCCCCGCTGCGGGTCGCCCGCACCGCGGCGCCTCGCTCCCTGGTGCAGGACGGCACCGCCGAGTGGTCCGCCGCATGGTGGCTCTCCAAGCCCGCCGCGTCCTGGCGGGTGACCCTCACCCACCGCGAGACCGGCGAGGTGGTGCGCACCTGGACGGGCGGGGAAGCCCTCAGCGCCGTACGCGTCTCCTGGGACGGCACGTCCGACGCGGCCACCCCGGTGCCGGCCGGCGCCTACACCTGGCAGCTGACCTCCACCCCGTCGGACGGCACCAGCGCACAGGCGACGGCCAAGGGCCTCGTCCAGGTCACGTCCTGACGAAAGGCACCGGCTCGGCAGCCGGCGCCTTCCCCGACGAACGCGACTCGGGGAAGGCGCCGGCCCGCCGCGGGGCGCGGCAGGAGGAGGGCTGGAAGGCCGCGCAAGTGGGGAAGGGACGGTACGAGCCGCGGCCCAACCGCCCGCGGGACCAAGGGAGGACACGTCCATGGCACAGGCCCACCGGCCGACCGGCACCGATTCCGGCACTCGTTCCCGGGGAACGGCCCCCGCCGCCCAGCGGAACTGGCTCCTCCGGATGGGCGCGCCGCCCGTCGCGGCGAGCGCGCTGACGGCGACCGTCGCGCTCTACATGACCCTGGTCGCCTTCGGGAACATCACGGACTTCGGAACCAACCAGCAGTTCGTCCAGCACGTCCTGAGCATGGACACCACGTTCAAGGACCCCGACCTGATGTGGCGGGCGATCGAATCCCCCGCCCTCCAGAACGCCGCCTACGTCGCCATCATCGTCTGGGAGACGCTGGCGGCCGTGGTCCTCCTCGCCGCCACCTGGTTCTGGATCACAGGGCTGCGCCGCGACGCGTACGACCGCGCCCGCGCCGCGAGCACGGTGGGCCTGGTGATGGTCCTGCTGCTTTTCGGCCTCGGCTTCCTCGCGATCGGCGGCGAGTGGTTCGCCATGTGGCAGTCGTCCGACTGGAACGGCCTGGACGCCGCGGCCCGCAACGTCGCGCTGGCCGCCTTCACGCTCCTCGTGGTGCACCTGCCCGGCGTCCGTCGAGCCGGCGCCGAGCGGACCTGACACGCCCCGCGCCGGGCGACGGGGGGGCTCGCACGCTGCCGGGCCGGTGCGTGCGGCCCCCGCGACGGGGTAGGCGCATGCCGGAACGACCCGGAGCCGTACGCCCGCGGAAGGAGACGTCATGTCCCTGGACCCCGGATCCCGGCCGGCGTCACCGGGCGGCGACGGCGCGGCCGGGGTGCGGCTGCTGCTGGTGCGCCATGCGAAGGCGGTGCGCAAGGACCGGCCGGTCGACGATTTCGACCGCGAGCTGAGCAAGCGGGGCAGGAAGGACGCGCCCCGGACCGGGCGCCGGCTCGCGGACGGCGGCCCCAGGCCCGACTTCGTGCTCTGCTCCCCGTCGCGCAGAACCCGCCAGACCTGGCGGCTCGCGGCCGCCGAGCTGGACGACCCGCCGCCCGTCGTCTACGACGAGCGCCTCTACAACGCGCCGCCGAGCAAGCTGGTCTCCGTACTGGCGGAGCGGGGCCCGGGCCTTCGTGCCGTGGCCCTCGTCGGCCACAACCCGGGGATCCACGAGCTGGCCGTCGGCCTGTGCGGGAGCGGCCCTCCGGACCTGCTGGAGCGGGTGAGGGCAGGCTTCCCGACCTCGGGAGTGGTGGTGATCGAGGTGCCCGGCGGCTGGGAGGGGCTGTCTCCCGGCAGCGGACGGGTGATCGCCTGCTGGTCACCGTCCGACTGATCCCGGGGCCGCCGTGCGGAGATGGCTCGCCTGCTGCGGATGCGCGGGTGACGGATGCGCGGGCGCCGGCGGGTTCACCGGTGATCGGGGTGCCATTCGGCGAGGAGGGTGGTGGCGTCGTCGCTGAGGCGCTGGTCCTGGTGGACGAGGATGTGCTGGATCAGGCGCCGCAGCGCCTCGGGGGCGGGAAGGCCCTCGGTCAGGGCACGGACGACGACATCGGCCAGGCGCCGCTCCCCGAACAGCTCTCCGGCGGCGGAGCGCGCGTCGGTGACGCCGTCGGTGAAGAGCAGCAGCCGGTCGCCGGGCTGCAGCTGGACCGTATGGACGGGTGGGGGACCGACGCCGTAGCCGGTCAGGCCCAGGGGCGGGCGCGGGGGCCTGTCGAGCGCGCCGGTCACGACGCGCCGGTCGCGGATCAGCAGCGGGGCGGGGTGGCCGCAGTTGATCCACTCCAGTTGCCCGGTGGTGGTGTCCAGGTCGCCGATCACGCAGGTCAGCAGCCGTTCCGGGATCCAGCGCTCCAGCGTGCGGTCGATCTCGACCGCGATGTCGTCGAGGCCGCCGCCGGCCTGCCTCGTGGAGCGGCAGGCGGCCAGCGCCGTGGCGCTGCAGCCGCCGGACGCGAGGTCGTGGCCCATGGCGTCCAGCAGCGTCAGATGCAGGACTTCTCCCGCCAGGCTGTGGTCGTACGCGTCCCCGCCGATGTCGTACGCGGGCTCCAGGAGGGCGCTGGAGGTCACCGCCGCCGTGCCGATGGTCCGTGGGGGCATGAAGGCCCACAGCAGCTCCGCCTGCAGGCTCATCGACCGGGTGCGCATGGTCCGGGTCAGGACGTCGCTGAACGGCTGCTTGGTGGCCAGGATCATGGCGACCAAGCCGGCGAGGGCCTCGCACCGGTGCAGGAGCGACGCGTCGAGCTCCGGCGCGGTGACGCGCAGGACTCCCATCCGGCCGATGCCGTCCACGACCGGGAACCAGCCCGTACGCTCCCCGCCGGAGTCCGGCCGGCTCAGCCGCACCGACTCGGTGCGGTACGCGTGTCCCGCGAGAGAGTTGTCGACGGGCAGCGTCTCCAGGTCCGCGGTCCGGTCGTCGGCCGCGAGCCGGGATGCCTGCTCAGGGTTCGGGAGCGCCACCAGACCCTGCTGCTGCAGATCGGCCACGTAGACCCGGGCCCCGGTCAGCCCCAGGCGCCGCCCGGCGTCCTCCACGAGCAGGGGGATCGCACGGGGCGCGAGCCGGTGGGACGCGGCCAGCATGTCCGCCAGGACCGCGCCGAGGGTGTCGCCGTCCACAGCACCGCCCTTCGCCGTCGGTCACCGGTGACCTGGTGACCTGGTGACCCTCCCATCATGCGCCGGTGCGCGCTCGGGGGCCGTCTCGCCGCACAGGGCGATGCGAGTGGGCACGTGCCGTCCGACGCGGGCGGGCAGGCGTCAGCGGTGGCGCAGCCTGCCGAACAGGCGGCGTGCCTGGGCGCGCTTGCGCGGGTCGGCCGCGGCGCGTCGAAGGGACGCCGCCGCGCCACGGCCCTGGGGGCTGCGGGCGAATCGCTTGATGCGGTCCAGCAGTGCGGTCATGGGATTCTCCTCTCCTCGGACGTCGAACGCGCGGAGGAGGCCGGCGAACGGCCTCCGGGAGCGCTCGCGCCTTCCTCCGTGTCCTGGCCCTTCGTGTTGCCCCAAGCGGCCGTCTCACACCTCCAGGAACTGATGTGACGTCAGCTGAGGTGCGCCGGGCGGGCGTTCCCGTGGACGCCGCTCCGGCGTGCTCACGGGAGGCGGAGGAACCAGTCCGATTTCTCCTGGGGCGGCGGAATGATCCCCGGGGGCCCGGGTACGCGGACGCTGTCCAACCCGCAGGGAGGAGCAACCGACCATGGGTCTGGGACTGTTCGTCGTCCGGCGCCCACTGTCACCGATCACGGTCGTGGTGGCCGGCTCCGAGGCGGCCCGCACGTCCGGCCCCGTGCCCTGCGCGAATCCAGCGACAGAGGAGTGACAGCGATGACCGACCATCTGTGGTCCTTCAGTACCGAGTGCGGCCACCTGGCGGGTACCGATCTCACCGGGTGGCGCGTCGAGGCCTCCGACGGGCACATCGGCAAGGTGGACAAGCACTCCGACGAGGTGGACGACTCCTACCTGGTCGTCGACACGGGCGTCTGGATCTTCGGCAAGGAGGTGCTCATCCCGGCGCGGGCGGTGACCCGCGTCGACCTGGAGGAGCAGACCCTCCACCTCGCCCTGTCGAAGGAACAGGTGAAGGACTCGCCCGAGTTCGTCTCCGACAAGCACCTCGCGGACCGCCAGTACCGCGAGGAGATCGGCCAGTACTACCGCACATCCAGCCTCTTCCCGGGCGGCAGGGCCGGCCTCTGACGGCCGCCGGTCCACCCCGGTACGCACGAGCTCAGCAGCACGTCCCCGACGGGGAGACGATCCCCGTCCGAGAGAAAGGTGTCGCCATGTCCAAGGTGGAGGAGTCGGTCGAGGTCGAGGTTCCGGTGCGGGCCGCCTACGACCAGTGGACCCAGTTCGAGACGTTCCCCCGCTTCATGGACGGTGTGGAGCGGATCGAGCAGCGTACGGACACGCTCACGCACTGGGTCACGGAGATCGGCGGGGTGCGGCGCGAGTTCGACGCCGTGATCACCGAGCAGATCCCGGACGAACGCGTCGCGTGGACGACGGTCGAGGGCGAGGCCCGGCAGGCGGGGGTCGTCACGTTCCACCGTCTCGACGCGACCCGGACGAAGGTCATGCTCCAGATGGACTTCGCCCCCGAGGGGCTTGCGGAACAGACGGGCGACAAGCTCGGGTTCGTCAAGCGCAAGGTGGCCGGCGACCTCAAGCGGTTCAAGTCGTTCATCGAGGAGCGCGGCGGCGTGCAGACGGGCGGCTGGCGCGGATCGGTGTGAGGATCCGGCGCCGGCGTGCCTTTGGCAGGGGTGACAGGAGTCGAACCTGCGGCATCCGGTTTTGGAGACCGGCGCTCTGGCCAGCTGAGCTACACCCCTTCGGTGTGAGGGAAGCGTGTCACGTCGACGGGAGGCGGTGCCACCGGATATCGAGGCGGGGAGCGGAGGACACCGCGCGCCCGGTATCGGCGCATCGAGCAGGGACCGGGTGCCCGCCCCGTCCCCGGGCGACACCGGAAACCGGAGGGCATGGATCCCGGTCGGCGGGGCAGGCGGATGCCGAGCGAGGGGACACGCTCACGCCCGACGATCCAGGGTTCCCCCTGCCGTGGGTCGGCGATACGAGCGGCCCGCACCTCCACGAGGTGCGGGCCGCTCGCATGCCGCCGGGAGCCGGTGCCCCCAGTTCGTGCCCGAGGGCGACGAGTCCCGGAGGGCGGGACTGCCGAGCAATCTCTCCGCGTCCGCGGGGTTTGGCTCCGAAGACAGCGGTAAGCCGAATCGGCAGGAACCGCAGGCAGGGTGACGGACAGTCGGATCGCGAAACCCACCCAGGAGGCGCTCATGTCGAACCCGACCCGAGTCCTCGTCCGCGTGGCGCCGTGCGCCGCGCCGGTGGGACCGACCCGGCCTCGCCGCCTCGCCCACCCCTCCGGGGGCCCCACGGGACCGGGGGCGGCCCCCCGGACCCACGGGCACCGCCACGAGCCGCCGCCCCCGGGGATTCCTACGTCGGGCCTTCCGACGGTGGGTGCCCCCGTGCCCGGCATCCCCGTGCGGGGGCTCCCCGCGGGGACGGTTCCCACACCCGCGCACTCCGGCCGGACCGCCGTGGCGGAGCCTTCCGCACCGGTCCGCCGGCCCCGCCGCCCGACCCGCTCTCCGGTGCCGCTGCCGTGGCGGCCGCCGGAGGCCGCAGTCCCGTCCGAGGACCCCAGCGCCTCGGGCCGGAGCGGGGAGAGCCGCACGTACGCTCCCGCCGTGACCCCCGACGCGCCGCGCCGACGGGACGGGCAGGAGGGGCGGGAGGGGCCGGACGGGCGGGCCGGCGGTCCCGCCGCCGGTGACCGCGGGCGGCCGCCCGGCGACGGCGAGAGCGCCCGTCGCGGACGGTGGCGGCACCCCGCGCCCCCGCGCACGGCCGGTACGCCGCGGGCCTGACTCCGCCCCGTGCCGCGCCGGACGGAAGCCCCCACGCTCGACGGGGGCTTCCGCCGTGCCGGGGCCCGCTCCGAGGCCCCGCACGCCCGCGCCACCGCCCCCCGAGAACCGGTCATACGCGGAGCGTCACCGGGCACAGGTGGGGGGCGGGTCCGCTCCTGCCCCCGTGCTTAGAGGAGGACCTTCATGAACGAACGGAACGGCGGTACGCAGGCGGAGGACGAGCCGAAGGAGGCGCGGCACGGCGGAAAGGCACAAGCGCCGGACCGCGACACCGGTGGGCACGACGGGCGCGGCGAGACGGAGGGGGAGCGGGCGGACCGCCGCTGGCAGGAGCTCCTCCAGGAGATCCGGGTCGCCCAGACGGGCGTCCAGATCCTCCTCGGGTTCCTCCTCACGGTGGTGTTCACCCCGCTCTTCCACGCCTTGGAGCAGACCGACAAGACGATCTACCTGGTCACGGTCGTCCTCGGGTCGCTGGCGACGGGTGCGCTGATCGGCCCCGTCTCCTTCCACAGGATCGTGTCGGGGCGGCGGGTCAAGCCCCAGGCCGTCGTCTGGGCCTCCCGGCTCACCTTCACCGGCCTCCTGCTGCTGCTCGCGACGCTGACGGCCGCCCTGTTCCTCATCCTGCGGGTGGCGACGCACGACCCGTACGTGCCCTGGCTGGTCTCCGGTGTCCTCGCCTGGTACCTGATCTGCTGGTTCGCCCTGCCGTTGTGGGTCCGCATCCACTACGCCGACGGAAGCTGACCCGAGGCAGGGGGCGGTGTCCGACGCCCACGAGGCCCGGCGCCGGCATGCCGACCCGGGGCATGCCGGACGACGGAGAGGGGCGGCCCGCCGGATGGCGGGCCGCCCCTCTCCGTGCCGGACGAGGTCCCTCGTCCGTCGGATCAGTGCTTGAAGACGTCCTTCGCCTTCTCCTTGGCGCCACGCGCGTCGCCCTTGGCCTGCTCGGCCCGGCCTTCCGCCTCGAGACGCTCGTTGTCGGTCATCCGGCCGACCGCCTCCTTGACCTTGCCCTTGGCCTGCTCGCCCTTGGCCTTCATCTTCTTCTCACCGGACACGGGGGATCGCTCCTTCTCCGCGCGACACATCTGACAACAGGACGCCTCACCGGAACCGGCGAGAACAAACCCATGAATATCCGGCGTATCACCGCTCTGCGTGCACCGGAGGGGAGGTTCTCCTTGATCGTGGCGATGGCGACGCCCCACCCCTGCGACACCGTCGGCTTTCCCGGCGCGGTGACGCGGATACCGGTGAGCCCGAGCGCCTCGGCCCGTCCGGCCCGGACGGGCGCGGCCAAGCTTGCTCGAGGGGAACGGGCGCGGCGGGACCGGCGGGCGCGGATCCTCCGGGTCTCGGGCGCGGATCCTCCGGGTCTCGGGCTCGGGTCCTACGGGTCTCGGGCTCGGGTCTACGGGTCTCGAGCTCGGGTCCTCCGGGTTTAGCGTGGGGGAGTCCGGCCAGACGATGTCCATGAGTGCTTGGGAGAACACCGGACGGAAGCAGTTCCCCTGGACCGGCCCTTACGTCGTCCCGGACCATCCTGGCCCGACGCGGGTGGACGACCCCGACGTGGACGAGAGGTACGAGCCGGCCGCTCTCGGGGAAAGGCGCGGCCTGCCCGGGCCCTTCGCCGAGAAGGCCCGCGCGGCCGCGTACGTGGCCCGCGCCGCGAGGAGCGACCTGTGGGCCGCCGCGCGTACGCACCCGGCCGTGACGGTCGGTGCCGCGGCCGGCACGGCGGCCGCGCTCGCCCTCGCGTACGGGTCGGGGCGCCGGGCCGGGCGCCTGGCCGCATGGCGCGAACTCGGGCCGGTTGCCTTGTACTTCGCACGCCGCGGCTGAGCGGGCGAGGCTTCCCCGCCCCCTGAACGGCCGTGCGCGTGTGCACGCCGTCCGGCCGTCCCCTGTGCCTTTCGTCACCATCTTGTCTTTTCGTCACTGTCTTCATGGAGGTCGATCCGCATGGTCCCCCTGCTTCTCGTCCTGCTGCTCGCCCTGCTCCTCTTCGGCGCCGGCTTCGCGTTCAAGGCGCTCTGGTGGATCGCCGTCATCGTGCTCGTCCTGTGGCTGCTGGGCTTCGTGGCCCGGCCGAAGGGCAGCACGGGCCGCTGGTACCGCTGGTAGGCGGCCCGGCGGCGTTCGCCCGCCCCCCGTGGCATGACCGAGCCCGGCACCTCCTTCGGAGAGTGCCGGGTTCGGCCGTGTGCTCGGCGTGCTCCGCCGCTCAGTACGCTCAGCCGCTCAGCACCGAGTCGTCCTCGGGGCGCGCGCCCGGCAGGCGATGGCGGGCCGCGATCAGCGCCGCGTCCACGTCACGCGTACCGGTGGAGACGCACAGCGTGTACGCGAGGTCGTCCAGACGCCGCCGTACCTCTTCGCCGCCGTTCTCCGCCTGGAGCACCTTCAGCGTCGTGTACTGCTCGATGAGATCGCGCAGGACCGCGGGGTGGGCCATCAGCACGTACTGCTCCTCTCGTCGTCGGGGCGGGGGACCGCCCGGCTCGACGCCCGCGTACCCCGGGGGCGTTGTCGTACGCCCTCCGCCCCAGGGCCGGAGAGGACGGGTTCCGGCCGGATGACCGGCACCGCCCTCCTCTTGTCGATCACGGAGCGGTAGTGTCGTCATGATTGCCGTACGGCAACGATCGCGGCAGCCGGAACCGTCCGGGGGAGCGATCGTCCGGAGCATGGCGCGGGCCGCACGGTCCGTGGGAGCAAGCTTGGTGGGGAACGAGGATGGTGCATGTCTGAGACGACGACCAGGGGTTCCTCCGGCCGGGAGCACCCCGGGCCGGCCGCGGTGGTCGAGCCTGAACTCCGTCAGCTGCTGGCCGGGCTCACGGCCGTGCGGGACGGCGACTTCGGCACCCGTCTGCCGGACGAGGCGGACGGGCTGATGGGCGAGATCTCCCGGGTGTTCAACGGAATGGTCGATCAACTCTCCCTGTTCACCTCCGAGGTGACGCGGGTGGCGCGCGAGGTCGGCACGGAAGGGACGCTCGGCGGGCAGGCCACCGTGCCCGGCGTCTCCGGCACGTGGGCCGACCTGACCGACTCGGTGAACGCGATGGCCGGCAACCTCACCACCCAGGTCCGTGACATCGCCCACGTGGCGACGGCCGTCGCCAAGGGCGACCTCTCCCAGAAGATCGACGTGGACGCGCGCGGCGAGATCCTGGAGCTGAAGAACACCATCAACACGATGGTCGACCAGCTCTCGGCCTTCGCCGACGAGGTCACGCGCATGGCCCGTGACGTGGGCACGGAGGGCATCCTCGGGGGACAGGCCGATGTGAAGGGCGTCTCCGGCACCTGGCGCGACCTGACCGACTCCGTCAACTCGATGGCGGGCAACCTCACCGCGCAGGTGCGGGCGATCGCCCACGTCGCCACCGCCGTCGCGGGCGGCGACCTGTCGAAGAAGGTCGACGTGGACGCCCGGGGCGAGATCCTGGAGCTGAAGAACACCATCAACACGATGGTCGACCAGCTCTCCGCCTTCGCCGACGAGGTGACCCGCGTGGCCCGCGAGGTCGGAACCGAGGGCAACCTCGGCGGGCAGGCCACCGTCCGGGGCGCCTCGGGCACCTGGAAGGACCTGACCGACAACGTCAACGTGATGGCGTCCAACCTCACCGGGCAGGTGCGTTCGATCGCCCAGGTCGCCACCGCCGTGGCCCGCGGCGACCTGTCCCGCCGGATCACCGTGGAGGCCAAGGGCGAGGTCGCCGCCCTCGCCGACACGATCAACACCATGGTGGACACCCTGTCCGCCTTCGCCGACGAGGTGACCCGCGTCGCCCGCGAGGTCGGTACCGAGGGCCGGCTCGGCGGCCAGGCCAGGGTGCCGAACGTGGCCGGCACCTGGAAGGACCTCACCGACAACGTCAACTCCATGGCGAACAACCTGACCGGACAGGTCCGGAACATCGCCCAGGTCACGACCGCCGTCGCCAACGGCGACCTGTCGAAGAAGATCGACGTCGACGCCCGGGGCGAGATCCTGGAACTGAAGACGACCATCAACACGATGGTCGACCAGCTGTCCTCGTTCGCGGCCGAGGTGACCCGCGTGGCCCGCGAGGTCGGCAGCGAGGGCCGGCTCGGCGGCCAGGCCGAGGTCGAGGGCGTGTCCGGCACCTGGAAGCGGCTGACCGAGAACGTCAACGAGCTGGCGGGCAACCTCACCCGCCAGGTCCGCGCCATCGCCGAGGTCGCGAGCGCCGTCGCCGAGGGCGACCTCACCCGCTCGATCACCGTCGACGCGTCGGGCGAGGTGGCCGAGCTCAAGGACAACATCAACGCCATGGTCGGCTCGCTGCGCGAGACCACGCGGGCCAACCAGGAGCAGGACTGGCTCAAGTCCAGTCTGGCCCGGATGTCCGCGCTGATGCAGGGCCACCGCGACCTGACCGTCGTCGCCGAGCTCGTCATGGACGAGCTGACCCCGCTCGTGGCCGCTCAGTACGGCGCGTTCTACCTCGCCGAGGAAGGCGCCGACGGCGTCGAACTGCGACTCGTCGGCTCCTACGGCCGCCCCGCCGGCGACCGGGACAAGGTCCGCTTCCGGCTGGGCGAGTCGCTCGTCGGACAGGCCGCACGCAGCCGCCGCACCATCGGCGCCGACGACGTCCCCGCCGACTACGTCGCGATCTCCTCGGGTCTCGGCAGGACGTCCCGGGGCAGCCTCGTGGTGCTGCCGGTCGTCGTCGAGGAGCAGGTGCTCGGCGTCATCGAGCTGATGTCCTTCAGCCCCTTCACCTCCGTGCACCGGGACTTCCTGGAACAGCTCATGGAGACCGTCGGCGTCAACCTGAGCACCATCATCGCCAACGCCCGAACCGACGAACTCCTGGACGAGTCCCAGCGCCTGGCCGGCGAACTCCGCTCGCGCACCGAGGAACTCCAGGCGCGGCAGGAAGAACTCCAGCGCTCCAACGCCGAGCTGGAGGAGAAGGCGGCCCTGCTCGCCACGCAGAACCGCGACATCGAGGCCAAGAACCTCCAGATCGAGCAGGCCCGCCAAGAGCTGGAGGACCGCGCCCACCAGCTCGCCCTGGCCTCCACGTACAAGTCGGAGTTCCTGGCCAACATGAGCCACGAACTGCGCACCCCGCTCAACAGCCTGCTGATCCTCGCCCAGCTGCTGGCGCAGAACCCGACCCGCAACCTCACGGCCAAGCAGGTCGAGTACGCCGGCATCATCCACTCGGCCGGGTCCGACCTGCTCCAGCTGATCAACGACATCCTCGACCTCTCCAAGGTGGAGGCCGGGAAGATGGACCTCAACCCGGAGCGCGTGCCCCTGCGCAGGCTCCTCGACTACGCCGAGGCCACCTTCCGCCCCCTCACCTCGCAGAAGAGCCTCGCCTTCTCCGTGTCCACGGCCGCCGGCGTCCCCGTCGACCTCGTCACCGACGACACGCGGCTCCGGCAGGTGCTGCGCAACCTGCTGTCGAACGCCGTCAAGTTCACCGAGCACGGCAGGGTCGAGCTGCGCATCGAGCCGGCCTCGGACGGCGAGCTGCCCGTGTCCGTGCACCGCGGCGGCCCCGTCGTCGCCTTCCGCGTCACCGACACCGGCATCGGCATCGCCCCCGAGAACCTGGAGGCCATCTTCGGCGCCTTCCAGCAGGCCGACGGGACGACGAACCGCAAGTACGGCGGTACCGGCCTGGGCCTCTCCATCAGCCGCGAGATCGCCCATCTGCTCGGCGGCGCCCTCACCGTCACGAGCGTGCCCGGAGAGGGCAGCACCTTCACCCTCTACCTCCCCGTCACCCGGACCGACTTCATCGAGCAGCCCGACCCCGCCACCCCGCCGACGGACCCCTCGGCGGTGCCCACCGTCCCCGCCCCGGCCCGGGGCGGCTCGCTCGCGCTGCCCGGCGCCCCGGCCGCCCGGCCGACCCGGCGCCTCCTCGTGATCGAGGAGCGCCCGCGCGGGCTCCTCGCCGTCGTCGCCGAGAACGCGGTCACCCAACTCGCGGCCGACGGCGGGCACACGGGCCGGGCGGACATCGAACTGATCCCCGTCGGCGGTCCCCAGGAGGCCGCCTCCGCGCTCGCCGCCCAGCCGTTCCACTGCGTCGTGCTCGACGTCGACATGGCGGACGGCGACGCTCTGCGCTTCCTGGACGCCATGGACGGCGACGAGGCGCTGCGCACCGTCCCCGTCCTCGCCCACCACAACCGCCGGCTCCCCGCCGACGAGGAGGGCGCCCTCCAGGACCTCGCCCGGCGCCGCCCGCTGGAACTCCTCTCCAGCCTCGACGAGCTGCGCGAGCGGATCGCCCTCCACCTGTCCGCGGAGCAGCCCGGCGACGTCGTGCCCCTGGTACGCGGCGACCACTGGGCGCCCGCCCCCCAGGTCGTCGACAGCACCTTGCGCGGCAGGACCGTCCTCGCCGTCGACGACGACGCCCGCAACCTGTACGCCCTCAGCGGCATCCTGGAGCTGCACGGCATGACCGTGCTGCACGCCGAGAACGGCCGGAAGGGCATCGACACGCTCCTGGCGAACCCGGACGTCGCCCTCGTCCTGATGGACGTGATGATGCCGGAGATGGACGGCTACACGGCGACCGCGCGGATCAGGGAGCTGCCGCAGTACGCGGACCTGCCCGTGATCGCCGTCACCGCCAAGGCCATGCCCGGCGACCGGGAGAAGAGCCTCGCGGCCGGCGCCAGCGACTACGTCACCAAGCCCGTCGACGCCGACGAACTCATCGCCTGCGTCAGCCGCTGGCTCGACGGCGGGGCGGCCGAGTGACCGTCCCCGCGGGCCCGCCCCGCCTTCCCCGCCCGGCCCCGGAGCGCCGGTCCGGCGCACCCCGGCCCCGTCCGCACGGCGGCCCGGGGGCCGCCCCGACCGAGGAGTCGCCGTGAGCGGCCCCCGCTTCCCGGGCGGAGACACGTCCGCGGGCCTCCCCGAGACGGACGCCGCCGCGCCCCCGGCCCCCGGCACCGCCGTCCCGCACCCCGCCGACGGCCGGCTGGCCGCCACGGTGGAACGGCTGCGCGGCGAGGTGCGCGCCGCGCACGCGGCGGCCGAGGGCCGCGCCCTGATCGAACTCGCCAAGGGGGTCATCGTCGAGCGCCTGGGCTGCGGCCCCGCCCAGGCGGCCCGCCAGCTCGCGGAGCTCGCCGACCGAGCCGGCCTGTCCCGGCTGGAGCTGGCCGCGGACATCATCAACCAGGCGGCCCGCGACCGGGTGGCCGAGGCTGCCGACGCGTTCGTGAGGAGCGTCGCCGGCGAGACCACGGCCACCGTTCCCGCCGCCTCGGTCGCCGTGCGGCTGCGCACCGCGGAGAGCGCGGCGCTCAGCGCCGGCGACACCCAGGCCGTCGCCGAGTCCCTGCTCCGGCACGCCCTGGAACCGCTGGGCGCCGTCGCCGTGGCGATCTGGACCACCGGCCCGGACACCTCGCTGAGCCTGCGCGGCCACGCCGGCTTCGGCCTCGACGAGGCGGCCCGCTGGCACTACGTGCCGCCGGGGGTGACCACCGCGGCCCGCCAGGCGCTCATCGAACGCCGCACCGTCCGGTACGCCTCTCTGGCGGCCGCGGGCATCCCCTCGATCGGCCGCACCCACCATCCCGACGGCGGCCGGGTCGTCGTCCCCGCCGGGACCGGCGGCCGCATCCACGGCGTCCTGGAGATCTGCTGGGCCCGTCCGCTCGACCCCCTGCCGCAGGCCGTGGAGCGCCAGATCGAGGCCCTCGCCGAGCTCTGCGCCCACACCCTGGAGGCGCTGCCCGAGGCGTCCCCCGGCGGCTTCCCCGGCCCCGGCGGGTTCCCGGTCCCCGGCGGGGACGGCGCGCCGGCGCTCGCCGCACTCTCGGACGGTCTCTACGACCCCGCCCTCGTCCTCACCCCCCACCTGGACGAGGCGGGGAAGCTCGTCGACTTCCGCATCCGGCACGCCAACGCGCACTTCCAGGATCCGGCCGGCAGGCCCCGCGGCTCCGTCGACGGGGCCCTGCTCCTGGAGGCGTACCCCGCGACGGCGGGCGGCAGCGAACTCTTCGAACGGATCGAGCGGGTCTACGCGACGGGGGAGCCGTTCCGCGCCCGGCGGGTCCGGCTCACGGCCCTGGTGGACCAGGTGCCGCTCGCCTCGTTCGCCGACATCAGCATCAGCCGGCACGGCGCGAGCGTCCTGCTCATCTGGCGCGTCGAGGACGAGTCGGCACGCCTCGCCAGCCTCCTCCAGCACGCCCAGCGCCTCGGCCGGGTCGGCGCCTTCGAGGAGGACGCCGTCACCGGCGACATCACCTGGCACGGCCAGCTGTACGAGCTCTTCGGCCGCAGACCGACGGAGCCGCCGGTCGCCCTGCGCGACCTCGCCGCCCACGCCCACCCCGACGACGCCGACACCATCCGCCGCTTCCTCCAGAAGGTGCTGGAGCAGCGGCGGGTGGGCTCCACCGCCTTCCGCATGCTCCGCCACGACGGCGTCACGCGGCACATCCGGGTGACCGCCGAACCCGCCCTGGGCACCGACGGCGCTCTCCAGGTCGTCCGGGGGGCGTACCAGGACATCTCGGCGCAGCACTGGACCGAGGTCGCCCTCACGGCCACCCGCGACCGGCTGGTGGCGACGGAGGAGGCGGCCGAGGAACGCAACCGGCTCACCCTCCAGCTCCAGCACGCCATCATGCCGCCGGCCATGCCGCCGCTCGACGCGCCGGGACTCCACGTCGCCGTGCGCTACCGTCCCGCCGAGTCCGAGTCCCTCGTCGGCGGCGACTGGTACGACGCGGTCGTGCTGCCGTCCAAGAAGGTGCTCCTGTGCGTCGGGGACGTCGCCGGCCACGGCGTGGAGGCAGCCACCGGCATGGTGGTGCTGCGCAACGCCCTCCGCGGCCTCGCCGTCACGGGCGCGGGCCCGGGGCAGCTGCTGTCCTGGCTCAACAGCGTCGCCCACTACCTCACCGCCCGTGTGACGGCCACCGCCGTGTGCGGCATCTACGACCCCGGGAGCCGCACGCTGCGCTGGGCCCGCGCGGGACACCTTCCGCCGGTGCTGGTCCGCGGGGACGAGGCGTTCGACCTGCCGCTCCTGGGCGGGCTGCTGCTCGGAGCCCTCGCGGAGGCCGAGTACGAGGAGACGGAGCTGCGGCTCGAACCCGGCGACACGGTGCTGATGTACACCGACGGGCTCGTCGAGCGGCGGGACACCGCCGTCCAGGACTCCGTCGCCCAGCTGCTCACCGTTGCCCGGCAGCCGTCCGACAGCCTCGAACGCCGACTGGACCAGCTGCTGGCGCGCAGCAAGTCGGACACGGACGACGACACGTGCGTGGTCGGTGTCCAGGTGTCCTGATCCGCCCGTCCGCGCCATGACCGACCCCACCCCCATCGAAAGCAGGGAACATGCTCGAGCGAGAACCGAACCTGGATGTCGACGTCGAGATCCGCGACGACCGCACGGCGGTGCTGGTCGTGGCGGGCGAGCTGGACATGGAGACGGCCGGCCGGCTGGAGGAGCTGGTGACGGACCAGTTCGGCCAGGGGCGGCGCCGCCTCGTGCTGGACCTGTCCGCCCTCGGCTTCATGGACTCCTCGGGGCTGAACGTTCTGATCAGGTCGGTCAACAGGGCGCGGGAGAACGGCGGCGACCTGTATCTCGCCGCGCCGACCACGGCCGTGCGCCGCATCCTGGAGATCACCGGCGTGACGACGACGATCCCGCCGCACGACGGCGTGGCGGACGCGCTGGCCGCCGCCGGCGGCGCGAGATAGCGGACGGGTGGCGCGGCCCCCGTGCACGGGACCGGCCCCAGGGCAGAGCAAGAGGAAGAGGACGACCGTGCACGAGATGGCCGAGATCGAGCAGGCGCTGCGCCGGGCGGCCCCGCACCGGCTCGTGGGGGTCGCCGAGGACGCCCTGAGGCAGCACTGCGGGGTGCTGCGGGTGGAACTCCGCCTGGCCGATTACGGTGTGCGGACGCTTCAGCTGGTGGGGCACGCCTCCGGGGCGGAACCGTCGGTGCCGATCCACGACAGTCCCCAGGGGCGTGCCTTCGGCGCCCAGGAGCCGCATGTGGTCCGGGAGCCCGGGGCGCTTCGGCTCCACCTGCCCGTCACCGTCCGCGGGGACCGGCTGGGGGTGCTGACGGCCGAGCTGCCCCCGCAGGCCGACGTCAGGCCGCTGCTGCCGGGGCTCGCCCAGGTCTGCGAGGCGCTCGGCCACGAGATCCTGGTGGCGGAGCGCGACACGGACCTGTACGTCCTGGCGCGGCGTGCGACGCGGCTCACGCTCGCGGCGGAGATGCAGTGGCAGCTGCTGCCCGGCCGTTCCTGCGCCCGTCCCGAGTTCGCCCTCGCGGCCCATCTGGAGCCCGCCTACGCCATCTTCGGCGACAACTACGACTGGTCGGTCTCGGACGGCCGGCTGACCCTGACGGTCACCAACGGCATGGGCGAGGGCATCGAGGCCGCCCTGCTGACGAACCTCGCGATCAACGCGCTCCGCAACGCCCGACGGGCCGGCCTCCCGCTGGCGGACCAGGCAGCGCTGGCGGACCAGGCCGTGTACGCCCAGTACCGGGGCGAGTCCTTCGTGTCGGTGCTGCTGCTCTGCTTCGACCTGGCCACGGGCGAGGTGGAGGCCGTGGACGCCGGATCGCCCCGTCTGTGGCGGCAGCGGGGGCAGGCGGTGGAGTCCATCGGCTTCGAGGCGCAGCTGCCCCTCGGCATGTTCGAGGACACCGTGTACGTGCCCGAGCGGTTCGCGGTGCGGCCGGGCGACCGGCTGCTGTTCGGCAGCGACGGCGTGTACGCGGCCGTCTCGCCGGCGGGGGAGAGGTACGGGGACCGGGCCCTGGCCCGCGCGCTGCGGGGGACGCGGCTGCTGCCGCCCACGCAGGTGCCGCAGGCGGTGCTCCGGGAGCTCGCCGTCCACCACGGCGGCAGCCCGCTGGAGGACGACGCCCTGGTCGTCTGCCTCGACTGGCACGGCACCGCGTCAACAGTTGCCGTGTGACAACTGTATCCTTGGGGCAACACCTGGCGGGGGCACGGAAGAACGCCGTCAAGGACGACCAGAGGTGGCAATGAGGACATGGGGTGGGCGCCCGGCCGGAGCCGGCGTCGCGCGGGGATCAGGCCGAGCTGACGTCCTTCAGCGGCGAGCGAGCGGGTGACGAGGCGGCCGCTCCGCTCCTTCCCACGGCCTCGTGGAACCCGGTGAGCCCCCGCAACAGCGCCTTGCGGCTCGCCGGCGACATGCCCGCGATGACCGCGAGCAGGGCCTCCTCGCGCTGGGCCCTGAGGTCCCGCAGGTACGCCTTGCCGTGGACGGTCAGGTGCAGCTCCAGCTGCCGGCGGCTCACGGAACTGGGCAGTCGCTGCACGAAGCCCAGCGCCTCCAGCCGGTCGCACATGCGGCTCACCGAGGGCGGTGCGGAGCCGAGCAGCTCGCCCAGGGTGCGCAGGCTGATGCCCTCCTCCCGGTCCAGGCTGTACAGCACGCGCAGCTGACTCGCCGAGACGGGTGTCGACGACACCATGTCCCGGCCGCGCTCCCACAGCACCTCCAGCAGCTCGATGAGCTCCCGGGCGGACTCTGCCGTCCGCTGCGGTTCCCGTGGCGGCGGGGCGGGGTTGCCGTTCATGCCTGCCGACCCTCCTCGGACGTGCGGGGCCGGGGGCAGCGGCCTCGCGACGGTCCGGTCATCTCCACATCTCTCCAGAAGGCGGTACGGATCCGGTGGATCGACACGTCACGGTGGAAGGCGCACTGCGCGGGGCGGCACCTCACCTGCTCCTGGACTCCCTCCGTACCTGTCTCGCGCACCTGTACGCCGCGACCTCCGCCGACCTGCTGCTCGTCGACTACGGCTTCACGACCCTGCGCCCCGTGGAGCCCGTCCAGACACCTGCCGGGATGCCGCACGCGCCCGTGGACGCGGGCCCCGCCGGCCGCGTCTTCCGCACCCAGCAACCATATCTTTCCCGTGGTGTCGGGCCCACGGCGACCGTTTACCTGCCCGTCACGGTCCGCGGCGACCGATTCGGCGTCCTGGTCGTCGTCCTGCCCGCGGAGCGGTCCACCCCGGAGACCACCGCGAGCCTCGCCCGGGTCGCCGAGACCCTCGGACACGCCCTGCGCGTCGCCGACCGCCACACCGACCTGTACCGCCGCACCCGCAGGGCACACGCCCTCAGCGTCGCGGGGGAGATGCAGTGGGACACCCTGCCGGGCCGCGCCTGCGCCGGACCGGCCTTCGACCTCCACGCCCACTGGGAGCCCGCCTACACCTCCGGAGGACACCTCCTGGACTGGAGCGCCACCGAACGGGACCTGGTGATCGTCGTCGCCGACGGCGCCGGCCCCGGCACCCGGGCCGCCCTGGCCAGCACCCTCGCCCTGACGGCGATCCGCAACGCCCGGCGGGCCGGGCTCGACCTGGTGACCCAGGCCAGCCTCACCGACCAGGCGCTCTACGGGCAGTACCGCGGCGAGCACCCGCTCTCCGCCCTGCTGCTGCGGCTCGACCTGACCACCGGCGAGGCCGAGGTGGTGGACGCCGGGTCGCCGACGCTCTGGCGCGTCCGCTCCACCGTGACCGAGCGCATCGAACTCGACCGCCAACTGCCCCTGGGCATGTTCGAGGACACCGTCTACACCCCCCAGCGCCTGCGCCTGCGGCGCGGCGACCGGCTGGTCTTCGTCGCCCACGGCACCGGAGAGCCGGCGGCCGGCGCCCGGCACGAGGCGCCGGACGGTCCCGTCGCCCGCGCCCTCGCCGGCGTACGCCGCCGGAGGGGCGCGGACGTCCCCCGGGCCGTCGTACGGGCGCTGCGCGGGACACCCCGTGGCGCGCCGGACGCCGTCCTCGTACTCTGTCTCGACTGGCACGGCCAGGAGGCCGCGCCACCGGGCGAGGCACGGCACGGGGGGCCCACACCGCCCGCGCCGGCGTGCCCTTGACGCACCGTCGGCCGGTGGTGATCCGCGTTGCGGGCGGTGTGGGAACCATGAACAGCGGAAAGACGGGTACGAGGAGCCCAGCCGCCGACCTCGGGACGAGGGGAGTACCAGCGCCATGACGGACGCGATCACCGCGGAGCGCGCGGTCCCGGAGCCCCTGCTGTCCGCGGGCGCCGTCTACGACGAGGACTCCCGCGGCGGGGCGATCGCCTCCGCGCGCGCCTTCACGGCCGATTTCCTCGCCGCCGCCCCGGCCGTGCTGCCCGGACCGGTCGGTGCGGAGCGCGTCGAGCTCGCGCAGCTGGTGGTCAGCGAACTCGTCACCAACGCGATCCGGCACACGGCCGGCCCCTGCCGGCTCCTCCTCGAACTGGGCCGCGACGCCCTGGAGATCTCGGTCTTCGACCAGGAGGCCGCCGCCCCCGTGCCCCGCGGACCCGACCCCCGCCGCGTCGGTCAGCACGGCGTCGAGATCGTCGTCGCCGTCTGCGAGAGCCTGACCGTGGAGCCCGCCCCGCAGGGGAAGCGGGTCCGCGCCCGCCTCTCCCTCCTGCCGGAGTACGCCGGCACGGCCAACCGGCCGGACCGGTCGGCGCGCTGACGCACCGGCACATCACCGGCCCGACGGGACGGCCCCCGGAAGGCGCCGGGGGCCGTGATCCGGTGGCCGGTCACCGGAGGCGGTAGCGGCGGGCCGGACGTTCCAGCGCACGCCGCTCGGCCTCGGTCAGGCCGCCCCACACGCCCGACGGCGGGTGCGGCTGCGCCAGCGCCGAGCGCAGGCACGGCTCGCGCACCGGGCACCGCCGGCAGACCCTCTTGGCCTCCTCCTCCTGCACGAGGGCGGAGGAGCCGGTCCCCACCGGGAAGAACAGATCGGGGTCGACTTCCTGACAGGCCGCGGCCGCACGCCAGCCGTCCATGTGAGCCTCCTGGCACATGGATGAGGGATTCGGTCCCCGTTCGCCTGACCGTTCGTCCGTCCGTGAAACCCGGTGCGGGACCGCCCCGGGGCGTCACCGGGGCCCGCGCCGCGGCCCGCGGGGCATGGGCGTGACGCTCCACCACGCCATCGCCACACCGAGACCGAACACCAGGACCAGCATGACCGGCACGACGGAATCCTTCCGGAAGCGGATCGCGTTCGAGGATCCGACTGACCGCGAACGCCACGCCGAAACGCCTTCCGCCGATCCTGACGGCCCTTCACGACCTTCACCGAATCACGACAGCATCGTCACATCCGCCGCGACGGCACGAGGTGTAACCGGGACGGGACGGGTCAAGCGAAGACCGCACCCGCTCGCTGACAGCCCCTCAGCCGGAGGACCCCCATGCCCCAGCACCCCGTCGCCCCACTCCCCGCCCCGCGCGTCCTCACCCGGCCCATGGCCATGGAACTGCTCACCGCGGACGCGGCGTTCCCGATCGACACCACCGTCGGCTACGACTCCCGCGACCCCCACGCCCTGAGCATCGCCTTCCACCTCCCCGGCCAGAACCCGGTGGTGTGGCGCGTCGACCGCGAGATGATCCTCACCGGATCGCTCCAGCCCACCGGCGAGGGCGAGATCCGTTTCCGTCCCGACCCCGACGGCGGACTCCTCCTGCAGCTCGGGCCGGCGGGACAGAGTGCCGTCGTCAGGTGCGAGCAGGAGGCACTCGGCCGCTTCGTGCGCGACACCTTCGTGCTGGTGCCGCAGGGCACCGAGGAACGCCACATCGACTGGGGACCGCTGCTCGCGTCCCTGAGGCTTTGAGCGCGGTGCGTGGAGTGCGGCTCCCTCAGCCGGAAAGGCCGGGGGCGGTCGGGCGGAAACAGGCCGTGACGTCCTTGCCCCGCGGACAGGGGCGGGTCCGCACGTCGTCCGCGAGCGCGTCGACCAGGAGCAGTCCGCGCCCGCCCAGCGCGCCCTCGTCCGGGCTGCGCTGCTCGGGAACCTGCGGCGAGGCGTCGTGCACGGTGACGTGCAGGCACTCCTCGTCCCAGGTGAGGATCAACTGCGCGTCGCTGTGGGCGTGCACATGGGCGTTGGTGACGAGTTCGGAGACCGTCAGCACGACGGAGTCCGCCACGCCGGGGGCGGTGCGGTCCCAGCCGAGCGCCGCCAGGTGCTCGCGCGTCCAGTCCCGGGCCGTCTTCACGCTGCTGCCCAGCGGCAGGGACCGCGCCCAGCCGACGGCCCTCATCGAGGGATCCCGTGTCATGACTCTCCTTCGGACGAGCGGTTCGACGTCCGTCTGCCCTCGACCGGGGGAAAGGAACCGACCGGAACCACCTGAGGAGTTGGTCGGTGTGGAAGCGAGAAGTCCGGGTACGCGAACAGCCTCAGGCCATGCGTCCCGATGAGGAACACACGTGAAAGGGGAAAGGTGTGACCGTCACCACGATGCCGACCATGGGGATGCCGACCACGGGAGTCGAGTCCGGAACGGGGACGCTGCCGCAGATCCCGGACACGTCGGCGGTCGCACCCAAGGACGCGAGGGCCCTGTCGAAGGTCTTCTTCCAGAAGCTCGCGACGCTGGAGGAGGGGACGCACGAGTACCAGTACGCGCGCAACACCCTCATCGAGATGAACATGAGCCTGGTCCGCTACGCCGCCGGTCGGTTCCGCCACCGCGCCGACGAGATGGAGGACATCGTCCAGGTCGGCATGATCGGTCTGATCAAGGCGATCGACCGGTTCGAGCTGTCGCGTGAGGTCGAGTTCACCACCTTCGCCGTCCCTTACATCGTCGGCGAGATCAAGCGGTTCTTCCGGGACACCTCCTGGGCGGTGCACGTACCCCGCCGGCTTCAGGAGGCACGGGTGGAGCTGGCCAAGGCGACCGAGGAACTCAGCACCCGCCTCGGCCGGATGCCGACGGTCAAGGAACTGGCCGACCTGATGAGCCTCACCGAGGAGGAGGTCACCGAGGCGCGGCTGGCCTCCAACGGTTACAACTCCTCGTCGCTGGACGCCGCCCTCAGCGGCGAGGACGAGGACGGCGACGCGTCGCTGGCCGACTTCATCGGCAGCGAGGACCCCGCCATGGAGCTGGTGGAGGACTTCCACTCGCTGGCCCCGCTCATCGCCGACCTCGACGAGCGCGACCGCCGGATCATCCACCTGCGGTTCGTCGAGGAACTGACCCAGGCCCAGATCGGCGAGGAGCTGGGCTGCTCGCAGATGCACGTCTCACGGCTGCTCGCCCGCACCGTGAAGCGCCTCCGCGAGGGCCTGCTCGGCACCGACGCCGACTGACCCGGCCGCGCCTGCCCAGGCGTGGTGCACGGTTCGACGAGCGCTGCTCGGCCGGGGTCCCGCCGAGCGTCTTGCGGCTGAGGACGTGGACTTCGGCTCGGGCCCGCCGTACATCCCGCTGAGGAGCCGTCGACAGCCGCGTAGCACTTGAGGACGATCCCTCGTCCGTATGGAGGCGGACTTCTCGACCGAGAGGCAACCCACGCCCGCGGTCGCCGTCTTGGTTCTCGTGTCGACTTGATCGTCGAGTCGGCACGAGGAGGGGTGTGATGGCAGGTCAGGTGTGTGGGACGAGGCGGGCGAAGGCGTCGGCGCCGGAGTACCAGGGCGCTCTCGAATCGTTGTCGGTGAATGCCTCACTGCCCGAGGTGCTGGCGCGGGGCATGGAGGAGCTGCGGTCGGCGGAACGGGCCGGGGACCGGCGGGAGGAGGCGCGCTGCGGGCTCGCCGTGGCAGAGGCATGCCGCAGGCTCGGGCGCGTCGAGGAGGCCGACCGGGCGTGGAAGGCGAGCTACCGGGCGGCTCGTTCGGCCGGTCACGAGGGAGCCATGGCGTGGGCTCTGTGGAGCGGCGGCACGTTGGCCCGGCAGCGCGGTGCGTTCAGGCTGGCGTACCGGTTGCTGAGGCTGGCCGCCGAGACGGGCGAGCGGGGCGGTGACGTCGTCGTGCGCGGCTACTCGCTGGCGGGGCTCGCCGAGACCGGGCGCATCCAGGGCGATTACGCGGCCGTGGGGAGGCTGCACGAGCAGCTGCTTGCCGAGGCCCGCCGCCGAGGCGAGGCCCGGCATACGGTGTGGGCGCTGGAGGGCATCGCGCAGATGCACCGCAACACCGGCGCATACGACGAGGCCCTGGCCCTGTTCGAGGAGGCGGCCGAGACGGCGTCCCGAGCCGAGGACCGGCGCGGGTGGGCATGGGCGCTGCGCGGCATCGCGGACGTGGTGTCCGTGCGCGACGCCGACGTGGAGCGCGCCCTGTCGCTGCTGTCCCAGGCGGAGGAGGTCTGCCGGGAGATGCGACTGTCCAGTGCGCTCGCCTACAACCACAAGATGCGCGGCAACGTGCTGTACCGGGCGGGCCGCTACGAGCAGGCCCGTGAGATGTACGCGCTGGCCCTTGAGGAGTTCCACGAGATGGACGAGCCGCGCGGGACGGCGCTGTCGCGACTGGGGCTCGTCAAGGCCTCCGCCCACCTGGGCCGCGACGCCGCGCACACTGCCGCGGACCTGGCCGAACTGCGCTGCACGCTGGACCGTATCGGGTTGCGGCATGCCCGGGACATGGTGGACAAGGCAGCGGCCGAACTGGGGGTGGGGCCGCTGCCGGCCCAGGACGGCCAAGAGCAGGGCGGCGCGAGGCCCGTGCTGCCGGCGGTCGGGGCCGAGGCGCTTCAGTCCGCCGATGCGGAGAGCCTGCGGTGAGCGCCGTCCCGACACCGTCCTCGCCGGTGTGCTTGCCGGGCGCCGCAGTCGTGGCCACGGTGCGGTCCTCTCGTGATCGCGAGCTCGATCGTGAGATCGCTGATGACGCAGCGCCGGCCCGTGTCCTGGAGCGTTGTCGTGAGCTCGTCCGGCCTGCGCTGGTGAAGGCGGTGGGCGGCCTTCATCCGTGGACCGGTGAGATGGCGGCGTACGCGCTGGGCTGGTCAGACCCGGCCGGTACTCCGGATTCCGGCGGGTCCGAGGGCAAGGGAGTGCGCCAGGCGCTCGCCGTGCTCGGGGCGGAGGCGGTCGGGGCTGATGGCGCGGAGGCCGTTCCCGGCGCCGTGGCCGTCGAACTCGTGCACACCTTCTCGCTCCTCCACGACGACATCATGGACGGCGACGCCCTGCGCCGGCAGCGGCCTGCGGTGTGGAAGGCGTACGGGACCGGCCCGGCCGTTCTCGCCGGCGACGCGCTTCTCGCCCAGGCCGTGGCCACCCTGGCCGAGACGCCGGGCCGGCACGCGGCGGCCGCGGTCCGCTGCCTCTGCCGGACCCTGAACGCGCTGGTGTCCGGCCAGGCACAGGACCTGCGCTTCGAACACCTTCCGTGGCACGGCCCCGGCGCAGTCGGACCGGAGCAGTACCGGTCGATGGCCGAACACAAGACGGGCGCCCTGCTGGGGTGCGCCCTTGCGCTCGGGGCGGTCCTCGGCGGCGCCCCCGACCGGACCGTGACCACGCTCGAACGGGCAGGCCGCCATCTTGGCCTCGCCTTTCAGGCGGTGGACGACATCCTCGGCATCTGGGGCGACCCCGCCGTGACCGGCAAACCCGTCCACGCCGACCTGCGCAGGGGCAAGAAGACCTACCCGATGCTCGCCGCACTGGCAGGCGGGGGCACGGCCGCACGCGAACTGGCGGCGCTGCTCGACCCTCCCCAGCCGCTCGACCACGAGGCCGCCGCATACGTCGCGGCACTCGTGGAGGAACTGGGCGGACGGGCCGCGACCCGCGACGAAGCGCGCCGGCACCTGGACACCGCCCGCCGTGCGCTGAGCGACGCGTCCCTCATGCACACCGC
The DNA here is from genome assembly GCF_048500665.1 of Streptomyces tritici. Classification (NCBI taxonomy): domain Bacteria; kingdom Bacillati; phylum Actinomycetota; class Actinomycetes; order Kitasatosporales; family Streptomycetaceae; genus Streptomyces; species Streptomyces tritici. The sequence goes on from NZ_CP183183.1 coordinate 6,312,522, forward strand.
CGCACAGCAATTGGACAGGCTGTTCACGTACGTGCTCGACCGGACCAAGTGATCATCGCTCCTCCTCGGTGCCCCCTCGGTGACGGCCGGCCGACGGGGACCCGAATCAGAACACGGAAGAGACGGACCCTGAACACCCCGCTCGCTGAGGTGTCGTCCGTCGGCTCCCGCGCGGGTGTCACGGATCCCGGTGCCCGCCCGGTGGGGCGTCCCGGCTCTCGGTGGCGCCGGGTGGACCCGGCGGGGGCGGCGAGGGCTCACCCGCCGCGAGGTGCTCCAGGACCTCCGCCAGTTCCTCGCAGGCGCGGCGTACCGACCGGCGGGTCGCATGCTGCTCCGTGATGACGGAGGCGAGAAGCAGGGCGGTCAGGGCGGCGGAACCGTTGAACGCCTGGAGCTTGACCATGATCTCGACGTCCGTCAGGTGGAGGAACGCGCCCCGCCCGGAGGTCGCCTCGAAGGTGGTGAGCACGGAGGCGAAGAGCGCGCACAGCATGCTTCCGGCGAGCTGGAAGCGGAGCGCTGCCCAGATCACCAGGGGGAAGACGAGGAAGAGCATGCTCATCGGGCTGAGCACGGCCATGGGCATGAGGACCAGGGTCGTCAGCCCCAGAAAGACCGCCTCCTTCCAGCGCCGTAACCGGAACCGTCCGGCCGGCCCCGCGAGGACGAGCAGGAGCGGGGCGACGAGCAGTACCCCCATCGTGTCGCCCACCCACCAGGCCAGCCAGGCGGGCCAGAATTCGCTCGTGTTCAGGGAGCCCTTCGCCACCTGCAGTCCGACCCCCGCGGTCGCGCTGATCAGCATGGCGCCGAACCCGCCGAGGAAGACCAGGGAGAGTCCGTCCCGCAGCCGCGCCATGTCGCGCCGGAAGCCGGCCCGTCTCAGCAGCAGGAGGGCGCAGAGCGGCGCGACGGTGTTGCTCACCACGGTGACCACCGTGGTGGGCCCCGGAGTGGTGAGGGAGGCGATGACCAGGAAGGAGCCGAGGGCGATCCCGGGCCAGACCCGCGCGCCCAGCAGCAGCAGGGCGGCGACGGCGACGCCGGTGGGCGGCCAGATGGGGGTGACCACCACGCCTTCGACGACGAGGCTGCCCAGCAGGCCGAGTCGTCCGGCCGCGTAGTAGCAAAGCGCCACGGCCAGTGACATCAGAGCGGCCTTCGTAGAGGGCCGGAACCGCCGAGTGTCCAACACGTCAGCCATCAGACACCGGCCGGGCCGCGACGACCGGGCAAGGACCCCTGCGTGTCGGGCGCCGCCGTACGACACGGGCCCGGGCCGGTCCGAGGACCGACCCGGCCCGAGGCGAGCCCCCTCACTCCTCGGCCGCCGAGCGGGCCGGACCGCCGTCATGACCGACGACCAGAACGGCCGCGTCGTCCTCGTGCCCCACCATGGCCGCCAGCTTCATGACGGCGGTGGCGAGCGCGTCGACGTCCAGCCCGGCGACTGCGGTGATCCCGGCGAGCCGCGTCACCCGGTCCAGACCCTCGTCGACGTGGAGCGAGGGCCCTTCCACCACGCCGTCGGTCAGGAGGACGAGGACACCGTCGGCGGTGAGCCGGCGGAGCGTGGTCGGGTAGTCGACGTCGCGCAGCACACCGAGCGGAGGCCCGCCCTCGCTGTGGTCGATGCCGGAGCGGCCGTCGGTGGTGGCCCAGATGTGGGGGATGTGACCGGCCCGGGCGCACTCCAGGGTGCCGGCAGCGGGGTCGAGCCGCAGGAAGGTGCAGGTGGCGAAGAGGTCGGTGCCCAGAGAGATCAGCAGGTCGTTGGTGCGACCGAGCAGCTCTCCCGGGTCTCCGGTGACGGAGGCCAGCGCGCGCAGTGCCACGCGGACCTGTCCCATGAAGGCGGCGGCCTCGATGTTGTGCCCCTGCACGTCTCCGATGGACATGCCGATCTGCCCGCCGGGCAGGGAGAAGGCGTCGTACCAGTCACCGCCGACGTTGAGCCCGTGGTTGGCGGGCTCATAGCGGACGGCCAGCCGGGCGCCCGGAAAACTGGGCAGGTCCGAGGGCAGCATGCCCCGCTGCAGGGCCACGGCGAGCTCGACACGGGATCGCTGCGACTCGGCCAACTCCCGCGCCCTGGCGGTCAGCGACCCGAGCCGCACCAGAAGGTCCTCGCTGTTGTCGGCCGGCCGTCTGCGGAACATCGATCACTCCGACGTCACGACGATCCTCGCATCACTCCGTCCCGTCTCCAGCACGCGGGACCACAGAGGACCACCTCCGGTACGAACCGGTCTTTCCCCACTCTGCCCGGAGGGGACGGCGTCCGCATCTCATCGGGTCACCCGCCGCACCCGGCGCCCCGGCGCCCGGTGCTTGCCCGACCTGGCGGCAGGTACCGGCGACCCCAAGGACGCCGGGCGTCCTCCGGGCGCGAAGCCTTCTGCGCCTTTGTGACCTCTATGGGCCGTGGGCAGCAGGGAGCGACGGTCCGTGAGAGTGACGGTGATCACGAGGGTTCCTGAGTGTGTGCTGCGTAGGCTTGTGGGGTCGTCGCGGTGGGGCCAGGGAGAGCGAGTGAAGCCCTCTCGGTCGCCTGACGATGTGTCAGGAAAGGCGGCAAGCGGTCGGCATGAGTCCGGAAGACGTGGGGAATGCTGCCCGGCCCGCGACTCGTTGTAGGGTGTGGAAACAGCCCTTGACCTGCAAAAACGCAGGCAGGGAGCCTAAGTCCAGGAGTACCTCGATGATGCGTACCATGTTCAAGTCCAAGATCCACCGTGCCACGGTCACGCAGGCCGATCTGCACTACGTCGGGTCCGTGACGATCGACGCCGAGCTCATGGAGGCGGCGGATCTGCTGCCGGGGGAGCTGGTGCACATCGTCGACATCGACAACGGGGCCCGGCTCGAGACGTACGTCATCGAGGGGGAGCGCGGGTCCGGGGTGATCGGGATCAACGGGGCCGCGGCGCACCTCGTGCACCCCGGTGACCTGGTGATTCTCATCAGCTACGCGCAGGTCGACGACGCCGAGGCGCGGTCGCTCGTGCCGCGCGTGGTGCACGTGGACGCGGACAACCGCATCGTCGAGCTGGGTACGGACGCCTCCGCGCCCGTCCCTGGCACCGACCAGGCGCGCAGCCCGCACGCCGTGCCGGCGCAGGTCTAGGGAGTGACGTCCGGGGTGCTCGCCCTGCTGCACACCTCGCCCGTTCACGTGCCCGTCTTCGACGGGCTGCGGGACGCGGAGCATCCCGGGCTCGTGCTGCGGCACCTCGTCTCCGAGGAGCTGCTCGCACGGGCGCGGGAGGGCGGGCCCGAGGCCGTCGCCCAGGACGTCGTGCGGCTGCTGCGGGGCGCCGTCGCGGAAGGAGCTCGCGCGGTGCTCTGCACCTGCTCCACGATCGGGGGCGTCACCGAGGCCGCGGCCGGTCCGCTCGGCGTCCCCGTGCTCCGGGTCGACCGGCCCATGGCCGCGCGGGCCGCGCAGGCGCGGCGCGTGACGGTCCTCGCCGCCGTCGAGAGCACCCTCGGACCCACCGTCGAGCTGATCCGCGAGGAGGCCGCGGGAGCCGCCGGGCCGCGCATCGACGCGCGGCTCGTGGACGGGGCGTGGCGGCGGTTCGAGGCGGGGGACCGGGAGGGGTACCTGGCCGCGGTGGTCGCCGCCGTCGATGCCGTGCCCGAGGACGAGGCGGACGTGATCGTGCTGGCCCAGGCGTCCATGGCCGACGCGGCCACCCGGGTGACGACCCGCCTGCCGGTACTGGCCAGCCCCCGGAGCGGCCTCGCGGCTGCCGCCGAGGCCGCGCGCCGCTGACCTCCCGCGTGCGCTTTTGTCGGCCGCGTGGGCGGAGGCGGGTGCATGCGCATGGCGGTGCCGGCGGCCGGTTGCTGGGCGGCGCCCGTGCTGGTCTGGCCGCGGTCGCCGCAGCCGCGCGGCGCTGACCTCACGCGTGCGTCTTGCCTGGCGCGTGGGCGCAGGCACGCGCCCCTCAGGCATGCGCCTCTGTCTGCCGTGCGGGCGCAGGTAGGCGCAAGCGCTCGGCGGAGCGCCGCCCTTATGGGGGCGGCCGGCACCGGCAGGCGGGGCTCGCGGCTGCCGCTGCGGCCGGGCGGTGGTCTGGCCGCGCGCATGTGCTCGGCGGGTGCGGGCAGGCGGGTTCGGAGAGGCTTCTGTCTACGGCTTGTCGAATCGAGAGACCCGCGATGACCGAACCGCACCCCGACCCCGTCCAGCCGCCCCTGCCGTCGCCCGTGCCGGTGCCGCCGCCCAGTCCGGTGCCGCCGGGGCCGAACCCGCCGGAGCCGCCGCCCTCGCCGCCGCATCCCGAGCCGCCGGCGCCCGTTCCGGGGCCTCCTCCTCCCGGTCCGGCGCCCGACCCGATCCCGCAGCCGCCGGGGCCCGCGCCCGTACCCGAACCGGAGCCGACGCCCCAGCCGGGGCCCGCGGGCCCTCCGTGACGTCGTCCGCTACGGGTTGACCGCCGTCAGCAGCACCACCGAGTCCTCCAGGGCCAGCAGGCCGTGGCGGACCTTCGGGAGCATGCCGAGGCGCCCGACGCCGAGCTCCTCCGACGAGTCGCCCGCCGTGATGCGGACCCTGCCCCGCAGGACCTGGAGGCTCGCGGCGGGTGGCGTGTTGTGTTCGTCCAGGGCGCAGCCCGAGGCCAGCGCGATGATGCTCTGTCGCAGGCTGCCGTCGTGCATGATCAGCTCGGCGCTGCGGCCGTGGGGTTCCACCCTGGCCTTGGCCAGGTGCTCGTCGGCGAGTGAGGCGAGGTCGTGCATGGCACTCTCCATGGTCGGGGCCCTTGGTTCCAGCCTTGCCGCTGTGACGCGTCGCGCAACTCGGTCGTCGGCCCTGAGGGGCCAGAGTCCCGTTGGCTGAAATCCGCCGGTCCGTCAGCTCGGGGCACACAAGCGGTATTTGGGCTTCCGTGCGCGCTCTTGTCATGGCCTGTTCCCACCCCCTACCTTGGGCGGCTGCTGCTGCGTTCAAGGGGGGCCCATGGCCGTACGCGGACGACACCGCCGATACCAGCCGAGCCGGATCAACCGAGCCTCGCTCACCGTCACGGCGGGCGGCGCCGGCATGGCGCTGCCGCTGATCGGCGCGGGCGACGCCCACGCCGCCTCGCTCGACGTGTGGGAGAAGGTCGCGGCCTGCGAGTCCTCCAACAACTGGCGGATCAACACGGGCAACGGCTACTTCGGCGGGCTCCAGTTCAGCCAGTCCACCTGGGAGGCGTACGGCGGCACCCGCTACGCGCCGCGCGCCGACCTCGCCACCCGCGACCAGCAGATCGCGATCGCCGAGAAGGTGCTCGAAGGGCAGGGCCCCGGCGCCTGGCCCACCTGCTCCGTACGCGCCGGGCTCACCCGCGGCGGCGACGCCCCGCAGATCACCCCCGACCGCGGCCGCGAGCCCAAGGCCGACCGGGAGCGTGCGCCGAAGGCCGACCGGGACCGTGCGCCCGACGCCGCACCCAAGAAGCCGCAGGCCCGGCAGACCCCGCCCGTCTCGCCGACCACCGTGCCGACCGTCCGGAAGATGTACACCGTCGAGCCCGGCGACTCGCTGTCCCTCATCGCGCAGGAGGAACGCGTCGCAGGCGGCTGGCAGGGGCTCTACCAGGCCAACCGGAGCGTCGTCGGCGACGACCCCGATCTGATCCTGCCCGGCCAGCGCCTCACCCTGCGGACGGCCCCGCCGCCCGCCACCGCCCCGCCGTCGCAGGTTCCTCCCCAGTCGCGCACCGAGACGAAGCCGCAGGCCAAGCCCAAGCCGACGACCAAGCCGCAACCGCAGCCCGCCCCGACGGCCAAGCCCAAGCCGAAGCCCAAGGCCGAGACCCCCCGCACCGCCACCAAGCCGGTCTCCCGGACCACCCCGCGCACCGGCACCAGCAGCAACACCCTCCACGCGCCCGTCGACGCCGGGATCGGCACGCCGTACCGCAAGGCCGGCTCCGCCTGGTCCAGCGGCTACCACACCGGCGTGGACTTCCCGGTTCCCACCGGCACCTCCGTGAAGGCCGTCGCGCACGGCAAGGTCGTCTCCGCCGGGTGGGCCGGCGCGTACGGGTACCAGGTCGTCATACGGCACGACGACGGGCGCTACAGCCAGTACGCGCACCTCTCCGCGCTCAACGTGCGCGACGGCCAGCGGGTCACCGCCGGCCAGCGCATCGCCCGCTCAGGGTCGACCGGCAACAGCTCGGGACCGCACCTCCACTTCGAGGTGCGCACGGGGCCCGGCTACGGCTCCGACATCGACCCGCTCGCGTACCTCCGCCGGGGCGGCGTCTCGATCTGAGCCATCCGATCCGTCCGCTCCGCCCGGTCCATCCGACCGATCCGATCCGCCCGAGCCCCCCGGCCTGGCCGACCACGCCGCCCGCTCCGCCGCCCCCCGTACCTCAGGGACCAGGGCGTCCGCCGTCCGGCCGAGGGTGAGCAGGACCAGCCCGGCCGCCGCCACCGCGCCCGCCAGCAGCGCGAGCGTGGCGCCCAGCGCGCCGTACCGGAAGGACTCGCCGAACAGGGTCAGGCCGACGATCGCGGCGGCCACCGGGTTCACGACGGTGACCGTCGCCAGCGGGGCGGCGAGCCCCGCCCGGTGGTACGACGCCTGGGAGAGCAGCAGCCCGGCGACGGCGAATCCGGCCGTGGCCAGCAGGGCGGGCCACTCGGCGAGCGGCGCGTCCGCCGTCCACTCCTCCGCGACGGTCTTGGTGAACACCGAGGCCAGCCCGAACGAGACGCCCGCCGCGCCGGCCACGACCACCCCGCGCGCGACCGGCCGGCGTATCCGCCCGGACACGACGACCAGCGCGGCGACGAACCCCGCGGCCACCGCCGCGAGCAGCAGCCGTTCCCCGCCCGCCGGGGCCTCGGAGTGCGCTCCGCCGGTGAGACTCAGCAGCCCGGCGAGGCCGACCGTGGCCAGGAGCGCGCCCCGCCAGGCCGTCCGGCCGGCCCGTCGGCCGACGCACAGGGCCGCCATGGGCAGGGCGAAGACGATGGTCAGCGCGCCGAGCGGCTGGACGACGCTCAGCGGGCCGTACGCCAGCGCCGCGACGTGCAGCAGGCCGCCGAGGCAGTTGAGGGCCACCGACCCCCACCATGCGGGACTGTGCCACGGGGCGTACACGTGGCCGGGGGACGAGGCGGCGACCCGCTCCTGCACGATCGCCGCGGCCGCGTAGGCGACGGCGGAGACCAGTGACAGGAGCACGGCCGCGAGGAGGGGGCTCATGTCGTCAACGATCTCTCCGAGAAACGTTCACGTCGTCCACCCTGAGCACGCGATTCCGCGTACTGCCGGAGGAGTACGGGACTACGCCGAGAGATTGGCGCGCGGTCCCGCATCCAGGTGTCCGACACCGGACGGAGACCCTCCCATTGTGGTCGCCCCACTCGTCCCCTGCACCCGGGCGTCGCCTTACCTTGGGTGCGTGATCGATGACCGAACGCCGCAAGCCGCCCCGCAGTACGTCGTCCTCGTCGAGGAGGTGGTTCCCACCGGCGACGACCAGCACTGGCAGCTCGTCAAGTCGATCCCGATGGAAGGCGACCGTGCCGCCGCCGACACCCGTGCGCGGGAACTGGCCATGGAACACGTTCCCCGCGGGGTGTACCTGCCGGCCGGTGCCACCGCCGGCCGGAGCGTGTGCCGGTTCCCGGACGGATCGTGGCTGATCGAGGTCGGCGGCTCCCGGACGTACAACTACAGCCCGAGGCTGGCTCGGATCAGCACGGCCGAATTGGTGCACGTCCAGGAGTACGTCCCGCCGCCGGTCGACGACCGCCCTGCAGCCGCGGCGCCCAGGAGGCGTCTCTTCGGTCGGGACTGACGTCCCCGGCCTGGCCCGGCCGGGGACGGGCTCAGCTCGACGAGACTGCCTCGTGCGATCATCGCAGCACCCTGATCCCGGACCGACGGGGATCCCGGACCGAAAGGCGAGCCGTGGCCGAGGTGAGCTCGTCCGTACTCGGTGGGTTCTTCGTCCTGAGGCGCACCGCGCCCCCCGCCGGCGACCACCGTCCCCTCGCGCGCCTCTACGAGGGGTCCCTGGGGCCGCTGGGCGCCCGGATCGACCGCGTCGCCGTCTCGCTGCGGACCTCCGAGCGGCGGGTCGCCGCCTCCACCGCGCAGCTCGGTCTCGCCGCCCGGCTCTGGTCGGTCGCCCTGGGCTGCGCCGCCCTGGAGGGAGCCGTCCCCTCGCTCGACCCGGAGGAGCTGCACTGGGACGGGGCGCTCGGCGCCCCCGACGACCTGTGGTGGTCCGGCGACGCGTACGCCGAGGCCTCCGTCGCGGCCCTGCGACGCGTCGTCCTCGAACGTCACCTCGTCCCGCTCCACGACGCCCTCCGGCGCGACGGCCGCATCGCGCCCCGGCTGCTGTGGGGCAACGCGGGGGCGGCGCTCGCCGGGGCGCTGCGGCAGATCGCGCGCGTCTCGCCCGAGGCCGGCCGCCGGGCCGGGCCGCTGGTCGCCGGTCTGCTGCGGGAGCCCGAGCTCGCCGGCACCGTCCAGGGGCCCGCCCTGCGGCGTACCACATGCTGCCTGTACTACCGGTGTCCCGGCGGCGGCCTCTGCGGCGACTGTGTGTTCGAACACCCTCCCCGAACGGGTTTGGAGACAGGGCCGTCCGCTCCGTAAAGTTCCCCTTTCGAAGGTGCACGGATCGAGGTGCACGCGGAGCGATCGAGGAACGCGAAGGCCATGACGGTGACTGAGGAATCCCAGGACTACGGGCCGGGCATCGACCCCGAGCGCCTGGCCGTCTGCCTGAGCGTGCTGGACGAGCTCGACAAGCTGGAGGTCGACCACCCGGACGCCATCGCCGTCCGGCGCGCCACCGCCGGCATCTACCGGACGGTGAAGCAGCGCCGCCGGCAGGAGCGCCGGGCCGCGAAGACCGCGCACGACAAGGCCGTCACCGAGTCCACCGCCACCGGCTCCGCGCAGCGGATCGACGACGAGACCGAGGGTCTCCTGCCCTCCTCCGTCACCGAGGAGGGCCAGATCGCGGGCATACTCCAGCGCCCCCGGTCCTGCTACGTCTGCAAGGACCGCTACGTCGAGGTCGACTACTTCTACCACCAGCTCTGCCAGCCCTGCGCGGCCCTGAACCGGGCCCGACGCGACGCCCGCGCCGACCTCACCGGCAAGCGCGCCCTGCTCACCGGCGGCCGCGCCAAGATCGGCATGTACATCGCCCTGCGGCTGCTCCGCGACGGCGCGCACACCATGATCACCACCCGCTTCCCCAAGGACGCCATCCGCCGCTTCAAGGCGATGGAGGACTCCGGGGACTGGATGCACCGCCTGGAGGTCGTCGGCATCGACCTGCGCGACCCGGGCCAGGCCGTCGCCCTCGCCGACCAGGTCGCCGACGCCGGCCCGCTGGACATCCTCATCAACAACGCGACGCAGACCGTGCGCCGCCTGCCCTCCGCGTACGCCGCCCTCGTCGAGGGCGAGAGCGCCCCGCTGCCGGCCGGCGAACTGCCCGCCCACCACGTCATCGGCGCCTTCAACTCCGGCGCCGTCGACGGGCTCGCCGCGCTGCCCGTCGGCACCAGCGGCCTCGACGCGCAGAAGGTCGCCGACCTCGCCCTCGTCGCCGGCAACGCCAGCGTCGCCCGGCACCTCGACGGCACCGCCATCGACGCCGGCGGCCTGGTGCCCGACGTCGTCGACTCCAACACCTGGGTGCAGACCATCGACCAGATCTCCCCGGTCGAACTGCTCGAGACCCAGCTCTGCAACTACACCGCGCCGTTCATCCTCATCAGCAAGCTGCGCCCGATGATGGCCGAGGCGGCCCGCAAGGCCGCCAGCGGACGCGCGTACGTCGTCAACGTCTCCGCCATGGAGGGCGTGTTCAGCCGCGGCTACAAGGGCGCGGGGCACCCCAACACCAACGCGGCCAAGGCCGCGATGAACATGGTGACGCGGACCAGCGCCCAGGAGATGTTCCAGTCCGACGGCATCCTCATGACCTCCGTCGACACCGGCTGGATCACCGACGAGCGCCCGCACTTCGACAAGCTGCGGCTCGCCGAGGAGGGGTTCCACGCCCCGCTCGACCTGGTCGACGGCGCCGCCCGCGTCTACGACCCGGTGGTCCGCGGCGAGGCCGGCGAGGACCTGTACGGTGTCTTCCTGAAGGACTACGCACCCTCCAAGTGGTGATCCCCGCGCCGGGGGCGTCTTCGGATCTCCGCGCAGCCCGGTAGAGGCAGTGACACGGAGTGCGTAGAGGCGGGAACACGCAGCGTCTACGATCGCGCTCATGTCTCTCACCTCGCCCATACCCGTCCTGCGTGGATCCGGCGGCGCCCTCCTCCAATTCGAAGGCGACGCCCTGGTGTTGAGCCGGGCGGACGTGGAGACGCGGATTCCGCTCCAGGCCGTCCGGCGGATCCGCGCCGAGGGAAGGGCGGTCGCCGTGGAGCTCACCGCCCCGGCCGGGACGACCCCGGCCGTTCACCGGGTCGACGGCGTGAGCGAGGCGTCCGCAACGTTCTTCGCCGACGCGGTCAACGCGACCCTGCCCGAGCGCGCCGAGGAGTCCGGGGAGACCGTCGACGGCTCCACCCTCGTCACGGTCCGCGCCCGGATCGAGGATCAGCAGACGAGGAAGACCCGCGAGTTGAGACGCTGGGTCGGGGCCGTCGCCCTCCTGGCCGTCCTCCTCACCGCGGCCGTCTGGATCGTGGCGCCGGCGACCGTCGCGCTCCCCCTCCTGGTCGTCGTCCCCTTCGGCGCGACGGTCACCACGCTCGGCGTCCTGGGGGTGAGGATGCTCCGCGGACAGTGGTACCTGCCCCGCAAGGGCATCACCGTCGCGGCGGTGCGGCGTGACAACACCACCGACGCGTTCGGCGTGACGGGGAACTTCGTGTACACGGACATGCACGGCCAGAGCCGTGCCATGTACGCCCAGAGCCGCGCCGAGACCATCCGCGTCGCCTACCACCCGCAGAAGCCGGGCACCGTGGTCGCCTGCCAGTCGTGGCTGCTCACGTCCGCGCTGACGGTCGTCGTCGCGGGCATCCTCCTCCTCGGCCTCGCCGTCGACGCCCTCGTCGTCGGCCTGGTCGTGGGCGCCTTCCAGGGGCGGTACGCCGATTACGTGTACACCGGCTGACCTGCGCGCCTCCGGGACCGCGTCCTCAGCCACCGCCCCCAGCGACCGTCCGCGCGTGAGCTGTCCGGAATGCGTCACATTTCTGGGCCCCATCGAGCGCGAGGGCGCTCATCTGGTTAGTCTGGGTGCCACGGTCCGCCAACGGGGCTTCACCCAGACCCCTGCGGCCGGCCTGGGGACTGGCCCGCATCAAGGCCGCGGTCCCGCCCGAACACGGCGCCACCGCGACCGACGGCCTAGTCCTTACAGATGCGCGACCCAAAGGAGTGCGCGGTGACACCAGAACTGACGAAGCAGGAAGATCGGCCGGCCGATCCCAAGGACCGGCAGCGCCGGTCCGGAGAACTGGGCAGCCTCGAAGTCTGGGCCCACGCGGCCCCGATCCGCCTGGCCGGCTACGAGGACGACCTCGCGGAGCCGCACATCCTGCCCGGCATCGACTGAGTCGTACTGTCGCTTCGCCCCGTGCCCCCGGCCGCCCAGGCCCGGGGGCACAGGTCTGTCCGGGGGCGACGGGGCGACGAGGCCGCACGCCGTCGGGTCAGCGGTCCGCCGGCGTGCTCAGGCGGACCGGCCGCAGGTACTCGCGCACGTACGTGCGGTGCCACCAGGCGCCCGTCGCCCGCAGCTCCCGCCACGTGGTGAACCGGTACCGGTACAGGCGCGCCCGCACGAACGTCGGCGGAGCGTCCGGGAACGGGTTGCGGTGCAGCAGCCGCAGCGTGTCGCGGTCGTTCTCCAGCAGCCGTTCCACGAAGCCGCCGAACCAGCCCTCGGCGTAGCCGGGGGAGAGCGCGGCGAACCACATCAGCCAGTCGAGCCGCAGGTGGTACGGGGCGAACTGGCGCGGGAGCCTCGTCACGTCCGTCGGCTTGCCCTTGAACTCGTACGGCTTCCACACCGTGCCCTCGTGCAGCGCCGGCTCGTCCGTGCCCTCGACCACGATCTCGTGCCGCAGCCGGCCGACCGTCCCGAACGCGCCGTACGTGTTGACCAGGTGGTACGGATCGAACGAGCGGTTCATCGCCTGCCGCCGGGACAGCAGATTGCGCACCGGCCCGTAGCTGCGGACCAGGACCAGCGCCGTGAGCGCGCAGACGAGCACCACGTACCAGACCGGGGCCTGAGGCTGGACGTGGTCGTCGCCGACCAGCAGCGAGCCGTCCACCGCGGACAGCGCCAGCACGATGGTCAGCCAGTTCAGCCAGGCGAAGTTGCCGGACAGAACCAGCCACAACTGCGTCGCGATCATCAGCCCCGCGGCGACCGTCGCCACCGGCTGCGGGGTGAACAGCAGCACCGGGACCACCAGCTGCACCCCGTGGTTCGCCGCGGCCTCGACGCGGTGCAGCGGCCGCGGCAGATGGTGGAAGAACCAGCTCAGCGGGCCCGCCATCGGCTGGGTCTCGTGGTGGTAGTACAGGCACGTCAGGTCCCGCCAGCAGGAGTCGCCGCGGATCTTGATCAGTCCGGCCCCGAACTCCACCCGGAACAGCAGCCAGCGCAGCAGGAACAGCACCAGGATCGGCGGGCCGACGTCGTCGTTGCCGAGGAACACCGCGAGGAAGCCGGTCTCCAGGAGGAGCGATTCCCAGCCGAAGGAGTACCAGGTCTGCCCGACGTTCACGATGGACAGGTACAGCACCCACAGCACGGCCCACAGCAGCATCGACGCCAGGAGCGGCACCGCGTCGCCCGCGCCCGCCGCGAGGGCCAGCGCGACCGCCGCGCCGCCCCAGGCGACCGCGGCGAACAGCCGGTCGGAGTAGTGCAGCCGGAACAGGGTGGGCGTGGCGCGCGCCGGGGCCCGGCGGAGGAACGCGGGCACCGGCAGCATCCCGCGCTCCCCGATCAGCGCCCGGAACTGCAGCGCCGCCGACAGGAACGCGACGAAGTAGAGGACGGCGAGGCCGCGCTGGAAGACGATCCGGCTCAGCCAGTAGTCCGGTGCGGTGAACCACTCCATCCCCTCCAGTATCGACCCCGGGGCCCGGCCGCGCGCCGCCCGCGCGGACGCCGGGACCGTTCCGCGCGCCGCCCGTGCGCACCGTCCCGCTTGCGGCGGGTTCGGTCATGGGAGAGACAGGAGGGAGCAATGCCGGGCAGAGCTGGAGACCCTCGTGCGCGCATCGATACGCCGGCCCCACGCCGTACGCCGACCCCCTGTCGTACGCCGCCCCGACGCCGTACGCCTTCCCCTCGCCGTACGCCGACCCCACGTCGCCGTCCTCGCCGTGCTCGCCTCGGCGGCCCTGATCGGCGGCTGCGCGACGGCACGCGTCACCGAGCAGCCGGCCGCGGCCGACTCCCGGGACGTCCTGCTGCAGCCGCTCGCCGACCAGGGCCCCAACCCCTTCACCGACTCCGCCGTCTCCACCGACGCCCCCACCCCGCCGCCGGGCACGCCCGAGCCCTCGCCGACCGCCTCCGTGCAGGTGCTGCGCGAGATCACCGGCTCGACCCCCGGCCTGTACGGCGGCACCCGCGCGGAGTCCAGCTGCGACGTCGAGCGGCAGGTCGCCCACCTCACCGCCGAACCCGCCCTGGCCCGCGCCTTCGCCGAGGGCGCCGGCATCAACGAGGCGAACCTCGCGAACTGGCTGCGCGAACTCACCCCCGTCGTGCTGCGCGCCGACACCCGCGTCACCAACCACGGCTACCGCGACGGCGCGCCGGTCGCGTTCCAGTCCGTCCTGCAGGCCGGCACCGCCGTCCTCGTCGACCGGTACGGCACGCCCCGCGTCCGCTGCGCCTGCGGCAACCCGCTGCGCTCCCCGGTCGACGTACGGGGCGCGAAGCACACCGGCCGGCCGTGGCCCGCGTACCACCCCGACCGGGTCGTGGTCGTACGGCCGACGACCACGGTCATCACGAGCCTGGTCATCGTGGACGTCGTCCACGACACCTGGATCGAGCGGAAGACCGGCACCGACGGCGACGAGGACCGGTCGCCCGCCGTCGTCCCGCCGTGCGAACCCGACGACTGCGACCTCGTCCCCGTCCCGCCGGCCCCCGACACCTCCGACGCCCCCGAGAAGCCGACGAGCCCCGCCCCCAGCTCGCCGAGCCCGAAGGCGCCCAAGGCCCCGAGGACCCCGGACGCGCCGGAGTCGCCCGAGAGCCCGGTGACCCCCGACGCGCCGCCCGCCGAGCCCGAGGGCCCCGCCGAGTCCGAGGTCCCGCCCGGCTTCCCCGAGGACCTCTTCCCGAGCGCCCCGGAGGGGGAGGACGGCGGCGTCGTCCCGCCCGGGCTGCCGGAGACCTTCGAGGGCTGAGGCCACCGTGAGCACCGTCCCGTCCCCGTCCCGCCGCGCCACGGAGCCCGCCGTGCGCGGGTACCGGGCTGCGCCTAGCGTGGGCCCATGAACGCGGGCAACGGGGGAGCGGACGAGGCCGGCCACCACTGCCGCGACGGGTGGACCGGGGGCGCGGCGTCCTGCTTCATGGCGCAGTACGGCGCCGCGTTCCGGATGGGCAGCTTCGACTGGGACCTCGACACCGGCACGATGACCATGGACGACTCCGCCCTCGCGGTGTTCGACCTGCGCCCCGACGAGTACGACGGCGATCCGGTCTCCCTCGGCCGGCGCGTGCCGCCCGACGAGGGCCGCCGGCTCGACGCCCTGGTCTCGTACGCGCTCAAGGATGGCAGCGCGGACTACGGCGCGTACTTCCGCGTCCGCCGCCGCGACGGCACGCTGCGCTGGGCCCACACCCAGGGCATCATCCGGCGCGACGGCAACGGCCGGCCGCGCCGGATCCTCGGCATCGTCCGCGACGCCTCCAACGAGCTGACCGAGTCCGCCGCCCGGATCGTCGTCGACGAGGGCCGCCGCCACCGCACCAGCGTCGTCGAGGGCACCACGGCCGCCCTGGCCCACGCCCGGACCGTGCAGGACATCATCGACCTCCTGAACGACTCCCAGGGCCTGGAGTACTTCGGCGCGACCAGCCTCGTCATGGGTCTGCTGGAGTCGGGCCGGATCCACCTGGTGGCGGAGGGGCCCGACGGCGCGTTCGTGCCCGGCACCCGGTTCACCCGGGTGGACGAGCAGTACCCGATGAGCGAGGTCGTCCGGACGCTCACGCCCCGGTTCATCGAGACCGCGCAGGACTTCGCCGAGTCGTACCCCATCCTCTGGCCGCATATCAGCGGCCTCGGGATCACCGCGGCCGCGTACCTCCCGCTGATCGCCCAGGCCCGCCCGATCGGCGCGCTCGGACTGCTGTACAGCGACAAGACCGGCTTCACCGACGACGAGCGCAACCTGCTGGTGGCGCTCGGCAGCAGCATCGCGCAGAGCCTGCAGCGGGCCATGCTGTACGAGCAGGAGCACGACCTCGCCGAAGGGCTCCAGCAGGCCATGCTGCCGCGCCGGATCCCCGACGTGCCGGGCGCGCAGATCGCCGTCCGGTACCGCTCCGCCCGGCTCGGCCGGGACATCGGCGGCGACTGGTACGACGTCATCCCGCTGCCCGGCGGCCGGGTCGGCGCGGTCATCGGCGACGTGCAGGGGCACGACACGCACGCGGCGGCCGTCATGGGCCAGCTGCGGATCGTGCTGCGGGCCTACGCGGCGGAGGGCCACACCCCGGCGACCGTGATGGCCCGCGCGTCGGTCTTCCTGCACGAACTCGACACCGACCGGTTCGCCACCTGCACGTACGCGGAGGCGGACCTGACGACCGGGGTGGTCCAGGTCGTCCGCGCCGGGCACGTCGACCCGCTGGTCCAGGACACCGACGGCACGCCCCGGCGGCTGACCGTGCAGGGCGGGCTGCCGCTCGGCCTGTCGGCCGAGTTCGGGCGGCTCGACTACCCGGTCACCGCCCTCGAACTCGACCCGGGACAGACCCTGCTGCTGTACACCGACGGCCTGGTCGAGCAGCCCGGCGCCGATCTCGACGACGGGTTGCACTGGCTCTCCGAGCTGGTGCGCCGCGGGCCGCGGGAGCTCCACCAGCTGGCCGACCATCTGTGCGAGGTCGTCGACGAGCGGGGCGGCGACGACGACGTGGCGATTCTGCTGCTGCGCCGCAGGGGCGCGTACTTCCCGAAGTCCGGCGGCCGGCTCCAGCAGCACGTCGCCCAGAGCGATCCGGAGGCGCTGCGCGCCGCCCGGCACATGGTCCGCGCGGCGGTCCGGTCCTGGGGCGCGGGCTCGCGCGCCGACGAGATCGAACTCGTCGCGGACGAGCTGACGACCAACGCGCTGATGCACACCGACGGCGGAGCGATCGTCACCCTGCGGATGCTGACCGGCTCCGAGCCGCGGCTGCGGGTGGAGGTCGAGGACCGCTCCAGCGCGCTGCCGCGCCGCCGCGACGCGGGGGAGTCGGGGGTGTCGGGGCGCGGGCTGCTGCTCGTCGACCGGCTCTCCGACGTCTGGGGCGTCGAATCACGCGGAAGCGGCAAATGCGTCTGGTGCGAGTTCCTCGTTAACAATGAGTGAATTGACCGTACTTGACCGTAACCGACCGAACGGGGTTGACTGCGGAACCCGCAGCCCTCCGAGGACATGAGGAACCGTTGAGCAGCGAGCTTCTGGCACCTCTCGATCTGGCGTTCTGGCACCTCGAGACCACCGAGCACCCCATGCACCTGGGCGCGCTCGCCCACTTCGGCCCCGCCGCCGGAGCCCCCGCCCCCGACGACTCCGACCTCCTCGAGCTGCTGTCCCGCCGCGCCGCCGCCATCCCGCGGCTGCGCATGCGGGTCCGTGACGTCCTGCTCCCGGTCGGCGGCAAGGCCTGGCAGGCCGACCCCGGCTTCGACGTCCGCCGGCACGTCCACCGCGTCGCCCTGCCCGGCGCCGACTTCTGCGCCGAGACCGCCCGGCTCGCCGGCGAACTGATGGAACGGCCCCTGGAACGCGGCCGGCCGCCGTGGGAGATGTACCTGCTCACCGGCGGACCTGACGGGGCCTTCGCCGTGCTCGTCAAGCTCCACCACGCCCTCGCCGACGGCATGCGCGCCGTCGCCATCGGCGCGGGGATCTTCGACGAGATCGCCGCGGCGCGCACGGCAGGGGGGCGACGCCCGCGCTCCGTGCCGCCGCGCTCCTGGATGCCCGGGCCCCGGCAGCTCGCCGGCGCCGCGCGCAGCCGGATCGAGGAGCTGGGCCGGGCCGTCGGCGTCGGCGCCTCCGTGGTCCGCGCCAGCCGCCTCGACCCGCGCGGCACCCACGCCCTGGCCGCCGCTTCCAGCGGCACCCGCGCCGTCGCCACCGTCGTCCTCGACCAGGAGCGGGTGCACGCCGTACGCCGCGTCTGCGGCGGCACCGCCAACGACGTGCTGCTCGCCACCGTCGCCGGGGCCCTGCGCCGCTGGATGGAGGGCCGCGGCGAACCGCTGCCCGCGAGCGACCCGCGTGCCCTGGTCCCCGTCTCCCGCCGGCGCCCCGGCACCGCCCCCGACTCCGGAAACCGGCTCTCCGCGTACCTCCTCGCGCTGCCGGTCACCGAACCCGACGCCCGCGCCCGGCTGGCGGCCGTCCGCACCGCGATGGACCGCAACAAGGCCGCGGGCCCGCTGCGCGGCGCCGGCGCGGTCGCCGTCCTCGCCGACCAACTGCCGCCCCTCGCGCACCGTTTCGGCGCGCCGCTCGCCTCCGGGGCGGCCCGCATGCTGTTCGACCTGCTGGTCACCAATGTGCCGCTGCCCCGTTCGGCGCTCTCCCTGGGCGGCGCGCCGCTGCGGGCCCTGTTCCCGATGGCCCCGCTGGCCCGCGGCCAGGCCCTCGCCGTGGCCATGTCCCCGTACGCCGGACAGGTGCACATCGGCCTGGTCGCGGACGGCAAGGCGGTCCCGGACCTGGACGCCCTGGCGGACGGCCTCGCCGCCGAACTCGACGCGCTCGCGGGACGATGAGCGAAGCGATGCCGGCGTCACCCGAGCGGGGGCGGGGTGAGGCAAGAGGCGCGCGGGACTCCTAGATCCAGCCCTTCCGCGCCGCCTGCACACCCGCCTGGAACCGGGTCTCCGCGCCCAGTACGGCCATCAGTTCCGTCAGCCTCCGGCCGACGGTCCGCTCCGTGACGCCCAGTGCCCGTGCGATCGTCCGGTCCTTCATGCCCGAGGCCAGCAGGGTGAGCAACTGGCGGTCCCGGGCGGAAGGTCCGCACTCCGTGTGGGGCGCGTCGACCGGCGTGGCCCGGGCCCACAGGCTCTCGAAACAGTGCACGAGGACGTCGACGAGCGCGCAGTCGTGCACCAGCAGCCGTGCGTCGGGTGCGGGATCGTCGTAGGAGACGGGGAGCAGCGCCGTGCGGCGGTCCGCGACGACCATCTTCAGCGTGACGTCCGGCAGGATCCTGGCCTGCTCGCCGGCCTCCGTGCACCGCCGCATGTCCGCCACGTGCCCCGGTGATGCCAGTGCCTCGTCGGAGTAGATGAACCGGTAGGCCACCCCGTTTGCCAGGCGGCTGAGTTCGAGGTCGTTGGGATTGCTCTGGCCGCCCACGTAGGGCGGACAGTCGACGGCGATGATCTCCTCGCGTGCCTGGAGCTGGATCCTGGCCACCGCCGCGAACACGGCGTCCTCGCCTTCGATCCGCTCCACCGGGGGAGCGTTCCGGCGGCCGGACCGGGTGTCCCTGCGCAGTCGGTCCGCCAGCTCCTCGATGTGCAGCTGCATTCTGGCCAGGTCGCCGCGGCGCCGGGTGATCAGAGCGGCGAGGGCCTCGTCGGGCGCGACGGGGGCATAGCGGGCGGGTTCGAATCCGAGCTGCTGGACGAGTCCGTCGTCGAGGAGCCGCCGGATCGCGCGCCGCATGTCCGTGAGGGAGACACCCGTGCTCGCGGCCAGTTGGCCCTCGTCCGCTCGCTTGAGGTCGAGCAGGGCGACGTACGTGTCGCTCTCGATCCGTCCGAGGCCGACCGGCTCCAACAGGAACACGTGAATCTCCCGACGTCGGGGGTGGGGCGCCGGATGCATCGGGACCCTAGGGGCGCGTCCGATCAGACGTCAAGATCCGGCCAGGGGAAGCCAGGGACCCGAAGCCGTGACCGTGAGCGATTCGACCCGTCCTGCCCCCCTCGTCCCGGCCCATTCGGACATTGTCCGAGACCGGAAACGCGCGGCGATTTACAGGAAGTTCAGCGGTGACCAATCCTTGTGCGCAATCCCAGCCGCCGCCCTGCCGGGCCTGGCTGCCTGCCCCGCCGTCAACCCCCCACGGGCCACGGATGACCCGGTCACCACGATGGCACCCTCTCATGGCGAATGAGGTTCCTGTGCAAGTGAAGTTCACCCACTGGCTCGTCACGGCCGCGACCGCGGCCGCCGTCGTGGCCGGAACCGGCTACGGCATGGCGGCGTCGCCCGAGAAGACCGCCGCCGCCACCGCCGCCCCGGACGCTCACGCGTACGTCTACCGCATCACCGGCGGCGCGCATGTGCCGCAGAACAAGCTCGCCGGCTTCGATCTGATCGAGGACCGCGACGGGGACGACCTGTTCGTCCTCGGTGACGCCGCCACCGCCATGGACCTCAGGGCGGCCGGGCTGCACGTGAAGGTGGAGCAGAAGCTGGCGCCCGCGCCGTGGGAGCCGCCGAAGCGCAGCGGGCAGGCGTCGCGACTGACGGAGGCGCTGGTCGAGGAGACGTACAACGGCGGCTATCGCACCGTGAACGCCCAGTACGCGCACCTCGACCAGGTCGCCACCGACCACGCCGCCCTCGCCACGGTCTATGACGTCGGTGACTCGTGGCGCAAGGCCACGGGCAGGCCGAACGGGTACGACCTCAAGGCCATCTGCCTCACCAAGAAGCAGACCGGCGACTGTCAGCTGACGCCGAACTCCACCAAGCCGCGCTTCCTCGTCCAGGCGCAGGTGCACGCCCGTGAGCTGACGACCGGCGACATGGCCTACCGCTGGATCGACTACCTGACCGACGGTTACGGCACCGACGCGACGGCGACCAGGATCCTCGACACCCGCGAGGTCTGGGTGGTGCCGATCGGCAACCCCGACGGCGTCGACATGGTCCAGCAGGGCTTCATGGGCGGCAACACCGGCCAGCAGTGGCACAGGAAGAACGCCGACCACAGCCACTCGACCACCACCTGCTCGGAAGGCCCGAGCTCCGGCAGCGGCGTCGACCTGAACCGCAACAACGGCAGTCACTGGGGCGGCGCGAGCACCAGCTCCAACCCGTGCGACCAGGTCTACAAGGGCCCGTCGGCGGATTCGGAGACCGAGAACAAGGCCCTCCAGGCCCTGTACCGCAAGCTGTTCCCGGACACCCGCGGGACGGGCGACGGCACGGCGGCCGCCGCCGACACCAAGGGCATGTTCGTCACCATGCACAGCTACTCGAACATGGTGCTGTTCCCCTGGGGCTTCGACGCCGCCACCGACAGCGGCAACGACGCCGCACTGCGGCTGATGGCCAAGGAGATGGCCACGCTGGCCGGCGGCTGGCAGTACGGCCAGCCGGGCGAGATCCTCTACGACGCCAGCGGCGGCCACGACGACTGGGCGTACGACCAGCTCGGCGTGCCCAGCTTCACCTGGGAGGTCGGGCCCAGCAGCGGCACGTGCGGCGGGTTCCACCCGGCATACTCCTGCCAGAGCACGTTCTGGAACCAGGTCAAGCCGATGCTGACCTATGCGGCGGACAAGGCGGGCGATCCCTACGGGGGTGGCGGCACGACGCCGACGCCGGTCGGGTGCACCGGTACGAACGGTGGGGACGTGGCGATACCCGACGCGGGAGCCGCGGTGACGAGCACGATCGACATCTCGGGCTGCTCGGGCAGTGCGTCGGCGACGAGCAAGGTGGAGGTCCACGTCAAGCACACCTGGCGGGGTGACCTGACGGTCGACCTGGTCGCTCCGGACGGGACCGCGTACCGGCTCAAGAGCGCCTCCGGCAACGACAGCGCCGACAACATCGACGAGATCTACACCGCGAACCTCTCGTCCGAGGTCCGCAACGGCGCCTGGAAGCTCAGGGTCCAGGACACCGCCGCCCAGGACACCGGCACCCTCGACACCTGGACGCTCACCCTCTGACCCTGCCGGTCCGCTGCCCCGGGTCCGTCGCACGACTGGTGCGACGGACCCGGTTCGCGAAGCCGACGGTCCCTCAGGTCGGCCAGCGGACAGCCCGCGGTTCATCCCCGTCCTGGAAGGGGGGCCGCACCCGTGGATTCGGCGCGGGTGTCGTCGGTGCCGACCGGGCCGCGGGGAAGCAGCCGGTCCAGCCACTTCGGCAGCCACCAGTTGGCCCGGCCGAGGAGTGTCATGGTCGCCGGCACCAGCACCATGCGCACGACCGTGGCGTCGATGAGGATCGCGGTGGCCAGGCCGAGCCCGAACATCTTGGTGGAGGGGTCGTCGGCGACGGCGAAGGACAGGAAGACCGCCACCATGATGAGGGCGGCCGAGGTGATGATCCGGGCGGTGCGCGAGACGCCCTCCACGATCGCCGTGGCGTTGTCGCCGGTGCGCAGGTACTCCTCGCGCACGCGGGAGAGGAGGAACACCTCGTAGTCCATCGACAGGCCGAACAGGATGGCGAAGAGGAACATCGGGATGAACGACACGATCGGAACCGTCGCTTCCAGCCCGATGAGCGTGTCTCCCCAGCCCCACTGGAAGACCGCGACCATGATGCCGTAGGACGCGCCGATGCTCAGCAGATTCAGCAGTACCGCCTTGAGCGGTACGAGGATCGAGCGGAAGACCAGCATCAGCAGCAGGAACGACATCGCCAGCACGGCGGCGACGAACCCCGGCAGGCGTTGGCTGGTGCGTCGGCCGACATCGGACAGGCTCGCGGCGGCGCCGCCGACGTGGGCCCTGGCCGGGCCGTGCCCGATCGCCGTGGGCAGCACGTCGGTGCGCAGCCGGGCGATGGTGTCGGCCGTGGCCCTGTCCTGAGGGCTGGTGGTCGGGAACACCACGAGGGTCGCGATGCCGGTGGCCCGATCGATGTGCGTCGGCGCGACGGATGCGATGCCCGGATCCGCCGCGACCGCCCCGACGAGCCGGTCCAGCACGCCCGGATCACCGGTGGGGTCCGCGGCGATGACGAGGGGACCGTTGGTACCCGGGCCGAATCCCTCGGCGACGAGGTCGTAGGCCCGGCGCTCGGTACGGCTCTGGGGCAGCGAGCCGTCGTCGGGCAGTCCGACGCGCAGGCCGAGCACGGGCAGCGTCGCCGTCAGCAGCAGTGCCGCGGCGCCGACCGCGTACGGCACCGGGTGCCGGCCGACGTGCCCGATCCAGCGGCGCCACCCGGCGGCGTGGGCGGCGCCTGCCGCCGGAGCCTGCCGCCGTGCGAGTCGGCCCGGCTTCCTGGTCTGCAGAGCCCGGCCGATCCGGCCGGCCCGGGCCAGGCGTGGGCCGGCGGCGCCGAGGAAGGCCGGCAGCAGCGTCACCGACGCGAGCACCATGATCAGGACGACGATCGAGACGGCGACCCCGCCCACCGTCATGAACGGCACGTCCGCGACCGCCAGGCCGAGGATCGACACGACGACGGTGCCGCCGGCGAAGACCACCGGCCGCCCCGCCGTGGCCACCGCTCGTCCGGCCGCCGCCCGCGGATCGAGCCCGCACGCGAGGTACTCCCGGTGCCTGGCGAGCACGAACAGCGCGTAGTCGATGCCCACTCCGAGCCCGACCATGCTGCCCAGGACCGGTGCGAAGGCGGGGACGTCCGTGACCCCCGCCAGTACCGTCATCGTGGCGACCCCGACGGTCAGCCCGAAGACCGCCATGCCGATCGGCAGCGCGGCGGCGACGAGCGAACCGAACGCCAGGAACAGGATCGCGGCCGCGGCCAGGAGGCCGATCAACTCGCTCACGCCGCCGTCGGGGTCGGAGAAGGCGTAGAAGAGGTTCCCGCCCATCTCGATGCGCAGGGGCAGTTCGGCGCGCAGCCGGTCGCCGAGATCGACGAGGGCGTCGAGGTCTTCGGCCGACAGCCGGCTCTGGTCGGGGTACTGCACCCGGACGACCGCGATCCGCCCGTCGGCCGAGACGAGCCCGCGGCGCACGGTGGTGTCCCCGCCCGCGTCGAGGGCCCCCGCCGGGTCGCTGGTGCCGAGCACGTGCGGCAGCCGCCGCACCTCGGTCTGCAGCCGTGTGAGAGCGGTGCGCGCACTGCCGCTGTCGAAGAACGTCGCATTCTCGTCGAGGGGGGAGACGACCACCTGGGCGGTCATCCCTTCCTGGCCGGTGCCGGCCCGCTCGATCAGTTGCGCGGCCCGCTGGGAGTCCAGTCCCGGAGCGGTCATCGAGTCCGCGGTCCGCCCCCCGAAGGCGACGGCGGCGAGGACGGCGAGCGTGGCGGCGACCAGCCATGCCGCGATCACCCGCCAGGGATGGCGGGCGGCGCTTGCGCCCAGGCGCAAGAGGGCTTTCGAGAGCATGGGGTCCTCCAACCACCTCGTCGGCCGTCCTTGTACGGCCGCCGATGCCGAGGCTCGTCGCCACGGCGCTCCGCGGCATCGGCCCGCGGGCCGCGGATCCGTCGGCCCCGGGGCGGAGTGACGACCCGTCCTTTCGGCCGATGCGCGGCACGGCGCGGTCCCTAAGCTGAGAACCGTGCTCCGAGACGACCTGCGAAGCCTGTGGACCGAACCCCGGCCGCCCGGCGCGCCCGCCCGGGTGTGGCGGGACTGGGCGCTGCTCGCTGCGGGCCTTGCCGGTGTGGTGCTGGAGGCCACCCTGCGCGAGGACGTCGTGTGGCGGCCGGTGGCGGTGGTGCTCGCCGTATGGCTGTGCCTGCTGCTCCTTTGGCGTCGGACCCGCCCGCTGGCGATGGTGACGCTGGCGTTCGGCTCGGTGAGCCTGCTTCCGGTGGCCTCGCTCGTCGCCGCACCGCCCGAGCCCGTCGGCCTGTACACGGGCGCGGTCGTGCTCGTGCTGGTGTACGCGCTGCCCCGGTGGGGGTCGGGACGCGAGATCGTGCTGGGCGGCGCGGTGATCATGGCGGTCGGCGCGCTGTGTGTCGTCACGGACGGGACCCCGGTCTTCGAGAAGGTCGTGGGCTTCGTCTTCCTGCTGCTGCCCGGCGTGGTCGGGGCCGCGGTGCGGTTCCGGGTGACCGCTCGCGAGCGGCAGTTGGAGCAGGTCCGCTCCCGCGAGCGCGAGCAGCTCGCCCGCGAACTGCACGACACGGTGGCCCACCACGTCTCGGCCATGGTGATCATCGCCCAGGCGGGCCGGGTGCTCGCGGGCGCCGACCCGTCCGCCGCCGTCGAGGCGCTGGAGGGGGTCGAGGAGGAAGGGGCGCGCACGCTGGAGGAAATGCGCGCCATGGTCGCCGCCTTGCGCGACCGCGGGGTCGGCGCCGAGTTGGCGCCCCCTGCCGGAGTCGCGGATCTGGAGCGCCTGGTGCGCACCCCGGGTGGTCGCCTCAGGGTCGACCTGGGGCTCGACGGCGAACTGGACGCACTGCCTCCGGCCGTGGACGCGGCCGTCTACCGGATCGTGCAGGAGTCGGTGACCAACGCGCTGCGCCACGCCGTCGACGCGACCGAGCTTGTCGTCCGGGTCGCCGCGGAACGGCACATGGTGCGGGTGAGCGTGCGCGACAACGGCCGGCGCACCGGCCGGGGTCGCGACGGATACGGACTTACCGGATTGCGCGAGCGCGCGACGCTGCTCGGCGGCACACTACGAGCCGGCCCGGGTACCGAGCGGGGCTGGCATGTCGACGCCGAACTGCCGAGAGCGAGGAGCGAGAGCGGTGTCCATTCGCGTCCTCGTCGCTGACGACCAGACGATCATCCGCACCGGGTTGCGGATCATGCTGAACGCGCAGCCCGGCATCGAGGTGGTCGGCGAGGCCGCCGACGGACGGGAAGCGGTACGTCTGGCCCGCGAACTGCGCCCCGACGTCTGCCTGTTCGACATCCGCATGCCCGTGCTCGACGGGCTCGAGGCCACCCGGCTGGTCGCCGGCCCGGGCGTCGCCGACCCGCTGGCCGTGGTCGTCATCACCACGTTCGACCTCGACGAGTACGTCTACGGCTCACTGCGTGCCGGCGCCCGCGGATTCCTCCTCAAGGACACGGGACCGGACCTTCTGGCCCAGGCCGTACGGTCGGCGTCCGACGGTGAGGCGCTCATCGCGCCCAGCGTCACCGTCCGTCTGCTCCAGGCGTTCGCGGACCTGCCCGCCGGCCGGCCCGCGGCCCAGCCGGTCTCCCCCGTCACCGCCCGCGAGGAGCAGGTGCTCCTCGCCGTCGCCCGCGGGCTGACCAACACCGAGATCGCCGACGCGCTGCACATCAGCCTCAGCACGGTGAAGACGCATCTGGCGAGCCTGATGGCCAAGCTCGGCGCCCGCAACCGGGTCGAGATCGCGATGTGGGCCTACGAGACGCGCCGTATCCTCCCCGGAACCTGAGCCGGGTGCCGGGCCCCAGAGCATGACAGGGGCGGGGTACCCCCGGCCGGAGGCCGGGGGAGAGCGGTCGCACCGTCCGTGCGGCAGGGTGGAGACATGCCGGAACTGCCCGAGGTCGAAGCACTGCGCGAGTTCCTCGACGCCCACCTCGTGGGCAAGGAGATCGCCCGCGTCCTGCCCGCCGCGATCAGCGTGCTCAAGACGTACGACCCTCCGCTCACCGCCGTCGAGGGCGCCGAGGTCACCTCGGTCGCGCGGCACGGCAAGTTCCTCGACATCGAGGCCGGCGGACTGCACCTGCTGATCCACCTGGCGCGGGCCGGCTGGCTCCAGTGGAAGGACGTCCTGCCCTCCGGGACGCCCCGGCCCGGCAAGGGCCCCCTGGCGCTGCGGGTCGCGCTCACCGGTGGGGACGGCTTCGACCTCACCGAGGCCGGCACGCAGAAGCGCCTCGCGGTCCACCTCGTCCGCGACCCCGCCGACGTCCCCGGCGTCGCGCGCCTCGGGCCCGACCCGCTGGCGGAGGACTTCAACCTGGCCGCCTTCACCACGCTCCTGAAGGGCGAACGCCGCCAGCTCAAGGGCGCCCTGCGGGACCAGAGCCTGATCGCCGGCATCGGCAACGCGTACAGCGACGAGATCCTGCACGCCGCGAAGATGTCCCCCTTCAAGCCCACGCAGAACCTCACCGACGAGGAGACCGCCACGCTGTACGAGGCCCTGCGCAGCACCCTCGCGGACGCGGTGACCCGGTCCCACGGCCTCGCGGCGGGCCGCCTGAAGGCCGAGAAGAAGAGCGGCCTGCGCGTCCACGGCCGCACGGGCGAGCCCTGCCCCGTCTGCGGCGACACCATCCGCGAGGTCTCCTTCGCCGACTCCTCCCTCCAGTACTGCCCCACGTGCCAGACCGGCGGCAAACCGCTGGCCGACCGAAGGCTTTCCCGTCTTCTCAAGTAGGAGCGAACGAGGTCGGCCACGCGACGTCGTCGATGGCGAGCCACGGCGCAGCGGCCACGGCGGTGGGTGTCAGCCCGGTGAACGCTTTGAC
This sequence comes from Streptomyces tritici, assembly GCF_048500665.1. Taxonomy (NCBI): domain Bacteria; kingdom Bacillati; phylum Actinomycetota; class Actinomycetes; order Kitasatosporales; family Streptomycetaceae; genus Streptomyces; species Streptomyces tritici. The sequence continues at coordinate 6,339,068 of NZ_CP183183.1, forward strand.
CTCGCGGTGGAGATGGGCCTGGTCGACGTAGCCGCTTTCGGCCGCCACCCGGGCGGCGGCGTCACCCGCCGCGAGGAGATGGGCGGCGTGATCGAAGCGCACCAGCCGGGCGGCGTGCTTGGGGGTGAGGCCGATCTGGGACCGGAAGCGGGACCACAGGCGCTTACGGCTCCACCCCACCTCGCTCGCAAGGCTGTCGACGCGCACCCGTCCCCGGCTGGTGCGCATCAGCCACCAGGCGGCGGCGACCTCCGGATCGAGCGACGGGCGGGCGCTCATCCGTCGGCCGAGGGCATCCGCCGCGATCGTGAACCGTTCGTCCCACGACGCGGCGGCCCGCAGCCTTTCCTCGGTTCGCCCGGCGTCGCGGCCCCAGACATCCTCCAGGGCGACCACCGTCCCGCTGAGGTCGGTCGATGCGCCGAACACCGCGACCGCCAGAACCGGCGACAACCGGATCTGGAGGCACTCGATCCCCCCGGCCGCCCGGTCGCCGAGCCGAAGGTCGCCCGGTACCAGTCCGACGACCGCGCTGCCGCTTTCGCGCCGGCCGTGGGCGTCGTAGACGAGGCTGTCGCTCAGGTCCACGAACAGAGTGACCGAGGGGTGCGCGACCATGGCGATGTCCGCGCGCGCCGGAGCACTCAGGCGGAAGCCGGCCATGCTGACCCCCGGCAGCCGACCCGGCTGCCGGGGCACGACGACCTCCACCGACGCCCAGTCAGGTGGTGATGCGGTGGACTTCACAGCACCAGGCTAGGCGATGGGCGTCAGCGGCCCGTCTCTGCGAAGCGCAGCAGCAACTCGGCCGTCTCCTCCGGCGCTTCGAGCATGGGGAAGTGCCCGACGTCGCGCAGTTGCTCGACTCGCGCGTTCGGCACCGTGTCGTAGTCGTGCGCCGAAGACGGATCCCAGCGAGGGTCGGCAGCGCCGAAGATCACCAGAACAGGGACGTCGAGTGCGGTCAGGCGCGCGGGTACGCTCCTCTCGGCGATGTACGCGCCGTTGTGGCGCAGCACCGTCCTGAACGTGCGGTAGCCGATGCCCCGTACGTCGGCGACCAGGTCGTCCGGGACGTCCACCGGGCGGTTGCACACCGCGGTCACCCCCCGGCGGAGCATCGCGTCGGAACGGACTCTCCAGAGAAGCGGGCCGAGCGGCGGGTCGATCAGGACCCGAAGGAGGACGGGCTGCGGCAGGAGAGCGTCGGGACTCGGGCCACTGCTGATCAGTGCGAGCGAACCCACCAGGTCCGGGCGCTGTTCGGCGAGGGCCGTGGCGATGTACCCGCCGCTGGAGTGCCCGGCCACGGTGACCGGACGAAGGCCGAGTTCATCGAGCGCCTCGGCCAGCCTCGCCGCCTGCTCGGTCACGTCGTACGACGCCGCGGGCGGGGACTGACCGTGGCCCGGGAGGTCGATCCGGATGACGTGATGCCGGCCGGCCAGTGCCGGCATGATCGGGCCCCAGGAGCTGCCCGAGGCCCCCGACCCGTGGATGAGCACGAGCGGCGGCGCCTCCCGCGGGCCGTCGTGGGTCACGTGCATCCCGTGCACATGCTGAACGTCGTGGATAGCCATACGCGGGAGGATGCCGGGGCTGCCGGACCTCGGTCTTGTACAAATGTCGTCGGTGCGTCGAGGCCGTCCGCCGGTGGTGGCGGGTCACTCCTCGGGCTCCCAGGCGATCAGCCGCTCGAACACCTGGTGGTCGCCCTCGATCTTCAGGTCGTTCAGCGTGAGGCGGCCCCAGACGAAGAGGAGCAGTTGCTCGGCCGTGCCCGTGGCCGAAGCGGAGGCGGGCGCGGCGTCGTCCGTGAGGGGTGCGGGCCAGGCGCCGGTGCCGTCCAGCGTGAGGAGCCAGGAGCGGCCCTCGGTGGCGTGGTAATGGATGGTGGCGGGCTCGTGCGGCCAGGCCGCCGGGGTGGAGTTGCAGGTGTCGAGGAACTCGGCCACGCCGTCGAGCGCGACGTCCGCCGGCATCGGCTGGACGGCGCCTGCCGCGAGCTGGGCGTCGTACGTGTGCACCAGCACCTCGTGCACCCGGCGCCGGGCCACGCCCCGGGCATTCGCCGGCGACACCCCGGCGCTCCACCACGTCCAGCACGCGCGTTCCGGGCCGGCCTCGCGCAGCGTGTTCAGCAGGAGCTCGTTCGACTCGGCGTACCAGGCCAGCAGCGCCTCGCGCTCGCGCGGCACCTCCGCGGCATCCTTGGCCGGCGGAGCCTCGGCCGGGCCCGCGGCGACGATCGCGGCCCACCAGCGCTGGCCCGTACCCAGGTGCCGCACCAGATCGAACAACGTCCACTCGGGGCAGGACGGCACCGGAGCGTCAAGGCTGGGCGCGGCGGCGACCGCGCTTCTGAAGGCGGCCGACCGCTCGTCGATCAGGTGCAGCAGGGCGGAATACGCGGGAGTCTCAGTCACGTCGCTTGCCTATCACCCCGACTCAGCCGCTCGCACCCTGCTTTTCGGGCCGTCGGTCGCGGGAGTCAGCGGCGTAGGTCCGCGAGGTGGGTTCCCGCTGCGTCGCGGACCGTCAGGTGGGTGATGTCCGTGGGGTGGAGCGGGGCCGCCGTTTCGATCGCGGGGGCTTCGCCGGCCTCCGAGCGCCAGGTGGCCAGGGGGTGCTCGTGGCCGGAGGCGTCCACCGCGTACAGGGTGCACACGCCCCGCAGGCCGGTCACCTTCAGGCCCACCTCCGCCCCCCAGCCGCGGTCCTCCAGGGAGGCGGAGGCCGTCACGCCCGTGGCGCGGTCGGTCGTGGTGAAGCGGACCGCTTCCGGGGTCCTGTCGCCGAGGAGGACCGCCACCGCCAGCACCGCCGCCACCGACGGCCAGGCCACCGCGCGGGCCGCCCAGCGTCTGCGCCGGACCGTCGCGCGGGCGGTGACCGGGGGCGGGCCCGCAGCCGGCTCCGTCGGCGGGACCAGTTCCGCCAGGGCCGACGCCAGCGCGGCGAAGGCCGCGTGCTCGCGGGCGCAGGGCTTGCAGGCTGCCAGGTGCTCGGCGCAGCGGAGCGCGTCCTGGGGCTCCAGTACGCCCAGCGCGTACGCCGCCGCGTCCCGGTGTCCCTCGGGGGCCGCCCCGTTCACTCCGCTCACACCTTGCAATACGGACCGGACCGCCCCCGTGCTCAACCGTCGCACCGCCGCCTACACTCCGACACCATGCTGCGCGTACTGGCCGTCGACGACGAGGAACCGGCCCTCGGGGAACTGCTCTACCTGCTGCGTTCCGATCCCCGGGTGCGCAGCGCGGAGGGCGCCACCGCCGCCACGGAGGCACTGCGGCGGATCGGCCGGGCGCTGGAGGCGGGCCCGGACGGCGAGGACGCCATCGACGTCGTCTTCCTCGACATCCACATGGCCGGGCTCACCGGTCTCGACGTGGCCCGGCTCCTGGCCGGCTTCGCCCGCCCGCCGCTGATCGTCTTCGTCACCGCCCACGAGGGCTTCGCCGTCCAGGCCTTCGACCTGGAGGCGGTCGACTACGTGCTCAAGCCGGTCCGCGGCGAACGGCTCGCCGAGGCCGTCCGGCGGGTGCACGAGCAGGTCCACGCGAGCACCGTGCCCGGCGCGCCGACCGACCAGATACCCGTCGAACTCGGCGGCGTCACCCGCTTCGTCCCCATCGGCGACATCGCGTACGTCGAGGCGCAGGGCGACTACGCCCGGCTGCACACCGCCGACGCCAGCCATCTCGTCCGCATCCCGCTCTCCACCCTGGAGGAGCGCTGGGCGGCCCGCGGTTTCGTCCGCATCCACCGCAGCCATCTCGTCGCGCTCGACCGGATCGACGAACTGCGCATGGACGGCGGCGCGACCACCGTCCGCGTGGGGACGGCCGAGCTGGCCGTCAGCCGCCGCCACGCCCGTCAGCTCAGGGACCTCCTCATGCGCCACGTGCGCGGCTGACCGGCGGAAACAGTCCGGTCACGGCCCCTGGTCCCGGCCGAGGACCGCTGCGTAGACTCCGCTGGATGCCAGAGCCCCAGCCCCGCCGGGAGATCGTCACCGGAGTGCCGCGCGCCGCGCGCCGGCCCCCGGGGCATCCGCCCGCGCGGTCGGAGATCAACGAGCACACCACCATCGGACACACCTACGTCCGCTCGCTGATGCGCAGCCAGCTGCGCGCCGCCCTCACCGCACTGGCCGCGCTGGTCCTGCTCGTCGGCTCGCTGCCGCTGCTGCTCGCGCTGCCCGCGCCGCAGGGCGTGGTCTGGGCGGCGCTCGGCGTCGGCGTGTACCCGGTGATCTGGGCGACGGCGCACTGGTACGTCCGCCGGGCCGAGCGCAACGAGCGCGACTTCACCGGCCTCGTCGAGACGTGAACCGGCCGTGAACCAGACGTACGCGGTGGTCGCGGTCACCGCCGTCACCGTGGCCACGGTCCTCATCGGCGGCCTCGGCCTGCGCATCTCCCGCACCACCTCCGACTTCTACGTGGCCTCCCGGACCGTCAAACCCGGTCTCAACGCCGCCGCGATCAGCGGCGAGTACCTCTCCGCGGCCTCCTTTCTCGGCATCGCGGGCCTGGTGCTGCTGCAGGGCCCGGACATGCTCTGGTACCCGGTCGGCTACACGGCCGGCTATCTCGTGCTGCTCGTCCTCGTCGCCGCCCCGCTGCGCCGCTCCGGCGCGTACACGCTCTCCGACTTCGCCGACGCCCGGCTGGAGTCCCCGCACGTGCGCAGGCTGGCCAGCCTGTTCGTGGTCGGCATCGGCTGGCTCTACCTGCTGCCGCAGCTCCAGGGCGCGGGGCTCACCCTGGAGATCCTCACCGGCGCGCCCGACTGGGTCGGCGGCCTGGTCGTCGGGCTGGTGGTGACCGGCATCGTCGCGGCGGGCGGGATGCGCAGCATCACGTTCGTGCAGGCGTTCCAGTACTGGCTGAAGCTCACCGCCCTGCTGGTGCCCGCGCTGTTCCTGGCCGCCGCCTGGGCCGGCGACGACGCCCCGCGGGCCCGGTTCGACGCGCCCGCCGTGTTCCGCGAGCACACCGTCGTACGGTTCGGCGACACCGTGCGCGTCGAGGTTCAGGAACCGCTCACGCTCGACGTCACCGGGCGGGTCGACGGCACCGCGTACGACGGCGGCCGGACCACGCTGCGCCCGGGCGCGCACCGCATCGAGTCCGGCACCACCCTCGCCTTCCCCGAGGGCGCCGCCGTGCCGGAGCGGACGGCCACCGGGGACGACCCCCTCGGCTGGTCGCAGCCGCTGGCCGGCGACCGCGACGGCCACCAGCTGTACGCCACGTACGGGCTGATCCTCGCGACCTTCCTCGGCACGATGGGCCTGCCGCACGTCGCCGTGCGCTTCTACACGAGCCCGCACGGCCGGGCCGCCCGCCGCACCACGCTCGTCGTGCTGGGCCTCGTCGGCGCGTTCTACCTGCTGCCGCCGGTGTACGGCGCGCTCGGCCGGGTCTACGCCCCCGACCTCGCCCTCACCGGGGCCGCCGACGCGGCGGTGCTGGTGCTGCCGGACCGGATGATCGGCGGTCTCGCCGGCGACCTGCTCGGCGCGCTGCTCGCCGGCGGGGCGTTCGCCGCCTTCCTGTCGACGGCCTCGGGGCTGACGATGTCCGTCGCCGGGGTGATCACCCAGGACGTGCTGCCGTCCCGCGGGGTGCGGCACTTCCGGCTCGCGACCGTGCTGTCCGTGGCGGTGCCGCTGACCGCGAGCGTGCTCGCCAGCAAGGTCCCCGTCGCGGACGCGGTCGGTCTGGCCTTCGCCGTCTCGGCGTCCTCCTTCTGCCCGCTGCTGGTGCTGGGCATCTGGTGGCGGCGGCTGACCCCGCCGGGCGCGACCGCCGGGCTGCTGCTCGGCGGCGGTTCGGCGCTGACGGCCGTGATGGCCACGCGGGCGGGGCTCGCCCCCGAGGGCTGGCCGCACACGCTGATGGCCTGGCCCGCGGTCTGGTCCGTGCCGCTGGGCTTCCTCAGCATGGTCCTCGTCTCGCTGGCGACCCCGCACCGGATACCGCAGGGCACCCCGGCGATCCTGGCCCGTCTGCACCTGCCGGAGGACCTCCTCGACCGGCCGCCGCACGAGCGCGCGGAGAGGGCCGAGCGGTGAGCGGGATCGGGTACGCGGCCCTTGCCGTCGCCGGAGTGCTGCTGCTGGCCGTGGGGTTCGCGGCCGGCCGGGTCTCCGGCCGGCGCGGCGACCGCGACGGACTGGACCTCGGCACCCCCGTGGAGCGGGCCACCTTCCACACCCTGCACACCGCCTCGCTGGCCGCGCCGCCGCTGCGCGCCGGGCTCACCGAGGACACCGCGCGCAAGGCCGCCGGCCGGCTGCGCTCGCTGCTCGGCACCGAGGCGCTCTGCCTGACCGACCGCGGGGCCGTGCTCGCCTGGGACGGGCCCGGCGGCGACCACCACCGCGAGCACGTGATGGCGCAGGTCGCGGCCGTCCTCGACTCCGGGCGCAGCCACAGCGCGCCCTCCGGCTGCGACGACCTCGCCTGCCCGCTGCGCTGGACGGTGATCGCCCCGCTCACCGGCGAGGAGGGCGTCCTCGGCGCGCTGGTCGCCTACGGCGCGCAGGAGTCGGCGGTGCTGGTGCGCGCCGCCACGGAGGTCGCCCGCTGGGTCTCGGTCCAGCTGGAACTCGCCGAACTGGACCGCTCCCGCACCCGGTTGATCGAGGCCGAGATCCGCGCGCTGCGCGCCCAGATCTCCCCGCACTTCATCTTCAACTCGCTCGCCGCGATCGCCTCGTTCGTCCGCACCGACCCGGAGCGGGCCCGCGAACTGCTTCTGGAGTTCGCCGACTTCACCCGCTACTCCTTCCGCAAGCACGGCGAGTTCACCCGGCTCGCCGACGAACTGCAGTCCATCGAGCAGTACTTGGCGCTGGCCGGGGCCCGGTTCGGCGACCGGCTCAAGGTGACCCTGCAGATCGCGCCCGAGGTGCTGCCGGTGACCCTGCCGTTCCTGTGCCTCCAGCCGCTGGTGGAGAACGCGGTCAAGCACGGCCTGGAGGACACCCGGGGCGTCCGCCGCGTCACCATCGCCGCCCGCGACGAGGGCGCCGAGGCGGTGGTGACCATCGAGGACGACGGCGTCGGCATGGACCCGGCGGTGCTGCGCGGCATCCTGGCGGGGGAGCGGCCCTCGTCCGGGGTCGGGCTGTGCAACGTGGACGAGCGGCTGCGCCAGGTGTACGGGGACGCGTACGGGCTGGTCATCGAGACCGGGGTGGGCGCCGGGATGAAGATCACGGTCCGGCTGCCCAAGTACCGGGCCGGCGTCCACCCGGGCCAGCAGCTTCCGTAGACGCGGGAACGCCCGGCTCAGTAGAGGTGCAGGGCCAAGTGCCCCAGCGGCAGCCCCAGTTGCCAGGCCGGCACCCAGATCTGCGCCGACTCGTCCACTTCGTCCAGGCCCAGGGGTCCGAACCCCGGGGCGGAGAGCCCGCGCAGGTCCGCGGCGAGGAGCTGGGTGGCCTCCAGCTGCCGCCAGGTCTCCCGGGCCAGGGCCAGATCGGCGTCCGTATCGGCCGAGGGCCGCGCGGCCCTCCCCCAGCCTTCGGCCGGGGGGACCCCCATCTCGCTTCGCTCGGCCAGCCGCGCGCGGACCCAGTCCGGCCAGGGGTGGTCGTACGAGGTGCGGCTCAGCCACTCGTCGAGCCGCGCCGCGGACAGCGTGTCGCCGGAACCCGCCCCGTCGCACAGGTGGATGGTGAGCGCGAGCGCCTGCCGGCCGGCCCGGTACTCCAGCGAGCCGGGCTCCACCAGGCTGCCCACGCGCAGCAGTTCGTCGGCCGTGTACTCGGCGCACAGCCAGGCCATGGGGACGGCCGTGTCGCCCCGGCCAGGGCCGTCGGTGCTGTCGGGCAGCAACGCTCCCACCTTCTCCCGGACGTCTCGATGCGGAACCTCAGCGACGAGCCTCCACCGAAGGAGACGCGCGCGGGTCGCTCTTTACTCAACTCGCGTGTGTGGTTTCGGATACGTTCGCCCGCCGGTACGGAACCGGTGGGACGGGCGCTGACACGCGGGACGTCCGGGACGGGGGAGACCGGCCGGCGGGCCGGCCGGATCAGCCCAGGAGCGCGTACACGGCGGTCGCGTGCGCGGCCGGGGCGTCGCTGCCCTCCGCCGTCATGGTGATGTCGGCGAACGCCATCCGCTTGCCGTCCTTGGTCAGCCGCGCCCGGACGAGGACGTCGGTCCCGAGGACCGCGCGCTGGAAGCTGATCGACTGCTGCACGGTCGTCATCGGGACGAAGCCGCCGCGCGCCGACGCCACCGCGATGACGGTCGCGGTGTCCGCGGCCGCCATCAGCGCCTGCCCGGACAGGCCCCCGCCCTCCCGGGCGAGCCGGTCGGACCAGGGGAGCCGCAGCACCGCCTCGCCCGCGCCGGTGGAGACCACCGACAGGCCGAGATCGAGTACCCAGGGCGCGAAGTTGTCCGCGAGGATCTGCTGCGCCGCGGCGGGGGTCAGGGGCTGTGTCTGCGTCGTCACGGGATCATTGTGGGGTTCGGGCGGCCGGGCTGGAAAGGGCGTGGCGGCGCGGCCGGCTGTAGCCCGGCAGGCAGTGGCTGAGGGTGCGCAGCGCGTAGTGCGAGCGGGACTTCACGGTGCCGGCCGGGATGCCGAGGTCGTCGGCGGCCTCCTTGACGGTGAGCCCGCGGAAGTACAGGCGTTCCAGGACCGCGCGGTGCTCGGGGCTGAGCCCCCGTACGGCGGCGCGGACGTCGAGCGCGGCGACCGCGGACTCGGTGGCGTCGGCCGGGTCGGGGGTCGCGGCCAGCGCGTCGTCGCCGATCTCGGCGGGGCGGGCGAGCCGGGAGCGGCGCGCGTCGATGGCGAGCCGGCGCGCCACGGTGAACAGCCAGGGGCGCATCGACTCGTAGGGGCCCTGGAAGGCCTCGGGGTGGAGCCAGGCCCGGACCAGGGTCTCCTGGACCAGGTCCTCGGCGCGCTGCCGGTCCCCGTACGTCAGGGTCAGCAGAAAGCCGAGCAGGGCGGTCCCGTGCTCGCGCTGCAGCTCCTCCAGGGCCCGTTCGTCGGTCGTGGCCGTCGTCATGCTCACACCTCTTCGCTCACCGGCGCGGCTGGTCGTTCCGGGCCGTATACGAGCGCATCCGGACGCGAAGCGACAGGTGACGCACAACGGTCTGCGCCGAGCGGTCGCACCGCGCGACGAATGGTGCGATGAGCGGTCATCCGGAGGCGCTGGGTCCGTTCTGGTGCGTTTCACGGCCTGTGCGGCCTTGACCCTTGACTGCCGGATTCTCCCGTGCGGAGCTTGATCACCAGATCGAAGATCGGATTGTCATACCGCAACCGTCGAGCCTCCGGAGCCCGCACGATGTCCCAGCGCACCAGACCCGGCGCGGTCGCCCTCGCCGCCCTGCTCCTCGCCGCGGCGACCGGCTGCAGCGCCGCCGACCGCCCGCCCCGCACCGCCGCGCCCCCGCCCCAGGACGCCGAGCGCCCCCGCGTCCCCTCGGCCGCCGCCGGCGGCGCCTCGGCCGGCACCGGCTTCACCCTCGTCGCCACCGGCGACGTCCTGCCGCACGACTCGATCATCCGCCGGGCCGCCGCCGACGCGGGCGGCCGGGGCTACGACTTCCGGCCCATGTTCGCCGCCGTCAAGCCCCAGGTATCCGGCGCCGGACTGGCCCTGTGCCACATGGAGACCGTGTACGGCCGGTCCGGCGGCCCTTACACCGGCTATCCCGCCTTCAAGTCCCCGCCCGAGGTCGCCGCCGCCCTGAAGGCCACCGGCTACGACGGCTGCTCCACCGCCTCCAACCACACCCTCGACGACGGCGCCGCCGGCATCGCCCGCACCCTCGACGCCCTCGACAAGGCCGGCGTACGGCACGCAGGTTCGGCCCGCACCGCCGAGGAGGCCGCCCGGCCCACCCTGATGAAGGCCGGCACCGCCACCGTCGCCCACCTCGCCTACACCTACGACACCAACGGCTACCCGCTCCCGCAGGGACAGCCCTGGGCGGTGAACCTGCTCGACGAACAGCGGATCATCGCCGACGCCCGGGCGGCCCGGAAGGCCGGCGCGGACATCGTCGTGGTCTCCCCGCACTGGGGCTCCGAGTGGCAGACCGCGCCCGACGCGCGGCAGCTCGCCCTCGGCCGTGCGCTCACCGCCTCGAAGACCGGCGGCCGGCCCGACATCGACCTGATCATCGGCACCCACGCCCACGTCCCCCAGGCGTACGAGAAGGTCAACGGCACCTGGATCGTGTACGGGATGGGCGACCAGATCGCCGGCGACATGGTCAACCACTCCGGCGCCCACGACCCCCGCGGCAACCAGAGCACCCTCGCCCGCTTCACCTTCGCACCGCCCCGGACGCCCGGCGGGCGCTGGGAGGTCGGCCGCGCCGAGTTCGTGCCCCTGTGGTTCGACACCGCCGCCGGCCGGGTCGTCGACCTGAACGCCGCCGTCGAGGACGGCGCCCCGCTCGCCGCCTTGCGCGACCGCATCCGCGAGGTGGCCCTTTCCCGCGGCGCGGCGAAGGACGGACTCACGATGGGCCGGTAGCGCCGTCGGAGCCGCGCGCCGGTCCGTCCGCCGCGTCGTCTGGTCCGGCCGGGTGGATTCCGGCGTCCGGCCCGGTGTCGGAGCGGCGGCGGGGCGACGGCCGTGCGAGCCATTGGTCATGAAAAAGGATCAGATGCCCACGGCTCGGCGTTCGGTGCTGCGTCTCCTCGCCGCGCTCGGGGCCACCGCCACCGTCGGAGTCCTCACGGCGGACCGCCTCGGCGCACCCGAAGGCACCGCCACCGGCTCCCCGCCCCGCCCCGTCCCCCCGCCCGCCGCGGGGCCCGCGGCCGGGGCGGCCGCCGGGCCCGCCGCGCCCCGGCTGAAGCCCAGCGCGTACCGGCTCCAACCGATGACCGCCGCCGCGCCCACCGCGTACCGCAGGGCCCTCCCGCCGGTCCGGCGGCGGCCCTTCCTGCGGCTGTCCGGCGTCGGCCGCTCGATGGTGCTCACCTTCGACGACGGGCCCGACCCCCGCTACACCCCCGGGATCCTGCGCACCCTGCGCCGGTACGACTGCCGGGCGATGTTCTTCGTCTGCGGCGAGATGGCCGTCGAGAACCAGGACCTGCTGCGCGAGATGGCCGACGACGGGCACGTCGTCGGCAACCACTCGTGGTCCCACCCGCTCATCCCCAAGCTGCCGCCGTCGAGGATCCGCGACGAACTCGGCAGCACCAGCGACGTGATCGACCGGACGCTCGGCGCGGCCCCGCTCTGGTACCGCGCCCCCTTCGGCGCCTGGAACCGGCACTCCTTCGAGATCGGCGCCGAACTGGGCATGGAGCCGCTGGCCTGGACTGTCGACACCCTCGACTGGAAGGAACCGGGCACCGGTTTCATCGTCGACCGGGTCCTCGACGGCGCGGAGCCCGGCGCGATCGTGCTCTCGCACGACGCGGGCGGCGACCGCTCGCAGAGCGTCGCCGCCCTGAAGCGGTACCTGCCCGCGTTGCTCGACGCGGGCTACCGCACGACGGTGCCCCGGCGCTGAGCCGGGGCGGCGCGGGACCCGCCGGCGGCGACCGTCAGCGGGTCTGCACCAGACGCGCGAAGACCACCACGTTGCCCGCGTAGCCGTCGGACTTGGTGTAGCCGCCGCCGCAGGTGATCACCCGCAGCTCGGGAGCCCCGGTGTCGCCGTAGACGCGGACACCGGGGAAGTTCTGCTTGGAGTAGACCTCCACCCCGTACACCTCGAAGACCGCGACCCGGCCGTCGTACCGCTCGACCTCGATCCGCCGGCCCTTCTCCATCGAGCCGAGGTTGTAGAAGACCGCCGGCCCCGCGTCGTTGTCGACGTGGCCGACGATCACCGCCGTGCCCCGCTGGCCCGGGGAGATGCCGTTCTGGTACCAGCCCGCCATGTTCGCGTCCTGCGGCGGCGGGGCCTCGATCCAGCCGTCCGCGTCCAGGCCCACGTCCATGATCGGGGCCTTCACGTCGATGGAGGGGATCCGCACCCGGGACGCCGGGGCGAACGGCAGCGGGCGCAGTCCCGCGGGCGCTTCGGGGGCCACTCCGATCGGCCGGGTGTCGGGGGCGGCCGCCGCGGCCGGCTGGGGCGGTCCCAGTTCGACGTCCACCCCGTTCCGCATCATCGCCAGGCCGGACAGCATCACGAGCGCGAGGACGCCCCACGGCTGGCGCCTCCTCGTCTCGCCGGTGCTGAAGTCCTTGGGGCCCATGGTTCTCCCTTCGCGGCGTCGTGGGGAACGTTAAGTCCGGTGCGGGCGTCCGGCGATCGGAGCGGGGCGAACGGGTGGTGCGCGGGGCCGGGGCGGCGTCCGGGTGATCGACCATACGAGTCATCGTCATATCAACGTGCTGATGGGACGTGACCTGCGGATCCGTCAGATCACCGGTCGCGCGCCCCGGCGTGTCGGCTCACCGAGGTGGCGCAGTGCCGAAATGCGAGCTTTCAGAGCGCTTGTGAGGGTTCGTCATGGGAGGCGTACTCGTCGAATTTCCTGGAGCACCGCTTCGGGGCGTCTTCCGATGGAGGTTCAACCATGCGTGCTGCACGCACTCTGGCGGTGACCGCCGCCGCATTCGCGGCGATCGGGCTCGCCGCCCCCCTCGCCGCCGCCGACGGCAACCCCGGCGGGCAAGGCGGAAACGGCGGCGGACCCCGAGACGTCACGATCAGCCCCGCGGCCGTCCACCAGGGCTCGACCCTCACCATCACCGTGAAGGGCTGCACCCGTGGTGGCACGGTGACCTCGAACGCCTTCCCGCAGACCAACCTGTCGGTGAACCCCAACGGCATCTCCACCGCGATCGCCCGGGTCTTCAACCACGCCACCCCGGGCAACTACAACCTCGCCGTCCGGTGCCACGACAACCCGAACGTCGCCACCCGCCAGTTCACCGTCCTGGAGGCCCGGGGCGCGATGGGCGGCATCGGCGGCTCGCTCACCCCGAGCTCCACCGAGATGGCGGTCGGCGGCTCCCTCGTCGCCGCGGCCGCGCTGGGCGGCGGCCTGTTCATCGTCCGCCGCCGCCACATGAGCAGCGGAAAGGTCTGACCGGCCGAACCTCCCGGTCCGGCCGAATACGCCCGTCGCCCCCGAGTCCTCGTCAGGACCCGGGGGCGACGGGCGTACGGCTCAGTGCTGCCGGCCGGTGGAGCGCCGGCGTACGACGTACACGACGCCCGCCGCGGCCGCGAGCACCAGGCCGCCGCCCGCCGCCAGCGCGACGGCGTCCGTGCCGTCGACCGAACCGCCCAGACCGCCCCGGACGCCGCGCGGCGGCGTCAGGATCGTGGAGCTGGTCGTCGGGGAGGCGGTGGCGCCGCCCGTGATGGTCAGGTCCACGGTGTCGGTGACGCCGCCGGTGCAGTTGAACGCGACCGTGTACACCGCGCCCCGCTTGGCGTCCCAGTCGACGGTGGCCGTCGCCGAGGAGCCCGGCGGGATGGTGACCGTGTCGAAGATGCCCGCCGAGGCGGTCGCGGTGCTGGCGCAGCCGGGGGCGCGCAGGGTGATCCGCCCGCCCGGGGCCACGGTCGACGGGGTGATGACGAAGTCGCCGGGGGCCTTGGCCGCCCGGCGCTGCTCGTTGTTCGGAGCTGGGGCGCCGTCCGCCGCGACGGCGGCGGGCGCGGTCAGGGCGAGGGCGGCCGCCCCCAGCACTGCGGTGGACGCGGCACGTATCGCGCGCATGGTGAATCCTCCGGGTCCCGAGGCGCACCTGCGGAACGGATTTCCACATGAGGCAGGTCGTGCGCCCCGATGACCGTCACGCTAGGAGCGCTTTATCACAGCCGCGATCCCAGACGCGCGAACGGGTCACGCAGGTCACCCGAGCGGCCCATACGGCGTCTCGCGTCAGCCCGTGACCTGCGGGAACAGGCTCGAGAACGGGCCGGCCGTGGCGGAGAGCCCTCGGCCGAACGGCGCGTCGAAGTCCCAGATCAGGAAGAGCAGGAAGGCGATCAGCGCGCTGTAGAGGCCGGCCAGCAGCAGCTCCCGGCCGGTCCGCCGGATCTGCAGCGTGAAGATCAGGCCCACCGCCACCAGCGCCCCGGTGATCAGCCCGAACCACACCACACCCGGCATCGTCGCCCCCGCGCTCTCGCCGCGCGCGTTGCGCGCGTCGTCCGCGGCGCCGACCAGGTCGACGAGCGGCTGGTACGCCTGCCCCTCGTGGTCCGTGGCCGGCTGGTAGTCGCTCACCGAGCGGCGCACCTTGCCGAGCAGTTCGGCGCCGCGCTCCCCGAGCTCGCCATGCTCCTTCATGTACGGGAACTCCTCGTCGACCACGTACGCCACGTACGCGTCCACGTCGGAGCGGATCCTCTCGCGGACCTCCACCGGCCAGACCTCGACCCGGGCGGAGATCTCGTGCAGGGCCTGGGCCTCCTGACGCACGGTCTCCTGGGCCGCGCCGCGGGCCTCCCAGACGCCGGCGATGGCCAGACCGAGCACGATCGCGTAGACCACGCCGATCATCATCGTCATGTACTCGATGACGTCCGGCGTCTCGTTCGGATCGTCGTCCTCGCCGATCCGCCGGTTGTTGATGACCACGATGGTCAGGACGACGGCGCAGGCAGCGGCCATCGCCAGGGTGAGAACAAGCCATTCCGACATGGGAATCCTTCACTGGACGGGTCGTTGGGGGCGGGCGCGACGCGCGCGGGCGCGGTTCGCGGGGCGCGTGGCGCGTGGCGCGGCGCGGCGCGGTCAGCGGGAGCGCGGGCGCAGGATCGCGGCGGCGAGCATCGCGGGCGCGATGATCACGAGGGTGGTGGAGACCACCGATCCGCCGCTCTCGGGCTCCCTGCGCGCCGCGTTGCGGTACGCGGGCAGGGCGACGGGCGTGGCCCGCGGCGGCGCCGGCCGGGCCGGGGGAGGCGTGGGGCCCGCGGGCGGCGGCGGTTCGGCGGCCGGCGCGCGCGGGGTCGGCGGGGCGGACGGGACGGGCGCGGGCGGTACCGGCGGCGGGTCCTGCCGTACGGGGGGCTCGGGCCCCGGCTCCGGCGGCTTCGGCGCGGGCGGCTCGGGCTTCGGCTCCGGCGGGGGAGCGGGCTTCGGTGGCTTCGGCTTCGGCTTCGGCGGCTTCGGCCACGAGGGCGGTTTCGGGCCCGGCTTGGGCGGCTTGCAGGCGCCCGGACCGGCGGTGGCGACCGCGTGCGTGCCGCCGGGGCCGACGCTCGCGTGGGCGCAGGCGTCGGCGGCCGCGGGGGCCGGCGCGGCGAGCAGCCACAGCAGCGTCGCGGCGGTCAACGGCCGTACGGCGCGGGAAATTTGGACAGACACGCCGATGAGCATGATCACTGCCGGACCCCGGCGACGCCTCGAACGGCCCCGGATTCCCCGGAAGGAGCGGATCTTGCACCCGGGGGCTTGACGGGGCCGGGTTCCGATTGACGGCCCGGATGACGGCCCGGAAGGAATTTTCGCGGCGCGTTGAGTGCCCCGCGGGGTCCGCTCCGTACTTGAGGACCAGAAGCGGCGCTGACGGGGCCGCGGACCGACCGGCCTGATTCGCACGGGAGTTGTCATGAAGAACTGGCGGAAGATCTCGCTCGCCGCGACCGCCGCGGCCCTGCTCGCGCTCACCACGGCGTGCGGCCAGGAGCAGGGCGAGCAGTCTCTCGGAGGCTCGCCCGCCGGAGCGGCCAACCCGGCCGCCGCGCCGGGCGAGGGCGGCTACGGCGACGCGTACGGCGGGGGAGCGGCGGCCGGCGGGTCCAAGGCGGCGGGCCAACTCGGCGTGCAGGAGGACGACAAGCTCGGCAAGGTGCTCACCGACGCGGAGGGTTTCACGCTCTACCGCTTCGACAAGGACTCGGCGAGCCCGCCCAAGGCCACCTGCGAGGGCGAGTGCGCCAAGGCCTGGCCGGTGGTCACGCCCGCCGGCGCCAAGGCCCCGGCGGGGGTCGACCAGTCGCTGCTGGGGGAGGTGACCCGGTCCGACGGCACCAAGCAGCTCACCGTCGACGGCTGGCCGATGTACCGCTACGCCAAGGACACCGCGCCCGGCGACGTCAACGGGCACGGGGTGGGCGGCACCTGGTTCGCCGCCGCCCCCGACGGCAAGAAGGCCGCCGCGGGCGGCGAGGAGGACGCCGGCGAGGAAGAAGCCGGAGGGAAGGATTCCGGCCAGGAATCCGGAGGGGACCTTCCCGGTCTCTCCGTGCGCAAGGACCCGGAGCTCGGCGAGATCGTGGTGGATTCCCGCGGAATGACGGTCTACCGCTTCAAGAAGGATTCCGCCTGGCCCATGAAGACCGCCTGCACCGGCGCCTGCCTGGAGAAGTGGCCGGTCGTCGCGCCGGTCGACAAGAACGACACCGAGGGGATCCTCAAGAAGGGCTTCGTGACCTTCGCCCGCCCCGACGGCATCAAGCAGCAGACCATCGACTGCTGGCCGCTCTACACCTTCGCCGGCGACGAGAACCCCGGAGACACCAACGGCCAGGGCGTGGGCGGCACCTGGTACGCCGTCTCCCCCTCGGGAAAGCTGGTCGGAGCGCCCAAGTAGGTCCCCCGCCGCCGCGCTTCCGGCCCGCCGGCCCGCCTTCGCAGCCCCACGTGCGAAGGCGGGCCGGTCGCACATGCCATTGGTGTGTGACCAAGAACGGACCGGTAATTTCCGTTTCCACTCGCTCTCAGGGCGGGCGATCAGTAGCCTCGGCTCGAACAACGGTCACGAACATCTGGCCGCATCCCGAGGCGACTTGTTGGAGACATCGATGGAGCGTCCCGCCTGGGCTCCGCCCGGTATCGACATTTCGGTGCCGAGCGTGTCCCGAATGTACGACTTCTATCTGGGCGGCTCGCACAATTTCGAGGTCGACCGCGAAGCGGCCCGAAAGGCCATGGAGTTCATGCCGGGACTCCCCAAGGTCATGCAGGCGAACCGGGCGTTCATGCGCCGCGCCGTCCGCCACGCCGTCGCCGAGGGCGTCACCCAGTTCCTCGACATCGGCTCCGGCATACCGACGTTCGGCAACGTCCACGAGGTGGCCCAGCAGGCCAGCCCCGAGGCCCGCGTGGTCTACGTCGACCACGATCCGGTCGCCGTCGCCCACAGCCGCGCCGTCCTGGACGGCGACGAGCGCACCGCCGTCGTCGCCGCCGACCTGCGCAAGCCGCGCGACATCCTCGGCAGCCCCGAGGTCGCCGGACTCCTCGACCTGGACCGGCCCGTGGCCCTGCTCCTCGTCGCCGTCCTGCACTTCCTGGAGGACCAGGACGACCCGTACGGCGCCGTCGCCGAGCTGACCGACGCGCTCGCCCCCGGCAGCCTGCTCGTCCTCACCCACGCCTCGTACGAGGGCGTCCCCGTCCCGCAGGAGCAGGCGTCCGGCACGGTCGGCGTCTACCGCGAGACCCGCAACCCGCTGGTGATGCGCAGTCACGAGGAGATCGCCGCGTTCTTCGCCGGCTGGGAGCTGGTCGAGCCCGGTCTGGTCTCCATGCCGAGATGGCGTCCCGAGGGCCCCCTGGACCAGGAGGATCCCTTCGCCTTCTCCGGCTTCGCAGGGGTGGGGCGCAAGGCGTGAAGCTGCCCCCGCAGACCTCCGGCGCCGGTGCGGAGCCGGACGACCCGGAGGACAGACTCCGGCGGTTCACGACGATCTGGAGCCGGGCCGTGTTCCCGGTCACCGCCACGTCGCTGACCCGCGCCGAGGTCGCGGAACATCTGCTTCCGCTCGCCCGCGAACTCTGCGACGCGCTGCACGCGCGGACCTACGACCAGGGCGCCACCGCCGCCGCGCAGCGCGCCGGAGCCGGACTCGTCGCCGCCCACTGCACCGACCCCGAGGCGCTCCAGCGCAGCCTCGCCGTCGTCGACTCGTACCTCGTGCTCTACTGCGGCGCGGACGGCGGCCAGATCTCCGAGGAGGCCCGCGCCCGCTGCGCCCGGCTCCAGCACGCCATGGCCGCCGGCTTCGCCCAGGCGCTGCGCCAGCGCACCCTGAGCGAGCAGGAGGCCATCGCGCACTCGGCGCTCGCCGCCCGCAGCGCCGCCGAGATCGCCCTGCACGCGACCGAGACCCGGTTCCGCGCCGTGTTCGACGGCGCCGCCGTCGGCATCGGCATCGCCGACCTCGACGGCAACGTGCTGGAGGTCAACGAGACCCTCACCCGGATGTTCGGCGGCCTGGAGAACACCGTCCGCAGCCGCAACGTCCAGGACTGGGGCCACCCCGAGGACGCCCCGCACGTCTGGAAGCTCTACGGCGAGCTGGTGCGCGGCGAACGCGACCACTACCGCGTCGAGAAGCCGTACTACCGCACCGACGGCACCGTCCTGTGGACCAACCTGACGGTGTCCCTGCTCCGCGACGCCGAGGGCCGGCCGCAGTACCAGCTGGCCCTGATGGAGGACACCACCGAGCGCCGGCTGCTCAACCTCCGGCTCCGCTACGAGGCCACGCACGACGCGCTCACCGGACTGCCCAACCGGACGCTGTTCTTCGAGCGCCTCGAGAAGGCCCTCGCCCCCGCGGACGGCTCCCGCTTCGGCCTGTGCTACCTCGACCTCGACGGCTTCAAGGCCATCAACGACAGCCTCGGCCACTCGGCCGGCGACCGGCTGCTCGTGGAGGTCGCCGACCGGCTGCAGAGCTGCGTCACCGCCCCGGGCGAGATGGTCGCCCGACTCGGCGGCGACGAGTTCGTGGCGCTCACCACCGGGCCGGGCACCGCGGAGGGCGTCATCGAACTCGCCCACCGCATCCTCCACGCCCTCGCCGCGCCCATCCGGATCGAGGGCCGCGAGCTGACCGTGCGCGGCAGCATCGGCATCGTCGAGGGGCCGGCCGGCGAACGCACCCCGGCGGAGGTGCTGCGCAGCGCGGACATCACGATGTACCGGGCCAAGTCGGCGGGCGGCAACCGGTTCGAGTTCGCCGACGCCGAGGCCGACGCCCGGGCGATCACCCGGCACGGGCTGACCACGGCGCTGCCGGCCGCCCTGGAGCGCGGCGAGTTCTTCATCGAGTACCAGCCGCTGGTCCACCTCGGCGACGGCAGCGTGCACGGCGCGGAGGCGCTGGTCCGCTGGTGCCATCCGCAGCACGGCGTGCTCGGCCCGGACCGGTTCATCCCGCTCGCCGAGCACACCGGGCTGATCGTGCCGCTCGGCCGCTGGGTGCTCGAAGAGGCCGTCCGCCAGGCCCGGTTCTGGCAGACCCGGCACTCCGACGGCGGCCCGCTGCGCATCAACGTCAACCTGTCGCCGGCCCAGCTGCGCCACCCGCGGCTCGTCGCCGACACCGTCGACGTACTGGAGCGCTCCGGTCTCGAACCCGGCGCGCTCTGCCTGGAGTTGACCGAGTCGGCGCTGATCGGCGCGGATGAGGACCTGCTCAAGCCGCTGCGCCAGCTGGCCGAGATGGGCGTGGACATCGCGCTCGACGACTTCGGCACCGGCTACTCGAACCTGGCGAACCTGCGTCGCCTGCCGGTGAGCGTCCTGAAACTGGACCGCTCCTTCACCCGGAGCATGCAGCAGCAGCCCGCCGACCCGGTCGACCTGAAGATCGTCGAGGGCATAGTCGCCCTGGCGCACAGCCTGGAGCTGGCGGTCACGGTGGAGGGCGTGGAGACGGGCGCACAGGCGGAACAGCTCCGCGAACTCGGCTGCGACACCGCCCAGGGCTGGTACTACGCCCGCCCCGGCCCCCCGGACCGCCTCCACACCCTGTCCTTGGCGGACGCGGTCTGAACCGGGGGAGGGGACACCGGCCGTGGCGTCCCCTCCGCGCGGGCGGACTCCCGCTCGGCCGCGGACACCGCATGACGGTGGATCACGAGTGCGTGATCCACCGCCGAGGTCATCCGGAGCGTGTCGTGTCCGCATGCCCGGCCCGCCGCAGGGCGGCGGTGCTGTGACGCCGGGTCGCCCAAGGCGTGACGACACCGAAGGCGACCAGTCCGAGCGCCAGCAGCCAGAACCCGAGCGACGTGCCCTGCGAGAGCGCGAGGGCACAGCCCGCCAGCGCGCCGGCGGAAAGGCCCAGTGAAGGGCGCCAGTCGGAGGCGTAGCCGTCCGCCTTGAAGGGGAGGGACAGCAGGGCCGCCGTCACGAAGAAGGCCCAGAAATGGGCCTCCCCGCCTTCCGGCACTCCGCAGCCGCCGCGCCGCGAGTAGCCACAGCCCAGCTCGACCAAGCCGGTCAGGCCCCATGCGACGACCGACATTCCGGCCGCATTGAGCGCAGCCCCCACCCATTTCCAGATCACCCGCCGATCATACGAACGGCGCGCCGTGCCAAGAGCTGGGCCGTCGCGCCGCTCGCGGAGGCCCGCGGTCGCAAGGCCGTCCGTCGGCGGCTCTGGTGGCAGCCGAAGCGGAACCACCGGCTCGTGATTCGGCTCATGGCGATCAGAGGTGGCTCAGGATCCAGCTCTTCAGGTAGCCGGCGCCCACCTCGCTGTAGCTCGCGCTGGTGGAGCAGTTCTGGCCTTTCATCACGCCCACTTGGAACAGCTCGCCGTTGATGCTGACCATCAGCGGGCCTCCGCTGTCGCCGCGGCACGGGCCGCCGCTGGTGGGGATCGTCTTCAGCCCCGCACGGTCCGCTCTTGCGGGCTTGATGGACACGCCCTTGAACTGCAGCCGGTCGGGAAGCTGCCCGGCGCTGTTCTGGCCCCATCCCGCGACGACGCCGTCGTCGTACTGCGTGAACGGGCCGCCCTGCCGGCCGTCCCACCGGTGGCGCTGGCCGGAATCGGCCAGCCTGATCGGCGCGATGCCGGTCACCGGAGTCTCCAGCTTCAGAAGGGCGATGTCGTTGTGCCCGCCGGTGTACGCGGGATAGGAGTGGAGCTCGATCGCCTTCCTGACCTGCCCGCCGCTGTCCCGCTGATTCGTGCCGACCCGCACGCTCATGTCGCCGGGATCGGTGACGCCGCCCACGCAATGGGCCGCGGTGAGCACCCAGTCCGCCCTGATGAGGGTGCCGGTGCAGAAGGTTCCCCCGACGTACGAGACCTTGGCGACGAAGTCGAAGGAGCTGTCGGTGACCGCGTTGCCGCCGGTGATCGCCTGGGCGTGGGGCGGGGCGAGGCCCGCCAGTCCCGCGCTGATCAGACCGCCGGCCAGAAGGAGCCGCAGCGAACGTCCGAGAGTTCTGTGACGTGTGAGAGGCATGGCCCGTCCTCGTCTCCCCGCCCTTCAGAACGGCCCTCGACCAGTCTCGCGCGCCCGGCTCCGCTCCGCCAGCAGAGCAGAGCAGAGCAGAACCGAGCCGGGACCGAACTCGCGGTCGTGCGCCGCCCTGTTGCGGCCGGGTCCTCAGGGAAGATCGGGCCGCGCGCCCCGGGTCTCCAGGAGCATGCGCTGCAGTTCGCGGGCGGCGCGGGGTGGTGCGACGTCGGAGCGGTGGGCCAGGGCGATGGTGCGGCGCAGGCCGGGCGGCGCGAGGGGGGTGACCCGTAGCGCGCCCGCCGCGGCGTCGGCGACCATGCGGGGGACCACCGCCAGGCCGAGCCCGGCGCGTACGAAGCCGAGCACCGCGTCCATCTCGCCGCCCTCCACCGTGTACGAGGGCTCGAAGCCCTCCGCCCGACAGGCCGCGACCGTCAGCTCCCGCAGGTCGTAGCCGTGCCGGAACATCACCAGCGGCCGGTCCCGCAGGTCCGCGACGCGCAGCGGGCCGTCCGGCGCGGGGGGCGGGGCCGTGACCGCCGACACCGTCACCAGGTCCTCCCGGAACAGCTCCACGGTCGTCAGCGCCGGCGAGGCCGTCGGCAGTGGCAGGACCACCAGCGCCAGGTCCAGCGCGCCGCGCGCCAGCTGCCGTACGAGGTCGTGGGAGCCGCCCTCCTCGATGAGCAGCCGGATCCCGGGGTGGCGGTCGTGGTAGGCGCGCAGCACGTCCGGCAGCAGGCCCGTGCACAAGCTAGGCGTCGCGCCGAGCCGGACCCGGCCGCGCCGCAGCTGCACCAGCTCCTGCACCTCGTGCCGCGCCGTGTCCGTGTCGGCGAGGATGCGCCGGGCCAGTGGCAGCAGCGCCTCGCCCGCGTCGGTGAGCGCGATGTTGCCGCGCGCGCGGCTGAAGAGCTCCGCGCCCAGCTCCTTCTCCAGGGCCTTGATCTGCTGCGAGAGCGAGGGCTGCGAGACGTGCACCCGCTCGGCGGCCCTGGTGAAGTGCCGGGTCTCGGCGACGGCCACGAAGTACTGGAGCTGCTGCAGCTGCATAGGCTCAGCCTATCGAGATCAGCAGAACCATGTCTTGGACCTCTCAGGGGTGCCGCCCCTAGCGTCGTCCCCATGGCTCTGGCAACGAGGACGGACCGACGGCCGTCCCCCCAAGGATCTCCACGACCGTCGGGCGGCTTCTGGGCCTCGACCCTCGGCAAGAAGACCGTCATGGCCGTCAGCGGCCTGATCATGCTCGGCTACCTCGTCGCCCATGTGATGGGCAACCTGAAGATCTTCTTCGGCCCGGAGGAGTTCAACGCCTACGGCCACTGGCTGCGCGTGATGGGCGCACCCGTCCTGCACCACTCCTGGGCCCTGTGGCTCGTCCGGATCGTGCTGCTCACCGCCGTGCTCGCCCACGCCGTCTCCGCGTACCAGCTCAGCCGCCGCGACATCAAGGCCCGCCCGACCGCGTACGTCCACAAGCGGAAGGGCGCCTCCTACGCCACCCGCACCATGCGCTGGGGCGGGATCATCCTCGCCCTGTTCATCGTCTGGCACGTCCTCGACCTGACCACCGGAACCGTGCACCCCGGCGGCTTCGAGGAGGGCCGGCCCTACCAGAACGTCGTCGACACCTTCTCCACCTGGTACGGCAACGTGATCTACCTCGTCGCCATGCTGGCCGTCGGCCTGCACGTCCGGCACGGCTTCTGGAGTGCCGCGCAGACCCTCGGCGTCGGCAACGCCCGCCGCGAGCGGGTCCTGAAGGCCGCCGCCAACGGCCTCGCCCTCGTGCTCACCGCGGGCTTCGTCTCCGTACCCCTCGCCGTGATGACCGGACTGGTGGACTGACATGAGCTTCCTCGACTACACCACCGGCGCACCCGTCGCCGACACCGCCGCCCCCGACGGACCCATCGCCGAACGCTGGGACACCCGCCGCTTCCGGGCCAAGCTGGTCAACCCCGCCAACCGGCGCAAGCACACCGTGATCGTCGTCGGCACCGGCCTCGCCGGCGGCTCCGCCGGCGCCACCCTCGCCGAACAGGGCTACCGCGTCGTCCAGTTCTGCTACCAGGACTCCCCGCGCCGCGCCCACTCCATCGCCGCGCAGGGCGGCATCAACGCCGCGAAGAACTACCGCAACGACGGCGACTCCGTCCACCGCCTCTTCTACGACACCGTCAAGGGCGGCGACTTCCGCGCCCGCGAGTCCAACGTGCACCGCCTCGCCCAGATCTCCGTCGAGATCATCGACCAGTGCGTCGCCCAGGGCGTCCCCTTCGCCCGCGAGTACGGCGGACTGCTCGACACCCGCTCCTTCGGCGGCGTCCAGGTCTCCCGCACCTTCTACGCCCGCGGGCAGACGGGCCAGCAGCTGCTGCTCGGCGCGTACCAGGCGCTCAGCCGCCAGATCGCCGCCGGCAACGTCGAACTGCACCCGCGCACCGAGATGCTGGACCTGATCGTCGTCGACGGCCGCGCCCGCGGCATCGTCGCCCGCGACCTGATCACCGGCCGGATCTCCACCCACTTCGCGGACGCCGTGGTGCTGGCCAGCGGCGGCTACGGCAACGTCTTCTACCTGTCGACGAACGCCATGAACTCCAACGCCACCGCCGTGTGGCGGGCGCACCGCCGCGGCGCGTACTTCGCCAACCCCTGCTTCACCCAGATCCACCCCACCTGCATCCCGCGCACCGGCGACCACCAGTCCAAGCTCACCCTGATGAGCGAGTCGCTGCGCAACGACGGCCGCATCTGGGTGCCCAAGGCGCAGGGCGACACGCGTCCGCCGAACGAGATCCCCGAGGACGAGCGCGACTACTACCTGGAGCGCATCTACCCCTCCTTCGGCAACCTCGTGCCCCGCGACATCGCCTCCCGCGCCGCGAAGAACGTCTGCGACGAGGGCCGCGGCGTCGGCCCCGGCGGCCAGGGCGTGTACCTGGACTTCGCCGACGCGATCCGGCGCATGGGCCGGGACAAGGTCGAGGAGAAGTACGGCAACCTCTTCGACATGTACGCGCGGATCACCGCGGAGAACCCGTACGAGACGCCCATGCGGATCTACCCGGCCGTCCACTACACGATGGGCGGACTGTGGGTCGACTACGACCTCCAGACCACGGTGCCGGGCCTGTTCGCGATCGGCGAGGCCAACTTCTCCGACCACGGCGCCAACCGGCTCGGGGCCTCCGCGCTCATGCAGGGCCTCGCCGACGGCTACTTCGTCCTGCCGTCGACCATCAACGACTACCTGGCGCGGCACCCGCAGGCCGAGCCCCTCACCGACGAGCACCCCGTCGTCCGCGAGGCGTTGGCGGAGACCGAGGACCGGCTGAACCTTCTCCTCGCCGTCGACGGAGACCGCACCCCCGACTCCTTCCACCGCGAACTCGGCGAACTCATGTGGGACCACTGCGGCATGGCCCGCACCGACGAGGGCCTGCGCAAGGCGCTCGCCCGGATCCCGGAGATCCGCGCGGAGTTCTGGCGCCGCATCAAGGTCCCGGGGACCGGCGAGGAGTTCAACCAGTCGCTGGAGAAGGCCAACCGCATCGTCGACTACCTGGAGCTCGCCGAGCTGATGTGCCTCGACGCGCTGCACCGCGAGGAGTCCTGCGGCGGCCACTTCCGCGAGGAGTCCCAGACCCCGGACGGCGAGGCCGCCCGCAACGACGAGGAGTTCGCGTACGCCGCCGCCTGGGAGTTCTCCGGCACCGGCGAGGCGCCCGTCCTGCACCGCGAGACCCTGACCTTCGAGTACGTCCACCCCACCCAGCGGAGCTACGCATGAGGCTCAACCTGCGCGTCTGGCGGCAGAAGAACGCCGGCGCCGACGGCGCGATGACCACCTACGAGGTGGACGGCATCTCCCCGGACATGTCCTTCCTGGAGATGCTCGACACCCTCAACGAGGAGCTGATCCTCAAGGGCGAGGACCCCGTCGCCTTCGACCACGACTGCCGCGAGGGCATCTGCGGCGCCTGCAGCCTCGTCATCAACGGCGACGCCCACGGCCCCGAGCGGACCACCACCTGCCAGCTCCACATGCGGTCCTTCCGCGACGGCGACACCATCGACGTCGAACCCTGGCGGGCGGCCGCCTTCCCGGTCGTCAAGGACCTGGTCGTCGACCGCTCCGCCTTCGACCGGATCATCCAGGCCGGCGGCTACATCAGCGCCCCGACCGGCTCCGCGCCCGAGGCCCACGCCACCCCGGTGCCCAAGGCCGACGCCGACGCGGCGTTCGAGCACGCCGAGTGCATCGGCTGCGGCGCCTGCGTCGCCGCCTGCCCCAACGGCTCGGCGATGCTGTTCACCTCCGCCAAGGTCAACCACCTCAACGTGCTGCCCCAGGGCGCTCCCGAGCGGGAGACCCGGGTCCTCGACATGGTCGCCCGGATGGACGCCGAGGGCTTCGGCGGCTGCACCCTGACCGGGGAATGCGCCACGGCCTGCCCGAAGGGCATCCCGCTCCCGTCCATCGCCGCGATGAACAAGGAGTGGCTGCGCGCCCGGCGCACGGCCCGCCGGTGACGGCTCAGGCGGGGGACACCGGCCGCAGGTCCGCCCCGTACAGCGTCGTGTAGTCCGGGACGACCACCCGGGACGTGGGACTGCAGCGTCGGACCTCGGCGACGAAACCGTCCAGGTCCATCCCCGAGTCGCGCAGCGGCGCCCCGGTCAGCGGCCGCTCGAAGTGGTCCCAGTGCACCGGGACCACGGTCGCGGGCCTGCCGAGCGCGCCGAGGAGTCGCGGGACGTAGCGGTACGTGGCCTTGCTGGACTGCACCGCTCCCATCAGGACGTCCGGCCGCAGCCCGGCCGCCGCCCGCTCGTCGAAGTCGCTCGCCCCCATGAGGAACATCGACGGCCCGCCCGCCACCGACAGCTGGAACGCCAGCGTGTCGCCCTCCGGCAGGTCCGAGATCGTCCGCGGGGCGGGCGACGGCGGCGCGTTCAGGGTGCCCGGGGCGAAGTACGACCACTTGGCGTTGCGGCTGTGCCGACTGGGCACGACCTCGACCGTGAAACCGTCGAAGTCCAGCACCTCGCCGCCCTTGACGACGCTGATCTGCGCCTTGTCGACGCCGAGGGAGCGCAGCACGTGGTACGTCGTCTCCGTCCCGACGATCCGCGCGCCGGTGGACTTCGCGAGGTAGGGAACGTCGTTGACGTGGTCCCAGTGGGTGTGGCTGACGAGGATCAGCTCCGGCCGCCCCGCGTGGCGGGCCACCAGCTCCTCGTCGCAGGTCAGCTCCGTGGCCGGATCGAACGTCCCCTGCGGATCGAACAGCCCGGTCGGGAAACGGGTGATGTACGGGTCGAAGAGCACCCCGCGCCCGCGGACGTCGATGCGCCAGCCGGAGGTGCCGAGCCACCGCAGCGTCGCGCTGTCCGCCGGTACGCGTGCTCCCGCGCGGCCGTCGCCCCGTTCCGCGGCCGTCGCCTGCGCGGCGGCGGGCAGCAGGGGCACGGCGGCTCCGACGGCGGCGCCGCGCAGCAGCGTCCGGCGGACGAACGAGCGTGCTTCAGTGGTCCTTTCGAATTCACTCATGGCAGGCAGAAGATCAGCTCGGAGCCGTGCCCGTCCAAGACCGAAGCCGTCCCCGATCGATACCGCAAGGTGTATGACACCAGGTCAGCCCGCGTGGCGCGGGGACGAGGCACGCAGCAGATCCACGGCCGTCCGGGCGGCCGTGCCGATCGCCACGTCCGTCCGGGTGGCGTTCGCCACCGGCTCGGGCGTACGGGCGAACACCGCGACCGCGTACCGGCCGCCGTCCGCGTACTCGGCCACCCCCGCCTCGTTGTGCAACCCGGGCAGCGTGCCCGTCTTCGCGGAGACCCGCACGCCGT
Source organism: Streptomyces tritici (assembly GCF_048500665.1). Taxonomy (NCBI): domain Bacteria; kingdom Bacillati; phylum Actinomycetota; class Actinomycetes; order Kitasatosporales; family Streptomycetaceae; genus Streptomyces; species Streptomyces tritici. The sequence goes on from NZ_CP183183.1 coordinate 6,366,077, forward strand.
CCCCGAACCCCGCCGCCAGGCGGTGCCGGAACACCTGACGCGCCATCAGCGCCCTTACCTGGGCGCATGCCTGCGGGGGACCGGCCTCGTCGCGCCAGATCATCCGCAGCAGCCGCGTCGTCTCCCGGGGCGTGCTCGCGTTCGTCCGGGCCGGGTCGAAGACGCCGAGCGCGGCGACCTCGGCCGGGGTCAGCGTGGGGAACAGGGCCGCGAACTCCCGCTCGTCGCCCGCCCCCACCTCCGCGAGCATCGACTCCAGCAGCTGCCGGGGCCCGCCGACGATCCGGGTGCGCACCAGCCCCAGCTCCTCCGCCAGCAGGTTCAGGGTGTCCACCCCCACCCGCTCCAGCAGGAGATCCGCGGCCGTGTTGTCGCTCACCGACATCGCGAAATGCGCGAGGTCGCGCAGCGACATCTCCACGTCGTCCAGACAGCCCGCCGTGCCCCAGCCGCCGAGCCGGTACCCGGCGGTGACCCGTACCCGCTCCCGCGGATCGAGCTGACCGGCCGCCGCCTGGCGGGCGAACTCCAGCACCAGCAGCACCTTGAACACCGAGGCGAGCACGACCGGTTCGTCGGCGCCCACCCCCGCCTCCGCACCGGAGTCGACGTCCACCGCGTGCATCACGCCCTGGGCCCCCGCCGCCGCGAACAACGCGGTGAGCCTCTCCCCACCCTCCACCTCGAACCCCCGCTCCCCTCTCCCGCCGCCGTCGCCTACTGTCGTCCCGTGGATCTCCTGCGCCACCTGCGTATTTTCCTCGCCGTCGCCGACGAGATGAATTTCGGGCGGGCGGCCGAGCGGCTCGGCATGGCCCAGCCGCCCCTCAGCCGCGCCGTCCGCAGACTGGAGGAGGACCTCGGCGCGGAACTCTTCGACCGCTCGCGGCGCCAGATCCGCCTCACCCCGGCCGGCACGGTCCTCCTCGACGAGGCGCGCGACCTGCTGGCCCGCGAGGACCGCACCCGGGCCCTGGTACGACGGGCCCGGGACGGCGACCTCGGCACCCTGCGCGCCGGAGTACCGCCGGACACCTCCGCCGCGACGCTCGGCGCGCTGCTCGCCGCGTGCGCGGAGCGGGCGCCGGCCCTGCGGGTGGACCTCCAGGAGGTCACGACGGACGAGCAGCTGCGCCTGCTGGTGTCCGGCGGGCTCGACGTCGGCCTCCTGCACGCCCCCGTCGACGCCACCGACCTCGTCCTCGGTCCCGAGGCGGGCGTCGCCCTCGGCGTCGTCCTGCCCCGGACCTCACCCCTCGCCCGGCTCCCCGAGGTCGCCCTCGCCGAGCTCACGGGCCACGACCTGGTGCTCTTCCCGCGCTCCGCCGCGCCCGGCTGGTACGACAGGACGCTCGACATCTGCCGCGCGGCGGGCTTCGTCCCCGCCCGGGTGCGCCACGCCCGCAACCCCGAGTTCCTCATCGGCCTGGTCACCGCGGGCCACGGAGTGGCCTTCGACCAGGGCCAGGTGGCCCGCAAGGAACCCAGGGTCGCCTGGCGTCCCCTGGCCGGCCGCCCCCTCACCCAGCGCGTCCAGACGGCCTGGCCCCGCCAGTCGCCCCACCCGGCCGCGCCGCTGTTCGCCGCCGTCGCGTCGGACGTCCTTGCCCGCGACCGCACGACGGCGGCACCGAGGGACGACGACACCGAGGCGCCCCGGCCCTGGTCGGTCGTCTTCGGCTGACCAGGGGCGTTGGAGAGCACGTGGGTGCCGGTTACCGCCGGGGCCGCCGGCCCGGTCCGGCCGGGTGCGTGCCGGTGACGCCCATGACCACCGAGTAGAGGCTGGTCTCGGCGGTGATGAAGAGGCGGTTGCGCTTGGGGCCGCCCCAGGAGATGTTGGCGACCGTCTCCGGGACGTCGAGCCGGCCGATCAGGGTGCCGTCGGGGTCGTAGCAGTGCACGCCGTCGGCCATCGCGGCGGCCCAGAGCCGGCCGCCGTCGTCGAAGCGGAGGTTGTCGAAGCGGGCGTTCTCCCGCGCCCCGGCCTCGGCGAAGACCTTGCCGTCGGACAGGGTGCCGTCGTCGCGGACGTCGAACACCCGGATGAAGCCCGCGCGGGTGTCGGAGACGAACAACTGCCGTTCGTCGGGCGAGAAGACCAGCCCGTTCGGCGCGCCGAAGCAGTCCGCGACCAGCCGTACGTCACCGGTGGCGGGGTCGATGCGGTAGACGTTGTTGGCGCCGATCTCGCTCTCGGCGCGGTGCCCCTCGTAGTCGCTGGTGATGCCGAAGTCCGGGTCGGAGAACCAGATCGAGCCGTCGGACTTCACGGTCGCGTCGTTCGGGCTGTTCAGGCGCTTGCCCTGCCAGCGGTCGGCCAACACCGTGACCGTGCCGTCGTGTTCGGTCCGGGTCACCCGGCGGTTGCCCTGCTCGCAGGTGATCAGCCGGCCCTCGCGGTCGAGGGTGTTGCCGTTGGTGTGTCCGGCCGAGCGGCGGAAGACGCCGACCGCGCCGGTCTCCTCGTCCCACCGCAGCATCCGGTCGTTGGGGATGTCGCTCCACACCACCTGGCGCCAGGCCGGCACGTAGATCGGGCCCTCGGCCCAACGGCAGCCGCTGTAGAGGACTTCGAGTGCGCTGTCGCCGTTCATGCACCGTCCGGTACGGAACCGGTCGTCCAGCATCTCGTACAGCCCCGGGCGCTCGCCGCTCATGGAGTCCACTCCTCGTCCAACCATCCGGTACGCCGAATATGAATCGGCCTCAGTCGCATGGTGCAGGATGAAGTACTGCCGTGAACAGCGAATGCCGGATGGAGAGTTGTGGATCACATCGACCGGGCGCTGCCGGCCCGGCTCCGGCAGGACCCGGGCCCGCAGGCCCGGTCGCTCAGGCCGCGGCGCGGTCGGCGAGGGGCCGGCGGCGCAGGGCGGTGTCGGTCAGGGAGCGGGGAGGGAACGCGGCGGTGGGGTGGTAACGGTTCACGCCGGGCGGCACGATCGCGTCGATCCGGTCGAGGGCCGCGTCGTCCAGGGTGAGGGCGGCGCCCTTGAGCAGGTCCTCCAGCTGCGCCATCGTCCGCGGGCCGATGATCGCCGACGTCACGGCGGGGTGGGTCACGGTGAAGGCCACGGCGAGCTGCGGCAGGGTGCAGCCGAGGTCCTCCGCCAGTTCGACGAGCTGCTCGACGGCGTCGAGCTTGGCGGCGTTCTCCGCGAGCGCGGGATCGAAGAACGCCGGCCGGAGCGCCGCCCGGCCCGTCGCCATGTCGACGGGCCGGCCCTTCCGGTGCCTGCCGGTCAGGAAGCCGAAGGCCAGCGGACTCCAGACCAGCACCCCCATCCCGTACCGCTCGCAGACGGGCAGGAGCGAGGTCTCGACCCCACGGGCCAGGATCGAGTAGGGCGGCTGCGCGGTACGGAAGCGTCCGAGGGCGCGCCGCTCGGAGACGTGGTGCGCCTCGACGATGTCCTCGACCGGGAAGTTCGAGCAGCCGAAGGCGCGGATCTTGCCCTGGCGCACCAGGTCGCTGAGCACCGAGAGCGTCTCCTCGATGTCCGTCGCCGGGTCGGGAAGGTGCACCTGGTAGAGGTCGATCCACTCCGTGCCCAGCCGCCGCAGGCTGTCCTCGACCGCCTTCAGGATCCAACGCCGCGAGTTGCCGCTGCGGTTGCGGCCCTCACCCATCCGGAAGTGCACCTTCGTCGCGAGCACGACGTCGTCACGGCGCCCCCGCAGCGCCTTGCCGACGATCTCCTCGGACTCGCCCTGCCCGTACATGTCGGCGGTGTCGACGAAGTTGACGCCCTGGTCGAGGGCGGCGTGAATGATGCGGACGCAGTCGTCGTGGTCGGAGTTGCAGCCGTCCTGGAACATCATGGTCCCGAGACAGTGGACGCTGACCTCGATACCGGTCCTGCCGAGCGTGCGATAGCGCATCGTCGTACTCCTTCTGCTGGTTCGACCGATGACGCGGGCCGGCACGGGCGCCGACCGCACGAGGCACCCTAGGAACTGGAGTCGGCTCTAGATCAAGCCCGTTACCCTGACCGGCATGGCCGATACCACCGCGAGTCTGAGCATCGGACAGGTCGTCGAGCGCACCGGTCTGAGCGTGCACACCCTGCGCTTCTACGAGCGCGAGGGCCTCTTCCTGAACGCGGTGCGACGCGGACCCGGCGGGCGCCGCGTCTACAGCGAGGACGACGTGGACTGGCTGACCGTCTGCATCATCCTCCGCGCCTCGGGCATGCCCCTCCCCGCGCTGCGCCGCTACACCGACCTCGTCCGGGACGGTGCGGGCAACGAGCGGGAACGCCTCGCGCTCATGCGCGAACACCACGCGCGCGTCACCGCCGAGATCGGCCGGCTCACGCAGTCACTGGACCTGATCGCGCACAAGGTCGCGGTGTACGAGGACCTGATCGACCAGGACCCGGCCACCGTCCGCCCGTGCCACGCGCCCGCCGACTGACCGACGGGCCGCACTGACCGACGGGCCGCACTGACCGACGGGCTGCACTCCGAGGCCGTTGCCGGGTCCGGGGCCCTGCTAGGAACGCATCAAGATTTCCGGCGGCCGGAATGAGCGGAGAGGCCGGGCCGAGCGCCCGCGACACACCGCGTCGGCGGCCTTTTGGCTACCGTTTTGTCCGTTCCCTTGCTGTCTGTTGCGGTTCGAAGGTCCGCTCGGGGTGGCGGGGGAGTACCGGAAAGTGACGTCCACGAGGCATCGGGAGCCCGTTATGCCCGATGTGGCCCTTGCCGGTCGCGGGCGCATACTCGGTGATCGTTGTGGGCGCTGAACGAGTCGTCGTCGGCGGCCAGGGATGGCGAGGAAGGTTGACAGGGCCGTGACGGAACGGGACGAGCCGGCGATGCCGGAGGTGGTGGACAGCCCTACCCTGCGCGCGGAGCCGTCCGGGCGGCTGGCCCAGTGGCTGCTGCGGCACCGGGTGCAGCCGGTGGGGCCGGCGGCCGGCGAGGGGCACGCCGTACCGCACGCCTGGTGGAAGGTGATGTGCCTGACCGGAGTGGACTACTTCTCCAGCCTGGCCTACGTCCCGGCGATCGCCGCACTGGCGGCCGGTGCGGTCTCCCCGCTGGCGACGCTGCTGATCGTGGCCCTGACGCTGCTGGGGATGCTGCCGATGTACCGGCGGGTGGCGAAAGAGAGCCCGCACGGGGCCGGCTCGGTGGCGATGCTGGAGGACCTGCTCCCGTTCTGGTGGGGCAAGCTGTTCGTGCTGATCCTGCTCGGCTTCGTCGCCACCTCGTGGATCATCACCATCACCCTGTCCACCGCGGACGCCTCTGTCCACGTGGTGGAGAACCCCTTCTTCCCCGCCGCACTGCACGGCCACGAAGTGGCGCTCACCGTGGCGCTGCTCCTGGTCCTCGGCGGGGTGTTCCTGCTCGGCTTCAGCGAAGCGGTGAGCGTGGCCATCCCGCTCGTCGCGGTGTTCCTCGCCCTCAACGCCGTCGTCATCGGCGTCGGCCTGGCCCACGTGGTCACGACCCCCGCCGCCTGGTCGGCCTGGACCGACGCCCTCACCTCCACCGGCGGCTTCGGTGACTTGATGGGCCCGGCGCTCCTGGCCTTCCCGCTGCTGGTGCTGGGCCTGTCCGGGTTCGAGACCGGTGTGAGCATGATGCCCCTCGTCGCGGCGGAAGGCGCCGACGCGGAGCAGCGGCTGCGCGCACGGATCCGCAACACCCGCAAGCTGCTGACCGCCGCGGCCCTCATCATGAGCGTCTACCTGCTCTCGGCGAGCTTCGTCACCACCGTCCTCATCCCGCAGGAGCAGTTCGAGCCGGGTGGCGCCGCCAACGGACGCGCCCTGGCGTGGGTGGCGCACGAACACGTCGGAGAGGCGTTCGGCACCGTCTACGACATCAGCACCATTCTCATCCTGTGGTTCGCCGGGGCCTCCGCCATGGCCGGACTGGTCAACATCGTGCCCCGCTACCTGCCCGACTACGGCATGGCGCCCGAATGGGGGCGCGCCCTGCGGCCCGTCGTCATCGTGTACACCGCCCTGTGCGTCGTCATCACGATCGCCTTCGACGCCGACGTCGACGCCCAGGCCGGCGCCTACGCCACCGGCATCCTCGCCATGATGGTCTCCGGCGCCTTCGCCGTCACCGTCTCCGCGGCCCGCCACCGGCGGCGCGCCACCACGGTCGGCTTCGCCCTGCTCACCGCGGTCCTGCTGTACGCCCTGATCGCCAACATCGTCGACAAGCCCGACGGCATCGTCATCTCGGCCTTCTTCATCGCCGGCATCATCGTCGTGTCGCTGATCTCCCGCGTCTCCCGCACCACCGAGCTGCGCGCCGACCGCATCGTCTTCGACAGCGAGGCCCGCCGGTTCATCGACGACACCCTCGCCCACGACAACGCCATCAACGTCATCGCCAACCGCCGCCAGGCGGGCGACGTCGGGGAGTACAGCGCCAAGGAACGCGAACAGCGCGGCGTCAACCCGGTGCCCGGCGCCGCCGACGTCCTCTTCCTCGAGATCGACGTCGTCGACCCCTCCGACTTCAGCGACACCCTCACCGTCCACGGCGTCGACGTGGACGGATACCGCGTCCTGCGCGCCTCCGCGCCGGCCGCGCCCAACGCCATCGCCGCGATCCTGCTGGCCCTGCGGGACGCCACCGGTGTCCAGCCGCACTGCTACTTCGCCTGGGCCGAAGGCAGCCCGCTCGTGCACATGGTCCGGTACTTCCTCCTGGGCCGCGGTGACACCGCGCCGGTCACCCGCGAGATCATCCGCAGCCACGAACCCGACCCCGCCCGCCGCCCCGGCATCCACGTCGGCGGCTGACGACCCCGCCGCATGCGCACGCGGCGTCTCGCCGAAAGCACGATCAGGCGCCTTGACCTCAAGCAAGATCGAGGTTCTAGCGTGTCGCCCACGTGATCGTCCGACGACGGGAAACACGCATGATCCTCGTGACCGGAGCCACCGGCAACATAGGCAGCGCCCTGCTCAAGGAGGCTGAGGGTGCGCGACACGGTTCCCCGGGTCACCGGAACGCCGGCCCGCCCGTTCCGTCAGTGGGCGTCGGAGAACGCGGACGCCTTCCGCTGAACCCGGTCGGTCGTGGTACGGCGAACCGGGTCGGTCGTGGTGCGGCGAACCCGGTCAGTCGTGGTACGACCGCATCTGCCAGACCCTGGCGCTGTCCAGGCGGGCGGTGCCGCCCTCGGCGAAGAGGCGGATGCCGTCGCTGTCGGGGCTGGGGAAGATCTGGTCCGTGATCACGGCCTCCCCGTCGCCGCCGAACACCTCGACCGAGGACCGGTCGACCAGGATCCGGAGCTCGACCTTGCCGTTCCTCGCCGTCAGGGGTGCGCGCTGGACGCCGGGGAAGTCGCCGTGGAAGTCGACCGCGCCCGAGCGGGTCCGGTCGACGTACAGCTCCTGCGTCAGCTTGTCGTAGCCGATGACGGTCTCCTGGCCCTCGCCCGTGCGGACCGTGAATCCGAAGCGTTCGGCGTCGGCGAGGGTGAAGGTGGCCCGGATGTCGAGCGCCGTGCCGTCGGCCCGGCCCGCCGCCAGCGGCACGGAGCCTTCCGCGATCCTGAGGTCGTGGACGCCGACCGAGGGGCCGCGGAGCGACTCCACGGTGGACACGGGCCGCTGCGTGAGCCGGATCCGGCCGTTCACGGTGCGCAGCGCCATCTCGCGCGGGATGCTCTGCGCGCCGCGCCACGGGGAGGTCGGAACGGCGTTGCCGTACTGCCAGTTGTTCATCCAGCCGATCATGTGGCGCTTGCCGTCCGGGGCGTTCTCCCAGGAGACGGCGGCGTAGTAGTCCTTGCCGTGGTCGACCCAGTCGGCCCGCCGGACGGCCGGGACGGCCGGCCGGTCGGCGGCGACGAAGTGGTCGGCCATGACGTGGCCCCAGCCGGCCCGGTTCATGTCGACGATCTGGACGGTGGCCTGCTTGCCCTGATGGGGGCGGAGGTCGAAGGACGCCCAGTCCAGGTGTCCGCTGTCGGCGCCGGTCGCGCTGGCGACGACCTTCCCGTCGACGAGGAGGTTGACAGCGGTCTCCGTCGAGCGGGGTTGTCCGGGGGTGTCGGACAGCATGACCTGGTCCAGCAGGATGTGCCCCCAGCCACCGGTGTTCTCGTCGACGACCTCGATGCGCGCGGTCCGGCCGGCGAGGTCGCCGAGATCCCAGGAGACCCAGTTGAGCTGTTCGGAGTCGGTGCCGGTGGCGCTCCGGACGATCCGTCCGTCGACGATTAGCCGGACGGCGGTGGGCGCTTCGGCCCCCGAGGGGTGGTTGCCGCCTCCGACAAGGAAGTTGAGGTGCTTCGCGGTGATCGTGAACTCGGGTGAGGTGAGGGTGCCGGTGGTGGCGTCGCCGCCCAGGAAGGTGTTCACGAGGCCGCCGCCCTCGTGTCCGGACACCTCGTGCTGCCCGGGGAGGGTGCCGGACGCGGGCCCGTCGCCGAACGCGGTGCCCGTGGTCGTCCAGGAGCCGTAGCCGTCCTGCTCGAAGTCGGCGAGGACCTCTCCCGCGGGGGCGGGCGCGTCACCCATGACGGAGCCGGGGACGTGCGGGTGCCGGCCGCCGCCCACCTTGAAGTTGAGATACGGGCTGGTCACGGTGAACGGCGGCGAGGTGAGGGTGCCGGTCTCGTGGTCGCCGGTGTGGAAACTGTCGACGAGTCCCCGGCCCTCAACGCCGCTCATGCCCGACGTCCCGGGCGCGGGGACCGGGACGGGGCCTGAGCCGAAGGCGGTGCCGGTCGTCCGCCAGGTGCCGTAGTCGGTCCCCTCGAAGTCCTGCACCACCACACCGGGCGGCGGTGTGTACGAGCCGTCGTCGTCGGGAGTGAAACGCTTGCCGTCGAAGTCGCCCACGAAGTACTGGGCGGCCGAACCTCCCGCGATTCCCCCCGGGTTGATGTTGACGACGAGCACCCACTTGACGCGCCCGGGGACGCCGTCGACGGGCAGGGGGAAGAGGTCCGGGCACTCCCAGACGCCGCCCACCGCGTTCTGCGGGCCGAAGTCGCTGAGATGGGTCCAGTTCTTGAGGTCCTTGGAGGAGTAGAACCGGACCTTGTGCTCGGTGGAGAGCGAGACCGTCATCAGCCAGCTCTTGGTGGGCGCGTACCACTGGACCTTGGGGTCGCGGAACTCGGTCGACCCGATGTCGAGTACGGGGTTGCCCGCGTACTTGGTCCACGTACGGCCGCGGTCGGTGCTGTACGCCAGGGACTGGGCCTGCTTGCCGCCGTCCTTGAAGTGGCTGGTGTAGACGGCCACCATCGCAGGGTTCTCCGCGGTGCCGAACCCCGTGGTGTTGCCGTGGTCGACGACGGCGCTGCCGGAGAAGACCATCTCCTCGTCGTCGTGCGGGAGGGCGAGGGGGAGTTCCTGCCAGTGCACCAGGTCCTTGCTGACGGCGTGACCCCAGGACATGTCGCCCCAGGTGTTGCCGTTGGGGTTGTACTGGTAGAAGAGGTGGTACTCGCCCTTGAACCAGACGAGCCCGTTGGGGTCGTTCATCCAGTTCTTCGCGGGGCTGAAGTGGAACTGGGGGCGGTACGTCTCCGAGTACGGCCGGCCGGCCTCGGCCGCCGCCGGCGGGGCGACGGAGGCGACGGCGAGCGCGCAGGTCGCGGCCGCTGCGGCGGCGAGGCGGAGGGGGACACGGCGGCGTGCGGGGACTCTGCTCATGGTTTCTCCTGGCACGGGTGGGATGCGCGGTGCCGGGCGGTGGGGGCGCCCCGGGAAGGGAGTGTCAACGATGACATGTGACAGCGATGACATCCGCTGGGGAGTGATGATGGGCGGGCTTCGGGCGGTGCGTCAATGGGCCGGGCCGGGTTCGTCGGGCCGGGCGGTTCTGCGACGGTTCAGCCGCCGGTGCAGCGGGCGGTTCAGTCGGCGGTTCAGCCGGCGGTGAGTCCGGCCGTCGGTTCGGGAAGCCGCAGTCGGTCCGCCCACGGCGGGTTCGGCCCGACGACGCCGCAGGTCAGCGCCGCCACCCGGGCGGCGAAGGCACAGGCGTCGAAGACGTCGCCGATCCGAAGGTCCGTCAGCCGTCCGCCGAGGAACCCCTTGGCGCCGAGGTGGTGCAGGAGGCCGGCGGTGAAGGAGTCGCCCGCGCCGACGGTGTCGACCACGTCGGTCGGAGGCGTCGGCACGAACACCCGCTCGCCGTGCAGCGAGGCGACCGCGCCGCGCTCGCCGCGGGTGATCACCACGAGGGGGACGCCCGCCGCGTGCCAGGCGTCGCAGGCGCGCTCGACCGTGTACGCGGGCAGCAGCAGCTCCAGGTCCTCCTCGCTCAGCCGGAGGACGTCCGCGAGCGCGCACCAGCGCGGCAGGCGCTCCCGGTAGACCTCCGGCGTGACGAGCAGGGGCCGGACGTTCGGGTCGAGGGAGACCGTGGCCGTGGCGGAGGCGCGGGCGAGGAACTCCTCCACGACCGTGCCGCCGGGCTCGCGCACCAGCGCGAGGGAGCCGGAGTGCAGGCAGGCCGTGGAGGCCAGGTCCGCCCCGGAGAGTTCGTCCGCCGTCCACTGCCAGTCCGCGGTGCCCTGGGCGTGGAAGGAGTACGCCGCCCGGCCCTGGGCGTCGAGTTCGGCGACGGCCAGCGTGCTGGGTTCGGCCGCGCGTACGGCGGCCGAGAGGTCGACGCCCGAGGCCTCCAGGTGGCCGCGGAACAGGCGGCCGAAGACGTCGTCGGACAGCCGCCCCAGGAAGCGGGCGGGGGTGCCCAGCCGGGCGAGCGCCACGGCCGTGTTCGCCGGACCGCCGCCCGGCAGGACCCGCAGGGCGAGTTCGTCCTGGGCGGGTGCGGGGACGGTGAAGGCGTCCGCGACGCATTCTCCGAGGACGGTGACCAGAGGCAGGCGCATGACTCGTTCTCTCCAGGCGGGCAGCGCGAGAAGGCTGCGGGGGCGCGGGACTTGAGCACGCTCACGGAGGAGCGCGGCTCTCGTTTGTGAGGCGGTGCGGGCGGTGTTGCCGTTCTGTGACGGCGCCAAGGCATTGACGTTTCCGGGTGACGGAGTTCATCATCCTCCGCAAGCGGTGTCAACGATGACATCGGTCAACGATGACACCGCCCCGCAAGCGTTCCGACGACAGCAGTTCCCCCTGCCGCCGCCCCTTCGGTCCACGCGACCGTTCCGCTCGTTCAGCCCCCTTCAGCATCGTCCAGCAGGAGATCAGCATGCTTCGCAGAAACCGCGCCCTCCGCGCCTCCTCCGCCGGCCTCACCGCTCTCGCCGCCGTCTCGGCGCTGACCCTGACGGCCTGCGGCGCCGGCGCGCAGGGCGGATCCGGAGGCGGCGGAACCAAGGTCGGGCTGATCACCAAGACCGACACCAACCCGTTCTTCGTCAAGATGAAGGAGGGAGCCGAGCGGGCCGCGAAGGAGAACGGCGTCGAACTCGTCAGCGCGGCCGGGAAGTTCGACGGCGACAACGCGGGCCAGGTCACCGCGGTCGAGAACATGGTCAACTCCGGCGTGAAGGGCATCCTCATCACGCCCAACGACTCCAAGGCCATCGTCCCCGCCCTCGAGAAGGCACGTGCCAAGGGCGTCCTCGTCATCGCGCTCGACAGCCCGACCGAACCACAGGACGCCACCGACGCCCTCTTCGCCACCGACAACGTGAAGGCGGGCGAGCTCATCGGCCGGTACGCCAAGGCGGCCATGGCCGGCAAGGAGGCGAAGATCGCCACCCTGGACCTCGCGCCCGGCGTCGCGGTGGGCGTGCAGCGCCACCAGGGCTTCCTGAAGGGCTTCGGCGTCGCGGAGGGCGACCCGTCGATCGTGTGCATGCAGGACACCGGCGGCGACCAGGCCAAGGGCCAGACGGCGATGGAGAACTGCCTCCAGAAGTCCCCGGACATCAACGTCGTCTACACGATCAACGAACCGGCCGCACTGGGCGCCCACACCGCGCTGAAGGCGAAGGGCCTGGAGAAGAAGGTGCTGGTCGTCTCCGTCGACGGCGGCTGCACCGGCACGAAGGCCGTGAAGGAAGGCAAGATCGCGGCGACCTCGCAGCAGTACCCGCTCGAGATGGCCTCCCAGGGCGTCAAGGCGGTCGCCGACTTCGCCAAGGGCGGCAAGAAGGCCTCCGGCTACACCGACACCGGCGTCACCCTCATCACCGACACGGCCCCGGCGGGCGTCGAGGCCGAGAACACCGCGTACGGCCTGGAGAAGTGCTGGGGCTGAGCCCCGGCACCCGGGGCCACGCCGACGCCCCCCGCACCGCCGACCGCCCACCCACCCGGCAAGGACCGCCATGACAGCCACCACCCTCCCCTACGACCAGCTGAAAGGGCCGACCACGGTCCGCCGGCTGCTCACCACGCCCACCACGGGTCCGCTCGTCGCCCTGCTGCTGGCCTGCGTGTTCTTCTCCCTGACGACCGAGCAGTTCCTCACCGGAGGCAACTTCTCGCTGATCGTCCAGCAGGTCATGGTCGTGGGCACGCTGGCCATCGGTCAGACCCTGATCATCCTCACCGCCGGCATCGACCTCTCCTGCGGCGCCGTCATGGCGTTCGGCAGCATCGTCATCGCCAAGACGGCCGCCGAGGGCGGCCTGCCCCCGCTGGTCGCGATCGCGCTCGGCCTCGCCGTCTGCGCGTGCTTCGGCCTGGTCAACGGCCTGCTGGTGCAGCTGATCCCGCTGCCGCCGTTCATCGTCACCCTCGGCATGCTCAATGTGGCGTTCGCCCTGACCCACATCTACTCCGCCGAGCAGACGGTCACCAACCTCCCCGGGCCGCTCACCGCGCTCGGCGAGACGTTCCCGCTCGGCAACACCGACATCACGTACGGCTCGATCGTCACCATCGCCCTGTTCCTGCTCTTCGCCTACGCGCTCAGCAGCACCTCCTGGGGCCGGCACGTGTACGCCCTCGGCAACAGCCCCGAGGCCGCCCGCCTCAACGGCATCCGCACCTCCCGGCTGACGATCGGCATCTACACCCTGGCCGGGCTCGTCTACGGCATCGCCGCCCTGCTCCTGGTCTCCCGCACCGGCGTCGGCGACCCGCAGGCCGGGCAGACCGACAACCTGGACAGCATCACCGCCGTCGTCCTGGGCGGCACCAGCCTCTTCGGCGGCCGGGGCGCCGTCCTCGGCACCTTCATCGGCGTCCTCATCGTCGGTGTGTTCCGCAACGGCCTCCAGCTGATGGGCGTCGCCTCCATCTACCAGACCCTGATCACCGGCGTGCTGGTGGTCCTGGCCGTGACCGTCGACCAGATCTCCCGGAGGAAGGCACGATGACAAACGCCGATGTCACACCCGTGCTCCAGGCCCGCGGCCTGGTCAAGCGGTACGGCCACGTCACCGCCATCGACGGCGCCGACTTCGACCTGATGCCCGGCGAGGTCCTGGCCGTCATCGGCGACAACGGCGCCGGAAAGACGAGCCTGATCAAGGCCCTCACCGGCGCGATCACCCCCGACGAGGGCGAGATCCGGCTGAACGGCGAACCCATCAGGTTCTCCGGGCCGCAGAGCGCCCGGCAGCACGGCATCGAGACCGTCTACCAGGACCTGGCAGTCGCCGCCTCCATGGACATCGCCTCCAACATGTTCCTCGGGCGCGAGCTGCGCCGGCCGGGCTTCCTCGGCGGCGCGCTGCGGATGCTCGACAAGAAGCGCATGCGCCAGGAGGCGGCGGCCCACATGGCCGACCTCAAGATCGGACTCCGGTCGCTGACACAGCCGGTGGAGACGCTCTCCGGCGGTCAGCGGCAGGCCGTGGCGGTCGCGCGGGCCGTCGCCTGGGCCACGAGCGTCGTGGTGATGGACGAGCCCACCGCCGCGCTGGGCGTCAAGGAGTCGGGGCAGGTCCTGGACCTGATCCGCCGGGTCCGCGACAAGGGCATGCCGGTGGTCCTGATCAGTCACAACATGCCGCACGTCTTCGAGATCGCCGACCGCATCCACATCCACCGGCTCGGCCGTCGCGAAGCGCTGATCAAACCGTCCGACCACTCCATGGCGGAAGTCGTCGCCATCATGACGGGGGCGCTCAGGGTGAGCGACGAGGGAGGTACGGTCGTTGCCGACGCGGATGCCGCCCAGGCGGCAGGCGTGTCCGCCCACTGAGTCGCCGCGGGGGCGACGCCGCGCCGGCCGCACGGCCGCCGCGTCAGTCAGCACAGCGGGCCCGGCCCCCGGCCTCCGGCAGGGGGCCGGGCCGGCGAACGCACAGGAACGGAACGGTGGTACATGGCCGCGAACCGCCGCCCCACACTGGCCGATGTCGCCAGAGAAGTGGGCGTCAGCGCCAAGACGGTGTCCCGGGTCCTCAACGAGGACGGCCCGAGTTCCCCGGAGACCCGCGAGCGGGTGCTCGCGGCGGTCGCGAAGCTCGGCTTCCAGCCGAACCTGATGGCCCGCAACATCCGCGTCGGAGGCCCCGACACCACCGTCGGCCTGGTCGTACCCGACCTCGGCAACCCCTTCTTCGGGACCGTGGCCGGTGCCATCGAGGACGTCGTACGAGGCCGGGGCCTGACCCTGCTCATGGGCTCGTCGGCCGAGGACCCCGACCGGGAGAGGGCGCTGATCCAGACGTTCCTCGCCCGGCGCGTCAGCGTGCTGATGGTCGTGCCCGCGTTCGGAGCCGACCACAGCCATCTCAAGGCGCCGCGCGCGACCGGTCTGCCCGTCGTGTTCCTCGACCGGCCGGGCGTCGGCCTGTCGGCCGACTGCGTGGTCAGCTCCAACCGCACGGGCGTCCACGAGGGCGTCTCCCACCTCATCGCCCGCGGCCACCGCCGGATCGGTTTCATCGGTGACCTCCCGGCCAAGCTCTACACCCGGCGCGAGCGGCTCGCCGGCTACCGCTCGGCCCTCGACGAGGCCGGACTGCCCTACGACCGGGCCCTGGTGACCGGCGCGCACACCCAGGCCGAGGCCGCCGCCGAGACCACCGCCCTCCTCGACCGGCCGCATCCCCCCACCGCCCTGTTCGCGGCGAACAACATCATGGCCCTCGGGGTCGTCCGGCAGCTCACCCGCGCGGGACGCAAGGACGTCGCCCTGGTCACCTTCGACGACCTCCCGCTCGCGGAGGTCCTCGAACCGGCCCTGACCGTCGTGGCCCAGGACCCGGCGGCCATCGGCGAGACCGCGGCCCGCACCGCCCTCGCCCGCCTGGACGGTGACCGCACCCGCGCCCGCACCCTCATGGTCCCCACCCGTCTGGTGGTCCGCGCCTCCAGCGAGCTGCCCGCCCCGTACCGGCCGAGTAGACGCGGCGCGGGAGGCGAGCAGCGGGGGGCCCTGACGCTCCCGGGCGTCAGGGGACCCGCGTAACCGCCTCGGAGCTGCCGCCTGGACCGCGCGACGCGCCTGGACCGACCGACGCGCGCGGACCGACCGGCCCGGCGACCGAGGGGCCTCGATTCCACCCGGGTCAGCTTCTAGGGTCACCATATGATGATCAACACTGGGGCGGCCGGCGGCCCGCTCTTCGAAGCCCTCCGGGCGGACGCCCTCACCAGCCCGGACCAGCTGCGCGAGCTCTACCCGCAGCCGAACCCGCACGCGCTCCGCAAGGAGATCGACCGCCTGACCGAGGAGACCCGGGCGCTGATCGGCTGCTCCTCGCTGGTGTTCATCGGCAGCGCGGACGCCGAGGGCCGGGCGGACGTGACACCGCGCGGCGGCCCGGCCGGATTCGTCTCGGTCCTGGACGAACGGACCCTGGTCATCCCCGACGCGACCGGCAACAAGCGGCTCGACACCATGCACAACGTGCTGGAGACCGGCCGCGTCGGCCTCCTCTTCCTCATACCCGGCCGCCCGACCACCCTCCGCGTCAACGGCCGCGCCTGCGTCTCCGCGCGCCCCGAACTGCTGGCCCAGCTCACGCCCGTGGGCAAACCGCCGGTCACGGCGATCGTGGTGGAGGTCGAACAGGTCTACCCGCACTGCCCGAAGTCGCTGATGCGCGGCAACGCCTGGCAACCGGAACGGTGGATCCCCGCCGACGCCCAGCCGACGAGCGCCGAAGTGACACTGTCCCAGCTGAACCTGCCGGACCTGACCATCGCCCAGATCGAGGAAGCCGAACGGGAGTCGCTGCGCCTGCGCTACGAGTGACTCCGGACGCGGCGCGGGACGTCCGGGCCGCCTACGGGGTCAGCCAGCCCCGCAGCAGTCTGCTGACGGCCGGCATCGCCACGTAGGTCATGAGCACGTTGAAGACGCAGGCCACGACCGCGCTGCTGACAAGGAGGGGGAGCGTGGTCAGGTGGGGCAGGAGGAAGAGGCTGCCGAGGACCGAGATAGGGTAGATGGCCAGCGTCGCGCTGATCGCCATCTTCCACCGGGGCGGCGCGGGCCGGGTGGACCCCGGCTCGGCGAACCACGTCTCCATGCCGGTCAGCTGCCGGCGGGCGATCTCGGTGTGATGGTGCCCGGCGCAGTCGGCGAACCAGGCGGCGCGCTCCGGCGACTCCTGCCAGATCCGGCACGCCTCCGCGTCCCGGAAGCGGTGGACGAGGAACCAGGGGGCGTCACCGCCGGAGGAACGGAAGAACCCGTACCCGAGGTGCCCGGGAAACTGTGCCGCCGTGTCGAGAATGCCCCTCGCCCACCGCTCGAAGGCGACCTCGTGGCCGGGATCCACTCTCCGGGCTATCAGGAGGGTGACCTCCCCACTGTCGGCGGGGACGGTGGCGTGCTCAAGGCTGACCGCGGTCAAGACAGACTCCTCATGATCGCGCCGCGCCCGCACCCACTCTACGCGCCGCACGAGGCGGACGTCAGCGCCCCGGCCCGGCGTCGAGCCAGGTGACGCCTCCGGGGCACGGGCTCGGTGAAGGCCCGTACCCGACGGAGCCCGCGACAGTCGGTGTCTCGATTGGTTCACGGTCTCGTCCCCGGCGCGCACCGTCGAGCCCGATGCCACCGCCGGGCGGCTAGCGTGCCTGCTCGCAGGCCCGCACACGTGTGCGGCAGGTCTGTCCGTCTTCTGATCGAGCAACTCCACGGGGGTACGACATGTCCAAGAGGAATGGCGCATTCGACGGCAGAGCCTCCCGGCGTCAGGCGCTTCGGCTGGCCGGCGGCGGGCTCGCGCTGGCGGTTCTGGGAGCGGGAGCGGTCGGCTGCCGCGCGGAGGACGTGCCCGACGGCGCGGGCTCCGGAGGCGGTACGCCCTCGAAGAGCGCCGCCCCCGTGGACGGACGGGCGCCCAAACCGGTGTGGACGAAGCAGACCACCGCCATGACGTTCGGAGACAACGACGAACTCGTCGCCACGGCGGGCGTGGTCATCGCCAGTGGCGAGCCGCTCACCGCCCTCGGCGGGGCCGACGGCGCGCAGCGGTGGTCGCTTCCGGACGGCGCGACCCCCGGCGCGCCCCTGCTGCTCGGCAACGGCACCCTGTACCTGGCCAGCGGCAAGTTCGACGGCACTGTCGCCGGGTACGACCCCGCTTCCGGCAAGGAGACCTGGCGCAGCCGCCTGGGCAAGGAGTACCGGCAGCCGCGGCCCATCGCGGTGGACGACAAGCAGGTGTACGTCATCGCCGAGATCCTGGAGAAGGACGGCTCCTCCCACACCAATGTGATCGCGGCGCTGAACAGCCGCACCGGCAAGGTGGTGTGGAAGGAACAGCGGGACCTGGGCACCGAGCAGACGGGCGTTCACGCCGCGGTCCGGGGCCGCCACCTGGTCTACACCGACTTCAAGAAGAACCTCACGGTCCGGGACACCGCCACGGGCCGGCAGGTGTGGACGCACAAGACGACGAAGACGAACTACGGCGTGTTCGCCGTCCACCAGGACCTGGTGGTCGTCCCGCAGGGCCGCGACCTCAAGGCCTTCAACCTGGCGGACGGGGCGGAGAAGTGGACGGTGCAGGCGGAGCGGTTCGACTCCTTCAAGGAACCGACCGTCGTGGACGACGTGCTCTACACGGCGGACAGCGGCAAGACGCTCTGGGCCCTCGATCCCCTCAGCGGAAAGAAGATCTGGCAGGCCAAGGGTCTCGCGGACGCGGGCGCGCCGGTGCCCCGGCATTTCGTCAAGGTCGGCGGCACCCTCTACGGAGCCTCCGACCTCGACCAGCGCGGAGGCATTCACGCCTTCGACGCGAAGACCGGCGCCCTGCGCTGGACGTTCAACGACGGCTCCGGCGACTTCCACTCCTGGCTCGTGGCCACCGACGGCAAGCACGTCTTCGCCCTCCACGGCAAGCAACTGCACGCCCTGCCCGCCTGACGTCCCGCCGGCCGGCCGTCGAACAGTGGTCGTCGCGGCCGAAGACCTCGGGAAGGGGACGTCCTAAGCTTCCGCCGTGAACGACACGACACGCGGCATACGAATCCGCCCGGGCGGCCTGGCCGACGCACCGGCCATTCTGGACATGCTCGACTCCGCCGTGGCCTGGATGAACGCACGAGGCAACACCGAGCAGTGGGGCACGACACCGTACTCGCAGAAGCCCGGCGGGGTGGCACGGGTCGAGCGGTACATGACCGAGAACACCCCCTACATCGCAGAGTTGGACGGCACACCCGTCGGTGCCCTCGTGTTGGACTCCGGGCCCAGTCCGCAGATGCCGATCGCGCCGGCGGAGGAACCCGAGCGCTACGTCCGACTGCTGGTCTCCGACCGACAGCTCGCCGGACGTGGCATCGGGGCGGCGCTGCTGGCCCATGCCGTCGAGGAGACGCGGCGCGCCGGCGTGGACCTGCTTCGGGTGGACTGCTGGGCAGGCGGCGGGGGCGAACTCGTCGCCTTCTACGAGCGCAACGGCTTCACCCCCACCGACCCATTTCTGTCCGGTTCCTGGCCGGGCCAGGTACTGGCCCAACGAGTCGACTGACGGCGCGGGGCAGTGCGGCACCGCCGAGCGGCAGGGAGGCGATGCCGCTCCGTACCGCCGGTCAAGAGGGGAGACGGGACGCCGCAGGCTCCTTTGACGGGGAGGCGCCGTGCGAACCGTGCCCGTGACGGTGACGGTAGGTGTGGGCCAGGTGGCGTTGGAGTCGGATGTGGCGGAACTGGTAGACGGCGCCCGCCTGCCGTAGGACGCCGCGGCGGTAGGCGTCTTCGAGGAAGGCGACCGTGTCCCAGGGGAGCTTGCCGGTGAGCGGCAGCCAGACCCGGGACAGCGTCAGCCACTGCCCCCACGCCGTGAAGGCGAACACGTACGACGTCGAGCCGCCCAACCCGGCGACCGCCCCGATGAGCAGCGCGCCCTCCAGCGGCCAGAGCAGTGGGCCGACCAGGTCCTGGAGCAGGTCGGTCACGACGTACCCGCAGAGGGCGATCCCGGCGGTGAGCATCGGTACGAGCACGAGGAACTGCTGGCCCACGGTCGCGCGGTTGACGGACAGCATCCGGAGCGGAGTGGCCGCGGCGGTGATGTCCATGGGGGCCTCGAACGCCGCCAGGATCCCGAAGACCAGCCCGGACGACAGGCCGAAGATCAGCGCGAAGAGCAGCATGTTGACGAGCGCGTCCCTGACCAACGCGGTGTCCGACCGGGGGAGCCCGTAGTCCAGCGCCCGCAGCAGCGCGACCGCCCAGGCGTACCCGACCCCCAGCACGGAGCCGCCCAGCATCATGAACCCGAAGCGGACCGTGAACGCACGGACCGGCCGTCCTCCGATCCGGCGGTCCGCCGCCGGCAGCCGGAGCCGTACCCGGGACGGGACTGCATCCGTCCGGCGGAACGCGTTCAGGAGGGAGTACGCGAGGCCGAAGGCGACGCCGGTGAGCAGCCCGACCAGCGCTCCCTGCAGGAACACGGTTTCCACCCGCATCGGTCCGAGGGCGCCCGAGGGGAGGGCGAGCAGCTGCACGAGCCAGGTGGCCACGGCCATGCACAGCGCGCACACCAGCGTGACGTACACGATGCGCGACGGGACCCGCAGCGTGTGGCCGAGCCTCCACCAGGCGAGGTCCCGCCGCTCGGACGCGCCCTGGGTCAGGCTGTGGGCCAGATAGCCGAGCCAGCGCTCGGACCGGTCCGGGTCCCAGTTCCGCTGCCTGGTGCCGTCGTCGTTCCGTTCCGGAGCGCGGTACTGGTAGACCGCCGGGACGAAGCCGGCCAGCAGATGCTCCTCGAGGTGGCTCGTCGTGGGAAACCGTGCGGCGTCGAGCAGCTCCGCCGGGTCCTTCCCCGGTACCTCGCTGTACAGCGTCCGCGCCAGGACGACCATGAGGGGGGTGCGCAGCACCTCGGCGAGGCGGACGTTCTCCGGCGCGTCGCCGCTCCGTAACCGGTCGAGGACCGCGTCCCACGTTCCCGCGCGACCGGTGCCGGTGTCGGTGTCGGTGTCGGCGGGGACGGACCGGTCGGCCCGGGGCAGGTAGGCGGCGAGGTCCTCGACCGTGAGGTCGGTGAGTTCGATGCCGGCGGCCCATACGAGGGGGGTGTGCGCTGCCCGGACCGCGCGCGCGTACTCGTCCCGGCGGCTGGTCAGGACCAGCGGGAGGGACGTGGCGTTGAGGGCGTCGAGCGCCGGTCCGCGCAGCCCCTCGGCGATCTCGTCGAAGCCGTCGAGGACCGGCAGGATCAGATCGGCGTCCACCAGCGCGGCGGCCAGCGTGGACCCGCTGGCGACCCGGCGGGCCAGGTGGGGGTGGTCCTGGAGCAGCCGGTCGATCAGGAAGTCCCGGAACGTGGTGGCCGCCGGGTCCCAGGAGCCGAGGCTGAAGATCACCGGAACCCTGGCGGGAGCCTCCGGGGCGGCGAGGAGGTCGAGGGCGAACCTGATGGCCAGGATCGACTTGCCCGAGCCCGCCCGCCCGATGATCACCAGCCTGCCGGACGCGATGCTCCGGTAGGTGTCGACGACGCTCCGTACGTCGCCGGTCAGGTCCAGGCCGTCGGCCACGTGGCCCGGTTGCAGACGCTGGACGTTCTCCGGATGGTCCGTCAACTCGCGGGCGAGCGGCTGCCACCGTACGGGCAGCGGAAACGGATCGTGGACGCGTCGCTGCCCCT
Source organism: Streptomyces tritici (assembly GCF_048500665.1). Lineage (NCBI taxonomy): Bacteria > Bacillati > Actinomycetota > Actinomycetes > Kitasatosporales > Streptomycetaceae > Streptomyces > Streptomyces tritici. Next base: position 6,387,018 of record NZ_CP183183.1, read on the forward strand.
CCTCGCGTCGCCAGCGACGCCCGACCTCACTGGCCAGCGACGCGGCTGCGTCCGCGAGGACGGGCGTGGGGGAGCGCGGCATGGGGACGGCTGGGGCGACGGTCGCGGCGACGGTCGCGGCGACGGCCGGAGGTACCTGCGGAGCAGCCGGCGGGGAGGGGGGAGGCGGGACGACGGACTGCTCGTCCGATGCGACCGCCGCTGCACCGCCCGATGCAACCGCCGTCTCACCGCCCGATACGGCCCCCCTCTCACCGCCCGACGCACCCACCGTCGCCCCGCCCGACACGCCGGCCGACGCCCCGCCCCGCCGCTCCGCCCCACCGGACGGAACGTCCGACGCCGGCCCGCTCCATGAATCGGTGAGCTGCCGTCGTTCCTCCGCGTCGACACCGAGAGCGTCCGCCAGCAGGTGCAGGGTCGTCATCCGGTGGTCGGCCGACTTGCCGGTCTCCAGTCTGCGAATGGTGCGCACGCTCACCGTGGACCGCTCCGCCAACTGCTCCTGGGTGAGTCGCGCCCGCTTGCGTAAGCGGCGCAGCAGCGTGCCCAGTTCGTCCGTCAATTCGGCTCCCACGTCGTACGGGTACGGCGGCAGCCCCGAGCGTAGCGCGACGACCGGTCACGTATGGCCGGTCGTCTGGCCTGTTGTCTGAGCTGCGAAAACTCCATGGTGGTCGAGCCGGCGGCCTCGCCGGTCACATCACGAGCATGGAGACACGGACGATGAGATCACCACTGCCTCGCCGGCTTCGTACCGCCGCCGCGCTCCTCGCGGCCCTGGGGCTGACCGCGCTCATGGGTCCCGCCGCACGGGCCGAGACGCCGCCCCCGATACCGGACTTCGCCGACGGCTTCGGGCTGACACAGGTCGATGCCGCGACCGAGGTGCGCTCCAGCACCGACTTCACGATCACCGTGACCACACCGCAGGTCGCCGGCCCGCACAGGATCCGCATCTTCCTGCCGAGCGGATACGCGGCCCAGCCGGACAAGCGCTGGCCCGTGACGTACTTCCTGCACGGAGGCGGCGGCAACGTGGACGACGCGGCGGCCGCCCCCGCCCTGCGCTCCGACAAGATGATCACCGTCGTCCCGGACGGCGGGCTCAAGGGCTGGTATGCCAACTGGCTCATGCAGAACACCGCGGTCGGCAAGGCCAATTGGCAGACGTTCCACCTCGAGCAGGTGGTCCCGTTCATCGACGCCAACCTGCGCACCGTCCCGAACCGGACGCAGCGAGCCGTCGCCGGTCTGTCCATGGGCGGCTCCGGCGCGCTGCACTACGCCCAGGCCCGGCCGGACCTGTTCGGCCACGCCGCCTCGCTGTCCGGCGGGATCGACTTCGGCATGGCCGAGGTGCGCGCCGCCGTCCTCGCCACCGAGCTCAACCTCACCGGCGCCTGGTGCGCGGTGAGCAACTCCTCCAGCACCTCCGGCAGCGGTACGTGCACCGGCTACGGCCCGTACGTCGACAGCGACGCCATCTTCGGCTCCCCGTACCCGGTGTTCGGCGCCGACCGCATCTGGAACGCGTACGACCCCGCTGCTCCGGCGAACCTGTCCAAGCTCGCCGACACGAAGATCACCCTCTACACCGGCGACCAGGGCGTGATCGACGCCAACACCGCGAGGGCCGCCGCCACCGTCAAGGCCCGTCTGGACCGGATCGGCATCCCCAGCCGCCTCGTCAACTACACCAACGGTACGTCCCTCTCGCCCAGTTGCGACGGCGGCCACAACTACGGCTGCTGGGCACCCGCGTTCGCGGACTACGTCCCGCGCCTGGAAGCGGCCTTCGCCGCGTCCGCGACGAACTGACGACGACACAGCGGCCTTTCACCGAGCGAGGAGAACACACACCATGGCGATCAAACGTTCCGCAAAGCGCCTTCCCGTCGTCGTCGGCGCCGCATGCGCGGCCCTGCTGACGCTGTCGAGCCCGGCGGCGTACGCCGGGACGGCCGCGGACGACCACCCGGCCACCCTCGCGGCTCTCAAGGCGTTCCAGGCGGAAGCGGGCCCGGGCGCGGCGGTCCACGCGGGGGACGCCCGGGGCTCCTGGACGCTGTCCGCCGGCACGGGCACCGTCAACGCCAACCGCCCCATCCAGGCCGACGAGCACTTCCGCATCGGCAGCCAGACCAAGACCTTCACCGCGGCGGTGGTCCTGCAACTCGTCGACGAGGGCAAGGTCGCACTGGAGGCCCCCATCGCGGACCACCTGCCCGGCGTCGTCACCGGCAACGGCTACGACGGCACCCGCGTCACCGTGCGCCACCTGCTCCAGCACACCAGCGGCTTCGCCGCCTACAACCCGTACCCGGTCACCGAGACCCCCAAGGCCAACCCGGACGGCACGTACGACCTGGCCGAATCAGTGCGCAAGGGCCTGAGCCGGCCGCCGGTCTCCGCACCCGGCGCCGGCATCACGTACTCCAACACCAACTACCTCGTCCTCGGCATGCTCATCGAGAAGGTGACCCAGCAGCCGGTGCATCAGGCCATCACGGACCGCGTCATCAAGCCGCTCGGCCTGACCCGGACCGTCTTCCCCGCCCCCGGCGACCGCGCCCTGCCCACCCCCGCCGTCAACGGCTACCACGGCGTCCGGGTCGGAGGCTTCTACTTCTGGACCCCGGCCCTCACCTACGACCCGTCCCTCTACAGCAGCGCCGGCGCGATCATCTCCACGCTGAAGGACCTCACCACGTTCAACCAGGCGCTGCTCGCGGGCAAGGTCGTCTCGGCCGCGAGCCTGGCCGAGATGCAGAAGATCTGGGAGGCCGAACCCGGGACCGGCGGCGACAGCGGCATGGGCCTCGGCCTCGGCCTCGGCAAGTTCACGCTCTCCTGCGGCGCCGTGGCCTGGGGCCACAGCGGCGGAGTGCCGGGCTACTTCTCGCAGACCCTCGTCACCGAGGACGGCCGGCACGCATCCGTCATGACCAACGTGCTGTTCCAGGTCAACCGACCGGACGGCAAGTTCCACGCCCTCCTCGACACGGCCCTGTGCAAGGACACCGTACCGAGCCCCTGACCCGGTGGATCCATCCCTTCGGCGCGGCAGTGGCGGCGCCCCCGCGAACCCGGCCGGCGCGTTCGCGGGGCGCCGTTGCCGCGCCCCGCCCCGTCCGATCGCGCGACTAGGAGTCGACACATGGCATTCCGCTACCGGTGCGGCGAATGCGGGTTCTCCACCCGCTGGAGCACCGAATCCGAGGCCGAGGACCTGGCGATCGCGCACTACGCCGACCGCCACCCCGGACTCCTTCCCGGCGGCAGCGTCGAGGTCAACAGAAAGAACCCCCACTCGCCCGGCTGCCTTCCGGTGCTCGGCGTCGCGTTCTTCCTGTTCCTGATCATCGCCTCGTGCCAGAGGTAGCACGCGGACCGCCGTCCGCGGACGCGCTCATGGACGCACGTATGGACGCGCTCATGGACGCGCTCATGGACGTTCCCATCCAGCGAAGGGATCAGCATGACCGAGTCGATGCTCCGGATCCGTACGCTCGCCCTTGCGGCGGGCCTGACACTGGTCACCCTGGCGGGCCTCGCCGGCCCGTCCGCGCCGACCGCCGCGGCGGCCGAGGACTTCCCGCTCCCGGGCGTCGAGCCGACGCAGGACACGCACTCCAGGGGCGTGTACACGTACGAGAGCGCCGACGCACTCCACACCGTCCCCGAGCCCACGCAGGCGGACCTCGCCCCGATCGGGGACAAGAAGAACTACACCCGAGGCACGCGGGAGCACCTGTTCGCGCGCTGGAAGACGTACAGCAAGAAGGGCACGACCTGGGACAAGTTCCGCGCGCGGTTCGAGAAGATCGTCTTCAACGAACCCGGCGTGCTCGGTTCGGTCCCCGAGCCCTCGGAGCAGGTGCTGAAGGGCATCGGAGCCCCGGACCAATACACCTGGGCCACCACGAACTTCATGTTCGCGCACTGGAAGGTGCAGAAGGAGGGCAGCTCGGTACCGGACTGGAAGGAATGGCGCACGGGGTACGTGAACGCCTTCAACAGCAAGCGCAAGGGCGCGGCGTTCGAGCCCCTGGTCCGGACCGAGTACGTCGAGAAGGAGGGACTGAACCCGGAGGGCCACTGGCGCTTCGGCCAGCGGGTGCCCCGGAAGCTCCTCCCGCTGCTCGCGCGCCTGCGGCTGCACAAGAAGGACCGCCCGCTCGACGCGGCGGACTTCGAGAGGCTCAAGGTCATCCTCGAGATCAAGTCCGGCAAGGACGTCGACACCAAGGAGGGCCGGAAGCAGTTCCAGGACCTGATGAAGATCGCCAAGGCGACCGGCTGCCGGGTGATCGTCGTGTTCGGCGAGCGGCCCACCCCGGAATCGGTCACGATGATCGAGAAGCTGGCGGCGAAGCACCGCGTCCAGGTCGACGTCCGGTACTTTCCCGCGGTCGGGCAGAAAGTGCCGCCCGGCTCCCTGAACGGCTCGCCGGCCCCCAGCCCCGACGGCGGGGCCGCCGCCCCGGCGCCCACCACCCCGCCCGGCGGGCCGCAGGGCGGACCGGCCGGTGACGCGGCCGTCCCGGACGTCCTTGCCGCGCCCGGCCAGCTGCCCGCCGACAGCCCGATGACCGAGGCCGTCGAGGCCTCTCCCGACTCGCTGCAGCAGGCGATCCGGACCGGGCTGATCCAGGACTGGCACACCGAGAACCTCGCCGCGGACGGTGACGTCCCGGCGGTCACCCAGCCCGACCTCGGCGGTGTCGACTTCTCCACGCTCGAACTGCGTTACGTCTCCGACACCTACCACAACGGCTCCGGCGTGGAGTACGCGTTCAAGGCCGACCGAGTGACCACCGGCCGGCAGTCCTTCGGGGGGCGACGTGCGGCCCGGCTCGCCTCGGACTCGTTCTTCGTCTGGCTGGCGCTGCCGCCGACCGCCTTCACCGTGAACCTCAACCCGGACGAGCCCGACCGGATCATCGACGCCAGGTTCGGCAGGACCGACGCCGGACGGGTGCTGCTGGAAGCGGACCTGGCCATGAAGAAGTCGGTCGCGAAGTTCATCCACCCCGACACCCCCGGCGGCAAGAAGTTCTGGGAATCGCTGCGGGGCAAGACCAAATGCCTGCAGATGCGCCAGTGGATCGTGCCCGACACGGCCACGGTCCGCGAGAACGGCGACGAACTGTACATCCTGGACGCACCGTTGCAGGTGAAGATGGAATCGGACGTCGTCAAGGCCGCGGGTGTCGCGGGCGCCAACGGATGTCCCCTCCAGGACAAGGCCACCACCGCGCACAACGAGTCCCTCTACCGCACGACGATCCTGCCGCAGGTCCGGAAGGCGGTGAACTCCGCGCCCGAGTACGCCGATCTGCGCCGGGTCTACGCGAGCCGGGTCGCCGCCGAGTGGTTCCGCAAGCGCGGCGCCACCAAGCACACCGCGTACTCCGACGTCATCGGCAAGGGCGACATCAGCCGCTGGGCGTCGCGGGAGAAGTGGACGCCCCGGGAGGTCTTCGACCGCTACGTCCAGTCGTACAAGAACGGCGAGTTCAAGGTCAGGCACCGGACCACGAAGGGCCGTTACATCTACACCAGCACCTACGTCTACGGCGGCGTGGACTTCACCCGGATCGACCAGAACCGGCTGACCGCCGCCGCCTTCGCGAAGCGCCATCCCGGGCTGGCGACTTCGACGCGCAACGCGCTGCACGCGCCGACGGGGACCGGCCGCGAGGTCTGGCTCGGCGGCCTCACCAGCTCCAAGCCACTGCCCGAGGCGTACGCCCGACCCGTACCGGCGACATCGAACCCATGGTTCCACGCCCTGGCGGCCCTGCCTCTGCTCGGCTGGCTCACCGCCGGCGCCGTTCTCCTGCGCCGCCGCCGGGCGGCCGAGCCGACGGGAGCGGTCCGATGACCACAGCACGTCAGGAACGGCCGCCGGCGGCTCCGGGCACCGTGCTCGCCGCGAGCTACCTCTTCGCCGGCGTGGCGGCGCTGGCCCTCGTCTCCGCGGTCGGCACGTGCTTCGCCATCCCGGAGTTCAGCCACTACCGGAGCGAGCAGGCGGGCGACGGCACGGCGGGCTCGCTCGCCGCGGTCGCGCTGACCGCGTTCGCCGTGCTGACGATCGCCTTCGGCGCCGTCTGCCTGCTCCTGGCTCTCCTCGACGGACGCGGGAAGAACCCGGCCCGGGTCCTCACCTGGATCGTCGGTGCTCTGGCCGTCTGCTTCAACGTGGGACTGCTCGCCGTCGACGCCTACGAGCCGGTGCCCTGGTACGCGGGCATGACCCGGACCGTGGCCGTCGGGATGCTCCTGCTCACCACCGGTTCGGTCACCCTTCTGGCTCTTCCCTCGGCGCACGGGTACTTCCGAGTCCGCCTGCCGGATCGCGGTCCTGGGCAGCCGTGGGTCACACCACCCCTGCCGGATCGAGGTCCTGGGCAGCCGTGGGCCACACCGCCCCTGCCGGACCGCCGCCCTGGGCAGCCGGCGGTCACACCGCACCCGCCGGACCACCGCCCTGGGCAGCCGTGGGTTGTCACACGCGCAGTGCCTGCCCCGCATCCAGTCCGCCCCCTCCCGCCCCCTCCCGCGTACCCGCCGCCGGCTTACCCGCCCGCGCCCGGTCACCCACCGCGGACGCCCCGGACGCCCCGGGGGACACGCCGGCCCGTTGCCGTCACGGCCGCCATGGTCGTCCTGCTGTGCATGGCCCTGCTCGCGATCGCGGCTGCCGTGGTGGAGATCCAGACGTACCGCGCGCTCGTGGACCAGCTCGACACGTACGAGAGGGACCTCCAGCGGCTCGCCTCCCAGTGGGGCGCCGACGTGGCCCTTCCCCGGCTTCCGCGTTCTGCCGTGGGGCCGACCGTCATCGTGGTCGGAGCCCTCGTGGCGATCGCGACGGCCCTGGGCGCCCTCGCACACGCCATCGGGTCGCCCCGGCCGAAGGCCCGTACGGTCGCGCTCGTCGCCGTCGGGCTCCTCGCACCGCTGGCCACCGCCCGGGCCCTGCTGAGCATGACGACACAGGCCACGTTGCGGCGGATCGCGGCGGACTCGCAGAGACTCAAGGACAGCCTGGCCGGGGTCCGATATGAGGACCCGTTCCCCAGGATCGACGAGATCTACCCCGAGTGGTCGTACTCCGCCGTCTACCTGAGCTCCGCTCTCGCCGTCGTCGGATGCGTCGCCGTCTTCGTCCTGCTGATCTCGCGCACGTCCACCACGTGGTTCGCCACGCCCACGCCGCCGGGAAGCCCCGTACCCGGTGACCGAACGTGACATGTCGCGAGGCGTGACGGTGACCGTCCCCTCCTGAACCTCCGGTGACGGTGACGTGACCCGAACGACGGCCTGTGCCGCACGATGAGTGCTTGTGCGGCACGGGTCGTTCGTCCGCGCCGGCCGAGCGTCGGCTGGAGGGCGAGGGGGCGGGGCTGTCAGCCACGGGCCAGTTCGCGCTCGAATCCGGTCAGCAGCGCGTCGAGTGCGAAGTCGAACCGGGCCCGGGCCGCGTCGTCGCCCGACTCGCGCGCGGCGCCGACCAGGAGCGGGTACGTGTCCGGGTCCAGCGAGGCCATGCTGTCGGCCCCGCCGACCCCACCCGCCTGCGCGGCGGCGTGGCCGACGACGAAACTGGTCAGCGAGTACATGACGTCCAGCGTCCTGGGCAGCGGGAACCCCGCTTCGTGCAGCATCCCCACCACCGCCTCCATCGTCCCCAGGAGACGGGGCGTCATGGCGGGTTGGGCGAGCAGCAGCGGCACGGCGTTCGGGTGGGCGTCCAGCGCGGAGGTCAGCGCGTGCGCATAGGCGCTCAGGTCCGCCCGCCAGGTGGCGGCGCCGAACTGCGGGGGCAGGGCCTCGGCGACGACCTGTTCGATGACCCCGTCGAGCAGGGCGGTCTTGTTCGGTACGTGGTGGTAGAGGGTCATCGCTTCCACGCCCAGTTCGGCGCCCAGCCGCCGCATGGACAGGGCCTTCAGCCCTTCCCGGTCGACCAGCCGTAGGGCCGCCTCCAGGACTGCTTGCCGGGTGAGCCCCGCGCGCTGCCCGCGGGCCCTGTTGGCTGCCATGGCGCCTCGCTTTCCGTTCCGGCCGCCGCGCGATCCGATTGACGATTCTTACGCCGTAAGTATAACGTCCCTCGCGTTGTCTTACATCGTAAGAATCCCTGAGGGTCGCCCAGGGCTGACGAGGACGAGAGGGCGATGACCACCAACGAACTCGCCGAGGCGAGACACCAGTTCACGCGATCGCCGGACGACGCGCGTCCCGCGCAGGAGCCGCTTCCGCGCGAGCGGGGTCTGGCGGCGGCGCTGCGACCGTACGCCGCGGGCTTCGCCGCCGTCGTCGGCCTGCAGGTGATCGGCGCGGCGGCGGGGCTGGCGCCGCTGCTCGCGGTCGTCGAGCTGGGCCGGGCCCTGCTCGCGCCGGGGCCGATCGACCCCGGCCATGTCCGGTTCGTCGTGGTCGCGGGCGCGGCCGGCCTGTTCGTGAAGCTGCTGTTCACGGCAGCTTCGGCAGGATTCGGTCATCTGCTCGACGGGCGCGTGCAGTTGACGCTACGCCGCCGGCTGGCCGCGCGGCTCGGACGGGTGCCGATCGGCTGGCTCTCGCGCCGACGCAGCGGTGAGCTGGCCAAACTCGTGGGTGAGGACGTCGGAGCGGTGCACCCGTTCATCGCCCACACGCCCGGCGAGCTGGCCTCGGCCTTCGTCGTACCGCTGATCTCCCTGGTCTACCTGTTCGCCGTGGACTGGCGGCTGACGCTGATCACGCTGATCCCGGTCGTCACGGCGCTGGCGCTGGTGCCCCTGATGATGACTCCGGCCCGCCTGCGCGAACAGGCCGACTTCGACGCGGCGATGGCACGGATCGGGAGCTCTGCCGTGGAGTTCGTCCAGGGCATCGCGGTGGTCAAGGCATTCGGCGGCGGCGAGCGCGCCCACCGCGCGTTCCGCGATGCCGCCGACGACTTCGTCGGAGCCTTCCGCCGCTGGGTGCACGGCATCTCCCCGATCGCCGCGGGGATGCAACTCGCCCTGTCGCCCCCGTTCGTGCTGCTGATCGTCCTGATCGGCGGCGCGGCACTGATCACCGGCGGCGGCATGCCACCGGCCGACCTGCTGCCGTTCCTTCTCCTGGGAATCGGCCTGACCGCCCCGGTGGCCGCGCTCGGCCACGGCTTCGACGAACTGCAGGCCGCCCGCCGCGCCGTCGGCCGCATCCGCGACGTGCTCGCGGTGCCGCCGCTGCCGGAGCCGGCGAACCCCGTCGCGCCGCACGGCCACCGGGTGGAGCTGCGCGGCGTCCGCTTCGCCTACGAACCCGGCCACGACGTCCTGTGCGGCGTGGATCTCACGCTGGAGCCGGGAACGGTCACCGCGCTCGTCGGCCCGTCGGGCGGCGGCAAGTCCACACTGGTCCAGCTGCTGCCGCGGTTCGCCGACCCCACGAGCGGCTCGGTCCGGCTGGGCGGCGTCGACCTGCGCGAGCTGAGCAGCCGGGAGCTGTACCGGCACGTCTCCTTCGTCTTCCAGGACGTCCGCCTGCTGCGCGCCTCCGTTGCGGACAACATCGCCCTGGCGGCGCCCGACGCCCACCCGGACGAGGTGGTCCGCGCCGCCCGACTGGCGAACATCCACGACCGCATTCTCGAACTGCCGCGCGGCTACGACACGGTGATCGGCGAGGACGCACGACTGTCGGGCGGCGAAGCCCAACGGCTCGCGCTCGCCCGCGCGTTGCTGGCCGACACCCCCGTGCTGGTCCTCGACGAGGCGACCTCGTTCGCCGACCCGGCCACCGAGCAGGCGGTACGCCGCGCCCTCAGCACGCAGCGGCCGGACCGGACGGTCCTGGTCATCGCGCACCGCCTGGAGACCGTCGCCGGCGCCGACGCCGTCGCGGTCCTGGAGGACGGTGTGATCGTCGAACACGGCAGGCCCGGCGAACTGCTCGCCGCCGACGGCAGGTTCGCGGCGCTGTGGCGCACCAGGCACGCCGCGGACTCCGCGGAATCCGGAGAAGCGGCAGCAGAGGCAACGGAGGCAACGGAGGCAACAGAGGCAGCAGCGGCAACAGTGGCAGCAGTGGCAGCAGAGGTGGAAGAGGGCGAGCGGCTGTGACGACGACCCACGGCCCGGACGACCCGCACGACCCGCACGAGTCGCGCCCGCGAACCCCCTTCGACCCGCAAGGAGACGACCCTCGATGATCCGCATGCTGTTGCGCGTACTCGGCCCCCGGTACTCCCGCCCGATGCAGCGCACCCTCGCCCTGATGACCACGACCGCGGTCGTGGAGGGTCTGTCGTACGCCCTGCTGGCACCCGTGCTGCGCGCCCTGCTCGGCGGCACACCGGAGCGCGCCTGGCCCTGGCTGGCCGCGTTCGGGGCCGCGCTGGCGGCCTACGCGGTGCTGCGCTACCTCAGTGACCTGTCGGGCTTCCGCGTCGGCACCGCGCTGCTGCGCGGCGTGTACCACCGGCTCGGCGACCACCTGGCCCGGCTGCCGCTCGGCTGGTACGGCTCGGCCCGCGTGGGAGAGGTGTCCGTCCTGGCGGGCCCAGGCGTCCTGCAGGCCATGAGCGTGATCGCGCACCTGCTGGCACCGTTCGTCTCCGCCGCCGTGACGCCCCTGACGATCGTGGCCGTGATCCTCGCCCTCGACTGGCAGTTGGGCCTGGCGGCGCTGACCGCAGTCCCCGTCGTGGCCGTGATCCAGATCCTGACCGGACGTTCGACGGCGGCCGAGGACGAGGAGCGCGCCACGCGCGACCGCGAGGCCACCGCGAGGGTCGTCGAATACCTCCAGGCCCAACCTGTGCTGCGCGCCGGCGGCCGGACCGCCGAGCGCTTCCGGCTCCTCGACGACGCCCTGCAGCAGGTCCAGCGCGCCTCCCGCCGTTCGACGCTGTCGGCGCTGCCCGGCGTGCTCGGCCTGACCCTGACCGTGCAGGCGGTCTTCACCGCGGTGCTCGCCCTGGGGGCGTACCAAGCGCTCGGCGGGAACGTCGGTGCGGCGGAGCTGCTGACAATCCTGGTGCTTGCCGCCCGCTGCGCGGATCCGCTGCTGTCCCTGGCCGACCTCAGCGGCAAACTGCGCGCCGCGCGCGGCGAACTGTCCCGCCTCGAAGCGGTCCTGAGCACCGAACCGCTCCCGCAGATCCCGGGAACGGCCCAACAGAGCGGCCACGCACTGGACGTGGAGGCCGTCACCTTCCGGCACGACGGACACACCGTGTTCGACGACCTGTCCCTGTCCGTCCCGGAGGGGCAACGGCTGGCCGTGGTGGGGCCGTCGGGTGCGGGCAAGAGCACCCTGCTGCAGCTTCTCGCACGGTTCTACGACGTGGACGCCGGCACCGTGCGCGTCGGCGGGGCGGACGTGCGCGCGATCGGCCCGGAGGCGCTGATGGCGCAGTTCGCGATCGTCTTCCAGGACGTCTATCTCTTCGACGGCACGATCGAGGACAACGTACGGCTCGGCCGTCCCGACGCCACCGCCGCCGAGGTACGCGAGGCCGCGGCCGCCGCGCGCCTGGACGAGGTGGTCGAGCGCCTGCCCGACGGATGGGCGACGGACGTCGGCGAGGGCGGCGCACGACTGTCCGGCGGCGAGCGCCAACGCGTCTCCATCGCCAGGGCGCTGCTCAAGGACGCGCCGATCGTGCTGCTGGACGAGGTCACCTCCGCGCTCGACCCCGTCAACGAGGCGGCCGTCCACGCCGGCATCGAGCGCCTGATGGCAGGCCGGACGGTGGTGATGGTGGCCCACCGGCTGCGTACGGTCCGCCACGCCGACCGCATCGTCTTCCTCGACGCCGGCCGCATCGTCGAGGAGGGCACCCACGACGAACTCCTGGGCCTCGGCCGCCGCTACGCCGACTTCTGGAACCTGTCCCAGGCGACGACGGCGACGACGGGGATCTCCGAGCCGACGGAAGGCGCCGGCGGGCGCCGACGCCTGCGGTCCGGTGCCGACGCCGGTGAACGCGGCGGAGCTGCCGTCGACGCTGAGGCATCCGCGTGACGGCAGGTGTGTCCGGCCTGCTCCGGCGTGCCTCCGAAGCCCCGCCGGGGCGGCGGGCCGCCGGCCGGGGTCAGTCGAAGTCGGCGTCGATGCCGCGTGCGGCGAAGACCTCGGCCGCGTCCGGTACGGCCAGGACGCCGTCCTCCACGAAGGTGACCTCGCGGAGGCTCGGCAGCAGGGCGAGGTCGTCGAGCGAGCGGACGTCGAACAGGTCGTCCTCGCCGTCCCAGGCGGGGGCGCAGTGCCGGAAGACCTCCGCTCCGGCGTCGAAGCACAGCTCCTCGACGCGGGCGAGCAGCTCGGCCGGGATCTCCAGGGCCTCGAAATGGGCCCGGGCCTCCGGCAGCACCTCCGCGTGGAGCCCGTTCCCCAGCACATAGGAGGCGGGGTCGCCGATGCCCCGCTCGGCCAGCCGCGCGCGCAGGTCGAAGACCGGAAGGAGCGGCTCGGGGCCGTACATGAGCTCCTCGATGACGAGCAGCTTGAGGTTGAAGTCGCGGAACTGGCTCATGCGACATGAGTACCACGGAGCTACGACACGGCTGCCCGGCATCCCGCGTCCTCCGGCACTCGGCACGGACCGCCACCGAGGGCAGGCAGCCAAGCAACTCCGGCACTCGGCTACCCCCTGGTGGTGTGTCGGCGCCGCACCGACTCATCGGATGGCGTACCCGTCCCACAAGGGGCCGCCGGCCAGGTCGAGCACGTCTGCCACGGCCGCGGCGAAGGCAGTGACATCCCCGGCGATCGCCTGCGGGGCGGCTTCGGACAACGCGCGGTGCTTCGCGGGGTCCGCGGCTGCCAGCCGCCTCGACAGCCATTTGCCTCCGCCGAGCCAGTGCCCACCGACCAGGAGGACCAGTTCAGAGGCGCGCTGCAGCATGTGCGAAACCAGGTACATCCGCTCCGCGGCGTCCGTGCAGCCGCGCAGGTCGTCGAGCAAGTCGGTCAGGATGTACCGCTGGTAGTCACGCTCACCCTCCGAGAGCGGCGGCGGGCCGGCGGCCCAACGCCTTCGCGCCTCCGCCTGGAGAGAAGCGCCCAGCCCGTCCGAGTCCACCAGGAGCATCCCGCCCGCACACATGGCGAGCAGCGGCGAACTCCGCTTCGCCGTCTCCCGGTCGGCGAAGCTGCGCCAGACGGCCTCCGTCTGCACGAACAGCTCCACCGGCCAGCCGCGGTACACCAGGTTCTCCCGGCTGGGGGCGGGCGGCCCGTCCAGGAGGACCACGATGTCCAGATCGGAGGTGGGCGTCCTGCGATCGGTCAGCACGCTGCCGGCAAGGAAGGCCGCCCGGGCGGCAGGGAATCGGTCCCGCACCAGTTCGCGGGCGGTGAGCACGGGGTCAGCCATGATCGCAGCCTAAGTGCCGCCCTCGGTGCGATGCCCCTCAGACGACGTCGAATTCGTTGCCCTCGGGGTCCTGCATGGCCGCGGCGTAGAACCCCATGTCCGGCTCGTCCCTGATCCGCAGCACGGTGGCACCGGCCTTGACCAGTCGTCCCACCGTGGCGTTGACCCGCTGAGCGCGGACGTCCAGCGGTACGTCACGGCCGCCGCCGACCTTCAGGTCGAAGTGCCACCGGTTCTTGGCGACCTTCGCCTCGGGAACCTGCTGGAACCACACCCGGGGTCCGCGCCCTGCGGGATCGATGATGGACTCCGGTACGTCCCCCGCACCGGCGGGCAACTCTGCCTCGGGCACCCCCATCGCCGCCCAGTAGGAACGCCACGTGGCGTGTCCGTCCGGCGCCGGCTCCGGCACATAGCCCAGGGCCTCGGCCCAGAACGCCACCATTCTCTGAGGATCGGAGCAGTCGATCGTCAGCTGCACGGTCATCTCCATGCTCGGAGCATCCCACCCAGGTCCGACAGACGACCGTGAAGGCGGTGTGCTCACGGATAATCCGATGGGCATCGGGCGTTCCCGGTCCTACTGTCACCCCTGATGGAGATGGAATTCCGGAAGCTGCCGGACAATCAGCACGAGATCATCGTCCGGGCCCGCAAAGGGCCGGACGTCAGGCTGCCCGCCCAGCCCGTCGGCCCGACCATGCCGCACGACCTGGTCCACGCCGTCGTGGAGACCGCCCTCGGCATCGACGACGGTTTCTGGGGGGCGATGGCGCGCGGTGCCACGTTCGAGGGCTTCGAGCTCGTCACCCCGGGCCGGCACCGTCGGTCGGGGCTCAAGGTGCTGCGCCGTGGCGGCGACGCCGTCATGGCCGCCGAGCTCGCCGTGAACTGGGCCTACCGGGTGTGGCGCGGCCTGCCCACCCAGGGCCGCGGCGTCGGACCGGCTCCCTTGGACGAGGAGTCCCTGGCGCGGACGGGACCGCCTCTGGACGCCGCCGGCGCCCGCTGGGCAGCGGTCCCCGTGGGTGGGCAACTCCTCTGGCGCTGGGGCGTGGACACCGCCTGAGGCACACCGGAATCCTCTGGGAGGCCATCAACAAGCTCGTTGGTCGGAGCACGTGATCGGACCGAGGCCGCCTCCACGGCGGACCGATCTCAGGCGAGCGAATTCGTTCGAGACGCCGTTCGACCTTGTGGCACCATGTGCGGCATGACGACCGACCGAAAGGCCCATGCCGCGTAGACGGCCAGGACGCATCCGGGCCGCAATGCCGGACCGGCAGCAGTCACACCGCCCGAGGCCGGCCATCGACCGCCTCTCCCCGCGAGCACTGTCCGAGATCGTTCGCCTCGAACGTACGCGGAACTACCTCCGACCGGGGGACATCGACGCGGCATTGCGCCTGTGGAAGGCCTACGTCCACAGGCCCACCCGCGATCTCTGGCACGACGACGAGTTCGGCAACGTGCACTGGTACTGCTGCGGCAACCCTCTCGAAGGCCGGGCCCTCCTCGACAGCGCGATGCGAGCAATGTCGCGCCGCGGAGCCCGCGAGCTCCGCAAGATCGTCGACGAGCTCGACGCTTTCATGGGCCCGCCGGACCCACGTTTGTAGCGGTCAGGATGGCGGGCATGGTCGGGCCTCGGCTCTGCCGGTCGTCGCCGACGGGCTGCGTACGGGATCTTGAGGCTGTGCGCAGCCCGTGGCAGGCTCGTGCCGCATGATCGATGGATTCGCGAAGGACAACCTGCACCGGAGACTGCGGCGGGACCGCGAGGCGCTGCTCTGGAAGCTCGACGGCCTGTCCGAATACGACGCACGCCGTCCTCTGACCGCGACCGGGACCAACCTCCTCGGGCTGGTCAAACACGTGGCCACCGTCGAGGCCAGGTACTTCGGCGAGGTCTTCGACCGCCCTTCCCCGGAACCGCTGCCCCGGTGGCAGGACCACGACGGCGGCGATCTGTGGGCGACCGAGGACGAGACCCGCGATCAGATCATCGGGTTCTACCGGCGCACGTGGGAACACTCGGACGCGACGATCAACGAGCTTCCCCTCGACGCCCCCGGCCACGTGCCGTGGTGGCCGGAGCCGTATCCCCACACGAACCTGTTCGCCGTCATGGTGCATGTCCTCGGCGAGTCCGTCCGGCATGCCGGGCACGCCGACATCCTGCGCGAGGGCCTCGACGGCCGGACCGGGGTGCGCCCCGAACACGAGCAGCCGATCGACGAGGAAGCCCGCGCAGCGTACTGCGCGAAGATCGAGCAGGCCGCCAGATCGGCCGCACCGATCAAGGCCTAGAGGTTGCCCATGCGACATGTTGGCGGTCGTGCCGCGTCAGAAAGCCGCGTCAGAGCCGTCAGAGCCCTTCCTCGGCGAAGAAGTCGAGCTGGGGCATGCCGTCCGGGTCCTGCGCCGAACCGTCGACGGGCTGCTCGGCCCAGATGATCTTCCCCTCGGGCGTGTACCGGGTGCCCCAGCGCTCGGAGAGTCGGGCGACCAGGAAGAGTCCGCGGCCGCCCTCGTCCGTCGTCGCGGCGTACCGCAGGTGCGGGGACGTGCTGCTGCCGTCCGCCACCTCGCAGGTGAGGTACTCGTCCCGCAGCAGGCGTACGCGAATGGGCTGCGTGCCGTAGCGGATGGCGTTGGTCACCAGTTCGCTCAGGATCAGTTCCGTGCTGAACACCAGCTCGGACAGGTTCCAGACCTCCAGCTGCTTGACGACCGCCGCCCGCATCTCGGACACCGCGCTGGGGTCGCTGGGCACGTCCCACTGGGCGACGTGGTCGGGGCCGAGGGCGCGGGTACGGGCGATGAGCAGGGCCACGTCGTCCTTGGGCCGGGTCGGCAGGAGCGCTTCCAGGACGGCCCGGCACTTCTCCTCCGGTGAGCTGCCGGCGTGGGAGAGGGCCGTGCGCAGCAGGTCCATCCCGACGTCGATGTCCCTGGTGCGGTCCTCGATCAGGCCGTCGGTGTAGAAGACGAGCTGGCTGCCTTCCTCCAGCTCCAGTTCTGCCGTCTCGAACGGCATGCCGCCGAGGCCCAGCGGCGGGCCGGCCGGAAGCTGCGGGTACTCGACCCGGCCGTCGGGACGGACCAGGGCGGGCGGCGGATGTCCGGCGCGCGCCAGGGCGCACCGCCGGTTCACCGGGTCGTAGACCGCGTACAGGCAGGTGGCTCCCGTCATGGCGAGGGCGCCGTCGCCGGAGGCCGCGTCCTGGTCGATGCGGCCGACGAGGTCGTCGAGGCGCGCGAGGAGCTCGTCCGGGGGCAGGTCGAGGGTGGAGAAGTTGTGCACCGCGGTGCGCAGCCGGCCCATCGTCGCGGCGGCGTGCAGGCCGTGGCCCACGACGTCGCCCACCACCATCGCGACGCGGCTGCCCGGCAGGGGGATGACGTCGAACCAGTCGCCGCCCACACCGGACTGCGCGGGCATGTAGCGGTGCGCGACCTCGACGGCGCTGTGCTCGGGCAGCGTACGGGGCAGCAGGCTGCGTTGCAGCGTGACGGCCAGGGCGTGTTCGCGGGTGTAGCGCCGGGCGTTGTCGACGGCCACGGCGGCGCGGGCGACGAGTTCCTCGGCGAGGGTCAGGTCCTCCGCCTCGAACGGCCCGGGTTTCTCCGAGCGCCAGAAATTCGCGACGCCGAGGACGACCCCACGGGCCTGGAGCGGCACGGTGATGAGGGAGTGGATGCCGTACCGGACGATCCGGCTCGCCCGCTCCGGGTCCTGGGCGTGCCAGCCCGGCGCGCTCGACAGGTCCTCGACCAGCACCGCCCGGCCGGTGCCGAAGCCGCGGGCCATCGGCGTCGAGGGGAGGAACTGGATCAGCCGGTCCTGGGGGTACAGGGGGTGGTCGTCCCGGATGCCGTGGACGGCGGCGCGGAGCAGGTCCAGCTCGCCGCCCTCGGGTTCCTCGCCGGTGAGGACCGGGGCGGCGAGATCGACGGTGACGAAGTCGGCGAACCGCGGGACGGCCACCTCGGCCAGCTCCTGGGCGGTCCGCCGCACGTCGAGGGTGGTACCGATGACCACACCGGCGTCGTACAGCAGCTCCAGCCGCCGGCTCGCGCCCTCGGCCCGCCCCGCCAGGGCCCGGAGCTCCGTGGAGTCGCGGATGGTCGCCACCGTGCCCTTCGGGCCGCCGTCGGCGTCCGTCGGCCGCTGGTTGATCACCAGCAGGCGCCCGTTTGCCAGCAGCACCGCGTCGGTGGCGCACCGGCCCGAGGCGAGCAGCTCGGCCACGCTCGGTTCGAGGTCCGCCAACTCCTCGACCGGCCGGCCCTCGGCGTCGGGCCCCAGGTGCAGCAGCCGTCGGGCCTCGTCGTTGGCCAGCAGCAGCCGGCCGTCGCCCCCGACGATGACCACGCCTTCGCGTACCGAGTGCAGGACCGCGTCGTGGTGCTCGTACATGCGGGTCATCTCGGCCGGGCCCAGGCCGCGGGTCTGGCGCTTGAGCCGCCGGGCGGTCAGCGCGGTGCCGGCCGTGGCCACGGCGAGGCCGGCCGCGCCGGTGCCGAGGATGACGGGCAGCTGCTGGTGCACCGGGGCGCTCACGTGCGCGACCGTGAGCCCCGCGGAGACGAGGGCGACGACCTCTCCGCTGCGATCCCGCACCGGGACGACCGCCTGCACCTCCTCGCCGAGCGGGCCGTCCACGCTCTCGGTCAGGACCTCGCCCCGCAGGGACGGCTCGATGGAGCCGACGAAACGGCCTCCGATGCGCTCCGGCTGGGGGTGCGTGTAGCGGATGCCCCGGGTGTCCATCGCCACGATGAAGTCGACCCCGGCGGTCCGCCGGGTCTCCTCGGCGAGCGGCTGCAGGACCGCGGACGGATCCGGCTGTTTCAGCGCGTCCAGGAGGCTGGGGGAGTGGGCGAACGTCTGCGCGACCGAGACGGAACGATTCCGCGCCTCGCGCTGGCTGGACTGCTGCGTCTGCAGCACCAGCGCCAGGATCGCCCCCAGCGCGAGCAACACCACGACCGCCACCTGGAGGGCGAAGACCTGTCCGGCGACGCTCATGGGGCGTCTGTCGATCAGTGGCGGAAGCGACACGCCCCGTATGCGGTCGAAGCGCCTGATCACGCTGTCCTTTTTAGCATCCGACATGCTGATGGGGCTATAAGCGGACGATAGATCCCCCTTGTCGTGGCCGCTCCCCGCCGGAGGTCGCTCAGGCGGAGGCCGAGGCCACGAAGAACGGAAGGGCGACGAGGAAGCGGCCGGTCTCGGCGCGCCGGCGCTGTTCGGCGAGCCACTCCTCCGCCCGGTCTCGGTCGACGGTGCCGGCGGCGCAGACCGGCTCGGCGAGCCTCGCGAGCAGCGAGAGCATCGCGGGGTCGGTGAACACGCTGGTGTGCGCCTCGACCGTGACGTCGTCGAAGCCGCCGGCCAGGAGCAGGCTGCGGTACTCGCGGGCGGCGCGGGGCGCGTTCAGGAGGTCGGCGCGGGCGTGCACGATCGTGCGGGTGAGCGCTGGGTCGTCCGAGTCGATCATGATGGCGTCCCAGTCCTGGCCGACCAGGACGATCCTGCCGCCCGGGCAGAGGACCCGTCGCGCCTCCGCCACGGCGCGCGCCGGCTCCTGAAGGACGTGGAAGACCTTGTCGGCGCGGTAGCCGCGCACGCTTCCGTCGGCGAACGGCAACTCCTCCGCCCCGGCCTCCAGGAACTCGGCCTCCGGCCACCGCTTCCGGGCCGCGGCCAGCATCACCGGGCTCGGATCCACACCCACGGCGCGCACGCCGCGTTCGGCCAGCTCGGCGACGGCTCGTCCGGCGCCGCAGCCGACGTCCAGGACGGTCGAGTCCGGGACGAGGGACAGCAGTTCGTAGGAGCGGGCCCGGAGCCGGGTGGCGTCCGGCAGCCGGTCCGCGGCGTCGAGTACGGCCAGCATGGATGCGATGTCGCGGTGCTCTGCCACCGCTTCGGGGTTCATGGACATGGACGCCATGCTGCGACTTAATGTCGACATGAAGTCAAGCGAAGCCGGCAGCGGCGTCGGCATGGTGAGCACCGGCGTCGGCGTCGTGGGCACCGGCGTCGGCATGGTGAGCATCGGGGCCCTCGCGGCCCGGTTCGGCCTGGCCACGCACGTGCTGCGCCATTGGGAAGCCGTGGGCCTGCTGCACCCCGTACGGGACGCCGGCGGGCGGCGGCGCTACGGCCCGGACGACGTCACCCGCGTGGCGACCATCCTCGTCATGAAGGAGGCCGGCCTCGGCCTGGACACCATCAGGAGTCTCTCCGCGACGGCGGACCGCACCACCCGGCACGAGATCCTGCGCCCCGTCGCCGAGGAGCTCCGGGCCAGGATCGCCGCGGCCCAGGCCTCGTTGGAGCTGATCGAGGGCGGCATGAACTGCGCGCACGAAGACGTCACCCAGTGCCCGAACTACGGGCGGCTCATCGCCGAGCGGACCGCCTCCCGAGCTCCGGCCGGAGAGCCGGTGAGGGAGGCGGCGACACCGACCTCATGAGAGAGCCGCCCGCATGCCCCTGGCGCGAGCGGTCGTCGACGCCGCGTCGGTAGCTCAGACCTGGTGGACGAGCGCGCCGCCCACGTACGTGCGTTCCACGCGGGCCTCGGCGATCTCCTCCGGCGGCGCGGCGAGGATGTCGCGGTCGAGCACCACCAGGTCGGCGAGGTGGCCGGGGCGCAGGCTGCCGGCGTCGTCGTGGCCGTTCACGTGCGCCGCGCCCGCGGTGTAGGCGGCCAGGGCCGTCGGCAGGTCGAGGCGCTGCTCGGGCAGGAAGACCCGGTGGTCGTCGGTGCCCGGTTCGCGGCGGTTGACGGCCACGTGGAGGCCCGCGAGGGGGTCGGGGCTCGAGACGGGCCAGTCGCTGCCGGCGGCGAGGGTGGCCCCGGCGCGGACCAGATCGCCGAACGGGTACTGCCAGGCGGCGCGTTCGGGCCCGAGGAACGGGATGGTCAGCTCGTCCATCTGCGGCTCGTGCGCCGCCCACAGCGGCTGGATGTTCGCGAGGGCGCCGAGCGCCGCGAACCGCGGCACGTCGTCGGGGTGGACGACCTGGAGGTGGGCCAGGTGGTGGCGGTTGCCGCGCCGCCCGTTGACGGCCACGGCGGCCTCCACCGCGTCGAGCGCCTCGCGCACGGCGCGGTCGCCGAGGGCGTGGAAGTGGACCTGGAAGTCCAGGGCGTCGAGCGCGGTGACGTGGTCGCGCAGGGCGACGGGGTCGACGAAGCTGAGCCCGGAGTTGGCCGTGGCGCAGCCGCAGCCGTCCAGGTACGGGGAGGTCATCGCGGCGGTGAAGTTCTCCGCGATGCCGTCCTGCATGATCTTGACCGAGCCGGCCCGGAACCTCCCGTACGTCAACTCCTCGCGGCGGGCCACGAGTTCGGGAATCTGCTCGGCGCCGCGCTCGCGGTCCCACCACAGCGCCCCCGTCACCCGCGCGGTCAGCGAACCGTCCCGCGCCGCGGCCAGGTACGCGCCGGAAGGGTCGGGCATGCCGTTGAACGCGCCGAGCAGCGCGTCCTGCCAGCCGGTCACGCCCAGCGAGTGCAGCAGCCTCTGCGCCCGCAGCAGAGCCGCGAGCCGCTCCTCAGGGGTGCTCGGCGGCACGAGGCGCGACACCAGTCCCGTCGCACCCTCCTGCAGCATGCCGCTGGGCGACCCGTCCGCCTCCCGCTCGACGCGCCCGTCGGCCGGGTCCGGGGTGGCGGCGGTGACCCCGGCGAGCTCCAGGGCGCGGGAGTTGGCCCAGGCGCCGTGGTGGTCCCGGTTGGACAGCAGTACCGGCCGGTCCGGTACGACCGTGTCGAGCAGGTGCCGGGTCGGCAGCCCGCCGGCGAAGGTCTCCAGGGACCAGCCGCCGCCGGTGATCCACTCCCGGTCCGGGTGCGCCTCGGCGTAGGCGCGGATCCGCTCCAGGCACGAGTCGACGTCGACGACACCGGTCAGGTCGCACTGGGCGAGCTCGCTGCCGCCGCCGACGGCGTGGATGTGCGCGTCCTGGAAGCCGGGCAGCAGCAGCCGGCCGGTCAGGTCGACGACCTCGGTCCGGGGGCCGATCAGCTCGCGCACCTCGTCGTGGCCGACGGCCGTGATCCGTTCCCCGGTGACCGCGAGCGAACTCGCGCGCGTCCGGGCGGAGTCCATCGTGAGGACGGGTCCTCCGGTGAAGACCAGATCGGCGTGGGGCATACGGCGGCTCCCTTGCGTGCGGCGCGCCGGGCGGGCGCGGGGCGGCGGACAGGACGCCATGCAAGCCTGTCGGCGGTTTACAGGTCAATGGTGTTGACATAAGGTGCGGCCATGTCCGATCGCGTGGTCCCCGAAGGCGCCCGGCGGCGGCGCCGGCCGACGAAGCAGGGCGCCGTCCTGTCCGAACGCCTCATCGTCGAGACGGCGTTGCGCCTGGTCGCCGAACACGGCGCGGACGCCCTGTCGGTACGGCGGCTGGGCGCCGCCCTCGGCGCGGACCCCAGCGCCCTGTACCGCTACTTCCGCAACACCGACGCCCTGCTCCTCGCCCTGGCCGACGAGATGATCGGCCGCGCCCAGGAGGGCTGGCGGCCGACCGGCGACTGGCGCGCGGACCTGCGCGCCCTGGGCCTGCGCATCCACGCCGCGTACCTGGCCCAGCCGCAGGCCGCCCTGCTGGCCGCGCACCGCACCACCGGCCGCCCGCACGAGACACGGGCCGTCGAGACGATCCTCGGCATCCTGCGCGACGGCGGCTTCCCCGACGCCCTGGCCGTACGGATCTACCATGCCTTCGTCGACCAGGCCCTGGCCTTCGCCGCCCAGGACGCCGCGGCCGCGGCCCTGCCCGAGGCGGCGGCGGAGGCGGACGCCGAAGTCTGGCACGCCGCGTACGGCCGCCTGCCCGCCCGGACCCACCCGAACATCGCGGCCACGTACCCGCTGCTCGCCGCCGAAATGCGGCACAGCGGCTACCCCTTCGCCCTCGAACTCACCCTCGCGGCGGCGGCAACACTCCATCCTGACGCCTGACGCCTGATGGCGAATTCCAGGAAGAGGACTCGGCGACGCCATGCTTCAGGCAGTCCCCGGCGTTCGGTGGGGGGTGACGTGACCGGTCCAGGACGAGGGTTCCTGGGGCGAATCCCAGACCACTTCGACGTCGACTTCGTGGAAGTCGCGCGCGAGTCCTACGACCATGGCTTCCGCGCGGCCCCGCGCCTCGGCGGGGTCGGCGTCGATCGGCGCGTCGGGAAGCCGCCCGCAGAGCATTCCGCCTTCGGCGGTGAGGACCGTGTGGCGCCAGCCCTCCGGCGTCGCCAGCAGGACGACGGCCTTCGGCATGCCGAAGGGAGTCCGCTTCTTCTTGGCCTGCGGTCGTTTCCCCATGGAGCCATCCAACATCGTCGGCGCACGGGATGCGGAGGCCAGGTGCGTGCGTGGGTGCACCGCGTGCCGGGCCTGAGCCGGGGGAGGGCGCAGGGCTTGGTGGCGTTGCCGGTGTCAGGGGTGGCGGATGGCTTCGGTGAGGCGTTCGGCCGCGTCGACGGCGACCTGGGCGAGCAGCGTGCCGGGGTTGCGGGTGAGGCGTTGGATCGGGCCTGTGACCGTGAGGGCGGCCACGACGCGATGGGCCGCGTCGCGCACCGGCGCCGAGACGGACGCCATGCCGGGTTCGCGTTCGCCGGTCGACTGGGCCCAGCCCCGGCGTCGTACGCCGCTGAGGGTGGTGGCGGTGAAGCGGGCCCCCTGCAGACCGTGGTGGTAGCGCTCGGGTTCCTCCCAGGCCAGCAGGACCTGGGCGGCGGAGCCGGCCTTCATGGGGAGTGCGGAACCGACGGGCACGATGTCACGCAGGCCCGAGGCGCGTTCGGCGGCGGCGACGCAGACGCGCATCTCCCCCTGCCGGCGGTACAGCTGCGCGCTTTCGCCGGTGGTGTCACGCAGGGCGGTGAGTACCGGGCCCGCCGCGGCCAGCAGGCGGTCCTCGCCCGCCGCGGTCGCGAGTTCGGCGAGCCGGGGGCCGAGGACGAAGCGGCCCTGCAGGTCCCTGGCGACGAGGCGGTGGCGTTCGAGGGCGGTGGCGAGCCGGTGGGCTGTGGGCCGGGCCAGTCCCGTGGCGGTGACCAACCCCGCCAGTGTGGCGGGCCCTGACGCCAGCGCGCCCAGGATCACTGCGGTCTTGTCGAGGACGCCGACACCGCTAGAAATATCCGATATATCCATGAGAAGAGGTGCTCCAGTCTCGACCCGCGAGGCATGCGAGGCGTGCGAGGCATGCGAGGCATGCGTCGCGGGAACCGCGCCCAGGCGGAGGGCAGGGAAGATCAGTGGGGAAGGGCCGAAGCGGTCGGCCGATGCGCCGCGGTGATCACGAGACGGATACGCGGGTACGCGGAAAGCCCGGGGCAGACAGAAGCGGGGCGAAGGTCAGCACAGAGAGCACCGTGTCTCCTCATCTTTTCCCGCGCCACGTTGGCGCGGGCCGGAGTTGGCACTGATCCCGACGGCGCGGCGCGAACATGGAGCGCCGGGTCGAACGGGGAGTTGCCGGGGCTTCGTAGGGCCGGTCCCTCCACCCCTCTGGATGATTCGCGAGGAACCATACAAGACTCCGGGCGCTCCCTGCCAACGGCTGCCCGGCTCCGCGAGCGGCAGGTCAGGCGGCCCGCGACGCCGCCGGCGGCGGAACCGAATCCGTTCGGACGCCGGGGCGGGCCTGTGACGAGGTGCAGCAGTACGCGAGCGAGCCGCGCGGGGACAGGACCCGGCGGCGTCGGCTTCGGTCAGGGCCAGACCTGACCGCCGGTCGGCGCGCCTCCGGCCAGTACCAGAAGCGTGGCGTCGAGGCCCGCCATGACCATGATGGCGACGAAGGGCACGCGCCCGCGCACCCACGCGGACGGTCCGGCCACCGCCACGAGGCAGAGCGCGGAGGTCACTCCCGTCAGGCCCATTCCCGCCGGGGACACCGGCCCCGCCGGGCCGGCCGTCAGCACCACGGAGGCGGCGAGGGCCAGGACCGCGGCCGACGCCACGGACCCGCGCCGACCCACTCTCTGCGGGAGCCCGCGCACCCCGCCCGCGAGGTCGTCGTCCAGGTCCGGCAGGACGTTGGCGAAGTGGGCGCTGGTCCCCAGCAGCGCCGCCGCGGCGGTCAGCCACAGGGGTGGCCACGGGCGGCCGGGGAGCGCCAGTGTCAGGAACGCGGGCAGCAGCCCGAAGGCGACCGCGTACGGCAGCCAGGAGAGGACCGTCCGCTTGAGCCACAGGTTGTACGTCCAGCCTGAGGCGACGCAGACGAGGTGCACCACGCCGGCCAGGAGCCCGCAACCGAGCGACAGCGGCACGCAGAGCAGCAGCGCGACGACGGCCGCCGCTTCCACCGCGCCCGGCCGCGCGGCGCCCGTGGCCAGCGGCTTGTCACGGCGGCCCGCGGCCCGGTCGCGCCGCCGGTCCAGAAGGTCGTTGCACCAGCCGATCGACAGCTGACCGGCTGCGACCGCCGCCACCGCCTCGGCCGCCGAGGCCGCGCCGAGGCCGGACGCGACGGCCAGCAGCGCGGCGAGGACCGTCACCGCCGCCGCCGGCACGGGGTGACTTGCCTTCAGCAGGCCGACGACAGTTCGGCGTTGCTCCGAACCCGGAACGGCGGCCGGAGCGGCGAGGCGGGGAGTTCCCTTGTCCGTGGTGGGGCGCACCGCACCACGCTAGGCGACGGCGCGCCCACGACCGCCGGGTTGAGGGCGTCGGCGTCCTACCGTCCCTATGTTGGAGCAATGACCCGCGTCCTCGCGGTGAGCACGGCTTTCCCGCCGCACCGCCACATGCAGCACGAGATCACCGAAGACCTCGTCTCCGGTCTGCCGCCGGGATCCGGCAGGGATCTCGTGCGCCGGCTGCATGCGGCGGCCGGCGTGGAGAGCCGTCATCTCGCGCTGCCCCTCGACCGCTACCGCGCTCTCGGCACCTTCGGCGAGACCAACCGCCTGTTCGTCGAACGGGCCACCGCGCTGGGCGCCGAAGCCGTCGAGCGGGCGCTCCGCGATGCCGGCGTGCGCGCGGAAGACGTCGACCTGGTCGTCTCGACGACCGTGACCGGCATCGCGACCCCCTCCCTGGAGGCGCGTCTGGCCGAACGGATCGGTCTGCGCCCGGATGTCAGGCGCGTGCCGCTGTTCGGGCTCGGCTGCTCGGCGGGCGCGGCCGGCCTGGCCCGGGTGCACGACTTCCTCGACGGCCGGCCCGGCGGCACCGCGCTGCTGTTGTCCACCGAGCTGTGTTCGCTCACCCTGCAGCGAGCCGATCTGTCGACGGCGAACCTGGTGGCGGGCGGCCTGTTCGGCGACGGGGCCGCCGCACTCGTGGCCGTCGGCGGTGACCGGCCCCGTACGGAACCGGGCGCGTCCCACCCCGCGTCCCACCCCGCGTCCGGTCCTCCCGGGCCGACGGTCGCGGCGACGCGCAGCCGCCTGTACCCGGGGACGGAGCACCTGTTGGGCTGGGACGTCGGCGACTGGGGCTTCCGCATGGTCCTCGGCCCGGAACTCCCCGAGCTCGTCAGGCTGCACGTGACGGAGGAGGTCGAGTCCTTCCTCGCCGAGCACGACCTCAAGCCCGCGGACGTCACGGCGTGGATCTGCCACCCCGGCGGCCCGAAGATCCTGGACGCGCTCGCCGACGGACTCGGCCTGCCGGACGCGGCGCTCGCGGCGAGCCGCCGCGCCCTGGCCGGCCACGGCAACCTGTCGTCCGCGTCGGTGCTGCAGATCCTGCAGGCCACGCAGGCCGACGGGCCGCCACCCGGAACGATCGGCCTGATGATCGCCTTCGGGCCGGGCTTCTCGTCCGAACTCGTCCTCCTGGCCTGGTGAGGCTGCCGTGACCCTGACCGAGACGTCGTACACCGTGCTGGTCCTGCTGGTCGCCGCCGAACGCTTCGCGGAACTCGCCGTGGCGCGCCGCAACGGCGCCTGGAGCCGCGCCCGGGGCGCCCGCGAGTACGGTGCGGGGCACTACCCGGTCATGGTCGTCCTGCACACCGCACTGCTCCTCGGCTGCCTCGTCGAACCCTGGGCGGCCGACCGGCCCTTCGTGCCGCTGCTCGGCTGGGTCGCCCTCGCCCTCGTGCTGGCCGCCCAGGCGCTGCGCTGGTGGTGCATCGGCACGCTCGGGCCCCGTTGGCACACGCGGGTGCTGATCGTCCCGGACCTTCCTCTCGTCGCCTCGGGCCCGTACCGCCACCTCCGGCACCCCAACTACGTCGCGGTCGTCGTCGAGGGCGCCGCCCTGCCGCTCGTCCACACCGCCTGGCTGACCGCCCTGGCCTTCTCCCTCCTCAACGCGGCGCTGATCACCGTCCGCATCCGCTGCGAGAACTCGGCCCTGGCGCCTTCACGCGCGCTGCCGCCCACCGGTGCCGTGTCGTGATCGACATCCTCGTCGTCGGCGGCGGCCCGGCGGGCCTGGCCACCGCGATCCACGGAGCACGGCGGGGCTTCGACGTCGTCGTCGCCGAGCCCCGGCCCGCGCCGATCGACAAGGCCTGCGGCGAGGGACTGATGCCGACGGCGGTACGCGCCCTGAGCTCCCTCGGCGTGCAGGTGCCGGGCGCGCACCTCCGGGGCATCCGCTACGTCGACGCCGCCGGCGACCGGCGCGCCGAAGCCCGCTTCCGCACGGGATCCGGTCTCGGCGTCCGCCGGACCACGCTGCACCAGGCACTCGCCGCCCGGGCCGCCCAGCTCGGTGTCCCGGTCATCCCGCACCGCATCCGACGGGTGACCCCCTCCGACGGGTACGTGACCGCGGACGGGATCACCGCCCGCTACCTCGTGGCGGCCGACGGACTGCACTCGCCCATCCGGCGCACCCTGGGCCTGACCGTGCGGCCGGCCACCCGGCGACACGTGCCGCGCTACGGCCTGCGGCGGCACTACGCCGTCGAGCCGTGGACCGACCTGGTCGAGGTGTACTGGTCCGCCGACTGCGAGGCATACGTGACTCCGCTCGGACCCCGGCAGCTCGGCGTCGCCATCCTCACCTCCCGCCACCTGCCCTTCGACGACCAGCTGACCCGCTTCCCCGCACTGGCCGCCCGTCTGCGCACGGCCGAGGGCACACCGGTCAGGGGCGCCGGACCGCTGCGCCAGCAGGCCCGCACCCGGGTGGCCGGCCGGGTCCTGTTCGTGGGCGACGCCGCCGGGTACGTCGACGCGCTGACCGGCGAGGGCCTCACCCTCGCCCTGACAGCGGCGGACACCCTCGTACGCTGCCTCCACGACGGCCGCCCGGAGGCGTACGAATCCGCCTGGCTCCGCCTGTCCCGCAGCTACCGCCTCCTGACGAGTTCTCTCCTCTGGGCGCGGAACCAGCCACCCTTGGCCCCTCTGATCACGCCCGCCGCCGCCCGCTTTCCCGGCCTGTTCCAGAGCGCCGTGAACCTGATCGGCTGACGGGACCGACCCCGGGCGACCTGCTCGGCGGAAAGGGCGAACGTCGTCCTAGAGGGCGCTAGTTGTCGAACCAGACGACGAGCCGGACGTGCTCGTCGCCGTGGACGTCGGCCAAGGCCCGCATCGTCGCCCATACCGGAGCCCATTCGCCGCCCTCCGGTACGGCATCCCGTCGGCTCGTGCGTACGACGCGGAACAGCCGGCCGTCCTGGATCCACTCGTCACCCTCCGGCCTGTCGGCGTGATCCCAGAACCCCTTCCCGGTCAGCACCCAGTCTCCGGAGGCCACGCGCGTGAACATGTGGACGCGCTCGTCCACCTGCTCGGCCAACTCGTCCCCATCCACCCGTGACAGCTCGTCCCACCCGATCCACGTCGCGTCGTGCGCGTCCCGCCCCCAGCCCTCGTACCTCCGCCGGGCCTCCTCAGAGACATCCCCCGGCAGCCCCCGCTCCGCGGCCAGGGGCCGGAAGCCCGCGAGGTTCCGTACGCCGAACAGGCAGCCGAAGGCGTCGTAGTCCCGCCCGCTGTACAGCAGGTCCAGGTCGACGGCCCCGTGCCAGCCGGTCATGTCCTCGGCGTCAAGCGTGCGGTAGTTGGTACGGCACTCCAAGAAGCCGTGTATGTCGGTTCCCATACCGACGGATTCTGCGCCCTGTGCATCAGGGGGACCACGGGATTTCGGGGGCCTGGCTTCTGGATCGGGATGGCATCGCGGGTCATCGGCGGAACTCGCTGACCAGCGAGTGCGCATGGTGTCGGGTGCATGTGCCCCTGTGCCCCCATGGATCGTTTCCCGGCCCCGCCGGGCAGTCACTCGGATCCGGTCGAGACCGAACGCAGCTTCTCGTGCAGCTGGTTCGCGACGGAAGCAGGGCGACATCGCGGCAGCGGTCAATCGTGCCGGGCGACCTTGACGGCGGAGACGAGCAGGACCAGGGCCAGGGCGGGAATCAGTACCGCATCCGGGACGACCCCGAGCAGCAGCCCGCCCACCAGCGCACCGGCGACAGAGCCGCCGATCATGGTGAGCGCGAAGCGGACGTGGGTACCGAGCACCGCGAAACTGCCGTCTCGGCTGTAGCGGGCGAACGCGACCAGCATGGTCGGCAGGGACACCAGCAGGGACAGGCTGCCCGCCGCTTTGACGTCCACCGCGAACAGCAGCACGATCGTGGGGATCAGGAGTTCCCCGCCGGCCACGCCCATGAGCGCCGCGACCACCCCGATGCCGAAGCCGGCCAGGACGCCGCAAAGCACTTGGGCCCACAGGGGCAAGACGAGCGATCCCAGGGTCGTGGCGTGGGTCGCCACCAGCGCCGCAGCCATGACGACCATCAGCGCGGCCAGGACCCTGTACAGGGTGGCGCTCCGCATCCGTACCGCCCACGACGCCCCGGCCCACGCGCCCAGCAGGCTCCCCGCCAGCAGGTTGACCACGACGGGCCAGTGCCCGAAGACCTCGGGAGGCGGCACCGCCGCGAAACGGGCGGGAAGCGCGACGAGAACGACGACCAGGCTCATCGCCTTGTTCAGGATCACGGCTGACAGCGCGGCGAACCCGAACACGCCGATCAGCAGCGGCAGTCGGAACTCCGCGCCGCCCAGGCCGATCATCCCGCCGAGCACGCCCACGGCCCCGCCCGCGGCGAACACCCATGGGGCTGAGTACGTCGGCGTCGAGACGAGGTCCTTGTCCACGGCCATGGCCATGATCCTTGCCTGCCTCATGCCCCGCTCGCCATGGGCCGGCTCCTCCTTCGGCCGAAGACACCGGCAACCCCCGCGCAGTTGGTGGGGAGCTCCGAACCCTGGGGCCTATGCCACGGTGCTGCTGCGGCGTTCGACGAGGACGGTGTCGCGCCAGCGGCCATGGTGGCGGCCGATGCGTTCGCGCCGGCCGATGACGCGGAAGCCGGCCCGTTCGTGGACGGCCAGGCTCGCCGCGTTCTCCGGGAAGATCCCGGACTGGATCGTCCAGATCCCCGCCGCCTCGGTGGAGTCCACGAGCGCCTTGAGCAGGGCGGACGCGACGCCGCGCCCGCGGGCGTCGGGGTGGACGTAGACGGAGTGCTCGACCACGCCGGCGTACACGCAGCGGTCGGAGACCGCCGTGGCGGCGACCCAGCCGAGGACGCGGCCGGTCTCGTCGACGGCGGCGAAGCGGTGTTCGGGCAGCTTGGCCGCGTCGAACTCCGCCCAGGTCGGGGCGGTGGTCTCGAAGGTGGCGTCGCCCTCGTCGATCCCCGCCTGGTAGATCGCGAGCACCTCGTCGGCGTGCGCGGCGGTGAGGGGGACGACCATGACGGAGGCGGTCACGCGGCCGCCGCCTTGGTCAGCAGCTGGCCCATCGCGGCGAGGACGGCCGGCTCGACGCGGTAGTAGACCCAGGTGCCGCGCCGCTCCGAGGACAGCAGCCCGGCCTCCTTCAGCTTCTTCAGGTGGTGCGAGACCGTGGGCTGCGAGACGCCGACATCGGAGATGTCGCAGACGCAC
This sequence comes from Streptomyces tritici, assembly GCF_048500665.1. Taxonomy (NCBI): domain Bacteria; kingdom Bacillati; phylum Actinomycetota; class Actinomycetes; order Kitasatosporales; family Streptomycetaceae; genus Streptomyces; species Streptomyces tritici. The sequence goes on from NZ_CP183183.1 coordinate 6,417,303, forward strand.
GCCTCCCCGCCCTCGTGGGAGGCGACCGCCGAGAACAGCCGCAGTCGGACCGGGTCGCCGAGCGCCTTGAACATCTTCGCCGTCCGCTCGGCCTCGTCCGCCGTCAACGGGCGTTCGGCGAGCGGCGGGCAGCACGGCTCGACCTCGCCGGGCTGGAGCAGCGGCAACGCCTTCGCATTCGACATGCATCTATGTTGACACATGTCGAACCAGGGTAGGGAGCAGGGGGGCGGGCCGCCCGACGGGGGTGAGGGGGTGGATGAGCAAGGCGCCGGCCCGATGGCGGGGGCCGGGTCATGCCCCTAGATCCTCACTCCGTCACCGGGCAGGCACTCGGCGAGGAGGTCGACGATGTCGCGCCAGGCGCGCTGGGCGTGCTGGGGGTGGTAGCCGACGCCGGGGACGGTGGGGTGGTCGACGGTCGGGTGGTGGAAGGCGTGCAGGGCGCCGCCGTAGACGGCGAGGCGCCAGTCGACGCCTGCGGCCTGCATCTCGGCGGTGAACGCGTTGCGTTGTGCGGGCGGCATGATCGGGTCTTCCGACCCGACTCCGGCCCACACGGGGCAGCGGATGCGTGCTGCCTCGCCCGGTCGGCCCGTGGTCACTGCGTTGACCGTTCCGATCGCGCGCAGGTCGACGCCGTCACGTCCGAGTTCCAGCCCGATGGCGCCTCCGGTGCCGTATCCGACGGCGGCGATCCGGTCGGGGTCGGTCCGCGGTTCGGTGCGCAGCACGTCGAGTGCCGCGTGGCCGATGCCCCGCATCCGGTCGGGGTCGGCGAGTAGGGGCAGGCAACGGGCCAGCATCTCCTCGGGATCGCTCAGATAGCGCCCGCCGTGCAGGTCGAAGGCCAGCGTCACGTATCCCAGCTCGGCGAGAGCATCGGCCCGGCGGCGCTCGACGTCGCTGAGTCCCATGCCTTCTGGTCCGAGCAGCACCGCGGGCCGGCGGTCGGTGCCGGCCGGGAGCGCGAGGTGCCCGATCATCGTCAAGCCGTCCGCCGGGTACTCGACCGTACGTGTCGTGATCGTCGTCGTCATGAGACGGGACTGTAGTGATCGTCGAGCCCGCTCCGGTCGTTCTTCTGCCGCAGGCAGAGAGCGGCGCGGGGTCTCTCTGAAATACGGCGAGGGCTCACAAAAGCCGTCACGAAGCCGTCGCCGGCCGGGCCTATGGGCGCGGTGGCTCTGCTGCTGATGGGGATGTCGGTGCCCAGAGCCTCGGCATGGCGGCGACTGGCGGGCGAGTGTGGGGTGAGGCAAAGCCCGACTGTCCACCCGGATGACGTCGGCGACAACGACGTGCTCTGCGAATCGGCGCCCTAATTCGATAGAGGTCTATGTTGACGTTCATCGATATGCGATGCCATGCTGAGAGTGCAAGAGATCGACAGACGTCGAAACACAAGGGGACTCGCCATGATCGCCACCGCCACCGCCACCGCCACCGCCACCGCCGACCAGCTCCCCGTCCTCGTGATCGGGGCCGGTCCCGTCGGTCTGGCCGCCGCGGCACACCTCGTCGAGCGGGGCCTGGAGCCGCTGGTCCTGGAGGCCGGCGAGCAGGCGGGTGCGGCGGTGCGCGAGTGGGCGCACGTCCGGCTGTTCTCCACCTGGGGCGAGGTCACCGACCCGGCCGCCGAGAAGCTCCTCGCCCCGACCGGCTGGGCGAAGCCCGACGCCGAGACGTACCCCACCGGCGGTGATTGGACGGAGCAGTACCTGCAGCCCCTCGCCGACGCCCTGGGCGACAAGGTGGTGCGCGTCGGCGCCCGTGTCACCGGCGTCTCCCGCTCGGGCCGCGACCGGATCGTCGACGCCGACCGCGACACGCAGCCGTTCACCGTCCACGTCACGTACGCCGACGGCCGCGAGGAGCGGATCCTCGCCCGCGCCGTCATCGACGCCTCCGGCACGTGGGGCATCCCGAGCCCCGCCGGCGGCGACGGCCTCCCGGCCCTCGGTGAGCGCGCGGCCGCGGACCGGATCTCGTACCGCGTCCCCGACCTCAAGGACCCGGCCGTCCGCGCCCGTTACGCGGGCAAGCGCGTCGCCGTCATCGGCTCCGGCGCCTCCGCGTTCACCGCGCTCGCCTCCCTGGCCGACCTCGCGAAGTCCGCGGACGGCGCGGGCACTCACGCCACCTGGATCCTGCGCCGCGGCATCTCCGGCTCCACCTTCGGCGGCGGCACCGCCGACCAACTCCCCGCCCGCGGCGCCCTCGGCCTCGCCGCCAAGGCCGCCGTCGACGAAGGCCACGCCGACGCCGTCACCGGCTTCCGCACCGAGGCGATCCACCGCGACGGCGAGCGCCTGGTCCTCGTCGCCGAGGACGGCCGCCGCCTCGCTCCGGTCGACGAGGTCATCGTGCTCACCGGCTTCCGCCCCGACCTCTCCTTCCTCGACGAACTCCGCCTCGGCCTCGACGAGCGACTGCAGGCCCCGCTCGCGCTCGCCCCGCTGATCGACCCCAACCGGCACTCCTGCGGCACCGTCTACCCGCACGGCGTGAACGAGCTCTCGCATCCGGAGTCGGGCGTCTACCTGGTCGGCATGAAGTCCTACGGCCGCGCCCCGACCTTCCTCGCCCTCACCGGCTACGAGCAGGTCCGCTCCGTCGTCGCCGCGATCGCCGGCGACCGCGAGTCCGCCGAGCGCGTCGAACTCGTCCTGCCGGAGACCGGCGTGTGCGGCGGAGCCGGCCTCTTCGACCAGGCGGAAGCCGATGCCGCGCCGGACGGCGGCGGCTGCTGCGCTCCGGCCCCCGCCCTGGTTCAGCTCGGCGTCGATGCGCCGGCCGCCCCGGGCGGCTGCTGACTCGCCCCCTCAACCACTCCAGGAGGAACGTGATGTCCCGCGTACAGCTCGCCCTGCGTGTCCCGGACCTGGCGGCGTCCGTCGCCTTCTACACCAAGCTCTTCGGCACCGAGCCGGCCAAACTCCGCGACGGCTACGCCAACTTCGCCGTGGCCGAGCCGCCGCTCAAGCTCGTCCTCATCGAAGGCACCGCCGACGAGGACACGCACATGGACCACCTCGGCGTGGAAGTCGACAGCACCGACGCCGTCCACGCCGCCACCACCCGGCTGAACGAAGAGGGTTTGACGACGACGGAGGAGAACGACACCCGCTGTTGCTATGCCCTCCAGGACAAGGTCTGGGTCCACGGCCCCGGCCGCGAGCCGTGGGAGGTGTACGTCGTCAAAGCCGACGCCGACACCCTGACCAAGCAGAAGGACAGTGCGTGCTGCACCGGTCCGGCCGACGCCGGCGCCGATGAGCGCCCACCGCTCTCCGCAGGCGGCTGCTGCTGACCCTGCGACGACCGAACGACACCACACCCGCGGGGTCACGACCGGAACCGGGGACCGGCCGAGGCCCCGCGCCGTGCTGCCCGTGGGACGGCAGCGGCGCCGAGGATCCGACCGGCGAGCCGAGGTGCGCCGTACGACGCACCGTCCCACTAACGCGGCTGCGCGTTCCCGTGTTGGTCGCTCGCCTGCTCCAAGGCGGCCTCGTAGGCGTGCAGGGCGTTGATGACGGTGGCGCGGTCCGCGGGGGCGAGGCCGTGCATGACGCGTTCCCAGGCGGAGGCGCTGCCGGAGAGCCATTCGCCGATCGGCGCGGCGTAGGCGGGGGCGATGGCGATGATGCGGCGGCGGCGGTCGGCGGGATCGGCGGTGCGCTGCAGGACGCCCGGCCGCGACAGCTCGCTGACCATGAGGCTGACGGTCGTGGGGGCGACCTCCAGCCGGGCGGCCAGGTCGTTGACGCTGGTGGGGCCGTCGTACTCCAGGTGGGCCAGCAGCGCGAGATGCCGCGGTGCCAGGTCCAGGCCCTGGAGCGCCGGAGGGATGGGCAGGCGCTTGGCGCGGCCGACGAGCCGTGGCATGAGCAACAGCAGGGTGCGGACGGCCTCGTTCACGGCGGGACCGTCCGATTCCGTGGACATCCAAGACCTCCTGCAGATACCTTTAAGTGCAAAGCCTTTGGAGCCAAAGGGAACGAGGTCCACTATGCCGCATCTGACCGTCCACCTTCCAGAGAACAGGCTGACCGGCAAGGAGCCCGAGCTCATCGCCGCATTGACCGACGCGATCGTCGACGTCTACGGCGCATGGGCCCGCGACCTCGTGAGCGTCCGCCTGGCCGGAGTACCCGCGGGCCGTTCAGCGCAGGGAGGCAAGGCCGTGGACACGAACGCCTCGGTGGTCCTGGGCGTCCGCGCCGGCGTCTTCGACCGCCCCGACGCCGCCCAGATCACCCAGAGTCTCGGCACCGGGCTCACCGACGCGATCACGCGCGTCGTCGGCGAGGACCTCCGCGACGGGACCATGGTCGAACTCGTGGCGTCACCGCCGGAACGAACCTTCGTCGGCGGCACCCTGGCCGCGTGACGTTCGCGCTGCTGAGCCTCTGGGGTAACAACCAAGGCTTCTTCAGCACAGGCCCGGTGCCGGCGGCGGATGGTCCCTACGATGCGTTGAACGCGCCGATCGGGATCCGGTCCCGATCGGCGCGTGGTGGGCCGTGACTAGCCGAGGTGCCTGGCGAAGAACCTCAGCGTGCTCTCCAGCTCGTACGCCGGGATCTCCCCGTGCTTGCCCGGGTTGGCGTGCAACGTCTTCTCGGTCGAGGCGAAGGCGTCGAACAGCGCCAGGCTCTGAGCCCGTGGCACCCGCTCGTCGTCCCACTGCACCAAGAACTCCACCGGGACGGTGATCCGCGCGGCGGCCTCGGCCGACGCCGCCACCCCGCCCAGGCCCAGTACCGCCGCGCGGACGCGCGGTTCGGCAGCGACGAACGGAACACCGAGTCCGCAGCCCAGTGAGACGCCCCAGTAGCCCGCGGGGCCGGTGCCGACGTGCTCGCGTTGCTGGACCGCGTCCAGGACCGCCCGCCATTCCGGCACGGTCCGGCGGGCCACGAGCGCCTGGAAGCCGGCGATCAGCGGGGCCAGATCCTCACCGGCTTCCACCCGTGCCTGGTTCTCGGTCACGATCCGGTCGTACTCCTCGACCTTCGGCCGGTCGCCATGGGCGGGAACGTCGACCGCGACGACCGCGTAACCGAGATCGGTCACGAAGCGGCGTGCACGAGCCAGAACGCCGGGGGCCTTCTTGTGCTGACCGCCCCCGTGTCCCATCACGACGAGCGGACGAGTGCCGACGGCGCCTTCCGGCGTCCACAGCACGCCAGGAATCTCGCCGAGGGTGAAGAGCTGTTCGCGGACGCCGTCGGACGACGTCTCAGAGATGAAGCGCATAGCGGTTCATGCCTTTCGGGATGCCTCTGCGGACGCTCCCTAGGCCATGCGAGGGAGGGAGGTCCGACCTGTCACAGCGTTGATCGGTCTCACCTCCTCAGTTCGCATGGATGCACGGCGGCAGGAACCTATCACGAAGGCCTCCACCGTGGTCCGGGGCTGGTGACGACGACAGGGAGGCGTTGTTTGATGAAACGGTCTCGGTGCGCGACGAATCCCGATGCTCCCTTGTAGACGCTGGACCCGCCTGCGCACCACGAACCCCATCGAGTCCGCCTTCGCGGTGGTTCGGCTCCGAACGAAGGTCACGTAGGTCACGTAGGTCACGAAGGGCGCCGGCAGTGCGGCCGCTGCCTCGGTCATGGTCTTCGAACTCGTGGAGTGAGCGCGCCGCATCGCGTCGCACTGGTCCGTGCAGGAGCCCGCTTCGAGCGGGGTATCCCGACGAGCGATGCGCGGCCCGCGCGCCATGAAAACCACCGACGACCGTCGGCCGAGAAACCGGTGGCCGGCCGGGCCGACCAGCGGTGAAGATCACGGCATGACCTACTTCCTTGAGACCGACCGGCTCGTCCTGCGCGCGTTCACGACGGCCGACACCGACCACCTGCTCGCCCTGGACGGCGACCCCGAGGTCATGCGCTTCATCAACGGAGGTCGCCCCACCAGCCGCGAGGCGATGGAGACGCGGGTCCTGCCACGACTGATGCATGACTACCCGTGCTGGAATACCCGCGGCTACTGGGCCGCGCAGGAGAGGACCACCGGCACCTTCCTGGGCTGGTTCCACTTCCGGCCGCTGGACGAGCACAGTTCCGCCGTGGTCGAACTCGGCTACCGCTTGAACCGGGCGGCTTGGGGGCACGGCTATGCCACCGAGGGGTCCCAGGCACTGATCCACAAGGGCTTTACGGACCTGGAGGTCGAGCGGGTCACGGCGAACACGATGGCCGTCAACACCCGTTCCCGCCGTGTCATGGAGAAGTCGGGCCTGTCCTTCGTCCGGACCTTCACCGGGGACTGGCCGGAGGCGATCGAGGGCTCCGAACACGGTGAAGTCGAGTACGCACTCACCCGGACCCAATGGGAACAGCGGTAGATCTCGACGACCCCGTCCACAACTCTTGAACGAGGATCGTGCTCGACTTCGGGTACCCCTGGTTGATCACCTGGAAGAGAACGGGTCGTCGTCGCCGCGCAGCGGCAGATAGGCCGGTTCATCGATCACGAGAGCAGGACATCGTCTCTGTCCTTGCTGCCGCCCACTAACGGTGGCTCTACTCGGCGGACGCCGGTCGTCCACAACACAGGAGTCGCCCGCCGCGATGCCGGTGTCGGCGAGTTCGTGTGAGCGTCGGCTGTCCGGGCCCAGGTGGCGGTGACGACCGCCAAGCGGGCTCCGGCAGCGGCATGCTGGGCGAAGGCGCCCACAAGGGACGGGCGGAATGCACCAGGTGGGGGCGGGGTCATGGTCGTGCCTTTCTCTCGAATGCGGGGGCGTGGTCGCCGGGCTCAGAACTCCGTCCGCGCGGCCGCCCTCGGCGCCGCCGTCCCTGCCCCGGTCAACAGGGCTTCGCCACCCTCACCCTCGGATGCGCCCTGATCTGCTGGAGGCGGCTTGCTGCGTCGCGACAGCAGCCGGTCCCTGCACCGGAAGATCGCTGAAGCAGTGAAGCCAGTCAGTGCACGCGGTCCCCACACTCCGCCGGAAACAGCACGGCATCCGGCGGCAGTTCGCCCGGATGCCGGGCGAACACCCGCAGGCATGCTTCGAGAGAGCCCTCGGCGGGCGGGTACTCGAGGGCAAGTTCGCTCAGCACGGTGATGGCGCCAGCGAGATGCATTTCCGCCGCGTGTACGCCGTCGGGGAGGCAGCCGGCCAAGATGCCGAAGGCCGCCATGTCGCCGCCGTCCGCGACGCACTCTCGGACCTCGAAGCGCCCGTGCGCGGCCGAGTCGGCCGGCAATGACTTCCCCCTCTTGCCCAGCCCGACAAGGAAATCGGTGTGATCTCGCAGATGGTGGGCGATGGCACAGCAGACGGGAACCGCGGTGCCGTCAGGAGCCGCCACCCGTGTGTACCCGGCATGCGGATAGCACGACAGAGCCTCATCAAGCAGCCCCAATGCGGTGTCCTGTGCCGCCGGGTGACCCCGCTGGGCGATGTCCAGGAGCAGCGGGGCCGCAACCACAGCGGCTGGGAACACCGCGGCGCTGTGGCCGTGAACAATTCCACCGCCGCGGAGCTGCGAGCCGGCCTCTGCCGCCTGTACCAGGTTCGATGCCTCGGAAAGGGCACGTAGACCACGGGCGGCACGATCCGGTTCATACCAGTCGGGATGGCCCCGTGGTCGAGAGGAAGGGCCGGGATCCACGCTGTCAGGCACTGGTCGCTCGGTACGGACCGCGGGCCGGGCAGTGCGTCCCGCGGCACGAGTCAGGCTTCCTCACCGAGCTCTCGGCGGGGGCGGCTCGGTACGCGATCGGAGCGGTGGGCGGCGTACAGCCGGTAGGAGACGTGGTTGTCCGGCTTCGGGGAGTCGATCGCGGTGACCGAGTCCATGGTGAGGCCGTGCTGGAGCATGAGGTCCTCCCACAGCTGGGGCGTGAGGACCCACATGTCCACGGGGTGGTCGTCGGTGGTGCCGGGCAGCCGCAGGATCTCGGGCCGCGGGGCCACCTGGGCCGACGGGCCAGTGCCGTGGGAGTTGGTGTGCAGTGCCGAGAAGACCAGGCGTCCGCCCGGTTTGAGGCCGTTGGCCAGGACGGGGAGGAGCCGGTCGGGGTCCAAGTACGGCATGGAGCCGACGGAGTAGATCAGGTCGTACGGGTCGGCGTCGCGCAGGTGGGCCATGGCGTCGGCGCACACCAGGCGCAGGCCCGGGGTGTTCGGGTAGCGGGTGGTGGCGCGCTGGTGCTGGGCGGGGGAGGCGTCCACGGCGGTGACGTCGGCACCGAGGGCGGCGAGGTGGGCGGCGTGCCGGCCGAGCCCGCTGCCGAGATCGAGTACGCGCAGCCCGCTCACGTCACCGAGGGCTTCGATGCCGGGGCCGGCGTCCGGGATGCCCCAGTCCCACCGGTCCAGCTCGGGCAGTTGTACGTTCCGGGCGAGTTGGTGCGCGCCGTAGATGTTCCAGGTCTCGACGGTGTCCGAGTCGGTGTTCACAGGGTTCTCCATCGGGTGGCTCGGGTGGCTCGGGTGGCTCGGGTGGCTCGGGTGGCTCGGGTGGCTCGGGTGGCTCGGGTGGCTCGGGTGGCTCGGGTGGCTCGGGTGGCCGGGGTGGGTGCGGGTCAGGGGCGTAGGGCGTAGCAGCGGAGGACGTCGAGGTCGGCGGTGTGGACGGCGGACCACCCCGCGGCGAGCATCTCGGCCTGGGCGGGCGTGATTCCGAGGTCCTGCAGGGGGTCGGTATCGGCGCGGCGCCCGGAGATCTCGGTGACACCCAGAAGGTGCCGCCCGGGGCGAGGAGGTGGCGGACGCGGTCGAGGAGGGCCGGTTTGTCGTCGATCCATCGGTAGACCAGGCGGCAGGTGATGACCGTGTACGCCGGCTCCGGGAGGGCGCTGAGGTCGTCGGTGACGAAGTCCATGCACCTCCAGACCGGTTCGTGGCCGACCTCGGTGTCCTGGGCCGCGGCGAGCGCGACGGCGGTGGGGGAGCAGTCGACGCCGGTCGTGCGGTAGCCGAGCCGGGTGAGGCGTCGGGCCAGCGAACCGTCGCCGCAGCCGAGGTCGAGGGCCGGGCGGCCTCGGCCAGGGCCGAGGTGGTCCTCCAGCAGCCGGCTCTCGGTGTCGTCGAGCTGCCGGTAGCGGCGGCCCGCGGACCAGAGCCGCTCCCAGTAGGTTGCGGCCGCGGTGGACATGGTGGTCATGAGGCTCCTTCGCGGGGAGGCGGCACGGGCGCGCGGACGGGCATCGCGGCGCAGAGCCCCCGGCCGTTGCCGGCTGGGGCGGCCCAAGCCCAGGCCCCGTCCCCGGCGCAGGCCCAGAGCCATGGCCCTGGGGTCACGCAGGGCGGTTCACCTCATGGCCGGTGCGCCGTTCGAGCTCCCACAGTGTCCGGAACAGCCCTGGTTCCCGGGTGAGTTGTGCGTACGTCCCCTCCTGCACGAGGCGCCCCCGGTCGAGTACGACGATCCGGTCGGCGACGGCGACATTGGCGAGCCGGTGCGTGATCAGGAGGATGGCCCGGTCCTTCGCCAACTGCCGCAGGCCGGTGAAGACATGGTGCTCCGCACGGGCGTCGAGAGCGGCCGTGGGCTCGTCCATCACGAGCAGGGCGGCCTGCCGGTGGAACGCCCGGGTCAGGACCACGCGCTGCCACTGCCCGCCGGACAGCTGGTGGCCGCCGAACCACTCGGACGTCAGGAGCGTGTCGAGCCCGGACCGCAGCTCTGGCAGCATGTCCGCGGCCCCCGACGCCTCGCAGGCCGCCATGAGGGCGGCGTCACTCGTGTCGCCCTGCCCGAGAGTGATGTTGTCCCGGAGGGTGAGCGGCAGGTAGGTGAACCTCTGCGGAGCCAGCGCGACGTGCTTCCACGCCTCCCACGGCTCCAGCCGCACCGTGGTCGCGTGGTCCCAGGCGACTTCTCCGGAGGTCGGCAGCAGCAGGCCGCAGATCAACCGGGACAGCGTCGTCTTGCCCGACCCGTTCTCCCCGACCAGTGCCACGATCTCCCCGCGCCGCACCTGCAGCGACACCCCGGTGAGACTGTCCTTCTCCGCGCCGTCGTACCGGTAGGTGACGCCACGGACCTCGAACCGCTCCGGCGCCGCCGGCAGCAGTTCGGAACCGCGCGAGGCCGTCATCGCCTGCCCGTGGGCGTTGTCGAGGAAGTTCTGCCAGTCCTGCACGTACCAGCCGGTGCGCACCAGCCGGGCCCCGCCGTTGATGATGCCCCGCACGGAGCTGGTAGCCGTCTGCAGGGCGAAGACCGCGCCGCCCCCGGCCGCCAGATCCATCCGGCCGGAGACCAGGAGCCACAGCAGCGTCGCCCAGACCGCCGCCGACGCGACTCCGCCGGCCGCCGCCCCGACCAGGCCCATCCAGGCCCCGGTGCCGGCGGCCTTGCGCTCGGCGGCGTTGACCGACGCGGCAAGGCGCCGGTAGCGGCCGAGGAGGAACGGACCGGCCAGGCACGCACGCATCTCCTCGCTGGACTCCATGTACGACATGTGCCACCGCAACTTGTGCAGCATCCGCCGGCGCCCCGAGGTCTCCAGACCCGCCAGGTACACCACGCGCGCGGCCCGCACGTATGCGGCGGCCTGCGGCAGGCACGCCAGGAGCAGCAGGGGAAGGAGCACGGGGTGAATCACGGCGAGGACGGTCGCTCCGGCGGCGAGACTCGCGGTGGCGGCCAGCACGTCCTGGGCCTCCTCCACAGATCCGGGGTGACCTGGGCGCCACGGTCGGCGATGTCGTACGAGTCGTTGTAACCGGGCTTGTTGTTCGCCGCGGCCTCGGCGCCCAGCGCCGCCTCGACCATGCTCACCTCCGCGGCCCTCGCGAGCACCGGACGCAGCCGGCCGGTCAGCCACGTCACGGTGATCCCCAACAGGGCGCGCAGGCCGGTGGCCGCGGCGATGACAGCCAGCTGCGGAGCCGCCTCCCGCAGCCGCTCCGTGATGTCACCGGAGGCGATCAGCGCCGTAAGCGTCCCGGTGACGGCGAAAAGGCCCAGGGCGGCCAGCACGCCGGAGCCGACCTGGCACGCCAGCAGCCCGGCCGTCGCAGCCCGGTCCACCTGCCAGGCCATGGCCAACGACCGCCGTACCAAGGAGGGCAGGCGCCGTGCCATCGTGGCGGTCGTCATCTGCTCGCCGGCACGCAGCCGGGACTCGTCCCGGAACCGGAACTCCTCCTCCTGCGCGATGCCCGAGTCGTCCGCGCGAGTTCCCTCCGCTTCGCCTGCCTGCGCCTGTTGAGATCCGCTTTCCACGGTCAAGCTGTCCCCCTGTCTCGTCGGCGGGGCGGTTCACGAAGCTCAACGAGCCGGCTGGGATATCGAACGTGTGTATTTCGGTCGGGCACGAAATCCCGGGATGGTGGGGCCGAGGGAGCGTGAGGGGTACATCGACCCGCCACCCACAACAGGAGTACGGCGAACGGTGATTGGCCGAAACGCCGATCAAGCCCCTGCGGGCGTGCGGGCGCGCGGGGGGGGCGTGCGGGCGCGCGGGCCACCTTGAGCCGGCCATCTGCCTCCTCGCCGCCGCCGGTTCACACAGGCAGCTCCGTGCGGAACGCCGTCACCGCGGTTCCGCTGATCGAGACGAGGAGCCCCCCGTCGGCCGCCGTCTCGACATCGACACGCACGTCCCCGGGCCGTCCCATGGCCGCTCCCTGCCGCCCCGTGAAGGACAGTCTGCCGTCCGGAGCGGGAACGATGCCGTGTCGCAGTAGGTACGCCCCCAGAGGGCCGTGGCCGTTTCCCGTCACGGGGTCCTCGGGGATGCCGATCGCCGGGGCGAACATCCTGGACCAGGTCAGCAGGTGCTCCTCGCGGGTGTCCCGGGTGAAGACGAAGAAGCCCTTGGTGTCGATCTCGCGGCTCAGGGCCGTCAGCGCGGCGGGGTCAGGCCGCAGAGAATCCACAGTGGAGCGGTCGCGGAGCTCGACCAGGACCTTGGCGTGTCCGGTGGAGACGATCTGCACGGGGCCGGCGTCCGCGAGGTCCCGACGGGCCGCGCCGAGGGCGCGCAGGAGCGTTCCGACCTGGTCGCCGTCCAGTTCGGGACCGAAGACGGCCTCGCCCTGCCGCATGGTGATCCGCACGTGGTCGCCGTCGCGGTGGACCCGTACGTGCTGGAGCAGGCCGGTACCGGTCTTCTGCACCAGGGAGCCGGAGGACAGCCCGTACTCGACGGCGCGGGCGAAGTGCGTGGCCACTGTGGCGTGTCCGCAGGTCGGCACCTCCGTCGTGGGTGTGAAGAACCGTACCCGCACATCGTGGTCGGGGCCGTCGGAGCCGAGGACGAAGGCGGTCTCCGAGTTGTTCAGTTCGCGCGCGACCGCGAGCATCTGCGCGTCGGTCAGGCCGTCGGCGGTCAGCACCACCCCGGCCGGATTGCCGCTGAAGGGTGTACGGGTGAAGGCGTCGACCTGGTACAGGACGCTCATCGGTCCTCCGTTCCGCGGCCGGGAGTCGCCGGCTGGAGCCACCGCCCAGGGATGCCGTTCTCGGGCGTGGGGAATCCGGTCGCGGCGGCCGCTGCGAGCCGGACCAGGGTGCGCACGGCGCAGCCCGTGCCGCCGCTGGGTGTGTAGCCGTGCGGCCGGCCCTCGTTGAAGGCCGGTCCGGCGATGTCGAGGTGCGCCCAGGGGACGCCGGGCGGTACGAACTCCCGCAGGAAGAGACCGGCCACCAGCCCGCCGCCCATCCGGGCCCCGTAGTTGGCCAGGTCGGCCACGCCCGAGTCCAGGCTGGGGCGTAGTTCGGGTGGCAGCGGCATCGGCCATGCCCGCTCGCCGGCCGCTCGAGCGGCGGCCAGTACGTGCTCGCGGAAGGCGTCGTCGTCGGCCATCACCGCGAAGACGTGGTCGCCCAGGCCGAACCGGGTCGCGGCGGTCAGGGTGGCCACGTCCACGAGGGCGTCCGGCTGTTCCTCGCCTGCCCGTACGAGCGCGTCGGCCAGCACGAGGCGTCCCTCGGCGTCGGTGTTGAGCACCTCGACCGTACGGCCGCCGTACATCCGCAGGACGTCCCCGGGGCGCAAGGCGGAGCCGGAGGGCATGTTCTCGGCCAGCGCGAGCCAGCCGGTGACGTCGACGGCGAGGCCGAGCCGGGCGACGGCCAGGACCGCGGCGAACACGGCTGCCGCGCCGGACATGTCGCGCTTCATGATCTCGTTGGCCCCGACGGGCTTGAGCGAGATGCCGCCCGAGTCGTAGGTGATGCCCTTGCCGACGAAGGACAGGGTCGTCGAGGCCTCCGGGTGGGTGTGGGCGATCCGTACCAGCCTCGGGGGTCGTACCGACCCCTGGCCGACGCCCAGGATTCCGCCGTAGCCGCCCGCGGCGAGGGCCTGCTCGTCCAGGACCCGGACGGCCGCTCCGTGTTCCCGGCCCGCGGCGGCCACGGCGTCGGCGAAAGTCTGCGGATAGAGGTCGTTGGCGGGGGTGTTGACGAGGTCGCGGGCCCGGTTCAGCTCCTCTGCGAGGATGCGGGCGCGCCGGACGGCGTCCTCCGCGGACGTCCGGAGGGCCGGGGCCACGAGGACGGTCGCCTCACGGACCGGTGCTGTCCGACGGGTGGTGCGGTACGTGGTGAACTCGTACGCACCCAGCAGGGCGCCCAGGGCCACCGCCTCCACGGCCTCGCCGGTCGTGACCGGGAACGCGAGGGCGATCCGGTCCGCGCCGGCCAGGGTGCGTGCGGCGACTCCGGCGGCCCGGCGCAGCACCTCGGCGTCGTAGCCGGCACCGTCATGGACCACGGGCCCGAGGCCGACCGCGAGGACCAGGCCGGCCTGGACACCGGCGGGGGCGGGCAGCCGGACCGCTTCGCCCTGGGCGCCGGTGACGCCGAACGCGGCGAGGAGTCGGGGCGGGCTGTCGCCGAACGCTTCCTTCACCCACGCGCCCAGCACCGGCACAGGCCCCGGCCCGTCGGCGCTCTGTGCGACGCCGATCACCACGCAATCGACGGGCACGGAGGGGACGGACTCGACGGCGACCGTCGGCTCTGCCATCGACGGCGTGTCCATCTCTGCTGTCGCTCCTATCTCTGCTGTCACTGTCGTACGCCTTGTTCGTGTCGGGAGAGAGGACGGGGAAGCGGAGGGCCGGCCGGCGACGACCGCCCGGCCGATGCCGATCGACGCGTCAGGGCCACGCCGGCGAGGACGACCACCATCCCGAGGGCGATCCGGAGGCTGAAGTCCTCGTGGAGGACGACGACACCGAGGGCCACCGAGACCACGGGCAGGAGGTAGCCGACGGCGGCCGTGTTGGTGGCGCCCTCGGCCGCGATGTTCCGGTAGGTGAGGTGGAAGGTGACGCCGGTGGCGACGACGCCGAGGATCACGGTGGCGATCAGCTGCCTCGGGGTGATGTCGATCGGTGTCAGACCGCCCACCGCCAGGGTCGGCGCGGTGAGGACGGTCGCGGCGGCGAGCTGGGCCGCGGACAGCGCGATGGTCGGGATGCCCTTGCCGACCAGCCGGCGGCTCATGAACAGGAAACCGACCGCGTAACCGGCCGCCGCGCCGACGATGGCCAGGGCTCCCCAGCCGACCGACTCCCCGGCCTGCCACGGCGCGAAGATCAGCACCACTCCGGCGAACCCCAGGAGCAGTCCGGCCAGTCGCGCCGGCCTCGGACCGCCCTCGGTGCCGACGGCCACGCCCAGCAGGAGGGACCACAACGGGGTCGTGGCGTTCAGGACGCCGGCGACACCCGAGTCGATGCTCTGCTGTCCGAAGCTGAAGAGGGCGAACGGCAGGGCGTTGCAGAAGAAGGCGGCAACGAAGACCCGGCCCCAGACGGCCGGGCTGCGGGGGAGCCGGCGACCGGAGACCCGGCACAGGGCCAGCAGGGTGACCGCCCCGAGCAGGCACCGGCCGAACGTCACCTGCACCGGCGTCAGCGCCTCCAGGGCCACCTCGATCCAGAGGAACGTCGAGCCCCAGAGCAGCGCGAGCACGCCGATGCGCACCCAGGCCCGGCTTCTGTCCATGACACCGTTCACGACCACCTCCCGATCGGTCCCTACGAACGCTCCCGTAGCCGACCCCGAAGGACAAGCGAAAGGTTCTGCAGCTCCCTTAAGCTGAGCTACATGATTGATGTGAGACGTATGCAGGTCCTGCGCGCCGTGATCACCAGCGGCTCGGTGACGGCGGCGGCCGCGCATCTCGGCTACACGCCCTCCGCGATCAGCCAGCAGATCACGGCGCTGGAGAAGGAGGCGGGGATCGCGCTGCTCGAACGGGTCGGCCGGGGGGTACGGCCCACGGCGGCCGGACTGCTGCTCACCCAGTACACGGCCGTCATCAGCGAGCACCTCGCCCAGGCCGAGACCGCCCTGGCCGATCTGCGCGCCGGGCGCGAGGGCCGCCTGACCGTCCGCTACTTCGCCTCCGTCGGGCCGACCCTGCTGGCGCCCGCCCTGGCCCGCGTGCGCCGCGAGCACCCGGCGGTGGCGATCGACCCGAGGCTGGCGGATCCCGACGACGCGCTGGCGGAGGTGTACCGGGGCGACGCCGACCTGGCCCTGGTCGTCCAGCCGCCGCCCGACGCGTCCCGGCAGGGCGTCCAGGTCGTGCACCTGCTCGACGACCCGTACCGCGCGGTGCTGCCCACCGGGCATCCGCTCGCCGCCAAGCGCGTCCTCGACCTCGCCGACCTCGCCGGTGAGCCCTGGGTACGCAGCGAGCCTCCGGGCCCTTGCCTCACCCCGGTCACCGACGCCTGCGCCGCGGCCGGCTTCAGCCCGGACTTCGCGGCCACGTCGCAGGACTACGCCACTGCGCAGGGCTTCGTCGCCGCGGGCCTCGGCGTCAGCCTCGTCCCGCGGCTCGGACTGAGCGCCCGTCACCCCGGCGTCGCCGTCCGCCGCGTTCGACACCCCGAGCCGGCCAGGGCGATCCACGCCGTGATCCGGACCGGTTCCCTGGACCAGCCCGTCCTGCGCACACTCCTCGACGCCCTCCGAGAGTCGGCCGGTCCGGGAAGCGCGGCCAGGGGCGAAGGCCGCGAGGAACAAGCCTCGTAGTCACCATTCGGACCGGACCCGGCCCGCACACCCCGCGCGGGGTACCGGCTGAACCCAGCACGGGAGCACCTCCGTCGGTTTCTGGGTCAGCAGGCCGTGAGGCCGGTTCGCGAGCCTGGGTGCTTCCCCCGCTTCTTGTTGAGCTCCAACTGGGTACCCGCGCCGGGCGCTTGAGTACGTGCACTCATGGCAGGAATTTGCGGCTGACCCAAGGATGAGCACACCCCAATCACGAGGAGCCAACGATGTCCGCCACCCACCCGACCGTCAGCCCGGTGCAGGACGCACGACCGCACCCCGGCCGCCGGCTGCCTGCCGTTCTCGCGGTCGGCGTCGCCGCGGCGCTTGCGCTGTCCGCGTGGGGTGCCAAGGACTCGACCACGTGGCTGTTGGAGACGGTGTGGGTGATGGTGGGCCTGCCGCTGGTGATCCTGCTGCGTCGGAGATTTCCGCTGAGCGGCCTGCTGTGCGGTCTGCTGGCAGTGCACGCTCTGGTCCTGGTCGTGGGCGGGCACTACACGTACGCGGAGGTCCCGGCAGGTGACTGGGTGCGCGACTGGCTCGGCCTGGAGCGCAACCCCTACGACCGCTTCGGCCACCTCATGCAGGGCTTCGTTCCGGCCGTCCTCGTCCGCGAACTCCTCGTCCGTACCTCACCGCTGCGCGGCAGCCGCTGGCTCGCCCCGCTCGCCGTCTGCGGCTGCCTCGCCTTCAGCGCCGTGTTCGAGATGCTGGAGTGGGCGGCGGCCGTGATCGGCGGACAGGCCGCCGACGCGTTCCTGGCCACCCAGGGCGACGTGTGGGACACCCAGTGGGACATGTTCTGCGCCCTGATCGGCGCCACCTGCTCACTGATACTCCTCAGCCGCCTGCACGACCGCAGCCTCGGCCGCCTCACGCCCCCCGTGAAGGACTGAACCGCCCCCTCGGCCTGGAGCGGTGTACGGACCCGAGCACGCCCTGGTGCCCAACCTCTAGGAGCGTGCCCCAGTAACGGGTAAGCGGTCAGCTGGCCGTGATCGATGGCAGCCTCGGGTCGTAGGGCGGGTAGCCGCGCTTGTCGGTGTGGTCGGCCGGGACCGGCCCGAGGTCCAGGGCCTCGTCGACCAGTTCGGCCACGAACCGGGCCAGGTGGTCCTGGGGCAGCCAGTCGTCCAGCGACGGTGGCAGCAGCAGAACCTGGTGCGGGTCGAACGCCCTGAACCGCTTGTCCGCCGCCGGACGGACCTGCGGCTTCTTCCCGACTGGCTCGACCTCGAACAGCCCGTCCCCACCACGCATACCGTCATCATTCCACGCGAAAGATGACGAGGGCGGGCCGTGGCACCTACAGATCTGCCGGGCGGAGGAACCCGTAGGCGCGCTCAACCTTGGCCACGTGGACCGCGAACGAGGCATACCAGTGCTCGCGCCCGTGTGCACGGGTCAGCGCGTGCTCCGCGTGACCCCGCCAGGCCGCGATCGACTCCTCATCGCTCCAGTACGACACCGTGATCCCCAGACCGTCCGCGCCGCGAGCCGAATCGACGCCGAGGAAACCCGGCTGGTCGGCAGCCAGTTTCAGCATCTGCTCGGCCCTGTCCCCGTAGCCCTCGTCGCCAGCGGTCCGCACGGAGGTGAACACCACCGCGTAGTAGGGCGGGGCTGGCAGCGATGCGGGCGCAAGATCGGCCACGGAGGTCCTCCAACAGGCAGCGACGGGGGTATCGCCTCAAACGATCTCGCGCACCCACCTGAACCCACAACCCCATTGCTCATTACTGACCCGCGCTCCTAGGAGGTGGCGTTGTGCCGGGTCTGCGAGAGGTGACGGCCGATGTACCGCATGAGGATGAGAGCGTCCTGCGGCTCGTCGGCGCGAAAGCTGACGCGACGAAGCAAGCTGACGCTGTCGAGCGCGACACCCTCGCGGGCGAGGACGAAGACGAGGGCGAGGAAGGCGGCCCGGGCGTTGCCGTCGTCGAACGGGTGGAAGAAGCACACGTCGAGATAGGCCCGTGCGGCCCGGCCGATGAGGGGAAGAGGCCGCTCGACATGGCGGCCGCTCTCGGCCAGGCAGGCGTCGAGGCGGGCTCGGGTGTCCGGGCCGATGCCGTAGCGCTCCCGGCCTCCCTTGGCGAAGGCCGGCAGGTCGCGGAACGGGGGCGGTTGCGTTGAGCCGAGGACATGGTGCTGCCAGCGCTGGAGCAGCTCGAAGTCGAGGCCGGCGCCGCGCGCCGCGTCGGCCCGCAGCACTTCCAGGGCGGTGAGCAGGCCCTGTGCGCGGGCGGGGTCCAAGGCGCCGTCGAAGGCGCGAACGTCCTCCGCCGCGCCATCGAGGGACGGGGCGACCGGGTCGTCCAGGCTGTCTTGTGACACCTCATGCCAGGGCACGTTCTCGCGCACCACGAGCCAGCGCTCGAGGTGGTCCTGCGGCGCGGGCTCGGCGGATCGTGCGCCGTCGTCAGGCCGTAGTGACAGCGCGAGGCGCTGCGCGACATCCTCGACCAGCGCCGGGTCGGGTCCGGTCCAGCTCGCGAACCGCCCGCCGATCGCCTCGTCGACCAGCTCCTGCGCGCGGTCGGGAGCGACCCCCCAGCGGCTCAGAAACCAGGTGAGCACTTGACGGCAGTGTCCGTGCCAGCCACTTCCGCATCCGGTGCGGTCGGTCACGTGCAGGATCAGGTTCCGGGCGGCGCGTTCCCACACGATGCGCTGGTCCCCGACCTCGGTCAGTTCGAAGGGGTACGCGTCGAACCACCCGGCAAGACTCTCCAGCCACTCGCGCCACTCGCACAGCGCCGCGACGACACGGTCGAGTGTCTCCTGCGGTGTGCTGATCGAGTCTCGCGGGCAGCACCAGTTCCCGACGGGGCCGCCGTCGAAGTCGCCTTCGTCGTGCGCCCAGCGCCAGCCCAGGGCCCAGCGACCGTAGCGTTCGGCGAGCGCGTGCGACATGGCGTCGGCCCAGGGCTCTCCCTCGCCCCAAACCCAGGTACTCATCGCCGGGTCACCGAAGGGGATGTCGGGGCGGCTGGGCACCCTCAGGGCGGGCCCGAGCGAGCGCACCACCCGCGAAGCCGAGGCGCTGTCGAAGAAGTGACGGGCGGGATCCACGTCGTCCCAGGTCAGAGAATGCGGGGACAGTTCGACGATCACCGCGCAAGCCTGCCACGTCCACCCTGCTGTCGTTCAAGCGAATGACAAACTCCCTGGACGGGGGCCCGCCCTCCGGTGCCGTCCGGATCCACTGGTACTGGTCATCCGCCTTCCACGGTGAAGGGCCGTCAGTCCACGGGGGAGCGGCGACGGCCCTTTCGCCCTCGCGTGCTACTTCTTCCGGAACTCCTCGATGATCCGGGCATAGCTGTCCCCGCCGTGGCCCGCCGCCGCGGCCGATCGCATCAGCTCCAGGTGCAGCTCCGGCAGGCGGGTGTCGACGCCGCGGTCCGCGCTGGCGTGCAGGAGGTGGCCGATCGCCGCGATCTGGACGTCGATCGTGGCGTCGTCCCCGGGGTAGACGCCCGCGTCGATCTGCTCCGCGTACCCGGTCATGAACCACGCGACCGTCCTCAGCCAGCGGTTCGCGACCGCCGTGAAGTCCCGGGCCGCCACCCCGTCCGCGCCGGCCAACGCCGTCGCGTGCAGCCAGCCGCCGAAGACCGACCACATCAGGCCGAGCAGTCCCGCGTCGTAGAGGGAGGCCAGCCCCGGGTCCGCGCCGAGGCCGACCGGGTCGCCGAGCACGGCCAGGGTGGCGCGGTGCGCGGCGAGCAGCTCCGGGTCGCCGCTGTAGAGAAACATGTTGGCCGGGTCGCCGACACCGGGGGGCGTCGTCATGATCCCGCCGTCCAGATACCCGACGCCGTGCTCGGCGGCCCACTCCGCCTCCGTCCGGGCCTGTTCCGGCGAACCCGTCGTGAGGTTGACCAGCACCCGGCCGCGCAGCCGGCCGGCGACCGGGGCGAGCAGCTCGCGTACGGCGGCGTAGTCCAGGACGCACACCAGGACCAACTCGCTCGCCTCCACGGCCTCGGCGACGGAGGCGGCGTGCACCGCCCCGCGGGCGGCGAGCGGTTCGGCCCTGGCGGGGGTGCGGTTCCAGACGGTTGTGGGGTGGCCGGCCGCGAGCAGGGCGCCGGCGAGGGCCGCGCCCATCTGGCCGAGGCCGAGGACGGTGACGGAGGGCTTGGCGTTCACGTGGTCGTTCATGGCTTCACGCTCTCAGCGGCGGAAACCGGCCGACAGTGGCAGGACTGACGCCGCCCGCACCATTCCTGCCATAGGGTCGCGGCATGCGCCCAGGAGTCGTCGCCGTCGCCGTCGTACCGGATCCCCGGGTCGGGACCTCGCTGTGGGAGCTGTACGAAATCTCCCTCGCCTGCGCGGTCTTCGGCATCCCGCAGCCCGATCTCGCCGACCCCTGGTACGAGTTGCGGATGTGCGGAGAGAGCGGCGACGCAGGGGTCTTCTCGGTGCGCGCGGACCACGGACTCGACGGCCTGGTCGGCGCGGACACCGTGATCGTGCCCTCCGTCCCCGACGCGGTCGTGGAGGACGGCGAGGAGGTGCCCGCCGAACTCGTCGAGGCGCTGCGGGCCGCCGCCGACTCCGGGGCCCGGATGGTGTCGCTGTGCACCGGCGCGTTCGCGCTCGCCGCCGCCGGCCTGCTCGACGGGCGGCGGGCCACCGCGCACTGGGAGCACTCCGCCCAACTCGCCGCCCGCCACCCGCGGGTCGTCGTCGACGACTCCGTGCTCTACACCGACGAGGGCTCCGTGCTCACCAGCGCCGGGGCGACGGCGGCCCTGGACCTGTGTCTGCACCTGGTCCGCCGGGACCTCGGCGCGGACGTCGCCGGGCAGCTCGCCCGGCGCCTCGTCGTGCCGGCCCACCGCACCGGCGGCCAGGCCCAGTTCATCAAGGCGCCGCTGCCGCCCACCGACGACGACAGCCTGGGCCCGGTGCTCCAGTGGGCCACCGAGCGGCTGGCCGAGCCGCTGACCGTCGACGAACTGGCGCGCCGGGCGCGGATGTCGCCCCGGACCTTCCACCGCAGGCTCCAGGAGTTCTGCGGTACGACCCCGCTGCAGTGGCTGTTGCAGCAGCGGATCGCCCGCGCCCAGACGCTCTTGGAGCGCAGCGACCTGCCCGTCGAGCGGATCGGCGAGCAGTGCGGGCTCGGCTCGGCGGCGAACCTGCGCCGGCACTTCGCCCGCAGCGTCGGGGTCACTCCCACCGCGTACCGCCGGGCGTTCAGGCCCTCGGGGCCACTTTCGACGGACCGTTGACGAGGAGGCGGTCCATGGCAGTGGGCGGGGGCCTGGCGCGGCAACCGCATGGCCTCTGCTGGACGTAGATCACCTGACCTGTTCTTTTTCGCCAGTCGGAACCAGGGGTGGGGTCGTATGACGGAACGAATGACGAGGGGCGCGGGCGCCGTTCGAGGAGGACCGACGATCAGGTGGGGCGCCTCCCCGCCGTGACCGTCGTGGCCGCCCTCGGGCTCGCCTTCCTCATGGGTTTCGTCCACCTCGTGATGCCGGGCTACCTGCCCTTCAACGCGATGACCACCGTATGGGAGGCGCCGCGTGACGGCGAGGCCGCCGAGGGCGGGAACGACACCTGGCTCGTCGGCGGAAGCGTCGTCCGCAGTCGCGTCGACGGCGCTATGAGCGCTGGTGACGGACGTCTTGCCCGGCCCCGCACCGGGGCCGGGCACCTCGCTGCACCACAGGGACATCCATCCGACTGAGTCGCCGGAGGCGCACCGGACGTTCATCGCCCGCCGCGCCCGTCGAGCGGGACCTCGTACCGTCACCCGCCGACAGGGACCTCGTACCAGCACCCCTCGACGGCCGGCCCGCGCCCGACGACGTCCGACGCCGAGCCGCCGGCCGGGAGCGCAAACGTCGAGGCCGCGCGCCGCGCGCTCGGCGCGACGGGTCCGACCAGGGCGCGAATGAGCCATTCAGGCGAAAAGGGCCTGAAGGTGGTTCGTTTGGCGGACAGGCCGTGGTGACCGGTGCTTTCGGCCTTCGTTCTGAGAGAGCCAGGTTCGTCATTTCCTCTCATTCGAGAAGAAAGGGAATTCATGCGCTCCATCAAGGCCCTCGTCGTCGCGGTTTCCGTCGGCGCTCTCTCCGTGGGCATGACCGCGATCTCTCAGGCGATCGATCTGCACCACCCCGGCGCGGCCCACACCCGCTCGTACCAGCCCTCGGAGGGGGACAAGGAACACGGAGGACACGGCGGCAAGAAGATCCACGTCGAGAAGAACGACCTGGACCACAGCTGCCAGGGCAAGACGTTCGGGTACTGCACGCAGAAGGTGGTGTTCAGCCCGAAGCTGATCGGCGACGTCACCACGGGTCTGATCGGCCTCATCGGCGGGACCACCACTCCGCCGACCACCAACGGCACCACCACTCCGCCGACCACCAACGGCACCACCACTCCGCCGACCACCAACGGCACCACCACCCCGCCCACCACCAACGGCACCACCACGCCTCCCCAGAACCAGTGGTGCTCGCCCGGTTACTGGGCTCAGAACCCCGGCGCGTGGATGGACCCGAACCGCGGGGACACGCAGTACAACCCGGCCCTGACGGTGCCGCCCGGATCGGCCTACCTCGCCTCGTTCCCGGACGAGGCTCCCCTCGTGCTCTCGCCTGTCGGCGAGATGAACGGGGCGCCGCTCAACCCGTCCCTGCGGTACATGCTGCTGAACGCCGAGTACTACCAGGGCCCGCCGTCGCCCGGTGAGCGCAGGGAGCAGATCGCCGACCTGCTGAGCGACGCGGCCGGCCTGCAGTGGACCAGCCCGGACCACGCCGGGGCCACCTGCCCGTTCAGCGCGGACGAGGCGAACGGCGGCTGACGCAGGCCGTCGGCACGCACGCGTCAGGCCGCTTGCCGGCCTGACGACGGCTTGACGCCTCGCGGATCAGCGACAGACAGGCAGTGAACACATGGCTCGTGTGGTGGGCGGCGACCGCTCACCACACGAGCCGTCGGAGCTGAAGGAACCCGATGGAACCATCCAGGGACACGGGCGAACGGGCCGTCCCCCAGCACCCGGAGCGCGGAACAACCGACACGACGGTGTTCCCCCCACCGCGGTCCGCGCCGGACTCCGGCGCGAGCATCGCTTCTCCCGGGGGAAGCCTCCCCCCGAGGTCCCCGTGGTCGGTCGCGGCACTCGCTCTGACCGCCGTCCTGCTGGCGGGCGCTGTGCTGACGCACCTGGCCATGGTGTTCCTGAGTCTGGCTCCGGCCAATGCCGTCAGCAACAAGCATCGGGCACGTATCGACGCCTACGTGCAGCCGGAATTCGGTCAGGACTGGAGGCTGTTCGCCCCCAATCCCCAACAGCGCAACGAAGCCGTCGGCGTCCGGCTGCGCACGGCGGGCGAGAACGGGACCTCCACCCTCTCCGAGTGGGTCAACCTCACCGCCGAGGACATCGAGGCGATCAGGGGCAATCTCGCGCCCAGCCATGCCCACCAGAACATGCTCCGTCGGGCGTGGGACGGCTACGTCAACAGCCACAGCCCCAAGGACCGCCCGCGGCGGGGCCCGCTCAGCGAGCTGTCCCGCACCTACCTCAAGCGCGTCGTCCTCCAGCGGATCGGCCGCGAGTGGCAGGGGCGGCGGATCGTCGGACTCCAGCTCGCGGGGCGCTTCACCGCTGTACCACCGCCCTCGTGGCACCACGAGAAGGCTTCGGACACCACCGCCTACCGGGTGCTGCCCTGGTGGCCGGTGACCGACCAGGACTACAGGGAGCTGTGAGTTGAGCACCGTACCCCTCCAACGGCTCGGCCGGTTCCTCTGCACCACGCGCGCGCCCTATCAGGCCGCGGTGTTCCGGATCGGATTCGCCGCCGTCGTCGCCGCCTTCCTCCTGCGCGAATGGCCGCACCGCCGCGTGCTCTTCGGCGACCGCAGCCCGTTGTCGTACGACATGGCCCTCACCTTGATCGAGCAGGAGGGGACCTTCAGCGTACTGAGCTGGTGGGGCGGCCGGCTCTGGTTCGAACTCGTCTACGGCCTGACGATCATGGCGGCCCTCGCCGTCATGGCCGGCTGGCGCACCAGGACGACGACCATCCTGTTCATGGTGGGGGTGATGTCGCTGGAGAACCGCAACACCCTGGTCGGCGACGGCGGCGACAACATCATCCGCATCATGGTGATCTACCTCGTGTTCACCCGCTGCGCCGAGGTGTGGTCGCTGGACGCGCGCCGCGCCCGCGCCGCCCGGGCCCGCAGCACGGAGGCGCGGGAACCGCGCGTGCCCGCCGACCGGACCGGGATCGTGCTGTGGACCGTGACAGGGGCCCTGCTCTTCTGGGCCTTCGGTCTTCCTCCGCAGCCGGGCTGGCCCTTGGTCCTGTGGCTGCTGTGGGCGGTGCACGGCGTGTGGTACGTGGTGAACCGCCGGCTGCCGGAGCACGAGGTGCGCTCGGTACTGGACAGCTGCGCGGCCATGCTGCACAACGCCGCCATGCTGGTGATCGCCGCCCAGGTCTGCCTGATCTACTCCACGGCCGGCTGGTACAAGATCCAGGGGGTTCGCTGGCAGGAGGGCTCGGCCCTCCACTACGCCCTGCACCTCGACTACTTCACCCCATGGCCGTGGCTCTCGGCCGCCGTCTCGGCCAACGCCGTGCTCGTCCTGGCCCTGACCTACCTGACGGTCGCGGCGCAGGTCGCCTTCCCGTTCACCCTCGGGAGCCGCAAGGTCAAGAACGTGCTGCTGGCCGTGATGATCATGGAGCACCTCGGCATCGCCGTCCTTCTCGGCATCCCCTTCCTGTCGCTGGTCATGGTGGTGTGCGACGCGGTGTTCCTGCCTACAGCGCTGCTGCTCGGGTTGCGTACGCGGTTCGGACGGTTCGGACGGTTCGGACGGTTCGGACGGCTCGTCGGCCGGCGGTCGGGCGGCCCGGTCTCGCACGACCCGGACACGACGGTGCCGAGGGAGCCGGACGCCGTGCACCCGAAGGAGTCCGACGCGCAGACGCAGGCAGAGGAGCCGGTCACTCCGGAACCCGCGAGCAAGGCGTGAGCACGCGGCCGCGTCGACGCGTTACCGGCGTCCGCCGGGCCGAGGTGGCGGGACCAAGGAGAGTGACCGCCGGCGCGGTCGTCGTCCGACAGCTGATGCTCCGTCGGATTGAGTACGGGTACTCATGTGGGCGGTGGCCCGCAGGCAGCACCGTACAGCCATGCGAATGAACATTCTCCCGAAGTCCCTTCTGGTGACCGCGCTCGGCGGCGTCGTCGTCCTGGGCGGCCTCGGCGCGCAGCACACTCCAGCCGACCGGCCCTCCATGATCAGCGTCGCCGCGGCGAGCGACGACGACGCCGCCGAAATGCGGTTCCTGGAGCTGGCGGACCTCATCTACCAGAGCTGCGCTCCGGACGTCTCCGGCAACGGCGACGATCCGGCGGCACCGTCCGCCACGGCCGACGGCCCCGCGGTGGAGCCGGTACCCGACTCCACCATGCCCGTCCTGGTCGACGAGGTGCCGCTGACGGCCGAGGAGGAGTGCGTCGCCGGGAAGCATGCCTCGCGCATCTACAACGCGTTCTCGGGCACCGACACGGCCACGTACGAGGAACTGCGGGCGGGGCTGGCGAACCTGGGCTACCCGGAGGCGCGGATCCACCGCATGCCGGACTTCGGGGGTGAGCCCGTGGTACGTCTCGACCTGCGCGTGGGCGCCGACCACGTGGCTCTGGAGGCCACCGGTACGTACCGGAGCGTGATGGTCGAGGCGTTCGGCGCTCCGGAGGGCGTGAGCGTGACCGAGGTCCGGGTGGAGCGGCAGCTGGACGCACCCACGTCCTGAACCTGCGCGACCGAGCCCTGCCCAGTGGTGGGCGGCGCAAGGCGC
Source organism: Streptomyces tritici (assembly GCF_048500665.1). NCBI lineage: Bacteria > Bacillati > Actinomycetota > Actinomycetes > Kitasatosporales > Streptomycetaceae > Streptomyces > Streptomyces tritici. Next base: position 6,443,173 of record NZ_CP183183.1, read on the forward strand.
TGTGAGTGGGCGAGCCGGCGTCACGGGGTCACGAGCGTTCGTACGCCGTGAAGGCGGGCACCGAAGAGATGCCGGTGCGGGCGACGATGAGCAGGCCCTCGTAGTCGAAGAGCTCGTCCGCCGGGGCCACGGCGTCGTGGAAGCTGCGGGAGTCGCGTTCCCTGCCGGTGGCGGCGTCGAGGACGTACAGGTCCTCGTCCGGGACCGCCGATGTCGCGCTGCCCTTGACGAGCACCGTGACCTTGCCGTCCTGGAGACGCAGGTTGATGCCCGGGAGGTCGCCGAGGTCGGCCTTCCAGGCCGGCTCACCGGTGGCCAGGTCGAAGGCGACCGCGCGGTGCCGGGTGCCGCCCTTGCCGTAGTAGCCGGCCAGGGCGTAGAGCCTGGTGCCGTCCACCGCTGCCACGCGCAGTTTGTCGTTGAGGTGGCCGTGCTCGCTGTCGTAATCGATGGGCGGATGGGGTCGGCCGTCCTTGCCGAAGGAGTAGTAGGACCCGAACGTCCTGTCCCCACCGCCGGAGGCTGCGGTGACGACCAGCGGGTCGGCCGACACGATGGAGGAGACCTGGTTCGCTCCGACCGGCTCGCGGTCGCCGAGCGGGGTGGACCACAGGAGTGCGCCGGTGGCCGGCGCGAAGGCGGCCGCGTGCAGTTCCGCGTCTTCGGGCATGTCACCGTCCCGCCGAGGCTTCTTGGGGTCGCCGCAGGCGAGGACGGCGGCGACGTGGCGCTCGGCCGGTGCGGCCTCGCCAGGGACGCAGTTCTGGGGAACGGCCGCCGTCCAGCGGGTCTTTCCGGTGCGTAGGTCGACGGCGCGCAGGCCCTTGTCCGCGATCACGGCGAGACCGCCTCCCGCGGCCACCGGCCGGCGATCGAGGCCAGAGTCGTCGGCGTTGACGGGCAGCGGGGCGCGCCAGATCTCGCGTCCGTTCTTCATGTCGATGGCGGCGACGGTGGTGCAGAGCTCGCGCCTGGCCGCGGCGGGGCGGTTCTCGTCGTCTCGTGCGACGAGCAGGACGGAGTTCTCGACGTCGGCCTCGGCGACGCAGATCTGGGAGCGTCCGGGCGGCCGGTAGTCCCAGACGCGCTTGCCGGTACGGGCGTCGTAGCCGGAAGCCGCGTCGAAGCGGCTGCGCACCAGCGTGTCGCCGGCCAGCCAGGCGCCGTTGCCCTGCTCGGAGTCCTTGCTGTCGGCCGGGGTCTCCCAGGCGATGTCCATGGAGTCGCCCGGGAAGCGGTCCATGAAGGCGAGGCATCCGGCGGTGAGGGAACCGATCAGGACCACGGCCGCACCGCCCAGGAGCAGCGCGCAGCCGATCCGTCCTCCGCGCGAAGACGCGCCGTCATCCGTTCTCTCGGCCACAGCCGCTCCCCCCACCGCGACGCTGCCGGAAACAGCACGTCGAACATTCCCAGTCCCGATGATCATAAGGACGGGAGTCACGAGTGAGGAAGGGACGTTCGTACCGCGGTACGGGCGACGGGCCCGACGACCACGACAGCCGGGCCGCCCGCCGGCGCAAGCGATCAACCGCCCTTGTCGAAGACCTCGGACCTAGGGGGTGTCCGGAAAGTCCCGCCTGGCTCGCGACGCCTGGCGGGACTTTCCGGACACCCCCTAGCCGTCGAGGAGGAAGTCCGCCGCCATCACGGCGTGGAGGACGATCAAGGCGCTGCAGCCGAGGACCAGGACGGCGCCTGCGTACGTGTTCACGAGGTGGGTGAACGGCGGCGCCGGCACCAACACGTCCGCCGGGTCCTCCGGGGGGTGCGCCACGGTGATCGTGGGGCCGGCCTCGCCGTGCAGGAAGCCGCGGTACGTGCCGGTCGCGTCCGGGTAGACGTACGCCCCGCGGGACATCGTGGCGCGGGTGGCGGTCACCGTGACGCCGTGCCGGTAGAGCCAGCGTTCCCGCCGCGCGCGGATCACCCCGTACAGGCCCAGCCACAGGCCCAGCCAGGCGAAGCCGCCGATCGGGACCGTGAGGAGCACCAGATCCCACGTGCCCAGCGCGCCGGCCACCACGCACAGGACGACGAGCGCCAGCAGGTGCCACAGCGCGCCGCGCAGGATCCGGCGGTGGAACCTCGTCCGCCAGGTGGGGGCGAGTGAGCGGACCACGGCGAACGGGGCCCCGTCGACGTCGTCGCTGTCCGTCCGGTTCGCCAGGATCGCGTTGACCCCGTCGGCGAAGGCGGTGGCCGCGGCCTCGTCCACGTCGTCGATGCGGTGGACGCGCGGCGTCGTCCCGGCCTTCGCCCGCAGTTCGATCAGGACCGAGCGCCCCTCGGCACGTATCCGGCGCAGCCCGTCGGGGGTGAACGTGACCTGCTCGCGCGGGAGGTCGAGGACCAGTCCGATGTCATCGGCGGACAGGACGGCCCCGCCCCGGCCTCGGAGGACCGGGAGGGAGGAGATGGAGGTCGGCATGGGCATGATCGTAGAGCGGGGCGCGGTTCTGGTCAGCCCCTGGAATCCCCGCTCGTTCGGCCCTTCGGGGTGTGGGGCGTACTGGTCGTGACGGCGCCCACCATTTCCCCAGCCGTCGTGCTGCTCGTCGCCCCGGCCCTGCTCTGGCAGCGTCGGCACCCGGAACCGGCGGCGACCGATCGTGCTCCCTCGCCGGCGCCGGGCCGCGCCCGCACATGACGATGCTTCGGACCACGGCGCCGTATCGCATGGAGGGTCGCGCGCCCCATGATTGATCGTCCCGGCCGGGGGGAACGCACACGCCGGCCGGGACGAGCTCGGCCTCACCACCACGGGCCGGCTCATCGCCCGATCGTGACGACCTGCAGGAGCAAGAAGCATGCATGAGTTGATGTACGGCGACGTCAAGGCCGCCGCCGATCGCATCGCCGGCCACGTCCGCCCCGTGACCGTCACGCGTGTCGACCCGGGAGCGTTCAGGACCGCGCAACCTGACCCGCTCGGCGAGCACCCGCGGCAGGCATACGAGCTGTACCTGGCGCTGGAGTTCATGCAGTACACCGGCAGCTTCAAGGCCCGGGGCGCGCAGAACTTCATCCAGGCCCAACGCGAGGCGGGGGCGCTGCCCGAGGCGGGCGTGACGATCGCCTCCGGCGGGAACGCGGGACTGGCGTGCGCCTGGGCCGCCCAGCAGCAGGGCGTCCGGGCCACCGTCTTCCTGCCCGCGACCGCACCCCGAGTGAAGGTCGACAAGCTGCGGGGCTACGGCGCGGACGTACGACTCGTGGGTGACGAGTACGCCGAAGCTCTCGCCGCCTGCGAGGACTTCGCCGCCACCACCGGCGCCCTCCCTTCGCACGCCTACGACCACCCACTGATCGCCGCCGGAGCGGGCACGCTCATGGACGAGATCCACCAGCAGATCCCCGACCTCGACACGATCGTCGTGGCCGTCGGGGGCGGCGGCCTGTTCGCCGGCATCGCCACCGCCGCCCAGGCCCACGGCATCCGCACCGTCGCCGTCGAGCCGGAGAACTGCCGCGCCCTCAACGCCGCCCTGGAGGCCGGACGCCCCGTCGACGTCACCGTCGACTCGATCGCCGCCGACTCCCTCGGCGCCCGCCGGGCCGGTGCCATGGCCCTGCACGCCGCCCAGCAGGACGGTGTCACCTCGGTCCTCGTGCCGGACGCCGAGATCAGCCGCGCACGGCAGCTGCTGTGGGACCACCACCGCCTCGCCGTCGAGCACGGCGCGGCCACCGCCCTGGCCGCGCTGCTCACCCCGCCCGCCCACGCCCCGGAGCGGGAGCTGCCGAGAAACCGGTCTGCCGCGCTCCAGGGCTACGTTCCCGGCAACGGGGAGAAGGTCGCCGTCGTGGTCTGCGGCGCGAACACCGACCCGAGCGACCTGGTCGCCCGGACATCGCAGGCCCCCGGCCGGGAGTGACTCCGTGGCCGCGTGCCTCGCTCCGTCCAGGAGGAACTCACTGTTCGCGCGTGATGGTGCGTCAGCCTGCGGCGGGCGTGACGTTGGCGTTCCGGTGGAAGACGTTCTCCGGGTCGTACTTGGCTTTGATGCGGGACAGCCGCTGGTACTTCTCCGGCCCGTAGGACGCCCGGACGCGGTCCTCCTCGATCTCGGTCATGAAGTTGACGTAGCCACCGGGGCCGACCGCGTGCGGCAGCAGCTCGGTCCACAGCGCCCTGACCCAGGCGGTGTCGGCCACCAGATCCTCCGGGTCGAAGGTGAGGGCGGTGAGGGCCATCATGTAACCGGGTTCGCGCGGGCTTCCGTAGGCCGTGGCGTCCTCGTCGACCTCGGTGAAGGCACCGTCCAGCCGGAAGGTCGGGCAGAAGGTCAGAGGCGAGGTCTTGCGCTGCAGGTACTCGTTCAGCAGCGCGATCACGTCGTCGGTCAACTCCGTGACGGGGAGTCCCTTCTCGTAGTCGAGAATCCCGTACGGCGAGGACTCGTCGAGCATGCTCTGCAGGTGCGTGTAGGGCAGCGGGGTCCGCATCTCGAAGAGCCTCGGCGGCCCACCGTCCAGCAGGGCGGCTGCCGCGGCATGCTCCTCCGCGCTTCCGAAACCTCCGATGATCAGCGCGTGGCCGAGCTTGCCCTGGTGCTCGACCGGTACGAAGGGCTCCGGCGGGGCGTTCAGCCCGATGCCGACCAGCACACTGTGCTTCGGCGGCATGGCCGGAACCACCTCGCGGATCAGTTCCATCGCCTCGCGGCCCACCGACATGTCCCAGAAGAAGATGCCGACGTGCACCTCGGGCCCCACCGCGTGCAGCCCGAAGTCGAAGGCCGTGACCACCCCGAAGTTCCCGCCGCCGCCTCGTAGCGCCCAGAACAGGTCCGGGTTCTCCTGCGCCGACGCGTGCACCAGGGTGCCGTTGGCCAGCACGACCTCGGCGCCGAGCAGATTGTCGATGGTCAGGCCGTGGTGGCGCGTGAGCCAGCCCATGCCGCCGCCGAGGGTCAGACCGCCGACGCCCGTGTGGCTGATGGTGCCGGCCGGCACGGCGAGGCCGTGCGCCTGGGTGGCGGCGTCGAGCCGGGCGAGGGTGGCTCCGCCGCCGCAGCGGGCGGTGCGGGCCTCGGGATCGACCGTGACGGTGTGCATCGAGGTCAGGTCGACGACGAGCCCGTCGGGGCAGACCGCGGCACCTGCCGGGTTGTGTCCTCCGCAGCGGACCGACACCTCGAGGTGCTCGTCACGGGCGAAGGAAAGTGCGGCGGCGACATCCGCGGCCTCGGCGCAGCGGACGAGCAGCGCGGGCCGGTGGTCGATGGCTCCGTTGGCCACGGAGCGGGCGGCGTCGTACTCAGGATGCTCCGGCCCGAGGACCTCTCCCTTGATCCCGCCCCTGAGCAGGCTGACGGCATGATCGGTGAGCTGGGTCACGGCGGCCTCCGCAGAGCAAATGAGGCTTCTCCTTCCACGCTAGCTCCCCGCCACACGGAAGAAAAACTCACGGGGTGACGCCGAGCGATCCGATCAGGCGGGGAGGGCGGCGAGCCAGTCGGTCAGGAGTCGGTTGACCTCGTCGGCGCGTTCTTGCTGGACCCAGTGGCCGCATCCGTCGAGCAGGTGCGAGGAGACCAGGCCCGGCAAGGTGACCGGGTACGCCTCGATCGCGGCGGACAGCCAGGTCGTGGAGGCGTCCAGGCTGCCGCCGATGAAGAGCGACGGCGCTGTGAGGGGAGCGCCGTCGAAGGCGGCGAGGTCCTCCCAGTCGCGGTCCATGTTCCGGTAACGGTTCAGCGCTCCGGTGAGTCCGGTGCGCTCGAACTCGCCCGCGTACACGTCGAGGTCGCTCCGGCTCAGCCAGGCGGGGAGCCGGTCGACGGGGAAGCGGTCGCGCAAAGTCCCATCCCTGCTGACGAAGTGCGGATCGGGCGCGCGCCGGGCGCGGGCATCGTGTCGGCGGACAGGGCCGCGTAGAAGCCCGAGAGCCACCCCCGTACATCGGGTTCGATCTCGGCCTCGGCGCGGCCCGGCTCCTGGAAGTACGAGACGTAGAACTCCTCGTCCCCTCCCATCCGGGCGAAGGCGTCGCTGGGCCGGGGGCCGCCCCGGGGTGCGTAGGGGACGCTCAGCAGCCCCACCGCCCGGAAGACCTCCGGCCGGAGAAGGGCGGAGTTCGCGGCGATGGAGGCGCCCCAGTCGTGGCCGTACCCTCCAGGACCGTCGGTCTCCCCCGCCCGGAGGAAGACTCCCTTTCACCGTCCCGCCGACTCGTCACCGATCCTGGGCGCGTACCCACCTGCACGACGAGTCGGTTTGCCGAATCGGCAAAACAGAACTGCGGTGGGTCCGACCGGAGCGGAAAAGGTATGAACGCGGGCTCTTCTCAGTAGGTCAGGTCCGGCGCCTCAGAGGAATAGGGCGTCTCCCATATCCTTTTCGCATGACGGCACCGAGCGCCTTTGCGCATCCCCGTTGGGGACTCCAGTTCCACTGGTGGGCGGTGGATCCGTGCGGCCGAGTCGGTTTGTTCTACTCGGCGTTCGGCCCGGTGCCCTCGGCGGCGAACGCCCATGCTCGGACCCTGGACGAGGCGACGGCCTGGGCCAGGACGCGGCATCCGGAGTGGTTCTACGAGGGGTGCGTGGAGGACGACTGTCCACAGCACTGCGTCGTGGAGCTGGCACGGGCGCCGTATCTGTTCACCTGGGACGAGGAGTACGACGATCGCTACACGCGATACGGCGTACCGACGCAGCCCATTTCGTTGTCCGAGCTGCCTGCGGCATTGGCTGCTGCCGTGCGGCTTGTCGAGGTCGACTTCTCCTTCGACCGGGCCGCGCGGATCGACCTTGCATATCCCGGAGGCCGGGAGGTCATCTCGGCCTCGGCGATCACCCCGTGGACGTCCTGCCAACGGAGCCGGACGGGCGGGAGCCGTACACCGTAGGAGCTCTCGATACGCGCTCGGCCGCGTTGGCCGACCAGCCGCTGATGGGATCAGCCAAGTGAGCGCCGTGACGAAGCGGCAACGGCGAGCCCGCGGGTGCGGTTTGTGTTCGGGACCAGAAGCACGCCGACGAGAGGCAGCGCGGCCAGCGCAAGCCAGGGTGCCGGTCCTCCCACGCCCAGCAGCGCGCCCGCGGGGATCGAGCCGAGCAGGACGAGGAGGCCGGAGAGGGAGGACAGCGCTCCGGTGAACACGCCGAGCCGGTCCGGATCGACGAGTCCGGTCAGACAGGCGCGGGTCGCCGGGACCACCAGCATCTGGCCCAGGATGAGCAGGACGACGAAGACGGTGGCGGGCCAGAGGCCGCCGAGGGGGAGCAGCGCGGCGGTCGCGGCGAAGGACACGGCGAGGACGAGGAGGCCGAGCCGGATGGTGCCCGGCCAGGTCAGCCGCTTCGAGACCAGGCGTTCCAGGGGAAGTTGGCAGGTCACGACCAGCGCCGAGGAGAGCGCGAAGAGCCAGCCGAGGGCTTCCTGCGATCCGGTGGCGCGGTCGAGTTCGGAGGGGAGGGCCAGGTAGAGCTGGTTGTACGCGAGGAGATAGGTGGAGTAGGCGGCGGCGAGGAGCAGGAACGGGCGGTGGGCGAGGACCGGCCGCGGGTCGAACGGCCGCCTCGCCTGCTTCGTGGCGGATCGCCTGCCGGGGGGCTTCAGGCGCCGGTGGCCGAGGAGGACCAGGACGAAGACGCCCGCGCCGGCCAGGCAGGCGGCGGTGAAGCCGCCGTGGAGGAGCAGGGCGCCGATGACCGGGCCGATCAGGGCGCCCGCCTGGCCGGCGGCGGAGAAGCGGGCAAGGGTGCGGGTGCGGGCCGGGCCGCCGCCGTGCTCGGCACGGACCGCTTCTCGGGCGATCTCGGTCTCCACGGCCGGGGAGAAGAACGCGGCGGCGAAGCCGACGAGGAGGACGGAGGCGATGACCGCCCAGGTCGCCTCGGCGAACGCCAGCCCCACGAAGCCCGCGATACGGAGCAGGCAGCCGGTCAGGACCAGCGGCCGGGGGCCGTAACCGTCCACCAGTGCGCCGCCGATCACGAACATGCCCTGCTGGCTGAAGGTGCGCAGGCCGAGGACGAGCCCGACCAGCCGGCCTGCGGGGCCGAGGGTCCCGCTCAAGTGGGCGGAGAGGTGGGGGAGTACCGCGTAGAAGCCCACGTTGAACGCGAACTGGCTGGATATGAGGAGGTCGGCGAGGGTCGGGCGACGGGTGGGCAGGGTCACGCCTCGGTGATCCTTCCCTCGTTCAGGGCGAGGACGTGGTGGCTGACATGGCGGACGAGTGTGTGATCGTGGCAGATGAAGAGGTAGCCGAGGCGGTGGCTCTCCTGGAGGTCCAGGAGCAGGTTGACGATTCCGGCGCGGAGTGACGGGTCCAGGGCGGAGACCGGTTCGTCGAGGATCAGGAGTTTCGGCGCGCAGGCGAGCGCGCGGGCGATGCCGGCGCGCTGGCACTGGCCGCCCGAGAGTTCATGGGGCAGCCGGTCGCCGAGGGCCGGGTCGAGCCCGACCTGGGCGAGGAGTTCGGCGACCCGGCTCGGGCCTTCGCCCTTGGCCCAGCGGCCGTGGAGCCTGAGTGGTTCGGCGACCTGGTCGCGGATGCGGCGGCGCGGCGAGAGCGAACCGTAGGGGTCCTGGAAGACCGGCTGGATACGGGGGCGGACGGCCCGCAGTTCGGCCTCGGGGAGGGCGCACAGGTCGCGGCCCTCGAAGAGGACCTGGCCGGCGGCGGCTCGGCGCAGTTGCAGCACGGCCTGCACGGTGGAGGATTTCCCGGAGCCGGACGGGCCGGTCACGCCGACGGTCTCCCCGGCGGCGACGGTGAAGGAGACCCCGTCGACGAGCGTCCGGTCGCCGTGCCGGACGACCAGGTCACGGACGTCGAGGAGCGGGACGGTCATACGGACTCCCGTACGGGGCAGGCGAGTTCACGGTCGCCGGGCAGGCGGATCAGGGCGGGGACGGTGGTCCGGCAGGCGTCCTCGGCGTACGCGCAGCGGGGCGCGAACGCGCAGCCGGAGGCCGGTTCTCCAGGGGCGGGGGCGTCGCCGGGGACGACCGGGAGGCGGGAGCGGTGGGGTGTGAGGGCCGTCGGCACGGCACCGACCAGGGCCGCCGTGTAGGGCGCGCGGGGGTCCTGGAGAACGGCTGCCGCCGGTCCCGTCTCGGCGATCCGGCCTCCGTACATCACCGCCACCCGGTCCGCGTGGCCCCTGACGACGTCCAGGTCGTGGGTGACCAGGAGGACCGTCGCGCCGGTGGACCGGAGCAGACCGAGGATGTGTGCGCGGACGTCGGGGTCGAGGGCCGTGGTCGGTTCGTCGGCGACGAGGACATCGGGTGCGCCGAGTGTCGCCATCGCGATCACGGCGCGCTGGCGCTGGCCCCCGGACAGTGCGTGGGGGTAGGCGGCGGCCTGGGCGGTGTCGAGGCCGACGGAGCGGAGGGCTGCGGTCGCGCTGTCGCGGGCTTCGCGCCGTGAGAGCCGCGGGTCCAGTGAGAGTGCGGCCAGCGCGAGTTGGTCGCCGACGCGGTGCACGGGGGAGAGGGCGGCGAGGGAGTCCTGGGGGACCAGGGAGATGCGGTGGCCCAGGTCATCGGTGGTCACCGGCTGCCCGTGGAGGCGGATCGTGCCGGTGACACGGGCCTCGCGCGGGGTCAGGCCGAGCAGGGCGCGGGCGGTCAGGGACTTGCCCGCGCCCGATTCGCCGACCAGCGCGAGGACTTCGCCGGGCCGCAGCGTGAAGGAGACGCAGCGGACTGCCTCGCCGGCGCCGGGGAAGGCCACCCGCAGGTCGTCGACGGTGAGGACGGGTGGGGCGGGCCGCGTGGCTGCGGGTGGGTCGGGCGGCAAGACTGCGGACGGATCGGGGCGCGTGGCTACGGACGGATCTGGCGGCAAGGCTGCGGACAGGTCGGGCTGCGAGGCTACGGTCGGATCAGGCCGCAGGGCTGCGGACGGGTCGGGCCGCGTGGCTGCGGACGGGGCAGACCCCATGGCCACGTACAGGTCGGGCCGCGAGGCCGCGGACGGGTCGGGCCGCGAGGCTGCGGACGGGGCAGGCCGTACGACTGCGGACGGGTCAGGCCGCAAGGCTGTGCACCTTCCTTCGGCGCGTGGTGAGCGAGGAGAGGGAGACCGCGAGGGCCGCGAGCAGGCAGAGGGCGACGACCGGGGCGAGGGCGGCGACGGGGGCGCGCTCCACGTAGTCGGCGGACTCGTCGAGGAGGAGACCCCACTCCGGGGACGGCGGCTGGGCGCCGAGACCGAGGAAGCCGAGGGAGGCCAGCGCGAGCGCGATGCCGGGCAGCCGGAGGACCGCGTGCCGGGCTACGGGGCCCGCCACCGAAGGCAGCACATGGCGGGAGAGGACCCACCAGGAACCGGCGCCCAGGGCCCGCTGGGCCTGGAGGAAGGAGGCCGCCCGTACCTCGCCGGCCAGCGCCGACGCATGCGCGGCGAGCGGGGGCCAGGAGATCAGGGCGACAGCGAGGGCGGCGCCGCCGGTTCCCGGGCCGAGTACGGCGGCGGTGAGGATGCCGACGATCACCGGGGGCAGCGCGTTCGCCACGTCCGACAAGCCGGTGCCGGCACTCGGCAGGAAGCCGAGCGCGAGCCCGATCAGGTAGGAGAGGCCGCAGACCGCGAGCGCCGTGCCCACCGTGAACGCGGCGCCGTGCCCGAGGCGGGCGAGCACGTCACGGCCGAGGGCGTCGGTGCCGAACGGGTGGGCCCAGCCGGGGGAGGCCAGACGGAGGGCGGGGTCGACGGCGTAGGGGTCGCGGAGGAGACCCCAGCCGATGGTGACCGCGAGGATCGCGGCCAGGGCGACCGGGACGGCGGCGGGCACCCGTGCCGGACGGGGCGCGGAAAGCGTCAGGCCCGCGTCGCGCAGGCCGGGGCCGAGGAGCCGTCGGCGCAGCCAGGAGGAGAGGGCGCCCGCGAGCAGGCCGAGGGCGAGCAGGGCGAGGACCGCGCCCTGGAGGAGGGGCAGGTCCTGGTACTTGGCGGCGCCGAGTGCGGTCCGGCCGAGCCCGGGTATCGCGAAGATCGTCTCGACGGCGACCGCGCCGCCGGTCAGGCCGACGACGACCATGCCGAACTGGGGGACCAGGGGCGGGAGCACCCGCTTCAGGCCGGCCTTCGAGATCTGCGTACGGGACACCCCGGCCCCGCGCCACAGCTCCACCCAGCGCTCCTCAAGGACGGCCGGGAGCGCGTCCGCGACCAGCCGGCCGAGCAGCGCGCCGGCGGGGATGCCGAGGGCGAGGGCGGGCAGCACCATGTCCACGGGGCCGGTCCAGCCGGACGTCGGCAGCAGGCCGAGAAGCACACCGCACACGATCAACAGGGCGGTGGCCAGGAGGAATTCGGGGAGGGCGCCGAGCGCCGCGGCGATCACACCGGAGGTGCCGCGGCGGCGTACGAGCACGGGGATCACGAGCAGCGAGCCCAGGAGCAGCGCGACCGCGAGCGCCGCCCCCATCAGCGCCAGGGACACCTGAAGGCCGGAGAGGACCGCCGGCAGGACCTCGGCGCCGGTGACCCAGGACACCCCCAGGTCGCCCCGGACCACACCCGACGCCCACCGGCCGAGGAGGCCGAGCGGGCCCGCGTCCAGGCCCAGGTCGGCGCGGATCGCGGCCAACGCCTCCGGGGTCGCCTCCTGTTCGGCCGAGCGGGCACGGAGCAGGCCGAGTGCCGGGTCCTTGCCGGACAGCCAGGGGAGCAGCCCGACCAGAGCGGTCACCGCGAGCACCGCGACGGTCCGGACCGCTGCCACGCGGTACTTCGTCATGCCAGATCCGTGTCGATCGTGATCAGTTCGCGCTCCCGCGGGTCGTGCGCGACGCCGGTGACGCCCTTGGCGTCGCCCTGGATGACGCGCTCGTGCAGCATCGGCACGGCGGCGACGGTGGCGAGCACGGCCGCCTCGCCCTTCATCACGCCCCTGCGACGGGCCGTGCCCGACGGAGTGGCGCCCGCCGTGTCCAGGGCGGTGTCGACGCCGGCGTCGGCCAGTTGCGAGATGTTGAAGGAGCCGGCGGAGGCGAAGTCGCTGTACAGGTACGCCACCGGGTCGCCCGAGTCGAGCACGGTCGCCCGGGACAGGATGAACGCGTCGAAGGCGCCGTCCAGCGCGTCCGCCTCGATCTGGGCGTACTCCCTCACCTCCAGCTCCACCGTGAAGCCGGCCTTCTCCAGCTGCTGCTGCAAAAGCTGGGCCACTTCGGGGAGTTCGGCCCGGTCGGTGAAGGTGCCGAGGGTGATCCGCGCACCGGCCGGGGCGGTGGCCTTCGGGTACGTCACCTCGCCGCGCAGTTCGGCCGCCCAGGGGAGCGCGGGGCCGAGCAGGCCCCGGGCGAGGTCGGCGCGCTTCTCGTACACGCCGGTGACGAGCGCCTCGGCGTCGATGGCCGCGCGGGCGGCGGCCCGCAGCCCGGCCTTGCGGAAGGGGCCGGTCTCGGTGTTGAGGTACAGCGTGCAGGTGCGGGGCATCGGGACCTCGGTGATCAGGTCCTGGTCGAGGAGCGCGGCCTGCGAGACCGGGACGGCCTCCACGACGTCGGCCTCGCCGCTGCGCAGCGCCGCCGCGCGGGCCGTGCCGTCCGGCACGAACGTCACGTCGATCCCGGCGAGCCTGGCCCTGCCGCCCCAGTAGCCGTCGTAGCGGTCGAGGGTGGCCGCCGAGGTTCCGCGGACCCCGACCAGCTCGAAGGGGCCGGTGCCTGCGCCGACCGGGTCCACCGTCTTCCCGTTCCGGTACGCCTTCGCCGCCAGGATCGACAACTGGGGGGAGGAGAGGCGGTGCGGTACCAGAGGGTCCTCCTCGGCGGTGGTCACGGTGACCGTCCGGTCGCCCGTGGCCCGCACCGTCAGCTCCACGCCGTCCAGGATGCGCGGCTTGGGGGAGGCGATGGCGGCGCGCCGCAGCGACCGCACGACCGCCTGCGCGTCGAATGCCGTCCCGTCGTGGAAGGTCACCCCGTCCCGCAGGGTGAAGGTCCAGCTCTTCCCGTTCCGTTTCCACTCCGTCGCCAACGCGGGCTTCGGGTCGCCGTTCTCGTCCAGGACGACGAGGGTCTCGGCGGTCGACCAGCGCGAGAGCTTGAAGGCGTCGTCGGAGAGCGGGGAGAGAGCGGAGCGCGGCGGCTGCATCATCGCCACCCGGATCCGCCGACCGCCCGAACCGGCGGCCCGGCCCGTACCGGAGCCCTCGGGGAAGCATCCGGTCACAACGGCTCCCCCGGCACCGGCGGCGAGCGTGGCGAGCACCCCGCGGCGGGATATCCGGGGCGGGCGGGAGGTAGGGGGCACGGCGGATCCCTCGGCTACTCGAAGTGGAGAAAGGTAAGGAGAAGAGAAGGGCAAGCGCGAGGGACATTAGCATTATGACAATCGTTTTCAAAAACCGCTTCGCTGGTTGCCCCGTCGCCTCGCGCCCGCCGCTACAGGTCGCGGAAGGGGGCAGTGTCGGAGGTTCGCACTACAGTCCTCGCAGCTGACACGACGAGGAGGTGCGATGGCTGGGGGCAACTTCCACGACCGGGCGGACGAAGCGGCCCTGCTGTACGTGGTGCGACACGAGGAGTGGGATGCGCTCAAGGTCGGCGTCGTCGGTGAGGCTTCCCGCGAGGCCAGGCTGAGGGCCCACACGCGCCGGGGCTGGACGACCGAGACGGCGATCGAGTTCGGGACCGGACATCAGGCCCTGCAAGCCGAGCGCGCCGTACTGGCGTTCCTTCGGGAATGCGGAGCCACCGATCGACTGCCGCAGAGGGAGATGCCGCAGGGCGGGTACACGGAAACAGTCGTCCACGCCCGCCTCGTGGACCTGGGCAGTGACCTTCTCGTGGCGATCGCTCAAGCGGCCGCTCGCCGGAGAACGTCTCCTCACCCTGCTGGAGCTGGGTGAGGAGATGATCCGCCGGCTGGGGCCCTCCGAGCCGGAGGACGTGCTGGGACGGGCGCTCAGCGCCTCGTCTCGTACCTGGTCAGGAGGACGCCGCCGGGAAACGTCCGGGTCTCCACCAGGTTCAGGTTCACCCAGTTGTCCAGCGCGGTGAAGAACGGCGTGCCGCCGCCCACCAGGACCGGATGGGCGGCGATCACGTACTCGTCGATCAGCCCCGCCCGCATGGCCGCCGCGGCGAGCGTCGCGCCGCCGATGTCCATCGGGCCGCCGTCCTCCGCCTTGAGCCGGGTGATCTCGGCGACCGCGTCGCCGGTGACCAGGCGGGTGTTCCAGTCGACCTTGTCGATCGTCGAGGAGAACACCACCTTCGCCATGTCCCGCCAGCGGCGCGCGAACTCGATCTCCGCCGGGGTGGCGTCGGGCTGCTGGTCACCGGTCGGCCAGTAGGAGCTCATCGTCTGCCACAGCTTGCGCCCGTACAGCGTCAGGTCGGTCGCCTGCAACTGGTCGGACCAGAACTGGAACAGCTCGTCGCTCGGCTCGCTCCAACCGATGTCGTCGCCGGGCGCGGCGATGTAGCCGTCCAGGGTCAGGTTCATGCCGTAGATCAGTTTCCGCATGGTGCCGGCCTTCCGGGAGTCGGTCTCACGAGTACCGACCGGCGCGGCGCGGGAAACTCATCGGTGCGCGAAGCGGACGGTGCGGCCCTCCTTGTACACGGGCTGGACCTCTTGCTCCGTGCCCGCGGGCGCCGGCGCGGCGGCCGGCCGGATCGGCGGGTGGGGCGACGTCACGCAGGGGCGACGAGCGGCGGGTGTTCGAGCACGCGGGGCTTGTATTCGACCAGCTGGATGCGGCCGTCGAAGGTGCGGTGATCGGTCATCTCGAGGGCGACGTCCGGATAGCCGTCGTAGATGCGTTCCTCGCCCGTGGCCCCGGTGATCACCGGGAACATCACGAGCCGGAAGCGGTCGACGAGTCCGGCGCGCAGCAGGGACCGGCACAGGCTGAGGCTTCCGATGGTGCTGAGGAGGCCCGAGCCGTTCGCCTTCATGGCGCGGACCGTCTCGACGGCGTCGTCGCGGACGAGCGTGCAGTTGGCCCACGCCAGCGGCTCCTCGAGCGAGGAGGAGAACACCACCTTGGAGGCGCGGGTGAGCTCGTCGATGGACGCCTCCTCCTCGGGCCTGAACTCGTCCTGGCCGCCCGGGACCTCGCCTGCGGCGAAGCCCGACATCAGGCGGTAGGTGTTCGCCCCCATCAGGTAGGTGACCTCGGGCTGCTTGCCGAGCCACGCGAGGTATTCCGGGCCTTCGACGCCCCAGAACCCGGGCCATCCCTCTCCCGACGCGTAGCCGTCGAGGGTGGTGATGAAGTCGACGAGAAGCTCCGACATGACGGTGTCCTTTCCTAGGCCTCACCAGCTTGGACCGGCCGGGAGCCACGAACTCATCGGCCGCGCTGCGCACCGACGAGAAAACCCAGGACGCATCAGCCGATCAGGGGCGGAGCGGGCTGGCCGATGAGGCCGAGCGGTGTCGGTCGGCTGCACGGACTGCTCGAGTGACGCGCCGCGTCGGCGTGCTGTCAGAGGCGGACGGTGATCAGGGCGATGTCGTCGCGTGCGCCGCCGGCGACACCGAGGTGGGCCAGGACGGCGTCCGCGAGGCGTTCGGGGCTCAGGCCCGGGTGGCGGGTGAGAGCCTCGGTGAGCTGCCGCAGTCCGGCTTCGATGTCCTGGTCGCGGCGTTCGATGAGGCCGTCCGTGTACAGCACGAGGTGGTCGCCGGGGCTGTAGGGCAGGGCGGCCTGCGGGCGCGGGACGTGGTCGGGGCGAGCGCCGAGGGGTGGGTCGGTGGCCTGGTCCAGGAGGTCGCAGGTGCCGTCGGGGTGCAGAAGGACGGGTGGGGGGTGGCCGGCGCTGCTGTAGGCGATCTGTCGGCGGCTGGTGTCGATGACGGCCTGGACGGCGGTGGTGGCGAGCGCTCCTTCGACGGACCGGGCGTACAGGCCGAGCACCTCCAGTGACCGGGCCGGTTCTTGGAGGGCTCTGACGGCGGCGCTGAGTGCGCTGCGGAGCATGCCCATGACGGTGGCGGCTTCCAGGCCGTGGCCCACGACGTCTCCGACGGCGACGGCGAAGGCGCCGTCGGGCAGGTCGACGACGTCGTACCAGTCGCCGCACACGTTCAGCGAGCCGACCGCCGGCACGTAGCGGACGGCGATGTCGGGGTGCCGGTCCAGGTCGGGCGCATGGAGCATGGCTTCCTGCAGGGTGAGCGCGACCTGCCGTTCCCGGGCGTGCGCCTGCCGCAGCTCCTCGTTCAGGCGCTGCAGCTCCCGCGCCCGGGCATACAGTTCGGCCTCGATCAGCTCGGGCCTGCCCAAGGGTCCTCCTGCGGGGCCGGGCGGGCGGGAGCGGACGAAGTCGGTCACGTCCTCCACCCGGTGGATGATCCACGCCACCTGCCCGTCGGGCCCGAGGACGGGCGTGTTGATGGGCGACCACCACCGCTCCTCGAACGTCCAGGCGCGCGACGGGAGCGGGATGTCGTACTTCTGCACCGCCATCGTGTCGGGCTGCCTCGACTGCAGGACCCGGTGGAGCGAGGCGCTCAGGTTCCGCACGCCGTCCGCAGTGGCATCGGCCGGGTTGTCGGGGAAGGCGTCGAACACGTACTGGCCGACGAGGTCCTCCCGGCTCCGGCTGGTGGCCTGCAGGTACGCCTCGTTGACGTCGACGATCACCAGCGCTGGATCCAGCACCAGGTACGGGCTGGGCGTGACCATGAACAGCGCCCTGTAGTCGATGCTCGGTTCTGCAGGCAATCGGGCGGTTCCCTTCCTCTTCAAGGATGATTTTGCCCGTTCGGTCTGATTTTCGCCGGGGTGCCGGTGTCCCGGCGGCCTGCCAAGGTGAATGGGGTCCTGGGCAACGGGAGCGGAGGGTTCATGGGCACGATCGTCGTCGGCAACCGCGGACGCGGAGGGGTCGCCTCGCTCCTCCTGGGCTCGATCGGCCATGAGGTCGCGGCCGGCGCCACCACACCGGTGGTCGTCGTGCGCGGACGATCCGACGAGAGCGTGGCCCGCGCGCTCGCCGAGGCGTCCCGGTACGCGATCCTCGTCGTCGCCGGCGGACGGCGGTCGCCCGGCTACCTGGGACCGGCGCTCGGCAGGAGCACACTCGGGCTGTTGCAGCACTCCCACTGCCCCGTGGAACTCGTCCCGCGGCGTGGTCCCGGACGCGGAAGCACATCATGACCGTCCGAATGTCGGTGGGCAGCGTGGAAGGGGGGCGTCGTCACTGCAGGTCGAGGGGCGTCGTCACCGCAGGCTGAGCACCTCGGTCACGGGCCTGCGCGGTGTTGCCGCTCCTGCGGGGCCGTAGCCGAGCCGGAACACCATGTGGACGAAGCCGGTCGGGGCGCTCGGATCGCGGACGGAGGTGCGGAGCTCGGGCCATTCGAGGGGTTGTGACATCAGCGAGGTCGCCAGGCCGTCGAGGGTGGCCTGCAGCAGCACACGCTGCATCGCCTGGCCCGCTCGGAGCCAGTCCGCCGGGGAGTCCTCCACCGTGCCGAGCAGGGCAAGCTGGGGGTGTTCTTCGAACACGGCCGCGTCTCGGTCCGGCAGATGGCGCTGGGTGTCGAAGTCCCGGGCGGGGGCGCTCACGCCGTACTGCCGTGGACCGAGTGCGTCCGCCGGGATGCCCTCCGTGGCCGCCGCCTCACCAGAGTCGCCGGTGCGCGTCCAGGCGGCGATCTCCGCGCGCACGGCTTCGCCGGCGGCTTCGAGCATCTCGGCGTCGCGTACGAGTTCCATGACGGCGTCGGTGTGCCAGGCGCCCGGGGTGATCAGCCGGCAGCCCTCCAGCAGCGCGGCCGCGCGGAGCCCGTCGAGAACGGGCCCGGGAATCCGCTCGTCGGAGAAGGGGAAGCGGCTGGTGTGCCGCCGCCGTACAGCGGGGTGGAGGTCGGCGAGATCGCGGTCCACGCCGTCGGTGTGCCGGAGCCGTACGTCGGCCAGGTGCCAGGGGTCGCCGGGGTCGGGAAGCAGGTGGGTGTCGCTGGTCCAGCCGTGGTGGGCGGCTGCCACGCGCAGGTTGAACAGGGCGGCGCCGCAGCCGAGGTGCAGGGCGCGGTTGTCAGGGTCGGCGACAGGCAGCACGCGCTCGGCATCGCCGTACAGCGCGACAGTGCGGCCGCCGGTGCGATGGACGAACCGCCACGGCTGGGCGTTGTGCATGGACGGGGCTGTCACGGCGTCCTCGACGAGCGACGTCACGAACGCGGCATCAAGGTCTCTGGGCGACACGGTCCGTCCCGTCTGTTCGTGATCGCCGCGGAGGAGCGGGCCTCGGCGGCGATCCTGCCGGCAGGCAGCAGCGTGCGAAGGCAGGGTCCGCGCATCAGGCGACGGGCCCGTCGGACATCTGCGCTCCTGGGTTCGTTCGGTTCTTCACAGCGTTCGGTTCTTCACAGCCCCTATCGGCATTGTCCCAGTGCAGGCCGTGCTCCACCTGTCGGAAGGGCTCGGTGGGGTGCGTTCACGGCCCGTCGTCGCCGCGCTCCCTGAGCAAGGTGGCCGTCACGCGCAGGACGTGCGGGTGTCCGAAGAACGCGGCCAGGGGTTGCGGGCAGTCGAGCGGGGCGTCGCCGTGGCCGATGCTGTCGTGCGACGGCTCCGGGGCCGGCGGTGGCGGTGGCACGCTCTGTGCCGCGCGTGCCCGGGCCAGGGCGCAGCGCAGTACGACGGCCTCGGTGGCGGCCGCCAGCTCCGTACCGCTGAAGCCGTGCGCGCGCAGCGCCTCCCGGGCCGCCGCCTCGACGTCGGTGCTGCGGAACGGGTCGAGGGCGAGGACCGCGTCACTGATCTCGACCGCGTAGCGGTACAGCATGAGTTCGGGGTCCGCGCGCAGCATGGGCGGAAGGGGCAGGACGACTTCCGGTACGGCTTCGGTCAGCGTCCGCCACAGCGGTTCGAGGCGGCGCAGTCGGCGGCGGTCGGAGCGGGCGCGGTGCAGGCCCGCCAGCGCCGGCCAGGCGATCCCCGTGCCGGCCAGCAGAAGGGAGCCGACCAGCAGGGCCTGCGTCGTGGGCACGACGACGGCTTCCTGGAACAGCGGGATTCCCGAGTCCCGCAGGGCCAGGTAGAGACACCGGTGCACGACGTAGGCGAGGGCTGTCAGAGCACCCGCGCCGATCAGGTTGAGGGAGGTCCGCAGGGGCCCCGGCGGGGCCTGCCGGTGGTGCCGCAGGCACAGCACCCCCACCGTCGCCACCCCCAGGATCACGTAGCCGAGGAACACCGACCAGTAGACGGTGTGGGCGGTCGAACGGCCCGTGGTCAGGAAGTACTGCTCGCCGCTCGGGCGCGGTGTCAGGAAGAAGGCCGCGCACATCGTGGCCGCGACCGCGGGAAGCGGCAGCCAGGAGCCGGTCCGGCGCCTCGGAGCGCCCTTCGCCGCGAGGGACATCCGACGGACGAAACCGGTCAGGCAGGCGATCGCCGACATGCCCAGGAGATGGCTGAGGAGGTTGGTGATGCTCTGCATCCCGGTCACCTCGTCGATCGCGCGGCGCGCTACGGGGACGCCGACGGTGACCGACAGGGTGACCAGGGCGATGACTCCGGCGATGAGCCGGGAGGGCGCGGACTCGGGTGCGCCGCGGCTGCGCAGCGCCCGGCGGGCGGTGTGCGCCGTCAGCGACCACAAGGGAACGAGCAGCACGACCTCGTACGGCCGGATCGCCGTCATCGGGGACGCGAGGGGCCGAGGGCGCGGGCCAGCTGCTCCAGGAGCCCGGAGCCGTGTGCGCTGCCTGGGATGCTCCGCGACGCACGGTCGGACGCCCGCCGATGGATCAGCGTGGCCATCAACTCGGCCTTCTGCTCCTGCAGTTCGGTGTAGTCCGTACGGCCGCGGGCGAGCAGCCTGCGGACCATGGCGGGGTCGAGACCGGGGAACAGGATCTCCACCTCCGGACGGTCGTCGACGCCGCTGCCGTCGGAGTCCGTCGTGTGGTCCAGCAGCAGGTGCGAGAGCTCGTGCAGGATGATGTGCCGCTGGTGGAAGGCGCTGGTGGCCGTCTCGTAGAAGATGTGGTCGCCGTCGGCGAGGCCGACCCACAGTCCGCACAGGCCGGCGGCCGCCCCGGCCTGCCTCGGCAGCGGCGACAGGGTCAGCCGCCTGCCGCGCTGCCGCTCGATGGCGGCGCACAGCGCGTCGATCGTCAGGGGCTGTGCGGGTTCGAGCGGGAGGCCGTCCAGGACGGCGTCGCAGTGGGCACGGAAGTCGGCCCAGGAATCCGCCCGCGACGAATCAGCCCCCATCGTTCTCCCCCGCCCCTCGACGATGTGCCGGGTGATCATAGCTCGCGGGGCAGATGGACTACTTCGTTCCGCCGTCGTGCCGTCGTTGCTGGTCGGCGGCGCGTTCGACGAGGCCGCGCACCACGTCCAGGCCGTGGGCGGAGGACGTGGCCACCGCCGCCGCGCGCAGGGCCACCGTCCTGACGTCGTTCTCGCGCATCGCCTTGATGAGGGCGAGTTGGGCCATCGTCTGCTCGGCGACGGCGTCGTCGACGAAGTAGCCGACCGGCACACCGAAGAAGGAGGCGAGCGCGCGCAGCGTGCCGACGGTGGGGTTGGGCGCCTTCGCGTTCATCAGCATCGACAGCCGGCCCACCGAGAGCGAGACCCCTCCCGGTTCCTCGACCGCCTTGATGCCGTCGACGACCTCCTGCAACGTGTGGCGTCGGCCCAGCGGCTGCACATGCTCGAAGAGGTAGTCGAGCCGGGCGGCCAGCCGCTGCCCCTCGGTCTCACTCACGATTGCTCGCCTCTCGTCGCCCGCTGCCGTCCGGGCATTATGCCGTCCGCCGGGGGTGCCGGAGTCGGGGCGGGGCTTGGCAGAACATTTAGGTGAAGAGACGGCCTTCGCCGCGCGGGGTCGAGCCTGCAACAGGCGTTCACGCCAAGCTGCGTGACGTGATCTCAGATCCCAACTCTGTTCACTTAAGTGAAAACTGTTGCTAGTGTCGCGGTGGTCGGTCGCCCTGGCTCAGTCAGAGGCCCGACAGCTGCTTCATGACGTCATTGCCGATGGGCAACGCCTTCATCAACGGGAGAGATCATGAACGGAACACTCGGCAAGCTCGGGAAGCTCGCGGCCGTGGCCGCCGCGACGACGGCGGTCGTGACGCTCGCGGGGAGCCCGGCGAGCGCGGCCAGCGCGGCGTACAACACGCGCAGCGTGTGGCTGGACGGCATCCCCCGGGCGTCCGACGCCGACGCGTGCGTCACCAGGACCATCGCCCTGGCGAGCGGTACCTACACGTGGACGCAGATCTTCGGCACCAGCCGCACCCCGACCCGCACCATCTACCTGGCCGCGGACACGTACACCTGGAGGGACTGCATCCGTGCCTACGACGGCTACTACAAGCAGACGTCCACCCTGCTCAAGCCCGGTGAGGGCGCGGCGTATCTCAACGACCCCAACCCGCTCCACCTCTCCGCCGGCACGTACAACTTCGGCTCGATGCTCGACCCGCACTTCTGATCGACCCCCGGGGCCTGAGCGGGCCGCACGTGCGGACGCTCGGGCCCCGGCGGGCACATCACCCGTGGGTGTGATTCCGGCGGGAGGTCGGTGTGTCCGGCGCTGCGGGCGGCTAGCACGGAGCAGTGATCAGAAACCTGCGGAGCGCCGTCTGCGCGCTCGTCCTCACCGTCTCGGCGGCCGCGCCCGCCGCCGCACAGCAACCTGCGGCTGCCGAGCAGTCGGCCCCTCGGGCCTCCGTCTCCCGTGCCGCGCAGCATTGCGCGCTCCTGGACAGCGACAGCATCTCCAACTACCGGGTCCGGCTCTGGCGCTGCATCAAGGACGAGGAGCCGAACACGCCCTGGTACCACGCGGACATGCTGGCCAACCCGGGGACCAATCCGATCCAGCCCAGCGAGTCGGTCGAGATCCTCGACGGTGACGGCCACGTGCATCACTCGGTCTCCGCGCAAGGGGGTGAGCGTGGTCTGAACACCCCGGCGATCTGGAGCCACAACGGCGCCCAGGCGTGTATGTGGGTACACGTCAACGAATGGCAGCACGTGTGCACCGGCGTGCAGGGGTGAACCTGCTGGACCAGCGCGGTGGGAACGCCCGAGGGCGTTCCCGCCGCACCAGCGGCCGGCGGGCAGCGGCAGAGCCGTTCTCCGAGGGCAGGGTGTCGCCACGGGTCACTGCGGCGCCAGACCGCTGACGGCGGCGATCAGCAGGGCGACCGGCTGGGCGACATCGGCCGCGCCCGCCACCAGGGCGCGCAACCGCTCCAGCCGGCTCGGCACGCGGCCGTCCGGGTCGCCGGCTGCCAGGTCGTCCCGCACCGCGTGGACGAGCGTCGCCGCCTCCTGCCGGTCGGCGTCGGACAGGTCCGTGCTCGTCAGCACCGATCGCAGCGCCCGAGCCAGTTCGGCAGCGCCGGGGCCGGTGCGGTGATCGTTCTGGAAGTCGGTGACGACCGTGTCCACCGGCTGGTTGATGAACGTGGTCCGGCCGTTGAAGTGGAAGTTGTTCTGCGTCACTACGCGGGTCTCCTCGGCAGCCTTGATGACGATCTCGTTCAGTTCTCGGTTGATGCCGGGAGCGGCGGCGAGGACGCGGTCCAGCGCCGCGACGCCCTCCGGCGTGCCCGCGGGCAGCGCGCGTACCTGGTCCAGGGGAGAGCCGCCTCGGCCGTCACGCTTCGACGGGCCGCCCAGCAGGTCGAGCGCCCGTGCGCGCGCCTCTTCACGTTCCGGCGTCCCTTCGGGCCACTGCTCCGCAGCACGGAAGGCGGCGTCCGCCAGGGGAAGCGCTCGCTGGATGCCCGTGGCGTCCTCCACGGCCGTGTCCCGGAACCCCGGAGCGCCGGGGCGGACCGCCGCGTGCACGCGGGAGAACAGGCGCCGCAGATAGACGGGGCTGGTCGAGGCCAGGGGGAACACCGCCTTCTGCGGGTCCTGGACGTGGTGGAACAACACCAGGCAGGGGAGCTGATCGACGGCCACGCCCAGCTCCCGCGCCAGGTCGTAGACGCGGTGACGCTCGTACGGCTTCCACCGCAGCCAGCGAAGGGCGGCGAACGTGCGGTACAGCTCGGGGTCGAGGGAGTCGCGCCAGTAGCGCTTCGCGGTACGCCAGGACTCCGGGCGTTCCACGACGAAGACGCGCAGGTCGGGGCCTGTCAGCGCGTTGAGTTCGTCGAAGTGCTCCCGGACGTAGCGGGCGAGCCCGGCATCGGCGTCGGTGTAGAGCAACGCACCCCACAACCCCGGCCGTTCGTCGCTCGACGCGGCAGCGGCCTGGAGGATCGCCAGCATGTCCTGCGGACGCGGCACGGGGCCCAGGGAGTAGCTGTGCCGCAGCTCGTGCAGGATGCACAGGACGACGACGTCCCCCGACACGAGGCCGGATCCCCGGACCGTCTCCCGGGGGTCCAGTGCCAGACCGGCGAACAGGTCGGCCAGCCAGATGCGTTCGACAGGGGCGGCACCCCCGTCTTCCGGAAGGGCGAGACCGCGCTCCCGGGCCATGCGCAGCAAGCGGTCCTGCAGGGCGGCGACGGTCTCGTCCGGCATCACGTCGAACTCGACGTACTCCGCGAAGACCTGATCGTGGACGCGCTGCCAGCGGTGCGGCGGCAGGGCGGCCACGTCCGGCTGGGCCGGCAGTCCGATGCCGCCGTGCAGCATCCAGTGGTCGGGGAGCTCCCTCGCCATGTGCTGGCCCTCGAGGGCCGTGACGAGGGCGCGGACGAGGCCGCGTTCGGAGACGCCCGTGAACCGGTCGCCTTCCAGGACGGTCAGCAACAGGCGCATGGCTCGGCTCTCCTCTGCCACTCGGACCACCCCCGTGGTGACGCCGCCCGTCCCAGGGCTCTCCTGGGTTCTCCGTCGGCGCGCGCCACGGTTGCCGATCTTCCTCATCCGACGTCACCGCCGCAGCCGGATGGTGCCGGATCACCCGCACGGGGGAGGGGACTCGGCACGCACGCCGGTCCCCTGGTCCCCCGGAACGGGCTCTAGGAGCGCTGCTCGGCCCGGACGCCTTCGGCGATGCGCTTGCCCACCGTCGGGTCGATGTTGCTCCAGTACGTGAAGGCGCGCTCCAGGACCGGCTCGCTCACGCCCTCCAGGAGGTGGCCGACGACGTTGTCCACGAGGCGGTCGCGTGCCGCGTCGTCCATGACGTCGCGTACGAGGGTGCCCGGCTGGCCCCAGTCGTCGTCCTCCGGGTGCGAGACGTAGGCCGCCCGGGTGATCTCGCCGTCGGCGGTCCAGCTCGGGGGACTCCCGTAGCGCTCGGTGTCGGCGGCCGGCCCGCCCTTGGAGTTCGGGGCGTAGACCGGGTCGGAGGTCTTCCGGTACGCCATCGCCCCGTCCTTGGAGTACGTGTGGACGTCCACGACGGGCGCGTTCACCGGGAGCTGCTGGTAGTTCGTCCCGAGGCGGGCCCGGTGGGCGTCCGCGTACGAGAACAGCCGCGCGAGCAGCATGCGGTCCGGGCTGGGCCCGATACCGGGCACGAAGTTGTTCGGCTGGAACGCGGCCTGCTCGATCTCCGCGTGGTTGTCGGTCGGGTTGCGGTCCAGCGTCATCCGGCCCACCGGGATGAGCGGGTAGTCGCCGTGCGGCCAGACCTTGGTCAGGTCGAACGGGTTGAACCGGTACGTCGCCGCCTCCTCGTACGGCATGACCTGCACGTGCAGCGTCCACGACGGGAAGTCGCCGTCCCGGATGTGCTCGAACAGGTCCCGCATGTGGAAGTCCGAATCGGCGCCGGCCATCCGGTCGGCCTCGTCCTGGGTGAGGAACTCGATCCCCTGGTCGGTCTTGAAGTGGTACTTCACCCAGAACCGCTCGCCGGAGGCGTTGATCCACATGTACGTGTGGGAGGTGTATCCGTTCATGTGGCGCCACGTGCGAGGGATGCCGCGGTCGCCCATCAGCCACGTCACCTGGTGCGCGGACTCCGGCGAGAGCGTCCAGAAGTCCCACTGCATGTCGTGGTCGCGGAGATTGCTGTCGGCACGGCGCTTCTGGGACCGGATGAAGTGCTGGAACTTCAACGGGTCCTTGACGAAGAACACCGGCGTGTTGTTGCCGACCATGTCGTAGTTGCCCTGGGAGGTGTAGAACTTCACCGCGAAGCCGCGCGGGTCGCGCCACGTGTCCGGGCTGCCGCGCTCGCCGGCCACCGTGGAGAAGCGCGCGACCAGGTCGGTACGGGTTCCCGGCTGGAACAGCGCGGCCTTCGTGTACCGGCTGACGTCGTGGGTGACCTCGAAACGGCCGAACGCGCCGCTGCCCTTGGCGTGCGGCTGACGCTCCGGGATGCGCTCCCGGTTGAACTGCGCCATCTGCTCGATCAGATAGGCGTCCTGGAGGAGGATCGGGCCGCCCGGCCCCACGGTGAGCGAGTGCTCGTCGCTCTCTGCCGGGGCGCCGGAGTCGGTGGTCGTAGCGGGTCGGCTCTCCGTCATCACTCTGCCCTTTCGTCGTGCACGACCAACCCACCTTCCGCCGCTTCCGCCGAAGCCGCCACCTGACCGGACGCCGACCGGCTCGATCCCGCCGGGTTGCGCGCGCACGGCGGGCGGGGATCATGGAGTGAGGGCGGCGAGGTCTCCTGGTGCGTCGGTTGCGCCGGAGCGAGGGGAGTTCCCCATGACGGAGACGGAGCCGTGGGGCGACGACGTCTACCAGCCCGACGGCAGCGAGGTCCAGGACGACACGGGCGTCCTGGACTACGAGGACACCCTCGTCGGACCCGGGGGCGACCCCCTCGACGAGGGGTATTCACCGCCGGAGCGGCCCCTCGGGGTCGAGCGGAAGGGCGTGACCGCGGCCGAGCGGGTACGCGGAGAGTCCCTGGACGAGCGCCTCGCGAAGGAGGAGCCCGATCTCGCCGTCCCCGACGGCGACGGAATCGGCGACGCCACGGACACCGACGGCGAGCTCCTGGACGACCAGGTCGGCAGCAGGCGCGCCGGCCGCCTCATGTCCGAGGACCACGGGACCGGGCCCGTCGTCTCGGAACTGAACGCCCACGACGTGGGCATCGACGGCGGCGCGGCGTCCGCCGAAGAGGCCGCGATGCACATCGTCGACGAGGAGTGAGCCCGGCCCGGGACGACACCCGCTCGACCAGGCCCGGAACACCCAGACCTCAGACAAGGACCACGGCCCGGTTGTACGCCACGAGGCTGAACGCCGTGCCCAGGCAGGCCAGGGCCGCCAGCCAGAACAGCAACGGCAGGGCGAGCTGGGCGAGCAGGGGGGCCACCATGACCGCGGGCACCACGCTCACCGCGAAGTTGAAGGGCCAGCCGGAGGAGTGCTCGAACCAGCCGATGGCCAGGCTATGGGGCTCGAACGGGGGGCGGAGGACGGCTCTCCAGCGGCCGCGCCGGGAGTACAGCCCGTGGGAGACGCCCTGGGCGAAGTACAGCAGGGGCCATACCAGCGCGATCCAGCCGAGACCGAGGATCAGGCTCGGCCACGGCACCGCCAGGCTCGGCGGGCCGACGGCCGTGATGGCCTCCCTCGTGCCGTAGGCGAGGAGAAAGACGGTGGCCATGCTGAAGAACGTGTAGACGACGAGCGCCGGCAGAGCACGGACCCAGGACGGGCTCTCGATGACGGAGGACTGTCCGAGCGCGCGCCCCGCCTCCAGCCGCAGTTTCCAGTCGTCCTCGTGTCTGCGCAGGGCCTCCAGCCGCTTGCGTGCGTCGCTGGACAGGGCCTCGTCCTTCAGGGCCGTCGACTGGAACAGCACCTCGCGCAGTTCCCTGACGACCTGGCGGCGTGCCTCCTCGTCCGCTTCCTCCAGCCGGCTCGCGTGTTCCAAGGACTCCATGGCCGTCCCCCGCAGTCCCTCGACCGGTGCCGCCAGCTGTGCCAGTTCCCGCTCCGCCTGAGACCGGCGCCGGGCGCGCCACTTGCGCAGGATCGGACCGAGCAGGTCGTGGAAGAGCTCGTACCGGGGGGTCGCGCCGTGGGACACGCGGCGCAGGATGAGCACACTGCTGCCGCACAGTTCTTCGAGCACGTCCGACAGCAGCCTCTGCAGGGCCGGTTTCTTGAACGGCCACTCCGTCTCCGACTCGTCGTCCCCGAGTCCGAATCTCCGCCGGGCCTGCGGGGTGAAGTCGTGGACGGTCGCCATCTCGGTCAGGTCGTCGACACCGAGCGGGATCTTCGCTCCCGTGGGGGTGACCAGGTACCGGGTGATGGCGTAGAGCACCTCCAGATGCTCGGACGGCAGCGAATCGTCCAGCTTGCCCCGGACGTAGGACCGTACGACCTTGGGGGCGCGGCCCTCCCGTTCGTAGGTGCCGAGGGTGAGCGTGCGGTCGGGGCGGTCCCGGTCGAGCTCCCACAGGTGCTGGCAGACCACCTGGAAGTAGCCCGGTTCGGCGAAGCCTCTCGCTCCGTCCGGTCGGTTCTCGGCCAGGTCGCCCATCATCTGGGGGAACAGCTCGGGGTCGGCCTCGAACGGCGGATCCAGGACCCGCAGCGGTTCGTGGAACGCACGGTAGAGGCTCTTCTCGTTCAGCCGGCCCAGTCGAAGGCCGTTCTCGATCAGCATGGGGACGCGCCGGAGCAGCTCGTCGAGTTCGGCCAAGTGGTCCTCGCGGATGCCGAGCACCACGCGGGCGCCGCTGCGCGGGTGGGTGCCGATGACGGAGAGTTCCTCCCACACCGCCTCCAGCCCCGACGGGTAGTGCAGCGCCTCCTCGAACTGGTCGAGGATCAGCACCGGGCACTGGCCGGTGTCGGCGGCGTGCGCCCGCAGCCCCTCGCACCACGAGCGGCCGGCCCTGCGGGCCGGGAAGGTCTCGGCGATCACCTCGGTGAGCTGCTCGGCGACGGGGGGCCGCCAGGAGTGGACGTGGGCGACCTCGAAGTTCCCCGCCTTGTCGAGCATGGGCCTCAGACCGGCCTGCAGCAACGAGGACTTGCCGACGCCGCTCGGTGCGTAGACGAGGGTGAGGGGGGTCGAGTAGACGAGGTTGAACAGCACCTCGGCATCGCGTTCGCGGCCGAAGAACAGGTGGCGGTCGTCCTCCGTGAAGGGCCGCAGGCCCACGTAGGGGGCGTTGCCGTGGGCTGCCGGTGTCGTGGTCATGCCGCCGCTCCGATCGCCTCGTCCAGTTGGGCCACGAATTCGGCGAGGTCCATGTCGAAGAGTTCGACGTCGCGCTTGTCCCAGAATCGCTTCTCGACCACGGAGACGTTCCGGCGCACGCCCCAGGACCTCAGGACGTCCTTGGGGTTGGGGCGCCGCTGGGCGAGCTGGTAGAGGATCACCCGCATGTTCCAGTCGGCCATGGAGTAGCCGAGGAAGAGCATGCGCCGGTCGTTGAGCAGGTGCGTGGCGATGGCGCTGGGCGGCACCGTGTTGGAGGCGAGCGAGGCGACGAACCGGATGTAGTCGCCCTCGGTCACCACGAGGGTGTCGACGTCCTCGTCCAGGCCGTCGGCGAAGCCGCCGTGCAGTTTGTAGATCAGGGTGGCTCCCGCGTAGTCGTCGAGCACCAGGTCCTGGCTCTGCACCCCCTTGAAGCCCTGGCTCTCGCGCTCTCGGACCCTCAGGTTGTGCGGGCTCCCGGGGTTCGAGTCCTGGATGACCACCGCATAGGGACGGCCGGCCTCGTCGAGCGCCTTCTCCACCAGGCAGTCGTAGTTGGTGGTGATGATCACGAAGGGCCGCGCGGCGGGCGGCTCGATGGCCGCGAGCAGCCGGGCGGTGGGAGGCGGGGTCTGTTCGAGCTGCTCCTCGTAGAACACCTGGCGGAAGCAGCGGCACAGGTCGGTATGGCTGGCCACGCATTCCTCGTAGTACTGCGTGACCTGGGTGAGCGGGTCGCTGGCGGTGCCGGGGTACCCCTTCCAGAGGTCGATCAGGCGTTCCGCGAGGCCCTGGCCGCCGGGCAGCCGGCGCGGTGCGTCGTCGGGCACCCCGGCGTAGGACGCGGCCGCGCCGAGGAACGGCACGGCGCGGCCGTCGACGAGTTCCTTGGCGATGAAGCCGTACGGGGGTGGTTCGATGTCGCTGGAGTTCATCGTGTCGCCTCCTGTCGCCCCTGCGGGCCCGCGGCTCAGCCGTCGGCGTCGTCCGGTGCGACGACGAACACCTCGGACAGCGGCGCGGTGTCGGCCCCCGCGCTGACGAGCAGGTCGTACGTGCCGGGGGGCAGCGGTTCGAGGCTGAACGGCCGGCGCTGCCGCGTCACCGTGACGGGACGGTCGTGGACCGGCCGGCCGGTGAGCCGGTCGGTCACGGTGACGCGCGCCCGCACCTCGGGCAGCTGGGCCTCGCCGAGGGCGCTCACGAAGCCGATCTCGCAGACCACGGGCTCGCTGGTCAGATAGAGGTCGTCGCCGAGGTAGCTGAACCAGGAGGTCACGGCGGCCCGCAGGTCGTCGATGCGCACGTCGTGCAGGGACTGGAGGACGCCCTTGAGATGGTCGAGCATCGCGTCCTGGTTCTGCAGACTCGCATGCCGCTGCGGGACGAACGTGCGCGCGTTCTCGGTGCCCGAGAGCGCGGCGGACAGCTTGGGGACGGTCCCGTCGCCGCTCTCCTCCTGGTCCCCGCGGGTCAGCAGCGTCTCCACCTTCCCGTCCACCAGCCGTGCGGACTGCCGGGTGGGCTGGTCCAGGCCGACGATCGGGTGGTAGGTCACCCCGCGCGCGGCCCAGGCGGGATCCTGGCGGTTGGCGGCGGCGGCCGACTCCATCTCGCCGAAGAACTCGGTCAGATGGGCGGTCCAGTTCGGCTGCCAGCCGGGCAGCCCCGCCTTCACCGGGGTGACCGGCTCGCCGTTCGGCGGGTACACGCACTTGTAGACGGGGACGAGCTGGTGCATCGCGGTGAGGGAGCGGAGCATCCGGCTGAGGTCGTGGGTGAAGGGGCCGAACCGTTTGGCGAAGCCGTTGGCGAGGAACTCGACGGCGTTGAGCGAACCGTAGTACGGCGTCCCGAAGGTCACGACGGCCCTCGTGTCCTTCCAGCCGCCCAGCGCCTCCACGAAGTAGCGGGCGACCAGACCGCCCATGGAATGGCCGATCAGAACCAGTCGGGCGTCGTCGTTGCCGCTGATCCGGCGCCACTCCGTGAGCCAGCCGTGGCTCCGGTCCCTCAGCCGGCGCGCGGCGGCCCGGTTGTCCCGCCGCCAGTCGTAGGGGAACGGGAAGTAGTTCTCGCCCTCCTTGAGGTCGAACCGCGAGGTCAGGAAGGTCTCGATCCGGCTGTAGCCGTCGATCTTCCACAGGCCGGGCAGGGTGTGCAGATCGGGCACCAGCCGCTCGGCGACGATGCCGTCACCGAGGTCGTCGGCCCGCCAGTCGTCGTCCTCCAGCTCCAGCGCGTCCAGGGAGCGGCCCAGGCTGGTGAGCGCTCCGAGCACGGCGCCCAGCGAGGGGGCCCACACGTCCTTGCCGTCCTTGGTGAGCACGCTCCCGGTGATGCCGGGGAGGAGTACGACGACGTCGGTCATGGGGATCCTGGTCATGAGCGGGCCCTTTCTAGTCGCTCCTCGCCCTGACGAACGGGTCGGTCGGGTCTCCGTAGTGCTGGTAGGCGGCCCAGGTGCTGTTCCGGTGCCGTTCCGGCGCGGTGCCCGCCGGGTGCTGAGTCGAGGCGGCGTGCGGGGAGTCGTCGTACAGCGCTCGGCGTGCCGTGTGCACCGCGGCGCCGACGGTGTGCTCGGGTTCGCCCGGCCCGGTCTCCAGCAGATGCGTGTAGAAGGCCTCGGAGAACGCGGTCGCCTGGTCGTCGGGGATGCGCCAGCCCGCTCCGATGTAGTGCGCGACGCCCACCCGCAGGAACTCGTCGGCGAGGCTGGGTACGAGACGGGCCTGCGGACTTCCCCAGGGCGTGCCGGGCGGCGGCTCGGCCGGCGGCGCGGCCCTGCCGGTGCCCGCGAGCAGAGCGGAGTAGCAGGCGTTGGCGACCACGATCCGCGGCGGGCGTTCGAGCTGGGCCAGTTCCTGGGCGGTGAGCAGGCCGTCCGCGAAGACCCAACCCGACCGGACCCCGGAGGCGGAGGCGTCGAAGGAGCTGTGGCCGCAGTAGTGGACGATGTGATGGCCGCCGGCCAGCAGGACGCGCAGGACGTCCAGGCGGCTCGCAGGCGGAACGCCCGCCAGGCGGCCGGCCCCCGCCGCGCCGACGAACAGCGTGACCTCGACGCCCAGGCTGCTGAGCCGGCTCGACACGGCGAACGCCTCGTCGCGCGCTCCCGCCAGCTCGAAACCCTTCTCCGGATCGCCGGGATCGCCGATCACCAGGGCTTTCAGCGGGCCCGCCGCGACCTCTTCGGTGATCACTCGCGAGTAGGGGGTCCGCAGCTGCCGGGAGAGCGGGGTGCGGACGGCCAGCGGGGCGTCCCTCTCGCCGCTGCGCTGCTTGACGTCGGCCAGGAACTCCCAGGGCACGAGCGCGGTCTCCTGGTCCAGCTCCATCAGCACGGTCGCCTCGTCCGTGAGGAGCTGCTGGAAGTCCGCGGGGACCACGAACCGTGACAACAGGTCCGGCAGGTCCCTCGCGTCCTCGGCGCTCGGTTCGGTCAAGCGGTCCACGAGCTGGCGCAACAGGTCCATGTCCACCGGGACGAGCCGCTCGGGAACGGTGGCCCGCTCCGTCAGGGCCGCCCAGCGCAGTCCGCCGACGCCCGACAGGGCGGAGACCCGCACCGGCGTGGCGCCCTGCACGGCGTCCATGGTCCGGCGCACCTTCAGGGACAGGTCCGTCCGGTCGACGTCGGCGAGCCGGCCCAGCTGGGCCCGGACCCGGTGGCGCAGCGAGGGCTCCAGGCCGGCCAGTACCTCGCCCAGCAGGTCGCCGTCGGGCGGTGACCCGGCGCCCTCCGGCGGACCGGCTCCGTCGGGCGTCGTGCCCGTGCGACCGGTGAGCCCCGTCAGCGCCGTGAGCGCGTACACGGCCGCGGACTGGGGCGACAGGCTCCCGCTGCTCTCCTCGCGCAGCCGCGGTGCGATCCGGACCGACGTCTGCTCCCCGGCGCACTCGCGCAGGGCCCGGAGGAGCTGCTCGGCCCGCAGCCGGTCGATCTCCACCACGAGCACCTCGGTGAGCCCGGCCGCCGCCGATGCCGGCGCCTGGGCGCGCAGCGCGCCGGCGAAGCCGTGCACGAGGGCCCGCGCCGCCTCGGCGACGGTGAGATTGCCGGTCCCCGAGCCGATGAGCACCGTGGCGAGCGTCCGTACGTGGCCGAGCCCCATGACCTCGACGAGCAGCGACCTGTGCAACTGGGCGGCGCGGCGCTCCGTCAGGGTGCCCATCGGGCCCATCCCGACGACGGCGGCGGAGCGGACCGTGCCCTCCCGGCAGGGGAAGTACGTCACCTCTCCCAGCTGCGCGTCGATCCAGCCGAGTTTGGTGTGCTCGGTGATGAGCCGGCGCGGCTCGGTGGAGATGGCGTGGTCCAGGGCGCGTTCGGCGGCCGTGGGCAGGACCGCCTGGTAGTGCCCGGTGACGTGCAGATCGGCCGGCACCTCCGGCAGGTCGCCCCAGACCACGGTCACGGTGAGCGGGGGGCGGCCGGCCGGCGGCGGCTCGCGGGACGCCGGAGCGGAGGGGCGCGGGGGCGGCGCGGAGTCCGTGGGCGCGTCCTCCAGCAGGTCGGCGATGCGGACGACGGGGGTGCTCACCTTGTTCCTCCCTTCCGCGCGGGAGCTCCGTCGGAACGGCCGTTCGCCCGGCCTCACTCCATGTGGATGTCGACGGCCATCGAGCCGGCGGCGGGATCGCCCTCGATCTCGAGGGTGACGCCGGTCCACGTGCCGTCGGGCAGGTTGAGCGCCGGGTTCGTCGTCTCGCCGACGATCCTGTTCCCCAGGGACGGGTACAGGTCGTTGGAATCTCCGCGGTTGCCCAGGCCGAAGATCGCGCCCAGATCGCGTCGGCCGTCGGCCTGCAGCAGCTCGATCGCGAGGCGGTCCTCGTCGTTCACGTCGGGGATCGCTTCGTCGACCGTGCAGACGGAGATGCCCTCGTCCGGCAGGAAGGCGTCCTGCCCCCGGCGGCGCCGGTACTCGACGAGGATGTACTGCATCTCCGACATCCTGTCCTCGTTCTGGACGAAGAGCAGGTCGCCGCCCTCCGCGGCCGGCGTCAGCACCACGTCCTTGGTGGTCCTCCTGATGCGCTTCGGGGTGGCCCAGCCGTGGAACATCCGCAGCATGCCGTTGGGGAGCACGGGGGTGAGTCCGCTGTTGCCCCAGGAGCCGGACGCCATCAGGCAGTAGTTGCCGAGGCCGTTGGACTTGGTCGCGTCCAGCTCGCCCGTGTCGTAGTAGTCGGCGTAACGCGCCGCCAGGTGGCCCCACTCGTGCGCGCAGACGCCCATGGCGCAGTCCTCGGGCACGGTGAGGAACGTCTCGACGGTCAGGTTGGGGCCGACGCGGACGCCTCCGGGCACGCCCCACTTGAGGCTCCAGATGTCGTCGGCGCTCTTCGTCTTCTCGGCTCCGGACCCCGCGTGGACGATGAACAGGGCCGTGACCATGTTCTCCTCCAGCGCGTCGAAGGGCGTGAAGTCCACGCCTTCGTCCTTGGCCGCGTGCACCGCGTCCCGGGCCATGCCCTGCGCGTTGCGGGGGAACCCGTTCATGCCGGAGTTGCCGTCGGCGTAGAACGACAGCGGCCGCGGCATCCGGAACCAGCCGTGGACCTCGCCCTGGACGTCGATGCCGCGATCGCCGAGGGCCTCGAAGCCGCTCACCGTGCGGTAGTACTCGCGCATGCTGCCGGTGGGCAGGGAATTCGTGCTGAACAGCAGCTGCTCGTAGTGGCCCGGACGATGGTCCGGGTCGTGCGGCTTGTCGGGGAAGTCGACCAGCAGCACGAGGGTGCGGACGACTCCCTTCAGCTGTTTGTCGGGCCGTGTGATCAGCCGCCGTCCGGGAGCCGGTTCGGCCCGTACGGCGCCGTCGTCGAGGCCGACGAGCCGCTCGCCGCGCCGGGTGGACCGCCACGTGAGGTAGTACTCCTCGAAGGTGGTGCCGTCCGGCAGTCGTCGGGACGTCAGCAGATCCCGGTAGTCGGCGTAGAGCTGGGCCAGTGCTTCGGGGGACAGGGGGACCGGGCAGGGGCCGGTACAGATCGGATCGTGTCGCCGGGGGACTGGGTTCGTGCGTCGCATCGCGACCACTCTTCTGTTCGGATGATCACCGGGCGCCGGGGAGACCGCGGCGCTGAAGACGTCTACGTACGTCATCCGTTTATGCTGTACACATACAGGCTCCACCCGCCCCGGATCGACGTCAAGCGCAGGCCGGGTCGCGCCGGGAACGAGGGAGGTGCGGCCATGGCCGCCCGTAGTCGGCTCAGCCGCGAGCGCGTGGTGGAAGCGGCGCTGCGCGTCGTGGATCACGAGGGTCTGGACAGCCTGAGCATGCGCCGGGTCGCCGACGAGCTGGGCGTGGAGGCCATGGCGATCTACCGGTACACGACCAGCAAGGACGACCTGCTCGACGGGCTGGTCGAGCACCTGTTCATCGAGCTGGAGGAGATGCTGGAGGGCGCCGTGCCCCCCGCCCCGCATCCGGCTCCCGGCCCGCGGGGCGCTGCCGCGCTGCTGTGGCGGGAGACGCTCCTGTGCATAGCGCAGGCGATGTACCGGGTCGCCCTCGCGCACCCCAACGTCGTGCCGCTCGTCGCCACGCGCCCCTTCACCGTGCCGTTGACGCGCCGGCCCCCGGCGGTGCTGCGCGCCCACGAACGTCTGCTCGCCCTGCTGGGCTCGGCCGGTCTGGACGAGGAGACCACGCTGAAGCTCTACCGGGCGTTCATCTCGTGGGTGCTCGGCTACATCGTCATCGAGCTGCGCGAAGTCGTGGACAACCCCGACGAGTCGGATCCGGCCTTCCGCTTCGGCCTGCACCGCCTCCCGGTCAAGGAGTTCCCCCGGCTGCGCTCCCTCGGCCCGGCACTGGCCGCGCGCGGCGGCGAGGAGCAGCTGTCCGCGGGGCTCGACGCGATCCTCAGCCGCTACCTCTGACGCGTCCGGCGCGGACTGTGCGAAGCCGCCCGCGAGGTCGGCGTGACCTTTGTCAGGACGCGAACGTGGCTCGGGCGGGGCGGGCGGCGCCCAGGGCGACCGGGCCGACGCCGGGCGAGGTGTGGGCCAGGGGGTCCCCGTACGGGTCGCCATCGGCACCCCCCGCCGCGCGCACCGCGGTCATCACGAACGGCGTCAGGCTCACCCACGCCCGCCCCCCGTACAGATCGGCTTCGAGTCCGGGCGCCAGCAAGGTCCGTACGTCGTCGGGGCGGTACGGCCAGTGCACGAACGCCTGCCGCCGCCAGTGCATCGACAGCACCGGCAGACGCACGGCAGGCGCGGCGGCGGCGGCTCCACCCTGCGGCAGACCGTTCACCTCACGTCATCCCACTCCTCGGCGGGGGCTTCTTCCCCTTCGACGCTACGCCCCGCCCGCGGCACGGCAACCCACTGCGCCGCGGGTCAGGTTCCCAGAGCACGCGCGAGGTAGGGGGCCGTGCGGCTGTCGGAGTCCGCGGCGACCGCTGCCGGTGGGCCCTGGGCGACGATGCGGCCGCCCGCCGCGCCGCCGCCGGGGCCGAGGTCCAGGACCCAGTCGGCGCCGGCGACCACGTCCATGTCGTGCTCGACCACGACGACGGTGTGGCCGCTGTCCACGAGGGCGTTCAGCTGCGCCATCAGGACCTCGACGTCCGCCGGGTGCAGGCCGGTCGTGGGCTCGTCGAGGACGTAGAGGGTGTGCGTGCGGCGTACGGCCTGGAGCTCGGCGGCCAGTTTGATGCGCTGGGCCTCGCCTCCGGACAGCTCCGTGGCCGGCTGGCCCAGGCGCAGGTAGCCCAGGCCGACGTCGAGGAGGGCCCGCAGGATCCGGGCCGCGGCGGGGGTGCCGGCGAAGAACTCAGCCGCCGACTCCACGGTCAGGTCCAGGACTTCCGCGACCGTCAGCCCGCGCAGGCGGACCTCCAGGGTCTCCGCGTTGTAGCGCGCGCCGTGGCAGTCCGGGCAGGGCGCGTACGTACTCGGCAGGAACAGCAGCTCCACCGCGACGAACCCCTCGCCCTGGCAGGTCTCGCAGCGGCCTCCCCCGGAGGAGGCGCCCCCAGCCACGTTGAACGAGAAACGCCCCGCCTTGTAGCCGCGCGCCCGGGCCTCGTCCGTGGCGGCGAACAGCTTGCGGACGATGTCGAACAGGCCCGTGTACGTCGCCGGGTTGGAGCGGGGCGTACGGCCGATGGGCCGCTGATCGACCGTCACGACCCGCTCCACGCCCGGGAGTTCCTCCGTCAGTGTGCCCACCAGCGTGGACTTGCCGGAGCCCGAGACACCCGTCACCGCCGTCAGTACGCCCAGCGGGAAGGCCGCGTCCAGGTCCACCAGGTTGTGCCTGGTGATCGGGCCGGTGCGCAGCCAGCCCGTCGGCTCCCGCACCTCCCGCCCCGGCCGGGACTCCCGGTCGAACAAGTACCGGCGCGTCGCCGACTCCGCCACCGCGGCCAGCTCCTGGGGCGGGCCGCTGTGCAGCACCCGGCCCCCGTGCACCCCCGCCCGCGGGCCCACGTCCACCAGCCAGTCCGCGTGCCGCACCACGTCCAGGTGGTGCTCCACCACGAACACCGTGTTCCCGGCGGCCTTCAGCCGGTCCAGGACCACGAGCAGCGCCTCGGCGTCCGCCGGGTGCAGCCCGGCCGACGGCTCGTCCAGGACGTACACGACGCCGAAGAGCCCGGACCGCAGCTGCGTGGCCAGCCGCAGTCGCTGCAGCTCGCCGTTGGAGAGCGTCGGCGTCGCGCGGTCCAGGCTCAGATAGCCGAGGCCCAGCTCCGTCACCGTCGCGATCCGCGCGACCAGGTCCTCGGTCAGCACCCTTGCCGTCTCGTCGCCCCGCACCGCCGGGTCGCCCAGCACCTCCGCCAGCTCCGTCAGCGGCAGCGCCGCCAGCTCCGCGACGGTCCGCCCCGCGAACGTCACCGCCAGCGCCTCCGGGCGCAGCCGCCGGCCCCCGCACACCGCGCACGGCGCGCTGGTCAGGAACCGCTCCGCCTTCGCCCGCAGCGTCGCGCTCTTCGACTCGGCGAAGGTGTGCGTCACGTACCGCCGGGCGCTCATGTACGTGCCCTGGTACGGGCGTTGGATGCGGCCCGCCTCCCGTACCGGGTGCACCGTCACCACGGGCTGCTCGTCGGTGAACAGGATCCACTCGCGGTCCTTCGCCGCCAGCTCACGCCACGGCCGGTCCACGTCGTACCCGAGCGCGTCGAGCACGTCCCGCAGGTTCTTGCCCTGCCAGGCGCCCGGCCAGGCCGCGATCGCGCCCTCCCGGATCGACAGCGACGGGTCGGGGACGAGCAGCTCCTCGTTCGTGGTGTGCACCCGGCCCAGGCCGTGGCACTCCGGACAGGCCCCTGCGGCGGTGTTGGGCGAGAAGGCGTCCGAGTCGAGCCGAGGCGCGCCGGGCGGGTAGTCGCCGGCGCGCGAGTACAGCATGCGCAGCGAGTTGGACAGCGTGGTGACCGTGCCGACGGAGGAGCGGGCGTTCGGCGCGGAACGGCGCTGCTCCAGCGAGACCGCCGGAGGCAGCCCGGTGATCTCCCCGACCTTCGGCGCGCCCACCTGGTGGATCAGCCGGCGCGCGTACGGGGCCACCGACTCGAAGTACCGCCGCTGCGCCTCGGCGTACACGGTCCCGAACGCGAGCGACGACTTGCCGGAGCCGGAGACCCCGGTGAACACCGTGAGCGCGTCGCGCGGCAGGTCCACGTCGACGTCCCGCAGGTTGTGCTCCCGCGCGCCCCGCACCCTCACGAACGGATCGCGCCCGGGCGCGCCGGGCGGGGGAGTGCGGAGGTCACCGGGGTTCTGCGGGTCCTGCGGGGTGGGGCTGCCGTGCATTCCCCCGAGTCTAGGCGGGTCTGCGAGGCCCAGCCGCAGCGCGCTGCCGACGTCCCGCCCTACGCGCCCGCCGCCGCCCCCTCGGGGGCGAGCCCGACCGCGTCGGCCAGGAGGCGGAAGGAATCCAGCAGGGCGGCGCGGTCGTACGTGCTCGTCGTCACCAGCACCTCCTGCGCCCCGCCCTCCTTCACCAGGCCCTCCAGCGCCTCGCGGACCTGGTCCCCGGTGCCGTACAGGTGGCCGCGCAGACCCTGCTCGTAGAAGCCGCGCTCCTTGTCCGTCATCGTCAGGGCCTCGATCCGCTCCGGCGGCAGCAGGGGCGGGAAGGTCCCGTGGGTCCGGGAATACGCCTGCGACCAGGCCTCCGGGAGCAGCAGCCGGTGCGCCTCGGCCTCCGTCCGGGCGACGGCAACCGTGCCGGACACCACGACGTACGGCTCCGCCGCCCACGACGACGGCCGGAACGCGGCCCGGTACCGGTCGATCGCGGACAGCATCCGGTCGCGGCCGCGCAGGTCGCCGATGACCAGCGGCAGCCCGGCCGCCGCGGCGATCGCCGCGCCCTCGCCGGTGGCGAGCACGTACGGCGGGACGCGCAGGCCCTCGGCGGGGCGGGCGTGCACGTGCGGATGGGCCGTCTGGGTGCCGTCGAACCAGCCGAGCAGCTCGTCCAGTTGCTCGGCGAAACGCCCGGCCTCCTCCTTCTCGCGGCCCAGCGCCCGCCGGACCCCGTCGGTGAACCCGACGGAACGCCCGAGGCCCATGTCGATCCGTCCCGGATACAGCGCCTCCAGGACGCCGAACTGCTCGGCCACGACGAGGGGTTGGTGGTTGGGCAGCATCACTCCGCCGGTGCCCACCCGGATCGTCCGGGTCGCCCCGGCGACGGCGGCGGCGAGCACGGTCGGCGCGGACCCCGCGACTCCGGGCACGCCGTGGTGCTCGGACACCCAGAACCGGTGGTAGCCCAGCCGCTCCACCTCCTGGGCCAGCCGCACGGTGTCACGCAGGGCCCGGGCGCCGTCCTGGCCCTCACGGGTCCGGGAACGGTCGAGAACGGAGAAGCGGATGTCCGCGCCGAGGAAGCTCACGTACGGTTCAACGTTCACGCGGCCCCGGGATTCCCGCGGGCTCACGGTCCTGCGGTGCGCGCGGAAGTGACCGCGGGTCCTTGTGCGGCAGGCCGGGCACCAGCGCGAATGCCTCGGGGAAACAGGTTCGCGCCGAGGCCGACACGCAGGCCCTCGCATGGGGCCGCTGCTTCCCCTCGGCGGCCCGCCCCGGATGATCGGGGGCATGGTGCTGGAGTTTCTGTCCGTCGCCGCGCTGGTCGTGGTGCTGGTCTGCGCGGTCGTTCGTCCTTTCCGCTGGCCGGAGGCCGCGTTCGCGGTGCCCGCCGCCGCGCTCGTCGTCGTGGCCGGGGCGATCCCGATGGCCGACGTCCGGGACGAGGCCGCCCGGCTCGGGCCGGTGATCGGCTTCCTGGCCGCCGTGCTGGTGCTCGCGAAGCTCTGCGACGACGAGGGGCTCTTCCACGCCTGCGGGACCTGGATGGCGCGCTGGTCGCGGCACCGGCCGCGGCGCCTGCTCGGGGCGGTGTTCGCCCTCGCGTCCGCGATCACGGCGGCGCTGAGCCTGGACGCCACCGTGGTCCTGCTGACCCCGGTGGTCTTCGCCACCGCCGCCCGGATGGGCGCCCGGCCGAAGCCGCACGTCTACGCCAGCGCCCACCTGTCGAACACCGCCTCGCTGCTGCTGCCGGTGTCGAACCTGACGAACCTGCTCGCGTTCACCGCCGCCGGGCTCACCTTCACGCGCTTCGCCCTGCTGATGACCCTGCCGTGGCTGGCCGCCATCGCCGTCGAGTACGCGGTCTTCCGCCGGTTCTTCGCCCGCGACCTCGACGCACCCGCCGAACCGGTGGAGCCGGACGAGCCGCCGGAGCTTCCGCTGTTCGCGCTCGTCACCGTGGCGGCGACGCTGGTGGGGTTCGCCGTGGCCTCGGCGATCGGCGTGGACCCGGCCTGGGCGGCGGCCGCGGGGGCGACGGTGATGGCGGTACGCGCGCTGGCCCGGCGTCACACCACACCGGCGGCGATCGTCCGCTCCGCCGCCGTACCGTTCCTCGCGTTCGTCCTCGCCCTCGGCATCGTCGTACGGGCCGTCGTCGACCAAGGACTCGGCGAGGCGCTCGGGCGGCTGGTGCCCGACGGCACCTCCCTGCCGGCGCTGCTCGGCACCGCGGCGCTCGCGGCCCTGCTCGCCAACCTGATCAACAACCTCCCCGCCGTCCTCGCCCTCATCCCGCTGGCCGCCCCCTCCGGTCCCGGCGCCGTCCTGGCCGTCCTGCTGGGCGTGAACATCGGCCCCAACCTCACGTACGCCGGCTCGCTGGCCACCCTCCTGTGGCGGCGGATCGCCCACGGCCACGACCACGAGATCCGGCTGAGGGAGTTCACCCTCCTGGGCCTGCTCACCGTTCCCGCCGCCCTTCTCGCGGCCACGGTCGCCCTGTGGATCTCGCTGGAGGTGATCGGTCCGTGAGATCCGCTCACCCGTGAACGTCGTCGGGTGGGCGGCACCGCTGCGTGATCAGCCCGTGAAGGACTCCGGACCGAAGCGCCCCCAGGCGACGAACGCCGCCAGCACGAGGTAGACCACGTCGCCCGCGATCGTCGCTCGCTCGCCCCGCCGGAGCCGCATGGTGATCGCGCCGGTGAAGAGCAGGACGAGTCCGGTGGCGGCCAGCGGCACGAGGACCGGCGCGATGCCGAGCACCGCCGGCAGGATCAGCCCGGTCGCGGCAAGGAGCTCGACCGCGCCGATCGCCTTGAGCGCGGTGGGGCTGAAGTCGTGGACCCACTGCGCGGCGGCACCGCCCATGGCGGACATCTTGTCCTGCGACACGAACATCTTGGCGCTGCCGACCAGGCAGACAACGGCGAGCAGGCCGGCGGTGATCCACAGTGCGACGTTCATCATCAGCTCCCTGATCGTGGTCTTCCGTCACCCGAGACGAGACAGCGGCCGGTCCTGTGACATGCGCGGTCGCGCCGGCGGGGGAGACGTGGGTCACATGCCGTCGTGTCACAGGGACGGGTGCTGCCTCGTCTCGGGAGGTGAAGGCACCGGGAAGCACCCGACGAGCACCGAGGAGCAATCGATGGACGCGCGACTGAACTACTTCGCCAGCCCGACCGCCGGGAAGGCCTTCAAGCACTTCATGGCGGTGGGCAAGGTGCTCAAGGAGTCGCCGCTGCCCGCGGCCCTCCAGGAGCTGGTGGCCCTGCGGGTGAGCCAGATCAACGGCTGCGCGGTCTGCCTGGACATGCACACCAAGGAGGCCGCGGCCGCCGGTGAGTCGGCGGTGAGGCTCGCGCTGGTGGCGGCCTGGCGTGAGGCGACGGTCTTCACCGAGGCGGAACGGGCGGCGCTGGAGCTGGCCGAGCGGGCGACGCGGATCGCGGACGGGGCCGGCGGGGTCGGCGACGACGTGTGGGCGCGGGTCACCGAGCACTACGACGAGGAACAGCTCACCGCCCTCGTACTCCTCGTCTCGTTCATGAACACGGTGAACCGGCTGAACGTCATCACCCAGCAGCCCGCCGGCGACTACCAGGTCGGCCAGTTCCACTGAGAGCGGCGCCTGTAGCAGGTACCCGGTCGGCTCCAGGCTTCAGGCTCCAGGCTTCAGCAGCGCCACTCTTGCCGGACTCGACGGTCGACCGGATGATCACGACAAGCCCGACGCGCCGGCACCCCCGGCGCGTCGGCACCGCGACCACGAGGGGGACAAGGTGAACAAGGTCGAGGAGTTCGAGGAGCTCAGGCCGCTGCTGTTCTCGATCGCCTACCGGATCCTGGGCAGCGTCAGCGAGGCCGAGGACGCGGTGCAGGAGACCTGGCTCCGCTTCGACGCCTCGACGACCCGGCCCGTGTCGGCCAAGGCGTTCCTGTCGGCCGCCGTGACCCGGATCGCGATCGACGTGCTCCGCTCCGCCCGCGTACGACGGGAGGAGTACGTCGGCCCGTGGCTGCCCGAGCCGCTGCTCCAGGACCCGTACCAGGACCCGGCACGGGCTGCGGAGCTGGCCGACTCGGTGTCGATGGCGGCGCTCCTGCTCCTGGAACGGCTCAGTCCGCTGGAACGGTCGGTGTTCGTGCTGCGCGAGGTCTTCGCGTTCGGCTTCGACGAGATCGCCTCGGCGGTGGGGCGTTCGGAAGCCGCCTGCCGGCAGCTGCTCGTACGCGCCCGTCGTCACATGGAGGCGGGGCGGCCTCGGTTCGAGGCCGACCGGCAGGAGAGGCAGGCCCTGGCGGAGCGGTTCTTCGAGGCGCTGTCGCAGGGCGATGTCGACGGGCTGCAGCGTCTGCTGTCCGAGGACGTCCAACTCGTCGGTGACGGCGGCGGCAAGGCCCCGCAATTGGCCAGGGCCGTCGCCGGAGCCCGGAACGTGGCCAAGCTCCTCGCCGGGGTCTACCCGCTCATGGCCCGGATCGACATCACCTTCGAACCGCACGAGGTCAACGGCCAGCCGGGCGCCGTCTTCCGCGACCGGGACGGCAGGATCCTGCACACCCTGGCCCTCGATGTCCTCGACGGGCGGATCCAGACCATCCGCTCGGTCATCAACCCCGACAAGCTCGGCCACCTCGGCCCGGTCGCCGACGCCTGGGCCGTCGACCGCGAGTTCAAGCGGACCCGCGGAATG
The DNA here is from genome assembly GCF_048500665.1 of Streptomyces tritici. Classification (NCBI taxonomy): domain Bacteria; kingdom Bacillati; phylum Actinomycetota; class Actinomycetes; order Kitasatosporales; family Streptomycetaceae; genus Streptomyces; species Streptomyces tritici. Next base: position 6,485,674 of record NZ_CP183183.1, read on the forward strand.
ACGAGGTAGCCGTCCCCGGCGGCCCCGGGGAAGCGAAACGGCGACGACCACTGGACGGTGGAAGCCGTCCGCGACTGGTGGCGGGAGCGAGCCCGTGTCCGGGAATGGGCTGTCGCCATAGCCGCCGACTGGGGCGCGGACACCCACCCCCACGGGGACTTCAACGCCGACCCGCGCCACCTCGGCCACTACCACGACGCGGCTCAGGGGCATCGTGACTTCATCGCCTACATCGACGACGGCCTGGAGCCCTAGCTGCGCGGCTACCTCTTCTGGCTCGACCAGCGCCGCGAGCCGCGGGCGGGCGAAGCCCTTCCCCGCCTCTAGGCCGACGCCCTTCCCAGGAGTTCGGCGAGGCCGCGGCGGGTGGCGGCGATGACGATGCGGTCCTCGGGGCGCAGGACGTAGCCGGGGTGGAGGTCCCACAGGAGCCGGGAGCCTTCGCCGTCGGGGGAGGAGGCCAGGTCGGGGCGGCGCGCGGCGGGGTCGGCGGTGTCGAGGGCCAGGACGCGCCAGGCGCCGGGGCGGAAGGCCTCCGTCACGGTGCGGCCTTCGAACTGGGGGTGGCCGGCGACGGGCAGGGCCGCGAAGAGAAGCACCTTGCGCTCGACGGGGATGGCGCCGAGGATCTGGCGGCCCATCATGGCGCCGGCGAAGGCGGGAGCGGCGAGGTGGGTCACGCTGCGGCTGCGGGTGAGGGCGTCCGGGTGGGCGGTGCGGAGGGTGCGGTACACCGCGGTGGCGAAGTCGTCGTCGTACAGGCGCAGCCCCACGCGCAGGTCGGCCTTGAGTGTGCGGGCGGAGAGGACGGCCTCGAGGTTGGTGGTGTCGGAGCTCGTGAGCGCGAGCAGAGCGTGGGCCCGGTGGATCCGCGCCGCCTCCAGGACGCCCTCGTCCGTGACGTCGCCGACCACGACGGGCACGCCGAGGCTGCGGGCGAGCGGGATGCCTCGCGCGTCCAGGTCCTCTTCCACGCACACCACCGGGATGTCGAGTTCCCGCAGCCGGGCGAGCACGCGGCTGCCGATCTTGCCCAGGCCCAGGAGCACGACGTGCCCGGACAGGCCGCGGGGCGGGCGGCGCAGGGCCGCCGTGCCCGTGAAGGTGCCCAGCGCCTCCAGCGCGCCGGCGATCAGCAGCGGCAGCAGTGCGAGGCCCACCAGGCCGGACAGGAGTTGGAGCAGTTGCCGGGAGGCGGGTTCGCCGACCGCCGGGTCGCCGATCGAGAACAGGTCGAGGAGTGTGAGGTACGCGGACTGCAGGAACCCCTTGTCGCCGGTGAGCCACGCCGCCACCGCGAGGGCGAGCACGGAACCGGCGATGGCGGCGAGCGACCAGCGCAGACGCCCCGAAAGGACCTCCGTCAGGGGCGCTCCCCGGCGTCCGAGGCGACGGGCGGGCAGGAGCGGACCCGCGTACCGCACAGTCTCCAGAACGATGCTCCCGCGGCCCGCGGAGCTCGCCACGGTCCAGTCGTCGGGGAGGAGTTGTGGGGCCTGCGGACCGCTCGCCTCGGAGCCCTCGGCTCCCGCGGGATCCGCGGTGGTGGACGACAGCAACGCCAGGGTGCACAGTCCGGAGTCCGGTACCTCACCGCGTCCGGGCGGCGTGCGCTCGACGGCCCGCAGGAGCAGACCGTCCGCCTGGACGACCTTGCTCGTGCCTGCGACGGCGGTGGCCGCGAGGGCGGGGGCGGCCGTGTCCGCGTCCGAGAGGACCGTCGTGGACGCCTCCAGCGTCGCCCGGTCCATGTCCGGCATCGCCAAGAGCGCTGCCTGGTCGAGCAGTTCCTCCATGTGCAGGCCGAGCTTCCGGTTGTACATACGGATCACCAGCCGCAGGTCCGGGTGCAGCCGACGGGCGGCCAGCGCCGTGCGGAGGTTCGTCTCGTCGTCCTCGTAGAGCAGCGCCAGAGCGGAGGCCCGCCCCACCCCGGCACGCAGCAGCACGTCGTCGCCGGGGGAGTCGGAGAGGATCTCCTGCACAGGAAGAGGGGCTCCTCCGCTCGTGTCGTCCGCCTCGGGAGTGCCCGGCTGCCGCACCGTGGCGAGCCTGCTCATGAGTCCGGCGGCCCGCGACGCGAGGGCGGCCGGACTGCGGTCCGCGTCGGACCGGACCCGGCTCCCGGGGACGACGAGGACGACCCGCTGGCGGTAGACCTCGCGCAGTTCGGCCGCCAGACGGTGGGCGAGACCGTCGTCCCCGCAGACCACCATGTGCCCTGCCGTCGGTACCCGAGTGTTCTGGTGCGGCAGCACGACCGTCCCCCTCTGCGTTCGCCGCCGTTCCCCAGCGCACCCACGGGTGCCGACGGCGTCGCATGGATCGTGCCACCGCGCGGCGTTCAAGTCGTTGCCGGGATCCGGCAGTGCTTCACCGGTCCACCGTGCCGTTCTGCTGCTTTTCCGGGGCCGACGGCGCGCTTTCGCCTCCATGGCATCGCCGAACGGACCGCAGGAACTCGGCCACGAGAGCCGCCACTTGCTCGGGCGCCTCCTCGGGGAGGAGGTGCCCCGAACCGGAGAGCACCCGCGCGCGGCTGCCGAGTCGCCGCTCGACCACGGGGCCGAGCAGCTTGGGAGGCAGGAACACGTCTTCCGAGCCCACGAGGGTCAGACAGGGCGTCGTCGCTGCCGCCCTGGCGAGCACGGCGTCCGGCAGCGGTGAGGGCGCGAGGCTGCTGTGGCAGGAGCGGCCCACCAGCGACATCCACGTGCTGAGTTCGTCCGGTACGGCGTGTCCGGGCGCCGTCATGCATCCCAGCAGCCGTCGGGCCCGTACATACGAGGGGCGGAGCAGCCACGGGACGGTCGCCGCGAGTACGGAGGCTCCGACACGCAGCCGTACGAGCCCGCCGGGCGACACGAGGACGCGTACGGCGACGAGGTCCGACGGGCAGGCGAGCGTGATCGCGGCGCCGAGGGAGTGGCCCACGACCACCGCCGGCTCCCGCGTGACCTCTGCGAGGGCCTCGGCGAGCCAGGTGGCGTAGGCGTCCATACGGTTCCGGCGGGGCCGCAGCCCGGAGCTGAGACCGGGCTGCCCCGGCACGTCGAGGACGACGAGCGGCCCGACGTCGGCCAGTGCCTCCATGTGCCCAGCGACACGGCCGCGTTCATGTTCGTCCCGGGGACGAACACCACCGTCGTCGAGCCTGCCGACGGCCGGGCCTCGACGCGGACGACGTGCGAGAGTCCGGCCGACGTCTCGATCCGCCGCCGCTGGTGGGGGACCGGCCAGGCGTCGAGACGTGTCTCGCACCAGGCGCGTATCCGCGCCTCCGCGGCCGGGCTTCGGTAGATCGAGGACGCCATGGCGGCATCGTAGGGACGGTGCTGGGTCTGCCGAGGGGCGGCGGGTAGGGTGACGGCCGTTCTTGACGTATTGCTGATGCGGTCCCGTCCTACGACGCGACCGTGCGCCCGCTCACCGGAAGAAGGGGCCCCTCACGTGGTGTCCGCCGTACGCCGACGGAGCCGCTCGTTTTTCTCCGCCCATCCGGCCCGCACCGTCGTCATCGCGTTCGCGAGCGCCGTCCTGATCGGGACCGGTCTGCTGATGCTTCCGGCGGCGTCCGCGGACGGGCGGGCGACCAGTCCGCTGACCGCGCTGTTCACCTCCACGTCCGCCGTCTGCGTCACGGGTCTCGCCGTGGTCGACACCGGCACGTACTGGAGCGGCTTCGGCGAGGGCGTGATCCTCGCGCTGATCCAGATCGGCGGCTTCGGCATCATGACCATGGCCTCGCTGCTCGCGCTGCTGGTCTCGGGCCGGCTGCGGCTGCGCATGCAGCTGACGGCGCAGGCCGAGACCAAGAGCCTGGGCATCGGGGATGTCCGCAGGGTCCTGCTGGGGGTGGCCGGCACGACCCTGACGGTGGAACTCGGCGTCGGCGCCGTCCTGGCGCTGCGCTTCCGCTACGGATACGGCAACGGGATCGGCGACGCGGCGTACCTCGGACTCTTCCACTCCGTGTCCGCCTTCAACAACGCCGGCTTCGGCCTCCACGCCGACAGCCTCACCCGCTACGCGCAGGACGCCTGGATCACCCTGCCGATCGCCGTCGCCGTCATCCTCGGCGGCATCGGGTTTCCGGTGCTGCTGGAGGCGCTACGCCACCGCCACCGCGCCCGGGCCACCGGCCGCAGGAATTGGACCCTGCACACCAAGCTCACCGTCATCACCACCGCGGCCCTGCTCCTCGTCGGCACCGTCCTGACCGGCCTGCTGGAATGGACGAACCCCGCCACGCTCGGCGCTCATGACGTCTGGGGCAAGCTGCTCAACAGCTTCTTCCACTCGGCGATGAGCCGCACCGCCGGCTTCAACTCGCTCGACATCGGCGCGATGCAGCCCTCCACCCTGCTGTTGACCTGCATGCTGATGCTGATCGGTGGCGGCAGCGCCGGCACCGCGGGCGGCATCAAGGTGACCACCTTCGCGGTCCTGGCCGCCGCGATCGTCGCGGAGGTCCGCGGCGAGCCCACCTCCACCGTCCTCGGCCGCCGCCTCGCCCCTCACGTGCTGCGTCAGGCCCTGACCGTCGCCCTGCTCGGTGTCGGGCTGGTCATGACCGCCACACTGACGCTGCTCTCGGTGAGCAGGGCGTCGTTCGAGGCGGTGCTGTTCGAGGTTGTCTCCGCCTTCGCGACGGTGGGGCTGTCGACGGGCATCACCGCCGACCTGCCGGGCACCGGCCAGTCCGTCCTCATCGCCCTGATGTTCATCGGCCGCATCGGCCCCATCACCCTGGTCTCCGCGCTAGCCCTGCGCGAGCGCACGCGACGCTACGAACTGCCCGAGGAGCGACCCGTCATTGGCTGACTACTTCCGTCACCTGCGCAAACGCCGCCAGAGCCCCGCCCGCGAGCGCCGCGGCCAACCGGACCAGCGGGTGGCCGTCATCGGCCTGGGCCGGTTCGGCTTCTCCCTCGCCAACGAGCTGATGCGGCGCGGCTGGGACGTCCTCGGCATCGACGTCGACGCGCGCCTGGTCCAGAAGTACAGCGATGTGCTCACCCACGCCGTCGTGGCCGACTCCACCGACCCCGACGTCCTGAGCCAGCTCGGTGTGCACGAGTTCACCAGCGCGGTCGTCGGCATCGGCGGTTCCGTCGAGGCGAGCGTGCTGATCAGCTCCAATCTCCTCGACGCCGGTGTCCCCAACATCTGGGCCAAGGCGGTCAGCCGCCAGCACGGGCAGATCCTCGAACGCCTCGGCGTCCACCACGTGGTGCTGCCGGAGCACGAGATGGGGGAGCGGGTCGCCCATCTGGTCACCGGCCGCATGCTCGACTTCATCGAGTTCGACGACGACTACGCACTGGTCAAGACCGTCGCGCCGCGGGTGGCGACCGGCAGGCCCCTCGGCGTCTCGCAGGTCCGCAGCGAGTACGGCGTGACCGTCGTCGGCATCAAACGCCCGGGTGAGGGTTTCACCTACGCGACGGCCGAGACGGTCGTCGAGAAGGGCGACATCATCGTCGTCACCGGTAAGACGAGGGCGGTCGAGGCCTTCACGGACCTGCCCTGACCGCTAGGATCAGCCGCTGGTGAGCCGGGAAGTCTGGTCGGCACCGACTTCCGCCTGCCCCGAAGGACCCGGCCATGCCCCTCACCCTGATCCTGATCGCCCTGTTCGCGCTCGCCTTCACGGCGTTCACGGTCGTGTTGTGCGTACGCGTGTGGCGGCTGGACGATCTGCCCCGGTGGCGGCGGATCCTGCCCACGCTGTTGTTGGTGACGGCGCTCGCCGCGAGCATCGGCCGTGCGCGGGGTGTCACCGCCGTGGCCGAAGCGGTCGCGTTCCCGCTCAACGCCGCCACCGCGCTGCTCGGGATGTACGAGCTGGCCCGGCACCGGGCCCGGCGCGCGGCGGCCGGCGGCCGGCCGGAGACGGCGTCGTGAGCGCGGAGAGCTAAGTGTGGGAGTACGGGCCCCTGTTCGCCGACCGCCCTTCTGGCTTCAGGGCTCGTACCGGAACATGAACCGGATCGCAGCCCGCATCTCGCCCGCCTTGAACGACGCCGAACTCACGGCCGTGATCGCCGACCACGACGCCGCCGAGGCCCAGACGCTCACCTCGGAAGCCGAGGCCGCCCTGGTCGCCGACCGCATCACCGCAGTGAAAGCCGCCATCACCCGAGCCACGGAGCCCGCCACCTCCTGACCCGCCCACCGGGACGGCACGCGGCACCGAGTGCGGGCGGGCCCACCTCCGAGGACCGCGGGGACTGAGGTTCTGGCAGCGCCCCGCTGACATGGGCGTCACTTCGCCTAGCTGCTGACCTGCAGAGATAAGTGCACCGTGAACGGATACAGGTGTCCGGATAACGGTCGGGTCACGAGTGCTGGGCTTTCGGAACCTCTTCTTCCGGATGTGATGTGGGCCACGTGGACGGGGGCTGATGTCGTGGTAGGAATGCGCAACTCCGCAGGCGGCGGCACCGTGCCGTCAATCCTGTGGGGCGGCCGGCCCGCTCGCCGGCCTGCTTGACCGGGGCGACCCCTGTCCGAGTCCGCGGACACGTCGCCCAGGGTCGCCGATCGGACAACGGCGTTCGCTCAAAGCCCGCACCCGAGACCGCCGCAGCCTCCCGCGCGCCGGTCCTGCGCCATTGAGGTCCCCACTGTGTCACTCGAGTCCTTCACCCAGTCCGTCGACAAGACCGTCAGCGGATTCTTCGAGCCCATAGCCAAGTGGCTGGGCGAGGTCGTCTTCTACTCCGTCCCCGTCGGGGGCACGGAGCTTCCCCTCATCGTGGCCTGGCTCGTGGTCGCGGGCCTCGTCTTCACCGGCTGGTTCGGCTTCGTCCAACTGCGGAAGTTCCGCCTCGCCGTGAACGTCGTGCGCGGCAAGTACGACGAGAAGGGCTCGGCCGGCGAGGTCAACCACTTCCAGGCCCTGACCGCCGCCGTCTCCGGCACCGTCGGCCTCGGCAACATCGCGGGTGTGGCCGTCGCCGTCTCCATCGGCGGCCCCGGCGCCACGTTCTGGATGATCCTCTGCGGCCTGCTCGGCATGGCGACGAAGTTCGTCGAGGTCACGCTCGGTGTGAAGTACCGTGAGGTGCACGCCGACGGCACCGTCTCCGGCGGCCCGATGCACTACCTGCCCAAGGGCCTGGCCGACCGCTTCGGCAAGAACGGCAAGAAGCTCGGCAAGATCCTGGCCGTCCTGGCCTCGTTCTTCGTCCTGTTCTTCGGCCTCTTCGGCGGCAACCTCTTCCAGGTCAACCAGTCCTACGCCCAGCTCGTCTCCGTCACCGGCGGCGAGAACGGCGCCCTGGGCTCCTCCGCCGGCGCGCTCTTCTTCGGCATCCTCATCGCCGCCCTCGTCGGCATCGTGCTCCTCGGCGGCATCCGCTCCATCGCCTCCGTCACCAGCAAGCTCGTCCCGGCGATGGCCGGCATCTACATCGCCGCCTGCCTCGTCGTCATCGCCGTCAACGTCTCGGCCGTCCCCACCGCGATCTCCTCGATCATCGAGGGCGCCTTCAACCCGCAGGGCGTCGCCGGCGGTGTCCTCGGCGCGCTGATCATCGGCTTCAAGCGGGCCGCGTTCTCCAACGAGGCCGGCCTCGGCTCCGCCCCGATCGCCCACTCCGCCGTCAAGACGAAGCACCCCGCCAGCGAGGGCCTGGTCGCCCTGCTGGAGCCGTTCATCGACACCGTCGTCATCTGCACCATGACCGCGCTGACCATCGTCATCGCCAACCCGGCCAGCTACGTCGAGGTCCGCAAGGGCGGTGACTCCATCGGTGGCGTCACGATCACCTCCGACGCCTTCGCCACCGTCCTGCCCTGGTTCCCCTACATCCTGACCCTCGCGGTCATGCTGTTCGCCATCTCCACGGTGCTGACCTGGGGCTACTACTGCATGAAGGCCTGGGCCCACCTGTTCGGCCGCAGCCGCGTCAGCGAGCTGACCTTCAAGGTCCTCTACACCGTCTTCGCGGTCGCGGGCTCGCTGCTCACGCTCCAGACCCTGATCGACATGGCCGACGCCGTGCTCTTCATGCTCGCGGTCATCAACATCATCGGCCTGTACCTCCTCGCCCCCGTCGTCAAGCGGGAGCTGAACTCCTTCCTCGCCTTCGTCAAGCGCCGCGACGCCGGCCTCGACACGGACGAGGACACCGACCCGGAGCCGGTGAGGACCACCGTCTGACCGCCCCCGCGGCCCGGCTCCCGAGGGGCCCTGTCCTCACCTCGCGCCTTGGTGAGGACAGGGTCCTTCACCCTGTTCCAGCAGGTCAGCGACGCCTGGTGAGACTTCCGCGCACCCGCTAGGGTGTAAAGAACGCATCAATACGATGCTGGTGTGCCGGGAAGTCTGGTCGGCGTCCGAGGGGCCTGTGCGCCCACCTGTCGACATGCCCCGGAGGGTTCCTCCCCATGACCCAGGCACGCCCCCGCAAGGTCGTTCTCGGTCTGCTGCCCTGGCCCGAACGCCAGGCCGTCACCGAAGCACTGCGCACCGAGACCGTCGGAGGACTCGTCCTCCTCGCCGCCGCGGTCGTGGCGCTCGTCTGGGCGAACAGTCCATGGAGCGCCGCCTACGAGTCCGTACGCGACTTCCACTTCGGCATTCCGGCCCTCGGCCTGGACCTCTCCGTCGGCCACTGGACCGCCGACGGGCTCCTCGCGGTCTTCTTCCTGGTGGCGGGCATCGAGCTGAAGCGCGAGCTGGTCGTCGGCGAACTGCGCACCCCCGCCACCGCCGCGCTGCCCGTCGTCGCGGCCCTGTGCGGCATGGCCGTACCCGCCGCGCTCTACACCCTCACCGCGGCCGCGGGCGGTGGCAGCCTGGACGGCTGGGCCGTTCCCATGGCCACCGACATCGCCTTCGCCCTGGCCGTGCTCGCCGTCATCAGCACCCATCTGCCGTCCGCCCTACGGGCGTTCCTTCTCACCCTCGCCGTCGTCGACGACCTCGGCGCTATCCTGATCATCGCGATCTTCTTCACCTCGGACCTCGACTTCTGGGCCCTGGGCGGGGCATTCGCGGGCCTGGTCCTCTTCTACGTCCTCCAGCGGTTCCGCGTCCGCGGCTGGTGGTGGTACGTCCCCCTGGGGGTCACGATCTGGGCGCTGATGTACAACTCCGGGGTCCACGCCACCGTCGCCGGCGTCGCCATGGGCCTGATCCTGCGCACCACCCGCGACAAGGACGAGACGGCGTCCCCGGGCGCTCGCGTCTCCCACCTCGTCCACCCCTTCTCCGCGGGCGTCGCGGTGCCACTCTTCGCGCTCTTCGCCGCCGGCGTCGGCGTCTCGGGCGCCGCCCTCGCCCACGTCTTCACCGACCCCGAACCCCTCGGAGTCTTCGTCGGTCTGGTCGTGGGCAAGATCCTCGGCATCTTCCTCGGCACGTATCTGGCCGCCCGCTTCACCCGAGCCGAACTCAACCCCGACCTGGCCTGGTCCGACGTCCTGGGCCTGGCGGTCCTGGCGGGCATCGGCTTCACCGTCGCCCTGCTCATCGGCGAACTGGCCTTCCCCGACGCCGCCCAGGCCGAGCACGTCAAGGCCGCCGTCCTCCTCGGCTCCCTGACGGCGGCCGCCCTCGCAGCCGTCCTCCTGCGCCGCCGCAACCGCGTCTACCGGCTCCTCTACGAGGAGGAGGAGCGCGACGACGACGCCGACGGCATCCCCGACATCTACCAGCAGGACGGCCGGCAGGCCCACATATGAGGCTCCGCCCGCGCCCGTCACCTGTCCGCGGGCATCCGGCTCCCCGCAACCCGTCCGGGCCACGGGGAGCCCTGCGTCATTCCTCGTCCGACCAGTAGGCCGAGACGGGGTAGTGCAGTTCGGCGGGGACGGCGGTGTCGATTCGTCGGACGACCGGGGCGATCTTGGCGAAGAGGTCGGGGAGGACCGGGATCACGCAGCCGCCGCGTCCGAACAGCACGCGGCCCGGGCCGTGGGCCTCGACGCCGACGATGTCCTCGAACGGGATCGCGTGCACGTCACCGTCGGAGTCACGCATCGCGATCCCGCTGTCTCCGAGCACCAGGAGGCTGCGCCGCGCTGCCGAACTGATCAGCCGCTGCAGCGGTCCGGGGCGGAAGATCCTGCCGGGCGGCAGCTCGTGCGAGCGTATGCATCCGCCTGCCGGGAGGGGCGAGCCGTCCGGGAGCACGAGGGCCGGCTCGACATCCTCCGGCACTGCCAGCAAGGCCGTGGCCATGGCTGTCGCGAAGGCGCTGCGGGCCTGGTCGGGGGTGACCGAGGAGGCGAGGCTCAGCCACTCCTGAGCGTCGAGCGTGGGCTCGCCGAATAGTTCCGCGTCCGCCAGGCGCAGCAGGTCGGTCACGGCGTGCCGTGGGTCGCCGAGTGCTTCCTTGGCCGCTGCGAGCTCCTCCGCGAGCTCCGCGGCGTCCGGCCCGTCGGCGGCCAGCCGCAGCGCCTCGGCCCACAGCAGCTCGGCGACCCGCGCTTCCTCGCCGTCCCGGGCGTCCACACGCAGGACGCGCTCGCGGTGTCCGCCGCCGACGGCGCAACGGTCGACGGCGACGTCGTAGGACAGGCCGTGCTCGTGGCGGGCCTTGGCGAGGAGCCGCTCGCGCAGGACGTCGACGGCGAGGGTGAGGGCGACGTCGTCGTGGCGTTCACTGTGCAGGGCCAGGCCGATGTCAGGGACGCACTCCTGCGACCAGGCCGGGCCGGCGCCCAGCACCGTCGGCGCGACGCCCGCGCGCTGCGGGCGTTCGCCCCGGGGGAGCGGGAGCTTCAGTCCTTCCGGCGGCGGTCCGGACAGCATCAGGACGGCGTTGTCGGCGTGGAAGTAGCGCCGTACGTGGTCGCGTACGGTCTCGGGACTGATGCGGTCCGCTCCCGGCCCGCGCCAGGGAGCCAGCCCCGCACCTGCGACGCCGTACCTGCGGGAGAGCAGCGCGCCGGTGGTCGGGTGCTCCGGCTCGCCGCCCTCGGCGGCCAGCACGCCCGCCTCCCGGTCCAGCCGATCGAGCGGCAGGTCGGACAGAGCCCTGCACACCGCTTCGAGGAACGCCGCGATCTGCTCCGGACGGCCCGTCGCGAGGAAGTCCGTCGTCCTCAGGTCCACGCTGGCGTTGTGGTCATGGTGCAGGCGAGGCAGGGTGCTCATCGCCAGGTGTTCCACGAGGTGGGTGACACCGAGCGTGCGGAACGTCTCGTCCCGCACCCCGCACCCGAACACCAGCGCCGCCTCCAGCGGCGGCGGTGCCTCCGTCCAGAGGACGGTGATGCCGTCGATAGTTGTGCTGTGCATGTCGGGACCCTACGCCAAGGCGCCGACACCCGTGCAGGTGCCGTCGGGGCAGGCCGCTCTTCTCGGCTCGGCTCCTCTCCGCCTGCCCGCACCCGGTGATCACAGGGACTGGTCGGGCATCGCAGCAGTGCACGACGGCTCCCGCGCCCCGGGTGCGGGAGGCCATCGTGTCACCGTCGCTGTACGGCTGCGGGTGGCTTCGAAGTCCTCGGCGCGGGCCAGTTGCACGCGGGATGTCTCGGCCCGTTCGGCGGCGGCCTGCTGGCAGGCGCGGACCCGCTCCACGACGGCCCGCCGCTCGGCGGTCTTCAGCGGGTCGTCGGCGTCCAGGCGGTCGGTGGCGTCGAGCAGGGCGCCCATCTGGTCCAGGGTGAAGCCGAGCGGCTTCACCCGGCGGATCGAGCAGCGAGACGAGCCACGGCATCGAAGGAGCCTCCCTCCGGCGACTTGTCCACCCCGCACCGAGATGTCGTCCGTCGTAGCCGACTCTTCTCCCGGACGGGTGAGGGCGAAACGATCCTCCGACCACCTCCGCGCCTGGTGCTTCGGCGGTCGGGCCGTCACGGCGCATGATCTTGACCCCCGGACCGGTCGGTGCCCGTTGGCGTGACGGGTCCGCAGGGGCCGTCCTCGCCGCGAGCGCCCGGTCCCCGACCTCACACGACGAGGCCCGCCACCCGTCCGCGGGCCGTTCGGGAGACGAACGTTCATGGTCCAGTTCCTGACCATCGCGGCGATCGCGGCCGCTCTCCTGGCGGGGCTGTTCGCCCACGCCCACCGCAGGCGTGAATACGCTGCCGCCGACACCGAAGACGGGTCGGTCAGCGACCTGATCAGTCCCCTGGAGACCTTGGCGGTGCTCCTGGTCGCCTTCGTCATCGTCGTCGCCGCGGAGTCGTACGGGACGGCCAGCGCCGCGGCGGAGACCGAGGCCAGTCGCATCGACCATCTCTACGAGGTCGCCGACTACGCCCCCGACCCGCAGCGCCGCCAGATCCAGGCGGACGCGATCTGCTACACGCGCGCCGTTCGAGCGCATGAATGGCCGTTGATGAAGGACGGGGGAGGAGCCTCACCGAAGGTGTCGGTCTGGTCCTCTGGACTGCGTAGCTCGTTCAAGCAGCTCTCGGCCGATCCCGACGAGCGCTTCACGCTTCTCGTCCAGGCCGATGACGACCGTTCCGAGGCCCGGCACGCTCGCATCGCCGAGGCGACTCCCGCCATCCCGCCGGTCGTCTACTGGTTCATGGTCGTCTCACTGGCCGCGACGATCGGTGCGTTCGCCTTCGGACTTCCCCGCAACCGGGGCCCCGGCCACCTCACCCTCCTGCTCACCCTCGCCGTGCTGTTCACCGGCTCGCTGCTGCTGATCCAGGACATCGACCGCCCCTTCGACGGCGTCATCCGCGTCACGGACTCGGCCATGGCGGAGACCGCCGCCGACATCAGCGACGACTTCCGTCGGGACCACCCCGGCGCCGGACTTCCCTGCGACGGCGAAGGCAACCCGCGCACGTCGGACTGACGCCGTCCAGGGCCCGCCCTCAACTCGGGAAATCGCGCCTTGGCGGACGTGCGCCGCTGAATGCGCGGGCGCACCACGCGATCCCTCCCCTGGGTGATCGTCGGCAGCCTCCGGACCAGCAATGATCACGTTCGGTGAACTCGCCCTGGCGTCCTCCCCGTGGTGGCGTCGGCAGCACGTGTGGTCCGACCGCGGGTTGCTGCCGCCTCGTTCCAGGGCGAGTTCCCTACCGCGCCGCCCCCGTCCCGGGGCGCGGCAGCCACCTGCTTGCCCCGAGAAACGGAGTTGCGCTGTGCCTCTGTCCGCCCAGTACGTCGCGCAGGAAATGGAGGCCGCGAGCAAGGCCGGCGACCCCCAGGCCGACGAGCTCGTGTCCGACCTGATCGACAACAAGGAGATCGACGGGGTCAACCACCTGTTCCGCACCATCAACACCCTCCAGCCCGGCATGGACTACTCCACCTTGCCGCCGCGGCTGGCCGAGTTCCTCAAGGACGCCTCCGCCGAACCGCCCGGCTGGAGCGAGGCGGACGTCACGGCCGCGGAGGGGTTCTTCCGGGCCCACCACGGCGAGGCGTCCATGCTCCAGGGCACGGTCGGTCTCATCGGTACGTACCTGTCCCCGACCGGGGCGTTCACCCTGCGGTCCACCGGCCGACTCGGCGGAGTCGAGGGCCCCGGCCGGCGCCTGTCGCAGTCCTCCCGCCTGTTCATCGACATGGGCAAGGAGAACGCCATGCGCGACGGGACGCTCAAGGCCAACGTGACCAAGGTGCGCCTGGTCCACGCCTCCGTGCGGCAGCTGCACAAGAAGAGCGGTGTGTGGGACTACAAGAAGTGGGGCGAGCCGGTCTCGCAGAAGTACACCACCGGCGCGGCCTGCGTCTTCTCCGTCCAGATCCTCCAGGCCATGCGCAACCTCGGCATCCATGTCTCCAAGGACGACGCCCACGGCTTCGTGTGCGCCTGGCACTACGTCAACCACTACCTCGGCACTCCCGAGAAGTGGCTTCTGCCCAAGGACGCCGACGAAGTCGACCGGCTGTGGACCGCCGAGCGCGACAAGGAGTGGAAGAAGACCGACGACGGCGTCTTCATGACCCAGCAGGCGGTCAAGTTCTACGACGACTTCCTCCAGCCGTCGACACCCGCGACCCACGACGCGTTCGTCGCCATGATCCGCGTCGCGCTCACCGACAAGTACGCCGACATGGCCGGCCTCGACAAGACCCCCCTCGCCGAGGGCGGCAAGCTCATCGCCTCCGGGCACAAGGCCGTCAGCGGGATCGGCGGCGGTCTGCTCGGCGAGAACGCCAAGGAGGCCGCCGGCGTCAACCCCTACGACCGCATCCTCGGCATCGCCTCGAAGGCGTTCAACGACGTCGAGAAGTACGCCCTGACCCACGACAAGGACGACCAGCCCCAGATGCACCAGGAACTCGGCGACAACCGCTGACGCCCGAACGCCGGGGCGGGCAGCCACACAATCCCGCCCCGGCGCTCCCCGGCTCACGCCCACAGCTCCCAGCTTCTTGCCTGAGAGGCCCGCGGCGCACCTCACACCCCGCCGAGGCCGGGCAGTACGTCGGCGACACGTACATCCAGCGCGACCCGCCCGTCGGCGACGGCAAGCAGCCGTTCCTCGACTCCTTCGAGCGCATGGCCGCCGAGTGTCCGGGCAAGTGCGTCGAGTGGCGCCGCGCGTGGTGTCCCTGGAAGGGGTCAGCAGCTGTGGGCCCAGGTGTGGGAGTCGCCGCGGTCGTTGGCGACGCCGTTGTAGTTGACCTCCTGGCCCGGGGCGAGGCAGATGGTCATGTCGCCGCCCTGTGAGGCGTCCTCGAAGACCTGGACGTAGCTCGGGATGCCGGGGCCCACGATCCCGTGGTTGGCCCAGGACGAGTCGTTGTCGGCGATGTAGCCCTCCCACCAGCCGTCGTCACCGCTCCAGTTGGCGCGCTGGCCCTGGTGGTCGGCGTGCTCCCAGGCGCAGAACTGGCCGCTGGGGCAGTCGGCGGCGGTCGCCGTGGCGGCGGTGGCGAAGGGGCTCGCGGCGGCCAGGAGCAAGGCGGCGGCCAGGAGGGCGGGCTTCTTGGCCTGCGCGAGGCAGCCGTCGGTGTGCTGGCGCACCTCGTGGCCGCTGGGCAGCGTGAGGGTGAGTTCGGCCGGTCCGGTTCCGAAGAGCGCTTCGCTCACGCGGCGCTGCTCCTCGCTGCCGGACGGGCGCTGCCCGGGGCGCGGCGGGGTGAGCCCTTGGCGTACCAGGCAGCGGTCGGTGAGCAGGACATGGGCGGCCGCGACGGTGTCGTCGGGGCTGAGTGAGGGCGCCTGCGGGGCCGCGCACGCGGTCACGACCGACAGCGGGGCGAGAAGCGCGACGAGCGCGGCGCGGTACGGGGGCGTGGGCATGGAACGGCTCAGCCCCGTGGGTGACCGGTCGCGACATCGGCCATCGCGAGGAAGATCATTCGCATGATCCACTCAACGGGGACGGACGGGTCTCAGGACACGGCGGCAGCCGATCGTTCACCCGGAGGGCGGTACGGGCCCCTCAGGCTGCCTCAGGGGTCTGGTGGTTCATCCGCTCCTGCATGTGGCCGAAGAACTCCTCGGGCGGGGTCACGCCCGCCGTGACGCGGACGAACTCGTCGGAGGCGGAGGGGTCCTGGGACACGGCGAGGAGCAGTTGCTCCATCTCAGGGGGCGGCGGTTCCATCGTCGCGAAGTCCGCAGTGAACTCGTACATGCTCGTGACCTGGGCGTCCCTCGCTTCCTGGGCCTCGCGCATCGCCTCGTCGAGGGGGCGACGGCCGGCGAGGACGTCGTCCAGGGCGCGGGTGCACCGTTCGGCGTCGCGGAAGGCGTCCTGGATGCCCTGGGCCGTGATGGGGTCCTTCAGGTATCCGGCGTCGCCGACCAGGACCCAGCCGGGTCCGTACGGTGTGCGGAAGTAGTTGGGGATGGCCGTACCGACGAACCGCTCGGCGCGGCTTGCCCCGGCGATCCGCTCGGCGAACGCCGGCGCGCGGGCCAGCGTCGCGTGGTAGTTGCCTTCGATGTCGCCGCGCATGGCCTCGAAGTCACGCATGGGCCAGCCGCAGATGACCATGGTCAGGTCCTCGTTGGTGGGCCACGCGGCGAACGCGCGGTCACCGCGGTCGTACCCCTCGAAGGCGCCGTGCATGGGCAGGCCGGCCCAGTACGTGTAGTAGTACGCGTTGATCTTCGGCTTCTCCGCGTAGCTCGCGGCGCCGGTCGCCTTCGCGACGGACGAGTGGAGTCCGTCCGCGCCCACGACGACCCGGGCCTCCTCGACGGAGGTGGCGCCGCCCCTGCCGTGGCCCTTGACGCCGGTCACCACGGACCCGTCGAACATGATCTCTTCGACCGTGAACGCCTCGCGCACCTCGGCGCCGGACTCCGCCGCGGCGTCGACGAGGATCTTGTCGAGGACCGTGCGCCGCGGTGCGTACGACGCCTTGAACCCCTCTCCTGCCGGGGACCCGACGATGGCGAACGGTCCGAGGTCGTACTTGTACGTGTCGATGCGCGGACACCCGGTCGCGGCGACCCGCTCCAGCAGGCCCCAGCGGTCCAGCGCGGCGAGTCCCGGCGGGTGGATCAGATGGGTGGAGATCGTGTCGCTGGGGAAGGTGGCCCGGTCGACCAGGAGGACCCGGTGGCCGAGGCGGGCCAGGAGCATCGCGGTCGGTGCGCCGGCGCACCGCGCGCCGACGACGATCACGTCGTACCGGTGGTTTCCGTCGCCGGCCGAGCCGGCTGTGCCGCTCACTGCTCTCACCTGCCGATCGGACCGTCCCCCGGCAGCGGGTGGCGAGACGGGCGGGAGAGCGGGCCTTCGGCGCTGCGCGGTGCGTGTCCTCTTTCCACGCTAGAACACCTGCGCGGTCCGGTCTCGGCGGGCAGGGGCGGTGCGCCTCACTCCCGAGCCGCGGCCGCCGAACGGGTCGCCGGGAGGGCGAGGAAGATCAGGAGGGCGAAGGCGACGATGGCCGTGAGGGTCCGTGCCTGGTTGAACAGTTCCCACCGCTGCAGGATCTCGGCGTGGTCGGCCGGCGGCGTGGTGGCGGCCCACTGCTTGATGCGGCCGTTGATCGGGACGTTCCCGAGCCGGGTGATCAGGAAGGACGCGAAGGTCAGGAGGCCCGCCGCGGCCGCGAGGACACGGGCGCGGCCGCGCGTCAGGGCGGCGAGGGCGAAGGAGGCGAGGGTGGAGACCACCATGGCTCCCTGCACGGTGATCCCGTTGACCTTCATCAGCTCGCTGTGGAAGTCGAGCCGCATGTCGATCGGCACGGCGTCGAACGTCGGGACCAGGTTGGCGGCGCCGTAGCTGAAGGCGCCGGCGAGCAGGCCGGTGGCCATCAGGGCGAGACCGTGGGTGATGCGTATGCGCATGTCGTACCTCTGTCATGGGGCGCCGCGTGCGGCGCGACCCAGGGGAAGGGGGCGTCAGGCTGCCGTGTCGGTCGTGCCGGCGGGCGGCATCGGCGGCAGTGCTCGCGTGAGCTGGTGCGAGCGGCGCATGCGGCCGTCGTCGGTGAACTCGGCGAAGAGATGGACCTCGGTGGCGGTCTCGCCGCCCTTGCGCCTCCAAGCGTGGATCGTGAGACGGGCGGCGATCCGGTGGCCGTCCGCGACCGCCTCGTGGACGTCGACCCGCCAGCTCGTCACGTTGCGGGACACGGGGCGGAGGTGCGCGAGGAGGCGGTCGTGGTCGAGGTGGATTCCGTCGCTGATCTGCTCGACGTCCGGCGTGAAGTGACGGTCCATCACCGACTGCGGCGGGTCACCCTGGACGGTCTGCGCGGTGAGGGAGTCGAAGAAGTCCTCGATGAACTGCTCGGGGGTGGTGTCTGCGGGTCCCTTCATGGCGCTCCGATCAGGGGTGAGGAGTGGCCGGAGCCGGTCGCGGGCATGGCGGGGCCGGCGCCTCCCGACTAGGATCTCTTACGCGCTTGTAAGATATATAGCTTCGTCAAGTCAGACAAGGGTGTAAGAGATGACTGCTCCCGGAGAGCCCCGGCGCCGACGGCGCGCCGATGCCGAGCGCAGCAGGACCGCCATCCTCGACGCGGCGGTCCGCCTGCTGCGGCAGCGCCCGGACGCCGGCATGGAGGCCATCGCGACCGAGGCCGGGGTCACGCGGCAGACGGTCTACGCCCACTTCTCGTCGCGTGAGGCGCTCCTCGCGGCGACCGTCGACCGGATCACCGAGGGCGCCGTCGCCGCGATGGAGGCCGCACGGCTCGACGAAGGGCCGGCCGCGGCCGCGCTGACCAGATTCCTCGACGTCTCCTGGCACTTCTTCGAGGACAACGCGCCCCTGCTCGGAGCCGTGTCGGCCGATGCGGCGGACGAGGACGAGCGGGCGCGCCACGAACCGGTCATCGGCCGCCTGGGCCGGCTCGTCGAACGGGGTCAGAAGGCGGGGGAGTTCGCCGCCGATCTGCCTCCGCACTGGCTGGTGGCCATGACCGTCGCCCTCGGACATGCCGCCGGTGACGAGGTGAACTCCGGCCGCATGACGAACTCCCGGGCGAGGGCCGCGCTTCGCACCACGGTCTTCCGTGTCCTCGGTGCCGCGGAGGATGTGAGCTGACCCCTCGTGGCGGTCTGTCAGACGAGCGCGAGCCGGTCCACCAGGAGATGCACCCTCCGCTCGGTGTCCTCCGGCGGGAGTCGTCGGGCCCGGGTGAGGGTGGCCAGGCCGTGCAGGGCCGCCCAGAACGTCTCGGTGAACAGGCCCGGATCGACGCCGTCCCCGGCGACCTCGTGGAGGTTGTCCAGTAGTGCGGCGAAGCCGTCCTTCAGTTGCTCGGGGGTGTCCTCCTGGGCGAACGCCAGGCCGCCGTCGAGCCGGAACATGGCGTCGTAGACCGCCGGGTTGCGTTCGGCGAAGTCCAGGTAGGCGCGGGCCAGGGCGGTGACCCGTGCGCGGGGGTCGTCCGTCGCCGCGGTCGCGGCCCGCAGCGCCACGGCCAGCTCGGTGGCGCCCTCGAGCGCGACGGCGCCGATGATCTCGCGCTTGCCGCGGAAGTGGCTGTAGAGGACGGGCTGGCTGTACTCGATGCGCTCGGCGAGCCGGCGCGTGGTGACCGCGTCCCAGCCCTGCTGCTCGGCGAGTTCGCGCGCCGTCCTCACGATGAGGCGCTCGCGCTCGGCTCGTTCGCGTTCCTTGCGTTCCTTTACCGACATGACTCGATCCTAGCACTGCTAGACAATCGAGCGGCAGTAGAGCTAGCGTTGCCTCATCGGCTAGCGACGCTAGATCGGGTCTCAGGAGGGGTTGCCATGCTCAATGCGCTTCAGGTGTTCACCACCGTGTCCGTCGGCCTCATGGTGGGAGTGGAGCTCTCCGTCGCCGTCGTGATCAACCGGATCCTCGACGCACTCCCCGAGGACAGCGGCCAACTGGGCCGCGCCCACGGCGGCCGGATGCTCGGCGCGGCGATGCCCGTCTGGTACGTCGCTTCCCTCGTCCTCGTCGCGGCCTGGGCCGTCGCGGGATGGCACGACCAGGGCACCGGGCTCGTCGTCACCGCCGCCGGGCTGCTGATCGTCAGCGTGATCATGTCGGTGCTTCTGCTCGTCCCGATCAACAACCGGGGCAAGACGTGGACGCCGGAGAACCGGCCCGCCGACTGGAAGGAGCAGATGAAGCGCTGGGACCGTTACCACTACGTCCGCGTCGCCGTCATCGTCGGCGCCTTCACCCTGCTCGTCGTCGCCCTCGTCTGAGCCCGCGGGCCCGGATGGTGCGTCCGCTCGTCGACCGTGACGGCACGCCAGGGGGCGCGCCCGGCCGGCCCGTCGTCCCGACGGGCCGGCCGTATGCGCGTCCGGATCGGCCCGGCCGCCGTATGCGCCGTCAGGCGCCGTCCTCCAGGCGGAAGCCGACCTTCAGGCCGACCTGGAAGTGCTCGATCTCGCCGTCGACCAGATGGCCGCGGACCTGGGTGACCTCGAACCAGTCGAGGCCCCGGAGGGTCTGCGAGGCGCGGGCGATGCCGTTGCGGACGGCCTGGTCGATGCCCTCGGTGGACGTGCCGACGATCTCGGTGACGCGGTAGGTGTGATTCGCCATGGGGGTCCGGCTCCTCTCGGTGCGTACCTCCCACCGTGCCGCACAGCCGCCCGGTCCGCGATCCGGGACTTGACCTACCCATTGGTCCAGACCAGAATCCAGGCCACACCCGTGCGAACCGTGCGTTCGGCCCCCCACGTCGGGTCCCCTCCCCCTGCCCCGACCGGGCCACGTCCGCAAAGGTGAGACCCCGTGAAGAACCGCCTCCTCGTCCGCCCCCTGGCGGTCCTGACCGTCCTCGCGCTCGGCGGCTGCGGGGTGCTTCCCGGCGAGGACGGGCCCGGGAGCCGTACCGTCAGCGTCTGGCTGATGAACGGCAGCGTCAGCGACGAGTTCCTGGACCGGTTCACCCGCGCGTACGAGTCCTCCCACCCCGGCATCGAACTGAAGTTCACGTTCCAGGAGTGGACCGGCATCGGCACCAAGGTCACCGCGGCCATCGAGGGGGCCGGCGGCCCGGACGTCATCGAGGTCGGCAACACCCAGGTCGCCCGGTACGCGGACACCGACAAGCTCTACGACCTCACCCTGGAGTCCGTCCGCGACCTGGACGCCCAGCACTGGCTGCCCGGCCTCGCCGAACCGGGCAGCATCGACGGCGCCCAGTACGGCATCCCCTGGTACGCGGCCAACCGTGTGGTCGTCTACAACAAGGACCTGTTCGAACGGGCCGGGGTCAAGAAGCTCCCGGTCACCCGCTCCCAGTGGACCGACGCCACCGAGAAGATCAACCGAACCGGCAGCCAGGGCATCTACCTCGCCGGCCAGGACTGGTACACCCTCGCCGGCTTCATCTGGGACGAGGGCGGCGAACTCGCCGTCGACAACGGCGGCGTCTGGGAGGGCGCCCTCGACAGCCCGGCGGCCCTGCGCGGCATGGCCTTCTACAAGGAGCTGCAGTCCCTCGGATCCGGTCCTGAGGACGCCGACGAGGAGACCCCGCCGCAGTCCGGCGTTTTCGCCAAGGGCGACGTCGCCCAGATCATCGCCACCCCCGGCATCACGGCCGCCATCGTCGAGCAGAACCCGCAACTCAAGGACAAGATCGGCTACTTCCCGATCCCCGGCAAGGCCGCGGGCAAGCCCTGTGCGGTGTTCACCGGCGGCTCCGACCTCATCGTCCCGGTCAACGCGCCCCAGCGCGCCGCGGCCATCGAGGTGGTCAAGGCCCTCGCCGGCGACGAGTGGCAGGCCGACCTCGCGCGCACCATGAACTACGTGCCCAACCGGACCACGCTCGCGAGCGTCGTCGAGGGCCAGGAGGCCACCCGCGCCATGGCCGTCGGCGCGGCCCGCGGCCGGGCCACCCCCAACTCGCCCCACTGGGCCGACGTCGAGGCCGCCAACCCGATCAAGCCGTACATGACCGCCGTGCTCCGGGGCGAGGACCCGGCCAGGGCCGCCCGCCGGGCCTCCGAGCAGATCTCGGACGCCCTCGCCGAGTAGCCCCGGGGCCCCGCGCGCCGGCCCCTCGGCGCCCGGCATCCGCCGCCCGGATCGTCCACCCGGTCATTCAGCCGTCGCACATCCCAGGGCCCCCACGACGTCATGTCGAATCCAGCCGGTCACGGAAGAAGTAAGGAGCGGGCCGCCGCACCCCGGCGGCACCGCTCACCGTCCCCTTCCGTACGCCGGAGGATCACGCCATGTCCGTATCGTCCGCAGTCGCCGTCGCCCCCGCCACCGAGGCCGAACCCCGGTACGTGGTGTCCCTCGCCCGCGACCAGGAGGAGATCCGCGCCGCCCAGCGGCTGCGCCACCTGGTCTTCGCGGGCGAGATGGGCGCCCGGCTCGACGGCCCCGAACCCGGCCTGGACTCCGACGCCTTCGACGCGTACTGCGACCACCTCCTCGTCCGCGAGGAGGCCACCGGCGAGATCGTCGGCACCTACCGCGTGCTGCCGCCGGACCGCGCCGCCGTCGCCGGCCGGCTCTACTCCGAGAGCGAGTTCGACCTCACCCGCCTCGCGCCCCTCCGGCACGACCTCGTCGAGGTCGGCCGCTCCTGCGTCCACCCCGCACACCGCAACGGCGCCGTCATCGCCCTCATCTGGGCCGGGCTCGCCCGCTACATGACCCGCACCGGCCACACCTGGCTGGCCGGCTGCTGTTCGATACCGCTCGGCGACGGCGGCGGTCTCGCCGCGGCCACCTGGGACACCGTCAAGGCCAAGCACCTCGCGCCCGAGGAGTACTGGGTCACCCCGCACAAGCTCTGGTCCCCGGACGGCGTCGCCCGCCCCGAGGGCCGCACCGAACTCCCGCCGCTGCTCCGCGGGTACCTGCGGCTCGGCGCCTGGGTCTGCGGCGCCCCGGCCCACGACCCCGACTTCAACGTGGCCGACCTGTACGTGCTGCTCTCGCTGCGCCGCACCAACCCCCGCTACCTGCGCCACTTCCTCTCGCTCGCCCCGGTGAAATGACCACCGGCACACCGACCTTGCCCGCCCCGGCCGTCTCGCCGTGGCTGCCCACCGCGCCCTGCACCCCCGGGGCGTGCACCGCGCACCCGGGTCCGGGGGCGCCCCAGGCCGGGCCGGTCCGGGCCGCCCTGCGGCTCGCCGCGGGACTCACCGTCGTGCTGCTCGGAGTGCTCTGCTCGCCCCTCGCGTTCGCCGTGTCCGCCGCCGCGCGGGCCGCGCTCGTACGGCTGTGGGCCCGGACGGTGCTGCGGGCCTTCGGCGTGCGCCCGGTCGTCCGCGGCGGGAAGGTTCCCGCGGACGGGGCGCAGCTCGTCGTCGCCAACCACGTCTCGTGGCTGGACATCGCCCTCATCGCGGCCGTGCTGCCCGGCCGCATGCTCGCCAAGAAGGAGATCCGCGACTGGCCCGTGCTCGGGCCGCTGGTCGCCCGCGGCGGCACCCTGTTCCTCGACCGGGACGGGCTGCGCGCCCTGCCCGGCACCGTCCGGCAGCTCGCCGCGACGCTCGCCGGCGGTACCCGGGTCATCGTCTTCCCCGAGGGCTCCACCTGGTGCGGCCGCGCCCAGGGCCGCTTCCGGCCCGCCGCCTTCCAGGCGGCGCTCGACGCCGGCGCGCCCGTCCAGCCCGTACGACTGCGCTACGCGCCCCACGGTCCGGCGGCCTTCGTCGCCGACGACCCCCTCGTCGCCTCGCTGCGCCGCATCGTCCGGGCCCGCTCCCTGACCGCCGAACTGACCGTCCTGCCGCCGATCCCGGCCGACGCGCACCCCGACCGCCGGGCCCTGGCCCGCGCCGCCCAGCAGGCGGTCACGGGCCGAGCCGTGGGCCCGGCGGCGGGGCCGGCCGTACCGGTCGAGGAGCGCGGCCTACCGGTTCGGCAGCCCGCCGTACCGATTCAGCGCACGCGGGCCAGCGACAGGGCGAACCTGCCCTCCCGGTCGGTCCACCACTGCGCCAGCTCCAGGCCGGCCTCCGCCAGCTCCGCCCGCACGCCCTCCTGACGGAACTTCGCCGACACCTCCGTCCGCAGCTCCTCGCCCGCCGCGAACGGCGCCGCCAGATCCAGCTCCGGGATCTTCACGGTCAGCGCGTGGCGGGCCCGGAGCCGCATCTCGATCCACTCCTGCTCACGGTTCCACAGCGCCACGTGGTCGAAGTCCGCCGGGTCCACGTCCGCGCCCAGCTCCCGGGCGAGCACCGCCAGCACGTTCTTGTTGAACTCCGCCGTCACCCCGGCCGCGTCGTCGTACGCGGCGACGAGCGTCGCCTCGTCCTTCACCAGGTCCGTGCCCAGCAGCAGCGCGTCCCCGGGGTCCAGCACCTCCCGCACCGCCCGCAGGAAGGTGCGCCGCTCCGCCGGCAGCAGGTTCCCGATCGTGCCGCCCAGGAAGGCCACGAGGCGCGGCCCCGGCGACGCGGGCAGCGCCAGGCCGCGCGTGAAGTCCGCGATCAGCGCGTGGATCCGCAGCCCCGGCCGCTCGGCGAGCAGCGCCCGGGCCGCGCCGGTCAGCGCCGACTCGCTCACGTCGACCGGCACGTACGTGTCGAGGTCCGGCAGCAGCGCGTCGATCAGGAACCGGGTCTTCTCCGACGAGCCCGAGCCCAGCTCCACCAGCGTCCGCGCCCCCGTCTCGGCGGCGATCCGCGGGGCGCGGTCGATGAGGATCTCCCGCTCGGCGCGCGTCGGGTAGTACTCGGGCAGCCGGGTGATCTCCTCGAACAGCTCGCTGCCGCGCGCGTCGTAGAACCACTTCGGAGGCAGCTCCTTGGGCGAGGCGGTCAGGCCGTACAGCACGTCGGAGCGCAGGTCGGCCTCGGTGGCGTCCTCGGGGAGGGTACGGGTCAGCTGGAACGGGCTCACGGGGACGGCTCCTCGATCGGGGACAGCACGACCTCGGCGCGGGTCGCGGTCAGCAGGGTCAGGTCCGGCGCCTCGCGCCAGCCGGGGTCGTCGTCGTACGGCTCCGAGGCCACGACCGTGCTCCGGCCGGCCTCGTCGCGCCGGTACCAGAGCGTGTCCCCCCACGCGGTCGCCCAGACCGAGCGCCCGTCGCACAGCAGCAGGTTCAGCCGCGCCCCAGGGGCCGCGCCGGCCACCTCGCGCACCGTCGCGGCCAGTGCCGCGCCCGGCTCGTCGCCGGCCCGGAGCCGGTGCAGGATCAGCGCCCACAGCAACGCCGAGTCGTTGCGCGCCTCCAGGGACAGCAGCTCCGCGGCCGGCAGCGCCGCGGCCACCTTGGCGAGCGAGTCGGGCCAGCCCGGCACCGCCCCGTTGTGGCTGAACAGCCAGGGACCGGAGGCGAACGGGGCCGCCGCGGCCTCCCCGTCCGCACCGGGCGCGGTGGCGTCGCGGACCGCGGCGAGCAGCGCGCCGGTGCGGACCACCCGCGCCAGGTCCGTGAACGACAGGTCCGCCCAGATCGGCCCCGCCCGGCGGTAGCGGGCCGGGACCGGGTCGCCGGGCGCGTACCAGCCCACGCCGAATCCGTCCGCGTTCACCGTGCCGTAGCGCTGCCGGCGCGGGGCCCAGGACTGGCGCAGCAGCCCGTGCGGCGGGTCCGACAGGACCGTGCCCAGCGCCACCGGATCGCCCACGTAGGCGACATGACGGCACATCAGACCGGCTCCGCGTCGCGGGCGGTGCGGAAACCGGAGAAGATCTGGCGGCGCACCGGATAGTCCCAGTTGCGGAACGTCCCCCGGCAGGCCACCGGGTCCACGGCGAACGAGCCGCCCCGCAGCACCTTGTACTCGTCGCCGAAGAAGACCTCCGAGTACTCCTTGTACGGGAACGCGCGGAACCCCGGGTACGGCAGGAAGTCGCTGCTCGTCCACTCCCACACGTCGCCGATCAGCTGGCGCACGCCGAGCGGCGAGCGACCCTCCCGGTAGCTGCCGGCCGGCGCCGGGCTCAGATGCCGCTGGCCCAGGTTCGCGTGGGCGGGCTCCGGGTCGGCGTCGCCCCACGGATAGCGGCGCGAGCGGCCGCTCGCCGGGTCGTGGCGGGCCGCCTTCTCCCACTCGGCCTCCGTCGGCAGCCGCCGGCCCGCCCAGCGGGCGTAGGCGTCCGCCTCGTACCAGGAGACGTGCACCACCGGCTGGTCCTCCGGCACCGGCTCCTCCACGCCGAAGCGGCGGCGCAGCCACTGCCCGCCGTCCTGGCGCCAGAACAGCGGGGCGGCGATGGAGTGCTTCCGGATCTGTGACCAGCCCTCGGGCTGCCACCAACGCGGGTCCGTGTAGCCGCCGTCGGCCATGAACCGCAGGTACGCGCCGTTCGTGACGGGCACGGTGTCGATGAAGTACGCGGGCACGAACCGGGTATGCGCCGGGCGCTCGTTGTCCAGCGCCCACGGCTCGTCGGAGGTGCCCATGGAGAACGGGCCGCCCGGCACGTGCACTTCGGCCGGCAGCAGATCGCCCGCGCCGTCGGCGGGCGGCGGGGGAGCGCTGAGTGCGGCCGGGCCCTTGCGCAGCTGATGGGTGATCAGCATCGTCTCGTCGTGCTGCTGCTCGTGCTGCGCGATCATGCCGAAGGCGAAGGCCGACTCGACCAGCGGCCGGCCTTCGAGAGCCGTGGTGTCGAGCACGTCGAGGACCCGGGTGCGCACGTCCGCGGCGTACGCGCGGGCCTCGGCCGGCGGCAGCAGCGGCAGCGACGGCCGCTCCGCCCGTGGATGCTCGAAGGCGTCGTAGACCGAGTCGATCTCGGGGCGCAGCGCGGCGCGGCCGGCCACCGTCCGCCACAGCCACAGCTCCTCCTGGTTGGAGATGTGCGCCAGGTCCCACACCAGCGGCGACATCAACGGTGAGTGCTGGGCCGTCAGTTCGCCGTCGTCCACGCAGTCGGTGAGCAGCGAGGTGCGCTTCCTGGCGGTCAGCAGGGCGTCCAGCGCACGCTGCCGCAGACCCGTCCCGTCGACCGTCGTCATGACAGCACCTCCTTCGCGTCGAGCACGTCGTCGGCGGGACATCGGCCCCGCAGGACGTAGCGGTCGTGGAACGCGGCCACCGCGTCGAGTACTTCGGTGGTCGCGCCGATCCTGGGCAGCGCCTCCAGCGCCGCCTCGAAACAGACCAGGGCCGCGGCGTGCAGCTCCGGGTCGGCCAGTCCGTGCCGCGCCGCGTTCAGCCACAGCGGGTTGCGCGGCGCGGGCCCGGCGCCCGCCAGCTCCCCGAGCGGCTTGACCGCCCGGTAGCACGTCTCGGCGGCGGCCGGATCGTCGAAGAGCGCCGTGGTGACCGCCACCGGCACCCGCCAGCCGTCCGGGCCCGGCTGGGCGTCGATCATCCGCAGCTCCAGATGCCCGCGCGGCCGGACCGGCGGGAACAGCGTGGTCAGGTGGTACGCGAGGTCCCCGGGCAGCGGCGGCCGGGGCCGCCCCGACCGCAGCCAGGCGCGGAACGTCAGCCCCTCCGGCACCTCCCAGGGGCCCTCCTCGGTACGGATGCACATCACCGGCGCGTCCAGGACGTGCGCCGCCCAGGCCGCCCGCGGCTCGACGCCGGGCGGCGGGGCCAGCGCGCGCACCGGGTCCAGACGCGCCCACAGCGCCTGCCGGGTGGAGCGCCAGCCGGTCCGACGCCGCCCGTACACCGGCGAATTCGCGAACGCGGCCACGAGGACCGCGCCGAGGAGATGGGCCAGCTGCCAGCGGCGGTGATGGCCGAGCGGCCCCGGTTCTTCCTGCCCGGCGTCGAGGCAGACCTGTACGGAAGCCGAGTCGCACATCATGGCCCGGCCGTCGGGCCCGTTGCGGGCGAGCGCGGTCTCCATCGCCTCGTACCGCGGCTCGCGCAGGATCCGCTCGCGCCCCGCGTGCCAGGGGTCGACGCCATGGTCCCCGAGGGCCAGGCCGAGCGGATGGAGGGTGTCCCGGACGACCTCCAGATCGGCGGACAGGAGGTCCAGGCATTCCATGAGGGAGGCGGCGGGCGGCGAGCTGAGCTCCAGCTGCCCGCCGGGTTCGACGGTGAGCGCCGAGACCAGCGCACGGTCACGGACGGCGCCGAGCGCGGCCGAGAGACGGGTTGCGGGGACGGGGAGCCGGGGCAGCGAGCGCTCGTGTATCAGCCACTCCAGCTCGGCCCCGACCGTACGGGGCGGGCCGGTCTTGAAACAGATGCACCGCAGCAGGTCCTCGGCGTCGTCCTCGGTCAGAGGGCGGTCCTGCGGGAGCTGCGGTCCACCGGCGGTGCGGTCGCCAGGCGACATTCTGATCCTCCTGTGGAAGGCTCTGACTCCACCTAAAGCCACGGTCGTGAGCCCTGCAAGAGCGCCTCCTGTGCCGCCGGACGCGCCGGGCGGGTTTCTGCCCGGCCGTCACCGGTGCAAACGCCCCTCCGGCGGCCGGGCGAAATTCCTTTGCCGCCGCTCCGGGGAATCGATCATGCTGGCGGGCATGAGCGCACGACTGCGGGCCCTGGCACGCGAGACCGAGGACATCGTCGAGGCCGGCCGCTACCGCGCCCCCGGCGGCGGGTGGGTGTCCATCGAGGCGGAGCTGACCGCCGCCGTGGAGGGCACGCGGCTGTACGGCCCCGAGCCGGTGGCCGTCACGCCGGACACCGACCGCAGCACCCGCTTCGAGGTCACCGGCGAGGGCAGCCTCGGCGCCGCCCGCCGGCTCGCGGAGGCGGACCGGGGAGCGGACCCGGTGGCGGTCCTGAACTTCGCCTCGGCCCGCAACCCGGGCGGCGGCTACCTCAACGGCGCGCAGGCCCAGGAGGAGGCCGTCTGCCGTGGCTCGGCGCTCTACACCACGCTGCTGCGCGTCCCCGCGTACTACGAGCACCACCGCGCCCACCGGGACGCCTTCTACACGGACCGGGTGATCCTCTCGCCCGGCGTCCCCGTCTTCCGCGACGACCGCGACCGGCTGCTCGACGTGCCGTACACCGCCGGCTTCCTCACCTCGCCCGCGCCGAACGCGGGCGTGATCAGGCGGCAGACGCCCGAGCTCGCCGAGCGGATACCGGACGCGCTCGCCGGGCGCGCCGAGCGCGTCCTGGAGACCGCGGTGGCAGGCGGCTACCGGCGGCTCGTGCTCGGCGCCTGGGGCTGCGGCGTGTTCATGAACGACCCGGCGGTCGTGGCCGGGGTCTTCCGGGACCTCCTCACAGGCGAGGGCCGGTTCGCCGGCCATTTCGACCGGGTGGTCTTCGCGGTGCTGGACCGCACCAAGGACCGTACGACCCTCGGCGCCTTCCGCACGGCCTTCGCGAAGGAGACGGCGGGGACGGAGGAGAGCGTGGGGACGGCGTAGCGCACGCGCGGACCGCCTGGAGCGCGCGGGACGGCCGGAGCGTGCGGAAACGGCCTGGGGCGCGCGGACGGCCGAGGCCGCATCACGGCCTTCCACTGCCGCGCTCCCGCGGCAGCGCGGCGGCCCCGCGTCGAAGGGGGCACCGAATCCGGCCGACCGCCGGACACGCGGCCGGACGCTTCTGGAAAGATGCCGTGCGCGATGAGCCACTCACCGAAGCATCCCGCCGGACACCCCGCCCCCACCAGCGCCGACGTGGCGCGCCTCGCGGGGGTCTCCCGGGCCACCGTCAGCTACGTGCTGAACAACACCGCCGCCGTGCGGATCAGCGACCGCACCCGCCGCCGGGTGCGCGAGGCCGCCGAGGAACTCGGCTACGTCCCGCACGCCGCGGCGCGCAGCCTGCGCGCCGGGCACACCCGCATGGTGCTGCTGCCGACCGCCCACGTCCCGGTCGGCCCGCTCTACAGCCGCTTCTTCGACGAACTCCAGTGGGCCCTGCGGCGCCTGGACTACACGGTCGTCCAGTACGGCAGCCTCGGCATGGACGGCGACGAGGCGGCCCGCGCCTGGGCGGAGCTGCGCCCCGTCGCGGTGGTCGCCTTCGGCGAGATCGCGCTGACCCCGCAGGGCGTCGAGGTCCTCAAGCGCTCCGGCGCGCGAGCCGTGATCACCTTGGGCGCGCACCAGGTCGAGGGGGCCCACGCGCTCGTCCTCGACCAGGCGGAGGTCGGCCGGCAGGCGGTGGCGCACCTCGTGGAGCGCGGCCGGCGCCGGATCGGCGTGATCATGCCCGAGGACCGCCGCCTGGACTTCTTCTCCGTCCCCCGGCTGGAGGGCGCCCGGCAGGCCGCGGCCGGCACCGGCGCCGAGATCGTGCCCGTGCCGCTGCGGCACGAGGAGGAACCCGCGGCCGAGCTCGCCGGACGCTGGCGCGACCTCGGGCTCGACGCCGTGTTCGCGTACAACGACGAGTACGCGATGCTGCTCATGCGGGCGCTCCAGGACGCCGGGATCGACGTCCCGGGGGAGACCGCCGTGGTCGGCGCGGACGACCTGCTCCTCGGCCGGCTGCTGCGGCCCCGGCTCAGCACCGTGCAGATCGACATGGTGATCGGCCGTCACCTCGCCGAGCTGGTGGACCGCGCGGTCCGCGATCCGGGCGGCGCACCCGAGCGGCACGACCTGATGGCGGCGCGGCTGATCCACCGCGAGTCGAGCTGAGCGCGGCCGGGCCGGCGCCCGGTCCCTCCGTGCCCCGTGCCGACCGGGCGAACGGCCCCCGGCGGGCTTAGCGTCGGGGCATGAGCACAGTTCCGCAGCGTTTCGAGATCCTGGTGGTGCCCGAGCACGTGGAGGACCGCGGCCGGGCCTCGGTCGAGGACAGCGCCGTACGGGCCGCGGTGGTCGAGGCCACCGGGGAACGGGGGAACTCCGGCTACCCCCGGTACGCCGGTCACGGCGTCGTCGCCGACATCGACCCGGAGACCCGCACCGTCGAGGCGATCCTGCTCGACGGCCGGGAACTCGACTACGGGCTCACCTGCCTCGTACGCGACGCCGACGGGCGCTGAGCGAGCCGCCGACCATTTGGTCGGTGTACACACCAGGCAATTCGCCCGCGGGCGGTTGACAGGGGTCGCGGCGGGGCACACAGTGGGCGCGGCCCCGCCCCGCGAACGCGCGTTCACCGGGCGGCGCGCCAGGACGCACAGGCAGTGGCCGCACAGGCACCGGAACGCGCGGGTCCGCGGGGGCCCGCGAGGGGACAGGGGAGTCAGACCCGATGAGCATCCGCGACGTGTACATCGTCGACGCCGTCCGCACACCGATCGGCAGGTTCGGCGGCGCGCTCGCCGGCGTGCGCCCCGACGACCTCGCCGCCCACGTCGTGAAGGCGCTCGTCGCCCGCACCCCCGACCTCGACCCGGCCCGCATCGACGACGTGTACTTCGGCGACGCCAACGGCGCCGGCGAGGACAACCGCGACGTGGCCCGCATGGCCGTGCTGCTCGCCGGCCTGCCGGCCTCCGTGCCCGGCGTCACCCTCAACCGGCTCTGCGGGTCCGGACTGGAGGCCGTGATCCAGGCCGCCCGCGCCATCGCCCTCGGCGACGCCCACATCGCCCTCGCCGGCGGCGTCGAGTCGATGTCCCGCGCCCCCTGGGTGCTGCAGAAGCCCGAGCGGGCCTTCCCGGCCGGCCACCAGCAGATGTACTCGACCACCCTCGGCTGGCGCATGACCAACCCGAGGATGCCCGCCGAGTGGACCGTCTCCCTCGGCGAGGGCGCCGAACTCGTCGCCGACAAGCACGCGATCACTAGGGAGCAGCAGGACGCCTTCGCCCTCGAGAGCCACCGCAAGGCCGCCGAGGCGTGGGCCAAGGGCCTGTACGACGGCGAGGTCGCCGGCTACCCGGGCGTGGACCTGGCCCGTGACGAGTGCATCCGCGACAACACGTCCATGGAGGCGCTCGCCAAGCTGAAGCCGTCCTTCCGTCCCGAGGGCGGCACGGTCACCGCCGGCAACGCCTCCCCGCTCAACGACGGCGCGGCCTGCCTCCTCCTGGTCGACGAGGAGGGGCTGCGCGCCACCGGCCGCGAGCCGCTGGCCCGGATCCGCGCCTCCGCCGTCACCGGCATCGAGCCGCAGCTGTTCGGCCTGGGCCCGGTCGAGGCGGTCCGCAAGGCGCTGGAGAAGGCGGGCCGGTCCTTCGCCGACCTCTCCGTCTTCGAGCTGAACGAGGCCTTCGCCGCCCAGTCGCTGGGCTGCCTCGCCGAGTGGCCCGAACTGGACCCGGGCATCGTCAACCCGCGCGGCGGCGCCATCGCCGTCGGGCACCCCCTCGGCGCCTCCGGCGCGCGCCTCGCCGGCGCCGTCGCCCACCAGCTCGCCGCGGCCGGCTCGGGCACCGGCCTCGCGGCGCTGTGCATCGGCGTCGGCCAGGGCCTCGCGCTGGTCCTGGAGCGCTGACCGGCCCGTAGGCGTACGTACGCGTACGAGACGACGCGCGCACACGGAAAGGCGCGGGGCCGGGGAGTACTCCCCGGCCCCGCGCCCGTACGCCCGAGCTGCCCGGCCTACCGGCTCACGCGCCCTGCCGGCCCGCCGCATCCGCGACGGACTTGCGCACCTCGTCCATGTCGAGCTTCCGCGCCTGACCGATCAGGTCCTCCAGGGCCGCCTCCGGCAGCGCGCCCGGCTGCGCGTACACGGCGACCTTGTCGCGGACGATCATCAGCGTCGGGATCGAACGGATCTCGAACGCGGCGGCCAGCTCCTGCTGCGCCTCCGTGTCGACCTTGGCGAAGACCAGGTCCTCGTGACGCTCGGAGGCCTGCTCGAAGACCGGGGCGAACTGGCGGCAGGGCCCGCACCACGCCGCCCAGAAGTCGATGAGAACGAAGTCGTTGTCGCTCACGATCTGGTCGAAGTTGTCCTTGGTGAGCTCGACGGTGCTCATGGCCTCTACCTCTTCCCGGTCCACTCTGGACTCGCCACCCACAACCGCTGCCCCGGCCCGCCTATTCCAATCGCCCCGCTGCCCGTACCTGTGGCCCTGCCCCGGCGCCGCCGCCAGACTGGGGTCCATGACGCGAGCCGTTGAATACGACGTGGTGGTGCTGGGGGCCGGTCCGACCGGCGAGAACGTGGCCGGACGGGTCCGGGAGGCCGGACTGAGCGTGGCAGTGGTGGAGAGCGAGCTCGTCGGCGGCGAGTGCT
Source organism: Streptomyces tritici (assembly GCF_048500665.1). Taxonomy (NCBI): domain Bacteria; kingdom Bacillati; phylum Actinomycetota; class Actinomycetes; order Kitasatosporales; family Streptomycetaceae; genus Streptomyces; species Streptomyces tritici. The sequence goes on from NZ_CP183183.1 coordinate 6,517,974, forward strand.
CGTACTGGGCGTGCATGCCCAGCAAGGCGCTGCTCCGCCCCGTGATCGCGCGCGCCGACGCCCGCCGGACGCCCGGACTGCGCGACGCGGCCGCGGGCGAGCTCGACGTCGCCGCCGTGCTCGCCCACCGCGACGCGGAGGCCGCCCACTGGAAGGACGACGGACAGGTCGCCTGGGTCGAGTCCGTCGGCGCCCGCCTCTACCGGGGCCACGGCCGGCTGCGCGGCCCCCGTACGGTCGTCGTCGACGGGCCCGAGGGCGAGCACCACGTCCTGACCGCGCGGCACGCCGTCGCCGTGTGCACCGGCACCCGCCCCGCCCTGCCCGAACTGCCCGGCCTGGCGGGCGCGAAGGCATGGACCAGCCGTGAGGCCACCAGCGCCCGGTCCGCCCCCGGCCGGCTCGCGATCGTCGGCGGGGGAGTGGTGGCCGTGGAGATGGCCACCGCCTGGCAGGCGCTCGGCTCCCACGTCACCCTGCTCGTGCGCGGCTCCGGCGTCCTGGAGCGGATGGAGCCGTTTGCCGGTGAGCACGTGCTCGCCGCGCTCCGCGACGCGGGCGCGGACGTCCGCACCGGCGCCTCCGTCACCGCGCTGGTGCGCCAGGACGGCGGCCCGGTGACCGTCGTCATGGAGGGCGGCGACACGGTGGAGGCCGACGAGGTGCTGTTCGCCACCGGTCGCGCGCCGCGCACCGACGACCTGGGCCTGGAGACCGTGGGCCTCGACCCCGGCGACTGGCTCTCCGTCGACGACAGTCTCCGCGTCGTCGGCCACGACTGGCTGTACGGCGTCGGGGACGTGAACCGCCGCGCCCTGATGACCCATCAGGGAAAGTACCAGGCCCGCATCGCCGGCGATGTGATCGCCGCCCGCGCCGCAGGCAACTCATCTCTGGCCACCGGGCGTTGGGGCGCGCACGCCGCCACCGCCGACCACGCGGCCCAGCCGCAGGTCGTGTTCACCGATCCGGAGGTCGGCGCCGTCGGCCTCACCCTCGCCCAGGCCGAACGAGCAGGCCACCGCGTCCGCGCCGTCGACCAGGACCTCACCTCCGTCGCCGGCGCGGGCCTCTACGGCGACGACTACCGCGGCCACGCCCGCCTCGTGGTCGACCTCGACCGCCAAGTCCTGTTGGGCGCCACGTTCGTCGGCCCCGGCACCGGCGAACTCCTCCACTCCGCGACGATCGCCGTCGCCGGCGAGGTCCCCCTCGACCGCCTCTGGCACGCCGTCCCCGCCTACCCCACCCTCAGCGAGATCTGGCTCCGCCTCCTGGAGGCGTACCGCGAGGCATAGGGCGTCGTCGCTGTCCGAGAGTGCCGGGGGAGTGCCGCGGGCGCGGAAGAATTTTCGAGCATCGAAAGTCCCTGGCAGATAGGCTGGGGCGGCCCCTGCGGCCCGGTGCGAGCGCCCACGACGAGAACGGCGACCGACTCGACCATCGGCTTGTCGCGAGGGCGAGGGACATCACCGGACTGTACGGGGAGAGGCCGCGCGCGGCCTCTCCCGAGCGCTTCAACGGGGGGCTGCCATGGAGTTGGCCGAGCTGTTCAGCATCGCTGACCTGGAGGCGGCGATCGCCGCCGGACACGTGACGCGCAAGGTGCACCCGTCCCTCCCGATCTCCATCCTCACGTACACGCGCACGGTCCAGTACGAGCGCGCCTGGACGCCGGTCACCACGCGCTGCCGCGGCCTGGTCGCCGAGAACGGGACCGGGCGGATCGTCGCGCACTGCCTGCCGAAGTTCTTCAACGTCGGCGAGCACGAGGCGGGGCAGCCATACGCGCCCGCGCTGCCGGACGAGCCGTTCGAGGTGTACGACAAGGTCGACGGCAGCCTCGGCGTGGTCTTCCACTACGCGGACCGGTGGCGGGTCGCGTCCAAGGGGTCGTTCGGCAGCGAGCAGGCGACCTGGGCGCAGCGCCGGCTGGACGGGCTGGACACCTCCGCGCTGACGCCCGGGGTCACGTACCTCACCGAGATCCTCTACCCGCAGAACCGGATCGTCGTCGACTACGGCGACCGGCGCGACCTGGTGCTGCTCGCCGCGTTCCGGGCCGACGGCACGGAGATGCCGCTCGCCGAGGCGGCGCCGCAGTGGGAGGGGATCGGCTCGGTCGTCACCGTGTGGCCGGCGATGCCGCTGGACGAGCTGACCAAGCTCGCCGAGACCAACACCCTGCCCGGCGGCGGGACCGCGACCGGCACCGACGCCGAGGGCTTCGTGCTCCGCTTCGCCTCCGGCGTCCGGGCGAAGGCCAAGCTCGCCGAGTACGTGCGCCTGCACAAGGTCCTGACCGGCGTCACCGAGCGGGACATCTGGCGCAGCCACGGCATCGAGCGCTTCGCCGGCACGGCCGTGAAGCGGCTGGCGCAGGGCCTGGGGCTGTCCGTCGCCGAGCTCGGCGGGGTGCAGTCGCAGGGCGGCCGGCCGCTGGAGGCGCTGCTGCAGCAGGTGCCGGACGAGTTCGACGCCTGGGTGCGCGGGGTCGTGGCCCGCCTGGAGGACGAGGCCGCCGCCCGCGAGCGCGCCATCGACGAGGCGTACGCCTCCGTCGCCCATCTGGCCGCGGACCGGGGCGCGTTCGCCCGCGCGGTCCGGGAGCTGCCGGTCGACGCCGGCATCCGCTCGGCGCTGTTCCTGCGCCTGGACGGCAAGTCGACCGCCCTGCTGGTCTGGAAGCATGTGCGCCCCGAGGCGTCCGACCCCTTCGCCACCGACGAGGAGAACTGAACCGTGCCCGCCACCGTCCCCGCCGTCCCCGTGATCCACGTGATGACGGGACTTCCCGCCTCCGGCAAGACGACCGCCGCGAGGAAGCTGCAGGCCGAGTCCGAGGGCCGGATGCGCCGCGTCAACCTGGACGACCTGCGGGCCATGTTCGACGTGCCGGCGCCCGAGCGCCGTTCGCACGCCCATGAGCAGACCGTGCTCGCCGTCCAGGACGCCGCCGTCCGCGAGGCCGTCGCGGGCGGCTTCGACGTCGTCGTCGACAACACCCACCTGACGCCGCACATACCCAAGCGGCTGAAGGCGGCGGTCACCGGCCTCGCCGTCGACTTCGTCGTGCACGACTTCACCGACGTCCCGGTGGAGGAGTGCCTCCGCCGCGACGCGGTGCGCGAGCGCCCGGTCGGCGAGGAGATCATCCGGATCCTCGCCGACAAGCACGCCAAGGCCCGCCGGGGCGGCTGGCGGCTCACCGCGGAGTGGCTCGGCGACCGGCCGGGGGTCCAGGCGTACGTGCACGACCCCGCGCTGCCGTCGGCGGTGCTGTGCGACATCGACGGCACGCTCGCGCTGCGCGGGGACCGCGGGCCGTACGACTTCTCCCGCTGCGACACCGACCTGCTCAACCCGCCGGTGCGGCAGGCGCTGCGGGCCTTCCGGGCCACGGACAACGACACGATCGTGCTGCTGTCCGGCCGCAGCGAGGACCACCGCGAGATCACCGAGCAGTGGCTGAAGCGGCACGACGTCCCGTACGACGAGCTGTGGATGCGTGCCTCGGGCGACACGCGCAGCGACGACATCGTCAAGGCCGAACTCTTCGACGCACACGTCCGCCATCGCTACGCCGTCCGGGTCTCCCTGGACGACCGCGACCGCGTGGTCGCCGTCTGGCGCCGCATGGGCCTGCCGACCTGGCAGGTCAACTACGGGAACTTCTGAGGCGCACAGCCGACAGGGTGAGTGAGCCCCGGACCGGGAGCTGGGGTTCTCCGGTCCGGGGCTCCGATCACTCCCGGCTGCCCCGCACCTCGTCGCGCACCGCGCGAACGGAGCGGATCGCCGTGATCATCTTCTGGGCGAGTGCGGGAACCTGATCGAAGAGATGCCCCACGACCGTGAAGCCCCCGACGACCGCGGCGGTTCCCACGGTCACCCATCCGGCCAACTCCATACGGCTCCTTTCAGAGAGGGTTTCGGCGCCAGGCAGGAGACGGACGCCCCCGACCCCAACCCAGGGATGTCCATCCGCCTCGCCCTGATCCGCGCCGACTCTCTCTGCCAGAACCACGGGAATTCGCAGGCGACTTGAGTCTACCGAGGCCGACTGTCGTTGTCCGGCGGTCCTCGGGAGGCGCTTGTCGCCCCGGACGGGACCGTGCCTCCGCCCATCCGGGTGAAGGAGCGGGCCGAGCCGGGACGTCGGCCATGGCGAGCAGGCCGGACTCGGGCATCGTCGGTCGCCGGCGGTACGTGCCCGTCACCCTCGCACCGCCGCAAGGAGCGCTGATGGAGCGGACCAACGACTACCCCGCGACCTGCGCCGGCTGTGGTGGGACCGTGGCGGCCGGGGCGGGGGTGCTGGTCGGGCTGCGGCCCAAGGGGTGGGCGGTGTACCACCCGGAGCATGTGCGCGAGCCGGGGCCACCGGTTCCGCACGAGCATCCCGGGTGGCATCGGCGGGGGCTGACCGCGTTCGACGTGGCAGCGACCGGGCACCGGACCGCCGTGGACCGGATCCTCGCGGCCTCGGTGCGGTGCGCCGACGGCACGGCGCGCGACTGGCTGGTCGATCCGGGTGCGGGGCCGCTCGCCGTGGACCCGGCCAAGCGGCACGGGATCACCGTGGAGCGGGCCCGCGCCGAGGGCGTCCCGGCCGTGCGGGCGCTCGACGAGGTGGCGGAGCTGCTGGCCGGGCGGCTCGCGGCGGGGGAGCCGCTGGTCGTCTGGTACGCGCCGTACGTGCTGACGCTGCTGGAGACCGAGCTGACCCGGCACGGACTGCCCACCCTCGGCGAGCGCGCGCCCCATGGTCTCGCCCCGGTGTGCGACCCGCTGGTCCTGGACCGGCACGCCGACCCGTACCGTTCCGGCGGCCGGTCCCTGGAGCGCGTCACCGCCTGGTACGGCGTACCGCACGACCGCCCCGGCGACGCCGCCTCCGACGCCGAGGCCACCCTGGCGCTCGCGCAGACCCTCGGCGCCCGCTACCCGGCGCTCGCCCGCTTCTCCCCGCCGGCCCTGCACAACGAGCAACTCCTGTGGAACGCCGCCGCCCACGGCCGGCACGACCCGGATTCCTGGCCGCTCGCGCCCGTCGAGCCGCGGCCGTGGAGCGCCCATGGTCCCGCCTGAGCGGGTGCGCCGCCCGGGGTCACTCCCCTGGCTCAGGTGAGCCCGCACGCGACTTGCCGATGGACACCGTGCGCTCAGGCTGGGATGGAGCCCATCCCGGAGAAGGGAGAAGACCCCGTGAGCACGGTGACCAAGAAGAGCGAGATCACGTCGCAGACCCTCGAGCTGTTCGACGTGGCAGTCGGCGAGGAGGACTGGGACGCACTGAGGGAGGACCCGGAGAGGTTCTTCCGATCGCGCCTCGAACCGGATCACAAGGTGAACGGCATCTGCGTCGACGCCAGGGCTCTGGCGTCACCGCAGCTGATCGCCGGCGGCTTCGTCACGCTCGTCCATGTCAGCGGCGGCCCGTTCGACTCGTACTACTTCGTGCCGCAGCGAGAGGAGTGAGCACGAACCCGTGACAGCGGCCGCCGGACACCCGTCCGGCGGCCGTCGGCCGTCCTGCCGGTGCCGCTGCGCCGCTACGCCCGCCCGATCAGCCGCTGCGCCGCCGCGCGGGCGGCCTCCAGGGCCGGGCGGGGGTCCGGGCCGCCCGGGGTGGCGCGGCCGAGGACCGCGCGGGTGCTCAAGCCATCGAGGAGGGCGAGGAGTTCGGAGGCGCGGGCCGGGACGTCGAGGTCCGGGAAGCGGCCCTGGGCGACGCCCTTGGCGAGCAGCGTCTCCAGGTCCTGCTGCCAGGCCAGGTCCATCTCCTCCTGGGCGGTCCGCAGCGCTTCGTTGGCCGGGGCGCGGGCCCACAGCTCGATCCAGAGCATCCAGCGCGGGTCGCGCGGACCACGCGGCAGGTAGAGCTCCAGGAAGCGGTCCAGCTTCCGCTCCGCGCCGATCCGCCGCCCCAGCAGCGCCTTGCGCTCCTCCGTCAGCGCGGCCTCGCTCCAGCGCAGGGCGGCGAGCAGCAGCAGGTCCTTGGAGCCGAAGTAGTACAGGATGTGGCCGCCGCTGGTGCCCAGCCGCTCCGCGAGCGCCGACATGGTGAGCGAGGCCAGGCCGTTCTCGGCGATGGCCGCCATGGCCTCCTCGAGCATCCGCTCCTGCGCGATGTGCCCGTCCCGCCGTCGTGCTGCCCCTGCCACCATCCCCGCCTCGTGCCGGTCGAAAGGTCGTCCGGGCACGACCCTAACCGCAACCTCCGGGGGCTTGACGCCGGACCGGCCCTTCCCACATCTTGAATGCCGTTCTAAAACTTAGAACGACATTCAAGATCCGGCCGGGTTCCGGTACGGAAGAACGGAGCGCGGTGTGATCGAACAGCGGACCCCCACGACCGCCGGTCGCGACGAGGTGTTCCAGGTCGAGGGCCACGGCATCGACCCCATCCCCGACGACGAACGGCACGGCAGCGCCAAGGACGTCTTCTGGCTCTGGTTCGGCTCGAACCTGACCTTCACCTACGTCATCAACGGCGCCCTCGCCGTCGCCTTCGGGCTCTCCTTCTGGCAGGCCACCGCCGTCGTGGTCATCGGCGGGCTGTCCTTCTTCGCCATCAGCGCCGCCGGCCTCAGCGGCAGCCGCACCGGCACCGCGACCCTCGTCGTCTCCCGCGCCGCCTTCGGCGTCCGCGGCAACTGGCCCGCCGGACTGCTCAACTGGGTCGTCAGCATCGGCTACACCATCGTCAACACGGTCGTCGGCACCCTCGCCCTCGAAGCCTTCTTCGCCGACCTCGGCTGGTCCGGCGGCCACGCCCCGCGCGCCCTCGCCCTCGCCGTCACCCTCGCGCTGACCTTCGCCATCGCCCTGTGGGGCCACGCCACCGTGCAGTTCGCCGAGCGCTGGGCCGCGTACGTGCTCGCCGTCGGCTTCGCCGCGCTCCTCGTCTTCCTGCTGCCGGGCGCGGACACCGGCGCCCCCGCCGCCGCGCCCGGCGCCTCCGGCTGGAGCCTCGCCTTCGTCGTCATGCTCGCGGGCCCGTTCTCGTACCTGCCGATGCCCGCCGACTACACCCGCTACCTGCCCCGCACCACCACCCTGCGGGCCGTCACCTGGAGCGGGGCGCTCGGCGGCTTCCTGTCCTCCGTCGCCCTCGGCGTCGCGGGCGTCGCCGCCGCCACGCAGACCGACATGACGGACGCGGTCGCGGGCGCCGAGAAGCTGCTGCCCGGCTGGTTCCAGCCGCTGTTCCTCGCCCTCGTGCTCGGCGGCTCGGTCACCAACTCGATCATCACGCTCTACTCCTCCAGCCTCAACCTCCAGGTCCTCGGCATTCCGTGGAGCCGCGCCAAGGCCATCGTGATCAGCGCCGCCGTCACCGCGGCCGGATCGCTCGGCGCGCTGTTCCTCACCGACTTCACCGCCTCGCTGCTCTCCTTCCTCTCCCTGCTGATCATCGTCTTCGCCCCCTGGGGCGGCGTCTTCCTCGCCGACATGCTGCTGCGCCGCTGCCGCTACGACGCCGAAGCGCTGCACGCCGGCCCCGGCGGCGCCTACTGGTACCGGGCGGGCTACCACCCCGCCGGACTGGCCGCCCTGCTCGCCGGCATGGTCTTCGCCGCCCTCACCTGCGACTCCGAGCTGTGGACCGGCCCCCTCGTCGCCTCGCTCGGCGGCGCGGACCTCACCCTCCTCGGCGCGCCCGTCGCCGCCCTCGTGTACGTGCTGCTGGCCCGCGGCCGGACCGCCGTACCCGCGACCCTCGCGACGCCCGCCCTCTGACCCTTCGACCCTTCTGCCGCACGGGAGTTCACCGCGATGCCCCGCACCACCCCGCCCGCCGACCTCGTCCTGACCCACGCCCGGATCCACACCGTCGACCCCGGTCTGCCCGAGGCGGAGGCGCTCGCCGTCCGCGACGGGCGGATCGTCTGGGTCGGCGCCGCCGCCGACGCGGGTGCCTGGACCGGCCCTGGCACCGAAGTCCTCGACGCCGGCGGCCGGCTCGTCCTGCCCGGCTTCGTCGACGCGCACAACCACGTCCGGCTCGGCTCCGACGACGCCTGCGTCCAACTCGGCGGAGCCCGCAGTCTCGACGAGATCCACGCTCGCATCCGCGCCTGGCGCACCGCCCACCCCGACGCCCCCTGGATCGAGGCCGAGGCCTTCGACTACTCGGCCCTCGGCGGCCGGACGCCCACCGCCGCCGACCTCGACCCCGTCACCGGCGACGTCCCCGCGCTCGTGCTCAGCTACGACGTGCACACCGCCTGGCTCAACACCGCCGCCCTGCGCCGCTGCGGCATCACCAGGGACCGTACGAGCGTCCCGTTCGGCGAGGCCCAGACCGACCCGGCGACCGGCGAACCCACCGGCTTCGTTCGCGACTTCGCCGTCAAGGGCCTCTCCCGCGACGGCCACCGCGCCCTGCACCGGCTCGGCGTGCCGTGGGCCTCGCCGGACCGCCAGTACGGCCGGCTCGCCCGCAGCCTCGACGACGCGATCCGCTACGGCATCACCACCGTCGTCGAACCGCAGAACTCCCTCGACGACCTCGCCCTGTTCACCCGCGCCCGCGCCGAGGGCCGGCTCCGCTCCCGGATCGTCGCCGCGCTGTTCCACCCGCGCGGGACCGGCGACGCCGAACTGGACGAATTCGCCGCAGCGGCCCGCAGGTTCCGCGACGACCGGCTCCGCGTCGGCCCGCTCAAGCTGTACATCGACGACGTCGTCGAACCGCGCACGGCCGCCCTCCTGGAGCCGTACGCGGGCTGCGGCCACCACCGCGGCGAGACGTTCTACCCCCCGGAGGAGTTCGCCGCACTGCTGGCGAAGCTCGACGCGCGCGGCTTCCAGTGCTTCGTGCACGCCACCGGCGACCGCGGCATCCGCACCGTCCTCGACGCCGTCGCGCACGCCCGCGCCGTCAACGGCCCGCGCGACGCCCGCCACCAGGTCGTCCACGTCGAGTGCCTCGACCCGGCCGACACCCCCCGCTTCGCCGAACTCGGCGTCGTCGCCTGCATGCAACCCCGGCACGCCGCGCCCGAGATCGCCGGGCCCGGCCAGGACTGGGCCGAGAACATCGGCCCCGACCGCTGGCACAAGGCCTGGCCGCTGCGCAGCCTGCACCGGGCCGGCGCGGTGCTCGCCTTCTCCAGCGACTGGAACGTCGCCGAGATGGATCCGATGATCGGCATCTACTCCGCCGTCACCCGCCGCCCGCTCGACGGCGGCGCGCCGTGGACGCCGGAGGAGGCCGTCGACGTCGGGACGGCGGTGGAGGCGTACACGCGGGGTTCGGCGTACGCCAACTTCCTGGAGCAGGAGCGAGGTTCGCTCGCGGTCGGCAAGCTCGCGGACTTCGCGGTGTGGTCCCGGGACATCCTGCGGGTCCCGGCCGAGGAGATCCCGGGGACGGTCGCGGAGACGGTCGTGGTGGGAGGGGAGACCGTGGTGCGGGGAGGGGAGATCGTGCGGCGCGGGTAGGGGAGACGGTGCGCCGCCGGTAGGGGAAAGGTGCAGCGCCGGTAGGGGATGATGGCCGCGTGAACGACTACGCGGAGTGGGAAGCCCTGTTCGAGGGGGGAGCGGACCTGCCGTGGCGGGTGCGCTACGGGTGGCTGGAGGGGCTGGGGTTCAACGGGGGAGCGCCGGACGACGTACTGGTCCGGCTGCTCGGCTACGGCATGGACGGCTTCCTGCCGTGCGCGGTGTCGGACGAGGTCTTCGCGGCGGCGGTCGCCCATCCCAATTACAAGATCCGCAGCCGGCTCGCGGAATGGCAGCCGGTGCTGACCACCGAGCAGTGGACGGCGCTGGTCCTCGACGAACCCAACTTCCGCGTCCGCGGGCGGTTCGTGACCCAGGCGGTGGCGTGGGAGGTGCGGCTGCCGCCCGAGGCGCACGAACGGCTGGCCGCCGATCCCGCGCCCGGCGTCCGAGGCGCGGCCGTCGGCCTGCCGGGCTTCCCCGGACCGCTGCTGGTCGCGCTCACCACCGACCCGATATGGATGGTGCGTCAGGCGGCCTGCGCGCGGGCCTGGCCGCACCTCACGCCACAGCAGCGCGAGGCCCTGCTCGCCGACCCGCACGACCGCGTCCGTACGGCCGCGCTGCTCGCCCACCACCGGGACCACCCGATGCCGCGCTCCGTGTACGCCTCCCTCGAGGTCCCGGGCGCGCTGAAAGCGACATGCCGACTCGAACACGACGTCGCCGTGGAGGTGGCCCGCACGGGCGACGACAACGCCCGCCGGGCCCTCGCCCTCACCCCGGACCTGGACGCCGACGTGATCGCGATGCTCGCCGAGGACCCGGACCACTCCGTGCGGCTCGCCGTCTCCCTGCGCCCGGATCTCGACGAGGAGCGGCGCGCCGCCCTCATTCCGGCGGACTTCGACCCCGACGGCATGCGGCTCGACGTCCCGTGGGTCACGGAACGGCACGACGACCCCGACGAGATGCGCCGGCTCGCCGGCTCCGTCCACCCCGTGCTGCGCAGCGCCGTCGCGCGCGCGAAGCGGCTGCCGGCCGACGTCGTGGAGCGGCTGGCGCGGGACGAGGACCGGGTCGTCCGGCTCTTCCTCGCCGAGTCCTGCGACGACGCGCCCGCCGACATGCTGCTGGAGGTCTGGCAGTGGTGGACCGGCAGCCTCTCCAAGCCGGGCCGCCCGCGCACCCACCCGAACTTCCCGCGCGCCGGACTGCTCCGGTACGCCGACGACCCGAGCCCGCGGATGCGGCAGCTGGCCCTCGACGACCCGGAATCCACGCCCGAGCTGGTCGAGCGGTTCGCCCTCGATCCGGACGACGAGGTCCGGCGACGGGCGGCGGAGGACCCGCGGCTCTCGCCGGAGTCCGCCGTCCGGCTTCTGGACGACGCGGACGAGGGCATCCGGATGCTCGCGACCCTGCACCCGGCGCTGCCCGTGCCGGTGCTGATCGGTCTGCTGCGCGAACCGGAGGGCCACGGCATCCCGACGGCGCCCCGGAACCCGTCGATCCCCGGCCCGGTCATGCACCGCATGATCGACCTGGCGGCGACGGGGCCCTGACGGCCCCGGTCGCCGCCGGCGGTGTCGGCCGGGTCGTCGCCGGGCGGCGTCAGTCGGTGAACTCGCCCGCCATCGCCGCCGCCATCCGCAGGTGCGGGGCCGCCTCGGCGGCCCGCCCCTGGCGCTCCAGGGTGCGACCCAGCATCAGCCGCGCGTACGACTCCACCGGGTCGCGGTCGAGGATCGCCCGCAGCTCGGTCTCCGCCCGGCCGAGCTGGGCCGAGTGGTAGTACGCGCGCGCCAGCAGCAGCCGCTGCGCCGTCTGCTCCGGCGCCTCGTCCACCAGGCCGCGCAGGATCCGGGCCGCCGTGAGGTACTCCTTCGCCTCGAAGAACAGCTGCGCCCGGTCCCAGCGCTCGGCGGCCGTCCCGAACTCGTAGTACGCGGTGTCGCTCACCGGCGCTCCCTCACTGCGTGTCGTCGTGGTGCCGGGTCTCTCGTGGCCCGGCACCCCGCACAACAAGGGATGACGCTTGAAGATTCCACCAACCCGAGGTCCGGGGCGGCCCCGAGGTCGTGGTCGGCCCTGAGGTCCCTCAGCTCACCGCGAGGGTGCGGATCGCCGGCAGGTCCGCGTACAGGTTGTTCCCCGGGCACTCGGTCGGGTAGCCGTCGCGGTGGCCGGAGATCCGGTCGAAGGTCACCTGCTGGCCGGCCGTGTACTTGCCGTTCGAGGCGGCGGCGGTCATGACCACCGTGGACGCCGGGTCGTAGCCGTACAGCCCCAGCTTCCAGGCGGCGACCCCCGCGACCGCCTCGCGCACCTCGGGGGTGCTCGTCGCGTCGTTGTAGTTGCCGAGCACGGCGACACCGGCGGTGTCGGTGTTGAAGCCGTACGTCTGCGCGCCGAGCACCGGCCGGTCGATGCCGCCCGCGCGGCCCTCGAAGACCGTGCCGCACTTGTCGACCAGGAAGTGGTAGCCGATGTCGTTCCAGCCCTGGCCCTGCACGTGGTAGAGGAAGATCCCGTTCACGATCGAGGGGGACTCGGCGCAGGTGTAGGCGTTGGTGCCGGCGGTGTGGTGGACGAAGACCGCCTTGGTCTCCTTGGTGTACGTCGCCGGGTCCTTGACCAGGGACTCGTCGGCGCCCCAGGCGGAGCGGGGGAGGACGGCGGGCTGCGGGGCGGGGGCGGCGGTCGCGCTGCCCGCGACCGTGACGGTGGGCGTCGGCGCCGCGGGCGTCGGGTCGACCAGTTCGAGCCGCAGCCCGGCCGGCAGGCCGGACGTCCGTCCGGAGGCGTCGCGCACCCGCGCCTGGACGCCGTCGGACGGCCCGGTCCACAGCGGCTGGGTGCCCGCGCGTACGCCGGCGGCGGTGCTGTCCGGGCCGGTCTCCGGCGTACGGACGTCCGTCTCCAGGTCCCGCCAGGCGGACCACGCGCCGGTGGCGCGGTCGCGGACGCGGACCTGCGCGGTGCCCCCGAGCTGCGCCCGGGAGTCGGTCCAGGTGAGGCCGAGCATGCTGAACGGCGCGGTGCGGCGGGCGGGCAGTTCGCGCACGTCACCGTGCGAGGCGGGCAGGGCGATGCTGTGCACCGACCCGCGGTCGGCGGCGGCCTGATGGGCCTGCTCCGCGGACGACGCGGGCCCCGCCGGGCCGAGCGCGGCGACCAGGGCCGCGGCCGTCAGGGCGGCGGCCGGGGCGGCCAGGGGTATGCGGCGCGGGGCGTGCGTCATCGGGTGTCGCCTCCAGGAGTGGTGACCGCGCCTTCCGGAGCGGAGAGTTCGCTGCTGCATGTGGCGCGGCCGAAGGCGCCGGTGGCCGAGGAGAGCTGGACGTGCTTGCCGCCGACGGCGAGCTTGCAGGTGGCCTGGCCGCCCTTCGCGCCGAGGGTCAGGCTCACGAGCGGCTGCCTGCCGTGCGGTACCTGGACGGTCTTCCGCCAGGGCAGACGCGCGTTCCGGGCGACGTCGGCCTTGCCGGCGCGGGCGGCCTCGCCGTCGCCGAGGTACGTGATGTCGGCGGTGCCCGAGCCGAGCACCTCGTACGTCACGGCGGTGGTCGGCACGGCCTGCCGTTCGGGCTCGTCGGCGGAGCCGTCGAGCAGTCCGTAGCCGACGAGTCCGCCGGTGGCGAGGAGCAGCGCGCCGACGACGGCGGCCACGGCGCGCCGGTCGGACCGCCGTTCGGCCGCGCCGGCGTCGGCCTCGTCGTGCTCGGGAACGACCGGGTCGGCCGCGTCGGCCTTGCCGGTGGCGTCCGGCGCGTCGGCCGTGCCGGCCGCGTCGGCGGTGCCGGCCGTTTCGGGGGTTTCGCTCGTAGGCATCGTCAGGCTTTCGTTCGGCGTGTATTTCCCGGACACGCTTGTGCCGGCGAGTAAATCCGCCCGGTTCTACACCAGCCGATCGGAGTGTGGCAACAGGAAGAAGAAAACGGACCATTCGCCACTGCGGCCTGGGAACTGCCCGAATTGTCTGCGGGGTTGACGGGGCATCGGATTCCTGATTAGAAATCCGCCCCGGTATGCAGGAATGGTGGCGCGGGATTGCGACCCGCCCGGTATTGGGGAGTTCTCAGATGACGTTGCGCGCACGGATCGTCCAGCTCTTCGCGGTGCTCGCCCTGGCAGCGGGCTCCGTCGTCGCACTGCCGGCGCAGCCTGCCGCCGCGGCCAACGGCTGCAACGGCACCGCCTTCGCGTCGAACAGCTGGTACGACTCGGCGGGCCGCCTGGCGGCCAAGACGTACTACCACGACGAGGGCTCGTACATGTGCGTCAACCTCGTCGCCCAGGGGATCTACTACGGCCAGACCAAGTGGATGTCCATCAAGCTCTGCGACAGCTACAACTCGGGCTGCGTCACCGACGCCGGCTACTTCCAGTACTACGCCGGCCCGGTCCGCCGCCCGGAGGGCGTGTGTCTGTGGGCCGTCTCCACGATGAAGAACTCCTCCGGCACGACCATCGTGGACAAGGGCCACTACGTTCCGCCGTGCAACTGAGCACCGTGACGCCCTGATCCGGCCCCTTCGCCACAAAGGCGAATGAGCCGGAGAGGGTGGTGCACGCCGTAGCCGCCCGGCACCTCCACGAGGTGCCGGGCGGCTCTTGGCCTTGCCCTTTCCCGATTACTCGGCGGACTTCCCCGCGGTGCCCGCGCGGGCCTGCCTCGCCAGCAGGTCGGCGACCCTGATGAACCCGTCGGCGCCGTGGCCCAGGCCGATGGCACGGCGGGCCTGCCCCTCCGCGGCACGCATCACGCCGGCGTCGATGCCGCGCTGCTCCGAGGTGTGCACGATGTGGGCCATGGACGACACCGCCGACGTGATCGGGTTGCCGTCCCCGGAGAAGGTGCCGGCGGCCATCTCCTCCGCGCACTCTTCGAAGATCGGCGGGAGGATCTCGCCGATCCCCTTGGCGAAGGGCGCCAGTTCCCGCGGGGTGATCCCCTCGGCCTGCGCCACGGCCAGAGCGTGGGCGTAACCGGCCATCGCCGTCCAGAAGATGTCGAGCAGCGCGACGTCGTGGGCCGCGGCCCGGCCGATCTCCTCGCCCAGGTGGGTGTGGGTACCGCCGAGCGCCGCCAGCGACGACCGGTACCGCTGGTGGGTCTCCTCCGGACCGCTGTACAGGAACACCGCGGCGGGTGTTCCGATGGTGGCCGCAGGAGTCATGATCGCGCCGTCCAGGTAGGCGATGCCGTGGTCGGCCGCCCAGGCTGCGCTGTCCCTCGCCCGGTCCGGGACGTCCGCCGTCAGGTTCAGCACGGTCCGGCCCTTGAGGGCCGCCGTCACGTCCGGGTGGCGCAGGACGGCGTCCGCCGCGTCGTAGTTCACGACGCACACCACGACCAGCTCACTGGCCGCGACGGCCTCGGCGGCGGACGCCGCTCCCGCCGCTCCCCGCTCCACCAGGTCACGGTCCTTCCCCGCAGTGCGGTTCCAGACGGTCGTCCGCAGCCCCGCGTCCAGGAAGGCTCCCGCCAGTGCGCGGCCCATGGGCCCCAGTCCGAGCACGGTCACGGCAGACTCTTGTGTGTACGAGGACATGCCTCAACTCTCCTTGCTTTGATAACACATACGAAAAAACGGGATGACAATGACGCGCAGTCGGGCTACGGACGTGAACGTGTGCGGAGTGACCGCCGCCATCGCGGTGATCGACGGCAAGTGGAAGACCGGGCTGCTCTGGGCCCTGGAATCCGGTCCCCACCGCCCCGGTGAACTACGCCGACGGCTTCCGGGCCTCAGCGAGAAGGTGCTGACCCACGCCCTGCGTGAGATGGAAACCGACGGGCTGGTGCACCGCGAGGTGCACGACGTACTGCCCTTGAAGACCGTGTACTCGCTGACCGAGTTCGGCCGTGAACTGTCCGAGGCGCTGGCCCCGCTGGCCGACTGGGGTCACCGTCGACTCGACAGTCTTGCCGCGGCGCAGGAACAACAGGCGCTCTGAACCCTCCCCTTCCGGTCTCCGCCGGCCCTGTGCCGTACCGATCGCGCCCCCTCAGCCTCTCCGTGCGGCGAGGCAGCCACAAGTACCCACAAAAAAGTGGGTACTCGGCCGGGCGCCGGCGGTCGGAGGCTGCATGAACGCCTGCTGGATAGATCGCTCGTTCTAGCTTGTGGATCACGTGAACGCCGTGCTAGCTTCCGGCTCGTTAGAACGTTCTTTTTAGTGGTTCTCGAAAACGAGGAGCTGACGATGGAACACAAGCGGATCACCGTCAACGGCCTGGACCTGGCCTACGTCGAGGCGGGAGAGGGGCCGCTCGTCCTGATGCTGCACGGCTTCGACACGCCCCGGCTGTACCGGTACCTCCTGCCCGCGCTCGCCGAGGCCGGATACCGCGGCGTGGTCCCCACCATGCGTGGGTTCGCCCCGTCGCAGGTGCCGTCGGACGGCAGCATGCGCCTTCCCGACCTGATCGCCGACGCCAACGGTCTGCACGAGGCGCTCGGTGGCGGCTCCGACGCGGTCCTGATCGGGCACGACTGGGGAGGCTTCACCGCCTGGGGCGCCGCGGCGGCCGCGCCCGAGCGGTGGGCCAAGGTGGTCGTCAACGACGTCCCGCCCCTGGAGTTCTACGACCGCAACAGCGCCGATCCCGAGCGGATCGAGCGGTACGTCCACTTCTACTTCTTCCAGATGGCCATAGCCGACCAGCTCGTCGCGGCCGACAACCTCGCCTACCTCGACTGGCTCTGGAACCACTGGACGGGGACCGTCCCCGGCTACGACTCCACCGAGGACCGCAAGGCGATGAAGGAGGGACTCAACACGCCGGAGAGGCTCCACCTCGGCCTGGAGCTCTACCGGCAGAACTTCCCGGCCTCGACATTCGGCACCCCGGACTGGGAGATGATCCGGGTCCTGGACAAGCTGCCCTCCCAGCCCACCCTCTACCTCCACGGAACCGAGGACCCCGTGGTCGACGCGGAGACGCTCGCCGAGCTCGTCGCCATGCTGCCGCCGGGATCGGACGGCGCCATGATCGAGGGCGCGGGCCACTTCCTCCTCTCCGAGAAGCCGGACGAGGTCAACGAGCGCATCCTCGCTTTCCTGGCTCGCTGATCACCCCTCCCTGCGGCGCGGGTCGGCCATCCGTCGATGGCCGACCCGCGCCGCAGGCGCGTTCGCGGCCCCGCCGGTCAGCGCGCGTTGAGGCGTGACTTCTTGACCTTGTTGCCGCAGGTGTTCATCGAGCACCAACGGCGGTTGGCTCCGCGGCTGGTGTCGAGGAACAACCCCGAGCATCCCGGGCCTTCGCAGTTCTTGATGCGGCTCCGGTCGGGGCCCCCGAGGATGCGGATGGCATCCGTGGCCAGGACCCCGAGGGCGTCGGCGACGGGAGTCGTCTCCGTCAAGTGCCACCCGGCGCCCTCGTGTTCCAGCACAGCCTTCGCGTGGCCGGCGGCAGCGAACGTGTTGAGGGTGTGGACGTCCTCGGATTCCGGCGGTTCCCCTGCGGCGAGCGCCGACCCGACGCGGTAGACCGCCTCGCGCAGTTCGACGGCGCGCCCCAGGTCGGACGGCGACACGTCTGCGACGTCGAGCCCCGTGGCCCCCAGCCACATCTTCAGCCGTGCGGGATCGGTCAGCCGCTCCCTCGGCGTCCGGCCGGCGCGATCGGTGACGGTGGCGGTGAACCGGAATGCGAGGACCTCGTTGTCCATCCGGAACACACGACGTACGTCCTCCGTCATTTCCAGCCTCCGCAGCGAGCGACCACACGCGCCGAACCGCTTCGGACGGTTCGCTGTGATCGTAACTCCGTGGCACCCTTGAACCGCTTCAGACGGTTCAACGGAAGGGGTGCTCGGCGTGAGCAGCATTGCGGTCATCGGTCTGGGAGCCATGGGGCGGCCCATCGCGCGCAACCTCGTGCAGGCCGGCCACGACGTCGTGGTGTGGAACCGCTCCGACGGGCCCGCGGACGAACTGGTCGCGGTGGGCGCCCGGCGTGCCGCCTCGGTGGCCGAGGCCATGCGGGCGCCCGTGGTCTTCTCGGTCCTGTCCGACGACCGGGCCGTCGCCGAGACGTTCCTCGACTCCGGTGTCCTCGCTCGGACCCCGGGCGGGACCGTTCACGTCAACCTCGCCACGGTGAGCACCGGTCTGGCCCGCCGGGCGGCTGCGGCACACGCCGAGCATGGTGTCGGCTATGTCGCGGCACCGGTCTTCGGCCGTGTTCCGGTCGCCGAGGCCGGAGCGCTCAACGTCCTTGCGGCCGGGGAGGATGCGTTGCTCGACCGGGTGCAGCCGTTCTTCGACGTGATCGGCTCGCGGACCTGGCGACTGGGCGACCGTCCGGATCAGGCCAACATCGTGAAGATCCTCGGGAACTACCTGATCGCCTGCGCGATCCAGTCGCTGGGCGAGGCCGTCAGCCTCGCGGAGGGCGCCGGCGTCGACTCCGGGCAGTTGGTCGAGCTGCTGACGTCCACGCTCTTCCCGGGAGCCGTCTACACCGGCTACGGGTCGATGATCGCCGAACGGCGCTACCAGCCGGCCGGATTCACCACCGTCCTGGGCCGCAAGGACCTCCACCTCGCGCTCGACGCCGCGACCGACCAGGGCATTCCTCTCCCGATCGGTCGACTGCTGGCGGACGTCTTCGACGCGGCCGTCGCCGACGGTCGCGGGGCGGACGACTGGGCGGTCATCGCGGAACAGCAGCCGCGGTGACCCCCGACGACCAACGGCGCGAGCCGGACCCGGGGCCGGCCGGACCCGAAGACGCGTTCGGCGGCCACGACGTGCCCAGCACCTTGATGGGTGTCACCGTGCTCGGCTATGACGGCCAGCTCGTGGAGATCGAAGCCGTCGCCGCCGTGCTCGATCAGAGCCGGTCCCAGGGCCCCGGACATGCCGCGGCCGCGCCCCGGGGCCCCGTGCGGAGGTGCGGGGTGCCGGGGCGCGGCCGGAGTTCGTACGGGCCGCGCCCGTCCACGCGGCGAGGGAACGGCAGGTCAGCGCACGCGGCCGCGGGGCTTCAGCGGGACCGGCGGAAGTTCGGGGGCGGTCAGCGGGGCGCCGTCGTAGCCCTTGACCTCGCCGAAGCGGGTGCCGGTCTGCCAGTCCTCGCGGGCCTGCTCGATCTCCTGCTGGCTGCGGCCGATGAAGTTCCACCACATGATGAGCTCCTCCTCGAACGGTTCGCCGCCGAGCAGCATCAGGCCCGCGTCCGAGACCGCGCGCAGCGGGAGTTCGGTGCGGCCGCAGCCGAGGTAGAGCATCGAACCGGGCAGCACCGGGACGTCGTCGACGCGGGCCTCGCCGGACATGGCCAGGACCGCGTACTCGAAGTCCGGCTCCAGCGGCAGCGCGGTCTCCGTGCCCGCGGCCAGCGCCAGATCGGCGCCGACGATCGGGCTGTACGTGTGGCCGGGGGAGCGGGCGCCGTCCAGCTCGCCCAGGATGACGGTGGCCGTCAGACCGGGCGCGGCGACGGTCGGCAGGTCCGCGTGGTGCTGGAAGTGCGGCTCGACGTGCCGGTGGGCGTCCGGCAGCGCCACCCAGAGCTGCGCGCCGTGCAGGAAGCGGGCGTGGGAGCGGGGGCTCTCCTCCGAGTGGGAGATCGCCCGGCCCGAGGTCATCAGGCCCAGTTCGCGCGGCCGGATGGTCTGCAGGCTGCCGGTGCTGTCGCGGTGCAGCACCTCGCCCTCGTGCAGCCAGCTGACGGTCTGCAGGCCCATGTGCGGATGGGGCGGGACCTGCATGCCGGGCTCGTCCGCGATGTCGTCGGGACCGTAGTGGTCGACGAACGCCCACGCGCCGACCATGCGCCGGCCGAGGTTGGGCAGCAGCCGGCGCACCTCGGTCGACTCGCCGAGCTTGACGTGGCGCGGGCTCAGGAGTTCCCGTACCGGCTCGGCGACGACGAAGCCACGTCCGCCGCAGACGCTGGGCGTGGGCTGACGGTCAAGGTTGCTCATGACCCCAACCTAGTCGGCCCGGGCCCGGCGTCCGTCCGTTTTCGCGGGTGAAACGTCCGGAGCCGGGCCGGGCGGGTACTCGGAGGGTGCTCTCCCGTCGGCCCTGCCGTCAGCCGCCGGGACCCGACACCAGTGGCGGCGACCCGCGACCGCCTCAGTGCCCGGCGCCGAGCGCCGCCAGACGGCGGGTGTCCAGGGGCGAGTCGCGGCGGTCCAGGCGGGTGCGCAGGAGGTGGCGGGCCGCGTCGCTCTGGCCCGACTCGACCAGGGCGTACAGCAGGGTCTCCTCGACCACCTCCCGCTGCGCCGCGCTGCCGCCGACCCGGCGCAGCGTCGGCAGCAGGGCGCGCAGCCCGCGGACCGCCTCCGGCCAGCGCTCCTCCAGGACCGCCTCCAGGGCCGCGCACAGCGGGGCGACGACCTCGCGCTGGACCTCGTCCGCGCCCGCCGCGTGCCGGCGCAGCCGGCGCAGGGCCGCGAGGTCGCCGGCCGCGGTCAGGGCGACCGCGCTGTGCAGCGCCGTGAACGCGGTGGCCGGGCGCTCGACGAGATCCGCCGCCACCGCGTCGAGGACGTGGTCGACCGGCATCCGGCCCTGCCAGGTGCGGCACATCCGCGCCCGCCACAGCAGCGAACCCGAATCCACCAGCGCCCGCACCCCGTTGACCCGCCGCGGCGCGAGCTGGGCGAACCAGCGGCGGCGCACCGCCTCCGAGTCGTCCAGGGCCAGTTCGTGCAGGGCCACGTGCCAGGAGAAGTGCGCCCGGTGGACCGCCCCGCGCCCGTGCCCGGAGATCCAGCCGTCCAGCCAGTCGCGGCCCGCGTGGTGGTCGCCGGACTCGTAGTGGACATGGGCCAGCGCGTGCACCGCGTGCCCGGAGGCCGGTTCCGCCGCCAGCGCCTCGCGGGCGAGGACGCCGGCCTCGTCGATCCGTCCCTCCTCCTGCAGCAGGAAGGCCCGCAGCGAGGTGTGGAACCAGTGCCCGTCGTACGCGGACGCCGTCCGCTCCACCAGCCGCTGCGCCAGGTTGTCGTCCAGGTCGCCGACGCCCGAGAACGCGATCGTCGGGACCGCGGTGCTCAACGCCAGCGCGTCGCCCGGGTACCGGTCCAGGTGCTCGACGAGGGCCCGGTCGCCGTCGTCGGCGCCGATCCGCCGGCCGACCACCTCGACGAAGGACCGCTCCCGCTCGTCGCCGCGCTCCTTCGCGGCGCGCCGCGCGTCGGCCAGCGCCCGGGGCACGTCGACGTCCGCGCCGCACTCGTGCCCGAGCAGCGCCAGCGCCGCGTGCCCGAGCGCGAAGCCGGGGTCGAGTTCGACCGCCCGTACGAAGGACTCCGCGGCCTTGGCCCGTACCGTCACCACCCGCCCGAGCCCGGAGCGGTACGCGGCCGCGGCCGCCGCGTGCGTGGACAGCGGCAGCCCGAACTGGTCGGTGGGCCGGCGGCGGACCGGCCGTACCCGGGCGGCGGACGGGGCGAGCACCGCCTCGGCGACTTCCCGGGCCTGGGCCCGGATCTCGGGGATCGCGGTGGTCTCCCACAGCTCGCCCCGCCGGGGCGCGCCGAGCGTGAACAGCGGACGCGCCGAACTCCCTGCGGCGTCCGTCAGGCGGCCGCCGTCCGTGGCCACGCCGATGCCCAGGGGGCCGGGGACGGCGAGCCCCTCGGCGAGCAGCCCGGCCCACAGCGGATCGCGGTCCGCGCGCAGGCCCGGACCGGTGCAGTCCACCACGCGGCCGACCCGCAGTTCGCGGCCGTCGGCGAGGGAGACGGCCAGCCGCCCGTCTTCCAGCGGCCGGACGCCCGCGACCCGGCCGGCGTGCACCCGCAGCCGGTGCGCCGCCCTGATCCGGGCGATCGCCTCGGCCGTGGTCGGGGCCATCCGGTGTCGGTGGACGTTCCAGAGGGTGGCGTCGCGGCCCAGGAACTCGGCCCGCTCGTCGTCGTTCAGGCCCTCCCAGAGCGCCGCGATGTGCGGGCGCAGGCCGTCCATCGCGGGCCGCCAGTCGCCGTGCTCGCGCATCGAGGCGGCCAGATGGCGGCGCAGCACCGCGCGCAGCCGGGCCAGCGGCAGCCCGGCCAGACCGTCCGGCACCGGGACCGGCGGGAGCGGGGCGACGGCGTGCGGCCGGGGGAGCAGTCCGCTGCGGGAGAGGGTGTGCACGGTGCGGCCGGGCCGGTCCAGGACGAGGGCGAGGTCGACGGCGGTCAGCCCCGCACCGACGAGCAGCACGTCTTCCCTGTCACCGACCGCGTCCAGGGCGCCCGGCGCCCAGGGGCGGGCGACGAACCGGTCGGAGGCGCGCAGCTCCGGGGGCGCCCAGGACGACGTGCCGGGCGCGGGGCCGGTGGCCAGGACCACGCTGTCGGCGTCCAGGGTGGTGCCGTCGGCGAGGTCCAGGACGAAGCCGGTGCCGCGGGCGGCGCAGCGCGTCGCGGTGGTGCGCAGCCGGCGCACGGCGACCGTGCCGGTGGCCGTGATGATCGCCCGGCCCAGGGTGTCGGCGAGGTACGAGCCGAAGCGGTGGCGTGGCGCGAAGTCGCCCGCGGTGACGGTCGATTCGCCGTGACGGCAGAGCCAGCGCCGAAAATGGCCGGGATCGTCCGGGTAGCAACTCATCCCGCCCACCGGCACGTTGAGCCGGTGCTCCGGGACCTCCGTGGCGTACGCGACGCCCCGGCCGGCCTCCGGCGCGGGGTCGATCAGCACCAGCTCCAGCGGGGTCCGGCGTCGCGCGGCGGTCTCGCAGAGCTGGACGGCCACCAGCGCCCCGGCGGCGCCCGCGCCGACCACGGCGACGACGGGCCGGGCGGTCGCGGCGGTCACGGAGCGGCCGGTCGCGGCCGACGGAGAAGCCTCGGGACACTCGGGGACCTCGGGAACCACCTGAACCTCCGGAATCGGGGCGGGGACGACGTGCGCCCGGGAAGTTCACTATCTCGATGAACAATGTGAAGAGACAAGCCCGCCGCACCGCGTCCGTCATTTCCCGCCAACCGTGAGACATTGAGCCCGTGAGGATCTCAGCGCGCACGGACTACGCGGTACGGGCCATGGCGGAGCTCGCCCGGTCCCCCGAGCGGCCCCGGAAGGCGGAGGACGTCGCCGGCGCCCAGGACATCCCGGTGCGCTTCCTCTTCGTCGTCCTCAGCGAACTGCGCCAGGCCCGGCTCGTCCGCAGCGAACGCGGCCCCGAGGGCGGCTACATGCTGGCCCGCCCGCCCGCCGAGATCACCCTCGCCGACGTCATCCGCGCCATGGACGGCCCCCTGGTCAGCGTCCGGGACCTCAAGCTCACCGGCCTCGAGTACCCCGGAGCCGCGGCCCCGCTCCCCGACGTCTGGCGCGCCGTGCGCACGAGCCTGCGCCAGGTCCTGGAGGGCACCACCCTGGCCGACCTGGCCTCCGGCGAGCTGCCCGACCTGGTCCGCGAGCGCGCCCGCGCGTACGACGACGACCCCCGCACGTACCCGTCGCGCTGAACCGGCCCGGACCGACGATATGATCTCCGGCACTGTCCGGACGTCGCGCAGAGGCAGGCGCTCCGATTTCGCAAGTCGGCTACGTCGGTTCGAATCCGACCGTCCGGGCAGCCCGGTCCTGTAGCGCAGAGGCAGTCGCACCGTCTTGCAAAGACGGGACACGCCGGTTCGAATCCGGCCGGGACCACGGGGGCGGTACATGAGGCGGGGCGGGGCGGGGACACGGACATGGAGCACAACGGCCGGGACACGGAGCACATGGACAGGGGGCACATCGCCCCGGCCCCGGAGCCCGACGGTCCGGACACGGCGCACATAAGCGACGAGGAACTCGCCGCCTTCGACCGTACGGTCGCCCGCCTGCGCGCCCTGCCCGCGGACGACCCGGTCCGGCTCCGCGCCGAGCAGGTCGCCGCGTCCTTCGCGCGCGACGGCCGGACCCGTCGCCGCAAGTCCCTCAAGGCCGCCCGGACCGAGGCCGACGCCGCCGTCGCCGCGGCCACCGCCACCGGCGCGGTCGCCCGCCGCGAGGACGCTCCGCTGACGCCCGACCAGGGCGGGGAAGGCGGCGTCTACGAGCGGCCCCGGCGGTGCTACGTCTGCAAGTCGTTCTATCGACAGGCCGACGGCTTCTACCACCTGCTCTGCCCGGGCTGTGCCGCCGACAACACGGCCCGCCGCTCCCTGAGCACCGACCTCACCGGCCGCCGCGCCCTGCTCACCGGCGGCCGGGTCAAGATCGGCTTCCAGTTGGCGCTGATGATGCTCCGTGACGGTGCGGAACTCCTCGTCACCTCCCGCTTCCCGCACGACACCCTGCGCCGGTTCCGCGCCGAACCCGGCAGCGCGGCGGCGTGGCTCGACCGGCTCACCGTCGTCGCCGTCGACCTGCGCGACCCGCGGCAGGTCCTCGGCCTCTGCGAACGGCTCCGCGAGGAGGGCCGGCCGCTCGACATCCTCGTCAACAACGCCGCCCAGACCGTGCGCCGGCCGCCCGAGTCGTACGCGCTGCTCGCCGCCGGCGAGACCGACGCCCTGCCGCCGGGCGTCTGGCACGCCCCCGGGTACGCGCCGATGCGCGCCCTGGAGGCTCCGGCCGCGGGCGGCGCGCTGGCGCTCGTCCTGCAGGAGGCCGACGAGGCGGGCCTGCTGCCCGACCACGCCCCGGTCAACTCCTGGTCCGCGAAGCTCGGTTCGCTCGATCCGGCCGAGCTCCTGGAGACCCAGCTCGTCAACGCGCTCGCGCCCGCCCTGCTGGTCGACCGGCTGCTGCCGCTGCTGCTCGCCTCGCCCCGGCCCAACCGGTACGTCGTCAACGTCACCGCGGTGGAGGGCCGGTTCGCCGCCCGCCGCAAGACGGCCGGCCACCCGCACACCAACATGGCCAAGGCCGCGCTCAACATGCTGACCCGCACCAGCGGACCGGAACTCGCCCAGCAGGGCGTCCACATGTGCGCCGTCGACACCGGCTGGATCACCGACGAGAACCCGCTGCCGAAGAAGAACCGCATCGCCGACTCGGGCTTCCGCACCCCGCTCGACATCGTCGACGGCGCGGCGCGCGTCTACGACCCGATCGTGCGCGGCGAGGCGGGCGCGCCGGTCGCCGGCGTGTTCTTGAAGGACTACCAGGAGGCGGAGTGGTGAACGAGCCGGAGCGCACCGACGCGCCCTTCGCGGGCGTGCCCGCGGTGGTGCCGCGGTCCGTGGCCGAACTCGCGCCGCTGCTCGACTGGCTGCGCGGGGGCGCGGCCGCCGACCGGCGGCTCGACTTCCCGGCCGGGACGGCGATGCCCGACGGGCGGCTCGACCTGTGCAAGCAGGCCCTCGGCCCGGAGGGCGCCGCGCTGATCGCCGAGGCCCTCGGCGACACCGCCGGCCCGCCCCGCGTCCGGCATCTGCTGCTCGGCACCGACGGGCTCGGCGACGACGGCGCGGCCGGGGTCGCCGAGCGCACCGTGGGCGCCGGGGTGGAGACGCTGTATCTCGGCTGCAACGGCATCACGGCGGGCGGCGCCTGCCGGATCGCCGACGGACTGCGCGCCTCGGAGCACGTCGTCCGCGGCGTCTGGCTCAAGCGCAACCCGCTCGGCCCGGGCGGCGGCCGGGCCGCCGCCGACCTCGTCGCCGCCGCGTCCGAGCTGCGCACCCTGGACCTCGTGCAGACCGGCCTCGACCCGGCGGGGCTCGCCGTGCTCGCCGAGGCGCTGCTCACGGCCGCCTCCGACGGCCGCCGCATCGAGCGCCTCTTCGTCGGCGGCAACGCACTCGGCCGTACCGGCGCCGCCCCGCTGGCCGCGCTCCTCGCCGCCGGCGCGATCGGCGAACTGTACGTGTCGGCGGCCCGGTTGGGCGACGAGGGGGCGCTGCTCCTCGCACGGGCCCTGGAGCGCGCCCCGTACGGCCGGACCACGCGGCTCTCCGTCGCCAGCAACGGCATCGGCCCGCAGGCCGCCGCCCGCCTGGTCGCGGCCGCGGCGGGCGCGGGCGTCGAACTCCTGGACCTCGGCCGGGTCCGCGCCGCGGGCACCCTGGGCGCGGCGGACAACCATCTGGACCTCGCCGCCACGACCGCCATCGGCGAGGCCCTGACCGCCCGCGCACACCGGCTGACCCACCTGGTCCTCGCCCACACCGGGCTCCGCAGCCGCGAGGCCCACCGCCTTCTCGACACGGCCCCCCGAGCCGCTACCCCCACCCGCTACGTCCTCGGCAAGGGCATCGCCACCAGCATCCGCCGCCGCCTGGAACAGCACTGCGCCTCGGTCCCGCCCCCCGCGGTCCCGGAGGACGTCCGGGCCGTCCACAGCGTCCACCGCACCGCGCAGTCCGCGCCCGAGGAGCCGGACGCGGACTGACACCCTGAGTCGGGCGGGGTGGTTCCTCACATGCCGCGCGTCGGGGTGTCGAGCAGGTCACCGCGCGGGACGACGCACAGGGCCCAGATGACGAAGCCCGAGAAGGCGATCATCAGGATCGACCACACCGGGTGGTACGGCACGGAGAGGAAGTTCGCGATGATGACGAGCGCGGCGATGGCCACGCCCGCGACGCGCGCCCAGACCGCGGCCTTGAACAGCCCCAGGCTGACGATCACGGCGATCACACCCAGGACGAGGTGGATCCAGCCCCAGCTGGTGAGGTCGAACTCGAACACGTAGCTGCGTGTGGTGACGAAGACGTCGTCCTCGGCGATGGCCATGATGCCCCGGAAGATGTCGAGCACGCCGACGAGGAGGAGCATCACGGCGGCGAAGGCCGTCAGGCCGGTGGCCCAGCTCTGCTTCGCCGTGTACGCGGGCCGGGTGGGTGTCGTGGTCATCGTGGGCCTCGTTTCTCGTGGGCGGACGTTCACGTGCCGGAGGGGCGGGCCGTCGAGCCGGAGCCCGCCGGACCGTGGCCGCTCAGGACCAGTTGCTTCGCCTTCTGGAACTCCTCGTCCGTGATGTCGCCCCGGTCCCGGATCTCGGCCAGCCTGGCGAGTTCGTCCACGCTGCTGGTGCGGCCCCCGCCTGCGGTGTCCCTGATGTAGGCGTCGAACTGCTCCTGCTGTGCGCGTGCTTGGGCGATCTCCCGGCGGCCCATGTTCTTGCCGCGGGCGATCACGTAGACGAACACGCCCAGGAAGGGCAGGAGAATGCAGAACACGAGCCAGCCGGCCTTCGCCCACCCGTTCAGCCGGTCGTCACGGAAGATGTCCGTGATGATCCGGAAGAGCAGGATGAACCAGAGGATCCACAGGAAGAACCACAGCATGGTCCAGAAGGCGCTCAGCAGCGGGAAGTCGTACGCCAGATAGGTCTGTCCGGTCATGTCCGTTCTCCGTTCCGGGCGTCGGCACGGCATCCGCGCCGGGCGTCGCCGCGGCATCGGCGCTGTGACGCCTTCAGGGTGCCCGCAGCACGGGCCGCGGGCCTCACCCGGCACGGGTGAGTGAGCGTGCCGGGGCACCCGCGCTTCACCGTCGCGCCCCTCACGACGGCGCCCCGTGTGCCGTCCGGTCGTCGGGCCCGGCGGCGGCCGCGCACACGGCCAGGAGCAGCAGCACCGCCACGGAGACGCCGACGACCAGCGCCACCACTCCGACGGTGGGATGGTTCCAGAGCACCAGCGTGAGCACCGCGGCCGCGATGACGCCGCCGGTGGTCCACGCCCGGTGGCCCGCCAGCCAGTGCCCGGTGGAACCGGTGCGCACTCCGGCGCGGCGCAGTGCCCGGCCGGCGGCCGTCGTCCCCCGGTCCGTCGTCGCGCGGACGGCTCGGGCGGGGCGTCCGGGGCCGTACAGGTAGGCGACCAGGGCCGTGATCACCGACACGATCAGCAGGGTGCGCGTGCTGTCCTTCAGGAAGCGCACGAACGTGTCGAAGATCGCCGCGGCCGCGTCGGGCGGCAGCGCCGTGGGCGGGACAGAGTCCAGGTAGACCCGCCTCATGACGGCGAGCGCGACGAGGAGCAGCACCATCATCACGGCGAATCCGGTCGCCGTGACCATCAGCATCACCCGGTGCGCCGGAGCCGTCCACACGGCGAGCCCGGCGAGCACCACGGCCAGGACGGGCAGCCAGACGCCGACGATGTCCAGCAGGCGCATGGCGTCCTGGGCCTTGCCGAGCTGTTCCGTCTCGAACAGGGTGATCGTCCGGTCGGTGTCGGGGATGGCGGCGGCCTTCTCGAAGCCGGCGTCGACGAGCCGTTCCTGGACCTGGTCGACGACCTCGCCCACGTCCAGCCGGACGGTCCCGCCGTCGGCGCGCAGGGCGCCGTCGCGCTCACCGGTGAGCATGTTCATCACCGCGGCGTGCGAGCGGCGGTTGGCGCCCTCCCACACCTGCTGGAAGGCGTCGCCGGTGATCACGCGGGTGACCGTACGGTCGACGACGGTCGTGACGGCATTGCGGAGCGGTCCTTCGAGGGCCTCGGCGGCGTCCACGGCCCGAGGAGGCGCCCCGGCGTCCTGGAGCGCCTTGGTGAGCGCGTCCGTCACCGCCGCGACGTCCACGTTCGCCACCACGCGGTCCGTGAGCCGGTTGATCACGACCTCCTGGACCGGAGGCTCGGACGCCAGCGGGGCCACCGTCGCCACGTAACGGTCGGTGTCGGACACCGTGTCCTGGACCCAGGCCGCCACGACGGCCAGGGGCGCCAGCAGCAGCGCGAGCAGGAGGAGGACCACGGAGCCGGCCCTGCGCAGCCGCCGGTGGCGCACCGCCGTGTGGCGGCGCAGCCGTTCGTACTCCGCTCGTTCCTCGGCCGTCAAGGCGTGCCGCGCGCCCGCGCCGCCGCCCGGCTCCGGGGCCGTCGCCGGGTTCATGGCTGCCGACTTCCTTGCCGGTCCGTGCGCGGCACGGGCTCAGGCGACATGGTCATGACTCCTCCTTGTGCGGAAGGCCGACCCCTCCAGCGTCACCCGCGTCATCCAGCACGGATCACCCGCGGCGGGTGATCCGTCCCCGACGGCGCCGGTCACTCCGGGAGCGGCCGCATCTCCACGACGCGCAGTCCCAGCGACTGGCAGCGCGCCAGCAGTCCGTACAGATGCGCCTCGTCCACCACGGGGCCGAACAGCACCGTCTGGCCGCAGATCACCACGTGGCCCAGTTCCGGGAAGGCCTTGACCAGCGTTTCCGACAGGTGTCCCTCGACTCGGATCTCGTAGCGCACCAGCTGTCCCCTCACAGGCTGTCCGGTGGTCGGCCCTGTCCGTCCCTCCGATCCTCTCCGCGCTCAATGCGTCAGAACGAGCTTGAGACCGACGATCAGCAGGCCGAGCACCAGATTGACCGATGCCGTGACGGCCGTCAGCCGCCTCGAGGCGCCGGCCCGGTACGCCGCGGCCACGGACCACCCCACCTGCCCGGCCACGGCGACGGCGAGGGCCAGCCACAGGGCGCCGCGGACGTCCAGGCCCAGGAGCGGGCTGACGGCCACCGCGGCGGCCGGCGGCAGCGAGGCGTTGACGATCGGCCACTCGTCACGGCACACGCGCAGCACCACACGACGGTCCGGCACCCGCTGCGCCAGACGCGCCCCGAACAACTGGGCGTGCACGTGCGCGACCCAGAACACCACGCTCGTCAGCAGGAGCAGCAGCACCAGTTCGAAGCGGGGAAAATCGCCCAGCGAGCCGGCGCCGAGCACCACGGAGGCCGCGAGCATGGAACCGTAGACGCCGCCCGTGTAGTCCGCGTGGGCGCGGCGTTCGGCCCGGCGCTCGGCCCGGATTTCCCTGCGGGTCGTGGTCGCGCCGGTTCTGGACACCTGCGGCTCCCTTCTCGCGCGGGGTGCGGTGGCCGGTCACCGTGGCCGTCCGTACCGGCCCTCGGACCATTCGGCCACGAACGAGCCCCCCGCACCTCACCCGCCACGGGGGAAGGGGCGGAACCGGAGGGTGCCCGTCGGCGGCCCCGCGCCGAGGGTCCTCACAAAAGCCCCAGGTCGCGCGCGCGGTGCACCGCGTCACTGCGCCGGTTCACGGCGAGCTTCCGGTAGACGCTCTTGAGGTGGGTCTTCACCGTGTTCGCCGACACGTAGAGGTCCGCGGCGATCTCCTCCGTCGACATCATCCGGGCCAGCCGTTCCAGCACGTCGTGCTCGCGTCCGCTGAGCTCCACGGCGACGAGCGTCGAGGCATCCGCCTCCCTCGTGACGGCCTCGTCGCCACGGGGCCGACCCGGAACGAGCCAGCCCGCCGCGAGCTCGTGCAGCGGCGCCGAGGCCAGCAGGGGCCGGATCCACGGGCCCGCGTCGAGGAAGGGACGCCGCAGCCGCTCGCGCCGGGCGTCGAGAAGCGCCCGCCCGACCAGCCGCTGGGCGGTGGCCGGATCTCCCGCGCGCACCGCGGCCCGGGCGCGCGCCAGGGCCGCCGTCACCGTCACCGCCGGACCGGTCCGTCCGTCGCTGCGGATGTGGTCGAGCAGGTCGACGGCCGTCTCGGGACGCCCTGCGGCGAGCTGGATCGCCGCGGCCTCCGCGGCCCACATCGGCTGATCCGCCGTCACCTCGCCCAGCTGCGCGGCGGCTTCGTCCGGCCGTCCCTCGGCGAGGTGGACGGCGGAGGCGACGAGCGCCTCGTGGCCCGCCGCCCAGGGGGAGGGCATGACGGCGGAGACGGCCGGGTCCGCCGCCTCGACGGCGGCCCGGCCCTTGCCCCTCGCCAGCAGCAGACGTGCGGTGACGAGCGCGCGCCCCGCGGCGGGCACCGGATCGCGCGTCCCCGAGGGAAGCCGCGCGGTCTCGTCCAGGAGGGCCTGCGCCCGGCTCAGCTCATGGCGGTCGACGGCCACGGCGGCCAGGACCAGCCGCTCGATGCCGGAGCCCGGCGGCCGCGGCAGGCCCGCCCGCTCCGCCTCGGACACGGCCGCCAGGGCCTTGCGCTCCGCCCGGTCGAGCCAGCCGTTGAGATAGTCGAGCAGCGCCAGGTGTCCCATCGCCTCCTGCCGGGGGAGTACGGTGGCGGCTCCTCCCGTGGTCCCGGCCGCGGCGGCCAGGGCGTCGTGCGCGTCGTCGAACTGCCCGGCCCACAGCTGCGCCGACCCCAGATGCGTCCACAGCAGAGCGGTCAGTTCGGGATGCTTCTCCAGGAGGTGCGCCGGAATCTCCTGCCGCAGGACGTCGGCGGCCTCGGCCGCCCGCTCGCCCCGGGGCGGGCAGCCGGTGAGCCGCGCCGCCAGCGCTTCCAGGAGCGCACAGCTCAGCCGGGCGGCCGCGTCGTCGGACATGCGCTCCGCGGCGTGGCGCAGATGGGCCAGACCGTGGGGGAGATCGCAGCGGGACAGGTCACGGGCGGCGCGCACGAGGTCCGTCGCGGGACTCCTCGCCTCGGGCCCCATACGGGAGAACAGCTCGGTCAGGTCGTCCGTGCGCATGCCGGTGAAGAGCTGGCCGATGGCCAGGTCGTCGACGAGGGCGCCGGCGGCGAGGTCCCAGTCCTCGGCTGCGGCGCCGTGGGCGAGGGTCTCCGGCAGGAGCCCCTCGCGCGCCATCCAGTGCGCGGCCCGCCGGTGCAGCTCGGGCTCGACCCCCGGCAGTCGCTCGCGCAGGTGCGCCCGCAGTATCTCCGCGAACAGCGGGTGGAGTTGGTACCACCCGTGCCCGAGGTGCTCGACGAAGGCGTTGTCCCGGTGCAGCCCGGCGAGCAGGGGCTCGGCGTCGTTCCGGAGCGTCAGGGCGTCGGCCAGGTCGGGACAGAAGCGCTCCAGAATGCTGACCCGCAGCAGGAGGTCCTGCGTCTCCTCCGTCCGGCCCTTGAGGACCTCGGCGAGCAGGAAGTCCGCGACCGTGCTGTGACCCGCCTCGAACTCCTTCAGGTACCGCTCCGGGTCGGCGCTCTCCCGCGCGGCCAGCGCGAAGAGGCGCAGGCCGGCGGCCCAGCCCCGGGTCCGTTGCACCAGGGCGCGCGAAGCCGGGGCCGGCAGGTCCAGGCCGTGCAGGTCGAGGAGGGCGGCGGCCTCCTCGGGGGTGAACGCGAGCTCGGCGGCGCGGATCTCCGTCAGCTCGCCGGCCGCCCGGTGGCGGTGCAAAGGCAGCAGCGGTTCGGTGCGGGTGACGAGGACGAGGCGCAGTCCCGGCCGGGCGTGGTGCAGCACGAACTCCAGCTGCTCCGCGACTTCCGGAGCGGGCACGCAGTCGTAGTCGTCGAGCACGAGGACCACGGGACGATCCCGGTCGTGCAGCTCGGCGGCCAGCGCCGTGAGCATGCCGTGGTCCACACCGGCCGCGGTCGCCGGCGTCCCGACCGCCCCGGACACCGGGGCGCCGCCCGCCCTCAGGGCCTGGAGGACGTACGCCCAGAACACCCCGGGCCGCCGGTCCCCCGGCTCGACCGTGAGCCAGGCGACCGGCGTGCGGAGCCCCGCGGCCCAGTCGGCGGCCAGAAGGGTCTTTCCCGCCCCCGCCGGGCCGTTGAGCAGGGTCAACGGGGTCCGGAGCGCCTGGTCGAGGTGGTCGACGAGCCGCTGCCGCCGCAGGAAGGCGGTCGGCGGTGCGGGGAGGGCGAACCGGGTGCGCAGGAACGGGTCCCCCAGGGGATCGGCAAGGGGTCCGGGCGGATCGGCATGGGGTGCGGCCGGATCGGCAAGGGGCCCGGCCGGATCGGCACGGGGGGCGGTCGGTTCCCGGGGGTGGTCTTCCCTCTCGGCCACGGCGCTCATCACCGCCGTTCCGTCAGCGTTCTGTCTGGTGCAGAGCGTCCTGTCCCAGCTTCCCAGCCTTTCCGTACCGGTGCCCGGCGCATCGGCTCGCGGCCCTCTCACCAGCAGGTACGTCCCCGGCCGGGGTCCTGAGCCGACGTCTTCCCGGCATGCGCCCCGCCGCCGCAGCGCGCAGGCTGGGAGAGGGGCGGGCCCCCGTCGCCCCGGTCGCTCATCGGGCGACGGATCGTTCAGCGGTCTCCGCTGCGTCCGGCCCGGCGCCCGAGCCGCCCGGGCGTGGGCCGGTCGAGCCGGGCGTGGCGTTGCCGAGTGCCCGGCTCGCGCCGCCGACGACCGAGGCGGGGCGGCCGGACCGAGCGGCCCGGCCCGAGCCGGTCAGAGGGGCCGGTCCGAGCGGCGGGTCCGGGCGGCCGGGTCCGAGTGGACCGCCCGCCGGCGAAGGAGGAACCGTGAACGCTTATCCGCCGATCGCCGACCACGGCATGGTCGGCGATCTCCAGACGGCCGCGCTCGTGTCCGCCGGCGGAACGATCCACTGGTGGTGCACTCCTCGCTTCGACTCCCCGAGCGTCTTCGCCTCGCTCCTGGACAGCGAGCGCGGCGGCTACTGCCGGCTCACCGTGGAGCCGTCCGCCGGCGAGGAACCGACCGTCCAGCAGCTGGCCTCGGCACCCGTGCGGGCCGGCAACGCGGCGGCCGACCAGCTCCAGCTGGACATCTACGGCGAGGCCGCCGACGCCCTCTCCGTGGGGGACGACATGGGCGCCATCCGCGGCTGGAAGGCGTTCAGCGACGGGCTCGACTGGCTCGTCGACCACTGGGACCAGCCCGACGAGGGAATCTGGGAAACCCGCGGCGGGCGCCAGGACTTCACCCACAGCAGGCTCATGACCTGGGTAGCCCTCGACCGCGGCCTGCGTCTGGCGACCACCCACTCACGGCCCGCCGACCTCGCCCGCTGGACCGGCGCCCGCGACGCCGTCTTCCGTCAGCTCGTCGAGCGCGGCTGGAGCGAGAAACGCCAGGCGTTCGTGCACCACTACGCGACCGACGTCCTCGACGCGTCGCTGCTGCTGATGCCCAGGGTCGGCTTCCTCTCCCCGCGCGACCCGGGCTGGCTCACCACCCTCGACGCGATGGGCGAGGAACTGGTCAGCGACAGCCTCGTCTACCGGTACGACCCCGCCGCCTCCCCGGACGGGCTGCGGGGCTCGGAGGGCACCTTCAACCTGTGCAGCTTCCTCTACGTCGAGGCGCTGGCCCGGTCCGGCAGGATCGAACAGGCCCGCTACGCCTTCGACAAGATGCTCACCTACGCGAACCACGTGGGCCTGTTCGCCGAGGAGATCGGTCCGTCCGGCGAACAACTCGGCAACTTCCCCCAGGCGTTCACCCACCTCGCGCTGATCGCCGCGGCCATGGCGCTGGACGACGTGCTCGACGCGTCGGAGACCCCGGCCGATGCCGGACCTCGCACGGCGCCGACCGGTGGCTGAGAGCCGTCCGATGGCTGGGACAGGGCTGCCGGGTCGCTCGGCGAAGGTCCTGCGACGGGTCCTCGTCCCCGTCGCGCTGGCGCAGTTCATCTGCAGCTTCGCCGGCTCGAACATGAACGTGATGATCAACGACATCAGCGAGGACCTCGACACCACGGTGCAGGGCGTGCAGGTCGCGATCACGCTCTTCCTGCTCGTCATGGCCGCACTGATGATCCCGGGCGGCAGGCTGAGCGACCGGTACGGCCGCAAGCGCTGCTTCCTGCTCGGCCTCGTCGTGTACGGCATCGGCGCCCTGCTGAGCGCCGTCGCCCCGGGCCTCGGCGTGCTGATCCTCGGCAACTCCATCCTCGAAGGCATCGGCACGGCCCTGCTCATCCCGCCCGCCTACATCCTCACGACGCTCCTCTTCCGGGACGTCACCTCGCGGGCCCGGGCGTTCGGGGTCGTCATGGCGGCGGGCGGCGTGGGCGCCGCGGCCGGGCCCCTGATCGGCGGCCTCATCACCACATGGCTGGGCTGGCGCGCCTCCTTCGGCTTCCAGGCCCTGGTCATCGCGGTGATCGTTCTGCTGAGCCGTCACATCGAGGACCCCGTGCCGCCCGACCGGACGCGCCCCTTCGACACCGCCGGAGCCGTCCTCTCGGCCGTCGGGCTGACCCTGGTCGTCATGGGCGTCCTCGCCGCCGACGAGAGCCTCTGGCTGACGCTCGGTCTGCTCGCCCTCGGCGCCCTCGCCCTGCTGTGGTTCTTCCGCCTCGCCCGCGCCCGCGAGGCGGCGGGGAAGGAGCCGCTGATCTCCACCAGCCTGTTCCGCGATCGTGTTGCCAACCTGGGCCTCGTCACCCAGAACGTGCAGTGGCTGATGCTGATGGGGGCCTCGTTCACGGTGGCGGCGTACCTGCAGGTCGTGCGGGGGTACAGCGCGATCGGCACGGGCGTCGTGTTCACGGCGGCCACGCTCGGGCTGCTCGTCTCGTCCCTGGCCGCCGAACGCCTCGCGAAACGGCGGCCCCAGCGCACCCTCGTGATCACGGGCTTCGTCGTCTCCCTCGTCGGCATCGCCGTCCTGATCGCGCTGGTGTACGGCCTGCGGAGCGCCTGGGCCTTCGTACCGGGGCTCCTCCTGCTCGGACTGGGCCTCGGGGTCATGCTGACCCCCTCGGTCAACGTGGTCCAGTCGAGCTTCCCCGAGGAGCGGCAGGGCGAGATCTCCGGGCTCTCCCGCAGCGTGTCCAACCTGGGCTCCTCGATGGGCACGGCCATCGCCGGCACGATCCTCGTGGCCGGACTGTCCACCGGGGCCTACGCCGTCGCGATGATCGCCCTCGCCGTCGTCGGGCTCGTCGGGCTGGCGGCCGCCGTACGGCTTCCCCGCAGCCGCCCGGCCACGGCCGACGGCACGGCGGTCCGCAAGGAGTCCTCGCCGGCCCGCGCGCTGCTCTCGCTCGTCGTCACCGATCCCGGGCACCTGCCCGAACTCCTCGCCGACTTCGCCGTCCGGCGCAACGGGCCGGCCGTGCCGAAGACGGTCGCCCGGCTCCGGCGGGAGCACCCGGACGCCACCGAGCAGGAGCTCCGGGCCCGGGTCGTCGCGAGCGGCCGCCGGAGGGTCGTGTCGGAGGGAGCCCTCGTCGGCGGACCGTTCATCGTGCTGGTCCCCTTCGCGTTCTGCGCGGCCCTGCTCAGCCAGGCGCGGACGATCCTGGAACTGGCCGCCCTCGACGGCCGCGATCCGACCGACGGCACCCGCGCCGCCGAACTCCTCGTCCTCCAGGGCGTGTACGAGGACGTGGGTCAGGCCCGGGCCGCGCTCGTCCGGACCGCGCCCGCCGTCGGCGCACCGGTCCGCCGGAGGCGCTGGACGGCCCTGTGGGGGATCACCGTGCGGATGGCCCGCCTGCTCGGCGTGATCACGCCGAGCGAGGAGGACCAGGGCGAGGGCGGGCGCGTACGCCGGGCCGCCGTCCGCACCTGGCGGTGGCTGCTCCTCGCCGTGGTGTTCCTGGTCGGACTGGTCGCCCCCCTCGTCTGGCTGCCGTACATGGCGGTGTCCTACCGGCGCGCGGACGCCCGCCTGACGAAGCGCGTGCTCGCCTACTACTTCGGCGACGGCGCGGCCGTCCAGCGCCCGTCGGTCTCCCGAGCCGCGCCGGAGGCCGTGGCGGCCGCGTTCCGCGCGCTCCTGTCGCTCCTCGTTCCCATCGCCCTGGCCGTCGTGACCTTCCTGACCGGTCTGCGCATCGCCGACAGCAGCTGGCCGGTCCTCGGCATCGCCCTGGCCGCCGCGTCCGCCGCCGTCGGCGCACTCTGGTACTGGCGCCGCCACCGACACCGCACGCCCACGGCACCCGACGACCCCACCACCGAACCGACCCCGCCCGACACCGCGCAGCCCCACGGCCCGGGCCGCCGGTGACGCGCCCTCTGGCGTGACGCGTACCAGTCGTCGGCCGGATCAAACTTCGGAAGGAAATGGGCCAGACTTGATCTTCGGCCACGGGGTCGCGTCGACCGGACCTAGCCTTCGACGGAACGGCTCAACGCCTGCACGGCGGGGCATCCGTCGTGTCCGAGCGAACGAGTTGGGTGAGCGTTTGTTCCCGCAGGAATCCATCAAGGCCAAGATTCGCACCGGGTTCCGGCGCCTCGACCGGGACGGTGACGGTACCCTCACCCGGGCCGAACTCCGCAGGGCCGTCACCGAGTACTTCACCAGCCCCGATCCGGACGCGCCCGGCAACTGGTACTTCGGCACACCGGCGCACCGGATCTGACGCACTCGGACCGGCGCCCGCCACCCGGGATCAGTCGATGACGGCGGTCGCCTCGACCTCGACGAGCACATCCGGCTCGAAGAGGTGGTCGACACCGATGAGGGAGGCGGGCGGCATCGGAAGCCGCAGGCCGATCTCGTCGGCGACCGCCTCCACACCGGCCATGAAGTCGCCGATCCTGTCCGGGCTCCACCGGGTCACGTAGAACGTCAGCCGCAGGACATCGTCGAACGTCGCGCCGGCTCCGCCGAGCCCGAGGGCCGTGTTCCGCAGCGCCTGGGCGACCTGGCCGGCGAGGTCGCCCGGCGCCACCGGCGTCCCGTCGGCGCGACGTGCGATCTGTCCGCTGACGTGGACGTGCCGGGACCCGGTGCCCACGGCCACGTGGTGGTACGGGGTGGGCTGCAGCATGCCCTCCGGGGTGAAGTGCGTGACGGTCATGGCTGTTTCTCCTTCGCGGATCAGGTATCGCTACGCTACTTAGGAGAAAAAGGACACTTCAACGAGACCAGGTTTCGCCATGGATACCGACGACGAGTTCCGCATCGACGCCCCGCACCGCGAACTGCTCGACCAGGTGCTCGACAAGTGGTCCCTCAGCGTCCTCAACGAGCTCTGCGAACGCCCCTGCCGCTTCAACGAACTGCGCCGCGCCATCCCGGCGGTCACCCAGAAGTCGCTCACGGCCACGCTGCGCCGGCTGGAGCGCAACGGCGTCATCGACCGCGAGGTCGTCTCCACGCGCCCCGTCGCGATCAGGTACCGCATCACGCCGCTCGGCAAGACCCTCCGTGACCCCGTGGACGTCCTGCTGGCCTGGGCCGCGGAGCACCTGCCGGCCATCGAGCGCGCCCGCGACGCTTTCGACACGCGGGAGGACGGGGAAGGGACGCGTTCCTCCCGCGCGGACATGCCGGACTGAGGCGGGAGTCCGGGCGGTCACCGCTTCGCGTGTGCCGCGTCGTTGTCCGCCAGCCAGGCCACGGTCTCGCGCAGGGAGTCCTCGATCGGCCGGGGCTCGATGCCGAACGCGTCGGTGGCGGCCGAGGAGTCGAGCACGAAGGGGCGGCGGAACTGGTACTGCGTCTCGCGGAGTTCGCGGACGATCGGGTTGCCGAGCCCGCCGAGCCAGAGCACCGCCGTGGGCATGGTGGACAGGCGAGGGGCCGCGACACCGGCCAGTACGGCGGCCCGGGCGGCGAGTTCGGCCATGGAGACCGGAGCGGCGGTGGGGACGTGCCAGGGCCTGCCCCAGGCGCGTTCGTCGGCGGCGGCGGCCACGAGGGTGCGGGCGACGTCGCCGGCGTACGTCCAACTGTGCGGGGCGTTCAGGTCGGCGGGGACGCTCACGCGCGCGCCGGCGAGCAGTTTCGGCAGGACGAGCGAGGTCAGCAGCGACTGGGTCCCCGCGCCGAGGTAGTCCGAGCCGCGCACCTCGGTCACCCGCACGTCACCGGCTTCGTGAGCGGCCAGGGCCTCCTGCCAGAGGCGGGCCCGGAGGCGGCCTTTGGGGCCCGTCGCGCGCAGGGGGCTCCGCTCGGTCAGGGGGCCGTCGGCCGGTCCGTAACCGTAGAGATTGCCGGTGGTGGCCAGCACGGCGCCGCAGGCCCGGGCGGCGGCCAGGCATGCCGTGGCCAGCGGCGGCAGGTCGGTCAGCCACCGGTCGTAGGGAGCGCCGGTGCAGTTGTAGAGCGCGGTCGCGCCCTCGGCCAGCTCGGTCAGGGCGGCGGGGTCGGACGCGTCGGCCGCCACCTTCTCGATGTCCGGGCGGTCCGGACCGGTCCCGCGTCGCGTCACGAGACGGACCCGCTCGCCACGGTCGGCGAGCAGGCTCGCGGTCGCGGTACCGATCGGCCCGGCTCCGACGATCAGATGCATCGACATGACAGCGCACCTCCAAGTGCGGGAGATCGAAGAGAACAGTGTTCTCTGTTCACGTCCCCAGCCTGACGTGAGCACTGCTCTCTGTCAAGAACGCTGTTCTCTGATCAGTTCCCTGTTCTCGACCGTGTGCGAGAATCCGCAGCATGACGAGTAAGACGCTCCGCGAGCGCCTGCGCGCCGGGGTCAGGGAGGAGATCCTCGCCGTCGCCCGACGACATCTCGCCTCGGAGGGCGCGAACCTCTCCCTGCGCGCCGTGGCGCGCGATGCCGGTCTCGTGCCCTCGGCGCTCTACCGCTACTTCGACAGCCGTGATGCCCTGCTCACCGCTCTGATCACCGAGGCCTACGAGGATGTGGGCGCCTCGGTGGCGGCGGCCGAGGCGGCCGTGCCGCGGGCGGACGCCGGCGGCCGGTGGCTGACGGTCTGCCGCACGGTGCGTGCCTGGGCGCTGGCGCATCCGGCCGAGTACGCGTTGATCTACGGCAGCCCGGTGCCCGGCTACGCCGCCCCGGAGGACACGGTGAGCCCCGCGGCGAGGGTGCTGATCACACTGAGCGGCATCCTCTTCGACAGCGCCGGCACCGCGTCGCAGCACGCAGCGATCCCCGTCAGGCCGCTGCCCGCGGCGGTACGCGAGGACCTGACCCGGCTCATGAACCACTGGCCGGGTGAGCTGCCCGAGACGCAGGGCCCCCCGTCGTACGAGGATCTGCTCGCGATGGCGCTGACACTGTGGACACACCTGTTCGGCCTCGTCGGCTTCGAGACCTTCGGCCGGCTGAACGACATGATCGAGGCGCGCGACGAGTACTTCGACCACCAGGTGCAGATGATCGGCACCTTGGCCGGCCTGACCGCCGCGCCCTGACGGAGCGTGCCTCCGCGCTCCGACGAAGGCGGCTCACGCGGGGGGCTGCGCGGCGTCGGCCCGGTCGAGGGTGAACAGCCCGCCCTCGGGATCCCGGAGCGTCACCTGCCGGTCGTCGCTGCCCCATTCCGCGCCGCTCACCGTGCTCCCGCCGTTCTCGAGGGCGCGCGCGACCGTCCCGTGCAGGTCCGAGACCTTGAAGTGGACCAGCCACCGGGGTCGCAGCTGCGGCCTCGGCGCGGCCTCCTCCACCGGTCCGCTGTTGAGCCTGGCCACGGGGCGCCCTGCCCGGCGGAGGACGACCTGATCCTCCTCGTACGAGGTGTCGCAACAGCCGTCCCGGCCCCAGCCCAGCACCTCGCCGTAGAAGAGCGCGGCGTCGAACGCGTTGCCCGTGTGCAGCTCCAGCCAGGCCGGAGACCGTTCCGCGCCGACGCTCCACTCGGCGAGGACGCTGCCGTCCCAGACGCCGAAGGTGGCCCCCTCGCGGTCCGCCGCCAGGGCGGCCCGGCCGCCGGGCGGGAACGAGACCGGTCCCACCCCGATCGTGCCGCCCCGCTCCCGCACCCGGGCCACGGCCGCGTCGGCGTCGTCCACGGCGAAGTACGGCGTCCAGGCCACCGGTACGGCGAACTCGGCCGCCACGGCCCCGATGCCGGCCACCGGGACGCCGTCGATCTCGGCCACCGAGAAGGCCCGGCCGAAGCGGCCCTGCCGGAACGTCCACCCCAGGACGGCGCCGTAGAAGCGCTCCGCCGCCTCGCGGTGGTGCGCCGCCAGGCTGAGCCAGCAGGGAGCGCCGATCACATCCGCTGCCGCCAGCACCATGGGACTCTCCCTTCCGCACCGGTCACGACAGACCCCCCGGGCTACGCCCAGGCCGTGCGCAGCTGCTTCTGGTGGGCGGCGAGCCAGGTGGCGAAGTCCTGGAGGGCGGGGTCGAGTTCGCGGACGGCGAGGAGGTCCCGGGCCGCGGTGAAGCGGTGCTCGCACTCCGCGTAGTACTGGAACATGTTCCCCCTCTCTTCGGCGGCGGGGGTTCCCTGGGCGCGCCATTCGTCCGGGGTGAGAGGCCGGTAGCGCACCGGTTCACCGACGGCGTCGGTGAGCGCGGCGGCCATGTCGGCGACCTTGAGGTGCTCTCCCGCGATGCTGATCGTCGCGGCGACGAAGTCGGCGCCGCCGCGCAGGATGGCGAGGGCGGTCCTGCCGATGTCGTCCACCCCGATTCCCGAGAGCCTGCTCTCGCCCATCGGGAATCCCAGACTCAGGACGCCGTCCTGATCGCGTTGCGGGGCGTACACGCCGAGCAGGTTCTCCCAGAAGAACGTCGTGCGGAGGAACGTCGTGGGCACGCCCTCCTCGGTGAAGTAGCGGTCCGCCTCCGCCTTGGCGTCGAAGTGGGGCACCTTGTAGTGCTCCTGCAGGGTCGGCATCCGGTCGTCGTCCAGGGGGATGCAGTCGCGGGTGTCCTCCAGCGTGGACCAGACCGCGTGCTGCACGCCCGCGTGCGAGGCGGCCCGCGCGAGGGCCAGGGCCTGGGCCTTCTCCCGCTCGGCGGACCCGTGCTCCCAGAAGTTCGTGACCAGGAACGCGCCGTACGCGTGCTCGAACGCCGGCGCGAGACTGGCCTCCTCGTCCATGTCGGCCCGGACCACCTCGGCGCCCAGCCGCTTCAGTTCCTGGGCGGCCTCCGAGTCCGGGCGCCGGGTGACGGCACGTACGTGGAAGTCACCGTCGTGGTCGGCCAGGGCGGCCCGGACGAGGCCGCCGCCTTGGCGCCCGGTGGCACCGAACACCGTGATGATCTTCTTGTCCGTCATGGGTCGATCGCCTCGCAGGTGGGTCCTCGCAGGTCGGTGCGCCGTGTCAGCCGTTCTCGTTCAGTGGTTCTCGTTCCGCTTGTCCTCGTCGACGATCTCGGCGTCGACGATGTCGTCCGCGGCACCGTCCGCCTCGCGGCCGCCGTCCCCTCGGCTGCCGCCCTCGCCGCTGCCGGAACCCGCGTCGGAGGCTGTCTGCCCGGCGTACATCGCGGTGCCGATCCGCTGGGCGGCCGTGTTGAGCCGTTCGACGGCGGAGCGGATCGCGGCGGTGTCCTCGGCCTTCAGCTTCTCCTTCAGCTCGGCCACCGCCGTCTCGACCTCGGATGTCACCTCGCCCGGCACCTTGCCCTCGCTGTCCCTCAGGAGTCTCTCCGTCCGGTAGACGAGCTGCTCCCCCTGGTTGCGGGTCTCCGCGGCCTCCTTGCGCGTGCGGTCCTCCTCGGCATGCCGCTCCGCGTCGCGGACCATGCGCTCGATGTCGTCCTTCGGCAGCGAGGAGCCGCCGGTGACGGTCATCTTCTGCTCCTTGCCCGTGCCCAGGTCCTTCGCGGTCACGTGCATGATGCCGTTGGCGTCGATGTCGAAGGAGACCTCGATCTGCGGGACGCCGCGCGGGGCCGGCGGAAGGCCGGTCAGCTCGAACATGCCGAGCTTCTTGTTGTACGCCGCGATCTCGCGCTCGCCCTGGAACACCTGCACGGTCACCGAGGGCTGGTTGTCCTCGGCCGTGGTGAAGACCTCGGAGCGGCGCGTGGGGATGGTCGTGTTGCGCTCGATGAGCTTGGTCATGATGCCGCCCTTGGTCTCGATGCCGAGGGACAGCGGGGTCACGTCGAGGAGCAGGACGTCCTTGACCTCACCCTTGAGGACACCGGCCTGCAGGGCGGCGCCGACGGCGACGACCTCGTCGGGGTTCACGCCCTTGTGCGGGTCCTTGCCCGTGAGGGAGCGCACCAGTTCGGTCACGGCCGGCATGCGGGTCGAGCCGCCGACGAGGATGACGTGATCGATGTCGGAGACCTTGATCCCCGCGTCCCGGACCGCCTGGTGGAACGGCTCCCGGCAGCGCTCCAGCAGGTCTTCCGTCATCTTCTCGAACTGGGTCCGGCTGAGCTTCTCCTCCAGGTGCAGCGGGCCCTCGGCGGACGCCGTGACGTAGGGGAGGTTGATCGTGGTCTCGGTCGCCGAGGACAGCTCGATCTTCGCCTTCTCCGCGGCCTCGCGCAGACGCTGCACCGCCATCCTGTCCTGGGACAGGTCGATGCCGTACCCGTTCTTGAACCGTGTGACGAGGTGGTCGACGATCCGCTGGTCCCAGTCGTCGCCGCCGAGACGGGTGTCGCCGTTGGTGGCCTTCACCTCGACGACGCCCTCGCCGATCTCCAGCAGGGACACGTCGAAGGTGCCGCCGCCCAGGTCGAAGACGAGGACGGTCTGGTCGTTCTCCTTGTCCAGCCCGTACGCGAGGGCGGCCGCGGTCGGCTCGTTGACGATGCGCAGGACGTTCAGGCCCGCGATCTCGCCGGCCTCCTTCGTGGCCGTGCGCTGAGCGTCGTTGAAGTACGCGGGAACCGTGACCACCGCGTCGGTCACGTCCTCGCCCAGGTACGACGAGGCGTCGCGCTTGAGTTTCTGCAGGACCCGCGCGGAGATCTCCTGCGCGGTGTACCGCTTCCCGTCCACGTCACCGCTCGCCGGGAATCGCCAGTCCGCCTCGCCCATGTGCCGCTTCACCGAGCGGACCGTGCGGTCCACGTTCGTCACGGCCTGCCGCTTGGCCAGCTCGCCGACGAGCACGTCCCCGCCCTTGGCGAAGGCGACCACGGACGGTGTGGTCCGCGCACCCTCCGCGTTCGCGACGACCGTCGGCTCACCGCCTTCGAGAACGGACACCACCGAGTTCGTGGTGCCGAGATCGATACCCACCGACCGAGTCATGTCGCCCTCCCAGACATCCACGAGAGCATGCGGAAGCAGAACAGTCCTGCACTCCTCCGCCTCAGCGCTTTCCCCGCGCGGACGCGGACATTCCTCCGGGCAATTCGACAATCCCGGCCGCCGCCACTGCTCGGCCGCCTCACCGCCCACGGGATGCTCGCCGGAGCGGGCGGGGCGTGAGGCGGGGCCGTGGGCGGCTGAGGTCCTGTCAGTGAGCGCGGCTACGGTACGCGCTGTGGACGCCGATGATCTCGACTACCGTGCCCGGACCCGGTCCGGCTGCATCCCGCCGCATCTGGTCTCCGGGCTTCTCGAACTCGGCCATGCCGGGCTCGTGGAGCTCTGGGCCGGCCGAGGGGAGTGGTTCTGTGCCCTGGAATGGGCGCGGCTGCTCGGCGAACGGGGCCGACGGGCCGAGGCCCTGGAGGTACTCGGCCCGTACCTCGCCACGGGCTGGTGGACGGCCACCTGGGCCACGGTGGAGCTGCTGGAGAGCTGGGGGCGGGCCGACGAGGCCATCGTGCTGGCCCGAGAGCGCATGGAAGCCGGGCATCCGCGGGCCCTGGCGTCCTACGCGCGACTGCTCGCCCGGCACGGCCGGAGCGACGAGGCGTTCACCCTGCTGAAGCCGCACATCGACCACTGGTCCTTCGCCGCGGCCCTCGTCGACGTCGCGGAGGACGCCGGGCGTGACGAGGAGGCCGCTGCACTGCTCGCCGCCCGGATCCCGGACGGGCACCGCTGCGACGGGCCGTGGTGTTGCCGTGGCCTCGATCCGACATGGCGATCGGCCTGCTCGCCACGATCCGCGAACGCCAGGGCCGCGTCGACGACGCCGTCGCCCTGCTCCGCACCCGGGACAAGACCTCGCTCAACAGCCGGGATCAGCTGGCCGACCTGCTGGCGCGGCACGACCGGACCGAGGAACTGCGCGCCTACGCAGCGGAGGACGAGCTGGGGCACGCCGCACAGCGCCTCGCGGAACTGCTGGAGGCGCGGGGTGACCTGGAAGGTGCGATCGCCGTGTACCGGCGTGCCCGCGACGCATCCGTCCGCCCGGGCCACATGACAGTGGACCTCGCACGGCTCCTGGCGCGGCACGGCCGCGGCGACGAGGCGATCGAGGTGATGGGGGCCCTGGTGGACTCTCAGGGCGGGGGCGAGGACTGGACCCTCCACATGCTCGCCACCCTCTACGCCGACCAGGGCCGCCACGAGGACGGCCTGGCGCACCTCGACGCCTTCACGGGAGGAGAGGAGTGCTGGGAGCTCTTCTGGATGCGGCTGCCGTTGATGGCCGCGTGCGGCCAGGTCGACCGGGCGACGGAGCGCGTCCGGGTCCACCCCGAGGGCGGCACCTCGTACGCGGCACAGCAGGTCGCCGAACTGCTGGCCGGCGTCGGGCGCACCGAGGAGGCCGTCGCCGTCCTGCGGCCCCACGCCCCCGCGAACAGCCACGACCTGGCCGGGTACCTCGTCGACCTGGGCCGTGTCGAGGAGGCCGTGGCTGTGCTCCACGGGCAGCGCCCGGAGGGCGCGTCAGCGGGGTAGCGCGGCGAAGACCTCGATCCAGAAGCGCTGGTGCCGGTCCGAGGCGCCCACCAGATACGTGGAGCGGAGCTTCGGCGGGAGGTGGGCCACCAGGCGGGTCACGGCCTTGCGGTGCTTCTTCAACTGGGAGAGTTCCGCGTTGGCGATGATCTGGTGGACCGTGTCCGTGTCGTTGCCGCCCTCGGGGGACTCCTCGGCGGCGCGGCGGAGGCGGGACTCCCAGACGTCGACGTCGCGGGCGAGTTCGCGCAGGCCGGTGACCGGGCGGTTGTTCAGGCGGTCGATGAGGGAGGTCAGCGGGACCGGGGCGTACTCGCCGTCGCCGAGGTAGACCGTGCCGATC
Source organism: Streptomyces tritici (assembly GCF_048500665.1). NCBI lineage: Bacteria > Bacillati > Actinomycetota > Actinomycetes > Kitasatosporales > Streptomycetaceae > Streptomyces > Streptomyces tritici. Next base: position 6,562,696 of record NZ_CP183183.1, read on the forward strand.
TCCAGCGGCAGGCCCCGCTGGTGCAGCTTGATCAGCCGCTCGATCGTGCGCTTGGTGATCCAGGCGCGGCCGTCCTCGTCGATGTCGTGCTTCCACCAGTCGAGCACCGTCTCGGCGACCGCGCCGTACTTCTCGATCAGCCACTCGTTCGCCGGGATGTCGCCCGGCTCCACCGTCAGCGAGGCCGTGAAACGCGTCGCCTGGGCGATGTTGTTGCGCGCCACGAGCAGCTTGCGGCCCAGGTGGTACGGCGGGTTCTGCACGGCGATCTGCGCCCGCAGGCCCTGGATCGGCCGGCCCGCCAGCGACCACTCCTGGGTGATCTCCATCAGCTTGGCGAACGCCGCCTTGTCCTTGGGCCGGTTGTACTCGTCCCAGACGATCGCCTTCGGCTCCGGGCCGGTGAACGCGGCCGCGAGCAGGGTGTCCAGGGAGCCGTCCGGCGCCGGGATCGGCGCGCAGAGGTCCTCCACGTTGGTCACGGGCAGCGAGAAGTACAGCGGCTCGCGGCCGTCCAGGCCCTCCCGCACCGTCTGGCGGACCAGCTCCGTCTTGCCGCAGCCCGGCGGACCCTGGAGCAGGACCGTCCACCGGTTGCGCAGTGCGGCGCGGACCACGCTGCGGACCGGGTCGGGGATCGTCCCCGGGTTCGGTACGCCGAGCGCGGAGGCGATGCGGTCGAGGATCTCCTGCGTGCGGTTCTGCCCCGGCCGGCCGTCGGGGCGCGGCTCGGCCAGCATCAGCCGCTCCCCGTTGACCAGCGGCAGGCCCCAGCGCAGCGGGAAGCCCTCCTGGGCGTTGGCCAGGATGTGGTCCAGGGTGCGCGGCGAGAGCAGTTCGCGCAGGGCGGGCCCGAGCGAGGCCCACACCTGGAACACGCCGTTGAGGTCCCACCGGCGGTACTTGGCCGCCAGCTTGAACCGCCACGCGGTGTCGTTCGCGGTGATCCTGACCGTGACCATCCGGTCCAGGATCGCGAGGTCGCTGCGGCGGGCCGCCGTCTCCGCCAGCGACTCGTTGTCGGTGAGGAACACGCCGATGCAGCCCAGCGCCCGCAGGTCGTAGCCGCCCAGCGTCCAGTTGCAGGCGATCTGCATCAGCTGCGACTGGATGGACTCGCCGGCCTGCAGCGAGTCGTCGATCAGCAGCACGAACGGCCGGCCCGGCTTGAGCTGGCTCATCACCAGCTGCCGCAGCACGAGTTCGCCGGTCGCGGTGTCCCGTACCGGGGCGTTGGCGAGCAGGTCGTCCGGGGTGAGATTGGCCGCCGGGACGAAGACCAGCTCGGCGTCCGGGTACGCCTCGGGGATGTGCGAGAAGAACGTCGCCGTCTTGCCGATGCCGTGCTCGCCGAAGACCTGCCCGGTCTGGCCCATGTCGATCATCGCGTCGATGAAGGACTCCAGCCGTGAGGCCCCGGTCCAGCCCTTCGGCGGCTCCGGATAGGTCGCGTTGGGCCGCCAGGGGACGGTGCGCGCCGGCGCGGGGGTGGCAGTCATCTCGATCCTGTCGTGACGCGATGGCAGGCCATCGGGGGAGTGTGCGTGTCGGGCCAGTCGTCGCCGCCCTCGGTGATCAGCCAGATCCACTTGTCGGGCTCGGCGGGGGTGATGTGCGGGGCGTAGCCGTCGGTCAGCATGATCACGGCGTCCGGCGTCACGTCGAACGGGCGGCCGTCGATCGTGGTGCGGCCCTCGACGTAGTCCGCCACCGCCTGGAAGCTCGTGCCCCCGCCGCCGTACACCCGCTCGCCGGGCTCGAACGGCATCACCACCGCGTCGAACGACAGCCAGTGCGCCTCCACCCCGTCGATGCCGCCGACCAGTTCGGTCAGCCACTCGACGACGTGGTGCGGCATCGAGCCGGACGTGTCGTACGCGATGACCAGCACCTTGTCGCGCACCGGGCCGCGCCGCGACAGCATCGGATCGTGCCCCAGCGCCGCGAGCAGCGCCCCGCGCTTCTTCGGGTACACCAGCCGCTCGCCCTCGCGGAGCTTCGACGCCATCACGTCCACGAGCCAGCGCTGCCACCAGTCGACCCGGCCGGTGCGCACGGTCTCCCCGCGCAGCATTCCGGCGCCGAGCCGGCCCCACATCCGGGCCACCCGCTCGGACGCCCCGTCCGTCCGGTCCATCAGCTCGCCGAGCTCCTGCTCGGCCACCGTGTGCCCGCGGCGGGCCGCGAGCAGCGAGTTGAGCAGCACGGAGGACACCGTGGCGTCCACCGTCTCCTGGTCGGCGGGCACCCCGCCCTCCGACAGGTGCACGCACACCGGCGCGGGCACGGGCGGATGCGCCATCCGCTTCAGCTCCGTGTACACCGACAGGTCCGTGGCCACGAAGTCCCGGTACTCCACCGGCTCCAGGCCGTGCGCCCGCAGGTCCAGCTGGTACTCGGCGTGGACGCGGAACGGATCGACGCCGGTCGGCTCCCCGTCGAGCAGCGGCAGTTCCCGGCGGCCCAGCCGCACCATCGCCACATGGTTGATGGACACCTCGGCGGCCACGGTGAACACGGGGTCGTCGCGCAGCTCCGGCTCCACGAACAGGTGCCGGTGCACCAGGTGGCGCGCCTCGTGGAAGAGGACGAACTTCACCCCGTCCAGGCCGAGGGCGACGAAGAACTCCGGGTTGTACAGCAGCAGGCAGCTGCCGTCGCCGCTCGCCACCACGGCCGCGGTGCCGATCGCCGTCGTCGGTATCTGGTGGTGGCACTTGGCGTACAGCCAGGAGGCGACCGCCGAACCGGACAGGCCGAAGTCGAGCAGCGCGGCCTCCTTCAGCCGCCGCGCCTCGGCCACCACGGCCTCGTCGGCCGGGCGCCAGCGCTCCAGCGCCCGCCGGTCCGTCAGGTCGACGACATGGCGCGGCCGTCCCGCGCGCTCCCCGTACGCCATGACCGGTTCACCCCCCGTCGTTCGTGATCCATTGGTACCAAGCGCCACCGACAACCGGCGAAGGTGTTTTCGCAGGGACGTTTCGCCTAGGATCGGAGGCAAGGCGGGGCCGTAGCGCAGAGGCAGGCGCACCGGTCTCCAGAACCGGAACACGCTGGTTCGACTCCAGCCGCCCCGCCCCCTTCAGCCTCGCCGGGCCCTTCGGCCTCCCCGGCCCCCGCAGCGCCCCGGCGCCGTCCGCCGGCCCGCCCTCAGGCGATCGCGCCCGCCGTGACGACCAGTTCGGGCACCGTGCCCGTGAACGTCGGCAGCAGCTGCGCCAGGACGGCCCACGCCTCGACGCTGCCGCCGAGCGATCCGCGCACCAGCGGCCGCAGCACCTCCTCCGCCTCCGGCATCCGGTGCGGGAACGCCCAGCGGCCGGTGTCCAGGACCGCCAGCACCGAGCGGGCCGGCCCCCACCCGCGTACGTACTCCGCCGGGTCCGCCACGATGCCGCCCTGGCGCATGCGGTGCGCGTACGACGGGTGGTCCGCGAACCGCTCGCGCAGCTCGCCCGGGCAGTCCGGCCGCAGCGCCAGCGCCCAGCGGGCGAAACCGGGCAGCGGCCGCTCGACGTCCGCCGCCGTCACAGCCGGCCAGTGCGCGCGGCCCAACTGGTTGGCCGCCCTGCGGCCCTGCCGCATCGTCCGTACCTCGCGCAGGGCGGCCACCGCCTCCTCGGGGGCGGCGAACCGCCGGACCCCGGGCGGCGTGGGCCGGGCCGGCAGCGTGCCGGCGCGGGGCAGCGTGCGTCCTCCGTCGGGCCCGAACGGCTCGCCCTTCAGGACCGACAGCTCCAGGGCGCCGGGCAGGCCCCCGGCGAGCACGACGAGTTCGTTGACCTTGGGATCGTCGGCCTCCAGCGCCCACAGGCGCGCGGACAGGGGCATCGCGGTGTCGCCGAGCGCGCGCACCGCGGCCCAGCGCTCCGGCATCCGGGCGGCGGGCCGGGCGGCCACGACGCCGATCCGCTCGCGCACCCGCTCCGCCTCGTCCGCGCCGGTCAGGGAGATCAGCACGTCCAGTGCCCTGTCCGTGTCGCGGTCGTATCGCATGGCCCCGCCCTCCCGTGTCGCGCCTCGCGCGTCGTCCCCTGTGGATGTCCGCCCGATCATGCCAGTTCGAAAACCGTTACGAGAACGACGGGGTGACCAGGCACAATCCGCCCATGACCACAGGCTCCACCGCGCGGACCGAGCGTCTGCTCGACGTCCTCGAACCCCTCCCGTACCACCGCCGCACCCGCGAACTCGCCGCCCGCGTCCGGGGCACGGAGCACGACGAGGCCCGCGAGCTGCTCCGGGAGCTGGACCGGCGCGGCACGTACGAGCGCGGCCTCGCGATCGTCGTCGCCGCCGTCGCCCGCGAGGGGGCCTGGCTGGGCGAACGGCTCGACGACCCCGACGCGTTCGTGCGCGGACACGTGCTGCGCGTCGCCCGGCCGGAGCTCGTCCCCGACGAGGCGTACGCCGCCGCCCTCGACGACGCGCCCGAGGCCGTGCGCCGCGAACTGCTCGCCGCCGTCGTCGCCCAGGGCCGCACCGCCCTCGCCGACCGGCTGGTCGACGCGCTGCGCACGACGTGGGGGGACGAGGAGGCGGCCCGCCTGCTGCCGGGCTGCGGCCCCGCCACCGTACGGCGGCTGCTGCCGGAGCTGTTCCACGCGGTGCGCGGCTGGACGGTGCTCGTGAAGCGGCACCCGCAGGCCGTCGCCGACGCCGCCGAGCGGGAGTTGGCCGCCCTGCCGCAGGGGCTGCGGGACGACTGGTGGAAGCGGTACCTGCCCGCGCTGGGCGTCCTCGCCGCGGCGGCGCCGGCCCGCGTGGTCGGGCTCCTGGACGCGTACCGGCCGAGCGTCCGGCCCTGGAAGTTCGACGATGTCCTGCGCACGCTCGCGCTCGGCGACCCCGCCGGCATGCTGCGCCTGCTCGTGCGCGACACCGGCGGCATGACCGGCGCCGTCCTCAACCGCCCCGAGGCCGCCCGCCGCATCGCCCGGACCGGGCCGTGGGAACAGGTCGTCGCCCTCGGCCGCGTCGTGGCCGACTGGCCCAGCGAACTGGCCCGGCTGATCGTCGCCCACCCCCCGGCCCGCCGTACCGCGTTCTACGAGGCGGTCCTCGACGGCCGCACCGGCGCCAGGCACCTGCCGCAGGCGGACGTCCTGCACGCCCTGCCCCGGGAGACCGCCGCGCGCGAGGCCCGACGCGTCGTCGACCACTGCCGCAGCCGCAGCGGAAGCCGCGCACGTCTCCTGGAGGCCACCGCCTGCCTCCCCGTCGCCGAGGCCCGCGAGCCGCTGCTCGCCGCCACCCGCGCACCGGTCCTCGAGGACCGCGAGGAGGGCTGGCCGCTGCTCCTCCGGAACGCGGCCCGCTCCGGGGACCCGGACGCCGTCACCACCGTCCTCGCCGACCTGGCCCGGCTGCGCAACGAACCCGACCCGGTCCGCTGGGCCGCCCTGAACGCCCTCGCCGCGCTGCCGCCCCGCCTGTACGCCGCCTCCGCCGCCCCGCACCTCACCCGCGTCGCCGTCGACGCCACCGAGGCCCCGGACCTCTCCGCGGAGAGCCGCCGCGCGCTCGGCGCGCTGGCCGAGGCGCTGCTGCGCGCGCGGCCGGACGAGCCCGCGCTGCGGGACGCCGCCCTCGACATCCTCGTACGGCTCTGCCGCATCGCCGGCGGGGCCGGCCTCGGCCGCCTCGACCACGTGCTGCGCCCGGGGCAGGAGGCCCTGCTCCTCGACGCGCTGCGGCCGCTGCTCGAGCCGGCCGTCGCCAAGGCCGACTTCGGGCTCGTCCTCGCCCTGGCCCGCGCGCTGGGCCCGCGCGCCGCCGCGCTGCCGGAACTCCAGGAACTGCTGTGGCGCGCGATCCGCGAGGGCGACGAGCCCACCGCACGCGCCGCCGTCGGGCACTGGCTCGCCCCGGGCCCGGAGCGCGACGCGCGGGTCGAGCGGCTGCTCGCCCTGGAGCCCTCGGCCGCCGTGCTGCCCGCCGTCCTGGGCGTGCTCACCGTCCGCCGCACCGACCTGCTGGGCCCGCTGCTCGGCGACTCCCTCCCGTACGGGCGGTTCCTCGCCGACGCCACCCGCTGGACGATCCCCGTACCGCCCGCGGCCCGGCGCTGGACCGGCCGGCAGCAGCGTGCCGCGGTCCGCCGCTGGGAGCAGGTGGTCGCCGACGTCTCCCTGTCGGAGTACGACCGGGCCTCGGGCCTGCGCGCGCTCGCCGGGCTCCCGGACGGCGCCGACGCCGTCCGCGCCCGTACCGGCGACCCGTCCGTGGTCCTCGCCGAGGCCGCGCTCGCCGCGCTCGTCCACACCGTCCGCCCCGGCGACGCCCTGGCCGAACTCCTCGGCCACGCGGGTGACGACCGGGCCCGCGTCGCCGTCCACGCCGCCGACCGCGCCACCCGGCACGTACCGCCGTCCCGGCTCCCCGCCCTGCTGCGCCCGCTGCTCGCCCTGACCGGTACCAAGGTCACCAGCCGCAAGGAGGGCGTCCGCCTCGTCGCCGCGAGGCTGCCCCGGTCCGAGGCGGCGGCGCTGATAGCCGAGGCGTACGCGCGACCGGAGCAGCACCGCGACGTGCGCACCGCCTGCGTGACCGCCGCCGCCCGGCTCTTCGAACAGCCGGTCGCCCGGCGCCTGCTGACCGAGGCCGCCGCCGGGCACACCGCGCAGCGGCGCGCCGTGCTGCGGGTCGTCCCCGCGGACCTGCCCGAGCCGTTCCGGCCCGTGTACGCGCGGCTCGTCGAGGAGGTGTGCGACAGCGACGACCAGGAGCTCCTCGGCGACGCTTACGAGGCGCTCGCCGCCTGGCTGCCGTGGTCGCCGCAGGCCGCCGCGAAGCTGAAGGCCGGCGTCGTCGACCTCGACGCCACCGGAGGCTGGTACGCCGCCGCGCGCGGGCTCGCCCAGGCCGCCACCGCGGTCCCGGACGCCCGTGCGGCGTACGCCGAGGCCGTCGACGCCCTCGTGGCGGCCGACGCCGCCTCGGTCGGCGGTCCCCTGGACGCCGGCGAGGAGCAGGACCGGCCCGCCCTGCACCGGATCGGGACCCTGGTGCGGGTGCTCTACCGGCAGGACGGCCCGCTCGCGCGGATCCGCGCGGTGCAGGCGGAGACCGCCGAGCGGCTCGCCCGGTACGACGCCACCGCCGGCGAGGCCGCCCAGCTGTGGGCCGAGTCGCTGGACCTGGGGACCGGGACCGAGGACCTGCACGCCGGCCTGACCCGGCTGGCCCGGCTCCACGACGGCCGGCCCATGGGCCTCGCACGGTCCGCGCGGGAGCTGGAACGGCGGCTGGGCGGGCGGCAGCGGGAGGGCGACGAGGCCACGCTGTACACCGTCGCCCGGCGGCTCGCCGCGAGCGGGGGTCACGCCGAGGGCGTCCTCGCCGTCGTCCTCACCACGGCCGGCGGCGAGCGGACCTCCTGGCCGGAGCGGTGGCGCGACCTGCTGCGCGAGCTGCGCGCCCACGCCGATCCGGAAGTCCGCGACGAGGCCCGCCGCTGCCGCACGTCCTGGAACTGACACCGGCCCCGCGCCGCCTCGGGGCGCCGCGCCCGCTCCGGACCACTGCCCCGTACGGACCCCACGCCACCCGCACGCCCTGTCCGGCGTGCGGGGCGATCGTGGAGGGCGGAGCATGAACGTGAGAAGACGCGGCAAGCGGGAAGACGGTGACCCCAGGAGGGTGCCATGCCCGACCCAGAGGCGACGCGCGCCGGCATCGGCGACGCCCTGGTCGTGCTGAAGAACGTCGACAAGCACTTCGGTGCTCTGCACGTGCTCCAGAACATCGACCTGACCATCGACCGCGGCGAGGTCGTCGTGGTCATCGGGCCGTCCGGCTCGGGCAAGTCCACGCTGTGCCGCGCCATCAACCGCCTGGAGACCATCGACTCCGGCCAGATCTTCGTCGACGGCCGGCCGCTGCCGGCCGAGGGCAAGGACCTGGCCGCGCTCCGCGCCGACGTGGGCATGGTCTTCCAGTCGTTCAACCTGTTCGCCCACAAGACCGTGCTCGAGAACGTCACGCTCGGGCAGATCCGGGTGCGCAGGAAGGACAAGAAGGCCGCCGAGTCCCGCGCCCGGACCCTGCTCGACCGGGTCGGCGTCGCCTCGCAGGCCGACAAGTACCCGGCGCAGCTCTCCGGCGGCCAGCAGCAGCGTGTGGCCATCGCCCGGGCGCTGGCCATGGAACCCAAGGTCATGCTCTTCGACGAGCCGACCTCCGCCCTGGACCCCGAGATGATCAACGAGGTCCTGGAGGTCATGCAGCAGCTCGCCCGGGAGGGCATGACCATGGTCGTCGTCACCCACGAGATGGGCTTCGCCCGCTCCGCCGCCAACCGCGTCGTCTTCATGGCCGACGGACGGATCGTCGAGCAGACCTCCCCGGACGAGTTCTTCAGCAACCCGCGCAGCGAACGCGCCAAGGACTTCCTGTCGAAGATCCTGCACCACTGAACACACCGGACACGCACCACCGAACCCGCACCACCGACGCCCACCACAGGCGCCCAACACCCAGGGGTGAACACCATGAATCGATCCAAGGTCAGCAAGGCCACTCTGGCCGCGGCCGCCGCGGTCGCCCTGGCCCTGTCCGCCGGCGCCTGCGGCGACGACGGCGGGAACGGCGGAGGCGGGGGCGGCGACGGCGACAAGATCACCGTCGGCATCAAGTTCGACCAGCCGGGCCTCGGCCTCAAGACCCCGGACGGCACGTACACCGGCTTCGACGTCGACGTGGCCACGTACGTCGCCAAGGAACTCGGCTACGAGCCCGGCGACATCGAGTGGAAGGAGGCGAAGAGCGCCGACCGCGAGACGCTGCTGCAGCGCGGCGACGTCGACTTCATCGCCGCCACGTACTCGATCAACGACGAGCGCGCCGAGAAGGTGGACTTCGCCGGACCGTATCTGCTCGCCCACCAGGACGTGCTGATCCGCGCCGACGACGACACCATCAAGACGCCCGCGGACCTCAACAAGAAGAAGCTGTGCTCGGTCACCGGCTCCACGTCCGCGCAGAACGTCAAGACCAAGCTCGCCCCGCAGGCGCAGCTGCAGGAGTACGGCGGCTACTCCGAGTGCCTGACCGGCCTGGAGAACAAGGCCGTCGACGCGCTGACCACCGACGACTCGATCCTGGCCGGCTACGCCGCGCAGGACCAGTTCAAGGGCAAGTTCAAGCTCGGCGGCTTCAAGATGAGCAACGAGAACTACGGCATCGGAGTCCAGAAGGGCAGCGACCTGAAGGGCAAGATCAACACCGCACTGGAGAAGATGGTCGAGGACGGGTCCTGGGAGACCTACGTGAAGAAGAACTTCGGCCCGGCCGACTACCAGAACGAACCGGCACCCGAGATCGGCGTCGTCGTGAAGTGAGCAGGCCGCCGTGTTCGACTTCCTCGAGGGCTACGACCTGCTGGGAGCCTTCTGGGTGACGGTGCAGCTCACCGTCTACTCCGCGATCGGTTCCCTGATCTGGGGGACGCTGCTGGCCGCCATGCGCGTCAGCCCCGTCCCCCTCATGCGGGGCTTCGGCACCGCCTACGTGAACATCGTCCGCAACATCCCCCTCACCGTCATCATCGTCTTCACGTCCCTGGGGCTGTTCCAGACCCTCAACGTCAGCCTCGGCGCGGACGACTTCAAGACCATCAACTTCCGGCTCGCCGTCCTCGGCCTGATCGCCTACACCTCGGCGTTCGTCTGCGAGGCGCTGCGCTCCGGCATCAACACCGTCCCGCTGGGTCAGGTCGAGGCCGCCCGCGCCATCGGCCTGAACTTCACCCAGACCCTGCGGCTGATCGTGCTGCCGCAGGCATTCCGCTCGGTCGTCGGCCCGCTGGCCAACGTGCTCATCGCGCTGACCAAGAACACGACCGTGGCCGCGGCCATCGGCGTCGCCGAAGCGGCGCTGCTGATGCGGGAGATGATCGAGAACGAGGCCCAGCTGATCCTGATCTCCGTGATCTTCGCGGTCGGGTTCATCTGCCTGACCCTCCCCACCGGGCTGTTCCTCGGCTGGGTGGCCAAGAAGGTGGCGGTGAAGCGATGAGACACGGCGCGACCGTCCTGTACGACGTCCCCGGCCCCCGCGCCCGGCGGCGCAACGTGCTCTGGACCGTCCTGTTCCTGGTGGCGCTGGCCGCGCTGATCTGGTGGGTGCTGGCCAGCCTGGCCGACAAGGGCCAGCTCGAATGGGCCAAGTGGGAACCGTTCTTCACCGACGCCCGCGTCTGGGACACCTACCTGCTGCCCGCCCTGAAGAGCACCCTGATCGCCGCGGCGCTGTCCATGGTCATCGCCCTGCCGCTCGGCGCGATCCTCGGCATCGGACGGCTCTCGGACCACCGGTGGGTGCGCGGCACGGCGGGCACGATCGTGGAGTTCTTCCGCGCCATCCCCGTGCTCATCCTGATGCTCTTCGCCAACGCCGCGTACTCCGAGTTCACCGACGTCAGCCCGGAGAACCGGCCCCTGTACGCGGTCGTCACCGGCCTCGTGCTCTACAACGCGTCCGTCCTGGCCGAGGTGGTACGGGCCGGCATCCTCGCCCTGCCGCAGGGCCAGACCGACGCGGCCAAGGCGATCGGCATGCGCAAGGGCCAGACCATGCGGCACGTGCTGCTGCCGCAGTCCGTGACCGCGATGCTGCCCGCGCTGGTCAGCCAGCTCGTCGTGATCGTCAAGGACACCGCGCTCGGCGGCGCGATGCTCGGATTCTCCGAGCTGCTCGCGTCCGTGCGCCCCATGAGCGCCAACTACGGCGCCAACACGATCGCCAGCTTCACCGTCGTCGCCGTCGTCTTCATCGTCCTCAACTTCGCCCTGACCACCTTCGCCGCCTGGCTCGAGGGCAGGCTGCGGCGCGGCAAGAAGACCACCGGAGCGGTCGTCGGCGCCGAGGCCGTGGAGGAACTGGCCACCCCCGGCGAGCACGTGCCGCCGCCCGGCGAGACCAAGTGAGGGCCCTGGCCATCGACGTCACCGGCGTCACTGGCGTCACTGGCGTCACCGGCGGAGTGGCACTTGGACAAGGCAGGGCCGCCGCTGTTGAGTCGGAGGCATGAAGCACACGATCTTCCGCGTACGTGCGGGACGACGCACGGGCGCGTTCCTGCTCGCGTTACTCGTCGGCGGCGTCGGGGGCGTCACCGCCTGTACGGCCCCGGCCCTCGCGCCCCAACGGCCCGGCGCGTCCACCACGCCCGCGCAGCGGTCCGGCCCCCTGGCGAGCCCCGGTGTCACGGCCGTGCCGGCCCGGCCGCCGGCGCCCGCGCCGGGACTGGAGGCCGCCCTGCGGCGGCTGGAGCGCGAGCGCGCGGTGCGCATCGGCGCGTTCGCGTACGACACCGGCACCGGCCGGACCGTCGCCCACCGCGCCGACGAGTCCTTCCCGATCCATTCCGTCTTCAAGGCGTTCGCGGCCGCCGCGATCCTGCAGAAGGCCCGCCGCACCGACCCCGGGCTCCTCGACCGCAGGGTCCACTGGACGGCCGCGGACGAGCAGGCGAACTCGCCCGTGACCGACGGGCGCGGCGCGGCCGGCATGACGGTCGCGGAACTCTGCCACGCGACGGTGACCCGCAGCGACAACACCGCCGGCAACCTGCTCCTGAAGGAACTCGGCGGCCCGGCGGGCCTGACCCGTTTCCTCCGCTCCGCCGGTGATCGGGTCACCCGCATCGACCGGTGGGAACCCGCGCTCAACGACTGGAAGCCGGGGGAGCGGCGGGACACCACCGCCCCGGCCGCGATCGCCCGCACCCTCGCCCGGCTCACCCTCGGCGCGGACGGCGACCGCAGCCTGGAGGCCGCGGACCGCGCCCGTCTGAACGACTGGCTGCGCGCCACCGTCACCGGCGCGGAGCGGATCCGCGCCGGTCTGCCCGACGGCTGGACGGTCGGCGACAAGACCGGCACCGGCGGCCCCTACGGCGGCGCACACGACATCGCCGTCGCCACCCCGCCCGGCGGGGCACCGGTCGTCCTCGTGGTCCTGACCCGCCGCACCACGGCTGCCGCCGGCCCGGACAGCGGCGCGGTCGCGGCCACGGCCACCGCCCTCGTACGGGAACTCGGCCTCGCCCGCTGAGGACCGAGGCGGCCCGGATCCGCGCCCGCGCCCCCGCGTCCGTCGTGCGGAGGTCTGGACCACCCCCGCCCGCCCGGCGCTAGTATTCGCCGCGCAATCGGTCAGCAATGGCCGGGCGGTCGGCGCGGAACGAGGGGGCCGGGTGACGCGGGACGAGGTGCCCACGAGCGGGCGGGAGCTGAAGTTCCGGACGCTCATGGCCGAACTGCGGCGCGGCATCCTCGACGGCACCTGGCCCCCCGGCAGCAAGCTCCCCACCGAGCGCGCCCTCGCCGCCGAGACCGGCCTGTCGGTGACGACGGTGCGCCGCGCGTACGAGGACCTCGTCGCCCTCGGCCTCGTCGAACGCCGCCAGGGCGCGGGCACCTTCGCCGCCCAGTGGCCCGACGAGGACACCGGGCGGCGGCTCGGCCGGCTGGTCGTCGGGGTGCTCGTCCCGGACACCGCCTTCTACTACCCGCGGGTCCTCCAGGGCATCGAGAAGGAGCTGGCCGGCGCCGGGGCCCGGCTCGTCCTCGCCTGCTCCGGCTACGACCCCGCCGAGGAGGACGCCGCCGTGGCCCGGCTGCTCTCCTCCGGCGTGCACGGACTGCTCCTCGTCCCCACCCTGCACACCGCCACCGACCCCGGCCGCCGCGCCGAGGAACTGCTCGCCCTGCCCGTGCCCGCCGTCCTCGTGGAGCGCCGGCTCGCCGCGTACGGCCCCGGCGACCCGACCGAGCACGTCTGCACCGACCACGAGGGCGGCGCGTACGACGCCGTCCGGCACCTGCGCCGCCTGGGCCACGAGCGGCCGGCGCTGCTGGTCCGGTCGGACGCGCCGACCACCGCGCCCATCGAGGCCGGCTTCGCCCGCGCCGTCGCCGACCTCGGACTGCGCCGGCCGGTGGGCGTGCGCGAGCCGATGGCCGGCTGGGACGCGGCCCGCGCCGACGCGGCCGTGGCCGCCGTACGCGCCGCCGGGGCGACCGCGGCGCTCTGCTTCGGCGACCGGGAGGCCACGCTCGTCCTCGCGGCGGCCCGCCGCGCCGGTCTCGACGTCCCCCGCGACCTGGCCCTGGTCAGCTACGACAACGAGTTCGCGGACGTCGCCGAGACCCCGCTGACCGCCGTGTCCCCGCCCAAGTACCAAGTGGGGCGTCTCGCGGCCCAGATCCTGCTGCGCCGCATCGCCGACGGGGACGCCAGCCCGCTGCACCAGGTGCAGCTGCGGCCGCGGCTCGTCGTCCGTGCCTCGTGCGGCGCGCAGAAAAGTCCAAGTCCTGCTCACTGATTGCTCATGGTGCCGCCGCGCGGCAGAGGATAGAAATCCGTGCGTACCGCAGCCCGGACGAGAGGACCCGGACATGACCGCGCACGTCACCGCCGAGATCGCCGGCCAGCCCGACTGCTGGCGCCGCGCCGCCGAGCTCGCCGCCGACCGCGCCTCCCGGCTGCCTCGGCCCGGAGAGCGCGTCGCCGTCGTCGGCTGCGGCACCTCGTACTTCATGGCCCGCGCCTACGCGGCCCTGCGCGAGTCGCTGGGGGCGGGGGAGACCGACGCCTTCCCCGCCTCCGACCCGACCCCGATCGGCCGCGGCTACGACCGGCTGGTGGCCCTCACCCGCTCCGGGACGACCACCGAGGTCGCCGAACTCCTCGCCCGCGCCGAGGGCCGCGTCCCCACCCTGGCCCTCACCGGCGTGCCCGACAGCCCCGCCGGCCGGCGCGCCGACGAGGTGATCGACCTCGGCTTCGCCGACGAACGCTCCGTCGTCCAGACCCGGTTCGCGACCACGGCACTGCAACTCCTGCGCGCGGGACTGGGCGTCGACCTCACCGCCTCGATCGTGGACGCCGAACTCGCCCTGTACGAACCGCTGCCGCGGGCCTGGGAGCAGCGCGGCCAGTTCACCTTCCTCGGCACGGGCTGGACGGTCGGGCTCGCCGACGAGGCGGCGCTGAAGCTCCGCGAGGCGGCCCGCGCGTGGACGGAGTCGTACGCGGCGATGGAGTACCGGCACGGCCCGATCAGCATCAGCGACCGGTCCAGCCTCGTGTGGTGCCTCGGCGAGGTGCCGTCGGGTCTCGCGGACGAAGTCGAGTCCACGGGCGCGCTGTTCGTCGCCGACGCGCTCGATCCGGTCGCCGCGCTGGTCCGCGCCCAGCGGCTCGCCGTGGCCCTGGCGGGCCGGCGCGGACTGAACCCGGACCGGCCGCGCAACCTCGCCCGCTCGGTGATCCTCACGGGCGCCGTCCGGACGGGGCGGCCCGGGTAGGGTGCGGCCATGAGCGAGAAGATCGAACAGACCCCGCCGGCGCTCGAACCGATGCCCGAGGACTGGCGGCGCGCGCTCGCCGTCGTGGCGCACCCGGACGACCTGGAGTACGGCTGCGCCGCCGCGATCGCGCACTGGACCGACGGCGGCCGGGAGGTGGCGTACCTGCTGGCCACCCGCGGCGAGGCCGGCATCGACACGCTCGACCCGGCTGCCTGCGCTCCGGTCCGCGAGGCCGAACAGCGGGCCAGCGCCGCGGTGGTGGGCGTGGAGACCGTGGAGTTCCTGGACCACCGGGACGGGGTGATCGAGTACGGGATCGGACTGCGCCGGGACATCGCCGCCGCGATCCGCCGCCACAAGCCCGAGCTGGTCATCACGCTCAACCACCGCGACACCTGGTCGCCCGGGCCCGGCGGCCCGTGGAACACCCCCGACCACCTGGCCGTCGGCCGGGCCACGCTGGACGCGGCCGCCGACGCGGGCAACCGCTGGATCTTCCCCGAACTGACCGAACAGGGACTGGAGCCCTGGGACGGCGTCCGCTGGGTGGCCGTCGCGGGCTCCACCACCTCCACCCACGCGGTCTCCGCCGAGCCCGGCCTGGAGCGCGGCATCGAGTCGCTCCTCTGCCACCGCGCCTACATCGAGGCCCTGACCGACCAGGACCCGGAGGAGTACGTCCGCGAGTTCCTCACCGGCATCGCCACCCGCACCGGCGACCGCTTCGGCGGCGTCCCCGCGGTCGCCTTCGAACTCTTCGCCCGCTGACCTGGCGTACGGTCAACTCGCGCGGCGCGTCCGGCCGGTGAGGTCGAGTACCGCCCCTCACCGGCCGCGTGCGTCCGCCCTCGCCGCAGCTACCTCTGCGGCGGCATGGGCTTGAGGACCGCGAAGGGGGCGCCGAAGGGGTCGGCGAACCAGGCGAGTCGGCCGACGTCGGGGATGTCGGAGGGCGGCATCAGGACCGAACCGCCACTGCCCTGCACCAGTTCGGCCGTGCGGTCCGCGTCCGCCACGTCGAAATACGGGATCCAGCTCGGCGGCATGCCCTCGCTCTGCAGCTCCGCCGCACCGCCGAACGAGGTGTCCTCCTCGTCGCCGTCGGCGGTCGAGATCACCCGGTACGTCATGCCGGGCGCCTCCATCGCCGCCCAGCGCCAGCCGAACAGCGAGCGGTAGAAGCCGAGCGCGGACTCCGGTTCGGGGGTGTGGAGTTCCACCCAGACGAGGGTGTTCTCCTCGGAGGTCCGGTCCAGGCCCCGGACCTCGCCCGGCTGCCAGACGGCGAACTGGGCGCCCGCCGGGTCCGTCAGGGCCGCCATCCGGCCGGCCTCCGGCACGTCCATGGGCGCGACGCGGACCTGGCCGCCCGCCTCCTCGGTGGCCTTGGCCGTGGCCTCGGCGTCCGGCGTCGTGAAGTACACCGTCCACGCGGACCGGGCGCCCGTCTCGGTCAGCGGACCGAGAGCGGCGACCGTCTTCCCGTCCTGCTGGAAGAACCCGTAGCCGCCCGCCTCCGGCCCCGCCGACCGGTACTGCCAGCCGAAGACCGCCGTGTAGAACTCGGCGGCCGCGCCTGTGTCGGGGCTGCCGAGGTCGATCCAGCTGGGTGAGCCGGTGGTGTAGTCGGTACCGAGCATCTGGTGCGCCCGCCTTCCGCGGTAGTGGTGTGCCGTCGCCGCCCCCGGCGCATCCTTTCCGCCCCGGCGCGCCGCGCGCAGCCGGAGCGCCCCGCAATCACACGCTCGGCGGAGCGCGCGTCAGCCGCCGGGCCGCCCCTGCCCCGGAAGCGAGGGCCCGGTGTGCGGTCCGCGGAGCCGCACACCGGGCACCGGGTCTCAGACCGTGGTGGCGGTCTTCCGGTCCAGGTCCTCGTTCAGCAGGTCCATGTTGATGATCGCGCCCGCCCGGTAGCCGCCGCTCGCCGCGTTGACCACCTGCTCGGCCGCGCCGATCGCGTTGCCCGCCGCCCAGACGCCCGGGACGCTCGTCCGGCCGGTCGCGTCGACGGACACGAAGCGGCCCATCGGGGTGTCCTCCGTCGCCGCGCCGAGCGCGGTCAGCAGTCCGTCCCGCGGCGTGACCCGGGTGCCGACGAACAGCACCTCGCGCTCGATCACGCGGCCGTCGGCCATCCGCACCCCGGTCAGCCGGTCGTCCGCGACGACGAGACCGGCCACCTCGCCCTCCACCGTCCGCACGCCCGCCGCCGCGAGCCGTCGGCGGTCCTCCTCGGTGACGGAGTCGTACGTGTGCGGGAAGAAGACCACGTCGTCGGACCACTGCGTGACCAGCAGCGCCTGGTGCGCGCCCATCACCGGGTGCGCGACCACCCCGAAGGCCCGGTCGCGGACCTCCCAGCCGTGGCAGTACGGGCAGTGCAGCACGTCCCGCCCCCAGCGGTCCGCGAGCCCGTCGAACGGCGGCAGTTCGTCGACCAGGCCGGTCGTCACCACCAGCCGCCGCGCCCGGACCGTCCGCCCGTCGGCCAGCGTCACGGTGAACCCGACCGTCCCGTCGCCGTCCGGGACCGCCCCGACGACCTCGCCGGCCGTCCACTGCACGCCGTACGCGGCGATCTCCCGCCGCCCGGCCTCCAGGAAGGCGCCGGGGCTCATCCCGTCCCGGGACAGATAGCCCTGCATGTGCGCGGCCGGGGCGTTGCGCGGCGCGCCGGCGTCGACCACCAGCGTCGAGCGCCGGGACCGCCCGAGGACCAGGGCCGCGCTCAGACCGGCGGCCCCGCCGCCGGCGACCACGACGTCGTACCGCTCGTGGGTGAGGGAAGCTGCGAGGGAAGTGGTGTGTGCGTTCATGTCCCCGAGCCTGCTCGGGCCCCGCGCGCTTGACAAAGTTTGTTGCCGTTTCTGCAATGACGTCATGACCGATCACCCTTCCGAGGACCCGCGCATCGACGCCGTCCTCACCGAGGTCGGCCCCCGCCTGCGCCGCATCAGGCGCGACCGGGGCGTCACCCTCGCCGAGCTGTCCGCCGCCACCGGGATCTCCGTGAGCACCCTGTCCCGCCTGGAGTCCGGGCAGCGCCGGCCCAGCCTGGAGCTGCTGCTGCCGCTGGCCCGCGCGCACCAGGTGCCGCTGGACGAACTGGTCGGCGCGCCGCCGGTGGGCGACCCGCGGGTGCGGTCGAAGCCGATCGTGCGGCACGGCCGGACGATGTACCCGCTGACCCGCCAGCCCGGCGGGCTGCAGGCGTACAAGGTCCGTCAGGAGAAGGCCGTCGAGGAGCCGGACCCGCGGGTCCACGAGGGGTACGAGTGGCTGTACGTGCTCTCCGGGAAGCTGCGGCTGGTGCTCGGCGAGCACGACGTCGTCCTCGGGGCGGGGGAGGCGGCCGAGTTCGACACGCGGGTGCCGCACTGGTTCGGGCCCACGTCCGACGGGCCGGTGGAGTTCCTCTCCCTGTTCGGCCCGCAGGGCGAACGGATGCACGTACGGGCGCGTCCGAAGAAGACCTGAGCAGCCTGTTCCCGTAAGCCCAAGCGACCGCTTAGTATGCGAGCGGAGTACCGACCGCCCCGTACGGACGACCGCCCGTGGAGGAACCCGATGCAGGCATGGCGAGTGCACGAGAACGGCGAGCCGGGCGAGGTGATGCAGTGCGACGAGGTCGACCGCCCCACCCCCGGTGACGGACAGCTCCTGCTCAGGGTGCGCGCCGCGAACGTCAACTTCCCCGACGCGCTCCTGTGCCGGGGCACGTACCAGATCCGCCCGCCGCTGCCGTTCACCCCCGGCGTCGAGATCTGCGGCGAGACCGAGGACGGCCGCCGGGTCATCGCCACCTGCGCCCTCCCGCACGGCGGCTTCGCGGAGTACGCCCTCGCCGACGCGGCGACGGTGCTGCCCGCCCCCGAGGCCCTGGACGACGCCGAGGCGGCCGCCCTGCACATCGGCTACCAGACGGCCGTGTTCGGCCTGCACCGCCGGGCCGCCCTGAAGGAGGGCGAGACGCTGCTCGTCCACGCGGCCGCCGGCGGCGTCGGCAGCGCCGCCGTGCAGATCGGCAAGGCCACCGGCGCCACCGTCATCGGCGTCGTCGGCGGTGCCGACAAGGCCGCCGTCGCCCGGGAGCTCGGCTGCGACGTGGTCGTGGACCGCCGCGCCGAGGACGTCGTCGCGGCCGTCAAGGCGGCCACCGGCGGGCGCGGCGTGGACGTCGTCTTCGACCCGGTGGGCGGCGACGCGTACACCCAGTCCACCAAGGTCATCGCCTTCGAGGGCCGGATCGTGGTCGTCGGCTTCGCCAGCGGCACCATTCCCTCGCCGGCGCTCAACCACGCCCTGGTGAAGAACTACTCGGTTCTCGGCCTGCACTGGGGCCTGTACAACCTCAAGGACCCCGCGTCGATCCTGCGTTGCCACGAGACCCTCACCGAGTACGCCGCCAAGGGCCTGGTGAAGCCCCTGGTCAGCGAGCGGGTCCCGTTCGCCGCGGCCGCCGACGCCGTGCAGCGCGTCGCCGACGGCGTCACCACCGGCCGGCTCGTCGTCCTCCCGGAAGGAGCCTCGTGATGCCCGCTCCCGCTCACGGTCCCTCCACCGCACCCGACGCCGCCGAACTGACCGCCCGTACCCGCAAGCTGCTCGACGAGCATCCGCCCACGACCACCCCGCGCCTGGACTTCCTGCGGGCCCGCTTCGACGCGGGGCTCGCCTGGGTGCACTACCCCGAGGGCCTCGGCGGCCTCGGCGCGCCGCGCTCCCTGCAGGCCGTCGTGGACGCCGAACTGGCCGCCGCCGGCGCGCCCGACAACGACCCGCGCCGCATCGGCATCGGCCTGGGCATGGCCGCGCCGACCGTGCTCCAGTACGGCTCCGAGGACGTCAAGCGGCGCTTCCTCAAGCCGCTGTGGACCGGCGAGGAGGTGTGGTGCCAGCTGTTCAGCGAGCCCGGCGCCGGCTCCGACCTCGCCGCCCTCGGCACCCGAGCCGTCCGCGAGGGCGACAGCTGGGTCGTCGACGGGCAGAAGGTGTGGACGTCCAGCGCCCACACCGCCCGCTGGGCCATCCTCATCGCCCGCACCGACCCGGACCTGCCCAAGCACCGCGGCATCACGTACTTCATCTGCGACATGACCGACCCCGGCGTCGAGGTCCGGCCGCTGCGCCAGATCACCGGCGAGGCCGAGTTCAACGAGGTCTTCCTCACCGGCGTGCGCATCCCGGACGCCCACCGCCTCGGCGAGGTCGGCGACGGCTGGCGGGTCGCGCAGACCACGCTCATGAACGAACGCGTCTCCATCGGCGGCGGCCGGCTGCCCCGCGAGGGCGGCATGATCGGCAAGCTCGCCGAGACCTGGCGGGCCCGCCCCGAACTGCGCACCCACGAGCTGCACCAGCGGCTGCTCGACCTGTGGGTCGACGCCGAGGTCGCCCGGCTCACCGGCGAACGGCTGCGCCAGCAGCTCGTCGCGGGACAGCCCGGCCCCGAGGGCAGCGCCATGAAGCTGGGCTTCGCCCGCCTCAACCAGGAGATCAGCGGCCTGGAGGTGGAACTCCTCGGCGAGGAGGGGCTGTTGTACGAGGACTGGACCATGGTCCGGCCCGAACTGGTCGACTTCACCGGCCGCGACGCCGGGTACCGCTACCTGCGCGCCAAGGGCAACTCGATCGAGGGCGGCACCAGCGAGGTCCTGCTCAACATCGTCGCCGAGCGGGTCCTCGGACTGCCGCCCGAGCCCCGCAACGACAAGGACGTGCCCTGGAAGGAGCTCGCGCGATGAGCGACCTGCTGTACTCGGACACCGAGGACGAACTGCGGGCCGCGGTCCGCGCGCTGCTCGCCGACCGGGCCGGGCCGAACGCACTCCTCGCCCGCATCGAGACGGGCAGCCCCTACGTCCCCGGCCTCTGGAAGACGCTCGCCGCGGACATCGGGGCGGCCGGGCTGCTCGTCCCCGAGAAGTTCGGCGGCCAGGGCGCGAGCCACCGGGAGGCGGCCGTCGTCCTGGAGGAACTGGGCCGCGCGGTGACCCCCGTCCCGTACCTGACGTCCTCCGTCGTCGCGACCGAGACGCTGCTGGCCCTCGACGCGCCCGGCGAGGAGGTCACCTCACTGCTCGCCGGGCTGGCCGCCGGCCGGACCGTCGCGGTGCTCGCCGTCCCGCTGACCGCGGCCCCCGACACCCCGCCGGCGTCCGGCGGCCGAGTCACCGGCGTGGCGGACGCGGCCGCCGCGGACGTCCTGCTCGTGCCGCGGGCCGACGGGCTGTACGCGGTCCCCGCCGCAGAGGCCGAGATCGCCCCGCAGACGCCGCTCGACCTGACCCGGCCGCTGGCCGCCGTCGACGCCGACGGCGCGGCCGGCGTCCGGCTCGCGGACGGGCCGGCCGCCGCGGCGGCGATCCGGCGCGGGCTGCTCGCCGGCGCCGGTCTGCTCGCCTCCGAGCAGCTGGGCCTGGCGACGTGGTGCCTGGAGGAGACCGTCCGGCACACCAAGGAGCGGTACCAGTTCAACCGCCCGGTCGGCTCGTTCCAGGCGCTCAAGCACCGGATGGCGCAGCTCTGGCTGGAGACCGTCAACGCACGGGCCGCCGCCCGGGCCGCCGCCGACGCGCTGGCCACCGGCAGCGCGGACGCGCCCCTGACGGTGGCCGTCGCCCAGGCGTACTGCGCGAAGGTCGCCGTGCACGCGGCGGAGGAGTGCGTGCAGTTGCACGGCGGCATCGGCATGACGTGGGAGCACCCGGCCCATCTGGCCCTCAAGCGCGCCAAGTCCGACCAGCTCGCGCTCGGTTCGACGGGCCGGCACCGGGCCGCGATCGCCGGCCTCGCGGACCTGCCGGCGCCGGCGTAAAGGGACGGCCGCCTCCCAGGTAAGGGGCCCCTGCGTCCCGCTACCTCTACATACTGTTTAATTGCAAGCTGTTCGCAACAACAGTTGATCTTCAGTAGAGGTGTGGGACGCATGACCGCCCGATCCATACGCGGCACGGTCGCCGCGGCGCTGGCCGGAACACTGGCCCTGACCGCGGCGGCCTGCGCGAACCCCGGCGGAAGCGCCGCCGACCGGCCCAAGGACTCGGTCGTCGTCGGCATCGCCTACGAGCCCGAATCGCTCAGCCCGCTCCTCGGCTACGGCAAGGACGGCAACTCGAAGATCTTCGACGGACTGCTCGCCCTCGACGCCGACATGAACCTGAAGCCGGCGCTCGCCACCGCCCTGCCGCGCGTCAGCGCCGACGGCCTCACGTACACCTACACCCTCCGCAAGGGCGTGACCTTCAGCGACGGCGCCCCGTTCACCGCCCGGGACGTCGTCTTCACCTACCGGACCGTCCTCGACCCGAAGACCAACAACCCCTCCCGCACCGAACTCGACGCGGTGAAGGACGTCCGCGCCGTCGGCGACCACACCGTGGTCTTCACGCTCAAGTACCCCTACGCGCCCTTCGCCCACCGCACCGTCCTCGGCATCGCCCCCGCGCACATCGCCGGCACGCAGGACGTCAACACCGGCCCGTTCACCACGAAGCCCGTCGGCACCGGCCCGTACGTGCTCACCGGCTGGTCCAAGGGCGAGAAGCTCAGCTTCGCGGCCAACCCCCGCCACTGGGCCGGCGCCCCCGCCGTGAAGAAGCTGACCATGGCCGTCGTCAAGGACGACGACGTCCGCGCCACGCGGCTGCGCTCCGGCGACCTCGACGGCGCGATCCTGCCGCCCAACCTCGCCAAGGGCTTCGCCAAGGACCCCCGCCGCACCACGTACAAGGCCACCACCTACGACTACCGCACCGTCACCCTGCCCACCCACCACAAGGTCACCGGCGACCTCGCCGTCCGCCGCGCCCTCGACCTCGCCGTCGACCGGCGCGCCATGGTCGACACCCTCCTCGAAGGCGCCGGGAAGCCCGCGTACGGCCCCGTCCCCACCGACAGCGAATGGTTCGCCAAGGGCACCGAACGCCCCCACGACCTCGCCGCCGCGAAGCAGATCCTCGACCGGGCCGGCTGGAAGCCCGGCCCCGACGGCATCCGCGTCCGCGCCGGCGTCCGCGCCGCCTTCCCGCTCTGGTACCTCACCGGCGACAAGCTCCGCCAGGACCACGCCCTCGCCTACGCCTCCGACGCGAAGAAGGCCGGCATCGAGATCACCACCAGGTCCGGCACCTGGGAGGTCATCGAGCCGCGCATGAAGCACGACGCCGTCCTCGCCGGCGGCGGCGCCCCCGGCGACCCCGACTTCGACCAGTACCCCCTGCTCACCAGCTCCCTCGCCGGCGACGGCTTCAACAACATGGCCTGGTACGACAACCCCGTCGTCGACAAGGCCCTCGCCGACGGCCGCCGCACGAACGACCCGGTGAAGCGGAAGGCCGCCTACGACACCGTCCAGCGCGAACTGGTGAAGAACCCCGGCTACACCTTCCTCACCCACATCGACCACCTCTACGTCCTGAACGACGACTGGACCGGCGTCACCACCCAGATCGAGCCGCACGACCACGGCCTCGCCTCCGGCCCCTGGTGGAACGTCGAGGACTGGACCCCCAGGAGCACCCCCGGGGGCACGAAGAAGTGAACCGCCGTCCCACCGGCGGCCGTCCGCCCTGGGCGGCGATGGCGCGGATGACGGGACGGCGGGCCCTGTCCGCCGTCCCCGTCCTCCTCGCGGTCACCTTCGCCGTCTTCGCGGTCGCCGCCGCCTCCCCGTTCGACCCCGTCAAGGCGTACGCCGGCACCGCCGGCCTCACCGCCTCGCAGCAGAACCTCGACGAACTGCGCGCCAACCTCGGCGTCGACCGCCCGTTCACCGCCCGCTGGTGGGACTGGCTCACCGCCGCCCTCCACGGCGACCTCGGCGACTCCGGCGTCATGCGCCAGCCCGTCGCCGCCGTCATCGGCGAACGCGTCGGCTGGTCCCTGCTGCTGGCCGGCACCGCCTTCCTCCTCGCGATCCTGCTCGGCACCGCCCTCGGCGTCCTCGCCGCCCGCCGCCCCGGCGGGCTCCTCGACCGCGGCGTCACCGCGCTCGCGTACACGCTCGAAGCCGCGCCCGCGTTCTGGCTCGGGCTGCTCGCCGTCTGGTTCTTCGCGCTCACCCTCGGCGTGCTGCCGGCCGGCGGCCTCACGGACACCGCCAGCGACACCGTGACCGCCGGACAGGTCGCGCACCACCTCGTCCTGCCCGCCCTGGTCCTCGGCCTGACACAACTGCCGTGGTTCTTCCTGTACGTCCGGCAGGGCGTCGCCGACGCCCTCGCCGAGGACCCCGTGCGCGGCGCCCGCGCCCGCGGCCTCGCCGAGCGGACCGTCCTCGTCGGCCACGCCCTGCGCTCCGGGCTGCTGCCCGTGCTGACCCTCGTCGGCTCCCGGATCCCCGAACTCATCACCGGAGCCCTGCTCGTGGAGACCGTGTTCAGCTGGCCCGGCATCGCCGCCGCCACCGTGCAGGCCGCCGTCTCCGTCGACTTCCCGCTGCTCGCCGCGCTCACCGTCCTCGCGACCGCCGCCGTCCTCGCCGGCAACCTGCTCGCGGACCTGCTGTACGGGCTCGCCGACCCCAGGGTGGGCTTCGATGGCTGACACCCTGCGCCACCGGGCCCGGCTGTGGACCTCCGCGCTCGTCGTCGGCGCGCTCCTCGCCGCCGTCGTCCTCGTCCCCCTGCTCGTCCCGCTGGACGAGCAGGCCGTCGACCTGTCGCGGCGCCTGCGGCCGCCGTCCTGGCAGCACCCCTTCGGGACCGACGACGTCGGCCGCGACCTGTTGCTGCGCTGCGTGTACGGCCTGCGGATCTCGCTGCTCGTCGGCGTCGTCGCGGCGCTCGTGGCCACCGTCGTCGGCACGGCCGTCGGCACCGCCGCGGCGGCGCTCGGCGGCTGGACCGACCGGCTCCTGATGCGCCTCGTCGACGCCTTCGCGTCCGTACCGCACCTGCTGCTCGGCATCTTCGTCGTGGCCATGTTCCGGCCCGGCGTCTGGCCGGTCATCGTCTCCGTCGCCCTCACGCACTGGCTCTCCACGGCCCGGATCGTCCGCTCGGAGGTCCTGTCGCTGCGGTCCCGGCCGTACGTCGACGCGGCGATCTCCGGCGGGGCCTCCCGGTGGCGGGTCGCCGTCCGCCACCTGCTCCCCGGCGTCCTGCCGCAGGCCGGACTGGCGGCGGTGCTGATGGTGCCGCACGCCATCTGGCACGAGTCCGCGCTGTCCTTCCTCGGCCTCGGCCTGCCCAGCCACCAGGCCAGCCTCGGCAACCTGGTGCAGAGCGCCCGGTCCTCGCTGCTCGCCGGCGACTGGTGGCCCACCCTCTTCCCCGGACTGCTGCTCGTCGTCCCCACCCTGGCCGTCGCCGGACTCGCGGGCGTCTGGCGCGAACGGCTCAACCCCCGCCGCCGATCGGAGCTGACGCTGTGAACGACCGTGCCGGCACGCTCCTGAGCGTGCGCGGACTGACCGTGCGCTTCCGGCTGCCCGGCGGCCGCCGGGTCGCGGCCGTCAGCGACGTCGGCTTCGACCTGGCCGCGGGGGAGTGCCTGGCCCTCGTCGGCGAGAGCGGCTGCGGCAAGTCCGTCCTCGCCTCCGCGCTGCTCGGCCTGCTCCCCGGCAACGCCGAGGCGAGCGGGACGGCGCTGCTCGACGGCCTGGACCTGCTCGCCGCGGACGAACGGACCCTCGCCCGCCGGGTGCGCGGCCGGCGCGTCGGCCTCGTCCCGCAGAGCCCGGCGGCCCACCTCACACCCGTCCGCACCGTGCGGGCCCAACTGGAGGAGACCGTACGGGAGCTGACGCCCGTACCGCGCGGCGAGCGGCGCGCCGCGGCGGAGGCGGCGGCCGCGCGGGCCGCGTTCCCGCCCGGACACCTCGACCGCCACCCGCACGAGCTGTCCGGCGGCCTCGCCCAACGGGCCGCCACCGCGCTCGCGCTCGTCGGCGACGCACCGCTGCTCCTCGCCGACGAGCCCACGACCGGACTCGACCGCGCTCTCGTCGACCGCACGGCCGACGAACTGCGCCGGCACACGGACGACGGCCGCGGCCTGCTCCTGATCACGCACGACCTCGCCGCCGCGGAGCGCATCGCGGACCGCGTCGCCGTCATGTACGCGGGCCGCATCGTCGAAGTGGCCCCGGCGGCCCGCTTCT
This sequence comes from Streptomyces tritici, assembly GCF_048500665.1. NCBI lineage: Bacteria > Bacillati > Actinomycetota > Actinomycetes > Kitasatosporales > Streptomycetaceae > Streptomyces > Streptomyces tritici. Next base: position 6,588,118 of record NZ_CP183183.1, read on the forward strand.
TCGGCGCCCCCGGCCCCCGCCACCCGTACGCCCGGGGGCTCCTGGACGCCCTGCCCACCCGGGCGTTCGCCCCGATCCCCGGACTGCCGCCGGAACTGTCGGCCCTGCCCGACGGCTGCGCCTTCGCCCCGCGCTGCGCGCGCGTCACGGACGCCTGCCGGACCGTCCCGGAGCCGCGCGACGGCGTCGCCTGCCACCACCCGGAGGAGAGCCGTGCTTGAGCTGAAGGAGATCACCGCCGGGTACGACCGCAGGGCCCCCGTCCTCCGCGACGTGTCGCTGACCGTCGGCAAGGGCGAGGCGGTCGGCCTGCTCGGCCCCAGCGGCTGCGGCAAGTCGACGCTGGCCCGCGTCGCGGCGCTGCTGCACCGCCCCGACGCGGGCGCCGTCGTCGTCGACGGCGAGCCCGTACGCGGCTGGCGCCACGCGGCCCCCCGCGCCCAACGCACCGCGTTCGGCGTGGTGTTCCAGCAGCCCCGCCAGGCCGCCGACCCGCGGCTGGACCTCGCCGACCTGATCGCCGAACCCCTGCGCGCCACCGGCCGGCGCGACGAGGTCCGCGAGCGCCTCGCCGAACTGGTTCCGGCGGTCGGCCTGACGGACGACCTGCTCACCCGGCGCCCCCACGAGGTCAGCGACGGCCAGCTCCAACGCGCCTGCCTGGCCCGCGCCCTGGTGCTGCGGCCGCGCTGGCTGATCTGCGACGAGATGACCGCCATGCTCGACGCCTCGACCACCGCCGCCCTCGTGGCGGCGGTCGAGACGTACCGCAGGGACACCGGGGCGGGCCTCCTGGCCGTCGGCCACGACCGCACCCTCCTCACCCGCTGGTGCGACCGCACCCTGGACTGGGGCGAACGGGGCCCGGAACAGACGCCCGCACCGGCCCGCCGGACGGGCGTCTGACACCGGTCACGGCGGGAATCACCCGTACGGCCGCCATGCCGTACGGCCGGACGGGCCCCGCATTCCGCCACACTTGCCGCCGAACGCCGTGATTCCGGCGCGGCGCAAGGAGGGTGTGGGCGATGGCGGTCTCGATTTCCGTGGTGCTTCTGCTGCTGATCCTGGCGGTGATCTTCCTCCGCAACGGCGGACTGAAGGTCAGCCATGCGCTGGTCTGCGCCCTGCTCGGGTTCTTCCTCGCGGGGACGAGCATGGCGCCCAGCATCCACAACGGCGTCGCCGCCACCGCCGACGTGGTGAGCAGTCTCAAGCCGTGACACGGGCCGGGCCGGCGGACGGACCTCGGCCCCGCCCCGTTGCATCCCCATGAAGGGCCCGTGAAACAACGGGCCTTCGCATGTACTTCTCGGGCACCCGGGCCTAACGTCGGCCGCCGGCGCGACCCCCCTACCCACCCGAGGAGCCGTGATGCCTGCCTACCCCCGGCGCGCCCGCGCACTGGCCGCCGTCGCCGCGCTCTGCGCGGGCGCGCTCGTCGGAGCCGTGCCGCCCGCGCTCGCCGACGACATCCCCCTCGCGCCCGGCCACCGGCTCGTCGCCCCCTACCAGGGCGCGCCCGCCACCGCCCGCCCGCTGCCCGGCGACCCGCCGCCCCAGCACCCGTACCTCGCGCCCAACGGCCGCAGCGGCATGCACGCCGACGCCGCCGGCAGCGGCACCCACCCCTATCCGGGGCCCCTCGGCCGCGCCCCCGAGGTCACCAGCGAGAAGATCGCCGCCCTCGGCGGCGAATGCGCCACCGCCACCTTCGACTCCGGCGGCCGGCTCCTCACCGTCTGCGGCACGTTCACCGGTTTCCTGCTCAAGCTGCTCGACCCGCGCACCCTCGACACCCTCGCCGAGTACAGGCTGCCGCAGCGCCCGTCCACCGTGGAGGCCGTCACCCGGCTCGACTTCGCGAAGATCTTCAAGGACACCTCGGGCGGCGCGTACTTCTTCCTCGACCACCGCGACCGCGTCGTCCTCGCCGACGCGCGCGGGCACGTCCTGCGCCTCGCCCACCGTCAGAACCCCGACGGAGCCTGGGCGTTCGCGGTCGAGGACGACTGGGACCTCACCTCGCACGTCCCGCACGACTGCGTCGGCTGGACGAACCTCTTCCCGAGCGGCGTCTGCGATCCCGTCACCTCCGTCATGCCCGACTGGCAGGGCCGCATCTGGTGGGTGACCCGGCTCGGCCGCGTCGGCACGGTCGATCCGGGAACGGGGGCGCTCAGGTCGGTCCGGCTCCCCGGCGAGGAGATCCAGAACTCGTTCTCCGTCGCCGCCGACGGGGTCTCGATCGTCTCCGACCACGCCCTGTACAGCTTCCGCGCCGCCCCCGACGGCACCCCGCTCGTGCAGTGGCGCCAGCCGTACGACCGGGGCAGCGGCCCCAAACCCGGTTCCGTGAACCAGGGTTCGGGCACCACACCCGACCTGTTCGGCGACGGCTACGTGGCCATCACCGACAACGCCGACGACCGCATGAACGTCCTCGTCCTCCGGCGGGCCCCCGGCATCCCCGCCGACCGCCGCCTCGTCTGCACGGTCCCGGTCTTCGGCCCGGGCGCCTCCACCACCGACAACTCCCTGATCAGCTGGGGCAACAGCCTCGTCGTCGAGAACAACCACGGCTACGAGAACCCGACGAGCCTCACCCTCGGCCGCAGCGTCGTGGGCGGCGCCACCCGCATCGACGTCCGCCCCGACGGCAGCGGCTGCGACACGATCTGGGAGAGCGACGTCCGCTCCCCGTCCACCGTCCCCAAACTCTCCACCGCCAACGGCCTGCTCTACTTCTACGAGAAGCAGCCCCACCCCCTCGGCGTCGACGCCTGGTACCTCACCGCCGTCGACTTCCGCACCGGCGCCCGCGCCTGGAGCCGCCTCACCGGCACCGGCGCCCTCTACGACAACAACTGGGCCCCCATCACCCTCGGCCCCGACGGCACCGCCTACATCGGCGTCTTCAACGGCCTCGTCGCCGTCCGCGACACCCGCTGACCCGAGACGGACGCGAGGAACCGCCCGGGACGGGGCCGGGCGGTTCGGTTGCCCCTGGGGGCGGGGTCAGACGAAATCCGGCATGTCGCCTTCGGTGGTGTCGGTGTCGATGACGGCGAAGGCGGCGCCCTGGGGGTCGAGGAGGGCGGCGAAGCGGCCGAAGGGGCTGTCCATCGGGCCGAAGACCTTGCGGCCGCCCAGCTTCTCCGCCTTCGCGACCGTCGCGTCGCAGTCGTCGACGGCGAAGTAGATCTGGATGTACGACGGGACCTCCTGCGGGAAGTCCTCCGCCGTCATCTTCATCCGGCCCAGCACCGGCCGCTCGCCGCCGAGGTCGAAGACCTTGTAGTCGACCTGGTCGTCGACCATCTTCTTGGCGTCGTAGCCGAAGACGGAGGTGAAGAACGCGTCCGACTTCGCCGGCTCCCGGGTGAACACCTCGGCCCACACGAACGCGCCCGGCCGGTCCTCCGCCTCGAAACCCTCGTGCACACCGGACTGCCAGGCGCCGAACACGACGCCCGCCGGGTCCTGGGCGAGCACCATGGAGCCGAAGTCGCCGACCGCCATCGGCTCCATCAGCACCGTGCCGCCCGCAGAGTTGATCTTCTGCGCGGTCGCGTTCACGTCGTCCGACGCGAAGTACAGGCACCAGGCCGACTTCGGGTCGCTCTCGCCCGGCATCGGCGGGACGACGGCGGCGACCGCCTTGCCGTCCAGGTACGCCTGCGTGTAGTTGCCGTACTCCGACGACGACTCGCCGAAGGTCCAGCCGAGGACCTCGCCGTAGAAGGACTTGGCCCCCTCGACGTCCGTGAACATCGCGTCGGCCCAGACCGGGGTGCCCTCAGGTCGTGCTGCCATGACGGTGACTCTCTTCCGATCGGTGGTTCCTTCCCCGGGCCACGCTAGCGACGCGGCGTGCGCCCCGCACGGTGACCGGCCTGGGCGTCCGGGCGAGCCGGCGGTCAGCGGTGCACGAACACGCCGATGCCGTTCGGCACCCGCCGTTCCGCGCCGCCGCTCGGGTGGTTGCGGACCGTGACCGCGTGCGCGCCGGGGGAGCGGGTGACCAGCGTCGACGAGCCCCCGCCGTCCAGGTTCACCGCGTCCCGCGCGCCCAGCGACCGCATCAGGTCCGCCAGCTCCGCCACCGAGAGCCCGCTGCGGAACTCCGTCCCGCCGTCGAGCGCCATCAGCAGCAGCCACCGCCCGTCCGGCCCCACGCCCGCCGCCGAGCGGACCGCGGAGGCCACCCGGTCGAGCCCGCCCAGCGGACTGCCGTCCCGCAGCACCGGGAAACCGCCCACCGCGAACCGGTACGGCACCCGGGACCGCTCCGCGACCAGACGGTGCCGTACGGACACGGGCTCGCCGACCGTCAGCCGGCGCAGCTCCCGCGCCCCGGCCTCCCGGCCCACCAGCACCTCCGTGCCCTCGGGGATCGGGCCCCGGCCGGGCCGCTCCGCGACCGCCGCGACCCGCCCGGACCGCACCGTCACCTCGTACGTCTCCGTGCTGCACGGCGCGGCCCGGCTGGTGTCCGTGCCGCAGGTCGCCCGCAGCCGCGAGGCCGCGCCCCAGTCGGAGGTGAACACGCCGACCGAGCCGACCGGCAGCGCGTACTGGTTGAGCCCGCCCAGCGGCAGCCGCGCGTCCGGCGTGGTCACCGTGCCGGCCAGCTCCAGTTCGCCGAGCCGGGCCCGGTCGTCGTAGCCGACGCCGAGGACGTCGCGGGTGCTCGTGCCCTTCGGCAGGGCGGGGCCGAAGCGCTGCCCGTCCGGCACCGCCGCCTTGAGGGCCCGGCCGTCGGCGACCGCGGGGCCGACGGCCGCGCCGGTCGCCTCCACGCCGGGGTGCTGGGTCTCCGAGACGTGGAAGAAGTCGCCGTTGACGCCGGCGACCGCCCTCCGCGCGTCGGCCAGCTCGGACAGCGGGGCCCGGCCCGCGACTTCACCCGGATGGAGCAGGTCGACCGAGACCTTCGGGTGGGTCAGGTCCACGGAGACCAGATGGGCGCGGACGGGGCCCCTGGCCGTCGTCAGGTCCAGCGTCGCGTACCGGACGCCGGACGCGAGCGCGGTCCAGGACGCCGGCGCCGGAGGGGCCGGAGCGGCGGCGGGCGCCGCGGCGGCGGGGGCGCCGGCGGCCGGGGACCCGGCCAGCAGGGCGGACCCCACGAGGAACAAGGACAGTGCGAGCGTCGTACGCGTACGTAACGGCGGCGCCACGGAGCCTCCTGATGCCCGGTCAACTCGGGGGTGACTCGAAGAGTTGACCAGACTCGGGAGGCTAGGAGCCAATCACGCGGGAACGGATCAGGAAACGCACGCCCTCCGGCGCCTCCAGGGAGAAACCGCTGCCCCGGCCCGGTACGACATCGACGATCAGCCGCGTGTGCGCCCAGACTTCGTGCTGAGCGCGGGACATCCAGAACGGCACCCGTTCGGCGACTCCGGGCACGGCAAGGGAGGCCAGGAGGACATCGGAGTCACCCGTACGGAAGTCGCCGTCGGGGTAGCACATCGGCGCGCTGCCGTCGCAGCAGCCGCCGGACTGATGGAACATCAGCGGCCCGTGCTGCTGGCGCAGTCGCCACAGCAACGCGGCCGCGGCGGGCGTCAGCTCCACTCGCGGCTCACCGGACGCGTCCATGTCCCCCGCCCCTCCTGCCGGTTCCTCGGGGCCTCCAGGAGACACGGCGGGAGGTTGCGGTCACGTTGCGGACGGCTCGGGGCGGCAGCCGGGAGGACGCCCGGCGGGAGGCAGGGGGGCTCTCGGCGGGCGGCGGGCGGCCGGCGGACTCGCGCGTCAGAAGTGCGAGGCGAACCAGTCCGCCGCCAGCTCGCCGACCCGCTCCAGGGTTCCCGGCTCCTCGAACAGATGCGTCGCCCCGGGGACGATCTCCAGCCGGTTCTCGCAGCGCAGCGCCGCCTGTGCCTGCTCGTTGAGCTCGATGACCAGGTCGTCCCGGCTTCCGACGATCAGCAGCGTCGGGGCGCGTACCGAACCGAGCCGCGGCCCCGCCAGGTCCGGCCGGCCGCCCCGCGACACCACCGCGGCCACCGTCGAGGACGGTTCCGCCGCCGCCCACAGCGCGGCCGCCGCGCCGGTGCTCGCGCCGAAGTACCCGGTCGGCAGCCGCCGGGTGTCGTCGCGCGCCGCCGCCCAGGCGGTGGCCTCGGTGAGCCGCCGGGCGAGGAGCTCGGTGTCGAAGACGTTGGCCCGGTCGGCGGCCTCCGCGTCCGTGAGCAGGTCGAACAGCAGGGTGCCCAGGCCCGCCCGGTTCAGCCGGGCCGCCACCGCGCGGTTGCGCGGGCTGTGCCGGCTGCTGCCGCTGCCGTGCGCGAAGAGCACGAGGCCCGTGGCGCCCTCCGGCAGGGTCAGCTCCCCGCCGACCTCCGCGCCGCCGACCGGCAGCCGGACCTCCGTGGGCGGCAGCCCGGCCGTGGGGCCACCCCGCGTCTCGCCGCCGAAACGGGCCCCAGAGCCGTGTGCCGCGTGGTTCCGGTTCAGGCAGGCGACGACCTCCTCGTCCGGGGTCTGCGAGAAGTCCCGGTAGAACTCGCCGATCGAGCGGAAGAACACCGGCTCCTGCACGCTGACCGCCTCGTCCGCGCTGCCGCCGACCCGCTCCGCGCGCCAGCCCGCCGGAGCGACGGGCACCGCGAGCACGATCCGCGCCGCGCCCGCCGCCCGCACCACATGGCAGGCCGCGAGCGCCGTCGCGCCGGTGGCCAGACCGTCGTCCACCACGACCACGGTGCGCCCCCTGAGCGGTACGGGCTGTCGCGAGCCGCGGTAGCGCGCGGACCGCTCCTCCAGGACGGCCAGCTCGCGCTGCTCCACGGTCGCCAGGTCCGCGGCCGACACCCCGCCGCGGCTCACCACGTCCTCGTTCAGCACCTTCACCCCGCCCTCGCCGATCGCCCCCATGGCCAGCTCCGGCTGGTACGGCACGCCCAGCTTGCGGACGAGGCAGATGTCCAGCGGGGCGCCGAGGACGTCGGCGACCTGTTCGGCGACCGGCACCCCGCCCCGCGGCAGCCCCAGGACCACCGCGTCCGCGTCCTTCAGATGCGTCAGCAGGGCGGCGAGCTGCCGGCCCGCGTCGATCCGGTCGGTGAAGTACATGGCGCGCTCCTCGTCAGGCCGGCCGGGCCGCCGGCGTGCCGTCCGGCGCGAGCTCCACGCGCACGCCGAAGGGCCGGCTGATCCGGTCGAGCACCTCGTGCAGCCACTGCCCGTCCCGTGGTGAGGCATGCTCCAGGCGCAGCCGCCGGGACCGGAACGGGACGAGCCGGGCCTCGACGAACGTGCCGTCGTCGGCGTCGACCGCGACGACCGGCAGCAGCCGCAGGTCGTCGCGGTACTCCTCGTAGCCGGAGATGCCCTCGTAGTCGTTGATCAGGTCCCCGCAGCCGTGCAGGACGAGCCGGCCGCGGTACGCCTCCAGGGGGCGCGGGTGGTGCGAGGAGTGCCCGTGCACCACGTCCGCGCCCGCGTCGACGAGTGCGTGCCCCAGCGCCACCTGGGGGTGCGGCACGAGGTAGCCCCAGTTGGAGCCCCAGTGCACGGACACCACGACGAGGTCCCCGGGGGCCTTCTCGGCGCGGATCCGCGCGGCGAGCCGGACCGCCGCCCCGTCGGCGGGCCCGGACGCGTAGTGGACGCCGGGGCGGTCCGGCCCGGCGGCCCAGTCGCGCGGGATGCCGCTGGACGCCAGGCCCAGCGCGTACACCCGGACCCGGCCGCCGGCCGGCAGCGGGACGACGACCGGCCGCCGGGCCTCCTCCGCGTCGCGGCCCGCTCCGGCGGTGCGCAGCCCGGCGCCCTTCAGCGCCGTGAGGGTGTCGCGCAGGCCGCTGGGGCCGAGGTCCAGGACGTGGTTGTTGGCGAGCACGCACACGTCGGGGCGGGCGACGGTCAGCGCGGGCAGGTTCGCCGGGTGCATGCGGTAGTGCAGCGGCTTGCCGGGCGCGCGCACCCCGTCGGCGGTCACCGCCGTCTCCAGGTTGACGATCCGCACATCGGGAGCGGCCCGCTCCAGGGTCTCCAGGGCGTCGCCCCACGGGTAGGACGGGGCCGCCGGCCGGGGGACCGGTCCGTTGACCGCCTCCGCCAGCGCCACGTAGTCCCGCGCGTCGCGCACGTACGACTCGGCCAGGGCCGGGTCCACCGGATGGGGCAGGATCTGGTCGACGCCCCGGCCGAGCATGACGTCACCGCACAGGAACAGCCTGACCTGCGCCCTGTCCACGTCTCCAGGGTAGGCCGCGGGGGCGCGGTGCCGGACCGTCCCCGGCGGTGACCCTCAGTGGCCGCCGACCTCCACCCCGGGCTCGTAGTTGGTGAGCACGCAGCCCGCGACGCTCGCCCGCTCCAGCCGGTACCCGGCCCGGGCGGTGAAGCCCGGTTCGCAGTTCAGGTACAGGAACTGCAGCTGGTACAGGCCGTGGCGGACGGTCGGGTCGTTGGTCTCGACGGCGATGTTCCGGCCGACGAGCAGCCGGCTCGCGGTGGCCCTGAGCCGGTTGTCGTCCTTCAGGTCCTCCTGCTGGGCGGCCTTCGCGCGCTCCTGAAGCGTCGTCATGTCGTCGACGACGTCGAGCCAGTTGAGGTTGCTCGCGCGCTGGGCCCCGCCGGGGTTCCCGCAGATCGCCCGGTCCTCGACGCCCCACGCGCGGTGGTCGCCGGTGATCACGGGCTGGTAGTCGATGGACTCGATCGCGAGGGCGCTCGGGTCGGTGGAGTAGTTCGTGCAGTCCACGGTGTACGGGTGCACCAGCTTCTTGAGCTCGGCCAGGCTGCCCGCGCTCGCCAGGCCGAGGCTGCCCTCGCGCGGCCGGCCCGGCTTCTCGGACGCCCCGCCGGCCGCCGGGTCGCGCGGCGTCTCGAAGTTGGGGCTGCCCTCGCCGTCGTCGCTCGCGACGAAGTCGCTGAGGACGCAGCCCTCGACCAGGGCTTTCTCGCGCTTGTAGCCGTCGGGCACGGAGGCCGTGGGGTTGCAGGTGAGGACCCGCAGGTCGGAGCGGGAGAGCTTGAGGGCGGTCTTCGTCGACGTCGGCGTGACGGCGAAGCCCTCGCCGACGAGGACCCGGCTGAACAGGCCGTAGTCGGAGTCCCCGGCGGCGATCTTCGCGAGGACGCGGTCCTTGTAGCCCTGTTGGAACGCCTTGGGGTCGGTGAAGCGGTAGAGGACGATCTCGCCGTGCTCGACGCGGTCGCTGCACACCCCGCGCTCGGTCACCGACCACTTCCCGGGCGCGGTGAACTCGGTCAGCGGCAGCCGGTGGTCCTTCGGATCGGTGCTCAGCCGCTCGCAGGACGCGTACCGGCGCACGTACGTCTGCGCCTCCTCCAGCGTGGCGGCCGCGGCCCCGGGGGAGGCGGTGGGGAGCCCCGCCGCGTCGGTCGCGCCGTCGTTCTCCTCGCAGGCGGTGACGAGACAGAGGGCGGCGAGGGCGGCGGCGGTCGCGGCGAGGGTCCGCTTCAGGTGCATGGTTCGCTTTCGTCGAGGCGTGATCGGGAATCGCGGCGCTTCGGTGACGTGGTCATGCTAGGCGTTGGCGATCTTGGAGAAGCAACCGCCCCGTGCCTCGCGGGTGGTGAGGCCCGCGCGGTCGAACTGTTTTGCGCGGCAAGGGAGTCGCCGACTATCTTGTGCCGCATGACAATGGAGCCGACCGGTGCCGACGACCAGCGCCGCAGCCAGCTCCTGCGCGGGGTGCTCGACGTTTGCCTGCTCGCCCTGATCGACGAACGTCCCCGGTATGGCTTCGAGTTCACCCAGGCCCTCGCCGACGGCGGCCTCGACCTCGTCCGGGAGGGCAGCATCTACCCGCTGCTCGCCCGCCTCGAACGGGCCGGGCTCGTCGACTCGTACCGCGCGCCGTCCGCCACGGGCGGCGCCCCGCGCAAGTACTACCGCCTCACCGACGAAGGCCGCGCCGCGCTCGCCGAAGGGCGTGCGGCGTGGCGGGCCTTCGCCGACCCGGTGAGCCGGATCCTCGACCGCACTGCCGCGGGGGAAAGCACCATGACCACGGGGGAGATCACCCGATGACCACGGGGGAGATCACCCGATGACGACGGGGGAGACCACTCGATGACCACGGGGGAGAGCCGCACCATGACCACCGACAGCACCGTCCGGCCCACGGCCGACGAGAGCCCGGACCACGACCGCATCCTCGCGATCTGCCGCAGCAACTGGGAGTACCGGGGCCTCGACGAGGCGTCGGTGCGCGAGATGCTCCAGGAGCTCGCCGCCCATCTGCAGGACGCCGAGGCCGCCGGGCGGACCGCGCGGGACGTCGTCGGGGACGACGTCCCCGCCTTCGCCGCCGCCTGGGCCCGCAGCCGGACGCCCCTGCACCGACGCGCCCTGCGCCTGGCGGCACTGGCCGGCGGGGTGGTGGGTGCCGTCTGCCTGTTCCGTCACCTCGTACGGTGGACCGCCGAGCTGCCCGTCGAGGCCGCGGACCTCGCCTTCTGGGGGATGCTCGCCACGGTCACCGTCGCCTGGGAGCTGCGGCGGGGCAGCCTCGGGTTCCGCAAAAGCTGGCTGCTCGCCTTCGCCGTCGGCCTGCCCACGGCGCTCGGCGTGCGGCTCCTGGCCGGCGACGGCGCGCTCTTCACCCTGCCGGTCTGGGTGGCGCCGATCCTGCTGCTGCCCGCGATCCCGTACGCCGTCGCGGACGCCCGCGCCAAGAAGGCCGAGGCGGCCTGACGGAGGGCGGGGCGGTCTGACGCGGGCGGGGCCCGGTGGCACGAGGACCAGGTTCGCCTGTTCGTCGGCCGGGCGAGCGGGGTAGCCGCCGGGTGGAGGTCCTACCGTGAAGCACAGCGACTGGATGCTCACCGTGCGTGAGCGGGGGAACGACGCGACGCGCCTGGACCGGCGCCACGCCGACGGAGCGCCCTGGACCACCGGGAACGACGTCCGGCCCCTGGTCCACGGCGCGGCCTATTTCGCCGAACTGCTGCGCGCGATCCGGGCGCAGCGCGCCGGAGACCTCCTGCTGTTCACGGACTGGCGGGGCGATCCCGACGAGCGCCTCGACGGCTCGGACAGTGAGATCGGCGACGTCCTGAGCGAGGCGGCGGAGCGGGGAGTGATCGTCAAAGGGCTCGTGTGGCGCTCCCACCTGGACAAGTTCCAGTTCAGCGAGACCGAGAACCGGCACCTCGGCGAGGAGCTGGAGGCCGCCGGCGCCGAGTGCCTGCTCGACATGCGGGTACGGCCCGGCGGCTCCCACCACCAGAAGCTCGTCGTCCTGCGCCACCCCGATCGCCCGGACCTCGACGTCGCGTACGTCGGCGGCATCGATCTGTGCCACAGCCGCAACGACGACGCGTCCCACCACGGCGACCCCCAGACCCTGCCCTTCGCCACCGCCTACGGCCCCCGGCCCCCGTGGCACGACGTCCAACTGGCCCTGCGCGGACCGGCGGTGGGCGACATCGAACTCGTCTTCCGCGAACGCTGGGAGGACCCGTCGCCGCTCAGCCGCAGCCCCCTCGTCCGGCTGCGGGAACTCGCGCACCACGAGGACACCGAGGCCGGCGCCCTCCCGCCGCAGCTCCCCGACCCGCCGCCCCGCGGCAGCCACACCGTGCAGGTGCTGCGCACCTACCCCAACCGGCTGCTGAACGGCTACCCCTTCGCCCCCGACGGCGAACGCAGCATCGCGCGCGGCTACCTGAAGGCGCTGCGCCGGGCGCGGTCGCTGATCTACCTGGAGGACCAGTACCTGTGGTCGCCGAACGTCGTGGGCTCCTTCGCGAAGGCGCTCAGCGACAACCCGGACCTGCGGCTGATCGCCGTCATCCCTTCGTTCCCGGAGCAGGACGGCCGCCTCGCGCTCCCGGTGAACCTGGTCGGCCGGGTCACGGCCCTCGACGAACTGCGCCGCGCCGGCGGCTCCCGGGTGGCCGTCTACGGGCTGGAGAACCCGACGGGGACCCCCGTGTACGTACACGCCAAGGTGTGCGTGATCGACGACGTGTGGGCCTCGGTCGGCTCCGACAACGTCAACCTGCGCTCCTGGACGCACGACTCGGAGCTCAGCTGCGTGGTGCTGGACGACGACGTGGACGAACGGCCGCACCACGACCCCGGCGGCCTCGGCGACCGCGCCCGCCGGTTCGCGCGGGACCTGCGGCTCGAACTCTCCCGCGAGCACCTGGGGGCCGGCGAGCCCGGCGCGCCGTACGCGGGGGACGAGCTCTGCGACCCGCGGACGGCCTTCGACGCCTTCGCCGCGAGCGCCGCGGCCCTGGACGCCTGGCATGATGGCGGCCGCCGCGGCCCGAGACCGCCCGGCCGGGTCCGCGCCTACCGCCCACCCGACATGTCGCGTCTGGCCCGCGCCCTGTCGATGCCCCTGTACCGCCTCCTGGTCGACCCGGACGGCCGCCCGGCGAGACTCCGCCGTCACAACGCGTTCTGAAGGCGGGCTCGTCAGCCCCGGTCGAGAGCGTCCAGTGCCGCGCGTACGGGGGCGACGCCGTCCTCGCGCCGGAGCCGTTCGGCGACGGCCGTGGCCTGCCGGCGGTACGACGGGTCGCGGACCGCCGCGGTGAGCGCGGCGGCGAGGGCGTCCGGCGTGGTCAGCGTTCGCAGAGGCACGGCGCCGGGCGACACGCCCAGGGCGGTGAGCCGGGAGGACCAGAACGCGCCGTCGAACCACACCGGCACCGGCACCGCGGGCACGCCGGCGCGCAGCGCCGCCGCCGTGGTCCCCGCGCCCGCGTGATGCACGACGGCGGCCATGCGGGGGAACAGCAGCGAGTGCGGCGCCTCTCCGATCGTCAGCATGTCGTCGCCGTCGGCGCCGAGCCCGCTCCACCCGGACTGGATCACCCCGCGGAGCCCCGCCGCGCGCAGTGCCCGGACGAGCAGGTCGCTCATCCGTTCCGGATCGGGCACGGTCGGGCTGCCGAGCCCGACGAAGACCGGGGCAGGACCGGCGTCGAGGAAGGCGTGGACCTCATCGGACAGTGCGGCGGCCGGCGAGACGTACGGCCACCAGTAGCCGCCGATCGTCAGGCCCGGGCGCCAGTCGGCCGGGCGGGGCACGACCAAGGGGCTGAAGCCGTGGTGGACCGGCCAGTTCCGGCGCTCCCGCCTCCGGCTGCGGGTCCCGCCGAGTGCGCTCCGCATGTGGCGGGCCGCCTCGGCGAACGTGAGGTGCAGGGCGGAGTCGACGACCCGCGCGGCCAGCCGGTTGCCCGCGCGGCCGTACGACCGGATGCCGATGACGGGCGGCGGGAACGCGGCGGTGGGCGCGAGGGGCTGCAGGTAGACGCCGCGGCTCGCAATCCCCAGGCCGTCGGCGATGGCACGGCCGAGGGGCGCGACCGACCCCGACAGAAGCAGCACGTCGGCGGCGCGGGCCGCGTCCAGCATCCCCGGCGCCATGGCCCCGACCAGCCGCCGCGCCATGGCCAGCATGCGCGCCAGCTTGCCCGGACCGCTCCGGCTCGCCAGGAGCTGCCGGCCCCGCTCCGTGCGCAGCTCGGCCTGCGGATCGACGGGCAGGCCGTGGAAGCGCAGACCGGCTTCGCGCGCCAGGCCCGCGAATGTCTCATGGGTCACCAGGGTCACGTCGTGGCCCTCGCGCACGAGGCCGTGCCCGAGGCCGGTGAACGGAGCGACGTCACCCCGGGAGCCTGCTGTGATCAGTGCGACACGCATCGTGACGAGTATGGCGGGCCGGTCCCGTCCCGGTGCACGCGGCCGACGCGTGTCGCGGACGGGGCGCCCGATGTCACGGGGCTGGTCGTGCACGGATTCCCTTCGGCCGGCCCCGTGCTCACTCCGCGACCGACAGGACGAGCTTGCCCGTCGTGCGGCCGCTCTCCGCCAGTTCGTGCGCCTTGGCCGCGTCCTCCAGCGGCAGGACCGTGTCGACCCGTACCTTCAGCGTGCCCGAGGCGACGAGGGCGGCCAGCTCGCGCATGCCCGCGCCGTCTGCCTCCACGACCATGAACTGGGCGCGGACGCCTAGCCGTTCGGCCTCCTCCGCGAGCGCCGCCTCGGCGGGGGAGGCGAGGGAGACCACGAGGCCACCGGGCCGCAGGGTGCGCAGCGAACGCGGCCCGTACGCGCCGCCGACGGCGTCCACGACCACGTCCACGTCGCGCACGGTCTCGGCGAAGTCGGTCGTGCGGTAGTCGACGACCTCGTCCGCGCCGAGCCCGCGCACGAAGGCGTGCTTGGCGGCGCTCGCGGTGCCGATCACGTACGCGCCGCGCGCCTTGGCGATCTGCACCGCGAGGTGACCGACGCCGCCGGCCGCCGCGTGCACCAGGACCCGCTGCCCCGGCCGCACCCCGGCCGTGTCGACCAGCGCCTGCCAGGCGGTGAGACCGGCCAGCGGCAGGGCGGCCGCCTCCGTGTGGGGCAGCCCGGCGGGCTTGAGGGTCAGGTGGCGGGCCGGGGAGACGACGTACTCCGCGTACGTGCCGGCCGGCAGCGGCTGACGCGGCATGCCGAACACCTCGTCGCCCGGCCGGAACAGCGTCACGCCCAGGCCCACGGCCTCGACGACGCCGGACACGTCCCAGCCGAGCCGGACCGGCGCGCCGGTCCCGGCCAGGCCGCCGGTGCTGCGATGCCAGGCGTCGGTCGGGTTCACCCCCGCCGCGTGCACCCGCACGAGCACCTCCGCCGGGCCGGGGACCGGCTTCTCGGCCTCCACGACCTTGAGGACCTCGGGACCGCCGAAGGTGTCCTGACCGATGGCGCGCATGACATCAACTCCCTTGTTCGACCTGCCTTCTTGCGCCACCAAGATTTCCGCACGGACGACAGGGGAACGAGTGGCGAGAATGCCATGAGGTGAAAGAATCCGGCCATGCATCGAGTCGTGGTCGTGGCCCTGGACGGCGTCTATCCCTTCGAACTGAGCATCCCGGTACGGATCTTCGGCACCGCGGCGGACGCGGACGGCGCGCCGCTGTACGAGGTCGTCACCTGCGGCCTGGACGGCGGACCGGTGCGGTCCAGCGCCGACTTCACCATCGGCGTCGAACACGGCCCGGAGGCGTTCGCGACGGCGGACACGCTCGTCATCCCGCCGTTCACCTGCGGCCCGGACGCGGAACGCGACTGGCTGCCCGAACCGCTGGCGCGGGCGCTCGGCACGCTGCGTCCGGGCGCGCGGATCGTGTCCATCTGCACGGCCTCGTACGTCCTCGCCGCGGCCGGGCTGCTCGACGGGAAGCCGGCGACCACGCACTGGAACGAGGCCGGGCACTTCCAGCGCCGCTTCCCGGCGATCCGCGTCGACGCGAACGTGCTGTACGTCGACAACGGCGACGTGCTGACCGCGGCGGGCGTCGTCTCCGGCATCGACCTCTGCCTGCACCTGCTGCGCAAGGACCACGGCAGCGAGGTCGCCAACCGGGTGGCCCGGCTGTGCGTGGTGCCGCCGCACCGCGAGGGCGGCCAGGCGCAGTACATCGAGCGCCCCCTCCCGGAGGAGACCGTCGCCACGACGAGCGCGACGCGGGAGTGGGCAGTGGGGGAGCTGCACCGGCCGCTGTCGCTGGCGGAGCTGGCGGCGCACGCGCGGATGAGCGTCCGCACGTTCTCGCGCCGCTTCCGCGAGGAGGTCGGCACGACGCCCGGCCAGTGGCTCACCCGGCAGCGCGTCGACCTCGCCCGCCGGCTCCTGGAGACCACGGACCTCACCGTGGACCGGGTGGCCGCGGAGGCGGGCTTCGGCACCGCGGTCTCGCTGCGCCAGCACCTGGCGACGGAGGTGGGCGTCTCGCCCACGGCGTACCGCCGGACCTTCCGCCGGGGCGCCCCTGGCTGACATGCACCGCATTGCCTGGTGTGTGAGGCTTGGGGTACTCCCGCCCGGGATCCACCACAGGAGGGATGATCGTGGGCAAGAAGCAGACGCGCCGGAACGCCGGCGCCCGCACCGGCGGCCACGCCGACCGCACCCCGCCGTCCGAGTCCAAGCCCGAACCGAGGACGCCCGCGTCCGACCCGGCCCGTGCCATCTCCGAACCGGGTCACCGCAAGGAACGGAAGTTCGGCCACAACTAGGTGAGCGGTCGCGCGGGGGCCGCGCCCCCGGCGACGGGGGCTTCGTCGCTCAGGGCGGCAGCAGCGGGCCCAGAGGACCGAGGTCGAGGTTGAGGTCCTCCGGGGTCAGGCCGTAGCGGTCGCAGAGGTCGGCCATGCGGTCGTGCAGGATCATCAGGGTCAGGCCGAGCCGCTCCTCCTGGTCCTCGCTGAGGTCGCCCCGGTCGACCCTGCGCAGCGCCTGACGCTCCATCAACTGCCGGAGCAGTTCGACCAGGGTCAGGACGAGGCGGACGAGGTCCCGTTCCACCGTGTCGGGGTCGGCGTGCAGCCGCCGTACGGACTCCCGCGCGCCCGCCTCCACGCGCGACAGGTCGTCCGGCCGGGCGGGCAGCAGCGCGAACGCCCGCTCCGCCGCGGCGGCCACCTCGCGCCTTCGGTCGCGCTCCGGGCCCGCGCCGCCGTACGTTCGGTCCGGGCCGGCGTCCCCGTAAGGCTCAGGAGGGCCGGCGTCCCCGTAAGACTCAAGAGGGCCGGCGTCCTCGTACGGCTCAGGAGGGCCGGTCATCGCGGCGCACCTCCAGCGCCCGGGCCGTCGCGGGCATCAGCGAGGCCAGCGACCAGCCGTCGTCCCCCTCGACCGACACGATGACGGCACGCAGCGAGACGCGCACCAGATCGATGTCGGCGATCGACAGGACCAGGTCCCCGGTCAGCACCACACCCCCGCTGAGCAGGCGGTCCAGGAGGTCGATCAAGGCCACCTGCCGCTCCGGGAGGGGTTCGGCACCGGCTGCCGTCACCGCTCTCGCACCTCCTCCGGCGCCCCGGTCTCCGGGAGCGCGGCGAACGAGTAGGGCGCCCACGGCCCGGTGATCTCCACCCGCACGCCCCGCAGGCCGTCCGCCGCGTCCCGCACCCGCTCGCGGAACTCCTCGGAGCGCTCGCGCGCGACCAGGTACGAGTCGTTGGCCACGTTCTCCCCGGGGCCCGCGGCCAGCTGACCCTGCTGCGGCCGGTGCCGGGCCCGTTCCAGCGCCACGGCGCCGGCCGCCACGTCGATCCTGCGCACGGCCTCGGCCGCGGCCGACCGGGCCGCGCCCCGCTCCTCGCGCTCCTGCCGGCGGCGGCGCAGGTAGGCCCGGCCGGGATCGGAGGCTCCCGCCGCCGCGTCCACGTCGCCGCGGCCCTCGCCCGCCGACGCGCCGCCGGTGGTCTCGGCGTAGATCTTCACGCCCCATTCCACGTGGTCGGCCAGCCGGTCCAGCAGCCGCGTAAAGGCTGCCTCGCCGCGGTGCAACACGTCGCGGACGCGGTCGTCGTCCACGTACACGGTCGCCAGCCGGAGCGGCAGGACGGTGGTGTACGAAGCCAGGAACGCGACCACTCCGTCGTGCGCCCGAGCCACGCGCTCCAGCCAGTCCAGGTTCTCCAGGTGCCGCTTCAGGGCGGCCTCCGAGAAGTCCGCCTCCGGCACGGAACTCACCGCCGCCGCCAGATCGTCCGTGCCGACCAGCCGCAGCGCCCCGCCCGCGACGCCGTCGACGCCGCCCAGCGCGTCCCCGTCCAGGGCGGCGGTCGGGCGCAGGACGGCGTACGCGTAGCTCAGCTCGGCACCCATGAGCGGATCCCGGTCCATGAGTCAGTCCCGCCGCTCGTCGTCGGCCTCGTACGCGTACGCGGCCTCGTCGTCGGCGTCGTCCTCCGCGCGGGCCCTGCGGCGGGGTCTGCCCTCCGCCCTGTCGTGGGCGGCCGCGTCGCGGCCGGCCGAAGTGCGCCGACGGCTCCGGCGCTCCGCGGCGGGGGCACGTTCCTCCTCCGCCTCGGAGTCCCGGCGCCGACGGCTCGACCGGCCCTCCGTCAGCTCCGAGCGGGCCTTGGGGCGGTCCCGCAGCTCCCTGAGCTCGGCGCGCAGGCGCTCGTTCTCCTCCTGCAGCTCCTTGCGCCCGTCGGCACGCGAGGACAGCGCGGGGTCGTGCTCCCACCAGTCGATCCCGATCTCCCGTGCCTTGTCGACCGAGGCGACCAGCAGCCGCAGCCGGATGGTGAGCAACTCGATGTCGAGCAGATTGATCCGGATGTCACCGACGATGACGATGCCCTTGTCGAGCACCCGCTCCAGGATGTCGGCGAGGTTCGCGCCCTGCGAGTTGCCGTACGGGGACAGCGGATGGGCGGCCGGACCTCCGGCGGATTCTGATGCGGTCACGACGGAATCGACCTCGCTCCCTGGACGCGGACGCGCTGTCAGCGCCTCCGGCTACGACGGTTGCGGGGGCCTTCGTCGGTCTGCGCGGGGCCCTCGCTCTCCTCGTCCTCGTCCTCCTCGTCGTCCTCAGCCTCGTCGTCTTCCTCCACGTCCTCGTACTCGTCGTCCTCCTCGTCCTCGTCCTCGTCTTCGTCCTCAGCCTCCTCTTCGTCCTCGTACCTGTCCTCAGGCTCCTCTTCGTCGTCCTCGGCGTCCTCGTCCTCGTACGCGCCTTCCGGCTCCGTCTCGTCCTCGTCGGAGTCCTCGGTCGACTCCGGCTCCGACTCCGGCTCGTCGCGGGACACGACCTCGCCGTCGTGGATCTCGCCGCGCCAGCCGCCCGTCGCCTCGCCGCGCATCATCACGAAGGTGCGGAAGGCCTTGAGGTCCAGCCGGGCCCGGCGGCCCTGGGCGCGGACGAGGGCGCCCGCCTTCTCGACGATGCCGTGCGGGAAGTACTCCATGACCAGCAGGACCTTGGTCAGGTTCTCGCCGAGCGGGTGGAAGGTGACCACGCCCTTGGTGGTGCCCTTCGCGCCCTCGGACGTCCAGGCGATGCGTTCGTCGGGGATCTGCTCGGTGATCCGGCCCGTCCACGCGCGGCTCGACTTGCCGATCTTCACCTGCCACTGCGTCGTGGTGTCGTCCTGCTGCTCGACCTCGACCACGCCCTTGGCGAAGCGGTCGAACTCCTGGAACTGCGTCCACTGGTTGTACGCATCGCGGACCGGCACGCCCACGTCGATGTCCTCGATGACCGTGAGGCTCTTCTGGCCTCCGGTCGCCGCGGAGCCGGACGTGTGCCCGTCCTTGCCGGCGGCGCTCTTCACCTTGTCCACGAGCGCGTCCTTGGCGTGCGACGTGGACTCGGCGAGGTGCGAGGCCGTCGAGGACAGCATCTTCTTGCCGACCAGCTTGCCGGGCGAAATGCGGGCCGCGCCCAGTTTCGACGCGGCGTCGCCCATGCGGCCGCCGACGCCGGTCAGCGCCTTCTCGAGGCGGGCCTCGACGTACGAGCCCAATTCCTGCATCAGCCGGTCCGTGCCGGGACCCCGGCCCGGTCGCTCCGAACCCTTGGTGTCAGTCATCGTCGTGCCTCCTGGTGCTCCTCGTGCGAGGCGCCTTCGGCGTCCCGGACGTGGAGGAGCGAGGCACCTTCTTCGCAGGGGCCTGCGTCTTCCTCTCGGGGGCCTCCCGCTTCCCCTCGGGGCGGTCGGACTTCTCCGGCGCCGCTTCCTCCTCCGAGCCCTCCTGCGCGCCCTCCTGCGAGCCGTTCCGCAGGTCCGCCGTGCGCTGGTGCAGCGTGTCGGCGAGACGCTCGGCCTTGGCGTTGAGCACCGTCGTGGCGGCGGCCTTGCCCGCGCCGACGAGCTCCCCGCGGACCTGCTGGTTCACGTTGCTCAGCAAGGGCGACCGCGCGAGCGCGCCGCGGATCTCGCCGGGCTTGATCCGCGAGCCGGCCATGGCCATGGCGAGCCCGAGCGCCAGCTTCCCCTTCTTCGTACGGCCCAGCACATAACCGCCGATCAGGGCGGTTCCGATCTTCGCGTTGTGCATGATGCTGCTTCTCTCCTCATCCGCCCCCGGCCCGGTAGGCCCTGATCTCCTCCAGGCGCTGCAGGAGTGCCTCCTCGCGCCGGGCGAACTCCTCCTCGTCGATACGCCCCGCCTGCCGCGCCCGTTCGAGCTCGACGAGCTGCTCCTGCACCGGACCGGGGTCGTAGTACTCCTGCTCGGCGGCCTTGACCACCTTGTCCAGCACCCACCCCACGCCTCTCAACGGGGCGAGGGGCAGGGCGGCGATCTCGATCAGCAGTCCCACGGCACCTCCAGGGGTCGTCTGCCGTGCGGTGAAAACGGGTCGGTGCCGGTGCCTCAGACGAAGCTGTACGGGGGCAGAGGGCCGCGGATCCGCAGCTCCACCCCGTCGGGCCCGTCGTCGGCCAGCCGCCCGGCGGTCTTGGCGAACTCGTCGGCACGGTCGCGGTCGACCAGGAACGAGCTGTTCACGAAGTACTGCTGCGACGGCTCCGACCGCTCGGCGTGGATCTGCGGCCGCAGCTCGGCGAGGACGGACTCGGCCAGAGCCTGCTGCTTGGCCTGCACCGCCTCGTTCACCAGCCGGCCGAGCTCCAGGCGGTCCTCGTAGGTGCCGCCGCCTTCGCGCGTCGCGTCGTTGAGTCGCCGGACGTCGTCGGACTCGCCGACGATCTGCCGGAGCGCGGTGTCCTCGTCGAGGATGCCCTTGACGTTGAACTCCACCCGGTCCTTGAGCTCCTCCAACCGCTCGGCGTAGAGGTCCGCCCCCTCGCGGAGGACGGCGTGGACGACGTCCTCGTCCTCGGCCGTGAACCCGAATCCCAGGGGCAGGGTGACGCCGTCGGCCCACAGCCGGTCCTGCACCGTGTGATGGGCCTCGACGTCGTCGCGCTTCGCGGTGAGTTCCCGCGTCAGCTCGCTGACGACGGCGCAGAGCGAACCCTCCTTCACCGACCGCAGCGTCGTGTCCTCGTCGCCGCTGACGGCCGGCAGGCCGTCGAGCCGGAGGGGATGCGAATCGTTCGTGATCGCGTAGACGTAGAGAACCATCGCTAGTCCTCCTCCTCGGCGTGCTTCTGCTTCTCACGGCGAGGACGCCGTCCGCGTTCTTCCTCGTGTTCCTGTTCCTTGCCACGGTCGCCGGTCAACGAGTCCGTGAAGCTTTCGATGGCTCCGGTCAGGGCGCCTTTGCTCTTGCCCCTGGCTCCGCCCTCGGTCGTCTTCTCGACGACGTCGCTGAGCTGGTCGGGGGCCTTGCGGCCGGCTTCCAGGTCGAGGCGGTTGCACGCCTCGGCGAATCGGAGATACGTGTCGACGCTGGCGACCACCACACGGGCGTCCACCTTCGCGATCTCGATCCCCACAAGGGAGATCCGGACGAAGGCGTCGATCACCAGACCTCGGTCGAGGACCAGTTCGAGTACGTCGTAGAGATTGCCCGAACCTCCTCCTCCTGCTGCGGGTACGCCGCCGCCCTGCTGCACTACAGACACGTCGGCCTCCTCCCTCCGTTTCGAGGGGCGGCTGTGATGTTCAGTCCCGGTCGCCGCTCCGGTCGACCTGGGCACGTGTGTAACGTCTGCCGCGTTCGTAACCCAGCAACTGCCCGTCCGGGCCGAGTCCAACCTCATAGGTCGCCATGACGCTGGTCGTCTCGGGCACCCGCTCGAGTTCCAGGACCTCGACCTGGGCCGTCCAGCCGAATTCCGTGGGCTTCAGGGACGACACGGACTCGGGGGCCCGGCCCAGCAGCCCTGTGAGCTGGTCGACGATCCTGCGCAGGGCTTCGGCCGGCGGGAGGCGCTCGGCGTCGCCCGTGCGCTTGCCGTCGTCCGGGTCGCCCGTGCGCTTGCCCTCGCCGGCGTCCTCGTCCTGGCCGTCCCGGTCGTCGGCGGCGTCCTCGGCGTCGTCGTCCCGGTCGCCGTCCCCGTGCTCGTCGGCTTCGTCATCGGCCTCGTCGTCGGCCTCGTACTCGTCCTCGAACTCCTCGTCGCCCTCGACATCGCCCTCGGGCTCTTGCTCGGACTCCTCCTCAGGCTCGTCTTCCGGCTCGTCTTCCGACTCGTTCTCGTCCTCGACCGGGCCGTTCGGTTCCGGCTCGGTCTCCTCGTCGTTCCTTTTCCTGCGCCGTTCCTTACGCGTGACGTTTCACCACCCACAACATCCAAAATTTCGCCTCCCCGTGATTTCCACCGTAGCTCGCCCTTTTCCGCGTCGCGCATGTTCCCGGAGTTTCTGGAAAGTGGCTCTGCGACGGCTGGAGAGAATCGACGAAGAGAGCGGCCATGGAGGTTTCGGGGATCATCAGTGCAATCGTGATCGGAACCATCATCGGCATACTCGGCCGGCTGGTCCTTCCCGGCCGGCAGCATGTGCCGATCTGGCTCACGATCCTGATCGGAATCGGCGCCGCACTGGGCGGCACCGCCATCGCCGAGGCCACGGGGGTCGCGGACACGGACGGAGTCGACTGGATCGAGTGGCTGATCCAGATCGGGCTGGCCGCCGTCGGTGTGGCGCTGGTCGACAGGGCGGGCGCCAGACGGCGCTGACGCGAGGCGCTGCAGGGAGCGGCCGTCCGGCAACGTGCCGGGCGGCCGCTCCGTGCTGCCGCTCCCGTGCTGCCGCTTCCCGTATTGCCACTCCCGTCCTGCCGCTTCCCGTACTGCCACTCCCGTCCTGCCGCGTTCCCCCGTCTCCCTCCCCGCTCAGCTCGCTCCGCCGCTTCGATCAGGAATCGAGAAGCGCCGGCGGAGAGCCGCCGATAGGTTGGCCGTCACAGGGGGCGACACGAGGGGCGACGGCCACGGGGACGTCGTCGGCGGGTGCGCCGGAGGAGTGGAGAGACGATGAGCAGGACCAAGAAGGCGGAGACGCACGCGGCGGACAGCCACGACCTGATCCGGGTGGTCGGGGCGAGGGAGAACAACCTCAAGGACGTCAGCATCGAGATCCCCAAGCGCCGCCTCACGGTGTTCACCGGAGTCTCCGGGTCCGGCAAGAGCTCGCTCGTCTTCGACACCATCGCCGCCGAGTCGCAGCGCATGATCAACGAGACGTACAGCGCCTTCGTCCAGGGCTTCATGCCCACCATGGCGCGCCCCGAGGTCGACGTGCTCGACGGACTGACCACCGCGATCTCGGTCGACCAGAGCCGCATGGGCGGCGACCCGCGGTCCACCGTCGGCACCGCCACCGACGCCAACGCGATGCTGCGCATCCTGTACAGCCGGCTCGGCAAGCCGCACATCGGCGGCCCCAAGGCGTACTCGTTCAACGTCGCCTCGATCAGCGGGGCCGGAGCGGTCACCGTGAAGAAGGCCGGGCAGACCGTCAAGGAGCGGCGCAGCTTCAGCATCACCGGCGGCATGTGCCCCCGCTGCGAGGGCCGGGGCGCCGTCTCCGACATCGACCTCACCCAGCTGTACGACGACACCAAGTCCATCGCCGAGGGCGCCTTCACCATCCCCGGCTGGAAGTCCGACAACGTCTGGACCGTCGGCATCTACGCCGAGTCCGGCTTCCTCGACCCGAACAAGCCGATCCGCGAGTTCACGAAGAGGGAGATGCAGGACTTCCTCTACCGCGAGCCGACCAAGGTCAAGGTCAACGGGGTCAACCTCACCTACGAGGGGCTGATCCCCAAGATCCAGAAGTCCTTCCTCTCCAAGGACCGCGAGGCCATGCAGCCGCACATCCGCGCCTTCGTGGAGCGGGCGGTCACCTTCACCACCTGCCCCGAGTGCGAGGGCACCCGGCTCACCGCCGAGGCCCGCTCCTCCAAGATCAAGCGCAAGAGCATCGCCGACCTGTGCGCCATGGAGATCCGGGACCTCGCCGACTGGATCCGCGACCTGGACGAGCCCTCCGTCGCGCCGCTGCTCACCACGCTGCAGCAGACCCTCGACTCGTTCGTCGACATCGGCCTCGGCTATCTCTCCCTCGACCGCCCGGCGGGCACCCTCTCCGGCGGCGAGGCGCAGCGGGTCAAGATGATCCGCCACCTCGGATCCTCGCTGACCGACGTCACGTACGTCTTCGACGAGCCCACCGCCGGCCTGCACCCCCACGACATCCAGCGCATGAACAACCTGCTGCTGCGACTGCGCGACAAGGGCAACACCGTCCTCGTCGTCGAGCACAAGCCCGAGGTCATCGCCATCGCCGACCACGTCGTCGACCTCGGCCCCGGGGCCGGTACGGAGGGCGGCACGGTCTGCTACGAGGGGGACCTGGACGGCCTGCGCTCCGCCGGCACCGTCACCGGCCGCCACCTCGACGACCGCGCCCGGGTCAAGGAGACCGTCCGCGAGGCCACCGGCGTACTGAAGATCCGCAAGGCCAGTGCCAACAACCTGCGGAACGTCGACGTCGACGTCCCGCTGGGCGTGCTCACCGTGATCACCGGCGTCGCCGGCTCCGGGAAGAGCTCCCTGGTGCACGGCTCGATCCCGGCCGAGGAGGGCGTGATCTCGGTCGACCAGTCCCCGATCCGCGGTTCCCGCCGCAGCAACCCGGCCACGTACACGGGTCTCCTGGAGCCGATCCGCAAGGCGTTCGCCAAGGCCAACGGGGTCAAGCCGGCCCTGTTCAGCGCCAATTCCGAAGGCGCCTGCCCGACCTGCAACGGCGCCGGCGTGATCTACACCGACCTCGGCATGATGGCCGGGGCCAGCACCACCTGCGAGGAGTGCGAGGGCAAGCGCTTCGACGCCTCGGTCCTCGAGTACCGCTTCGGCGGCCGGGACATCAGCGAGGTCCTGGCGATGTCCGTCACCGAGGCGGAGGAGTTCTTCGGCGGCGGCGAGGGGCACCTCCCGGCCGCGCACCGGATCCTCCAGCGGCTCGCCGACGTCGGCCTCGGGTACCTCACCATCGGCCAGCCCCTCACCACCCTCTCCGGCGGCGAGCGTCAGCGGCTGAAGCTGGCCACGCACATGGCCGACAAGGGCGGCGTCTACGTCCTCGACGAGCCGACCACCGGTCTGCACCTCGCCGACGTCGAGCACCTCCTCGGACTGCTGGACCGGCTCGTCGAGTCGGGCAAGTCCGTGATCGTCATCGAGCACCACCAGGCGGTCATGGCGCACGCCGACTGGATCATCGACCTCGGCCCGGGCGCGGGCCACGACGGCGGCCGCATCGTCTTCGAGGGCACCCCCGCGGACCTGGTCGCCGCCCGCTCCACCCTCACCGGCGAACACCTCGCCGACTACGTGGGCGCCTGACACCCTCGCCGGCACCCCGGCACGGCGCATGGCCGGCAGTGTTGAGCGTGCTCTGGAACGGTCGGCCTGCGAGTCGGTCGAGGTGGGGTCCGGGTGAGTTTCGCGAGCGCGGGAGTGCGTTCGTAGCAGAGTGGTGCGAGGTCCGGCGGCGGGGCGAAGCCGCCGGGCATCCACGCGTACGTCTGCTCCATGGTCAGCACGTGCGGTGCCACCACGCCGACTCCGGGTCCGCTGTCGGCTCGGGATGCGTTCGCGCGAGGAGTATCGCGTCCAGGCGCTCGACCTGCACCCGAAGTTCGTTGGCGGCCCTTGGCGGGAGCATGAACAGGGCGTCTTGCAGCTTGTCCCGGGCCCAACCCGGGCCGCAGCAGGGGCAGGTGAATTCCGCTTCCCATTGTCTCCATCGGCGTCTCGTGCCGTGGACGCGTACGGACCATACGCTCAGCGCCACCGCCACGATGCCCGGAGACAACCGCTCCCGTTCGAGCACGCGGACAGCGGCATTCGCTGCTCCCGACAGACCTGGGACATCGCGATACCGCACCCAGGGTCCAGCCCAGCCGCGTTCCCGCGGCCGAAGCGATGCTGGAGTTCTACGAGGCACGGCCCCTTCGGATGTACGTCATGGGCGGCATCCTCCCACAACCCAAGGTGACGGGACCCGACTGACCTGACGATGCCGGTTCAAGCGGGGGCGGGCAGTTGGATCGACGCGAGTTTGGCCGGGTCGACGACGATGTGGATGCGGGTGATCCGGTCTTCGACGACGGTGAAGGCGATGACGGAGAGAGGGGTTCCGTCGGGGCGCCAGGACATGTGGCCGGGGATGCCGTTGAGCAGGACAGGCCGGTGGCGGGCGGCCTCGCCGGAGAACATGCGGGCGCCCGCGGCGACCCTGGTGGCGCCGAGGGTGACGACCACCCCGTCGGCGGTGTCGACGGTCAGTTTCACGTCCGGGTCGAGGACGCGCAGGAGCGCCTCGAAGTCGCCGCCGACGGCGGCGGCTCGGAACGCCTGGACGACCTGTCGGTGCTCCGGGCCGGGGCCCGCCGGTCGGTCCCCGGCCCGGACCTTGCGGCGGGCGCGGCTGGCGAGCATCTTGGCCGCGTCGGCGGATCTGCCCAGGATCTGGCCGACTTCCTGGAACGGGACGGCGAACATGTCGTGCAGGACGAACGCCAGGCGTTCGCCCGGGGTGAGCGAGTCGAGCACGACGAGCAGGGCGAGGCCGACCGAATCGGCCAGCAGCGCCTGCTCGTCGGGCGCGGGGCCGTCGACGGGCGTCACCACGAACTCCGCGGACTCCTGCTCGTACGCGGTCACGGGGTGGGCCGTGCGGGATCTCAGCAGGTCGAGGCTGATGCGGCCGACCACGGTGGTCAGCCAGCCGGCCAGGTTGTCGATGCTCGCGGCGTCCTGGCGGGCGAGGCGCATCCAGGCTTCCTGGACCACGTCCTCGGCATCGGCGTGCGAGCCCAGCACACGGTACGCGACGGCGCGCAGCCGATCGCGCTGGGTCTCGAACGCCTCGGCAAGGAGGCCGGGCGGGTGGGCGGTCACGGCTTGCGCTGCTGACGGAGCGAGATCCGGTTGCCGTCCGGGTCGACCGCCTCGACGCGGACCCCGAACGGGTAGTCCACGGGCTCGGACTCCTCGAAGGCGACGCCGCGACGGCGCATGATCGCGAAGTCCTTGCGCAGGTCCTCGGATTCGAGGATCAGCGGACCCGGTCCGCCCGCGGTACCCGGCTGTCCCGCGGCCGCCGCGTTCGACGACAGGATGATCTCCACCGGGGTGTCGGGAACGCCGACGGTGAGGAATCGTCCGTCCAGCCCCGGGACGTCGATCCGCTTCTCCAGCCCGAGTCCCTCGGTGTAGAACTCCAGCGCGCGGTCCTGATCGGTGACGTAGACGGTCACGTACATGATGTTGCTCAGCATCCTGTGCTCGATTCACTCGTGGGTGCGGCGACCGTTCGCATGCGGTCGTCACCCCTCTGACGAGTGCCGGCGGGGGAAGGTAACAGCACGTGGTCCGCCGCAGTGTTGCCGTGCTCCTCGGAAGAGCACCGGGAGCCAGAGGAGGCATGCCAGCAGGGGGACCGCGGCGTAGGCGGCCATGCCCAGGCTGGAGCCCAGGTTGTCCATGAGCGTGCCGAGGACGAGATAGCCGGTGCCGATGAGCGCCGACTCCACGAAGGCGATCATCGACAGGAGGCTCGCGCGGTGGCGCGACGGCACGGACTCGTTGAACACGTTGTCGACGAGCACGGCGGTGATCTCGGGGATCCCGACCAGGGCGAGGAACGCGGCGGTGGTGACCCAGACGACGCCGAGGCCGCTCAGGCCGAGTGCCGCGGCGAGCGCCAGGAGGGACACCGGGACGACGACCCGGTACCCGATGCGCCGGTCCGCGCGGTCCGACAGCAGCGGGGTGAGGCCGCCGGCGAAGAATCCCGCCGCGATGACCACGCCGACCCAGGCGGTGCCCGCTCCCTGATCGGCGAGAGTCTTCTGCGTGAAAATGATGTACGGCGTCAAAGTCGCGTGCATCAAGCCGGACACCACGACCAGCGTCACGAGCGCCGGCGTGGCGACCCGGAGCACCGCCCGCCATGCTGTGACGTCGCCGTGCTTCCCCTCGGCTCCGTCCTTCTCGTCCACCGCGTCCGCGCCGCGGATCTCGGGCACCCGTGACATCAGGACGACCACGGCCACGGCGAGGCACGCCGCCGAACCGACGTAGACGACTGTCCAGGAAATCCGCTGCAGTTGGCCGCCGATCACGATGGCGGCTCCCGAGGTGACGGTCCCGAGCATGGTGAACCGGGATCTGATCCTGACGTAGTCGGCCGTTGCGCCACGACGCACGAGCAGGTCGTACAGCAGGGCGGTGTCCGAACCCGACACACAGGCCATGCCCACGCCCTGCCCGATGAACAGGGCCAGGAACATCCCGTAGTCGGAGAACGCCGCCTGGCCGAGCAGGCATCCGGCAATCAACGTCTGGCCGATCACGATGCCGGCCCGCCTGCCGATGCGGTCGGCGATGATTCCCGTCGGCACCTCCGCCAGTCCGCTGACGACGTAGAGCAGCGTCTGCAGGAGGGCCACCTGCCCGGCGGAGAAGCCTTGCTGGAGCAGGAAGAGGACGAATACGCCGCGCTGGAACAGCGAGTTGGTCAGCACCGCGTACACGTAGAACGGGCGCGTGACACGTCGTGCCGCATCGTCGACCGCTGCCGACCCGCTCAGGGCCTCCGTGGTGCGGGTCATCTGCGGGCTCCCTGGTGACTCGGTGATCACGAGAAGTGTCCCGCGCCTGCCTCCTGTTGGATCCTCCCCCGTCCCTGCCGTGCAGCCTTACGGTCGTGCGGCGGCGTTCCCTGCGTCGGGATCGCTGGAGAAGAAGAACAGCTTCGACTCGTCGTGGCGATCTCGATCGACGTGGAAGTCCCACGAGCAGATCGCCGAGGCGGCGGTCTCGATGCTGACCGCGATGCTCCGGCAGGACCGTACGTCGCTCACCGGCGCCGCCCTGCGGCGCGGCGTCCTCCTGGCCGGCGGAGGCGCCCTGCGTCCCGGGATCACCGACCGTCTTGCCGACCGCCTCGCCGGCCGGCTGCGAGCTCCGCTGCGCGTCGCCCCGGCTCCGCCACCACGGCCGTCCGCGGCGCCGCCAAGCTCCTGCAGGCAGCCCACAGCCACCCCTCCGCCACGGGCTCGTCCGCCACCCGCGCGCCTTCGACAGAAGACGCGCGCGGGTCCGCGCCGGCGGCAGTGTGCCGGCCCGGCGCGGACCCGTGAGGGTCAGCGGGCGTCCTCCCGCAGGAGGTCCGCGCACTTCTCGCCGATCATCATCGTGGTGATGCAGGGGTTCACCGTGACCAGGTCCGGCATCACCGACCCGTCCGCGACGCGCAGCCCCGTCACGCCCTTGACGCGCAGCCGCGCGTCCAGCGGCGCGGTGGCGTCGTCGTCCGCGCCCATCTTCACCGTGCACGCGGGGTGGTAGACGGTGTTGTGCGTGGTCCGGATGTACTCCAGCAGCTCGGCGTCCGAGCGCACGTCCGGTCCCGGCGCGAGCTCCGCGCCGGTCCAGCCCGCGAGCGCCGGCTGCTGCGCGATGCGGCGGGCCAGCTTCAGACCGAAGGTCATCACGCGCACGTCGTGCTCGTGCGTGAAGTACCGCGGGTCCACCATCGGCTTGTCCCGGAAGTCGCGGGTCCGCAGCCGTACCGTGCCCCGCGAGCGGGCGCGGGTCACGTTCGGGGTGAGACAGAAGGCGTTCTCCGACGTCGGGTAGCCGTAGCGGGCCGTGTTCATGTCGAACGGCACGGAGCCGTAGTGGAACATGAGGTCCGGACGGTCCAGGCCGGGCTGCGTGTCGTAGAAGATGCCGGCCTCCCACCACTGGCTGGACGTGGTGGTCATGGGCTGCTTCGCCTCCCACATGATCACGCCCTCCGGGTGGTCCTGGAGGTTCTCGCCCACGCCGGGCGCGTCGACGACCACGTCCACGCCGACCTCCCGCAGATGCGCCGCCGGGCCGATCCCGGAGAGCATCAGCAGCTTCGGAGTGTCGATGGCGCCGCACGACACGACGACCTCGCGCCGGGCCCGCACCGTCCGGGTGTGCACCAGATCAGGGTCCAGGTACTGGGCGCCCACGCAGCGCCCGTCCTCCAGGACGAGCTTCTTCGCCCGGACGCCCGTGCGTATCTCCAGATTGGGCCGCTTGCCCATGATCGGATGCAG
Source organism: Streptomyces tritici (assembly GCF_048500665.1). Lineage (NCBI taxonomy): Bacteria > Bacillati > Actinomycetota > Actinomycetes > Kitasatosporales > Streptomycetaceae > Streptomyces > Streptomyces tritici. The sequence goes on from NZ_CP183183.1 coordinate 6,617,890, forward strand.
ATAGGCCACCGAGGACGACTGCCGGATGTTGTTCTCGTCCGAGTTGATCTGGAACCAGTTGGCCCCGCGGACCACCGTCCGCCCGGTGTTGAACGGCGTCGTCGGGATGCCCGCCTGCGCGCACGCCTCCAGCAGGGCCGTACCGCAGGGGTCGCCGCCCTTGAGGGTGCGCAGCTTCACCGGGCCGGTGCGGCCGTGGTGCTCGCCGGGCGCGTCGTTGTTCTCCAGGCGCCGGTACAGCGGGAACAGGTCCGCCGCGCTCCAGCCGGTGCAGCCGCCGGCCGCCCAGTCGTCGAGGTCCTCGGCCGGCGCCCAGAACGCGATGCACGAGTTGTGCGAGGAGCAGCCTCCGAGCACCTTGGCGCGGGCGTGCCGCATGAAGCTGTTGCCCCGCTCCTGCGGTTCGACCGGGTAGTCCCAGTCGTAGCCGGACTCCAGGAGGCCCATCCAGCGCTCCAGCTTGAGCACGTCGTCGTTGCCGACGTCGCTCGGACCGGCCTCCAGGACGCACACGGTGACGCCCGGGTCCTCGCTCAGCCGGGCGGCCACGACGTTGCCCGCCGTGCCGCCGCCGACGACGACGTAGTCGAAGACGTCCTGCCGTTCGTTCGCGGCGCTCATCAGTGGGTGACCTCCTTGGGTGCGGCGGCCGGGGACGGGACGGCCGCGTGCTCGGCCAGCACCCCCGTACGGTGCCGCTGGACGAACCAGTAGTAGGCGAAGCCGCCGAGCGCGATCGCGCCCACGAACAGGACCGCGCCCCAGCGCAGGTACCAGTGGTACGGGGCGGCCGCGTTGTAGACGGCGGCCCGCGGCCAGATCAGGTTGAGGGTCATGAACCCGCCCCACAGGACGGCCATGATGTTGACGGGCAGGCCCCAGCGGCCGAGCGAGAACTTGCCCTCGGCCGGCTGCCACTTGCCGCGCAGCCGCGCCACCAGCATGGGGCCGGTGACCAGCAGATAGGCGATGTAGATCATCACGATGCCGATGCTGGTGACCACCGTGAAGATCTGCGGCTGACGGATGTTCACCAGCAGGATCGCCAGGGCCAGTACGCCGATGATCACGGTCGGCAGCACCGGGGTGCCGAAGCGGGGGCTGACCTTCGCCAGCCGCGCCGAACCGGGCAGGTTGTTGTCCCGCGCCATCGCGAACGCGAGCCGGACCGCAGCGGTGTGGACGGCGAGCGCGCACACGGTGACCGCGATCAGCACGCACCACAGCATGGCCTTGCCGGCGGTCGGGCCGAGCACGTCGAGCACGACGTACTGCAGACCGTCCGTGGACAGCTTCTCGCCGCGCAGGCTGGACACGCTCATCAGCGCGAGCAGCAGGATCAGTCCGCCGAGCACGAACGAGGCCACGATGGCGCGGATGATGGCGCGCGGCGCGTTGCGCGAGGGGTCCAGCGACTCCTCGCCCAGCGAGGCGGCCGTGTCGAAGCCGTACATGACGTACGCGGACGCCAGCGAGGCCACGAGGAACGCGCCGAGGTAGCCGAACGACTGGCCCGAGCCGGTCCCCGCGGTGTCCGTGACGACCTCCGGGCCGCGCACCACGTTCACTGCGAGCAGCACGATCAGGACGACCGTGGCGATCAGTTCGAGGAAGACGCCGGCGGTGTTGATGCGGGCCATCAGCTTCACGCCGAAGGCGTTCACCAGCGTCGTGAACAGGATCAGGCCCGCCGCGAGCAGCACCGCGTTCGTCGCCACGTCGTACGTGCCGGTGCCGTCGCCCACGAACTGGAAGAACGAGGAGATCTGAGGCAGCGTCAACTGGTAGGCGAGGGCCACGGCCGCGATCGACACGACCGAGGCCAGCAGCATCATCCAGCCGGCCAGCCAGCCGACGTGCGGATTGCCCACCTTCTTCGACCAGTTGTAGATCGAGCCGGCCACCGGGTAGCGGGCCGCCAGCTCGGCGAAGCACAGCGCCACCATGAACTGGCCGACGAACACCAGGGGCCAGGACCACCAGTACGCGGGCCCGCCGCTGGCGTAGCCGAAGTAGAACAGCTGGAAGGTGCCGGTGAGGATCGAGATGTACGAGATCCCGGCGGCGAAGGTGTGGAAGTTGCCCAGGGTGCGCTTGAGCTCGGGGCGGTAGCCGAACTCCGCGAGCTCGGCGTCGTCGGCGGGTTCACCGGCCGTTCTGGGACCGGGCGGTGCAGTGGTCATGGTCGTCTCCTGGAGGGGGCGTGCGGACCGGTACGGGAAGCGGAACAGCGGAACAGCAGGGCATGCGTCGCGGGACGCGGGGCGTCAGGCGAACCAGCCCTGCGGCTCGGGTGCGGTGTTGCGCCAGATGTGCTTGGCCTCGCGGTACTCGGCGAGCCCGGCCGGACCGAGCTCGCGCCCGGTGCCGGACTGCTTGAAGCCGCCCCACTCCGCCTGCGGCAGATAGGGGTGGTAGTCGTTGATCCACACCGTGCCCAGGCGCAGCCGGGCCGCGACCCGGCGGGCCCGGGCCTCGTCGGAGGTCCACACCGCGCCGGCCAGGCCGTAGATCGTGTCGTTGGCCAGCCGGACCGCCTGGTCCTCGTCGCGGAACCGCTCGACGGTCAGCACCGGACCGAAGGACTCCTCCCGCACCACCGACATCCCGGCGTGGCACTCGTCGAGGACCGTCGGCCGGTAGTAGAAACCGGCGTCGTACTCCGGGCCCTCCGGCGGGGCGCCGCCGCAGCGCAGCACCGCACCCTCCGCGAGCCCGGCCGCGACGTACGCCTCGACCTTCGCGCGATGGGCGGCCGAGATCAGCGGACCGGTCTGCGCCCGCTCGTCGAACGGGCCGCCCAGCCGGATCAGCTCCGCCCGGCGCACCAGTTCGTCGACGAACCGGTCGTGCAGGGAGTCCTCCACCAGAAGCCGCGCCCCGGCCGAGCAGACCTGCCCGGAGTGCAGGAACACGGCGGTCAGCGCCATGTCGACGGCCGCGTCGAAGTCGGCGTCGGCGAAGACCACGTTGGGGTTCTTGCCGCCCAGTTCGAGCGCCACCTTCTTCACCGTGGCGGCCGCGGCCGCCATCACCCGGCGGCCTGTGACGAGCCCGCCGGTGAACGACACCAGGTCCACGTCCGGGTGCTCGGCCAGCGGCGCGCCGGCCTCGGGACCGGCGCCGAGCACCAGATTGGCCACGCCCTCCGGCAGGCCCGCCTCCGCCAGGAGACGCATCAGTTGGATCGCCGTGTGCGGCGTCAGCTCGCTCGGCTTCAGGACGAACGTGTTGCCCGCGGCCAGCGCCGGGGCGACCTTCCAGGCCGTCTGCAGCAGCGGATAGTTCCACGGCGTGATCAGGCCGCACACGCCCACCGGCTCGTACACGACGCGGCTGTCCGCCGTCGGCGAGCCGGCGTCGACCACCCGGCCGTCCTCGGTCGCCGCCAGCCGTCCGAAGTACCGGAGGCAGGCGGCGACGTCGTCGACGTCGTACGCGCTCTCCACCAGCCGCTTGCCGGTGTCCAGGGACTCCGCCCGGGCGAGCAGGTCCTTGTCCCGGACCAGCAGGTCCGCGACCCGCAGCAGCAGATCGCCGCGCTCGGCGGCCGGCGTCGACGGCCAGGGGCCCTCGTCGAAGGCCCGGCGGGCGGCCGCGATCGCCTCGGCGGTGTCCTTGCCGCCGGCCTCGTCGACGACGGCGACCAGACCGCCGTCGGCGGGGCAGCGGATCTCACGGGTGCGCCCGTCGAGCGCGGAGCGCCATGAGCCGCCGATGAAGAGTTCGGGCATGTGTCTCGTTCCTCCTGGTCAGCGCCCTGAGGCGGGCGCTCTTGCGGACGGGTGCCTCACCCGCCGGCCCGGTTCCATGCCGAAATGTGACAGGCGTCATACCTGGTCAGCGGGCAGATCGGCGGGTTCGAGGGCGAGCCGTTCGCGCAGCCATGCGTGGAAGATCCCGATGTGGTGCTCGCTCGGCACCAGCACCCCGCCGGACCGGTAGGCCCGCGACGCCATCCCCGGCTGGGTGCGCTCGCAGGCGTCGAAGTCCTGCACGTTCACCCGATGGAACAGCTCCACCGACTTCGACACGTCCGCGCCGGAGGCCACCACCTCGGGCGCGTACAGCCAGTCGCACTCCACCACCGTGCGGTCCGCCGCCAGCGGGAACATCCGGTGCAGGATCACATGGTCCGGCACCAGGTTCACGAACACCGTCGGCTTGACCGTGATCGCGTAGTAGCGGCGGTCCTGCTCGTCCGCGACGTGCGGCAGCCGGTCGAAGCCCGCGCTCCCGTCGACCGTGAAACCCTTGATCTCCTCGCCGAACTCCGCGCCGTGGCCCACGTAGTACTGCGCCGCGTACCCCTCCGCGAACTCCGGGAGCACATCGGTGAGTTCGGGATGGATCGTCGCGCAGTGGTAGCACTCCATGAAGTTCTCGACGATCAGCTTCCAGTTGGCCCGCACGTCGTACGTGATCCGCCGGCCGAGCGCCAGCTCCTCGGTGCGGTACCGCTCGATCGAGGCGGTGTCGCCGAGCCGCTCCACCGCCGCCCCGATCACCGTCTCCTCGAACGACGGCGGCTCGGCGGCCAGGCACACCCAGGCGTAGCCCAGCCACTCCCGCAGCGCCACCGTCACCAGGCCGTACGCGCCGCGGTCGACGTCCGGCATCCTCACCAGGTTCGGCGCCGCGATCAGCCGGCCGTCGAGGTCGTACGTCCAGGCGTGGTACGGGCACTGCAGCGAGCGCCGCACCTCGCCGGACTCCTCGGTGCACAGGCGCGCCCCGCGGTGCCGGCAGCTGTTCAGGAAGGCGCGCAGCTCGCCGTGCCGGTTCCGGGTGACGAGCACGCTCTCGCGCCCGATCTGCACCGTGCGGAAGGCGCCCGGACGGTCGAGGTCCGCCGAGCGCACGGCGCAGAACCAAAGCGACTCGAAGACCCGCTCCTGCTCCCGCCGGAAGATCCCGGGATCCGTGTAGCAGTGGCCGGGGAGGGTGGGCGCGAGGCTCGGGGAGAGCAGGTCAGGGGACTCGGGGGTCGTCGTCACGGCGTACTCCTCAGGCGGGGGCGGCGGAGAGCCGCCGCGGGTCGAAGAGCTCGATGGGGTGCGCGGTCGCGCCGGTCAGCGCCAGGTCGGCGACGATCTCGCCGACGACGGGCGTGAACTTGAAGCCGTGCCCGGAGAACCCGCAGGCCACGGTCACCGACTCGGGGTGCGCGGGATGCCGGGCGAGGACGAAGTGCTCGTCGGGGGTGTTGGAGTACATGCAGGTGGCGGCCTTCAGGAAGCGGCCCGGCAGGCTCGGCAGACACCGCGACAGCTGGTCGGCCATCGCCGCGACCTCCTCGTCGCGCACCGTCCGGTCGATGGTCTCCGGCGTGCACGGCACGCCCCTGCGGAAGAAGGCGACCTTCGCGCCCTGCTCCGGGCCGTCGATCGCGGGGAAGCCGTAGATCTGGACGCCCTGCGCGTCCTCCCAGATGTAGACCGGATGGCGCTCCGGGCGGAACGCCGCCGTGCCCCCGTCCGGCTGGAACCAGTACATGACCTGCCGCTCGATCGTGAACGGCACGCCCAGGTCGGTGAGCAGCTGCGGCGCCCACGCGCCCGGACAGATCACCAGCTGCCCGGCGGTGTAGCTGTCCTCGGCGGTGTGCACCCGGACCCCTTCGCGGCAGGGCTCCCAGCGCAGCATCGGCTCCTCGAAGTGCAGGTCCGCGCCGCGCTGCGTGGCCAGCTGCAGATGGGCGGCGACGGTGTTCTCCGGGCGGAGCAGCCCGGCCCGCGCCTCGTACAGACCGACCTCGTCGTCGGCCGGGGTCAGCGTCGGGAAGCGGCGGCGCAGCTCCTTCGCGTCGAGCAGTTCGTGCGGCAGGTCCCACTGCAGCGCCGAGCGCAGCGAGCCGGCGACCGTACGGGACTCCCGCCGGCCGACCATCACACCGCCGCACAGCGTCGCGACGTCCCGGCCGGTGTCCCGCTCCAGCGTCTCGTACAGCTCGTACGCCCGCAGCAGCAGCGGCACGTACGCCGGGTCCTCGAAGTACGACTGCCGGGTGATCCGCGAACCGCCGTGGCTGGAACCGCGATTGTGGACCGGACCGAACTTCTCCAGACCGAGGACACGGGCCCCGCGTGCGGACAGATGACAGGCGGCGGCGCTGCCCATCCCGCCGAGGCCGACCACGATCACGTCATAGGCAGGTGACACGGAAAGGTCCTCCCTGGGGGCTGGGTTCAGCGGCGGATGCGTTCCATCCGGGGGTCGAAGAGCGGTTCGTCGGCGACGGTCGCCGGGACCTTCTCGCCGGCGTACTCGATGTGCACCGGCGACCCGGAGGCGAGCGGCGGCAGCCAGGCGTACGCGACGCAGCGCCCGAGCGTGCAGCCGTACGCGGCGCTGGTGACGTACCCGGCGGGGACGCCGTCGACGAGGACCGGCTCCTTGCCGAGCACCACGGCCGCCGGGTCGTCCAGCAGCAGCGCCGTGAGCCGCCGCCGCGGCTCCCCGGCCCGCTCCAGCGCGGCCCGGCCCACGAAGTCGCCCTTGTCCATGCGGACGGCGAAGCCGAGCCCGGCCTCGTACGGGGTGTGCTCCGTGGTCATGTCGTGCCCCCAGGAGCGGTAACCCTTCTCCAGGCGCAGGCTGTTGAAGGCCGAGCGCCCGGCGGCGACCACGCCCAGCGCCTGTCCGGCCTCCCAGAGCGTGTCCCACAGGCGCAGCCCGAGATCGGCGCTGGTGTACAACTCCCAGCCCAGCTCGCCGACATAGCTGAGCCGCAGCGCGGTCACGGGAACATGCCCGACGTACGCCCGCTTCGCCCGGAAGTAGCCGAAGCCCTCGTGCGAGAAGTCGTCCCGGCTCAGCGGCTGCACCAACTCCCGGGCCAGCGGCCCCCACACGCCGATGCAGCAGGTCCCGGACGTCACGTCCCGGACGCTCACCCCCGCGGGGGCGTGCCGCAGCAGCCAGTCCTCGTCGGCGGGGGAGTTGCCCCCGAGCTGGAACCGGTCCTCGGTCAGCCGGGCCACCGTCAGGTCGGACCGGATGCCGCCGGCCTCGTCGAGCAGCAGCGTGTACGTGACCGCGCCGGGCCTCTTCGCCAGGTTGTTGGTGGTCATCCGCTGGAGGAAGGCGAGCGCCCCCGGCCCGGTGACCTCCAGCCGGCGCAGCGGCGTCATGTCGTACAGGGCGACCCGCTCCCGCGTCGCCAGCGCCTCGGCGGCTGCGACCGGCGACCAGTACCGGGCCGACCAGGCGTCCCGCTCCGGGAGTTCGAGCCCCTCGGCGAGCGACGCGTTCGCCTCGTACCAGTGCGGGCGCTCCCAGCCGCCGCCCTCCAGGAAGTACGCGCCCAGCTCCCGCTGGCGGGCGTGGAAGGGCGAGACCCGCAGCGGCCGGGGCCGTTCGATCGGTTGCAGCGGGTGCAGCACGTCGTACACCTCGACGAACTGCTGCGCGCCGCGCTCGGCGACGTACGCGGGGGAGCGCTGCGCCTCCTCGAAGCGGCTCGGCTCGCAGCCGTGCACGTCGACCTGCGGGCGGCCGTCGACCATCCACTCGGCGACCGCCTTCGCGACGCCCGCCGAGTGCGTCACCCACACGGCCTCTGCCAGCCAGAAGCCGCGCAGTTCGCGGGACTCGCCGAGCAGCGGCATCCCGTCGGGGGTGAACGAGAACACCCCGTTGAAGCCCTCCTCGACCCGCGTGTCCGCGAGTGCCGGGAGCAGCCGCCGGCAGTCCTCCCAGCTGGGCGCGAAGTCCTCCGGGGTGAAGGGGTACGAGGACGGCATCACCGGCGCCTCGTCGTACGCGGGGACGGTGAACGGGTCGACGGGCATCGGCCGGTGGGCGTAGCTGCCGATGCCGATGCGGTCGGTGTGCTCGCGGAAGTACAGGTCGCGGTCCTGGAAGCGCAGGATCGGCCGGGTGGCCTCGGTGCGCGGGTCGTTTACGCCGGTGAGCTCGGGCAGCGGCCCGGTCTTCGCGTACTGGTGGGCCAGCGGCAGCAGCGGGACGTCGACGCCGGCGAGCCGGCCCAGCACCGGGCCCCAGAATCCGGCCGCCGAGACGACCAGGTCGGCGGGGAAGGCGCCGTGGTCGGTGACCACGCCGGTGACCCGGCCGCCCTGCCGCTCGACGCCGGTGACGGTGTGCCGGCCGAGGAAGCGGGCCCCGCGCGCCTCGGCGCGGGAGGTCTGGGCGCGGCAGGCGAGGACGGCCCGGGCCAGCCCGTCGTCCGGGGTGTGGAAGCCGCCGAGGACCGTGCGGGTGTCGAGCAGTGGCCACAGCTCGCGGCAGCGCTCGGGGGAGACCAGCTCGCCGCGGACGCCCCAGGAGGCGGCGTACCCGGCGCGGCGGTGCAGTTCCGCCCAGCGCTCCTCGGTGGTGGCGAGCTCCAGGCCGCCGACGGGGTTGAAGCAGGAGAGGCCGTCGATCTCCAGGGAGGTGAACTTCTCGATGGTGTAGCCCGCGAAGTCGCTGAGGGTCTTGGACGGGCTGGTGCGGAAGACCAGGCCGGGGGCGTGCGAGGTGGAGCCGCCCGGTGCGGGCAGCGGGCCCTGGTCGAGGACGGTGACGTCGGTCCAGCCGCGGGCGGTCAGTTCGTCGGCGAGCGAGCAGCCGACGATCCCGGCGCCGACGATCACGACCCGGGGGCCCCGGGAGCGCGCGGCCGTCACAGGACCACCACCGAGCGCAGCACCTCGCCGCGGTGCATCTTGGCGAAGGCGGACTCCACCTCGTCCAGGGCGATCGTCTCGGTGACGAAGGCGTCGAGGTCCAGCAGGCCGTAGAGGTACTGGTCGACGAGGACGGGGAAGTCGCGGCTGGGCAGACAGTCCCCGTACCAGGAGGACTTGAGCGCCCCGCCGCGCGAGAACAGGTCGATCAGCGGCAGGTCGATCCTCATCTCCGGGTCGGGCACGCCGACCTGGACGAGGGTGCCGGCGTGGTCGCGCATGTAGAACGCCTGCCGGTACGTCTCCGGCCGGCCGACGGCGTCGATGGCGAGGTCGACGCCGAACCCGTCGGTGAGCGCCCGCACGGCATCGACGGGGTCCGTGCCGCGGGAGTTGACGGTGTGCGTGGCGCCGAGCTTTTCCGCCAGGTCGAGTTTGCGGTCGTCGACGTCGATGGCGATGACCTTGCGGGCGCCGTTGAGACAGGCGCCGGCGACGGCCGCGTTGCCGACGCCGCCGCAGCCGATCACGGCGACGGTGTCGCCGTTGCCGACCTTGCCGGTGTTCACGGCCGCGCCGTACCCGGCCATCACGCCGCAGCCGATGAGGCCCGCGGCCTCGGGACGGGCGGCCGGGTCGATCTTCACCGCCTGCCCGGCCGCGACGAGGGTCTTCTCGGCGAAGGCGCCGATGCCGAGCGCCGGCGTCAGCGGCGTGCCGTCGGTGAGCGTCATCGGCCGCGCGGCGTTGCGGGAGTCGAAGCAGTACCAGGGGCGGCCCCGGCGGCAGGACCGGCAGGTCCCGCAGGGCGCCCGCCAGGCGAGCACGACGTAGTCGCCCGGCGCGACGTCGGTGACTCCGTCGCCGACGGACGCGACGGTGCCGGCGGCCTCGTGGCCGAGGAGGAACGGGAAGTCGTCGGTGATGGCCCCCTCCCGGTAGTGCAGGTCGGTGTGGCAGACCCCGCAGGCCCGGACGTCGACGAGTACCTCGCCGGGGCCGGGATCCGGCACCACGATCGTCCGCACCTCGACGGGTGCGCCCTTCTTCACGGCAACGGCGGCACGGACCTCATGGGGCACGATGGGCTCCTCGGGTTGTTGCGCAGTGCACGATGGGTTGCGCGATGGGGAACATCGTGGGAGCGACCCGACGGAGCGTCAAGAGGGCGGGTACGAGGCGGCGTAAAACCCGCGGGGGCCCCGCGCCGCCGTTCCCGCCCGGCCGGGGGTGGATACGGCGACGCGGGGCCGGGTGGCTCCCCGGCCCCGCGTCGCGGGGGCGTGCGGCGTGTCGGCCGCAGGACGGCGCGGCCGCCGGCTCAGAACCCGTAACCCATGCGCCGGGACAGCTCGTCGGCGGCGGTGACCGTACGCGCGGCCAGCTCCGGGAGCCGGTCGCGTTCCAGCCGGTACGCCGGGCCCGACACGCTCAGCGCGCCGATCACCCGGCCGTCGTGCGCGCGCACCGGGGCCGCCACCGCGTGCAGCCCGAGCTCCAGTTCCTCGGCGGCGATGGCGAATCCCTGCGCGCAGGCGGCGTCCAGCTCGGCGCGCAGCATGTTCGCGCTGGTCACCGTGTGCTCGGTGAACCGGGGCAGCGCCCGGGCCAGCAGACCCTCCCGCAGCGTCATCGGCAGATGCGCGAGCAGCACCTTGCCGCTGGACGTGGCGTGCAGCGGGGTGCGGCGGCCCAGCCAGTTCTGCGCGGTGACCGAGGCCGAACCGCGGGCCTGCATGATGTTGACCGCCGCGTTGTCGTCGAGGACCGCGATGTTCACCGTCTCACCCAGCTCGTCGGCGAGTTCACGGCAGACCGGCACGCCCTCCTGCGAGATGTCCAGCCGCACGGCCGCCGCGCCGGCCAGCCGCAGCACGCCGGCGCCGAGGAAGTACTTGCCGCGGTCCTGCGCCTGCGAGACCAGGCCGCGGTTCTCCAGCACGCCCAGCAGCCGGAAGGCGGTCGACTTGTGGACCTCCAGCTCGTCGGCGATCTCGGTCACCCCTGCCTCGCCCAGCCGCGCCAGGATCTCCAGGACGCTCACCGCGCGGTCCACGGACTGGATCGCGCCCGAGCCCCCCTTGGGGGCCCGTTCGTGCGTCGTCTCGTCGCTCGTCATCGCTCAACTCTCGCCATCGTGCGGTCGGTCGGGGCGGGATGTCCGGGCAGGCCCTTGACGCGGTGGCAGCGTCGCCCGGATTCTGTTGCGCATAGCGCTCCCTCATGCGCCATACGCAACGCCATGTTACCGAAGAGTCCTGGACCGAGGGGGGCCCGTTGATACCCGTCTGCCGTCTCGAAGACCTTCCCGCCGGCGCCGCCGTCCGCGTCGACACCACGCCGCCGATCGCGGTGTTCAACGCCGACGGCGCGCTGTACGCCATCGACGACACGTGCAGTCATCAGGACGCCTCTCTGTCGGAGGGGTGGCTCGAGGGCTGTCTGGTCGAATGCCCCCTGCACGCCGCGGCATTCGACATTCGCACCGGGGTGCCCACGTGCCTGCCGGCACGGCGTCCCGTCCGCACCCACGAGGTGGTCGTCGCGGACGGAGTCGTGCACGTCCGGCCGGCGTTGGGGGAGGGGAGCGCGGCATGAGGACCGTGACCGTCGTCGGCGCCTCGCTCGCCGGACTGTACGCCGCACGCGCGCTGCGCGCGCAGGGATACGACGGACGGCTGGTGATCGTGGGCGGGGAACCCCACCGCCCGTACGACCGCCCGCCGTTGTCGAAGGGCTTCCTCACCGGGGAGACGACCGAGCCCGAACTGGCCCTCGCAGACGCGGAGGAGGAGGACGAGCTGGCCGTCGAGTGGCTCCTCGGCGTACGCGCCCGGGGCCTCGACGCCCGGGGACGCACCCTCCTGCTGGCTGACGGGCGGACCGTCGCCACGGACGGCCTGGTCGTCGCGACCGGCGCACGGGCACGGCCCCTGCCCGGGGCGGACGGCCTCGGCGGCGTGCACACCCTGCGCACCCTCGACGACGCCCGTGCCCTGCGGGACGCGCTCGCCGGGACGCCGCGCCGCGTCGTCGTCATCGGCGGCGGGTTCATCGGCGCGGAGACCGCCTCGTCCTGCGCCGCCCTCGGGCACGACGTCACCGTCGTGGAGGCGGCCCGCCTGCCGCTGCTGCCTCAACTGGGCCCGGAGATGGCCGGGTTCTGCGCGGGTCTGCACCGCCGTGGGGGAGTGCGGCTGCTGACCGGCGTCGGTGTCCTCGCACTCCACGGGAGGGCGTCCGTCACCGCCGTCGAACTGGCCGACGGCCGGGTGCTGCCCGCGGACGTGGTGATCGTCGGCATCGGCGCCGTCCCCGAGACCGGCTGGCTCGCGGGCTCCGCGCTCGCGGTCGCCGACGGCGTCCTGTGCGACGGCGGCGGTGTCACGGCACTGCCGCAGGTCGTCGCGGCCGGGGACGTGGCCCGCGTCGGAGGGGTGCGCTCCGAGCACTGGACGAGCGCCACGCAGCAGCCGGCGGTCGCGGTGCGCAACCTGCTGGCCGGCCGCACCGTCGAACACGTCCGCCCCGCTCCGTACTTCTGGTCCGACCAGTACGGCGTCCGCATCCAGTTCGCCGGCCGACGAGAGGACGGCGACACGCCCGTCCTTGTGGAGGGATCACCGGAGGAGGCGTCGTTCCTCTGCCGCTACGAGCGCGCCGGTGCCACGACCGCCGTCCTGGCCGTCGACCGTCCCCGCGCCTTCGTCCACGCCCGCCGCGCCCTGGCGCGTACGGGGGAGAGCCCCGTTCCGGCCGGGTGACGGCGAGGCGCCCAGGGCGTGTCGCGCGGGTGCCCGTGGGCTTTTCCGCCACCGGCACCCGGTCACCCGCCAGCCCGCCCCTCCCGCCGCCGGCCGGGAAGCGCGGGACGGCCGAAGGTGAGCAGGAGCTGGTGAAGGCCGGGCTCATCACCACGGCGGCGCTGCCGAGAGGAATCGCGGCGGCCAGGTTCATCGCCCCGTAGTCGAGCATCAGGTGCGGGTTGTACTCCATGCCCAGGTTGACCCACGACCAGCTGAAGAATCCCTCGGGTGAGATGAGGATGGAGAGGCCCAGCACGGCGGAGACCAGGGCGAAGAAGATCAGTCCGGCGCGTACCCCGGCGGCTTTCGCGTCGCTCATCCGCCGTTGTCCTTGCGCTGCCCGACGAGGAAGTCGTCGAAGGTGAAGGTGCCGACCCCGTTGTGCGGGACGAGGTTCGCGCCGTCGGCGAAACCGCGGGCGATCCTGCCCGGCACGCGCAGGGGGACGACACGTCGACGGAGGCCGTGCGCCTGGTTGTAGGCGGTGGCGAGGTCGCGCATGTCGCGCACCTGCGGCCCGCCGATGTCGGGCGCTCTCCCGGCCGGGTCGCCCATGGCGAGACCGGCCAGCCGGTCGGCGACATCGCGGACGTCGACCGGCTGGAACCGGAACCGCTGGAGGGTCAGGGTCAGCGGAAGTCGCCGTTGCCACGCGAAGAAGGTCGCCACCAGGTCGTGGAACTGCGTGGTCCGTTGCACCGTCCACGGCAGCCCGGAGTCCGCGATCATCCGCTCGGCCGCGAGCTTGTCGCGGTAGTACGGAACCGGGATGACGTCGACGCCGACGATGGAGATGTAGACCAGGTGCGGGTTGCTCCCACTCCTCAGAGCCGCGTCGATCAGATTCCGTGCGGCCGTGACGTCTCCCTTGCCGTACGTGGTGGCGCAATGCACGATGGCCCCCACTCCGCGCACGGCGGCGTCCAGTCCGTCTCCTGTCCTCAGGTCACCGACCATGTGCCTGTACGACGTTGCCGCGCCAGGGGGCTGGGCCCGGCGGCTGAGTACTCGGATCTCGCGGTGCCCGTCGTCGAGGCGCTGCACCACGGCTCGTCCCAGCTTTCCGGTTCCACCGGTCACCAGGAAGGGCTGCATGACGTTCTCGTCTCTCTCGGCCGGCCGCCGCTTTGCGGCCGGGAGCTGTCGTCTCACACCCGTACGACCGGCCGGGGCGGCGAAACGTGACATCCCACGGCGCCCGTGCCGCTCGTCACACGCGACGACCCACCCCCGCCGCAGACAGCCAGGACCGGGGGGCTTCCATGAACGACGGGGCCCGGGCCGTTCGGCCCGGGCCCCGCACCGGGGATCAGCAACTCCACCCGCGTGTCACCGGCACCCCTCGCGTCACATCGTCCAGCGCAGCACCGCTCCCAGGCCGCCCGCCGGGCCCGCCTGGCCCGACGGGACCACGAGGACCTCGCCGCCCGCCGCCGCGGCCGCGCGCAGCAGCGCGTCGTCGGCGCGGGCCTGTTCCGGGTGCTCGATGCCCATGGCGCGGGCCTCGTCGCGGCGGACCGCCACGTCGTCGGGGCCCGGGCCGATCCACAGCTCGCGGGCCGTGTCGGCGGCGTCCGGGGTGAGCAGCAGCGTGGCCACCTGGTGGTTGCGGGCCGCGTCCACGACCGCCGGCATGCCCTCCGCGGCCTCGCCGGGGCCGGTGTCCACGGTGGTGACCCGGTGCTCGCCGGGCTTGCCGCGGCCCCTCCGGAACCGTTCGAGCGCCTGGTCCACGCGCTCGCGCGCGTAGCGCTGCCGCACCTCGGCGAGCTGCTGCTCCAGGGCGTCGCGGGAGCCGCCCGCGGCCCGCGAACCGGCGATCTCCACGGCCGCCGTCCGCAGCTGTTCGGACAGCCGCTGCAGCACGGCGCGGCGCTCCCGGGTGTCGCCCGTGAGCACCAGCAGGTCCGCCCCGCTCTCCGGCCAGGCCCGCTCGATCTCGGCCGCGATCGCCTCGGCGGTCGCCTCCCAGGCGTTCTCCACCCGGTGCCGGTAGTGCCACTCGTAACGGTCCTCGGGGATGCTGCGGTGGCCGCGGCTCTGCCACTCGCGGCCGTGCGCCTCGCCGAGCCGCGCCCGTCCCGTTCCGTCCCGCACCTCCAGGTCCGCCCCCGTGCGGTCGATGTACGCGACCAGGCAGCACGGCTCCTCGCCCAGGTACTGCGCCAGCGGGGCGACGTGCGGCAGGGTCGACCAGGTTGCCAGGATGCTCGGCGGGCTGACCGTCAGCGGCACGTCGAGCACGACCTCCGCGCCGGCCGCGAAGACCGCCCGTCCGGGCGGGGCGCCGGAGACGGGCTCGTGCGAGAGGCGGTCGATCACGGCCCGGGTGGTGTACCCGTCCGCGCCCGCGTCGATGAGCTGCGCCGCGACGGCGCGCTCCCGCAGCTCCTGGATCTTGCGCCCGTCCTCGGTCGCGCGCGTCGTGTCGATGTAGACCGAGGCCCAGGGCCCCAGCCGGGTGAAGAGCGGTGCGAGGAAGCCGAGTTCCATGACGTCCTCCTCCGGAGGCTGGTCGTGAACACGGAAGCGGAATCGGATCGCCCCCTTCCGTGCGCTGATGCCCCCGGAGGGCCCTCGCAAACCCCTCAGCAGCGCGGACGCACGGCCCGCGCGGGGTCCAGGGCATTGAGCACCAGACGCTCGGCCACGGCGTCGTAGCTGATGTCCACGTGCTCGGTGGTGTTCAGCGGGCAGAAGCCCTGGACCTTCTGGTTCGTGACGTTGGGGCGGGGAGCGAGGTACCCCGAGGTGTACGGGCTGACCACCTCGTCGTGCCGAGTGACGATCACCGTGTACGTGACGTCCGGATGCGTCTCGCCGCCCTGGTTCAGCTCCTCCAGGAAGTCCGAACCGGTCACCTGCTGCGAGCACGCCGTACAGGTCGCTCCCGTGAGGGTCCGACCGCCCGGGAAGGCGGCCGCCAGCAGGCCGAGGCCCCACAGCGAGGTGCCGTGGTTGGTGGGGGCGAGGGCGATCAACTTGTCGACCTTCGCCGCCCCGCCCAGACTCTTGATGTAGTGGCGGGGCATCATGCCGCCCTGCGAGTGCCCGACCAGGTCGACCTTCGCCGCGCCCGTGGCGGAGCGCACCCGGTCGACGAACGCGGCCAACTGTCCGGCCGACAGCGCGAGGTCGCCGGTGCCGGCGACCGGACCGGAGCCGCTGCCGCCGTGGTTCGTCGCGAAGACGCAGTACCCCTGCTGCTTCAAACGGGGCGCGAGCCCCGCCCAGTTGACGTACCGGTTCTCGAAGGTGCCGTGCACCAGGACCACCGGGCGCGGACGGGCGGCGTCCGGGCGGCAGTCCCAGTCGTTGGCGCCGGACGGCACGGCCGTGGGGTGCAGCAGCGCGTACGCGAAGGCGGACGCGAAGTCGTCCTGCGGCGGGCCCACGGGGTCGGTTGCGGCGACACCGTCGTCCGTCGCGGAGACGCCGTCACCGGTCGCGGAGACGCCGTGGGCGGACGGCAGGCTGCCGGCCAGGCCGAGGCCCACGGCGGCGGCGACGCCCGTGGCGGCAGCGATCAGTCTGATCCTCAGGGTGCGCATGGGGTACCTCCGGCGGTGTGCGGGTGGGGGCGCGCCGACGGCCCGGGGGGAGGCCCGTGACACTGCCTCCGGGAATCCCCCAAGGGAGAGAGACACAGAAGCTACCGGCGCGTAACGTCGGTTCCACACTGGAGCCGAGCGCGCGAGCCGAACCAGGGAGAGCACCCACGGGGCCGGGGAAACTGTCATGGGCGTGACCGTTTTCCGGCCGCCCGCCTCACCCTGCGCAGCCCCCGAGCACCGGCGTCCGCCCGCCCGCCCCCACGAGACGGAGCCGCAGCGATGGCCTCACCGGCCGAGACGTTCCCGCGTCAGCCCTGGCACGAGCTGCCCCCGGTCCTCGCCGGCCTCATCCGGCCCCGGATCGACGCCATCGTCACCGAGATGGTCCAGGCGATCCGCGACGAGGTGCCCTCCTACCGGCGGCCCACCGACTCCGCCGTCGGCCGCGACCTCGTCGAGTCCATCCGGCGGGCCCTGCGCCAGTTCGCCGAACTCGTCGAGCACCCCGACAGCCCCCAGGACCACCACCTCGAACACTTCCGGCAGCTCGGCCGCATCGAGTTCCTCGGCGGCCGCACCACCGACGGCATCCAGGCCGCCTTCCGGGTCGGCGCCCGCATCGGCAGCCGCCGGTACGCCGAACTCGTCCAAGGCGCCGCACTGCCTCCGGAGACCGTCGTCCCGCTCCACGAGGCCGTGCTCATCCACATCAACGCCCTCTCCAACGAGGCCGTCAAAGGCTTCCTCTCCGCTCGGCTGCGCTCCGAGGGCGAGGTGAAACGCGCCCGCCGCGCCCTGACCGAGCGCCTCCTCGAACAGCCCCGCGCCGGGGACCGAGCCCCGGTCGCCCCCGTGGCCGCGCTGGCCGCGCTGGCCGAGCGCGCCGAGTGGCCCCTGCCCCGTAGCGTCGCCTGTGTCGTCGTCCGCGGGGCCGGGCCTCTCGCCCTGCCCGCCGGGGACACCGCCCTGCTCACCGCGCACCGCGGCAACGACGCCGTCCTCGTCGTGCCCGACCCCGAGTCCGGCGGCCCCGTCGACCGGGCCCGGGCCGCCGCCCGCGGCCGCCTCGCCGCCCTCGGCCCCGCCGTCGGCGTCGACGAGGCGTGGCTCTCGCTCCAGTGCGCCCGGCTCGCCCTGGACCGCCGGACGGACGCGCGTGCCGAACTGTTCCTCCGCGTCGACGAGGAACTGGCCGAGCTCCAGCTGCTGCGCGGTGCGCCCGTCGGCCGCCTGCTCGGCCGACGGGTCCTCGCCGCCTTCGCCGGCCTGCCCAGCGGCCGGGCCGTGCGGCTCGCCGAGACGCTCGACGCCCTGCTGATGTCCTGGGGCCGCACCGCCCCCGAGGTCGCCCGCGCCCTCGGCATCCACCCCCAGACCGCCCGCCGCCGGCTCCGCCAGCTCGACGAGCTGTTCGGCGACCGCCTCGCCGACCCCCGCTTCCGCTTCGAGGCTCTCCTCGCCCTCCGTACCCGGGCCCTCGGCACCGACGCCGAGTGAAGCCCGGCCCGGGAGCCGCACCATGGAGAACGGGACGACCGACATAACGGGGACCACCGACACACGGAGAGGTGCACGTGCACGTGGACGTGACGCGCGAGTCCGGCCAGGGCAGGACCGGCCCTCTGGTCCTCTACGCGAACCTCGTGTCCGACCTCGCCGTGGAGCTGGAAGAGCGTGACCTGCTCAGCGGCTGGGCGGAACAGGCACCGAGAGAGGTGTGGCTGCTCGGGCCGGGCGACGTCCTGGTGTCGCCGGTGCCGGTCGACGAGGCGTTCCTCCGGTACGCCTGCGCCCTGACGGGGGTGCCCCGCGACGCGGTCACGGTGCTCGCCCTGCCGGACGCGTTCCCGGTGCCCGGCCGGCCGACCCCGGACCGTACGGCGGTCGAGGAGGTGCGCACGGCGGCCGGGGGCCGGCCGGTCGCCGCGGTCCTCCCCACGGCCCTCGACACGGCCGTGCTGGGCCTGGCGCGGGGGCTCGGCGCCCCCGTGGCCCCGTACGCCTCGGCAGCCGCGGCCGAAGCCGCCCTGGAGGTGACCCGACGCCTCAACACCAAGGCCGGATTCCGCCAGGCGGCCATCGGCCGGGGCATGAGGGTGCCGGACGGGCGGGTCTGCCGCCGTGCCGGGGTGCCGGACGCGGCGGCGGAGCTGCTCGCGAAGCACGGCCGGGTCGTGGTCAAGCCGGACCGGTCCGCGGGCGGGCACGGCCTGCGCTTCCTCGCGGCGGCGGAAGGACCGTGGACCGGGGCCGACCTCGCCCCGGTGGGCGGGCCCGCCGGGCTCTGGGTCGTCGAGGAACTGATCGACGTGGCGCGCTCGGTCAGCGTCCAGGCGGAGACGGGGCCCGACGGCCCGAACGTGCTGTTCAGCGGCGAGATGCGCACCGAGGCGGGTTGTTTCACGGGGTACGCGTCTCCGCTGCCGCCCTCGCCCGACGGGACCGGGCCGACGCTGGAGCGGTGGGGGCGTTCCCTGGGTACGTACCTCGCGGAGCGCGGGTACGCGGGGCCCTTCAGCATCGACGCGATGGTGTCGGCCTCGGGCGAACTGATCGCGGGGGAGAGCAACGTCCGGCGCACCGCCACGACCACGCCGCACGCCATGGTGGCCCGTCTGGCGGCCGCGGCGGTGACCGGTCGTCCGGCGTGGGCGACGGCCAGGCTGCGGGCCCCGGCGGCGTACTCCTTCGACGAGGCCGTGGCGCGGCTGCGCTCCGCAGGCGTGGCCTACGATCCCGCGCGCGGAGCGGGGATCGTGCTGTACGCCGGGCCGCCGCCGGACGGCCGGACCTGGCGCTACGCGGCGATCGCGCACGATTCTGCCGCGGTGGCGGGCTACGAGGAGCGCCTGCGGTCGTCCTGGGCCTGACGCGGCCGAGTCGGCCACTCACCGGAGGCTGGACGGCAGTTCCTCCAGAAACGCCGCGAGGGTACGGACGCCGAGGTGGAGGGCCTCGGTCTCGACCTTCTCGTCCGGGCCGTGCCAGCCGTCGCCGGGCAGTCCCGTGCCGAAGAACAGCACCGGGGCGTCACAGGCGCGGGCCAGCTGCGCCGCGGGCGCGGCGCCGCCGTTGCCGATCAGGCGGGGCGGCGACCCGTACGCGCGGCCGACGGCGCGCACGAGCGCGGCGAGCGCCGGGTGACGCTCGGGCGTGCGGTAGGGGTCGGAGCGCGTGGAGGAGATGCTCAGGTCGTAGCCGAAGCCGGGGCGGCGGCGGGCGGCCAGCCAGGCCCGCAGCTGGTCGGCGACCTCCTCGGCCCGCTGATCGGGCACGAGCCTGAGCAGCAGGTCCGCGCCGGCCTCCGCGGGGATCAGACCCAGCGACGGCGAGTCCGTGCGCCCGGCCGTGAGACGGGCCACCTCCACGGCGGGGCGGGTCCACAGCCGCTCGGGCGCGGTGAAGCCCTTCTCCCCGTCGGCGGCGAACGTGCCGGTGTCGGCCAGCCACCGCGGCAGGTCGAAGGGCAGCGAGTCGAGGGACGCGCGGAGATCCGGGGCCGGGTCGGCCACCGCGTCGTAGAAACCCGGCAGCGCGACCCGACGGGAGTCGTCGGTCAGCAGGCCCACGAGCCGGCCGAGTTCGAGGGCCGCGTCGGCGGCGGCGCCGGACACCGCGCCGCTGTGCAGGTCCCGTGCGGCGCCGCGGACGGTGAGGGAGGCGGTGACCGAGCCGCGGACCGCGGCGCACACGGTCGCTTCCCGCACGGACCACAGCATGGTGTCCGACACCATGACCACGTCGGCCGACAGTTCGTCGGCGTGCTCGGAGAGCAGGTCGGCCAGGTGGACCGAGCCGATCTCCTCCTCGCCCTCGATCAGGTACTTCACCGTCACCGCCGGGGCGGCCCGGTGCGCGAGGTGTGTGCGGACGGCCCCCAGATGGGCCATGATCTGCCCCTTGGCGTCGGAGGCCCCCCGCCCGTACAGCCGTCCGCCCCGCCGGAGCGGCGAGAACGGCGCCGTCACCTCCCACTCGGCGGCGTCCGCGGCATGGACGTCGTGGTGGCTGTAGACGAGCAGAACGGGCGCGCCGGGATCCTCGGCCGGCAGGCACCCGTACACGGCCGGCAGCCCGTCGGTCTCCCACACCTCGACACGCGCGAAACCGATGCCCCGCAGCCGGTCCGCCAACCAGCCGGCGGACCGCCGCACGTCGCCGGCCCGGCCGGGGTCGGACGACACGGACGGAATGCCCACCCACTCCGCCAGCGCACTCATATCGACCCACCCGGTGGAGTTCATGGGGAGCGCCTGCCCGGGTTCGCCGGGCGGGAACCCGTTGATCCGCCCCGGCCCTACGGGAGATCATGGTCGGGACCGGTCGGGGTGGACACAGCAGTACGGGGGCGGGGGAATCATGGTGGCGTTCCACGCCTCGGCACTGGACGGAGTGGCCCGCAACCCTGCGCTGCCGACGCCGCTGCTCCTGCGCCTGCTCGCGGCGGACGGGGACGGATACCGTCCGCCGCGTGACGCCGTCCAGCGCGCCGGACTCCCCGAGCCGGCCGTCGTGGCGATCCTGACCCATCCGGACCCGGGCGTCCGGATCGACTTCGCCATGAGCGCCAGGGCGCGGCCCGCACAACGGGCACGGCTCGCGGACGATCCTTCTCCCAAGGTGCGGACCGCTCTCGCGTACGGACCCGAGGTGTACGGTGCGCGCACCAGGGTCGCGCCGCTCCCGGACGCCGTGTGCGTCCGCCTGCTCGACGACCCCGTCCCTGCCGTTCGGACGGCTCTGCTGGAATCGCCCCACGTGGCACCGTCGTTCGTGGCATGGATGGCCGCCCATCACAGCGCGGCGGCGCGCCGGGAAGCGGTGCGTGCCTGGGAGACGCTGCCGCCGGGCGAGCGATCGGCACTGCTGGCCGACCCCGACCCCCAGGTACGACGTGCCGCCGCGCTGTGGCAGTGCCGCCGGGACGCACGCCTCACCGCCGAACTCCTCCGCGATCCGGATTCCGCCGCCGCGGCGGCGCGCCGAGGGCTCCTCGCCCGCGCCGACGCGGAGCGGTGCGTCGCCGCGCGGACGCACCTGGCGGCTCTCGCGGAGAACCCTTCGTTGCCGGCCGGCCTGGTGGAGCGGCTCGCCGTCGACCCCGACGAGGCCGTACGGCTCGCGGTCTCCCTGAGGCCCGAGCTGGACGACACGCGGCGCACCGCGATCCACTCCACGGTCGAGGGTGCCGCCGGGAGCGTCGGCGTGCGGTGGGTACGGGACGGGCTCGCCGACCCCGAGGTGCTGCGGCGCGCCGCGACCTCCGCCCACCCGCTGCTCCGGCGCGCCGCCGCGCTGAGCCCCCACCTGCCGCCCGACCTGCTGCGCCTGCTCGCCCGCGCCGAGGACCCGCAGGTGGATGAGTCCCTGGCCGTCTTCCACCCCGACACTCCGGAGGAGGTCCTGATGCGTGTCCACGCGAGGCTCGGCAGGACGTTCTCCGCCTGGATGGCGGAGACGCACCCCCGCTTTCCCCGCGAGGGCCTCGCCGCCCGCTACGCGGACCACCCGGACGGGAACTTCCGCCGACTGGCCGTCCGGGACCCGGCCGCCACGCCGGCACTGATCGAACGCCTCAGCCATGACCCCGTGGCCGGGACGCGCCAGGCGGCGGCCGGCGACCCGCGCCTTCCCCTCCACCGCCTCCGCGAGGCGCTCCACGTCCCCGAACTGGCCTCGAGCGCCGGCGCGAACCCGGCGCTCCCCGAGCCCGACATGGCCGCCGTCCTGGACCGCGCCGGCGTGCCCGCCTGACCACCGACCGGTCGTCGCAGAGCCACACTCGCGCGGCCTACGTCCAGCCCCGGGCCGCCTCCAGGAGGTGGTCGCGGACCAGGGCGACGTGCGGGTTGGTGGAGGAGCCGGGGCGTTGGACGAGGAAGGCGGTGTTGATCGGAGGGTCGTCCGGTTCGTGGAGGGCGACGAGTGTTCCCGAGGCCAGTTCGGCGGCGCAGAGGTAGCGGGGGAGCACGGTGAAGCCGATGCCGCCCGCCACCGCGGCCTTCACCGCGTTCAGGTCGGGCACGGTCAGCGCCGGCTGGCGGGTCAGGCGCTTGCCGAAGACGTGGCGCCAGTAGCGGCGCACGATCGGTACGTCCTCCGCGTACGCGACCAGGGGTGCGCCGTGCAGCGCCGCCGGGCCGTCCGCCGCGATCCGCGCCGGGCCGCCGATCCGTTCCGCCCACGGTGGCGAGGCGACCAGGACGAACTCCTCGTCGGACAGCGGCACCGAGGCCAGCGTGCGGCCGCGTGGCCGGTACGTCGCGAGGACCAGGTCGTACCGGCCCGCCCGCAGCTCCTCCAGCAGCGGTTCGGTGAGGCCGGGCGTGATGCGCAGCCGCACGCCCCCGTCCATCAGCGGCGCGAGCCCGGGCAGCACGGAGTGGGTCAGCAGCTCGACGGGCCCCGCGAGCTGCACCGGCTCCGGGACGGCGTCGTCCGCCGCGCCGCCCGGACCGGTGACCGCAGCCAGCGCGTCGAGCGGCTCGACGACCCGCGCGGCCAGATCGTCCGCGAACGGCCCCGGGGCCACCCCGCGCGCCAGCCGCTGGAACAGCTCCCGGCCCAACTGCCGCTCCAGCGCCCGGACCTGCGTGGTCACGGTCGGCTGCGACAGGCCCAGCAGGCGGGCCGCGGCCGTGAAGGACCCCGTGCGGTACACGGCCAGGAACGTCCGCAGCAGGTTCAGGTCCAGCGCCCCGGACCCCGCGCCCCCCGAGGCGCGCCCCTCTCCGCCAGGGGAACCGCCATTGGAATTTCTATTCCTCATATGCCCGAGCCTATTGGATTTCGATGGGTGGCCCATCCTACGGTCGAAGCCATCGCAGTCACTCCACGGGAAAGCAGCACAACCATGTCGAAGATCCTTTTCGTGATGACCGGCGCCGACCACTGGACCCTGGCCGACGGCACCAAGCACCCCACCGGCTTCTGGGCCGAGGAGGCGGCCACTCCCTACCAGGCGTTCAAGGCCGCCGGCCACGAGGTCGTCGTCGCCACGCCCGGCGGCGTCGTCCCGCCCGTGGACCGCGGCAGCCTCGCCCCCGAGGCCAACGGCGGCCAGGAGGCGGCCGACCGCGTCGCCGCGATCCTCGACTCCTTCAGCGAACTGCGCGAGCCGCTCGCGCTCGACGACGTCCGGCTCGACGACTACGACGCCGTCTTCGTCCCCGGCGGCCACGGGCCCATGGAGGACCTCGCCGTCGACCCGGTCTCCGGCCGGCTGCTGACCGAGGCCCTCGACGCCGGCACGCTGCTCGCCGTGGTCTGCCACGGCCCGGCCGCACTGCTCGCCGCCAGGCGGGCGGACGGCTCCAACGCCTTCGCCGGCTACCGCGTCACCGCGTTCAGCAACACAGAGGAGACCCTCGGCGGTCTCGCCGACCGGGCCAAGTGGCTCCTGGAGACCCGGCTCGTCGAGGCCGGCCTCCAGGTGGGCGTGGGCGAGCCGTGGGCGTCGAACGTCGTCGTCGACCGCAACGTCGTCACCGGCCAGAACCCGGGCTCCTCGCACGCCCTCGCCGAGGAAGTCCTGAAGAAGCTCGCCTGACCGTCGGCCCCCGGCACCGCCCGCTCAGCCCCCGGGCGGTCCCGCGGCAGCCCCGCTCACCCCCCCGGCCGGTCCCGAGGAAGCCCGCCTAACCCCCCGGGCGGTGCCGGGGCCCGTACGTGAGGGCCAGGGACACCACCGCGGACGTCAGGCCGAGGACCGCCCCGGCCGCCACGTCGCCGGGGTAGTGCACGCCCGTGTGGACGCGCGAGTAGCCGACGGCCGACGCGAGGATGCCGAGCGGGACCGCCGCCGGCGGCAGGACCACGCCCACGGCGGTGGCGAAGGCGGTAGCCGACGCCGTGTGCCCGGACGGGAACGACGCCGACGCCGGCATCGGCACGTGCCGGTCCACGACCACCCGGGCGGCCTCCCTGTCCGGCCGGCGCCGGCGGACCATCCGCTTGCCGAACAGGTTCGCCGCCGCCGAGGCCACCGCGATCGCGCCGACCCCGGCCACCGCCGCCTGCCGCGGCCGGCCCGGCCTCAGGGCCAGCAGCCCCGCGACTGTCAGCGAGATCTTCGAGTGGTCGGCGGTCCGCGAGAGCAGCCGCAGCGCCCGGTCCAGCGTGGGCGTCGGCGTCGCGGCCACGGCCGCGTACAGGGCGCCGTCGATCGCGTCCAGGTCACCCAGGACGGCGGTCACGGCCCGCCACGCGGCCGCCAGGCGCGGCGGCGCACCGGGCGAGGGATCCACGCCGTACGCGGAGGAGTCCAGCGGTTCCGGTCGGGGCTCAGGCATGGCTCGCTCCCTCGGTCGTCCTCGCGCCGCGGCCGACGGCGAGCCGGAAGAGCAGCCGCCAGTCCACCGGCGGTGCGGGAAGCACCACCCCCGGTCGGTCGTGCGGCACCACCACCCGCAGCGCCTGCGGCCGCAGCCGGCACACC
The DNA here is from genome assembly GCF_048500665.1 of Streptomyces tritici. Taxonomy (NCBI): domain Bacteria; kingdom Bacillati; phylum Actinomycetota; class Actinomycetes; order Kitasatosporales; family Streptomycetaceae; genus Streptomyces; species Streptomyces tritici. The sequence goes on from NZ_CP183183.1 coordinate 6,642,320, forward strand.
ACCGGCGTGGGCAGCCGCAGCGCCTCGCCGTCCACGGCCACCGGGATCTCGGCGTCCTCCGAGGTGACCTCGACCCGGTGCGCGGTCATCACCGTCAGCGTGGGCGACTGCGAGCCCCGTACGGCCAGGTCCGCGGCCTGCGCCGCGCCCTCCACCCGGATCCCGAGCACCCCCAGCTCGCCGCCGTCCAGCCGCGGCCGTCTGCCGCCGCCGCCCCAGGCGTCGGGGGTGATGTACGGGTTGTTGCTGACCAGCAGCGCCTGCCGGCCGGACAGCTCCGTGGCGTCGGCCCGCGCGTCGAGCCGCCGCACGCCCTCGCCGGTCAGCAGGTCCGGCATGTGTCTCAGCGCCGTGCCCGCCTTGTCGTCCCGGTACTCGGGCCGCTGCACCACGTCCGCGTACACCCCGAACGACACGGTGTTGACGAACGCCCGGCCCGAGACGTCGCCGAGGTCGATGCGCAGCTCCTCGCCGCCGGCCAGCGCGTCCAGGCAGCGCGACGGGTCGTTCCGGTCCAGGCCGAGGTCCAGGGCGAAATGGTTGCGGGTGCCGGCGGAGATCACGAGGAACGGCAGGTCGTGCTCGGCGGCCACCGCCGCAACCAGCGCCTGGGTGCCGTCGCCGCCGGCGACGCCGAGCAGGTCCGCGCCCTGGGCCACCGCCTGCCGCGCCAGCGCGGCGACGTCCTGCGGGTCCGACGGGTCGAGCAGGATCACCCGCGCCCCGAGGCGCTCCGCCTTCTCCACGAGTCCGAAGCGCTCGACCTTCCCGCCGCCGGACTTGGGGTTCATGATCAGGACCGGCCGCCGCGGCGCCGGTACGGCCTTGCCGTGCCGGGTCTTCTTCGGCCGGGTGCCGCGCAGCGCCGCGCGGGCGCAGACCAGGGCCAGGCCCCAGAACGCGCAGGCGACCAGCGCGAGCTGCCACAGCCCGTCCAGGGTGAACAGCAGCAGCACGGCCACCGGCGCGGCGACCGCGAGCAGGACCCCGCCCAGCCGCACCAGGCCCCGGTGGGCCACGAACCACCACATGCCGGCCGCGCACAGGCCGAGCCCCAGCAGCCCGCCGCCCACGACGAGCAGCCCGCCGTCACCCAGTCCGAGCAACAGCACCACCACGGCGGCCGCCGCCGCGAGCAGCGCACAGCGCGCCAGCCACCGCGCCGCCACCCGAGGGGGCGTGCCGCCCGTATCCGCACTCACGCTTCCGCTCACGTCGACCTCCCCGAATCCATGTTCCCGTCCCGACGCCCGACCGAACCAGCCTGCGCGCTCGCGGGTGCGCACGGCGTCCCGGCCGGGCCGTACGGGTGAGCCCAAGGCCCGATCGGCGCGGGCGACCTAGAGTGGAACCAGCGAGGCACCCATGGCAGAGCACCGAACAGGCCCCGACGACCCCCGACCGCCCGGCGACGCCGCCGGGCCGTACGCGCGTGACGCGGGGCCCGCCGGGCCGGACGCCCGCGACCGTGACCCGGGACCCGCCGCACCGGCGCCGGCGCACGAGTCCGGACGGGACGGACTGCGGCAGCTGCTCGCCGGACTGACCGCCGTACGCGACGGGGACCTGTCCGTCAGGCTCACCGAACCGGCCGGCTCCTCCGACCCCCTGCTCGGCGAGATCGTCGCCGTCTACAACGAGACCGTCGACCGGCTCTCGCTGCTCACCTCCGAGGTCACCCGCGTCGCCGGCGAGGTCGGCGGCCAGGGCCTGCTCGGCGGCCGCGTCCGCGAACCGCGGGCCCAGGGCGCCTGGCAGGAACTCACCTCCGGCGTCAACGCCATGGCGGACAACCTCACGTCCCAGGTCCGGTCCATCGCCCAGGTCGCCACCGCGGTCGCCCGCGGCGACCTCACGCAGAAGATCCGGGTCGACGCCCGCGGCGAGATCCTGGAGCTGAAGGAGACCATCAACACGATGGTCGACCGGCTCTCCTCGTTCGCCGAGGAGGTCACCCGGGTGGCCCGCGAGGTCGGCACCGACGGCAACCTCGGCGGCCAGGCGACCGTCCACGGCGTCTCCGGCACGTGGAAGGACCTCACCGACAACGTCAACTCGATGGCGGACAACCTCACCAACCAGGTCCGCAACATCGCCCAGGTCACCACCGCCGTCGCCCAGGGCGACCTGACCAGCCGCATCGACGTCTCCGCGCGCGGCGAGATCCTCCAGCTGAAGACCACCATCAACACGATGGTCGACCAGCTGTCCTCGTTCGCCGCCGAGGTCACCCGCGTGGCGCGCGAGGTCGGCACCGAGGGCAGACTCGGCGGCCAGGCCGAGGTCGAAGGCGTCTCCGGCACCTGGAAGCGGCTCACCCAGAACGTCAACGAACTGGCCGGCAACCTGACCCGGCAGGTCCGTGCCATCGCCGAGGTCACCAGCGCCGTCGCGGAGGGCGACCTCACCCGGTCCATCACCGTCGACGCCCCCGGCGAGGTCGGCGACCTGCGCGACAACATCAACGCCATGGTCGAGTCGCTGCGCGCCACCACCCGCGCCAACCAGGAGCAGGACTGGCTCCAGTCGAACCTCGCCCGCATCACGGCCCTGCTGCAGGGCACCCGCAGCCTGCCCGAGATCGCCGAACTGATCATGGCGGAGGTGCCGCCGCTGGTCTCCGCCCCGTACGGCGCGTTCTTCCTCGCCGAGGAGGGCGAGAACGGGCCCGACCTGGTCATGACCGCCGCCTACGGCTCGCCCCAGCCGCCCGGCGGGGAGCCGCGCCGCTTCGCCCTCGGCCAGTCCCTCGTCGGCCAGGCCGCTCACGACCGCCGCACCCTCGTCGTCGAGGGGCTGCCCGCCGGGTACGCGACCGTCGCCTCCGGCATCGGCCAACGCGAGCCCAGCACCCTGATCGTGCTGCCCCTGGTGGTCGAGGACCAGGTCCTCGGCGCGGTCGAACTCGCCTCGCTGCAGCCGTTCACGGCCCTGCACCGGGACTTCCTCGACCGGTTCGTCGACAGCGCCGGCGCCGTCCTCAGCTCCCTCGTCGCCAATCTGCGCACCGACGAACTCCTCGGCCAGTCCCGCCGCCTCGCCGACGAACTGCGCTCGCGCTCGCAGGAGTTGCAGGCCCGGCAGCAGGAACTCCAGCGCTCCAACGCGGAGCTGAAGGAGAAGGCCGCGCTGCTCGCCCAGCGCAACAAGGACATCGAGTCGAAGAACCGGGTCATCGAACAGGCCCGCCAGGAACTGGAGGCGCGCGCCCAGGAGTTGTCGCGTACCTCCATGTACAAGTCCGAGTTCCTCGCCAACATGAGCCACGAGCTGCGGACCCCGCTCAACAGCCTGCTCATCCTCGCCCGGCTGCTCGCGCAGAACCCCGAGGGCAACCTGTCGGAGAAGCAGGTCGACTACGCGGAGGTCATCCACTCCGCCGGCTCCGACCTGCTCCAGCTGATCAACGACATCCTCGACCTGTCGAAGGTCGAGGCCGGGAAGATGGACATCCGGCACGAGCCGTTCTCGCTGCGCCGACTGCTGGAGTACCTGGAGTCCACCTTCGGCCCGGTCGCCGACGAACGCGCCCTGGAGTTCACCCTCAGCGTCGCCCCCGACCTGCCGGAGGAGCTGACCACCGACGAGGCGCGCGTCCGGCAGATCCTGCGCAACCTGCTGTCCAACGCGCTGAAGTTCACCGACGAGGGCCGGGTCACGCTCACCGTCGAGCACGCCGTCCCCGACGAACTCCCGGTCGCGCTGCGCGGCGACCGGCCCGTCCTCGCCTTCCGGGTCGTGGACACCGGGATCGGCATCCCCGCCGAGCGCCTGGAGCACATCTTCGAGGCCTTCCAGCAGGGCGACGGCACCACCGCCCGCCGCTACGGCGGCACCGGCCTCGGCCTGTCCATCAGCCGCGAGGTCGCGGGACTCCTCGGCGGCACCATCCGCGCCGAGAGCACCCCCGGCCACGGCAGCCGGTTCACCTTCTACCTCCCCGGCTCCGCCACCGGCCGGGAGCACCCCCAGACCCCCGGCGGCACCGCGACCGAGGCCGACGGCGGCGCCGAGGGCGAGGACTCGGGGCAGGCCCCCGTGAGCACCGCCGCGGACGGCCCGCCCGTCGGCGACGCGGAGCAGGACCGGCCGACGGTCTTGCTCGTCGACGACGACCCGCGCAACGTGTACGCCCTCACCGAGGTCCTGGAGGGCAACGGGCTGCGGGTCCTCACCGCCGGCGGCGGTCAGGCCGGACTCGACCTGCTCGACGCGCACCCGGAGATCCGGCTCGTGCTCATGGACGTGATGATGTCCGGCATGGACGGGTACACCGCCATCCGGGCGATCCGGCGGCACTCCGGCCGCGCCGCCCTGCCGGTCATCGCCGTCACCGCCAAGGTGATGCCGGGCGACCGGGCCCAGGCGCTGGACGCCGGGGCGGACGACTACCTGCCCAAACCGGTGGACGGGGCCGAGCTGATGAGCAGGATCCGGCGCTGGATCCCGGAGTGACGCCCCGTCAGCTGAGTGACGAACCGTCAGGAAGCGTCGCCCGCCTCCTCCTGAGCTGAGGTCTCCCACCCGCCCCCGACCCGCAGCGCGACGATGCTCGTGTCGTCGTCGGTGTCGCCCGTCGCCGCTCCGAGCAGCCCGTCGAGCAGCCGGTCCAGCGGCAGGTCCGCCAGCCGCTCCGCCTCCTCGGCCAGTTCGTACAGGCCCGAGCCCAGGCCGTCGTGCCGGCGCTCGACCAGCCCGTCCGTGTACAGCAGCAGCGTGTCACCGGGCCGCAGCACCGTCCGCTGCTCCTGGTACGTGACCTCGGGCACCGCGCCGAGCAGGACGTCCTGCGGCGGGTCGAGCAGCTCTGCCCGGCCCTCGCGGAGCAGCAGCAGCGGGAGGTGGCCGGCGCTCGACCACTGCAGCGTCCGCCCCTCCGGCTCGTACAGGGCGCACACCGCCGTCGCGGTGGTGCCGCCGCCGGTCCGCAGCGTCACCTCGTTGAGCCAGCTCAGCAGCCGGCGTGGGGAACTGCCCGTGAAGGCGAGCGCCCGCTCGGCGTTGCGCAGCGCCACCATGCCGGTGACCGATTCGATGCCGTGGCCCGCGATGTCGCCCACCGCGACCAGGATCCGGCCGCTCGGCAGCGGCAGCACGTCGTACCAGTCGCCGCCCACCTGGTACTCCTCACCGGCCGGCCGGTAGCGCGCGGCGACCTCCAGCTCGCCCGGCAGCTCCTGGACGTTCGGCACCTCCGGCACGATCGCCTGCTGCAGCTGGAGCGCCAACTGCCGCCGCACCTCCGCCTGGTTGCGGACCAGGGTGAGATGGTCGAACGTCGCCGTGAGCGCGGCCTCCGTGCGCAGCGTGTCCGACACGTCCTGGTAGACGCCGGCGAAGCCGGTTACGTCCGAACCGTCGAGCAGCGGCTGCGCCGCCACCCGGACGTGCCGTACCGCGCCGCCCGGCATCAGCAGCCGGAGCACCGCGTGCGCGCCGGTCTTGCGCTCGGTCAGCGTCCGCAGCAGCTCGGACAGCGCCTCCCCGTCGCCGTCGTGCAGCCGGGAGCGCAGCCCCAGGAGCGGGATCGGCGACTGGTCCCGGCCCAGGCCGAACAGGCCGTACGCCTGATCGGACCAGACCGTGCCGCCGCCGGTCAGACTGTCCTGGAAGGTCGCCACGCCCTGGAGTTGTGCGACGGCGCGCTCCGTCGCGAGCCGGGGGTCGCCGCGGGTGTGCCACAGCACCACCGACCGGTCCTCGCCGCCCGGCAGCACCCGTACGTCCAGCAGCGGGGCGGGTTCGTCCGGGCGGGCGACGGCGGGGAGCCGCGCGGCCCGCTGGACCCGTCCGCTCGCCGCGGCCCGGCGGGCGAGCCGGGCGAGGTCCTTGTGGACCAGCGGCAGCGCGAGCGCCAGGGAGCGGATCTCGGGGACCTCGGGCCCGTCGAGCGCGGAGACCGCTGCCTCGTTGAGGTGCTCCACGACCGGGGCGTCGGACCGGCCGGGGGTGCGCAGCAGCATCGCCGGGTGGACGAGCGCGTCGAGGAGATCCGTGAGCAGCGGAAGGTCCGTGCCGGGCGACGGCTCGCCGCCGAGCACGGTCGCGGCGACCTCCAGGAGGCCGTCGACGGCCCGCCGTACGCGCGGCTCCAGGGTCGTGGGGCCGGGCCAGCCGACGAGGGCGAGGCCGAGCGTCGCGCCGCGGCGGCGGAGCGGGACCAGCGCGCGGGCCGCGTCCGGGGCGGCGCCGGGCAGCACCTCGCTGCCGGTCGGGCCTTCGTCCCGCCAGGCGGGCATGCCCTCGGCGAGCACGGTGCGGAAGGGCTCGCCGACGGACGGCGGGAGCCACTGCCAGGCCGTCGCCTCGGTGGCCCCGACGCCCGCGTGACCGGCGAGCCGCAGCCCCCCGACCGGGGTGCAGTGCCACAGCCACAGACTGGTCGCGCCGAGCGGGGCGAGCCCGCCCTCCAGCAGGGCGCGCGCCGCCTCGCCGACGTCGCCGGCGGTCTCCGCGGCGGCCGCCGCGCGGCGCTCCCGGCGCGCCTCCACGACGCGCTCGCCGTCGCCGGGGGCGGCGGGCCGTTGCGCCCCGCCGTCCGGCGGCGCGGCGACCACGGGGCTGCCGTTCCCGGACGCCGCGTTGACCACGTCGGCGGCCACGTCCGCGACCGGGAGCCCGGTCGCCTCCGCGAGGCTCTCCAGGTGCTCGGCCGCGTCCCGCAGGGACAGACGGAGCTGGACGGACAGGATGCCGGTGGCCAGATCGAGCAGATGGCGGTGCGCGGCACGGGCCCGCAGCCGCCGGTTCTCGGCGAGCAGGTCGGGGTACCCGGACGGCGACCGGGGCGCGTACGCCCCGGAAGAGCTGGTCAAGCCGGTCTCCGTTCCTCGCCGGAGGACTTCGTCCCGTCGTGACTCCCCGCACGGCCTGCGGACATCCCGGACGTGCTCCTCGTCGCCACCGATTCTACGCGTGCGGAAGGCTTCGTTCCGGGTCTGAGCGCCCCCGGAACGGGTACCAGCAGGGGGCGGGAGCGCGTCCCGCGGTGCGGTGGCGGTCGCCGTCCACGGCTTCCGCCGGACCGGGAGGAGGTGTCGGGATGGATTCCGGAAGGGACGACGCCCGGCTCTCGGAGCGGGAGCGGCGCATCCTCGACGAGATCGAGCACGCCCTGCGCGACGACGAGCCCTTGGAACGAAGCCTGCGGAGCATGCGCGGCCACTGGCGTGTGCCCGGCGTGCGCCTCCCCTCGGCCGTCGTCGCCCTGCTGTGCGCCGCCACGGTCCTCCTGCTCGTGCTCGCGGTCGCCACGGAGGCGCCCGCGTTGCTGTGGGCGTTCGCCGCCGTGTGGGTGCTCACCGCGGTGTCCCTGCTCCGGGCCGCCCTGGGCTGGGCGGGCCGCCGACTCGGGCGGCACTCCGACTGAGGGGGTGCGACGCGGCGCTCGGGCGCAGGGGACAATGCCGATCATGGTGCTGTCCTTCCAACCCGTGCTCGAACTGATCGCCGAGGAGATCCGCGGCCTCGGCGACCGCGGCCGCCCGGCCGACTACATCCCGGCGCTCGCCGCCGGCGACCCGCACCGCTTCGGCATGGCCGTGGCGGAACTCGACGGCACGGTGTACGGGGTGGGGGACTGGCAGCAGCCGTTCTCCGCCCAGTCGGTCACGAAGGTCTACACGCTCGCCCTGGCCCTCGCCCACGAGGGGGAACTGCTGTGGGAGCACGTCGGCCGCGAGCCCTCCGGCAACCCGTTCAACTCCCTCGTCCAGCTGGAGTACGAGAACGGCATCCCGCGCAACCCCTTCATCAACGCGGGCGCGCTGGTCGTCACCGACCGGCTGCACCGGCTCACCGGCGACGCCTCCGGCGCGCTGCGGGACTTCCTCCGGGCCGAGAGCGGCAACGCCGACCTCGACTTCGACCGGGACGTCGCGGCCTCCGAGACCGCCCACGGCGACCGCAACGCGGCGCTGGCCCACTTCATGGCCTCGTACGGCAACATCAGCACGCCCGTGCCGACGCTGCTGCGCGAGTACTTCCGGCAGTGCTCGGTGGAGACCTCCTGCGCGGATCTGGCCGTCGCCACCGGCTTCCTGGCCCGGCACGGCATCCGCGCCGACGGCTCCCGGCTGCTGACGCGCAGCCAGGCCAAGCAGGTCAACGCGGTGATGCTCACCTGCGGCACCTACGACGCGGCCGGCGACTTCGCCTACCGTGTGGGGCTGCCGGGCAAGAGCGGGGTGGGCGGGGCGATCATCGCCGTCGTCCCCGGCCGCTGCACCCTGTGCGTGTGGAGCCCGGGCCTGGACGCGCGGGGGAACTCGGTGGCCGGAGTGACGGCCCTCGACCGCTTCACCACCCTCACCGGCCTCTCCGTCTTCTGACGCCCGCTTCGGTCCGCTTCCGACGCCCGCAGTCGCGTCAGCGGCGGAAGACGGCCGCCAGACGGTCCGCCAGCGTGCCCACGCCCAGCGCCGTGAACCGCGCGCCGAGGTGGCCGTCGGGCCGTACCAGGAAGGCCGTGGGCACCCGCACCGCGTACCGCTGCGCGAACTCGCCGCGCGCGTCGCGGTACACCGGCAGCCCCGTGCCGCCGATGGGCGCCCCGCCGTGCGCGAGCACCGCGCAGGACTCCACCCGGCCGCGCGACAACAGCCCGGCCGCGTACGCGAGTCGGTGCAGCTCGGCGGCCGACCTCCCGTCGCCGTACAGCAGCAGCACGTGCCCGCGGCCGCGCAGCAGGTCGTACAGCCGCAGGGGATAGGCGGCGAGGTCGCCGGCCAGCCCGCCGCAGTCCGGGGCGCGGTCGCCCGGCTCGGGGCCGCCGCCGGCGGAGGCGTCCGCGGGGCCGACGACCGGGCTGCCGCGGTACGTCACCAGCAGCTGCGCCTCGCGCAGCAGCAGCGTCTCCGGGTCGGTGCGGTCGGCCTGCACGCCCTCGGCGGCGTGCCGCACGGTCCGTCCGACGACCTCGGCGCCGACCGGCCGGCGCTCGGCGTCGTAGCTCGCGAGCAGCCCGGCCCGCGCCCCGCCCTCCACCGCGAGCGCCAGCTTCCAGGCCAGGTTCCAGGCGTCCTGGATCCCGGTGTTCATCCCCTGCGCGCCGGTCGGCGGATGGATGTGCGCGGCGTCGCCGGCCACGAACACCCGCCCCTCGCCGTACCGGTCCACCAGCCGGTGGCTGATCCGGAACACCGACGACCAGCGCAGGTACGAGGCGGTGGCCGGCTGCGGTGAGAGCCGGTCCAGGACCGCCTGGATGTCCCCGAGCGCCGGGGCCCGTCCGCCCTCCGGGCCGTGCGCCACGCCGTCGGCCGGGTCGGCCGGGGCCAGTTCCGGGGGAACCGTCGCCGACACGCGGTACCGGCCGTGCCCCGGCAGCGGCACGGCCACCAGCACGTCGTCGATCGCGCCGTCCGCGCCGCGGTGCATCGCGCGCAGCGCGTACCCGGCCGGCAGGTCCCAGTCGACCCGCACGTCGCCGAGCAGGTACGACTCGGGGAACGCGCCGCCCTCGAAGGCCAGGCCGAGCCCCTTGCGCACGGTGCTGTGCGCCCCGTCGCAGCCGACCAGATACCGGCACCGCACCTCCTCCTCCGTCGCGCCCCCGCCGGCGCGGGCCCAGGCCAGCCGGGCGGTGACGCCCTCCTCGTCCTGCTCGAAGGCGACCAGCTCCGCCCCGCGCTCGACCCGGGTGCCGAAGCCGCCGAGGTGCTCCTCCAGGACGCGTTCGGTCTCGTACTGCGGCAGCGCGGCGAAGCCGTACGGCAGCTCCGGCGGAAGGGCGAGCCGGATCCGGGCCTGCTCGACGCCGTCGACGTACGCCAGCTGGCCGCGCAGCGGTTCGGCGGCGTCCAGGACGGGCCGCACGCAGCCCATGAGGTCCCAGATCTCCAGGGTGCGCGGCTGGATCCCGACGGCCTTGGCGAACGGCAGCCGGGCTTTGAGCCGGTCGACGATCCGTACGTCCACACCGCGGCGGCGCAGCGCGGCCGCGGCGGTGAGCCCGACGGGCCCGGCGCCGACGACGAGGACGGACACGTGCCTCATAGGCCCCTCCAGAGGTCGGCCCCTCTCCTCATGGTCGGCCGACGGCCACGGACCTGCATGTCAGGGAGAGCGCCGGGCCCCGTCCGATCCCGGGGACCGGGACGGCCCCGGAGGGGGCAGCGGCTAGTCTGTGGCCGGATCCCAGGAGGTGCGCATGGCGCGGATGCCGTCGGCCGAACGACGCCGGCAGTTGGTCGAGGCGGCGATCAGGGCGATGACGCGGGACGGCGTCGCCCGGACGACGACGCGGTCGATCTGCGCCGAGGCCGGGGTGTCGCTGAGCGTGTTCCACTACTGCTTCGACTCCAAGCAGGCGCTCCTCGAAGCCGCGATCGAGACCATCACCGGCAATTACGTCGCCCGGGTCATGCGGGCCGTCGAGCCCCGGGGGACCCTGCGTGAGACGGTGCGCGGCGCCCTGCAGACGTACTGGGACCACCTGGTCGCCCACCCCGGCGAGCACATGCTCACCTACGACCTCACCCAGTACGCGCTGCGCGAGCCGGGCTTCGAGCCGCTCGCCCGCGCCCAGTACCGCCAGTACGTGGCCTCGGCGACCGCGCTCGTCGAGCAGGTGAGCGCGGTGCGCGGGATCGAACCGCGGGTCCCCGTCGCGCTGATCGCCCAGTCCCTGGCCGCGACGATCGACGGGCTGACCCTCCAGTACCTCGTGCTCCGGGACGAGCAGGCCGCCGCGGCCCAGCTCGACATCACCGCCGACCAGCTGGTCTCCCTGATCGAGCACTGACACCCGCGACCCCTGGCGACACGGGCGCGGCGGGGCTCCGCAGATCGTCAACAGGTCGCTTGTCCCGGACTATTGACTCACTGTCTGATTCCCGCGATCCTCTGGGCGCTGAGCCGGTTCCCCCACCGACCGAAGGCGCGTGCCCATGACTCGATCCGCCCCACGCAACCGCCGCGGGAGGTTCGCCCTCCTGACCCTCTTCCTCGCCCTGGCCGCGGTGCTCCTCGGCTCCGCGCCCGTGCCCGCCGCGGCCGACGGCACCTGGTGGGAGCCCACCGCCCGCCCCGCGCCCGACTCTCAGACCAACGTCACCGGCGCGCCGTTCACCGGCAAGGACGCCGGGGGCAAGGTCCGCGGCTTCGTCGACGCGCACAACCACCTGATGTCCAACGAGGGCTTCGGCGGCCGCATGATCTGCGGCCAGACCTTCTCCGAACAGGGCATCGCCGAGGCCCTCAAGGACTGTCCCGAGCACTACCCCGACGGCCGCGGCGCGATCTTCGAGCACCTGACCGGCGGCGACGACGGCACGCACGACCCCGTCGGCTGGCCCACCTTCAAGGACTGGCCCGCCCACGACTCCCTGAGCCACCAGCAGAACTACTACGCCTGGGTGGAGCGCGCCTGGCGCGGCGGCCAGCGCGTCCTCGTCAACGACCTCGTCACCAACGGCCTGATCTGCTCGCTCCTGCCCCGGGACCGCAGCTGCGACGAGATGACCTCCATCCGGCTCCAGGCCCGCAAGACCTACGAACTGCAGGACTACGTCGACAAGATGTACGGCGGCCCCGGAAAGGGCTGGTTCCGCATCGTCACCAGCGCGAACCAGGCCCGCTCGGTCATCGAGCAGGGCAAGCTCGCCGTCGTGCTCGGCGTGGAGACCTCGGAGCCGTTCGGCTGCAAGATGATCCTCGACGTCGCGCAGTGCGACCAGGCGGACATCGACCGCGGCCTCGACGAGCTGTACGGCCTGGGCGTCCGCAGCATGTTCCTGTGCCACAAGTTCGACAACGCGCTCTGCGGCGTCCGCTTCGACAGCGGCACCACCGGAGTCGCCGTGAACATCGGCCAGTTCCTGTCCACCGGCACCTTCTGGGCCACGGAGAAGTGCGCCGGCCCGCAGCACGACAACCCGATCGGTCTCGCGGCCGCTCCGCCGGCCATGGCGGAGAAGCTGCCGGCCGGGGTGAGCGTGCCCTCGTACGCCTCCGACGCCCGGTGCAACAAGCGGGGCCTCACCCGGCTCGGCGAGTACGCCCTGCGCGGGATGATGGAGCGCGGCATGATGCTGGAGCTCGACCACATGAGCGTCAAGGCCGCCGGCCGCGCCCTCGACATCCTGGAGTCCCAGGAGTACCCGGGCGTCATCTCCAGCCACAGCTGGATGGACCTCGACTGGAGCGAGCGCGTCTACCGGCTCGGCGGCTTCATCGCCCCGTACATGCACGGCGCGCAGGGTTTCATCGGTGAGGCGCAGCAGAAGGCCGCGCTGCGCGAGAAGTACAAGGTCGGCCTCGGCTACGGAACCGACATGAACGGCGTCGGAGGCTGGCCCGGACCGGTCGGCGCGGACGCGCCGAACGCGGTGAAATACCCGTTCCGCAGCTTCGACGGCGGCGCGGTGCTCGACCGTCAGGTCACCGGCCAGCGCACCTGGGACCTCAACACCGACGGCGCGGCGCACAACGGCCTCGTCCCGGACTGGGTCGAGCAGATCCGGCTCACGCCCGGCGGCCCCGCGGTCGTGGAGGAACTGGCGAAGGGCGCCGAGTCGTACCTGACCACGATGAAGAAGACCGAGGACCACGAACTCGGCGTCAACCTCGCGGCGCACGCGCCGGCTTCGGCCAGCACCACCGAGTGGTGGAACCCCTTCGTGAGCTACTCCGCGGGCCGGGCCGCCGACGGCGACACCGGCACGCGCTGGGCGAGCGAGTGGTCCGACGACCAGTGGCTGCGGCTCGACCTGGGCGCCGTGCACCGGGTGGGCAGGGTCACCCTGGACTGGGAGCGGGCGCACGCCCGCGCGTACCGCATCGAACTCTCCGAGAACGGCACGGACTGGCGGACCGTCTGGTCCACGGAGGCGGGCGACGGCGGCTACGACACCGCCACGTTCGACTCCCAGCCGGCCCGGTACGTCCGCGTGCACGGGGAGCGCCGGGCGACCGAGTGGGGCTACTCGCTCCACGAGGTGACGGTCCACCGCTCCTGATCCACCGTCACTTCGACCCGCACCACAGCGCCCGCCGGTTCGACCAACCGGCGGGCGCTGTGGCGTCGACCGTTCTCCGGCCCAACTCGTGGGCGCAGAAGGGTTGTCAGTGCAATTTCACATTACTATGTTACAGCTCACGCAGCGCGCTGCGCTTCTTCGCTCCACGCACCATGTCCCCCACTTCTCCGCAGACCAGGAGTCCTTGGTGTCCCAGCACAGAGTCGTGCGTTCCTCCTTGCTCGCCACCGCCGTCGCGGTGACCCTCGTCGCCTCCGCGGGGCAGGCCGTCACCCAGGCCGCCGAGCCGCCCGCCGCCAAGACCGGACGGGCCGCCCTCGCGCCCGCCGCCCCCGCGCCCAACCCGTTCGACGAGGTGGAGCGGTACGCCACCGCCCGCTCGGCGAAGCCCGCCCCGGCCCCCGCGCCCGGCGGCAAGCACGCCCAGGCGCGCGTCCCCGGGCCCGCCACCTCCGCAACGGCCGCCCGCGGCGCCGCCGGGCGCACCGCCGCCGGCGTCCCCTGCACCCTCGACGGCATCACCGGCCTCGACCCGGAGCGCTTCGCCGACTTCCTCGCCGACCCGGCCGTCCTCGCCGACGGCTGTCTGCGCGGCCTCATCTGGACCTGGGACGCCCGCCTGACCCCGGTCATGTCCGACGGGCACGTCCAGGCCGTCTCCCGCCGCATATCCGCGCTCGCCGCGAGCCACGACGGACGCAACTCCTCGCACCTGGTGGAGATGTTCACGTATCTGCACGCCGCGGCCTACCACGACTTCTCGCGCAGCGAGATCGACCTGACCGACGCCCCCACCGTCGACGCCATGCGCCGCGCCGTCGCCGACTTCGGCACCGCCGCCCGCACCTTCGACGCGACGCCGAGCAACGCCGTCACCCTCCGCGAGGCCCTGTACGCGGCGAGCGCCCCCGGCCTGCGCCACCACCAACTCGGTCTGATCACCAAGGTGCTGGCCACCATGGACGCCGCACACCAAGCCACCCACAAGGACCCGGCCTGGGCGGGCGCCGCGCTGGCCGCGCTGTCCGTCAACTACCTCGGCGTCTACCCCGGCAACGAGGACCGCGCCTTCCACGCCGCCGTCGCCGCCGACCCCGCGTACCGCGCCGCCTTCCGCGCCTTCTCCGGCCACACCCACCTCAAGGGCACGGTCAACGCCTGGGTGGTCCGCGACGCCCTCGCCGAGTACGGCCGCTTCGCGCAGATCGACGGCCTCGAAGACCGGATCGTGCCCGACCTCGGCACCCTGCTCGCGCCCGTGGAGTCCGCCTTCGGCCTGGGCAGCGAGCCGTGGGCGAGCCTGGTCGGCTGGCTCAACTTCTACGAGGCGTGCACCCCGTACGGCGTCTGCAAGGCCGACATCGAGAAGCGGATCTTCCCGTACACGTACACCTACGACAACGGCGCGATCAAGGTCCGCACCGGCCTCGACCGGGCCACCGTCGACCAGCTCTACTACGCCTCCAAGCAGGTCAAGGCGCAGTACCACCGCGTGCTCGGCACCGAGCGGCCGCTCGCCGGCGACCCCAACACCACCCTGAACATCGTGCTCTACGGCTCCCGCGCCGACTACGTCACGTACCACCCGATCCTGACCGGGTACGGCACGAACAACGGCGGCATCTACATCGAGCGCGGCGCCACCTTCTACACGTACCAGCGCCGGGTCCCGCAGGACTCCTCGCTCACCCTCGAAGAGCTGTTCCGGCACGAGTACGTGCACTACCTGAACGGCCGCTTCGCCGTCCCCGGTTTCTTCGGCGAGGGCCCCTGGTACGAGGGCGACCGCACCACCGCGATGGACGAGGGCACCGCCGAGTTCTTCGACGGCGCGACCCGCGACGACGGCATCGCCGTCCGCAAGTCGCTGGTGCGCAGCATCATCCAGGACACCGCCGGCGGCGGCCCCCGGATGAGCGTGGAGCAGCTGCTCAACGCCACCTACGACGGCGACGGGTTCCGCTTCTACGCCTACGCGGGCACGTTCTTCGAGTTCCTGTGGACCGAACGGCCCTCGCTGCTCCGCGAGATGTACACGCATCTGCGGGCAAACGACGTGGCGAAGTACGACGCCTGGCGGCACCGCCTCGGCGCGGACACCTACCTCCAGCGGGACTACGACCGCTTCCTGGACGCGCAGATCGCCAAGGTCGACGACCTGTTCGTGCCGAACACGACCTACACGCCCAACGCGCAGCTCCGCGACGCCTCGCTCGCCGCGGTCCGGTCCTCCTTCACGGCCGCCACCGCGAACACGCCCGAGTGCGCGGAGAACGGCGACCCGGGCATGCGGCGCTTCGTCTGCACGGGACGCATCACCGCGAACCTGAGCAATTGGCGCAGTGAGGACACGGTCTTCAAGGACATGTCCGAGACGGTCGACTACTTCCTCCTCGACCGGGCCGGCGCCGCCTCGAACAACCTGGCCGACATGAACTGTTCCTTCGGCCCGGTCGAGATCTGGTCGACGCGGAAGGCGGGCACCTCGGACTACACCTGCGAGGGTCCGCTGCGCAGCTGACGTGCCCTGGCCGGACGTCTCGCCGCACGGGCCGGGCCGTCGCTGCGGAACGTGACATTGTACGCTGTGCCTCCGCGAGTTCTCGGAGGCACAGCGTGGGTGACCTGAAACAGCACGGTCTCGTCAAGGCGCAGGAGCGGCTGCGCGACCAGGTCGGTCATGCGCTCCGGGCGGCCCTGATCGCCGGTGAGCTGAAGCCCGGCGGGGTGTACTCCGCCCCCGGCCTCGCGGCCGAGCTCGGCGTGTCGGCCACCCCCGTGCGCGAGGCGATGCTCGACCTCGCGCGCGAGGGGCTGGTGGAGCCGGTGCGCAACAAGGGCTTCCGGGTCACCGAGGTCAGCGAGAAGGAACTCGACCAGTGCACCGAGCTGCGCATGCTGATCGAGGTCCCGACGGTCGTCCGGATCACCGAACTGGCCACCACCGACCAGCTCGAGGGGCTGCGCCCGCTCGCCGAGGAGATCGTCGCCAAGGCCCGGGCCCACGACCTCATCGGCTACCTGGAGGCGGACCGCCGCTTCCACCTCACCCTGCTCGGCCTCGCCGGCAACGACCGGCTCGTGGAGACGGTCGGCGACCTGCGCAAGCGCTCCCGGCTCTACGGACTGACCGGCCTCGACGAGGCCGGCAAGCTGGTCTCCTCGGCCGAGGAGCACGTGGAACTGCTCGACCTGATGCTCGCCCGGGACGTCGCGGGCGTGGAGTCCTGCATGCTGCGCCACCTGGGCCACGTCCGCTCCCTGTGGGCGGAGGCCCGGGACGAACCCGTGGAGCGCCCGGCCGGCCGGCTGGGCGCCCTGCGGAGGGGCTGACCGTCGACCGCGCCCCGGCCTTCCAGGAGGGAGGCCGGGGCGCAGTCATGTCCTCAACGAGTTCCTGGCGCACGGCCCTTGGCACCGCCTGTGCAATGTGAAATATTACTGACGTGCTCACGAGAAACCTCTCGGACGTCATCGTGGTCGGCGCCGGCGTGGTCGGCGCGGCCTGCGCCGCGTACGCCGCGCGCGCCGGACTGCGCGTCACCGTGATCGACCGCGGCGGGGTCGCCGGCGGCACCACCGGAGCGGGCGAGGGCAACCTCCTCGTCTCCGACAAGGCGCCCGGCCCCGAACTCGAACTCGCCCTGCTCTCCACCCGGTTGTGGTCGGAACTGGCCTCCGGGCTGCCCGCCGCCGTCGAGTACGAGGCCAAGGGCGGACTCGTCGTCGCGCAGGACGACGCAGGAGCCGACGCGTTGGCCGCGTTCGCCGCGGGCCAGCGGAAGGCCGGCGTCGAGGCCGAGGAGATCCCCGCGGACCGGCTCCACGACCTGGAGCCGCACCTCGCGCCGGGCCTCGCCGGCGGCGTCCACTACCCGGGCGACGCCCAGGTCATGCCCGCCCTGGCCGCCGCGCACCTGCTGCGCGAGGCCGGCGACGCGGTCACCCTGCGCCTGGGCGAGGAGGTCACCGCCGTCCTGCGCGGCCCGGCCGGGGAGGTCCGCGGCGTGCGGACCCCGCGGGGCGAGATCCACGCCCCGTACGTGGTGAACGCCGCCGGAGTGCACGGCGGGGAACTGGCCCGGCTCGCCGGCGTCCACCTGCCCGTCATGCCCCGCCGCGGCTTCGTCCTGGTCACCGAACCGCTGCCGCGCGTCGTCCGCCGCAAGGTGTACGCCGCCGACTACGTCGCGGACGTGGCGAGCGGCTCCGCGGCGCTGCAGACCTCGGCCGTGGTCGAGGGCACCCCGGCCGGGCCGGTCCTGATCGGCGCCAGCCGGGAGCGGGTGGGCTTCGACCGCACGCTCTCCGTGCCGGCGCTGCGGCGGCTCGCCGCGGGGGCGCTCGCGCTGTTCCCGGTGCTGGCCGGGGTGCGGGCGATGCGCACGTACGCGGGCTTCCGCCCGTACCTGCCCGACCACCTGCCCGCGATCGGCCCGGACCCGAGGGCGCCGGGGCTGGTGCACGCCTGCGGCCACGAAGGCGCGGGCGTCGGACTCGCGCCCGCCACGGGACTGGTCGTGGCGCACTGCCTGACGGGCGGGGAACCGCCGCTGGACCTCGGCCCGTTCCGCCCCGAGCGGTTCCCGGCGGAGGCGATGTCGGCCTGACGGCGGCTCGGGGACGGGGCGTCCGCCGGCGGCGTCCGCGCCGACACGGCCGGCCCGCAGTGTTGTCCTAGCCCCGCCGTCCGTTCCGTCGTCCGTCTTCCTTCGTCCGTCGTCACGTCGTCATGAGAGGAGAGCCCTGTGGCCCGTACCCCCGCCGAACTGGTCGGCGCGCAGCCCGGACCGCCGTACGAGTTCGCCTTCACCTTCGACGGCCGCACCGTCACCGCCCGGCCCGGCCAGTCCGTCGCCGCGGCGCTGTGGGCGGCCGGGATCCTCGCCTGGCGCACCACCCGCGTCGGCGGCCGGCCGCGGGGCGCGTTCTGCGGCATCGGCCAGTGCCACGACTGCCTGGCGACCGTCAACGACCGTCCCAACCGTCGCACGTGCCTCACCCCGGCCCGTCCCGGCGACGTGGTCACCACGCAGGAGGGCCACGGCCATGACCGCCACGCCGTCTGAGCGGTACGACCTGGCGGTCGTCGGAGCCGGTCCGGCGGGGCTGGCCGGGGCCGTGACAGCCGCCGAACGGGGACTGCGGGTCGCCCTGTTGGACTCCTCCGCGCAGACCGGAGGCCAGTACTACCGCCACCCCGCACCGGCCCTGGGCGCGACCCGCCCCGAGGCCCTGCACCACGACTGGCCGGTCTACGCCGAGCTGCGCGCCCGGCTGGTCCGCGGCGGGGCCGAGCACCTGCCCGGCCACCACGTGTGGACCGTGACGCGGGACGACGCCGACGCGGGCTGGTCCGTGCACGCGGTCACCGGAGCCGACGGCGACGAGACGCCCGTACGCGTCCGGGCCCGCGCGGTCCTGCTCGCGACCGGCGCGTACGAGCGGCACCTGCCGTTCCCCGGCTGGACGCTGCCCGGAGTGGTGGCCGCCGGGGGCGCGCAGGCGATGCTCAAGTCCGGTCTGGTGCTGCCCGGGAGGCGCGTGGTGGTCGCGGGCAGCGGGCCGCTGCTGCTCGCCGTCGCGACGGCGCTGACCGCGGCGGGCGCGCGGGTCCCGGCGCTCGTCGAGGCCGCCGGCTACCTGCGGTACGCCCGCAGCCCCCGGGCCCTCGCCGCGAACCCCCGCAAGGCGGCCGAGGCGCTGCTGCACGGCAGGGCCCTGCTGCGGCACCGGGTGCCCGTGCGGACGGCCGGCGCGGTCACCGAGGCGCACGGAACCGACCGCGTCGAGGCCGTCACCGTCATGCGGATCGACCGCGACTGGCGGCCGGTCCCGGGCACGGAGCGGCGCATCGCCTGCGACGCCGTCGCCGTCGGCCACGGCCTGGCCCCGCAGATCGACCTGGCCACCGCCCTGGGCTGCGCCACGCGCACCCTGGCGGACGGCACGACGGCCCTGCGCCTCGACGACGGCCAGGAGACGAGCGTGCGCGGCATCTGGTCGGCGGGGGAGACCGGGGGCGTGGGCGGCGCCGAACTCGCCCGCGTGGAGGGCGAGGTGGCCGCTGCGGCGATCGCCGCCCGGCTCGGGTCGGGCCCCGGCCCGGACCGTGCCACGCGTCGCCGCCGCGACCACCTGCGCGCCTTCGCCGCCGTCATGACCGCCGCGCACGCCCCCGGACCCGGCTGGCCGCACTGGCTCACCGACGACACGGAGGTCTGCCGCTGCGAGGAGGTCACCGCCGGCCGCATCCGCGAGGCGACCGGCACCCTCGGCGCCCGTGACCCCCGCACCGTCAAGCTCCTCACCCGCGCGGGCATGGGCTGGTGCCAGGGCCGCATGTGCGGCCAGGCGGTCGCCTGCCTCGCGACCGCGGGCGAACCCTCGGGGCCTTCCCAGCCCGCGCCCGCGGCGGCCTCCGGGCCGTCGGCCGATAGCGGGCGGTCGGCCGATTCCGGGCGGTCGGCCGATTCCGGGCGGTCGGCCGATTTTGGGGCGTCGGGCGCCTCCGCCCCGTCGACAGCCACCGCGCCGTCTGCCGCATCCGCGGCCGCGCCGCCCGAGCGCCGGCTGCTCGCCGTACCCGTTCCGCTCTCCGTGCTCGCCACGCTCGACGAGCCGCCGGAGGCCACGCCCGGCGACCGTGCGTCCACCGACTCCGCGCCCACCGACCCCACGCCCGACGCTCCCACGCCCGCCACCCCCACACCGACCGACCCCGATCCGACCCGCTGAACCGGACCCGCGACACCTGTTCCTCCCGAAAGGTTCCCGCACATGGCTCTCCGCACCGCCCCCGTCTGTACCCCCGAGCGCCCCTGGCGCGGCATCATGGTCGCCACCGCGCTGCCCCTGCGCGCCGACCGCTCGGTCGACTTCGACGCGTACGCCGCCCACGTCCGCTGGCTGCTCGACAACGGCTGCGACGGCGTCGTGCCCAACGGCTCCCTCGGCGAGTACCAGACCCTCACCGACGACGAGCGCGAGCGCGTCGTGCGGACCGCCGTCGAGGTCGCCGGCGGCGCGCGCGTGATGCCCGGCGTGTCCGCGTACGGCAGCGGCGAGGCGCGCCGCTGGGCCGAGCAGGCCGCGGAGCTCGGCTGCGGCTCCGTGCTGCTGCTGCCGCCCAACGCCTACCGCGCCGACGAGGCCGCCGTACGCGCCCACTACGCCGAGGCCGCCGGCGCCGGCGTGCCCGTCGTCGCGTACAACAACCCCGTCGACACCAAGGTGGACCTCACCCCCGAGCTCCTCGCGCGGCTGCACCGCGACGGAAGCGTCGTCGCCGTGAAGGAGTTCAGCGGCGACGTCCGCCGGGGCTACGAGCTCGCCGAACTCGCCCCGGACCTCGACCTGTTGATCGGCGCCGACGACGTCCTGCTCGAACTCGCCCTCGCCGGGGCGGTCGGCTGGATCGCCGGCTACCCCAACGCGCTGCCCGCCGCCTGCGCGGAGCTCTACCGCGCCGCGGTCGCGGGCGACCTGGACACCGCCCTGCCCCTGTACCGCACCCTGCACCCGCTGCTGCGCTGGGACTCGAAGACCGAGTTCGTGCAGGCCATCAAGCTCTCCATGGACCTCGCCGGGCGGCCCGGCGGCCCCACCCGGCCGCCGCGCCTCCCGCTCGACGCGGAGACCGAGGCCGTCGTGCGCGCCGCCACCGAGAAGGTCCTCGCCGAGACCCGCTGAGGGAAGGAGCGCGCCCGTGCGCACCCGCCACGTCTTCCACGCCGTCGACTCGCACACCGAGGGCATGCCCACCCGGGTGATCACCGGGGGCGTCGGTGTCGTCCCCGGCGCCACCATGGCCGAACGCCGGACGTACTTCGCCGAGCACCTCGACCACCTGCGCACCCTCCTCATGTACGAGCCGCGCGGCCACGCCGCCATGAGCGGCGCGATCCTCCAGCCGCCGACCCGCCCCGACGCCGACCACGGGGTCCTCTACATCGAGGTCTCCGGCCTGCTGCCGATGTGCGGCCACGGCACCATCGGCGTCGCCACCGTGCTCGTCGAGACCGGCATGGTGGCGGTGACGGAACCCGTCACGACCGTGCGCCTCGACACCCCCGCCGGTCTCGTCTCCGTCGACGTCCGCGTCGAGGACGGCGCGGCGCGCGAGGTCACCCTCACGAACGTGCCCGCGTACTGCGTCGCCCTGGACGCCAAGGCCGAGGTGCCGGGACTCGGCACGGTCACGTACGACCTCGCCTTCGGCGGGAACTTCTACGCCTTCGTCGAACTCGACGCCCTGGGGCTGCCGTTCGACCGCGCCCACAAGGACGAGCTGCTCGCCGCCGGGCTCGCGATCATGGACGCGATCAACGCCTCGCCGCAGCGGCCCGTCCACCCCGAGCAGCCGGAGATCGCCGGGGTGAAGCACGTCTACCTCGCCGCGCCCGGTTCCGACGCCCACCGCTCCCGGCACGCCATGGCCATCCACCCCGGCTGGTTCGACCGCTCGCCCTGCGGGACCGGCACCTCCGCCCGGATGGCCCAGCTGCACGCCCGCGGACTGCTGCCGCTCGGCCGGGACTTCGTCAACGAGTCCTTCATCGGCACCCGGTTCACCGGGCGGCTGACCGAGGAGACCACCGTCGGCGGGCTGCCCGCCGTCGTGCCCACGGTCACCGGCCGCGCCTGGATCACCGGCACCGCCCAGTACTTCCTCGACCCGGACGACCCCTTCCCCGGAGGCTTCCTCCTGTGACCGCGACCCCCGCGACGCTCACGTCCCACAACCCCGCCGACCCGGCCGACGTCGTCGTGCAGCTCCCCGCCCCCGGAGCCTTCGCCGTCGCCGACGCCGTCGAGCACGGCCGCGCCGCCCAGCAGGAGTGGCTGCACGCCGGCGCCGCCGCCCGCTCCGCCGCGCTCGCGGCCGTCGCCGACGCCGTCGACGCGGCCGCGCCCGAACTGGCCGCGCTGGCCGTCCGCGAGGTCGGCAAGCCGATCACGGAGGCGCGCGCCGAGATCGCCCGCACCTCCGCCATCTGGCGGTACTACGCCCAGGCCCCGTACGAGCCCGCCGGCGCCGTCCACGAGCCCGCCGCCGGCGCCGGGCTGCTGCTCACCCGGCGACGGCCGCACGGCGTCGCCGGACTGATCACGCCGTGGAACTTCCCCTACGCCATCCCCAGCTGGAAGGCCGCCCCGGCGCTCGCCGCCGGCAACGCCGTCGTCCTCAAGCCCGCCCCCGAGGCCACCGCCTGCGCCCTGCGCCTCGCCGAACTGGTCCAAGGGGCCCTGCCCGACGGCGTGTTCACCGTCGTGCCCGGCGGGGCCACGGAGGGCAACGCGCTCGTCTCCTGCGCCGACGTCGTCTCCTTCACCGGCTCCACCGCCGTCGGCCGGACCGTCGTGCGCGCCTCCACCGGCCGGGGCGTCCCCGTCCAGGCCGAGATGGGCGGGCTGAACGCGGCGATCGTGCTGCCCGACGCCGACCTCGCGCGCGCGGCGGCGCACCTCGCCGCCGCCGTCGCCGGGTACGCCGGGCAGAAGTGCACCGCCACCAGCCGCGTCATCGCCGTCGGCGCGGCCCTCGAACCCCTCCGGGAGGCGCTCCGCGAAGCCCTGCACGCCCTACCCGTCGGCGACCCCGCCGACGAGACCACCGTGTGCGGCCCGCTCATCGACCGCGCGGCCCGGGACCGGGTCGCCGAAGCCGCCCAGGGCCTGCCCGTCCTGGCCGGCGGCGGCGCACCGCCCGACGGCCCGGGCTGGTACGCGCCGCCGACCCTCGTCGAGAAGGCCGAGCCCGGCCACCGGCTGCTCCGCACCGAGGTCTTCGGGCCCCTGGCGGTGCTGCTGCCCGCCGACGACCTCGACCACGCGGTGCGCCTCGCCAACGCCGTGCCGTACGGGCTGGTCACCTCGGTGCACACGGCCGACCTGACCGCCGCCCTGCACGGCCTCGACCGGCTCGACACCGGCATGATCAGGATCAACGCGCCGACCACCGGCGTCGACTTCCACCTGCCCTTCGGCGGCACCAAGGACTCGAGCCACGGCCCGCGCGAACAGGGCCGGGCCGCCCTGGACTTCTACACCTCCAGCCGCACCTACACGCTCACACCCTGAGACGGGTGACGGCGGGACGCCCCCGTACGCTTCCCGGGTCGCCCCGCCGTCGCCCCGCCCAGGAGCCCCCGTGACCGAGCAGCCCGCACCGACCGCCGAACCGTTCCTGTACGTCGTCGTCTGCGCCGCCGGCATCGCCTCCGGCGTCGACCGGCTGATCGGCGCGGCGCAGGACCGCGGCTGGGCCGTCGGCGTCGTCGCGACGCCGACGGCGCTCGGCTTCCTCGACACCGAGGCGCTCGTCGCGCGGACCGGCCACCCGATCCGCTCCGCGTGGCGCACCCCCGGCGAACCGCGCCCGCTGCCCCCGGCGGACGCCATCGCCGTCGCACCCGCCACCTTCAACACGATCAACAAATGGGCCGCCGGCATCGCCGACACCCTCGCCCTCGGCATCCTCTGCGAGGCGTACGGCCTCGGCATCCCGACGGCCGTCCTGCCCTGCGTCAACGACGCCATGGCGGCCCACCCCGCCTACCCCCGCAGCCTCGACCGCCTCCGCGAGATGGGCGTCCTCATCGGCGCGGGCGCGTCCCCGCGACCCGACGCCTTCCCGTGGGTGGAGGCCCTGGACCTCCTCGCGCCCGTCCTCGAGGAGCGGAGGGCCGCCTGAGCCGGCCGGCCGGCTCGGGGCGTATACCACCGCGCCGAAAGGCCGGCGTACGAATTGCGGGAATTCCGCCGGGGAGGGGGCAATCGGCGCACACTCGGACTCCGCGTACGAAGACCGCACGGGATGTCCCGAGACCCACAGACGGCGAGGCGACCCATGGATGCACCGACGACCCGGACCGCCCCGCCCGCCCGGCCCGTGCCCCTGCGCACCGCCCGGCCCGGGAGCGACGGCGAGCACCTGGTGCAGGTGCGCACCGGTACGGCCGGGCGCGCCGACAAGTTCTACGCCGAGCAGGTCCTGGACCGGCTGAACGCGCGGATGCGGGAGTTCGTCGCCCGGCAGGAGATGTTCTTCCTCGCCACCGCCGACCGGCACGGCCACTGCGACAGCACCTTCCGCGCCGGCCCGCCCGGCTTCCTGACCGTCCTGGACGAGCGGACGCTCGCCTACCCCGAGTACCGGGGCAACGGGGTCCACGCCAGCCTCGGCAACCTGGAGGAGAACGCCCACGTCGGCATCCTCATGGTCGACTTCCTGCGTGACCGCATCGGACTCCACGTCAACGGCAGCGCCCGCGTCCTCACCGACGCGGAGCTGCGCCGCGACCACCCCGGACTGCCGGTCGACCCGGTGCCCGGCCGGCGGGCCGAGGCATGGGTCGTCGTCACCGTCGACGAGGCGTACGTGCACTGCGCGAAGCACATCCCGCACCTGCAGAAGATGCCGCTCACCGGTCCGGCCCGCGCCTGGGGCACCGACGACTTCCGGCGCAAGGGCGGGGACTTCTTCGGCGCCGCCGCCGAGGCCGCCGAACGCGGCCCGTACGCCCCGCCGCCCCGCACCGGAGCCGCGCCCTGGCGGGAGCAGCCGCCCGCGGAGCCGGCCCGCGCTAGTTCCGGCTCAGGATTCGTGTCACGCCTGCGACGACGGCTGTCGTGAGCAGCCAGCCGGCCGCGATCAGCGCGTACGCGAGCCACTGGCTGAGGTCGTCCGTCCAGTACCAGGCCGTGCGGTGGCCCAGCCCGCCGAACGGGATCAGCAGGTCGAGCGTGTACACGAACGGCTGGAACGGCGCCCCCTCGCCGGGCTTCACCGGCGTGGGGGAGTGCGCCCGGAACACGAGCGTGCCGCACAGGGTCAGCGCCGTCAGCCAGACGCCGGCCAGCCACGGCCGGTAGCCGTGACCGACGGTCGCGTCGAGCATGCCGCCCCAGAGCCGTCCCGTGAGGTGCAGCGTGCGGCGGTGTCGGCGCTGCTTGCCCAGGAGCACCCGGCGCGCGTACGTCTCGTGGCCCATCTGCCTGTACCATGCAGCCAGTTGCTCGTACGGCTGCGGGGCGTACCCCGGCGTGCACGCCAGCCACGCGAGCCGGCGGTGCAGGTCGCCCCGGTCGAACGTCGTCCCGGAGTCGAGCGCGTCGTAGACGAAGCCGTCGAGGAGGAGCCGCTCCGGCCAGACGTCCTCCGCGTCCCGGTACGACGTGACCCGGGCGGCCCTGAGGTCGACGGTCCCTGCGGGCGGCGCGGCCGTGCGCAGGTCCAGATCGCCCGCCTGCAGCGCCGTGGCGACCAACTCGCCCTCCAGGCGCGCGCCTTCGAAGGTGAGCAGATCCTCGATCCGCGCCTTGCGCAGCCGTACCGCGCCCTCGGCGGTGAAGCCGCCCGAGCAGTCGACGGCCGACGCGGACAGCTGCCCCGCGACGAGCGCGTCCCCGCCGGGATTGCGCAAGGTGGCGCCCGTGAGGAACAGGCCGCGAGGGAGGACCGCGCCGGGCAGCCGCAGCCCGCCGGCGGTGGTCAGCCGCTGGGCGAACACCGCGCCTTCCGTGGCGAGCCCGCCCGCCATGACGGCCCACTCCCCGGGGCCGGAGATCCGCGCGTCGACCAGGCTGACCTCACCGGCCACGGTCGCGTTGGACAGGACCAGGCCCTCGCCGTCGAGCACGGAACCCTGGAGCCGGACCGCGCCCTCGATCCGGGCGAGCCGCGCGTCCAGGCCGGGCAGCCGGCTTCCCTTGATCCGGACGGTCCGCGCCGAGGTCCCGACGAGAACCACGGTCTCGTCCAGCCGGCAGCCCTCCAGAGAGAGCGCGTGCGTCAACTCCGCGCCCGACAGGTCGAGTCGTCCGGTGATCCGCGCCCCGGCCAGCCGCAGCGCCGGCACGGAGCCGGAGGAGCCGGCATGCGCACCGAGCAGCAGCGCCGCCACCACGGCCGCGCGCACCGACCGTCCGTCGCCCCACTCGGCGTCGCCCGCCGGATCGTCGGCCCGCGGGTCGCCCGACCGCAGATCGACGGTACGGCCCTCCGGGAAGGCGTCCCACAGCTCCCGCTCGGGCGGCGTCAACTGGTCGTGGTTCAGCACCCCTTGAGGGTAGGCCGCGCCTGCGTCAGACGGTGGGGCGGGTGCCGGGGGTGTGGCCGAAGGTGCGGCGGAAGACGTCGATGAAGGTGCTGGCGGAGGACCAGCCGCAGCGGTGCGCGACGACGGTGACGGGGGTGTCGTCGGCCAGGAGGACCAGGGCGTGGTGGAGCCGGATCTGGGTGCGCCACTGCGGGTAGGTGAGGCCGAGGTCGGCGCGCAGGCGGCGGGAGAGGGTGCGGGCGCCGGCGCCGATCTGGCGTCCGAGGTCGTGGAGGGAGCGGTTCTCGGCCGGGTCGGCGCGCAGGATCTCGTGCAGCTCGCGCAGGAGCGGGTCGGTCGGGGCCGGCAGGTGCAGGGGTTGCTCGGGCGAGAGGGTGAGCTGGTCGAGCATGACGGCGCGCAGGCGTCGGTGGGCCGGGCTGTCGTCGTCGGGGTCGCGGGTGTAGGCGACGATGAGTTCGCGCAGGAGCGGGCTGACGGCCAGGACGGCGGGCTCGTCCAGGCCGAGGGGGTTCTCGCCGGCGGGCAGGCCGACGAGGTGGAGGTCGAGTTCGCCGTGGGCCTGGTGCTGGTGGACGGTGCCGGCGGGGATCCAGAGCGCGCGGGTGGCGGGGGCGACCCAGGAGCCGGCGTCGGTGGTCACCGCGATGGTGCCCCGGCTGGCGTAGGCGATCTGGTGGTCGTCGTGGCGGTGCGCGTCGATCTCCCCGCCGGGCGCCAGGCGTTGGGTCCGGGTCGGGGCCACCGGGGTGTGGCGGATTTTCTGCATCACCTGTCAATCTAGCGAAAGCGCGACACCGGCTGGTTCTCCCAGCATGGGACGGGTGCGAAGGAACACATCGATCTCCCTGCTGGCCGTGGGGCACGCCTGTGTCGACATCTATCAGGGCGCCGTCGCGGCGCTGATCCCGTTCTTCGTGGCCGAACGGGACTACACCTACGCGGTCGCGTCCGGCATCGTGCTGGCCGCGTCCCTGCTGTCCTCGGTGGCCCAGCCGGTGTTCGGCGCGCTCACCGACCGATGGGCGATGCCGTGGCTGCTGCCGGTCAGCACCCTGCTGGGCGGCGTGGGCATCGCGCTGAGCGGCCTGAGCGGCTCCTACGGGCTCACCCTGCTCTTCGTCGCCGTCTCCGGCGTCGGCGTGGCCGCCTACCACCCGGAGTCCGCCCGCCTGGCCCGGCTGGCCAGTGCAGGCAGCCACAGCGCGATGAGCTGGTTCTCCCTCGGCGGCAACATCGGCTTCGCGCTCGCCCCGCTCATGGTGGCGGCCGCGATCGGACACGGCTCCCTGCGCTGGACGCCCGTCCTCGTCCTCCCGGCGCTCGCCGGCGCGGCCCTGTGCCTCCCCGTCCTGCGCATGCTCGACCGGCCCCGGACGGGCACGGCCGGGACGCGGGCGCCTCGCAGCGCGGACGACATGGCCTCGTTCGTAAGGCTGTCCCTGGCGGTCGTCTTCCGCTCCGTCGTCTTCACCGGCCTGAGCACCTTCGTCTCCCTCCACGCCCAGCAGCGCATGGAGGGCAGCGCCACCGCGGGGACCGTCGCCCTGTTCCTGCTGTTCCTGGGCGGCGCCTTCGGCTCGGTCCTGGGCGGATCCCTGGCCAACCGCTACGACCGCGTCCGCGTCTCCCGCTGGTCCTACCTGCTCTCCGTCGCCGCCGTCACCGGAGTGATCCACGCACCCGGACCGGCCATGTTCCTCTTCGTGGCCCTCACCTCCGCCGGCCTGTACGTCCCCTTCTCCCTGCAGGTCACCCTCGGCCAGGACTACCTGCCCTCCCGCGTCGGCACCGCCGCCGGCGTCACCCTCGGCCTCACCGTCAGCGTCGGCGGCCTCGTCAGCCCCCTGCTGGGACACCTCGCCGACACCACCGACCTCAGGACGGCCCTCACCCCCCTGATCGCCATGCCCGCCCTGAGCTGGCTCCTCTTCCGGACCCTGCCCGAACCCACCCCACCCGGGGCCCTGCGTCGGACAGCCCCTAGTGCCACCACATCCGGGACCTGGAAGGAAGCCGGGCGCGATTCCACTCCCGTTCCTGGAACGCCCCCCGGACGTCCTGGTGGTCCGCGCCGCGCGCCCGGACGTACGCGTCCATGATGGCGTCGTACTCGCGGACCGCCTCCTCGTGCCGGCCGGTCTGCCCCAGGTTCCACGCGAGGTCGTGGCGGACGGCCAGCGTCTCGGGGTGCTCCGGGCCCTTCACCCGGGCGAAGTCCGGGGCGGCGGCGGCCAGCAGCCGCGCCGCCTCGGCGTGCCGGCCCGATCTGCCGAGGTTCCAGCCGTGGTCGTGGCGGGCGGACAGGCTGTCGCCGTGGTCCGGCCCGCGCATCCGGAGGTACGCGTCGAGGAAGCTCTCGTACTCGGCGGCCGCCTCGGCGTGCCGTCCGGACTTGCCCAGGTTCCAGGCGTAGTCGTGCCGGGCGATCAGCGCCTTGGGGTGCTCGGGCCCGCGGACCCGCAGGAATGCCTCGATGAAGTCCTCGTACTCGCGGACCGCCTCGGCGTGTCGGCCGCATTTGCCGAGGTTCCAGGCGTGGTCGGGGCGGGCGGCGAGCACGTCCTCGTGCTCCGGGCCGCGCACGCGGATGTACGCGCGCATGAACGAGTCGTACCGCTGGGCCGCCTCCGCGTGCCGGTCGGTCTGCCCCAGGCTCCACGCCTGGTCGTGGCGGGCGGCCAGGGTGTCCGGGTGCTCCGCGCCCTTGACCCGTGTGAGGTCCGGCAGGACGTCGTCGAACACCAGCAGCGCCTCCGCGTGCCGTTCGGCCTTGCTGAGGTTCCAGCCGCGGTCGTAGCGGGCGGCGAGGGTGTCGGAGTTGTCCCGGCCGCAGACCCGCACGTAGGCGTCGACGAACTCTCCGTACTGGCGGGCCGCCTCCGCGTGCCGGCCCGCCTTGCCCAGATTCCACGTCAGGTGGTGGCGGGCGGTCAGCGTCGTCGGGTGCTCGGGGCCCTTCACGCGCGTGAGATCGCCGACGGCCCGGTTGAGCAGCGGCACGGCCTCCGCGTGCCGGCCCGACTTCCCGAGGGCCCAGGCGTGGTGGTAGCGCGCGTCGACGGTGTCCGCATGCGCCTCGCCGAGCGCCTGGGCGCGGTACTCCGCGAGCTCGGCGTACAGCGCGGCCGCCTCGCTCCACCGCTCGCCCGCGGTGGCGGCCTGCCCGCGGGCCTCCAGATCCGCCGGATCGGCGGTCCGCGCGCCGCCCGCCGCGTCCCGGCCGTCTCCTGGGGCCGGGGCGAGGCACGTGCGCAGCCGGTCCCGCAGCTCCGCCGCCGACGCCGGCCGCAGGTCCGGGTCCTTCGCCAGCAGGTCCGCCACCAGCCGGTCCAGCGCGGCGGGCAGGCCGGGGCGCAACGCGCTCGGGGGCTCCGGGGTCTCGCTGATGTGCGCGAAGATCTGCGCGTGGTAGTCCAGCACCCCGAACGGCGTGCGCCCGGTGAGGAGTTCGTGGAGCACGCAGCCCAGCGAGTACAGGTCGGAGCGGCCGTCGCCGGTCTTCCCCTTCAGCCGCTCGGGCGGCATGTACGCGGGCGTGCCGATGACCCGGCTGGCCATCGTGACCGTGGACAGATAGCGGGCGATGCCGAAGTCGAGGATCTTCACCCGGCCCGACCCGGTCAGCATGAGGTTGTCCGGCTTCAGGTCCCGGTGCACCACGCCTGCCGCGTGCGTCGCGGCCAGGGCGTCCGCGACCTGCGCGATCCAGTCGACCGCGTCGGCCGGCTCGGGCGGCCCGTCCTGCCGCAGCACCGAGCGCAGATCGCGGCCGGAGACCAGCTCCATCACGAGGAAGACCGCGCCGTCGTCCTCCTGCCCCAGGTCGTACACCGTCACCACGCCCGGATGCGACAGCCCGCCGGCGGTCCGCGCCTCACGGAAGAACAGGTCCAGCATCTCCTGCGACGACGCGTGGTCGGGGATGACCTTCACCGCCACCCGCCGCTGCAGGCGCCGGTCGTCAGCGGCCCAGACCTCTCCCATCCCGCCCCTGCCCAGCAGTTGCCGGAGCTCGTACCGTCGAGCCAGCACCCGACCCGCCACCAGGACCCCCTGTCGTCGTGTTGCGGTGACCCAGCCTACGAACTCCGGGACCGTGCGCTCCACCGGACTGCCGATGCTCCGTCCAGGTCGGCAACGCCCATGGCAATCCGGTTTGTTGTGGCGTTCCGCGCCATCCGCGCGAGGCGTTGCACGCCAGTACGGTCACCCCTCCGCCACCCCATAGGGAGGACCCGTGCCCCCACTGCGCACCCTCGCCCGGACCCTTGCCGGACTGCTCCTCGTCCCGCTCCTCGGCCTCGCCCCGCCCGGCCCCGCCGCCTCCGCTTCCGACTCCGTCTCCGGCGCCGCCTCCGTCGTCCCCGTCCCGGGCACGCTGAAGTCCTACCCCGTCGACGGGGTCTACAGCGCGGGCATCTCGTCCGGCGGCTACATGGCCACGCAGCTCCATGTCGCCTATTCCGGCACGTTCGACGGCTCGGCCGCCTTCGCGTCCGGCCCGCAGTACTGCGCCCAGAACAGCCTCGCCACCGCCCTCAACGCCTGCATGGAGGTCACCCAGGACCTTCAGGCGGCCAGGCTGCGGCAGCTCACCGCCGACTGGTCGGCCCAGGGGCTGGTCGACGACGTCGCCCAGCTCGCCGGCGACCGGGTGTACGCCTTCAGCGGCGCGTCGGACTCGACCGTCGAACGCCCCGTCGTCACCGCCCTCGCCGAGTACTTCGCCCACTTCGGCGCCGACGTCCGCTACGACCGCAGCACCGCCGCCGGGCACGCCTGGATCAGTCCGCTCGGCCCGAACGCCTGCACCGCGACCGCCACCCCGTTCCTCAACGACTGCGGGATCGACCCCCAACGAGACATGCTCGGCCACCTGTTGGGCCGTACGCCCGCCGCGCCGGCCGCCGCGCCCGGCGGCACCCTGACCCGGTTCGACCAGAACCCGTACGCGCCCGGCGGCGCCGCCCGCGCGATCTCCATGGACGACCAGGGCTTCGTCTACACGCCCGACTCCTGCGAGCAGGGGGCGGTGTGCCGGATCGTGGTGGCCCTGCACGGCTGCAAGCAGGGCTACTCGTACCAGGGGTTCGGCACGACGTTTGTCGACAAGGCGTACCTCAACGAGTACGCCGACACCAACGGACTGATCGTGCTCTACCCGCAGGCCGTCGCCACCACCTCCCTGGAGAACCCCAACGGCTGCTGGAACTGGTGGGGTTACCTCGGCGACGCGGACTACGCCCGGCACGGCGGCGACCAGATCGAGACGATCATGGCGATGGTCCGCGCCCTCGGCGGAGGCGGCGAGCCGGGACCGCCGCCCGCCGGCAGCGTGAGCCTGCCGAGCCTCGACGCCGAGGACGGGTACGTCAAGGCCGGCGCGGACGGCTCCGGTGCGGCTCTCGGCACGCTGGAGGGCACGTACGGACTGGCCGTCGGCCGCGGCAGCGACGGCCGGTACAACCGCACGGTGCTGTCCTTCGACACCTCCCGCATCCCGGCGGACCGGCGGATCGCCCGGGCGTACGTCACGCTGACCCGGTCCGCCGGCTCCGGCGACCCGTGGGCGAGCCCGCCGGGCAACCGGCTCCTCGTCGACGTCCAGCACGGCTGCCTCGGCGGCTGCGCGCCCGAACCGGGCGACTGGGGCGCGGCCCCGACCGCGCCCGGCGCGGCCGAGGTCGCCGCCTTCGCCTCGGGTTCCCGGTCCTCCACCGACCTGTCGGCCGCCGGGCTCGCGGCGATCGACAGGTCGGGGCGGACCCAGCTGCGGCTGCGGTTCGAACAGAACCAGACCGCGGCGGCCTATCTGTTCGTCAACCGCGACACCCGGGCGACGCTCACCGTCGTGTACGCGTGAGGCTCCGCGGGAGGCGTCACGCCTCCCGCAGCCGGCCGTCGCGCAGTTCGAGCCGGCGGGTCGGCGCGATCCCGTCCAGGAAGCGTTCGTCGTGGCTGACCACGACGAACGCGCCCCGGTACGCGGTCAGCGCGCTCTGAAGCTGCCCGACGCTCACCAGGTCCAGGTTGTTCGTGGGCTCGTCGAGCAGCAGCAGCCGGGGCGCCGGCTCGGCGTGCAGCACGCAGGCCAGGGTGGCGCGCAGCAGCTCCCCGCCGGACAGCACACCGACCGGGACGTGCGCCTGCGCCCCCCGGAACAGGTAGCGGGCCAGCAGGTTCAGCCGGTCCGCCTCGGGCGTCCCGGGCGCGGCGGCCGCGAGGTTCTGCGCCACCGTCAGCTCCCGGTCCAGGAGGTCGAGCCGCTGCGTCAGGTGCGCCACGCGGCCCTCGGCCCGGCGCACCTCGCCCCGGTCCGGTTCCAGCTCCCCGCCGAGCAGCCGCAGCAGCGTCGACTTGCCCGCCCCGTTCGCCCCGGTCAGCGCGATGCGCTCGGGGCCCCGGACGACGAGGTCGGCGTCGGCGAACAGCTCCCGGCCGCCGCGCGAGGCCGCCAGGCCGGTCCCCGTGAACAGCGTCCGGCCGGCCGGGACGTCGGTGTCCGGCAGGTCCAGGACGAGCCGCCGGTCGTCGCGGACCGCCCGGCCCGCCTCGTCCAGCCGGGCCCGGGCCTCGTCGACCCGCGAGGCGTGCATCCGGCCCGACCGCCCGGCCGCCTCCTGCGCGCCGCGCTTCATCGTGCCGGCGAAGATCCGGGGCAGTCCCGCGTCCTTGAGGTTCCGGGCGGCGTTCCCGGCGCGGCGCTCGGCCCGTTCCCGTGCCAGCCGCATGGCCCGCTGCTCACGCTTGAGCTCCTGCTCGGCGGCGCGCACCCCGCGTTCCGCGGCGTCCTGCTCGACGCGGACGGCTTCCTCGTACGTGGTGAAGTTCCCGCCGTACAGCCGCAGTTCGCCGCGGTCCAGTTCGGCGATGCGGTCCATCCGGTCGAGCAGCTCACGGTCGTGGCTGACGACCAGCAGGCAGCCCTGCCAGTCGGCGAGCACGTCGTGGAGGCGCTCCCGCATGCGCCGGTCGAGGTTGTTGGTGGGCTCGTCCAGGAGCAGGACGTCGGGACGCTTGAGGAGCTGCCCGGCGAGACCGAGGGCGACGATCTGACCGCCGCTGAGCGTGCCGAGCCGGCGGTCGAGGGCCACGTCGCCGAGGCCCAGCCGGTCCAGTTCGGCCCGGCTGCGCTCCTCGACGTCCCAGTCGTCGCCGATGACCTCGAAGTGCCGCGCGTCGGCGTCGCCCGCCTCGATGGCGTCGATCGCGCGTACGATCGGCGCGATGCCGAGCACCTCGGCGACGGTCGGCGCGGGCTCGGCGGCGGCCAGCGGCAGGTCCTGGGGCAGGTGGCCGAGGACGCCGGACACGGTGACGGTGCCGGCGGCCGGCCGGTGCCGTCCGGCGATCAGCCCGAGCAGCGTGCTCTTGCCGGCGCCGTTGGGCGCGACGAGGCCGGTGCGGCCGGGGCCGACGCTGAAGGACAGGTCGGTGAAGACGGGGGTGTCGTCCGGCCAGGCGAAGGACAGCCGGGAACAGGTGACAGTGGCGTGCTGAGACATGGTGGGAGACCTCGGGTGCGCCGCAGGGCGCGCCGCGTACGGCTCTGCCGGGGCGCGCGGCACTGCGGGAGGCGGAAGAAGGGCAGACGGGAATCGGCCACCCACGGCAGCGCGTCGTTCACGCGCCGGCCGGTGGCCTGCACCGCGGGGATCACCCCGAGATGTCTACGTCACCTGCCACGTTTCGCTCCTCGGTCGCGTACGGGTCCTGCCGCCGTACGGGGTCGCTCCGACCCTACGACATCCCCGGGCGCGGCCGCCTCTCCTTTTCGGCGCGCCTCGGCGACAGACCCCGGCTACGGCCCCCGGCTACGGTGCGGCGGGGCGGGTCGCCTTCAGGACGCCGATCTTGTCGATCCGGTGCTCCGGGTTGCCGTTGGCGTCCCGCCAGAAGTTGCCCTCCGCGTTGTCCTCGGGGGTGGCGCACGTGGAGAGGGTGATCATGGCCCTGGCCGGCTTCTCGCCCGGCTCGCCCGGGACCGCCGCGCGCTGCGCGGCCAGGGAGGCGGCCGAGCGGAACGAGGTCTCGCGGGTGGCGGTGATCTCGTACTCGTAGACCGTGTCGCCCGCCGTGACCAGCACCGAGTCGCCCACCTCGACGGCGGGCAGCTCGCGCAGCGGGCCGCCGGCGGACAGGCGGTGCGCGGTGACCAGGTAGTTCCCGACGTCCCCGGGGCCGACCCCGCCCCGCTTCCCGTACGGGCTGGCGGCGACGCCGCGGTCCTGGATGACGGTGCCGGGCCGGTCGTCCGTGGTCCCCTCGTACGGCACGACCTTCAGGTCCCGCACGCCGATCGACGGGATGTCCAGCTCGGCGGCGCGCGGCCGCACCGTCGGGGAGGGCTCGGGCGAGGGCTTCGCCGCGGGGGTGGAGGAGGGCGCCGCGACCGCGGGCGCGGTCGTGGTCGTGGTCGTGGACATGGAGGGGACGGAGGCCGAGGCCAGGACGTTCTTCGAGGCGTCCGGCAGCCGTCCGGCGTCGCTCGTGCCGGCGCATCCGACGACGAGACCCACGGTCAGGGCGGCGAGTGCGGTGGCGGCGGTGCGTGTACGGAGCATGGTCTTCCAGGATGCGCCGAAAACCGCCGGCGGGAAACCCCGGGCCGCGCCGGACGCGTCACACCCCCGCCGGCGCCGGCCGGGGCCCCGCCTCGTAGTCGGGGAGCACGACCGTGCTCACCTTCTCGCCCTCCTTGAGCATCAGGTTCAGCAGGGTGCGACGGCTCAGCAGGCCGTTGCGGAGGCGCAGCCCGGTGCGGGTGGCGGGGGCGAGGAACGCGCCGGTGCGGTCGCCGCCCTTCTGGCACTGCTCCGCGTAGCCGCGCAGCAGGCGCTCGTACCGGGCGAAGGCCGTGCGGTGGTCGCCGCCGGCCCGTGCCAGCTCCCCTGCGAGCACGTACGCGGCGACGACGCCGGTACCGGTCCCCATGCCGCCGATCGTCGCCCCGCAGGCCGCGTCGCCGAGGAGGGCGACGCGCCCGGCCGACCACGACGGCACGTCCGCCCGGCTGATCGAGTCGAAGTACAGCTCGGGGGCCTGCCGCAGCGAGTCGAGCAGCCCCGGCACCTCCCAGCCGAGCCCGTCGAACGCCTCGGCGACCAGCGCCTTCTGCCGCTCCTGGTCGTGCCGGTCGTACGCCACCTGAGGTGAGGCGAAGACGAAGAAGGCCCCCGCCCTCGCGGGGTCCCGGTGGTCGACGCCCACGCTCGCGAGCCGCCCCGGGGCGTTGAAGCCGACCGAGCCCTCGCGGATGCCCAGGTGGTTGGGCAGGGACCAGGTCGCTGCGTAGTACCCGAGGTGGGTCACGTAGTCCTCCTCGGGGCCGAAGGCCAGCCGGCGCACCTGGGAGTGCAGTCCGTCCGCGCCGACGACCAGGTCGAACGTGCGCGGGGCGCCGTGCCGGAAGGTGACGTGCACGCCCTCGGCGGTCTCGTGCAGGGCGGTGACCGAGTCCCCGAAGACGTACTCGGTCCAGGGCGCGCTGTGCTCGTGGAGGACGCGCGACAGGTCCCCGCGCAGCACCTCGACGTCCCCGCCGGCGAACTCGCCGGGCAGGTGCAGCAAGGTGCGGCCGCGCTCGTCGACGAAGCGCATCGGGCTGCCGCCGGTGCGGATGCGGCGCAGTTCGTCGAGGACGCCCATGCGCCGCAGGACGGTCAGATGCGTCTCGCCGCGGAAGTCGACCGCCTGCCCGCCCTCGCGCAGGGCCGGGGCGAGCTCGACCACGGTGGGCCGGAAGCCGTGGCGGCCGAGCCAGTGGGCCAGGGCCGGGCCGGCGATGCCGGCGCCGGAGATCAGCACGTTCTTGTTGAGCATGGGAGCCCCCTTGAAACTGTGTCCGACGGACGCTGTTTTCTTCTGTGTACGGTAGACGCAGTTTTGGGCGCCTGGCAAGGGCGGACGGTCAGGGGCCCGGGGAAGGCGGACGAGGGGAGCGGACGATGGGCGAGCTGCGCGACGGGGCCGCGGAGGTGCCCGGAGAGGCCGGACTGGGCGCCGCCGCACGGCTCCTGTGGGAGCCGCAGCCACAGCCCGCGCGCGGGCCGAAGCGGGCGCTGAGCCTGGAGCGGATCGCGCGCGCCGGCATCGAGATCGCCGAGTCCGACGGGCTCGCCGCGCTGACGATGCAGCGCGTCGCCGCCCTCGTCGGGGTCACGAAGATGGCGCTCTACCGCTACGTCCCGGGGCGCGCGGAACTCGTCGCGCTGATGGTGGAATCGGCGCTGGGCGAGGCCCCCGCCCCGGACCCGGAGGGAACCGGCTGGCGAGACCGGCTCGACGCGTGGGCCCGCCACATGGCCGAGGTCTTCCGGCGCCACCCCTGGCTCCTCGACGCCACCGTCGGCCCCCGGGTCCTCGGGCCGCGCGAACTCGCCTGGATGGAACGGGCCCTGGCCGCCCTGGACGCCACCGGACTGACCGGCGCCGAACGGATGGACGCGGTGGTCCTGCTGGCCGGGCACGTGCGCGGCATCGTCCAGCAGTCCCGCGCGGCCGGCCCGGAGCCCGGCGGACCCGAGGCCCAACTCGGCGCGACCATGGGTGCGTTGATGCGCGTGCACGGAGAGCGGTACCCGGCGGTCCGGGCCGCCCTCGCCTCCGTCGCGCAGGACGGCGGGCAGGACCAGGCCCTGGAGTTCGGCCTCGCCCGCATCCTCGACGGACTCGGCCTGCTCATCGACGGGCGGTCGGCCGGCTGAGCCCGCGGCGCGTCACTCCGGCTGCGGGGTCAGCCGGTGCAGGCCCCTGCGGTCGTAGTACCGCGTCATCGCGAAGCCGAACAGCAGCGCGCCGACGGTGCCCACCGCGATCATGATCCAGCCGCGGGCGAGACCCGCGTCGGCGCGGGCGTCGAAGTACAGGATGGCCCGCACCCCGGAGCTGAGCTGGTGCATCGGCTCGAAGGTGCTGAGGAACCGGAAGAAGCCGGGGGTGGCCTGCAGCGGCACCGTGGCCCCCGAGGACGGCAGGGCCAGGGCGATGAACACGAACATGGACACCAGCTGCCCGATGCCCCCGAAGGCCGCGTTGATCGCCTGCACGCCGAGGCCGACGGCGAGGACCGCGCAGTACGAGAACAGCCAGAGCATCGGCAGGTGCGAGGCGTCCATGCCGAGGATCACCACGGTTCCCAGCATGACCAGCGACGTCGTCACCAGGGAGATCCCGGCCGTCATCGCCATCTTCAGGACCAGCGTCTGGGTGCGGCTGATCGGCACCGTCGGCCGGCGCGTGTGCCAGGGGCCGAGCTCGCTGTCCGCGTAGCCCAGCGAGGTGTCGACCCCCATGCTGATCGTGTTGCCGCCGATGAAACCGGCGAGGACCAGGAGCAGCGCGTAGTAGAAGGCGGAGAGACCCAGGCCGCTGTGGCCGCCGAGCGGGTGGCCGACCCGGGTCTCCACCTCGACCGGGTCGGACAGCAGCAGCCGCGCCCGCGGATCGGCGTCGCGGGCGGCCGCCGTGAGCTGCCCGCCGAGCTTCTTCGATGCCTGCCGGGCCGCCTCCTCGCTGATCCGCGTCGCCATGCTGGACCCCAGGCTGCCCACGCCCGGGTTGGTGAGCACCTGGATCGACGGCCGGGCGCTCGCCCGCTCGGTGCTCAGCGCCGCGACGGACGCGGTGAAGTCCGCGGGGACGACGAACGCGCCGTACACCTTGCCGGCGGCCAGCGCGTCCGCCAGCCCGTCGCGGTCGAGCCGCCGCCAGTCCACGGTGTCGTCCCGGGCCTCCGTGGCGGCGACCGCGTCGGTGATCTGCTTCCCGAGGGTCTCCCGTTGACCGGGGAGCGGCCGGCCCTCGTCCTCGTCGACGAGCGCGATCGGCAGGCGGTTCAGGCTGTCGCTCGGATTGACGATGCCGCCCATGTACAGCAGCGACAGCAGCAGCGTGACCAGGGCGCACAGCACGGTCGGCACGAGCCACAGCGCGGGACGGCGGAGCAGGGCCGCGGCGCGGACCTGAGGACGGCCGGGGGAGTGCGGGGGAGTCGTGGAGCTCATCCGGCCATCGTCGGCGCGCGGACCGCGCCGACCGGCGAACCGGGAGGAGAAGGGCATGTCGGGCGTGTCGTGCCGCCGCTGCCGTTCCGTCGTGCCGCCGGTCGGGCTCGGTCGCGCCGCCGCTGACGCCCGGTCGTGCTGCGGGTCCGGGTCGGGCGCCGCCGCGCCGCCGGTCCGGCCCGGAAGCGGGCGGACCGGCCGTCTCCCCGCAGAAGTTCCTCGCCCGGCTGCCCGGCTGACCCACCGCCCGCGCCCGCGCGGAGCCGGGCGTCCGAGCCTGCGCGGAGCCCGGTGGTCCGCACCGTTTGCGGAGCGGCGGGCCTCGGGTTTCAGTGGTGAGGGCCCCCACTCGCTCATCAGGAGCTTTGCATGTCGATGGCATTCGGTTCCCCCTTCGGTTCGTCCGACCCCTTCAGCGAGCTGCTCAACAGGTTCTTCGGCATGTCGCCCGCCTCCTCGCCGCCGGCGGTCCAGCGGGTGCCGATCGGGCGGCTGCTGACGGAGTCCTCGCACGAACTCCTCAACCTGGCGACGCGGAAGGCGGTCGAGGACGGCACGTCCGACCTCGACACCCAGCACCTGCTGTGGGCCGCCACCCAGGTCGAGCCGTCCCGGGGACTGCTCGCCCGGGCGGGGGTGAACCCGGACACCCTCGGCAAGCAGATCGCCGAGGTGCTGCCCAAGGAGTCCGGCGAGCCCTCCGCCGAGCCCGGCCTCACGCCGGCCGCCAAGCGCACCCTCGCCGCCGCCTACGCCAACTCGCAGGGCGCCGGCGTCTCCTACATCGGACCCGAGCACATCCTCACCGCGCTCCTTGAGGACCCCGACTCCGGCGCCACCCGCCTGCTGCGCGCCGAGGACATGGACGTGCGCAAGCTGCGCGGACTGACCGAGCAGGCCGCCCGCTCCGAGGGCATGCCCGCTGCGGCGGCGAAGCCGCAGCAGCCCGCGACCACCCTCGACGAGTACGGCCGGGACCTCACCGAGGAGGCGAAGGCCGGCAAGCTCGACCCGGTCGTCGGACGCGCCGACGAGATCGAGCAGACCGTCGAGATCCTCTCCCGGCGCTCCAAGAACAACCCGGTCCTCATCGGCGAACCCGGTGTCGGCAAGACCGCCATCGTCGAGGGCCTCGCCCAGCGGATCGTCGCAGGCGAGGTACCCGAGACCCTGAAGGACAAGCGGGTCGTCGCCCTCGACCTGTCCGGGATGGTGGCCGGAGCGCAGTACCGCGGCCAGTTCGAGGAGCGCCTGAAGAAGGTCATCGAGGACGTCCAGCAGGCCGGCGGCGACATCATCCTGTTCATCGACGAGCTGCACACCGTCGTCGGCGCCAGCGCGAGCGGCGAGAGCTCGATGGACGCCGGCAACATGCTCAAGCCCGCCCTGGCTCGCGGCGAGCTGCACGTCGTCGGCGCGACGACCATCGACGAGTACCGCAAGCACGTCGAGAAGGACGCCGCCCTCGAACGGCGCTTCCAGCCCGTCATGATCCCGGAGCCCACCGTCGAGGAGACCATTCAGATCCTCGAAGGGCTCCGCGACGCCTACGAGGCCCACCACCAGGTCCGTTTCGCCGACGGTGCGCTGGCCGCCGCGGCCGAACTGTCCGACCGCTAC
Source organism: Streptomyces tritici (assembly GCF_048500665.1). NCBI lineage: Bacteria > Bacillati > Actinomycetota > Actinomycetes > Kitasatosporales > Streptomycetaceae > Streptomyces > Streptomyces tritici. The sequence goes on from NZ_CP183183.1 coordinate 6,681,992, forward strand.
ATCAGCGACCGCTTCCTGCCCGACAAGGCCATCGACCTGATGGACCAGGCCGGCGCGCGGGTCCGGCTGCGCAGCGCGAGCCGCTCCACCGAGATCGTCAGCCGCGAGGACAAGCTCGCCAAACTGCGCCGCGAGAAGGACCAGGCCGTGGCCGGCGAGCAGTTCGAGAAGGCGTCCGAGCTGAAGCAGAAGATCGCCGAGGTGGAGGCCGAACTCGCGGGCATCGAGGAACGCCGCGAGGGCGTCGTCTCGGTCACCGCCAACGACATCGCCGACATCGTCTCCCGCCGCACCGGCATCCCCGTCTCCCAGCTCACCGCCAGCGAGAAGGAGCGGCTGCTGAAGCTGGAGCAGGAGATGCACGCGAGGATCGTCGGCCAGGACGAGGCGGTCACCGCCGTCTCCGAGGCCGTGCGCCGCAACCGCGCCGGCATGGGCGACCCGAACCGGCCGGTCGGCTCGTTCCTGTTCCTCGGCCCCACCGGCGTCGGCAAGACCGAACTCGCCAAGACCCTGGCGGAGCTGCTGTTCGGCGACGAGAACCGCATGATCCGCTTCGACATGAGCGAGTTCCAGGAGAAGCACACCGTCGCCCGCCTCGTCGGAGCGCCTCCCGGATACGTCGGCTACGAGGAGGCCGGGCAGCTCACCGAGAAGGTCCGCCGCAACCCCTACAGCGTCGTGCTGTTCGACGAGGTGGAGAAGGCGCACCCCGACGTGTTCAACACGCTGCTGCAGATCCTCGACGACGGCCGCCTCACCGACGGCCAGGGCCGCACCGTCGACTTCCGGCACTGCGTGGTCATCATGACGTCCAACATCGGCGCCCACCGCATCCTGGCCCACCAGGGCGATGCGGCCGAGCTGAAGGACGAGCTCATGGAGGACCTGCGCGGCCGGTTCCTGCCCGAGTTCCTCAACCGGATCGACGACATCATCGTCTTCCACAGCCTCACCGAGGAGAACCTGTCGAGCATCGTCGACCACCTCCTGGACCGCAGCGAACACCGCGTCCACGCCCAGGGCCTGAAGCTGGAGGTCACCGAGGCGGCCAAGAAGCTCCTCGTCGCCCACGGCTACCAGCCCGAGTTCGGCGCCCGGCCGCTGCGCCGCACGATCCAGACCGAACTCGACAACCGCATCGCCTCCCTGCTCCTGGGCGGCGAGGCGAACCCCGGCGACACCATCGTCGCCGACGTGAAGGACGACTCCCTCCACTGCACGATCCGCAGGGGGGAAGGAGCGGACGGCGAGGCCGCCGAGGCCGCCGGGGCCGTCGCAGGAAAGGAGTGACGTTACCGCCTTCAGCCGACCCAGGGGCCCGGGAGCTCCGCACGGATGGTCTCGAAATCGAGAACCGTGCGCCCGCGCGCGTGGATCCAGGACTGGTCCTGAAGGCCGTCCCGGCGAACCAAACGGCCGGGAGCCGCGTACCAGCGCACCGGCGAGTCCTCCTCGCTCACCCACAAGGGATGGTCGGGCAGGTCGACCCGGGCGTATCGGGAGTGGAGTTCGTGCGTCAGCGCGTCGGGCAGCTCGCAGGCGTCATAGAGGCGGTCCGCGGCGACGAGCGACTCGCTCAGCACCAATTCGACCCACGCCTGGGACATCCGGTCGAGAAAGGGAAGCCAGCCCTGCTGTGATTCCACCACCACCGGTGGATCGTCCTGCTCGACCCGGGTGAGCGGGATTCCCCAGGCGGCGCAGCCCTGATTCTCGTGGCGGAAGACCAGGACGCCGCCCTCGGCGTCGTCGACGGAGAGGCCGGACAGCCCGACCAGGGCGTCCTGCTGCCGGGTCAGGTCGTCACGGCGTCCGAAGAGCGCGTACCCCTCGCGCAGAGCGGCCGGCAGCTCGAAGCCGAGATCGGCCTCCACCGCGGCCAACTCGGCAGCGGTGCAGCCGTCCTCCGGCTCCACCGGACGGCCCAGCCATGCGTCGGCGAACCAGCGCACGAACTCCCACGCGTGGAAGCGCGTCCGCACTCCGCCTCGCAGAGCCACCGCCACATCAGGACTGTCCGTCACACGGAGGACGCTACCGCCTCGCCCAGCGGTGCGGAGAGCCAGGGGAGGAGGTCGGCCCATGCCCGCGCAGGTCACATCGGACCGGGGCCGGAGGCTCGTGCGGTGCCCGTCGGGCTGCGGCCGCGCCGTGCCCCGACTAGGGTGATCACGCCCCGTGCATCCCTTTCGTGCGCCTTGCCCGCAGTTCGTGTACTCGTGGTCCGACGGGAGTCCCATGGCCGCCACCCAGACCGTCCTCATGCCGCCCGCCAAGGCGGCCGTCTTCCTCGTGGCCACCGTCGCCCCCGGCGCCGAGCGCGCCGTCCGCGAGGGCCTCGCGGACCTGTCGGGGCTCGCCCGGTCGGTCTCCTTCCGCAGCCCCGACGACACGCTCACGCTCGTCACCGGCATCTCCTCGGACGCCTGGGACCGGCTGGTCGGCGGACCGCGCCCCCGCGACCTGCACCCGTTCCAGCCGCTGCAAGGTCCCCGGCACCGCGCCCCCGCCACCCCCGGCGACCTGCTGTTCCATCTCCGTGCCGGGCGCATGGACCTCTGCTTCGAGCTGGCCCGGCTGATCGTGGACCGGTTCGGCTCCGCGCTCACCGTCGTCGACGAGGTGCACGGCTTCAAGTACTTCGACGAACGCGACCTCCTCGGCTTCGTCGACGGCAGCGAGAACCCCGAGGGCGACGCCGCCGCCGACGCCGTCCTCATCGGCGACGAGGACCCGGACTTCGCCGGCGGCAGCTACGTGCTCGTCCAGAAGTACCTGCACGACATGACGGCCTGGGACTCGCTCACCGTCAAGCAGCAGGAGCACGTCATCGGCCGCACCAAGTTCTCCAACGTCGAACTGCCCGAGGGCGTCCAGCCCACCGACTCGCACGTCGCCCTCACCCAGGTCGAGGACGAGGACGGCACCGAGCGGGAGATCGTGCGCGACAACATGCCCTTCGGCGAGGTCGGCAGCGCCGAGTTCGGCACGTACTTCATCGGCTACGCGCGCACCCCCGACGTCCTCGAACAGATGCTGCGCAACATGTTCCTCGGCGACCCGCCCGGCAACACCGACCGCATCCTCGACTTCTCCCGGGCCGTCACCGGCGGCCTGTTCTTCGTGCCCGACGCCGACCTCCTCGACGACCTCCCCGCCCCGCCAGCCGCGGCCGCCCGCCAGGGAGAGGTCTCCCTGGGCATCGGCAGCCTGAAAGGAGCCCGGTCCTGATGACGCCCCCGAGCACGAACAACCTCCACCGCGAACTCGCCCCCATCACCCCCGAGGCCTGGGCCGAGATCGAGGAGGAGGCCCGCCGCACCTTCCGCCGCCACAGCGCGGGCCGACGCGTCGTCGACGTCCCCGACGCGGCCGGACCCGAGTTCGCCGCCGCCGGCACCGGACACCTCGCCGAGCTGTCGCCGCCCGCGCCCGGCGTGGCCGCCCGGCTCCGCGACGCCCGGCCGCTCGTCGAGCTGCGGGTGCCGTTCACCGTCACCCGGGCCGCCGTCGACGACGTGGAGCGTGGCGCGAAGGACTCCGACTGGCAGCCCGTCAAGGACGCCGCCCGCAGCCTGGCCTTCGTCGAGGACCGCATGATCTTCGACGGCTACGCCTCGGCGGGCGTCGAGGGCCTCCGCGAGCGCTCCTCCAACCCGGTCCTCCGTCTGCCCGCCGAACCGCGCGACTACCCCGACGCCCTCAGCCGTGCGCTGACCTCGCTGCGCCTGGCCGGCGTCGACGGCCCGTACGCGCTGCTGCTCGGTGCCGACGAGTACGCCGCCGTCAGCGAGACCTCCGACCACGGCTATCCGATCGCCGCCCACCTCGGCCGGATGCTGGACGGCGCCCCGATCTGGGCGCCCGCCCTGCGCGGCGCGTTCGTCCTGTCGACCCGCGGCGGCGACTTCGAACTGCTCCTCGGCCAGGACGTGGCCATCGGCTACACGTCCCACGACGCCCACGGCATCGAGCTCTACCTGCAGGAGACGCTGACCTTCCTGCCCTACACGGACGAGGCCGTCGTCGTCCTCGAAGCCTGAGCCGCCCCTCACCCCCGCGAGGTCCCATGCCGCTGTCCACCGTCGCCCGAGGTGTCGGCGCGCTGCTCTTCGGCGGCGCCGTCGGCGCGGCGGTCGCGCTGCCCACCGAGAGCGCCGCGCTGGGCTTCCTCGCCGGCGTCGCCGCGGCGGAGACCTTCTTCGTCGTCACCGGCTGGTTCGCCCTGTGGCCGATGGACGCCGCCGCCACCCAGCGCAACGCCCGCCGCGAGGAGTTCCGGCCGGTGGTCGAGGAGATCGCGGTCGTCAGCACCGCCGTGTGCGGACTCGGCGCCATCGGCGTGCTGCTCGTCTCCGACAAGTCGGCGCTGAGCCAGGCCGCCGCCGCGCTCGCGCTGCTGGGCGTCTTCATGACCTGGGCCTCGCTGCACCTGATGTACGCGGCCCGCTACGCGTACATCTACTATCGGCCGCCCGAGGGCGGGATCGACTTCAACGACCGGGACCGCCCCCGGTACGTCGACTTCCTCTACTTCTCGTACAACCTCGGCATGACGTACCAGGTCTCCGACACCAGCGTCGCCACGGCCGCGCTCCGCGCCGTCATCCTCCGCCACTGCCTGCTGTCGTACGTCTTCGGCACCAGCACCCTCGCCACCGCCATCAACCTGGTCGTGGGCATCTTCGGCGGCTGACGGATCCGCGGCCCGGGACGGCACCGAGAGGCGGGCTCAGGAGCGCCACCACGGCTCGCGCACGTAGAGGCTCTCCTCGGCGGTGCACGCCTCGCCGTCGGAGAGGCGCCGCGCGTCGCGGCCACGGCGCCTCAGGAGGCGGCGGCCGGGCCGCCGCCCTGCTCCCCCAGGGAGACCACGAAGGCGCTGCGGGGCCCGTCGGGCGCGCGGTACGTGACCGTGTCGCCGGCGCGGCGGCCGATCAGCTCGCTGCCCAGGGGACTGTCGGCGGTCACGATGTCCGGGTCGTACATCTCGGCGACCTCGCCGATGTGCACGGTCGCCTCGGTGCCGTCGTCGAACCGCACCGTCACGGTGCTGCCCACGCCGACCGTGTCCTCGGCCGGGGGACCGGCGACCGCCGCCTCCTCCAGCCGGGCCTCCAGCTCCTTGATGCGGCGCTCCAGACGGTCCGCCTCGGTGCCGCGCATCAGCTCGTCGGCCTGGTCGGCGCGGTCGCCGGTCTCGTCACCGCCGCCGCCCTTCAGGGTGGCGGCGACGTCGTCGCGCTCCCGGCGCAGGTCGGCGAGCTCCCGCTCGATGGCCGTACGGTCGGCGGCGCTCATGGGTTCGGGTCCACCGGTCATCGCAGCTCCCGTCGTGCAGGCGGCAGGGTCGTCGCACCGGATCGGAATCCGGCATTTCGTAACGTATCAGGCGCACCGTGTGACGGCCCGGGGGCGGCGGCAGCCGGTGGAGACCCCGGGTTTTCCACAGGTTCCCGGTCGTCCGGACCGGGGTGTCGGCGGAGCCGGATAGGCTTTTCGAATGGCCCTCACCGACGCCTCACCCGACCTTTCCGACGCCCTGCGGGTGCTCCACCGCGTGTTCGGATACGACTCCTTCCGCGGCGAGCAGCAGCAGATCATCGAGCAGGTCGTCGCCGGCGGCGACGCCCTCGTGCTGATGCCGACCGGCGGCGGCAAGTCGCTCTGCTACCAGATCCCGGCGCTGGTCAGAGAGGGCACGGGCGTCGTCGTCTCGCCGCTGATCGCGCTCATGCAGGACCAGGTGGACGCGCTCAACGCCCTCGGCGTGCGGGCCGGCTTCCTCAACTCCACGCAGGACCCGTACGAGCGGCAGGCCGTCGAGCAGGCCTTCCTCGCCGACGAGCTGGACCTGCTGTACCTGGCCCCGGAGCGGCTGCGCACGGAGGGGACGCAGCGGCTGCTCGACCGGGGCCGGATCTCGCTCTTCGCGATCGACGAGGCCCACTGCGTCGCCCAGTGGGGCCACGACTTCCGGCCCGACTATCTCGCCCTGTCGATGCTCCACGAGCGCTGGCCCAAGGTGCCGCGCATCGCGCTGACCGCCACGGCCACCGAGGCCACGCACAAGGAGATCGCCCAGCGCCTCGCCCTGGAGGACGCCAAGCACTTCGTCGCCAGCTTCGACCGGCCCAACATCCAGTACCGCATCGTCCCCAAGAACAGCCCGCAGAAGCAGCTGCTCGAACTGATCAGGACGGAGCACGCCGGCGACGCCGGCGTCGTCTACTGCCTGTCCCGGGCCTCGGTCGAGAAGACCGCGGCCTTCCTCGTCGAGCACGGCGTCGACTCCGTCCCGTACCACGCGGGCATGGACGCCCGGGACCGCGCTGCGAACCAGGCCCGCTTCCTGCGCGAGGACGGCGTCGTGGTGGTCGCCACCATCGCCTTCGGCATGGGCATCGACAAGCCGGACGTGCGCTTCGTCGCCCACCTCGACCTGCCGAAGTCCGTCGAGGGCTACTACCAGGAGACCGGCCGCGCCGGGCGCGACGGCGAGCCCGCCACCGCCTGGCTCGCGTACGGGCTCCAGGACGTCGTCCAGCAGCGCAAGATGATCGACTCCTCCGAGGGCGACGAGAACCACCGCCGCTCCCTCGCCGCCCACCTCGACGCGATGCTGGCGCTCTGCGAGACCGTCGACTGCCGGCGCGTGCGCCTGCTCGCGTACTTCGGGCAGTCCGCCGAGCCCTGCGGCAACTGCGACACGTGCCTGACCCCGGCCGAGTCCTGGGACGGCACGGTCGCGGCGCAGAAGCTGCTGTCCACCGTGTGGCGCCTGGCCCGCGAGCGGCGGCAGAAGTTCGGCGCCGCCCAGATCATCGACATCCTCCAGGGCAAGAAGACCGCCAAGGTCATCCAGTTCGACCACGACTCGCTGTCCGTGTTCGGCGTCGGGTCCGACCTCGGCACGGCGGAGTGGCGCGGGGTCATCCGCCAGCTCCTCGCCCAGCGGCTGCTGGCCGTGGAGGGCGACTTCGGCACGCTGGTCCTGACCGACGCCAGCGGCGAGGTGCTCGGCGGCCGCCGCACCGTCCCGATGCGCAAGGAGACCGCCCCGGTCCCCGCCGCCCGGAAGTCCGGCGGCTCCCGCTCCGGCGGCAAGGGCGCCCGCGTCCCGGTCGACCTGCCCGAGGCGGCCGTGCCGGTCTTCGAGGCGCTGCGCGCCTGGCGCGCGGCCACGGCCCGCGAGCAGGGCGTCCCGGCGTACGTGATCTTCCACGACGCCACCCTCCGCGAGATCGCCACCACCGTGCCGACCACCGTCGCGGAGCTCGGCACGGTCGGCGGCGTCGGCGAGGCCAAGCTCGCCAAGTACGCCCAGGGCGTCCTCGACACCCTCGCCGAGGCCCGCGGCGAAGCCCCGGCCTCGGCACGGGACGCAACCGAGCCCGCGCCCGCCGCCGGGAAGCGGCCCGTACTGCCGCCGGACGACGACGAACCGCCGTTCGACCCGGAGGAGATCGACCCCCCGTGGGACGACTGGGAGTGACACGACGAAGGAGCCCGGTCCGGGGCGTCCCACCCCGGACCGGGCTCCGCGACCGACGCCGGACCTAGCCGCGCGCCGGCCGCGCCACCCGCTGCTCGAACGCGGCGAAGGCCGCCTCCTGGCGCCACTGGGTCGCCGCCTTCGGGCTGGCCTCGATCAGACGCCGGCACACCTCCGAGCCGACCGGCGCGCCGGGCCGCTCGCCCCGGCAGGCGCCGGTGAGGCGGTAGCCCTGCGCGGTGGGGTTGCCGCGCCACAGGCTCTCGCCCGGCAGGAAGGCGTACTCCAGGGAGGCGCGGGCCAGGTCCTTCAGCTCCGGGTACGACAGCCCGTACGTCCGGGCGGCGTACGCGTACTCGTGGCTGATGTCGATCCGGGAGATCCCCGGGTCGTCGGTCGCCAGCACCACCGGGACGCCGTGGGCGCGGTACGTCTCGAAGGGGTGGTCCGCGCCCTTCACGCCCAGGATCTGGGCGTTGCTGGTGAACGGCACCTCGACGGCGATCTCCCGGGCGGCCATCGTGCGGGCCGTCCTGCGCCAGTCCGTCTCGTGGACCAGGTCGACGCCGTGCCCGACGCGCTCCGTACGGGCGACGTCCACGGCCTCCTGGATGTGGAACGCCAGGTCCTCCGGCTTCACCAGGCCCGGCCACAACTCACCGGCGTGCAGGGTCACATGGGCCCTCGGGTACACGGTGCGCAGATAGGCGACCATGCGCATGTGCAGGCTGTAGTCCCGCAGCGAGACGTCCCAGTCCTCGGGCTGGACCAGGTTGATCGCGACGAACCGCCCGTCCCGCTCGGCGAGCCGCATCCCGAGCGCGATCTGCGTGAACACACGCTCCGGAGCGGAGGACCGGGACACCTGCGAGATCCAGCGCACCGCCAGACCGCAGCCCGGCCGCGCCTCCGCGGTGCCGCAGCGCGCCGCCTCCCGGAACTCGGCGTCGCCGGCGTCCGCCTCCTTGCGGGCCTCGGCCACCAGCGCGTCCAGCCGGCCGCCGGCGAGCAGCTTGCCGTGCAGGGCCGCGAGGTCGGCGTCCCAGCCCACCTCCGCGGCCAGCTTCTTCGCTCCGTCGGAGGCCGGGCTGACCATCGTCTCCAGATAGAACTGGTTCTGCCGCGCCACGTCGTCGGCGACCTCCGCGAGCAGCTTGCCGCGATGGCGCCAGGTCACCTCGCCGAACTTGCCGAACGTGTCGAAGAAGTGGTCGTGGCCGTTGCCGTCCGGCGGGAAGTCCTCCATGGACCAGGCCCGCAGCAGCGCCTCGTGGAAGGCCGGGTCGGTCTGCGCCTCGGCCGCGGGCCGCTTGCCGGGCCCGCAGGGCGGGACGACCGCGGTCATCGTGGCGGTGTCGATGCACAGACCGTCCTCGCCGGCGAGCCGGATCAGGTACTCCGTGGACACGGCGCCCGAGAGGTGGTTGTGCAGCTCGCCGCCCTTGGGCAGCCGGCGGAAGAAGTCCGCGGCCGCGGCCGGCTGCTCGCGCACGGCGGACAGGTACGCGTCGGCGCGGGCCTCTCCGGCGGTGAGCGGGCGCTGCGGCGCGGCCGGACCGGGCGCGGCGGGACCGGGCGCGGCGGGACCGGGCGCGGCGGGCCCCGGCGCGGCCGGCCGGGCCGTCGCCGGCAGGGCGCAGGACAGGGACAACAGGCTGAGAGCGGCCACGGCGACGGGAACAGCCCGTCGGCGCGCGGCGATTCGGGAGTGGATCACCCGAGCATGATCGTCTCGGTCCGCCCGCCCCGGCGGCTCGCCGCCCGGCGTGTACGACCTGACCACCCGACCGAGTGACCCGCGGGACACGGGTCCGCCGACCGTACGAGAACCGCCGTCCGCCACGTCCGCGGCCCCGTCGGTCGCGCACTCGACCTCCGCCGTCGGCCGTCCCGTTCAGACAGTCACCGCCCCGTACGAGAACCGCCGTCCCCCACGTCCGGGGCTCGTCGGCCGCGCACTCGACCTCCGCCGCCGGCCGTCCCGTTCACCCAGGCACCGGCGTTCCGGCCGGTGACGACGTCAGGAGCCGGCGGTCGTCGACTCGGGTCCGGTCAGCGGCCGGGTCTCCTTCACCGTGTACGTCGCCTGCTGCGGCGCGCCGTCCTCGTCCTTCATGGCCCGCGCCTCGCTCTTCAGGATGCGGGCCGCCCTGCCCGCGCTGCGGGCCAGTTCCGGCAGCTTCTTCGCCCCGAACACCAGGGCGACCACGACCAGGAGGATCGCCAGCTCACTGATACCGAACACCGTTCTCCGCTTCCTCGTGCCGCTGCCACCCGGAATCTACCGGTCCCGTCCGCGTCAGCCGCCGACGGGGTGCGCCGCCTGGTAGGCCAGCCGTTCCTCCGCGCCGTCCCCGATCCGGGTCAGCACCTCGTCGAGCCGCAGGAACGCCTCCCACGCGGGCAGTCCGGCCGCCCCGGCCAGCTCGGCCACCACCCGGTCCTCCAGCTCGGCGACCCGCTTGTTCTTCCACACCTTGTCGGCCAGGCTCACGAGCAGGTCCTCGATCGCCACGCCCTCCGCGTCCCAGCGCGCATGGGTCCCGGCGAACCGCGCGCGAGCGGGGCTCACCCCGTGGTCCAGCAGCAGTGCGCGCCCGGCCTCCTCGTGCGCCGAACCCGGACCCGACAGCTCGGACCGGTGCACGGTCTTGCCGATGTCGTGGGTGGCCGCGCCGAACAGCACGGCCTCCCGGTCGAAGGACAGGGCCGGACACTCCGACTCCAGCCACTCCACCAGCTGCGCCGCGACGTCGTGCACGGCGCGCAGATGGGCGACGAGACGCGGCGGCGCGTCCAAGGCGCGCAGCAGCACGGCGGCCTCGTCGGGCAGCGGACGCATGAGGACTCCTCGTTCAGCGGCTGTCCGGGCGGACCACGGCCGTGCCCACGCGGACGATCTTGACCGGCAGGCTGTCACAGCGACAGCGCCCTGAGAACCCCGGACGCCACACCTCGGCGCGTCACGCCGGAGAGGTTTGCGGCGCTCTATCGTGTTTCGGTGCATTCCGTACCACGTTGGGCCCTGGTCTCCTCGGGGTCCGCCCCCGTGCTGCTGATCAGCGGCTGGCTGATCGCGGGGCATCTGGAGGGGGCGGCGTACGACCCCGTACGGCAGACGATCAGCGTCCTGGCGGCGTACGGGGCGGCCGGGTTCTGGGTGATGTCCGGCGCGCTGTTCGGCCTGGGCGTCTGCCACCTCTTCACCGCGTACGGACTGCGCGTCGCCGAACGCGCCGGACGGCTGGCCCTGGCCGGCGGGGGAGTCGCGGCGCTGGTCGTCTCGCTCGTCCCCGCGCCCAGCAGCGGAGGCTCGCTGCGGCACGGGTCGGTCGCCGCGGTCGGCTTCCTGCTGCTGGCCGTCTGGCCGGTGCTGGCCGCCGTGCGCGGCGGCGGCGCGTCCGTGCCCTGGGGCCTGAGGCCCGCCCCGTCGGGCCTGGCGACGGCGCTGATGGGCCTGACCGCGGTCTGGTTCGTGTACGAGATGAACCGCGACGGCTTCGCCGGGGTCGCGGAGCGCGTCGTGACCTGCATCCAGGCCGTGTGGCCGCTGGTCGTCGTCGCCTCCTGCCTGCAGCGGCCCCGAAACGGCGCGGCGTCGGCGGCCGGGTCCGCGGAGCGGGACGGACGGGACGACCGCGACGGGGCCGACAGCAGACAGTAGGCCCCCGGCCGCCCCGCCCCGGGTGCGCCTCAGGACTCCGGCTGCTCCAGCCCCTCCAGGCTGTCCATGAACGAGCTGACGGAGAACACCGCCCGCCCCGGACCCGCCGGCCCGTACCCGGGCGGGGAGCTCAGACCGAACTCCTCCAGCGTCGCCCGGTACGTCTCCAGGAGCCGGATGTGGTACTCCAGCGGCGCGCCCAGCGGGTTGGCCTTGCCCAGCGGCGTCGTCGGCTCCGGGCACCAGGTGGTGAACCGGGGCACCACGCCGTGCGACATGAAGAACCGCAGGCCCTCCTGCGTCGACGCGATCGCCTCGTCGACCTTCGTGAAGCCGAACGGCTCGGCCATCTCGATACCGGCCACGAAGTTCGGGATCACGTTGCGCGGTCCGAACACCTCCGTGGAGTCCAGGATCCGGCGGTGCCACTCGTCGCGCCCGACGTACCGCTCCTTGCCCGGGCAGTGCAGCTGGAACAGCCGGCGGTCCCACACCTCGAAGTTGGGGTGGTAGATCCGGATGCCGTGGTCGTGGAACCGCTGCACCGCGTCACGCGGCAGCGCCTGCGCGACGACCTTGCCGGTCCACCGGCCCGGGAAGCGCTCCTCGATGGCCTGCGCGTAGTGGCCGTAGAAGTCCGCCTCGTCGCGGCCCGCGACCTTCGAGGTGATCGAGCCGCCGGTCAGCGTGTACGCGCGGGAGGTCCCGGCCGTGTCGTACCGGTCGATGATCTCCAGCGCCTCCAGCACCTCCTCCACCGGCTTCACCCCGGTGTACGGCCGGCCCGCGGCCTTGTGCTGGCGCCAGTTGTGGTTGATGTCGCAGAACTGGCACTCCTCCTTGGCGCCGAAGTACTGGCAGACCCGGAAGACCGTCAGATAGATCAGGTAGCCCCACTGGATGGTGGGGGCGACCTCCATCACCGACTTCCCGTTGGACAGCGTGTGCCGGTAGTACTCGGGCATCGGCGGCAGGCCCACGTCGGCGATCCGCCGGCCGTCCAGGTAGAGGCCGAGGGCCCCCTCCTCGTCGCCGCGCACCACGTACGGCGAGTCCGGGTTGACCCGCACCGACACCACCGTGCGGCGCAGGTCGTACGGGCCGCCGGTGAGCACGATCTCCTCCGGCGGGCGGTTCAGCGCGGCGGCGCCCAGCTCCGGCAGCGTGCGGTGGTCGAAGGAGAAGATGAAGTACGACTTCGGCTTGACGTCCCCGGAGCCGCCGTCCGCGGTGCCGCTGAGCGCGGACTCGTCGAAGGCCATGCCGCCGCGCAGCAGGTCCTCCTTGATCACCGCCTCCCGCGGCACGTGCGGGAACCGCCCCATCAGCTCCTCGACCAGCGCGGTCCGACTCGGGCTGTCCTTGTGCGTGGGCGTCGCATTCATGCAGGACAACCTATCTGTTCGCTCAGCCGTTTCCCGCGCCGGGGTCCATGCCCCGCATGGCCTCGGCCGCCCGCTTCTCCATCTCCTCCGCGGAGACGTCCTCGATGTGCGAGGCGACGCTCCAGCGGTGGCCGAAGGGGTCCTCGAACTGCCCGACCCGGTCGCCGTAGAACTCGTCCTTCACCGCCGACAGCTCCGTGGCGCCCCGCGCCAGCGCCTCCGCGAACACCGCGTCGACGTCCTCCACGTACACGTGCAGGGTGACCGGCGTGCCGCCGACCGCCTTCGGCGAGCGGAAGCCCATGTCCGGATACTCGTCGGCGAGCATGACGACCGCGTTGCCGAGCTCAAGCTCGGCGTGCCCGACCTTCCCGCCGGGCGCCGGCATCCGCGTCCGCTCCCGCGCGCCCAGCACGGACACGTAGAAGTCGATCGCGTCGGCCGCGCCGTCGACGCACAGGTACGGGGTGACGCGCGGGTACTCCTCGGGAACGGGCTTGACCGCCATGGGACTCCTCTTTCGGCTCCGGGTTCGCGCAGTGACTGCGGCCATGGATATCCCCGGGCCGCGCCGCCCGCGCCGCCGTGCGGGCCGGTTGACCCGAACGGCGGCAGGACGGGGCCGGAGGCGGTGTCAGTCCGCGAGGCCGCGGCGCAGCGCCGCGCACAGTTCGGCGTTCTGCCGCTGCGAGATCTCCGCCGACAGCAGCGCCTGGGAGCCGTGGAAGGTGCCCGGCCACTGGTGCAGCTCCACCGAGACGCCCGCCTGCATGAGCCGCAGCGCGTACGCGATGTCCTCGTCGCGGTTCGGGCAGAGCTCCGCCGTCGCGACGTAAGCGGGCGGCAGCCCGGACAGGTCCGTCGCCCGCGCCGGCGCGGTGTACGCGGTGGCCGGACGCCCGCGCAGGACGTGTCGCCACGCGAGGGAGACCTTGTGGCTGTCGAACCACGGCGTGTCGGTGAAGTTCCGCGCCGACCACGTCTCCTGACGGTCGTCCAGGCCCGGCTGGTTCAGCAGTTGGAAGCGGATCGCCGGGCCCTTCTCGTCGCGGGCCCGGAGCGCCACGGCGGCCGCGATTCCGCCGCCGGCGCTGTGCCCGCCGACCGCGATCCGGTCCGGGTCGAGCCCCAGTTCCGCCGCGTGTCCGGCCGCCCAGGCCAGCACCGCGTACGCGTCGTCCTGCGCGGCCGGGAACGGGTGCTCGGGGGCGAGCCGGTAGCCGACCGAGATCACCGTCGCCCCGGAGCCCTCGGCGAGCCGGCCCGCCCACGGGTGCTCGGTGTCCAGGTCGCCGAAGACGCCCCCGCCGCCGTGCAGCCAGACGATCGCGCCGCCCCGGCCCTCGCGCGGGCGGTAGATCCGCACCGGCACGCCCGGGTCGGCGGGCACCGTGAGGTCCTCGACGTCGAGGTGCGAGAGGTCCGGCGGGGGTATGGCGGCGGCGCGCTCGGCGAGCACCCGGCGGGCGGCGGCCGGGTCGCGCAGGTCGACGTCCGGCAGGAACGGGAGGAAGGCTTCGAGTTCGGGATCCATGCCGGCCATCGTGCCCGCCGGACGGGTGCCATCGCGGCCGACGGCCGTCGCGCATCCGGCCCGGAGAACGCGCCGTCCGGCGCGCGCACCCCGCTCTATCCTTCCGGACATGGAGGCACTGGCCGTACGTCTGTCGGGACTCGATCCGTACGTGGACGGCGCGTTCCGCATCGTCGCGTTCTACGACACGCTGATGCGCCGTCGGGTGGACCTCCCCGCGCTCGTCCGCTCCTCGGCCGGCCTCGCCGAGTGCGTGGCCGGGCTGCGGCTGCACGGCACGGGACGGGTGATCCGCGTCGCGCCCCAGGGCACGCCCGCCGAGAGTCCCGCGGCGCCCGCGTCGACGACCGCGCCGGTCACGCTCGACGACGAGGAGATCGGCGCCGTCTGGCTGGAGCGCCCGGGCCCGCCGGGCCCGCTGGACGACGTGCTCCTCGACCGGCTCGCCATCGCCGCCGCCGCGGCCGTCGAGCGCTACGGCCCGGCGCGCACGACCATGGCCGATCCCGCGCTCGTCGAACTGGTCATCAGCGAGGGCGGCGACGAGGCGGCGCGGGCGCGGGCGCTGCGGCTCCTCGGCTTCGCCGCCGGCCTGCCCGTCCGCGTCGTCGCCGTCCGCTCCGAGCTGCCGCTCGACCGGATCGGCGCGCAGATCTGCCCGTCCCGCCCGGTCAAGGCCGCGCCGCTCGCCGGCGTCGGGGTCATCCTGGCCACCGCCGTGGACGCGGGGCGCTTCCCCGCCGGAGTACGCGCCGGCATCGGCGCCGCCGACACCCCCGACCGGTCCTGGCGCGAGGCTCGCGCCGCGCTCCGCTTCACCGGCCCGCGCGAACCCGTCGTCCGCTACGCCGACCTGGGCGCGCTGGCGCTGCTCGACGCCGTACCGGAGTCCCTCTGCCGGGAGAACGCCGACGTGGCGGCCATCGCCCGCATCGCCGCGAACGACGACGAGCTGCGGACCCTGGAGGCGTACTGCGCCACCGGGTCCCTGCGCCGCGCCGCCGACCTCCTCCACCTGCACCACAGCAGCGTCGCCCGGCGCGTGGACGCGCTGGGCAGGGCTCTCGGCGTCGACCTCACCGCGCCGGCGGGGCTGACCCGGGCCCGGCTGGCGCTGTGCGTGTGGCGCCTGCTCGACGGCTGAGCCGGCGCGCGGTCAGGCGGCCGCCTCCCAGGCACTGCCGAGACCGTCGAGCCAGGCCGGCGGCAGCTCGGCCGCGTCCCACTCCTCCCGCAGCGGCTCGGGCGCGCTGCCCAGCCTCTCCAGGACGGCGATGCAGGTGGGGGAGTGGAGCAGCGAGTACCGGCCGTGGATCGCGATGGCGCTGCCCGGCCCGTACTGCGCGAACAGCCGCTCGAGCCGGGCCCGGTGGGCCGCCGCGTACTCCGTCAGCCGCCCCGGGTAGCCGGCCCGCTCCCGGGCCGTCATGGTGGCGAGCACGGCGACCAGCACCTGCTCGGAGACCTCCGGGTCCAGCTCGGACTCCGCGGCGAACGTCAGATGCAGCGGCGTCACCGCCACCTTCGCCCGCTCCACCTCCATCCGGCCGACCCGCGTACGGCCCCCGGCGTCCGGGTCCGCCCGGTCCGCCCGCACCGCCTGCCGCAGTGTCCGCTCCGAGAGCTCGCCGAGCTCCTCGGCGACGGCCCGCGCCCCGTCGTGCCACCCCGACTCGTAGAGCTCCCCCTTCTGCCGCGGCGCCTGCTTCTTGATCTCCCGGGCCTCACGGTGCGCAACGGCCAGCGCCCCGGCCTCGACGATCCCGATCAGCTCCTCCGCGTCCCCCGAATAGACCCCCGCCCGGCTC
Source organism: Streptomyces tritici (assembly GCF_048500665.1). Taxonomy (NCBI): domain Bacteria; kingdom Bacillati; phylum Actinomycetota; class Actinomycetes; order Kitasatosporales; family Streptomycetaceae; genus Streptomyces; species Streptomyces tritici. Next base: position 6,697,881 of record NZ_CP183183.1, read on the forward strand.
AGGAGCTGGACGAGCGTGGTCTTCGCGTTGAGCACGCTGACCGCGTCCAGCTGCTGCCGGTCCGCATCGGCGGAGTTCATGCTTCCCTCCTCGTCGCGACGTTGCCGAAACCGAGCCTACGGGGTGAGCCGCGTCTCACCGGGGCGGCCCGGACTTGCTATGCAACGAGTTGCATAGCAAGATCCCGGGGCATGGCGCTCGAACACGCGATCCTCGTGTCGCTCCTGGAGAAGCCGGGCTCCGGCTACGAGCTGGCCCGGCGCTTCGAACGGTCCATCGGCTACTTCTGGACCGCCACCCACCAGCAGATCTACCGCGTCCTCAAGCGGATGGAGAACGACGGCTGGATCGACGTGCGCGAGGTGCCGCAGCAGGGCCGGCCGGACAAGAAGGAGTACTCCGTCGCCGACCTCGGGCGCGCCGCGCTCACCAGCTGGCTGCACGACCCGATCGAGCCCGAGACCGTGCGGCACGACCTCGCCGTCAAGATCCGGGGCGCCGCCTTCGACGATCCGAGCGCCCTGATCCGCGAGGTCGAGCGGCACCGGCAGGCGCACGCCGAACGGCTCGACCACTATCTCGCCGGTGAGGCCCGCGACTTCGGGGACGCCCCCGACGGCGGCCCCTACGGGCCGGACGACGCCGAGCGGGAACTGCAGCACGTCGTGCTGCGCGGCGGCATCGCGTACGAACGCATGATGACCGCCTGGCTCGACGACGTGCTCGCCACCCTCCACCGGTTCCGCTCCGAGAGCTGAACCCCGACCTCCCACCCCGAAAGGCGGCACCCTTCCATGGCCGACGCGCTGCTGTTCAACCCGCGGACCTACGACCCCGCGCACTTCGACCCGGAGACCCGCCGGCTGCTGCGGGCCACCGTCGACTGGTTCGAGGAGCGGGGCAAGCGGCAGCTCATCGAGGACTACCGCACCCGCGCCTGGCTCGGCGACTTCCTCGCCTTCGCCGCCGAGGAGGGGCTGTTCGCGACCTTCCTCACCCCGGCCTCCGCCGCCGGCGAGGACGAGGGCGACAAGCGCTGGGACACCGCCCGCATCGCCGCGCTCAACGAGATCCTCGGCTTCTACGGCCTGGACTACTGGTACGCCTGGCAGGTCACCATCCTCGGCCTGGGCCCCGTCTGGCAGAGCGAGAACCCCGCCGCCCGCGCCCGCGCCGCCGAACTCCTCTCCCAGGGCGAGGTGTTCGCCTTCGGACTGTCCGAGAAGACCCACGGCGCCGACATCTACTCCACCGACATGCTCCTGGAGCCCGACGGCGACGGCGGCTTCCGCGCCACCGGCTCCAAGTACTACATCGGCAACGGCAACGCCGCCGGTCTCGTCTCGGTCTTCGGCCGCCGCACCGACGTGGAGGGCCCGGACGCGTACGTCTTCTTCGCCGCCGACAGCCGGCACCCGAACTACCACCTCGTGAAGAACGTCGTCGACTCGTCCAAGTACGTCAGCGAGTTCCGGCTCGAGGACTACCCCGTCGCCGCCGAGGACGTCCTGCACACCGGCCGCGCCGCCTTCGACGCCGCCCTCAACACCGTCAACGTCGGCAAGTTCAACCTCTGCACCGCCTCCATCGGCATCTGCGAGCACGCGATGTACGAGGCCGTCACCCACGCGCAGAACCGCATCCTGTACGGCCGGCCCGTCACCGCCTTCCCGCACGTGCGCCGCGAACTCACCGACGCCTACGTCCGGCTCGTCGGGATGAAGCTGTTCAGCGACCGCGCCGTCGACTACTTCCGCACCGCCGGCCCCGACGACCGCCGTTACCTGCTCTTCAACCCGATGACGAAGATGAAGGTGACCACCGAGGGCGAGAAGGTCATCGACCTCATGTGGGACGTCATCGCCGCCAAGGGCTTCGAGAAGGACAACTACTTCGCCCAGGCCGCCGTCGAGATCCGCGGCCTGCCGAAGCTGGAGGGCACGGTCCACGTCAACCTGGCCCTGATCCTCAAGTTCATGCGCAACCACCTCCTGGAGCCGGTCGAGTACCCCGCCGTCCCCACCCGCCTCGACGCGGCCGACGACGACTTCCTCTTCCGCCAGGGCCCCGCCCGCGGCCTCGGCTCCGTCCGCTTCCACGACTGGCGGCCCGCCTTCGACGCGTACGCGCACCTGCCCAACGTCGCCCGCTTCCGCGAGCAGGCCGACGCGCTGTGCACGTTCGTCGCCACCGTCGCCCCCGACGAGGAGCAGAGCCGGGACCTCGACCTGCTGCTCGCCGTCGGCCAGCTGTTCGCGCTGGTCGTCCATGCCCAGCTCGTCCTGGAGCAGGCGGCCCTGACCGGGCTCGACGCCGACGTGCTCGACGAGCTGTTCGCCGTCCTCGTCCGCGACTACTCGGCCCACGCGGTCGAGCTGCACGGCAAGGACTCCGCGACCGAGGCGCAGCAGGAGTGGGCGCTCGGCGCGGTCCGCCGCCCCGTCGTCGACACCGAGCGCTCCGCGCGCGTCTGGCAGCGCGTCGAGGCGCTGTCCGGCGCCTACGAGATGGCGCCGTAAGCAGGATCGGGCGGCCGTGCCGGGTGACGGGCCGGGCCCCCTCGGGCCCGTCACCGGCACGGCCTACGATGACCGCTCATGAGCACGAGTGACGACCGAAGACCCCTGGTCGACGGACGCTTCCGACTGGAATCCCGCCTCGGCAGCGGCGGCATGGGCACCGTCTGGCGCGCCCGCGACATCGCCCTCGACCGCGAGGTCGCCCTCAAGGAGGTCCGCCCGCCCGACCCCGCCGTCGAGGAGGCGAACCCCGGCCTCGCCGTCCAGCTGCGCGAACGCGCCGTCCGGGAGGCCCGCGCCCTGGCCCGGCTGTCGAACCCGCACGTGGTGACGATCCACCACATCGTCGACCCGCTGGACGGCTCGCACCCGTGGATCGTGATGGAACTCGTCGAGGGCCGCTCGGTGTACGACCGGCTCGCCGAGGGCCCGATGCCCGTGCCCGAGGTGCTCGCCCTCGGCCGCCAGGTCCTCTCCGCCCTGCGCGCCGCCCACGCCGCCGGCATCCAGCACCGCGACGTGAAGCCCGCCAACGTGCTGCTCCGCCGCGACGGCCGCGCCGTGCTCACCGACTTCGGCATCGCCGCCTTCGACGGGGCCACCTCCCGGCTCACCTCCACCGGCGACCTGATCGGCTCGCCCGAGTTCATCGCCCCCGAGCGGGTGCGCGGCGAGGAGGGCAACCCGGCCTCCGACCTGTGGTCGCTCGGCATGCTCCTGTACGTGGCCGCCGAGGGCCACCACCCGCTGCGCCGCGCCACCGGCCTCGCGACCGTGGTCGCGGTGCTCGACGACCCGATCCCCGCGCCGGTGCGCTCCGGCGCCCTGGGGCCCGTGCTGACCCGGCTCCTCGTCCGCGATCCGGCGCAGCGGCCGGACGGGGCGCTCCTGGACCGGCTGCTGGCCGAGGCGGAGGCGGCGACGAAGGGCGCGCCGGCCGGTGCCGCCCACGCCGCGGCCGGTGCGCCGGCGCCCGTTCCCGCGCCCCCGGTCCCCGGCCCGTACCCCCACCCCGCCTACGCGACGCCGACCCCGCCGGGTGGCGGCTTCGGGCCGCCGACCGTGCCGGCCCCGGTGCCGCCGGCCGGGTCCGCGCGGCCGCGCCTGGGCGGCGCCATGGTGGCTGCCTCCGTCGTGCTCGCCGCGGTGCTGGGCGTCGGCCTGGTGAAGCTGCTCCCCGACGGGGACGACGGCAGCGACGGAACGACCGGAGCCAAGGGCCGTGCGACGCCGACGAGTTCGGCCCGCGTCCCCGGCTCCGGCTCGGGTTCCGGGAGCGGCTCCGCCACGCCCCCGTCCGCCGCGCCCGAGGTGCGCGGGAGCCTCCTCACCCCCGCCAACGTACGCGCGGTCCTCGCGGCGTTCCGCGAGGCCGCCGGGACCACGACGGTGAAGGACCTGACGATCTACGAGGAGTACGCCCTCGCCGACATCCCCACCCGGCCCGGCGCGAAGACCTACGACGCGTACGAGTACCGCGGGGGCGTGGCCCGGAAGACCGGGCCCGGCGGCACCATCAGCGCCGACGATCCCGACGAGCAGCCGTTCGACGCCGCCGCCCTGCCGTGGGACGACCTCCCCGCGCTGATGAAGCGCGGCGAACGCGACCTCAAGGTCGACGACCCCACCATGCGGTACGTCGTCGTCGACCGCTGGACGTTCAACGAGGACCGCCCGACGCTGCGCTTCTACCTCAGCAACGCGTACCACGCCAGCGGCTACCTCGCCGTCGACGCCACCGGCAAGGTCGTCTCGACGCTTCCCGCCTCCTGAAACCGCCCCGCCCTTGCGGACCGAACCTGTCCGCAAGGGCTCATACGGTCGGATCATGACGCAGACACAGCAGCACACGCAGACCGATCCCCACGCCCTGACGCTTCTCGTCACCGGTGCCACCGGGACCGTCGGCCGCCAGGTCGTCGCCGAACTCCTCGACCGCGGCCACCGGGTCCGCGCCCTCACCCGCGACCCGGAGAAGGCCGCGTTCCCCGACGGCGTCGAGGTGGTGCGGGGCGACCTGACCGAACCCGACACCCTGGTCCCGGCACTGGAGGGCGTCACCGGCCTCCACCTGATCACCTTCGGCGGCGCGTACTTCGCCCCGCTGGAGACCGGGCCGCGCATCCTGGAACTGGCCAGGGCCGCCGGCGTACGGCGGGTCACCGTGCTGCACGGCGGCGGGCCGTCGTTGCTGGAGGACGCGGTACGGGCCGACGACGAGCTGGACTGGACGGTGCTGATGCCCGTCGAGTTCATGGCCAACGCCCTCGCGTGGGCGCCCGGCATCGTCGAGAACGACGAGGTGCGCGAACCCTTCGCGGACCGGATCAGCGCCATGGTGCACGAGGGCGACATCGGCGCGGTCGCCGCCGTGGCGCTCACCGAGGAGGGCCACGGCCGCCGGGAGTACGTGCTCACCGGTCCCGAGGTGCTGACCCTCGCGGACAAGACCGCCGCCATCGGCGCCGCTCGCGGCCGCGAGGTCGCGCTCGTGGAGCTGAGCGAGGACGAGGCCGTCGCGCAGTGGCGGGCGGCGGGGCACGACGACGAGGTGGTCGGCTTCCTCCTGGAGGCGTACGGGAACACGCCGGAGGTCGGCTACACGGTCGTCGACACCGTCGAGAAGGTCACCGGTCGCCCGGCCAGGACCTTCGCCGCATGGGCCGCCCGGCACGCGCACGCGTTCACGGCGTAGCCGTGCGCGAAGTGCCGCGCCCGGTCCCGGAGTTCGTGCCGGGGCCGGGTGCGGCGGGCCGTCAGGCGCCGGGGTCGCGGGCGTCGTGGACGGTGATCGCCCGTACCGGGCAGACACGGACGGCCTCGCGCAGCATCGTGCCGCCCGCGGTCTCGCGGCCCGGCCGTACGGTGCCGTAGCCGTCGTCGTCCTGGGTGAAGACGTCCGGCGCGGTCAGGGCGCACTGGCCGGCGCCGATGCACACCGAACGGTCGACGGCGATCGTGACGGGAGCGGGCATACGACGGGCTCCTCTCACCAGGCGACGGGCAGTTCGATCAGCCCCTGGATGGTGTCGCCCGGCTTGAACGGCACCTCGTCCGCGGGCACCGCGAGCCGCAGCCCCGGCAGCCGGCGCAGCAGCGTGCCGAGCGCGAGCTCCAGCTCCGCGCGGGCCAGGTTCTGCCCCAGGCACTGGTGGATGCCGTAGCCGAAGGCCACGTGGTGCCGGGCCGACCGGCCCCAGTCCAAGGTGTCCGGCTCGCTGAACGCGGCGGCGTCCCGGTTGATGACGGACGTGGAGAACACCACGCCCTCGCCGGCGCGCACCACCGTCCCGGGCGCGCCCTCGACCGGGATGTCCTCGCGGGCCACGCGCAGCATCCCGTCCGCGATCGACAGGTACCGCAGCAACTCCTCGACGGCGACCGGGACGAGGGCCGGGTCCGCCCGCAGTTCGGCCAGCCGCTCGGGGTGGGACAGCAGCGTGTACGTGCCCAGCGAGATCATGTTCGCCGTGGTCTCGTGCCCGGCGACGAGCAGGATGGTGGCCAGGTCCACCAGCTCCTCCCGCCCGGGTCCGCCCTCCTCCTCCGCCCGCGCCACCAGGTCGTCCAGGACGCCCTCGCCGGGCTTCTTCCGCTTGCGGTCGACGAGTTCGCCGAGGTACCCCTCCAGGTCGGCGAGCGCCTGCTCGGTGTCCGCGGCCGTCGGCCCGCGCAGCAGCCGGCGGGACCGCTCCTCGAAGAAGTCGTGGTCCTCGTACGGCACGCCGAGCAGTTCGCAGATCACCATGGACGGCACCGGCAGCGCGAACGCGCTCACCAGCTCCGCCGGCGGCCCCTGGGCCACCATGGCGTCCAGCAGCCGGTCCACGATCTCCTGGATGCGCGGGCGCAGGCGCTCGGCCCGCTTGAGCGTGAAGCTCGGGATCAGCAGCCGGCGCTGGGCGTTGTGCTCCGGGTCGTCCAGGCCGAGCAGCGCCGCCCGGCGCCGTCGGCGCAGGCCCGCGGCGCGCTCGGTCGGGATCGGGAAGTCGTCGCGAGTGCTGTCGGTGGAGAGGCGCTGGTCCGCGAGGAGCGCGCGGGCGGTGCCGTGTCCGGTCACCAGCCACACCTCCCGCCCGTCCCACAGGGTCACCCGGGACAGGGGGCGCTCGTCGTCGGTCTGCGGATAGCCGGTCGGGGGATGGTAGGGACAGCTGCGGTCTTGGGGGAACGCCACGGCCTTCGACATGCCTCCACTACATGCCTCAGGCACCCATGCGGTCTACATGCAGTTCGGCCAAACCACCGGAACGGGGGCACTTGCCCGGAGTCCCACAGGAATGGAGGATCACCTCGTGATCGACAAGGGTGGGGACTTCGAGGAAAGGGCCGGTGCGGCGCGGTGGGGGCGATGATCAAGGGAGCCAACGGCTTTGTGCCGTCCGTGCCGTTGCGGATCGCCGTGACGGGCGGCGTGGACGCGATGGCGCTGCTGCTCACGGAGGCCGGGACGGTGCGGGGCGACGCGGACGTGGTGTTCCACGGCGCCCCCGCGCATCCGACGGGCGCCGTACAGCTGTCGGGCGAGGACGCCGGGAGCGCGTGGCTCGACGTGGCGCTGCCGGCTGTGGAGGAGCAGATCGACCGGGTGCTGGTCGTCGGTTCGACGGACGGCGGCCGGGCGATGCGGGACGCCTCCGGACTGGCCGTCGAGGCGTTCGCGCCCGACGGCACGTCGGTGGCGCGGTACGAGGTGACCGACGCCGCGGGGGAGACGGCGATGGTCCTGGCCGAGCTGTACCGGCGGGCCGGCGGCTGGAAGTTCCGCGCGGTGGGCCAGGGTTACGAGAACGGCATCGAGGGCCTGGCCACGGACCACGGGGTCGAGGTCGCGCAGGCGGAGGCGCCGGCCCATGCGGGGCCGGTACCGCAGCACGTGCCGCCGCCGGTCTCGGTTCCGGTGCAGGTGCCGGTGCCGTCGGCGGCACCCGCCTTCGCCGTGCCCACGCCGCCGGTCCCGCCCGTGGCCTCGGTGCCGCCGGTACCACCTGTGGCCTCGGCGCCGCCGGTACCACCTGTGGCCCCCGTGCCGCCGGTCCCGCCCGTGGCCTCGGTGCCGCCCGTACCGCCGTCCGCTCCCGTGCCTCCCGGGCCCGCGGCCCCGTGGACGTACGGCGCGGTCTTCGAGCCGCACCTGTTCAGCGGCCGCGACAACGACGTGCTCACGGTCGACGGGCTCCCGCCGGGGCCCGTCGTCGTCGAACTCTCCGTGCGCGGGGACGGATACACCGGCCTGACGACCCTGAACCGGCGCAACAAGGAGCAGGACTACCTGGTCAACAGCACCGAGGACGACTTCTACGGCCGGCTGCTCACCCATGTCCCCAAGCACGGCTCCCTGCGCATGCGGCTGGAGGCGGAGGGCCCGTGGCGGGTGGCGGTGCTGCCGCTGTCGGCGGCGCGCGTCCTGACGGAGGAGCAGGCGGAGTTCCGCGGCCCCGACGTCCTGCTGCACACGGCGGGGGTGGCGGACCTGGTCATCCAGTACCGAGGCGAGGACAACCTCATCGTCAACACCTTCGAGCTCGCCGGTCACGAGGACCCGACGGCCCTGCCCGACGACGACAACGTGGTCAACGAGATCGGCCGGCGACGCGAGGTCGTCCCGCTGCCCGAGGGCCCGTTGGTCGTCCAGTTCGAGATGGCCGACGGCCCGTGGACGGCGGGCCTGACCCGGGTACAGCCCTGGACGGGAGACCGAGGGCACCTCCCGGACGACGAGTCGTGGTGAGCGGCACCCGAGGCGCCGCGACCTGAAACCGACAGCAGCGAGGCGGGCGGCCACGCCGGGGCGGTGCCCCCGGCGTGGTCAGCCCGCCTTCTTCGCTTCTGCCGCGCCCGACGCCGACCAGCGGAACTGCATGTCCGGCTCGTCCTGCAACTCCAGCACACCGGCGGCCGTCAGCTGGTGCAGTACCTCGTGCAGGGCGTTCCCCAGCGGATTGTTCGTCCAGAACACCCGCTTCACGGAGGTGAAGGAGTCTTCCTCGTCGAAGATTCCCAGCGCCCGCCCCACCTCGAAGGCGGCACCGTCCCAGTCCTCCCACTGGGCCAGCTTCTCCGGCAGCGCCATGCCCCACCCCTCTCCTGGCACGCGCGTTCGCCCCTGTGGCACGGCGCGTGCGCCGTCATCCTACGAGCGGCCCAGGGGGCGCACGAACCTGCGGGCGTCCCTTGACCCGGCCGTCGGGCGTGCATATATTTCGTTCGGACGAACGAAATATATCTGGACGCCGAGCCGGGCCCGGACGGGCCGTGAGCGGGGGAGTGACGTACCCATGGACACTCGCGAGACCGAGATCCGCGCCCTCTTCGCGGAGTACTGCAGGACCTGGACCGAGGCGGACTCCGTCGGCTTCGGCCGGCTGTTCACCGAGGACGCCGACTACGTGTCGTACGACGGCAGTTGGGCGGCCGGGGTGGAACGGCTGCAGGAGAACCACGACAAGCTCTTCCGCGGCGTCATCGCCGGTTCGGCGATGGTCGGCGAGATCGAGTCGCTCCGCTTCGTCACCGACTCCGTGGCCGTGGTCGTCGGCAACGGCTCGGTGCTCATGCCCTGGCGCAGCACGCTCCCCAGGCGGCGGCTGTCCCGGCAGATCATCGTCTGCGTGCGCACGCCGGACGGCTGGCGGATCGCCGCGATCCAGAACGGCCGGCAGCGGCCGGTCGGCATCCCCGAGCCGGACTCGATGCCCTCGCGGATGTCGCAGGGCATGACCCGGCTCGCCCAGCGCCTCGGCGTGGGCCGCGCCCGCGCCGTGACGCTGCCTCAGCCCGTACGGTCGCCCTCCGCGAAGGCGGGCGTCACCCCGTCGGGACCGGCGGCGGGGGGATCACCCAGCGCAGGGCCGCGGTGATCGCGTGGCCGCCGGGGCGGGCCAGCGGGAGGATCAGGCGGAGGGTGCGCGGCGGGCCGACCTCCGCGCGGGCCCAGGGCGGCAGCAGTTCGACCGCCGCGGCCGCCAGGAACGCGTACGGCACCCTGGCGGGAGCCGGGAGCGGCGGTTCGGACAGCAGGAACCGGGCCGTCGCCCGGGACTCCGGCGTGGCCCGCAGCTCGGGCCGGTACGCGGCGAGCAGCGCCGTCAGCTCGGCGCGGGTCTCGGGGGGCCGCTCCACGCCGAGCCGGCGCGCCACCTGCGCCATGTCGGCCACGTACCTGTCCTGGCCCGCCGCGTCCAGCGGCCGCCGCCCGTACCGCAGGTGCGCGCGCAGGAAGCACTCGGCCTCCGCGAGGTGGACCCAGCCGAGCAGGTGCGGATCGGAGGCGCGGTACGGCACGCCCTCGGACGTCGTCCCGCTGATGCTCGCGTGCACCCGCCGGACCCGCTCCACCGCCCGGGCCGCGTCCTCGGCGGTGCCGAAGGTGGTCACGGCGAGGAAGGTGCTGGTGCGCTGGAGGCGGCCCCACGGGTCGCCCTGGAATCCGGAGTGGGCGGCGACGGCCGCCATCGCGAGCGGATGCAGCGACTGGAGCAGCAGGGCGGCCAGCCCGCCGACGTACATCGAGGCGTCCGCGTGCACCACCCGCACCGGCCGCTCCGGTCCGAACCAACGAGGTCCGGGCGCCCCGTGGATGCGGGCCCGCTTCTCGTGCGCCGTCGGACCCGCGACGTGGTGCAGCAGCACGTCGCCGGCCCGCTCGCGCAGCTCGCCCGGAGACAGCAGAGACCGACTCACGCCCCCAGTATGGCGCTGCGCTTCCCTCCCCGGGAGGGTGCGGACGGGACGGCTACCGGCGGCCGGCCGTCGGCGCCTCGATCGTCCGCACCGCCTCGACCAGCGGGGCCAGCTCCGGGTTCCGCGCGGCTTCGGCGAGGGCTTCACGGAGCGTGGCGTCATGGGTGGGCCGGGCCTCCTCCAGGAGCTTCCGGCCCTGCTCGGTGACGTCGGTGTAGATGCCACGCCGGTCGGTCGGGCACAGGTACCGGGTCAGCAGGCCCCGGTCCTCGAGCCGGGAGACCAGGCGGGTGGTGGCGCTCTGGCTCAGCACCACGGCATCGGCGACCTGCTTCATCTGCAGGTGCCCGCCCTCCCCGCCGTGCTGGCGGGCGAGGACGTCGAGGAGCGCGTACTCCCGCGCGCTCAGGTCGTGCCGGGCCTGCAGGGCGCGTTCGAGATGCGTCTCGATCCGGTCGTGCAGCACGGAGAGGGCGTCCCAGCCGTCCGCCAGGGCGGTGAGCGCGGGGTCGGTGGCGGCCATCGGGCCCAGCCTCCTTCCGGTGCGTCTGCCGCCCAGGATACGCCACAGGGGAAAATAACCGCCAGATCCGGTAGAAAGCGCCTGCAAGTGCCTGCGAGTGGTCCCGGTCCCTCGGGCTGCGGGGTACTTGGCGGCGACGGCGGCGCGTGAGCGGCGGCCGTGATCATCGGTTCTCGCCTCCTTCCGGGGGCCTGTTCCCTGCCGGTGTGAGGTAGTGGTCCGGGTGGGCGTCGAAGGCGGATGCGCACTGCGCGGAGCAGAAGAAGTAGCTGCCGTGGTCGGTGTCGCGCCGTTCGGCGGCGGTTGACGGGTTCAGGCGCATGCCGCACACCGGATCGACCGCACTGTCCTCGACGCCGGGCTGGGGTCCCTCGCCGATGGTGGGCTCGGGCTGGTGGTGTGCGTGTGCGGCGGCAGTGGTGGGGGCCGGGGTGCGGTCGGCTGCGGATTCCACCTCGGGCTCCACGGGCTCTGAGGTGGCGGCCGGGAGCGGGCTGGTGCGCCAGCGGCGCAGGCGCGAGGCGTTGGTGACGACGGACAGGGAGGACAGGGCCATGGCGCCGGCGGCGATGATCGGGCTGAGGCGGATGCCCCACAGCGGGTAGAGGGCGCCTGCGGCGAGCGGTACGCCGATCGCGTTGTAGATCAGGGCGAAGAACAGGTTCTGCTTGATGTTGCGCATGGTGGCGCGGGAGAGCCGGATGGCGGTGACGACGCCGGTCAGGGAACCGGAGATGAGGGTGATGTCGGCGGCCTCGATGGCGACGTCGGTTCCGGTACCGATGGCCAGGCCGACGTCGGCGGCGGCGAGCGCGGGGGCGTCGTTGATGCCGTCGCCGACCATGCCCACGGTGCGGCCCTCGGCCTGCAGGCGGCGGATCTCGTCGGCCTTGTGTTCGGGCAGGACCTCGGCCAGGACCCGGCGTACGCCGACCCGGGCGGCGATGGCGGCGGCGGTGCGGGCGTTGTCACCGGTGATGATGACCGTCTGCAGGCCGAGCCGGTGCAGGGCCGCGATGGCCTGGACCGAGTCGTCCTTGAGGGTGTCGGCGACGGCGAGGACGCCTGCGGGCCGGCCGTCGACGGCGGCCAGGACCGGAGTCTTGCCCTCGGCGGAGAAGCCGGCGGCCACCTCGGTGAGGGCGCCGGTGTCGACGTCGGCGTCGGCGAGCAGCCGGGCGGTGCCGACGAGGACCGTGCGGCCGTCGACGCTGGCCCGGACTCCCTTGCCGGTGACCGAGTCGAAGCCACTTGCCGCAGGCGGGGTGAGGCCGCGGTCGCGGGCCCCGGCGACGATCGCGCCCGCGAGCGGGTGCTCGCTGTCCGCCTCGGCCCCGGCCACCAGCGCCAGCAGCTCGCTCTCCTGGAAGCCGTTGGCGGTGCGCACATCCGTGAGGGCGGGCCTGCCTGCCGTGACGGTGCCGGTCTTGTCCAGCACGATCGTGTCCAGCTTGTGGGCGGTCTCCAGGGCCTCGGCGGAGCGGATGAGGATGCCGGCCTGCGCGCCTTTCCCGGTGCCGACCATGACGGACAGGGGTGTGGCCAGACCGAGGGCGCAGGGGCAGGCGATGATCAGTACCGCTACGGCGGAGACCAGCGCCAGGGTGAGCGCTGGGGCGGGCCCGACGGTGTACCAGAGGGCGAAGGCAGCGACGGCGATGGCGATGACGGCGGGCACGAAGTAGGCGGAGACCGTGTCGGCGAGCCGCTGGATGGGGGCCTTGGACGCCTGGGCCTGCTGCACCAGGCGGATGATCTGGGCGAGCATCGTGTCGGCGCCGACCTTGCTCGCCCGGACCCGCAGGGAGCCGGTGGTGTTGACGGTGGCGCCGATGACCGTGTCCCCTGCGTGCTTGGTGACCGGCATCGGCTCGCCGGTGACCATCGACTCGTCCACCGCCGAGGACCCGGACAGCACGACCGAGTCGACCGGGACCTTCTCCCCGGGCCGGATCACCACCGTGTCGCCGACCGTCACGTCCTCGACCGGGACCTCCGTCTCGGTGCCGTCGCGGATCACGCGGGCGGTGCGGGCCTGGAGACCGAGGAGGGAACGGATGGCCTCGCCGGTGCCGGCCTTGGCGCGGGCCTCCAGCAGGCGGCCGAGCAGGATGAGGGTGAGGATGACCCCGACCGCCTCGAAGTACACCTCCCGCACGTCCTCCGGAAGCAGACCGGGCGCGAGGGTGACCAGCAGGCTGTAGCCGTAGGCGGCCGTCGTCCCCAGGGTGATCAGGGAGTTCATGTCGGCGCCGCGGTGCTTGAGGGTCAGCCAGCCGGTGGAGTGGATCGGCCAGCCGGTGTAGAACATCACCGGCGTGATCAGTGCCAGCTGGAGCCAGTGGTCCAGCAGCCAGCCCGGCACCCAGTCCGCGCCGAACAGCTCGTGGGCCATGACGGCGAAGAGCACCGGCAGCGTGAGCACCGCGCCGACGGCGACCCGGCGGGTGAGGTCCGTGATCTCGGCGCGCCGCTCGGCGGCCTCGGCCGCCTCCGCCTCGGCTCCACTGCCTTCGCCGAGACCGTGCCCGGCAGCGGCGGAGGGAGCCTCGCCCCGGCCCTCTCCGCCCGGCGTGGCCTCCGTGGCACTGGGGCCGTCCGCGGGTTCGACCAGCAGGGTGCCGTGGATCATGTTCATCCCGCAGGCGAAACCGTAAGAGCCCGCCTGTTCCGGGCTGATCCGTACGGTGGTGCGGGCATGGGCCGGCAGCCCGGCGCTGACCCGCAGGTCGGGGAAGACGACCCGGTTGGTGCACTCCCCGCTCTCCTGCCGGTCGAAGACCAGCTCCACCGGCACGCCCTGGCGGACCTTGATGACGTTGGGGCTGTAGCCGCCCCGCACGGTCACCTCGACCCGCTGCACGCCGCCCTCCAACTGCGCGGTGCGGGCCTTGCGCGGGCCGAAGAAGAACCAGCCCAGTCCTCCGATCAGGACCGCGGTCAGGATCACGACCACGACATCGGCGACACCCATGGCAGATCGCCCTCCTTGCGTGTGCGCTCCCTCCCAGCGTCCCTTGCCCTACCCGCACCAGGTAGGGGCTGACCGGCCCACCAGCCGGGGACCACCCGGCCCTGCACCGTACGACTGGGACCGGGTGACCATGATGGTGAACGACCAGGCGGGCAGCGGGGCTCGCAGCCCCGCCCTTCCGGTCACCGGGGAGGCGATCGTGATGATGTTCTGGTTCGACCACGACGTCAGCGGCTGGGGCTGGTTCGCGATGTCGGCCGGCATGATCGCGTTCTGGGCTCTGATCATCGCCGCCGCCGTCCTGCTCCTGCGGACACTGAGCCCAGCCACCGAGCCCACTCCCCGCCCTGCTGCGCCTCGCCTGAGCAGCAGCTCGCTGAGCGGTTCGCCCGCGGCGACATCGACGAGGAGGACTACCGGCGGCGCCTGGATGCGCTGCACGGCTCCGGCCCACCCACCAAGCATTGACCCCGGCCGACTCAACTGCGCCCGGCCGGACCGGCTGTCTCGGGAAGAAGGCGCCGTGATGAACAACAACAAGAACTACGGTCTGTACGCGGTCGCGCTCGCCATCGCCTTCGTGGGCGCCTTGGCGCTCGGCGTGCCCGTGGGCACGCTCGCTCTCCTGGCTGTCGTCTCCGTCTGCCCGCTGATGATGTTCTTCATGATGCGCGGCATGCACGGGGGCGGTCACGGCGATGACGGGCCCATGGACGATCGCGATCCGATGCGCAAGCACGACCACCAGCACCCCGGATCCGGCCGGCCCTGACCGGGCCGGCCGTGTACGCCACGGCAGACCCCTCCGGGACGTCCCGGCGAACCGAGCGGCACCTCATTCCGGGAGCAGACCGTGACCGGCAAGAGCCCGACGGCACACGATCGAACGGCCACGCGGGATCCATGCCCGGACAAGGGAAGTGGTGCTCGGCTGCCGGTGACCAGCGGACGAGCCGGTGACGCAGCCGCGCGCCCGGGGCCTGAACCGCCACACCCGACGGATGCATGGCGAGCAAGGAGTCACCATGACCAGCATCACCCAACGCATCACCACCCTGTTCCGGATCAAGGCGAACAAGGCGCTGGACAAGGCCGAGGACCCGCGCGAGGTCCTGGACTACTCCTACGAGCAGCAGCTGCAGATGCTGCAACGCGTGCGGCGCGGGGTGGCCGACGTGGCGACCAGCCGCAAGCGGGTCGAACTCCAGCTCAGCCGGCTCCAGCAGTCCACCGACAAACTGCAGGGCCAGGCCGAGCAGGCGCTGGCCGCCGGGCGTGAGGACCTGGCCCGCGAGGCGCTCACCCGCCGTACCGCTGTGGCCGCGCAGATCACCGACCTGCAAGCCGAGCACACGTCGCTGAAGGAGCAGGAGGACAAGCTCACGCTCGCCGCCCAGCGCCTGGAGGGCAAGGTGGACGCCTTCCGGACCCGCAAGGAGACCATCAAGGCCAGCTATACCGCAGCCGAGGCCCAGACCCGCATCACCGAAGCCGTGACCGGCATCGGCGAGGAGATGGGCGACGTGGGCCTGGCCATGCAGCGCGCCCAGGACAAGACCGAACAGCTGCAGGCACGCGCCGGCGCCCTGGACGAACTGATCGCCTCCGGAGCACTGGACGACGCCACCCTGCCGGCCGGCCGGGACGACATCCAGGCCGAACTGGAGCGTGTCACCGCAGGTCGGGACGTGGAGCTCGAACTGGCCAGGATGAAAACACAGCTGCCGGCGGGATCCGCTCCGCAGGCGGTGGCCAGTGCACGACGGCCGGAGCGGGAGGAGAAGTCATGATCATGCGGATTCTCGGCGAGGGCCAGTACGACATCGCCGACGAGCACCTCGAACAGCTCAACTACCTGGACTCCGCCCTGCAGAAGGCCGCCGACGCGGGTCAGGAGACGGCTTTCGCGTCTGCCCTGTCGGCTCTGCTGGATGCCGTACGCCGCCTCGGCACACCGCTTCCCGACGAGCGGATCACTCCATCGGATCTGGTGCTGCCCGACGAGTCGACCAGCCTGCCGCAGGTGCGCGAGCTGCTGTCTGACGAGGGCCTGATCCCAGGCTGACGGGGTGATGGCGATGCGCAGCAGGTTCGAGCCCGACCGGCAGCTGACCGCCCGCATGGCGGTCACCATGTTCTTGCTCGGACTGCTCTACGTGGCGTTCATCGCCGCGCTGATCGTGCTGCTCAAGTCCGTCGTCCTCGTAGTCGTGATCGCCGCTGCCCTGCTGAGCGCCCAGTACTGGTACTCCGACCGCATCGCCCTGTACGCCATGCGCGGCCGGCTCGTCACGGTCGAGGAACAGCCGCGGCTGCACGGGGTCGTGGACCGGCTGTGCGCGAGCGCGGACATGCCCAAGCCGCGGGTAGCGGTCTCCGACATGGACCTGCCCAACGCCTTTGCCACGGGCCGCAACGCCGACCATGCCGTGGTCTGCGTGACCACCGGCCTCATGCGCCGCCTGGAGACCGAGGAACTCGAAGGCGTCCTCGCCCACGAACTCTCCCACGTCGCCCACCGCGACGTGGCGGTGATCACCATCGCCTCGTTCCTGGGCGTCATCGCCGGGCTGATCGTCCGGTTCGCCTTCTACTCCCAGCTGTTCGGCGGGCGCAGCCAGCGCGACCAGAACACCGCCGTCGTCTTCCTGGCCGTGATGGCCGTGTCCGCCCTCGTCTACGCCGTCAGCTTCCTGCTCATCCGGGCCCTGTCCCGCTACCGCGAACTGGCCGCTGACCGGGCCGCGGCCATGCTGACCGCCAAGCCGTCCGTGCTGGCCTCGGCGCTGACCAAGGTCAGCGGCGACATCGCGCGCATCCCCACCGAGGACCTGCGGACCGCCCAGGCGTTCAACGCGTTCTTCTTCACCCCCGCCCTCGGGCCCGGCACCGCGGTGGGCAACCTGTTCTCCACCCATCCCACCCTGGAACGCCGGCTGGAGGCGCTCGCGGAGCTCTCCGCACAGCTCGGCGAAGCGGGCGGCGAACCCGGCAGGCACTGAGCGAAGGAGACGGTGGTCCTATGGGTTTCTGGGATGTGCTGTTCGGCCGGAGCAAGCCGGTCCGGCCCGACCTGGACCAGCTCTTCGCCCTGCCCTCGGCTGCGATCACCCTCCAGGCCGCCATCGGCTTCACCCCGACCGGCGAGGGCTCGGTCTGCTTCGCCGCGATCGAAGGCGGCGCCTTCGCCCAGGTCCAGCAAGAGGTGGGAGCCCTCCTGGCCGCCGATTCCGAACGCGGCGGCGCCCCGCTGGAGTTCAGCCACGACACTTACGGCTACTCCTGGCTGCTCTCCCGCCGCCCACCGGACGACCTGCCCGCCCTCGTGAGCGACCTCCACGCGGTCAACACCTCCCTGCAGGACAGCGGCTTTGGCCCGCACCTCCTCTGTTCCCTGGTCACCTTCCACGACGCCGAACTGCGCTCGCTCGCGCTCGTCTACCTCTACAAGCGCGGCACCTTCTACCCGTTCGCCCCGCTGCCCGGCAACACACGCGACAACCCGCTGGAACTCCAGGTCAAGGCCGTACTCAAGGACGACCTGCGCATCGAGCAGGACCTGAGCCGCTGGTTCCCCCTCTGGGGCGCCCCCGGCCTGTGATCCGACGCAAGCCTGCCCACCCGACCCGGGGAGGTGACCACGTGAACAAACCCCAGCCCCGCTCCGGGGACGACCCGCGAACCGCCCGCCCGCTGCTGGCGGCGGCCGGCATCGAGAAGGCGTACCGGCGCGGCCCGTGGCCGGTACGCCGCACGACTCCGGTGCTGCGGGGCGTGGATCTCACCCTGTTTCCCGGCGAGGCGGTCGGCATCGTCGGGGAGAACGGATCCGGGAAGAGCACCCTGATGAAGATCCTGGTCGGTGCGCTCGCCGCCGACGCCGGAACCGTGACCCGCACCGGACGGCTGGGCTACTGCCCGCAGCAACCGGTCGTCTACGAACGCCTCACCTGCGACGAGCACTTCGAGCTGTTCGGCCACGCCTACGCCATGACGCGCGAGGCGGAACGACGTTCGCGCCGAGAGATCTACGCAGCCCTCGGCTTCGAACGCTACGCCGGCACCCGCGCGGACCAGCTGTCCGGCGGAACCCTGGCCAAGCTGAACCTGGGCCTGGCGCTCCTCGCCGATCCCGATGTGCTTCTGCTGGACGAGCCGTACGCGGGCTTCGACTTCGACACGTACCTCAAGTTCTGGAACCTGGTCGCCGGGCGTCGCAAGGCGGGCCGCTCGGTGCTGATCGTCAGCCACTTCGTCACGGACCGAGAACGCTTCGACCGCATTGTCGAACTGCGTGACGGCAGGGCGGTGCACGGATGACCGTCTTGGCGTTCGCGCGTCGCTTTCTCGCCGAGTCCGCCCGGACGCCGGTGAACCTCCTTGTGCTTGTGCTGGTTCCGGTGGTGTTCGTGGTGGCGGCCGCACGCCCGCTGGCGGACGCGGCCGAGCTGCTCGGCGGCACCGGCGGGCCCGCCGTACAGACAGCCACCGCAGGCTGGGCCGCGGGATTCATCGCGGCGATCGCCATGTACTTCCAGATACGCGCTTCGCACGCGGCTGATCGCCGGCTGATCCTCGCCGGCCTGGCGCCCCGCCGGCTGGTGGCCGCACGCATGGGCGCCGGCTCGGTCCTGGCCGTGACGGCCGCGGCGGCAGCTCTGCTGGCCCTCCAGCTGAGAACCGGGCTCGGCGATGATCCGGGGCGGGTGCTGGCAGGAACGCTGATGTACGCGGTGATCTACCTGGCCATCGGGGCGCTGATCGGCGCGACGGTGACCAGCCCCGTCAACGGCACCGTACTGGTGCTGTTCGTGTGGATCCTGGACGTCTTCTTCGGCCCTGTCCTCGGCGCTGCGGACCGAGCGGCGACCCGGGTGCTCCCGACGCACTTCGTGACGCTGTGGATGGTCGACGTGCCCTCCGGCCACAGCGGCCGGCCCGGAGATCTCGGCTGGGCCCTGGCCTGGACCGCGGCAGCCGCCGCGGTCGGCTGGACGGTGATCTCCGCGACCAGCCGCACGGCCCGTGCCCGACACGGTGGCAGGCCCGGCTCGGCGTGGGCCCAACTGGCCGCGGGGGTGCGCGCGGGGCTCAGAGAGGCCGGCCGCAACAGGGTGCTGTGGGTGCTGATCATCGCGGTGCCGACGGTCTTCGTCCTCCTCTCGGTGGTCACCACCCCCGAGCAGTCCACGTCTCTGACCGTCCGCGAAGGCGGACGCACCACCGTCCAGCGGGCGTGGCTTCCCGACATCCACGGCGGCACCATGGCACCGATCGCCACCGCCTCCCTGGCCACCCTCGCCGGACTCTTCACGGTCCTCAACGCCCGCACAGGCGACCAGCGCCTCGCCATCGCCGGGTTCCGCCCCGGCAGCCTGCTCGCCTCCCGCCTGACCGTCGTCGTCCTCGGCGCGCTGCTGGCCACCGCCGCCTCCCTCGCGGTGACCGCGACCGTCTTCGACGCCCGCCAATGGGGCCTCTACGTCGCCGCGAACGTCCTGCTCGCCCTCACCTACGGCCTCATCGGCGTCCTTCTGGGCCCGCTGTTCGGACGGGTCGGCGGGGTGCTGATCGCCTTCCTGCTGCCCTTCGTCGACCTGGGCATCGAACAGAGCCCCATGCTCCACCCCGACCCGCCCACCTGGGCGCACGCCCTGCCCGGCTACGGCTCCAGCCGCGTCCTCATCGACGCCGCCGTCACCCCGGGCTTCGACGAAACCGGCCCCCTGCTCATCGCCCTGGCCTGGCTGGCCGGACTCACCCTCACCGCCACCGCACTGTTCCGCCACACCATCGCCCCGGCCCGCACCAGGCGGCCGTCATGACCGGCGGACGCCTCGGCGGCGTGGCACCCGCCGACACGAGCTGCCCAGCGCGTACAGGTATGTCCTGGTCCCCTTCCATCCTGAGGAGCCACGCATGAAGACCACCCGCTCCCTGTACCGCCGTACCGCCCTGGCCGCCGCAGCAGTCGCCGCCTCCGCGCTCTTCCTGACCAGCTGTGGAGACAACGGCAACGGCTCTCCCGCCACCTCTCCCAACCCCACCACGTCCGTCTCGGTCCCGGCAGGCGAGCACAACCAAGCGGACGTCGACTTCGCCCAGGGCATGATCCCGCACCACCGCCAGGCCGTCATGATGGCCGGCATGGCCGAAACCCGGGCCTCCTCCAGTGATGTCAAGGCCCTCGCCGAGAAGATCAAGAAGGCCCAGGAACCGGAGATCGCCACGATGTCCGCCTGGCTCACGGCCTGGGGCGAAAAGGTCCCTGGAGGCATGGACGGGATGGACGGCATGGACCACGGCGACGCCTCGTCCATGCCCGGCATGATGAACGACCAGCAGATGGACGACATGCGAGGCGCATCCGGCAAAGCCTTCGACACCATGTTCCTGACCCAGATGATCAGGCACCACGAAGGCGCCGTCGCCATGGCCGAGACCGAGACGAAGGAAGGCGCCTACGGCCCCGCCAAGGAACTCGCCGACGACATCATCACCGCCCAGAAGGCGGAGATCACCCAGATGAAGGAGATGCTCGGCACCGACTGAGCCCGGCGGGTGCAGGCGACCGTGCCCATGCGGCGGGCAGAAGGCCGCAGCTCCGGTCCGGCCTCCGCGCCTGGTACACCGGGGCACCCCGCCACGCCTCCCCTGAGAGGCCCACCGGGGTGCCCGGCCACGACGATCTACCGCCCCCGCAGGAGCCGTCCCAGGCGCACCCACCACGAGGCGGCGCGGGGCGCGGGCACCTGTCCGCCCTCGGGGCCGGCCTGTGCCCACAGCCCGGCGGGCGGCTCAGGCGGCAGCCCCGCGGTGGGCGGCGGCGGGGCCGGCAGTGGCGTCGTGACCTCCTGGCCCTGGGCGGAGCGCGGGGCGAACGTCACGGGCAGCGCCGTGAGATGCCGCGCCCACGTGGTGGAGCGCCAGCCGAGTTCCTCCTCGGGGACGGACAGCACGATGTCCGGCAGCCGGGTCAGCAGGATGTCGATGCCGGTGTCCGCGATGACACGGCCGATGTCCTGACCGGGGCACTCGTGGCTGCCGGCGCTGAAGGACAGGTGCGCCCGGCTGTGGTAGACGGGGGCCGACGGATCGGGCCGGATCGCCGGGTCGACGTTGCCGGCGGCCAGGCCCAGCAGGAGCATGTCGCCCGCCTTGATCTGCTGTCCGCCCAAGGTCGTGTCCCCGTTGGCCCAGCGCGCCGGGCACACCAGAAGGGGCGGATCGTCCCACAGCACCTGCTCGACGGCCTCCGGCAGGGTCATCTGACCGCCGGCCAGCGAGCCGCGGAACCGCTCGTCGGTGACCACCATGCGCAGCACGTTCGACATGAGGTTGGTGGTGGTCTCGTACCCGGCGAGCAGGATGAGCCACAGGTGGTGCTTGACCTCCTCGTCGGTGAGTCCGGCCGGATGCGCCATCAGCGCGGAGGCGATGTCCTGACCGGGCCGGGACCGCTTCACGACGACCAGCCGTTCGAGGCTCTCCAGCACGTACGCGTTGCTGGCGAGCGAGGTCTCCGTGGCCTTGAACAGGTCGCGGGCCGCGTGCACCAGCTCCGGACGGTCCTCCTCCGACATGCCCAGCAGGTGGGTGAGCGTGAGCATCGGCAGGTACTCGGTGAACTGGCTCACCAACTCCGCCTTGCCGCTCTCGCAGAACGAGTCCACCAACTGGTGCGCGAAGCGGGTGATGTGACGGCGCAGTCCGCGGTGGTCGAACTGGTTCAGTCCGGCCGTGACGGCGCCGCGCAGCCGCTGGTGCTCCTCGCCGTCCGCGCAGACGCAGTCGGGACGCCAGCCGATCAACGGCATCAGCGGGGAGTTCTCGGCGTCGATCTCGCCGCTGCGCCAGCCGTGCCAGACCCGCGGGTCGTGGGAGAACTGGGTGGAGCGGGTGGCCACGTCGCGGTTCTCGAGGTACCCGAGGACCAGCCAGGCGCGGACGTCGCCGTCGAGCAGGACGGGCGCCACCGGTCCGTGGGCGGCCCGCAGCTTCTCGTACAGGCCCATGGGGTCCGTCGCCGCGAGCTCGCCGTAGAGCCGGGTCGTGCCGTCGGGGCCGGTGGCCGCGTGCGCCGGACACCCCGGCGGGGGCACGGCGGCGGAGGGGCCGGCGGCGTCTGGTGTGTGGGGTCGGGACGGGACGGTCATACGGTCTCCTGGGCGGCGAGGGTGCACAGGTAGACCATCAGCGACAGCAGGGCGTCACGGCAGGACGACCGGTCGCGCGCGTCACAGGTGACGATGGGCACGGTGTCGCTGAGGGCCAGAGCGGTGCGCAGTTCTTCGACAGGGTGGTGTGGGGCCTCGGGGAAGGCGTTGACGGCCACGACGAACGGGACGCGGCGGTCCTCGAGACGGGTGATGACCTCGAAGCAGACCTCGATCCGGCGGGTGTCGACCAGGACCACGGCGCCGAGGGCGCCCTCGAAGATCCCGTTCCACAGGAACCAGAAGCGCTCCTGGCCCGGTGTGCCGAAGAGGTAGAGGATCAGCTCCCGGTTGATGCTGATCCGGCCGAAGTCCATCGCGACGGTCGTGGTGTTCTTGCCCTCGGCGCCGGGATTGTGGTCGATCCCGACGCCGGCCTGCGTCATGGTCTCCTCGGTGGTCAGCGGCGGGATCTCGCTCACCGAACCGACCATGGTCGTCTTGCCGACCCCGAAGCCGCCGACGATCACGACCTTGACGCCCCGGGCGCCGTGGGGCAGCAGCATGTCGGTGTCGCGTGGGCCCATCGGCGGCGCGTCAGAGCTTGCGTAGTCCATGGATCACCGCCTCCAGAAGGCTGCGTTCGGGGAATGCCGCGACGGGCACCGGTGCGATGGCCTCGACCCGCTCGTCGTCGACGAGCCGGGACAGCAGGACGGTGACGACGCTGAAGGGAAGGCTCAGGTACGCCGACACCTCGGCCACCGACAGCGGGTAGCGGCACATCGTGAGGATCGCCGCCTGCTCGGGCTGCATCGAGGGTTCGGGCTCCGACCGCGAGGCGATCAGGGTGACGAGGTCGAAGGTCTTCACCGAGGGGCCCGAACCCCCGGTGATGACGTACAGGGGAACGGGAGTTCCCTCGTCCCAGTCGTCGTGGTTCTCAGACGTCACATCGCCTGCCCGACGTCATCGCGGGGCGGGCTGGTCATGTGCTGGCCGATCCGGACCACCAGGGTGCGCATCCGGTCTCCGAGCAGTCCGGCGTCCACCTCCTCGTCGGCGAGCACGGCGAGGTAGGCGCCGGGCCCGGCCGCCATGAGGGAGAAGTAGCCGCCGTCGGCCTCGATGCCGACCATCCGCGTCGTGCCGTCACCGTGCGGGAACATCTGGGCGATGGCCCGCGCCAGACTCTGCAGGCCGGAGCAGGCCGCCGCGATGGCGTCGGCGGTGTCGGGAGCCGTGTTGGCCTGCCCGATGCACAGGCCGTCGGCGGACAGGACGACCACGTGCCGTACGTACGGGACGCCGCCCACGAGCTCCTTGAGCATCCAGTCCATGTTGGGCAGTGGCTGCATGTTACTCGACCTCATCTGACGGCTCGACGTGTGGAGTTGACGGTTCGGCGGCCGGCTTCTTCTCGCCGTTGAACGCCTCCCACATCAGTCCCGGCTGACGGGTCGTGCCGGTGCGGGAGGAGGCCGGCGGGGCGGGGGGCGTGGGGGAGGTACGCACGACGGGCCGGGGCACGGGGGACTCCCGGCGCCGCTGCGGGAGGCCGTTGACGGTCCGCCCGGGCTCGCCGGAGCCGGCCGGGAGGTCGGCCATGGAGAGCGGCGCCGGCGGCGGGGGAGCGGTGACCGGTACGGGGCGGGAGGGGCCGCCGACCCGCCTGCGGGCGGGCTCCGGAATGGCCCGGACGACGGGCTTCTGCACGGTGGTGATCAGGCGCCGGGGGACGAGCACGACCGCCCGGACGCCGCCGTAGGCGGAGGTGCGCAGCTCGACCTCGCAGCCGTGCTCGCGGGCGAGCCTGGCCACGACGGGCAGGCCGATCTGGGTCACCTCGCCCAGGCCCGCGAGGAACACGCCGGAGGCGGCCTGGGTCATCACGCGGTCGATGCGCTGGCGGACCTCCTCGGTGAGCCCCACGCCGCGGTCCTCGATCTCGATCGTGATGCCGGACGGCACCTCGCTCGCGGTCACCTCCACGGGGGTGTGCGGCGGGGAGAACGTCGTGGCGTTGTCGAGCAGTTCGGCGAGCAGGTGGATCAGCGGCTCTGCGCCGGGGCCGACCACCGCCACCTCGGTCACGGACTGCAGCTTCACGCGCGGGTAGTCCACGATGCGCGACATGGCCCCGCGCAGGATGTCGTACAGGGGGATGGCCTTGGACCACTGGCGTCCGGGGCGGGCGTCGCCGAGGACCGCGATGCTGGCCGCGAGACGGCCGATCAGGGCGTTGCGGTGGTCGATGTCCTGCAGACCGCGGGAGACCACCACGTCCGTGCCGTGCACGATCTGCATCTGCCGCAGGTCCTTGGCGAGCTGGTGCACGATCGCCTGGACCCGGCGGGCGACGGCGACGAGCGCGCGCTGCGAGGAGTCACGGGTGTTCTCCTCGGCCTGCACGGCCTCCAGGAGCGTCTGCAGGGCGTTCTCGAGCGCCTCGGTGAACACGGGGTCGAGGTGCTCGCCGAAGGTCACCGAGCGCATGATGTCCGAGGCCGGATCGCCCTTGTGCAGCCGGGCGACGGCGGCGGGCAGCAGTTCCTCGGCGAACCACACGGCGGTCGCCCGCTGGTCGGACAGGCTTCCCATGAGGGCGGCCTCCCGCTGCGCGTAGTACGCCTGGACCTCGGCGCGGGCCCGCGCATGACGGTCCGCGTCCGCCGCGCTGAGCAGACGCGCGCTCACGGCGGAGGTGACGACCGTCAGGACGACCGCGGTGACGCCGTACCAGGCGAGCTCTGTCCGTATCTGAGCGGGGAAGAACATCAGCCCTATGGCGAGAGCGAGGGCCAGGGCTCCCGGGGGAATGAGCCACACCGGGGAGCCCGCACGCGGCCGAGCTCTGGAAGGCGAACCTGCACGAACCATCAATGGGTCCCTCGACAGTCAGGAATGAGCGGACTGAGGTGCCGCGATGCGCCGACGGGAACACGGTTTCGCAACCAGGCGCCGGCCCGCGTCGCTCACTCGCTGTGAGCGCACCGCAACACATGTGGGGAGCATAGTCAGTTCGTGTTTGGTGTGTGCCGTTGCTGAAAGGGAAGCTCCGTTCAGTCAATCCCTTCCAATAAAGCGAAAAAACAATGGGCAGAAAAAGTCATCGAGCGATCAGGTTGTGACGTTGCGAAACTCCTCGGCCTTGCGCCGGGCCGTCTCTGGCTCCAGCACCCCCAGTTGGAAGGTGAAGTCGCAGTCGAGCACCCGGCGCTTGCGCCGGATCTCCCGCAGCCGGTACAGGCTCCAGCGCCACTGCAGCTTGTAGACGACCTTCAGGAAGAACCACCGCGACGGCCCCTGCGCGCAGTACGCGGCCTCGTCCTCGTAGACCCGGAAGCCGTAGTCGCGGGCCAGCACCGCAATGGGCCCGGGGGTGAAGAACATCAGCTGCCGCTTGCCCGACGTGGCCAGGGCGTCGAGGGCGGCCCGCATCAACCGCCGCCCGTGGCCCTGCCCTTGGTGTTCCTTCAGGATGTACATGACGGCGACCTCGCACCAGTCGCCGAGCAGGTGGTGGACGAGGAGCGCGCCCACCAGCTCGCCGGTGTCGCCGTGCACCAGTGCGAACGTGTCGCGCCCGCCCGTCCACTCGGCGGGGCTGTACCCGGTGATCTTCGGCGAGTCCCTGATCTCGGCGACGACGACCCGGGCTTCGTCCCGGGTCAGCGGCCGGCGCTGCACCTCGGTCGGCACCCGCGTCTCCGGGGCGGCGTCGGCGCCGGGGGCGTAGGCGGTGCGGTCGGTGGGCACGGTGAATCTCCTCATGTGTACGAAAAAGCCTTGGGGTTGTGCGAAAAAAGGCGTGGAAGTGCGCGAAGGAGGGCGACGGAGGGCGACGGAGGGAAGGTCAGTGCCCGCCCGTGGCGCGCATCGCGGCCCACGTGTCCGCGACCGTCTCCGTGACCGGCCGGCAGCGCAGGCCCGTCGCCAGGGCGCGGGACACGTCCGCGCGGTGGACCGCGTCGTGCAGCTCGCCGCCCGGCGGGCACCAGATCGGCAGGTCCTCCCAGCCCGAGACCCCGGCCTCGGCCAGCGTCTCCGGACCGACCCACACCAGCCGCGCCCGCCCGCCGGTCGCGGCGACGCAGGCGTCGAGCAGCTCGCCGATCGTCGTGTGACCCGGCGGCCCCACCATGTTGTACGGGCCGCTCAGCCCCGACTCCAGGGCGTCCAGGATCCAGCGCGCCATGTCCCGTGCGTCCACGTACTGCAGGGGCGTGTCCCGCGGGCCGGGCGCCAGGAGCGGGCCGCCGCGCGCCGTGCGCTCCAGCCACCAGGGCAGCCGGCCCACGTTCTCCCGGGGCCCCAGCAGGAGGCCCGCGCGCACCAGCAGCGACCGCCCGTCGCCGAACTCCCGTTCCACCGCCAGCTCTGCGCCCCGCTTGTCCGCCGCGTAGTCCGTCGCCTCCGC
Organism: Streptomyces tritici; assembly: GCF_048500665.1. Taxonomy (NCBI): domain Bacteria; kingdom Bacillati; phylum Actinomycetota; class Actinomycetes; order Kitasatosporales; family Streptomycetaceae; genus Streptomyces; species Streptomyces tritici. The sequence goes on from NZ_CP183183.1 coordinate 6,724,156, forward strand.
GTCCGGATCGCCGTCCACCAGCGGCCCGTCCTCGCCGAGCCCCGCCGGCACGGGCCAGGTGTACACGGAGCGGCTCGACACGAACGCGTACCGCCCGGCCCGTCCCGACAGCAGCCGCGCGGAGTCCCGGACGACCCGGGGCGCCGACTTCCACGTGTCCACGACCGCGTCCCACTCGCCCCGCCCGAGCGCCTCCAGCCCGCCGGGCGCCGTACGGTCGCCGCGCAGCACCGTCACGCCCGGCGGCGCCGGATGCTCGCCCCGGTGGAACACCGTCACGTCCCAGCCGCGGTCCCGCGCCTCCTCCGCGACCGCCCGGCCCGCGAAATCGGTGCCGCCGAGCACCAGCAGCCTCACCACGCCCACCCCCGAGATCCCGTTCCCCGCACGGTCACGCGACCGTCCCGGCCGCCGACCGGTACGCGGCGAACCGCTCGGCGAGCTCCAGCGCCCGGTCCTCCGCCTCCGACAGCTTCATCTCGGCGCAGGCGTAGCCGAGTTCCTCCGTCAGCACCGCCATCGACGACGGCTCGAAGACCACCGTCCCGTCGTCGCGGATCTCGCTGATGCCGTCCTGCACCTGACCCGAGCGGAGGATGTCCTCGGCCCGCCGCGGCGTCATCCCCTCGGGCAGCACGCGCTCGAAGGAGCCGTCCGCCCGCAGGGCGACCGGCTGGCCGCCCACCGCACCGCCCGCGCCGGGCGCGTGGACCAGCGCGGCCCGCCCGTCGGCCAGCGGTTCCAGGACGCTCAGCGCCGAGGCCGCCGTCATCGCCTGGCCGGGCAGCCCGCCGGTGCGCCGGTACCGCTCCGGCAGCCGCTTCAGGAGCGCCGGCACGTCCAGGCGGTCCGTGACGTCCTGCCCGTCCACCCGGACGCCCAGGCCCAGGTCCGCCGGTCCGCTGTCGCCGTGCCGGGACAGGCGGTGCGAGACGTAGTGGTGGGCCACGAGCCGCACCTCCACCGCCTCGACCGGGCGGCCGAGTTCGTCCGCCACGGCCGCGGTGATGCCCGGCACGTTGTTGGCGACGTTCCCGATGCCCAGGTCCGGCGAGAGTCCCGCGCCCCGCAGCGCGGGGTGCACCGCGTCCGGGTAGGCGGCGTTGACCACGACCGGTCTCAGCCCCGACTGCCGCACCGCCTCCATCGCCTTCATCGCCGGGACCAGGTGCATCGGCAGCCACGGCCCGTAGTTGGCGGCGTACAGCCTCCGGAACGCCGACTCCTCCAGCGTCGAGATCACCCACCACGACTGGTAGCTCGCCGCCAGGAACAGCACGTCCGGCCGGAACGCGGCGATCTGCTCCGCGGTGCGCGCCACGTCCCGCAGATCGGTCACGGCATGACCGACCCGGGGCGCGTGACCGCGCTGCATCGCGCAGAACCGGGCGAGGTTGGCCGCCCGGAGCACCGCCTCCTCGTCCCGGCCCACCAGCCGCAGTTCGCGCGGGCGGTCGCTGTGCGCCAGCTCGTGGAAGGCGCGGCGGCCGATGTCGCCGGCGCCCAGGACCATGACCTTGCGTGCCTCGTGCGCGGGGTGGTTCATCGGATCCTTTCCGGGGTCACGACGACGTCGGGGGAGAAGGGAGAGCCGGGGGCGCCGAGGGAGGCGGCTGCGGACCGTCGGGAGACGGCCTCGGCCACCAGATCCGGGAGGTCCGCCATGGAGCGGAACACCCGTGCGCCCTCCCGGTGCGCGCCGACCGCCGGATCGGGCGCGTACTGCAGCACCCGCATTCCGGCGTCGACGCCGGCGGCCACGCCGACCGGGCTGTCCTCGATCACCAGGCAGTCCGCGACGGCCGCTCCCGAGCGCTCGGCCGCGGCCAGGAACAGCTTCGGATCGGGCTTCCACGCGTCCACCTCGTACGCGGAGTACAGCCGCCGCCCGAAGTGGTGCAGGATCCCCGCCTGGGCGAGGCGCCGCTCGATGAGCTCCAGCGGGCTGTTGGACGCGACGCACATGCCCGACACACCCGGCAGGGCGGCCAGCAGGTCCAGCGCCCGCGCCACGCCCGCGAGAGGTTCGAGCCGGCCGCCGATCAGCTCCTCGCACCGGGCCCGGGCGAGCGCCACGGCGTCCGGCGGCGGCGGGGTCCCGGCCAGCTCCTCCAGCAGGTCCAGGCACTCCTGGAGCTTCTTGCCGGAGAACAGCTCGTCCCGCCGCTCCTTGCCGAGCGTGACGCCCATCAGCTCGCCCACGTGGGCCAGTCCGCCGTTCTCGGCGTCCTGCGTGTCGACCAGGACGCCGTCCAGGTCGAAGACGAGAAACGTTCCCTCGCGCTCAGTCGGCGTCATAGCTGATCCAGTCGACGTCCTCGACGGCGGCTATTGCCGCGGCCAGTTCCTCGTGGCCGGCCGCTCTGCCCAGGACCGCGGCCACGTTGCCGCGCGCCCCGATCCGCCAGTCCACGCACGCGCCGGGCTCGGTGAGCACCGTGACGCCGGCGACCTGCGGCAGCCGGCGCAGCGCGGACACGTTGCGGATCTCCCGCACCCGCCGCGCCCCGGCGGGCGGCACGATCAGATAGTGGAAGGCGATCGGCCCGTCCCGCTTCACGTCCGGCGTCTCGTACGGCAGTCCGAGGGCCGCCGCCACCGCCACGTACGCCGGATCGGACGTGCCCGAGCGGACGGCCAGGTCGTCCACCCACGCCCCGAGCCGGCCGTTGACCTCGATGACCCGGGGGCCGTCGGCGGTCAGCTTGATCTCGACGTCCGCCACCCCGTGGACGTTCAGCGCGCGCACCGCCCGGCAGGCCAGGTCCCGCACGGCCCGCTCGTCCTCCTCCGGCACCACCGACCAGCCGCCGTAGCCGCCCCGCTCCCGGAACGGCTCGGCCAGCGCGAACTTGCTGGTCACGAAGACCGGACGCACGTCGTCGCCGACGGCCACGCAGTCCACCGCGATGTAGTCGCCCCACGGGGCGGGCGTGGGACGGCCCACCAGCAGCTCCTCGATCATCACGGCCGTCTCCACCGGGCCGCCGCCCGAGCCGTCGAAGACCTCCGCGACGGCCGCCCGGCACTCCTCGGGGGTGGTGACCGCCCGCGTGTTGCGGCTGGAGGCGCCGACCACCGGCTTGATGACGGCCGGCAGGCCCACGTGCGCGAGCGCCTCGTCGACCTGGTCCGGCGCGGTCAGGGTGCGAAAGCGGACCGCGTCCACACCCGCCTCGGCGAACCGCTCCCGCTGCAGGTCCTTGTGCGTGATCGCGGGCACGTCGGCGGGGGAGTGGTACGGCAGACCCAGCGCGGCGGCCAACCGGGCCGTGCGGGCGATCTGGAACTCGCTGAAGGTGATGATCCCGGAGGGGCCGAGCGCCTTCAGCGCCGTCACCGTCTCCTCCTCGGAACGCCCCGCCGTGTCGACGACGGTGCCGAGGATCTCCAGGGTCGGGATCATCTCCCGGGCGTGCGCGGTGTCGGCCACCACGAACACCAGGGCGCAGTCCGCGCGCCGGGCGGCCTCGGCCAGCCGCGTCGGGGCGAGGCTGCCGGTGTCGTACACGGTCAGCAGCACCGGTCGGTCACTCATGGGTTCCACCTCTGTAGGGGCGAGAGCAGGGCAGGACGGGGACGACGCTCATACCGCCGGCCAGTCGCCGCCGCGGCGCACCGTCATCAGGGCCCGCGCGAGCGACTCCACCGTCGTGCAGGCGAACAGCACCTGGACCGGGATCTCCAGACCGAACTCCTCCTGCAGCTTCAGGGCCGCCCGGGTGGCGGTCAGCGAGTCGCCGCCCAGCGCGAAGAAGTCGTCGTACGCGCCCACCTCGTCCGCCCACAGCGCCTCGGCCCACACACGCGCGACCGCCCGCTCCGCGGCGTTGCGCGGCGCGGTGAACTCCGCCTCCGCGCCGGTCCGGTCCCCGCCGGGCGCGGGCAGCGCCGCACGGTCGGTCTTGCCGCTGCCGGTCAGCGGCAGGGCGTCCAGGAACACGAACACGGCCGGCACCATGTAGTCGGGCAGGGTCCGCCCGCACCACTCGCGCAGCGCCGTCACCGCGGGCGTCCGCCCGGCCGCCGGTACGCAATAGGCGACGAGCACCCGCTCCCCGGGCACGGCGTCGTCCCGCACGGTCACCGCGCAGGCGGCCACGTCCTCGTGGGCGAGGAGCGCCGCCTCGGTCTCGCCCGGCTCGACGCGGAAGCCGCGGAGCTTGACCTGCTGGTCGAGGCGGCCCAGGAACTCCAGGTTCCCGTCGGGCAGCCAGCGCACCAGGTCCCCGGTCCGGTACACCCCGTCCGCGAAGCGCTCCGCGGTCAAGTCCGGCCGCCCCAGGTAGCCCCGGGCCACGCCCGCGCCGCCGACCAGCAGTTCGCCGGGCACGCCTACAGGGACGGGCAGCCCGTGCCCGTCCACCACGGACAGTTCGGTGTTCGGGGTGGGCCGCCCGATCGGGACCGGCGTCGACGCCTCGCGGATCTCGGCGAGCGTCGCGTACACCGTGGTCTCCGTCGGGCCGTACCCGTTGACGACGCGGCGGCCGGTGCGGAGCATCCGCGCCGCCAGTTCCGCGGGCAGCGCCTCGCCGGCGGTGAAGACCGTGAACCGGCGCGGGCCGTCCCCGAGCGCGTCCAGCAGCGGCCGCCACGCCGACGGCGTGGCCTGGACGAGCGTCACCGCGTGCCGGTCGATCAGCCCGGCCAGGGCGCGCGGGTCGCGCGCCTGCGTCCGGTCGGCGCCGATGATCCGCCCGCCGGTGATCAACGGCAGGAACACCTCGACGGCCGCGATGTCGAAGCCGGCCGAGGTGGCGAACAGCACCCGGTCGCTCTCCGGCGCCGGGAACACGTCGCGCATCCCGTGCAGCAGACCGGTCAGCGAACCGACCGTCACCGCCACGCCCTTCGGGGTGCCGGTGGATCCGGAGGTGTACAGCACGTACGCGAGGTCGTCCGGACCGGCGCCGGCCGGCTCGGCCTCAGTGCCCCCGTCGGCGGGCGCGGCCTCCTCAGGCGCGTCCACCACGACCAGGGTCCGCTCCCCGGCCAGCCGCCCGCGCAGCGACTCCTCGGTGACGACGACCGGGGCCGCCGTGTCCGTGAGCACGAACGCCAGCCGCTCCACCGGGTGTTCGGGGTCCAGCGGCACGTACGCCCCGCCCGCCCGCAGCACCGCGAGCAGCGCCACGACGAGCCCCGACCCGCGCGTCAGGCACACCCCGACGGGCACGTCCCGGCCCACGCCGAGACCCCGCAGCCGCCGGGCGAGCCGCCCGGCCCGCGCCTCCAGCTCCCGGTACGTGACCTCCTCGTCCCCGAAGACCACGGCGACCGCGTCGGGCGTCCGGGCCGCCTGCGCGGCGAACAGCCCCCAGACCGTGCGCCCCTCGGGGTACGCGACCGGGTTGCGGCCCCAGGCCCGGAGGGTCTCCCGCTCCTCCTCCGGGACGACGTCCAGCTCCCGCACCGGCCGGTCCGGCCGGTCCCCGGCGGCGGCCAGCAGCGTCAGCAGCCCGTCCGCGAACCGCGCGGCGGTCCCGGCGGCGAACAGCGCGGTCCGGTACTCCAACCGGAGCCGCAGCCCGCCGTCCTCCTCCTCCGCCCAGGTCAGCGCCAGGTCCGGCGGGCAGCTCCCGGCGGCAGCCCGGTACGCGCCGGACTCCCCGGGCTCCGCCCCGAACACCGCCTGCACCAGCGGATGGTGACCGCCCGACCCCTCCGGCCCGGCGCCGAGCGCGGCGGCCAGCTCCGGGAACGGGACCCCGGCCCGCGCACGGGCCTGCTCCAGGGCCGCGTCCACGGCCGCCGCCAGCGGCCCGAAGGACAGGTCGCCGAGGCGCGTGCGGACCACCACGAGGTTCCCGTCGGCCGGGACGCCCACCGCCACGTCGTCCTTCCGGGCCCACCGGCCCAGCACGGCCCGGAACCCGCCGAGCAGCGCCGCCGGCAGACCGACGCCGTGCTCCGCCGCCGCCTTGCGCACGGCGTCCGCGGTGGCCGCCGGCACGGCGCGGACGAGCTCCGCCGTGCCCGGCTCCGCGCCGGGACCGGCGGGGCGGGGGCGGTCCGCCGTCAGCTCCAGCGGCTCCAGTCCGTCCAGCGCGGCCCGCCACCAGGCCGTCGCGTCCAGCGCTTCCGTCATGACGTCTCCCGAGTGCCGAGGATCCGCACGAGCGCGTTGCGGTCCGTCTTTCCGTTGTCGTTGAGCGGCAGCCCGTCCATCAGCCGCAGCCGGGACGGCACCATGTGCAGCGGCATCCGGTCGCGCAGCCAGGCGTCGAACGCCTCGGCGTCCACCGGGCGCCCGGCGTACGCGGCGGCCAGCTCCGTCTCCCCGTCCTCGGCGGGCACCGGCACCACGGCCGCGTCCACCACGTGCGGGTGCCGCCGCAGCACCGCCTCCACCTCGCCGATCTCCACCCGGTGGCCGCGCACCTTGACCTGCTGGTCGAGCCGCCCGCGATGCACGAGCACCCCGCCCTCGCGGCGCACCCGGTCGCCGGTGCGGTACCAGTGGCGGTCCGTCAGCGGGCCGGTGCCGTCGTGCACCACGGCGGGGCCCGCGCCCTCCTCGTACGTGAGGAACCGGCCCGCGTTCTCCCGCGGGTCGAGGTAGCCGTCGAAGCGCTGCGGACCGCGCAGGCACAGCTCGCCGTCGTCGGCGGGGAGCCCGTCCTCGCCGAGCAGCACCGCCTCCATGTGCGGGTACGGCCGGCCGATCGGCACGGCTCCGCCGGCGTACTCGGGCCAGTCGGCGCTGGGCCCGGTCAGCCGGTGGTCCACACAGCCGATCGCCACCTCCGTGGGCCCGTACACGTTGTGGATCTGCGCGTGCGGGGCGACCTCGCGCCACAGCTCCACGTTCTCCCGCGTCACCGTCTCCGCGCCGAACGACGTGTGCCGCAGCGTGACCGCCCGGCCCCGCGGCACATGGCCCAGCCGCTGCGCCTCGCGCACCACCGACGGCACCGACGACCAATGGGTGAGCTCGCGGTCCACGATGAAGTCGACCGGGCGGAACAGCTCCTCCACCGACGGCACGACCAGCGTCGCGCCGCCGCCCCAGGTGACGAACAGGTCGTAGCAGGCCACGTCGAAGGTGAGCCCGTACACCTGGGGGTGCCGGCAGCCCGGCGCCAGCTCGTAGCGGTCGATGTTGTACGCCAGGTACGGCGACACGTGCCGGTGCCGGATCGGCACGCCCTTCGGCTGACCGGTCGACCCGGAGGTGAAGATGAGGTACGCCTCGGCGTCCAGGTCGTCCGGGACCGGAGGGAGGTCCGCGTCGAACGGCTCGTCGCCCTCCGTGTCGTCGTCGGACAGTTCGAGGACGGTCGGCCGGTACCGCTCGGGCAGCAGCCGGAACAGCCCGTCGGCCCGCGGGTCCACGAGCGCCGCCTCGACGCCGGCGCGCTGCGCCACGTCCAGGTTCCGCGGCGCGGGGTGGTCGGGGTTCAGGGGCACCACGCTCGCGCCGAGCCGCTGCACGGCCAGGTAGCCCGCGTACGCGCCGACGGTCCGCGAGGCGACGAGGGCCACCCGGCGCGGCACCCCGCCGTGCTTGCGGACGAGCCGCCCGGCCAGCGCCAGTGCCCTGGCGCGCAGCTCGGCGTACGTGAGCACCCGGGCGCCGAGCTCCAGGGCCGGGCGGTCCGGCACGCTCAGGGCCGCCTCCTCGAACCACTGGTACAGCGTGCGCTGGTTCGCGGCGTCGCCGGGATCGGGTACGGACATCGGGCGGGCGGTCATCGGTTCCTCTCTCCGGTACGTGTCGCACGGGCCCGTGCCCGTGTCCGCAGGGCCTGCTGCCGGGCCAGTCCCCGGTCCGAGCCGGTCGGGGCGGACCGCGGCGCGGGCACCTCGGCGCCGCCGAAGTGCGCGGCCATCGCCCGCACCGTGGAGTGCCGGAACAGGTCGACCACCTCGACCTCGCGGCCCAGCGCCTCGCGCAGCCGGTCCCGCAGCCGGATCAGCAGCAGCGAGTTGCCGCCCGCGTCGAAGAAGCCCGTCTCCGGGCCGACGCTCCGGCCGAGCACCCGCTGCCAGACGTCCGCGACCAGGCGCTCGGTCTCGTTCACCGGCCGGTCGGCCGCGCCGGCCGCGGCCTGCTCCGCCCGCCGCCCGGCCGCCTCCGCGACCGCCCGCAGCAGTGCCGGGCGGTCGGTCCGGCCACTCGGCAGCAGCGGCAGCCCGTCCAGGACCTCCAGCCGCTCCGGAAGCATGCGGCGGGGCAGCGTCCCCGCCAGGTGCGCGCGCACGACGCCGGCGGTGAGCACCGCGCCGGACCGGGCCACCACGGCGGCCACCGTCCCCGCGGCCTCCTCGTCCACGACGACCTCGGCCCGTGCCACGCCCGGATGCGCGAGCAGCGCCGCCCGGACGTCGACGGTCGCCACCGGGACCCCGCGCACCCGGATCCTCTCGGAGCGCCTCCCGGCGAACACCAGCCGCCCGTCGGGCAGACAGCGCGCCAGGTCGCCGGTCGCGAAGAGCCGGCCGCCGGGCTCGGCGCCGTACGGGTCGGGCCGGAACCGCTCGGCGGTCGGTCCGGGCCGGCCCGCGTAGCCACGGGCCACGGCCGCGCCGCCGATGTGGAGTTCGCCCACGCGGCCCGGCGGCACCGGCTCCCCGGCGCCGTCCAGGACGTACACCGTGGCGTCCGCGGGCAGGCCCAGGGGCACCGGCCCGTCCGCGCCGGGCGCCACCGGTCCGGCCAGCGCGGGCCCGCCGGTCTCGGCCGCCGCGTACACGTGGTGCACGCCCGTCGCCCCGGCCTCGTACGTCTCGCGGACCTGCGCCGGCGCCAGCGGCTCCCCGGCCGCGAGCACATGCGCCGCGCCGATGCCGGTCCCGTCGGGGGAAGCGAGCAGCGAGGGCGCCGCGTACACCGTGCCGGACGCCTCACCGGTGGGCAGCGTCACGCGGCCGCCCCGCACCAGCGGCGCGAACAGCTCGAACACCGCGCCCGGCGCGTCGGGGACGCCCAGCGGGACCACGGACTCCAGCACGTCGGCGGGCAGTTCGCGCGCCGCCCAGGCCAACCGGGAGGCGAGCTGCCGGTGTTCCAGCACCACCGGCAGCGGCTCGCCGGTCGTCCCGGAGGTGCGGAGCACCGCGGCGGCGTTCCGCGGCCCGGCCGCCGCCGGGGACGCGGGAGCCGGTGCGGGTGTCGGTGCGGGGACCGCGTCGGAGAGGTCGGAGGTCAGCACCCGCACCCTCGTGCGGTCGAACAACGGGGCGGCCACCGGGTCGGCGAGCACCGTGTCCACCCCCGCGTCGTCCAGCGCGATCCGCAGCAGGAACGCGGGCAGCGCGGGATCCAGCGGCACGCACGCGCCGCCCGCCTTCCACACCGCCAGCTCGGCGGCGACGAGGTCGAAGGACAGCGGCACGCACACCCCGACCAGGACCTCCGGCCCCACGCCGAGGGCACGCAGCCGTCCCGCCAACTCCTCCGCCCGCTCCTCCAGTTCGCCGTACGACCAGGTGCGCGGCCCGGAGGCCACCGCGACCGCGTCCGGAGTGCGGGCGGCCTGGGCGGCCACCAGGTCGTGCACGCACGCCTCCGCCGTGGCGGCCGCGCGCGGCGGGTTCCAGCGCGCGAGCGACCGCCGCACCTCCGCCTCGTCCGGCCGCAGCAGCGCGGACACCCGCAGGCCCGGATCGGCGCCCACCCGCTCCAGGACCGTCCGCAGCCGCGCGAGCAGCAACTCGACGTCGGCGCCGTCGAGGAGGTCGGTGCGGTAGTCGGCCAGGGCGAGCAGCCCGCCGTCGTCGGTCTCCAGCGTGTCGATCGCCAGATCGGCCTTGGTCGTCGGCAGCCGCAGCTCTTCCGCCCGGAACACCAGCTCGCCCGCCCGGTGCGCGGGCGCGGCCGGCTGGTGGGTGTACGCGACCTGGTACAGCGGGTGGTGGCTCGGATCCCGGCCGACGGCGAGCGCGTCGATCACCTCGTCCATCGGCAGGTCCGGGTGGTCCAGGGCGTCCAGCAGGTCGCCGCGCACCCGGCCGAGGAGCTCGCCGAACTGCGGGTCGTCCGACAGGTCGGAGCGCAGCACCACCGGACGGGTCAGATAGCCGACGACCCCGGCGGCCTCGGTGCTGTCCCGGCCGGACAGCGCCATGCCGGTCAGCACGTCCGTCGTGCCGTACCCCGACAGCACCGCGTCGACGGCGGCCTTGAGCACCATGTACAGGCTGCACCGCCGCGCCCGCGCCAGCTTCCGCAGCGGGTCCACCACGGCCGGGGGCACGAGCGTGGTGCGCCGGTCGCCGGCGTGCCCCGCGGCAGGGCCGCGCGGCGCGGACACCGGCAGCTCCAGCACCTCGGGCGCGCCGGCGAGCCGGCCGGTCCAGTACCGCAGGTGCTCCGCGCGGTCCCGCAGGTCCTCGGCGGTCCTGGCGGCCAGGAAGTCCCCGTACGCCACGGGCGGCTCCGGCAGCGGCGACGGCTCGCCCTTGGCGAACGCCTCGTACAGCGCGGCGAGTTCGGAGACGAAGAGGGCGAGGGACGCGCCGTCGAAGACCAGGTGGTGGACGGCGACGAGCAGGCGGTGGGCCGTGTCGCCGAGGCGGAGCAGCCGCAGCCGCGTCAGCGGGCCGCCGTCGAGGTCGAACGGCTCGGCCGCTAACTCCTCGGCGAGCGCGGCCGCTTCGGCAGGCGTGACGGACTCCGGGGACGGAAGGCCGGACTCGACGGGCAGGCCGGACGCGGCCTCGGCCGGGTCGGACGCGGCCTCGCGGGACGCGACCGCGGCCTCGGCCCGTCCGGACCCGGCCCCGCCGGACGTGGCCGCGGCCCGTACTGACTGCACCGGCTCCCCGTCCGCGCCCCGGGTGATCCGGGTGCGCAGCGCCGGGTGGCGGCGGATCAGCTCCGCCAGCGCGCGGCCCAGCGCCTCCCGGTCCAGCGGACCGTCGAGGTCCACGGCGAACGGCACCGTGAGGAACGGGTCGCGCGGGCGCAGCTGCGCCGCGGTCCACAGTCTCGTCTGGGCGGGGGTGAGGGGGAGGCGCAGCTCCTCGGGGCTCGTGGTCACGAGGTCACGTCCGATTCGACGGGCGCCGGTCGGCCCGCCGCCTCGGGGCGGGGACGGCCCAGCGGGGACAGGGCGATGAGGAGGGCGGCGGGCAGCAGCAGCGCCCCGGTGAGGACGATGGACTCGGCGACGCCGGCCAGGTCGGCGGTGACACCGCCGAGGACCACGCCGAGCACGGTGAAGTTGACCATCAGGGCGTTGAACAGGCCGACGCCCCGGCCGCGCAGGTGCTCCGGCATGTCGCTGAGCAGGGTGTTGGCCACCGGCACCTGGAAGAGGCCCGAGCCCAGACCGGCGATCAGGCACCACACCAGCACGACCGGCACGCCCAGCGTGTCCCGCAGCCGGCCCGTCGGGTCGAGCAGCAGCAGGGAGACGCCGAACAGCACGATCGACCCGATCAGCAGCTTCCGGTCGGAGGTGCGGCGTACCAGCGGCGGCCCGAGCAGGGCTCCGGCGACCGAGCCGGCGCCGAACGCCGCCTGGGCCAGGCCGAAGTCGAACGGCTCCAGCTCGAACACCGTGAGCAGCTGGGAGTTGAGGTTGGTGCTGAACAGGCCGAGCGCGAGCATCACCGGCACGAGCACCACGGCCAGGAAGCGCAGCGAGGGCGCGGCCAGCACCCCGTGCAGACCGGTGCGCAGCGACCGCCAGTAGGGCTCGCGCGGGCCGCCGCCCACGGGAACCTCGCGCAGCACCGTCATGCTGGCGAGCAGCAGCGCCGAGACGACGAAGGTCGCCGCGTCGATGACGAACACCGTCGTGACGCTGCCGAAGGCGAGCAGCAGTCCGCCCATCGCCGGGCCGACCAGGTTCAGGGTGTGGTTCGTCGACTGGAACAGGGCCACGGCCGTGGGGATGCTGTGGCCGCGCACGATCAGCGGGATCGCGGTGAGCCGGGCGGTCTCGAAGAACGACTTGCCGATACCGCTCAGCAGGATCAGCACGAGCAGCAGTACGGGCGAGTCCCGCACGGCGATCATCATCAGGGCGAGGACGGCGCGGACCAGGTCCGAGCCGACCATCAGCACCCGGGCCGGCATCCGGTCGGCCAGCGGGCCGACGAACGCGCCGAGCACCCCGGACGGCAGCATCTGCGCGATGACGACCAAGGACACGTACAGGACGGGGTTCTCCGTCTCGGTCGCCACCACGTAGATCAGGGTGATCTTGGTGATGGCGTCACCGAGGAACGAGGCCACGACGGCCAGCCAGTACCGGATGTACATCCGGTCCTTGAGCAGTTCAAGCATGAGTGCGGCCTTCCGTCGCGGCGTCCTGGTCCCGCAGCACTTCGTCGAGCACGCGCGCGACCCCTTCGATGTGGGGACGGCGCATCATCGAGTAGTGGTTGCCCGGCACCGTGCGGACGTCCAGGTCACGCCCGGTCAGCTCCCGCCACGCCCCGGCGGGGTCGTGCGTCTCCTCGGCCGCCCGGATCAGCGTGACGCGGCCCGACACCGGGCGGGGGCGGAAGTTCCACAGCAGCCGCAGGTTGGCCTCCCACAGCTCCAGCACGTGCGCGATCTGCTCCCGGCCGGCGTCCGGCGGCAGATAGTCCGAGGCGCGGGCCAGCCCCAGCAGATGGTCGAGGTGCTCCTCGTCGGTCATCCCGCGCAGCTCCGCGGCCGGCTTCAGCCCCTCGCCGTAGTCCCACTGGAGGTTGGCGGCGACGGCCTCCACGATGTCGGCCCGGTCGGGCTCCTCGCCCTCCGGCACCACCGCCGGCGGGTGCGCGTCCATCATGACCACGGACACCCGCTCCCCGGCTCGCTCCAGCTCGGCGGCGACGGCGTACGCGTTGGCGCCGCCGTAGCACCAGCCGACCAGGGTGTACGGCCCCTCGGGCTGCACCCCGCGGATCAGCTCCGCGTACGCGGCGGCCCGCTCGCCGAAGCCGTCGAACGGCAGCCGTCCGTCCACGGGCGGCGGGGAGGCGAGTGCGTACAGCGGCCGGCCGCCCTCCAGCAGCTCGGTGAACGGCATGTAGCAGACGACCTCGCTGCCCGCCGGGTGGGCGAAGAAGACCGGGGCGCCCTTCGCCGTGCCGTCGCCGTCCGCGCCCGTGCCGGGACCCAGTTCGACGAGGTGGACCGCGTCCTCCTCCTCGTACCCCTCGCGCAGCATCCGCGCGAACCGCTCCACGGTCGCGCCGCGGAAGATCGCCGCCATGGGCAGCTGCCGGCCGAACCGCCGCTCGATCTCGGCCATCAGGCGCAGCACCAGCAGCGAGTGGCCGCCCAGGTCGAAGAACCGGTCGTGCAGCCCCACCGGAGAGACGCCGAGGACCTCCTCCCAGACGTGCGCGACCTCCAGCTCCAGCGGATCGCGCGGCGGCACGTAGCCGCCGGCCCCGCGCTCGACCACCGGCACGGGCAGCGCCCGCCGGTCGATCTTCCCGCTGGTGTTCAGCGGGAAGGCGTCAAGGCGCACGATCGCCGACGGCACCATGTAGTCCGGCAGGAACTCGCGCAGGTGTTCGCGCAGTTCCTCCTGCGCCGGACGGGCCTCGCCTTCGGGCTCCACATAGGCGACGAGACGCCGGTCGCCCGGCCGGTCCTCGCGGACCAGCGCCACCGCGCGGGCCACCGCCGGATGCCGCTCCAGGCGCGCCTCGATCTCGCCCGTCTCGATCCGGAAGCCGCGCAGCTTCACCTGGCCGTCGTCCCGGCCCAGGAAGACCAGCGTGCCGTCCTCGCGCCACCGCGCCCGGTCGCCGGTGGCGTACATCCGCGCGCCCGGCCGGTCCGCGTACGGGTCGGGCAGGAACCGCTCCGCCGTCAGACCGGGCCGGCCGCGGTAGCCGCGGGCCACGCCGGTGCCGCCCAGATACAGGTCGCCGGGCACCCCGACCGGCACCGGGCGCAGCCGCTCGTCGAGCAGGTACACCTGGGTGTTGGCGAGCGGGCGGCCGATGGAGATCTGCTCCGTGCCGCTGTCCAGCCGGTGCGCGGTGGACCAGATCGTGGTCTCCGTCGGGCCGTACACGTTCCAGGTGCGGCCGGGCCCGCGGACCAGCCGCTCGGCCAGCGCGGGCGGCAGTGCCTCGCCGCCGACCAGGGCGCGCAGGCCGCCGTCGTTCTCCCAGCCGGCCTCGACGAGCAGGTGCCAGGTGGCGGGGGTCGCCTGGAGCACGGTCGTACCCGTCTCGGCCAGCACCTCGGCCAGCCGGCGCCCGTCGACCGTCTCCTCCTTGCGCACGACGTGCGTCCGGGCCCCGGCGACCAGCGGCGCGTACAGCTCCAGGCCGGCGATGTCGAAGGTGACCGGGGTGACCGCACCGAGCACGTCGCCCGGCCGCAGCCCCACCTCGTCGACCATCGCCAGGAGCAGGTTCACCAGATTGCGGTGGGTGACCTCCACGCCCTTGGGGCGGCCCGTGGAGCCGGAGGTGTAGATGACGTACGCGAGCCCGTCCTCGGACCCGGCGAGCCGCGGCGGCTCCGGCGCGGCGGCCGCGACGGCTCGCGCGTCGGCGTCCAGGCAGACCCGCTCGCCCGGGCAGTCCGCGAGCGCGTCGAGGAACTCCGAGCGGGTCAGCACCAGGCGGGCCCCCGCGTCGCGGGTCATGTCCGCGAGCCGGGCGGGCGGATGGGCGGCGTCCAGCGGCAGATACGCGCCGCCCGCCATCAGCACGCCCAGCAGCCCGACCACCAGGTCCACCGACCGGTCCAGGCACACGCCGACGACGGACTCCTCGGCGACGCCCCGCTCCCGCAGGTACGAGGCGAGCCGCCCGGCCCGCTCCACCAGCCCGGCGTAGGTCACCGATTCGTCGCCGCAGGTCACCGCGGTGGCCTCCGGCGTGGCCAGCGCGCGACGCCTGATCAGGTCCTCCAGGCGCAGCCCCGGCTCGCGCTCCGCCCCGGTGCGGTTCCACTCGACCAGCATCCGGTGCGCGTCCTCGGGGCCGACCGGCGACAGATCCGCCACGGCCAGGCCCGGGTCCGCGACCATCTGCTCGACGATCCGGGTGTACTGGCGGGCCGTCCGCGCCATCGTGCTCTCGTCGAACAGGTCGGTGTTGTACTCCAGCAGGCAGTGGAAGTGGTCCTCGGCCACCGCCGGATCGTCGGCGACGGCCAGCATCACGTCGTCCTTGGCGGTCGCGTTGTCGAGGGTCAGCTCCTCCACCGTCAGGCCCGCCATGGACGCCTGCTCCTCGTGGAGGAAGTCCACCAGCACGAACGACGACTGGTAGACCGGCGTCCGGCTCGGATCGCGGTCGAGGTCCAGCTCGTCCAGGAGCGTGCCGAACGGGATGTCGTTGTGGTCGACCGCGCCGAGCATGGTCGTCCGCGTCGCCCGCAGCATGTCCCGCACCGTCGTCGCGGGCCGCAGCGTGGAGCGCAGCGGCAGCATGGTGAGGAAGTAGCCGATCGTGGACTCGAGTTCGGGCCGGCCGCGGGTGGACGAGGTGGTGCCGACGACGATGTCGTCCTGCCCGGAGAGCCGGTGCAGCAGCACCTGCCAGGCCGCGAGCAGCACGACGAAGACGGACACCCCCTCCCGCTTCGCCAAGTCCCTTACTCCCTGGGTCAGTTCGGGGGTGAAGGGCCACTGGTGGCGGGCGCCGCGGGAGGTCATCACCGGCGGGCGCGGCCGGTCCGTCGGCAGGTCGAGCACGAGGTCGGCGCCGTCGAGCTGCCGCTTCCAGAACGGCAGATGCCGGTCGGCGATCTCCTCGCGCAGCCAGCCCGGCTGCCACACCGCGTAGTCCGGGTAGTGGACCTCGACGTCCGGCAGCTTCGGCTCGCGGCCGGTGGCGTACGCCGAGTACAGCTCCGCGATCTCGGTGTTGAAGATGCCCATCGAGCCCCGGTCCCAGACCAGGTGGTCCACCGCGCCCACGAGGACGTGCTCGTCCTCGGCGAGCTTCAGCAGCGTCAGCCGCAGCAGCGGGCCGGTCACGATGTCGAAGGGCACGCGCAGCTCCGCCGTGGCCAGCCGCAGCATCTCCGCCTCGCGGTCCGCCTCGGGCACGGACCGCAGGTCCACGTGGCGGATCGGCACCTCCATCGACGGGTGCACCACCTGCACCGGCTTCTCGCCGTCCTGCGCGAACGTCGTGCGCATCGCCTCGTGCCGCCGGACGAACGCGTCCACCGCCCGCTGCAGCGCCCCGGTGTCGAGGTCGCCGCGGAACCGCGACGCGAAGTACACCGTGTAGACCGGGTCCTCGGGGTCGAACTGGTGGATGAGCCAGATCCGTTCCTGATCCACCGTGAGCGGCACCCGGTTCCCGCCGGAGCGCCTTGTGACGGGGCCCGCGCCCTTCGCCGGCGCGCTCCGCGCGGCCCGCTCCCGCAGTTTCCGGTCCAGCAGGGCCCGTTGCGCCGGGGTGAGTCCGGCGAGCCGGGACGAGAGGTCGGTCACGGCTGCCGCCCTTCCTCGGACCGGTACCGGTCCTTGAGTTCGGTGAGGAGTTCCAGGCCCTTCAGCACCTTCTCCGGCGCGACGCCGAAGTCGACCAGGCAGGCGGCCTCGTCCACGCCCAGGTCCACCAGGTCCTCGATCAGCGACTCGCACTTGTCGGGGGTGCCGAGCAGCGCCAGCGAGTCGAAGTAGCGCGCGAAGGCCCGGTCGAGCATGACGTCGCGCTCCGCCTCGTCCAGCTTGGCGAACTCGCTGTCGAAGCTGTCCTGCTGCGCCAGGAACGACTTCAGGTAGCCGGTCAGCGGACCCCGGACCAGCTCCCGCGCCTCCTCGTCGTCCGGCCACACGAAGGCGTGCACCATCGCCGTCACCCGCCCGGCCGCCGGGTCGTGCCCGGCGCGGGCGCGCGCCTCGCGGTACGCGGCGATGTTGTCCTTCAGATGCGCCGGGTACTGCGCGCCCACACCCGTCAGCAGATGGGCGCCGATCTCCCCGGCCCGGACGAAGGTCTCGGTGCTGCCCTGGGTGGACACCCACACCGGCAGCTCCGGCTGGAGCGGCCGGGGCAGCGACCGCACGCTCTGCGGGCTGCCGTCGGCCCGCGGCAGGTCCACGGTCTCGCCCGCCCACAGCCGCCGGATCACGTCGATCGCCTCGAACATCTCGTCCTTGCGGCGCGGATAGCGCTCCTGACCGTCGCCCGGCGCCAGCAGGAAGTCGTCCGGGTGCCAGCCCGAGGCCGCCGAGATGCCGACCCGGCCGCCCGACAGGTTGTCCACGACCGCCCACTCCTCGGCCACGCGGACGGGATGGTGCAGCGGCAGCACCGTGCTGCCCGCGCGGATCTGGATCCGCTCGGTCACCACCGCGAGCGCCGCCGCGAGCACCGACGGGTTCGGGTACAGGCCGCCGAAGTCCACGAAGTGCCGCTCCGGCACCCAGATCCCGCCGAAACCGTTGCGGTCCGCGAACCGGGCGCAGTCGAGCAGGAGCTCGTACTTGCCCGGTCCGGCCGCCGTGCCGTCGCCGGAGAAGAAGAACAGGCTGAAGTCCATGGTGCTGCCCGGCCGCCGCGACCGGCGCGGCGCCGCCGGCCGCACCGGCCCGCGGGCCCGGTTCCCGGTGTCCAGCTCCTCGGGCGCCCGCAGCTTCCGCTCCCGCAGGGACCGCTCCAGCACGGCCCGCTGGCTCGGTGACAGCCGCGCCAGCCGTTCCCGCATCGCGCGGGCGTCGTCCGCCCCCGCCGTTCCCTCCGGCACGCTCACGCCTCCTCCTGCAGCTTCGCCTCGGCCTCGTCGGCCGACAGGCCCTCCACCTCGCGCAGCAGCGCCTCGAACTCGTCCAGACCGATCGCCTCCGCCTGGTGCGCCCGGATCGCCGCCGCGAGCCCCTCCACGGTCGGCGCTTCGAACACGGCGCTCATCGGGAAGTCGCCGTGCTCCCGGCGCAGCCGGCTCACGATCTGGATGGCGAACAGCGAGTTCCCGCCCAGCTCGTAGAAGTCGTCCTCCGGGCCGATCGGGGAGACCCGGAGCATGTCCCGCCACATCCGGGCCACCGACTGGGCGAGTTCGTCGTCCGGCCACACCGACGCCGGATCCCACGCGTCGTCCGTGCCCTCCGCGCCGCCGAGCGCGTCGGTGAACGCCGACGCCGAGAGGTTCGCCCCGTCGGCCAGCACGTCCTGGAAGTCCGCCCGGGACACCACCACCTGCGGCAGCCCGCCCGCCAGCGCGGCCCGGGCGAGGGCCACACCCTCGTCCGCCGGTACGCCCTGCTCGCGGCGGAGCCGCTCGTACAGCGCCCGTACGTCCGGCAGCCCGGCCATTTGCCGCTCGAACCAGTCGTCCCACGCCCACTGGGTCACGTCGAACGCGACGGCCCGGCGGCCGCCCGCCGTCGCGGCGTGCGCGTAGGCGTCCAGGAAGGCGGCGGCCGCGGCGTTCTCCGACTGGCCGAAGCCCCCGGTGACGCCCGTGGTCGCCGAGCCCGCCAGCAGGAACGTGTCGGGCTCGTCCGCCAGCGCCTCGTCCAGCAGCAGCGTGGACCGGACCCGCGCCGCGAGCACCGCGTCGAAGTCCTCCCGCGCCTTCAGGGCCACCAGGCCCGAACCGCGGGCCTCGGGGAAGTGCAGCACCCCGCGCAGCCCGCCCGGCCCGAACCGCTCCCGCGCCTCCCGCACGACCGCCCGGACCTGCTCCGGGTCCGCGAGGTCCGCCGCCCGGTACGCCACGGCGTCGCTCCGCTCCTCCCGCAGCGCGGCCAGGCGCGCGGCCCGCTCCCGCGCCGCGTCCACGTCCGCGGGCGTCTCCCCGTCCCCGGCCGCGTCCGCCCGCGGCTCCGGCTCGCCGACCAGCAGCAGCCGGGCCCCGGACCGCGCCAGGTGCTCGGCGAAGACCAGGCCGGCCTCTCCGGGCAGCCCCGTCACCAGGTAGCCGCCGCCCTCGGGCCACGCCCGCTCCGCCGGCACCGGCTCGAGCGCGACCGGCGCGAAGGCCCGCCGCAGCCGCGTCCCGCTCCGGTACGCGACCGGCGACTCGGCGCCCGGGCCGGTCAGTTCCGCGACGAGCCGCCCGGCGAGCGCCGCCGGGGCGTCCGGACCGGCGCCGGGGCTCACGTCCACCGTCCGGCAGGTCAGCCAGGTGTACTCCTGCGGAAGCACCGTCACCGCGCCGTGCACCGTGGCCCGCTCGGGCCGCACGACGGCCGTGCCGTACGCCGCCTGGAGGTCGTCGGTGACGACGTCGATCCGCACCGGGCGGTCCTCGCCCGACGCGTCCAGCTCCTGCACGAGCCCCACGAGGGCGTGGAAACCGCGGTCCAGGGCGTCGGCGTGGCGGGCGTCGGCGTCCCGGCCGTCCTCGCCGGGCCCGGTGACCAGCCAGGCGTGCAGGACCCGGTCGACGTCCAGGCCCTCGGCGCGCAACTCGCGGACGACGCGGGGCAGATCGTCCGTCCGCGCCGGGTCGGCCGTGAACGCGTGCTCCCCGGTCCGGGCGTACACGTCGCCCCGCGCCACGGTGACGACCGTGAGCCCCCGCTCGCGCAGCCCCGCGGCCACCTCCCCGGCGATCCCGCGTCCGTCGGCGAGCACCAGCCAGCACTGCGGGGTGTCCGCCGGCTCACCGGGCGGCGGAGCGGGATGCCACACCGGCGTATACGTCCAGCGCGCCGGGTCCGTGCGGATTCCGGCCGCGGCCGTCGTGCCGAGCCGGGGCAGCAGGTGGCCCGGCCCCTGGAACGGATAGGCGGGCAGCGGCACCCGGCGCGGGGCGCGGCCCGTGTGGAGCGCGGCCCAGTCGACCGCGACCCCGTGCCGCCACAGCTCGCCCAGGCCCTCCCGGAGCGTGCGGCCCTCGGCGGCCGGCGCCCCGCCGCGCGGGCGCGGCAGCAGCGTCACCACGGGGCGCGGCTCGTGATGGCTGCGCACCAGGCCGGTGAGCTGACTGCCGGGCCCGGCCTCGACCAGGACGGCCGGGCCGCGCCGGGCCAGCGTCGACAGGCCGTCCGCGAACCGGACCGGCTCCCGGGTGTGCGCGACCCAGTACTCCGGGTCGGTGGCCTGCTCGTCGGTGATCCAGGTGCCGGTCACGTTCGACAGGAACGGCACCGACGGCGGGCGCAGGGTCACCGAGCGCAGCACCTCGGCGAGTCCGGGCAGCGCGGGCTCGACCAGGCGGGTGTGGAAGGCGTGGGAGGTCTCCAACTCCTTCACCGCGACGCCGCGTTCCTCCAGGAGCCGCCGGGCCGCGGCGACCTCCTCCGGGGTGCCCGCCACCACGCACGAACCGGGCGCGTTGACGGCGGCGATCACGGCGCCGGTCCCCGCGACCAGCTCGGCCGCGGCCTTCTCGTCGAGCAGCGCGGACAGCATCCGGCCGGGCGCCAGCTCCTGCATCAGCTCGGCCCGCCGCGCCACCACCCGCAACGCGTCCTCAAGCCCGAACACCCCGGCCACGCAGGCCGCGACGAGCTCGCCGAGGCTGTGTCCGGTCATCGCGTCCGGCCGCACCCCCCACGAGGCGAGCAGCCGCGCCACGGCGTAGTCCACGCAGAACACGGCCGGCTGGGTGTACCCCGTCCGCCGCAGCCGCGCGCCGGCCTCCGCCTGGTCCTCCACGTCCGTCGCGAAGACGACCTCGCGGACGTCCCAGCCGGTCAGCGGCTTGAGGATCTCCGCGCAGGCATCGAACGCCTCGCGGAACACGGGCTCGGTGCGGTAGAGCTCCGCGCCCATCCCCGGGTACTGCGCGCCCTGCCCCGGGAAGAGGAACACGACGGAAGGGGCCTGCCCGTCGGCCACCGCGGGCTCCGTCGCTGCCGGCGCCCCGCGCAGCGCGGCCACGGCCTCGGCACGGCCGGAGGCGACGACGGTACGGCGGTGCGGGAGGGCCGCCCGCCCCACCTGCAGCGTGTACGCGGTGTCCGCGAGGCCCGGACCGGATCCCGCGTCGAGCGCGTCGGCCAGCCGGTCCGCGGCCGCCCGCAGGTCCTCGGGGGTCCGCGCCGACAGCGGCAGCACCTGCCAGCCGCCGGGCTCAGGGGCGGTCTCGGCACGCGGCGGGGCCTCCAGCACGACGTGGGCGTTGGTGCCGCCGATGCCGAAGGCGCTCACCCCCGCCCGGGGCGGTTCCTGCGTCTGAGGCCAGGGCAGGCCCTCGGCGTCCACCCGGAACGGGCCCTTGTCGAGGGCGAGCCGGGGGTTCGGGGCGGTGAAGTGGGCGGTCGGCGGGATGTGCCGGTGCTCCAGCGCCAGGGCCGCCTTGATCAGGCCGGTCACCCCGGCGGCCGCGTCCAGGTGGCCCACGTTGGACTTCACGGAGCCCAGGTGGACGGAGCCCGCGGGAAGCCCGGGGCCGAACACCTCGGTCAGCGCCTGCACCTCGATCGGGTCGCCGAGCGGGGTCGCCGTGCCGTGCGCCTCGACGTACTGCACGGAGCCCGGCTCGACCCCGGCCACCGCGAGCGCCTCGGAGATCACCTCCGCCTGGCCGCGGGCCGAGGGGGCCGTGAACCCGATCTTGTCGGAGCCGTCGTTGTTGACCGCCGAGCCCCGGATCACCGCGTGGATGTGGTCGCCGTCCGCGACCGCCTCCTCCAGCCGCTTCAGCACCACCACGGCCACCCCGTCGCCGGAGACGGTGCCGCCCGCCTGCACGTCGAACGGGCGACAGCGCCCGTCCGCGGAGAGGATCGCCCCCTCCTCGTACCGGTAGCCGCTCGGCTCCAGCTCCCGGACCGCCACCCCGCCCGCGAGCGCCAGGTCGCACTCCCGCGACAGCAGCGACTGCACCGCCAGGTGCACGCCCACCAGCGACGACGAGCAGGCCGTCTGCACGGTCAGACTCGGGCCGGTGAGCCCCAGCTTGTACGAGACGCGCAGCGCCGGCATCCCCGGGTCGTTGCCGATCCCCGCCTGGATCTCGTCCGACACCCGCCCGTCCGGCCCGTCCTGAGGAACCCGCTCCCGCAGATGGCCGTTGGCCGCCACGCCCGTGAACACCCCGGTGCGGGCCTCGCAGGAGCCCGCCGGGTACCCGGCCCGCTCCAGCGCCTGCCACGCGGTCTCCAGCAGCAGCCGGTGCTGAGGGTCCGTCAACTCGGCCTCGGACCGCGACATCCCGAAGAAGGCGGCGTCGAAGCGGTCGTGACCGGCCAGCGGATACCCGGACCTGACGAACGCCGGGTCCTCCAGGACCGCTTGCGGCACGCCGGCGGCGAGCAGTTCCTCGTCGGTGTACCGGGTCGCGCCGTCGCCGCCCGACACGACCAGCCGCCACAGCGCGTCGACGTCAGGGGCACCGGGAAAGCGTCCGCTCATCCCGATGATGGCGACGCTCTGCTCCGGCAGCTCCGTCCCGTAGGTCCCCTCGGTCATGCGGTCCCCTCGTCGGTGTCGTCGTGGCGTGCGGCGAGCAGGTCCTCCAGACCGCTCGCGAGTTCCCGTACGGTCGGCCGGTCGAAGAGCATCCGCAGCGTCACCGGCACGCCGAGCCGCTCCTTGGCCACGGCCGCGGCCCGGGTGGCGAGCATCGAATGACCGCCCAGCTCGAAGAAGTCGTCGTCGCGGCCCACCCGGTCGACGGCCAGCAGCTCCGCCCAGATGCCGGCGAGGGCCTCCTCCACCGGCCCCGCGGGCGCCGCGAAACCGGTGGCCAGGTCCGGCCGCACCGCCTCCGGCGCCGGCAGCGCCCGCCGGTCCACCTTGCCGTTCACGGTCAGCGGCAGCCGGTCCAGGACGACGAACAGGTTCGGCAGCATGTAGGCCGGCAGCGTCCGCGTCAGGTGCTCGCGCAGGTCCGAGGCGTCGGCCGCGTCCCCGGCGCCCGCCGCGACCGGCACCCAGTACGCCACCAGGCGCGGGTCCCCGGCCGTGTCCCGGTCCACGGCCACCACCGCGTCGCGGACCGCCGGGTGCCGGGCGAGCGCGTGCTCGATCTCGCCCGGCTCGATCCGGTGACCCCGGATCTTCACCTGGTGGTCGAGCCGCCCCAGGTACGCGTGGTCCCCGCCCTCCGCCGAGCGCCGGGCGCCGTCGCCCGAGCGGTAGCGGCGGGCGCCGGGCACGGCGGCGTCCGGGTCCGGCAGGAACCGCTCGGCGGTCAGCGCCGGGCGGCCCAGATAGCCGCGGGCGACGCCCGCCCCGCCCACGTACAGCTCGCCGGGCGTCCCCGCCGGGGCCTCGACGCCGTCGGGGCCGATCACGCGCAGCGACCAGCCGTCGAGGGCCTCGCCGATCATGCTCGCCGGGCTCGCCAGATCGGCGGCGGTCATCCGGCGGTACGTGGAGTGCACCGTCGTCTCGGTGATCCCGTACATGTTGACCAGTTCGGGACAGGAGTCGCCGAGCCGGTCGAGCCACGGCCGCAGCGTCTCCGGGGGCAGCGCCTCGCCGGCGAACACGACCACGCGCAGCGCGAGTCCGGCGGGCTTCACGCCCCGCTCCAGCGACTCCTCCTCGTACCGCACGAGCTGACGGAACGCGGCCGGCGTCTGGTTGAGCACCGTGACCCGCTCGCGGTGCAGCAGCGCGTGGAAGTCCTGCGGCGAGCGGCGCGTGTCGTCCGGGACGACCACGAGCCGGCCGCCGTGGAGCAGCGCGCCCCACAGCTCCCACACCGACACGTCGAACGCGGCGGACGAGAACATCGACCACACGTCGTCCGGGCCGAAGCCGAACCGGCCGCGGGTGCCCGTGAGCAGCGCCGTGACCTGGCGGTGCTCCACCATGACGCCCTTGGGCGTGCCCGTCGAGCCGCTGGTGTAGATCACGTACGCGAGGTTCGCCGGCAGCGCGCCCCCGTCGGAGGGGGCGGTGGCCGGGTACCCCGACAGGTCCGTGCCGCCCGGGCCGGTCACCACCGTGGCGGCCGCGCCCGCGGGACCGTCGGCGCGGTCGGTGACGAGCACCGCCGCCCCGGCGTCGGCGAGCAGGAACGCGCGGCGCTCCGCGGGACTCGCCGGGTCCACGGGCACGTAGGCCCCGCCTGCCTTGAGCACCGCGAGCAGCGCCGTCACCAGGCCGGTGGTCCGCTCCATGCAGACCGCCACCGGGACCTCGGGGCCGACGCCGAGCGACCTCAGGTGGTGGGCCAGGCGGTTGGCGTCCCGCTCCAGCGCGGCGTACGTCAGCTGCCCGTCGGGGCCGGTCACGGCGACGGCCTCGCCGCGCAGCGCCGCCTGGTGCGCGAACCACCGGTGCAGGGTGCCGGGCTCGCCGTCGGCGGCCGCGGCCGGGCCGGGGACGCGTGCGTCAGCGGTCAAGGTCGGTCTTCCTCTCGTGGCCGGGGGCGAGGGCGCGGGCGGCGGGCAGGGCGGCGACCGGCTCGTCCGGCGCGGCGACGGCCTGCGCGAGGATCCCCTCGTACGCGTCGAGCAGCAGGGCCGCCGTGGCCGCCCCGTACAGGTCGGTGTCGTACTCCAGGGACAGCTCCACGGCGTCCCCGCCGCGCTCCTCCACGTACAGGCTGAGGTCGTACTTCGCGGTGTCCTGAGGCCCCGTCAGATCGAGGGCGCACGGACCGAGTCCGGCGAACACGGGCGGACGGCGCTCGCCGAGATAGCTGAACATCACCCGGAACACCGGCAGGAAATCCCCCCGGCCGCGCCGCGAGACCAGCGCCTCGACGAGCTTGTCGAACGGCAGGTCCTGATGGGCGACGGCGTCCAGGACCGCCGTCCGCGTCCGGCCGACCAGGGTCCGGAAGCCCGGCGCCCCGTCCAGCCGGGCGCGCACCGGCACCATGTTGATCAGACAGCCGACCAGGTCCTGGAGCTCCGCCCGGGACCGCCCGGCCGCAGGTATGCCCACCGTCACGTCGTCCGCCCCGGACCAGCCGGCCAGCAGCGCGTACAGGGCGGCCAGGTGCGTCATGTTCGCCGTGGCCCGCGCGTCGCGCGCGAAGCCCCGTACGGCCCGCACCAGTTCGGGGGCGAGGAACCGGCGGGCGACCGCGCCCCGGAAGCTCTTCTGGCGCGGCCGCGACCCGTCCGTCGGCAGCTCCGTGGCGCGCGGGTCGTCGCCGAGGACGGAGCGCCAGTGTGCCACCAGGGCGTCGAGCGCCTCCCCGGCGAGCCGGTCCCGCTGCCAGACGGCGAAGTCGGCGTACTGCAGGGCGGGGGCCGGCAGCCCGCCGGGCGCGCCGTACAGCGCGCCCAGCTCGTGGACGAGCAGCTCCACCGAGGCGCCGTCCACGCTGATGTGATGGAACGTCAGGACGAGCCGGTGGTCGTCGGGCGCGAGCCGTACGAGCCGGGCCGCCAGCGGGGGACCGGCGGCGAGGTCGAACACCCGCCGGGCCTCCTCGGCGGCGATCCGCCGCGCCTCCGCCTCGGGGTCGCCCGCGCCCGACACGTCGGAGCAGGGCAGCGGGACCGGAGCGGGCGGGGCGATCAGCTGGTGCGGTACGCCGGCCGGGGCCGGATACGTGGTGCGCAGCACGCCGTGCCGGGCCACCAGCGCGTCGAGCGCCCGCCCGAGCGCCGCCCGGTCCAGGGAGCCGCGCAGGTGCAGCACGGTCGGGACGTTGTACAGGGTGCTCTCGGGGTCGATCTGCTGCATGAACCACAGCCGCTGCTGGGCGAAGGAGAGCGCGGGCCGGTCCCCGGGCCCGTCGGGGAGCGGCCGGGGGCCGTCCGACGGGGAAGCGGCCGTCCCGGAGCCGCCGGGCCCGGAGGCCGGGGCCCGCATGGCGCTGCCGACGGCCGCCGCCATGGCCTCCAGCGTGTCGGCGTCGAGGAGTTCGGCCGCGGACACCCGCACGCCCAGCTCCTCGTCGATGCGTTCGACGAGCCGCTCGGCGGTCGCTCCGTCCCCGCCCAGCGCCGTGAACCGCGCGCCGGGCTCCGCCTCGGGCACGCCGAGCAGCTCCGACCAGAACCGGGCCAGCTCCTCGGCGACGAATCCACCGGAGGTCATGCGAACGCGACCCCCGTCCCGGCGGCGCGCACCGTCAGCCGCAGCCGGTCGAGGAACGGGCCGGCCAGGGACGCGAAGTAGAAGTGACCGCCCGCGAAGCGGTGCACCTCGGCTGTGCCGCCGGCCGTGTGACGCCCCCAGAGCGCCGCGTCCCGCGCCGGAGCGCTCGGATCGTCCTCCGGCGCGTACACGACGACCGGGCACCGCACCGTCGCGTCCGGGGCGACCCGGTACCGGGCCAGGGCCGAGAGGTCCGCCCGCACGGCGGGCAGGACCAGCCGGATCAGCTCGGCGTGCTCGGCCACGTCCGTGTCGGTGCCGCCCAGCCCCATGATCCCGGCCAGGATCTCCGTGTCGGTCTCGTCCGCGAGCGCGTCGAGAAGCGGCGCGCGCGGTTCCGGGTGCGAGGGCGCGGCGGACGCCGACGCGACCAGGGCCGCGGGCCGGGCGGACGTACGGTCCAGGCGCCGAGCCGTCTCGAAGGCGACGATCGCCCCCATGCTGTGCCCGAAGAACACCGGGCGCTCCACGGCCCCGGCCTCCAGCACGCCGGCCACGGCGTCCGCCAGCCACTCGACGGAGGGCGCCGGGTCCTCGAAGAGACGGTTCTCCCGCCCCGGATACTGGACGACCAGCGCCTCCACGTCGGGGCCGAGCGCCGCCGACAGCCCGTGGTAGTAACTGGCCGCTCCGCCCGCGTGCGGAAAACAGACCAGGGTGTGCTCCGCGGCCGGCCGGGGGTGAAAACGGCGGATCCAGCGGGCGAATTCG
This sequence comes from Streptomyces tritici, assembly GCF_048500665.1. NCBI lineage: Bacteria > Bacillati > Actinomycetota > Actinomycetes > Kitasatosporales > Streptomycetaceae > Streptomyces > Streptomyces tritici. The sequence continues at coordinate 6,750,709 of NZ_CP183183.1, forward strand.
GGCGCGTTCTCGCGCGTCATCGCGGGACTCCCGTAAGGACGTCCGTTTTTCCGCCGTCGTGTGCGCCGCCGCCCCATTCGGGCCCGACAACCCTGAAATGCCTGACCGTCCGCCGCATCGTGCCCCCGAATGTGTCTGCGGTCCCTCGTCGATCATGAGACGGCACCAGCCTTGATCATGACGATCGACAGGGTCAATCGGTCCCGGACCGGCGTTTCCGATCAGAGGCATCGAAGAATTCGATCGGCCCGAATTCTCCTCGCCGGGGCCGCCGCCGGGACCGCGGCCGGGGCCGCCGTGCTCCCCGCCGAGGCGATGCCCGTCTGCTCGATGAAGGCCCGCATGGCCCGGCTGACCCGCTGACTGCGCCGCCAGGCGATCTGCGTGCGGACGGTGAACGGCGCCCGCCACTCCAGCTCCACCAGGCTGCCCGCCGCCAGGCCGTCCGCCACCGCGAACTCCGGCAGCACGCTCACGCCCAGCCCCGCGGCCACCCCGCGCTTGATGGACTCGACGGTGCCGAACTCCAGCATCGAGGGCCCCGGCGGGCCGACCGTCCCCGTCAGCTCCGCCTCCAGCAGGCCCCGGTAGCAGGCCCCCGGCTCGGGCACCAGGACCGGGGCCGTCGCCAGGTCCCCCGTACTGACGCCGGAGAGCCGGGTGAGCGGGTGGTCGGGCGCGGCGACCGCGACGAGCGGCTCGTCGCGCAGCACCTCCGTGTGCAGCCCCGCGTGCTCCGTGCGCGCGTCCATGAACAGGCCCATGTCCAGCGTGCCCTGCCGCAGCGCCTCGCAGATCTGCGCGGCCGACCCCGGCCGCAGCGAGAGCCGCAGCAGCGGGAACCGGCGGTGGAAGTACTCCAGGACCGGCGGCATCCGGTACGAGGTGAGGCTCTCGATCGCCCCGACGGTCAGCACGCCCGAGGGCTCCGCCCAGCCGGCCGTCCTCTCCCGGGCCTCGTCGACGAGCGACAGGATGCGCTCCGCGTACGGGACGAGCTCCTCACCGGCCGGGGTGAGCCGCACCTGTCCCCGGGTGCGTTCGAAGAGATCCACGCCCAGGGACACTTCGAGATTCTTTATCTGACTGGTCACGCTGGACTGGGCGTAATTCAGCGCGGATGCGGCTTTGGTGAAACTCCGCAGCGTGGCGACGCGGTGAAAGGTGGCGAGCTGCCGCAGATCGAGCGACCCCGCGACGCGGCCGGGCCGGCTCACGGGCGTGGCCGCCCGCCCGTGACCGCCGCGGACGCTCCGGAGAAACGAACCTGGAACATGACGAAACCTCAATACTGTCGAATGGCCGAAAACAATCGGGGCGGGCGGTAAAAGGCGCGGGTGCGCCGAGGACGCACCCGCGCGAACCCCTCCCGCGCGAGGCGGGGCCGTCCGTCAGCCGGCGGAGTGCCCCCGGACGCTCAGCGGCCGCTGGTCGGTCCAGACCTCCTCGACGTGGGCCAGGCACTCCTCCTTCGCCCCGGCGAATCCGGCCTCCCGCCAGCCCGCGGGAAGCTCGCGCCCCTCGCGCCAGATGGAGTACTGCTCCTCGTCGTTCACCACGACCACGTACCGGCCCTCGACATCCGTGCTCTGCACCGTGACCCCCTGCGCGACTGGACTGGCTTGCGAAACGCCCTCAGCCTGCGTGCCCGGCACCGCCCCCCACAAGATCCTTTTCAGCAAAGCCCGGGGTCCGGCGGCCGCCCGCGTCTCCTTGCGCCGATCGGTGCGCGCGGCGGCGCGCCTCGGCCACGCGGGCGGACCGGCGTGCAGGATCGGTCTGGCGGGCCCGGACGCCCGCCCCGCACCGCCCCCACCGCGTGAAGAGGTTCGGCCATGACACCACGGGAGGGCACTCCCGCGCCCGGGCGTTACGGCGAGGCCGTCTTCCGGCCCGAACGCGCCGGCGAAGGGGCGCGCATCGACTACGGCGCCCTCGCCTACGACGACCTCACCCTGGCCCGGCTCCGGGCGCTCGGCGTCGGGCCCGGCTGGCGCTGTCTCGACGTCGGCGCCGGGACGGGGACCGTCTCGCGCCGGCTCCTGGACGAGGCCGGCGTGGCGGGCGTGCTCGCCGTGGACCGCGACGTGCGCTTCCTCGCCGAGCGGCCCATGCCCGGCCTGGAGGTGCTGGAGGCCGACCTCACCGACCCGGACTTCGCCCCCGGCCGCTTCCGGCTCGTCCACGCCCGCTTCGTCCTGATGCACCTGCCCGACCACGAACGGCTCGTCGCGCGGCTGGCCGACCTCGTCGAGCCCGGCGGGCTGCTGGTGCTCGGCGACGCGGTGGACCTGACGAGCGACCGGACGCCGGGCACCCCGTACACCGCGGTGATGCCCGCGATGTGGCAGGGGCTGCGCACCGCCATCGGCACCGACGTCTCCTGGGTGCCTTCCTACCCGCGGCTGTTGCGCGCTGCAGGCCTCAGGCCCGTCGCCGCCGAGATCCACGTGCCGCCCCTGTCGCCGGGCAGCCCCATCAGCCGGTTCTGGGCGGACACCTGGGAGCGCAGCAGGGAGGCGATGCTCGCCACCGGCGAGGTCGACGACGCGGCCGTCGACGAGGCGCTGCGCTACCTCGACTCCGACGACTGCGCCGCCCTCTCCGCCGGCCTCCTCACCGTTTGGGGCCGCAAGCCCGGCGGGACCGCGGGCCCCACGGAGTAGCCGCTCACGCCTCGGCCGCTCACGACAGGCGGTCCCGGCCGTGGTCGGCGGCGTAGGCGGCGAAGACGCGCTCGGGCGGCAGGCCCGCGCCCAGGAACCGTTCGTCCATGACGGCCGCCAGGTCCTCCAGGGCCGTGCGCAGCACGGCCGCGGACAGCCGGACGTCGGGATGGCGGGCGCGCGCCGCCTGGTCCGCCAGGCCGACGGCGTAGCCGAGCTGCCCCGGCAGGGAGGTGCGCTCGTCCACGTCGTAGAAGTAGTACGACTCCGGGTACTGGAGGAAGTCGACCGTCACCGTCGACAGGGCCGAGGCGAGACCGTCCAGGAGGGCCGCGCCCCCGTCCGAGTCGAGGGCCTGCGCCGTGGCCGGGCTGCGGCGCACATGGGACAGCCGCAGGGCGAGCGCCCTGCGACGGGCGAGGGCCGGGTAGATCCCGAGGATCCAGGCCACCGTCGCCGACAGCAGCGCGAAGCCCACGAGCGCCTCCACGGGCCCGAGGACGCGCAGCCAGCCCGTGGCCGGCGCGACGTCGCCGAGGCCGAGGGTGGCCAGGGTGACCAGGGACAGGTACAGGGCGTCGAGCGGGCCGGAGTGCTCCTCGGGGGTGAGGCCCGCGCTGTAGGTGAATCCGTCCGGCATGCGCGGCCAGTAGAGAAGCGCCCAGCCGACCGCCACGGTCAGCGTCCACAGCGCGACGACCGTCATCATGCCGATGGGCCCGGCGAGGCCCGTCGGCCGCAGCCGCCGGCCGAAGCGGGACGACAGCCGCCACACCGTCCGCATCGCCAGCCGGCTCAGGCCGCCGTGCCGCGTCGGATGCCAGAGCGTGTGGAAGACGTCCCGCAGCACGAACAGGACCAGCACGGCGCCCGCGCACGTCGACAGCCACGTCATGCGAGCGCCCGCCCTCCGGGGCGGCCCGTGCGCGCCTCGACCCGGTGCCGGACGACGGCCGTCAGCGCGGACAGCCGTGTCGACGGGGTGGCCGCCGGCGGTGTCGGACCGTCGACGCGCCGCGCCTCGTCGGGCAGTTCGGCGAGGTCCGCCTCGAAGCGGGCGCGGGCGGCGGCCAGGGTGTCCGGGGCGTCGGTGCGCAGACCGCCGCGCATCACCGTGCGCAGCAGCGGTTCGGTGCCCTCGGGCGGCTCCTCGTTCTCCAGACCGATCACGTCCCGCAGCCCGGGGCCGCGGAAGACCTGCTTGCGGCCCGGCGCCGTCGCCTTTCCCGGCGACAGCTTCATCACCGGCCGCCCGTCGTACTCGACCAGCTTGTACGCCGCGTCCAGGTACGGCGCGTCCGCGGCCGTGCCGACCTTCGTGCCCACGGCGTACGCGTCGATCGGCGCCCCCTGCCGGACGAGCCGGTCGACGGCGTACTCGTCGAGGCCGCCGCTCGCGATGATCCGCACGTCCGCGAGCCCCGCCGCGTCCAGCGCGGCACGGGCCCGCCGGGCCTGCGCGTCCAGGTCGCCGCTGTCGAGGCGGATCGCGCAGCCCGGGCCGAGCCGGAGGTCGCGCAGCACGCGCGCGGCCGTCGCCACGCCGGCGTCGGTGTCGTACGTGTCGACCAGGAAGGTCACCGGCCCGGGGTGGGCGCGGGCGAAGGCCCGGAAGGCCGCCTCCTCCGACGGGAACGCCTCGATGTACGAGTGCGCCATCGTGCCGGCGGCCGGGATGCCGAAGCGGCGGGCGGCGGCGACGTTGCTGGTCCCGGCGAAACCGACCAGCGCCCCGAGGCGCGCTGCCTGGAGCCCCGCCTCGGGGCCGTGGGTGCGGCGCAGCGAGAAGTCCACGAGCGTCCGCCCGGCGGCGGCGAGCACGCACCGGGCCGCCTTGGAGGCCACCGCGGTCTGATGGCAGACCAGGGACAGCAGGGACGTCTCCACGAGCTGGGCCTGCGGCAGCGGCGCGGTGACCTCCAGGAGCGGCTCCCCGGCCAGGACCAGCCGTCCCTCCGGCACGGCGCGGACCTCCCCGTCGAAGGACAGGCCGTGCAGCGGTTCGAGGTCCGCCGCGGGCCGGCGCAGCACCTCGGCGAACGCCTCCACGTCGGAACGGCCCACCCGGAAGCGGGCGAGGTGGTCGAGGGCCGGCTCCAGCCCCGCGGCGACGAGGAAGCCGCGCCCGGGCGGCAGCTCGCGCACGAAGAGACCGAAGGTGGCCTGCGCCCGCATGTCCTCCCGCAGGTACGACAGCGCCATCGTCACCTCGTACAGGTCGGTGCTGGTGACCTCGGACATGCTTCGAGCATGCGCGGCCGTCCCGCGGTCCGCACGGGGACGGGCCCGCGACGCCCCGCCCGGGTTGCGGCGGCCCGGGAGCGGGGAGGGACTCGGCGCGGACGTCGCCATGGAGGCGGTCGGCATCCCGGCGACCTTCGAGCTGTGCACCCGGACCGTCCGGCCGGCGGCCGGGTCGCCGACATCGGCGTCCACGGCAAGCCCGCGGAGCTGCACCTCGAAGACCTGTGGATCAAGGACGTCACCATCACCACCGGACTGGTGGACACCTCCTCCGCGCCGATGCTGCTGCGCATGCCGGCGGCCGGACGGCTGCCGGCCGGGGAACTGATCACCCACCGCTTCGAACTCGCGCGGATGGAGGAGGCGTACGAGGTGTTCGGCCGCGCGGCGGACACCGGCGCCCTCAAGGTCGCCCTCGGCGGCCCCGAGCACACCGCCGTGCAGCTCTCCGAGGCTCCGGAGTCCGGGTGACCCGCCGCCGGGGCCGGGGGAGGGGCCGGGGGAGGGGACGTCTGGCGCCGGGGCGGCTGGGTATCCGCCTCGTGACCGAGATCGGGCCGTACCGGAGGTGTGGGTGATGGGCGAGGTCCGGCTCTCGCCGCGCGAGCGGCGCATCCTGTCCGAGATCGAGGAGTCGCTCGGGCGCGACACGACGCTCGACCGCGAGCTGCGCACGATGCGCCGCAGTCTGACGGCCACGCGGTCCCGGCCGCCCCGGGCGCGGCGCCGGCTGCTCGCCTTCGGCGTGGCCGCCGCGCTGGCGACGGCCGCCACCTTGATGGTGCGCGCCGTCCAGACCGGCTCGCCCGCGCTGGTGTGGGCGTTCGCGGTCGTCTGGGCGCTCACGGTCGGCTGGCTGACCTGCCTGCTGGTCCGCTGGTGCCGGCGCTGCTCCGCACCCCGCCGCGGTCCCTGAACCGGCGGAGCAATGCGACGCCCGCCGTCCCTCCCGAAAGGAGGGACGGCGGGCGTCGTGCGGTGCGTTCGGTCCGGCGGTGCCGGTGTCGCTCACCATCGGTACCAGCGGCCCGATCCGCTGCGCAGCAGGAAGCCGAGCAGCCACAGGACGAGCAGGGCGATGGCGAGGTACCACAGCACCTCGACGGCGAACCCCGCCCCGAACAGCACCAGGATCACCAACAGGACGAGAAGAAGCGGGACCATGACGGAACCTCCTTGTGTCTCCGGCCCGGACGGACGTCGACGACGCCCGCTCACATCGGCGGCAGATCCTTCGGCCCGGGCTCCGCCGGAGGACCACCCGGTGACGTCCCGCCGCGGCCCATCGGGCCCGTGTCCGCGGAGCCGCTCGTCGCGTCCCCGGGACGTACGCGTCCCCGCCAGCCGCCCGTCGCCTCGCCGCGGCCCTCGATGTACTCCTTGAAGCGGTGCAGATCGCCCTCGACCCGGCTGTCGATCATGCCGACGGCCGACGCCGCCTTCTCGGCCAGACCCTCCGGCTCGACCTCCATCGCCAGCGTCACCCGCGTGTGCATGTCGTCCAGGCGCTGGAAGGTGACGACGCCCTTCTGCTTCGTGTCGCCGCCGACCGTGCGCCACGAGATCCGCTCGTCGGGAAGCTGGTCGACGATCTCCGTGTCGAACTCCCGGGTCACCCCGGCGATCTTCGTCCTCCAGTGGCAGTGCGTGTCGTCCAGCTGCTCGACCGACTCCACGCCGTCCATGAAGCGCGGGAACTCCTCGAACTGGGTCCACTGGTCGTAGACCTCGCGCAGCGGGGCGTCCACCTTGATCGTGTCGTGCACCATCTCGTTCATCTCCCTCGGCCTTGGCGGAGCACGGCCCGTCACGAGGACGGCCGGCTCCGCGCGTTGCCGTCGTGCGGGGCCATGGTGCGGGCCCCTGCACACGGCCCGGCGACAGTGCGGGTACCCGGGTAGGGCAGGCCCATGCAGTCCGGCACGGACAGAAGCCGCGAATCGTCGGGGCGAGCGTCACAGGACCCCCGCGGCGGTGCGCAGATCGGCGAGCAGTCCCGCGTACATCGCCTCCCGGTCCTCGGCCCGCAGCACCGCCGACGGGTGCACGGTCGCCAGCACCAGCGTGCCGTCCTCGGAGTCCGGCAGCGGCATCGGCGTGCCGCGGTCGGTGCCGACGCGGAACGAGGGGCCCAGCAGGGCGCGGCCCGCGGTCGCTCCCAGGACGATCACCAACTCGGGTTCGACCAGCCGGAGTTCCGCCATCAGCCAGGGCCGGCAGGCCAGGGTCTCGCGCAGGCTGGGCTGCTTGTGGATCCGTCGCTTGCCGGTCTCCTTGCGGGTGAACTTGAAGTGCTTGACGGCGTTCGTGACGTACACGCCGTCCTGGTCGATGCCCGCCTCGTCGAGCGCCTTGCGCAGCAGCCGCCCCGCCGGGCCGACGAAGGGCAGGCCCTCGCGGTCCTCCTGGTCGCCGGGCTGTTCGCCGACCAGCATCACCCGGGCGTGCGGATCGCCCCGCCCGAAGACGGTCCCGGTCGCGTCCCGGTACAGCGGACAGCCGCGGCAGTCGGCCGCGGCCCGCTGGTGCGCGGGCAGTCCGCCGCGCGCCGGCAAGTACGGCGTCGCGTCGTACCGCTCGCCCGTCTGGTCCCGTTCACCGGTCATGGGCGTCGCCTCCTCCGCCGCCCGGTCGGGTCTCTGCGGGGCGGGTGCCCGGACTGCCGGACCGCATGCCTGGCCCGCGGCGCGCGGGGTAGTCGCCGTGGCGTACCCGGAAGCCGACCGACGGCGGGAGGCCCTCATGCCGGCCCTTCGGAACCAGCCCTTCGCACCCTCGACCGCCGCCCCCGCGCGGCCGCCCGGCCCTCAGGAGGCGCCGGAGCCGACCGGCACCACCGAGGCGCTCGTCTCCCCGGTCGGTTCGCACAACGAGTGGGATCCGCTGGAGGAGGTCGTCGTCGGCCGGCTGGACGGCGCGATCATCCCGGGCCGTCATCCGGCCGTCACCTGCAACATCCCGCCCCGGGCCGCGCGGGCGACGGGACTGGCCTCGGGGTTCCGCTACCCCCGGGTGCTGACCGGCCCGGCGCAGGAGGAACTCGACGGTTTCATCGAGCTGCTGGGCTCGCTGGGCGTCACCGTGCGCCGGCCCGATCCGGTCGACCAGCGGCGCCGGTTCGGCACCCCCGACTGGTCCTCGCGCGGTTTCTGCACCGCCTGCCCGCGCGACTGCATGCTGGTGATCGGCGACGAGATCATCGAGACCCCGATGGCCTGGCCGTGCCGCTACTTCGAGACCCACGCGTACCGCTCGCTCCTCAAGGACTACTTCCGGCGCGGCGCGCGCTGGACGGCCGCGCCGCGACCGCAGCTGACGGACGAGCTGTACGACCCGGACTACCGGCCGCCGCGGCCGGGGGAGCCCCCGCGCCGCCTCGTCACCGAGTTCGAGCCGGTGTTCGACGCCGCGGACTTCGTCCGCGCGGGCCGGGACCTCTTCGTCACGCCGAGCAACGTCACCAACCGCATGGGCATCGAGTGGCTGCGCCGCCACCTCGGCCCCGGCTACCGCATCCACGAGTTCGAGAGCCGCTGCCCCACCCCGATGCACATCGACACCACCTTCCTGCCGCTCGCGCCCGGCAAGGTCCTGGTCAACCCCGAGTACCTCGACGTCGACCGGCTCCCCGAGGTGCTGCGCTCCTGGGACGTCCTGGTCGCCCCCGAGCCGCAGCCGATCGACGAGCCGCTGCTGCGGCTCACCTCGATGTGCGGGAAGTGGCTCAGCCTGAACGTGCTCATGATCGACGAGCACCGGGTGATCGCCGAGCGCCACCACACCGACATGCTCCGCGCGCTGGAGCGCTGGGGGTTCGAGCCCATCCCCTGCGACCTGATGCACTACGCGCCGTTCGGCGGCTCGTTCCACTGCGCCACGCTCGACATCCGCCGCCGGGGCGAACTGCAGTCGTACACCGACTGAACGCGGCCGCCGCGGCGGTCCCGTGCACGGCGGGGCCACCCGTTCGGCCGACCGGTGCGCGTGCGCGGCCCGCCTCCGGGCATGCATGGCACCGTGGCGATGATGCGAAAAGCAGCGGTGCGGGCGGGCGGCGTGCTCGCCCTGGCCGCCCTGTGCGCCTGCGGCGCACCGGCGGCGCGTGAGGACGGGGCGTTGCGCACGGGCCGGGCCTACGCGGCCGCGCTGTCCGCCCGGGACTACCCCGCCGCCTGCCGGCTGCTCGCTCCGGTGAGCCGGGAGCAGCTCGTGGCGGACGAGCAGGACCCCTGCGGCCCGGCGCTGCGCTCCCTGGGCCTGCCGGCGCCGGGTGCGGCGGACGGGGTGGAGGTCTACGGCCGGCAGGCGCTGCTGCGCATGAAGGGCGACACGCTCTTTCTCTCCCTGTTCGACGACGGATGGCGGATCACCGCCGCCGGCTGCGACCGGCAGGGCGGGGACCAGCCGTACGACTGTCTGCTGAAGGGAAGCGGATGAAGGTGATGTTCGTGGGCTGTCTGGTGACGATCCTGGCCGGGCTCGCCTACTTCACGGCGATGGGACTGATGCACCGGTGAGCCCGAAGGCCGACGGCAAGCACATCGGCTTCTGGGGGGCGAACGCCCTGTCCCTCGCGTTCGGCGCGGGGTTCTTCCTCGTGGTCGCCGCCCAGGCGGTCGCCGGGTACGCCGAGTTCAACGAACAGCTCGCCGTCGAGGGGCTCCAGCGGATCGGCTTCGGGGACTATCTGATGTCCTCCGACTTCGCCGTCGACGTCACCGAGAACTGGCAGTCCGAGTTCCTGCAGTTCTTCCTCTTCATCTTCGCCACCGTCCATCTGCTGCAGCACGGCTCGCCGGAGTCGAAGCCGCTGGACCGGGCGGGCATCGAGAGCGAGGAGTACCAGCGCATGGGCGATCACGCGCGGGAGGACTCGCCGCGCTGGGCCGGCACCAAGGACTGGCGCCAGACCCTGTACTCGCGCTCCCTCGGCCTGACCATGGCCGCGCTGTTCCTGCTGTCCTGGCTGGCGCAGTCGGTCGCCGGCGTCGCCGCGTACAACGACGTGCGCCTGAGGCAACTGCAGGAACCCCTCGACTGGGTCACGTACCTCGGCTCGGCGGACTTCTGGAACCGCTCGCTGCAGAACTGGCAGTCCGAGCTGCTGGCCGTCGCGACCATGGCGATTCTCTCCGTCTACCTGCGCCAGCGCGGCTCCCCGGAGTCCAAGCCGGTGGGCTCGCCGCACACCGCCACGGGTGTCGAGGGCTGAGACGCGGGGGCCGTGGGAGGCCCGGCCCGTTCCCGCGCCAACTGTCAGGAACCTTTACTAACCGGGTCCGGGCCCGGCAGTATGGCGTCCCCAACGACTCCCTCACCGGAGGTGGCGCATGACGCCCCGGCGCGTGATCCCGGTCGCTCTGGCGGCCCTGTCCGCATTCGCCCTCACCCTGCTCGCGCTGCTCCCCGCCCCGGCCGGCGCCGGGGAGACGGCCACCTGGACGCTCCGCTGGTCGCCCAGTGCGGCGAGCGACGGGCTGGGGGCCTTCGAGACCGTCGAGGACGACCGCGCGGACTCCCATCCCGGCGGTCAGCCGCACATCAAGGTCTCCGGCGACAACTATCGATTTGACATGCACATGGTAGACCGGGACATCGCGACCGACCGGCAGCGCCAGGAGGTGACCGGCAACCGCACCCCGTCCGGGTACCTCTCCTGGAAGCCCGGCGAGACCTGGCGGGTCACGTACTCCATGTACATCCCGAGCTCCCTCATGGCGACCACCACGTTCACCCACGTCATGCAGACCAAGCAGCCCGGACCCGGCACCTCCCCGATCACCGTGACCTCGCTGCGCCGGGTGAACGGCGTGCAGACCATCGAGCACAAGATCTTCGAGGGCGACATCCTCGTCGGCCGCACGGACCTCGCGCCGCTGCAGAACAAGTGGATCGACATCGAGTACGAGATGAAGATCGGCGACGGCACGGCCGGCTCCGTCCGCTGGGTCGTCAAGGACGGCGGCACCACCGTCGTGGACGCCAGGAAGACCGGCGTGGACACCTTCCTCGCCGACCGGGTCCGCCCCAAGTGGGGCATCTACCGCTCCCTCGGCGACACCTCGGGCTCGCTGCGCGACACCTACCTGCTGCTGCGCGACATGCGCGCCTACCAGCTGACCGGCACCGGCCCCGCCCCGACGCCCGGCCCCACGCCCGCCCCGACCCTGCTCTCCCAGGGCAGGCCCGCCACCGCCTCGTCCGTCGAGGCCGCCGGCTTCGAGCCCGGCCGCGCCGTCGACGGCTCGTCCGGCACCCGCTGGGCCTCCGCCGAGGGGGCCGACCCGCAGTGGCTGCGCGTCGACCTCGGCGCCCCGGCCGCCCTCGCGCGGGTCCGGCTCGACTGGGAGGCGGCCCACGCCCGGGCGTACCGCATCCAGGGCTCCCCGGACGGCGCCGCCTGGACCGACCTCCACTCCACCACCACCGGCGACGGAGGGACCGACGAGGTGACCGTGACCGGCACCGCCCGCTACGTCCGCGTGCTCGGCACCCAGCGCGGCACCCCGTACGGCTACTCCCTCTGGGAGTTCAAGGTGTACGGGACCCCCGCGGCCGCCGCGCCGTAGAGCCCGTCACTCGAACGCCGAGCGGTGGGCGAGGGCCCAGTCCCGGAAACTGCGGGGCGGAGTCCCGGTCACCTCCTCGACGGTCGGGTACACCCGGGACTCGTCGAGGGTGCCGTCGCCGTAGAAGCGGAAGAACGCGTGGATGTACGGCTCCGGCACCCCCGACGCGGCCATCTCGGCCCGGCCCTCCTCGTCCGACAGGGCCCGGAAGCGCAGCTCGCGCCCGAGCACGTCGCCCAGCACCTCCAACCGCTGCGCCGGCAGCAGCGGTTCGGGGCCGCTCAGCGGATGGACGCGCCCGGCGTGGCCATGGTCGAGCAGGGCACGGACGGCGACGGCGGCGATGTCGTACGGGTCGACGGAGGCGACCGGCACGGTGCCGAACGAGTCCCTGACGGTCGCGCCGGCGCGGAGCTGCGGCAGCCAGCGCAGCGCGTTCGACATGAAGGCGTTGGGCCGCAGGAACGTCCAGGCCAGGCCGGAATCCCGGACCGCCCGCTCGGAGTCGATCATGTACCGCGACAGGACGTTGTCGGTGTCGCTCGCGACGGTGGCGAGACTGGAGAGCAGCACGACCCGTTCCACTCCGGCCCCTCGCATCCGGGCCAGCAGACCGTCCATGTCGCGGTAGCCCGGGAGCAGGAACACCCCGCGGACGCCGTCGAGGGCGGGCTCCAGCGTGTCGGGCCGGTCCAGGTCGCCGACGGCCTCCTCGACGGCCGCCGGCCGCCCGGCCGGGTCGGCGGACCCCGCCGGACCGGAGGACCCGGACGGGCGGCGGACCAGCGCGCGGACGGGTTCGCCGGCGCGCACCAGTGCCCGGACGACCTCCGCGCCGACGTTCCCGGTGGCCCCGGTGACGAGGATCACGACAGCGTCCGGCCGAAGTGGGCGGCCACCGCGTCGACGGCGACGGAGACCTGCGGCTCGGTGTCGTAGAAGTCGAACTGGGTGCCCTGCGTCCACAGGATGTCCTTCGGCCCCGCGAGACCCGCGTGGAAGCGGCGGGCGCCCTCCGGGATCGCCGCGTCCTCGCTGTGCACGAGCAGGGTCGGCCGGTCGATCCGCGGCGCGAGGGCGACGGCGTCGTAAGTGAGCCAGTCCGCCCAGGACATGACGGCGAAGCGGTTCGGCCAGGCGGGGATGCCGCCGCGCTCGGGGTTGAGGTAGAAGTCGATGTCGTAGGGCATGGCGGCGCGTTCGTCCGTGGCGGAGACCACCGGCACGTAGTCGACCTCGCCCGTCTCCTCGTAGCGGGCACGGGCCTCGCGACCGGCCTTGACCCGTTCGGCCACCGCTTCCGCGCCGCCGTAGGCGTCCTCGCAGACGGCGGCGTCGTGCAGCCAGGGGGCCACGAGCGCCAGCGAGCGGACCCGGGGGTCGTGCGCGGTGTTGTCCGACATGTACATCGCGGCCGCGCAGATGCCGAGAGCGCCCAGCCGGCCGCCGTCGACGGCGTCGTGCGCCGCGAGGAAGGTGACGGCGTGGTGGATGTCCCGGACCTTGCGGGCCGGGTCCTCGACGTCCCGGGGCTCGCCGCCGGACTCGCCGAAGCCGGTGAAGTCGAAGGACAGCGCGGCGTATCCGCGGGCGGCGAGCCGCTCGGCGTACCGGTCGGCCATCAGCTCCTTGACGCTGGTCCAGGTGCCGGCGACCACGACGCCGGGCAGCGGTCCGGCGGCGTCCGCGGTGTCCGGCAGAAAGAGGTTGCCGGTCAGCTCGACGCCCTCGCTGTCGAAGGTGACCTTGTTCGTGCGCGTCATGCGTACTCCAACGTGGCTCGGGTGATCAGTCCGTCGGTGATGTCGAAGCGGTACCGGGCGCGGAAGCCGTCGCCGGCGCCGCCGGGGCGGAAGCGGACCAGCAGGGTCGTTCCGCCGGGGTGGGGCGTGTGGTCGAGCAGGGTGTAGGCGCCGCCGACGACCTCGGCCGCGGCCCAGTTCCGGATCGCGTCTCGGCCGCGGATCTCCCGTCCGACGTCGACGACCAGCCCGTCCGGGGCGAAGGCGGCCGCGACGGCGTCGGCGTCCCGGTTCGCCACGGCGTCGAGGTACCGCCGCGCGGCCGGATCCAGCGGGCCGCGCGGCGCGCCGGTCGCGGCGGACGGAGGCGCCGGCGCGCCGGACGACGGTACGGGCCCGGCGGCGCCCCGCCCCTTCCCGGAGGGCCCGGGCGTGCCGTCGCCCGTCGTGGTGCAGCCCGCCGTCCCCGCCGTGAGCAGCACCGCCGCCGCCGTCAGTGCGAGGCGCCGGGCGCTCATCGCTCGCCGTCGCTCCAGACGGCCGTCATCACCACGCCGGTGATGCGCCAGCCGTCGGCGGTGCGGGCCAGGTCGAAGCGGTAGGTGCCGCCGAGCGTCCACAGCGAGTCGTCGCTCTTGCGGTGCGTCGCCTGGAAGGACGCGGTGCACTCCGCGCGGTCGCCGTCGACGGTGACCAGGTGGTTGCCGAGAAGGTGCTGGGTGGCGGCGTACGCGCCCAGCCCCGCCCGCCAGCCGTCCACGATCTGGGCCGGCGTGAGGGTGACGGGCTCGCCGCCGTCGAGGCTGGTGTAGTCCAGGGTGGTCTTGTCGGCGAACACTCCGGCGAGGGCGTCCCAGTCGCGGTGATCGGCGTACCAGGCCATGCGGGTGCAGGTGTCGACGACGTCCAGTCGGTCCATTCGCTCCATGCGCGCCATCATCGCCAGCGGCCCGGCGCCATGGGGCGGGAAAGGCTGCACGGTCCCGTGCAGGATCATGCAGGCACGAGAGGGAAGGCACGTCCGAGGGCGCGCCTTCCCGGGGAGCGCGGGTCTAGGACGCGCGCTTCTTGGTGTCGTGGCCTGCCGACTTGGCACGGCGGGCGACCTTCTCCATGCCCTCACGTGCCTTGCCCGTCATCTTTTCGGCCTTGCCCTCCATCTCCTGGGTGGTGTCGTCGGTGGCCTTGCCCGTGGCCTCCTTCGCTTTTCCCTTGTTCTTCTGGACGTCGCCCTTGCGCATGACCGGTTCCTTTCGTCGCTGCCGATCCGTGGGTCAATGGACGCGGTCCTCCAGGACCTTGGTGATCGCCGTGGTGAAGGCGTCGAGGTCGCCGGGCCTGCGGGAGGTGATCAGCGGGTGGCCGCCGGAGGTGTCGACGACGACCTCCTCGTCCCGCCAGTTCGCCCCCGCGTTCTCCAGGTCCGTACGGAGCGAGGGGTACGAGGTGAGCTCGCGGTCCCGGACCACCCCGCTGTCCACGAGGAGCCAGGGGCCGTGGCACACCGCCGCCACCGGCTTGCCCGCCTCCGCGAAGTCCGCCACGAGCTTCCGCGCCCGGTCGTCGGTGCGCAGCCGGTCGGCGTTCACCGTGCCGCCGGGCACCACGACGGCGTCGTAGTCCCGTGCGTCGGCGTCGTCGAGAACGGTGTCCGGTTCGACGACGGCTCCCGGCCGCCGGTCCGAGACCAGGGTCAGGACGGGCTCGTTGCGGGGTGCGGCGACCGTGACGCGGGCGCCCGCCTTGCGCAGGGACGCCATCGGCTTGCTGAGCTCGTCCTGCTCCGTGCCGTAATTCGTGGTGAGGACCAGAACGTTCATTCCTTCGAGCGTCACGATGTCACTCCTTCCGGGTCACCGAGCCGGGCACCGGGCGCATCCGAGGTGCCGTGGGGACGGAACAAAAGGTACTTTCCGTGCGCCGCTGCCCGCATCGGCGGGGTTCATGCGCGGAACGTGTCCGGTCGTGCGACCGGCGAAGTAATCCGGAGGAACCGTGTCAAACCACCCGGTATCGGGAATGGTTCCGTCAGGACGCTCGACCGACGGACCCCGCCGCGGCCCTCGCCGCGGCGCAGCCCATCGCCACCGTCGAAGGAGCCTCATGTCCCCTGCAAGGGTTCGCCCCACCGCCCAGCAGTCCACCGGGCCGCCGGAGGCCGACGTGCCGGCCGCGGAGATCCGCCGCGAGGCGCTGAACGGCCTGCCCGAGATCGACCAGCCGACGGAGGTGTCCACGGACCGGGCCCAGACCCTCTCCGCGGCCCTCTTCCTCCGCCTGCGGGAACTGGAGGAAGGCACCCCCGAGCACGCCTACGTCCGCAACACCCTGGTGGAGCTCAACCTGAGCCTCGTGCGCTTCGCCGCCCGCCGCTTCCGGAACCGCCCCGAGCAGCGTGAGGACATCGTCCAGGTCGGCACGATCGGCCTGATCAAGGCCATCGACCGGTTCGATCCCCTGCGCGGCGTCGAGTTCTCCGCGTTCGCCCTGCCCACGGTCGTCGGGGAGATGAAACGGTTCTTCCGCGACACGAGCTGGGCCGTGCGCGTCCCGAGGCGCCTCCAGGAACTCCGCGTCGACATGGCCAAGGCCGCCGACGTCCTGGAACAGCGGCTCGGACACCGCCCGACCCGCGCCGAGGTGGCCGCCCACCTGGGCCTGCCCGAGGAACGCGTCGCCGAGGGCGAGCTCGCCTCGCGCGCCTACACGGCGCGCTCCCTGGAGGTCTCCGAGGACGCCGAGGACGGCCCCCGGGAGGGCTCCCGGCGCCTGGCCCGCGCCGAGCCCGCGTACGAGCTGATCGAGGACTTCACCTCCCTGAAGCCCCTGATCGCCCAGCTCGGCGAGCGGGACCGCCGCATCCTCTCCCTGCGCTTCGGCGAGGGGCTGACGCAGAGCGAGATCGGGGAACGGCTCGGACTCTCCCAGATGCACATCTCGCGGCTGCTCATCCGCATCCTCGAGCAGCTCCGGGCGGGCCTCCTCGACGACGGCCCCTGCCGCCCCTCCTCGGCGGGCGCGACGGGTCGCTGACCGCAGCCCCCAGGCCCGCCTTCCCGCCGGCCCGCGGTCTCCGCGGGCCGGCCCCTTGCCGTCGTGCGCCCGGCCGTCGCGACCGGAGCCGCAGGAGAGGGCACGCGGGACGGGTGGGGCCGCCGAGGGCGGGTAGTCGCAGGCCGACACGAGGAGCAGCCATGAAGATCCTGACGATGGGAGTCGAGGAGGAGTTCATCCTCGTGGATCGAGGCAGCCGTGCCCCGGTCGACCGCGGCCCGGAGGTCATCGCCGCGGCGCGCGGGGAACTCGGCGCACAGGTCCAGACGGAGTTCTTCAACGCCCAGGTCGAGACGGCCTCCCGGCCCACGGCCGCCTGCCGCGACCTGTACGACGAGCTGACCTGGATGCGGGGGGTCGTCGCCCGGAGCGCGACGCGGGAACGCTGCCGCCCCGTCGCCACAGGGGTGCCCGCCGTACCGCCCGAGCGGCCGCTGACGATCACCGAGACGGAGCGTTACCACACCATGGCCGACCGGTTCGCGTCCCGCTTCAGCAGGACGGACGGCGTGGTCTGCGGCTGCCACGTCCACGTCGGCACCCTGGACCGGGAACTCGCCCTCGCGCTGTCCAGCCGGATGGCGCCCTGGCTGCCGGTCCTCCAGGCCCTGACGGCCAACTCGCCCTTCGCCCGGTGCCGCGACACCGGCTTCGACAGCTGGCGTTCCGTCCAGTACGCCAGCTGGCCCACCGTGGGCCCCGCCCCGCACCTCGACGAGGCGCAGTACCTCGCGCATGTCGCCGAGCTGGTGCGCACCGGCGCCGTGCTCGACCGGCGCATGCTGTACTGGTACGCCCGGCCTTCCGAGCACGTGCCCACCCTGGAGATCCGGGTCGCCGACGCCAACGCCGACGTCCACACCGTCGTCCTGCTCGCCGCGCTCGTCCGCGGCCTGGCCTCGTCCCTGCTCGCCGAGGTGCTCGACGGCAGACGCGTGCCCCGGGTCCCGCTCCGCCGCCTCATGCTGGCCCACGAACTGGCCGCCCGGCACGGACTGTCCGGCTTCGGCATCGACCCGTACACCGGCCAGGCGCGGCCGGCCGTCGAGCTGGTCGACCGGCTCCTCGCCCGGGCCCGGCCGGGCCTCGACGCGGTCGGCGACACCGAGCACGTACGGCGCGAGTGGCAGCGGATCCGCGCCCACGGCGCCGGGGCGGCCCGGCAGCGCGCCGCCTACCGCAGGCACGGGCGGTTCACCGACGTGGTGGACGGGCTCGCCGCGCTGACGAGCACGGCCGCGTGACGCTCCCGGAGCGGACGCGACGGCGACGCTCCACCACGGCCCCACGACCACCACGACCCTGACGTCCGGAGAAGGAGAAGCCCATGACGTCCGCTGAAGGAGGACGCGATGACCGGTGACCGCACGGCGGACCGCGGCGTCGCCCTGTTCGACCTCGACGGAACCCTCGTCGACACCAACTACCTGCACACCCTCACCTGGTGGCAGGCGCTGCGCCGGTACGGCCACGACGTGCCGATGGCGCGGATCCACCGCGCCATCGGCATGGGTTCCGACCGCCTCCTGGACGAGGTGCTCGGCGAGGGGCGCCGGCGCGACGAGGACAAGGCCCTCTCCGACGCGCACGGCACTCTCTACGCGACCTGGTACGACGTCCTGCAGCCGCTGGACGGAGCCGCCGAGCTGCTGCGCGCGGTGGCCGCACGCGGCTGGCAGGTCGTCCTGGCCAGCTCCGCCTCCGAGGAGGAGGTGGCCGCGATCCGCCGCCGGCTCGACGCGGAGGACGTCATCGCGGCGGCCACCTCGGGCGGCGACGTGGACACCACCAAACCCGCCCCCGACCTCGTCGAGGCGGCGCTCGGGACGGTCGGCGCCGACCCGGACGACGCCCTCTTCATCGGCGACACGGTGTGGGACGTCGAGGCCGCCGGCCGTGCGGGCGTCCGCTGCATCGCCCTGCTGACCGGCGGCATCTCGCGCGCCGAACTGGAGGCCGCGGGCGCGGTCCTCGTCTGCCAGAACCCCCGTGAGCTGCTCCGGCGCATCGACGCCGGCCCGCTGTCCAGGCCGCCGTCGCGGTCCTGAGACCACTCGCCCCGAAACCGCGGATCGCCGCGGCGCACGTGCGGCCGGCCCGGGCGGAACCGGGCCGGCCGCACGTGCGCCGCGCGGGAGATCAGCGGGTGGCCAGGACGATGGCGTACACCGCGAAGAAGAGCGCCACGGCGACGACGATCAGACCCAGGACGAACAGCGGGCCGCCGGCCCAGCCGCGGGTCGGGCGCCGGTGCGGGCCGACGCCTGTGCTCGTCCCCGTCTCCGCGGGCGGCGTCTCGCCCGGAGGCACGCCGCCGCCGGGCTCGAGGCCCGGAGTGGTGCGGGGGTCGGGGTCGGGATTGCTCGGGACGGTCATGACCATCACCTCTCAGAGCACGTGCCCGGCGTGCCGGGCACGCACGCCTTGACGGGGAACCGGGCGGCGCCCCGTGGTCAGTCGGAGTCCGGGCGTCCCCGCTGGTCGGGAGGGACTCCGCCGCCCTCGCCGCCGCCGCGCTCGCCCTTGTCCGTGCCGTGCGGACGGCCGCGCTTCTCCGGCGGGCCCGACGACTGTCCGGCCTTCCGCGACGCGCTCTCCTGAGGGGTCGCGCCGCCGCGGCCGCTGCGCCGCTGCTGGGGTGTCTGCGGATTGCTCATCGCGGTCTCCTGCCGTCCGACGAAAAGGTTCCGTGGGGCGTCTGACCCGCCCGGCCGGTTTCATTCGTCCCGTCCGGGTAGCCGCGTGGGGAGTGAGCCATCCGCGAGCCATCGAAGAGCAGGAGGACGGCGATGACGCGTCAGCGCGGCAGCAACAAGTCCGGGCCCCGGCTGGACGACGAACGCAAGAAGGAGGTCGAGGGTCAGGTCCGTTCCGGGCACCCCACGCGGGCCGAGGAATGGCATGACCCCGAACCCCCGGTGGACCCGCCTCCCTACCAGAAGGAGGACGAGGAGTCCTAGCCGACGGCAGAAGACGCCCACAGGAGTGATCGCATGCGTCCGCATGCGATCACTCCTGTGTCTGCCTAGCCTGTTCGTTACGAGCCGGGGCGCAGCGCCGGGAACACCGGGTGCCCGTCGAGCGGGCACCGGTCGGCCGCCGGGGACGCGATCCGTCCGCCCCGGAACCGATCCCGGACTCGTTCCCGAAAGGACGCATGCAGCACGCCTCTCCGCACACCGGGCGAGCGGCCTCGGGCCGCCCTGCCCCGAGCACGCCGTACGGCCCCGTGCCGCCGGCCGGCGGAAGGAGACCGTCATGCTCATCAGCCACGTCGTCGAGGACGGCGTCCTCCATCTGTCGCTCCTGCGTGACCTCGACGTCGCGAGCAGGGCCGCGGCCGTTCTGGAGGCCGAGGCCCTCGTCCAGGCGCACCGCCCCCGGCTCGTCCGCGTCCAGCTGCCCACCTCCGATCCCTCGCCCGCGTCCCTGAGCGCCCTGTCGCGGGCCCGCCGGATCTGTGAGGAACTGGGCATACCGCTCACCGCCGTCGGCCCGCTGACCGCCCTCCACCGTCCGCAGAGCGGGGCGGCACCCTGACCCGGGGACCGGCTCGGACACACTGAGCGGACCCCGGAGCACACCCACCAGACCCCCGGCCCAGCGCCCGTGACCAGCGGTTTCAGGTCGCGGGCGCGGGGCAGCCGCGGGGTCGAGGACAAGAGGCAAGGGGGCGAGGCCGATGTCGACCGGAACGATTCTGGCCATCGTCATTCCCGCCGCCGTGGTGATCCTGCTGATCGCCGTGGCAGTGGTCCTGGACCGGCGGCGGCGAGGGCGGCTGCGCGAACAGTTCGGCCCCGAGTACGACCGCGCGGTCGAGGAGGCCGGCGGCCGGCGGGCCGCCGAACGGGACCTGGAGGAACGCGAGAAGCGCCATGCGTCCCTGGACCTCACGCCGCTGTCGAGCGGCGTGAAGGAGCGCTACGCGCGGGAGTGGCGGGGCGTGCAGGAGGAGTTCGTCGACCGGCCCCGCGACGCGGTGCGCGACGCCGACGTCCTGGTGACCTCGCTCATGCACGACCGCGGCTACCCCACCGAGAACTACGAGCAGCGCCTGCGGGACCTCTCGGTGGAGCACGGCCGCACCCTGGAGAACTACCGGGCGGCGCACGAGATCAAGACACGCAGCACGTCGGAGGATGAGGGCGTCACGACCGAGGAACTGCGGGGCGCGATGGTGCTCTACCGGGTCCTCTTCGACGACCTGCTCACGGACGGCTCCGGCGACGCCGGCCGCCCCGGCGAACCGCCCGGCCCCGACCGTCCGCCCGGCTCCGACCGTCCCTGACGCGGCGGACTACCCGCCCGGGCGCGCGGAACGCGACGCCTTACGTGCGGCGCCCGCGCGAGCCGAGCCCGTACGGGTACGCGCGGAACCCGAACGCGTCGTCGCCGCAGGTGTCGCGCCCGTACGCGCCGCGCCCTCGCGCACCGACTTCGTGTGCGCCCCCTCCCCGTCGAGGAGGTCCAGGACGGCCCGCTCCACCGCGCCCTGCGTGGCCGGATGGCCGAACTCCCCGTGCTCCCCGAGCCGTCCGAGCGCGGCGGAGACGGTCTCGCCCTCGGCGTACCGCTCCAGGACCCGGGGCGCGATGTACGAGGTCCGGCACACGGCCGGCGTGTTTCCCAGGTAGTCGGCGACCTCGCACACGGCCCGGCGGACCGCCCTGCGGCGCGCCGTGACCGAATCCCGGCCGGCCTGCTCCGAGACCGCCAGCGCCACGGCGGCCAGGACCGTGGCGTGCCAGGTCCGGAAGTCCTTGGCGCTCATCTCCGTGCCCGACCGCTCCCGCAGATAGGCGTTCAGCTCGTCGGCCCGCAGATCGTGCCAGGTCCGGCCCTCCCAGTACGCGAAGAGCCGGTCCCCGCCGCCGTTGCGGCGCAGCAGAGCGCGCACCACCCGGCGGACCGACTCGTCGGCCACGTCCAGGGTGATCCGCTTCCCCGCCTTGCCGGAGAAGTCGAGCACGAGCCGGCCGCGCGCGAGCCGGACGTGCTCGCGCCGCAGGGTCGACAGCCCGTACGAGTCGTTGTCGCGCTGGTACCGCTCGCCGCCGACGCGCAGAAAACCCAGGTCGAGCAGGCGCGCCGCGCAGGCGAGCACCCGTTCGCGGCACAGCCCTCTCCGGGTCAGGTCCTGTTCGACGGCCTTCCGCAGCCGGGGCAGGGCCTCGGCGACCTCCCGCACGTGGGTGTGCTTGGCGCGCTCCTGCCGGGCCCGGTACTCCTCGTGGTACAGGTACTGCCTGCGGCCCGCCGCGTCCGTGCCCACGGCCTGCAGATGCCCGTTCGGCCACGGGCAGATCCACACGTCCCGCCAGGCCGGCGGGATCACGAGGGCCCGCACCCGGGCCCGGTCGGCGGCCGGGAGCGGCCAGCCGGCCTCGTCGAGATAGCGGAAACCGCGGCCGTGGCGGACCCGCTGCCAGCCCGGCCGCTCCGGATCGCTCGTCCGCAGCCGCATGCAGGAAAGGTGCCCCGTCGGGGCCGTCCCACACGGGGCCCGCCGCACACCACGCCCGCGCCCGCCGCCGGTCCGGCGGTTCGTGCCGTGCCGCCGGGGCAGTCGCAGGTGTGGAGCGCCCCGGCCGCCCGGGCGGGGCGACGCCCCCGGGAAGGAGGACACCGATGGACGGCATCGTGCTGCTCCGTGAGGACCACAAGACCGTCGAGAAGCTGTTCAAGGAGTTCGAGCGGGCCGGCGACGACGCGCACGACCGGAAGCGGGACATCGCCGACGAGGTGATCCGCGAGCTGACCACCCACGCCTGGATCGAGGAGCGGGTCTTCTACCCGGCCGCCCGCGAGACGGCCCCCGAGACCACCGACCACGTCCTGGAGAGCGTCGAGGAGCACCACACCGTGCTGTGGATGCTCTCCGAACTCCGGGGACTCGACCCGAAGGACGAGCGGTTCGACGCCAAGATGACGGTGCTCATGGAGTACGTGCGCCATCACGTCGAGGAGGAGGAGAAGGAGTGGTTCCCCGAGGTCCGCAAGGCCATGGGGCGCAAGCGCCTGCTCGCCCTCGGCGAGCGGATGGAGGCCGACCGCGCGACGGCGCCGGAGGACCCGCTGGAGGTCCCGAGCGCCGACGACTGACGCGCCCGCCGCGGCGGAACACGGCACTGGCGGCGGGACACGGCACGGGCGGCGAGGCGCGCACCGCGTCCCCGCCGCCCGGCCGTCCGCCGCGGCGGCCCGGCCTCAGGGTTTGAACAGCACCTTCACCGCCCCGTCCCGCTTGGTCTGGAACATCTCGTACGCCTCGGGGGCCTGCGCCAGTGGCAGCCGGTGCGTGGCGAAGTCGTCGACGCCCAGCGGGTCGTCGTCGCTCAGCAGCGGCAGCAGGTCGGGGACCCAGCGCAGCACGTTCGCCTGGCCCATCCGCAGCCGCAGCTGTTTGTCGAACATGACCAGGAGCGGCATCGGGTCCGCCGCGCCCCCGTACACCCCGACCAGCGACACGGTCCCGCCGCGCCGCACCAGCTCCACCGCCAGGTGCAGCGCGGAGAGCCGGTCCACGCCGAACCGGCGCATCAGACGCCGGGCGAGCGTGTCGGGCAGATGGGCGACGAGCGTGTGCAGCGTCTGGGCGACGGGGGCGCCGTGCGCCTCCATGCCGACCGCGTCGATGACGGCGTCCGGCCCCCGGCCGTCCGTCAGATCCCGTACGGCGTCGACCAGTTGTGAGTCGAGTTCGACGGGATCCAGGACGTGCACCCCGCGGGCGGCCGCGCGCAGGCGGCGCTCGGCCACCGGGTCGATGCCGATCACCGTCCCGGCCCCGCGCAGCAGGGCGATGCGGCAGGCCATGTCCCCGATCGGGCCGAGGCCCAGGACCGCGACCGAACCGCCGCTCGGCACCTCCGCGTACGCCACGGCCTGCCAGGCGGTCGGCAGCACGTCCGAGAGATAGACGAACCGGTCGTCCGGCGGCCCGTCCGGCACGGGGATCGGCAGGGTGTTCCCGAACGGCACCCGCAGATACTCCGCCTGGGCCCCGGGGACCTGCCCGTACAGCTTCGTGTAGCCGAACAGGGCGGCCCCGGTGCCGTAGGCGTGCACCTGCGTCGTCTCGCACTGCGAGTGCAGCCCCTCGGCGCACATCGCGCAGGTGCCGCAGGAGAGGTTGAACGGCACGACGACCCGCTGGCCCGGTCTGAGCCGGTGCACCCCGTCGCCCGCCTCCTCGACCACGCCGATCGGCTCGTGCCCCAGCACGTCGCCCGGGTCGAGGAACGGGCCGAGGACCTCGTACAGGTGCAGATCCGAACCGCACAGCCCGCTCGTCGTGATCCGCACGATCACGTCCGTGGGCTCCTGCAGCACCGGGTCCGGCACGGTCTCCACCGAGACCTTCCGCCGGCCCTGCCACGTCACGGCCTTCATGGCGGCCACCTTCCGTCGGTCACCGGCCGTCCGGCGGCGGGCGGCCGTGTGGGGCGAGTGCCCGGGCTCACGGCCAGGACACCTCCCGCCGCGGCACGACCACCAGCTCGGCGGCGGCGCTGCCCGGCGGCACGGAAAGGGCGTACATCACGGCGTCCGCGACGACCTCCGGGCTCTGCAGCAGGGCCGTGTCGGTGTCCGGGAAGCGGTCCATGATGAACGGCGTCTCCATCCCGCCCGCGATGACCCCGGTCACACCGATGCCCGGGCAGTCCCGCTGGGCCTCCTTGAAGAGGGTGTGGGTGAACGCCCGCAGCCCCGTCTTGGCCGCGGAGTACGGGCCGGCCTCGGTCCAGGTCCCGACCGCGGCCGTGGACAGGATGTTCACGATGTGGCCGCCGCCCGCGGCGACCATGCGGCGGTAGGCCTCACGGCACAGGTACATCGGACCGAGCAGGTCCGTCGTGATCACCCGGGTGATCTCCTCCGCCGTCAGCTCGGCCACCGACTTCGTCACGTCGACGGCCGCGCAGTTCACCAGGATGTCCACCGCCTCGCCCGCCGCCCCGTCCGGCGTGCCCGTGTGGGCGTCGAGCTCCTCGAACAGCTCGGCCACCGCCTCCGGGTCCCGGACGTCCAGGGCGACGGGCCGGGCCTGCCGGCCCTCCGCGATCAGGCTCTCGCACAGCTCCTTCGCCTGCTCCTGCCGGACGTCGGCCACGACGACCGCCGCTCCGGCCCGGGCCAGCCCGCGGACGATCGCCGCGCCCAACCCGCGCGCGCCGCCGGTCACCAGGGCCCGCCGGCCGTCGAGCGTGATCTGCACTCCACTGCTCATGACGTACCTCACTCCTCTCGTGCCTTCCGAACGGTCTGCTCCGCGCCGGTGTGAGCAAGCCCACGCCGTACCCACGACCGGTGCGCGGACGGGGAGTTGGGGTGGTGAGCGGCCCGTGCGCGACGGACCCCGAGACAGGCGATCCCTCTTCTCGGGGACCGTCTGCCACGATGGGGCCCCGGCCCGCCAGCCGGGTGCCGGCACCCTCGGCACACCGGAACGCGAGTGCTCCGCCCGCCCCATTTCCCCTGCCCCGCGTACGCGTTCCGCGCTGCCCCAGGTGACTCCGTGCCTTCCCCACGCCTGCTCCGCTCCCCGTCCACGTCCTCCTCGACCGCGTCCCCGTCGCGGCGCGGCCGTCCCGCCGACGACCGGTCGCCGTGGCGCTCGCTCCGCCACCGCGGCATGCGCTGGTGGGCCTTCGCCCATCTGGTGTCCAACACCGGCACCTGGATGCAGCTGACCGTCCAGAACCTCCTGGTGCTGCAGATCACCGGCTCGCCCGCCGCGGCCGGCCTGTCGATCTCCGCCCAGGCGGCTCCCGGCCTGCTCGTGGGCATGCTCGGCGGCGCCGCCGTCGACCGCTGGCCCCGCAAGGTCACCGCGACCGTCGCCCAGGTGGCCCTGGGCCTCGTCGCCCTGGCCACGGCGTTCCTCGTGGCGACCGACGGGCTGAACCTGCCGGTCCTCATCGGGCTCGCCGTCGTCACCGGCCTGATCGCCACCGTCGACGGGCCGGCCTGCGCGCTCCTCGGCAACGACCTCGTCCCCGTGCGCGACGTGCCCTCCGCCATCGGCGTCGGCTCCCTCGTCCACAGCGCGGGCCGCCTCGCGGGCGCCGCGCTGGCCGGCATCACCGTCGCCGCGCTCGGCACGGCCGCCGCCTACGTCGCCAACGGGCTGTCGTTCTTCTTCGTCGCGGCGGTGATCCCCTTCCTGCCCCTGATGACCGGCCGAGGCGGCCCCGCCGCCGACGCCGCACCCACGGCCGCGGGTCCCGAGGCGGCCGACACCAGCGTCCGCGGCGGCCTGCTCTTCTTCGCCCGCCGTCCCCGCCTGGTCGCCCTCGCCGGGCTGAACGCGGTCAGCGCCCTGTTCGGCCGGAACTACTCGCTGACCCTGGCGGTCCTGGTGACCGGCCCGATGGCCGGCTCCGCGAGCTCCTTCAGCGCGGTCTCCACCGCGCTCGCCGTCGGCGGCATCGTCGGCGCCGTGCTCGGCGCGCGGCTGCGCAGCCCCCGGGTCCGCCTGGTCGCCGCGCTCACCGCCGGAGGCGCGCTGCTGCAGGTCCTCGCCGGCTTCTCGCCCTCCCTGGCCTTCCTGGTGGTGCTCGCCCTGCCCCTGGCCGTCGCCGAGTCCGTCACCGACACGGCGCAGAACACCCTGCTCCAGACCGACCCGCCGCCCCACATGCGCGGCCGTGTCCTCGGCGCCTGGAACAGCGTGCGCACCCTGTGGGGCCTGGCCGCTCCGCCGGCCCTGGGCCTGCTCATGGAGGTCCTCGGGGCGCGCGGCGCCCTGGTGACCGGCGGCCTGGTCGTCGCGGCCGCGGTCAGCGCCGGCTGGCTGCTGCGCGGCCCCCGCAAGAACCGCGCCGTCCCGGCTCCCCGGCCCGTCCGGATCGCCGGCACCGCCCCGGTCGTCGGGCCGGTGACCGAACCGGCCCTGGCCGCGCCCGTCCGGCCGGCCCTGGAGAGCGCGGCCTGACCCGGTGAGCCCGCTCACGGCCGCGCCCCTCCGGCCGCGGGCGCGAGCACGGCCTCCAGGACCTCGTCGACCGTGATCCGCAGCAGCCGGGGGTCCGGCACGTCCGCGTGCGGATCCCCGGGCCGCCCCGCGCCCCCGTCGCCGTTCGGATGCCAGAGCGCCACCTGCGGCCCGTCCCGCGGCGGCCCCCACAGCTCCGGGGACACCGGTCCGAACAGCACCACCGAACGCGCCCCCAGGGCGCTCGCCAGATGCGCCAGCCCCGTGTCGCCCACCACCAGGCAGCGCGCCGCGCCGACCACGGCGCACAGCTCCTCGAACGTGAGCCGGCGGTCCGCCCCCAGCACCGCCGAGGGCGCCAGACCGCCGCGCTCCGCGACCGACCGGGCCAGCGGCGCCTCGCCCGGTCCGGCCGTCACCAGGACGGGAACGCCCGCCCGGCGGACCGCCCGCACCACCGCCGCGAACCGGTCCGCAGGCCAGCGCCGGGACGCCGCCTGGGCCCCCGGGTGCACCACGACCGCGCCGCTCGGCGCCCCGCGCGCCGGGGGCGCCTCGATCCGTACGTCGTCGGGATCGGCGGTCACCCCGTACCAGCGCAGCAGCCGGCACCAGCGCACCCGCTCGTGCTCGTCCTCCAGCCACGCCGGGCCCGGCACCTCCGGCACCGTCGGATGCCGGAACGCCCACAGCCGCCGCGGCCGCAGCGTCTCCAGCAGCCGGTGACTGGCCGCACCCCTGCCGTGCAGGTTCACCGCCAGCTCCGGCCGCCCCGCGCCGGGCGGCAGCCGGTCCGGGACCTGCCGCCCGGGCGCTCCGGCGGGCAGCAGCCGGTCCACGCAGCCCACCGCCCGTACCGCCCCGGCCAGCTCGGCCGGGGCGGCGAGCACCAGCTCGTGGCCGGGGTACGCGCGCCGCAGGGCGCGCAGCGCCGGCACGGCGGCCAGCAGATCGCCGAGCCCCAGCGCCCGCAGCACCAGCAGCACCGGCCGGCCGTCGGCGGGGCCGGCGGCCGGGACGGGGGGACGGGCCGGTTCGCTCATCGGCCGGACCCTCCTGCCGTCGCCGCCCGGGCGGCACGCCGGGCGAGGGAGGTCGTGGACCTGCCGTCCAGGTACGGCAGGACGACGGTCTGGCCGCCCCAGCGGCGCAGGGCGCGGCTCTCGGGCAGACCGTCCGGCGCGTAGTCGCCGCCCTTCACCCACACGTCGGGGCGCAGCGCCTCCAGGAGACGTTCCGGGGTGTCCTCGTCGAACGAGACGACCGCGTCCACGCTGGCCAGCGCGGACAGCACGCGCATCCGGTCGGCGAGCGGCGTCAGCGGGCGGCCCGGGCCCTTGAGCCGGGCCAGGGAGGCGTCCGAGTTGACGCAGACGATGAGGCAGTCGCCGATGCCGGCCGCCCGTTCGAGCAGGCCCACGTGCCCGGCGTGCAGCAGGTCGAAGCAGCCGCCCGTCGCGACGACCGTGCCGCCGCGCTCGTGCACCCGCCGGGCGACCGCGAAGGCGTCCCCCGGCGGCTCGGGCGCCGCCGGTCCCACCGCCTCGACCGCGTCGCCGGCAGACCCCGCATCCCCGGCCCGCCCACCGTCGTCCACCGACACCGCCGAGGCCCCTCCTGCCGCGACGAACCCGGCGGCCTCGGCCACGGCCCGCTCCACCGCCTCCTCCGGCAGCGCCCCGGCGGCCAGCGCCACCGCCGCAGCGGCCGCGAAGCAGTCCCCGGCGCCGCACGGGTCGCCGCCCGTGACCTGCGGCGCCGGGACCAGGAGCGGCGCGGTCGAACCGGCCCGGGTCAGCAGCGCCCCGCGCGACCCGAGGGTGACGGCCACGTGCGTGGCGCCCCACCGCTCGGCCAGGTCCGCTCCCCGTTCCGCGTGCGCCCGCAGCGACGAGCCGCCCACCGGGCTGAACGCCGCCGCCTCCTTGGCGTTCGGCGTCGCCAGCCGCACGCCCGGCACGGGCGCGCCGCCCCGGGGGTGCGGGTCCCACACGACCGGTACGCGCCGCGCGGCGGCGACGAGCGCCTCGCGCAGCACGCCCGCGACGCCCCGCCCGTAGTCGGAGACCAGCACCGTACGGGCCCCGGCGAGCGTGCCCAGCACCTCCGCCCCCGGTCTGCCGGGACGGCCGCCGCCCCGGTCGAGCCGGACCAGCGGCCGCCCGCCCGCCAGGACGCGGGTCTTCACCGGCAGCGTGCCGTCCAGGGGGAGCGCGACGACCCGGACGCGGTCCCCGAGGCACTTCAGCGCCGCCGCTGCGGACGCGTCGGAGCCCGGAGCGGTGACGAGGACGACCTCGAGGCCCCGCCGCGCGCCCGGACGCGCCGCCAGCAGCGCGGCGAGTCCGGCCCCGCCCGCCCGCCTGCGCACGCCCGCCACGTCCACGACGGGCGCGGGCGCGTCGGGCGCCAGCCGGTCGGCCTCGCCCTCGATGTCCTCGTCCAGCAGGAGGTCGCCGACGACGACCAGCGGACCACGGTTCACGGCATCCTCCCGGAGAGCGGCGACCCGTCGTGCGCGGCGGCCGGCCGGCCCGCCGCCGCCTGCCCGTTCGCGTTCCCGACGAGGGACGCGTCGAAGAACTCGCACAGCAGGTGCACGGCCACCAGATGCGTCTCCTGGACGGTGGCCGTGGCCTTCGCCTCGACGGTCAGCGCCTCGTCCACGGCCTCGGCCAGCGGATTCGGCGCGGGCCCCGTCAGCGCCCACACGCCCAGCCCGCGGGACCTGGCCGTCATCGCGGCGGAGAGCAGATTGGGGCTCCGGCCCGAGGTCGACAGCAGGACCAGGACGTCCCCGGCCCGGCCGTGAGCGGCGACCTGCCGGGCGAAGACCTGCTCGAAGCCGTAGTCGTTGCCGATGGCCGTGACACTCGACGTCTCCGCGTGCAGGGACAGCGCCGAGTACGCGGGACGGTCGTCGCGGTACCGCCCGACCAGCTCCGCGGTCAGGTGCTGCGCCTGCGCGGCGCTGCCGCCGTTGCCTGCGGCGAGCAGCCGCCCGCCGTTGGTGGCCACGGCCGCGAGGCGGCGTCCCCAGCGGGCGAGCCGCTGCAGGTCCGCTCCGTCGAGGCGGTCGACCGCCTCGCACAGGGCCCGGCAGTGGAGCCTGGCGTCCTCGTAGGTCTGGGATTCGTTCATGGTGGTCGGCCGGTGTCCCGTGCGGGGGACTGCGGGGTCCGCCGGGACCGGCCGCACCTCCTTCGCCTGTCTCGTCCGGGCCGCCGGGCTGCCCCGGCGGCCCGGGTGGGTCAGAGTGCTCCGGCCAGGGGGGCGTGCGTGGTGCGGACCGCCCGGTAGGACTCCTCCGTGGCCGCGGCCACGGAGCGCCACGAGTAGCGTGCGAGGACGCGATCCCGCCCCGCCCTGCCGTACCGGGCGCGCAGCCCGGGGTCGTCGAGCAGCCGCTGCACCGCGGCGGCCAGCAGACCGGGGTCGCGCGGCGGCACCAGCAGGCCGTTCACCCCGTCGGCGACGGTGTCCAGCTGGCCGCCGACGGCGCTCGCGACCAGCGGCCGCCCGCAGGCCATGGCCTCCAGCGGCACGATCCCGAACGGCTCGTAGTCCGCCGGGCACAGCACGACGTCCGCGCCGCGCATGAGGACCGGCACGGCCGGCGCCGGCACCGCCCCGGTGAAGTGCACCCGGTCGGCCACGCCCGCCTCCTCGGCGAGGCCGCGCAGGCGTCGTACCTCCGGGTCCTCGCGGATCCGGTCCGGCGGCGGTCCGCCGGAGATCACCAGTTCGGCCTCGGGCAGCCGCGCCAGGGCGGCGATCGAGACGGCCGCGCCCTTGCGGGGCACGAGCCGGCCCAGGTGCAGCAGCGAGTACCGGTGCGCCCCGCGCCGCGCGGCCGGCCCGTCGGGCCGGAACACGGCCGGGTCGACGCCGCACGGCACGATGTCCGTCTTGGCGCGGGCGACGCCCATGGCGGCCAGCTCCTCCACCTCGTCGCGGCAGGTCGCGATGACCCGGTCGCAGCCGAGGCCCACGTCCGTCTCGTGCCGGATGCGGCTGGGCGGACTGGTGTCGGCCGCGCCCTGGTGGCGGCGCTTCACGGTGCCGAGGGCGTGGTACGTGTGCAGCAGCGGCACGCCCGTGCCCCGCGTCGCCCACAGGGCGGCCAGGCCCGACATCCAGAAGTGCGAGTGGACCACGTCGGGCGGCTCCGCGCGCCACAGGCCGGCGAGATAGCGGGCGAACGGCGCCATGTGGGGGAGCAGTTCGTCCTTCGGGAGGTGCTCGGCGGGACCGGCCGGCACGTGGTGGACCAGCACCCCGGGGCGCAGCGGCACCGACACGGGCAGGGCGGAGTCGTCCCGCCGGGTGTACACGGTCACGCGGTGCCCCCGGTCGGCGAGCGCGCCCGCGAGCTGGGCGACGTGCACGTTCTGGCCGCCCGCGTCCACGCCGCCCAGGGTGGCCAGCGGGCTCGCGTGCTCGGAGACCAGGGCCACCGAGAGCGGCGGGCCGGCCCCCGTGCCGGCGGACGCCGGACGGGCCGGGGAGGACGGCGAGGGCGCCGGCGTCGCCCCGGTCGCGGGAGAATCCGGGCTCGCGGGAGAATCCGGGTTCGCGGGAGTGGAGAGCGAAGTCATGAGCATGCCTCCGTGATGAGGCGCTCCCAGTCGTCCAGGAAGCGCTTGAGGCCGTAGTGTTCGAGGGCCGCCTGACGGGCGCGCGCGCCGTCGGCGGCGGCCGCGTGCGGGTCGTCGAGATAGCGCCGGGCCGCCTCCGCGAGCACCTCCGGGCGGTTCGACAGGGTTCCGGCGCCCGGGGGCACCGCCTCGACCGCCTCGGTGGTCGCGAGGGCGACGACCGGCATACCCAGGTGCATCGCCTCCAGCAGGGACAGTCCCAAGGACGTCCAGCGCACGGGGTGCAGGTAGACCCGCCGCTGGGCCATCGCCTCGTGCAGCCGCGCCTGGGGCAGGTCCTCGGTGCGGCAGCGGTCCGGCGGCAACCCCAGGTGCGCGGCCAGCCCCTCGGTCCGCATCCCGAAGACGTCCAGCGGCACGGTCCGCGCGATGTCCGGCAGCAGGTCCGTGCCGACGAAACGGCCCCGCCGCACCGGCTCGTTGACCACCACCGCGGCGCGCGCGAGGCGGCCCGTGTAGCGGTGGCCCGGATCGACCACGCCGTGCTCGACGACGGTGGTCGGGGTCGTGCCGTTGTCCCACAGCAGCCGGTTGAAATGGGTGACGTGCACGAGGGTGAGGTCGGGCCGGTCGGCCATCGGATGACGGGTCAGCGGGACCTCTCCCCGGGGCGTGTTGTGCTCCACGTACACCGCGGGCACGTCCCGGCCGGGGCGGCGGCCCAGCCAGCGGGCGGCCAGTTCCTCCTCGTGCGGCCGCTGCAGGACGACCAGGTCGACGGGCTCGTCGCGCAGCCGCTCCGGCGCGACCTCGCGCACCGAGTCCGGCCAGGAGAAGGTCCGGGCCCGGCCCCGGCCGTCGGGGCCGCGGTCGGGCGTGACGGGCACCAGGCAGGTGTGCGGTCCCTGGACGAACGCCGTCGTCCAGGACCCGTGGACGTGCCACAGCAGGATGTTCATGCGGTACCTCCTCTCGTCCCGGCCGCGACGGCCGGACCGGAGCGGCCCTCCAGCAGGGCCGTCACCGCCGCGACGACCTCCGCGTCGGTGACCCCGTCGAGACACGGATGTCCGGGTACGGGGCAGACCCGCGCCCGGGTCAGGGCGCACGGCGCCCCCTGGTCGCCGAGCAGCACGTGGGGCACCCCGTAGGGCCGCCAGCGCTCGGCCGGCACCACCGGGGCGAACAGGCAGACCACCGGCGTCCCGACGGCCGCCGCGAGGTGCGCCGGGCCGGTGTTGCCGGTGACGACGGAACCGGCCCGGGCGAGGACACTCGCGAGGTCGCCCAGGCCGGTCGTCCGGCCCCCCAGGTCGACTCCGTGCCGGCCCGCGACGTGCGCGGTGAGCGCGCGCTCCGCCGGTCCGCCGGTGACCACCACCCGGTGGCCTGCCGTGTGCAGCGCCTCCACGGCGCGCGCCGCCCGCGCGGGCGTCCACGCCCGGGCCGGCACCGCCGCGCCTGGGTGCACCACCACGTACGGGCCGTCTTCGGCCGGACGCGCCGTCTCCGGCGGGGGCAGCACCCGCAGCCGGCCGTCGTCGCCGGGCGGCAGGCGGAATCCCGCCGCGCGCGCCAGGTCGAGAGCGGCCTTCGCCTCGTGCCGGCCCTCGCCGCGGCGGTGCCGCAGGTCGAGCAGGGCGCCGGGGTAGTCCTCGCTGTCGGCGGCGATCCACGGCACCCCGGCCAGCCGCAGCAGCAGCGCCGCCGGCAGCGGGCTCTGGTGGTACGAGACGAGCACCAGCGCCCGGTCGTACCGGCCCGCCGCCACCGCCTCGACGAGCCGTCGCACCGCGCCCGCCGACACCGGCGGAGGTTCCAGCCCGACCCAGGGAGCGTCGTACTCCAGCACCTCGTCCACCCCGGGCAGCAGCCGCGCCGCCGGCGCGCCCGCCGGGCCGCACAGCATCCCGGTCCACGAGGAACCCGCGGCCACGGCGCGCACCGCCGGCCCGGCCAGCAGGACGTCACCGGCGCTGTCCAGCCGCACGACCAGCGTGCGCGGGGCCGCGCTCACGGCACACCGCCGAGGAGCCGGCCGCAGGCGGCGAGCCCGAGACGGACGCCCGCGAGGAGGTCCGGCGCGGTCATGGGCGCCCCGGCGATCTCGTCCGGAAGCGTGACCGTGGTGGGGACGAGGACGCCCTGGGCGCCGGCTGCGCGGGCGGCGGCCATGTCGCTGCCGATGTCGCCGACGACCACCGTCCGCGAGGGCCTGGCCCCCAGCCGCTCGCAGGCGGCGAGCACGAGCCCCGGGGCGGGCTTGCGGCAGCCG
Organism: Streptomyces tritici; assembly: GCF_048500665.1. Taxonomy (NCBI): domain Bacteria; kingdom Bacillati; phylum Actinomycetota; class Actinomycetes; order Kitasatosporales; family Streptomycetaceae; genus Streptomyces; species Streptomyces tritici. The sequence continues at coordinate 6,783,797 of NZ_CP183183.1, forward strand.
CAGCCGTCGTCCAAGAGGTGCGGACAGACCGCCCACACGTCGAAGGGCCCGAGCAGCCGGTCCACGCGCCGCCGCACCGCGCACACCTGCTCCCGCGTGAGCAGCCCGCGGCCCACACCGGACTGGTTGCTCACCACGCCCACGGGAATCCCGAGCCCCCTCAGCAGGTCCAGGGCCTCCGCGGCGCTTGGGAGCGGGACGACCCGGTCCGGATCGCCGTTGTACGGCACGTCCACGACGAGCGTGCCGTCCCGGTCGAACAGGACGGCGTCCGGCAGGTCCTCGCGCGGCGTCGCGGCCCGGTCCGGGGCGTCGGCGGCCACCGACACCCACGGCTCCCGAGCCGCGCCGGCGCTCACGAGACGGCCTCCGCGCGCGCGGCCCCGTCGTGCACGGCCGGTGGCACGGCCGGCTCGGCCGGCCCGGCCGGCCCCCTGGGCACGGTGCGGTGCACGACCAGGCCGCGCAGCCAGTGCCAGGTGGCGGCCGGGGGAATGGCCACGCTGGTGAGGATCATGTCGAGGACCTCCGCGCGGGTACGCGGCCCGGGCAGCACCCGGGCGAGGGTGAACTCCGCGGTCAGGACGCCCCAGCCCGCGCCGCACAGGGCGGCGGTCCGGCGCCGGCCGGCGAGCGCCGCGGCGAGCGCGGCGGCCCCGAGCACGGTGACGGCACGGTGCCGCGGCAGCCGCCCCGCCGGCGCCCCGGCGCGCTCGCGCCAGTCGGGACCGTGGATCCGGCGCATCAGGACGTCGTCGCCGTTGCCCGCCTGCTGGCGGACGGACAGCCAGCGGTCCGCCTCGCGCGGGGGATGGTCCGTGCGGCGCAGGCCCCGTACGAGGTCCCAGCCGCCGTCGCGCAGCCGCAGCGCCAGGTCCGCGTCCTCGCGGTAGGCGCGGCGGAAGCGTTCGTCGAAGCCGCCGACCCCTTCCAGGGCCGCTCTGCGCACGGCCATGTCCGCCGTGATCCACCGGGCGGTGGCCAGCGCGGCCGTGTTCCGCTCGCCGTCGGTGGGGCGGCGGTCGGCCGGCAGGGGAACGTCGATCCGCGCGGACACGGCACCCGTGCCGTCCGGCGCGTCCGCCAGGTCCCGGGCGAGGTCCTCGGCCCACTCCGGCGACGGGACGACGTCGTCGTCCAGGAAGACGATCCACGGCACGTCTCCGGCCAGCCGCGCGCCCGTGTTCCGTGCCGCGGCCGGGCCGCGGGCCGGGCCCGGGACGACCTCCGTGACCGCGCGCAGCTCGGCGGGCACGGGCAGCGGGGGCGCGGTGCCGTCGGCCGCGGGCCGGTCGTGGACGATCACCACCCGCTCGGGCCGCGGCCCGCGGCCCCGGGCGAGGGCCTCCAGGCAGCGCTGCAGGCTCGGCCGGCCGACGGTCGGGACGACCACCGCGTACCGGGGGCCGCGCGGACGGGCGCTCACTGGGCGCACCCTTCTCGCGTGGTGAAGCCGTTGGCGCCGGGGGCGTCGCCGGCGGCCTCGGCGGACCGGTCGAACAGGTCGCTCCTGCGGACCGCGAACGGCCCGATCGCGAGCAGGTCGACCGGTGTCGAGCCGAAGCACTCCAGGGCGTCGCGCGGGTCGTCGACCATGGGCCGGCCGGCCGTGTTGAGGCTGGTGTTGACGACCACCGGCAGCCCGGTCCGTCGCTCGAACGCCTCCAGCATCCGGGCCACCAGCGGTTCCTGCCGCCGGTCCACGGTCTGGATCCGTGCCGTGCCGTCCACGTGCACGACGGCCGGGATGCGGTCGCGCCAGTGCGGGGCGACGTCGTGCACGAACAGCATGTACGGGCTCGGCTGGGGGCCGTCGAAGATCTCGGGGGCGCGTTCGGCGAGCACCATCGGCGCGACCGGCCGGAACTGCTCACGGCCCTTGATGTCGTTCAGCCGCTCCAGGTTCCCGGCGTGCCCGGGATGAGCGAGGAGCGAGCGGTGCCCGAGGGCGCGCGGACCGTACTCGGAGCGGCCCTGGAACCAGGCCACGACGCCGTTCGAGGCCAGCACGTCCGCAGCGGCGGCGGCGATGTCGGGAGGCCGTTCGAAGGGCACGGCCGCCGTCTTCAGGCGCGCGGCCAGCTCCGCGTCCGACCACTCCCGGCCGAGGTCGGCACCCGGCATCGGCTCCGGCCCGTCGCCCGCCTGCGCGGACAGCAGCAGGGCCCCGCCGAGCGCGGTGCCCGCGTCGCCCGCCGCGGGCTGCACCCAGACGCGGGAGAACGGGCCCTCGCGCGCGATCCGCGCGTTGGCCACGCAGTTGAGCGCGACACCGCCGGCGAGGGTGAGGACGCTGTCGTGGGTCCGGCCGTGCAGCCACCGCACCAGGTCGAGCAGCGTCTCCTCCAGGACGGCCTGCGTGCTCGCCGCGACGTCCGCGTGCGCGGCGGTCCACGGCTCGTCCCCGGCGCGCGGCGGGCACAGCTCGCCCCACGGCACCCCGTGGGCCACGAAACCGCCGTCGCCGGTGGGGTGCACGTACCGCCGCAGCTCCGCGAGCATCCGGGGCCGGCCGTGCGAGGCGAGCGCCATCACCTTGAACTCGTCGGAGGAGCGCAGGAACCCGAGGTGCTCGGTCAGCTCCTCGTAGACCAGGCCGAGCGACTCGGGCAGTTCCTGCGCGTGCAGCGGTTCGAGCCGGTCGCCGACGCGCCGGGCGGCGAGGTGCGAGGCGCGTTCGCCGCGCCCGTCGAGGACGAGGACGGAGGACCGCTCGGCGTCCTCGGCGGCGAAGGCCGACGAGGCGGCATGGGCCATGTGGTGCCCGACGAACCGGACCGACTCCCGGTCGAGCCCGGGCAGTGCCGTGGCCAGGAAGCCGGGGGCGTGCCGGGCGTAGTCCTGGCGCAGGCCGTCCCAGGGGTCGTCGAGTCCCAGCTCGGCGGCGGGGCGGGCCAGCGCGGGGTCGTAGGAGTACGCGACCGCGTCGAGGTCCGAGGGGCGCAGACCCGCCTGTTCCAGACACCACCGGGCGGCCTGCTCGGGCAGTTCCCAGGCGGCGAACGGCACCGGCCGTTTGCCGTGTTTCCGCCGGGAGAAGCGTTCTTCCTCGGCGGCGGCGACGGTGATCCCGTCGACGACCACGGCGGCGGCGGGGTCGTGGAAGAGGGCGTTGATGCCGAGTACGCGCATGACGGCCTTTCGAGGGGGTGCGGGGGAGCGGGCGGCTCGCGGCGCGGCTCCGCTCGGAAGGGGCCGGTTCAGCCGGCCCCTTGGGACCGGAACCAGGCGATCGTCCGCCGCAGACCCTGCGCGGCGGTGACCCGGGGCTGCCACTGGAGCTTGTCCCGGGCCAGGGTGATGTCGGGGCAGCGCACGGCGGGGTCGTCGACGGGCCGCGCGATGAAGCGGATGGGGGAGTCCGAGCCGGTCAGGTCCACGATCCAGCGGGCCAGGTCGAGCATCGAGATCTCGGACGGGTTGCCGATGTTCACGGGGCCGCGCATGCCGTGCGCCGCCGCGGCGAGCACGCCGCTCACGGTGTCGTCGACGTAGCAGAGCGAACGGGTCTGGCGCCCGTCGCCGGAGACGGTGAGCGGTTCGCCGGCCAGCGCCTGGCGGATGAACGTCGGCACGGCCCGCCCGTCGTAGCCGCGCATGCGCGGCCCGTACGTGTTGAACAGCCGCACGATCAGGGTGTCCGTGCCGCGGGACCGCGCGGCGGCGGTGGTCAGCGCCTCGCCGAATCGTTTCGCCTCGTCGTACACGCTCCGTGGCCCGATCGGGTTCACATGGCCCCAGTACCGCTCGCTCTGCGGATGCTCCTCCGGATCGCCGTAGACCTCCGAGGTCGACGCCAGGACGAAGCGGGCGCCGCAGGCATGCGCCAGGGCCAGGGCGTTCCGCGTCCCGAGGCTGCCCGTCTCCAGCGTGTGCACGGGCAGGCGCAGATAGTCGGCGGGGGACGCCGGCGAGGCGAAGTGCAGGACCAGATCGGGATCCCGGTCCACCGCGAGCGGCTCCCGGACGTCCGCCTCCACCAGCCGGAACCCCGGGTGCTCCCGCAGGTCCGCGACATTGGCGGGCGTGCCGGTGCTGAAGTCGTCGACGCACGTCACCTCCGTTCCCTCGGAGAGCAGCGCGGCGCACAGATGGGAACCGACGAACCCCGAACCTCCGGTCACGACGGCGTGTTCCCAGCGGGGGTGGGACCTGGCCATGGCGGACACTCCTCGGCCTGGACGGTGAACTGCATCGGCCCGGCAGTTACCCGGGCGGAGCAGCGCTACTCCTCGCATTCGCCTCGAATCTCACCGAATCGGAGAAACGTGCAAAAGGGCGTTCAATGCGGAAAAACAAGACTTCTCGGAGGAGAGTCGGGTAGGCGCGTGCGCGACGCTCCGGCCGGACGGCCGGGCTACGACCCGAGGAGATGGCCGGGATGAACACCCGGATCGACATACCCCCGCCCGACGAGACCGTTCCCCTGCGCGACCGCACTCTGAGCACCTGCCGTCCCGCCCTGATCGAGCCGGACACCCCGCTGCCGGACGAGCGCGACGCGACCGACCCGGAGCGCCACATCGTGCGAGGCGACGACTGACGCCGCCGCGACCGGGGTCCCGCCTGCCGCCGCCCGCGTGCGGCGGCGGGCCCCGTGGGCGAAGGAGAACGACATGGCCTTCACAACGAGCCGGAGAGGCGACGACCCCCACCGGGCGCGCGACGGCGAGACCCGCGGGACCCTCACCATCGCCGGCACCCTGCCGTTCATCGTGCACGCCGTACTGCCGACCCTCTCCGTCCAGCCGATCCGGCTTCGGCGGCGTGCCGGACACCGCACACCCTGACGGGCCCCGGGAGGCGCCATGAACATTCCGCGGGCGGTCCCCGCCAAGACCGCCATCGTCACGGGAGCCGACTCCGGCATCGGCCGGGCCACGGCCGTCCGCCTGGCCGCGGCCGGCCTGGACATCGGCCTCACCTGGCACCGCGATCTGCGCGGCGCCGAGGAGACGGCCGACGAGGTACGGCTGCAGCACGCGGATCGCCAGGCGTACGTCGAGCACCTGGACCTGAGCCGGCTGCCCGAGGCCGCCGAGGTCGTCGACGTGCTCGCCGAACGCCTCGGCGGCGTCGACGTCCTGGTGAACAACGCCGGGACGGGAACGGCGACGCCCTTCCTCGAACTCGACCACGAGACCGTCCGGCACGTCCTCGACGTGGACCTCGTCGGCCCGCTGCTGTGCGCACAGCACGCCGCGCGCCGCATGATCAGCCAGGGGCAGGGCGGCCGGATCGTCAACGTCACCTCGGTGCACGAGCACCAGCCGCGCGTCGGCGCGGCGCCCTACTGCGCGGCCAAGGGCGGTCTCGGGCTGCTGACCCAGGTCATGGCCCTGGAACTCGCCGTCCACGGGATCACCGTCAACGCGGTGGCCCCCGGCGAGATCGCGACGCCCATGACCGGCCAGGAGGACACGGACGTCCACACCGAGCAGCGCCCCGGCATCCCGCTCGGCCGCCCCGGCGACGCCCGTGAGGTCGCCGCCGTCATCGCGTTCCTGGCCGGCCCGAACGCCTCGTACGTCACCGGCGCCTCGTGGGTCGTCGACGGCGGCATGCTGCGGATGGGCCCGATGGCGGGCTCCCACCTGCACGAGGACGACTGGCGCGACGGCTGACACGGCGGGGCCGCGCCGCGGGGGAGCGAGGCGTACCCGCCACCGCCCTGGGTAGCCGGTCCGACAGGAGCCCCGCTCGCCGGCGTGGCCGACGGGAGAGGAGAACCCCATGACGCGCACGCGCCCTGCGACCCCGACCGACCCCCTCCCGACGACCGCCCGCCGCCGCACCGGGAACGGTGCGTCATGACGTCGCCCGGAGCCCCGATGCACCTGGCGGACGGTCACCTCCTGCTGCGCGCCGACCAGATGACCGGCCTGCTGAGGCATGTCGCGGCCGTGTGGCTGCAGGCCACCGACACCGGCGAGGCGGACTTCGACCCGGAGACCGTCCTGTCCCTGGCGACGGGACTCATGGAGATCGCCGACCAGATCGACGTCGAGTGCATCGCGCTGATGCCGCTCCGGAGCGAGAACGGCGAGGACGTCGAGAGCGGCGAGGCCGACGAGGTCGGCAAGGACGCCGCGGGCGGCGAGGGACCGGCGGACGGCACGCACGACTGACCGCCGTCTCCCGCGAGCACCTACAACCGACCGCCGCGAACACCCACAACTGACCGCCGGCTCCCCCGGAGAGCACTCCGGGGGAGCCGGCGTACGGGCCCACCGCCCTACCAGGACGAGGCCCGGCCCGCTCTGCACCATGCCACGAGCCACGCCGTCTCCTTCGCCGCGTCCATGAGTACGCCGGGCTGATCCGCCCGCGCGGCACGTAGACGAGGTCCACGACCAGGAACGTGAGCGCGGTCCCGATCCCCGTCCGCCGCGCGTGGCGCAGCCCCTCGGGGCTGCCCGAGGCCCGCAGCATGGCGACCCCGGCCGCGGCCAGCAGCCCGGCCGAGGTCTTCTGCAGCCAGTCGTCCGTCTTCGGCCCGTAGACCCGCTCGAACGTACGCAACGAGACCAGCGGCCACAGCCCGCCCACCAGGTTGAAGGCCCCCTGCCCGAGGGCCACCGCCCGCGGGTCGACCCCGCCGCCGCTCCTCTTCCGCCGCATCGCCGTCACCGCCGCTCAGTCGGGGCGCAACGCGTCCTTGGCGCGGTCCAGGAGCGCCACGAACGGGCCGACGGTCCACTGCGCGGCCGTCGAACCGGCCGTGCCGGGATGCGGATGCGTCGGCGCCAGGCGTTCCGCCGCGCGCAGGCGGCGGCCCATCGCGCGCCGGTCGTCGAGCGTGCACTCCGCGCGGACGCGGGGGAACTCCTCCCGCTCCTCGTGCTGCGCGTGGTGCTCCACCTCACGCTGGAAGGCGGTGAGCCGCGCGTCGAACTCCGCGCTGTGCACGTCCAGCTTCTCCAGCGCCGCCAGTTCCTCGTTCGCCCGCGACTCCTCGTCGTTGCGCGCCGCGGCCTCCTCCTTCCCCGCGACCCGTCGGGCCACCGGCCGCAGGATCATCTCCTCGGCGGTCTCGTGGACGGCGAGCAGACCGCGCAGCTCGTCGAAGCACTGCTGCTTGGCCTCGCCCTCCGACTCGAGCGTCTCGGCGAACAGGTTCCGGATCTCCTCGTGCTGCTGCAGAAGCTGTTCCAGGATGTCGTCCTCGGGCCCGGCCGGGCGGCCGGGTTCCGTCGTCATGCCGGTCATGATGCATCCTCGTCCGTCGGATCCGCTGGGACGTCTGCCCGGCGTCTCGCCCGTCCCCGCGGCCCCAAACCTCACAGCCCCCCGAAGCCGCAACATGCTGTTCACACGGAACAGGAATGGCGTGGCCGGAGACGCCGGTTGCCGCCTACATGACTCTCGGAGTGACCCTCGGCACGACCGCCCGCCAGCTGCCCCTCGACACCACCGTGCGGCTCGCCCGCGAAGCGGCGGACGCCGGCCTGCGGTCCGCGTGGTTCGGCCAGACCTTCGCGTACGACTCGCCCATGCTGGCCGCCGTCGTCGGACGCGAGGTGCCCGCCCTGCAGGTGGGCACGGCCGCGATCCCGATCTTCGGCCGGCACCCCCTGCTGGTCTCCAGCCAGGCGCAGACCGCCCAGGCCGCCACCGGCGGCCGCTACCACCTGGGGCTCGCGCTCGGCACCAAGCACCTCACCGAGACCGGCTTCGGCCTCGCGTACGAGCGGCCCATCGGCCTGCTCAGGGAGTTCCTCACCGCCCTGCGGCCGCTCCTGGAGACGGGCGAGGCCGACCACCGGGGCGAGCTGCTGACCGCGCGGACGCCGTACTCGGGAGCGGTGCCGGGTGCCCGGCCGCCGGTCCCGGTCCTGGTGGCGGCCATGGGGCCGCAGGCGGTGCGGGTCAGCGGCGAACTCGCCGACGGCATCCTGCCGTTCCTGGCGGGCCCGCGCGCGCTCGGCGAGCACCTCGTCCCGGCCGTCACGGCCGCGGCGGAGGCGGCGGGCCGGCCCGCCCCGCGGATCGTGGCCCTCGTGCCGGGCGTGGTCACGGCCGACCCCGAGGGCGTGCGGCAGCGCGCGGCCGAGTCCCTCGCCCTCTACGAGCGGATCCCCTCGTACCGGCGGGCCCTGGAGCTCTCCGGCGTCGACCGGGCCGCCGACCTCGCCGTCCTCGGCGACGAGGAGACCGTCGCCGCCGAGGTACGCCGCTACCGCGAGGCGGGGGCGACCGAGGTGGTGTTCACCGCGACGGAGATCGGCGGCGAGGACGACCGCCGCCGCACATGGAAGCTGCTCGGCGAACTGGCGCAGGCCTGAGGCGGCCCGCACCGCGCCGTGGCCTCCTCAGGAGGGCATGTTCTGCTCGGCCCAGACCACCTTGCCGGTGACCGTGCGGCAGGAACCCCACCTGCGGCACAGCATGTTGATGAGCTGGAGCCCCCGGCCGCCCTCGTCGCTGAGGTCCGCGTGCTGGATCTGGGGCAGGTCGGGGCCCGTGTCCGAGACCTCCACGACGAGCCGTTCCCCGCGCATCAGGCGCAGCATGCCGGGGCCGTTCCCGTACCGCAGGGCGTTGCCGACGAGCTCGGACACGACGAGCTCGGAGACGTCGGCGAGTTCCGAGAGCCCCCAGGCGGCGAGCTGGTCGGTGACCAGGCCCCGGGCGACGGAGGCGGCCCGCCCGTCCCGGGGCAGCTCCCACACGCGCAGGTCCCCGGCCGGCAGCGCGGCGCTCGTGGTGACCAGGAGCACCGCCTCGTCGAAGCGCGCGGCGGCGGCCGGCGCACGCTCCACGAGACCGCCCCGCTCCAGGGTCCCTGGCGCCAGGCCCAGCGCCGCCGTACGGAGCCGGTCCAGCTGGTCGTCCACGTCCTCGCCCCGGGTCTTCACCAGGCCGTCCGTGTACATGACGAGGTGGGCGCCCTCCGGCACCCGCAGCCGCAGCGGGTCGTACGGGATCACCCCGGCGCCCAGCGGCGCACCGGCCGGGACGCGGACGAACTCGGCGCCGCCGCGCCCGTCGAGGAGCAGGGGCGGCAGATGCCCGGCGCTGGCCAGCGTGTAGGTGGAGTCGGCGGGGTCGTAGACCGCGCACAGGCAGGTCGCGACCTGGTCGTCCTCCAGGTCGCGGGTGGCCAGGTCGAGCCGCGCCAGAATCCGTTCGGGCGCGGTGTCCAGGGTCATCAGCGTGCGGGCGACGGTCCGCAGCCGCCCCATCGTGGCGGCGGCGGGCAGCCCGTGGCCCATCACGTCCCCCACCATGAGGGCCGTCCGCCCGCCGGGCAGGGCCATCACGTCGTACCAGTCCCCGCCCACGCCGTGGTGCGCCGCCGAGGGCGCGTACTCGGAGTGCACCAGCAGGCCCGGCGCCGCCGGGGTCACCCGCGGGAGCAGGCTGCGCTGCAGGGAGACGACGTGCTCGCGTTCCCGCGTGTACAGCCGGGCGTTGTCGATGAAGACGGCCGCCTTGGAGGCCAGCTGCTCCGCCAGGGCCAGATCGGTGGGGGAGAACGGCGGGGTCCCCGGGCCCCGGACGAAGTCGGCGCTGCCGAGCAGCAGCCCGCGGGCGATCAGCGGCACGGCCAGGTAGCTGTGCACGCCGGCGGCCCGCATCTTGGCGGCGCCGCTCGCGGTCGGGGCGACGCGTACGAAGTCGTCGGTGCGCATCCGGCTCAGCAGCACGGGCTTCCCCTGCCGCAGGCAGTACTGGTGGAGCAGGGTCTCGTGCGGCTGCTCGGAGTGGACGACGGTCTCGCCCACCGGGGTCGGCTCCAGGTCGGAGAGCTCGTCGATGGCGGTCACCGCCATGGCGCGCATGGCCGGGATGCCCGGCTCCGTCCACCGGGCGCCCTCCTCGCCGCGCAGCACGCTCTCCAGGATGTCGACGGCCGCCCCGTCGGCGAATCGCGGGACGGTGAACTCGGCGAGCTCCTGCGCGGTGCGTTCCACCTCCAGGGTCGTGCCGATCCTGGAGGTGGCGGAATTCAGCCAGGCGAGTCTGCTGCGCGTACTGACCCGGTCCGGTGCCAGGACGCCCCTGCTCCACCGGAACCGCACGCTCTCGGCGGCCGAGCGGCGTGCCGCCGGGTCCCGCCCCGCCGAGCCGCGGCCGGGCAGTCTCCGTCCGCCGCTGCCGTCGTTCACCCTCAGGGCCCCCAACAGGACTCGACACCTCTCTGCAGAGCCCAGTCTGCCCCGAAACCCCGCACCGCGCCTCCCGCTCACGCGGCCCGGCCGGGTGCCCGCCGGGGCTCCGGAGAGGTTCGCCGGAGACGTCCGGACGGCCCGCCCGTGCTCGCAGGTGACCACGATGCCGTACGTCTCCCCGAGCGGGGAAGGCGTCGGAGAGGGAAAAGATCCCGCCAGCCGCCGGCGGGTGTCGCCTGCGGGCGCTCGGGGCGGCCCCGCGGGGCCGCCCCGAGCCGGTGCGGCGGCTACCAGGAGGACTTCGTCACTCCCGGCAGGAATCCGGCGTGGGCCTGCTGCCGCATCCGCACCCGCGAGAGTCCGAACGTGCGCAGGTAGCCCCGCGGGCGTCCGTCGACGCTGTCGCGGTTGCGCACGCGCGTGGGGCTGGCGTCGCGCGGCTGCCGTCGCAGTTCAGCCTGGGCGGCCTCGCGTTCGGCCGCGGTGGACGACGGGCGGCGGATGACCTCCTTGAGCTCGGCCCGCCGGGCGGCGTACCGCTCGACGACCGCCTTCCGCTTCTCGTTCTGCGCGATCTTGCTCTTCTTCGCCATCAGACCTTCCCTCCCCGCGCGCGGATCCGCGCCACGGCCGCCTCGACACCGATCACGTCCACGGTCTTGATCGCCCTGGCGCTCAGGGTGAGCCGGACGTACCGCCCCTCGCTCGCCAGCCAGTAGCGCTTGCGCTGGATGTTCGGGTCGAAGCGGCGCGAGGTGCGCCGGTGCGAGTGGGAGATGGAGTTGCCGAAGCCGGGCTTGGCGCCGGTCAGTTGGCAGTGGGCCGACATGAGGACAGCCGCCTTTCTCGCTGGGGGAGCGTGTTGGTAATGGAAATCATTGTCGTATACTAGCCGCATGGCACGCAACGAGATCCGCCCGGTCATCAAGCTCCGTTCGACGGCGGGCACCGGGTTCACCTACGTCACCCGCAAGAACCGGCGCAACGACCCGGACCGGCTGGTGCTCCGCAAGTACGACCCGGTCGTCGGCCGCCACGTCGACTTCCGCGAAGAGCGCTGACCCGCGCCGCACCCAGCTCCCGCCCCACGCCGTCGAAAGGCCCTTCCATGAAGCCCGGAATCCACCCCGCGTACGAGCCCGTCGTCTTCCGCGACACCGCCTCCGGCACCGCGTTCCTCACCCGCTCGACCATGACCAGCGACAAGACGATCGAGTGGGAGGACGGCAACACCTACCCCGTCGTCGACGTCGAGATCTCCTCCGCGAGCCACCCCTTCTACACGGGCACCGCACGCGTCCTCGACACCGCCGGCCGCGTCGAGAAGTTCCAGCGCCGCTACGGAGCCCGCTGATGGAGCACGTCCACCAGATGCCCGTCGTCCTCGTCGCCGGCCTGCACGCCGAGGCCCGGACGGAGGTCGTCGACCGCCTGCTCCAGGCCGTTCCGGGGAGTGTGGCGCTGCACCACGATCTGTCGGCGGCCGGCGACGGCACCGTCCTGCGGCTGATCCGCGACGCCACCGGCACCGTCTCCCGGGGCGAGACGCCCCTCGTCAACGACTGCGCCTGCTGCGCCCTGCGCGAGGACCTCGTCCCGGAACTGGAACGGATGGCCGACAGCGGCCTGACCCGCCTCGCCGTGGTCGAACTGTGGGACTCCGTCGAGCCGAAGGCCATGGCGGAGGTCATCGCCGGACACGGCAACGACCGGCTGAGCCTGACGAACGTGATCACCGCCGTGGATCCCGCCCTCGTCCTGCCCTGCCTCGGCAACGGGGACGACCTGGCCGACGCCGGCCTTGCCGCCGCCCCCACCGACCGGCGGACCGTCGCCGACACCTGGGCGCGGCAGCTCGAGTACGCGCCCGTCCTCGCCGTCGTCGACAACGACGCGGCCGACGACGAGGACCGCGCCCTCCTCGCCCAGCTGCACCCCACCGCACGGCGCATCCCGGCGGCCTCCGCCGAACTCGCCCGGGCCGCCCTCGCCGGTTTCGACGTCGAGGCCGCGGCCGCGGCCCAGCACCCCGCCTGCGCGCTGCTGCCGCAGGAGGCGGACGAGGCCGGCGTCGCCACCTTCGTCTGGCGGCGCCACCGCCCGTTCCACCCCGAACGGCTCTACCAGGCGCTCGAGGACCTGTGCTGCGCCGCCGCCCGCAGCCGCGGCCGGTTCTGGCTCGCCGACCGTCCCGACACCCTGCTCCACTGGGACGCGGCCGGCGGGGCGCTGTGCGTGGAGAACGCCGGCCCCTGGCTGGCGTCGCTGCCGGACGCGGCCTGGGAGATGGTCCCTCCCGTGCGCCGCGCCGCGGCCGCGCTCGACTGGCACACGGAGCACGGCGACTGCTGCCAGCACCTCGTCTTCACCTCGCCCGGCCTCGACCGGGACGGCCTGGAACGGCTCCTGGACTCCTGCCTCCTGACGGACGCGGAGTACGCGTCGGGACGCGAGGCGTGGAAGCACCTGCCCGCCGCCTTCGACTCCCTCCTCGACGCCGCCTGACCACTTTCGAGAAGCACCCCACCAAGGAGACGCCGCGATGGCCCGACGCCACGACCCGCGCAAGCCCCTCAAGTCCCGCCCCAACCCCCTCGACGCGGCCGGGATCACATACATCGACTACAAGGACACCGACCTGCTGCGGAAGTTCATCTCCGACCGCGGCAAGATCCGCAGCCGGCGCGTCACCCGCGTGACCGTCCAGCAGCAGCGCGCCCTCGCCACCGCCATCAAGAACGCCCGCGAGATGGCCCTGCTGCCGTACGCCGACCGCTGACGGCAGCAGAGAGGCCCGCCCCCGTCCCGGGGCGGGCCTCACAGGCGTTTCGAGGGCCGGCGGCGCCGCTACGCCAGGACCTTGCGCAGGACCGCGAGCGCGGACAGCAGCTCCTCCTCGGTGATGGTCAGCGGCGGTGCGAGCCGGATCGTCGAACCGTGCGTGTCCTTGACCAGCACGCCTTCCGCGAGCAGCCGTTCGCTGATCTGCCGCCCCGTGCCGACCGCGGGATCGACGTCCACGCCCGCCCACAGCCCGCGCGACCGGTAGGCCGTGACGCCCGAGCCGACCAGGGAGGCCAGTTCGCGGTCCAGTACGCCGCCCAGCTCGGCGGCCCGCCGCTGGAACTCACCGGTGGCCAGCAGGTCGACCACGGCCGAACCGACCGCCGCCGCCAGGGGGTTGCCCCCGAACGTCGAACCGTGCTCACCCGGCCGCAGCACGCCGAGCACCTCACGGCGGGCGACCACCGCGGACACCGGCACGATGCCGCCGCCCAGCGCCTTGCCCAGGAGCAGCACGTCCGGAAGGACCGCTTCGTGGTCGACGGCCAGCGTGCGGCCCGTGCGCCCCAGGCCCGACTGGATCTCGTCGGCGATGAAGAGACAGCCCGCGCGCCGGGTCAGCTCGCGCACCCCCGTGAGGTAGCCGTCGTCGGGGATCAGGACGCCCGCCTCGCCCTGGATCGGCTCGATCAGCACAGCCGCCGTCGTCTCGTCCACGGCCGCTTCGAGCGCGGCGAGGTCGTTGTACGGGACGACCCGGAAGCCCGGGGTGAAGGGCCCGAAGCCGGCGCGGGCCGACTCGTCCGTCGAGAAGCTCACGATCGTCGTCGTGCGGCCGTGGAAGTTGCCGTCCGCGACGACGATCGTCGCCCGGTCCGGAGCGACGCCCTTGACCTCGTACGCCCACTTCCGGGCCACCTTGACCGCGCTCTCCACGGCCTCGGCGCCGGTGTTCATCGGCAGGACCATGTCGAGGCCGGTCAGCCGGGCCAGGCCCTCGGCGAAGCCGGCCAGCCGGTCGTGGTGGAAGGCCCGGGAGGTGAGCGTGACCTCGTCGAGCTGGCGGTGCGCGGCCTCGGTGAGGGCGGGGTGGCGGTGCCCGAAGTTGAGGGCCGAGTAACCGGCCAGCATGTCGAGGTAGCGGCGGCCCTCGACGTCCTCGACCCAGCTGCCCTCCGCCCGGGCCACGACGACGGGCAGCGGGTGGTAGTTGTGCGCGAGCACCGGGGCCTCGGCGCGGATCAGCTCCTCCGACGAGCGCGTCCGGGAACCGGAGCCGGGCGCGGGGAGGGAGGTGACGGGGCTGGTCATGAGCGGATCTCCTGGGTGCAGCACTTGATGCCCCCGCCGGCCTTGCGGAACTCCGAGAGGTCGACGGGGACGGGGACATAGCCTCGGTCGGCGAGCTGGTCGACCAGACCCTGCGCCTGAGGGTCGATGAAGACGTGGCGCCCGTCGGAGACGGAGTTCAGCCCGAACGCCAGGGCGTCGTCCTCGGAGGCGATCACCGCCCGCGGGTAGAGCCGGCGCAGGACCTCACGGCTGCCGGGGGAGAAGGCCGGGGGGTAGTACGCGATGTTCCCCGCGCGCCTGCCGGTTCCGTTGCCGTCGCCGTCGTCCTGGCCTTCGCCGTCGCCTTCCTCGCCGAGGAAGAAGAGCGCCGTGTCGAGGTGGTAGAAGCGGGGATCGACCAGCTGGAGGCTGATCGTCGGCCGGCCGAAGAACTCCTGCGCCTCCCGGTGGGCCGCCCACTCGGTACGGAAGCCCGTACCCGCGAGGATGTACGGGCCGCACGGCACGAGGTCGCCCTCGCCCTCGCACACCGAACCGGGCGGGTGGACGTCGAACCCGGAGTTCTTGAACCAGAGTTCGTACGCCGCCGACTCCGGCCGCCGTTCCGGTGCGTGGAAGGACGAGCCGAGGACCCGGCCGTCCACCACCACGGCCGCGTTCGCGGCGAACACCATGTCCGGCAGGCCCTCGACCGGGCTCACCGTCTCCACCGTGTGGCCGTGGTCCCGGTAGACCTGGACCAGACGCGCCCACTGCTCGCGGGCGAGCGCGGTGTCCACGGGGGTGTCCGTGTCCATCCACGGGTTGATCGCGTAGCGCACTTCGAAATGGCGCGGCTCGCACATGAGATAGCGCCGGGGGCGCCGGTCACGGCTGAGCGGGGTACGGCCCACGGGCACAGAAGGTCCTCCGTTCCACGGCGGTGAGGGATGGTCCCACCGTAGAAAGGGGCCGATTCGCGCGACAAGAAGAGGAAGCTGCGCGTACGCGCACGATCGCTGCGCGGTTCCCGGGCTCAGAGCAGGTTTGCTGCGTCCCCCGGCGTGTCGCCGAAAGCGGGCCACGGTGCGGACCCCGAGGCGGACCCCGGTACGGGCTCTGAACCGGTCCCGGAGGCAGGCGTCGCCGCGGACTCCGACGCGGACGAGCTGGCGCCCGCCTCCGGGCTGTCCGGCAGCAGGTGCGAGAGGACCATGTAGCTGACCGTCTTGCGGATGAAGGGCTCACTGCGGATCTGCTCCAGCACCTCCTCGAAGTGCTCCACGTCCGTGGCCCTGACGTGCAGCAGCGCGTCGGCCGCCCCCGTCACTGTCATGGCCGCCGCGATCTCCGGGTACTTGCGGGCCACCTCCGCGAGGCGCCTGGGTGGTGCGGCGCTGTCGCAGTACACCTCGACGTACGCCTCGGTTCGCCAGCCGAGCGCGGAGGGCCGGACGGTGGCGCGGAAGCCCGTGATCACATCGGCCTTGCGCAGCCGGTCCACACGGCGCTTGACGGCGGTGGCCGACAGACCGATCGCCGCGCCGATCTCGGCGAAGCTCGCCCGCGCGTTCTCCATCAGGGTCGCGACGATCTTCTCGTCGAGCTCGTCGAACGGCGTGAACCGTGCGGTCATGGCTGCGTGTCTTCCTCTGGTCGTGCCCGTACGGCCCCCGTGCGCGCGGTCGGCGCTGCCGCACGGGCCGTACGGCACGCTAGCACCGGGTCAGGAGCCGTCGGCGGAAGTGGTCGAGGACCTGGTCGAGGGCCTGGCGGGTGGGCTGGCCCGGTTCGTCGACGAGATGCTCGGTCAGGACGGAGTGCGGGGGCAGCAGAGCGTCCGGGTTCGCGGCGCCGTCGTCGAGTTCGACCGCCACGAAGGACGGGCCGAGCTTCTCGCGCAGCAGGTCGAACCGTGCCTCGGGCACGAGCCGGTCGCCGCGGAAGCGCAGCCCGAGGACGGTCAGGCCCTCGGCGCAGTGCTGTCGGACCTTGCGCAGGTCGCCGGGGGAGATGTCGATCGAACGGCGGTTGCGCGCGGTGACGGCCAGGGGGAGGGACGGTTGGCACAGCACGGGCGCGAGCAGGCGGTCGTCGGTGGCCATGGCCAGGGCGTACCCGCCGGTGAAGCACATGCCGACCGCGCCCACGCCCGGGCCGCCGCACCGCTCGTGCTCGCGCACGGCGAGGGCGCGGAGCCAGGTGACGACGGGGGAGGTGCGGCCGGCCGCAAGGATCGTGAACTCGCGGCTGACGCAGATCTGCGCGAAGGCGCGCAGCCCCGTCCTCACCGTGCCCGTGCGGCCGTGGGCCTTCGGGTCGGGGTCACGTCCGGCGACGCCGAACAGGTCGGGCATCACGACGGTGCAGCCGATGTCGCGGACGCGGCGCGCGAATCCGGCGACCTTCGGCGTGATGCCGGGCACCTCCGCCATCACGATGACGGCCGGCCCGGTCCCCGAGCGCAGCACGGCATGGCTGCGGCCCTCGTGCGTGAACCGTTCGCGTACGAAGTCCGTCAGCGGGTCGTCGGACACGTGTCCTCCTGGTCCGGGTGGGAAGGAGTGGCCGGCCCGGGTCACCCTACTCTCCGGTAACCGGCCTGCGGGCGGGTTCGTACGACCTGTTGCGTGGTGCGGAGCACAAGAAGCCGGGCGATACTGCCCGCACGCCGCGCTCCGGACCGAGGAGCGGGCGGGGTGCGGTGTTGCGGGGGAGGGAAGGGCGTTGGGCCTGGAGATCGAGAGCCGGCCGTCGGAACTGCCGTTCATCGAGCGGGTCTGGCGCAGCCGCAGCGAGGACGTCAGCCGGATGATGTCGGTCGCGACCTCGCACTGGGAGCTGGTGTTCTGGGAGCACCGGGGCGAGGTGCAGGCGGCCGTGCTGGGACCGGAGGCGAAGGCGTCCCCCGCCCCGGTCCCCGGCGACGCCGTCTTCTTCGGCATCAGTTTCGCGCTGGGCACGTCGATGCCGCACATCCCGGTCAGCCGGCTGGTGGGCGTCAACGTGGCGATCCCCGATGTGACGCGGCGTTCGGTGTGGCTGAAGGGCTCCGCCTGGCACGTCCCCGACTACGACAACGCCGAGGCGTTCGTGCGCCGGATGGTGCGCGAGGGCATCGTGGACCTCGACCCCGTCGTTCCGGCGGTGCTCGGCGGCGCGGCCCCCGACGTCACCGACCGCACCCTGCAGCGGCGTTTCGTCGCCGCGACCGGACTGACGCAGGGCGCCGTCCGGCAGATCCACCGCGCGCGCCAGGCGGCGGTGTCGATCCAGGAGGGCGTGCCGGCCCAGGAGGTCGTGCACCGGCTCGGGTACTTCGACCAGCCGCATCTGGCGCGGTCCTTGAAGCGGTACGTGGGACGGACCGCCACGCAGCTGAGCCGGCCGGACACGACGGAGCCGCTGTCGCTTCTGTACAAGACCTGACCCCCGGCGCCTGCCTACTGTTCCTCACGTGGCCGAGGGAATCGGCCGCCCCGGCCGCGGAGCGGGCCGGACCCCTGCATTCGTCGTGGAGGAATCATGCGCAAGGTCGTTTCGGGTCTGTTCGTCTCGCTGGACGGCGTCGCCCAGTCGCCGAACGAGTGGCAGTTCGCGTTCGACGAGGAGATGGGCGCGGCGCTGGCCGACACGCTGGAGACCGCCGACACGATCCTGCTGGGCCGGGTGACCTTCACCGAATGGGCCGGATACTGGCCGACGGTCACCAGCGGCGAGGACGCCGGCTTCGCGAAGTGGATCAACGAGTCGCCCAAGTACGTCGTCTCCTCGACGCTCGACAGCGTCGACGACTGGGCGAACAGCACCCTGATCAAGGGCGACCTCGTGACCGCGATCGAGGAGCTCAAGGCGGGCGAGGGCAAGGACATCACCGTCGCCGGCAGCCCCACGCTGGTGCGCTCGCTGCTGGAGCTGGACCTGCTCGACGAACTCGTCCTGCTGATCCACCCGGTGGTCGCAGGCGAAGGCCGCAACAAGCTGTTCACCGACGACATGGCGCTGAAGAAGCTCCGGCTCGTCGGCGCCCGGCCCACCAGCAGCGGCGTCATCATCGCCACGTACCGCCCGGAGCGCTGAGCCGACGGCTGGCGGCAGCCGGGCCCTGCCGGCCAGGCCCGATCGGCACGGCAGGGCTCGGTGCGGGCGGTGCGGCAGGGCCCTCGGGCGGGCTCAGGACGTCGGGGCGGCCTTCTCCGGTTCGAGGGAGTTCCCCGCCGGGATGCGGCCGCAGTCGGACGGGGCCGTCCTGCCCGCGAAGCGGTCGTCCAGCCAGGCGATGGCGGCGGGCGCCCAGACCACGGGCGCGCCCAGGTGGCTGAGCAGGTCGTACTGGCTGTACTTGATGGCGGTGTTGCCGGTGGCGCAGTACTGCCGGGCGAGCGCCCGTACGTCGCCGGAGACCATGACGCCGTCTCCCGTGCCGATGCCCGGAGGGTTGTTGAAGGTGCCCTCCAGGACGCCCGCGTTGCCCTGGGCGATGAAGCCGGGGACGGTCGGGGTGGCGGCGGAGCCGAGGTTCAGCTTGTTGACCGCGGTGAGGAACTCGGGCACGGAGTTGGGGTCGGCGTACTCGGGCTTCGCCATCTTCTTCCAGGTCAGCCCGGGGTAGCGGCCGTTGGCCTCCAGAATGGAGGCGTTCTCCAGCTCGTCGTACACCTGCAGGCCGTACGGGCTCAGGTACTGCCTGAGGTCGATGTCGTAGGAGCGGGCGACGCCGATGACCGCCATGGGGATGACACCGGTCCAGACGACGGACCCGTCCACGTACCTGAGGTTGTGCGCGGGGGCCACGAGCAGCCCGCCCTCGGTGAAGCCGACGAGCCGGTCGTTCACGTCGGGGGCGTAGCCGGGGGCGAGCGCGGCGGCCCAGCCGGTGGCGATGGCCCCGCCGGAGTAGCCCATGAGGCCGAACCGGGTGCCGCTGTTCAGACCGGTCTCCGCGGAGCGGGTCGCGGCGCGGATCGAGTCCAGGGTGTTGGTCCCGTACTCGGGTCCCGCGGCGAAGTCGGCGCGCTGGCCCTGGGTGTCGGGGATGACCAGGTCGTAGCCCTTCAGCAGGAGCGGCGCGAGGAAGGCGCTCTCGCTGTTGGGGATGAGGCCGCCGAGGGTGACGTCGCCGGCGATGGCGCGCGACGGACCGTCCTCGGGGTCGAGCGAGTCGTAGAACGACTGGTAGGACACGGCCCTGCTGCCGTCGCCGTGGTGACTGCGCACGACCGTGGTCACGTTGGCGGCCGGGCGGCCCTGGGCGTCTGTGGTGCGGTAGAGGAGCTGGATCGCCCTCACCGGCGTGGGGATGCCGAGGAGGTGGTACTGCAGCGTGCGGGTCTTGAGCACGGCGCCCGGCGCGAACGAGGACAGCGGCTCACTGCCGTCGTACGCGTAGAACGGGTCGCTCGCCGACGCCGTCGCCGCGGCTGTCGCGGGTGCTGCGGTTGTCGATTCGACGGCGACGGCCGTCGGAGCGGTGGTCATGGCCGCTGCGGTGGCGACGGACACGGCGATCATTCGAACGGCCGCCTGGGTCATGCTCCCTCGATTCGTGACAGTGACGGACTCGGGTGGGGGGAGGAGAGGGGGCGAGGGGCGGCGCTGCCGCGTTCCGCCCCTGGCTGACAAGGACCGGGGGGATGTGTTACCAACCGGTAGGGAATTCCCGGAGACCATGATGGAGCGCGTGCGGGACCGCGCCTCCGTTGCGTACGACAGAGATGCGCGAGGCGGTTTGTGACCGGATCCAACACAGAGGGCGGCACCGGCCCGGTGCCCCACTTCGGCGGCGTACCGGTGCACAAACGTCTGCTGGCCGCCGCGGCGGAACTGGAGTCGGCGGTCATGGCCCGGCTCGTGGAGCAGGTGCCCGTCTACGGGACGCTGCCCTCCGAGCAGTTGCGCGGCGAGATCGCGCGGCAGACGGGCCGCGCCATCCGGACCTGCGCCGAACTGCTGCGCACCGGCGAGCCGCTGGGGGAGGCCGAGCAGGCGGCCGTCCGCGAGTCCGCGGCGCAGCGCGCGGACGAGGGCGTGCCCCTGGAGGCCGTCGTCGGGGCGTACCACCTCGGCGCGGAGGAGTGCTCCGACCACGTCCTCGCGGCGGTCCGGCCGGGCGACCTGCGGGACGCGCTGCTGGTGCAGCGGCGCGTCCTCGGCTACCTGCGGCAGGTGAGCTCGGCCGTCGCCGCCGGGTACGTCCAGGAGCGGCAGGCGGCGCTCAGCGACGAGCAGGTCGCCCTGCAGTCGCTGCTGTCCCGGCTGCTGGAGGGCGGCAGCCCGCAGAGCGCCGCCGACCGGGCCGGCGTCCGTCTCCCGCCCTGCTACCTGGCACTGAGCATCGCCGTGGGCCCGCACCCCGACGAACTGCTGCCCGGGGTGAACCGGTTCGTCGTGGTGCGCCGTAAACTCCGGCGGCTGCGGGGCGAGTTGCAGCGGCACACGACGGGCGTGCCGCTGTCCGCGCTGTCCGGCGACGGCGGCCTGGTGCTCTTCCCCTGCGACACCGCGCCCGCGGCCTTCGGCTCTGCGGACCGGGACCGGCTCGCCGGGCTGGTCGGCCACCTCGCCCGCATGTGCGGAGCCGACCTGCTGGTGGCGGCGGTCGCCGCGCCCCCGGAGGGCGTCGCGGAGGCCGCCCGGCTGGCGGCCGAGGTGCGCGAGGTCGCCGAGGCGTCCGGCCGGGAACCCGGCCTGTACCTGCTGGACGACGTCCTGCTCGAATACCAGCTGAGCCGCCCGAGCCCGGCACGGGCCGGCCTCGCCGCACTGCTCGCCCCGCTGGACGCCCGCCCCGAACTCGTGGGCACTCTCCGCGCCTTCCTCGCCTGCGGCCTCGACCGCCGCCGCGCCGCCGCACGGCTCCAGGTCCACCCCAACACCGTCGACTACCGCCTCCGCAAGGTCGCGGACCTCACCGGCCTGGACGCCGCCCGAGGCACCGACCTCCTGACCCTCCACGCGGCCCTGACGGCGCGGGACGCGATGCGACGGGGGTGAGGCCGAGGAGGCCCCGCACTGCCCCGCACGCCTCACGCCTCATCGGCGTCCAGGCGCTCCGCGGACCGGAGCAGGTACGCGGGCAGCTTCGCGTCGGCGGCCGGCACCTCGATGCCGACGAGGCGGCCCTCCTCGTCGAAGTCGAGGTTGATCATGCCGTGGGGACGGCGCGGCCTGCCGGTCGCTTCCGCCCGGAATGTCCTGGGGAGGATTAGGACCGGCGATCCGGGTCACTCGCGGGACGTGAAGGAACCTCCGAACGCTCGGACACCCGGGCCCGTCGTCGTCGTGACGGGCGCCTCCAGCGGGATCGGCCGTGCCGCCGCCGTCGCCTTCGCCCGGCAGGGCGCGAGGCTGGTGGTCACGGCCCGTAGCACGGAAGCCCTGGAAGAGGTGGCGCGGCAGTGCGCCGACGAGCACCCCGAGGCACAGGCACTGGCCGTCCCGGGGGACGTCACCGACCCGGACGCCATGGTGCGCGTCGCGGAGGCGGCACTCACCCACTACGGCGGCATGGACGTGTGGGTGAACGCGGCCGGCGTCGGCCTCATCGGCCGCCTGGACCGGCTGCCCGTGGACGATGTGCGCCGCCTCTGGGACGTCAACGTGCTGGGCGTCCTCAACGGAACCCGTGCCGCACTCCCGGCGCTCCGCCGCCGGCCGCGCGGCGTGCTCATCAACGTCTCGTCCGTCCTCGGCGGCGCCGTCCCCGCCCCGTACATGGGCGCCTATGCCGTCTCCAAAGCCGCCCTGGTCATGCTCGACGACGTGCTGCGCGAGGAACTGGCCCTCAGCGGCACCGGCACCGGTAGCGTCACCGTCTGCACCGTGTTGCCCGCGGGCGTGGACACCCCCTTCTTCTCGCACGCGGCCAACCACACCCGGCGCCGCGTGCGCAGGCTGCCCGCCGTCGCGACGCCCGAACGGGTGGCGCGCCGCATCGTGCGGGCCGCCGCCCGGCCACGGCGGCGCGTCGTCGTCGGCCCGGGAGCGCGGCTGCTGCCGAGGCTGTACGCCGCCGCGCCGGGGCTGGTCCGCGGTGTCATCTCCCGCCGCATCGAGCACGGCTATCTGGACGCCGCCGGCACCGCACCCCTC
This sequence comes from Streptomyces tritici, assembly GCF_048500665.1. Lineage (NCBI taxonomy): Bacteria > Bacillati > Actinomycetota > Actinomycetes > Kitasatosporales > Streptomycetaceae > Streptomyces > Streptomyces tritici. The sequence goes on from NZ_CP183183.1 coordinate 6,806,059, forward strand.
TCCACCGGCGTGCTCCACGAGCCCTCCGGGGCCACGGCCGGCATCCGGGGCGGGCGGCACGCGGGTGCCCGTACCGCCGCCCGCCGGGCCGTCGCGGCGGCCTGCGCGGCGGCGGCCTCGACGGCGGCGCTGAAGGCGGTCGCGGCACGTCGCCCCCGGCCCGGCTGACGGACGTCCGCCGAGCGCAACGCAGCAGGTCTCCCGTCCGCTTCGTCCAGTCGAGGAGGTTCGAGGTCATGGCACAGTGGCATCGCCTCGTGCACGCCGCCCCCCAGGACGTCTGGTCCGTCCTGAGCGACGGCCGGTCGTACTCCCGATGGGTCGTGGGCGCCCACGACTCCGTGCAGAAGGATCCGGAGTGGCCGGCCGAGGGCTCCGAACTCGCGTACTCGCTGAAGGCGGGCCCCTGGACCTATCGAGGCCGCACCGTCTCCCGCCTCTGCGAGCCGGTCCGGCGCCTGGAACTGGAGGCGATGAGCGGACTCGGCAGCGCCCGCATCGCCTTCCGTGTCGAACCCTGGGGGGACGAGACCCTCGTCGTCGTCGACGAGCACCCCCTGCGCGGTCCTGCGGCACGCTGGCACAACGCCGTGCTGGACGCGTTCCTGCGCCTGCGACACCGAGGGATGCTGGCGCGCCTCGGAAGGATCGTCGAGGGCAGGGCCGCCGAAGGCGGAGCCGTCGCATCGGGGAAGGCGGAGCACCGTGGCCCCGCCTGACGCCGCGGCCGGCTCCCACCCCCCGGCCGGCACGCGGACCGCCCGGGACGCGGTCGTCATCGGGGCGGGCCCCAACGGACTGGTGGCCGCCAACCTCCTCGCCGACGCCGGCTGGGACGTGGCCGTCCTCGAAGCCCAGGGGGAACCGGGAGGTGCGGTACGCAGCGACCGGGGCGTCCATCCCGACTACGTCCACGACACGTTCAGCGCGTTCTATCCCCTGGCCGCGGCCTCGCCCGTCCTCCGGGACCTCGGACTGGAACGGTACGGACTCCGCTGGAGCCACGCGCCCGCCGTCGTGGGCCATCCCCTCCCGGACGGACGCTGTGCGGTCCTGAGCCGCGACGTCGAGCGGACCGCGGCCTCACTGGCCCGCTTCTCCCCCGCGGACGCCGACGCCTGGTACCGCCTGTACGACCTGTGGTGCCGCTACGGTGACGACCTCGTGGCGTGCCTCTTCACGCCCTTCCCCCCGGTCCGGTCCGGCCTGCGGCTCGCCGCGCGCGCCCGCGCCGCCGAAGGGCTGCGCCTCGCGCGCACCCTGCTCCTGCCCGCCCGCCGCTTCGGCGAGGAGCACTTCGCCGGCGAAGGAGGCAGGCTGCTGATCGCGGGCAACGCCCTTCATGCCGACCTGGGACCGGAATCCGCGCTCGGCGGCGGGTTCGGCTGGCTGATGTCCATGCTCGGGCAGGCCCACGGCTTCCCCGTCCCCGTCGGCGGGGCGGGCCGGCTCACGCAGGCCCTCGTCGCCAGACTCCTCGACCGGGGTGGCGAGCTGCGCTGCGGACACGCGGTGACCGAGGTGCTGGTCCGCGACGGCCGCGCCGTCTCCGTACGCACCGCCGACGGCATGGAGACGCCCGTGCGGCGGGCCGTGCTCGCCGACGTGCCGGCACCGCTGCTCTACGAACGTCTCGTCGGCCCGGAACACCTGCCGCCCCGCCTCCGCGCCGATCTGAGCCGATTTCAGTGGGACTTCGCCACCGTCAAGGTCGACTGGGCGCTGTCCCGTCCGATCCCCTGGACCTGCGAGGACGCGCACGGCGCGGGCACCGTCCACGTCGCCGACGGCGTCGACGCGCTCACCAGGTTCGGCGGTCAACTGGCCATGGAGCAGGTGCCGGACGTGCCCTTCACCGTTCTCGGCCAGATGACCACGGCGGATCCCTCTCGCTCGCCGGCGGGCACGGAATCGGCCTGGGGGTACACGCACGTGCCGCAGCGCATCCGGTCCGACGCCGGCGACGACGGCATCACCGGCGCGTGGGACGCGCGCGAGAAGGACGCGATCGCGAACCGTGTCGAGGCGGGGATCGAGCGCCTCGCCCCGGGGTTCCGCGACGCGATCGAGGCACGGCGCGTCCTCGCACCGCCGGATCTGGAGCGGCTCGACGCCGCGCTGGTGGGGGGTGCCGTCAACCAGGGCACGACCAGCCTCCACCAGCAGCTGTTCTTCCGGCCCGTGCCCGGCGACGGCCGCCCCCGGACCCCCGTCCGCGGCCTCTACCTCGCCTCCGCCACCGCCCATCCGGGAGGCGGCGTCCACGGAGCCCCCGGCGCGAACGCGGCCCGGGCGGCCCTGCGCACCCCACGTCTCCCGCGCCGGCGCCGACGGCCCTGAAACGAGCGTCGACGGGCCCGGCGCCGAAGGAAGGGCGGGCAGCGGGAGGTGAGGGCCGGCACGGGGAGGCGAGGGCCGGTCGGCCGGGTCCGGCCGCCGGACCAGCGACCCTCTAGGATGTCGGCCGCGCGTCGACGTCATCTGCGGTTGACGTCACGCGTGGTCATGCGGCCGTGGGCCGTCCGTCCGGCCGGATGCCGGGCAGTCAGTTGTTCGTACGGGGGAGTACTTCGGTGTTCGGAATCATCAGGCCCTGCCGCCATCGCCTGGGCGAGGGGCTGCGTACCGAGTGGATGGCGCATCTGTGCGGCCTCTGCCTGGCGCTGCGCAGCGAGTACGGGCAGTTCGCGCGGGTGGCCACCAACTACGACGGCCTCATCGTCTCGGTGCTGACGGAGGCGCAGTCGGAGCGCAGCGGCGACTGGCGGCGCGGCGCCGGCCCATGCCCGCTGCGCGGGATGCGGTCGGCGGACGTGGCGCAGGGCGAGGGCGCGCGGCTGGCGGCGACGGTGTCCCTGGTGCTGGCCGCGGGGAAGATACGCGACCACATGGCCGACGGTGACGGCCTGTTGGGGCGCCGCCCGGTCAAGGCGGCAGCCCGCCGGATCGCCCGCGGCTGGGACCGCGCGGGCGCCGCGGGCGGCGAACGGCTCGGCTTCGACACCGCGGTGCTGCTCGAAGCCGTGGAGCGCCAGCCGGAGATCGAGCGGCTGACCGGTCGCGGCGGCTCGCTGCTGACCGTCACGGAGCCGACGGAGACGGCGACCGCCGCCGCGTTCGCGCACACCGCCGTGCTCACCGGCCGGCCGGGCAACGCCGAACCGCTGGCCGAGGCCGGCCGTCTCTTCGGCCGGCTGGCGCACCTGCTGGACGCGGTGGAGGACCTGGACGCCGACGAGGCGGCCGGCGCGTGGAACCCCATCGCCGTGACCGGGGCGGACCGGGCCGAGGTGCGCCGTCTCTGCGACGACGCCGTCCACGGGATCCGACTCGCCCTGGCGGAGGCGGAGTTCGTCGACGGCCGGCTGGTGCACGCGCTCCTCGGCGGCGAGCTGGAGCGCGCCGTCGACCGGGCCTTCGACCCGCGGCACCGCCACCACGAGCACCGCCACCAGGCGCGGGGCGTGCGCATGCTGCCCTGGCTCGGGCGCCGTACGGCGACGCCTCCGGAGCCGGCCACGGGCGCGACGTGCGGCGTCGGAGCGCTCGCGGCCCCGGAGGGCGCCGCCTGGGCGTCGGGCCGGCCGCCGGAGGGGCAGTGCCAGCGGTGCGGCCAGTGGCGCCGGCTGTGCGCCGACTGCCGGGTGTGCTTCAACTGCTGCCGCTGCGGCGACGACTACGGCGGCGACGAGGGCGAGCCGGTGCAGTTCGGCGACGGCAACCGCGGCGGCGGCTCGAACCGGGACGGCTCCGGCGGCGACGGCTGGTTCGGCGGCCAGGGCGGCGGCGGCCGGGGCGGTGGCCAGGGCGGCGGCAACTCCGGAGGCGGCCACGGTTCCGGCGGCGGCAACGGCTCCGGCGGCTCGGGCGACGGCTGCTGCGGCGGCGACGGCTGCTGCAACCCGTGCAAGTGCTGCGACTGCTGCGACTGAACGAACCGGCCCCCGACGTCCGCGGCGACCCGCGGACGTCGGATCCGACCGGGTACGTCATGGACACCGCGCCCGTGCCCGTGCCGAGGCGAGGGCCTGCGGCGCCCCGCCACGGCCGGGTGCGGTGCGCCCCGACCCGCGTCCGTGCGCCCGACCCGCGTTTGTGCGCCCCGACCGCATCCGCGCGCCGCCGTGACGGCGAAGAACCGGCACGGAGCGTGTACGCCGCGGCAATCGGTGAAACGGATGAGCGCATGGACAGTCCCAGCCCGGCCGAGGGCGCACTCTGCCTGGTCACCGGCGCGAGCGGCTACATCGGGGGCCGCCTCGTACCCGAGCTGCTCGACAGGGGGTACCGGGTGCGCTGCCTCGCCCGGCACCCGGAGAAGCTCCGCGACTTTCCCTGGGCCGACCGGGTGGAGACCGTACGCGGCGACGTCACCGTCGCCGAGAGCCTCCGCGAGGCGCTCGCCGGCGTCGACGTCGCCTACTACCTCGTCCACTCCATGAGTTCGACGGCGCGCTTCGAGGACGCCGACCGGCTGGCCGCCCGCACCTTCGCCGCCGAGGCCCGGTCCGCCGGGGTCCGGCGCATCGTCTACCTGGGCGGACTGGCCCCGAGGGGAGTGCCGGAGGACGAGCTCTCGCCGCACCTGCGCTCCCGCACCGAGGTGGGCCGCATCCTCCTCGACTCGGGCGTCCCCACCGCCGTCCTGCGGGCGGCCGTCGTCATCGGCTCCGGATCGGCCTCCTTCGAGATGCTCCGGTACCTCACCGAACGGCTCCCCGTCATGGTGACCCCCAGCTGGGTCGGCACCCGCGTCCAGCCCATCGCGGTCCGCGACGTGCTGAGGTACCTGGCGGAGAGCGCGCGCCTGCCCGCCGATGTCAACCGCACCTTCGACGTCGGCGGGCCCGACGTGCTCACCTACCGGGACATGATGGTGCGGTACGCGGAGGTCGCGGGGCTCCGCAGGCGCCTCATCGTGCCCGTGCCGGTGCTCACGCCCAGGCTGTCCAGCCAGTGGATCGGCCTCGTCACACCCGTGCCGGCCTCCCTGGCCCGGCCGCTCACCGAATCGCTCCGGCACGAGGTGGTCTGCACCGAGAACGACATCAGCCGCTTCGCCCCCGACGCCCCCGGGAGGCCCGTCCCGTTCGACGAGGCCCTCCGGCTGGCCCTCCGCCGCGTGCGCGAGGCACGCGTCACCACCCGCTGGTCCTCCGCCTCGCCGCCCGGTGCGCCGAGCGACCCGCTGCCGACCGACCCGGACTGGGCGGGCGGCAGCCTCTACACGGACGAACGCTCCCGCACCGTCGACGCCACCCCCGAGGCGCTGTGGCGGGTCATCGAGGGCGTGGGCGGGGAGAACGGCTGGTACTCGTTCCCGCTCGCCTGGGCCGTCCGCGGCTGGGCCGACCGGCTTGCCGGGGGCGTGGGACTGCGGCGGGGACGCAGGGACGCGGAGCGCCTCCGGGTCGGTGACGCGCTGGACTTCTGGCGCGTCGAGGCGATCGACCGCGGGCGCCTGCTGCGCCTGAGGGCCGAGATGCGCCTGCCGGGCCTCGCCTGGCTGGAGATGGCCGTCGACCGGGACGAGCAAGGCCGGACGTCGTACCGGCAGCGGGCCCTCTTCCATCCCCGGGGCCTCGCCGGTCAGGTGTACTGGTGGGGCGTGGCCCCGTTCCACGCCGTGGTCTTCGGCGGCATGGCCAGGAACATCGCCCGCACCGCCGAGACGGAGAGCGGACGGACGAACGCGGCACCGAGCCGAGGCTGACCGCGCCGCGCGCACGGGTCGCACGGTGACCGTGCGACCCGCCGGTCTCGTGCCCGGGCCGGGGGGACGGGGCAGGCACCCGTCCCGCGACGCTCCCGACGAGCGAGGCGGGGCTGTGCACTGTGGCGGCCCATGGGCCTGCGCGCGCGTATTTCCGCGCCGACGTGACGGCGCGGGAGGCGACGCCCGCCGCTCCCGGGTGCACTCACTCTCGGGAGACAACCGGCGCGGAACGAGCCCTTCGTCACTCGTTCGAGTGACGGGCCCATCCGCCCGGCGGCCGGGGCCGAATGACCGGACGTGAGCATCTTCCGCAGCGGCACCACCGTCCGGACCCGTAACGCCCTTCGTGGCGAAGGTCCGGTCCGGACCGGGCGACCCCGATTCCTGCGGGACCACCGGACGAAGAACCCTCAAGGAGTAACTGTCATGAACTCCCTGCGCATCCGTCGTGGCGCGATCGCCGTGACCGCCGCCGCCCTTCTGCCCTTCTCGCTCGCCGCCTGTTCGGACTCCGACGGCGGCACCAAGGCCGCGGCACCGGCCTCGGCCGCTGCCGACCCGACCACCGCAGGGACCCCGGCGGAGGGCGCCATGGCCGAGGACGCGCCGTTCGGCCCGGCCTGCGCGGGCGTGCCGAAGGAGGGCGCGGGGTCCTTCGACGGCATGGCGAAGGACCCCGTCGCGACCGCCGCGTCGAACAACCCGGCACTCTCCACCCTGGTCGCCGCGGTGAAGCAGGCGGGACTCGTCGACACCCTCAACAACGCGGAGAACATCACGGTCTTCGCGCCGACCGACGACGCCTTCGCCAAGATCCCGAAGGCCGACCTCGACAAGGTCCTCGCCGACAGGGCCACCCTCACCAAGATCCTCACCTACCACGTCGTCGGCATGAAGCTCTCCCCGCAGCAGCTGGAGAACGGCACTTTCGAGACCCTGCAGAAGGGCACGGTCACCACGAAGGGCTCAGGTGAGGACTACACCGTCAACGACACCGCCAAGGTCGTCTGCGGCAACGTGAAGACCGCCAACGCCCACGTGTACATCGTCGACACCGTCCTCATGCCCAAGTAGCGGGGTCCCCGGGGTGCGCCCGAGTGCATCCGGCGCACCCACAGCCGGAGAAGACCGCATGTGCACTCGTTCGAGGCACGGCGCGAGACCGGAACGAGACGTCGGCTCCGCACCCGTCCGACACCGGAGGCCCTCATGGTCCGCTCCTGGAACCCGCGAGGACGTACCGCGGTCGTCACCGGCGCCGCCCGGGGGCTGGGCGCGGGCCTGGCCCGCCGGCTGGCCGGATGCGGCATGCGCGTGGCACTGCTGGGACGGGAGCACGCCACGCTCGCCCTGGTGGCCGAGACGCTCGGCACCGAGAGCCACGTCGTGGAGGTCGACGTCACGGACGACGCGGCGATGGAGCGGGCCGCCGAGGAGGTGACGCGGACGCTCGGCGCCCCGTCGGTCGTCATCGCCAACGCCGGCGTCGCCGAAGGCGGCCCCTTCGAGACCTCCGACCCCGACACGTGGCGGCGGGTGGTGGAGGTCAACCTCGTGGGAAGCGCGGTCACCGCCCGCGCCTTCCTCCCCGGCCTGCGGTCCACCCGCGGCTACTTCCTGCAGATCGCCTCCACCGCCGCCTTCGGCGCGGCTCCGATGATGAGCGCCTACTGCGCCTCCAAGGCGGGCGTCGAGGCGTTCGCCCGCTCCCTGCGGGCGGAGGTGGCCCACCGGGGCGTCGGCGTCGGCGTGGCGTACCTGCACTGGACCGACACGGCCATGGTCCGCGACGTCGACCGTCACGCGGTCCTGCGCGAACTGCGCGGCCACATGCCCGCCCCCGCCCGCCGCGTCCACTCGGTGGACCGGGTCTCGACCTGGCTCGTACGGGGTGTCGCACGGCGCTCCGCGTCCGTCTACGCTCCGCCGTGGCTGCGGCTCGCACAGGCCGGACGGCCGATCTTCCCCCTCGCGGTCGATCTGCAGTCCCGCCGCGAACTGCCCCGGCTCATGCGGGAACACCCCTTCGAGCAGACCGGTCTGCTCGGCGAGGGCGGCCGCATCGAGGAGACGCTGATCGACCGCTCCGCCGCCCGTCGGACGCGAGACGGGCAGACCGGCCGCTGAGCCGTGCGGCCCACGTCGCGTGCCGAGTCCCGGTGGCCCGCATCCGAGGGGTGGCGGTGCGGGGAAGGGAAGATGTCGGCGGACCGGTTCCGTCACGCGGGGAGGCGGGCAGCGATGCCCGTCCGTTCCGCGATTCAACGGTCCCGATCACCAGGACGGTCGATCGGTGAGATCTCCCCGGGGAGGGTTCCATGTCCGCACCCGCGCGCCGGCTGGGCAGACTTCTGCCGCTGCTGGTGCTCGTCGTCTGGTTCGTCGTGGGAGGAGCCCTCGGCCCGTACGCCGGGAAGTTCGGCGAGGTGGCCACCGACGACCAGGCCGCCTTCCTGCCGCGCAGCGCCGAGTCGACCCAGGTCCTGCGCGCCCAGGAGGCGTTCAGGCAGGAGGAGTCCCTGCCCGCCCTCGTGGTCTGGACGGCCGACGGCGGCGGCCGGCTCGGCCCGTCCGCGCCGGCGACCGCCACCCGGGCCCTGGCGTCCCTCACGGGCGCCGACGGCGTGGTCGGCGCACCCTCCCCGGCCTTCCCCTCCGAGGACGGCGAGGCCCTGCGGGGAATCGTCCAGCTGCGCCCCGACCTCGGCGACGAACTGCCCGCGGTCCTGGCGGAGGTGGAGGCCGCTGCCTCCGCCGTGCCGGGGACCGAGACGTGGCTGGCGGGCCCCGCCGCGACGCAGGCGGACCTCGGTGAGGCGTTCGCCGGCATCGACGGCCTCCTGCTCGTCGTCGCGCTGGTGACCGTCCTGGTGATCCTGCTCCTCGTCCAGAGGAGCGTCCTGCTGCCGCTGCTGATCATCCTCGGCGCCGTCTTCGCCCTCGGTCTGGCGTGCGCCGTCGTCTACGTCCTCGCCGACCACGACGTCGTGCGGGTCGACGGCCAGGTCCAGGGGATCCTGTCCATCCTGGTCATCGGGGCGGCCACCGACTACGCCCTGCTGCTGGCGGCCCGCTACCGGGAGGAGCTGGCCGCCCGTGAGGGCGACCGGATGCCCGCGATGCGTGCCGCGCTCGCGCAGTCCTTCGGGCCGATCGTGGCGAGCGCCGCCACCGTCGCCCTCGGCCTGCTCGCCCTGCTGTTCAGCGACCTCACCAACAACCGGGCCCTCGGACCCGTGGGCGCCGTCGGCATCGCCTGCGCCGTGCTGAGCGCGGTGACGTTCCTCCCCGCCGCCCTGGTGCTGCTCGGGCCGGCCGCGTACTGGCCGGCCCGCCCCCGGGCCGCGGCCGACGGCGAGGCGGCCCACCCCGTGTGGCGCAGGGTCGCCACGCTCGTCGACCGCGCCCCGCGCAAGGTGTGGGCCGGCTCCCTGGCGGCCCTGCTCGCCTGCGCCGCCTTCTCGTTCACGCTCGACTCCAAGGGCGTCCCGTTCGACGAGATCTTCGTCGAGGACGCCCCCTCCGTCGCCGCCCAGGCGCGCCTGAGCGAGCACTTCCCGGGCGGTGCCGGCACCCCCGCCGTCGTCATCGCCGACGCCGCGGCCGCGGAGAAGGCACGGACGGCCGCCGCGGGCGTCGAGGGGGTCGACTCCGCGACCCTCTTCGCCGCCCCCGGCGCGCCGCGGCCGCTCGTCGCCGACGGGCGCGTCCGTATCGACGTCACCCTCGCGGACGCGGCGGACTCCGACGCGGCCAGGGACACCGTCGCCGCCCTGCGGACCACGCTGCACGCGGTACCCGGCGCCGACGCCCTCGTCGGCGGAGCCACCGCCCAGAAGTACGACACCCAGCTCACCGCCGAACGGGACAGGACGCTCATCGTTCCCGTCGTGCTCGCCGTCATCCTCGTCATTCTGGTCGGCCTGCTGCGCTCGCTGCTGCTTCCTCTCCTCCTGGTGGCCACCGTCGCGCTCAACTTCCTCGCCACACTGGGGATCTCGGCCCTCGTGTTCGAGCACGTCCTCGGCTTCACCGGGACCGACTCCGCCGTGCCCCTCTACGGCTTCGTCTTCCTGGTCGCCCTCGGCGTCGACTACAACATCTTCCTCATGTCGCGGGTGCGCGAGGAGACGGAGTCGCACGGCACCCGCGAGGGCCTGCGCCGCGGGCTGGTCGCCACCGGAGGGGTCATCACCTCGGCCGGCGTCGTCCTCGCCGCCACCTTCGCGGCCCTGGGCGTCATCCCGCTGGCGTTCCTCGTCCAGATCGCCTTCATCGTGGCCTTCGGCGTCCTGCTCGACACCCTCGTGGTCCGGTCGCTCCTGGTGCCGGCCCTGGTCCGGGACATCGGTTCCACCGTCTGGTGGCCGGGCGCACTCCGCCACCGCCCCTGAGGGGGCGGAGGCGGAACCGGAGCATCAGGACGGGAGAGAGAGGAGGAGCAGCGGCTTCGTGGTGGGCCGGGCGGACCCGCCGGCCGGTTCGACGGTCAGACCGACCGCGGTGGCCTCGGCGGGGTCACCCTCGATGAGGACGGTGCCGTCGGAGTGGACGAGCCCGGCAGGCCGCATCGTGCCCTCGTGGTCGAGCCACAGCTGGTAGGTGCGGCCCTGGGCCGGAGCGGCCAGGCCGGTGGCCGTGAACACGGCCCGGTTGCGCCGCTCGGACGAGACCACCGTGGCGAGGGCGCCGTCGACCGTGCGCCCGTGCACCGCACGTGCGTCGGGCGCGGCCAGCACGTCGCCGACGGCCTCCAGCCGCTGCTCGGCCCGACGGACGTGGAGCTGCGCGTCCTCCGCCTGCCGGTGCTGCCAGGCGGCGAGCCCGGCGAACGACACGGTGGCGGCGATGCTCGCGGCCAGCGCCAGCGGCACCGCCCTGCGCTTCAGCCCGTCGGCGAAGCCGGCCGCGCGAGCGGCGGGGACCTGCGGAGGAAGTTGGCGCACCCCTTCGACGGCGGCCAGGGTCCTCGCCCTGAGACCGTCCGGCGGGTTCTGGGTGACGGCGGCCGCGAGCCGGGCGGCGGTCGCCTCGAACGCGCTCACCTCCGCGCGGCAGTCCTCGCAGTGCGCGAGATGGGCGGCGAACTCGTCCCGCTCGGCGCCGTCGAGGGCGTGGAGCGCGTACGCGGCGCCGAAGGCGTGGAGGTCGCCGTGCTGCTGTTTCACGAGGGCACCCCCATGCAGTCGCGGAGTCGGATCAGCCCGTCGCGCATGCGTGTCTTGACGGTGGGAAGCGGGGTCTGCAGGCTTTGGGCGACTTGACGGTAGGTCAGCCCCCGGTAGTAGGCGAGGGTGACGGCCTGGCGCTGGAGTTCGGTCAGGCCGCGCAGGCATCGGCGCACCCGCTCGCTCTCCAGCCGGGTCTCGACCTGCTCGGCGACCTCGTCGAAGGCGGTGGCGTGCTCGCGTGCCGCCTGGGCGCGCTCCCGGTCGGAGGCTGCCTGGGCGGACCGGACACGGTCCACGGCGCGCCGGTGGGCGATGGTCGCCGCCCAGGTGGTGACGCTCCCGGCCGCGGGCTCGTAGCGGGCGGCCTGCCGCCACAGGTCGATCATGACCTCCTGGGTGACCTCCTCGGTCTGGGCCCGGTCGCGCACCACCCGCAGGACGATGCCGAACACCAGGGGCGCGAGGGCGTCGTAGAGCGTGGTGAAGGCGTGCTTGTCGCCCCGGGCGACCTGCCGCATCACGTCGGCGAGGTCCCCTCGGGCGCCGGGCCCGGGGACACCGGAGGGGAGGGGGCGCGTCATCGGCCCGGCTCCGGTCGCCGGGACGGGGCGGAGACGTCCGGGGCGGTCGTTCTGGGGGAGGGGGGCCCTTGCATGCTGATCCTCACGGGCGGGGCGGGTGGCGTCGGCCTTCTCGGCGAAGGACGGCGCGGAGCCTGCGGACGGCTCCCGCACGTACTTCGGCGCGGACGGCGCGACGGATGGTCTCGGTCCGGTCACGACGGCGCCCCGGGGACGGACAGGGCGTCCCCGCCGGCCACCGCCGTCGCCGCGGCCGCCACGGGCGCGCTCGGGCGGATCCTCACCGTCCGGGCCACCGCCGGCACCGGACAGGTCCAGACCGAGCGGCGCAGCGGGACCACCCCCGACGGGGCGAGCGGCCACCACGGCGTCTTCGTCACCGTCGTGTAGGCCCCGTCGCAGGCCGGCCGTGGCTCTCCCCGTCGCGGCGCGCGGGCATCCTCCGACCCGGCGAACCAACCGGCCCGCGCGCATCCGGCACCCCGCAGAACGGGGAACCGCAGATGCAGGAGTGCCCCACCAGTACCCCGGCGCGGCGCCGCGCGTCCGTGGCCGGCGGCCGAGCAGGGAGAGCGCGATGACCGTCTCCGTCGTTCTGTACACCTCCGACCTCAGGGTCCACGACCATCCGCCGCTCAGGGCAGCGACCCAGGGGGCGGAAGAGGTCGTCCCGGTGTTCGTCCGCGACCCGGCCGTCGACCGCGCGGGCTTCGCCGCGCCCAACCGGTTGGCCTTCCTGGCGGACTGCCTGGAGGACCTCGACCGGGCCATGCGGGAGCGGGGCGGCCGTCTCGTGCTGCGGGAGGGCGACACCGTCTCCGAAGTGCGGGCGCTGGTACGTCAGATCGACGCCGACGAGGTCCACATGGCCGCGGGCGTGACGGCCTTCGCCCGGCGGAGGGAGGCCCGTCTGCGCCGGGCGCTGGAGGAGGACGGCTGTCGCCTGTACGTGCACGACGGCGTCGTCACCGTCGTCCCGCCCGGCGACGTCCTCCCGCAGGGTTCGGACCACTTCGCCGTCTTCACGCCCTACTTCCGGCGCTGGGCCGCCGAACCGATCCGGGCCCCCTTCGCCGCCCCGAGGAGGCTGCGCGTGCCCTCGGGCGTGCGCTCCGAGCCGATCCCGCGGCGCTCCGCCGTCGCGGGCGTCTCCCCGGGTCTCCCCGTGGGAGGGGAGAGCGAGGGCCGCAAGCGGCTCGGTTCGTGGCTGACCGGCCGCCTCGGCACGTACGACGACGGTCACGACGACCTGGCGGGCGACGCCACCTCCCGTCTCTCGCCCTACTTCCACTTCGGCGCCCTCTCCGCCACCGAGGCGGTCCACCGGGCGCGCGGGCGGGGCGGGCAGGGCGCCGACGCGTTCGTGCGGCAGCTGTGCTGGCGGGACTTCCACCACCAGGTGCTGGCCGCGCGCCCCCGGGCGGCCGAGGCCGACTACCGGTCCCGCCCTGGGCGCTGGCGGGTGGGCGCGGACGCCGAGGCGGACCTCGCCGCCTGGCGCGAGGGACGCACCGGCTATCCGGTCGTCGACGCGGCCATGCGTCAGCTGGCCCACGAGGGATGGATGCACAATCGCGGCAGGCTGATCACCGCCTCCTTCCTGTCGAAGACCCTCTGCATCGACTGGCGCGAAGGGGCGCGTCATTTCCTCGGCCTGCTGGTGGACGGCGATGTCGCGAACAACCAGCTCAATTGGCAGTGGGTGGCGGGCACCGGCACGGACACCCGGCCCAACCGCGTCCTCAACCCCGTGGCGCAGGCCAAGCGGTACGACCCCGACGGCGGCTACGTCCGCCACTGGGTCCCCGAGCTCGCGGGCCTCGACGGACCGGCCGTCCACGAGCCCTGGCGCCTGGCCGGACTCGACCGGGCGGCCCTCGACTACCCGGACCCGCTGGTCGGGCTTCGGGAGGGTCTGGCGCGCTTCCGGGAGCTGCGCGGATCCGCGTGATCCGTGAGCCCACAACGTCGCGGTACTCGTTTTCGATGCGCAACCGATGCGAGTTGTGGCGAAGTGTGCCGGGGACGGAGCGTGAGGGGCAGCGGGGCCGCTGAGGCCCCGGCGCCGCCGGTCCCACGGCGGCGGCACCGCCGGTGGACGCCCGCGCCACCACGCCGAGGAGGAAGCGTCATGACCGCACACCGGACGACCGGAACCCTCGCCCCCACCGTCGGTGACGCGTCGGCGGAAACAGATGAGCGGCTCGCCCGCGGCCTGATCGGAGGCGACGAGCACTGCCTGGCCGCCGCCTACCAGCGCTGGGGCCGCCTGGTCCACACCCTGGCGGCCCGCGCCCTGGGCGACCCGCGCGAGGCGGAGGACGTCACCCAGCAGGTGTTCGTCGCCGCCTGGCGAGGCCGGGCCACCTACCGTCCCGAACGAGGCACTCTGCCGGCCTGGCTCACCGGCATCACCCGACGCAAGATCGCCGACGCCCTGACCGCCCGCACCCGCCGCACCGAGCTCGCGGCGACCCTCGGCGGCGTCCTGGAGCACGAGGACCGGACGAGCGAGGCGCCCGAGCGGATCCTCGACCGGATGCTCCTCACCGAGGAACTGTCCAGGCTGCCCCGCGTCCAGCGAGACGTCCTGGAACTCGCCTACTTCGCCGACCTGACGCAGACCCAGATCGCCGACCGCACCGGCATGCCGCTCGGCACGGTCAAGAGCCACGCCCGCCGCGGCCTCCAGCGCATGCGGCACAGCCTCGACATGGCCGGCGCCGGCCTCTGACCGGCCCGGTCCGACCGCCCGCCCGCCGGGTCGACGGGTGAGGCCGTCCGGCCGCCGCACGCGACCGCCCCCTGACCCATCCGCCCGGCCGGGGGCTCCGAACGGACCGACAGCAGCAGCCACACAAGGAGGGAGAACGATGACCGGACGCAGCGTCGCCGTGGTGGGGGCGGGAGTGGCGGGCCTCACCGCGGCCCACTTCCTGTCCCGCACGCACGACGTGGTGCTGTACGAGTCGGAGGACCGGCTCGGCGGCCACGCGCACACCCACGAACTGCCCGCCGCCGAGGGCGGCACGCTCCACGTCGACACCGGCTTCATCGTCCACAACGAGCGCACCTACCCGCATCTCCTACGCCTTTTCAGCGAGTTGGGGGTCGTCACCCAGGACGCCGAGATGAGCATGTCGGTCCGCTGCGAGGGCTGCGGCCTGGAGTACGCCGGCGCGCGAGGCATCCGCGGGCTCCTGGGCGGCGGCAGCGCCCGCCGGGGCCGGCACCTGCGGATGCTCGCCGACGTCCCCCGCTTCCACCGGGCCGCCCGCGGCCTGCTCGCGGCCGACGACATGACCCTCACCCTGGGCGGCTTCCTCCGCGCCCACCGCTTCTCCGCGCACTTCGTCAGCCACTTCGCGATCCCCCTCGTCTCCGCCGTCTGGTCCTGCGCCCCCGACACGGCCCTGCGGTACCCCGCCGCGTACCTCTTCCGCTTCCTCGACCACCACGGGCTCCTCTCGGTGACCGGGTCCCCGCAGTGGAAGACCGTCGTGGGCGGATCCGCGGCCTACGTCGCACGCGTCGCCAAGCAGATCGCCTCCGTACGGACCGCCACCCCGGTCCGCGCGGTCGTCCGCGGCAGCGACCGTGCCACGGTCGTCACCGCGGACGGCGAGTCCGCCGAGCACGCCGCCGCCGTCATCGCGGTCCACCCCGACCAGGCCCTGCGGCTCCTCGCCGACCCCACCGAGCAGGAACGGCGGGTCCTCGGCGCCTTCACCTACTCCCGCAATCCGACCGTCCTGCACCGCGACACGAGGCTCCTGCCGCGCTCGCCGCACGCCCGCGCCTCCTGGAACTACCTCCTGCCCTCGTGCACCGCCCGCCCGGGAGCCGTCCAGGTCAGCTACGACATGAACCGCCTCCAGCGACTCCGTACCAGCGAGCCGCACATCGTCACCCTGAATCCCGGCGACCGCGTCGACGCCTCGACCGTCCTGGCCCGCATGACGTACGAACACCCCGTCTACACGCCGGAGTCCGTCGCGGCCCAGCGCCTCCTGCCCACCCTCCGCACCGCCGTCACCGCCTACGCGGGCGCCTACCACGGCTGGGGCTTCCACGAGGACGGCTGCCGGTCGGGCGTCGCCGCCGCCCGTCACCTGGGAGCCGTGCGATGACGGCCGCCGCCGGCCCGCCACCCCTTCCGGCCCTGTACGAGACGGAGATCGCCCACACGCGCGTCACTCCGCTCCGTCACTCGCTGCGCCACCGCACCTACATGTGGCTGGTCGACGTCGACGACCTGCCCGTCCTTCCCCGGCTTCTGCGCCCCCTCGCCCGCTTCGACCCGGCCGACCACTTCGAC
Organism: Streptomyces tritici; assembly: GCF_048500665.1. Lineage (NCBI taxonomy): Bacteria > Bacillati > Actinomycetota > Actinomycetes > Kitasatosporales > Streptomycetaceae > Streptomyces > Streptomyces tritici. The sequence goes on from NZ_CP183183.1 coordinate 6,821,845, forward strand.
GGCGACGCCCCCACCCTCCGGGCCGGGCTCGACGCCTGTCTGGCCGCGCACGGCGTACGAGGCGCGGACGGCCGGGTCCTGATGCTCGCCCACGCGCGTGTGCTGGGTCACGTCTTCAACCCGCTCACCCTGTACTGGTGCCACGACCGCGCGGGCCGTCCCGTCTGTGTCGTCGCCGAGGTGCACAACACGTACGGCGGACGCCACACCTATCTGCTGCACCCGGACGCACAAGGCCGCGCCGAGACCGCCAAGGTCTTCTACGTGTCGCCGTTCCTCGACGTCGAGGGCGTCTACCGCATGAGGCTGCCGGTCCCCGGCGACCGCCTCGACCTGACCGTCCAGCTCCGTCACACGGACGGCACCCGCCCGCTGACCGCCACCGTCCGCGGCACGCGGCGCTCCGCCCGCCCCCGGGCGCTGCTCGCCGCCGTGCTCCGTCACCCCTGGGCGACCGCCGCCGTCTCCCTCGGCATCCGCCGGCACGGCGTCCACCTCTACCTCAAGGGCCTGCGCGTCCGGCCCCGGAGCGCCCCTACCCCGAAGGAAGGCACCCCGTGAGCCTCTCGTCCCCTCCGTCCGCCGGGCGTGTCCAGGCCGACCCGGACCGCTGGCCCGACGTCGCCCGCCCGCCGCGCGCCTCCGCCGCGCGCACCGCCCTGGCCCGCCTGCTCGTGCGGCGCGCGTTCGCGCGGCTGCCCCTGCGCATACGAACGGGCCACGGCGCGCTCCTCGCGGGCCCGCGCACGGGCGACGGCAGCACGGTGCCGACGCTCACGCTCCACGACCCGGACGCCTTCCACCGCCGGATCGCCGCCGACGGGCTGATCGGCTTCGGGGAGTCGTACATGGCCGGCGAGTGGGACGCCGACGACCTCGTCGGCGCCCTCACCGTCCTCGCCCGCCACGTCGACGACCTCGTCCCCGCACCGCTGCAGCGGTTCCGAGGCGCCTGGGTGCGTCGCAGACCGCGAGCCGACCTGAACACGCCCGACGGGGCACGCGCGAACATCCGACGCCACTACGACCTCTCCAACGAGCTCTTCGCCCTGTTCCTCGACCCCGGGCTCAGCTACTCCTCGGCCGTCTTCGACCCCCTCCCGCACGCCTCGGACGTCCTCCCCGACACGGCTTTCACCGCGGCCCAGCACCGCAAGATCGATCTCCTGCTCGACCTGGCGGGCACCGGTCCGGGCACCGAACTGCTGGAGATCGGCACCGGCTGGGGCGAGCTCGCCATCCGCGCCGCGGCCCGCGGTGCCCGCGTGCGCACGGTCACCCTGTCCGAGGAACAGCTCGCCCTGGCCCGCCGTCGCGTCGCCGAGGCCGGCGTCGCCGACCGCGTCACCGTCGAACTCCTCGACTACCGCCACGTCCGGGGGTGCTACGACGCGGTCGTGAGCGTCGAGATGATCGAGGCCGTGGGCGCCGAGTTCTGGCCGGACTACTTCACCGCGCTCCGCCGTCTCCTCGCCCCCGGCGGCCGCGTCGCGTTGCAGGCCATCACCATGCCGCACGCAAGGATGCTCGCCACCGCGCGCACCCACACCTGGATCAGCAAATACGTCTTCCCCGGCGGCCTCATCCCCTCCCCGGAGGCCCTCGCCCGCGAGAGCGCCGCCGCCGGGCTGCGCATCACCCACGACACGGGGTACGGCGACCACTACGCCGAGACCCTCCACCAGTGGCGCGCACGCTTCCGCCGTGAGGAGGCCGCCGTGACGGCCCTCGGCTTCGACCCCGTCTTCCGGCGCATGTGGGACCTCTACCTCGCCTACTCCGAGGCCGGATTCCGCTCCCGCTCGCTCGACGTACGCCAACTGCGGCTCGTCGCCGACACGGGGGCGTCCCGGTGAGCTCCGCCCTCGGCCCGGTTCTGGCCGCCTCCGCGGCCACCGCGCTCACCGTCATGCTGGTGACCTTCGCGGTCGGCACCGTGCGACGACTGCACCGGATCGTCGACGTCGCCTGGGGGATCGCCTTCGCGTCCGTCGCGGCCGTGGCCTGGTTCCTGGCGGCCGGGCACGGCGACGACGTCCGCCGGACCGCCGTCGCGCTCGCCACCGTCGTGTGGGGGCTGCGGCTCGCGGTCCACATCGCCCGGCGGGGACGCGGTCAGGGGGAGGACCCGCGGTACGCGCGGATGCTCGCGCGCTCTCGCGGCAACCCCACCCTCCACGCCCTGTGGAAGGTCTACCTGCTCCAGGGCGCGCTGGTCTGGCTCGTGTCCCTCCCCGTCCAGGTCGCGGTCCTGCTGCCCCAGCCGCCGGACGCGGCAGCGGTCGTCGGCCTCGCGGTGTGCGCGGCCGGCTTCGCCTTCGAGGCGGTGGGGGACCACCAGCTCGCCCGCTTCAAGGCGGATCCGGCGAACCGGGGACGCGTCATGGACCGGGGCCTGTGGAGCTGGACCCGCCACCCCAACTACTTCGGCGACTTCCTCGTCTGGTGGGGCCTCTACCTCACGGCCTGCGCCACCTGGCGGACCGCGCTGCTCACCGTGGTCTCCCCCCTGGTCATGAGCGCCCTGCTCATCTGGGGCAGCGGCAAACGGCTCCTGGAGGCCCACATGGCGGACCGGCCGGGGTACGCCGCCTACCGGGCGCGCACGAGCGGCTTCCTCCCCCGGCCGCCCCGGCACCGGCCGGCCGACGAACCGGGCCGACGGGTGAGCCGGCCTCGTCCTTGAGGGGCGGGGCTCAGCGTCCGGTGCCTCCGACCCGCGCCTCGTCCTCCCCCGTCCCGCCGTAGAGCCGGGAGACGATGCCCAGCGCCTCGCGCAGGCCGGTAGGGCGGACCATGCCCGGAGCGGGCGTCCGGCCGAGCCAGCCGGGGCCCGCGAGAAGGACCAGGGGAGCGGTGCGTGCGCCTCGCACCCCGAACGCGGTTCCCGCGACGTGGCGCGCCAGCGCGTGGTTCGCGGTGGAGCGGGCCTGGGACCAGAGGACGACGGCGGCCGGCCCGGACCGTCGCACCGCCGCGTCGAGGGCCTCGGCGGGCACGGCCGCGCCGAACATCCGGGTCGGCAGGCCCCGTTCGGCGAGGCCGGCGGCGAGCGCCTCCAGGGGCAGTGTGTGCTGCTCCGACGGCACGCAGGCCAGCACGACGGGAGACGCTGCGGAAACGGCCTCCGGTCCGGTGACGGCGGCCCGCCGCAGCGCGGTGGAGATGTGCCAGGAGAGCAGGTGCTCCACCTCGACGTAGCGGTCGCCGGAGGACTCCCACTTCCGGCCCACCGCGTGCAGCGTCGGGGCCATGATCTCCTCCCAGGCGGCGACGAGCCCGTGCTCCGCCAGCGCCGCCCGGAGCAGTGCCTCCATCACCGGTCCGTCGAGGCGCACGGCGGCCCGGGCGAGCCCGCGGCACTCGTGCCGCACGTCGCCGAGCGGCAGGCCGCTGCCGTCCGTCGTCCGCCGGGCGGTCTCCGTCGCCGGCGTCGTCGTGGCGGACCCGGCCGGTTCGGCGAGGGCCGCGGCCGGAGGACCACCGGCGGTCTCGCCGCCGCGGTCCCGTACGGCCGGGGGACGCACCTGCCGGGCGGCCCGTGCCGCTTCGGCGGGCGGCACCCCCGACGACGTCAGGCGGCACATCTCCTCCAGCATCGCCACGTCCTCGGGGCTCCACCGCCGGTGCCGCCCGTCCGCGCGGGCGGCGGGCCCGATCCCGTACCGCCGGTCCCATGAGCGCACGGTGGTGGGGGAGACACCCAGGCGGCGGGCCACGGCGCCCGTGGTGATCCCGTGAGCGGTGTCGTTCATGCTCCCACCGTACGATGCGCAAACGATGCGAGCCGACGGCCCCTGTGGATGCTCAGGAGCGCCACGCCTCCGCGGCCGCCGGAAGGCGGGTGACCACCCCGTCGGCCAGCCGCTCGAACTCGCCGCGCAGGAACGGCGCGGCCAGCCGGGCCAGGCCCTTGAACCTCAGCGACGCCCGATAGGTCAGCCGCGTCGCCGTTCCCTCCTCGGCGAACCGGAGGTCGTCCCGCGCGGTGACCGTGCTGTTCTCCCCGACGAACATCAGCCGGGCGCGCTCCCGCACGACGAGTTCGTACCGCAGCTCGGTCGTGCGGCCACGGAACCGCGACGTGTTCCGCCATCGCGCTCCCGCCCGTACCGGACCGCTGTCGAGACGCACGCACCGGACGGTGCCGGGGTCCCATTCCTCGGTGCGGCCGAAGTCCTCCAGATAGGCCACGACCTCGGCCAGGGGACGCTGCACCACGATCACCCGCTCCACACCGACCACCGCACGGCCCTCCTTCCCGCGTGTCACCGGAGCTCAGGGACGGCACCGGTCACCGATGCTTCCGGCCGGGCGTGGGCACCGGATGCACCGGGCCTCCGTGCGACGCGGAGACGCGTCCGTCGTCAGTGGCCGGACTCGGCGTGCGCGCCGTGGTCGCCGATCTGAGCCTCGAACCAGTCGTGCAGGGCGTCGACCAGCGCGGCGTCCTCGGTGGTGTAGGTCAGCGTGGCTCCATCGGCGCGCTCCTGGTAGCGCACGTCGACGCGGTCGTGCCCGCTCCGCAGTGCGACGAGGCCCGGCATGTCGTCGCCGTGGATCCGGGCCGGGTCCGCGAAGTCCCCCCGGCCGAACGCCTCCGCCTCCTTGCGCAGGTGGGCGCGTATCAGACGGACCTGCTCCGAGTCGCCCCGCCGGTCGGCCACGACATCCTGGACGCCGCCGGCGGCCGTGGGGGTGAAGCGGTGGGTGGTCCGCTCGAGGTCGAACGGCATCACGGTCGCGCCCCGCTCGGCCACCGACGCCTGCCGCTCGGTCCGGTCCTCGCCCGGTTCCCGCTCCGAGCCGCCCGCCGCCAAGGTGACGGCCGCCACCACGCCGACGAGCACCACACCAGCGCCCGCCACCAGGGACCCGCGTCTACTGCTCTTCATCCCATGCCTCCACCATCACGTCGAGGGCGTGCAGGACGCCCGCTCTCTCATGGGCCGGTATCGCGTCGAGCAGCCGGGAGAACCGCTCCCGGCGCGCCTCGGCGAGGCTCGTCGCCGCCCGCTTTCCCGAAGGCGTGAGTCGCAGGACCACGCCGCGTCCGTCGTCGGGGGCCGGGGCGCGTTCCACCCACCCGCGGGCGGACATCTGGCCCACGAGCCGGCTCACCGTGCTCTTCTGCAGCCGCAGGCGACGGGCGAGTTCGACCTGACGCGTCTCGCTCTCCCGCGCCAGCTCGCCCAAGGCGTGCGCCTCGGAGACCGAGAGGGGCCGGCCGCAGGGGGTCGAGTCCGGCCGGTGCAGTCCGAAGGCCCGGACGAAGCTGCCCACCGCCTCCTGGAGAGCGGCCGGGTCGTCAACTCTGTGATCCCTGGACATGGTTCGACCGTACAACCAGATGGTTCGACAGCACAACCAGTCCTCGAATCGGTGGCGTAGCGCGGGACGCATCGGGCAGGCGAAAAGGGTCCAGTCGGGTACGAACGCACCTCAAGGAGGCTGAAGACATGGAGATTTCGGGGATCCTGAGCGCGCTGGTGATCGGTACGGTCGTCGGGGTGCTGGGGCGTTGGCTGCTGCCCGGGCGGCAGCACATCGGAGTGCTGTGGACGATCGTCGTCGGCATCGCCGCCGCGCTGGTCGGAACGGCGATCGCGCGGAGCGCGGGCCTGGCGGACACCAACGGTGTGGACTGGGTCGAGTGGCTGATCCAGATACTCCTCGCGGCGCTCGGTGTCGCCGCGCTGTCGCGGGTGAAGGCCCTGAACTGACGTTCGGCGGACCGCACTCGGCCCGAGGCCGTCGGGCGGACGCCGGTTTGGGTCCGTCGGCGGCGGTCATACGCTCCAGGAGGAAGTCATGCCCGATTCACCCGAATACGGCACGGAGAAGGCGAACGAAGCGGAGCCGTTGCCCGTCGCCGGTGTGATCCGAGCGGCGACGGAGCAGCTGTCGCAGTTGCTCGCGCAGCCGGCCGAGGCGGTCAGCTCGTGCGCACAGGACGACGACGGCGGCTGGCGGCTGTCCGTGGAGGTCCTCGAACTGCGCCGGGTGCCGGACACGATGAGCCTGCTGGCCTCGTACGACGTGGACGTCGACGGGCGCGGCCGGATCGTCGGATACCGGCGTACCCGCCGCTACGAGAGAGGCCGTGCGGACGGCCGTTGAACCCGAAGAACCCGAGAGCGCAGGGCCGTCCGGCGTGCTGCTCGTCGCCGGCGGCCACCTGCCTCGCCGGTCCCGGAGGCGGTCCGTGAGCGGACGCGGCCGCGTCGCTCGCGCGCCCCCGCACGCATCGCGTCCGCACCCGTCTCCGTTCCGCGACACGAGAAGGAGACCGAGAACCATGACCACCCTTCCGGCACAGCCCGTCGCCGCCCCCGTCTCGCGAGGCGGCGGTTCCAGCGGCCTGTACGACGTACTCGAACTGATACTTGACCGAGGTCTCGTGATCGACGCGTTCGTGCGGGTCTCCCTGGTCGGCATCGAGATCCTGAAGATCGACGTACGGGTCGTCGTCGCCAGCGTGGACACCTATCTGCGGTTCGCCGAGGCGTGCAACCGCCTGGACCTCGAAGCGGGTCCCCGCAAGGACCCCGGACTGCCCGAGCTGGTCGGCGAGATGACGGAGTCCGGAGCGCGCGGCAAGACCAAGGGCGCCCTGAGCGGCGCGGTGCAGACGATCTCCGACGCCTTCCACTCGTCGAAGGGCGAGGACGCCGAGGAGGAGAAGACCGCGAGCCGCCCGCGGCGGCGCACCAGCACCCGTCAGGAGGAGAAGGAATGAGCACGTACGTCTACGGCATCGCCCGCGCGGACCAGGAACTGCCCGACGGCCTGGAGGGGATCGGCGAACCGGCGCTCCCCGTCAGGACGGTACGCAGCGGCGACCTGGTGGCCCTGTGCAGTGACGCGCCCCCGGAACTGAAGCCGAAGCGCCGGGACCTCCTGGCGCACCAGCGGGTCGTGACCCGGGCCGGCGACCACGGGCCGGTGCTGCCCCTGAGGTTCGGCGGCGTCTCGCCGGACGACGACACGGTCAGCGCCGTCCTCGAAGAGCACCACGGCCGCTACCTGGAGCGGCTGGCGGCCCTGGAGGACAAGGACGAGTACAACGTCAAGGCCGCCCACCACGAGCAGGCCGTGCTGGCGGCCGTGCTGGGCGAGGACCCCGAGCTGCGCGCCCGCAGCGAGGCCCTCCGGGCGGCCGGCGGCGGGAGTCACGAGCAGAAACTCGCCTTCGGCGAGCTCATGGCCCGCGCCGTCGCGGAGCGGGAGAAGGCCGACGCCGAGCTGATCGAGCGGAAGCTCGCCCCCTGCGCGGCCGGCGTCCGGCACGGTCCGGAGGGCTCCGGCCGGCTGGTCAATCTGTCGCTCCTCGTCGCCCGCGACCGGCGCGAGGAGTTCCAGGAGGCGTTGCGCCGCCTCCCCGAGCAGCACCCGCGCCTCCACGTGCAGGCGACCGGCCCCCTTCCCCCGTACAGCTTCGCCGAGACGGGCTGAGCGGCATGGGTCTGCTCTCGGAAGTGCTGCTGCTGCCGGCCGCACCGCTGCGCGGCACGGCGTGGGTGCTCCGGCAGGTCGTCGCGGAGGCGGAACGGCAGTACCGGGACCCCGCGGTCGTGCAGCGCCAACTCGCCGAGCTGGTGGAGGCGTTCGAGGCGGGCGAGATCGGGGCGGAGGAGTTCGACCGCCGTGAGGACGAGCTCCTGGAGCGGCTGGAGGACGGGAGGTGGCGGCCATGACGACACCCTCCGGACTCGCCCGCCCCTACGACGACCACTCGGGCGGCAACCTTGCCGACATCCTCGAACGGGTCCTGGACAAGGGCGTGGTCATCGCCGGCGACATCCGGGTCAACCTCCTCGACATCGAACTGCTCACCATCAAGCTGCGGCTGGTCGTGGCGTCGGTCGAGCGGGCCAAGGAGATGGGCATCGACTGGTGGGAACAGGACCCCGCGCTGTCCTCCCGGGCACGGCAGGGCGAGCTGGGCCGGGAGAACGAGGAACTGCGCCGCCGCCTGCGCGAACTGGAAGAGAGGCACGAACCGTGACGCCCGAACCGCTGCTGTACGTGTACGCCGTGGTCCGCGCCGCCCCGGCACCGCCGCTGCCCGCCGACCACCCTGGCACGGCACTCGGCGAGGGGCTCACGGTGGTGGAGCACGAGGGCCTGACGGCGGTGGCGGAGCCCGTCGACGCCGGCGACTTCGGCGAGGAACCGCTGCGCACGCGTCTGGAGGACCTGGACTGGCTCGCGCGCGTCGCCCGGGCCCACCACGGCGTGGTCGGCGCCGTCGCCCGCCGGACGACCACCGTGCCGCTCCGGCTCGCCACCGTCTGCCGCGGCGAGGAAGGCGTCCGCAGACTCCTGCGGAACGGCCGTGACCCGATCACGGCCGCCCTCGACCGGGTCCACGGCGCCGCGGAGTGGGGCGTCAAGGTGTACGTGGAGACGGAGCCGGCCGCCGGAAAAGGGGCGACCGCCCCCGACGCGGGCGGGACGCCGGAGGCCTCCGGCACGGACGGGGCGAGCGGGCGCGCGTTCCTGCGCCGCCGGATGCAGGAGCGCCGCGCCCGCCAGGACCGCGAAGGGGAGGCGTCACGCACCGCGCGGCACCTCCACGACCGACTGGCGTCCCGGGCGTCCGCCGCCGTGCTGCACCCCCCGCAACAGGCGCGGCTGTCCCGGGCGCCGGGCCGGAACGTCCTCAACGCGGCCTACCTGGTGCCGGACCGCGAACGGGAGACGTTCCTGGAAGCCGTACCGGCGGCCGACGACCTGCCGCAGGGGCTGCGCGTCGACGTCACGGGCCCCTGGGCCCCGTACTCCTTCGCGCAAGCCGAGCCCGGCCCGGACCGCGACCCGGACCGATGAACGAGCAGCAAGAAGTCGCGCTCGTCGACCTCCTGGACCGGCTGCTGGCGGGCGGCGTGGTCCTCGCCGGCGACATCACCCTGAGGATCGCCGACATCGACCTGGTACGCATCGACCTCAAGGCGCTGATCAGCTCGGTCGACGACGACGTCGTGCCCTCCCCGTGGAAACAGGTGACCCGATGACGACCCGGCCCCGGAGGGTCGAGCTCGACCCCGACACCGTCGAACGCGATCTGGCCGCCCTCGTCCTGACCGTCGTCGAGCTGCTGCGGCAGCTGATGGAGCGTCAGGCCCTGCGCCGGGTGGAGACGGGCGATCTCAGCGAGGAGCAGGAGGAACGGCTGGGGCTGACCTTGATGCTCCTGGAGGACCGGATGGAGCTGCTCCGGGAGCGGTTCGGCCTGCGCCCGGAAGATCTCAACATCGACCTCGGCCCTCTCGGCAAACTGCTGTGAGGGTGTTTGACGCCGCCACGAGCGGTCAGACGCACCTTATGAGTGCTTCCGAGAAGACCCAGAACAGCCAGTCCCGAAACGGTGGTTCGCGTGCCGGCTCGAACGGCTCGGGCTCCACGCGCGGCACTGCGGCGCGGGCGGCGAAGGGCACCGAGGACACGATCACCGGGACCCTGACCGCTCTGCCCGCCCCCGTGGCGGAGAAGACGCAGGCCGCGGTGCACGCCGTACGGGGCAGCGTCGGCCCCGGCGGCTGGGTGTGGACGGCCCTCCGCGACCGCAAGGCCCTCAGCGGCGGAGCCGCGGCGGGTACAGCCGCGGCGCTCACCGCCGCGTACGCCCTGGGCCGGCGGGCCGGACTGCGCCGGCGCGGCCCGCTCTCCCGGCTCACCGGAGGACGCATCTGAGCCCTACGGCCCCCGAGGAGGGCCCCGTACGAACGACGAGGCGGGGACGGTCCCGAGCGGCCGTCCCCGCCTCGCGTGTGCAGTTCGCGGGTGCGGCGGACTCCGAGACCGTCCCGTTCGGTGAAGGTCCGGGCCGCACGCAGACACACGACTGCCGCCTGCGGGAGGGGGGAGCCCGAGGCGGCAGTCGGAGCGAGGAGGTCGCCCGCTGGCCTTCGCCTGCCCGGGAAACCGAGCCTCACACCTCTCGAATCCCGGATTTCGCAGGGGACTTGCCCGGGGGTGCGACCTCGCGTCCCCGTCCTCCATGGCGGGCCGCGACTCACACCGCGCGGAACCGTCCCTGCTCCACCTCCGCGACCAGTCTGCCGGCCGTCAACCGCTCCAGGTGCTGCACCGCCGTCCTCCGCTCCGCCGGCCGCACGTGCGGGCCTTCGACGTGGGGGCGGTAGACCAGCCGGTGGTCGACGATGTCCTCGACGGTCCGCGGCTCGCCGAGGAACGCGAGGAGTGTCGCGTCCCGCTTCTCCACCACGCCGGCGAACGCGTCGAGCCGGCGCCGGAACTCCGCGGCTCCCTCGATCACGCCCTTCTGGTGGGACGTGCCGTACCAGCGGGCGTCGATCTCCCGGCAGCGGCGCATCGACGTCTCGAAGTCCACGAGGCTGCTGCCGACGTCGCCGTAGTACGGGCCGAACGACGTCAGGTCGATGTCCGCGACGAACAGGAAGCCGTCCGGCTCGATCAGGAAGCCGCTGTGGCCCGCGGTGTGGCCCGGCAGGTGGACGACGGTCACCGTGCGCCCGCCCAGGTCGAACACGGCGCCGTCCTCGAACCCGACGGCGTCCGGACGTCCCCGCACATGGAACCGGTCCCGCATCGTCCGGTCGACCTCCGCGGCCGCCTCGGGCGGCAGTCCGAACCCGGCGACGAGCACGTCACGGGACCGCAGCGCTTCGAGGTCGCCCCGGTGAACGTGGACCGGCACCTCGTAACTCCCGAGCCCGGCGATGTGGTCCTCGTGCGCGTGGCTCACCAGGACCACGTCCGCGGGTGGCGCCCCTTCGGCGAGGGAGAGCGACGGATCGACGACCAGCGAGGCGCTCGCGCCGCGTACGAGCAGCGAGTTGCCGTACGGGTACGCGCCGCGCTCCGGGCCGACGAGGACGCCGACCCCTCCGTATTCCTCTGCTGTGCAGCCTGCGGCCTGCGTGTTCATGACTATGGACTCTCCCCTGAGGCATTCGGTTACTCCGCCGTGCCTCAAGAAGGCGCTTGCGCCCGGTGTGACCGTTCCCACACGCGACCGGAGCCCTCCCGGCCGTTGACGAACACCACCGGCCTGCTGCAGTCTCCCTGCTAAGCAACTGCTTAGTATGCGCCGAGAGGAACGTCATGCCCGAAGCCGTCATCGTCGCCACCGCCCGCTCGCCGATCGGGCGAGCGCACAAGGGCTCCTTGAAGGACATGCGTCCCGACGACCTCGCCGTACAGATGGTCCGGGCGGCCCTCGCCAAGGTGCCCGCGCTCGACCCGAGGACGATCGACGACCTGGTGCTCGGCTGCGGCCAGCCCGCCGGTGAGTCCGGCTTCAACCTGGGGCGGATCGTCGCCGTCCTGGCGGGCCTGGACGAGGTGCCCGGCACCACGGTCAACCGCTACTGCTCGTCCAGCCTCCAGAGCACCCGCATGGCGCTGCACGCGATCAAGGCCGGCGAGGGCGAGGTGTTCGTCTCCGCCGGCGTGGAGACCGTCAGCCGCTACACCAAGGGCAACGCGGACGGCCTGCCCGACACCAGGAACCCGCTCTTCGCCGAGGCGCAGTCCCGCACCGAGCGGTTCGCCGCCGGCGGCCGCACCTGGGTGGACCCGCGGACGCAGGGCCTGCTGCCGGACGCCTACATCGCCATGGGGCACACGGCCGAGAACGTCGCCCAGTTCAAGGGCGTCACCCGCGCGGAGCAGGACGCGTTCGCCGTGCGCAGCCAGAACCTCGCCGAGAAGGCCATCGCCGACGGCTTCTGGGAGCGCGACATCACCCCGGTCACACTGCCGGACGGCACCGTGGTGTCCCAGGACGACGGACCCCGCGCCGGGGTTACGCTCGAAGCGGTCTCCGCGCTGCAGCCGGTGTTCCGGCCGGACGGCACCGTCACCGCCGGCAACTGCTGCCCGCTGAACGACGGCGCTGCCGCGCTCGTCATCATGTCCGACGCGAAGGCCCGCGAGCTGGGCCTCACGCCGCTGGCCCGGGTGGTCTCCACCGGGGTCTCGGGCCTCTCGCCGGAGATCATGGGCCTCGGCCCGGTCGAGGCCTCGCAGCGCGCCTTGGCGCGGGCCGGTCTGACCATCGGCGACATCGACCTGGTGGAGATCAACGAGGCGTTCGCCGCCCAGGTCGTCCCGTCCGCCCGCGAGCTCGGCGTTCCGGAGGAGAAGCTCAACGTCAACGGCGGCGCGATCGCCGTCGGCCACCCCTTCGGCATGACGGGCGCCCGGATCACCAGCACCCTCGTCAACTCGCTGCAGTGGCACGACAAGCAGTTCGGCCTGGAGACCATGTGCGTCGGCGGCGGCCAGGGCATGGCGATGGTCATCGAGCGCCTCTCGTGACCACCAGGACCGACCAAGGAGAAGCCATGACCGGGAAGTTCACCGGGCGGACCGCGATCGTCACCGGCGCCAGCCGCGGCATCGGACTGGCCGTCGCCGAGCGGCTGGTGGCCGAAGGCGCCAAGGTCGTCGTCACCGCCCGCAGGCCGGAGGCCCTTGCGGAGGCCGTCGCCCACCTCGGCGGCCCCGAGCACGCACTCGGCATCGCGGGCCGCGCGGACGACGCCGACCACCAGGCGGAGGTGGTCGAGCGCGCCGTCAAGACGTTCGGCGGCGCCGACCTGCTCGTCAACAACACGGGCATCAACCCGGCCTACGGCCCGATGGTCGAGGTGGACCTCGGCGCCGCCCGCAAGATCTTCGAGGTCAACTGCATCGCCGCCCTCTCATGGGTGCAGCAGGTCCACCGCGCCTGGATGAAGGACCACGGCGGCGCGGTCGTCAACGTCTCGTCGGTGGCCGGGATCAAACCCGCGCCCGGCATCGGCTTCTACGGCGCCAGCAAGGCGATGCTCACCCACCTCACCAAGGAACTGGCCGTCGAACTCGGCCCGGACATCCGGGTGAACGCCGTCGCCCCGGCCGTCGTCAAGACCCAGTTCGCCACCGCCCTCTACGAGGGCCGGGAGGAGGAGGCCGCGGCCGCGTACCCGCTCAAGCGGCTCGGCCTGCCCGAGGACATCGGCGGCGTCGTCGCGTTCCTGCTGTCCGAGGACGCCTCCTGGATCACCGGTCAACTGCTGGTCGTCGACGGCGGCGTCACGCTGACCGGGGGTGCCTGATGGCGGCGCGCGTGGACGCGGTGGTCTTCGACTACGGCGGTGTCCTCACCGGGCCCGTCCGCGACTCGATCGCTGTGTGGATCGCGGCCGACGGCATCGCGCCCGAGTCGTTCTCCCGCACGCTCCGCGCCTGGCTCTCCCGGGACGCCGAGCACGGCACCCCCATCCACCGCCTGGAGACCGGCGACCTGACCGTCGCGGAGTTCGACGCCCTGCTCGCCGCCGAGCTGGACACGGTCGACGGCGGCCCGGTCGACCCGGTCGGGGTACTGGACCGGCTCTTCGCCGGGATGCGCCCCGACCCGGCGATGTTCGCGCTGGCCGGCGAACTGCGCGACCTCGGCGTGCGGGTGGCCCTGCTGTCCAACAGCTGGGGCAACACCTACCCGCGGGAGCAGATCGACGGACTCTTCGACCCCGTGGTGATCTCCGGCGAGGTCGGCCTGCGCAAGCCGCTCGCGCCCATCTACGAGCTCACGCTGGACCGCCTCGGCCTGCCGGCCGACCGCGTGCTCTTCGTCGACGACGCCGAGCCCAACGTGCTCGGCGCCCGCGCCGTCGGCATGCGGGCCCTGCAGCACACCGACGCCGACACCACCCGGACCGTACTGGCCGACCTCGTACCCGGGCTGGCTGCGCGACCAGCGCCCCTGGCACAGGAGTCGAGCGCATGACGTCCCGCACGTCCCGCTCCGAAGCGGAGGCTCGCCAGGAGCGGGACGTGCGGTGGCTGTCGGCAGGGGACGATCACGGCCGCTGTTCGTCGACCCAGCCGCGCTCGGCCGCCCACCCGTCCGTGATGTCCTCGGCGACAGGCAGCGTGGCGAACGAGAGGGCGGACAGGACCACGATGATCCCGACCGGCACGGCCCAGGCGCGCGGACCGGTTTCCGGCCGGCCCGCGGCCGTGTCCCAGCCGGGGTCGGCGGAGCCGTCACGGCCGAGCCGCGTCCCCCGGAGCCGGCGGTCGGCCGGCCGCAACGCCCACGACGCGACGGCGAACACCAGGTACATCAGCGGCGGTCCCCACGACACCGCCGTGTCACCCAGCGTCAGATGCGACACCACGGCACCCGACCACAAGAAGAAGACGCCCGCGTACGCCCATTCCTTGAGCAGCCGAAACCCGGGCACGAGGATCGCGACGGCCGCGGCGAACTGGCACACGCCGAGTACCTGGGCGAAGTGGTCCGGGTATCCGAGGTGGTCCAGCTGGTCGTCGACCCAGTCGATCGTCAGCAGGTTCCAGGCCGCTCCGGCGAACAGCTCGGAGGTGATGACGAGGGTGGTGAACCAGAAGGCCGCGGGGCGGATCCAGCTCCTGTTGCTCCGTGCCGTGGAGCCCGGCCTCCCGCCGGTCGTGAGCGGTCGGCCGCGGGTCGTTTCCGTGTGCATCTCGGTTCCTTGTTCCTTGTCGAGTCGATGACCGTGCGGAGCGGCGACGCGGCTCACCGCGTCGCGCCGACCGCCTGCGCGGGACGAGGGCCGTCCCTGGGCCAGTCGAGGGACCCCTGCCTGCGCGCCTCGCGGCGGATCTTGCCCACCCCGAACCTGCAGGTCAGCTCCTTGACGGCCGCGCCCGCGCGGCCGCCGACGTAGACGTTCACCGGGCTGTCGTCCTTGCCGGCGACCAGCCGGACGGCGCTGCGCCGGCCCAGGCGTGACGGGCGTCGGACGGCACCTCGCCCAGCCGGTCGCGCAGGCGCCGGGCGCCCTCGAACTCGTTGGGGTCATGGGGGAATTCGGCCGCGCCGGGCACGGCCGGCGTCGCCCCGGTGCTGCCGACCGCGTAGATGACGTAGTCGTAGTCCAGCGCGCCCCCCGACGCCGGTTCGACCGTGCGGGCGGCGATGTCGACGACCAACCGGACTCCACGCCGGAACGCACCCGCAGCCGATCGGCGGCGAGCGCCCCGGCGTAGCCACCGCCGATCACCACGACCTTGTCGCCTCGTGAGCTGTGTTCCGTCATGCCCCCAAGACACCGCGGGCACCACGAAAAGTGACAACAGCCGATGTGACGCACGTCGCATCCGCGGCCTCGGACCGCCCGTGCGGGGCGGCCTGCGGCGGCGCGGCGGCGTGTCGGGCCGGAGGGCGGTCAGGCTGTCACTGGCTGCTGCTCCACCCGGCCGTGCCGGAGTACAAGTCGATCAGGTCCACCACGAAGACCAGGGTCGACCCCGCCGGGATCAGCGCCGAGGGCGACTGGTTGCCGTAGCCGAGCCGCGGAGGAACGATGATCTCCCGCCGGCCGCCGACCCTCATCCCTCTCAGTCCCCGGTCCCAGCCCTTGATGACCCTGCCACCGCCCAGGGCGAACTTGAACGGCTCGCCCCGGTCCCAGGAGGCGTCGAACTCCTTCCCGGACTCGAACGTCACCCCCACGTAGTGAACCCGGAGAACCATGCCCGGCTTCGCCTCGGGCCCGTCCCCGACGACGAGGTCCCGGACGGTCAGCTCGGTGGGAGCGTCACCCTCCGGCACGTCGATCTCGGGCTTCGTCCGTTCGCTCATCGCAGCCTCATCACCTTCCACCGGTAGCCCTCACCGGGGCCGGCCGGGCGCATGGACACCCCATGCGGCAGACGCTCACGGTACCGAGGACGGTGAGGGCGCCCGGTCAGCGGTGGCGTGCCACCACGCGGAAGGTCTCCAGGGACGGATCGGCCGCGTCGGGGATCAACAGCCCGTGCCGTACGCCGCTGCGCAGGTACTCCACGACCTCGGCGGTGATCACCTCGCCCGACGCCACCGCGGGCACCCCCGGCGGGTACGGGCTGATCGTCTCCGCCGCGATCCGGCCCACCACGTCCTTCGCCGCGACGTGCTCGGCCTCCCCGAAGAAGGCGTCCCGCGGCAGCCGGGCCTGCTCCAGCTCCAGCGCCGGCGGTTCCGGCAGCCGCACCGGGGGCCGCCGTTCCATTCCCTCGGCCCCGTCGACCAGGGCGCGCAGCGCGTCGACCAGGACCCGCTCCGTCTCGTCGTCGTCCGCGTGCGTGATCGAGGCGCTGATCCGGCAGGTGTCGGAGCTTCCCACGTCGACCCTGCATTCGGTCCGCAGCCACTCCGCCGCCTGCATCCCGCTGACGCCGAGCCCCCGGACGTCCATCACCACCTTCAGCGGATCCAGATCCGCCGCGAGCCCCGCCTCCACCACCTCGCGCCCCATGACCGTGACCCCCGGCAGCTCGGAAGCGGCCTTCCGCACCCGGTCCGCCCTGCGCAGCGCGGAGTCCAGCAGCTCCCGGCCCTCCTCGACCATCTGCCGCCGCCAGCCGTCCAGCGTCGCGTACACCAGCGAGGACGCGCTCGTCGTCCCGAGCAGGTCCTCCCGCTGCTTCAGCACCTCGGCGGAGATCCGGTGGTACTGGAGGTGGAACACCGAACTCTGCTCGATCGCCCCGCCCATCTTGTGCACGCTGGTGACCACCAGGTCCGCTCCCGCGTCGATGGCCCAGACCGGCAGATCAGGATGGAAGGGCAGGTGCGCGCCCCACGCCTCGTCGACGATCAGCGGCACGTCGTACGCGTGGCACACCTCGGCCACGCCCGCGACATCGGCGCAGGTGCCCCAGTCGGTGGGGGTGATCAGGAGCATCCCCTTGGCGTCGGGGTGCTCCTCCAGCTTCCGGCGCACGTCGTCCGGCTCCGGGGGGTGGGCCAGGTGCCGCTCGCCGTCGAACTTCGGGTGCACCCAGATCGGTTCGACCCCGTTGACCACCACGCCGGCGATCACCGACTTGTGCGCGTTGCGCGACAGCAGCAGCTTCTCGCCGGGCCCGGCGACCGCCAGCATCGCGGTCTTCACCGAGAGCGAGCTGCCGCACGTCGAGAAGAACGCCCGCTCCGCGCCGACCGCGTCGGCCATCAGCTCCTGCGCGTGTTCGAGCACCCCCTGCGACTCCCGCCGGTCGTCGAGACCGTTGAGGGTGAGCACGTCCGAGCGGAAGACGTCGATGCCGACGACCTCGGCCACCCGGGGGTCGGCGCCCCTGCCCTGCTTGTGCCCCGGGGGTCCGAAGACGACGTCCCCCCGGCGCCGGAAGTCCTGAAGCTCCTCGAGTACGGGTGCGCGCGAGTGGTCCATGGCTCCTCCGGGTTCTGGCGTCTCCCAGGCTCGGTCGCCGCGTGCGGCGTGGGCTCGTGTGCCCCGCGCCGCCGCCGCGAAACGACGGCCGCGTCCGGACGGCGGGCCCCGCCACCGCCGGGACGGGCCCGATGGCGGCCTCGCACCCGCGGGAGGACGCTGGGCACAGCGGCTGACGACGCGGGGCACCGGCGTGAGGCGTCAATCGCGCCGGGCGGGGCACGCGAGAAGCGCAGCCCAGCGTCGTACAGGAGCCGAGATGCGCACTGTGGGAGTCGAAGAGGAACTGCTGCTCGTCAGCGCCACGACCGGCGAGCCGCTCGCCGTGTCGTCCGCCGTGCTGGCCTCGGCGGCCGGCAGCGGGGACGAGGACGCGCGGGAGGTGTTCGAGGCGGAGCTCCACCAGGAGATGCTGGAGTTCGCCACCCGGCCGGTACGGGACATGCGTGCCCTGCGCCAGGAGATCGTCCGCTGGCGCGGCGAGGCGGCACACCACGCCGAGGCGGCCGGGGCACGCGTCGCCGCCCTCGCGACCTCGCCGCTGCCCGTCGAGCCGTCACGCAGCCTCGGCCGCAGGTACCGGTGGATGGCCGAGCAGTTCGCCCTCACCACCGAGGAGCAGCTGACCTGCGGCTGCCACGTCCACGTCTCCGTGGAGTCCGACGAGGAGGGCGTGGCCGTCCTGGACCGGATCAGGCCCTGGCTCGCCCTGCTGATCGCGATCAGCGGGAACTCGCCCTTCTGGAGCGGCCGGGACAGCGGCTACTGCAGCTACCGCAGCCGGGTGTGGAACCGGTGGCCGTCCGCCGGAGCGTACGAGTCCTTCGGCAGCGCCGAGCACTACCACGAGCGGGTACGGGACATGGTGGCGACCGGCGTCCTGCACGACACCGGCATGATCTACTTCGACGCCCGGCTGGCCCAGAACTACCCCACGGTGGAGATCCGCGTCGCCGACGTCTGCCTGGAGGCGGACACGACCGTCCTGGTGGCCACCCTCGTCCGCGGACTCGTGGACACCGCCGCCCGCGCCTGGCGCAACGGCGAACCGCCCGCCCGGGTCCCCGTCAGCCTGCTCCGCCTGGCCTCCTGGCGCGCCGCCCGCTCCGGTCTCCCGGGGCCCCTCCTCGACCCGCGCACCCTGCGCGAGGTGCCCGCCGACGCGGCACTGGACGCCCTGCTCGAACACGTCGACGAGGCACTCCGCGCCAACGGCGACCGGGACGACGCCCACCGCGCCCTCGCCGAACTCCGCGCGCGGGGCACCGGCGCGCAACGTCAGCGCGAGCTCCACGAGGCGGGCCTCGACCTCGGCGAGGTCGTCCGCGAGTGCGCCCGCATCACGACGTCCGCCACCGCCTGACCCGGTCGCCCGTCAGCAGGACGGACGACCGGGTCCGACCGTGCGAGGGCGCTGGCCCACCGCGCGATCCGGCGGCGCTCAGTAGCGCAGCAGCCCCGCGTCGACGCGCTCCCACGCGGCCCGCAGGTCGGCGAGCCGTGCCTGTTCGAAGGGCGCTCGGTCCGCCTGCTCCCGGGCGTCCTCGGACAGGTGGAAGAGCTGGTCCCGGCCGGACCTGCCGCGGTAGTACTTCCAGTCGCCGCGCCGCAGGGCGCGCTCGCCCCGCACCCGCCAGAACAGGTCCCGCTCGGGTACCTCGGCGCCGCGCAGGAGGTGCCCGGCGAGGCTGGTGCCGTCGAGGGGGTACGCCGGGTGGGGACGGGCGCCGGCCAGGTCGAGGAGGGTCGCCGTCCAGTCGGGCGTGAACACCGGCAGGTCGCTGACCTGCCCGCCGTCGATCCGCGCCGGCCAGCGCAGGACCGTCGGAACCCGGATGCCGCCCTCCTGGAGCGAGCCCTTGTTCCCGGCGAGCGGCCAGTTGTAGGAGAAGCGCTCACCGCCGTTGTCGCTGGCGAACAGGACGAGCGTGTCCTGCTCCTGGCCGGATCGCCTCAGCGCGTCGAGCACCTGCCCGACCGAGCGGTCGAGGTCCTCGACCATCTCCCGGTACTTGTCGATCGAGCCGCCGTCCTGGTGCCAGAGGGCGGAGCGGTCGCCGGACTTGATCCGGCGGACGATCTCGGCGCTCGTGTCCTCGTCGCCGTCGGCGATCCAGGGCCAGTGGGGGGTCGTGAAGTTGAGGTTGAGCAGCCAGGGCCGGTCGTGGTCGCGGCCGACGTACTCGCTCGCCCGCTCGGTGAGGATCCGGGTGTAGTAGCGCAGGTCCTTGTACTCGGCGTCGCCCTCGTAGAGGTCGTACTCGCCGCCGAGCCCGAGCTTGGAGTAGTACTCCAGGGCTCCGCCGAAGTTGCCGAAGAACTTGTCCCAGCCGGAGCGGGTGGGGGAGTAGTGGGGAAGGTATCCGCAGTGCCACTTGCCGATGAGGGCGGTGGCGTAGCCGGAGTCCCGGAGCAAGGAGGCGAGCGTGGGGTGGGTGGGCTCGAGGCCGACGGACTTGTCGGCGATCGGCTCGGCGAGGCCCCCCTTCGTACGGCCCGGGTAGCGGCCGGTGTAGAGGCTGAAGCGGGTGGGCGAGCAGGTCGCGGAGCCGGAGTAGGCGTCGGTGAAGCGGACGCCGCCGCGGGCGAGGCGGTCCAGGTGCGGCGTGCGGATGTGCGGGGAGCCGTAGGAGGAGAGGTCCGCCCAGCCCAGGTCGTCGCCCAGGATGAAGAGGATGTTCGGACGCCGGGAGTGGCGGCGCGGGTGCGCGGCGCGGAAGGGGCGCTCCCGCGGTTCGGCCGGGGTCGCCTGCGCGGAGGGCGCGGCGGCGCCGAGGGCGGCCGCGGCGGCGACACCGGCGGCGGCCCCGCCGAGGGCGCGGCGGGACAGGGGCGTGGACATACGAGACTCCAGAAGGGCGTGCGGACGTACGGGCATGCCTCCGGGGCCCGGCAGGCGGGGGACGGCCCACGGGCGGGGCGGGCGGAGGTGCGTGCGGCGTGGCCGGGCGAGCGGGAAGGGCCGGCCGGTCAGCGGCAGCGACAGGCCGCGCTCGCGACACGGACGAGGTCCACGTGCCGGCGCCGGACGAGGGTGACCGAGCGGTCACGCGGGGGCTGCATGAGCCAGGAGTCTCGCCGGGGCCGACAGGGGCGTCAACGGCGAAGGCCCAGGTTGACGCGCGTAGTTCGCATGATCGACACGCCACCGCAAGCCTGGCGCGCATGCGGTCCATGGGGAGGGCCCCGGACGTCGCCTTCGAGGTGAAGGGACGGCCGGGGCCCGGTTCTCACGCCCCGCCGGTTCCGGCGGCCCGCTCGACCGGGATCCACAGCTGGGAGTCCGTGGCCGCGCCGATCTCCACCGGCTGGGTCCGCAGGAGTTCCGGACCGGGCCGGCTCACGTACGGGTTCGAGGGGAACCACTGGGTGAACACGTCGCGCCACAGTTCCTGGAGGGCGGTGGGGTAGGGGCCGTGGTTGTCGAAGACGGCCCAGGTCCCGGCCGGGACCTCCAGGGTGTCGAGCTCCTCCGCGGCCGCTTCCGGGCCGGTCGTCACGCCGATCCAGTAGTCGACCTCGCTGCCCTCCTCGCGGCTGTCGGTGAGGTGCACCACCGCGGACAGGACGCCCTCCGGCTCTCCGTCGGCGAGCTCCTTCATCCGGAGGATCGCCTGCTGGTCCAGGGTCTCCACGTGAGCGGCGGCGGCCGCGTTGACTCCCTCGTGCACGAGCGGGACCCGTGCCTTCCGGCCGAGGACCCGGAACGCTTCCTTCTCGACGATCCGGTACCGCATGGTCGTACTCCCTTCGACGACGACTCGGAAGGACATGCGCGGCTGTGCCGTCAGCGTCGCACCCGTGCGCCGTGCCTCGCCCGGTCCGATGCCGTGCACCGACCGGAACGCGCGGGCGAACGCCTCGCCCGAGCCGTAGCCGTGCCGCACGGCCACGTCGAGCAGGGTCCGCTCCCCGTCCAGCACCTCGGCGCCGGCGAGCGTCATGCGCCGGCGCCGTACGTACACGGACAGCGGCATCCCGGCGAGCGCGGAGAACAGGCGCCGGAAGTGGTACTGCGACGTCGTCGCGATCCGGGCGACCTCGGCGATGTCGACCTCCCGGCCGGCCTCCGCCTGGAGGCAGTCCTCGATGTGGTCGAGCGCCTGGTTGAGCTGCTCCAGCACGGGTGCGTGTCCTTCCCTCTGTTGCCTTCACCGTAGGAATCACCACCCTTCCAGGACCCGACGATCCGTGCCCGGAACGATCGGGTGACCGGAACGCCGAGCGGGCGCCCGTCCGCACCGCTCGCCGTGCCGCTCCGTGTTCATGTGCATACGCTGAGTACATGCGACGTCGTCATATGCACATGTCCCGCGAGGCTCAGGACGCCCTGCGCACCGCACTGCAGCGGCTACGGGCCGAGCTGAAGGCCACCGCGGAGTTTCCCGCCCACGTCCTCGAAGCGGCGGAGGCCGCCAAGAACGCGGTCCGGCTCCCCGACAAGGACGCCACCCACGTGCCCCTGTTCACGATCGACCCGCCGACCTCGAAGGACCTCGACCAGGCCATGTACCTGGAGCGGCGGTCGGGCGGCGGGTACCGCGTGCACTACGCCATCGCCGACGTGGCGGCCTTCGTCAGGCCCGGAAGCCCGCTGGACGACGAGGCCCACGACCGGATCGAGACGCTGTACTTCCCCGACCTCAAGGTGCCCCTGCACCCGCCCTCCCTCTCCGAAGGGCCGGCCAGCCTGCTCCCGGACCAGGTCGTCCCCGCCCTGCTGTGGCAGCACGACCTCGACGCCGACGGCAACGTGACCGCCTCGACCGTCAGTCGGGCCAGGGTCCGCAGCCGGGCCAAGCTCGACTACCACGGCGTCCAGCAGGACATCGACGCCGGAACGGCCGAGGAGCCCGTCGCCCTGCTGCGCGAGATCGGCAAGCTGCGGGAGGCCGTCGAGGCCGCGCGCGGCGGGGTGTCGGTGAACCTGCCGGACCAGGAGGTCACCCTGAAGGACGGATCGTTTCAGCTGAGTCATGCGGCGGCTCTGCCCGTCGAAGGCTGGAACGAGCAGATCTCCCTCATGACCGGGATGGCCGCGGCCGAGATCATGCTGGACAGCGGTACCGGGATCCTGCGGACCCAGAAGGAGCAGGACGACCAGGACGTGATCCGGCGCGTGCGCGCCATCGCGAGGCTCCTGGGCATCACGTGGAAGCCGGGCGTCTCGTACGCCGCGCTGGTCAACTCCCTCGACCCGGCCGACCCGAAGCACATGGCCTTCCTCAGCGAGGCCGTCGCCATGCTGCTCAAGGCGGAGTACGCCACCTTCCGCGACCACCACCTCCCGAAGTACACGCTCCACGCGTCGATCGCGGCTCCGTACACCTACTGCACGGCCCCGCTGCGGCGCCTGGTCGACCGCTACACCGGTGAGCTGTGCGTGGCCGCGTGCGCCGGCCAGGCCCCGCCGAAGTGGGTGCTCGACGCCCTGTCCTGCCTGCCCTGCGACATGGCGCGGGGGAAGGGGAAACTGGCGGACCGGCGCGCCGTCGACCTGGTGGAGGCGGCCGTGCTCAAGGACCGGGTGGGCGAGATCTTCGGCGGCACGGTCATCGACACCGACGCGGAGGACGGCGAGCCGAAGAAGGGCACGCTGCACCTGGCGGAGCCCGCCGTGATCGGCAGGATCACCTCCGGCGCCGAGCTCGACCTGGGCGCGAGTGTCCGGGCCGAGCTGACGAGGGCCGACCCCCTCTTCTCCGGCCGGCACAAGATCCTCTTCAACACGGTGGTGTGACGGCCCGCCCGGGTCACCGCTCCGAAGGGCGGCCGTCGCCCGTGCCGTGGGCCAGCAGCCCCGAGAGTTCGACGCGGGAGCGGACTCCCAGTCGGGCGAAGACGTTCCGCAGGTGGTGGTCGACCGTGCGGGGGCTCAGCGACAGCCGGTCGGCGATCTCGTGGTTCGTCGCCCCCGCCGCCACGAGTCCGGCGATGCGCTGCTGCTGAGGGGTCAGCTCGCCCGCCGCACCGGGGGCGGTCCTCCGGCCCACGGCCCCTCCGGTGGCCCGCAGTTCGGCCCGGGCCTGGTCGGCCCACACCCCGGCCGCCGCGCGCTCGAAGGTGACCAGCGCGTCGCTCAGCGGGCCCCGGGCCTCGACCAGACGTCTGCGGCGGCGCAGCCACTTGCCGTACGCGAGGAGGGTCCGGGCCCGTTCGAAGTCGTTGCCGTTCCCCTCATGGTGCCGCAGCGCCTCGCGGTACCGGTCCGCCGCGTCGTCCTCGCCGGCCAGCAGTGCTCGGCAGCGGGCCAGTTGGGCGGGCGCCTGGGGGTCGAGGCCGAGCCCGGCCCAGACCGCGAACTCCTCGGCCGCCGTACCGGCCTCGGCTCTCCGGCCCGCCGCGCAGGCGGCCTCGACGAAACAGGGCACGACGAGCATCCGCAGGGCGAAGTGACCGCCGCGCGGCCCCCTCCCGACGAGGGGAGCGAGACGCGCCGCGGCCTGCGCGGCGAGCCCCCCCGCGAGTTCGGTCCGGGCGATCGCCCACTCGGCGAGCGTCGTCGCCTGGACGAGGCCGTGCGCGCGGGCGGTCCCGAGCGCCCGGCCCGCATGCTCCACGACGGCCGGGACGTCGCCCCGGACGGAGGCCGCCAGGGCGAGGACCGCGTGCTGGTGGGCGGCCCCGTTGCGTTGCCCGGTGGACTCCGCCGTGCGGAGCCCCTCCCTGGCGTGTGCGGCGGCACGCTCGTGCTGCCCGGCCCGCAACTCGGCGTAGGCCAGGTGTTCGAGGACCCGGGGCAGCAGCGCGGTGGCGGCCGCGGCGCGCACCCTGGCCAGGGCACGGGCATGCACGCGTACGGCGGCGGGCGCGTCCCCCAGGACCAGGGCGGCGACTCCTGCGCGCAACAGGCGGCGAGGCTCGTCGGACGTGCCGTCGTGGGCCACGACCCGGGCCAGCGGCGCACGTGCCTCCTCCAGCCGCACCGCGAGCGCGGCACACATTCCGTCGCGGAAGTCCCGTTCCACCGCGTCGGTGTCGGCGAAGGCTTCGGTGCGTGCGCCGCCGAGGCCGCTCGCGCCGAGAGCGATCGCGCAGGCCTCCGGGTCCCCGGCCGCCCACGCCGCGTCCATGGCGAGGGACCGCGCCTCCGAAGCCTCCTCGGGCGCCCCCTCGCGCAGCAGCGAGGCGGCGAGGAGCAGGACCTGATGGGCGTCCCCGACCGGACCGTCCCCCAATCCGGCCACGCCGCGCGCGAGTTCCGCCCTTCCGCGCACCACACCGGGCAGCGCCCGGGCGTCGGCTCCGGGAGTGCCGTCGTCCGAGCGGGATGCGGGGGGAGGGGCGAAGAGGGCGGACAGCTCCCGGCGCCGGGACGGCGGCACGGCACCCAGGACCGCGCGCCGCAGGAACGGGTCGTCGAACCGGAGTGCTTCCCGGCTCCCGTGCAGGAGCCCGTCGGCGACCAGCCGGTCGAGCGCCTCGGGCGACGCGCGCACGGCGCGGGCCACCGCCAGGACCGCGTCCGCGCGGACCGGGCGTACGGCGTCGGGCACCCCGGCCGCAGGGTCCGGCCGCCCGGTGTCGGGAACCGGCTCCCCGGCGACGGCCACCAGGCTCAGCATCCGCCCGCACTCCGCCGGCAGCGAGCCGAGGAGCCCTCGGTACACCTCGGACAGCGAGACGTCGTCGATGACCGAACCCGACGGGCCGTCACCGGCCTTCGGCTCGGAGGAGAGGCGGACGGCCGTCGCCGCCAGGACACCGGGATGGCCTGCGGCCTCGTCGAGGAGCCGCGTGCGGAAGGACGCCGTCAGAGGCACCCGGCACAGGTCGTCGAGCAGGCACCGCGCCCCCTCGCGGCTCAGCCGCCCCAGGGACAGCAGCCGGGCACCCGCCACCTCGGGGGGCCGGTGATGGGCGGCGAACGAGACGACCCATGCCCATGGTCCGGTGTTCCCGCGCCAGGCCGCGTCGAGCGCGGCGCGGGAATGGGCGTCCCAGAGGTGGTGGTCGTCCAGGCAGAGCAGCAGCGGCTCGCCGGGGCACAGGGCCGCCAGTGCGCCGGGCACGCCGCCGGGGCCACGGGCCGCCCGCAGGGCACGGCGCGCGGCCGAGGGGGTGGGGGCGAGGGCGGAGAGGAGGGCGCGCACGCCGCTCCAGGGGACGCGGTTGCCGCCGGGCGCGGCCACGCGGTGGGCCCGGATCCGGGAGTCCCGTACGGCCTGGTCCAGCAGCGCGGTGCGACCGGTGCCCGGGGCCCCGGTGAGCAGCAGGACGGCGCCCGTCCCCTCGGCGGCCCGCGCCGACAGCTCCGCCACGGCGGCGAGTTCGGAGGCACGGTCGTACAGCCCCGGAACAGCGGCGGCCCTCGACGCTCCACTCACGCCGTCACCTTACTTGCCGGTAAGCAGCGAGAGAAGAGGTGAGGAATGAGGTGAGGAATGAGGACGACGTTGGGCCGGGGTCCACACCTCGGGCCCGCCCGCTGTGCACGCGGACAACCCGAACGTCCGGACCGGAGGTCCTCGCCCACCCGGGGCGAGGACCTCGCGCACGTCAGGAGCCGAGGGGGCAGGTGCCCCGGTACTCCTCGATCGTCAGACTCGGCCGTGGCAGGGGGCAGAGGAACTGGTCGTAACGGGTGTCGTCGTCGATGAACCGCTTCAACCAGGAAATGCTGTACTTCGCGATCGTCGTGTCGGAGCTGTTGGGGGTGAAGTGGGTGGCCCCGTTGAGCTCCAGGTAGGCCTTGTCCAGCGAGGCAGGCAGGCTCTCGTAGAACGGCTCCGAGTGGGTGGCGACCGGGGCGATCGTGTCCCCGTCCGCGCCGACGACCAGGGTCGGGGTGCTGATCTCGGGCCAGGTCTTGTCGGTGTTCCAGCCGGTGAGCGGGATGGCGGCCTTGAGCGAGGGCCGGCTCTTCGCGGCCTCCAGGGTGCCTCCCCCGCCCATCGAGTGGCCCATGACGCCCAGCCGTGAGGCGTCGACACGGCCCCGGACCGAGCTGCGCTGGGTCAGGTAGTCGAGTGCGGCGAGCAGCTGGCGGCCCCGGCTGTCCGGCTGGTCGAGCGTGGTGAGGGTGTCGATCGTGAAGACGACGAAGCCCTGCGAGGCGAGCCGCGGTCCCAGCCACGAGATGGAGGACTCGTACGCGGTGAACCCGGGGGAGATCACCACGGCGCCGAACGTGCCGTCACTGGTGGAGGTGGGGTAGTAGATGGTGCCGCCGCCGAACCCGGTGGCGACGAGGGAGGAGACGCTGGTCTGGGAGACCGCGTAATACCCGCGGGCCGCCTCGATGGAGGCGGTGGTGGGCGCCGGGCCGCGCTGGTAGGGATTGTCCGCGGCGGTGGCGGTGGGCGCGGCCAGGAAGGCCAGGGAAGACAGGGCCGCGACGGCAGCGATGTGTCGTTTCATGACGGAGTCGTCCTCTCACGTCGTGTGCCTCAAGGTGGGGGCTGCGCGACGCCGGCCGGAAGCCGGCCGGCGCACCGGTGTGGACCGGCCCCGCCACTGTCGGGGCGACGACGGAGCAAGACATCGGCGAAATGACCGGCCACCGGCCGCGGAGTTTTAGGGGCGCGTGGGCGAACTCGCCGCCGTGCGCCCGTGGGTGGTTGTCGCCGCGGTCGAACCGGAGGGTGCGGCGGGTCTTCGGCAGGGCGCGGGCGGCCGCGGCGCAGAGCACGGCGGACAGGCCGTTCGCCGATCACCCCCGTGAATGCACCGGTGCACAGGGCGAGTCCGCAGGGGGCGGTGTGGGTTGCACAGGCTGCGTCCGCCGGGCCCGGCGCGTCAGCACGCCGGTGCCTGCGGGGCGGTACCGGTGCCTGCGCGGATCCGGCCCGGGATGCGGCAGGATGGCCCGATGAACGTACAACAGGAAGGCTCGGCAGTGGAGTCCATCGGGGAGCTCGCCCGGCGACTCGTCGCGGCAGACGCCGACGGCTGGACGCCGGAGGGTGTGAGGGCCATGGCGGCCGAGCTCGGGTGGGGCTGGGGCGGCACGCCGGACGCTCCCGTGCTGATCACGGGGCGGCCCTCGGGCGATGCCCGCCTGCGTCCGGTCGGCGACTACGAGAAGCGTTACGCCGACGGCGAGTCGTACGTGGAGCTCGCCGTCCCCGTGGCGAACCCCGCGCCGGACGCCGCGGCGCAAGCGGCGGCCTTCCGCGCCGCCAGGGAGGAAGTGACCGCCGCGCTGGGCGAGCCGTCCATCATGGGCTCGCACGGTGACATGGGCCCCTTCTACGACAGCGAGCCGCTCTGGGGCGCTCCCTTCGTACGCTGGCGCGGGAGCCCGGACACGCTCGAACTGCGGGCCGGGACGTCGGGGCCGGAGCTGGTGCTGCAACCCACCGATCCCGCGGAGAACTGGTTCTGGCGTCAGGGCCATGGCGAGGAGCACGCGATCAGCGGCTTCTTCGGCAGCAACCGTGACCGGGCCAACGTCGGCCTCGGCTTCCCGGGCGGCTGGACCGCCCGTAGCTGGGAGACCGTCGTCCGGTCGCTGGGAGGGTTCCTGGGAGCGCTGCCCGCCGAGACCACCGCCCTGGGGATCCGGCTCGCGATGCCGTTCTACGGGCGCGACGGCCGCAGCGCGCCCCTCCTTTTCGACGTGGTGTGCGGCGACCGGCTCTCGATCGCCTGCTTCGCGCCGGACGACATCGGTCCGGCCGCGCTCGGGTGGGGCACGGTCGCCGAATTCCCCGACACGGCGTCGGTCTTCGGCGATGACGACCCGAAGTGGCGTGTGGCCGCGGGCGGCCCCGGTGAACCGAAGGGCCGCGCGCTCGCCGAGATGCTCGTGGCCACGGCCAGGGCGGCCGGCGTGAGCGATCCCACCGACCTGATCATCGGAGGCGAGGCGGGATACGTGGGCGACTACCACGTCACCTACTACGGGCTGGGCCTGCCGACCGGCTGAACCTCCCCCACCGATCGGCGCGGCGCCAGGGTGCCTGCCCCGGGCAGACCCGGGACAGGCACCCTGGGCGCTGGAAGAAGCCGAGCTTCTTCGGCGCGTACGAGACGAGGAGGTTCTTCGAGTGCTGGTGGTACACGCCTCGCATGGCCGCTGACTTCGCGTATGGCCCGGATCTTGGTCGGCACGGAGTGGACCTTTGACCGATGGCCCGCGGGGGCGAGCCTGCCCATGGGGACTCGCCGTCAATGGTGGGCTGTGCCGGTCATCGTGCCCGCTGTTCGGGGGATCTGCGGGCCTGTCCGGCGGCTCTCCATCCCAGCGCGGGCATCCGTGGGGGAAACGAAGGAGAGACCCGATGCCGCTTTATCTGTCGAGGTTCAGCTACACGCCGGAGACCTGGGCGAGGCTGATCGGGCATCCCGAGGACCGCGCAGAGGCCGCTCGGTCGTACATCGAGTCTGTCGGCGGGAAGCTCCACGGCTTCTGGTACGCCTTCGGCACGCATGACGGCTACAACCTGTGGGAGGCTCCCGACAACGTGTCCATGGCTGCAGTTGCGCTGGCGATCGGTGGAGGCGGCGCGCTCAGCTCGTTCGAGACGACCGTTCTCCTGACCGTCGATGAAACACTGGATGCCCTGGGCCGAGCCGGGCAAGTCCGGTACAGGGCTCCCGGCGCGGAGCAGTGAACTGCCATGGTCTCCGTTTGGGTCTTCTACGCGTCCGAGCATCACTCCACGCAGGAGATCGCCGACCGTATCGGTGAGCGATTGCGCCTGAACGGACACCATGTGGAGATCCAGGCAATGCCCACGTCCCCCGACGGGCAGTGGCCCTCGCCGGGCGAAGCGCTTGTGCTGGGCAGCGCGGTCCATGACGGCGCTTGGCTGCCCGCGGCGGAGGGCTTCGTCAGGAGCAACGCTGATCGCATGGGCGATCAGCCGACGTGGATGTTCAGTGTCGGCATGGCCGCCGCCTTGCCCGGGCCGTTGCGCCGACTTGCCGAACGCAAGGTGCAGCCTCGTATTGCTGCTCTCGTCGAGGTCGTCCGTCCTCGGGACCATCGGCGTTTCTCGGGCGTGATCCGGCGCGAGCACCTCGACCGGAAGGGTGCCTTGTTGTTCCGGTTGCTTGGTTGCCGTTACGGCGACCACAGGGATTGGGCAGCGGTCGACGCCTGGGCGGACGGCATCGCCCGGGAGCTCGTCGCGTGACGAGGCGGCGGTGCGCTGGGAAGTGGATTTCGTGGCGGTGGCGCCTCACCACCGGGTTGGCCAGATGAGCTGGCCTGGGTTGCCCGTCATTCGGTGACGCGGACCGCGAGGGCCGGGCGGACGGCGGCCGCGCGCCGTGCCGGCCCGATCGTGGCCAGGAGCGAGGCGGCGAAGGTTGCTGCCGCCAGGCCGCCGACGCCGGCCCATTCGACGGGGAACCCTCCTTCGAGGCCCTCGAATGCGGCGCTGTTCTGGTACATCAGCCAGGTCGTCAGCACGCCCAGCAGGGATCCGAGCAGATTCCCTCCACGGCGACGAAGGTGCTCCCGTCACGAGGGGTGGGAAGAGCCTCCGAGACCACCTGCCGCACCGACCACTCCGGTCACCGAGCCGACCCGCTCGGCCGGAACCAGACGTGCGACGAGCGCGAAGACGGCCCCGGATCCGGCGCCCAGGCCGGCGGCCATGCCGAAGAAGGCCGCTGTTCCCACCGGGACCAGGGCCGCCTCGAAAGCCGCGACCAGGGCGCACGCCGAAACGACACCGTACGAAACCGTCGGTACGGGGACGGGGTGGGTGCGGTCCGACAGCCAGCCGCCCACGGGCCGCATCGCCACGGCGAGGACGACGAAGCCAGTGCGGCGTCGGAGCGGCCGAGCTCGTAGGCCCGGGTGAGGTAGGTCGGGAGATAGACGCTGAAAGCGACGAACCCGCCGAAGGACACGGCGTACAGGAACGCCAGCTGCCAGGTGGCCGGCGTCCGCATGGCCAGGGCCGTGCGCGACGCCATCGACCCCGTCGCCGTCGCGCGTCCCGGACGGTCGCGGAGCAGGAACCGGGCCACCCCCCCACGGCATGGGCCGGTCGGCCCTGTGCGGGGAGTCCTGGGCCGGGCACGGTGGGAGTGACGGACCGGCCCCAGGCAGTGTCCGGCTCCTGCCGGTCCGCCGTCGGGAGTGTGAGTGGCGATGATGTTCTGGTACGGCGACGGCATGAACGGATGGGGCTGGTTCGCCATGTCGGCCGGGATGGTGCTGTTCTGGGGGCTGCTCATCACTGTCGCGGTGATGCTTTTCCGCTCACTGGACCGCGCCACGGAACGGCCTCGGGGTTTCGGCGCAGCGGCGTCGGCCGAGCAGATCCTGGGCGAGCGACTGGCGCGCGGTGAGATCGACGAGGAGGAGTACCGCCGACGCCTGACCGCCTTGCGCAGCGGGGGACCGTGACCGGTCGGG
Organism: Streptomyces tritici; assembly: GCF_048500665.1. Lineage (NCBI taxonomy): Bacteria > Bacillati > Actinomycetota > Actinomycetes > Kitasatosporales > Streptomycetaceae > Streptomyces > Streptomyces tritici. The sequence goes on from NZ_CP183183.1 coordinate 6,852,343, forward strand.
ATGCGAGCGGGGGCGCGGCCGGTCACCCTGGGACCATGGCCGGTCGGAAGCCCGGGGAGCCGGGCCGACGCCCCGACGCGCTCCGTGAACTGACCGTTCGGCACGGAGGGCGCGGAGGGATGTTGCCTGCCGCGCTGGAGCGCGCCAGATCGGGCACCTCGGAGGAGCCCGGGGCATGGGCGCCCCAGGTCGCGGAGGCGACCGGACTGCCGGCGGCCGCGGGGCTCGGCCCCGCCACCTTCTTCGCCGATCTCACCGCTCCGCGCGGCGAGCGGCACGTGCGGGTGTGCACCGCGACGGCGTGCTTCGCCGCGCGGGGAGGACGGCATCTGGCGGAGGTCGAGCGCGCGCTCGGAGTGGTGGCGGGCGCGGTCGACGAGGCGGGTTCGACTTCGCTGCAGACCGTGCACTGCCTCGGCTACTGCTACGCGGGCCCCGCCGCTCTCGACGGCACCCTGGCTCGCACGGGCCCGGACCTGGCCGACCAACTCGGTGGGCGGACGGAACCGCGCGCGCCGGGCATCCCCGTGGCCGACACCACGGGGGCGCCCGTCCTGCTCGCCGGGATCGTGGGAGGGCACGATGCCTGGGACGTGTGGCGCCGGGCGGTGGCGGGGCTGCGGCCCGACGACGTACGGCAGGAGACCGCCGCCTCGGGGCTCCGCGGGCGCGGCGGCGCCGGGTTCCCGGTGGCCGACAAGTGGGCCGCGGCGGTGGGGAAGCCGGGCGCGGTCGTCGTCGCCAACGGCGACGAAGGCGACCCCGGCTCCTACGCCGACCGGCTGCTCATGGAGGAGGACCCCGAGCGTGTCCTCGCGGGACTCGCGCTGGCCTGCCTCGCCTGCGGCGCCGGACGCGGCGTCGTCCTGGTGCGCTCCGAGTACCCGAGGGCCATGGCCCGGCTGCGCCGGGCGGTGGAGCGCGCGACGGAGGCGGGCGACCTGGCTCCCTCGGTCGGGGCGGCCGGTCCGCGGCCGTTCGTCGAGGTCGTCGAAGGAGCGGGTTCCTACGTCTCCGGTGAGGAGACCGCCCTCATCGCCCGCCTCGAGGGTGCTCGCGGCTGTGCGCGCCCCCGGCCCCCCTACCCCACGGACCACGGCCTGTGGGACGCGCCGACCGTGGTCAACAACGTGGAGACGCTGGCAGCCGTGCCCTGGATCGTCGCCCATGGCGGAGCGTCCTACGCCCGACGCGGCGTACCGGACGAGACCGGCACCAAGCTGGTGTGCCTCTCCGAGCGCTTCGCCCGGCCCGGGGCGTACGAGGTCGAACTCGGCACTCCCGTGGACGAGATCGTCACCCGGTTCGGCGGCGGTCTCAGGGACGGCCGTGAGCTCGTCGTCCTCCAGATCGGCGGACCCCTCGGCGGCTTCCTCGCCGGGACCGCCCTCGACGTCCCGCTCACCACGGCCGCACTCGCCGCGCACGGCGCCGCCCTCGGCCACGGTGGCATGGTCGCCTTCGACGCCGACACCGATCCGCACGAGCTCATGCGACATATCTGGGAGTTCGCCGCCGACGAGAGCTGCGGAGCCTGCTCGCCCTGCCGGGTCGGTACCCGGCGAGGGTTCGGACTCGCGCGGGACCGGGGCGGGCCGGGGGAGACCTACGAGCGACTGGCACGGCTGATGGGCGAGGCGAGCCTCTGTGCCTTCGGCCGCCGTGTCCCCGCCGCCGTCCGCAGCCTCGCCCGCGCTTACGGGCCGGTCCTCGAAGGATGGGACCGATGACCCGGCTCCAGGTCGACGGCGTTCCGGTCGAACTGTCCGCCGGGGCCTCGCTTCTCGACGCGGTACGGGCGGCCGGAGTCGACCTGCCCGCTCTCTGCCACGACGACCGTCTCCGGCCGGCCGGCTCCTGCCGGACCTGCCTGGTCCGCGCCGACGGCCGGACCGTCGCCGCCTGCGTCACACCCGCGGCTCCGGACCTCACCGTCGACACCGCCGACGAGGGCCTGCGGAACCTGCGCCGGGACGCGGTCGCCCTGATCGCCTCGGCGCTCCCGCCGCACGCTCTTACCGACGGCGCGACCACGGAACTGGCCGAAGCGTGCAGGGCCTTGGAGATCCCGACGGACACGGCGGCAGGTGTTCCCACGCGCGGGCAGGACGAGAGCCACCCGTACGTCCATCTCGACCGGGACCTGTGCATCGCGTGCGGGCGCTGTGTCCGGATGTGCTCCGACGTCCAGGGCACCTTCGCGCTCACCCTCACCGGGCGCGGTGCCGACACGGTCGTCGCCCCGGGAACCGGCGGCCCTTGGGCCGAATCCGACTGCGTCGCCTGCGGCGGCTGCGTCGACACCTGCCCGACGGGGGCGATCACCCAGCCCGGACCTGGTCAGGGCCTCACCTCCCGGCGGACACCCGCCGACCGCGTGCGCACCACCTGCGGCTACTGCGGTGTCGGGTGCACCCTCGACGTCGTCGTCCGCGGGGACCGCGTCGCCGCGGTGCTTCCCGCCGGGGACGGCCCCGTCAACCGGGGCCACGCCTGCGTCAAAGGCCGTTTCGCCTACGGATACCTCGGCTCGGCCGAACGTCTCACCGAGCCCTTGGTCCGCGAGAACGGTACTCTCAGGAACGCCAGTTGGGCCGAGGCGATTGCCTTGGTCGCCGATGGGCTGCGTGCCGCAGTGCAGAACGGCGGCCCCGACGCGGTGGCCGCGATCTCCTCCGCCCGTGCCAGCAACGAGGAGAACTACCTCGTCCAGAAGTTCCTGCGGACCGTCATCGGCACCAACAACATCGACAACTGCTCCCGCCTCTGCCACGCCCCTTCCGCCGCAGGACTCACCGCGTCCTTCGGACGCGCCGGCGGCACCGACCCGTTCGACGACGTCGAGACCGCCGACTGCCTCCTGGTCGTCGGCGCCAACCCCGTCGAAGCCCACCCCGTCGTCGGTGCCCGCCTCCTGCAGCGGGCGCTCTCAGGCGCCTCCCTGATCGTGGCCGACCCCCGTGCCGTGGGCCTCGCCCACCATGCCGACGTCCACCTGCGTCCGCGCCCCGGTACGAACGTCGCGCTCTTCCACGGCCTCGCCCACGTCCTCGTCGACGAAGGCATGACCGACCCGGGCTTCCTCCACGAGCGCGCCACCGGACTGGGCGAACTCACCGACCTGCTGGCCGACTACCCGCCCGAGCGGGTCGCGGGGATCACCGGAGTCCCCGCCGACGACATCAGGAAGGCCGCCCGGCTCTACGGCCGCGCGGAGCGGCCGGCCGTCGTGTACGGACTCGGGGTCACCGAGCACCTGCACGGCACCGACGGCGTCCGGACCCTGGCGAACCTCCCCATCCTGCGCGGCGCCGTCGGAGGCACCGGTCGCGGGTTCGGCATCAGCCCTCTGCGCGGTCAGAACAACGTCCAAGGCGCCTCCGACATGGGAGCCCTGCCCGATCTGCTCCCGGGCTACGGCCGTGTCACCGACCCGGAGGCCCGCGCCCGCGCCGAGGCGGTGTGGGGGCGACCGGTCCCCGAGCGGCCGGGTATGCGCATCCCCGAGATGTTCGCGGCGGCCCGGCAGGGCCGGCTGCGGGCGCTGTGGGTCATCGGCGAGGACGTGTGCGCGACCGATCCCGACAGCCGACGGGTCGCGGAGGCTCTCGACGCCTGCCCGCTCGTCGTCGTCAACGAGCTCTTTCTCTCGGAGACCGCCCGACACGCCGATGTCGTCCTGCCCGTGGCCTCCTGGCTGGAGAAGGACGGAACCTTCGTCAACTTCGACCGCCGCTTCCAGCGCGTACGGAAAGCGGTGACACCGCCCGGAACAGCGCTCTCCGACTTCGAGGTCGTGCACGCCGTGGCCGATGCCCTGGGTGCCGACCTGGGCTGCCCCACCCCGGCAGCGGCTCTCGCCGAGTGCGGACGTGTGACGCCTCTCTTCGCCGGTCTCTCGCACGAGCGGATCGATCGGGAGGGGGCCGTGCCCTGGCCCTGCCCCGCGCCGGACCGGCCCGGCGAACGCACCCTGTACAGGACGGAGTTCGCCACTCCTGATGGGCGTGCACACCTGTCGGCGGCCCCCTATCTGCCGCCCGGGGAAGAGCCGGACGAAGAATATCCGCTCGTGCTCGTCACAGGGCGCCGCTGGGCCCACTACAACTCCGGGAGCATGACTCGGCGCGGCGGCAACCTCCTCCTCGACGCGCACGACCGCCTGGACCTGCATCCCGAGGACGCCGCACGTCACGGACTGCGGGACGGCACCCCTGTCACTGTCGAGAGCCGCCACGGACAGGCGCGACTCGTCGCCCGCGTCGGGACCCAAGTAGCTCCGGGGCAGGTCTTCTGCGCGTTCCACTTCCCGGCCAGCGGCGTCAACTCCCTCACCTCGGAGCACGCCGACACCGTGACCTCGTGCCCGGAGTACAAGGTCACGGCGGTACGGCTGCGGCCGGCGGCAGCCGACGGCTGATCGGCCCCGAGGTCAGCCGTGGGGGACGAGAGCGACCGGTGACCGACTGTGGTGCAGCACCGCGTGGGCCACACTGCCGATGTGTGCGCCCAGCGTCGAACCCCTGGTGCGCCGACCGGCCACCACGAGGGCCGCGTCCGCAGCGGTGTGCACCAGCTCCTGGCCGGCCGACCCGATCGTCACTCGCCCGCTCGCGGCCACGTCGGGGAACTTCGCTCGCCAGGGTTCGAGGAGATCGTCGAGCGAACGCTGGATCTCGGGGGCGACGGTGAGCCGGATGTCCGGGACCATGGCGGGGCCGAGCGTCGCGTACACAGGCAGCTGCTGCGCGTAGACGACCTGCACGCGGGCGAGCCGCCGGGCCGCCTCCTCGAAGGCGAATCCCAGAACGGTGTCCGAGGGTTGCCGGAGGTCGACGCCGACCACGACGGGTCCTTGCGGAGGTGACGTGTCGAGGGACCGTACGAGGACGACGGGCCGTTCGACGAGACCGGCGACCGTCATCCCGACGGAGCCGATCAGGTATCCGGTCGTACCGCCCAGGGCGCGGGAGCCGAGGACGAGCAGGTCGCTCTGCTCGGCCGCGGCGACGAGGCTCGCCACGGGATCCGCCGGCAGCAGGCTGGTGGTCACCGACAGATCCGGATGGCGTTCGCGCAGCCCGGCCGCCGTGCGGGCGAGCAGATCCTCCGCCCAGGGCTCGTCGGGCTCTCGCGCCGCGAAAGGCAGCAGGGCGTCCGGCGACGTTTCCTTCACATGCACCAGGTGCACCTTGGTGCCGCGCAGCACCGCCTCCTGCGCCGCCCACTGCGCGGCGGCGTTCGCCTGCTCCGTGCCGTCCAGACCGACCACGATGCCGTGCGTCATGATCGTCCACCTCCTCGTTCGGTGTCGTCGATGTCGTAGGTGAGACGGGTCGAGGAGACCGAGACCACTCCGTCGACCGTCGCGCACATGCGTTCGACGGCCGGGATCATGCCGCGGAAGCGCAGCTTCCCGGTGAGGTCGACCCGCCCGTCGCGCACGTCGACCGTGAGCGAGGCCGGGTCGAGACGCAGAGTGTCGCCGAGCACGTCCTCGACGATCTCCCGGCGGATGTCGTCGTCCTGGCGGAGGAAGATGCTCAGGAGGTCGCGGCGGCTCACGAGGCCCACCAGCCGGTCGTCGTCGTCGACGACGACGAGCCGCTTGATTCCCTGGACCTCCATGAGCCGGGCCGCCTCCGCCACGGTCCAGTCGGGGCGGGCGCACACGGCGGGTGCCGACATCAGCTCCTCCGCGCGCGTTCCCCCGGCCTTCGCGCGCTCCCACGCCTCGAGCCCCGGCACGCCCGGCACGTCTCCCGGGGTGGTGGCCTGGTCGGCCGTCTTCCTCATCAGATCGCCCTCCGACACGACTCCGATCACCCGGTTCTCTCCGTCCACCACCGGCAGCGCCGTGATTCGGTGCTGCGACAGCACCCGCACGATCTCCTTGAACGGCGCGTCGCCGCGGACGCTCACCACCTCGCGGGTCATCAGCTTGTCGATCCTGCGGTGTCGCATCACCCGCTCCTTCCCTGCGCGGACGCACCCGCTCCGGCCACCAGGCGAGCGGCGCAGCCGTCCCAGGTGACGAGGGCCGGATAGTCGTCCTCGGTGAGTTCCCTCCCACTGAGTTCGGCGAGCGCTTCCACGAACTCGAGGAAGTCCAGCGAATCCATCTCGAAGGTGTCCCGGAGGGACACGCCGGGATCGAGCCCTGTGAAGTCGGCGCCGGGGACGACACGCTGTACGGCTTGCCGAACGAACGCCTTCGCCTGGTCGTGGTTCACAGTTCCTCCGGGTGTTGCAGGAGCCGGTCCAGGGCGGTCAGGAGTCGCGCGCCGGTGGCGCCGTCGGCGGCTCTGTGATCGGCGGACAGCGTCGCCGTGAGTACGGGACGTACTCCCAGCAGGCCGTTCACGGCCACGGGCCGCTGGACGATCCTGCCCAGGCCGACGAGGGCGACCTGCGGCGGGTAGACGACGCCGAACACGGCCTCGACGCCCTGGTCGCCGAGGTTGGTGACGGTGAGGCTGGGGTCGACGGTCTCGGACGCCCGGAGTCGGCCGCCCCGTGCCCGCGCCACCAGGTCCTTGAGTGCGGCCATCACCTCGGGCACGGAAAGTGTGTCGGCGTGGGCGAGGGCGGGTACGACGAGACCGCCGCCCCGCAGGGAGACCGCGACGCCCAGCCGTACCTCGTCCGCGGGGACGAAGCCGTCGTCGACCCAGTGCCCGTTCAACGCGGGCACTTTCCGTGCCGCCAGCGCGACGGCCTTGAACGTGAGTGCTGCGGGCACCAGCCGTGCGGAGAGCGGCAGTTCGCGGTTGCGGGCGTGCATCCACTCCAGGGCCGCTGCCATGTCCACGGTCGTGGCGAGATAGAAGTGCGGGATCTCCCGCTTGGAGCGGCTCATGAGCCGGGCCGTGGCCGCCCGCGCCATGTCCGGGTGGGCCGGCCGCTGCGCGCCCTCGGCGGCCGTGGCGGAACGGACGTCATCCGCACGAACGGTGCCATCCCGACCAGTGCCGGTCACATCGGCGAGGTCGACGCCGAGCTCGGTGGCAAGCCGCCGCGCGAGCGGAGAAGACTTCACACGCAGCGGAGCGGGAAGCTCTTTGGCCGGGGCGTCGCCCCCGCGCACCGGCTTCTTGTCACGCTCTGGTGCTGGTGCTGGTGCTGGTGCTGGTGCTGGTGCTGGTTCCGCGTGCTCCACGTCCGCGCGTGTGATCCTGCCTCCCGGGCCCGAACCTTGGAGAACAGTGAGGTCGACGTGCAGATCCTGGGCGAGTCGGCGGACCAGGGGCGTCGACGGCGGCGGGCTTTCGCCGGGTGGACTTTCGGGCGGACGGCTCTCGGTCGGACTGATTTCGGCGGACGGGCTTTCGGAGGCCGTGCCGATGCGTGCCAGCGGGGTGCCGACCGGCACGGTGGTTCCCTCGTCCACCAGGAGGGCCTCGACCGTACCGCTGTGGAAGCACTCCACCTCGATCGCGGACTTGGCGGTCTCGACCACCGCGATGACGTCGCCGCGCGCCACGCGGTCACCCGGGTGCACCAGCCACTCGGAGAGCATGCCCTCGTCCATGTCGGCACCGAGCGCGGGCATGGTGAACTCGGCCATCTCAGCTCACCGCCCGGCGGGCCGCCGCCACGATTCCTGCCGGCTGGGGGAGCGCCGCCTCCTCGAGCCGGCGGGCGTAGGGGATGGGGACCTCCGCGCTGCAGACGCGTTCCACGGGTGCGTCGAGGTCGAAGAACGCCTGCTCGCAGATGCGCGACTCGACCTCGGCGGACAGACTGCCGCTGCGCCAGCCCTCGTCGACCACGACGGCCCGGTGGGTCCGCCGGACCGAGCCGACGATCGTGGCGTCGTCCAGAGGCCGCAGCGACCGCAGGTCGACGACTTCCGCGCTGATTCCCGCGTCCGCCAGTTCCTCTGCGGCTTCGAGGGCCTTGGGCACGCAACCGCCGTACGCGACGACGGTGACGTCGTCGCCCGCGCGGCGAACGGCCGCATGGTCCAGTTCGACCTCGTGGACGGCCGGATCGAGCGTGCCCGCCGCGTTGTACAGGCTGCCGTGCTCGAAGAGCAGCACCGGGTCGGGATCGGCCAGCGCGGCGGACAGCAGATGGCGGGCGTCGTCGATCGCGGCCGGCGCCAGGACACGGAGGCCAGGGATGTGGGCGTACCAGCCCTCGAGGCTGTGGGAGTGCTGGGCGGCCAGCTGCCGTCCCGCGCCGGTCGTCATGCGGATCACCAGCGGCACGCCGAGCTGCCCGCCGGACATGTGCCGCAAGGTGGCGGCGTTGTTGAGGATCTGGTCGAGTGCGAGCAGGCTGAAGTTGACCGTCATGATCTCCACGACCGGCCTCATCCCTGCCAGCGCGGCACCGATTCCGGCTCCGACGAACGCGGACTCCGAGAGAGGGGTGTCGCGGACACGATCGGGGCCGAACTCCTCCAGGAGGCCGAGGCTCACGCCGAAGCAGCCGCCGTAGCGGCCCACGTCCTCGCCCATCAGGAAGACCCGGTCGTCCGACGCCAACGCCTCACGCAGTCCCTCCCGCAGGGCCTCCCTGAAGGTGGTGGTGCCGTCGTCGGGATGCGCCCGCGGTCGTGTACGCGTGCTCATGACGGAACCTCCTCGTGTCGGCCCGTGACATGGAGCAGCAGGTCCTCGGCCGGCTCCTCAGGAGCCTCTTCCGCCGCGCGCACAGCCCGGTCGATCGCCTCCATGACCTCGTGGTCCAGGGCCTCTTGGGCGTCCGTGTCGAGGAAGCCGGCCTTACGCATGCCTTCGGTGAGTCCCATGACGGGGTCGTGCTTCTTCCACTCCTCGACCTCGTCCTTCGGTCGGTACCGGTCAGGGTCGTACATCGAGTGCGCGCGGAACCGATACGTCCGCATCTCCAGGAAGTGCGGTCCGTTGCCGGCCCGAATCGACTCGACCGCTCCGCGCGCCGCCTTCTCCACGGCATGTACGTCCATGCCGTCGACGGCCCAGGCCGCCATGCCGTACGACGCCGCCCGCATCGCCAGGTCCGTCTGGGCATGTTCGCGGGCGAGGGCCGTCCCCATCGCGTACAGGTTGTTCTCGCAGACGAAGAGCACGGGCAGCCCCCAGAGCGCCGCCAGGTTGGCGGTCTCGTGGAACTCGCCTTCGGCGAAGGCTCCGTCACCGAAGAAGCAGCAGGTCGCTCTGGGCTCGCCGCGCATCCGGTCGGCCAGGGCCAGACCGGCCGCGAGCGGCAGCCCGCCGCCCACGATGGCGTTGCCGCCGTAGAAGCGGCGGTCGGCGTCGAAGAGGTGCATGGAGCCGCCGCGCCCGTGGCTGCACCCGGTGGCCTTCCCGTACATCTCCGCCATCAGGGCCTCGGGCGGTACCCCACGGGCCAGCGCGTGGCCGTGTTCGCGGTACGTGGAGACGACCGCGTCCGCCTCGCCGAGCGCTTGGTGCACACCGACCGCCACCGCCTCCTCGCCGATGTAGAGGTGGACGAAGCCGCGGATCGCTGCCGCGCTGTACAGCTCGACACACCGCTCCTCGAAGCGCCGGATGAGCAGCATCTGCCGCAGGAGGTCCAGGTCGTGGGCCGCCGCGGGGCTGAGGGCGGGCGTCGCGGGTCCCCGAGCGCGATGGGGCCGCTTCGTCTGCGCTGTCCTGGCGGACGTGCCGCCATGTGAGGTGGCCATCACGGCTCCTTCCCCGGGGGCCTGGCCGTCCGGGCCGGTTCGGGTGTCTCCAGCGTCGACACATCGCCCTCGGGCAGGCCCAGTTCGCGGGCCCGCAGCAGGCGACGCATCACCTTTCCGCTCCGGGTGTGGGGCAGATCCTCGACGAACTCGATCTCGCGAGGGGCGACAGCCGGCCCGAGGCGCCGACGGGCGAAGGCCAGGACGTCCCGCCGCAGTTCGTCGTCGGGCGGATACTCGGGGCGCGGCAGCACGAACGCCTTGACGATCGCGCCCGCCAGCTGGTCAGGGCGGCCGATGACACCGGCCTCGGCGACGGCCGGATGCTCCATGAGGGCGCTCTCCACCTCGAACGGCCCGATGAGGTGCCCCGCCGACTTGATGACGTCGTCGGCCCGGCCCACGAACCAGTACCAGCCGCCGGCGTCGCGGCTGACCAGGTCGCCGGTCAGGTACCACCCGTCCGCGAAGCACGCCTCGTAACGCTGCGGCTCGTGGAGGTAGCCGCGGAACATCGACGGCCAGCCCGCCCGCAGAGCGAGCTCGCCCTGAGCACCCGGCTCCTGAAGAATCTGGACGTGCCCGTCCGTGACCGCGGCCCGGCCGTCCTCGCCGCACGCCAGTACGGCGGCGTCGACACCCGGAAGCGGTCGGCCCATCGACCCTGGCCGCACCGGATCGGCCGCGAAATTGGCGATCATGATGGCACCGGTCTCAGTCTGCCACCAGGTGTCGTGGACCGGAAGCCCGAGTGCTCCCCGCCCCCAGTGCACGGCCTCGGGATTGAGCGGCTCGCCGACGCTCGCGACGAACCGGAGCGACGAGAGGTCGTGGCGCGCGGCGGGCATCGGGTCGCCGCGCGGTGCGGCCCGCATGAGCATGCGGAGCGCGGTGGGGGCGGTGTACCAGACGGTGACGTGCTGGTCGGCGAGGATCCCGTACCAGCGAGCGGGGGCGAAGTCTCCTTCGTCGACGACGGTGGTCACCCCGTGGGTGAGCGGGGCGATGATGCCGTACGACATGCCGGTGACCCAGCCGGGGTCGGCGGTGCACCAGAAGACGTCCCCCTCGTGCAGGTCCAGGGCGTAGGCGGCGGTGACGTGATGGGCGAGGACCGCCTCGTGCACGTGTACCGCGCCCTTGGGGGTGCCTGTCGTGCCGCTGGTGAAGTGCAGCAGCGCCGGCTCCGCCGGATCGGTCGGTCCCACCGTGTACTCGTCAGGCGCGGCGTCCGTGAGCGCGGGGAAGGAGAGGGTGCCCCGGGGCGGGTCGGCCCCGGGATCGAGAAGAAGGACGTGCCGCAGGTGAGGAAGCCGGGACCGTACCGGGGCCACCTTGCGCTCGTACAGTTCCCGGGTCGTGACCAGCGCCCGGGCGTTGCCCAGCTCCATGCGCAGTGCGACGGGTTCGGGACCGAAGGCGGTGAACAGGGGGCACAGGACTCGCCCGGCCCGCAGCGTTCCGAGGACGGTGCTGTACAGCTCGAAGCGGCGGCCGAGCAGGGTGAACACCCGCTCGCCGCGTTCCAGGCCGAGCGTTTCCAACACGTGCGCGAAGCGGGAGCTCTCGGCCGCGAGCCGGGCGAAGGTCGCCGTTGCCACGGAGCCGTCGCGGTCGACGCAGCGCAGCGCGACGCGATCGCCGTGGCCCTCGCGCACGTGCCGGTCGACCGCCTCGTATCCGATGTTGACGCCGCCGTCCGGAAGCCCGGCGAGCCGGGACCGCTCGCGTCGCCAGGAGAACGTGGCCCGGGCGCTGTCGTAGTCGGGCATGACCGGCGCCACCCACAGAGCGTTCATCGCGGCGGCTCCACGTCGAGCGCGAGATTGTCGTAGGCGTACTCGATCGATTCGTGCAGGGCGACCACTCCGTCGACCGAGCGGCAGAGCCGCGCGATCACGCGGACGTCGGCGCGTTCCTCGACTCGACCCGTGAGCCTGACGACTCCGTCGTCGACTGTCACACGGATCGTGTCGGGAGCGAGGCGCAGAGTGTCGGCCAGGACGTCGTGCTCGATCTCGTCACGGATCGCGGCGTCACTGCGCAGGAAGGGCCGCAGCAGGTCGCTGCGACTGATGATCCCGACGAGTCGACCGGTCTCGTCCACGACGGGAAGCCGCTTCACTCCTTTGCGGTGCATCGTCCGGGCCGTCTCGACGAGGTTCCAGCCCGGCTGCGCCGTGATGGCCGGCGAGGTCATCAGCTGTGCGGCCGTCTCCGCGTCGGGCAGCCCTCGCTCCCCGGACAGGAGTCGGACGCCCGCCGAACGACCCTCCAGATCGGGGAGCTCGGCGGTGGCCCGCAGCAGGTCGGCCTCCGAGACCACGCCGAGCAGGCGCCGGTCGGGGTCGACGACCGGGACCGCGGAGACGTCGTGTTCGGCGAAGAGCCGGGCGATCTGCTTGAAAGGAGTCTGGGGGGCGGCGGTGACCACGTTGTGGGTCATCACCTCGAAAACCGTACGGTGCTGCATGACGGTCCTCCTTCACGGGACGAGGCGGCCCCGGTAGATCTCACCCTGCTGCGCGGATCCGGCCCGCGGGCAGTGCCGAATGGTCCCCTTTCGGGACGGGTCGGCCCATGACGAACGGCCGATCGGGACGCATGCTGGAAGGCGTGAGCACCGGTCCCGGGAGGGCCGTGACCGGTCGCTCGGGCCGGGAGGCGAGGACCATGACTGCGACTGAAACACAGCAGGGCCGGCAGACGCCCCGCGCAGGGTTGTGGGCTCGCGTCGGCGACCGTCTGATCGTGGGCGGTTCCACGGTCGGGGACGAGGGGCGTGACGGTGAGATCGTCGGGCTCCACCACGCGGACGGCACTCCCCCCTTCGACGTCCGCTGGTCGGACACGGGCAGGGTCACCGTGGTGTTCCCGGGCCCGGACGCGCGGGTGCAGCACTTTCCGCCGCATGACGCGAAGGCCGCTACGCGGGCGTGAAATCCGCCGCCGCGTCCACCACGCCGGGCACCGCCCGGGTGAGCCGCGGGGCCAGATCCGGGGATACGGAGGGTGGCAGGCGTCCGGCGAGCGTCACCACCCCGTCCGTGACCCGTACGCTGAGTGCGGCGTCGCCTTCAGCGATCAGGTGCGTGAGGGGTTCGTGCCTCACGTACTCGGCGAGCCGGGCGTCGGAGCGTAGGTAGACCTTGAGCAGGTCGCCCCGGCTCACGACACCGACCGGGCGGCCGTCCTCGTCCACCACGGGAAGCCGCTTGAGAGGCCCACACCCCATCAGCCGCGCCGCCCCCGCGATCGTGGCGCCACGCGGCGCGGTGACGGCCGGCGCCGACATCAGACTGCCCGCCGTCACCGGACCCACGTCTTCGACGGTACGTCGGTGCCTCATGACCGGCCTCCGGTGCTTCCGCGCCCCGAATCGCTGTTCCTGCGAGGGCGCCGCCGCTGGGCGGCGGGCGACAAGGGCCGAAAGGGGCACGTCGTGACCGGGCCGGCCCTGGCCCGGACGGTCGACCGGTGCTTTCCTGAAAGTGAGGAGGGGTCCGCCCCAGGGACGCGGGGAAGCGGCTTCGAGCCGTGCACCGCGCGATCAGGATCCGCGAGAAGCGGATGGGCCCCTCCTCCTGTCGTGTCACCGCGTCGCCTCCCCAAGTGGTCTGGGCGGGCCGGGTCTGGGACCGACCGGCCCTACCCGGCTCCTCCGGTCCGGTGCGAGCGTGGCAGCGACACCTCAACGTGGAAAGGGCGGTGGGCGCAATGGAATCGCCCCTGGTGGTAGGAGTCGACGGGTCCGACCCCAGCCTCACGGCACTGGACTGGGCAGTCGACGAAGCCGTACGGCACGGGCTTCCCCTGCGGATCGTCCATGCCTCGCTGTGGGAGCGGTACGAGGGAGACGTGCCGACCTTGGCCACGGACCGTCCGTCGGGCCGGATCCTCGCCGAGAACATCGTCGGCATCGCAGCCGAACGCGCTCGGCGGCGCGCACCTGACCTTCCGGTCACCGCGGACGTCCTGGCTGAGGACGCGTCCACCGCGCTGCTCAGGGAAGGGCAGGAGGGAGCGATCCTCGTCGTCGGATCCCGCGGGCGCGGCGAGTTCGCCGACCTTCTGCTCGGCTCCGTCGGCCTCGTCGTGGCAGCCCGGGCTCACTGCCCGGTCGTCGTCGTAAGAGGGGACCGGCACTCCCTGGAGGCGCGCCATGGACGCGTACTGCTCGGCGTCGGAGAACACGACGTGAACTCGCCCGCCGTGCGTTTCGCCTTCCGCGAGGCTGCAGCCCGGGACGCGGAGCTGGACGTCGTCCGCACCTGGCGACGGCCGGCCCACGAACCGATCGACCACCCGCTGCTGAGCGGCAACCGTGCGATCCACCTCGCCGAAGAGTCCTCCGAATCGCTCGACAAGGCCCTGGAGGCCGCGGTGACCGAGCATCCCCGGGTGCGCCTGCGCAGGGCCACGCTCGAGGGTCCCGCCCACAGGGTGCTGACCGAGCGCTCCGCCGCCGCCGACCTGCTGGTCGTCGGGGCCCGGCGTCGGGACGGGCTCGTCGGTCTGGAACTCGGCAGGGTCGCCCACCGCGCCCTGCACCACGCCACGTGTCCCGTCGCCGTCGTACCCCAGCGGCGTCTCGAGAGCACGGAAGGAGAGCCGTGATGAACACAGCCGACCGGCACGCCCCGAGCGACCTCGGCCGCCGCGTCGAGGCCAGGCGGGCACAACTCGGCCTGTCCCGGGAGGACGTGGCAGACCGGGCCGGCTCCACGCCCGGCTACATCACCTACGTGGAGGAGCAGGTGCCCACTCCGGGGATCGAATTCCTGGTCCGCCTCGCGAACGCCCTGGAGACCACCGTCCAGGACCTCACCGGATCCACGGCAGACCTCGCGCCGGGCGGAGGCCGCGCCGGATATCGGCCACGGATGGAGGAGATCGACGAGGCCGAGTGCTGGGAGCTGCTCGACGACCACGGCGTCGGCCGGATCGCCGTCGAAGGACGGGACGGGCTCATGGTGATCCCCGTGAACTACCAGGTCGTGGACGGGCAGATCGTCTTCATGACCGCAGCGGACTCGTCCCTCGCGCGCATCGCGGCGTCCGGTGCGGAAGTCGCTTTCGAGGAGGATCGCCTGGACGAAGCCTTCAGCCAGGGCTGGAGCGTGCTCCTCGTCGGTCCGGCACGCACGGTGTCGGACGAGACCTCGGTACGGAGCATCAAGGACGCCGTCCACTCCGAGCCGTGGGCCGGGGATGGACGGGACACCGTGGTGACGCTCTCGCCGCGCCGGGTGACCGGCCGTCGTATCCGTGTGCCGGGTGCGCCCGGCACCGCGCCCGGGTCTGCCGATCAAGGGCCGTCCCGTCAGTGATCCGTGAGTGCCGGGCGGGCACGAATCCGCGGGGCCTCGGGGCCCGGAGGCCCGTAGGCGTCAGACCTGGAGCGGGACGACGTTCATCCGGGCGCGGCCGACAGCAGAATCGCCGCCGTCCGCTCACGTCAGAGGGACGACGGCGACCGGCGCGGGGCTGTGGTGGATGACCGCATGGGCGACATGGCCGAGATGCGCGCCGAGGGGCAGCTTCCGGCTCCGTCGTCCCACGATGACGAGTTGCGCGGTCTGCGACGCCTCGACCAGCTGGTAGGCAGGCGAGCCCACCACCGCCGTGGCCGCCACGTCCACACCCGCATACCGCTTCCGCCACGGTTCCACCAGGTCCTCCAGACCCCCGAGGAGGTGGCCGCCCAGCTCCGCGCCGATTCCCGGGTCCATGACGGCCGCGTAGCCGTACGAGGCGGGAAGCGTCCAGCTGTGCAGCAACCGCAGCGGAATGCCTCTGCGGGCGGCTTCATTGAAAGAGAACGCGAGCAGGGCCTCGCACGGATGGTAGATGTCGACGCCCACCACGATCCCGCCTTCGGGAGCCACTGATGCGCCCTCCGCGCGCACGAGGATGACAGGCCGGCGCGCCGAGCCGACGACGGCAAGGGAGACCGAGCCGACGATGAACCCCCGGACCCCACCGAGCCCACGCGATCCGAGCACCGTCAGATCCGCCTCGTTCGCGGCGGCCGTCAGTTCCTCGGTCGCCCGGCCTCGCGCACGCTCCGTGAGCACCTCGAGGCCGGGATGGTCCTTCCGTACGCGGTCCGCCTCGTCCCGAAGGAGACTCTCGGCCCGCTCGGCCACGGTCCCGGCGTACGGCAGGGGCACCTCAGGGGTGGTCGGCCACTCCTCCACGTGCACCAGTCGAAGGGGCACCTCGCGCAACACCGCTGCCGTCGCCGCCCAACCCACGGCGGCGAGGCTTTCCTTTGAACCGTCCAATCCGACGGTGACCAGGGCCGTCATGGTGTGCCTCCTCAGCCGTGTCCGCTCCGTTCCATATGCGGTCCGGACGGACGAGGACGTCCCGAACTTCAGGCTGGCGGTTCCGTGCCTCCCCGCAGCAGGGCCGGGCAGGTCTCGATCGGGGCCGAACGGCCCATCCCGGGGAGGCCGGCCACGGTGTCAGCGTGGGAGGTATCGCCCCTCGGGACGTGCTCCCGGGAGAAGGGCGTACGGAGGTGGAGCCATGACAAGCGAGATCCCCGCTCGACCGGAGCTCGGCAACGTCGTCGTGGGAGTCGACGGGTCCCCCTCCGCGCGGACGGCCGTGTTCTGGGCCGCAGCCGAGGCGGACCGACGCGGTCGGATCCTGCATCTCGTCCACGCGGCCGACACCGACCGTCGTGCCCTCTTCGTCAATGCCGAGACGATCCAGGCCGTGCGCGAAGCGGGCCGAGACCTGCTGATCGACACCGAGAGCACGGTCCACGAGCGCTTTCCGGACCTTTCCGTCACGAAGGAACTGAGCCGCCAGGAGCCGGTCGCCGGTCTCCGGGCGGCTGCCGGCCACCGGGGCACGATCGTGGTGGGCAACCGGGGGCTCGGCGGCTTCTCGGCTCTCATGCTCGGTTCCGTCGGTATGGGGGTGGCGGCTCGCGCCGAGGTGCCTGTGATCGTCGTCCGTGGTGACGGTGACCGCCCCGAGTCGGCCTCCGTGACGGCAGCTGTGCACGGTGCCTCGGATGTCGGCTGGCTGCTGGTCGCGGCTGCCGAGGCGGACGCCCGCAAGGCGGTGTTGCGACTGGTGAGCGTCTGGAACGTGCTCACCCACGTCGGCAGCGTCGCGACCATGCTGGACGACCTCGACGAGATCGCGGGGCAGCGCGTGCACGAGATCAAGGCGCTCGCCGACCGCGTGCGTGACTTCTATCCCGGGCTCAACGTCAGCCATCACGTCGAGACGGGCACGAGCACGCCCGGGATCCTGGCGGAGGCGAGTGCCCACACCGATCTGCTCGTGATGGGCAGAGAACACCGGGTTCTGGGCGCAGGCCCGTCCCTTGGGCGCGTCGCCCACGTCCTGCTCCACCACGCCCATTGCCCGGTGGAGATCGTCCCACCCGCCTTCGCCACCCGGGTCGAGGAGACGTGAACGAGATACGGCTCGGAATCGACCCGGGGAGCAACGATGCCCGCTCTCGTCTGGGCCGCCGACGAGGCCGAACGAAGAGGACTGGCGCTCCGCCTGGTCGTGGCCGTCCCGCCCACCGACGGGCTCCCGTACGACGCGCTCGCCCACCAGAGCACCCTGCACCTCCGCGCGGAGTCGGCGCTTGCCAACGCAGAGGACCCGCGCGGAGGCAACGATGGAGAGGGGCACCGGACGAAGGGAGGGGTGACCATGCCCAGGAAGACACGGCGCCGAGGCGCCCGGGACACCGGGCCGACGGTCAACCTCGATCGACAGGCGGCCACGGAGACATGGCGCGGTCGCCCCACGAATCACCAGCCGACCGCAGAGGGTGCGAACGAGCGTCCCAAGCGCACGGTGCACACCGTCAGGGTGTCGAGGGTCTTCCTCTGAATCACTGGCGAATCGGCCGGATCACGAACAGGGGGGCCGAAAGGAGGACGCGGCCATGACGACCGCAAGAGAGATCATGCACGCCGGGGCGAGTTGCGTGCAGGAGAACGAGACCCTGATGGATGCCGCACGCCGCATGAGCGAACTGGATGTCGGCGCGCTGCCCATCTGCGGGCCGGACAACCGGCTGCACGGCATCATCACCGACCGGGACATCGTGGTGAAGTGCCTCGCCAAGGGCAAGGACCCCCAGCGGATGACGGCCGGGCACCTCGCCCAGGGCAAGCCCATCACCGTGGACGCGGGCGCCGACAGCGAAGAGGTGCTCCGGACGATGCAGGACCACCGCATCCGCCGCGTGCCCGTGATCGACGACCACCGCCTGGTCGGCATGATCAGTGAGGCAGACCTGGCGAAGCACCTGCCGGAGGAACGGGTCGGCCACTTCGTCGAGGAGATCTGCCGCTGACAGCACCGGAGCCGTGGCGCCATGGGCCGGTCGGTCCAGGTGTGGCCCGTTCGGCCCCGTCGGACAGCCCTCTTGGACGCTGCGCCACATGACCTCACGGGCGGACGATAGGGCTACGGAGGCGGGCCGGCCCCGTAACCCGGTCCACCGCCCGTCCGCACCGACTCGGGTCCTCGGCGACCGTCCTGGGCCCCGGAACGAGGAGCAGAACAATGGCCGGAGGCAAGGCGGAACGCAGGCACAGCCTGTTCCCCGACTTCGACACCTGGATCAACCGTGAGTTTCCGGGGCTGCCCGGCTGGCGACCCGCGACGGCTGCGCACTCCATCCCGGTGGAAGTGTCCAGCGGCGACGGCGAGTACGTGCTGCGGGCCGAACTGCCCGGGATGGACCCCGACGACTTCACCATCACCGTCGATGACAACCTGATCACGGTGAGCGCGGAGCACGGCGAGAGCGAGGAGGACAAGGAGCACTCGGAGTTCCGCTACGGATCGTTCCGCAGGACCGTGCGTCTCCCGGCCACGATCCCGGCCGACGACGTCGAGGCGTCGTACGCGGACGGCATCCTCACCATCCGCGTTCCGATGCCCGAGGAGAAGACCGGCGCCGCACGCACCATCCCGGTGAAGCGAGGCGGTACCCCGCCCGGAGGAGCCGCGTCGTGAACCCCGAGCGAGTCCTGGTCGCCCACGGCAGCAAGCACGGCGCGACCAAGGGGATTGCCGACGAGATCGGCCGGACGCTCCAGGACGACGGATTCGAGGCCGTCGTCCTGCCGACCGGCACCGTCTCCGACGTCAGCGGCTACGACGGAGTCGTCCTCGGCGGGGCCCTCCACGCCGGGCACCGGAACGGCAAGGCGCGACGGTGCGCCCGGCGCAACGCCGGGCAGCTCCGCCATCGGCCCGTCTGGCTCTTCACCAGCGGGCCCATCGACAGCCCCGCCGAGCAGCACGACATCCCGCCGGTACCCGGCGTGGCCCGCCGGATGAAGAAACTCGGCGCCCGGGAGCACATGACCTTCGGGGGTGCCGTGACCGCCGAGACGCCGGGCCGTATCAGCCGGTCCCTGGTTCGCCACGGCAAGGGAGGGGACTTCCGCAACCCGGAACGGATCCAGGACTGGGCCCACCACATCGGGACCGAACTCGGCGCCACGCGCTGATCGGTCTCGTCGGCCCGTCCTGGAGGCCACTCCACCCAGAGGTGCGACATGGACCACCGCAAGCGGTCGGAACCGCGACCCACGCCGTCCGGGCGGGGACGTGGCGGGCGCGCCGTACTGCTCCTCGTCCTGACGATCTCCCTGATCTGCGGCGCCGTGGCCGCCGCGAGCCTGTGGAGCGCCGGCGCCAAGGCCGATCGTGAACTCGCCGCCCACCGCCACCAGGTGCAGGCGACCACCACCGGGCCGGCCAAGGACCCGCCCGTCGCCACCCGGTACGGATCGACACCGCGGTCCGTCGCACCCGCGGTCTGGGACCAGCCCGAGAACGTCCGTCGATCCGGCACCATCCACGTCCCTCCCCGGACGCCCCAGGGCCGCACGGTGACGATCTGGGTGGACGACACCGGCACCCCTGCACGCCCCCCGGGCAGCGCCGCTGACCGCGCGCTGACCGCGCTTTCGGGCGGCAGCGTTGCCACGGCCTCCGTCGGAGCGATCGGGGCCGGCGTTCTCGTCCTCGTGCGCCGGCGGACCGAAGCCCGTCGGCTCGCGGCCCTGGAACAGGAGTGGGAACAGGTCGAACCCGTGTGGTCCGGTCGGCTCCGCCGGGGGAGTGCTCCGGGGACCGATGATGACTGACCGCGCCGCCACGGGCCGGGCGGCCACGCCCACCGAGGCGCTGCCCTTCGACCCCAGCGAGCCCCTGCCCAGGCTGCGCCGGGAACTCGCCACCGGGCCGGACGGGCTGTCCGCCCGCGAGGCCGCCCGCCGGCTCGCCGTTCACGGGCCCAACGAGGTACGACGCAAGGCCCGCTCCTCTTTCGCGCGGGAGCTGACGGGACAGCTGGTCCATCCCCTCGCTCTGCTGCTCTGGGCCGCCGCCGCGCTGGCCTTCGTCGCGGACCTCGGAGTGCTCGGCTGGGCGATCCTGGCAGTCATCGCCGTCAACGCGGGCTTCGCCTTGCTGCAGGAACGCCAGGCCGAGCGGGCGGTGGAGACCCTCGCGCGCTATCTGCCCGAGCACGCCCTGGCCGTACGCGACGGCCGGCCCCTCACCGTGGAAGCCCGCGACCTGGTGCCGGGCGACGTGATCCTCTTGGAAGAGGGCGACAAGGTACCGGCCGACGGGCGCGTCACCGAAGGCGGAGTGGAAGTCGATCTGTCGATGCTCACCGGGGAGTCCGTCCCTGCCGAACGCATGGCCGCGGCCGGGCTTCTCGGCGCCCCTTTGCTGGAGGAGCCGAACCTCGTCTTCAGCGGGACGACCTGCGTCGAGGGTCAGGCTCGGGCCATCGTGTTCGCCACCGGCAACCACACCGAGATCGGTCGGATCGCCGCACTCAGCCAGCGGACCCGGCGCGAGCCGAGCCCGCTGGAACGACAGGTCAAGAAGGTCGCCTGGCTCATCGCCGGCGTCGCCACCGGTATGGGGGCCGTGTTCCTCGTCCTGGGGGTGGCCGTCGGACTGCCGGTGACCGACTCCCTCATGTTCGCCATCGGGCTCCTCGTCGCCAACGTCCCCGAGGGGCTGCTTCCGACCATCACGCTGGCCCTCGCGGTCGGCGTCCGCGCGCTGGCCCGCGAAGGCGCGCTCGTGAAACGACTCAGCGCGGTGGAGACGCTCGGCTCCACGAACGTCATCTGCACGGACAAGACCGGCACGCTGACCTGCAACCGCATGCGTCTGAGAGTTCTCTGGACCGCGGACCACGGAGCGGGACCCGGACCCTGGGCGCAGGAGCTGGTGCGGGCGAGCGCGCTGTGCACCACCGTCACCCGCGAGGAGGAAGGCGAGCTGCACGGTGATCCGACCGAGGCCGCCCTCGTCGCCGGGGCCGCCGACCACGGGGCCCCGGTGGATCTCACCCGGCGCGACGCGGAACGGCGCGGACTGTTCCGCTTCGATCCGCGACTGCGGCTGATGTCGGTCGTACAGGACTTCGAGATGACGGGTCGCCTGCGGATCGTTACCAAGGGAGCGCCTGAAGCGGTCCTGGCCCGCGTCCTGCCTGGTTCCGCCGCGGACGCGGCCCGGTCGGCGGCCGAGGAGCTGGCCAAGGGAGGCATGCGGGTCCTCGCCGTCGCCGCACGCGACCTGCCGACGGGCGCGGAGCCGCCGTCGCGCCGTCAGGACGCCGAATCCGCACTGACACTGCTCGGTCTGGTCGGGCTGTACGACCCACCGCGCCCCGAGGTGGCGGAGGCCGTCCGCCGCTGCCACGAGGCCGGGATGCGCGTGCACATCGTGACGGGAGACAGCGGAGCCACCGCCGCGGCGGTCGCCCGGGAGGTGGGCATCGGAGTGCCCGGCCTGCACGTGGTGGCGGCTTCCGAGTCGCTGGGCGACGACGAGCTCGACCGGCTCCTCGTGGAAGGCGACGCCGAGATCGTCTTCGCCCGTTCCTCGCCCGAGACGAAGCTCAAGGTGGCGGACACTCTGCGGGCCCACGGCCGGATCGTCGCCATGACGGGTGACGGGGTCAACGACGCCCCCGCGCTGCACCGCGCGCACATCGGAGTGGCCATGGGCCGCTCCGGCACCGACGTGGCCCGCGAGGCCGCCACCATGGTGCTCACCGACGACGACTTCGCCACTATCGTGACCGCGGTCGAATCCGGGCGCCGCGTCTACGACAACGTCCGCAAGTTCATCGTCTACATCTTCGCCCACGCCACCCCGGAGATCGTGCCCTTCCTCGTCTTCGCGCTCTCCGCCGGCGCGGTACCGCTGCCCCTCACCGTGCTGCAGATCCTCGCCATCGACCTCGGCACCGAGACCCTGCCCGCCCTCGCCCTCGGCCGGGAACGCTCCGAGCCCGGCATCATGCAGCGGCCACCCCGACCGCCGCACCAGGGCGTGATCTCCCGCGACATGCTCGTCCGCAGCTGGGGCTTCCTGGGCCTGGTGTCGGCCGCCCTCGTCATGGTCGGCTTCTTCTACGTGCTCTGGCGCGCGGGTTGGCAGCCGGGCGATCCCACGGGCGCGGGCAGCCCCCTGCACCACGCCTACGTGACAGCCACCACGGCCACCTTCGCCGGCATCGTCACCTGCCAGGTCGGTACGGCATTCGCGGCCCGCACCGACCACGCGGCACTCCGCGACGTCGGGGTGCTCTCGAATCCGCTGCTGCTCGCAGGTATCGTCTTCGAACTCGCGTTCACCGCCGCCCTCGTCTACGCGCCCCCGCTCCAACACCTCTTCGGCACGGCCGCCCTCCCCCTGGACGTCGTTCTGCTCATCGCGACGTTCCCGGTCCTGGTGTGGGGCACGGACGAGCTGCGGCGCGCCAGGCGGCGCCGTCAGCGAGCGGCACCCACGACCGGCTCGTAACCACCCTGGTCGAGACGGAACGGCGGATAGACGTCCGTCATGAGGCTCGCATAAGCGGCGACGCGCAGGACCCATCGGTTCAGTCCGACGATCAGGGCGAACAGGTCGCGCGGATACCGGTCGGTGAAGGCCACGGCGAAGCCCGCGATGAGCGTGAGCAGCGTGATCAGGCCGCCGCTCCACCAGTGCACCTCCATCCCGCCGGTGAAGAAGGCGATCACCAGGTAGTGGGGGATGGCGAGCAGCCACCACTTGACCAGCACCTGGGAGCGGGAGAGCCGCTCCGGATAGACGATGTCGAGCCGCGCGGGGTAGTCGGGCTCGGGGCCCAGGCTGAAGGGCGGGTAGCGGTCGGTGCCGAGGGCGCCGTACGAGTAGTACGACACGCGCCATGACCAGCGGAGCACACCGAGATTGAAGTCGAACAGGCCCCGGGGGAAGCGTTCGGTGAAGGGGATGGCGAAGAACGCGATCACCGCCACGACGAGGAAGGCGATCCAGAGGAAGAACAGCACGATCCAGTGGGGGATCACCAGGATCCACTTGACCAGCCACAGCCAACGGGACAGCCGGCTGTCGAGTTCGGCCGTCACCACCACGGGCCCATGAGGGGCGCTGGGGGCGTTCATGATCGTTCCTCCTTCGGCAGGTCGTCGTCCTCGCACGTGAGCCGGTCGATGACCCCTACGACACCGTCGACGCTGTTGCAGAGCCTGAGAATCACCGGCACGAGGCTCCGACGCCGTACCGTGCCGCTGAGCGTGACCCGGCCGTCCACCACCTCGACCGACAGGGCGGACGGGCTCAGCCCCAAGGTGTGGGCGACCACGTCCTCGACGATCTCCTCCTGAATCGCCCGGTCCCTGCGCAGGAACAGCTGGACGAGGTCGCTGCGGCTGAGGACGCCCACGAGCTGCCTTTCGTCGTCGACCACGGGCAGGCGCTTCACCCCCGCCCGGTCCATCACGCGGGCGGCCCGCACCACGCTCCACTCGGGTCGGGCGACGATGGCGGGGCTCGACATGAGCGCGCCCGCGGTGTCGAGCCGGGCCCCGGCGGCCCGGCGGCGTACCAGGTCCGCCTCCGAGACGACGCCCAGAGGCCGGTTCGCCTCGTCCACCACGCACACCGCGGTGATGTCGAACTCGTCCAGGAGCCGAGCGATCTCCTTGAACGTCGTGCCCGGTACGACGCTGACCGCTGTGGGCGTCATCAGATCCGCAACGCTTCGGTGCCTCATCGCCCGTCACCCTTGGCTGTGAGTTCGCACCGTACGTCCACGACGCCTTCTACAGCGCGGGCAAGGCGGGCTGCGAGCGGGATGAGCGCGCTGTCGCGGACCTCGCCGGACACTACTGGTAGCCGTTTCACGCGATGGGCAGCCATGAGGCGGGCGGCCTGGGGCAGGGACGCACCGAGAGCGACGGAGACAGCGGGCGAGGTCATCAGGTCCTCGGCCCGGTGAGAGCCCGCCTTGGCCGTGGCGTCGAGACGCCGCATCTGTTCCACGAGACCCAGGCGGTGGTCGTGGAGCTCCTCCTTGAGGAGCAGGTCGGCCTCGGAGACCACGCCGACGACGCGGCCCTCGCCCTCGACAACCGGTACGGCGGTCACCTTCCACCGCTCCATGGCGGCGACGATCTCCTTGAACTCCGCGCCGGGCTGGACGGCCACCACCTTCTTGGTCATCACATCGGCGACGGTGAACGCCTGAGGTGTCATCGCTCTCTCCTTACTTGAGGAGTCGGCGTGCCAGTGCTGCCGCAACGGCCGCGGATACCGCCTCGCCGACGGAGGTGTCCTGTGCGCAGAGCTCCCTGACGGCCTGCCCGTCGAACTCGAGGGCGTGTACCTCGGTGGTCGTCGTGGCGTCGAATCGCCAGTGGTGAGGAGGGGCCATCCAGGAACAGCCGAGGAGGTCGCCGGCGACGAGGGTGTCGATGAGAGCGGTGCTGCTCCCGGGAAGACGCCTGTTCAGGGTGACCCGCCCGGACTCGATGATCCAGAAGCGGTCGGCGTGCTGCCGCTCCCGGAAGATGCGCGTGTCCGCGGGGAACCGGACCGGACGGGCCTGCCGCAGGAGCTGGTCCCGCGCCTCCGGAGAGAGTTCGCTCAGCAGCATCCACATGGTGCTCATGATGTGCCTCCAGCCCTCTCCCCAGGCTTCCGCGCGGCGGGCGCCACGGGGAGGGCCGCGCAGGTCCCACCTGGGGGCCGAAGGGCCCCCGTCAGCGGACCAGGACGGCCTCCCCGGAGCGGGGCACGACGGCAGTCCAGCCCAGTTCGTGGTCGATGCGGTCGCGCAGTGCCTCGGAAGCGGCCGGTTCGCCGTGGACGAGGTAGGTGGTGTGCGGGGGAGGGGCGGCGCGCAGCCAGTCGATGATCTGTCCGGCGTCGGCATGGGCCGAGAAGTGGGGGACGTCGGCGACCTCGGCCCGTACGGGTACGTACTCGCCGAACATCTTGAGCGTCCGGGCACCGTCCACGAGGTCCCGCGCCCGGGTGCCGGCCGCGGCGAAGCCGACCACGACGACCGCGTTGCGCGGGTCGGGGAGCAGCCGGTGCAGGTGGTGCAGGACACGGCCGCCGGTCGCCATGCCGGCCGAGGAGACGATGACGGCGGGCCCGTGGACCTCGTTGATCTCGATGGACTCCTGGACGGTCCGGGCGGCGAGGAACGGCTCCGGGCTCAGTGCGGCACTTCCCTCGGCGAGGATCTCCGGCCGCAGCTCGGGGGAGCCCTCGCGTACGGCGTCCCGGTAGACGTCGAGGGCGGCCAGGGCCATGGGGCTGTCCACGTACACGGGCACCGAGCGGGGCAGCACACCGGTCTCGCGCAGCAGGGTCAGTTCGTGCAGGACGACCTCGGTGCGGTCGATCGCGAAGGCGGGGATGACGACGGTGCCGCTCCGGGCGAGGGTCCGGGCGATCACGGCGGCGAACCCCGAGCGGGCGGATTCCTGGTCGTGGCGACGGTCGCCGTACGTGGACTCCATCAGCAGCACGTCGGCACCGGAGAACGGCTCGGGCGGAAGCAGAAGGGGGTGCCCGGGCCGACCCAGGTCCCCGGACACTGCCAGGGTGTGGCCGTCCTCCAGCGTCAGGCGGGCCCACGCCGACCCCAGGATGTGCCCGCCGTGGTGCAGCGTCAGCCGTGTGCCGGCCATGATCTCCACGTCCTCACCGACCGGGACCGGGTCGAGGAACGCCAGGGTCTTCTCCACATCGGAGTCGTCGTAGAGAGGCTTGGCCGGGCGGTGCTTGGACCAGCCGTGCTCGTCGGCGTGCCGGGCGGCCTCCATCTGGAGGCGGGCGCTGTCGCGCAGCACGATGCCGGCGAGCCGGGCGGTGTGGGCGCTGGTCAGGATCGGTCCCCGGAAGCCCTGCCGGACCAGGCGCGGCAGATAACCACAGTGGTCCAGGTGGGCATGGGTGACGACCACGGCGTCGACGTCCGCGGCGTCGCGGGCGAACCGTTCCCAGTTGCGCCGCCGCAAGGTCGCGAAACCCTGGAAGAGACCGCAGTCGAGGAGGATCCGCGCATGGTCGCTCTCGACCAGGAACTTGCTTCCGGTGACCGTCCCCACACCGCCCAGGAAACTGAGCAGCGCGGGCCGCAGAGCGGTGGGAGCGGCGTTCGGGGCTGCCTCGGACATGGTCAGCCCTCCTTCGGAGTGGACCGGTCTCCACCCTCCCATTCGGACCTGCCCGGTCCGGAGGTCCGAGAGGGCCCCTTTGGGGGCCGATCGGCTCATGTGCCGGCGAAGGGCTCTGCGGAGCCTGCCAGACGAGGACCGCAAGCCGTGACGGCGTCTTCGATCAGCGACGTCACGAGTGGTCGGGTCAGGGCGGTGGCAGACACGGTTCGTCCTGTCTGCGGTGACTCACCAAGAGGTGTCGTGGCGAGTCCGGGTGGGGTAGGTGAAAGGTGTGTCGTCTTCGTGGAAGGAGAGCCGGTCCACGACGGCGACGACGCCGTCCACGCGCTCGGCGAGTCCGACGAGCGTCAGGGCCTGACTCCGCCGCCGGAGGCGGCCGCCCAGCGTCACCACGCCGTCGAGTACGTGCACGTCCACCGCGTCCGCGGCCAGCTCCATGACATCTGAGAGGACGTCCTCACGGATGCGGCGCCGTATCTCCGCATCCGGGCGGAGGTAGACACAGAGCAGATCGCGGCGGGTCACGATGCCCACCAGTCGTTCTTCTTCGTCGACGACGGGAAGGCGCTCGACTCCGCGGCGCACCATCAGCCGTGCCGCGTCCGCAACGGTCTCCTCGGCGTGCACGGTGACGGCCGGCGTTGTCATCAGGTCCCGCACGGTCGGCTCGTGGCGGGCAAGGAGGTCGCTCTCGGAGACGACTCCGACGACATGGTCGTCGTCGTCCACGACGGGGACCCCGCTGATGTCGTGCTCGGCGAGCATCTTGGCCACTTCCCTGAACGACGTCGCAGGGACGGCGGAGAGCACGTTGTCGGTCATCAGACCGCCGACCTTGATCTGCTTCATCACCGCGCCTCCCGTTCGAGGGTCCGGACGGTGCTTCCTACGTCACCACCATCCGACGCGGGGGCGGGGCCTGCGAGGGCCGAACGGTCCACCCTCAGGACCGAACGGGCTCGTCAATGCGGGGCTCGCGTCCCGCCCGGCCGAGGGCGGGGACCATCGGTCCCGTCATTGCCCCCAGCGGCCCTCCAACCTCCCGCGTCCAGTTGCCAGAGTGGCGGGAGGCCTCTCGGCCCCTGGGAGGAGAAGCCATGAACGGAACCACAGCCCGTTCCGGCCTCGCAGGGTCGTCGTCGGTGTGGACGGATCACCGTCCGCAGACGCGGCGGCGATGTGGGCGGCGGAGGCGGCGCTGCGGGGCAGCGACCGTGCAGGCCGACGGCCAGAAGAGCCACTGCGTTCCCGGAGCTCTCGTCGACGCGTCGCACCACCCGACCTTCTGGTCGTCGGCGGTCGACGATCGCCCGGCCACCTCGCACCGACGCTCGGCCGGATCACGCTGACCCTGCTGCAGCACGCCTACCGCCCCGTGAAGCTCATCCCTCGGCCAGGACCCGGACATGGGAGCACGTCATGACCAGCACCACGGATCGCGGCAGCATCGTCGTCGGTATCGACCCGATCAAGAACTGGCACATGGCCCTTGCCTGGGCCGCGGACGAGGCTCACCTGCGAGAACGTGGACTGCGCCTGGTGGTCGCAGTACCACCGCAGCACGACACCCGACACGTCGACGACACCCCCCGCCACCTTGCACAGCGGCAGGCGGGAACAGAAGCTCTGCATGCAGCGCTCGCCTGGGCGAAAGCCCGGCAGCCGGGTGTCGAGGCTGTTGCCTCCCTTCTCGACGGGTTCCCGGCGGGGGTCCTGGCCGGACTGTCACACGACGCAGGCATGATCGTGCTGGGATCCCGGCACCTCAGCCGCACCGAGGAGTACCTGAGCGCCGGTTCCCTGGTCGTCCCGGTCACCGCGAAAGCGGACTGCCCAGTGGTCGTCGTAGGCGACGCCGAACACGTCACACAGGAGATGCCCTACCTCGTGGTCGGCGTCGACGGCAGCGAATCCTCCCGAGCAGCCCTGGCCTGGGCCTTTGAGGAAGCCGACCTCCGGCGCTGCGCACTGCGCGCCATCGCCGTCTGGCAGCCCCCCGTCTTCTCCCTGCACAGCTCCGACACGCTGTTCCACGCCGAGCGGCGGCTGCTCTCGGAAGCCACTGCGGGCTGGGCGGAGAAGTATCCCGACGTCCGGCTCACCCACGAGGTTCCCATCGGCTCCCCCGTAGAGAAGCTCGCGGACGCAGCCGAGCACGCCATGGCCCTGGTCGTCGGGCGTCGAGGCCGCGGCGGATACACCGGGATGCGCGTCGGCTCCGTCGTCCACGGGCTGCTGCACCGGGCCCACTGTCCGGTGGTCACCGTCCCTGCCAGGTGAGCGCGCCATGACGGCGTCGGCTCCGCACCGGGCCCCTGCGCCGGGGCGGGAGACAACGGGACTCACCCAGGAGGAAGCCGCCCGACGGCTCGCCGACACAGGTTCCAACGAGGTGGCCGCGAGAAAGCCCGTACCGCTCCGCAAGCGGGTTCTGGCCCAACTGACGGACCCGCTGATCATGGTGCTCCTCGGGGCCGTCGTGCTGACCCTCGCGATCGGTGACCATCCTGACGCGATCGTCATCGGGCTGGTCGTACTCGTGAACACGACCGTGGGGGTGGCGCAGGAGATCCGTGCCGACAACGCTGTCGCCGCGCTCTCTGCCCTCACGGCCCCGCACGCGCGCGTGCGGCGCGACGGCACGGTTTGCGACCCGTCGCCCTTCTGGGCGACGGCGGGGAGACGGAAGGCCACGTCGTCACGGGGGCGGACGTGGCCGCAGGCCGCGTTGCCGACCTCACCTCGGTGCGGGTCTTCGCCCGCACGGACCCCCAGCAGAAGCTGGACATCGTGGAGGCGTGGCGGTCCAGGGGAGCCGTGACCGCCATGACTGGCGACGGCGTCAACGACGGCCCCGCCCTGCATCGGGCCGACATCGGCGTCGCCATGGGCGCGCGCGGTACGGAGGTCGCACGGCAGGCAGCCGACCTCGTCCTCACCGACGACGAGCTCTCGACGGTCGTGGCGGCCGTCGACGAGGGACGGCGCGTCTACGACAACATCCGCCGCTTCCTCGTCTACGGCATGGCCGGCGGCGCGGCCGAGATCCTCGTCATGCTGATCGGCCCCCTGCTCGGGCTGCCTCTGCCTCTGCGAGCGGGCCAGATCCTGTGGATCAACCTCCTGACGCACGGCCTCACCGGCGTCGCCATGGGCGCGGAACCAGCCTCCCCGGGAGCGATGCGGCGGCCGCCACGCCCGCCGGACCAGCACATCCTCGGCGGAGGCGCCTGGCAGCGCCTGCTCGTCCTGGCCGCTGTCGTCACAGCAGCCTCTCTCGGCGCGGGACTCGGTGCTCAGGCGCTGGACCTGGCTTGGCAGAGCGTTCTCTTCCTCGCCCTCCTGGCCGCGCAGCTGGGCGTTGTCCTGGGACTCCGCGCCCGGCTGTTCACCCGCAAGAACCCATTCCTTCCCCTGTCCGTCCTCGCCTCCGCCCTGCTGGCCGGGGCAGCGCTCTACGTGCCCTTCCTGAGCTCGGTCCTGGAGACCGAACCGCTCGGCTGGGCGGGCATCGGGATCGCCGTGGCCGGCGCCCCCGCGGGGTTCCTTGCCGCGCGAATCGTCCGCACCGCCTTCCGTGGGACACACCCGGCTGGAGCGTCGGGGACACGGGAACTACCGTGAAGAAGTGCCCGTCAGACGAGGACCATGCGCCCGGCGTGGCCGGAGGTGATGATGGAGCACGAGCGGCCGGTGCCGGCGGACAGCAAACTTCCACGGTTGAGACTCGACGAGCTGCTCGACGAGCTCCAGGCGCGCATCGACGAGGTGAGGGGCACCAGGGACCGTCTCAACGGGCTCCTCGAAGCCGTCATGTCCGTAGGCAGGGAACTCGACCTGCCTCAGGTACTCAGGAGCATCGTGGAGGCGGCCGTCACCCTCGTGGACGCCGAATACGGCGCTCTGGGCGTCATCGGGGACGACAGGAAGCTCTCGGAGTTCGTCCCCATCGGTATCGGGGACGACCTGCGGGCGCAGATCGGCGATCTGCCCTCCGGGCACGGACTGCTCGGCGAGCTGATCCGCAACCCCGAGCCGCTGCGGCTTACCGAGTTGTCCGAGCATCCCGCCTCGTACGGATTCCCGCCCCACCACCCGCCGATGCGTACCTTCCTCGGCGTGCCCATCCGGGTCCGCGAGGAGGCCTTCGGCAACCTCTACCTCACCGAGAAGCGGGGAGGGGCCGACTTCGACGCCGAGGACGAGGCCGTCGTGACCACGCTGGCCGTCGCGGCCGGCATCGCCATCGAGAACGCCCGCCTGTACGAGGAAGGCCGCCTCCGGCAGCGGTGGCTTGCCGCGAGCTCCGACCTGACCAGCGCCCTCCTGTCCGGCGTGGAGGAGACCGAGGTCCTCGACGGGATGCTGGAGCAGGCCGTCGACATCGCGGGCGCCGACATGGGGGTCTTCTACCTGGTGGGGGACGACGGCGAGCTGCGGGGCTCGCTCGCCCGGGGCGACGGGGCCCACGTGCACGCAGGTGTCGTCCTGCCGAGCAGCGAGGGAACTCTGGCCGCCGCCGCCCTCACACAGAAGGACGGCCTGGTCACGGTGGCGGACGTCGAGAACGAGCCGCGCATCACCGTCCAGCCCGAACGGTGGAAGGGGCTCGGACCGGCGGTAGCCGTCACGGTCGGCACCAAGGAGCGGCTGAGCGGGGTGCTGATCCTTGCGCGGCGCCATGGGCGGTCTCCGTTCACAGGGGCGGAGATCACTGCTCTTCCTGGATTCGCGGGGCAGGCGGCACTCGCGCTCGAGCTGGCCGACCGCCGCCGTGACGCCGAGCAGGTGAGCCTCCTGGAGGACCGCGACCAGATCGCCCGTGACCTGCACGATCTGGCGATTCAGCGCCTGTTCGCCACGGGGATGACGCTGCAGAGCGCCCGGCGGTTCGTCGAGCACCCGGAGGCCGTGGACCGGCTGGGACGGGCGATCGACGATCTGGACGCCACCATCAAGATCATCCGATCGACCATCTTCGGGCTCCGTGAGCACGACACCCCCGGTACCGCCCCGAAGCTGAGGAGCCGGGTGGCCAAGGCGGTGGACGAGGCCGCGACCACGCTCGGATTCGCTCCCGCCCTGCGCATGGAGGGCCTCCTCGACACGGACGTTCCCTCTGAGGCGGCCGAACAGGTGATCGTGGTCATCGGTGAAGCCCTCACCAACGTGGCCCGGCACGCGCGGGCCCGCCGCGCCGAGGTGTCGGTCGTTGCCGACGAGGGCGTGCTGGCGGTGACGGTGAGCGACGACGGCGTGGGCATACCGCAGGGCGGCAGGCGCAGTGGGCTGCGGAACCTGGCCGAACGGGCCGAGCGGCTGGGCGGCACCCTGTCGGTCCGCGGGCGGGCGGAGCGCGACAGCGGCACGGTGCTCGAGTGGCGGATCCCGCTGCCGACCGAGCGCGACTGAGCTACGCCTCCTCGGCGGCGTCGTGCTCGTGGGCCTGCGCGGCGATGACGGCGGCCTGTACCCGGCGTTCCACGCCCAGCTTGCCGAGCAGCCGTGAGATGTGGTTCTTGACGGTCTTCTCGGACAGATAGAGCTGCTTGGCGATCTGCCGATTGGTCAGCCCCTCGCCGATCAGATCGAGTACGGACCGCTCTCGCTCGGACAACACCGCGAGCCGCTCGTCCTCCGGCGGCTTGGCTTCCTCCGGGTCCCGGAGCGAGTGCATCAGCCGGGCGGTGGTGGCGGGATCGAGCATCGACTGCCCGGCGGCCACGGTCCGCACCGCCGATACGAGGTCCGACCCGTTGATCTGCTTGAGGACGTATCCGGCCGCACCGGCCATGATCGCGTCCAGGAGGGCGTCCTCGTCGTCGAACGACGTCAGCATCAGGCAGGCCAGCTCGGGCATCCGGGAGCGCAGTTCCCGGCACACGGAGATGCCGTTGCCGTCGGGCAGCCGTACGTCGAGCACCGCCACGTCGGGCCGCAGGGCCGGACCCCTGGCCAGCGCCTGCTCCGCCGTCGCCGCCTCGCCGACCACCTCCATGTCCGGCTCGTCATCGATCAGGTCATGAAGGCCCCGGCGGACGACCTCGTGATCGTCGACGAGGAAGACCCGCGTGGGTGCGGAGGCTGCCGGCAGATCGGTCATGGCTACCCCTGTGGTCGGTCGGGTGGGTACCGCCCCCCCAAGGATTGTCCGTCATGGAGCGGCTCGAGGGGCACCGAGATCCATCCGGACGTCGTCGACGCCCTCCACGGCCCGCACGGCGCGGGCGACCAGCGGCACCGTCGGCCGGTCGGCGAGCGGCCCGCGGATCTTGGCGACACCGTCCGCGACCGTCACATCCAGTCCCACGGTGGTGGCCGGCTCGCCGAGGACGGAGCGGCGGATGTCCTGCTCGATCTCGGCGTCCGTACGGAGGAATACCTTCAGCAGATCGCTCCGGCTGACCACGCCCTCCAGCATGCCGACGTCGTTGACCACGGGCAGAGAGCCGGATGGCCCCCTCGGGGCCCTCTTCGGCCCATGCGAGGCGAGAGGAGCCCGCCTTGGTTCCCGCGGTGCGGACGACGTCGAACCAGGATGTGCGCGGACCTGAGCTTCGCCCACCGGCCACTGTCGCCTGTGGGCCTTGGTACCCCCACGCTTGCCGGTGGCGTTCCGGGCGGATCAGTCAAGCGACCTGGAGGGCTGCACCCCACGCCCTTGCGCGATCCCGTTCGCCCGTGCGTAGCGGCCCTTCTGTGCCCTCGATGATGAATCCCTCCGGTTCTGCGACGAGTTCGTAGCCATGGCTGCGCAGGCGACGAGCGATGCCGCTGGCGGCGGCGCCGGCCAGGCGCATGTCCGCCCTGGTGTCGAAGGCCGCGGCAGCATGGGTGCCGGTGTGGGCCTTCGGGAGCGTGTCGTGGAACCAGTCCCGGACACCAGGCCCCTCGGCGCCTTCCTCGGGGGTGAAGGGACGCTCCCCCTCCTCGGCCTCTTGCT
This sequence comes from Streptomyces tritici, assembly GCF_048500665.1. Lineage (NCBI taxonomy): Bacteria > Bacillati > Actinomycetota > Actinomycetes > Kitasatosporales > Streptomycetaceae > Streptomyces > Streptomyces tritici. The sequence continues at coordinate 6,885,428 of NZ_CP183183.1, forward strand.
TCTCGGCCTTCAGCCCCATCTTCCGGCTCATCCCGGTGGTCATGCCCCGTATATGGGTCGGCCCGCCGACGACCAGCAGATCGGTGGGGCCTATGCGCTCTGGCAAGGCGTCGACCACTGCCACGCACTCGACCTCGGCGTCCGGGTGTGCTTCCTTCACGCCCTCCCCGATGGCGTCAGCGATCTCGCGCGTGTTGCCGAACAGACTCTCGTACACGATCACAGCACGCATCACGACTCATCTCCTCAAGTGCTTCCTTCTCTGCTCTCCGCTGCCGCTTCGATCGCCCGCAGCGCTCCGCGCAGCACTATGCCGACGCCCGGGGAAACCAGCGTCCAGTAGTTGACGGGCGGTCCGTGCCTCCATCGTCGCGCCGGATCCCACCGGGATCCAGTTCGTCCTGGCCCCACCGGAAAGGCGCGAGGCTGGAGAACCTCGCCCTCGTGCCCGGTGGACACGGGGGTTCAGCACCGGCCGGGTCGGGAAGGGGGAGGTGGCCGCACCCGGGCGACGCCCTCGGCTTCGGGCGGAGGTCGCCCCTGCATGCGTCCCGAGGGTTCACCCACCGCCCTCGGCGAGGGTGGCGAGTGCGGCGTCGAGGCGGCGTGCCGCCTCGTCCGCGACGGGGGCCATGGCGTCGACGCCGGTGAGCGTGACCATGGCGGAAGGGTCGATCGCCTGCACGATCACCTGGTCGCCGTCGGTGCGGACCACAACATTGCAGGGCAGCAGCAGCCCGATCGAGCGGTCGGCGTCCAGCGCCTGACGGGCGAGTGGGGGGTTGCACGCCCCGAGGATCAGGTAGGGCTGCATCTCGTGGCCGAGTTTCGCCTTGAGCGTGGCCTGGACGTCGATCTCCGTCAGGATGCCGAAGCCCTGGTCGGCAAGGGCGCGGCGGACGGCCTCCACAGTCTCGTCGAAGGTGCCCGTCGGCTTGACGGTGCGGCCGTACGGCATGGTCTCCACCTCACTGTTCCGATGATGGCCTCGTCGGCACGTGACCGATCCCGCTCGGCGTGCTGCTGAAGGTCGGTCGGGGTTCTCTGTGGCTGGCTCCGCGGTGCCGGCTGACTTCGGCCTCCCGGGACCGGTGTGCGAGTCCGTCCGCCATGGCGCGGGGCCGCGCCGTGCGGCGTCTATGACGTCGCGCTGGTGCTCGGGTCAGTTCCGCTCGGCCGTGTCGGTGGCGGTCTGCCTGCCCACCTCGTCCAGTCAGCTCGACGGTCGGCATGAGTTCCACTCTCCTCCATATACCCGGTGGGGTATATGGAGGTTCAACCGGCCCAAGGGTGGGTTTGTTCCACGCTTCAGCGATCCTTTGGCTGAAAATACCCAGGGGGGTATTTGACAGCCGTGACGGGAGGCGCTTACCGTCGAAGATGTCATACCCAGGGGGGTATCGGGAGGTGAACCCGGCTCGTGTCTCGTGAAGGCGGGACTCGGGACTGGACGGCACTGCTCGCCCGGCGGTGACGGGGCCCTCTCCGGGGTCGGTCCGACCTGGCCTGCTCGCGCGCCCGCCCCTTCGGGGAGCGGGTCACCTTTTGACCTCTCGGATACCCCCCCGGGTATCTCGATCCATCGCTCTTACGGAGGTTTTCCGTGTTCTTCGCCCAGTACTATCTCGACTGCCTCTCCCAGGCGTCGTACATGATCGCCGACGAGACCACTGGCAAGGCGGTGGTCGTCGACCCCCGCCGGGACGTCTCGGAGTACCTGGCGGACGCCGAGGCCCGCGGGTTCACGGTGGTCGGCGTCATCAACACCCACTTCCACGCGGACTTCGTCGCCGGACACCTCGAGATGGCGGCCGAGACCGGCGCCTGGATCGGCTACGGACGTCGCGCCGAGACGGAGTACCCCATCCGCGAGCTGGCCGACGGGGAGGTCATCGATCTCGGTGACGTCACTCTGGAGATCATGGAGACGCCCGGGCACACCCCGGAGTCGATCAGCGTGCTGGTCTACGAGCGCGGCGAGGACACCGTTCCGTACGGGGTGCTGACCGGCGACGCGCTCTTCATCGGCGACGTGGGCCGCCCCGACCTGCTCGCCTCCATCGGTGTCACCGCCGACGAACTCGGCGCCATGCTGTACGACAGCGTGCACGGCAAGCTGATGGGTCTGCCGGACGAGGTGCGGGTCTTTCCCGCGCACGGTGCCGGGTCCGCCTGCGGCAAGAACCTCTCGACGGAGAAGCAGTCCACCATCGGCGAGCAGCGTGCCACCAACTATGCCTGCGCGCCCATGACGCAGGACGAGTTCGTGGCCATCGTGACCGCCGGCCAGTCCGCCGCTCCCGGCTACTTCGTCTACGACGCGATCCTTAACCGCAGCGAGCGCCCGCTGTTCGATCCGGCCGCCGCATCGAGGCCGCTGAGTGTCGAGGACTTCACCGGCCTCCGCGCCTCCGGTGCCGTTGTCGTCGATGCCCGTGACCCGCAGGAGTTCGCCGCCGGATACCTGTGCGGCGCAGTGAACGTCCCGGCCGACGGTCGGTTCGCCGAGCAGGCCGGCACGGTCCTGCCCACGGGCACCGACCTGCTGGTCGTCGCCCCGCAGAACCGCGAGGAGGAGATCGTCACACGCCTGGCCCGGATCGGCTTCGACCGTGTGGCCGGCTACCTGCGCTCTCCCGAGGACGCCCTGACCGCGCTGGCGGAGGAGGTCACTCCGGCCAGCCGCCTGACCGCCGCGCAGGTCCGTGCCGCCCTGTCGGGCGAGAACCCGCCGGTCGTCATCGACGTCCGCAACTGCGGCGAGCGCGGCGAGCACGGCTTCATCGACGGCGCTCTGCACATCGCGCTGGGCGAGCTGCCCAGCCGCCTCGACGAGATCCCGCGCGACCGGCCCCTGATCCTGCACTGCGCGGGCGGCCACCGCTCCTCGATCGCCGCGAGCCTGCTGCGCCACCACGGCTTCACCGACGTCTCCGACATCCTCGGCGGCTACGCCGCCTGGGCCCTGTCGGACACCCCCGCAGCCGCCTGATCCGGCGGGCCGGCGCCCCAACGCCCTGACCGGCCCCGCGCGGTGGTGCCGCCCCCATCCGCCCCTGCGTATACCCCTCCCCGTACTTCATGCGGGTCACCCTCACCATGACGGAGTTTTCATGCCCATCGACGCCTCCCGCGCCGCCGGCCTCACCCCTGCCTCCCTCCAGCAGCTGCTCAAGGACGGCAGCGGACCGCGTCTGCTGGACGTGCGGACCCCGGGCGAGTTCCGAACGGTCCACATCCCCGGTTCCTACAACGTCCCGCTGGACACGCTGCGCGAGCACCGCGCCGAACTCCTCACCCACCTCGACGAGGACGTCGTCCTCGTCTGCCGCTCCGGCGCCCGCGCCGCCCAGGCAGAACGGGCCCTCACCGAGGCCGGCCTGCCCAATCTGCGCGTCCTGGACGGCGGCATGATGGCCTGGGAGGCCGCCGGTGCCCCGGTCAATCGGGGCGAGGCCCGCTGGGACCTGGAGCGCCAGGTCCGCCTGGTCGCCGGATCGATCGTGCTCGTCGCCGGCGTCGTGGGCGTGTTCGTGCCCGGGGTGCACCTGATCGGGACCGCGATCGGCGCGGGGCTGACGTTCGCCGCGCTCAGTAACACCTGTGCCATGGGCATGATGCTGTCCAAGCTGCCCTACAATCGCGGCCCGCGCACCGACGTCCGTACCCTGGTCGCCTCCCTGCGGGAACGCTCGTGATCACGCTCATCCTCGCGGTATCCGTCCTGATCGGCGTCAGCCTGGGCATCCTTGGCGGCGGTGGATCCATCCTGACCGTACCGATCCTGGTCTATCTCGCGGGCATGGACACCAAGGAGGCCATCGCCACCTCGCTGTTCGTCGTCGGCGTGACCAGCGTGGTCGGGCTCGTCCCGCACGCCCGTGCCGGCCGGGTGCGGTGGCGCACCGGTCTGATCTTCGGCTCGGTCAGCATGGTCGGCGCGTACGGCGGAGGACGCCTCGCCGCGTACGTCCCTGAGACCGTCCTGCTCGTCGCGTTCGCCCTGATGATGCTGGCCACCGCCGCCGCCATGCTCCGCAAGTCCCGCCGGCCGAAGCCGGTCAAGCCGGCCCACACGGAACTGCCCGTCAAGCACGTGATGGTCGAGGGCCTCGTCGTCGGCGCGGTGACCGGTCTGGTCGGCTCGGGCGGCGGATTCCTCGTCGTCCCCGCCCTCGCCCTGATCGGCGGACTGCCCATGAGCGTTGCCGTCGGCACCTCGCTCCTGGTCATCACGATGAAGTCGTTCTCCGGACTCGCCGGTCACCTCGACGGAGTCCAGATCGACTGGGGCCTGGCCCTGGCCGTGACCGCCGCAGCCGTCGTCGGCAGCCTCATCGGCAGCCGCTTCGCCGGACGCATCCCCCAGGACGCCCTGCGCAAGGCGTTCGGCTGGTTCGTCGTCGTCATGGGCGTCGTCGTCCTCAGTCGGCAACTGCCCCTGGCGAACTGGGCCGGCCCGCTCACCTGGACCGGCATCGGCCTCGCGGTCGCGATCGTCGCGACCTGGAGTGCAGTGCGGGCTCACCGTCCACGCCCAGACGCGGACGCGCCCCGGGTAGGCTCCCGGGAATCGACCGCACACACCTAGTGTTATACCCCGAGGGGTATCCTTGGGATTTGACCGTCGGTGAGAAGGAGGAACCCGGTGAAGGTGGAAGAAGAGGCGGCGACCGCGGTCCTCAACCGGCTGCGCCGCGCCCAGGGCCAGCTCGCGGGCGTCATCGCCATGATCGAAGCCGGCCGCGACTGCAAGGACGTCGTGACCCAGCTCGCGGCAGTCTCTCGCGCCCTCGACCGGGCCGGCTTCAAGATCGTGGCCAGCGGCATGCGTCAGTGCCTCGCCGAGAGCGAGGAAGGCGCACCCCCCATGACCGAGCAGGAGCTGGAGAAACTCTTCCTCACGCTCGCGTGACACACGACGGCGGCAGGCGGACATCCGCCGGCCGCCGTCGCTTCACGCCCGGGCGGACACGTGCGCGCCGGCTTCCGCCGTCGCGGAGGCGGCTGGGGGGCTGATCTTCCCAGCGGTCAGGTGTGTGTGGTCGCTGGTGAGCAGGGTGAAGGACTCCCGGAACCCGAACAGCCGGCCGGGCCGCACGCCGCAGGCCCTTCGTCCTGCCGGCCACTGCCTTCACCCTCTCCGCCTTCGCCATGTACTCCGTCATCATCGAGCCCTTACCGCTCCTCGAAAGGTGCGGCGCGAGCCCGACCGCCGCCGCGTGGGCCAGGGCAGGGCTCTTCCAGTACTACGCCAAGTTCCTGGACGGTCCGCAGGAGCATTCCAACCGGCTCATCGAGGAGTCGATGCAGGAGTGGAGCCGGCGCAGCGAGGACAGCAGCCCCACGGCGAGGACAGCAGCCCCAAGGGCTGAGCCGCAATCTGGCCCGTGTATGGCCGCGAACTGCTGGTCAGGACTGACGAAACCCCAGGTCAGGCGCCTTCTTTCATGCCGCTAGAAGAATCCGAGCCTCTTCGGCGAGTAGCTGACCAGCAGATTCTTCGTCTGCTGGTAGTGGTCCAGCATCATCTTGTGGGTCTCGCGGCCGATGCCGGACTGCTTGTAGCCGCCGAAGGCGGCGTGGGCCGGGTACGCGTGGTAGCAGTTGGTCCAGACGCGGCCCGCCTGGATGGCGCGGCCGGCGCGGTAGGCGGTGTTGAGGTCGCGGGTCCAGACGCCCGCGCCGAGGCCGTAGAGCGTGTCGTTGGCCGTCGCGATCGCGTCGTCGAAGTCGGTGAACGACGTCGCCGCGACGACCGGGCCGAAGATCTCCTCCTGGAAGACCCGCATCCGGTTGTCGCCCTCGAAGATCGTCGGCTGGACGTAGTAGCCGCCGGCCAGCTCGCCGTCGTACTCGATGCGCTGACCGCCCGTCAGGATCTTGGCGCCCTCCTGCTGGCCGATGTCCAGGTACGAGAGGATCTTCTGCAACTGGTCGTTCGAGGCCTGGGCGCCGATCATCGTGTCGGTGTCCAGCGGGTGGCCCGGGAGGATCTTCTCCGTACGGGCGACCGCCGCCTCCAGGAACTCGCCGTAGTGGCCGCGCTGGATCAGCGCGCGGGACGGACAGGTGCAGACCTCGCCCTGGTTGAGGGCGAACATCGTGAAGCCCTCCAGCGCCTTGTCGCGGAAGTCGTCGTCCGCGGCCGACACGTCGTCGAAGAAGATGTTCGGCGACTTGCCGCCCAGCTCCAGCGTGACCGGCTTGATGTTCTCGGAGGCGTATTGCATGATCAGCCGCCCCGTCGTCGTCTCGCCCGTGAACGCGATCTTCGCGACCCGAGGGCTGGACGCCAGGGGCTTGCCCGCCTCCGCGCCGAAGCCGTTGACGATGTTGACGACGCCCGGCGGCAGCAGGTCGCCGATGAGGCTCATCAGGTAGTGCACCGACGCCGGCGTCTGCTCGGCGGGCTTGAGGACCACCGCGTTGCCCGCCGCCAGGGCCGGGGCCAGCTTCCAGACCGCCATCAGGATCGGGAAGTTCCACGGGATGATCTGCGCGACGACGCCCAGCGGCTCGTGGAAGTGGTACGCCACCGTGTCGTCGTCGACCTCGCTGAGCGCGCCCTCCTGGGCGCGCAGCGCGCCGGCGAAGTAGCGGAAGTGGTCGATCGCCAGCGGGATGTCGGCCGCCAGCGTCTCGCGCACCGGCTTGCCGTTCTCCCAGCTCTCCGCCACCGCCAGTTCCGTCAGACGGGACTCCATCCGGTCCGCGATGCGGAGCAGGACGTTCGCGCGCTCCGTCGGCGCCGTCCGCCCCCACGCCGGGGCCGCCGCGTGCGCGGCGTCGAGGGCGCGTTCGACGTCCTCGGCCGTGCCGCGGGCGACCTCGGTGAAGGGCCTGCCGTCGACCGGGCTCGGGTTCTCGAAGTACCGGCCCCGGGCCGGGGCGACGTACTCGCCGCCGATCCAGTGGTCGTAGCGCGGCCGGTACGCCATGAGCGCGCCGTCGGTGCCGGGTGCGGCGAAACGGGTCATCTGCGAAAGCCTCCCTCGGACCGCGCCGGCCGTCCCTGGCCGGCGCTCACCGCCGAGTGTCCGGCCCCGGACGTTGCAAGACCGTTGCGCCCGCGGACAGTTCCGCGTCCAGTGCCCGCAGCCGCGCCAGCACCGGCGCCCGCTGCGCCGCCGGCACCACGGCCGCGAGGGCCCGCCACAGCTCCACGTCGTCCTCGCCCCACGCGCTGTACGTCCAGTCGGCGAGCAGCGCCGGGTCCGCCCGGTCCACCAGCGCCGCCCGCAGCCGGTCCGCGAGCCGCTCCCGCAGCCGTACGACCCCGGGAGCCCGCGAACCCGGCAACAGCGGGCCCGCGTACGCGCCGAGCGCCGCCGCCACCGAGCCCGAGGCGAGCCGCCGGTCCACCGCGGCGAAGTCCGCGTCCACGGCGGAGGCGAGCCGGTACGGGCGCGAGCGCAGCACCTCCGGTCCGAGCAGGCCCCGCAGCCGCGACAGCTCTGCGCGCAGCGTCACCGGGGTCACCGACTCGTCCTCGTAGAGCTGCACCAGCAGTTCGTCGCCGGTCACGCCCTCGGGGCGGTGGGCCAGGACCACCAGGATCTCGCTGTGCCGGCGGCTCAGCCGTACGCCGCGGCCGCCGATCCGCAGCAGCGCCTCGTCCCGGCCGAGCGCCGTCAGCCGCGGCCGGTCGGCGGGCACGGCCGGGGTCCGCAGCGCCAGGTGGGCCTCGACCGCCCGCGCCACCGCCTGCACGAACCCCAGGCTGTGCGGATGCGCGAGACCGTCGCCGCCGGTGATGTCCACCGCGCCGAGCAGCCGGCCGGTGTGCGGATCGTGGACCGGCGCGGCCGCGCACGTCCACGCCTGCACCCGACGCCGGAAATGCTCGGCGGCACAGACCTGCACGGGGCGGTCCACCGCGATCGCCGTGCCCGGCGCGTTCGTCCCGGCCGCCGACTCCGACCAGCGCGCGCCCGCCACGAAGTTCATCCCGCCCGCCTTGCGCAGGGTTCCCGGGTGCCCCTCCACCCACAGCATCCGGCCCGACGCGTCGCAGACCGCGAGCAGGTGCTCGCCATCGCGGGCGTACGCGCCCATCAGCTCCCGGACCACCGGCATCGCCGCCGCCAGCGGATGCCCCTCCCGGTAGGCGACCAGATCGTCGTCCGCCAGCTCCACGCACGCCGCGCCGTCCGGGCTGACCCGGGCCCGCGCCGAACGCCGCCAGGACGCGGCGACCAGCTCGCGCACCGTCGGCCGGCTCAGGGCGCTGCCCGAGGTGAACGCCTCGTGCGCCCGTCGCACCGCGCCGGGGTCCCGCACACCGGAGGCGCCGGCACCCGTCGTCCCGCACTCGTCCACGTCGGCCTCCCGCCGAGGTCGTCCCTTGGCCCGCGACCCGCGCGCGGTCCTGCCCGAAGCCCCGCGCGGGCTCGTGCCCGTAGCCCCGTGCGCGTCATGGTGGTGCCGCGGCCGTCCGCCGACAAGCGTGCGCGCACCGCCCTGGCCGGACCGGCTCCCCGAGCGGTCACGTAGAGTGGTGCCCGGGCCGTGACTGGCGCTTGGGTGGATCACCACCGGGGAGCGGCCCGGGCGGATCTCCGCCCGACTGCCGCGCGCCTGGGCGACTTCCCACCGTCGAAGCCCAGGAGCAGCCCATGTCCACCAGCACCGCCACCCTCATGGACGGCACCGCCCTCGCCCGCCGCACGGTCGAGGAGACCGCCGCCCGCGCCGCCGAACTCACCCGTCGCACCGGCGTCACACCCTGCCTCGCCACCGTGCTCGTCGGCGAGGACCCGGCCTCCGTCACGTACGTGAAGATGAAGCAGAACCGCTGCGCCAAGGCCGGAATCCGCTCCCGGCACGTCGAACTCCCCGCCGCCACCACCACCGAGGAGCTCGTCGCCACCATCGGCGCGCTCTCCGCCGACCCCGAGGTGCACGGCATCCTGCTCCAGCACCCCGTCGGCCCGCACATCGACGAGCGCGCCGCCTTCGAGGCGATCGCCCCGGAGAAGGACGTCGACGGCGTCACCATGGCCTCCTTCGCCGCGATGGGCTTCGGACTGCCGGGCTTCGTCTCCTGCACCCCCGGCGGCATCATGCGCCTCCTCGACGCGTACGAGGTCGGGCTCACGGGCAAGCGCGCGGTCGTGGTCGGCCGCAGCGCCATCCTCGGCAAGCCCGCCGGACTGCTGCTCCTCGGCCGCGACGCCACCGTCACCTACTGCCACTCGCGCACCACCGACCTCTCGTCGATCGTCCGGGAGGCCGACATCCTCGTGGCCGCCGTCGGCAAGCCGCGCTTCATCAAGGGCGAGGACATCAAGCCGGGCGCCGTCGTCATCGACGCCGGCTACAACCCGGGCAACGTCGGCGACGTCGACTTCGCACCGGCCGCCGAGCGCGCCTCCCTGATCACGCCCGTCCCGGGCGGCGTCGGCCCCATGACGATCGCGGTGCTCCTCGCGCAGACCGTGGAGGCGGCCGAGCGCCATGTGGTGTGAGTCCGCACGCACGGCAAAGGGTCAGGCCGCGCCGCTGTGGCCGGATCACGACGGTGCGACACGCCGGGGCGACAGGCCCGCACGGAACCGACGGGCCTGTCTCCAGGGGTGTTTCGGGTGGATTCGCACCCTCGAATGTCACGATTCCGTACGTCCGCGGCCGTAACCGCCGACCCGGTCTCGCGGGACGACGGGCCACCGGTCACCCTGGTGCAATGGCTGAGCGACCCATTGCCCCCGGTCCGCACCGCCGCCTGATGCCCGGGCCGCTGGTGCTGATCATGGTTGCCGCGCTCGTCGCCGCCGCCGTCGTGGCGGCCCGGGACACGTTCCGAGCCGAGGACGTACGCGACGACGCCCGGCGCAGCGCCCCCACGGCACCCGACGGGCCGACCGGCGGGACCGACGGCGCCGGCCGCCACGGCACCCCCAGCTCCGGGGCCTCCGCGGCCGGCGGCGACCCGGCACGGCTGGCCTCCCGTCAGGTCATGCCGAAGGGGGAACCGCGCGCCCGGCGCAAGCCCCCCGCGAAGCCCACCCCCTCGGCCACCCCCACGGCGCCCCGCGGGCGCTCCGCCCCGACTCCGAAGCCGTCCGGGACGCCGGCCCGCCCGAGCGGCGGCGAGCCCGTCCCGTACGAGCGGCTGCGCGTCGGCGAGTGCTTCGACGTCAACCGCGACGACCCCGGCACCCCGTACCGCCGCCGCTGCGCGAGCCCGCACGACGCCGAGGCCGTCGCCCGGCTCCGGCTCTCGGGGCTGTTCCGGACCGACGACGAGATCCGGCTGCGGGCGGCGGAGCTGTGCCGCGCGCCGCTGCGCGCCAAGGCCGCCGCGCAGCCGTCGGGCACGTACTGGACGACGTACGTCCAGTACCCGTACCGCACGGGCTACCTGCTCGGCTCCGACACGGTCGTGTGCAGCCTCGCCGTGCTCTCCGAGTCGGGCGGCAAGCTCCACGCACCGCTGCAGTGACGGCCGGCGGGGCCCGGACCCCGGCCCCGACCCCAGGCCGGACCCGGGCTCGACCCCGGCCGGACCCTGGCCGGGTCCCAGGCCGACCCCGGCCCCGGACCCCAGACTCCGGACCGGACCCTGGCCTGGACCCCGGCCCCGACCCCAGGCCGCGCCCCGGACCGGACCCCGGCCAGGACGTCGGCCCCGGCCGCAGCCGCTGGTCAGTCCGTCTCCACCGGCTGCTCGTTCGCGCCCTCCAGCGCCGACGCGGGGTCCGCGGCCGGCTGGCCCGCCGGGGTCCACTGCGCCCCGGCGCGGCGGAACGGCCACCAGCGGCCGTCCTCGCCCGCCCGCAGCTGAACGTCCGCGCCGACCACCGTCCAACGGCCGGGCCCGGCGGCGCGCAGCACCGGCCGGTCCGCCGGCTCCCAGGCGTCGTCGAGCGCCGCCTTCGCGCGCGCCAGGACCTCCGGGGACGCCGGCGGGGCCCCGTCGAGCACGGCCAGGGCCGCCGCGCCGCCGAGCCGCCACGCCTCGGCCGCAGCCGCCAGCCCCGTACGACCGCGACCCGTACCCGCGCCGAGCCGGGCCGCGACCTCCGGAGCCGGACCGGCCGCCGCCAGCCGCACCGCGTCCTCGTCGACCGTCGGCGCAGGCTCCAAGGCAGCCCGGACGTGGTCCGCCGCCAGGGCGTCGGCCAGCAGCCGCCGCGCCCGCGCCGCCGCGCCCGCGGCCAGGAACTCCAGCGCCGCCGGGTCGAGGCCCGGCGCCGGCTCGGTCTCCGTGTCCAGCGACTGCGCGGCGCCGGGCGCGTCGGGCAGCGGCGGGGGAGCGGGCAGCGGCGGCAGGATGTCCCCCGTCGCGTACGCCTCCGCCGCCGGCACGCCGGCCGGCCGCGCCGGCTCCCGTACCGGCTCGGCCCGCGCGACGCTCCGCGCCTGCAGGTCGTCCAGCAGCCGCCGTTCGCCCCGGCCCCGCATCAGGAGCAGCACGAACGGATCCTGGTCGAGCAGCCGGGCCACCTGGTGGCACAGCGCCGCCGTGTGCGCGCAGTGGTCCCACGCGCCGCACGTGCACTCCGGCTCCAGATCGCCGATGTCCGGCAGCAGTTCGAGCCCGAGCCCGGCCGCGTCCTCCACCAGATGCGGCGGCATGTCGCGGTCGAGGAGTGCCGCGATGTGGCCCGCGCTGTCCGCGGCCATGTCCAGGAACCGGTCCCACTCCTCGTCGCTCAGCTCCCGCAGCAGCACGTCGCCGCGGTACGCGCTGCCGTCGTGGTCCCGCACGACCGCGGTGATTCGTCCGGGACGGACCGACACCGCGCCCACGGCGCCCTTGCGGGCCGCCTGCCGGCCCCGCTTCACCTGCCGGCCGTCGAGCGCCGTGTCCTCCAGCGCCTGCAGCCAGGCGCGGCCCCACCAGGTCTGCGCGAAACCGCGGCCGCCGACGGGCGGCAGCGCGGCGAAGGTCCGCTCCTCGGAGCCGGTCGCCCGGGCGCCGGCGCCGTGGGCGTCCGCGTGGCCGTGCTCGTGGTCCTGCTCGTCGTCGGTCCCGTAGGCGTCCAGCGTGTCGTCCCCGTCCTCGTCGTCGTGCCCGTATGCCTGGCCACTCGCGTATGCGCGGTCATCCGCGTACGCATCGCCGTCCACGTATGCGTCCCCGTCCACGTATGCGTCCCCGTTCCCGTAAGCGCCGGCGTGCGCGTATGCGTCGGCGTGCGCGTATGCCTCCGCGTGGACCCGTGCCCGTCCGCTCATCGCTCGCCCCCGCGCAGCTCCACCAGCTCCGCCAGCTCCGCGTCGGACAGTTCGGTGAGCGCCGCCTCGCCGGAGCCGAGGACCGCGTCCGCGAGCTCCCGCTTGCGCAGCAGCATCTCGGCGATCCGGTCCTCGACCGTGCCCTCCGCGATCAGCCGGTGCACCTGGACCGGCTGCGTCTGGCCGATCCGGTACGCCCGGTCCGTGGCCTGCGCCTCGACGGCGGGGTTCCACCAGCGGTCGTAGTGCACGACGTGCTCGGCGCGGGTGAGGTTCAGGCCCGTCCCCGCCGCCTTCAACGACAGCAGGAACACGGGGACTTCACCGTCCTGGAAGCGCCGCACCATCGCCTCGCGCTCCGCGACCGGCGTGCCGCCGTGCAGGAACTGCGACGGTACGCCCCGGTCGGCGAGGTGCCGCTCCAGCAGCCGCGCCATCTGCACGTACTGCGTGAAGACGAGCACGCTCGCCTCCTCGGCCACGATCGTGTCCAGCAGTTCGTCGAGGAGTTCGAGCTTCCCCGAGCGTCCCGCGATGCGCGGCCGGTCCTCCTTCAGGTACTGGGCCGGGTGATTGCAGATCTGCTTCAGGGCAGTGAGCAGTTTGACCACGAGGCCGCGCCGCTCCATCCCGTCGGCCTCGGCGATGGCGGCGAGCGTCTCGCGCACCACCGCCTCGTACAGGCCCGCCTGTTCGGCGGTGAGCGACACCGCGCGGTCGGTCTCGGTCTTCGGCGGCAGCTCGGGCGCGATGCCCGGGTCGGACTTGCGGCGCCGGAGCAGGAACGGCCGTACCAGCGCCGACAGTCGTGCGGCCGCCGCCGGGTCCCGGCGGCCCTCGACGGCCTGCGCGTAGCGGCTGCGGAAGGTCCCGAGGCGGCCGAGGAGGCCCGGGGTCGTCCAGTCGAGGATCGCCCACAGCTCGGACAGGTTGTTCTCGACGGGGGTGCCGGACAGCGCGACGCGGGCCTTCGCGTCGATGGTCCGCAGTTCCTTCGCCGTCGCCGAGTACGGGTTCTTCACGTGCTGCGCCTCGTCGGCGACGACCATGCCCCAGTGCACGGCGGCCAGCCGGGGCGCGTCGAGGCGCATGGTGCCGTACGTGGTGAGGACGAACTCGCCGTCCGTCAGGCCCTCCAGGGAGCGGGCCGGGCCGTGGAAGCGGCGGACGGGGGTGCCCGGCGCGAACTTCTCGATCTCGCGCTGCCAGTTGCCCATCAGGGACGTCGGGCACACGACGAGCGTCGGGCCCGCGGAGGTTTCGTCCGTCTGCCGGTGCAGATGGAGCGCGATGAGGGTGATGGTCTTGCCCAGGCCCATGTCGTCGGCGAGGCAGCCGCCGAGGCCCAGCGAGGTCATGCGGTGCAGCCAGTTGAGGCCGCGGAGCTGGTAGTCGCGGAGGGTGGCGGCGAGCGCCGCGGGCTGGGCGACGTCCTGCGTGCCGCCCTCCGGGTCGGCGATGCGGTCGCGAAGCGCGGCGAGCCCGCCGGACGCGGCGACCTCGACCTGTCGGCCGTCCACCTCGACGCTCCCGGTGAGGGCGACGCCGAGCGCATCGACCGGGGTCAGCTTGCGGTCGCGGGAGTCGCGGGCGCGGCGGACCTCCTCGGGGTCGATGAGGACCCACTGGTCGCGCAGCCGGACCAGCGGGCGGCCGGCCTCGGCGATCCGGTCGAGTTCGGCGCGGTCGAGCGGCTGGTCGCCTACGGCGAAACGCCAGTCGAAGGCGAGCAGGGCGTCGGCGGAGAGGAACGACGGAAGGCCGTCTCCCCAGGTGTCGTCGTCGCCGGATCCGTCCGGCGGGCCGACGACGGCGCGGGCGGTGAGGCGCTGCGCGAGGTCACGCGGCCAGTGGATCGGGACGCCCGCGGCGGCGAGGTGGCCCGCGGCAGGGCCGAGCAGTTCGGCGAGTTCGTCGTCGGCCAGTTCGAGGGCGTCCGGGACGGCCGCCGACAGCAGCGGCGTCAGGGGCGCCCAGGCACGCGCGGCGCGGCGCAGGGCGAGCAGGGCGTCCATCCGGGCCCGCGGCCCGAAGGCCGTCACGGTGGTCCCGGCTGCGCCGGACCACACGTCGGCGGCGTCGGCGAGCAGCGTCGGGTCGGCGGCGCTGTGCATCTGGAGCACGGCGCGGAAGCGTGGCGTCGCGGCTTCCGGTTCCCGCTCGCCCTCGGTCAGGCCGTGGACCTCGATGCGCAGGGAGAGCCGTACGCCGGCGTCGTGGCCGGCGGCGACGTCCGTGGCCCAGGCGCGCTGCTCGGGGACGGTCTGCGGCGCCACGGCCGCGAACGCCGGGCCGCCCGCGGCGATTTCGGCGGCCGGCGTCCGCGGGAGGTCGTCGGCGACCGCGTCGAGGAAGGCGCGCAGCAACTGCTCGGGCTCCGGCAGCAGCGGCTCCGGCCCGTCGGCGTCCAGCGGGACGGCGTGGGCGGCCGGCGGCATCGAGGCGGCGAGCGTCCGTACGAGGTCGAACTCCCCGGGCCCGAGCGGCCCGACGCGCCAGGAGTCCCGGTCCGTCTCGGTCAGTCCGGGCAGTAGCAGACCCCGGGCGACGAGGTGGAGGGCGAGCAGGGCGGCCGAGCCCCAGAAGGCGGTGGCGGGCGAGGCGCCGGGGGCGAGCCTCGCGCGGGTCAGCACCGGCAGCGCCTCGCGCACCGGCAGGAACAGCGCCGGGACGGTGTGGCGGCGCAGGTCCGCCCGTACGACGACGAGTTCTTCGCTTCCCTCCGACGCGCCGAGCGGCTCGTCGGGCGACCAGAAGGCGATCCGTCCGGTACGGGCCGGGTCGCCCGGCAGGAAGACGGCGGAGCAGCGGGCGAGGCGGCCCGGGTCGGCGGAGCGGGGGGAGCCGGGGGAGCCGGGGGTGAGCGGGGTGGCGGGGGCGGTCGGGGCGGCGAGCGGTGCGGGGCGCTGCACGGTGAAGACGCACTCCTCAAATTTGACTAATGTGCGAGCGGCCGAGAGTACAGGAAACCCTCCTCGTGTGCTGGCGTCCCGGCTGTGAGGTGCGTCACTACATCGGTAGTCGAGCGGGCGGGGGTGGGGACAGCCCCACCCCGCGCCCCGTGCCAACCCCCTGAGGAGCCGGGGGATCCCGCCCCGGGGATCCGGGGGATGCCGCCATGGCCGGAGACGATCACCGATCCGTAGGTTTCAAGGGCCGGCAGCGACAAAGACACAGCATCCCCTCACGGAGACCGGAGACCGCCATGCCCCAGGCCACCGCAACGCTCACGGCCCCCGCCCGACCGCCCGCCCCCCGCCGCGGTTCCGGCGGCGGCAGCGAGTTCGCGCCCCTGCTGCGCACCATCAAGGAGCAGGGCCTGCTGGAGGGACGGCCCGGCTGGTACGCCCGCGGGATCGCCGTCAACCTGCTCGGCCTGGCCGCGGTCGTCGCCGGCCTCGTCCTCCTCGGCCCCACGTGGTGGGCGCTGCCGCTCGCGGTGCCGCTCGCCCTGCTCTCCGCCCGCGCGGCGTTCGTCGCCCACGACGCCGGGCACGCACAGATCAGTGCCGACCGGCGCCATAACCGTCTGATCCAGCGGCTGTACGCGAACGTCCTGCTCGGCATGAGCCAGGAGTGGTGGAACGACAAGCACAACCGGCACCACGCCAACCCCAACCACCTCGACAAGGACCCCGACGTCGCCCCCGACATCCTGGTCTTCGCCGCGCACCAGGCGGAGGGCCGCTCCGGTTGGCGCGGCTGGCTCACCCGCCACCAGGCCTGGCTGTTCTTCCCGCTGACCACCCTGGAGGGCATCGCCCTCAAGGTGTACGGCTTCCAGGCGCTCTTCGCCGCCGACGGCCCCTACCGGAACCGGCGCGACCGGCTCGTCGAGGGCGCTCTGCTGTCCGCGCACGTCCTCGGGTACGTCGCCCTGCTGCTGACCGTGCTCACCCCGGCCCAGGCGCTGGTGTTCGCCCTGATCCACCAGATGCTGCTCGGACTGCACCTCGGTCTCGCCTTCGCGCCCAACCACAAGGGCATGGAGACGCCCGACGCGGACGGCGAGTCCTGGGGCCACCTGCGCCGCCAGGTCCTCACCTCCCGCAACATCCGGGGCGGAGCCGTCACCGACTGGTTCCTCGGCGGACTGAACTACCAGATCGAGCACCACCTCTTCCCGAGCATGCCGCGCCCGCACCTGCGGCTCGCCCAGCCCGCCGTGCGCGCACACTGCCGCGCACTGGGTATCAGGTACACGGAGACCGGATTCGTCGACTCCTACCGGCAGGCCCTCGGGCACCTGCACGACGTCGGCGAGCCGCTGCGGAGCGCCTGACTCCGCAGCCCGCGAAGGAGGCGTCGGACATGTCGACCAGGACCAAGATCGTCATCGGGGGAGTGGCCGTCGGCCTCCTCCTCTGGCCCCTCATCGGATTCTGGCTGTCGCTGCTCGTGGTCGTCGGCGTCCCCACGCTGGCGTACTTCACCCTCGACCCCGAGCAGCGCCGCCGGCTCCGGCGCACCTCCCGCAGGGAGATCGGCCGCTGAGGAGCTCCGCCGTCACCGGTGGGACGCGGCCAGGTCGCAGGTGTTGACCACGTCACCCGTCGCCGGGCGTGCCACGCGGTGGTCGGCGGGCGGCTGCTTGCCGTGCTCCACCCAGGCCGTGAGGGCGGTGAAGGCGGAGCGGTAGCAGGGCAGGATGGGCCGCAGCCGGTCGGGGAACGTGTCGTACAGGCCGTCGGCGTGCGTGCCGTCGGCGACGGTGTAGTAGCGGTGCAGGCCGCCACGGCCGCGGGCGTCGATCATCCCGGCGTAGACGTCGGAGTCCGTGGAGATCGGGAGCAGCGTGTCGAGGTCGCCGTGCAGGGTGATCAGCGGCCGGCCGATCCGGCCGGTCAGCGCGATCCGGGCGACGGCCCGGTGCACCGAGTCCGGGCGCGAGGCGTAGTCGTACGCGGCGTCCGACGCGCAGGGCGCGAAGATCTGCTCCGCCGTCGAACCGGCCGTGGCGCCGGGGCACGCCGGGTCGTACGCCGGATCGAACTCGGCACGGAAGAGCTTCTGCGTGAGCCCCCAGTAGACCTTCTCGTGGTACGGCCACAGGAACTGCGAACCGGGCGCGAAACCGGCCCTCAGCAGCGCCTCGTCGTCGGCCCGGCCGAGCGTGCGGGCCACGGTCACGGGCAGGCTGGTGAGCAGGTTCGGGCCTTTGGCGGTCCAGAGGACCCCCTCCCAGTCGACGCCGCCGTCGTAGAGCTCCGGCCGGTTCTCCAGCTGCCAGCGGGTGAGGTAGCCGCCGTTGGATATGCCGGTCATGTACGTGCGCGCGGGGCCCTTCCCGTAGCGGAACCGGACCGCCTGCTCGGCCGCCACGGTCAGCTCGGTCACCCGGCGGTTCCACTCGGCCACCGCGTCCCCGGGGCGGCGGCCGTCGGTGAAGAAGTCGGGGCCGGTGTTGCCCTTGTCGGTGGCGGCGTACGCGTAGCCCTGGGCCAGCACCTGGTCGGAGATGAGCGTGTCCGTCGCGTACTGGCGGCGGGTGCCGGGGGCGCCGGTGACGACCAGGCCGCCGTTCCAGCGGTCGGGCAGCCGGATCACGAACTGGGCGTCGTGGGCCCAGCCGTGCGTCGCGTTGAGCGTCGAGTCGTCGGGGAAGTAGCCGTCGATCTGGAGGCCGGGGACACCGGAGGGGTTATTCGTCGCCCTGGCGGACAGTCCCGCCTGGTCGGCCATGTCCGTGTACGGGGTGCCGGCCAGACCGGCGGTCGTCAGGTCCGGAAGGCAGGCGAGGCGCTGGTGCTCGGCGCCGGGCACGCGGACCCGATCCTGCCGGGCGCAGTGGCCGGGCGGCGCCGGAGCTTCGGTCTCCGCGGCCCCGGCGGGGCTCGCGGGACCGGTGAGGGTCAGCGCCGCGAGGAACGCGGCGAGCAGGGGTACGCCTCGGAACGGGCGCATGGGCGGCCTCCGGAAGGGGTGCGGACGGGTGCGGCGCCCCATCCTGCGGCCACCCCCACCGCCCGGCCATGGGCCCGCACCACATCCCGGACCGGCCGCGCATGTGGCCGGCCGTGGGGCCCGGGTGTCTTCCCCCTCGCGTGTCGGGCGCAGGGTCGGGGTGGCTTCCCTCCGCCCGTCGGCGGCAGGGTCAGGAGGGTCTGACCGCGATGGCGTCCAGCGCCTCCAGGAGCGCGGGCAGCTTCGGCCCGCGCGCCACGGGCAGCACCTCGCGCGGCTCGTCGTCCAGGAGCACGAACGCCATGTCGTCGGTCCGGGCGACCAGCGACCAGCCGGGGCCGTCGGCCCGCAGCATCCGCGCGCCGTCGGGCGCGAAGCTCGACCGGACCCTGCCGACCGGCGGCGCGGCCTCCAGATAGCCCCGCAGCTCGGTGAGCGCCCGCCGGACCCCGTCGTACGGATCCCGCACACCGCCCCCGACATCGCCGGCGGCACCGGGATCGGCAGCAGCGCCACCGGCACCGGACCCGTCGGTAGAGGCCGGGCCGGCCTCGGCGACCGCGCCATGGGCACCGTCCCCCGCTCGGTCGCCGGCGGCCACGGCTGCGTCAGCCTCCACCTCAGCCGAGCCGGCCGAAGCCCCACCCGTCTCCTGCCCGCCCTGCTCGCCCCGGCCGTTCCCGCCCGTTGCGGCGGCCGCCTGGCTCTGACCGTCGTCGAACTGCGCCCGCCACGCCGACCACTGCAGCGCCACCTCGTCCGCGCCGAGGCGTCGCTGGGCCGGCCCCCATGCGCCGCCGTCCGGCGGGGCGAGGGGCGCGGGGTCGCCCTGCTCGGGCGCGGGGTCGTGCGGCGCGGGCAGGCCGGGCGCCGCGGTGGCCACGGCCAGCGGCCACCCCGGCAGGGCGGCGACGACACTGCGCTCGTCGGGCGAGAGGTCGTACTCCATCCCGCAGTCCCACGACGCGATGGCCACCGCGACCAGGGAGACGTCGTCGACGACCACCGTCCAGCGCGCCCCGTCGCCGTCCTGGCCGAGCACGAGCCCGTACCCGTCCGCGTACGCCTCCAGGCCGAGCGCCGCGCAGGCCGCCGGGTAGTCGTCGCCGAGCACGCTCGGGAACTGGGCGGGCGTGAGGAGCACGGCCGTCAGCACGTACAGCGGGTCGTCGTCGACGGCGGTGTCGACGACGGCCTCCTCCACGTCGGCGGTGGCGGTCTCGTCCGTCCCGGCCACAGCGGCCTCCCCATCAGCGTCAGGCGTCCCCATCGGTCGTCGGCGCACCTTAACCACCGAGTAACCCGCGCGTCGAGAGGCTTCCGGCGACCGATTCCGGTCTCGACGCTCAGGCCGGCGGCAGCCCGAGCAGATCCCGCGCGACGGTCTCCGGGGACTGGTCGCGCTCCCGGGCGAGCGCGATCACGGCCCGGCAGGCCAGCTCGTTGATCCCGAACGTCAGCGCCTCCGGCTGCACCGACGTGACGGCTTCCTCGATCCGGTCCTGGTCGTCCTCCACACAGCCGACGACGTAGTCGGCCGCCGCCTCGAACAGATTCCGCCGGCGCCTCCCCTCCTGCTGCGGAATCCGTGGCTTCCCGTCGGGATTCGCCCTGCGTTCCCGCAGTCTGCGCAACCTCTCCAGCACGCCTCCGGACATGGTCCACCGCCTTCCTGCGGGCGCGGCCACCGACACCACCACCGTAGAGAGCGGACGGCCGCGGCAGAAGACCGCCGATGAGGCCCTCCGTACCCTCCTGGCCGGAATACGTGCTCAGGCCTCGCGGGCCGCCAGGACGAGGTACCGGTCGTCCTCGTCCACGTAGCGCTCCATCCGCCAGCCGGAAGCCGCCAGCAGCGGACGCAGGTTGGGCTCGGCGCGCAGATCGTCCGGGGTGAGCTGCCGGCCGTGCCGGGTTGCGAGCGCGGCGCGGCCCACCGGGTGGAAGAGGGCGAGCCGCCCGCCCTGGCGGACCGTTCGAGCCAACTCGCGCAGATCGGCGGCCGGATCGGGCAGATGGGATATGAGCCCCGCGCCGAACACCGCGTCCAGCGCACCGGTCCGTACGGGCAGGCGGGTGACGTCCGTCCGTATCAGGTGCACTCCCTCGCCGCGTCCGGCCGCGACGGCGGCCGTCAGCATCTCCGGCGTGAGGTCCGCCCCGATCACCGTGCCCGACGGGCCGACCGCCGCGCGCAGCGGGGGCAGGGCGCGGCCGGTACCGCAGCCGGCGTCCAGGACGGAGTCGCCGGGGCGCAGGCCGAGTTCCGCCACCGCGGCGGCGTAGGCGGGGCCGTCGTCGGGGAACCGCGCGTCCCAGTCGGCGGCGCGGGCGCCGAAGAACTCCTGGACGTTTTTCGGGTCGTCGCTCATGTGTCCATGATCCCGCAGGCCGGGGCCCTCGTCCCGTCCCCCGATCCGGTGGTTTCGTCCATCGTCACGGTGAAAGTTCGGCGCACTCGTTCGAGACCGGCGCGATCGTTCCAGACCATCTCTCTGTCATATTCCAACAGCTTTCGAAATGCACCCCGTCCGTGCGCCCCTGCCCCCCTAGCGTCCCCGAGTCATGGGACACCTGGACCACGCCACCTTCGGCTGGCTGACCCCCGTGCTGTCGTACGCGATGGCCTGCACCGGCGCCGCCCTCGGCCTGCGCTGCACCGTACGAGCCCTGGAAGCGAGCGGCCGATCCCGGCGGAACTGGCTTCTCACGGCGGCCTCGGCCATCGGCACCGGCATCTGGACGATGCATTTCGTCGCGATGCTCGGCTTCGGAGTGACAGGCACGGACATCCGCTACGACGTACCGCTCACCATCCTGAGCCTCGTCGTCGCCATGGTCGTCGTCGGGCTCGGCGTCTTCGCCGTCGGCTACGGCCGGGACCGCGTCCGCGCCCTGCTCGTCGGCGGACTCACCACCGGCGTCGGCGTCGCGAGCATGCACTACATGGGCATGGCCGCACTCCGCCTGCACGGCGAAGTGCGCTACGACCCGCTGCTCGTCGCGCTCTCCGTCGTCATCGCCGTCGTGGCCGCGACCGCCGCCCTCTGGGCGGCCCTCAACATCCACGCCCCCGTGGCCGTCGCCGTCGCCTCGCTCGTCATGGGCGCAGCCGTCAGCAGCATGCACTACACCGGCATGTTCGCCGTCGAGGTGGACGTCGTCCCGTCCTCCGGCACCCTCTCCGGGGTCACGGCGATGCAGTTCATCTTCCCCCTCGCCGTCGGCCTCGGCTCCTACCTCTTCATCACCTCCGCGTTCGTCGCCCTCTCGCCCACCGCCGCGGAACGCGCCGCGTACGCCTCCGCCGGACAACTGGTGGAGCCGGACGAGCGGGCCGTCGACGTCGCCCCGCCAGGCTTCCGCGAGACGGTCGGCAACGGCCGCGCCTGAGGCGGCGCACCCCCGTACGACACCCGCACCGCATCCGGAACGAGGAGGACATGCGAACTCCCCGCAACACCCCCGACGCCACGGCACGGCCGCCGGTGCCCGCGCCCGGTCCCGCCGCCCGCGGACGGCGGGCCCACGCAGGACCGCCGGCCGACGAGACGCCTTCGCCAGAAGCCCCGGCGGCGGGAGCACCGGAAGGCGAGGCGGCCCCCGGCACCGGGACGGACGCCGGGCGGCCCCGGCGCGGACTGCGCCCCAGGACCGTCCGCGCGAAGATCGTCTCGCTGCTCATGGTCCCCGTGGTCTCGCTGCTCGCCCTGTGGGGGTTCGCCACGGTCACCACCGCGCAGGACGTCTCCCGCCTGCGCCAGCTCCAGCGGGTCGACGCCCAGATCCGTGAACCGGTCGCCCGAGCCGTCACCGCCCTGCAGGCCGAACGCCGCGCCGCCGTACGGCAGCTCGCCAGTCCCGGCGCCGGGCGGGCCGCCGAGCTGAGGGAGCAGGGACGCCGCACCGACGCGGCGCTCGCCCGGCTGCGCCTGGGCGACGGCCACACGGTCGGCGACACCGGCGACCTGCCGGCCGAACTGGGCGAGCGCGTCGGCCGCTTCGTCCGGCAGGCCGAAGCGCTCGCCCCGCTACGGACCCGGGCGGCGGAAGGCACGGCGGACGGCCGGGAGGGCCCGGCGAGCGGCTCGGCGACTGATTCGGCCCCCGGAACGGCCCCCGGCGACAAGGTCTACACGGCCTACACCGACGCCATCGCCACCGCCTTCGAGGTGGGCGGCTCGCTCGCCGCCCTGCACGACGCCCGGTCCGGCGCGGACGCACGCGTCCTGCTCGAACTCGCCCGCGCCGGGGAGATGCTGTCCCGCGAGGACGCCCTGCTCGGCGCCGCACAGCTGACCGGAAAACTCGACGCCCCGCGGCTCCGGCTGTTCACCGGCGCCGTCGACTCCCGCCGTACCCTGCTCGCCTCCGCGGCCGCCGACCTGCCCCGCGGTGCCCGCGACGCCTGGCGTACACGCGCCGCGCAGGACGCGCAGCGGCGCCTGACCGCCGCGGAGGACCGCATCGTCGCGGCACCCGCCGGCCGGCGCGCCGCCCAGGCAGTCCCGGCCGCCACCTGGGACAGCGCGCAGTCCTCCGTACGCGAGGGACTCGCCGCCGTCGAACGTGACGCCCGCCGGGCCGCCGCCGAAGCGTCCAACCCCTTCGCCGGCGGCGTGTTCACGCCGGGCGGCGCGGCGGTCCTCCTCGGTCTCGCCGCCGTCGCGGCCTCCCTCGTCATCTCCGTGCGGATCGGCCGCGGCCTCGTCATCGAACTCATCAGCCTGCGCAACACCGCGCTGGAGATCGCCCGGCGCAAACTCCCGCAGGCCATGGGCCGACTGCGCGCCGGCGAGGAGATCGACGTACCCGCCGAGGCCCCGGCCGGGCCTCCGGCGCAGGACGAGATCGGCCAGGTGGGCGAGGCCCTCGGCATCGTGCACCGGGCCGCGCTCAGCGCCGCGGTGGAGCGCGCCGAACTCGCCAGCGGCATCTCCGGGGTCTTCGTCAATCTCGCCCGGCGCAGCCAGGTCCTGGTCCACCGGCAGCTCAACCTGCTCGACAGCATGGAGCGCCGCGCCGACGACCCGAACGAACTCGGCGACCTGTTCCGGCTCGACCATCTGACGACGCGGATGCGGCGGCACGCCGAGAGCCTGATCATCCTGTCGGGCGCGGCCCCCGGCCGGGCCTGGCGGATGCCCGTCCAGCTCACCGACGTCGTGCGCGCCGCCGTCTCCGAGATCGAGGACTACGCCCGCGTCGAGGTCCGGCGGTTCCCCGAGACCGCCGTCGTCGGTGCGGCCGTGGCCGACCTGACGCACCTGCTCGCCGAACTGATCGAGAACGCTGCCCAGTTCTCGCCGCCGCACACCAAGGTGCGGATCAGCGGCGAACCGGTCGGCAACGGCTACGCACTGGAGATCGAGGACCGCGGACTCGGCATGGGCCCGGACACCCTGGCCGAGGCCAACGGCCGGATCCGGCAGTCCGAGGCGCTGGACCTGTTCGACAGCGACCGGCTGGGACTGTTCGTGGTCAGCCGGCTCGCCTCCCGGCACGACATCAAGGTCCAGCTGCGCCCTTCCCCGTACGGCGGCACGACGGCGGTCGTCCTCCTCCCCATGGCGCTGCTGCAGGGCGCGCTGCCGGCCGGGAGCCGTGCAGCCGCGGAGGCGCAGGCGGTGGTTTCGACGGAACGGCTGGACGAAGAGGAGCACGCGCAACGGCCCGACCGGCCGGAGCCTGTGGGTGTACACGGAGCGGCCTCGCCGCCCGCGCGCCGCGTCCTGAGGGGAGGCGACGACCGGGGTCCGGATGCCAGGCAGGGTGCCGACGAGCCGCCTCCGGCGCAGGTCACGACCCTGCGCCTGCGTACCCGTCCGGACGCGGAGCAGCCGGAGGAGACGCGACCGCCGGCGGAACCGCGCGGCGGCGGTCTGCCTCGCCGCGTACGGCAGGCCAGCCTCGTCCCGCAACTGCGTGAGGCGCCCAAGTCCGGCCCGGCGCCCACCTGGGGTGCGGCGGCCGACGGGGAACGCACCCCGGAGCAGGCCAGGGACCGGATGGCCGCGTACCGCGAGGGCTGGACCCGCGGCGGCGGAGCGGCTCCCGGGGCCCGCAGGCCGCTCAGCACTGGATTCCGCAGCGACGGCAGTGAAGGAGACGACGCATGATCGACCACGACAGGGTGGCCCCGCACCGCTCGGGCGAACTCGACTGGCTCCTCGACGATCTGGTCGTGCGGGTCAACGAGGTCCGGCACACCGTGGTGCTGTCCAACGACGGCCTCGCCGTCGGCGCCTCCAGCGGCCTGAGCCGCGAGGACGCCGAGCATCTGGCCGCGATCGCCTCCGGCTTCCACAGCCTCGCCAAGGGCGCCGGCCGCCAGTTCGGGACCGGCGGCGTGCGGCAGACCATGGTCGAGATGGACGACGGGTTCCTGTTCGTCGCCGCGGCCGGCGACGGATCCTGTCTCGCCGTGCTGAGTTCCGTCGCGGCGGACATCGGCCTGATCGCGTACGAGATGGCGCGCTTGGTGAAGCGCGTCGGCGAGCACCTGTACACGCCGCCCCGCGTGACGACGTCCCCGTCGGCCGCCGGCTGAACCGGACGCACGACTGAACCGCACGTACGGCGGAACCGCACGTACGGCGGAACCGCACGCAACGGTGGGCGCAGGCGTCGTAGTGGACCGCCTCGCACCGCACCTGGCCCCGCCCGCCCCACGTGGACCCGCACGGATCCACCCGGCCCCGCCCGGACCGACCCGGAGACCCCTGTGAACGACGACAGCACCACCGGCGCCGACGGCGCGCCGCCGGGCAGCGAGTGGTACGACGCCGAGGCCGGCCCACTGGTCCGCCCGTACGCGATGACCGGCGGCCGGACCAAGCCCGGGCCCAGCAACGTGCGGTTCGACCTCATCGCCCTCGTCGTCGTGGACGACGACCCGCCCGGCGACGCCGAGGAGGCGCTCCTCGGCCCCGAGCACCGGGCGCTGCTCGCCCTGTGCCGGGCCGAGACGCAGTCCGTGGCCGAACTCGCCGCGGACGCGGACCTGCCGGTCGGCGTGGTCCGGGTCCTCCTCGGCGACCTGCTCGAATCCGGCTTCGTCAAGGTCAGCCGGCCCGTACCACCCGCCCAGCTCCCCGACGAGCGGATCCTGAAAGAAGTGATCGATGGTCTCCGAGCCCTCTGAAAGCACCGGCGGGGGCGACGGGGCGGACACCGCCGCCCTCGCCCTGAAGATCCTCGTCGCCGGCGGGTTCGGCGTCGGCAAGACCACCCTGGTGGGCGCGGTCAGCGAGATACGCCCGCTGCGCACCGAGGAGCAGCTGAGCCGGCTCGGCGAGTCGGTCGACGACACGGACGGCGTGGCACAGAAGACCACCACGACGGTGGCGATGGACTTCGGCCGCATCACGATCCGCTCGGGGCTCTCCCTGTACCTGTTCGGGACTCCGGGGCAGGACCGGTTCTGGTTCCTCTGGGACGAACTGTCCCAGGGCGCGTTGGGCGCGGTGGTGCTCGCCGACACGCGCCGCCTGGAGGACTGCTTCCCGGCGGTGGACTACTTCGAGCACCGGCGGATTCCCTTCCTGGTGGCCGTGAACTGCTTCGCCGGCGCGCGGGACTACGGAGCGCACGAGGTCTCGCAGGCGCTCGACCTGGACCGCGGGACGCCCGTCGTGCTGTGCGACGCGCGGGACCGCGACTCGGGCAAGGAGGTCCTGATCCGGCTGGTGGAGTACGCGGGCAGGATGCACACCGCGCGGTTGCTGGATTCGGTCGGTGAGCCGCAGGCGGCGGGGCACGTCGGGAACCGTTCGTGATGCTTGCCCAGTCCAGGACTGTGCGTAAGGCTTACGCGGAACACGCGGAGCCCGTGACACGGGACCGCACCAACGGGGAGGACCGAGCATGGCGCTGGACAAGGAACTTGACTGGCTCCTCGACGACCTGACGCGACGGGTGGAGTACATCCGGCACGCGCTGGTGCTGTCGAACGACGGGCTGGTCACGGGGGCGAGCGCGGGACTGGAGCGGGAGGACGCCGAGCACCTCGCCGCGGTGTCGTCCGGGCTGCACAGTCTCGCGCGGGGCTCAGGCCGGCATTTCCGGGCGGGCAAGGCGCGCCAGACGATGGTGGAGTTCGACGACGCGATGCTGTTCGTGACGGCGGCCGGCGAGGGCAGTTGCCTGTGTGTGCTGAGCGCGGCGGAGGCCGACGTCGGCCAGGTCGCCTACGAGATGACGCTCCTGGTCAACCGGGTCGGCGAGCACCTGGGCGTGGCCGCTCGGCAGCCGGGGACGGCGGGGGTCCTCGGCGAGTTCTGATCCGTTCCTGACGGTGGATGTGGGGCCTGCCTGGGGAGTGGGCGGGGGGGTGCCGGTCGAGTTGTCCACAGGGCTTCGACGGATTCTGTCACTCTGCGTTACGATCGTCACCGAGAGTATTTGGCACTCGCGGGGGAGGATCGTGATGACCACGACCGAAGGCATCGGTTCGGAGGCGCAGGGCGCGGCGGCGGGCTCGGCGGTGCTGTCGCCGGGACCGGCGGCGCAACGGCTCGCATTGAAATGGGACGAGTTCGAACTCGCCGTGCAGATGGGCCTGGTGCGCACACTGCCCGGGACAGGGCCCCGGATCAGGGTGGAGCCCGGGGAGGTCGACCGATTGCGCGCGGCGCCGGACTTCCCGGACGGACTGCGCGAGCGTGTGCGGGCGGTGGGCACGGCGGAGGCGGCGGCGTTGCTCTCGGTGTCGGCCGAGCGCTTCACCTGGCTGGCGCGAACCGGGCACGTCCGTCCCGTGCGGTTCTACCTGAACCGCTACAACACCGTCGTCTGGCTCTATCTCGCCGGGGAACTGCGCGAGTTCGCCCGGGATCATCCCGAGCTGCTCAAGGCCAGGATGGGACGCGAGGCCCGGGACCGTCGGGCCGCGGGCGAGGACCGACGGCCGCGCAACTGGCGGGCCAGGCGGCTCGGGCTGCTGCTGCGGGCCACGGACGACCCCTGGGAACGGGCGGCGGCCATCGCCTCGCTGCTCGATCCGGTCCAGCTCGCCGAGGTCGTCGTGGATCCGTACGAGCGGTCGTTCCTGCTGCGGCTCAGGCCGCCGCTGCCACCGGGGCTGCCGGAGGGTTCTTCGGCGAGGGAGATCGCCGACCGGCTCATGGTGGCCGACGATCCGGACGAGATCCTGTGGCACCGCACCAGCCTCGCGATGGCACTGGAGGAGGCACGCGAGCTGCAGACCGCGCCTCGGCCGGCGGCCCGTACCTCCCGGCTGCCCGTGCCTGAGCCCGCACACGCGCGCATGCCCGCGCCCGCGCCTCCGCCGGCCGCCGTCCGTGCGTCCGCCCCTCCGGCCGGGCCGGGAAGGAGCGGGCGTGCCCGGGAGTCGGTGCGGCCGCCGACGAGCTCGCGCAACCTGCTGACCCGGCTGAGGCTGCGCCGCGGCTCCCGGCCCGGCGCCCACCCGGCGGAAGCGGCCGGGCGAGGGACGGAACCGGGCCCAGCGCGAGAAGCGGGAGGGGCGGCTGAGCGGGAGAGACGGGTGAGAGGGAGCGGATGGCCTGAGCCGACGGCGGCAGGGAGTGCGGGGGAGGCCTGAGGCGGGGACCATGGGCGCATGCTGCTGGTGCGTCTCGCGGACGTCTCCCGTCAGGTCGCCGCCACCTCCGCGCGGTCCCAGAAGATCGCCGCGCTGGCCGGGCTGTTCGCCGAGGCGGAGCCGGAGGAGAGTCCGCTCGTCATCGCCTACCTCGCCGGAAGCCTGCCGCAGGGCCGGATCGGCGTGGGCTGGAGCGTCCTCAAGCACGTCGTCCCTCCTCACGTCGCCCCGGCCGAGAACCCGGCGCTCACGCTGGCCGAGACGGACGCCGCCATGACGGAACTGGCGGCCGTCTCGGGAGCGGGGGCACAGGCCGAGCGGATCCGGCGGCTTCGGGAACTCATGGCGGCGGCGACGCTCGGGGAGCAGGAGTTCCTGGTGCGGCTGCTCGGCGGGGAGGTGCGGCAGGGGGCGCTCGACGCGGTGGCCCTGGAGGGCGTCGCGCGGGCGGCCGGGGTGCCGGCGGACACGCTGCGCCGGGCGGTGATGCTCGAGGGTTCGCTGCCGCGGGTGGCGCGGGCGGTGCTCGCCGAGGGAGCAGCGGCGCTGGAGGCGTTCTCGCTCCGGGTCGGCAGTCCCGTGCAGCCGATGCTGGCCCATACGGCCGGATCGGTCCGCGAGGCGGTCGAGGCGCTCGGGCGCTGCGCCGTGGAGGAGAAGCTCGACGGCATCCGCATCCAGGTCCACCGGGACGGCGACGACGTCCGGGTGTACACCCGGTCGCTCGACGACATCACCGGCAGGCTGCCGGAGGTGGTGGCGGTGGCCCGGGGCCTCGCGGCGGAGTCGTTCGTCCTGGACGGGGAGGTGCTCGCCCTCGACGAGACGGGCCGGCCGCTGGCCTTCCAGGACACCGCTGCCCGGGTCGGCTCCCGCGTCGACGTCGACACCGCCCGCGCCGCTCGGCCCCTGTCACCCGTCTTCTTCGACGTCCTCGCCGTCGGGGACGAGACCCTGATCGACGAGCCGGGGGACCGGCGGCAGGCAGCGCTCGCCCGGCTGCTGCCGGAGCACCTGAGGGTGCGCCGGACCGTCGTCGACGACCCCACGTCCACCGCAGAGAAGGAGGCGGCCGACGCGTTCTTCGCCGAGACCCTGCGCCGCGGGCACGAGGGCGTGCTCGTGAAGGCGCTCGACGCCCCGTACGTCGCGGGCCGCCGGGGCCGCACCTGGCTGAAGGTCAAACCCGTCCACACGCTCGACCTCGTCGTCCTCGCCGCCGAGTGGGGGCACGGCCGCCGCACCGGCCTGCTCTCGAACCTGCACCTGGGTGCGCGGACCGCCGACGGCGGGTTCGTGATGCTCGGCAAGACGTTCAAGGGACTCACCGACGAGATGCTGCGGCTGCAGACCGAACAGCTGCGGGAGCTCGCCGTCGAGGACGACGGGTTCACCGTTCGGGTGCGGCCGGAACTCGTCGTGGAGATCGCGTACGACGGCGTCCAGCGCTCCACGCGCTACCCGGCCGGCGTCACGCTCCGCTTCGCCAGGGTCGTGCGGTACCGGCCGGACAAGCGCCCCGAGGAGGCCGACACCGTCGACCGCCTCACGGGCGGCGGCCCCGGCGGCGCACCGGGCGCAGGCCCGTCCGGTGCGGGGCCCGGGGGAGAGGACGAGGGCTGATGCGGCTCAGTCGCCGCTGGTGTACCGGTGGCGGGCCCAGAACGGAAGCACGTACCAGCAGAGGAGGTACCAGAACACCAGTCCGGCCACCAGCCAGGGCACGTACGCGGCGCTCGTCGCGAAGCGGAGGACCAGCAGCAGGGCGGAGGTGAGCGTCGCGAGCAGCAGCGCCAGCCCCACGGCGATCAGCCGGGAGGCCCACTGCACCGCCTGCGGTTTGATGCGCCGCCCGGCCACGATGCGGTGGAACGACACCGGGCCGATCAGGGCGCCCGTCGCGGCCGAACCGAGGGCCACGGTCGTGATGTAGAGGGCGCGGTCGGCCGACGAGAGCTCGGCGAAGCGGGGTGCGAACACGACGGTGAGGAGGAAGCCGAGCAGGATCTGCACACCCGTCTGGGCCACGCGGATCTCCTGGACCAGTTCGCCCCACCGGCGGTCGGCCCGCTCGTTCGGCGTCTCGTGCCGGCCGTAGTACAGGCCGTCCGAGTCGGACTCGTCCCGGTCCGGCCCGCCCCGCTTGCCGCGCCCGCCCGTGTCGCCGCTGTCGGCCCGGTCTCGCTCCTGCCCCGACATGGGTCCTCCTCGGTCTCGGCCGCGGCCGTTCGGCCCTGCCGGGACGGGTACCCGGAGCGGGGTGCGAGAACCGCAACGGCTGGGCCGGCCGGGTGAGAGTCGCGGAGCGGCGGGTGCCGGGCGATGCTGGAGGGTGACGCCGGGATGGCGGCCGGGAGGAGATGAGCGACGTGGACGAACGACACATCGACACCGACGTGACGGTGCAGCTGAGCTGCTCCGGCGAGGACGCCCGAGCGGTGTTCGAGGCGCTGGACCGGGTCTACGCGATCGAGGACGCGCCGACGGCCGGGATCGAGTCGCAGGTTCCCGCGCCGACGGTGTGGATGGCCACCTTCGACACGGCGGCCTCGCGGGGCGGCACGGCTCGTCCGGCCCACCTCAGCGGCGAGGTTCCCGTGCTGCTCACGGGCGGGTACCACGCGGTCGACGAGATCGAGAAGGTGCTGGCGCAGTCCTTCGACGTGCGGTCGCTGGAGTCCGTCTCCGGGGACCAGGAGACCGAGGCCCGCCTCCTGCTCGCCTCCCGGTGACCGCGGGGGAGATTTGAGCCGGTCGGGGCGGCGGTGAGGTGACTCACACCCTAGGGGTGGAGAAGTCCGGAACACCGGGGCATGGTTTATCGTTCATTCACATGTGGCCGTGACGATACGGCGGGCCCACCCCTTCCCCCCCCCCCCCCGGGTGAGGCAAGCCTCCGGCCACGACATCGGCCCCGGCTGGAATCCCCCGTCCAGCCGGGGCTCTGTCGTATCCCGGCGCCCTCGGCCGATGGCGCCCTGCGCGCCGGCCGGGCTCACTGCCCCACGCGGCCGTCGATCCGTTCCCGCAGCAGGTCGGCGTGGCCGCAGTGGCGCGCGTACTCGGTGATCTGCATCACCACCAGCTCGCGCAGCTGCGCGTCACCGCCGGGCCGGGTGCCGAGGTCGGCGAAGGAGGCGATGAACCCGTCGGTCAGCTCCCGTTCCGCCCGCCACCGCTGCCAGGCCTCCTCCACGACCGCCGGGTCGGCGACCGCGCCGTTCCAGTCCGCCTCGCGGTCCTCGGCGGTGCGGTAGATCCGGGGCGTGTCCTCGCCCGCCAGCCGGCGCAGGTGCCGTTCGTCCTCGGCCATGTGGCGGACCAGGCCCAGCAGGGACATCGTCGAGGGCGGGACCGAGCGCCGCGCCATCTGCTCGGCGTCCAGGCCCGCGCACTTCATCTCGAGGGTGAGGCGGAAGTGCCGCAGGCCCTCCAGCAGCGCGCCGCGCTCGTCCGCCGTCACCGCGTCGGTCTCCCGCGGGTCGTCGTCGGGGTCCACCCACATGTCGGGGTGGACGGTCGCGGGCGACCACCGTGTCGCCGTCGCCTCGTCACGCTCGTCGATGTCCATCCCGGCATCGTGGTGCGGCCGGGGCGCGTGCGCCAGCGAATAGGGGGCGAGCGTCGCGCCCGGCGGTAGGCCAACGGCCAGGGTCGGGGGCCGGAGCCGACCGCCGGGACGAGCGGGCTCTCAGGCGCCGAGCCAGAGGTCCGGGCCGAAGACCTCGTAGTGGACGTCGGCGGCGGCCACGCCCCGGCCGAGCAGATCGCCGCGCACGGCGCGCATGAACGGGAGCGGGCCGCAGAGGTACGCCGTCGTCCCGGCCGGCAGGTCCAGCAGCCCCACCTCGGCGCGGCCGCGGCGGGCGCCGGAGTCGCCCGGTTCCTCGTACCAGAGGTGCAGCCGGGCGTCCGGCAGCGCGTCCACCAGGCGCAGCAGCTCGTCCCGGTGCGCGTGCGCCGCGGGGGAGCGGTCGGCGTGCACGACCGTGACGGGACGACGGGAACCCGTCACCGCGAGGTGGTCGAGCATGGCGAGCATCGGGGTGCTGCCGATGCCCGCCGAGGCGAGCAGCAGCGGTCCGTCGCCCTCCGGCAGGACCAGGTCGCCGAACGGAGCGGAGACGGACAGGACGTCGCCGGGGGCGCCGTGCGCGTGCAGCCAGGACGACACCTCGCCGGCCGGGTCCCCGTCGATCCGCTTGACCGTGATCCGCCAGTGGGGCCGGCCGGGGGCCGAGGACAGGCTGTACTGGCGTAGCTGCCGGGCGCCGTCGGGAAGTTCGACCTGGACGCTGACGTACTGGCCCGGCCGGAACGCCTCGACGGGCTCGCCGTCGGCCCGGCGCAGCAGGAAAGAGACCGTGTCGGGCGTCTCCTCGTGGCGTTCGACGATCTCCATCGGCCGCCGGGTCTCGCCCTCGG
This sequence comes from Streptomyces tritici, assembly GCF_048500665.1. Classification (NCBI taxonomy): domain Bacteria; kingdom Bacillati; phylum Actinomycetota; class Actinomycetes; order Kitasatosporales; family Streptomycetaceae; genus Streptomyces; species Streptomyces tritici. The sequence goes on from NZ_CP183183.1 coordinate 6,917,505, forward strand.
CGACGCCGGCCTGCGCGTAGAGGTCCGACTCGAGGGCGATCAGGGCGTTCGCCATCAGCCAGTACACCTCGTCCCACGCCGCCGCGACCTCGGCCGTGACGGCCTCGCCGAGGACGTCCACGATCGCCGCGAACAGATGCTCGTGCACGATCTTGTACTGCTCCGAGGTGACCCCCAGAGAAGCGTGCTTGTGCGCGATCCGGCCGAGCATGACGTCCGGGCGGGCCTCCGGGTGCTCCAGGAGCGCCCCGGCGAACGCGGCGATCGAGCCGGCGAGGGCGCGCCGCTGGTCGCCGGTGGCCTGGTTGCCGCGGTTGAACACGTCGCGCAGGAGTGCGGGGTGGGCGGCGAAGAGGCCCGCATAGAACCGTTCGGTGATCTCGTCGAGGGCGGCGCCGACCGCGGGGAGCGTGGCGCGAACGACCGGGGTGGCCTGCTCGGAGAGCATCGTGACTCCAATTCTGGTAGATCATCTGCGTATTTTCGGCCGCGCGGAAGCACGGCTCGAACGGTGGCAGGAGCTGCGACGGCGGGGGAGCGGCGCCGAAAGGTGCCGGGGTGCGTCAGCCGGGGCGGGTGCGGGACAGGGACACCAGCACCGGCCCGGTCGGGGATTCGACCAGGTCGGCGACGGTGAGCGGATCGAGCGTCCGGTAGAACGCCTCCTGGGCCGACCGGAGCGCCCCTCGCAGCCGGCATGCCGCGCGCAGCGGGCAGGGTGGATCGCCCTCGCAGGCGACGACCTCCTCGTCGCCTTCGAGTGACCGTACGAGCCAGCCGACGGAGGCCCGCCGGCCGGTCTCGGTCAGGGTCAGCCCGCCGTTGCGGCCCCGCCGCGCCTCCACGACGCCGAGGTGCTGCAGCCGGGTGACGACCTTGGCCATGTGCGCGTACGGCACGTCCATCGTCTCGGCCACCTCGCGGGTGGTCTCCGAGTCGTCCTGTCCCGAGACCGCCAGGCGCATGACGGCACGCAGCGCCAGGTCGGTGAACTTCGTCAACCGCACGGCAGGACCGTATCAAATGCGCATCCACGATACTGATTAAGGGGGTCCCGGCCGAGTGAGGGGAGTCGGGGGTGGTCAGACGGTGCGCGTGCGCAGCGCCGCCAGGGCCCGGTCGGCGTGGGCGCTCATCCGGAACTCGCTGCGGACGATCTCCAGCACGGTCCGGTCCTGGTCGATGACGAACGTGGCCCGCTTCGTCGGCGCCAGCGAGAAGCCGCGCTGGACGCCGAACCGGCCGCGCACCGCGCCCTGCGGGTCGGACAGCAGCGGATAGCCGAGGCTGTGCCGGTCCGCGAACTCCTGCTGCCGGTCGACCGGGTCGCCGCTCACGCCGACCGGCTGCGCGCCGGCGGCCTTGAACTCGGCGGCCAGATCACGGAAGTGGCAGGCTTCGGCGGTGCAGCCGGGAGTCATCGCCGCGGGGTAGAAGAACAGCACGACCGGCCCGTCCTGCAGCAGTTCGCTGAGCGTGCGCACCGTGCCGGTCTCGTCGGGCAGGCTGAAGTCCTCGACGACGTCACCGATCTTCATCCGACTTCCGCCCCTTCCGGAGAACGCCCCGCTCCCTGCGGAACGCCGCGACCCTACCGGACGGTATGCGGACGCGGCGACGCCGGACCCGGGGCCTGCACACTCCTCACACGCCTCGTGCCTCCCGCGCGGCGAGGACGTCCAGGACCCGCTCGCCCCAGCGCAGGTTCTCCTGCTCGAAGGACCGGCCCCGCATCAGGGTCAGATACGGCCCGACCCGCTCGGTCTCCCGCAGATACGTGGCCTCGTCGCGGCCGGCCAGCATGTGCTCGCGGAGCCGGTCGAAGCGGGCCAGCCGCTCCCGCGTCCGGTCCAGGTGCTTCCGGACGCTGCCGCGCACGGCCGCGGAGTCGCCCACGTCCACCGCCTGGATCTGCACCATGAGTTCGTCGCGGATCGCCGTGGGGCGCGGTTCGGCGGCCGTGAACGCGTGCAGCTCCTCCCGACCCGCCTCCGTCAGCCGGAACAGGCGCTTGTTCGGCCGTCGTTCCTGCTGCACGACCCGCGCCGCCACGAGGCCGTCCTCGGCCAGCCGGTCCAGCTCCCGGTACAGCTGCTGGGGCGTGGCGGCCCAGAAGTTGGCCACGGACACGTCGAAGACCTTGGCCAGGTCGTAGCCGGACGACTCGCCCTCCAGGAGGGCGGCCAGCACCGCGTGCTTGAGAGACATCCGGTCACGTTAGCACTTCGGCGATTAATCGACTTCGCACCTAATCGACGACGATGAGAGGTCGAGACGCGAGGTCTACTCGACGCCCGCGGCGACCTCCGGCAGCCTCGGCGGCGTCCAGGCGGCGTGGCGCAGGATCATCCGGAGGGCCGTGCCCGACGGGGCCAGCCGCAGGGCGGTGTTCCGCAGCGCGACGGCCGCCGGATGCGCCAACTGCTGCCCCATGCGGCCCGCCTGGCGCGCTGCCCGCGCGACGCCCTGGGCGCGCGGGCGGCGCTCGGCGTCGTAGCGGGCGAGCGCCTCCGGCACGTCCGGGCCGTCGGCCAGCGCGGCCGCCAGGACGACCGCGTCCTCCAGGGCCTGGCACGCCCCCTGGCCCAGGTGCGGGGTCATGGCGTGGGCGGCGTCGCCCAGCAGGGCGACACGGCCGACGGCGAACGAGGGGAGCGGCTCGGCGAGTTCGCCGATGTCGTGGTGGAGCACGGCGTCCGGGTCGGTCGCGGCCAGCAGGTCCGGGACCGGCGCGTGCCAGTCGGCGAACCGGCGGCGGAGTCTTGCCAGGGGGTCCGGATGGCGCACTCCGGCGGGCGCGTTGAGCACGGCGTGCCATTCCGCCCGGCCGTCCGCGAGGAGGATGTGGCCGAACTCCGCGCCGGGTCCCCAGGTGAGCTCGAAGTCGGACTCCACCCTCACCGGCCCCCTCGTCAGCGCGCGCAGCACCGTGGAGCCGCTGTGGGCCGGGCCTGGGTGGCCGGGGAAGAGCAGGGCGCGCGTCCAGCTGCCGATCCCGTCGGCGCCGACGACCACGTCCGCCTCCGCCTCCGCGCGCCGGCCGTCCTCGTGCGCGTACCCGACCCGCACGCGGTCGGGCCCGGAGCGGTCGAGCGCCGTCATGCGCGCGCCGGTGACCAGGCACTGCGGCGGCAGCGCGGCGCGCAGCAGCGCGTGCAGCCCCGCGCGGGGGATGCCCACGACGGGCGAGCCGAGGGCGCGTTCCAGGGCGGCGCCGTCCATCCGGGCGAGCCAGGCGCCGCCCGGCGTGCGGGTGCCGCCGGTGTACTGGCTCCGGGCCGCCGCCCGGACGGCGGCGCCCACGCCGAGGGCGTCGAGCGCACGCAGTCCGTTCGCGGCCAGGGAGATCCCGGCCCCGGAGTCGTCGAGGACGCGGTTCCGCTCGACGACGGTCACGTCCCAGCCGATGCGGCGCAGTCCGATCGCCGCGGCGAGTCCGCCGATGCCTCCGCCGACGACGAGCGCGGTCCTGCCCATGCTGCCCCCTCAGGTCAGTTCTTCTACACCTGTAGAAGAACTCTACAGGTGTAGAAAGAAGGGGTGACCACCGACCGCCGCACCCCCACCCCCGCAACCGACCGCCGCACCCCGACGCCCGACCGCCGCCCCTCGACCCCCGACCGCCGCACCCTCCTCGCCGACGCCGCCCTCGGCGTCCTCGCCGACGCCGGTATGCGCGGCCTCACCCACCGGGCCGTCGACGCCGCCGCAGGGCTCCCGCCCGGCACCACCTCCGCGTACTACCGCACCCGCTCCGCCCTGCTCACCGCCCTCGTGCGCCGGCTCGTCGACCTCGACCAGGCCGAGCTGCGGGCCGCGGGAGAGCGGGCCGGAGTCCCGCGCGACGCCGCCGAACTGGTCCGTGGCATCGCCTCGCTCGTGGACGCCCGGCTCACCGGGGAGGGCCGTCGCCGCTCCCTCGCCCGGCACGCCTGCGCCGTCGAGAGCGTCCGCGACCCCGAACTGCGCGAGATCCTCGTCCCCCGCGAGAACCCGGGGCGCGACGCCGTCCGCCGCTTCCTCGACGGCCAGGGCGTGCGCGACGCCGAGGGGCGCACGCTCACGCTGCTCGCCTGCGTCGACGGCCTCGTCCTCGACCGCGTCGTGTCCGGCGGAACCGTCTCCGAGGACGAGATCGAGGGCCTCGTCGTGGCCGCGCTGCGCCCGTGAACGGCACCGGGCCACTGGGCGAGGCGGGTGACTCCGGCGGCGTGTCGGACCGCACCGGCTCGTCCCGCGGTCGTACGAACGAGTGGCTGAAGGATCAGTACGCCCGGGGCGCGGGCCCGGCGCGCCGCGCGGGAGCCGCCCGCCGCCCCGGAACACCGCATGGGAGCAGACCCCGATGGACAGCAACGCGTTCGTCTACACGACGTACATCCTCACCACGCCCGACGACCTCTGGAAGGCGTTGACCGAGCCGGAGCTCACCCGGCAGTACTGGGGGGTGGCCTTCGAGGCGGAGTGGGTCCCCGGGGCGGCGATGGTGTGGGACGAGGACGGCCGGAAGACCGCCGACCCGGAGCAGAAGGTGCTCGAAGCGGTGCCTGGCCGCCGACTGGCCTACACCTGGCACACGTTCACGGAGGACTGGGCGCGCATGGCCGGCATCGACGAGGACGTGCTGGCGCGGCTCGCCGCCGAACGGCGCTCGAAGGTGACGTACGTGATCGAACCCTCCGGCGACATCGTGAAGCTGACGGTCGTGCACGACGACCTGGAACCGGACGGCACCATCCGCGGGCTGATCGGCGAGGGCTGGCCGGTCATCCTCTCCAGCCTCAAGACCCTGCTCGAGACCGGCGAACCGCTGCCCGAACCGGCCCGCTGACGCTCCGTCGACCGTCGGCCTTCCCCGACGGGCGGGCGTTGGTGCATTCGAGTCGTCTCCGGGTCCGGACCCGCGCCACGCCTCGTCCGTTGATCATCTTTTCGGACCGCGTCCGTTTTGATGCTCGGACACCACGATGCCCGACATCACACGGACGAGACGGGGAGGGCCGACTTGGCAACGGTGCACCGGAGCGCGCGGGGCCACGGGAACGGGAACGCCCGCAGAGGCGCGGACGTCCGCAGGAGCGCCAAGAACTGGGGCGCGGCCGCGGCCGTGGCGGGCGTCGTCCTGCTGACCACCACGGGCCAGCCGCCGGCCCCCGGGCCCGCGGCCGGCCCGGGAAGCGGGACGGCCGCCACGGGCGACGCGGAGACCGTGGTCTCCGTCGGCCGCACCCTCCCCGACGCCACCGCCGTGCTGGACGACTGCGCCGACGCCGACCGGGTCTGCGCCGCGACGGCCGCCGTGCACCGCACCGCGGTGCTCACCGCCCGGCACGAGAAGTCCGCGCTGCCGGAGAACCCGGGGTGGCCGGGCGGGGACGCCCCCGCCCCTGCGCTCGCCGTCCGGCCGGGCGGCGGCCCGGTCGAGATCGCGCTGCGCTCGCCCGGCGTCCTCGCCGACATCACCGTCGCCGACGCGCGCGGCCGCCGCGTCGCCGGAACCGTCGGCCCCGACGGCACCCGCTGGACCAGCACCGCCCCCCTCCCCGCCGACAGCCGCTTCACCGCGAGGCTCGTCGTCGAAGGGCCCGCCGGCGCCACGGGCCGCGGACGCCGTCACGCCCGCCTGGACTTCGGCACCGCACCGGCCGTCGCCGACGACGGCCGGCTCACCGTCACGTTCGGGCCCGCGCCCGGCCGGTACGGCGTGGGCCAGCCGCTCACCGCCGAGCTCAGCCACCCCGTGCCCGCCGACGACGCCCGCGCCCGCCGCACCGTCGAACGGGCCCTGGAAGTCGCCTCCGAACCCCGGGTCGACGGCGCCTGGCACTGGGTCGGCCCCACCACCCTGCACTACCGGCCCCGCACGTACTGGCCCGTCCACGCCACCGTCCGGGTCCGCTCCGCGCTCGACGGACTGCCCGTCACGGGCCGGCTCGTCGGCGGCCCCTCCCAGCCGCTCACCCTCACCACCGGAGACCGCGTCGAGGCCGTCACCGACGTGGCCACCCATCACATGACCGTCCGCCGCAACGGCCACGTCGTCCGCACCATCCCCGTCACCACCGGCAAGGCCGGCTACCGCACCCGCGGCGGCATCAAGGTCGTCCTCGGCAAGGAACGCCTCGTCCGCATGCGCGGCGACTCCATCGGCATCTCCAAGAAGAGCAAGGACTACTACGACCTCAAGGTCCGCTGGGCCACCCGCGTCACCTGGAGCGGCGAGTACCTCCACGCCGCCCCGTGGTCCGTCGACGCCCAGGGCAGCGCGGACGTCAGCCACGGCTGCACCGGCATGAGCACCGAGGACGCCGCCTGGCTGTACGCCACCCTCCGGGAGGGCGACCTCGTCCAGGTCGTCAACGGCCTCGGCGAGGAGATGACCCCCTTCGACAACGGCTACGGCGACTGGAACGTCCCCTGGCCCGTCTGGCAGCGCGGCAGCACGCTCGGCGCCGCCCCCAGCCGGCCCGGCCAGAGCGGGAACGGCCCGCTGCGGCCCGAGGTCTGACCGTCCGCCGGTCAGGGCCGCCGCGGCCCGCCGCCCGGAGCCTCCAGCGCGTCCATCGCCGGCTCTCCGGCCACCACGAACTGGTACGTGAACCCCCGCCCCGGCCCGCCGCCCGGGAAGGTGTGCGCGGCGCGCTGCCACTCCCGCAGCGTCGCCGTACGCGCCGCGCCGCCCGCGTCCCGTACCCGTAGCGACAGCTCCGGCACACGGCCGTGCCGCCGCACCGGCCCCACGGCCACCGTCGAGCCCGTCACCCGGACCGGTGCCAGCGCCACGCCGACCGGCCGCAGCCCCGGCGGCCACAGCGTCCACGCCCAGTTGACGTACACGTACGACACGTCCGCCGCCGCGCCCGAACGGACCAGCCCCAGCGCCCGGGGCGTCCGCCCTGCCCGCAGCTCGCGCAGCAGCACCGCCGGGTCCTGCGGCGTGACCCCCGCCGTGGTGAACCATGCCTCGTCCGCGCCCCGCTCCGGACGGCCGCCCGACGCCGGCCCCCTGCGGCCGTCCCGCCCGGTCTCGCCCGCGCCGCACGCCGCCGGGAACGCCAGCGCCACCGCCAGAACCGCCGACACGACCAGGCGGCTGCCACGGGTTCGGGTCATGGGCGGGTCCTCCGTCCGGGCGAGGGGAACACGTCCGGCGCACCGGGCGGGCCACGGGGCGTCGAGCCCATGACAGCCCCGGCCCGCCGCGGCCGCATCCCGGGGCGGCCGAACGGGCCCGACCGGCCGCCGCGGCCCGCGCCGGAGCCGCGCCTGGCTGCGCCGCGACCGCCGCCGGGTTAGCGTGCGAGAGTCCGGTCACACGCGAGGGATGAGGTCTGGCGGGGTGTCGACACCACATCACGAAGCGTTCGGCGCACCGTGCTGGGTCAGCCTGATGGCACGCGACCTCGAAGCGGCGCAGCGTTTCTACGGAGAAGTCCTGGGCTGGCGGTTCCGGCCGTCCGAGCTCGGGCCCGAGTTCTGCGTGGGCTTCCTCGGCGGCCGCCCGCTCGCCGGCATCGGCGCGATGGCCGGGAGCCTGTCGGTTCCCGTCGCCTGGACCCCGTACTTCGCCGTCGGCGACGCCGACGTCGCCGCCGCCCGGATCCGCGAGCGGAGCGGCACCCTCGCCGTCGGCCCGCTGTCCTTCGGCACCGGCCGAGCCGCCCTCGCCGCCGACCCGCAGGGCGCGGTCTTCGGCATCTGGGAGGGCAAGGCCATCCCGCACTGGCGCTCCGACGCCGACGACGGCGGCCCCGCCTGGCTGGAACTGCGCACCCGCGACGCGTTCGCCGCGGCGATCTTCTACGGCGAGGTGCTCGACTGGGCGAGCGGCCGGCCCGACTGCGTCCAGGTCTCGTACGAGGGCGAGTACGTCGTGCTGCGGCACGGCGGCATGGCCGTCGCCCGGCTCAGCGGCGGGGCGGTCGAGACCGCGCCCGACCCGCAGGTGCGCCCCCGCTGGCACGTGCACTTCCGGGTGCCGGACGTGGCCGCGGCCACCGAGACGGCGATCCGGCTGGGCGGCAGCGTCGTGCGCGGCGCGCACGGCGACGGCGTCGGGAGCTGGACCACCCTGCGCGACCCCGACGGCGGGGTGTTCACCATCGGCGCCTCGGGCGCCGCGGCCCCCGCCCGGCCGCTCGTCTGAACGGCGGGCCGGGCGGCGGCGTGCGGCCGCCGACCGGCGGGTGGATCCTGGGAACAGGAAAGGCCCGCGGACAAGGAGGCAGGCCATGACACGCACGCTGCATTGGACGGTCGGCGTGGACCTGACCGAGGACGAGGGCACCACGAAGGCCCGTGCGGAACTCGACATGGGCTCGGCGAAGATCACCGGGAAGGGAACCGCCCGGTGCAACCCGTCGGACGTGGACGTCCCCGCGATCGGCGACGAACTCGCCGCCAGCCGCGCCATGAAGGACCTCGCGGCCCAGCTGATGCGCGTGGCGAACCGCGACATGGAGGCCGTCGGCGCCGACACCGTGCCGCAGCACACCGGCCCCGGCTACGGCTGGCCGGAGGCGGTGACCTGAGCCGCCGCCCGCCGCCCCGCCGCTGATCCGTCGCCACGCGCGCGGGGGGCGAGGCGTCGCGCGGGCACGCGCCCCGCTCGCGCGTGCCCGCGATCCTGCTTGCCCCCGGCTGCTTGCCCGCGATCCTGCTTGCCCGGGCAGAGACAGCAGCGCGACGCACGGGCGTCCGTCCATACGCCGTACCTGAGGCGGCCCTGCGCCTACGCCGCCTCGTCCTCCTCGTACGTGAGGCGGTCCTCGACCTCCACGACCCCGTCCACGGTCTCGCAGAGCCGGACGACGATCGGGCCGAGGCTGCGGCGCGGGAGCGTGCCGCTCAAGGTGACGCGGCCCTCCGACACGTCGATCGAGACGGCCGACGGCGGCAGCCGGAGCGTACGGGTGACGATCTCCTCCAGGATCTCCTCCTGGATCGCCCGGTCCCGGCGCAGGAACAGCTGCAGCAGGTCACTGCGGCTCAGCACGCCGATCAGCCGACCGTCCCCGTCGACCACCGGCAGCCGCTTGATCCGGTTCCGCTCCATCACCCGCGCCGCCTCGACCGCACTCCACATGGGCCGCGCCACCACGGCCGGGCTGGTCATCATGCCCTCGGCGGTGCTGGGGCCGTTCTTCTCGGTGTGCCGGCGCAACAGATCGGCCTCCGACACGACCCCCACCGGCCGTCCGTCGTCGTCGACCACGGGCACGGCGGTGATGCCGTACTCGTCGAGCAGCCGCGCGATCTCCTTGAACGGTGTGCCGCGCTGCACGGCGACCGCCGTCGGGGTCATGAGATCGGCGACACTCCTGTGCCTCATCGCTCGCTCGTCCCTTCTCCGCCCCGCGCAGGGGCGTCGGCACCGGCGTCTCCGGTGTCCCGATATCGGAACGGGTGATTCCATGGAGGAGGTTCCCCGTCGGAGGGGCCGTGGGCCCGTACGAGGGACCGGCCCCGATGCGCCGAGAGGCCGCCATGCACCGTGAGACCCCCATGCATCCCGAGCCGCACGCGCCGCGCCGCGCGCCGGCGCACCCGCGCGGCGACGTCGGCCGCCGGGTGGCGGCCCGCCGCCACGAGCTCGGCCTGTCCCGCGAGGACCTGGCGCTCCGCGCCGGATCCGCGCCCGGCTACATCCAGTACCTGGAGGAGCAGCCCGCGACCCCCGGAGTGGCGTTCCTGCTGCGGCTCGCGGACGCGCTGGAGACCACCGTCCCGGCCCTGACCGGCGCCGCCGCCGGCCCACCGCCCGCCGAGCTGCTGCGCACCGTGGAGCTGGACCCCGCCGCCTGCTGGGCGCTCCTCGACACCCACGGCGTCGGCCGGATCGCCCGGCAGACGCCGGACGGACCGGTCGTGCTGCCGGTGAACTACCTGGTCACGGACGGCCGGGTCGCCTTCCGCAGCACCACTCCCACGAGTTCCGGAACCGCCGACGCCGATCTCGCCTTCGAGGCCGACCACATCGACGAGACGTCCGGCCAGGGCTGGAGCGTGCTGCTGGTGGGTCCGGTCCACGACGTCACCGACCCCGCCGCGGTCGAGCGGCTCGCCGCCCGCGCGGACGGTGGCCCGTGGACCGGCGGCGAGGGCAGTCACTGGACGCTCCTCGCGCCGCAGCGCGTCACCGGTCGCCGCATCCTGCTCGCCGAGCCCTGAGCCGCGCCGGATCCGCCCCCGAACGACGTCCGTCAGCACGACGTCCGTCAGCACGACGTGCGTCAGAACGACGTCCGTCAGGCGTGTCCACGGGTCCAGTCCGGCCCGGTGCGCCGCCACTCGTACTCCCATTGCGCCGCGCGCCTGCGGTCCGCGAGCCGGCGTACGCACAGGCCCGCCAGCGCGGCCGTGCCCGCCCCGAGCGCCGTCGCGGTCGCGCCGATCGTGGCCGAACCGAGCCAGATGTCGGCGTCGTCGAGCGGCGGAGCGGTCACCCGGCCGCGCTCGTCCAGCCAGATCCGCGTCTGCTCGCCGCGCTTCAGGTCCGCGGGCACCAGGGCCTCGCCCTGCCCCTGGCGGCCGTCGGGCGCGGTCCAGCGCACCGGCACGTGCACCTGGACGCCCCGCCCCGAGTCGTAGGCGGACGGGGCCACGTCCCGCGCGTCCGCCAGCGCCACCGCGACCACCCGGTCCCGGGTCGCGGCCTGCTCGACCGCCAGCGTCCGGTCGTGCCGCTGCACCGACCACGCCACGGTCAGACCGGCGACCGGCGCGGCCACCCAGAGCGCCGCCGCGACCAGCAGCAGGGCCCAGGCCTCGACGACGTCCACGGGCCGGCGCAGCGGATGGGCGCGCCACTCCTGTCTCCACACGGGCGCGGGCATCGTTCCCACCCCCCTTCGCGGGGCTTCCACTCCAGCGTGCCCCTGGCCACCCGAGCCCGCCACGCGGCCACCGGATCCGCCTCCCGCCCCGCCCCGGACGCCGCCGTGCCATGATCGACTCCACCCGGCCGGAGGGGATCCGGACCCCGCGGCCGGACCGGTCGAGGGGGGCGCACGGCATGGAGTGGCAGCGACGGACGGTCGTACGGGACGGGGTGGCCCTCGCGGTCCGGGACGGCGGCGGCGACGGCCCGCCGGTCGTCCTGCTGCACGGCTTGGCCGGGCACGCGGGGGAGTGGGACGCCACGGCCCGGTCGCTGAGGTCCCGCCACCGCGTCGTCGCCTTCGACCAGCGCGGGCACGGCGCGAGCGCACGCCGTCCCGCGGACGTGTCCCGGGCCGCCTACGTGGCCGACGTCGTCGCCGTCCTCGACGCGCTGGGCCTCGAGCGCGCGGTTCTGGCCGGTCAGTCGCTCGGCGGGCACACGGCGCTGCTGACCGCCGCCGCGCACCCCGACCGGGTCGCCGCCCTCGTCCTGGTGGACGCCTCTCCGGGCGGGCCGCACCCCGAGAGCCCCGGCGCCATCGGCGGCTGGCTGCGCGGCTGGCCCGTGCCGTTCGCCACGCGGGAGGCCGCCGTGGAACACCTCGGCGGTGGCGCGGTCGGCGAGGGCTGGGCGGCCGGTCTGGAGCGGCGCGCCGACGGCTGGTGGCCCCGGTTCGACCCGGACGTCATGGTCGCCGCGCTCGCGGAGAACGCCACGCGTTCCTGGTGGCCGGAGTGGGAGGCGGTGGCCTGCCCCGCGCTGGCGGTGCTGGGCCAGGACAGCTTCGTCGACCCGGACGAGGTCGCCGGAATGTTCGCACGGCGGCCCGACGACACGTACGGGGCGTGCGTCCCCGGCACCGGCCACGACCTCCACCTCGAACGCCCCGACGCCCTGCACGCGGTGCTGGCGGCGTTCCTGGAGTCGGTCGCGCCCTGACGGGAGGTCACCTGGGCGGGCGCGCAGGGCATTACGCACTCCTTACGGGCGGCCCGACCGCCTGGCGGCGCCGCGGGGCCGCGTCGATGATGGGCGGGTGAGCACGACACCCCCGCTCCCCGCCCCGCCCCAGCCGTCCCCGCCCACCCCCACCGACCGACTGCACGCCCGGCTCGCGGGCGCGGTGGCCGGGCTCGGCGGGCTGGGCGTCGCCGAACTCGTCGCCGCGGCCGTACGGCCCGAGGCGTCGCCGGTGACCGCGGTCGGCGCGGCGGCGATCGACCTGACGCCCGCACCGGTCAAGGAATGGGCGATCCGCACGTTCGGCGAGGCCGACAAGGCGGTTCTCCAGGTCGGCATCGTGGTCGTCCTCGCGGCCGTCGCCCTGCTCCTCGGCCGCTGGGAGCTGGCGCGGCGGGGCGCGGGCGCCGCCGGTGCGGTCGTGCTCGGGGTCGTCGGCGCGACGGCCGCCGTGAGCCGCCCCGACGCCTCGGCGGCCGACGCGCTGCCGTCCCTGGTCGGCGCGTCGGCCGGTGCGGCGCTGCTGTACTGGCTCGTGGGCCGCGTCCTCGCCGCATCCGCCGCATCCGGCGCGCCCGCCCCGGCCCGCCGCCGCTTCCTGCTCGCGGCCGGGGGCACGGCCGCGGCCGCCGCCGGTGCCGTCGTCCTCGGCCGCGCACTCGGGGCCGGCCGCTCCCAGGACGCCGAGGCGTCCCGCGCGGCCCTACGACTGCCCCGGCCCGACGACCCGGCGCCGCCGCGCCCGCGCGGCGCGCAGCTCGCGTTCCCCGGCGTCGCCCCGTTCATCACGCCGAACAAGGACTTCTACCGGGTCGACACCGCTCTCGTCGTCCCCAGGATCGACGCCGACCGCTGGCGGCTGCGTATCCACGGCCTCGGGGTCGCCGACGAGCTCACCCTGACCTTGCGGGACCTCCTGGCGCGCCCCGTCGTCGAGCGCGACCTCACCCTCAACTGCGTCTCGAACGAGGTCGGCGGGCCCTACATCGGCACGGCCCGCTGGACCGGCGTCCGCCTCGCCGATCTCCTGCGCGAGGCGGGCGTCCGGCCGCCCTCGCGGGGCGGTCCGGCCGACCAGCTCGTGGCCCGGTCCGTGGACGGCATGACGATCGGCACGCCCGTCGCCGACGTCATGGACGGCCGGGACGCCCTGCTGGCCTTCGGCATGAACGGCGAACCGCTCCCGTTCCGGCACGGCTTCCCCGTCCGGATGCTCGTCCCCGGCCTGTACGGCTACGTCTCCGCGTGCAAGTGGATCGAGGAGCTTGAGCTGACGACCTTCGACGCCTACGACGCGTACTGGGTGCGGGACGGCTGGGCCGCACGGGCCCCGGTCAAGACGCAGTCGCGCATCGACACCCCGCGCGGCTCCGCCCGGCTGCGCGCCGGGACGGTGGTGGTCGCCGGCGTCGCCTGGGCGCAGCGGCGCGGGATCGAACGGGTCGAGGTCCGGGTCGACGACGGCCCGTGGCAGCGGGCCGAACTCGCCGCGTCCGACGGCCCCGACACCTGGCGCCAGTGGTACCTGCGCTGGTCGGCGACCCCCGGCGGGCACACGCTCGCCGTCCGCGCGACCGACGGCGGCGGTGCGACGCAGACGGCCCGCCGCACCGACATCAGACCGGACGGTGCGACGGGCCATCACGAGGTCAGGGTCACGGTGGAGTGACCGAGGCGAGCAACTGGACGGCCAGCGCGGCGATCAGCGCGCTGGACGCGGTGGCGGTCAGCAGCCGCCCCAGGTCGCCCGTCAGCGAGCGGCCGAGAAGCGCGCCCCCGGAGGCGAGCAGCAGCTGCCAGGCGGCCGAGGCGGCGAACGCGGCGGCCACGAAGACCGACTGCCGCGGCAGGTCGGTGAGCGAGGCGCCCTGACCGCCCATGACGAGAGCGGTGAAGTACACCACGGTCAGCGGGTTCATGAGGGTGATGCCGAGAAAGCCGAGATAGGCCCGGCGCGGGCCCAGCGGGGTCTGCTCGCGCGCGGGTCCGGTGCCGGCACGAGCCCGGTGGCGGGCGACCGCCTTGACCGCCGCGTGCACGGCGAGGGCGAGGAGGACGACTCCGGAGACGATGCGCAGCGGCACCAGGACCGGGCGCAGGACGGGGACGAGCGCCGCGCCGCCGGCGACGGCGAGCAGCGCGTACAGGCCGTCGGCCGTGGCGACCCCCAGGGCCGCGCCCGCGCCCGTCCTGAGGTTCGTCCGGGCCGTGACGGCGACGAGGTAGGTCCCGACCGCTCCGACCGGCATGGCGATGCCGAGTCCGGCGAGCAGTCCCGAGACCAGCGCCCCGCTCACGCGAGCACGGGATCGGGCCTTCCGGGGCAGCCGGTCTGCTGCTGCTCGCGCACCGGACGGCCGGCGGGGTGCAGGGGCAGCGAGGCGTACGAGGTCGAGTTCATGCCCGGATCCTGAGGGACGACCAGCGCGGCGCACAACCAGATTTCGCCCCCGCCGACACCACTCACGCCTCCGGCGGCTCCGGGAGGACGAGAAGCGCACGGGCGGCTGCGCGGATCTCCTCGCGGGCCTCCTCCAGGCGGACCGGATCGTTCTCGTCGCAGTCGTACGCCGTGAGCAGGCCCTGCACGGCAGGGGCGACCGCGGTGTCGTACCAGCGCACGGAGTGCGAGAGGTCCCACACCCGGTCCGCCCCGAGGAGCGGATCGACCGTGCCCCGCACGATCTGGGTGAGGAGCTGCCGGATCCGCAATCGGCGAGCGCCGACCTCCGTGGCCGGCAGCCCCTCCCGCAAGGCGAGTTCGTCCAGGACGGCCTCGAAGAGGCCGGACGCCTCCGGTTCCTCGCGCCGGGTCAGCCCGGCGAGCTGGGCGAGCGACGGCGAGTCCACCCCGGCGAGCAGCGCGTCGAGCGCTGCGCCGATGAGGCGGTCGGCGCCGACCACCCCGTACGCGATCCGCTCGACGGCCAACTGCCGCAGCCGGTCGATCGCTTCGTCCTCTGTCATGGTCCCCCTGGGAATGGACGAGGACCGTACCACCGGTGCTTTTGCGCCGCCGCGCCGGGGAGTGTCGCCGTGCGCCCCCGGGTCAGCGTTGCCAGGCGCGGTGGTAGGCGTCCGTCACGCAGTCGCGGGCGCAGCCGGCGCGCTCGAAGCGGTGCCGGAGTGCCGCGCCGGCCTGCCAGTGGGGGACGTCCACGTACCCGAACCGCTCGTCGAGCACGCGCAGGACGTCGTCCACGGTCACGATCGCCGGCTCGCCCGGCCCGGCCGCGGCGCGCGCGGACGCGATCACGAGGTCCGCGGAGCGCAGCAGATGCCGCTGGTACTGCCGGGCGTCCACGCTCCGGGCGCGGGCCCGCCACAGCGGGCGCACGGCGCGGCCCTTCCAGACCAGCCCGGCCGCCATCAGCAGCGCCCCGGGACCGAGCACCAGCAGGCCGACGACCACGTCGGCTCCCCACGTCCGCATCTCGTCGGCCTCCTTCGGCACCGGCCGGGTCCTGCCCCGGTCCCGCCCCGTAGGAGGTCTTCCCTCACCGCCCCGGTTCCCACGCCTCCGCCGGGCCGGATTCGTACAGCACGGTGTGGAACCGTCCCGGTCCCTCCGGCCCCGACAGCTCGCGGCCCGTCGGGTTCGCCCCCAGCGCCCGGACCGCCTCGACGGCGAACTCCTCCTCGCGGGCGTCCGTGAACAGCCGCTGCGGATACGTCCGGGACGGGTCGGAGACCGTGCGCAGCCCGTGCGCCGCCAGGGCCTCCACGACAGGGGCGTACGAGACCGTGCGCAGCACGAAGGCGCTGACCCGCACCGGCCGCCGCGCGCAGTCCAGCAGCGCGTCGAAGGTGCGCCGGGTCAGGTAGCTGCCGCCGCCGGTGAGGGTCAGCAGGCCTACTCCGCCCATCGCCTCCCGAAGCCGCGCGCCGGGCGCGTCGCGCTCCAGGTTCTCGGCGTACGCGTCGTCGAGCAGCCCGACGTCCTGGGCGTAGCGCAGGGCGCGCGCCGCGATGTCGAGGCCGATGACGGGGACGGCGTCGGCGCGCCGCCGGGCGCCGTAGAACTGTTTGTCCCGCAGCACGAGTTCCGCCGTCGTCAGCCCTTCGGCCTCGGGGCCGGTGTAGTGCGCGTACAGCTCCGCGAGCGTCACGTCGTGGTTCAGCAGGGCCGCGTTGATCCCGTACGAGCAGGCCAGGTCCAGCACCGTCCCCGTCCCCGGGTGGGCCGCGGCGCGCCGGAAGGCGGGCTGCGCGTGCTGCGGGATCTCGTACTCCAGCGGGGCCAGCCGCCGGAAGTACGACCGGGGGTCGGGCTGGTCGTAGATGTCGTCGAACCGCGCCTTGCCGGCCATGGCGTACGCCTCCTTCTCCACGTCCAGGGTCGCACCGCGCGCACCCCCGGCGATCCTGCGCGCCGCCCGCCCCCGTGGTCCCGTGCGCACCGGGGGCGCACGGGGGCGACAGGCCGCCGGAGGGGCGGGGCGGACGGGCGGCCGTCGGCCGGGTTCGTGCACGACTCTTGTCAGCTCGCCCCGGCCTCCCTACGGTTCCGGTTGATTACTTGGAAGTAACACCGGGAGTAACACCAGAGAAGAACACCAGGAGGACCATCGTGTCTGCCGCACCGCGGGGCCGCTCCCGCCGGACGGCCGGGTGCATCGCCGCCGCGCTCGCCGTGCTCGCCGCCACCGGTTCGGGGGCCGCTCCGGCGGCGGCCGAGCCCGGGCTGCGCGAGGTCATGTTCGTCGGCAACAACTGGGACGGCACCGCCGACGTCGTCGAGTCGCGCGGCGACTTCGCCCCGATCGGCCGGATCGACGTGATCCCGGACAAGGAGGAGCGGCTCCGGGAGATCTACCTCAACCCGGTGAAGCTGGCCTTCTTCCTCGGCATCCGGGAGAGCGCGGGCGAGGGCCACGACCAGTTCGTCGACGACATGTACTCCACCCCCGACGGCACCGCCGTCGTCGTGTCGCGGCCGAGCTTCGCCGACGTGGTCTCCCTCGACCTCGCCACCGGGAAGATCAACTGGCGGTTCCCGGTCTCCGGCTTCCGCTCGGACCACATGGCCGTCTCGCCGGACGGCGAACGGGTCGCCGTCTCCGCGTCGACCTCCAACACCGTGCACGTCCTCGACATCCGCACGGGGCGCGAACTCGGCTCCTTCAAGGGCGGCGACAAGCCGCACGAGAACGTCTTCAGCCGGGACGGCAAGCTGCTGTGGAACATGGCGATCGGCGAGGTCAACACGGCCCTGGACGCGCCCTGGCTGGACTTCACCAAGGGCGACCGGCACCTCACCGTCGTCGACGCCGCCACGTACCGCACGGTGCGCACCATCGACATGCGCGAGCGCCTCGACGCCTTCGGCCGCAAGGACCTCTCCGACGCGGTCCGCCCGGTGGCCTTCACCCCCGACGAGAAGAACCTCTACTTCCAGGTGTCGTTCTTCAACGGCCTGGTCGAGTACGACGTCGCCGGGGACAGGGTCACCCGCGTGAAGACCCTGCCCAAGAACCCCGCCACCAGCGAGGACCGCACCACCTGGGTCAACGACTCGCGCCACCACGGACTGTCCATGAGCCCCGGCGGCGACAAGCTCTGCGTCGCCGGGACCATGGACGACTACGCCACCGTCGTCGACCGCGCGACCCTGCAGGAGGGCCCGCTCGTGCCCGCCTCCAAGCCGTACTGGGCGACCGTCAGCGGCGACGGCAAGTCCTGCGTGATCTCCGAGAGCGGCGCCGACCGGATCACGGCGATCGACTTCGCCACCGGGCGGAAGGTCGCCTCGGTGCCCGTGGGCGACCATCCGCAGCGCGTGCGCCTCGGTCACGTCACCGCCGACTGGCGGCGCTGACCGGCCGGCCGCCGGCGCGTCCACCGACGCGCCGGCGGTGCTCCCCGCGGGCCGGCGGTGCTCCTCCGCACGCAGGCGCGGCCGTCGAAGACGGAAAGCGATGGCGTCCCCGGCCGCCACGGCCTAGGGTCGGCCTCCATGATGATCATCGGAGCGGACGACATCGACCGGGCGGTCGAACTCACCGCCGCCACACTGCGCGAACTGACGGACCGGGACTGGTCGGTCCCGGCCGCGGGCCTCGACTGGACCTGCTACGACACGGCGGTGCACATCGGCGGTGACTTCACCGCCTACGCGGGGCAGTTGACCGGCCGGGCGACCGACGACTACGTCCCGTTCGAGATCACCGCCGACCCCGGCACCACCCCCGAGGGCCTGGTCCGCATCATCGAGTCGACCGGCGGTCTGCTCTCCGCCGTGGTCCGCACGGCCCCCGCCGACCTCACCGCCTGGCACCCCTTCGGCAGTGCCGGCGGCGACGGCTTCGCCGCGATGGGCGTCCTCGAGACGCTGCTGCACACCTACGACATCCTCGGCGCGCTCGGCGTCCCCGACTGGCCGGGCTCGGCCCCGCTCGCCGCCAAGGTCCTCGACCGGCTCTTCCCGCACACGCCGCGCAGCGACGACCCCTGGCAGGACCTGCTGTGGGCCACCGGCCGGACCGAACGGCCCGGACTGCCCCGGCTGTCCGCCTGGCGCTGGTACGCCGAGCCGCTGCGCGGCGAACGCGTCGCGCTCTGCGAGATCTCGCCCCGGGTCGCGGACGACCTGGTCGCCGGCGGCACGGGAGGCTTCGCCTGGGCCGGCGGAGTACCGGGCGAGGGCACCCGGGCGGCGGCCGGACAGGTCGTGAAGGCCCGCGACAAGGGCGTGTTCCGGCCGGGCTGGGGCCCGTACGCGATCGTCCGCGTCGCCGACGGGCTCGCCCTGGGCGGCGCCGGGTTCCACGGCGAGCCGGAGGCGGACGGCGCCGTCGAGATCGGCTACGACCTCGTCGACTCCGCCCGCGGCCAGGGGTACGCCACGGAGGCCGTGCGCGTCCTCGCCGACTGGGCGCTGCGCCGGCCCGAGGTGACGTCCCTGCGGGCACGCGTCGACGAGGACAACGACCCCTCGCGGCGCGTGCTCGTCCGCGCCGGATTCGTGGAGACCGGAACGATCTCGTACGAGCTCCGCAGGGCGACGTCCGGCTGACGCGACCGCGCGGGCGGGGCGCCGGGTCGTCGCGAGCCGGTACGGTCGTCCACCATGACCGAGCGCACGACCGGGCCGGCGCCCGAGGCCGGGTTCCTGACCGCCACCCGCGTCTCGTACGACGCCATCGCCGCCGCCTACGCCGAGCAGTACGCCGGCGTGCACGACACCGAGCCCCTCGGCCTCGCGATGCTGGACGCCTTCGCCGCCCTGGTCCGGGCGGCCGGCGGCGGCCCCGTCGTGGAGGCCGGGTCGGGACCGGGCGAGGTCACCGCCCGGCTGCACGCCCAGGGGCTCGACGTGCACGGTGTCGACCTCTCCCCGGCGATGGTCGCCAGGGCCCGTCGCGACCACCCCCACGTGCGGTTCGAGGAGGGCAGCATGACCGCCCTCGACGCGGGCGACGAGACGCTGCGCGGCCTCGTCGCCTGGTACTCGCTCATCCACATCGCCCCGGAGGCGGTTCCGGACACCCTGGGCGAGTTCCACCGCGTCCTGGCGCCCGGTGGTCTCCTGCTGCTCGCCTTCCAGGTCGGCGACGAACCGGTCCGCTACACCGAGGCGTTCGGGCAGGAGGTCGCCCTCGACTTCCACCGGATCCGCCCGGAGCGCCTCGAACGGCAGCTCCACGAGGCGGGGTTCACCGTCCGGGCCCGCATGGAACGCGAGGCGCACGGAGCGGAGACGACCCCTCAGGCGTACCTGCTGGCCCGCAAGGGGGAGTAGGGCGCCGGACTGGGCGGGCGGGTCACAGCCAGCCCTTGCGGCGGAAGGTGCGGTGGATCAGGAAGCAGGCGAGGGCCATCGTGGCGACCGCGCCGGGATAGCCGTAGGTCCAGCGCAGTTCCGGCATGTGCTCGAAGTTCATGCCGTACACCCCGCAGACCATCGTCGGCACCGCGATGATCGCGGCCCAGGCGGTGATCTTCCGCATGTCCTCGTTCTGCGCCAGAGTGACCTGGGCGAGATGGGCCTGGAGGATGGAGTCGAGCAGCGCGTCGTACGCGGCTATCTGCTCGGTCACGCGCGTGAGGTGCCCGACCACGTCCCGGAAGTACGGCAGGAGTTCGGGGTCGAGCGGAGCCGTGGGCAGCCCCACCAGCTGCTGGAGCGGGCGGTCCAGCGGGGCCACCGCCCGCTTGAACTCCATCAGCTCGCGCTTCAGCTGGTAGATGTGCCCGGCGTCGGCGCGGGCGGAGTCCTCGCTGAACACCTCCGTCTCGACGGCGTCCACGTCGTTCTGCAGGGCGTCGGTCACCCGGAGGTAGTCGTCCACCGCCCGGTCCATCACCGCGTGCAGCACGGCCGCCGGACCCTTGGCGAGCTGCTCGGGCACCGACTCCAGGGCCTCGCGGAGCGGGCCCAGCGAGCCGTGCCGGCCGCGGCTGACCGTGAGGACGAATTCCGGGCCCGCGAACACCAGCAGCTCGCCGGTGTCGACGATCTCGCTGGTCGCGGTGAGCTCCGCGTGGTCGACGTACCGGCACGTCTTCAGGACGGCGAGCAGCGTGTCGTCGTACCGCTCGAAGCGCGGCCGCTGGTGCGGGTG
This sequence comes from Streptomyces tritici, assembly GCF_048500665.1. Taxonomy (NCBI): domain Bacteria; kingdom Bacillati; phylum Actinomycetota; class Actinomycetes; order Kitasatosporales; family Streptomycetaceae; genus Streptomyces; species Streptomyces tritici. Next base: position 6,937,911 of record NZ_CP183183.1, read on the forward strand.
CAGGGCGTGCTCCGAAGCGAGCGGGTGCAGCGCGAACAGGTCGGTCATCGCGGTGACCTCCTCGGCCGTCGGCTCGTGCAGGCCCACCCACACGAAACCGGTACCGGCCTTGCGGACCCGCGCCACCGCCTCCTCCGCCGGACACGCGCCCGGCTGCCGGACGCCGTTCTCGTAGATCACGCATTTGACCACCGAACTCCCCAGCGGGGAACGGGCGGGATGGCTGAGATCCACGGTCCGGCGGTAGGCACGGCGCATCAGACGCCGGAGGTTGCGGATCACGGACACGGAACTTGCTCCTTCATTCGACCGGCGGTCAGTGTGCCATTTCCTCGGTGTAGACACTGTCTACGAGTGGCTGGTAGACAGTGTCTATGAACGAACGACAAGAAGCCGGGCTGCGCGCCCGGCTCGTGGCGACCGGCGTCGAACTCGTCGCGCGGGAGGGCGTGCAGGCGCTGACCCTGCGCGAGATCGCGCGCCGTGCGGGCGTCTCGCACGGCGCGCCCCGCCGTCACTTCCCGACCCATCTGTCCCTGCTGTCCGCCATCGCGGCGGAGGGCTTCGCGTTGCTGGGGGCCCGGCTCGCGGTCGCCGCGCAGGCCGCGGGCCCGGCGCCCAGGGCGCGGGTGGCCGCGCTGGGGCGGGCCTACCTGGAGTTCGCGCGCACCGAACGCGGCATGTACGAGCTGATGTTCCGCCACGATCTGCTGGAGAGCGGCCGCCAGGGAGGGCTGCGGACAACGAGCCTGCCGCTCTTCGAACAGTTCACGGCTCTCGTGGACCAGGCCCGGCCGCGTTCCGAGATCCCTGCCGCGGTCGTGGCGGGCGCCCTTTGGGCGGGCCTCCACGGCATCGCGCAACTGTGGGGCTGGGGCAGCCTCCAGCTGGCGACGGGCGCGGAGGACGTGGAGCCGCTGCTGCGTGCGGTGCTGGACGCGCATCTGGGAGCGGGGGAGGGGCAGTGAGAGGCAGCACGCGGCCGTCGGACCGGCGGGTCGCTTCCGCGCCGAAGGTCTCCGCCGGAGGAGGCGCTGCGGCCCGGAGACGTCGATCGGTCCTGTTCGCCAGCGTGGGCGGAGCCGTGCTCGTCGCCCTCGACGGGACGCTGCTCACCGTCGCGCAGCCGACCCTCCAGCGCGATCTGGACGCCTCGTTCGCCCAGGTCCAGTGGACCAGCACCGGCTACCTGATCGCCGTCGCGTCCCTCCTCGTGCTGGCCGGACGGCTCGGGGACCGGTACGGGCACCGGCGGCTCTTCGCCCTCGGCACCCTCGGCTTCGCCGCCGCCTCCGCCGGCATCGGGCTCGCCCCCGGCATCGGCTGGGTCGTCGGACTCCGCGTCGCCCAGGGCGTCTTCGGGGCGCTGCTGCAGCCGGCGACGCTCGGGATGCTGCGCGCGGCCTACCCACCCGACCGGCTCGGCACGCCGCTGGCCCTGCGCACCAGCGCGATCGGCGCCGCGGCCGCCGCCGGGCCGCTGATCGGCGGCGTCCTCGTGACGCACCTCGGCTGGCGCTCCGTCTTCCTGCTGACCGTCGTCCCCGCCGTGGCGATCGCCGTGCCCGCCCTGCTCGTCCGCGACGCGGAACGCCTCGCGGGAGAGCAGGAGCCGCGGCCGGCACCGGACCCCAAGGCCCGCGCCGACGCCGACCGTCCTGCAGCGGCCGCCGCACTGGACCTGCCCGGCGCGGCGCTGCTCGCCGCCTGCCTGGCATGCCTCGTGCACGCCCTCGTCACCCTGCCCGAGACCGGCCCCGGCGCGACGTCCCTCCTCGGCCTGCTGGCGGCCTGCGGCCTCGGCGCGGTCTTCGTCCGCCGCGAACGGCGGGTCCCGGCACCGCTCGTGCCGCCCCACGTCCTGCGGTCCGCCGCCGTACGCGCGGCACTGGGCACGCTCGTCGCGGCCTCCGCCTCGCTGCTCGGCACACTCTTCGTCTGCACGTACCTGCTCCAGGACGTGCTGCGCCTCGACCCGCTGGCCACCGGCCTGACCGTCCTGCCGCTCGCCGTCATGATGGTCCTGGCCGCACCCCTCGCGGCGCACCTCGCGCGGCGCCGGGGACCGCGGTGGACGACGGCCGGCGCGGCACTGCTGCTCGCCCTCGGCGTCCTGCTGCTCGCCGGGGCCGGTGTCTCCGGTGGGCGCACGGCGATCGCGGGCGCTTCCGCCCTCGTCGGCGCGGGATTCGGCGCGGTGATGGTCACGGCGACCACGGTCGTGGTGCGCCACGCCCCGAAGGCCGACGCCGGCGTCGCCGGCGGCCTCCAGCAGACCGCCATGAACGTCGGCCCCGTCCTGGGCGTCGCCCTGGCGACCACGCTGCTCGCCCAAGCCCCCTTCACCCAATCCGCCGGCCCCGCCCTGACCGCCCTGGCCACCCTCGCGGCCACGGGCGCCTGCCTCGCCACCCGCCTGCCGCGAACCTGACCCGTACCGACGCTTTGTGATCGAGGGACCGGGCAGGACCTGTCGCTCATCTACGCCGGCGGGCATGATCAGGTCCTCGGCGTCGTCCCTGACCCCGGCAGCCGCCAGGGCCCTGCAGAGCATGCTCCGCACCGAGATCGGGCCAGGGCTGAGTGAGCGTGAGCTGGACGCGGTCGAGGAGCGGTTCGGGTTCACCTTCGCGGCCGACCACCGCGTCTTCCTCTCCGCCGGCCTCCCGCACGGTTCCTCACGGTGGCTGCTCGCGGGAGCCGGGTTCGGCCGTGTGAGGATCGGGCCGAAGTGGCCGAACCACACGCTCGTGCAGCTTGATCGCGCCCCAGGGCGTCGCCGCGCTCCGCTTCGAGACGAGCGTCCTGCGGCGTTTTCTGGCCAGGGCGCACTCGGTCGTGGCGCCGGCCGAGGAAGCCGTGGCGGTCGAGCTCGACGACGGCCTTGCCGCGCTGTACGGAGGCTGGGCGTGGCGCGCTCCCCGCCCGGACGTGCGTCATTCTGCGCCACCCCGGGCCACCCCACCAAGATGCGCCACCGCGCCCGTTTGTTAGATCATCACACCTTTTGAGATCGCTTGCCGGATCCTTTCACCTTCGCTCATAGTCGGTGACCGCGTCCCTTTCGTTCCCGAAGTCCTCGACGGGCCGAGGGAATCGGCCGGCGGCACGGCATGAGTTCGTGCTGCGGTCGGACAACAGGTGGGGGCGTCGTCGTTCCGATGAAAGGAAAGGCCATGAAGAAGGTCACGAAGAAGGCGTACGAGGCACCGACGCTCGTGCGTCTGGGCTCCTTCCGCAAGCAGACCGGCCTGCTGGGCCGGTCGGGCAACGACCGGCTCATCCTGAGCAAGAACTGACGGACGCCGGTCACTGACACGACGTCATGATCGATCTGCACGCGAGTGCGGAGGCGGGCCCCGGCGACGCGTCCTTCGCGGTCTTCCCCGACTGCGCGGACGCGGCCGCCGTGGCCCGTTCGTTCGCCCTCCCCGGAACGCGCACGGTGGAGCACGCCTCGGGCCGGCCCTGGCTCGTCGGCCGATGGGACCGGAGCGAGATCGTCACGGCACGGGCCGGCGCCGTCTCCCTGGCCCTCATCGGCTGCGCTCCCGTCCCGTCCACGACCCTCGAGCGCACAGCGGCCCGCGTGCGCGACGCCGCCGAACTCGGCGCCTGGGCACGCTCCCTGCCGGGCAGCTTCCATCTGGTCGCCTCGGTCGACGGGGCGATCCGCGTCCACGGCACGGCCTCCGGGCTCCGGCTGGTCTTCCACGCCGCCGTCGAAGGCGTCCAGGTCGCGGCGAGCCGCGCCGACGTCCTCGCCCGGGCCCTCGACGCGGAACTCGACCCCGAGCAGGTGGCGGTGCGGCTCATGTGGCCGGCGCCGTACCCCCTCTACCAGGCCCCGATGTGGCACGCCATCACCGCGGTACCGCCTCAGGACGCGCTGGTCGTCACGGCCGACGGCCGCACGGCGCGCCACTCCACCTGGTGGACGCCCCCGGAGCCGGACCGCCCGCTGGCGGCCGGCGCGCTCCAGGTCCGCGAGGCACTGGCCGAGGCGGTCGGCGCCCGCACCCGGCAGGGCGGCGTGGTGAGCTGCGATCTGTCCGGCGGGCTGGACTCCACGTCCGTCTGCTTCCTCGCCGACCGTTCCCCGGCACAGGTCATCGCGTCCACCTGGCCCGGACGCGACCCCGCCGACACCGACCTGCACTGGGCGCGGCAGGCCGCCGGGGCGCTGCCCGACGTCGAGCACGTGGTGTGGGACGCCGAGGCCTCGCCCCTCGTCTACACCGACCTGCTCGGCATCGAGGACCTGCTCGACGAACCGACCATCGGCGTCATGGACCGCTCCAGGGTCCTGCGCCATCTCCCGGCCATGGCCCGGCGGGGCAGCCGGGTGCATCTGACCGGCATCGGCGGCGACCATGTCGCCTGGTGCTCCGAGGCGTACTACCACCGCCTGTTGCGCCGGCGCCCCCTGTTCGCGCTGCGGCAGCTGCGCGGGTTCAGGGCGCTGTGGCAGTGGCCCCTCGGCGGCATGCTCCGCGCGCTGACCGACAGCCGGCCGTACGGCGCCTGGCTCGCGGACGCCGCGGGAGAGCTGCGCGGACCGCTGCCCGACACGGTTCTCGCGGGGCTCGGCTGGGGCATGAGCCCGCGCCTCTTCCCGTGGGTGACCCCGGACGCCGAGCGCCTGGTCCGGACGGTGCTGCGCACCGAGGCCGAGCGGGCCCGGCCGCTGCACCCCGACCGGGGCATGCACGGGGACCTGGAGCAGATCCTCTCCTGCAGCCGCATCATCCGGCAGTGGGACCACATGGCGGCCCGGACCGGTCTGCCCATGGCGTCCCCGTTCCTGGACGACCGGGTCATCGAGGCGTGCCTCGCCGTGCGCCCCGACGAACGGGTCACCCCCTGGCGCTACAAGCCGCTGCTCACCGCCGCCATGGACGGGATCGTGCCCGAGACCTGCCTGCGGCGCAGCAACAAGGCGGCCGCGTCGATGGATGCCGCCGACGGGCTCCGCCGGCACCGCGGGGACCTCCTGGCCCTGTGGGAGGACTCGCATCTGGAGCGGATGGGCCTGGTCGACGGCGCACACCTGCGCCGGCTGGCCCAGCGCCCCGCCACCCCCGAACTGCGCGACGCCGTCCTGTACTCGACCATCGCGGCCGAAGTGTGGCTGCGCTCGCTCGCCCGCGCGCGTCAGGACGCCCGAACGAACCTCGACCACCGGTCCCGGCCGCGGATCGAACTGAACCAGTCCGACCGTCGCCCCCACGCCGACCAAGGAGCTTCCATGGCACTGCGCTTCGGCCCCGACGTCACCACCGCCAAGACCGAGTACGGCACCGTTCTGCTGAACCAGCGGTCCGGTGACTACTGGGAGCTGAACCCGACCGCGACACGCGTCGTCGGCACGCTGATGGACGGCGGCGACGAGGACACCGCCGCGGCCGCGCTCGTCGAGGAGTTCGACATCGACGACGCACAGGCCCGTGCCGACATCACCGCCCTCGTCCGGCAGTTGCGCTCCGGCGGACTGATCGTATGACCACCCCGAGCGCCATCGAGCGGCCGGACGGCGTCCCGCTCGGTCGCCGGGTCGCCGCCGGCCTCGTCCTCGTACCGGCTCTGCTCCTGTCCGCCCTGCCGCCCCGACGGATCCGCGCGGTCCTCGGACTGCTCCGCCGCGGCGCGGCACCGGCCGACGCGAGTCAGGCCAAGAACGCGCGGGACGCCATGTGCGCGGTGAGTCTGCGCTGCGCCGGACCCAAGGGCTGTCTGCCCCGCTCCATCGGCGCCACCCTGCTGTGCCGGCTCTCCGGTGCCTGGCCCACCTGGTGCACGGGAGTGCGCGTCGTGCCGCCGTTCACCGCCCACGCCTGGATCGAGGTGGCGGGCCGGCCGGTCGACGAGGGGGTGCCGGACGACTACTTCGCCCGCCTGATCACCATCGGCCCGCTGCCGGAAGCGGAGACCCGGTGACCGCACGGCACGGGCGAAGGCGCCGTGCCCGCCCCGGGGCCGACCGGGCCGCGATCGCGGCGGTGTACGGACTGACCGAGGGACACCGGCCCGCCATCGCCGCCGCAGCCCTGCTCACGCTGGCGGCCTCCGCGCTGGGACTCGCGCAGCCGCTGTTCGCCAAACAGGTGGTGGACGCGCACACCGGGGACGGCGCCTTCTGGCCACCGCTGCTGCTCCTGGGCGCCGTGTTCGCCGCCGAGGCCGTCACCGGCGCCGTCGGCCGGTTCCTGCTGGAGCGCACCGGGGAAGGAGTCGTACGGCAACTGCGGCTCAGCCTGGTCGGGCGGTTGCTGAGACTGGAGATGCGCGAGTACGGGAGGCTGCGCAACGGCGATCTCGTCGCCCGGGTCACCTCCGACACCGTCCTGCTGCGCGAGGTGGTGTCCCAGGCCCTCGTGGACCTCGTCACCGGGGCGCTGGCCGCCGTCGGCGCGCTGGCGCTGATGGCGTGGATCGACCCCCTGCTGCTTCTCCTCGTCGCCGTGACCGTCGCCGTCGCCGCGACCGTGGTCGGCTCGCTGCTCAAGCGGATCAGGGCGGCGTCGGAACGCATGCAGCACGCCGTCGGCTCGGTCGCCGCCGACCTGGAGCGCGCCCTCGGGGCGCTTCCCATGGTGCGGGTGCACCGGGCGGAGGAACGGGAGGCGGGCCGCATCGGCGACCGCGTCGACGAGGCCTGCACGTACGGCATCCGCACCGCGAAGTACGCCGCCGTCATGAGCTCGGCGGTCGAACTGGCCGTCCAGGGCTCGTTCCTGATCGTCCTGGTCATCGGCGGACTGCGGGTGGGGCAGGGACAGTCCCTCGGAGACCTGGTCGCCTTCCTGCTGTACGCCTCCTACCTGGTCCTGCCCCTGTCCGCCGTGTTCCGCGCGGTCGGCCTCATCCAGCGCGGCATGGGCGCACACGCGCGCGTCGCGCAAGCCCTGGAACTGCCCGTGGAACCGGCCTGCCCCACGCCGGCCGGCACTCCGCCGTCAATGCCGGCGACCGCCCAGGACGACACGGACACCGCACCGGCCCTGGTCCTGGACGACGTCCACTTCACCTACCCCTCCGGCACCCCCGTGCTGCGCGGCGTCTCCTTCGCCGTGCCGCGCCGGGGGCAGGTGGCGCTCGTCGGCGCCTCGGGCGCGGGCAAGAGCACGATCTTCGCGCTGGTCGCGCGCTTCTACGAACCGGACTCCGGCACCCTCTACTTCGACGGCCGGCCGGCCGCCGAACTCAGCCGCGAGGCCTGCCGGGAGCGCATCGCCGTCGTCGACCAGAACACCCACGTCGTCAGCGGCACCCTCCACGACAACATCACCTACGGCGTCCCGGACGCGCCCGACGACGAGGTCGGCCGCGTGGTCCGCCTGACGCGCCTGCAGGGCGTCGTCGACCGCATGCCCGACGGCCTGCACGGCCCCGTCGGCGAGCACGGCGCCACCCTCTCCGGCGGCGAACGCCAACGCGTCGCCCTGGCCCGTGCCTTGCTCACGCGCCCGTCGCTCCTCCTCCTCGACGAGCCCACCTCCCACCTGGACGCCGTCAACGAGGCCGCGCTCACCGCCGCCCTCCAGGACATCGGCCGGCAGTGCGCCGTCCTGGTCATCGCCCACCGCCTCTCCACCGTCCAGCACGCCGACCGGATCGTCGTCCTGACCGACGGCCGCGTCACGGCGCAGGGACGTCACCACGAACTCCTGGCCACCAGCACCCTTTACCGCGATCTGGCCGTCGCCCAGACGCTCGCGCGGCGGGCCGAGGACTCGGCCGGCGCCGCTGCCGCGGGGGCACCGGACGGACCGGACGGAGCGCCCCCCGGTCACGGCGCCTGGCGGACGCATTCGATCAGGTAGTCGCCGGTGCCGGGGTCGATGGTGACGCCGTGGGCTTCGCTGTGGAAGCCGGGGAAGGCGCGGTCGAACGCCTCGGGGCGCGCGGTTCGGCGGCGGTCGCGTACTTCTCCCGGTCGGCCGGCGACGTGACGGTGACGGTCCTGCCGTACCGGCCACCGTAGGTCCCGTGTCGGCATGCCCGCGCCGCGGGGGACGGGAGGGTTGCCGGGTCCGTGACTGCCCCGGTGGTGAGGTCCGTCAAGGGGCCCTCTAGAGTGGCCGACTCGTCGTGACGGGACGCAGAATGACTGCTTCACAGGGGGTTCGGGGTGCGAGAGCTGGAACTCAAGGGAACACGGGCGTACGTGCGGTGGCTCGACCTGCCGGGCGACGAGGCGGGGGCGCCGGTGCGGGTGTACGTGCACGGGCTGGGGTGCACCGGGCCCTCCGACTTCGCGCACGTCGTCGCGCGGCCCGGGTTGCGGGGGTCGCGTGCGCTGGTCGTCGACCTGCTCGGCCACGGACTCAGCGACCGGCCGCGGGACTTCGGGTACACCATGGCCGAGCAGGCCGCGGTCGTCGCCGAACTGCTCGACCACGAAGGGCTCCGCGACGTGGACCTCGTCGGCCACTCGATGGGCGGTGCGGTCGCGATCCGGCTCGCCGCCGCGCGCCCCGACCTGGTGGCCCGGCTCGTCGTGGCCGAGCCGAACCTCTACCCCGGCGGCGGGGTGTTCAGCACCCCCGTCGCGCGACAGTCCGAGGCGGAGTTCGTCCGCGAGGGCCATGCCCGCATGGTCGCCGAGCAGGCCCCCGACTACGCGGCGCGGCTGCGTCTCGCCGACCCGGTCGCCCTGCACCGCAGCGCCGTCGCCCTGGTCGTGGGCGACGCGCCCGCCGAGGGCGACCTGCTCACCGGGCTCGACCGGCCGCGTGCCTTCCTGGTCGGCGCGCACAGCCGTCCCGACGCGGAGGCGGACGCCATGGCGGCGGCCGGCGTCCCGGTCTTCGAGGTGCCCGGCGCCGGGCACAACATGCTGATCGACAATCCCGACGGCTTCGCCGAGACCCTCCTGCGGGCCCTGGCCGGAGCCCGCCCCGCCACGCCGTGACGGGACCGCGGCTCAGGAGTGGTGCGGTACGTGCCGGGCCGCCCAGCCGGCCAGCGCGCGGGCGCAGTCGGCGACCGACTCGCGCCAGCTGCGTGCCGCGCCCTCGCCGGCCTCGTCGCTGACGTGCTTCACGAGCCGGATCGGCACGCCGGCCCGCTGCGCCACCGTCGCCAGGGCGTAGCCCTCCATGTCGACCAGCGCCGCCCGCTCCGCGAGCCGGGCCCGGGCGGCCTCGTCCGAGATGAACGCGTCACCGGTGGCCAGCGTCGGACCGCCGTCCGGCTCCGGCAGCGTCAGGGGAGCGCCGTACAGCTCCCCGGTGAGCGACGCGAGCAGCTCGCCGTCGAGGTCGTGCTGGATCACCGTGCCGATGACGTGCGTCCCGGAAAGGCCGGGGCGCAGCGCACCGGCCGTGCCGAGGTTCACGACCGCCGAGGGCAGCGGCCCCCGTCCGAGGACGGTGGCGAGGGCCGTGGCCGCGTTGACCTTCCCCATGCCGGTCAGCAGCACCGGCAGGCGCGTGTCCAGATGCTGTGCCTCTTCCTTGACGGCGAGCACCAGCAGCGGACGGTCGGCGGAGATCTGCCCCATGAGTTCCATGCCCCCACGCTAACGGGACGGGCCGCCGCGCCCGAGACCGGGTGCATGATGGACCCATGATCGCCGCACACACCCCCGAGCCCGAGTGGATCACCGTCGCCGCGTACGAGAACCTGCCCGGCTGCCCGGCCCCCCTGGCCGCGCTCCGCGCTTGACTGCGTGAGCGGGGCATCGACTGGATGCCGTTCCGCCCCGACGACCTCCGCATCGGCCTGAGCTGCGGACCGGGCCCGGACGGCCGTTGGCGCGGCTGGTTCGACGTTCGCGTCCGCGCCGAGGCCCTGCCGCCCCTGGGGCTCCACCCCGACCAGCCCACCTCCCGCCCGACGGCCTCCCCGCCCGCCTGGTGGCACGCCGCCGCGGAGCGCGCGGCGGCCGGCATCTGGCCCGTGGACGAGTGACGGCGGAGGCCGGTCAGCCGCCCTGGAAGGCGGTCGTGCCGTCGGGCAGCACCGCCTCCACGGCGGCGCCGTGCTCGACGGTGCGGCTGACCGTGCAGTAGCGCTCATGGGTCAGCCGCACGCCCCGGGCGAACGTCTCCACGGCCCGGGCGTCCTCCGCCGGCAGGTCCAGCTCGTAGCTGACCCTGATCCGGCCGAGCCGGCCGTCGTCGTCCGGGCCGGACACCGATTCCACGACGATCCGCAGGTCGTCGTGGTCGACGGTCCGGGCCGTCCGGTCGACCACGAGCCCGCCGCAGCCCGCCATGGCGGCGAGCAGCAGCTCCACCGGCGTGAACGACGGCTGAGCCGCGTCGTCGTCCGCCGCGGCGATCCGGACCTCCGCGCCCCGGTCGTTGCGGGCGGTCCAGCGGCGGAACCCGTCACGGGTGCTCTCGATCCGGTACTCGGCCATGGTGCGGGGCTCCTCGGGGTCGCGTACGGCGTGCCACCCAAGGAACCCCACGTCGGTCACCCGCACCAAGCGGGCGCGCCGGTCGTCGCACCGCCCGGACCGGGCCTCAGGGGATGGCTCGTCGATCACGCCGGGCTCGCGCCCGTTCGTACGCGTCCAGGAACTGTTCCCAACGGCTCTTGCCGCCCTCGCACAGCAGCAGCACCCGCGGCCGCGCCCCGCCGTCACCGCCCACCCGCGTCACCGACATCCCGTCCCCTCCCGTCAGAAGCGCCGCTCGCGCTCACGTCGAGTGATTGCTTCCCCGGGCCGGGCCGCGCAGACGCGGTTGGCGGCTCCTGGCCAAACAGGCTCAGGCGGACCACACCAGCCCCACCGCCACCAGCGCGTCGACGACCATGCACCACTCCGCGTACGCCCGCGGCACCACCGCGCGGGCCCGGTGGTGCGCGAAGTCCCAGGCGGCGTGCGCGAACCAGGCCCCGGCGACGATGTACACCGCCCAGGGGTCGCCGAGCGCGAAGGCCGCCAGCGCGGGCGCGGACCAGAGCGCGAGCCCCGCGAGCTGGATCCCGAACGCGCGCAGGCTGCGCAACTCGCCCCGCAGCGTCCCGAAGACCAGGTACGCGCCCGGCAGGGCGACCATGATGACGGCGAAGGACCGCCAGTCGACCCCGCCGTCCCAGAAGATGACCGCGACCGAGACCAGGGCCACCACCGTGGGCCAGCGCCGCGCGAGACGGCCGGCGACGTGGACGTGCTGCTGCTGTGTGTTCTCCATGCCCCCACGGTCCGCGGCGCCCCGCCCCGGCGGAAGTCCGGTGGCGCGGGAGGTCCGAAACCTTGGGGTAGCCGTCCTTCCGGCCTAGGTTGACGGCATGGAACGCCGCATCGTGGTCGTCGGGTACGACGGCGCAGAGCTCCTCGAGATCGCCTCCCTCAACACCAGCCTCGCCATGGCCAACGTCACCGGGGAGGTGAAGCCCCCGTACCGCGTCCTGCTGGCCACGCCCGGCGGACGGCCCATCACCTGCCCGACCGGCCTGGTGATGCAGGGCCACGAGAGCCTGGAGCGGCTCACCGGCCCGCTGGACACGCTGATCGTCGCCGGAGGGTTCGGGTTCGAGGCGGCCACCTCCGACGCCCGGATCGTCGCCCACGTCCGCCGGCTCGCCGCGGTCAGCCGGCGCGTCGCCTCCGTCTGCACCGGAGCGGGCATCCTCGCCGCCGCCGGCCTCCTCGACGGCCGCCGCGCCACCACGCACTGGCGGTACGCCGACCGGCTCGCCCGGCGACACCCCTCCGTCGACGTCGACGCGACACCCATCTACATACGCGACGGACACGTCCTCACCGCCGCCGGCGTCACCAGCGCCCTGGACCTCGCCCTCGCCCTCGTCGAGGAGGACCACGGCGCCGAACCCGCCCGTCGCATCGCCCGGGAGCTGGTCGTCTACCTGCAAAGACCGGGCAACCAGGCCCAGATGAGCATCTTCACCGACGCCCCGCCCGTGACCGACGACCTCGTCCGGCGGATGGCGGCGCACATCACCGGCCATCTCGACGGCGATCTGTCGACGGCCACGCTGGCCGCCCTCGGCGGCGTCAGCGAGCGGCACCTCACCCGCCTGTTCCGCGAGCACCTCGGCGCCACGCCCGGCCGGTACGTGCGGCGGGTGCGCACCGAGGCCGCCGCCCAGCTCCTCGCCGGCGGGACGCTGCCGCTCACCGCCGTCGCCGGCCGCTGCGGCTTCGGCACGACGGAGTCCCTGCGCCAGGCGTTCGTCGACCGGTACGGCATCACCCCGTCCCGCTACCGCGCCGCCTCGGTCCGCTCCTGAAGACGCGCGCCGGGAGGCGGCCCGCGGTGTCACACCGGCAGCAGCCGCGCGATCAGCGCGCCCAGCTGACGGGCGTTGCGGCACGGATGCATCTCGACGAGCCCGGCGTACGTGTCTGCCACCGAGTCGCCGGTCTGCCACAGCGACGGCGGCTCGGGGTTGAGCCAGTACACCCGCCGCGCCCGGTCCGCGACGGTCTTCAGCGCGGGAAGGTTCGGATCGCTCATGTTCGTCCGCGCGTCCCCGAGCACGAACACGACGGTCCGGGGGCCGACCGCCTCCACGTACCGTTCGGCGAACTCGCCCAGTGCCGCGCCGTAGTCGCTCTGGCCGTGCCAGCCCGTCAGCGTCGCCTCCGCGAGGACCCGCTCACCGAGGCCGGCGGGATCGGCCGAGGCGCGCGCCACCAGGTCGGTGACCTCGTCCACCCGATTGACGAAGGCGAACACCCGGACCTTGCTGAACTGGTCGTGCAGGGCCTGGACCAGCAGCATCGTGAAGTTCGCGAAGCCGGCCACCGACCCCGACACGTCGCACAGCAGCACCAGTTCGGGCCGGCCCGGCCGCCGCCGGCGCAGCACCGGACGCATCGGCACACCGCCGGTCGACAGCGAACCGCGCAGCGTCCGCCGCAGATCGATGGTTCCCCGCGCCGCCTTCCTGCGCCGCGCGGCGAGGCGGGTGGCCAGCTTGCGGGCCAGCGGGCGCACCGTACGGCGCAGTTCGTCGAGTTGGGCGCGACCCGCCAGCAGGAAGTCCACGCCGTCCGCGGTGCCGCCGACCGCGCGCCGGGCGATCCGCTCGGTGCCGCGCTGCTCGGCGACACGCCTCCGCGCCTCGGTCGCGACCTGCTCCCGAAACGCCTCGATCCGGCGCCGGATCTCGTCGTCGTCCAGCCGGTCGGTGAACATCTCGCCCTCGGCCGGGGCGCCCGAGCCGCCGGACCCGCCGGCCGCCGCCCGGCCGGCCCGCACCGCCTCCCGGACCCGTACGAGCAGTGTTTGGGGCCGCAGCCGTTGCAGAGTCTGGTACGAGGACCAGCCGTCCGACCCGGGCGTCGTGCCGTACCCGCCGAGCGCGCCCACCGCCTCCGCCGCCAGCCGTCCGAGCAGTGCCTCGTCGCTGGCCGCCAGCGCCGCCACCAGGCGCTCGCGCAGCTCGGCGGTGTCGGGCGGCCCCTCCTGGGCGGGCGGGGCGTCCGGGATGCCGACGCGCAGCGGGAAGTACAGGTCGAAGACGCGGTCGAACAGGGGCCGGTGCCCCTCCTGGTGCAGCAGCGTGGCCGCCAGGCCCTCCCGCATCCGCTCCCGGTCCGCGAACCCGAGGACCTCCAGGGCCCGACCGGCGTCCACGGTCTCGCCCGGCCCGATGCGCAGGCCGTGCGCGCGCAGCGTCCGGACCAGACCGGTCAGCCGGCCGGAGACGCCCTCCGCGGGCGACGTGCCCGGCTCGACGCTCACACGGCGTCCAGGTCGAGCTTGGCGGCGGCCTTCAGGACGTCCTCCTGGTGCTTCAGGATCACCCCGAGACTGTCCCGCACCACCGTCTCGTCCAGCGTCGTCGCCCCGAGCGCCAGCAGCGTGCGGGCCCAGTCCACGGTCTCCGCGACGGACGGCGCCTTGCGCAGGTCCATCGCGCGCAGCGCGGCCACGACCCGCACCACCGAGGCCGTCAGCGTCTCGTCGACGCCCGGCACCTTCATGCGGACGATGCGGCGCTCCAACTCCTCGTCGGGGTAGCCGATGTGGAGGAACAGGCAGCGGCGGCGCAGCGCCTCGGAGAGCTCGCGGTGGGCGTTGGAGGTGAGCACCGTGAACGGGCGGCGCGTCGCCCGGATCGTGCCGTACTCCGGCACGGTCACCTGGAAGTCACCGAGGACCTCCAGGAGCAGGCCCTCGACCTCGATGTCCGCCTTGTCCAGCTCGTCGACGAGCAGCACCTTCGGCTCGTCGCCGCGGATCGCCGTCAGGAGCGGCCGGGGCAGCAGGAACTCCTCGCCGAAGATGTCCGTGCGGGTCTCGTCCCAGCTCTCGCCCCGGCCCGCGGTGATCCGCAGCAGCTGCTTGGCGTGGTTCCACTCGTACAGCGCCCGCGACTCGTCCACGCCCTCGTAGCACTGGAGCCGTACGAGACGGGCCTCGGCGACCTGCGCGACGGCCTTGGCCAGCTCGGTCTTGCCCACGCCGGCCGGGCCCTCCACCAGCAGCGGTTTGCCGAGCCGGTCGGCCAGGAAGACGGTCGTGGCGACGGCGGGGGAGGCGAGATAGCCCGTCTCGGCGAGCCGCACGGCCACGTCGTCCACCGACGTGAAGTACCCGGTGGAGGCGTCGTCCCCGGTCGTCATGGATCCCCCCGACTCTCGCGGCACGCACGGCCGCACGGTTCCTGTCGCCCGTACTCGATCACCGTGCGCGCCGCCGCACAACGCCGCGCGCGTCTTTGCGGCGAACGTCACGCAGGCGTGATCGGGGCGGTCCGCATCTCCGGGCGGCTCGCCGGAGGGAGCCGAGCCGCCCGGACCGGTGCGCAGGGCTCAGGAGAAGAAGACCGAGCGCAGCTTCAGCCGCTCCGAGCCGTATCCCGTGTGCGGCCGCATGGAGAAGGCGTCGCCGGTGCAGTCCGTGCCGGTGAACGCCGTGGCGACCGCGTCCGTGCGGTTGCGCGGCGAGTGGGCGGGCGGGGTCGTCGCCTCGTCCGCCACCTCGGACAGCGTGAGGCAGACGCCGCTGGGCGGGTCGAAGAGCCGCCCGACGGCCGGGTCACCGTTCTCGTCGGCGTACACGTACGTGAACTGGCCCGAGGCGGCCGAGGCGGAGCCGGGGAGGGAGAGGAGGAGGGCGAAGGCGCCGGCGGCGGCGGTCGCGGCAAGGCGAAGACGCATGGGAATCCTTGATCGATAAGCTGCTGGCCGTGCGGAGCGCACGACAGGACTCGCCTTCCCCGGTTGTCACCCCGTCGTACCTCTCTGACCTGCTGAAACGATCCCCCGTCACCCGTTCGGTGTGCCGGGGTGCCCGTGGTGCTGGTGGAATGGCTGTGACGGTGCTGCCCAGCGTGGCTGCCGTGATGGAGGTGCCGTGTCGGCGAGTGAGGGACCTCAGGAGACCTCGGCCCGCGAGCACGCAGCGGTGCGCGACCGGCTGCGGGCCCTGGAAGAGGCTGCCGAGCGGCTCGGAACGACCCTCGACACGGAAGCGGTCTGCCGCGAACTCGTGCACCTCCTGCACGACCGGCTGCGGCTCTGCGACGCTGCCGCGGTCGACCTCCTCCCGGAGCCTGCCGAGGCGAAGGACGCGCCGACGGAGGATTTCCCCGCCGCTGCGCCGTCCCGCCCCGGTCAGCGCGCGTCCGGCCACCGCGTCGCCCGGTCGGGACCGGCCGAACTCCTGGAGGCCGCCGACCCCGCCGACCTGGTCACCGTCCCCCTCGCCGCCCAGGGCCTGCTCCACGGCACCCTCCTCGTGACCCGCGCCGCCGCCGCCTTCACCGGGCACGAGCGCGCCACCCTGCGCACCACCGCCCGCCTCGCCGCGCTCCACCTCGGCCACGCGCGCCGCCTCGCCGCGATCGAGGACACCGCGCTGCATCTGCAGCGCGCCCTCGTCGCCGAGCCCGGTCGCCCCCACCCGAACCTGGAGGTCGCCGGCCGCTACCTCCCGGCCGGCCGGCGCACCCTCGTGGGCGGCGACTGGTTCGAGACCGTCCGGCTCCACTTCGGCCGCACCCTGCTCGTCGTCGGCGACGTGATGGGCCACGGACTCGACGCCGCCGTCGACATGAACGCCTACCGCACCGCCCTGAGGGAGGTCGCCTCCACCGACCTCCCTCCGCACCGCGTCCTGCGCCAGCTCGACGCCGCCGTCGCCGAGGACGGCGCCCGCCGCCCCGCCACCTGTCTGCTCGTCCAGGTGGACCCGGCGCGCGGCGCCGCCGGCTTCGCCAGCGCCGGACACCTGCCGCCGGTGGTCTTCACCGCCGACGGGTCCGCCGAGATCGTCGACGTACCGGTGGGACCCCCGCTCGGCACCGGCGTCGGCGGCTACGAACTCGGCACCCGCGAGCTGTCCGCCCACGAGACGCTGCTCCTCTTCACCGACGGGCTCGTGGAGCGCCGGGGCGAGGACATCGACCACTCCCTGGACCGGCTGGCCGGCGTCCGCATGCCCCCGGGCTCCGGCCTGGAGGCCGTCGTCGAGGAGGTGCTCGTCCGGCTCGACGCCCGCAACGCCGAGGACGACGTCGCCGTACTCGCCGCCCGCATACGCGACCGCACCCCGGTCTCCGTCGTCTGAGCGTCTCTTCGCGGCGGCGGGCCGCCGAAACCTCCCGGTTCGTACACCCGTACGCTGCCGGATGCGTACTCGCGCGGTGACGACGCGAATTGCTCGCTCATCCCGCTTGTGCGAGTCACCCGAAGGGCGGCACGATCCGGGTATGAACACTGCCCGGCACGCCAGTGAACGGCTGATGAGCTGGCCGTCGCTGATCGCCGACCGAGCCCACTGCGGTGCGGAACTCGGACTGCGCACCACCACGCAGGAGATCGTGCACTTCCACGGAGAGCACGAAGCCGACGTCCACCTCACCCGATCCATGATCGCCAAACTCCGTCCGGCACTCATCGGATCCACCGCGGTACGACTCCGCGCCGGTTCCGCCTGGGTGACGGTCCGTCTCGACATGCAGTCCGACATCGACCTGCTCGCGACGCTCGTGAGCGCCGCGCTCCAGGCGTCGACCGCCGTTCTGCCCGGCGGCGCGGAGGTCCCCGCCGCGGACCGCTGCACCCGGGAATCCCGCCGCGAAGCGTCCCCGCGCGCCGTCGGCCGCCCCTGACCCACGCCAACTCCCGTCCGCCGCGCCCCGATCCCGCTTGCCGTACGGTCGGGGCGGCTGGCAGGGTGGCACGAGTGATCGACACGCCGTCCGCCGCCGACCCGCTCACGCCGTTCACCGAGCACCGGCGGCTCCTCTTCGCCACCGCCTACCGCATGCTCGGCAGCGTCACCGACGCGGAGGACGTGCTCCAGGACGCCTGGCTCCAGTGGGACCGCGCCGACCGTTCCACCGTCCGCAACCCCCGTGCCTACCTCGTGCGGACCGTCACCAACCTCTCCCTCGACCGGCTCACCTCCGCCCGAGCCGCCCGCGAGGCCTACGTCGGCCCCTGGCTGCCCGAACCGCTGCTCACCACACCGGACATCGCCGACGAGGCGGAACTCGCCGACACGGTCTCCACGGCCCTGCTGGTCGTCCTGGAGAGCCTGAGCCCCCTAGAACGCGCCGTCTTCCTGCTGCGCGAGGCGTTCGGCTACTCGTACGCCGAGATCGGCGAGACCCTCGGGCGCAGCGAGGCCACGGTCCGTCAGACCGCCCACCGGGCGCGGGAACACGTACAGGCCCGCCGTCCCCGGTACGACACCGACAGCACCCGGCGGCGCGAGGTGACGGACCGTTTCCTCGCCGCCTGCGCCGGCGGCGACCTCAACGCCGTCATGGAACTCCTCGCCCCCGACGTCACGGCCTGGTCCGACGGCGGCGGCAAGGTCCGGGCCGCGCTCCGGCCGCTGCACGGCGCCGACGCGATCGCCCGCTTCATCCTCGGCGTCATGGCCAAGCCGGAGGCCCAGGGCATCACGACGCGGCGCGCCCACATCAACGGCGAGGAGGGCGCGCTCGCCTTCCGGGGCGACGTGCCGGTCGCGGCGGTCACCTTCGACCTGGTCGACGGGCGCGTGGTGAACCTGCGGTTCCAGGTGAACCCGGAGAAACTCTCCGGCGTACTCCAGGAACACAGCCTCTAGGCCCGCTCGTTCGACGAACGTGCCGTCCCCCGTTCGGCGGCACGACGGGGACGTCGGGGCCCCGTGCGGGTACTCGACGGTGCATGCCCCCTTCCACCGGACCCGAGCCCGCGCACGGCCACTGGTTCCACCGGTTCCACGAGCACGTGATCTTCTCCGCCGTCGGACTGGTCTGGGCCCGCGGCCGGGAGATGGAGCTGATGCACCGGGCGATGGGCTTCGCGGCGCTGAGCCTGCTGACGCTCGTCCCGCTCCTCATCGTGGTCGCCGCCGCCGACCTGGCCAGCGGCCAGGGCTTCGCGCGCTGGCTGGTCGCCGGACTCGGAGTCACGGAGGTCTCCCAGGAGGAGGTCGAGCTGCTCTTCGGAAAGCCCGGGCAGGCCCTGCAGCGGACCACCGCCTTCGGTCTCGCCGCGCTCGCCGCGTTCGGCGTCACCTTCGGCTCGGCGGTGCAGACCGGGTACGAGCGGGTGTGGGACCTGCCCACCGCCCGCTGGCACACCATGTGGCGGCACGTCGTCTGGCTCGCCGTCCTCATCGGCGCGCTGCTGCTGTTCGTCGCCGCGCCCCAGCCGGCGCAGTCGTCCGCCTGGCTGACGGTCGCGGTGTCCCTGGCCGACCTCGCCGGCGCCTTCCTGTTCTTCTGGTGGTCGCAGCGCTTCCTGCTCTGCGGCCGCATCCGCTGGCGCGCCCTGATGCCGGGGGCGGTCCTCACGGCCCTGGGGCTGCTGGGGCTGCGGGTGTTCTCGCAGTTCGTCTTCTCCCCGCTGATCGCCTCGAACGCGGTGACGTACGGCCAGTTCGGCACGGTCCTCGTGCTCCAGTCCTGGCTGGTCGGGGTGGGTTTCGTGGTCTACGGCAGCGCCCTCGTGGGGCGGCTGTTCCACGAGCGCCGGGTGATGCGCCGCCTGGACCTGGAGCCGCTCGACTGGGGCTGACGGGCGGGCCGGCCGACCGCGGCTCACCCGATCCGGTGATCCGCACGGAGGCGGTCGGATCGGCGCGGGCCGGCCGCCAGGATGGGCCGGGAGAACCGTCGAGAGAAAGCTGACTTCATGGCGAGGACCTGGCTGCCACCCGTCGAGTACGTCGCGACCCTGCCGAAGGCCACGGCGTACGCCTGTCTGTACTTCACCGACACCGCCGGCCGGCCGTTCCAGCTCCGCTCGGTGTACGGCTCGGGTGCCTGGCAGTGGCCGGGCGGGAACATGGACCCGGGGGAGACGCCCTGGCAGACGGCCGTGCGCGAGTGCCGGGAGGAGACCGGGATCCTGTTCGAGGGCGAGCCGCGGCTGCTCGCCGCGCACTTCCTGGCGCCGTGCGGCGAGGACTGGCCCGCCAACCACATCGGCTTCATCTTCGACGGCGGGACGCTTGACGACGAGCAGATCGCGGGCGTCGTCCTGGACCCGGAGGAGCACACCGAGTACCGGGTGCTCACGCTCGCCGAGTGGGAGCGGATCATGTCCCCGCGCAACTTCCACCGGCTCGCGCACATCGACCGGGCGCGCCGGGAGGGTGCGGCGGTGTACCTGGAGACCGGGGCGTTCGCGTAGCGCGACGGCAGGGGGCGGGCCCGGCGGTGGGGTGGGCCGGGCCCGCGGTGTTCGGCCCGTCCGGCCGTGCGGCTCAGACGGGGCAGTGGGCCGTGTTCCGGACGTCGAGCACGAAGCGCTCCGGGGAGTGCAGGGTGAACGTCTTGTACACGGGTTTGGTGTGGAAGGCGGTGCCGAAGGTGACGACGCCCTCGAAGTCTCCGGTGAACGCGAGCCCCTTGAGCGTCGGCAGCCAGATCTTCACGAGCCGGGGCCCCTTGTAGACGGACTGGCCGGCGTCGTTGTGGGCGGCGGCGGGGGAGAGCTTGATCTCCAGGAAGTACTTCCCGGCGAGCGGAACCCTGTTCCCGGAGCCGTCGTACCGCAGGACCTTCACCGGCTTCACCGTGACGGGCGGCATCTTGCCCTTCACGTCGATGACGAGCCGGTCGAAGGAGCCGTGCCCGCCCCACCGGGCGTTGACCACGAGTGCGGTCGACGGGGCGGTGGTGGAGGCGGAGGCGGACTGCGGAGCGGAAGCGGAGGCCGGGATGGTGGCGCCGATCCCGGCGGTGAGGAGCATGCCCGCGGCGGCGGCCGCGAGGCCCTTGCGGTGGAACATGACGCCCCCGATTTCCTTGGTGCGGTGGGGACTGTGGTGTCACAGGGGAAGACACCTCCCGGAAAGACATGGTTCCACCCGATATGCGAAAAGGGCAGAGAAATCGACGACCGGCTCTGCCGAAAATCACTGGCCGTCGCCGGTCCCGCCGGGCAGGATCGGGCGATGGGCATGATGGACGTCATGGCCGGGCGCGTGGCCGCCGGCCAGACCGTGGAGTTCCGCCCCCGAGGGTCCTCGATGGTCCCGCTGATCCGTAGCGGTCAGCGGGTGACCGTGGCGCCCGCGGACCCCGAGCGGGTCGGGCCCGGCGACATCGTCCTCACCAAGGTCTCGGGAACCGTGTACCTGCATCTCGTCTCCGCCGTCGACCGGGCGAGGCGACGGATGCGGATCAGCAACAACCGGGGGCGGGTGAACGGCTGGACCGGGTACGAGCGCGTCTTCGGGATCTGTGTCGCCGTCGAGGATGTGGCGCGCCCGGGGGCCGGGAGCAAGGTGCGGGTGGAGTCCTGTGGGTGAAGGGCGGGACGTGTTCGACTTCGGCATCGCGGGATACCGGCCCGAGTGGCTCGTCGGCGGCCGTGCCGTCGAGGCGGCGCACGGGCGGCGGCTGCGGGGGCTGGTGGGGCGGCGGCTGTCAGGCGTGTGGGTGGTGTGGGACACGGAGGACGACGAATGGTTCGCCGACTGTCCCGTCCTGCTCGACTTCGAGGGGGAGCGGCTCGAACTGAACCACAAGAAGTTCGACGAGCTGTCCGTCACCTGGAACCAGTGTGACCCCCGCCGGCCGGTCGTCTGGCCGGACTTCGACCTGTGCTGGCGTGACGACGCACTGCCGGAGCCGGCCTCCGTGCTGGGCCGGACCCTGGCGCGCGTCGAGTTCGTGGAGTGGATCGGCCCCGACGGAAGGGCCGGCGAGGGGATCGACGTCGCCTTCGCGTTCGAGGGTGGCCGCCGGCTCACGGTCTTCAACGCGCTGGACGAGAACGGCCTGACCCTCGGCCCGCCGGACGCCCGCACCCGGGTGCACGCCTTGCAGTAGGCACACGCAGGAAGCAAACAACTTGTTCATCTTAACTCGTTGACACCGTGATGTGTGCCCCTGCATCCTGGACCCATGACAGCGACTCCCGACCCGACGCCCGCCACCGAGACCACCGAGGCCACGGACCCCTTCACTCCCGCCGACCCGGAGCAGGCCCGCGCGCAGCGCG
Source organism: Streptomyces tritici (assembly GCF_048500665.1). Taxonomy (NCBI): domain Bacteria; kingdom Bacillati; phylum Actinomycetota; class Actinomycetes; order Kitasatosporales; family Streptomycetaceae; genus Streptomyces; species Streptomyces tritici. The sequence goes on from NZ_CP183183.1 coordinate 6,959,299, forward strand.
TCCATGCCTCGCTCTTCCGCATCGCCGAGCGGCACGCCGCGACGAGCGAGCAGCGCGGCCGCCAGACGCACCCGTACGTGCTGGCCCCGCACGAGGCCGTACGGCTGGTGTCGTTCCTGCTCAGCGGCGCGGCCCTGCTGGAGGAGGGCGAACCCGAGGTGGACCGCGCGGACATCACCGCCGCCCTGAGCCTCGTGCCGCTCGTCCGCGGCGAGATGGACGAGCTCGAGGCCGGCCTCCTGCAGATGGCCCGCGGCCGCGGCATGACCTGGCCCGAGATCGCCTTCGGCCTCGGCCTCGGCACCCCCCAGGCCGCCCGCCAGCGCTACGAACGCCTCGTCACCCGAACCACCACCCCCGACGACTCGAACGCCTGACCTCTCCGCGAGTCAAGGTGCACCGCGGCGTTCGCTGCGGGAGTCTTCCGGGGTGAATGTCGCCGAAGGCCGCTTCGTGGGGAAGGGTTCGACGCCGTGCTGATCTACTCGATGAGCGTCTCCGTGGACGGGTTCATCAAAGACCGTGAGGGCACGTTCGACTGGTCCCGTCCCGACGACGAGCAGTTCCGGTTCCACATCGAGCAGACGCGGCAGCTCGGGCGCTTTCTCTGCGGGCGCAGGCTCTACGAGACCATGCTGCCCTGGGAGACGGATCCCGCGATGCGCGCGACCGAAGCCGAGGCCGAGTTCGCCGACGTCTGGTGCGCCCTCCCCAAGATCGTCTTCAGCCGAACGCTCGACAGCGTCCAGGGCAACGCCCGGCTCGCCGAGGCGTCCGTGGCCGAGGAGGCCGCCGCGGCGCTGGACGCGACGGACAAGGACGTCGGGATCGGCGGAGCCGGCCTCGCGGCGACGGCGATCGAGCAGCGTCTCGTCGACGAGCTGCAGATGTTCCGCTATCCGGTCGTCGTCGGGGGCGGCACGCCCTTCCTGCCGCCCGTCTTCGACGAACTGCGCCTGGACCTGGTCGAGACCAGGACCTTCGCCTCGCGCGTGATCTTCGAGCGCTACCGGCGCGCCGGCGAGGAGTCCGTGTCCGACTGACGTCGCCGCTCGCCCCCGGCCGCGCTCAGCAGCCGGGGGCGAGCGGCGACGCCGACGCCAGGGCCGCCGCCGCGACGCGCAGCTCGGCGTCCCACTGACGTTCGTCCAGGCCCAGCGTGTACGCGACGCAGCACGCGCACTGCGGGATCAGGGCCACGAACGCGCACTCCTCGGCGGTCTCGGCCTCCGTCTCCCACCAGTCGTCCGTCGCCAGATCCGCGGTCGTCAGCTCTCCGGCCACGAACCGCGCCGCCAGCCGGCGCAGACCGTGGCGCCGCGCAACCGCCGGATCGGGCAGCGCGATTCCGCACTCGCAGAGGGCCTGTTCGAACGCCTCGCGGATGTCGCGGGGATCCGCGGTGCGCGGCCAGCCGGCCAGCTCGCACAGCGTCGGGGCGTCCAGCCCCGCCGCGAGCGCCTCCGCGGCGATCATCGGCAGGTCCTCCGGGGGGATCTCGCCCGCCCGGTAGCGGCACGCCACCTCACCCAGCGAGTTGAGGCCGCCGTTCTGGCGTGCACCCGTCGTACCCGTGGCTCTCATGACCCCAGCCTGTCACCACCGCCCCGCACGTCCGACACCGGCCACCCGTGCCGACGCCGGACCGGCACGGCACGGGTGGCCGAGGGCGGCGATGCCGCATCACGCGACGGCGGTGCCCTCCAGTTCGACCATCAGGCCTGGCAGGGCCAGTCGCGTCACCCCGAGCATCGTGGTCGCGGGAGCCACCCCCGCGGCGGCCAACCGCCCGGCCAGCACGCCGTAATGCGGGAAGAGCAGATCCACGTCGGTGGTGTACACCGTGAGCCGGACCAGGTTCGCCAGCGACATGCCGGCCTCCCTCAGCACGGCCTCCATGTTGTCGACGCATAGCCCCAACTGCCCCGCCATGTCCCCCTCGTGCCGGGGCTTGCCGTCGTCGGCCGTCGCGGCCTGGCCCGAGAGGTACAGGGTCCGTGTCTGCCCGGAGACGACCTCACCCTGGTTGAAGCCCAACTCCGTCGACCACGTCACCGGATTGACCGCGGTTCGTTCCATCGCTCCATCCACTCCATTCGGTTCGCAGGAAGGCGTACGGACGTCCACCGGCCCGGCAACCGCCGAGCCCCGACGTCGTGATCACGAGCCTCCCGGCACATCACGACACCCTCTGTCATGTATTCCGCTACGGTTCCCGCATGCGCGCCGACCGGTTGGTCTCCCTCGTCCTGCTGCTGCGTCAACGCGGTCGGCTCACCGCGGAGACGCTGGCCCGCGAGCTCGAGGTGTCCACGCGCACGGTGCTGCGCGACATCGAGGCGCTCTCCGCGGCCGGCGTCCCCGTCTACGCCGAACGCGGCCGGCACGGCGGCTTCGCCCTGCTGCCCGGCTTCCGGACCGAACTCACCGGCCTGAACCACGACGAGGCCCTCGCCCTGCTGACCGCCGGCTCGGGCCGCGGCGAGCAGGTGTTCGGCCTCGGCTCGGCGCTCGCCTCGGCCATGCGGAAGGTCGTCGACGCGCTGCCGGAGAACCACCGCGCCACGGCCGGCGACGCCGCCCGGCGCTTCCTCGTCGACCCGGAGACGGACCTGCTCTCCCGCAGACTGGTCACGGAGGAGATACCCGGCACCACCATGCTCGAGGTCCGGCGCGCGGTACTCGCCGGGCACAAACTGCGCATCCACTACGCGGCCGCCGGGCGCACGCCCGAGTGGCGCACGGTGGACCCGATCGGTCTGGTCACCGTCCGCGACCGGGCCTACTTGCTGGCCACCAGGTCCGGCGAGGACCGCACGTACCGGCTGTCACGGGTGCGCGCCGCCGAGGAACTGCCCGAACCGGCACAGCGCCCCGACCGGGTCGACCTGGACCGGATCTGGCGGGAGCGCTCCGCCCGGTTCCTCTCCGACAGCCACCTCACCGTGCTGCTGAAGCTGAACCCCGCGCGGCGGGAGGAACTCCTGGACACCGCGCTGGCCGTCCGCGCGGAACAGCCCGACACCGACGGGCGGCTGCGGCTGGAAGTGACCTTCCAGGACGCCCGCCACGCCGAGTGGGCGCTGTGGCAGCTCGGCACGGACGCCGAAGCCCTGGCCCCGCAGTCCTTGCGCACCGCCCTGCGCGACCGCGCCGCCGCGCTCGTCGCCCGGTACGGCAACCCGCCCGGGTGACGTCGTCGGCCACCGCCCCCTACCGTCGCCGTTTGTCGCGGCGCGACACCACCGGTCAAGATCGGGTCCGTCACCGCGACCCACTCCCACCTCTGGAGGCACCGGCATGGCCGCCCTCGCCATCCTCGCCGACGACCTCACCAGCGCCGCGGACGGCGCCGCGCCCTTCCGCCGGGCCGGCCACCCGGCCCGCATCCAGCTCGCCGCCCCGGCACCGTCCACCCCCGGCCTCACCCCCGGCGTCACCGCCGTCGATCTCGGCAGCCGGCTCCTCGACGAGGCCGCCGCGGCCGAGGTCACCCGTCGCGCCGCCGCGGCCTTCGCCGGAGCGGGACTGCTCCTCAAGACGGTGGACTCCACCCTCCGCGGCCACCTCGCCGCCGAGATCCGCGCCGCGTGGGCGGGTTCCGGCCGCAGGTCCGTGGTCGTCGCGCCGGCCTTCCCCGCCGAGGGGCGGACGACGCGGGACGCCGTCCAGTACGTCAGGGGAGTGCCGGTGCACGAGAGCGAGTTCGCCCGCGACCCCGTCCACCCCGTCACCCGCGCCGACCTCACCGCCGTCCTGCCCGGCGCCGTGCACGTCCGGCCCGGCGACGCGGTCACGCGCCTGCCCGGACTGCTCGCCGAGGGCGGCGGTCTGTACGTCTGCTCGGCCACCACCGACGCCGACCTCGACCGGATCGTCGCATCCGTGCCCCGGCCCGACGAGGTGCTGTGGGTCGGCTCCCCGGGCCTTGCCGCCGCGCTGGCGCGCCACCACGCCCGCCCCGGCGGTGCCACGGCCGACGCGCTCGTTACGGCCCGCCGCCCCCTGGTCGTCGTGGGCAGTGCCAACCCCGCCACCCGCCGCCAACTCGCCCGGCTCCGGGCCGAGGCGGACGCCGACGGCGTCACCGCCGGCCCCGACCCGGCCGCCACCGCCGCCGCGCTCCAGGGCCTGACCGCGCCGGTCCTCACCCTGGCCACCCCGGACGACCGCATCGCCCCCGGCACGGCGCGTGGCCTCGCCGCCGCCATGGCCGCGACGGTGCGTTCGCTCGCCGCGGACGGGACGGTGGACGCGCTCGTCGTCACCGGAGGCGAGACGGCCGCCGTCGTCCTTCACGCCCTCGACGCCACCGGCCTCGACCTCGTCGACGAGCCCGAGCCCGGCGTCGCGCGCGGCACCCTGGTCGGCGGCCCCGCCGCCCTGCCCGTCCTGGTCAAGGCCGGCGGCTTCGGCGACGACGACACTCTCGTACGGCTCTGCCGCCTCACCCTCGCCGCCGCCGAGCGCGTGTGACGCCGGGCCCGCCACGGGCCCTGCACGGCGTGGACCGCAGGCTCAGCGGCTGACGCACCGGAAGCCGAGGTGGCAGGCGGCCGTGGTCTCCGGTTCGGCCACCCGGGCGGCGGGGCGGAAGTGGTGGCAGGTGCGCGGCGCGCAGAGGTAGGAGCCGCCCTTCACGACCCGCCGCCCGCCCGGCTCCACCGGGTCCGGGAGCCGGCACGGGTGCGCGGGGGCCGCCGAGAGGTCCGTGTCCGCCGCGTCCGCCGTCCACTCCCAGACGTTGCCGACCATGTCGTGCAGCCCCAGGCCGTTGCGGTCGAACGCGCCGACGGGGGAGGTGCCGGGCGGGGTGGCGCGCCGCCAGGGGAAGTCGCCGTGCCAGGTGTTGGCCATCCTGCGGCCGTGCGGGGCGAGCTCGTCTCCCCAGGGGTACGCGGTGCCCGCCAGCCCGCCGCGCGCCGCGAACTCCCACTCCGCCTCGGTGGGCAGCTGCTTGCCGGCCCAGTCCGCGTACGCGGTGGCGTCCGCGTACGTGATGTGGGTGACCGGATGGTCCGCGCGGTCCTCGAGCGTGGAGGCGGGGCCGAGCGGGTGGCGCCAGTCGGCGCCGGGCACGTACGCCCACCACTGGTTCCGGTCCTCCAGCGGCACCGGGCCCTGGGTCTGCCGGAAGACGTACGAGCCGGGCACCCGGGACGCGGTGTTCGGCGCGGAGGGCCGTTCGGGCGCGGTGACATGACCGGTCGCCAGCACGAAGGCCGCGTACTCGGCGTTCGTCACCGGCCGGATGTCCATGAAGAAGCCTGCGACGGAGACCGGCCGGACCGGCCGTTCCTCCGGGTGAAAGTTCTCGCTGCCCATCGCGAAGGTCCCTCCGGGGACCCACACCATGCCCTCGGGCACCGCACGCACCCCGTGAATTTCCAGGCCCTCAGTCATGCCGGAGAGCTTAGCGACAGAACAGGCAATACGGTCATATCGCCCCGACTGTGATCTACGCGTCGCAGTGTCGGCGCCCCCGGCTGGACGCGCGGGTGATGAGCTGCGTGGGCATCGTGATGCCGTCCGGATGGTCGTGGCCGATCCCTTCGATGGCGTCGATGAGGAGTTGGACGACGGCGGTGCCGATGCGGCGGGGTTTGAGGGAGAGGGTGGTGATGGGGGGTTCGGTGGTGGCGTAGACGGTGGATTCGCTGCAGCAGACGAGGAGGAGGTCGTCGGGGACGCGGAGTCCGTAGCGTCTGGCGGCGGCGAGGAGGTCGGTGCCGTTGGGGTCGAAGAGTCCGTAGACGGCGTCGGGTCGGTCGGGTCGGGCGAGGAGGCGGTCGGCGGCGACGGCTCCGGCGCAGGGGTCGTGTGCGGGGTAGGCCTCGTAGACGGGGTCCTGTCCGACGCGGTTGCACCAGTGGAGGTAGGCCTGGGTGGAGAGTCGGGTGTAGGTGTCGGTGGTGGTGCCGGTGAGGAGGCCGATGCGGCGGGCGCCGGCGGCGGCGAGGTGGTCGAGGAGGTCGAGGACGGCGGCTTCGTGGTCGTTGTCGACCCAGGCGGTGACGGGGAGGGTGCCGGCGGGGCGTCCGTCGGAGACGACGGGGAGGCCTTGGCGGACGAGTTCGGTGACGACGGGGTCGTGGTCGGAGGGGTCGATGACGACGGTGCCGTCGAGGGCGACGTTGGACCAGACGTCGTGTCGGCTGGTGGCGGGGAGGATGACCAGGGCGTATCCGCGGGCGAGTGCGGCGGAGGTGGCGGCTCTGGCCATTTCGGCGAAGTAGGCGAATTCGGTGAAGGTGAAAGGTTCATCCCCGTAGGTGGTGACGGTCAGGCCGATGAGGCCGGACTTTCCGGTACGGAGGGTGCGGGCCGCTGCTGATGGGCGGTAGCCCAGTCGGTCGGCGACTTCGCGGACGTGGCGGCGGGTGGCGTCCGGGAGCCGGCCCTTGCCGTTGAGCGCGTCGGAGACAGTCGTGATGGAGACCCCGGCGGCGGCGGCCACGTCCCGGATGCCCATGCGGGAGCGTCGGTGAGCTGCAGTCGTCATGTTCACCTGATGGTAGGCGCGCCGGGGTGCCACGAGGTCGGCCCTGCGGGACGGTTGACGCTTTTTCGCCGCGGTCGCGGCCGGTGTCCACCCACGACGCGCGGTCGCGCGGGCGGCGCAGCCCCCGGGAGTGGATCACCGGTACGGATGACGGCACGCCTGTGACTCGGATGCCGCAACGCCCATCGGCGTTTCTTATGCACCTTTTCTGGCAGTCTGTCGTGTTGTGTGTGCTCGACATGGCGCCGGAACGTCCTAAGGGGTGGCAGTGAGAGCGGTGAAGCGGAGCCGGACCACGAGGAGCGCCGCGGGAGTCTCGGTCGCGGTGCTCCTGCTGCTGACGGGTTGTGAGGTGCCGGGCGTCTATCGCCCCGCCCGCCCGGCCAGCGGAGGGCCGTTCACCTTCTACGTGAGTCCCGACGGCGACGACAAGAACGACGGCATGTCGCCCGACCGGGCGTGGCGGACCCTCGCCCACGCCGACTCGGCCCGCCTTCGGCCGGGGGACCGCCTGCGCCTCCGGGGCGGCGCGACGTTCAAGGGCCGGCTCACCCTCGACAGGAACGAGGCGGGCAGCGCGACCCGGCCCGTCGTCATCGAGTCGTTCGGAACCGGCCGCGCCGTCCTCACCACCGCCGGCACCTCGGGAATCGCCGTCCGGGACACCGCCGGTGTGGTGATCCGCAACCTCTCGCTCGTCGGCGCCGGCGGCTCGCTCCGCTACGGCGAGGGCATCACCTTCCTGAACAAGCGCCCGGACCGCAAGCGCCTCGACCACGTCCGGATCACGAACGTGGACGTCAGCGGCTTCCGCAACGGGATCAGCGTCGGGGCGGGCAAGCAGCACGTGGGCTTCAGCGACGTACGGATCACCGACTCCGCCGTCCACCACAACCTGGAGGCGGGAATCGCCTTCGGCGGCCCGGACTTCGACGCCGACGCGCCCACGTACGCGCACGAACGCGTCCGCATCGAGCGCGTCAAGGCGTACCGCAACAGCGGCGACCCCGAGCAGGACTACCGCAACACCGGCAACGGCATCAAACTCGGCAGCGTCCGGGACGGGAAGATCCAGCGCTCCGTCGCCCACGACAACGGCGGCAAGTCCTCGGCCAACGCCGACGAGGGCCCCGAGGGCATCTGGGTCTACGACTCCACCCGCATGGTCCTCGAGCACAACACGTCGTACCGCAACCGCACCGGCTCCACGGTCGACGGCGGCGGCTTCGGACTCGACAACAACGTGTCGTCGTCGGTCATGCAGTACAACCTCGCCTACGGCAACGACGGCCCCGGCTTCCTCGTCTACTCCGGAATGCCGACCGGCGCCCACAAGAACAACATCGTGCGCTTCAACATGAGCTGGGACGACGCGCGGAGCCTGCCCGACTACGGCGGCATCGTCGCCTTCGGCACCCGCATGAGGAACCTGGACATCTACCACAACACCGTCGTCATGCGGACCGACGGACTGCCCGCCACGGAGGACACCGGCGAGCGGCCCCCGGCCCTGCGACTGCGCGACGGCATGCGCAACGTGCGCGTGCACAACAACATCTTCGTGACCGACGGCGGCCCGCTGGTCGAGGCCCAGTCGCCGTACAGCCCCGCGTACCTGCGGCTGCAGGGCAACGACTACTACAGCACCGGCGACTGGAGCCTGCTGTGGGGCGACGACCGCTACCGGTCGCTCGCCGGCTGGCGCCAGGGCTCCCGCCAGGAGCTCCTGGACGGTGAGCCGACCGGCTCCAAGGAGGACCCCTGCCTGCGGGGGATGGCCGCCCCGGTCACCGACCGGGCGGGCGCCGGGAACCTCGTACCGCGCTGCGCGGGCAAGGTGCCCGCGGGGCTCACGGCCGAGGAGATCGGCATCGAGCTCGGCCCCGCCGACTACTTCGGCACCCCGCTGACCGACTCCGTGACCGTGGGGGCCGCGCAGCCCCGAACCGAGGACTGACGCAAGGTCAACATCGCGGTATTACGGCCGGGTTCGGCTGACCCGGCCGTAATACGGCTGCCCGAGTTCAAGATCGCGCATACGCTCGTGCGGACCACGATCGCCAGGAGCGCACATGGACCACACGAACCCCATCGACCTCATCACGCTGCCCGTCACCACCGAGCGGCTGAGGCTGCGCCTGTTCACCGCGGACGACGTCGACGCCATGCACGCGTACCAGGGCCTGGAGAGCGTCGCCCGCTATCTGTACCGGCCGCCGCACACCCGCGAGCGCTGCGCCGAGGTCATCGACAAGATCTCCGGACCTCCCCGCTGGGCCGAGAACGGGGACGAACTGGTCCTCGCCGTGACACACGCCGACGAACCCGGCGTCATCGGCGAGGTCGGCGTGAAACTGGCCGCCGCCCGCGCCCGTCAGGTGGAGATCGGCTGGGTCTTCCACCCCGCGTACGAGGGCCGCGGCTACGCCACCGAAGCCGCGCGTGCCCTCGCCGCCCTGGCCTTCGACGCGCTGGGCGCCCACCGGCTCTACGCCCGCCTGGACGTGGAGAACACCGCCTCCGCGAAGGTCTGCGAGCGGCTCGGCATGCGGCGCGAGGCACACCTCGTCGAGAACGACCTCGACGGGGACCGCTGGGGCAGCGAGTACGTCTACGCCGCGCTCGCGCACGACCTCGAGCGCCTCCCGAGCACGTCGGGGAGCGCCCGGTGACCGCCTCGCCCACCGACCGCCCCGCCCCCCGTTCCGGCCTCCGCCCCGTCACCGTCGTCACCGGAGGCAGCCGGGGCATCGGCGCCGCGACCTGTGTCCGGCTCGCGCGCGAGGGCCACGACCTGGTCCTCGGGTACGTGCGCGACGCCGCGGCGGCCGAGGCCACGGCGGCCGCGGTCCGTGCCGCGGGCGCCCGCTGCGTCGCGGTGCGCGTAGACACGTCCCAGGAGGAGGACGTGGACCGGCTGTTCGACGTCGCTGCCGGCGAACTCGGTCCGGTCACCGGCCTGGTGAACAACGCCGGCGTCACCGGACCCCTCACCCGGCTCGTCGACGTCCGCACCGAGGACCTGCGGCGCGTGATCGACGTCAACCTGCTCGGGTACCTCCTCTGCGCGCGGCGGGCCGCCCGGGAGATGACCGCCCGGGGCTCCGGGGCCATCGTGAACGTGTCGTCCGCCGCCGCCACGCTCGGCAGCCCCGGCGAGTACGTGCACTACGCGGCCACGAAGGCGGCCACCGACGCCCTGACCGTGGGCCTGTCCAAGGAACTCGGCCCCCAGGGCATCCGCGTCAACGCCGTCGCGCCGGGCACCATCGAGACCGACATGCACGCGGCCATGGGCGATCCCGACCGTCCGGCCAAGGTCGCGGCGGTGACTCCGCTCGGCCGGGCGGGGCAGCCCGCCGAGATCGCGGCCGCGATCGCCTGGCTGCTGTCGCCGGACGCCTCGTACACGACGGGGACCGTGCTGCGGGTCGCCGGCGGGCGGTGATCGGATTCGTCGGCGGGCGGGCGTGACCGAACGGCGTCCCAGTAGTTGTTCTGGTCATGAAGAAGCGCAGCATGCTCGCCGTGGCGTCCTTCGCCGCCGGCGTCGTCACAGCCATCGTCAGCCCCTCGCCCGCCTCCGCCGCCGTCGGCGCCGAGGGCCTGAACCTCCTGCCCGACCCGACGACCGTGGGGTCCGTCGTCACCGACACCGTGGAGGACCTCGGCAGCGGACAGCTCGCCGGTCCGGGCGCGGGCGACGGGCTGCTCTCGCAGCACTGAACGCCGCACGGCGGAACCGAAGGGCCACGACGGACGTCCGTCGTGGCCCTTCGGGCGTCGTCGACGCCCGGGGCCGGAGCGGGGGCGAGGGCCGGGGCGTAAATCCCCAGCGGTGTCGCGGGCTTCGTGCTTGGATTCCGGCCGTGACTTCCGATCTTGACTCCGCACCCCGCCGCGACCTGCTGGACCGCATCGAGCGGTACTACGACGCCGTCCCCCGATCGTCCGCCCGCGCCGAGGACTTCGGGCCCCTGACCCTGTTCGTCCAGGAGGGGGCGGGCTGGCCCTACTACGGGCGGCCCGCCCTGGGCGCGGCGGCCGGGGCGACCGCCGACGACGTGGAGCGGGTCCGCGCCCGGCAGCGGGAGCTGGGCGTGCCCGAGGCGTTCGAGTGGGTCGAGGAGACCACGCCGAGGCTGCGCGCCGCGGTCGAGGCGACGGGACTCGTCGTCCACGCGCACCCGCTGATGGCGCTCGACCTCGACGCGCCCGCCGAGTCCGGGGAACCGCCGCGGGCCGACGGCGCGGTCGTGCGGATGCTCGCCGCCGATGACCCCGCGCTGCTCGGCGCGGTCACCGTCCCGTACCTGGCGTTCGCCGCGCCGGGCACCGCGGTCGGCGAGGCGGGCGCGCCGGAACTGGCCGAGCAGATGCGGGAGAACTCCGGATCGGGCGCGGTGGAACGGGTCGCGGGGCGGATCGAGAGCGGGCTGACACGGGTGGCGGCCGCGCTCGAGGACGGCGCCGTGCTGTGCGCGGGGCAGCACCAGCCGGTCGGGGACGTCAGCGAGATCGTCGGCGTCGGCACGCTTCCGGCCGCCCGCCGGCGCGGCCTGGGACTGGCGGTCACCGCCGCCCTCGCGGAGGACGCGCGCGCCCGGGGCGTGCGGACGGCGTTCCTGTCCGCCGGGGACGACGACGTGGCCCGGATCTACGGACGGCTCGGCTTCCGCCGGATCGGTACGGCACTCATCGCGGAGCCCGCCGCGCAGTGACGCGCCGGGGCCGGCCATCGGGCCGTCGGGGGGACACGCCGAACCGCCCTGCCCACGCGGTGCGAGACCGCGGGAGCAGGGCAGCGAGGGCGACCGGGGGCGACGCTGACGCGGCCGCGCCGCCGGCCCCTAGGCCAGGGCCGTCGAGCGGTCCGGGCCGGCGGCGGGTGCGGCGATGGTGGTGCGCAGGGCCTCGTGCGGAAGGCCCGTCTGCGGCTGGTCCGCCGGCGCGGGGCGGCCCAGCGCCTCGACCGTCCAGCCGGCGGCCCGCCACTCCTCGTGGGCGAGCGCGTTGCGTCCGTCGATGAGGACCGGCTCGCGGACCACCCGGGACAGCTTGACCGGGTCCACCTCGCGGTACTGGCTCCACTCGGTGAGGTGGAGCAGCAGCTCGGCGCCCTGGCAGGCGGTCAGCAGGTCGTCGGTGCAGCGCAGTTCCGGGTGCGCGCGCCGGGCGTTGGCGCTGCCCTCCGGGTCGTGGACGCGGACGTCCGCGCCCTCACGGTGCAGCGCCGCCGCCACTGCCAGCGCCGGCGAGTCCCGCACGTCGTCGCTGTTCGGCTTGAACGTGGCGCCCAGGACGGTCACCCGCCGGCCGGTCAGGTCCCCGCCGACCGCCTGGCGGGCGAGGGCGACGGTCCGGGCCCGCTGCCGCTGGTTGATCTCGTCGACCTGGTCGAGGAACGCGACCGCCGCCCCGACGCCCAGCTCCTGCGCCCGCGCCGTGAACGCCCGGATGTCCTTCGGCAGGCAGCCGCCGCCGAAGCCGAGACCGGCGTTGAGGAACCGCCGGCCGATCCGGGTGTCGTGGCCGAGCGCGTCGGCGAGGGTGACGACGTCGGCGCCCGCCGCGTCGCAGACCTCCGCCATCGCGTTGATGAACGAGATCTTCGTGGCGAGGAAGGAGTTCGCCGCCACCTTCACCAGCTCCGCCGTGCTCGGGTCGGTGCTGATGTACGGGACGCCCGCCTCCAGCATCGGCGCGTACACCTGCCGCAGCGTGGCGTCGGCCTCGCGGCTGGTGACGCCGACCACGAGCCGGTCCGGCCGCAGCGTGTCCTCGACCGCGAAGCCCTCGCGCAGGAACTCCGGGTTCCATGCCACCTCGGCCCGCACCCCCGCGGGCGCGAGCCCCGCGATCCGGGCCGTCAGCCGGCCCGTCGTGCCCACCGGCACCGTGGACTTGCCGACGACCAGGCAGGACGCCGGCAGATGCGGCGCGAGCCCGTCGACGACGGCGTCCACGTACCGCAGGTCCGCCGCCTGTGAGCCCGCCTGCTGCGGGGTGCCGACGCACACGAAGTGGACCTCGCCGTGCGCCGCCGCCTCGCGCAGACTCGTGGTGAAGCGCAGCCGCCCGGAGGCGAGGGCGCGGGTCAGGACGTCGTCGAGCCCCGGCTCGTAGAACGGGGTCCGGCCTTCGGCGAGGGCGTCGATCTTCTCGGTGTCGACGTCGACACCGAGGACGTCGTGCCCGATGTCGGCCATGCACGCGGCGTGCACAGCTCCGAGGTATCCCGTACCGATGACGGTCAACCGCATGCGGGGTTCTCCTGTCTGAGCGGAAATGCGGGGAGGGGACGAGGCACGGCCCGGGTCAGGGGGCGTAGCCGTACGGGTTCAGCTGCTGGAAGTGCCAGGCGTCGCGGCACATCGCGGCCAGGTCGCGCCGCGCCGTCCAGCCCCAGGCCGCGGCGACCTTCGACGGATCGGCCACGAGCTCCGCGACGTCACCGGGCCGGCGCGGCGCGATGCGGTGCGGGATCGGCTGGCCGGACGCCTCCTCGAAGGTCCGCACGAGGTCGAGCACCGACGAGCCGCGCCCGGTACCGAGGTTGAAGACCTGCAGACCCGGCTCGTCGTCGAGGTGGTCGAGCGCGGCCACATGGCCCTCGGCGACGTCCACGACGTGGATGTAGTCGCGGATCCCCGTGCCGTCCGGCGTCGGGTAGTCGTCGCCGAAGACGCTGAGCTCCTCACGGCGGCCCACCGCGATCTGCGTGAGGAACGGCATGATGTTGTTGGGCACGCCGCTCGGGTCCTCGCCGAGCAGACCGCTGGGGTGCGCGCCCGCCGGGTTGAAGTACCGCAGGGCCAGGACCCGCAGCCCGGGGACGTGCCGGCACTGGTCGGCGAGGATCTGCTCGCAGGTCCACTTGGTCGTGGCGTACGGGTTGGTGGGCGCGGCCGGGGACTCCTCGGTGAGCGGGACGACCGTCGCGTTGCCGTAGATCGAACAGGACGACGAGAACACCAGCCGGTGCACCCCGTGGTCGTGCATGGCCGCGACCAGGGCCGTGGTGCCGCCGACGTTGATGTCGTAGTACGTGAGCGGGATCCGCACCGACTCCCCGACGGCCTTCTTCGCGGCGAAGTGGATCACCGCGTCGACCGGGTGGCTCGTGAACACCTCGTCGAGCGCCCGCCGGTCGCGGACGTCCGCGGTGTGCACGGCGGCGATCGGACGGCCCGCGATCTTCGCGACGCGTTCCAGGGCCTCCGGGGAGCTGTTGGAGTGGTCGTCGAGGACGACCACCTCGTGACCGGACCGGAGGAGTTCGACACAGGTGTGGCTGCCGATGAATCCGGCGCCGCCGGTGACCAGGACGGTCTTGGGCACGGGGGACCTCGTTTCTCGAACGGCCGCGAGGGCCGTCACCAGGCGTAGAAGCCGGCGAAGTAGGTGGGGAAGACGCCGATGGCGAGCGCCACCGGAAGCAGCGTGAGCAGGCCCATCGACAGCGGCAGGGCCGCGGTCCGCACCGCGCGGCGGCGGGGCACGCCGGCCGCCCGTGCGGTCTCCCCGATGTGCAGGGCGCCGATCGCCAGCGTCACCGTGGTGTACGTCAGGGCGCCGAGGATGGAGAGGAACACGTAGCCGACGGCCGGTCCGGTGAACTCGCCGACGACGGCGGAGGAGGACAGGAAGGTGGTGATGAGCAGGTACGGGGAGACGGCGCGCACCGGGAGCGGTTCGAGCCCGCCCGTCCGCTTGGGCGTCACCTTGAAGGTGATCTGGCGAGGGCGGAGCCGGTGCAGCACCGCCGCCGTGATGCCCCAGACCGCGTACGGCCAGCGGGCCAGCGCGTAGAGCCAGCCCTCCCAGCTGACCAGCGGCGCGTTCTTCGGACGCAGCAGGCCGAGGCGGCGGCAGAGCAGCATCAGCAGCACCAGCCAGAAGGACATGGCCCAGAAGCGGACCAGGAACTCGGCGTAGTTGACATTGATCCAGGGCATGCCCGTCACGGCCGCGACCGGCGGCAGCGCCACGCCCATGACCGTGGTCAGCGCGAGCAGCGGGTAGTAGGAGAGCACGAAGCGGAACCGGCGCCGCAGCCTGCCGGGGAGCCGGCGCATGTGGTGCGGGACGAGGCCGAAGCCGAGCATCGCCAGGCTCCGGGACCACTGGAACTCCTGGGTGACCATCGCGGCGAAGGTCATCGGACCGTCGCCGTGCGCCTCCGCGTCGATGGCGAACGCGCCCTGCCAGCCGGCCGAGGTGAGCAGGAACGTGGTCGACATGTCCTCGGCGAGCTCGGGGCCGAGACCGCCGATCTCACGGAGCGCCGCCGTCCGCACGGCGTAGTGCGAGCCGATGCACAGCGGGGCCAGGCCGGCGGAGTAGCCGAGCTGGACGGGGCCGTGGAAGGCGCCCTCGCGGTGCAGCCGGCCGCGGGCGGCCCAGGACGCGCCGGCGTTGGCGTCGCAGATGCTGGGGGCGGCGACGTAGCCGATGGCCGGGTCCGAGAAGGGGCGGACGACCTCGGTCAGGTAGTGGGGGTGGGGCACGTGGTCGCAGTCGAGCTGGGCGACGACGTCGTAGTGCTCGTACCCCCAGTGGTCGTAGAAGTAGGCGAGGTTGCCCTCCTTGCACCGGGTGCGCCGCGGCCAGTCCGCGCGGTGGTAGTCCTCGCGGCCGCGCCGGCAGGAGAGGCCGACGCCGTACGTCCGGCACCAGGTGAGGATCTCCTCGCTCGGGTCCTCGTCGCAGAGCCACACGTCGTACGGGTGCGGGAAGTCCTGGTCGAGCATCGCCTCCAGCGTCTTGCGCGCCACGCTCCAGGGCTCCGAGGGAGCACGGGTGACGACGAAGGCGGTGCGCAGCGGCGGGACCTTCGCGGTGGGGTCGAAGCGTCGGAGCCGGAGCATCGACGTGAGGAACAGGATGGGGAGCACGGCCAGGTAGAGGAGCAGCGCGCTGTTGACGGCGAGTCCGACCCAGTTGACCCGGTGCTCCGGCTGCAGCCACCACACCCAGAACGTCACGGCGCTGGCCACCCAGCCGAGCGCGAGGACCATCACGAGAAGGCGGTCGCCGAGCCGGAGCGGCCGTACGAAGCTGCCCTTGCGGGGTGTGCGGGTGCGGCGGGGCCCCGCGAAGACGGGCCCGTCGGGGCCGATGGAGAGGACCGTGCCGTTCGAGAGGGCCGTGATCTCGTGCCCCAGCGCCCGCCACTCCTCCGGCGAGCCGGGGGCGGGGGCGAGGACCGGGAGGTCCTGGACGGTGCCGGTCCCGCCGAGGGGACCTTGCTCCAACGACGTCATGACAGCGGGTACTCCAGGCGGTGCGAGAGCGGGCCGTGGGGGGCCGTGCGGGGAGGACGGCGGGGACCGCCGGCGCCGGACGGGGCAGGGCCGTCCGGCGTCGGCGCGGGGTTCAGGCGCCCGTGGCGGACGGGCCGGGGGCGGCGGCGGACGCCACGCCGGAGGCGGCGGTGGCCGGGCCGGGGATCGTCTGGGCGGCGGGCGCGGAGGGCCCCGTCACCGCGGACAGCGGCACGGTCTCGTCCTGGCTGCCGCGGATCGCCGCCGCCGAGGCGCGGAGCCGCTCGGGGCGGCTCGCGAAGTACGCGACGGTGCGGCGCAGTCCCTCGGTGATGTCGAACTCCGGCTCCCAGCCGAGGACGTCGCGGGCGCGGGTGATCACCGGGCGGCGGCGGACCGGGTCGTCCACCGGCAGCGGGTGGTACTTCACCTCGGACGCGGAGCCGGTCATGCCGAGCACGAGTTCGGCGAGCTCGGCGACGGTGCGCTCGACCGGGTTGCCGAGGTTGAACGGGCCCAGCTCGGAGGAGTCGAGGAGCGCGAGGAGACCGCGGACGAGGTCGTCCACGTAGCAGAAGCTGCGGGTCTGCTTGCCGTCGCCGTAGATGGTGAGCGGCTCGCCGGTCAGCGCCTGGGTGATGAAGCTGGACACCACGCGGCCGTCGTGCGGCCGCATCCGGGGGCCGTAGGTGTTGAAGATGCGGGCGATGCCGACGTCGACGCCGTGCGTGCGGCGGTACGCGGCGGACACCGCTTCGGCGTATCGTTTCGCCTCGTCGTAGACGCTGCGCGGGCCGATGGAGTTGACGTTCCCCCAGTACGCCTCCTCCTGCGGGTGGACCAGCGGGTCCCCGTAGATCTCGCTCGTCGACGCGAGGATGAAGCGGGCGTCGTGGCGCAGGGCCAGCCGCAGGGCGTTCTCGGTGCCGCGGCTGCCGACCGCGAGGGTCTCCAGCGGCTGGCGCAGGTAGTCGGGCGGGGAGGCGGGGGAGGCCAGGTGCGCGACGGCGTCGACGCGGCCGGCGACCTCCACGGCCTCGCTGACGTCGGCATGCTGGAACTCGAAGGCCGGGTCGCAGAGGAGATGGGCGATGTTCTCGGGGTCGCCCGTAGAGAAGTTGTCCAGGCACACCACCGAGTCGCCGCGCCGCAAGAGCGCCTCGCACAGGTGGGACCCGAGGAAACCACCGCCACCGGTCACGGCAACGCGCATTTGTTTCTCCAGGAATGGGAACCGGAAGGGCCTCACGCCCCGCCGCGCGGCCGACCGGAAGGATCACCGGACCAACCGACAAGCGGAGCACTCTCTCGGAAAACGCAAGACGAGAGTATGGGCATAAGTAGGGATTTATGCGGAGGCAAATCGACGGCTGCGCCGTTCGGCGGTCCCCGGCCAGGACCGCTCACATGCCCGCTTCCCGGTTCCTCCGCGCCCGGCCTTCGAACGGCCCGGTCGACCGTCGTCACCCGTTCGTGTGGGGTGTGCTGGGCGCGCCCGCCCCGGCCGGCCCAGCGCACAAGGGGCGCGGACCGCGTCAGGCGCGGTGGGTCTCCTGGGCCCGGCGCCACGCGCGGCGGCGGCGCAGGGCGTTGCGGCCGCA
Organism: Streptomyces tritici; assembly: GCF_048500665.1. Classification (NCBI taxonomy): domain Bacteria; kingdom Bacillati; phylum Actinomycetota; class Actinomycetes; order Kitasatosporales; family Streptomycetaceae; genus Streptomyces; species Streptomyces tritici. The sequence goes on from NZ_CP183183.1 coordinate 6,976,668, forward strand.
GGTGCGCCATTCCGCGGGGGAGAGGCGCGGGCGGTGGGCGCCGTTCGTGATCAGGGCGTTGACCGACGTCATCGGGTCGGCCGCGGCGGCCTTGGCGAGCAGGACGCCCACCACCAGGGGCAGCACGGCCGCGGCGAGGGCGGTGCCGGCCACGGTGACGTGCTGGATGCGGGGGCGCGGCCGCCGGTCTGCGAAGGTCATGCCTTCATTCCAGCAACGGCCGCGCCCGGGCGGATGCGCTGAGGTACTCAGATCCGCCGCCCTCGGGTACTCAGTGCGCTCAGCGGCGGAACAGCGCCGTCCACAGGAACGGCTCGCCGAAGCGCGCAGAGTCGTCCGGTTCGTCCGTCATGCGCCGCAGCTCCACCTCCGTCAGCTCGCCGAAGATCCAGCGCAGTTCCTCCGCCGTGTACGCGAGACCGCCCTGCAGTCCCGCCTCCCGGTAGAACGCCGCGTCGGGCAGCTCCGAGCCCATCCCGCCCGCCGCGAAGCACGTCATCGACAGATGGCCGCCCGGAGCCAGCAGCCGGCCGAGCAGCGCGAGGTAACTGACCCGGCGGTGCGGCGGAAGATGGTGGAAGCAGCCCGAGTCGTGGATGAGGTCGTAGGGCCCCTCCAGCGCCGCGCCGGCCTCGCCGAACGCGTCCCCGCACACGAACCGCACCTCCGCCCCGGACTCCCGGGCCCGCTCCGCCGCCCACTCCAGTGCCGACGAGGACAGGTCGATCGCGTCCACCCGGAACCCGCGCGAGGCGAGGTACAGCGCGTTGCGGCCCGGGCCGCAGCCGAGGTCCAGCACCCGGCCGCCGGACGGGACGAGACCTCGTTCCACGTGCGCCGCCAGGCTCTCGTCCGGCTTCGCCACGAAGAACGGCACCGGCTTCGAGCGGTCGGCGTAGAAGCCGTCCCACCAGCCGGCGCCGTCCGCCGTCCAGCGGTCCGCCTCGGGGGCGAACAGCTCGTCCATCAGGCGCAGTACGTCCTCGACCGTGCGTATGTTCCGGTGCATCCGGGCTCCTTTCGCGACGTCCCCGACACTATGCCGAGACACGGAGAAAGCCCAGGTCAGAGCTGGTGCGGTGAGGGGGTGGGAGGGCGTCTGCGGGGTCCGCGCCCCTGCCTCGACCGGACCCCTCTCCCGCCGCCCGTACGGGCCTTACGGGGCCGTTCCAGCGCCCTCGCGGGGCCTTCACGGGCCGTGCCCGGGGCACCTGTTGGACTTTCTCCTGCGGGCCGCCCGGCGCATGTCCGGATGTGACAGAGAAGCGTCATTGCGGCCATCGCGCACGGCACGGAGGATGAGGGCATGCCCCTTCCGCACCGTGTCGTCATCGCGGTCTTCCCCGATGTCGACCTCCTCGACGTGACCGGCCCGGCCGAGGTCTTCGCGCTGGCCAACCGTCAGGCTGCGGGCCGCGCCGGCTACGAGGTCCGGCTCGCCGGGCCGACCGTCGGCGAGGTGCGGACCTCGGCGGGGGTGCGGCTGGTCACCGACCTGTCCTTCGAGGAGGTCGGCGGCCGGGTGGACACCCTCCTCGTGCCCGGCGCGGTCGACATGACCGACGCCGGTCCGGTCGCCCGCCTCGACGACACCGTCGTCGACTGGGTCCGGCGCACCGCCCCGCACGCCCGGCGCGTCGCGTCGGTCTGCGTCGGCGCGCACGTCCTGGCGGCCGCGGGGCTGCTCGACGGCAGGACGGCCACCACCCACTGGTCCACCGCGGCCCAACTGGCCGCCGATCACCCGGAGGTGACGGTCGACCCCGATCCGATCTTCGTCCGGACCGACCGGGGCCGGCTGTGGACCGGCGCCGGGATCAGCGCCTGCCTCGACCTCGCCCTCGCCCTGGTCGCCGAGGACCAGGGCGAGCAGGCCGCCCTGGCGGTGGCCCGCCAGCTCGTCATGTACCTCAAACGGCAGGGCGGGCAGAGCCAGTTCTCCGTCCCCCTCAGCAGGCCCGCCGCGACCCGGCGGGACATCGACGACCTGCGCCTGTGGATCGCCGACCACCTGGGCGAGGACCTGTCCGCGGCGGCCCTGGCCGCCCGGATGTGCCTGAGCGAGCGGCACTTCGCCCGGGTCTTCCGCCAGGAGACCGGCACCAGCCCCGCCGCCTACGTGGAGGCCGCCCGCGTCGAAGTGGCCCGGCGGCTCCTGGAGACGACCGACGCCCCGCTCGACGCGGTGGCCGCCGCCTCCGGGCTGGGCTCGCCGGAGACGCTGCACCGGGCGATCCGGCGGCAGCTCGCGACGACCCCCGCGGCCTACCGCCGTCGCTTCCGCACCACCGGGACGGGCCGACCCGCCACGGCTCCCACCGCCGGGACGGGCTGACCGGCTCCGGCTCCCCCGCCGGGACGGGCTGACCCGCCCCCGGCTCCCCACCGACCACGTTCCCCTCGGCATGCGGCGAGGCGGAGCACTTCGCCCTGCCCGCACGCCCCCGTCACACCGCCTCGACCGAAAGGTTCCCCATGTCCGTCACCACCCCGTCCGCGTCCCTCCGCGAGGTCTTCGGTCTCGACAACCGGTTGCCGCGGCTGGGCGAGTCGGTCCTCGTCCTGATCGACTTCCAGAACACCTACCGCACGGGCGTCATGGCCCTCCCCGGCGCCGAGGAGGCCCTCAAGGCGGGAGCCGCGCTGCTCGCCCGCGCCCGCGCCGCCGGCACGCCGGTCGTGCACGTCCTCAACGACGCCGGCGAGGGCAGCCCGTACGACATCCGCGCGCACATCGGCGCGATCAGCGACGAGGTCGCGCCGGCCGAGGGCGAGGCCGTCGTCGTCAAGGGCTTCCCGAACGCCTTCCACGACACCGACCTGGCGCGAACCCTCACCGGCCTCGGCGCCGCGCCGGGCAGCGGAAAGGACCTCGTCCTGGCCGGATTCATGACGCACATGTGCGTCGCCCACACCGCGCAGGGGGCCTTCCACCTCGGCTACCGGCCGACCGTCGTCGCCGACGCCACCGCCACCCGCTCCCTGGCCGGCCCGGACGGCGCCGTCCTGCCCGCCCAGGCCCTGCAGGCCGCCGCGCTGACCACCGTCACCGACCTGTTCGGCCTGGTCGTCCCGACGGCCGACGCGCTGCGGGACTGAGCGGCCGCGGCCGGGCACCGGCACGGGCCCGGCCGCACCCGCCTCACACCGTGCCGGACTCCAGCAGGTCCCTGAGGTGCTCCTCGTTGCGCGGCATCTCCTTGCGGACCTGCGGCTTGACCACCATCGGGACCAGCACCTTGCCGATGCCGTGCGACTCGAAGTCGACGGACAGGGTCACCCGGGACCTCCTGCCCTCCTCGAGCGGTGCGATGGTGCCCTGCACATCGCCGCGGACCGGACCGTCCACTCCGTGGAAGTGCCAACTGCGCGGCGGGTCGAACTCCGTGACCTCCATGGTCATCGGCATCTCGCGGCGGCCGAGACGCCGCTTCACCGAGATCCGGGAGCCGACGCCGAGCGGTCCGGCGGTCACCTTGCGGGCCGAGACGGCGCTCTCCTGCCATTCCGGCATGTGCGCCGGATCCATCATGTACGTGAAGACTTCCTCGGGGCTGCGAGAGATGTCGATGGTCTCTTCGATGCGGGACATGGCGCCCCCTTGGGTCGCTCCTACGGGAAAATGATCCCACGGCACGCCGTCCCCGACCACGCCGGAGGAACCCGCCGGCCGCACACCTTCCGTGGTCACGGGCTCACACACAGCACCGGGACGCGCTGCACCAGGTTGTTCGCGAACCCGCCCCGGTTCCACGGCTGTTCCAGCGGCTGCGTGCGCCCGTCGACGTCGGTCGCCCGCACCGCCAGCACGTACGAGCCCGGCGTGGCCGTCCACAGCACCCGCCAGCCCGCCCACGCCCACGGATGCCGGGCCTGCCGTCCCACGTCCGCGTCCGTCCACGTCCCGCCGCCGTCGGTGCTCACCTCGACCCGCTCGACCGGCGCCCACCCCGACCACGCCCGCCCCTCCAGGGCGACGAGTCCGGGCCGGACCACCCGGTGCCGCGACATGAAGTCCGGGAAGCCCGGCGGCGCCATCAGCGCGCGCGGCGCGATCCGGGTGACCGGCTCCCCGGGCTCGTCCGCCGACTGCCGGATCCGGTACGCCACGGACTGCTGGAACCCCGTGAACGGGGCGTCCACGACGGTCACCTCACGGAGCCACTTCACCTGCGCCATCCCGTACCAGCCGGGCACCACCAGCCGGATGGGGTACCCGTGCTGCGGAGGCAGCGGCTCCCCGTTCATCGCGTACGCGACCAGCACCTCGGGGAAGTCCCCGAGCGCCACGTCCAGCGGCAGGCTGCGCCGGTAGTCCTGCTCCACGCCCCGCTCGACGCCGTGGTCCGCGCCCGTGAACACGGCCTCCACCGCCCCCGGCTCCACCCCCGCCTCGTCGAGCAGGATCCGCAGCGGCACGCCCGTCCACTCGGCCGTCCCGACCGCCTCCACCAGCCACGGCTGACTGACCGGCCTCGGGCTGAGCAGCGCCCGCCCGTTGCCGGCGCACTCCATGGTCACCCGATGCGTGACCGCCGGGTACGAGCGCAGCGCCGCGATGTCCAGCGCGAGCGGCGTGCGCACCAGGCCGTCCACCGTCAGCTCCCAGCCGGTCGCGTCGACGGCGGGGATGTCGTAGTGGACCAGCACGTAGTGCAGCCCAGGCGGGGTCACGTCGTACCGCAGGCCCTCCAGCGGCAGCCCGTGGTTGCGGGCCGCCAGCGCCAGCTCCTGCGTGCTGATGCCCTCCCCGGGATCCGCGACCCGCCCCGGCCCGCTGACGCTCTGCAGAGAACCGTCCATGCCCTCATGGTGCGCCGCGCCCCGCCGCCGGGCACGTCGGGCGGGTCCTCCGGCACGACGGCTCTCATGCGCGGAACCTCTGACACGAGAGCTCTACATGCGCCGGGCGCCCGCCTTGATCGCCTCGCGGATCCGGTTGTACGTGCCGCACCGGCAGATGTTCCGGATCTGGTCCAGATCGGCGTCGGTGAGCTCACGGCCCTCCGCGGCGGCCTGCCGCACCTTGGCGACCGCGGTCATGATCTGCCCCGGCTGGCAGTAGCCGCACTGCGCGACGTCCAGCTCCAGCCACGCCTCCTGCATCGGGTGCAGGTCCTTCCCGACACTGGCGGCCAGGCCCTCGATGGTGGTGACCTCGTCGTCCTCCGAGAGCTTCGACACCGGGACCGAACAGGGGTTGAACGCCTTGCCGTTGATGTGCGAGGTGCAGGACTGGCAGACGCCGAGCCCGCAGCCGTACTTGGGACCGGTCACGCCGAGCAGGTCGCGCAGGACCCACAGCAGCCGGACGTCGTCCTCGGCCTCGACGGTGACGACCTCGCCGTTGAGCGTGAAGGTGTGGCGGGGCATGGGGGCTCCTTCAGTAGGCGTGGTCGAGACCGTCGGTGGGGGACTGCGGCGTGGACGGTTCGAGCGGCGGCGGCGTGAAGCTCAGCGTGCCGTGGTTGACCGGGAAGCGGGTCGGCATCGCGCCGGTGGCCCGGGCGTACGCGCAGGCGATCGCGGCGAACGCGGGCGCGACGCCCAGCTCGCCCGCGCCGCCGGGACTCTCCGAGGTCGCCGGCATGACGAGGACCTTCAGCTCCGGTGGGGTGTTCCACTGGCGCGTGTAGAAGTACTGGTCCCAGCTGCCCTCCAGCGGGATGCCGTCCTCGATGTGCAGGCTGGAGGTGAGCGCCAGGGCGAGGGCGTCGTTGAACCCGCCCATCATCTGCGCCTCCAGACCGCGCGGGTTGATCGGCAGACCCGCGTCGACGACGATCAGCGCACGCGTGACCCGCGGGCCGGTGACCGCGTTCGGGATCTTCCGGTTCACCGTCTCCGGACGGCAGTCGATCTCGACCAGCGCGGCCACCGCGCCCCGGTACTCGGCGTGCAGCCCGATGCCCTGCGCCACCCCGGCCGGCAGCGACCGGCCCCACTCGCCTGCCTCGGCCGCCTTGTCGAGCACGGCGCGCAGCCGCTCGTCCCGCAGGAACTCCCGCCGGAACGCCACCGGGTCCTTGTCCATCTGCCGCGCCAGCTCGTCCACCACCAGTTCGCGGGCGCACGCCACGTTCGGCGAGTAGATGTTTCGCATGCTGCCGGTGTTGAACTTCAGCGGCACCTCGTTCAGCACCTGCGTGGTGACGCCGAAGTGGTAGGGCGACGACTGCGTCAGCGCGAAGATCGTCTCGGCGAACGACAGATTGCCCGCCACCGGCAGCCGCGCCGCCGTCGACGTGATCATCTCGCCGAGCCCGTGGCCGAAGTCGGTCTCGGAACTGGTGTGCCGCTGCTCGAAGCTGAGCACGTTGCCCAGCGCGTACGTGGCCCGCACCCGCGAGATGCTCATCGGGTGGGCGCGCCCCTGGCGGAAGGTGTCGGTCCGCGACCAGGACAGCTTGACCGGCTTGCCCGTCTTCTGCGAGATCTCGGCCGCCTCCGCCGCCACGTCGTGGAAGAGGTGCCGGCCGAACGAGCCGCCGCCGTCGACCACATGCACCGTCACGGCCGACTGCGGCAGCCCGAGCTGCGCCGCGATCTCCCGCTGCGCGACGATCGGCACCTTCAGACTGGCCCAGATCTCCGCCCGGTCCTCCCGCACGTCCGCGATCGCGTTGTCCGGCTCCAGCGGCGTGTTGCTGGCGAACGCGAAGGTGAACTCGGCGTCCACCTTCTTCGTCAGCAGCGGCGGCACCGCCATCGGCAGCGCCGCCCGCTTCAGCTTGGCGTGCACGGTCGCGTCGGACTCGCCGTCCACCGTGCCCGGACCCCAGGTCACCTCAAGCGCCCGCAGCGCGTCGACGCACTGGCCGAAGGTGTCGCCGCGCACCGCCACGCCGTGCCGGACCGTGACGACGTCGGTGATGCCCGGTATCGCGCGCACCGCGTCGGCGTTGTGCACCGCCACCACCGTGCCGTTGATCGTCGGCGGGCGCCGCACCATCGCCGGCTTCGCGCCCGGCACCTGGAGGTCCATGCCGTACTTCTTGCGCCCCGTCACGATGTCCCGCGCGTCGACCCGGCTGCGCGGGGTGCCCACGATCCGGAACTCGGCGGGGTCCTTGAGCCGCGCCGTCAGCGCGGTCGTCGCCGTGCCGGCCGCCGCCTCGGCGAGCGAGCCGTACGGGGCGCTGCGCGCCCTCCCGTACGCCACGACCCCGTCACGCGTCGTCAGCCGGTCGGCCGGGACGCCCCACTGAGCCGCGGCCGTCTCCACCAGCCGCTGCCGGGCGACCGCCGCGGCGGTGCGGACCGGCAGGTACAGGCTGCGCATCGAGTTCGAGCCGCCGGTGAGCTGGTTCATCAGCAGTTCCGGCCGGGCGTCCGCCGAGGTGACCCGGACCCGCTCCAGCGGCAGGTCCAGCTCCTCGGCGATCAGCATCGCGACGGCCGTGGTCATGCCCTGGCCGACCTCGGCGCGCGGCACCTCGAACGACGCCGTGCCGTCCGTGTGGAGGCGCACCGTGACCAGGCCGGAGGTGGGGGCCGCGGCCAGGTTCTGCATGTCCCCCAGGTCGAAGAGGTTCTCCGGCTGCGGCAGCGTCGGGACGGCCGCCCGCGCGGACTGCGGGGCGACGGCGTCCGCCCCGAGCCGTACCCCGACGGCGAGGGTCGGCGCGGCCAGCAGGTACGCCAGCACCCTGCGCCGCCCGACCCCCTCGGGCCCTGCGGTGTCTGCCATGCGTGTCGCCCTCCGGGGAACCTGGATCGCCGTCGCGGTCGCGTGCTGCCCACAGACTGCCCTGCGGCAGGCAGGTGATCGGGTTCTTCACGGGACGTCCACATCACGGTCGTCACACCGTGGCCGACGCCCTCCGGGGCCTCACAACACGGCGATGCCCAGCGGGCGTTCGCCGGCCGCGAGGCGGCGGGTGTCCCCGCTGCCCAGGTCGATCACGGTGATGCCGTCCCAGTACCCGTCGCGCGTGAAACCGCCGGTGACGTACGCCGTGCGGCCGTCGGCGGAGACCGCGACGTCCTCGTGCGGTCCCTCCAGCGGGTGCACCCGCTCCGAGCCGTCGGGCCTGCGGACGGTCAGGGACGGGCCCTCGTCCTCGTCCAGGTCGATCGGGCCGGTGCCGACGACGAGCAGGGAGCCGTCGGGGGCGAGCGCCGCGCCGTGCTGGTGGGTGTTCGCGGTCATCCGCTCGACGTCCACCCGGCCGGACTCCGGATCGACGACGGCCAGCCGCTCGCCCTCGAAGGGCAGCAGCAGCCTGCCGTCGGAGGCCCGGACCGCGGCGTAGTGCGGCTTCAGCCAGGAGCCGAGCCCGCCCTCGGTGCCGTACGGGGCGACCTCGATCCGGCGGGTGTCCGAAGGGGAACGGGTCGGGACGACGGTGATGTCGAAGGAGTCGTGGTTCGTCGCGTACACCTCCGTGCCGTCGCGCGAGACGTCGACGTCGAAGGGGCGCCGGCCGACGGGGACGGACTCCGTGACCTCCAGCCGCTCGGTGTCGACGATCTCCAGGGCGCCGTTCCCGCCGGGCACGTTCACGCCCACGTAGGCCTGCCTGCCGTCGGGGGAGAGGGCGATGCCCATGCCGCCGCCGCGGTACTCGCCGGTGGTCGCGCGGCCGGTCTCCGTCTCGTACGGCACGAGGGCGAGGCGCTCGCGGGCCGCGGTGTCGACCACGGCCACGCCCTCGGCCGTGGCCACCCAGGCGCGGCCGTCCTCGCCGACCACCAGTCCGTACGGGGCGGTGCCGACGCGCACCGAGTCGAACCGGCCCCGGGCCGGGTCGACGAAGCTGACGGTGTCCGCGCCGAAGTCGGCGACGATCAGGGTGCCGGCGGGCGTCCGGCCGGTGACCGTCGGCGCGGGCGCGGGCGGGCCGGACTCCGCCGTGGAGGAGGACCGCTCGGCGGCCCCGCCGGACTGGGCGCAGCCGGCGAGCAGCAGGGCCGCCGCGACGGCGGGCAGGACCACGCGGGCGGTGCGTGCGGACGGGTTCATGGGCGCGTCTCCTTCCGAGCGGTGGCCGGGAGGGAGGTCGCCCGGTCCCGCTCTGCGGTCCATCCTGGGCGCGTGGCGGCCCGCGGACGGTCGGCAGGGCGGCCCCCGGCCCCGCCCCGTACGGGTGACGCCGGGGTCAGCCGATCGGACGACCCGGACGGGCGCCGCCGTGCGCCGTGCCGAGCAGGAGGCTGCCGAGCGCGGTGCGGTGGTGCAGCACCGCACGGCCGGCGCGGACCGTCGTGATCAGGCCGGCGGCGCGCAGGGCTGCGGTGTGCGCGGACGCCGTGGCGTTGCTGACCCGCAGCCGGCGGGCCACCTCGCCGGTGGTGTGTTCCCGCTCCAGCAGCCGGAGCACGTCGAGCCGGGTGCGGCCCAGGACGGCGGCCAGCGGCTCCTCCCCGTCGGAGCCGGCGTCGGACCCGGCGGCCGGCGGTGGATGGCCCGGCCCGGCGGGGTACGTGACGACCAAGGGCCCGCCCGGCGGCAGGCCGAGCAGGGGGCGGCCGGTCCAGTGGAACGTCGGCGCGAGGAGCAGCCCCCGGCCGCCGGGGCGGACGTCCCGGTCCGGCCCGTCGAACGCCCAGACGCCGTCGTGCAGGCTGCTGCCCGGGACGAGCGCGGTGAGGGCGGCGGCCACGCCCCGCTCGGCCACCGTCAGCGCGTGCCGGCTGAACTCGGCACGGTGCAGGTCCTGGACGAGCGGCCACACAGGCCGGAGCACGGCCTCGAACGCGGCGAGCCGGGCCCGCCGCAGCACCCGCCAGGCGTCGGCCTCGCCCCGGTGCAGTCCGCGCAGCCAGAGCGGGGGAGGCACGGCGTGCCCCTCGTACACCCGCGCCAACTCGGCCCGGACGACGGCCTGCGGGGTGCTCCGCGGCGCGTCGAGGGCGGCGTCCAGCGACTCCTCGAACCCGTCGAGGAACAGCGGCGCCCGCCCCGCGGGCACCAGATCCGCGAGCGCCTGGGAGGCCGGCGGCAGTGCCCGTTCCACGCGCCGGCGCCAACGCCCGTACAGCAGGGCGTCGTCCCGGCGCAGGAGCATCCCGAGCGCCGCGTTCAGCTCCTGGAGCGGCGCGGGGCGCGCGGCGAACCGCACGCGCCCGAAGTCCTCGGCGGTGCAGTGGATCCGGATCATCGCCGCCCTCGCGCGGAACGTCCCGTGGCGGCGCGCCGAGGCCGTCGCTCCGCCGTCACCGCCGCCGGCCGCCCGGGTGCGCGATCCGGTACGTGATCCGCGCGATGCGGCGTGCGGACTCCTCGGGGGAGGCGGCCGGCTGGACGATGTGGCTGACCGTGAGGCGCACGATCGTCTCCACGGCGAGCCCGCGCGACTCCTCGTCCACGTCCGGCCACGCCTCGATCGCGTACGCGTCGAGCATCGCCATCGCCGTGTCGAACACCGGCTCCGGACGCGTCGTCAGGTAGGCGAGCAGGTCGTCCTCGCCGCCGCGCGCGGCCAGCAGGATCGCCTTGATCAGCGGATTGTCCACGGCCTGCTGGAGGGTGTACTGCACGCCCGCCGCGGCCGCCGCCTCCAGGTCGCCCCGGTGGGCGTCCAACTCCCGCTGGATGCCCACGAGGAAGCCCTCCAGCTCGCGCTGGACGAGGGCCTTGCCGATCGCCTCCTTGGAGCCGAACTCGTTGTAGAGGGTCTGGCGGCTGATGCCGGCGGCGCGGGCGATCCCGGCCATCCGGAGCACGCTCCAGCCGTCCGCGGCGACGAGGTGATAGGCGGCGTCCAGTACCTGTTCGCGGAGCAGGGATCGAACACTTTCGCGAAAGCGTGTCATGGTGTCCCCACTTTATCCATCGGTGTCTGGCCAGAGCATTGACGCAACCTGTCGCCACTGTCTAACTACTGGACAGTACGGAAGTGAAGTGTCCACTCGATGGCGAGGAGCCGGCATGGCCGTGCACGACGAACCCCCCGTGGAACCCACCGTCACCCCCCTGAGCTGGCGCGACCCCAAGCGGTACCTCTGGCTGCTCGGCCTCGTCATCCCGGCGTTCCCCTTCATCGGCTGGGGGCTCGTCGAGGCCACCGGCAGCGGCCTCTTCTGGTGGACCGGCTTCGGCGTGCTCTACATCCTGTTCCCGGTGATCGACCAGATGATCGGCAAGGACTCCGTCAACCCGCCGGAGAGCGCCCTCGCCCAGCTGGAACAGGACCGCTACTACCGCTGGTGCATCTTCCTCTACCTGCCCCTCCAGTACGCCGGCCTGGTCCTCGGCTGCTGGCTGCTCGCCGACGGCGGACTCTCCCTCGCCGACAAGACCGGCCTCGCCGTCACCCTCGGCGGTGTCGGCGGCATCGCCATCAACACCGCCCACGAACTCGGCCACAAGAAGGAGTCCGCCGAGCGCTGGCTCTCCCGGATCGCCCTCGCCCAGAGCTTCTACGGCCATTTCTACATCGAGCACAACCGCGGCCACCACGTCCGCGTGGCCACCCCCGAGGACCCCGCCAGCGCCCGGCTCGGCGAGAGCTTCTGGCGCTTCCTGCCCCGTACCGTCGCCGGCAGCCTCACCTCCGCCTGGCACCTGGAGAAGACCCGGCTCGACCGCGTCGGCAAGTCCGTCTGGAGCCCGCACAACGACATCCTCACCGCCTGGGCCATGTCCGTCGTCCTCTTCGCCGGCCTCGCCCTCGCCTTCGGCCCCGGCGTCCTGCCCTACCTCGCCTTCCAGGCCGTCTTCGGCTTCTGCCTGCTCGAGGTCATCAACTACACCGAGCACTACGGCCTCAGGCGCGAGCGCACCGCGAGCGGCCGGTACGAGCGCTGCGCCCCGCGGCACAGCTGGAACAGCGACAACGTCGCCTCGAACGTGTTCCTCTACCACCTCCAGCGGCACAGCGACCACCACGCCAACCCCACCCGCCGCTACCAGTCGCTGCGCCACTTCGACGACGCGCCCGAGATGCCGACCGGCTACGCGGGCATGATCGTCCTCGCCTACTTCCCGCCGCTGTGGCGCCGCGTCATGGACCACCGCGTGGTCGCCCACTACGGCGGCGACGTCACCCGCGCCAACATCCAGCCCGCCCGGCGCGAGCGCATCCTCGCCCGGTACGGAGCCGCCGCATGAGCCGCTTCCGCTGCCCCGGCTGCGACTACGTCTACGACGAACGGAACGGCCACCCCCGCGAGGGCTTCCCCGCCGGCACGCCCTGGAGCGCCGTGCCCGACGACTGGTGCTGCCCCGACTGCGGCGTCCGCGAGAAGATCGACTTCGAGTCCGAGGAGAGCGAGTGAACCCGCCCCCCAAGAAGTGGCAGTGCCTGGTGTGCGGCTTTGTCTACGACGAGGCCGAGGGCTGGCCCGAGGAGGGCTTCCCGCCCGGGACCCGCTGGGAGGACATCCCCGACGACTGGTCCTGCCCCGACTGCGGGGCCGCCAAGGCCGACTTCGAGATGGCCGAGATCACCCATGCCTGAGCCGGACGCGTCCGAGGCGTACGCGTCCGAGCCGCGTGCGTCCGGGCACGGCGACCTCGCCGCCCTGGACTTCACCGCCGGAACCCGGCACCTGGGCCGGCCGACGGGGCGCGTGTGCGCGAACCGCCCGGCGGAGTTCCGCCGGCTGCGGCAGGAACGTGAGCGCGTCAGGCCGTGACGGGCCCGCCGTCCACGGCGAGCCGGGCGACGCAGTCGCTGCGGACCGCCTCCAGCGTCCGCGCCTGGCGGCGGGCGCGGCGGACGAGATGGTCGAGGTGATCGGGGTCGAGGCGCGGGTCGGTGCGGGCCAGCGTGCCGAGCGCCCGCCAGCACGCCGCCTTGCCCTCCACGCCCATGCGCATGGCCTCCAGTTCGACGACGTCGCTGAGCGGGGAGCGGCGCAGCACCCGGCCGTTCCGCTTCAGCCGTCCGGCGCGTTCGGCGAGCAGCCCGAGGGCGATGCGTCCGCGCGAGGGGCGCACGCCCAGCTGCGCCATGCACGCGCGCAGACTGCGCTGGTCCTCCCGGGTTTCCTGCGCGAGCCGGCGGAGCCGGGGCTCCTCGGGCGCGCCGCGGTGCGCGCGGGCGATGCGGCGCATCAGGGCGGTCCCGGCGGCGGCGCCGGTCAGGTGGTCGCGCAGATAGACGGCCCACAGGCCGGGGTCCGGGTGCTCTTTCCGCTCGCTGCGGTGGAGCGGCGCGTCCTTGGTGTCGCCGTGCATCGTTCCTCCCGTATCTGGGCGTCGGGCGCGCGGGGGCGCGTCATCGGCGGGGCAGGGACCGGCGGGGGATCAGGACTCGCCGTCCGCCGCCGGGCCGTCGCCGGAGGGCTCCCGCAGAGTCGTACGGATCCGTGCCTCGACCCGGCCGTCGACGGTGCGGGTGTCGAAGACGGGCTGGGGCGCGGTCGCCGGGCCGGTCACGTTCCATCCGTCGTCGAGGCGGAAGGTGCTGCCGTGCCAGGGGCAGCGCAGGCACCCGTCGACGAGCTCGCCCTCGGCGAGCGGTCCCGCCATGTGGCTGCAGCGCTCCGCCAGGCACCGGACCGTGTCCGCGTCGGTCCGCACCAGCACGACGGGCACGTCGCCGACCCGGCCGCGCCGCGGCCGGCCGATCACGAGGTCCGCGAGCAGGGCGACCGTGTGCCACCCGGGGGGCGCGAGCGCGGTCACCGCTTCGGCGTGGTTCGTCCCGGCCGCCTGCCGGTAGGCCAGGTGGCCGCCGAGGGCACCGCCCGCCGCGATGGCGGTGAGGCCGCAGTAGCCAAAGAGGCGTCCGCGTACGTGCCGGCCGCGGCAACGGGCCGTCAGGGAGGCGGCGTAGAGGGCGACTCCGGTGATGTTCGCCGCCGCGTGGACCAGCCCGACCCGCAGTTGGGGGCGGCGCATCTCCGCCCAGTCGACCCAGCCGGCGACGGCCGCCGGCCCGGCGCCGGCCAGTCCGGCGGCGACGAGCAGGCGAGCGGCCTTGCGCTTGCCCGGCACGAGGTCGAGCACCGCGGCGGACAGCCAGGCGCCGATCGGGAACTGCACGAGGAGCGGGTGGACGGGGTGACCGAGCCACCGTCCGTGGAGCACGTCCCGGGCCGGGCCGAGCGGCAGGCGCCGTACGGCGGCGATCAGGGCGTCGGCGACGCGGTCCGGCCGGGGTGAGTTCTCCAGCCGGTCCATCGCCTTCAGCACGCGTCCCGGTCCGCGGCCCGAGGGCCAGGCGGACCGCAGTACCTGCGGGAAGCTGTTCACACCCGGCGAATAACCCCTTCGGGCGCGCCGAAACGGGCCGCCCGCAGGCGGCCCCGGGGCGGCCCTCACCGGTCGGGGCGGTCGTCGGGCGCCTGCCACGAGTTTCGCCTCCGGCGCGCCGACGGGGGCTGCTCCGCGTCCGAGGGCGCGCGACGGCGCCGGGCGGTCCACCGCTGGCCCCACCAGACCGCCACGATCAGCAGCGCGGCGATCACGGCGCCGACGACGAGCAGGAACACCGACGGCCCGCTGCTCACGGCCACCACGGCGGAGAGAGAGGAGAGGATCATGAGCGCCCTTCCTGTCGGCACGCGGTCCGGTCCGCGCCGTCGCGGTCCGGCTACGTCCGGCGGCTACCCGGGCACGCTCCGGCCAATCGACCGCCGCCGACTCCGCCCGGGTCCGTACCCGGCTGCCCGCCGCCGGTCGGTGACCCCCATCGGTCCGCTACTCTGCGCCTCCAAGATCGAACACATGTGGGGGGATCCGGACGTGGAACTGACGACACGGCAGCGCCGGGCGAGAGCCGGCTGGCTGCTCGGAGGGGCCGCCGCCCTGGTGGGGGCGGCCGGACTCGGGCACCTGGCGGGCCGGGACGGCGGGCTGCTCCGGGTCGCCCAGGTGCTCGATCATCCGCTGCTCTTCGGAGCCCTGGCCTTCGTGGCGGCCGTCGCGGGCATCGGCGTGGCGATACGGAACGGCATCGTGCGCGGCCTGGTGATCGGGGCGGCCGTGCTCGCCACGATCGCCGCCGCCCCGATCGCGCTGCTCGTCGTCATGGGCTCCTTCACGGTCGACACGCTCGACGAGGCGGCTCCCGGCCGCACCGACCGCAGGCTCGTCGTGACCGAGGGCGCGGACATGATCGACCCGCTGTGGTGGGTGTACGTCGACACCGGCTCCGGACTCGGCGTCCGCCGCTGGCAGCTCGGCGCGTTCAACGGCGACGACCCGGCCAACGGGCTGGTCGAGGTGCGCTGGGATGGCCCCGACCGCGTGCGGGTCGTCACCGGCGACGGCCCCGACCTGAAGACGCACATCGTGGAGCTGGACCGGGACGGCCGCCCGCTCCGCAGCCTGACCATGGGCGCCGTCGACTGAGTCCACCCGTCGCCGGCCGCCGCATGTCGTCACGTTCCCGACGCCGGACGTTCGCGTGCGGGAGACCGGAACGGACGGGCGGCGTGCCACCATCGCCGCCATGCTGCTGAGTCTCGACGACGTCGAACGGCTGCATCCGGACGGCGCGGGCGCGCGCCGCACCGCCCGGCTGTTCGTCGCGGCCGCCCGGACCTGCGTCGCGGGCGCGGTGCTCCTCGCGGCGACGGCCGGTGTGCTCGTGTGGCGGCACCCCGTACCGCAGCCGCCCACCGGCGTGCTGCCGGCCGGGGGAGCGGCCCTCGCCCTGGCGGTCGCCTGGCCGTGCGTCCTGTTCGCCGCGCGGCGCGCGTTGCGCCGGCACGGGCGGCCGGGTACACCGCTCGCCGGGGCGGGCGGCCTCGTGCCGCACGACCGCCCCGGCGAGAGCCGCCGGCTCGGCGGCCTCCAGTTCGCCGGCTGGCTGCTCGTCGCCTTCGAGGCCGGGGTCCTCGCGATGCTTCCGCTCGCCCACGACGCCGGCGAGGCGCTGGGCGCCCTGCGGTGGATCACCGCCGGCATCTGCCTGCTGGTCGGCGGGCTGCTCTGCGGCGTGATCGCCTGGTTCGGCCGCGTCATCCCGCCCGCCCGCCGCCGGGAACTGGCCTGGACGCCGCGCTGGGCCGTCGAGCGGGTCGTCCTGCTGGCCGTTCCGTTCCTCCTCGCGCTCCCGGCGCTCGCCGGCGCGGCCGGCCCGGTGCCGAAGGTGCTGGCGGGGGTCGCGGCCCTCTGGCTGCTCCTGGTTCCGATCAGCCGCCAGGGCGACCACATGCCCGCCGGGGCCGCCGCCGACCGGCAGGCCGAGACGACCGACGGCAAATTCGAACAAATCGGGTGAAAGTGTTGACTCATCGGCGAAACGGCGGAGACTGGTAGGTACACCGGAATACCGGAAAGAGCCACCCCGCCGACGGAGACGTCCGGAGGCGCGCGAGACCCTTTTCTCGGCTCTGGCCAGGCCCCCGGCAGATCTTGTCGCCGAAGGAGCCGCCGACGACGGTCGACGACCCACGGACACGACGAGAACCGCCGGGGACTGCTCTGTGTACGCCCGCGAAATCCGGTGGAACGACCGCTCCCCGCCGTGCTCTGCTGTCCCGCATGAGCCTCTGCGTCGACCTCTACGTCCCCGGCCCCGACGGCCTCTGGGACGAGATCCTGGACGTCCCCGAGGGCGCCTGTGACCTCGCCGGCTTCGAACGCTGGCGCACCGTCGTCTGGGGCAACGACGCCATGCGCGCCCTCGGCGCGACGTACTTCCCCCGGCTCGCCGACGACAACCTGCTGGTGCCGCCCGCCGAGGTCCCCGCCTTCCGCCGGGAGTGCGCCCTCGTCCGCTCCGCCCTCGCGCTCGTCGCCCCCAAGGACGACCCGCACTGGACGTACGAGGAGTTCCTCGACGGGATCCCGCGGCGCCTGCGCAACATCGAGGACGCCGCCGAGCGGGCCGAACGCCTCGGCGTCGGCGTGATCATCTGGTGACACCCCCGGTCGGCCCACGCCGAGGCCGGTGCGAAGGCCCGCCGACGCCGTCTCGGCTAGGGTGAGTCGAGAGGAACGGGCCCTCAGGGGTTAGGTCGGTGCGTTGGACACTCACCAGTCGACGAGCGAGGTCCGGCAGCAGCCGCCGGCGGCTGTCGGGTACGCGGGCGTCCTGAACGAACTGCTGCCGATCGCGCTCTGGCGCGAGGACGCCGAGGGCCGCGTCGTGGAGTGGTCCCTCGCCGCACAGGACCTCCTCGGCCACCGCCCCGAGGACGTGCTCGGCCGCCCCGCCTCCGCCATGCTGGTCCCCGACAACAACCAGGCGCTCGCCGACCAGCTCACCCGCCGCGTCCAGGCCGGGGAGACCGTCGTCGGCACCCTGCCCGTACGGCACCGCGACGGTCACCACGTCACCATGGAGACCTGGATCCTGCCCGCCGCCGATCCCGAGGGCCGTACCGGGGCGATGCTCATCGCCGTGGAGACCTCCGAGGTCCTGCGGATGCGGGACTCGCTGGCCGCCCTGGAGAGCCTGTTCACCCAGTCGCCCATCGGCCTCGCCACCCTCGGGCTCGACCTGCGCTTCGTCCGCGTCAACGACGCCCTCGCCCGGATGAACGGCGTCCCCGCCGCCGACCACGTCGGCCGCCGCCTCACCGACGTCGTCCCGGGCGTCAACGCCGCCGCCCTCGAAGGACTGATGCGCCAGGCCCTGAGCGACGGCAAGGCCGTCGTCGACGCCCGCCGCACCGGCCGCACCGCCGCCGACCCCGAGCGCGACCGCACCTGGTCCTGCTCGTACGCCCCGCTCCTCGACAACGCCGGCCGCCCCCTCGGCCTGATCGCCTCCATCATCGACATCACCGTCGCCGAGCGGGACCGCGCCGAGGCCGAACGCGCCCGCCGGAACGTCGCCCTGCTCGCCGAGGCCGGCGCCCGCATCGGCACCACCCTGGACCTCGGGCAGACCGCCGAGGAACTCGTCCAGGTCCTGGTGCCCCGGCTCGCCGACTCCGCCGACGTCCAACTGCTCGAATCCGTCCTCGAACCCGACGAGAGCGGCGCCTCCACGCGCGGCCTGCTGCGCCGGCTCGCCGTGCGCTTCCCCGACCCGAACGCGCCCACCGCCCTGCTCGCCCCCGGGCAGACCTTCCAGATCCCGCTCGACTCCGTGTACGAACAGGTCCTCCACGAGGGCCGCCCCCTCGACCTGCACGACATCGACGTCCCCGCGCTCATCCGGGAACCCCGCGCCGACCCGCTGCGCACCTACCTCATGACGCAGCTCAGCTGCGCCCGCATGGTCCCGCTCGTCGCCCGCGGCACCGTCCTCGGCGCCGTCACCGTCACCCGGCTGCGCAGCCGCGAGCGCTTCGACGAGCAGGACCGCGTGCTCGTCGACGAGGTCGTCGCCCGCGCCGCGCTCAACATCGACAACGCCCGCATGTACACCACCCAGCGCGAGGCCGCCCTCACCCTGCAGCGCAGCCTCACCAACAGCGCGCTGCCCCGGGACACCGGACTCGAACTCACCGGCCGCTACCTGCCCGCCAGCGACCACGACGTCGGCGGCGACTGGTACGACGTCATCTCGCTGCCGAACGGGCGCACCGGCCTCGTCATCGGCGACGTCATGGGCCATGGCATCCACGCCGCCGCCGTCATGGGCCAACTCCGCACCGCCGTGCGCACCCTGGCCCGGCACGACATCCCGCCCGAGGCGATGCTGCGCTCCCTCGACGACGTCGTCGCCGACCTCGGCGAGGACGAGATGGCGACCTGCGTGTACGCCGTCCACGACCCCGCCACCGGCCGCTGCGTCATCGCCCGCGCCGGACACCCGCCGCCCGCCGTGGTCACCCCCGGAGGAGACATCGCGTTCCTCGACGGCCCGCCCGGTACGCCGCTCGGCACGGGCGGCCGCGCGTTCGGCGCCGAAGAGGTGGCGCTGCCCCCGGGCAGCCTGCTCGTGCTCTACACCGACGGGCTGATCGAGGCCCGCGACCGCGACCTCGACCAGGGCCTCGCCGAACTGGCCCTCGCCCTCCGCGGCCTCGACCGGCCGCTCGACGAGGTCTGCGACGGCATCCTCGCCCGGCTGCTGCCGTGCCCGGCCCAGGACGACGTGGCGGTCCTGCTCGCCCGCACCCCCGGCGACGCCGGCTCCGGCCCCAACTCCCCAGGTTTCGCCGGAGGCTGAACGTTTCGGTGGGTCGTGCGGCGGGCCCCGCTCCTAGGCTGGAGCCGTGAGCACACCGAAGCACGAGCAGGCACAGGAACCCCTCTGGCGGGACGTCGTCGGCGGCGTCCTGCGCCGCGAACGGCGGGCCCAGCGGCGCACCCTCCAGGAGGTCGCCGACGCCGCGCGGATCTCGATGCAGTACCTCTCCGAGATCGAACGCGGCCGCAAGGAAGCCTCCTCCGAACTGCTCGCAGCCGCGGCCGGCGGACTCGGCCTGAGCCTCGCCGACCTGCTCACCCTGGCCCAGGAGGAACTGGTCCGGCTGACCGCCGTCCGCACCCCGGCGCGCGTCCGCACCCTGACGGGCGCCGGCAGCGTCACGAGCGTCCGCAGCCTGACCGCCCGGCGCCCCACGATGCCCGCACGGCAGGGCGAGGTGCGCCTGGCCGCCTGAGGCCGGCCTCACTCCCCGGAGCCGGAGTCACGGGGCGGGCGCCGGTGCGCCACGTACGCGACCAGCACCCCGGTCAGCAGCGCCCAGGCCACCGCCCCGTCGCCCGCCACCGGCCACCCGCCCGCCGCCAGCAGCAGCGCGGCGACCGCCCCCGCGCCCAGTGCCTTCCGGTCCCGGACGAAGCCCCACTCCCGGCGGCCGCTGCCGGGGGTGCGCCACTCCAGGACGGCGATGCGCACCACCAGCGCCGCCGCGGCGACCGCCGCCATCAGCACCGACGGATCCATGGGCCTCCCCTCGCCTTCGCGGCGGACCGGAAATCCCCGGACGGGGACGTGCATCCGGATTAGCATGGAACCCATGATCTGGCGACATTGATCCGGCACCCGGCCTTCCCGAGGACCGCCGCCGACCCCGTACCCACGGCGTCCGAGCTGTCCTCACCGGGAAGGCAACATGACTGTTTCGTCCGAGCGGCCGCCCGCCCCGGGCACCGCACACGGTGCCCCGGCCCGCGGCGTCCGCCGCATCGCGGCCGCGCTCTACGGCTATGCGTTCTGCGAAGAATTCGTCCTGCTCTACCCCGTGTACGCGCTGCTGTTCAGCGACACGGGACTGGGACTCTGGCAGATCTCCTCGCTCTTCGCCCTCTGGTCCCTGACCAACGTCCTGCTCGAAGTCCCCTCCGGCGTCTGGGCGGACACCGTCTCGCGCAAGCGGCTGCTCCAGCTGGGCCCGCTGCTCACCGGCACGGGCTTCGCCCTGTGGGTGCTGTTCCCCTCGTACGGGGCTTTCGCCCTCGGCTTCGTGCTGTGGGGCGCCGGCGGCGCGTTCGGCTCCGGCGCCCTCGAGGCCCTGGTGTACGAGGAGCTCGACAGGACCGGTGCCGCCGACCGGTACGCCCGGCTCATGGGCCGCGCCCGGGCCGCCGGCCTGCTGGCGGTCATGGCGGCCACGGCGCTGGCCGGGCCGGCGTTCACGTCCGGCGGCTACCTCCTGGTCGGCGCGGCCAGCGTGGCCGCCTGCCTGCTGACGGCGGCCTTCGCCACCGCCCTGCCGGAACACCGCCGCCGGAAGGTGGCGGCACCGGCTGGTGATGCGGCGGAGACGGTCGCCGAGGCGGAGGCCGGCTGGGCCGCCACCCTGCGCGTCGGACTGGCCGAGGCCCGGCACGACAAGGCCGTCCGCTTCGCCGTCCTGCTGGTCCCCGCCGTCACCGGCGTGTGGGGCGCGCTCGACGAATACACGCCGCTGCTGGTCCGCGACACCGGCGTGGCGCCCGGTACCGAGCCGCGGCTGCTGCTGCTCGTCTGGGCGGGCGCCACGGTCGGCGGACTGCTCGCCGGCCGTGCGCAGCGACTCGGCCCACGGGGCCTGGCCGTCCTGCTCGCCGTGTCCGGCGTCGCCCTGGCGGCCGGGGCGCTGCTCGGCACCCCCGCCGCGATCGTGCTGGTCGCCGTCGCCTTCGGCGGCTTCCAGCTGGGCACCGTGCTCGTCGACGCCCGGCTGCAGGACAGCATCACCGGCGACAGCCGGGCCACCGTCACCTCGCTGGCCGGCGTGGGCAGCGAGGTGGTGACCCTCGCCGTGTTCGGCCTTTACACGGTGTTCGGCACCGCGTCCGGCCACGGGACGGCGTTCGCGCTGCTCGCGCTGCCGTACCTGGCCGCCGCCGCGGCGCTGGCCCGGTGGGGCCGCCGCCGTCAGTGACGGTTCGGGCCCGCCAGGCGCTCCGGGGTGAGCAGCTCCGCGATGCGCTCGGCGGGCAGCAGGCCGCGCTCCAGCGTCAGTTCCGCCACGCCCCGGCCGGTGCGCAGCGCCTCCTGGGCGATGGCGGTGGCCTCGGTGTAGCCGATGTACGGGTTGAGGGCGGTGGCGAGCCCGATGGAGTTCTCCACCGCCGCCCGCAGCTGCTCGGTGTTGGCGGTGATGCCGACCACGCAGCGCTCGGCGAGCGTCAGGCAGGCCTGGCGCAGGGAGGTGATGCTGCGCGACAGCGCGTGCAGGATCACCGGCTCGAACGCGTTGAGCTGGAGCTGGCCCGCCTCGGCGGCCATGGTGACGGTGATGTCGTTGCCGATCACCTCGAAGGCGACCTGGTTGACGACCTCCGGGATCACCGGGTTCACCTTGCCCGGCATGATGCTCGAACCGGCCTGCACCGCGGGCAGGTTGATCTCGGCGAGTCCGGCGCGCGGGCCGGAGGACAGCAGCCGGAGGTCGTTGCAGGTCTTGGAGAGCTTCACGGCCAGGCGCTTGAGCACGCCCGACAGCTGCACGAACGCGCCGCAGTCCTGGGTGGCCTCGACGAGGTTCGCCGAGGTCACCAGCGACAGGCCGGTGATCTCCGCGAGGTGCCGGCGGGCCGTCTCGGCGTACCCGGCCGGGGCGTTGAGACCGGTGCCGATCGCGGTGGCCCCGAGGTTGATCTCGTGGATCAGCTCGATCGCCTCGCCCAGCCGGCCGCGGTCCTCCTCCAGCATCACCGCGTACGTGGAGAACTCCTGGCCGAGCGTCATCGGCACCGCGTCCTGGAGCTGCGTCCGGCCCATCTTCAGGACGTCGCGGAACTCGACGGACTTCTCCGCGAAGGCGTCCTGCAGCACGGCCGCGGCACGCAGCAGGTCGGTCACCGCGAGGATCGTCGCGATGCGGACCGCGGTCGGGTAGACGTCGTTGGTGGACTGGCTGAGGTTGACGTCCTCGTTGGGGTGCAGGTGGTGGTACTCGCCCTTGGCGTGACCGAGGAGCTCCAGCGCCCGGTTGGCGATGACCTCGTTGGCGTTCATGTTCGTCGAGGTGCCGGCGCCGCCCTGGATGACGTCGACGACGAACTGGTCGTGCAGCTTGCCCGAGCGGATCTCCTGGCAGGCGGCGGCGATGGCGTCGGCCTTCGCCGCGGGCAGCAGCCCGAGCTCCTGGTTCGCGCGGGCGGCGGCCTCCTTCACGGCGGCGAGCGCGTCGATCAGCCGCGGGTACACGGAGATCGGCGTTCCGGTGATCGGGAAGTTCTCCGTGGCGCGCAGGGAGTGGACGCCCCAGTACGCCTCGGCGGGCACGTCCCGCTCACCGAGCAGGTCGTGCTCGCGACGGGTGACGGGGGCGGGGGAGGCAGGGGAGGGGAGGGTCATGGCACGGCTTTCAGCGGAGGAGGACGGGGAGGGCAGGAGATGTCGTCGGGTCCGGGGGTGTCGTCGGGCCGGGTCCCCGGCGGCGAGCGCCGCCGGGGACGGCGGGCGGGCTCGGGTGCGGTGGCCCGGACGCGGGGGCTTCGGAGCGAGCGCGGCCCAGCGGGCGAGACGGCGGTTCCGCCGTCCGGACCTGCGCCGCCCGGCGCGCGAGGTCCGGCTTCCGCCCCTGCGGGGTGCCGCGGGTGGGGTGCCGGCTTCCGCCCCTGCGGGGTGCCGCGGGTGGGGTGCCGGCTTCCGCCCCTGCGGGGTGCCGCGGGCGAGGTACCGGCTTCCGCCCCTGCGGAGTGCAGCGGGCGAGGTACCGGCATCCGCCCCGCGGACTGCCGCGGCTGAGGTTCGGGCCTCCGCCCGCGGACGGGCACGGTGAAGTACCGGCCTGCGCCCGCGGGTTGCCGCAGGCCAGGTCTCCGGCCCGCCCGACCAGGGCTACGCGGCGGATGCCCCGGCGGGCTCGGGGGTGCGGAGGTCCGGCTCGGGGATCATCGTCGGGGCCTCGTACGCGGGGCCGACGAGGAGTTCGCGCAGGAGCTCCCGGCGCTGCTCCGGCGCGACGTCCGCGAGCAGCGCGGCCAGGACGGCGATGCGGGTCTGGGCCGCGCGCAGGGTGCCGGTGAGCAGGGCGCCCGCGGCGACCAGGTCGACCGCGCCGCCGCCGGTGTAGATCTCGGCGACCGGACCGGCCGGCACGCGCGTGGTGACCGCGACCAGCACGCCCCGCTCCACAGCCTCGCGGACCGCCTCCACGAACTCGGGCGTGGCGTTGCCCGCGCCCGTGGCGACCAGCACGATGCCCCGCGCCCCGGCGGCCAGCGCCGCGCGGAACAGCAGCGGGTCGGCGTCGCTGTGGTGGGTGATCACGTCGACCCGCGGCAGCTCGGCCGCCTCCGGCTCGGCCGAGGCGGCGGGCAGCGCCAGCGGGGCCGGGCGCTCGGGGGTGCGCCGGGTGTCGACCCGGCCGAAGCCGACCTTGCCGAGGCTCTGCGCGGACGGGTCGGAGAACGCGTCGGCGGCCAGGGTCCGGGTCTTCACCGTGCCGCGGGCCGGGTGCACGAGACCGTCGAAGACCACGAGCACCCCGAGGCCCCGCACCGAGGCGGCGACCTGGAGGGCGTCGTACAGGTTGCCCGGACCGTCGCTGTCCGCGGTGCCGATGGGGCGCTGGGCGCCGGTGAGCACCACCGGACGCGGGTCGGTGTGGTGCAGGTCCAGGAAGAAGGCGGACTCCTCCAGGGTGTCCGTGCCGTGGGTGATCACGACGCCGTCCACCCCGGGGTCGGCGAGCGCCTCGTGCACCGCGCGCAGCAGCGTCAGCTGCCGGACCGAGGTCATCCGCGAGCTGTTGACGTTGAACAGGTCGACCACGTCGACCGTCACGTGCTCGGGCAGCGCGGCCGCGTCGAGGACGTCACTGCCGGCGGCCTCCGCCGCGTACCCCGAGCCCTGCCAGCGGCTGGCGATGGTGCCGCCGGTGCTGATGAGGGTGATCCGGCGCGGGCGCTCGTCGCGTATCCATTCCATGGGGTTTCGTCCTCGGATCTCGTGCGGTTCCTCGGCGCGGGCGTCCGTCGCCACGGCCGCCGCAAGAATAGGAAAAAACCCGCGCAATCGGGTTGCGGATTCCAGCGGGCCCCGCAACATCCGTGGTGGATAATTGCGCCATGGATGCCATAGATCTCCACATCTTGCGCGAGCTCCAGCAGGACGGCCGGCTCACCAACCAGGAGCTCGCCCAGCGCGTGGGCCTGAGCGCCTCACCGTGCCTGCGACGGGTCCGCCAGCTGGAGCAGGACGGCGTGATCCAGGGCTACCGCGCGATCGTCGACCCCGAGGCCGTCGGCCGGGGCTTCGAGGTCCTGGTCTCCATCGAGGTCCGCCGCGACCGGGAGGCCGTCGAGGCCTTCGAGGCGGCCCTGCAGGACATCCCCGACGTCATCGAGGCCTACCGGCTCTTCGGCAGCCCCGGCTGCCTGCTGCGCATCGCGGTCGCCGACCTCGCCGCGTACGAGCGGCTGTGGATCGAGCGGCTCACCACGCTCGGCGGCGTCACCGAGGTCAACTCGCAGATCATCATGAAGCGGATCAAGGAACCCCGCGGGCTCCCCGTCCAGGGCTGACACCCAAGGCCACCCCCCGCGGGCAGCGGTTCCAGCTCAGGGCGGATCAGGCGACTGAAGGGTCCCCGTCGGCATGAGGGCACGCGGTCGCCCACTCGCGCGGCCCCGCATCACCTGCCACGCTGGCTCCGCGACCGCTTACTCCCTCTCTTGGGCTGTTTGCGCGGAGGCGCGGGCGTGCGGTCCTGCGCGTCAGGGGTGGGGGAGGGATGGAGGTTCACGGACACGAGTGCGGCGGCGAGAAGGCCTTTGCTGCTGACGTCTGCCAAGCGTTCACCAAGTGTTGCGGGCGATGAGAGCAGACGCTGGTGGGCCGCCGTCTCGTGCAGCTCGAGGCCGTAGCCGTAGTAGACCACCACGGTGCGCCGGGTGCGTGCTGCCTTGAGCCATTGGCCGGAGACGTGGACGTCGGCGCGGGCGATGACCGTGCCGTCCCTATGTTCCAGCACGAGGTGTCGGCCGGTGAGAGTGAGGGTGAGGTCCTCGGCTGATGGAACGCTGGCGGCCCTGTCCATCAGGCGCCTGAAGCCCTTGTCGCAGGCCCGGTGGATCTGCAGTTCGGTCGACTTGCCGGATTCGAGAGAAGTCACTGCGCACATGGCGGTGGGTTCGAGGAACACCATGGCGCGGGGGCCGGGGAGGATGTGGCGAAACTCAGGAAGCAGGACATCGAGGTTGGAGGTTCCGCCCAGGACGGAGTAGGCCGGGTCGGAGGACACTGCCGCTCGTCCATGGCATGGAGCTGCCTCGTACACAGCGCGCATCGCCGGGTCGGCAAGGAGCCCGGTGCCGGCGGTGGAGACGATCGCCTCGCTCTCGGCCTGGTGCTTGCGATGCACGACTTCCCCAGCCAGCACCGCGAGGCGCGGTGTGAGTCCTTGGTAGAGCCGTTCCCACACGTTGTCCGGATCGTAGGGCTCGGTGAACGTCTTGTCGGTCAGATGCTTCATCAGGTCCATGGGCGCGGAGGCCGCGGAGTCGGCGCTGAAGGAACGCCACATGCCGTGCACCAGACGCAGGAGGACGAAGCGCGCGTGATCCGTCGGGATTTCCGGCGTCGGGTTCTCGTCGATGCTGGTTTCCTCGAGGAGGCGCCCCAAAAACTCGACTGCCTGTTGGTTTCCGGTCGTGACCCACTTCCATGCGCCGGCAAGGCCGGCATTGTGTACGAGGTTTCGCACGGAGAAGCTGTGCAGAGTGCGGGGTCCGGAGTAGGGCAGGAAGTCGGTGAGCGCTGCATGGGCGTCCTGCCACTTCTCCTGCTGGACGAGAGCCTCGATGAGCAGGCGTTTCAACTCTGCCGTGGACTTGGTCCAGGGCTCGGACACGGTGGCGATGGCAGCGGATGCAGCCTGTTCGGCGCGGTGGGCTTCCCCCGCGCTCAGCAGTTCCGAGATGTCAGTGAGGTCGCGCAGTGCCTGGGTGGTTGCCGTTCCCGGGGCGGCATCAGACACCGGGACAAAGCCCTGGAGCAGCCGGGAGAGGCCGTCGTGGGGAGCCAGGCGCAGCTGGGTCTGGAGGACCAGCACCGCGTTGGCGGCGAGATCGATCGAACGGGGATCGAGCGGGGCAGGCAGGGTGAGGAGATGGGACAACACTCGACCGAGCCGTTCCTCGATCTGGTCGGCCGCGTCGACGGGTTCACGTAGTTGCACAATGTGGGCCAGCAGGACTTCGACCTGTGCGGCCAGACCGAGATCGGGACGGCCGGCCTGCTCAAGTCGTACCAGCTCGCGCTCGAGCAGCTGCTGCGCGGTCTCGTGCTGGCCGTGCGCGAGATGGAAGGCCGCGAGGTTCCCCATGAGCAGACAGGTCTGGAGGTCGGCGATCCCGGCATCCTCGACGTGCCCGATCAAGGCAGTGACATGCTGGGCGAGCTCCCATGAGCGCTCGGCCTCGCCTGTTTCGATCGCCCCCAGCAGCCACTGATTGGTGTGGGCGGCCACTTGCGGCAGCGCCGTCGCGGCAATCTGCGACAGACCGAGGTGCCGTGCCAGGACGACCTGCAGCACCGAATTCATCGAAACGGTGTCTTCGCTTCCCGCGAAGGCCTCCTTGCGAACCGGCAGTGGCTCGTCGTAGCGCACCAAGGAGACGTTGGTGAGTTCGCGGAAGACCTCGCGTACGGGATGTTCGACCTCGTCCAGGACCAGCCAGCCGGGAGACGGCGGCAACTGCTCGATGCCGACGATTGCGCAGGCGAGGGTGAGATGGACGGGGATCCGACGTGGAGCCAGCCAGCACAAGGCCGCGAGAGTGGACAGGGTGGGTTTCACCAGGTTCCTGGCCTGGGCACTCGCGACCAGACGTTCGACGCTCAAGGCGACTGCGGCTGCCAGTGTGCGGGGATAGCCGGACGGGACCGAGTCTTCATCGTCCGCCGCTCGCTGCAGCAGTGTGTCCGCATAGGCATCGAGCCGATGCACCCCGATGCCGCAGCTGACCAGATAGCCGCACGCCACCTCGATGGCCAACGGCCAGCACGCCAGGGCCTGCGCCAGGCGGGACAGTACCTCCGCATGCTGCGCAGCCTCACGGTCCGACAGCCCCAGGCGCAGCCGCAGCAACTCCAGCGCCTGCTCGTCGCGCAGGGCACTGACTTCGACGTGTCCACGGGCATGACGCCAGTTGCCGCCCAGCGACGTGACGATGACCTCGCCCCGGCCCAAGCTGGGCAACCACGGACGGGTGGACTTGGCCGCCGCATCGTCGAACACCATGAGCCACGGCCCTGGCAAAGCCTGGAGCAACGCGTGCACCCGCTCACGGATCAGCCGAGGGTCCGCCACCTCCACAGAACCGCCGGTCCCCGTAAGATGACCGAGTATCCGGGCGAACGACGCGGTCAGCGCCTCCTCCGTCTCGGCCTCGACCCAGAAGATCGTGTCGTAGCGGTAGGCGTGCTCCGCGACGTAAGCCGCGGCCAGACTCGATTTACCCAGCCCCGACAAGCCGGTGACGACACACACCGGAACGGTGCCGGAGTTTCCTGAACCGCCGGAAACGACCGCGTCGATCTCGGCGATCAGATCCGACCTGGACACCTCGGGGACCCGCGGCATCGGACCGTACAAGAGACCGAAATCCTGCCGGCCGACCGCAGCGATCAGCTGCTCGTCCTCAGCCAGCGCCAAACGCCGGAAGTCTTCGACGTCCCACTGCGCCAGGCTCGGATCGGCCGCACGCCGCATGACCTCGGCCACCAGGTATCCCAGTACGAAGCCGCCGACGCGATCGGACAGCCCACGCCCGCTTCGCTCTCGCTGGAGGCGCAACGCATCGTTGAGGTCCTGGCGCAACTGCGCCTCGCTGCGCGGGTCGAACTCGATCTCGGCACGTCCCAACCGCTCCCACTGCTGTGGCGTCAGCGCCTTGCACAGCGCCCAAGTGGTCGGAGCTCGCTTGAGGAGCGCCTCCAACTCCTCCTGCAGGGAGGGTATGTCGGCGCCGTGCAGCCTGAGTACTTCGGCCAGCCGCAGACAGCTTTCGCTGGGGGAGGCGGACGTGATCAAGCGGTACTTCATGGCGTCGAAGCCGGTGATCAAATGCAGCAGTACCGCCACGGCGTCCCGGGCCCGGACCACACGCGTCGGCCCGGCGCTCTTGACCTGCACTGCCACGCGAGAACGCCCGTCGGTGTCGACCAGATCGAAGTCGACGCAGTCAGCCATATGGACCGACGTCGCTCCAGCAGGTCCCTCGACCCGGCACGCCGCCACTTCACCTGTGCCGAGCCCGGCCAGCAACGCTTCTACGGTACGCAAGTACTGGTACTGAAACCCGCGAGCAGCGACCCGGCCACCGTCGAGCGTCATGCGTTCCTCCCCCTGGGCCCTGTCCGACCGACAGGATAGACAGCCCCACCGACAAGGCCTCTTACCGATCATTTCAGAATGAGGTTCGGAGTAGCAGCCCAAGCAGTGGACGGTGCAAGCGGGTTGGAGCAGCCGCAGGTGGAGGTCGGCGCGTATCTCGTAGCGGGTCGGCAGGTGGTTGAACGAGCACCCGGGCCGAGGCTCCTGTCGTCGCGGGCACTGCACCGCGACGGACCTGCTTGATCCGGAGCTGACTTCCACCGGACCTCCGACCGTACCGGCCCGCGGTCAGCGGTGCTCGGGGTTCTCAAAGTCGAAGCGGCAGCCGGCGTCCCACTCCGAACGCTGGTTTCCGTGGGCGGGGATGCCCCCGGCGTCCTTGAGCATCCTTGCCATATGGAGCTGGTTCCAGGTCATGAAGGTGGTGTTGCGATTGGTGAAGTCGTTCGCCGGACCGCCCGAGCCCGGGTCGAGGTACGACGGTCCGGGGCCGGCCGGGCCGACCCACCCCGCGTCGGCCTGCGGAGGGATCACGTAGCCGAGGTGCTGCAGGCTGTAGAGCACGTTCATCGCGCAGTGCTTGGCGCCGTCCTCGTTGCCGGTGATCAGGCAGCCGCCCACCCGACCGTAGTAGGCGTACTGGCCACGCTCGTTGAGAATCGAAGAGCAGGCGTAGAGCCGCTCGATGACCTTCTTCATGACTGAGGAATTGTCGCCCAGCCACACCGGCCCCGCCAGCGTGAGGATGTCGGCGGCCATGACTTTCGAATAGATGACCGGCCACTGGTCGGTCTCCCAGCCGTGCTCCGTCATGTCCGGCCAGACACCGGTCGCGATGTCGATGTCCACCGCCCTGAGTACCTCGACCTGCACGCCTTGGCGCTCCATGATCCCGGTGCTGATGTCGATCAGCCCCTGAGTGTGGCTGCGCTCCGGCGTCGGCTTGAGCGTGCAGTTGATGTAGAGCGCCCGCAGGTCGTCGTAGCGGAAGGCGGCGTCGGCGTGCATCGGCATCGGCATCGGGGGCTCCTCGGGCCGGGATCTGTGGTCGTACGGTCGGACCGCCCCGACCCTGGCCCGCGGGGCGGGCGCATCGGATCCCGGCACGCCCGCCCCGCGTCCGACGTCACCCGACGGGACGCACGAACCGCAGCGTGCGCAGCTCGAACGGGCGCAGCCGCAGCGCGACGCCGCCGTCCTGCTCCACCTCGGCCCGCTCCTCCGGCAGCGGGCGTTCGAGCAGGTCGCAGACCCGGACCTCCGTGTGCGCGAATCCGGTGGCCAGCCGGGCGGCGACCCGGCCGCCGTGCGCCTCGTACACCCGCACCACCACGTCGCCGCTGCCGTCGTCCGCCAGCTTCACCGCGCTGACCACCATGGCCTCCTCGTCCAGCGAGACCAGCGGCCGCACCTCCGCGTCCCCGGGCACCCGCCGCTCCGGCAGGTTGATGCCGTACCCCTCGCGCACCGCGTCGCCGACCGACGCGCCCGGCGCCAGGGCGTGCCGGAAGCGGTGCACGCCCTGGTCGGTGTGCGGGTCGGGGAAACGCGGGGCGCGCAGCAGCGAGACCCGCACGGTCGTCGTCGTGCCGCCGTCCTCGGGCCGCACCGTCCGCGTCAGGTCGTGCCCGTACGTGGACGCGGTCACCAGGCCCACGCCGAAGCCCGGCTCCTCCAGGTGCACGAAGCGGTGGTTGCACGCCTCGAACTTGGCCGCCTCCCAGCTGGTGTTGGTGTGCGTCGGCCGGTACAGATGACCGAACTGCGTCTCCGCCGCGTACCGGTCGGCGTGCAGGTCCAGCGGGAACGCGGCCTTCAGGAACTTCTCCGTCTCGTGCCAGTCGACCTCCGTGTCCAGGTCCAGCCGGCGCGCCCCGGCGGTCAGCGTCAGCGTCTGCACCGCCCGCGACGCGCCGAACGACCGCGTCACCCGCACCGACACCGACTCCGCGGTCTCCTCGCACACCATCACCTCGTCGGCGTCCGTCAGGTCGGTGACCGTGTTCCGGTAGAACTGGTCGACGTCCCAGGCGTCCCACATGTTCGGGAAGTCCGGGTGGATCTGCAGCAGGTTCGCCGCCCGGCCCGGCGCGACCGCCTCCCGCCCGGTGGCCAGGTCGAGCACCGAGACCGCGAGCCCGCGCCCGTCCACCTCCACCCGCAGCAGCCCGTTCTCCAGGACGAACCCGCCGCCCTCCCGGGCCCGGACGCGACAGCCCGCGCCGTCCGCCGGCGGGCCGGCCGGCCGGGCGCCCCCCGCCGGCACCCCGGCCCGCGCGTGCGGAGCCGCGTTGAACACCACCTCGCCGCCCGCCGAACCGTCCCCGGCCAGCGCCCGCTGCGCCGCCCCGATGATCCCGGTCAGCTCCTCGGCCACCGCCGCGTACGTCTTCTCCGCCTCGCGGTGCACCCAGGCGATCGACGAGCCCGGCAGGATGTCGTGGAACTGGTGCAGCAGCACCGTCTTCCAGATCCGGTCCAGCTCCTCGTACGGGTAGGGGAAACCGGCCCGCACGGCCGCCGTCGCCGCCCACAGCTCGGCCTCCCGCAGCAGGTTCTCGCTCGCCCGGTTGCCCTGCTTGGTGCGCGCCTGGCTGGTCAGCGTCGCCCGGTGCAGCTCCAGATACAGCTCCCCGACCCATACCGGAGCGTCCGGGTACTCGGCCTCCGCCCGCGCGAAGAACTCCGCCGGGCGCTCCCAGCGCACCCGCGGCGAACCCTCCAGGTCCCGCAGCCGGGCCGCCTTGGCGACCATCTCGCGGGTCGTGCCGCCCCCGCCGTCGCCCCAGCCGGTCGGCGCGATCGAGTGCCGGGCCCGCCCCTTGTCCTTGAAGTTCCGCACCGCGTGCGCGAGCTGGTGGCCCTCCATCGCGCAGTTGTAGGTGTCGATCGGCGGGAAGTGGGTGAAGATCCGCGTCCCGTCGATGCCCTCCCACCAGAACGTGTGGTGCGGGAAGCTGTTCACCTGGCTCCACGAGATCTTCTGCGTCAGCAGACGTGTGGAGCCCGCCGCCTTGATGATCTGCGGCAGCCCGCCGGCGAAACCGAAGGTGTCCGGCAGCCACGCCTCCGTGTTCTCCACCCCGAACTCGTCCATGAAGAACCGCTTGCCGTGCACGAACTGACGCGCCATCGCCTCCGAGCCCGGCATGTTCGTGTCGGACTCGACCCACATCCCGCCCGCCGGCACGAACCGGCCCTCGGCGACCGCCTTCTTGACCCGCGCGTACACCTCCGGCCGGTGCTCCTTGATCCACGCGTACTGCTGCGCCTGCGACATCGTGTAGACGAAGTCCGGCTCGGCCTCCAGCAGCGCCGTCATGTTCGCCGTCGTCCGCGCCACCTTCCGGACCGTCTCGCGCAGCGGCCACAGCCACGCCGAGTCGATGTGCGCGTGCCCGACCGCGCTGATCCGGTGCGCCGACGGCTCCGCCGGCGTGGCGAGCACCTCCGCCAGCTCGGCGCGCGCCGCCGCGGCCGTCCCGTTCACGTCCTGCAGGTCGACGGCGTCCAGCGCCCGGTCCACGGCCCGCAGGAGGTCCCAGCGCCGGGCGCCCTCCACCGGCAGCTCGGCCATCAGCTCGCCGAGCACCTCCAGGTCCATGACCAGCTGCCACACCGTCTCGTCGAACACGGCCAGTTCCAGCCGCTCGAGGCGGTACTGCGGCTCCGTGCCCGCCGTCTCCTTCTCGCCCAGCGTCGTCGGCAGGAACGGGTGGTAGTCCAGGACGACCGGATTGGACGCCGCCTCCACGTGCAGCAGCACCTCCTCGCCGCCGACCGCGGGCGAGGCCACCCGCACCCACTGGTTGCGCGGGTGCAGGCCCTTCACCGGTGTGCCGTCCGGCCGGTAGACCAGGCCCTCGCACTGGAAGCCCGGCATGTTCTTGTCGAAGCCCAGGTCGATCAGGGCCTCCACCGTCCGGCCCGCCCACGCCTCCGGCACCGCCCCGGACACCGTCAGCCAGCTGGTGCCCCAGGGCGCGCCCCAGCGCGTGCCGACGGAGATCGGGCTGCGGGGGGCGGCAAGACCCTCGGCCACCGGCACCGGTTCGTCGGGCGCGACCCAGATCCCGGCCTCCAGCGGGACCGACTCCGGATACACGGCGGGGCGGATGCGCTCCTCGAGGACGCGCTTGAGACGGGACTCGATCAGGCTGCGGTCACTGTGCATGCGGACGCTCCAGAGGACGCGGTGCGGAAGGAAGCCGACACGGACGGAGGTGGGCAACGGTAGGGCCGGTGGCGCGCAGAAGGCAGGATTCAGCACACCGGGCGGGAAACGGGAGACGCGGACCGGCCGACTCCGGCCTCCTCGACGGTGACGAGCTCGGTGATGCCGCGCGCGGCCAGATGCGCACGGTCCCCGGCCCGCCCGGCGAGCACGGTCGTCGGCCGTGCCCCGTCCGCCGCGAGCCGCATGAACGCCTCGAACACCGCCCCGCCGGGCCCGCACACCGCGCGCTCGACGGGCTCCTCGGGCAGGTCGACGACGAGCGCCGTGGTACGCGGCGCGGGCGGCCGGAACCCGCCCGCGCGGGCCTCCGCCACCAGCGCCGCCAGCTCCCGGCCGGCGGGCTTCACCGTACGGTCGTTGGCGAGCAGGCCGAGGGTGTACTCCAGCTCGGGGAAGTCGGCCAGCGCCCGGTCCACGTCGTGCGAGCACCACCACGTCACGCCCCACACGTCCGGGCAGTCCAGCGCGGCCTCGACCGTCGTCCGGGTGAAGGCGGCGGCGCGGTCCGCCGGCACGTGCGGGGCCGGCGCGCCGACCTCCTGCAGCCACACCGGGCGGTGCGGGTCGTCGGCCCAGGCCTTCGACAGCTCGATCATGTACGCCGCGTGCTGTCCGACGGCCACAGACTCCGGCCCGTGGCGCTGGGCCGTGCCGTTGAACACCCAGGAGTGCACGGCGGTCGCCGCGCCGAGCCGTGCCGCGTGCGCGGGCGTGAAGGGATGCCCGTCCGCGTACCAGGCGGCGTCGTACGCGGCGTGCAGGTGCAGCCGCCCCGGTGCGCCCTCCTCGCAGGCGGCGAGCATCCGGCGCAGCCAGTCACCGGCCTGCGCCGGCGTGATCCGGTCCGGGTCGGGATGCGGGTCGCCGGAGAACTGGTTGATCTCGTTGCCCAGCGTCATGCCGAGGAAGGACGGCCGGTCCGCGAGGGCGGCGGCCAGGGTGCGCAGATAGGCGGCCTGGCCGTCCAGGACGTCCGGGTCGGTGAAGATGTTGCGGCGGTGCCAGGTCACCGTCCACGACGGCTGGAAGTCGAAGCTGGACAGATGACCCTGCAGTCCGTCGACGGCCACGTCCAGGCCGCGCTCGGCGGCCGCGTCGGCCAGCTGCACCAGCTGCTCGACGGCGCGCGGCCTGATGAGGGTGCGGTTGGGCTGGAACAGCGGCCAGAGCGGGAAGACGCGGACGTGGTCGAAACCGAGTGCGGCGACCGAGTCCAGGTCGGCGCGGACGTCGTCGAGGTCGAAGTCGAGCCAGTGGTGGAACCAGCCCCTGCTGGGCGTGTAGTTGACGCCGAACCTCGGGCGGGCGGAGTCCGGGGGAGTGGTCATGCGCGGCAGTGGGTCCTTTCCTGAACGCGTCCGGTGCTCACGGTTCATCCCTTGACCGCTCCCTCCTCGACGCCCTTGAAGAAGAACCGCTGGAGCGAGGCGAAGACGATCACGATCGGGAGGAAGGCGATCATCGTCCCGGCGGCGATGAGCCGCGGGTTGGCGGTGAAGGTGCCGTCGAGGTACTGGAGTCCGACGGTGAGGGTGTAGCGGTCCGGGTCGGTGAGCACGATCAGCGGCCAGAGGAAGTCGTCCCAGGCGCCGATGAAGGTGAAGATCACGACCACGCTGAGCATGCCCCGGACGTTCGGCAGCCCCACGTGGACCAGCCGCTGCCACACGTTCGCCCCGTCCACCAGCGCGGCCGCGTCCAGGTCGGCGGGCACGGCCCGGAACGCCGTGTACATCAGCAGCACGTTGAGCATCGCGATCGCGCCGGGCAGGGCCACGCCGGTGAGCGTGTCGGTGAGCCCGAGGCTGCGGACGGTCACGTACTGGGAGACGATCGTGACCTCGCCGGGCAGCACCAGCGTCGCCAGGAACAGCCCGGTCACCAGCCGCAGGCCGCGGAACCGGAGCCGGGCCAGGGCGAAGCCGGCCAGCGTCGCGCCGACCGCGTTGCCGAGGACGGCGACCGCGGCGACGGTCAGCGAGTTGACGGCGTACGTCCACACCGGGATCGTCTCGGCGACCTCGGCGTAGTTGGCGAGCGTGAAGTCCTCGGGCAGGAACGACGGGACGCGGGAGTACACGTCCTCGTGCGGGCCCTTCAGGGAGGTCGACAGCTGCCACAGGAACGGGCCGATCGTGAGCAGCAGCACCAGGGCCAGCAGCAGGTAGCGCACCGCCGTCCCGGCCGGGGTGGGCGTGCCGAATCCGCGTGCGGTCATGGTCAGGCCGCCTTCCGGTTCAGCCGGGCCAGCAGCAGCATCGGCCCGACGGTGATGAGGAACAGCAGCAGACTGAGCGCGGAGGCGTAGCCGATGTGTCCGGTGAAGCCCCGGGAGTACATCTGGATCAGCATCACCACGGACATGTCGCGGCCGCCCGGTCCGCCGGTGCCGTTGGACAGCACGTACAGCTCGGAGAAGACCCGCAGCGCGGAGACCGAGATCAGCACGGAGATCAGCATCATCGTCGGCCGCACGCCGGGCAGGGTGACGTGCCAGAACCTGCGGACGGCGGAGGCGCCGTCGACGGCGGCGGCCTCGTGCAGCTCCCGGCCCACGTTCCCGAGGGCCGACAGGTAGATCACCATGTAGTAGCCGAGGCCCTTCCACACCGTCAGCGCGATCGCGCTGAACAGCAGCAGCCAGCGGTCGGTGAGGAAGGAGAGCGGGCGGTCGGCGAGCCCGAGCTGACCGAGCAGACCGTTGATCAGCCCCCGGTCGTCGAGCACCCAGCCCCAGATGATGCCCACCACGACCGCGGAGGCCACGACCGGGGTGTAGAAGGCGGTCCGGAAGAACGTGATGCCGGGCAGCTTCTTCTCCACGAGGAGCGCCAGCAGCAGCGGCAGCACGGTCAGCAGCGGCAGGCAGATCAGCAGGTAGACGATGCTGTTGAGCAGGGCGTCCGTCAACTGCTCGTCGGTCAGGGCTCGTTCGTAGTTCTCCAGGCCGGTGAAGTGCCCGCCGCCGAGGGGTTTGGCGTTGGTGAACGAGAGGATCACCGTGTTGACGGCGGGCCAGAGGTTGAACACCAGCAGCCAGACGACCGCCGGCCCGGCGAGCAGCCAGGGGGTGAACCAGCGCCGGTGGGTCATCCGTTCAGTCCTCGAGCAGCTGGTTGGCGCGGGCCACCGCCGTGTCCAGGGCCTTCGCGGACGGGGCCTGGCCGCTGATCGCGAGGGCGATCTGCTGGTT
Organism: Streptomyces tritici; assembly: GCF_048500665.1. Taxonomy (NCBI): domain Bacteria; kingdom Bacillati; phylum Actinomycetota; class Actinomycetes; order Kitasatosporales; family Streptomycetaceae; genus Streptomyces; species Streptomyces tritici. Next base: position 7,012,622 of record NZ_CP183183.1, read on the forward strand.
GATGACGGTGTTGATCGCGTCGTTCGCCTGGACGGGCTGCAGCATCTTCGCCTGGGCGAGCGAGGTGAACGCGGTGACCTTCGCGTCACCGGCGTTGGTGCCGTCGCTCTTGCTGAAGAAGGGGTCGGCGGCGGACGCCTTCGTCGACGGGAAGATGCTGGTCAGCCGGGCGAAGGCGGCCTGGTTCTCCGCGTTGGTCACCCAGCGGGCCAGCGCGACCGCCGCGGGCGCGTTCTTCGTCGCCTTCGACACCGACAGGCCCTGCACGTACAGCGGCGGGGTGCCCATCGCGGGGGAGGAGACCACCTTGGGCGCCAGGGAGGGGTTGTCGGTGGCGATGCTGCTGATGTGGTTCGCGCCGCCGGTCGTCCAGGCGGCCGTGCCGGCGTTGAACAGCTTGGCGTTGCCCGCGTACGTCTCGGTCAGCACGTCCTTGGGCAGCAGCCCCTCTTTGAAGGCGGAGCGGTAGGTGTCGAGGAGCGCCGCCGCCTCGGGCGTGTTGAACGTGAAGCGCTTGCCGTCCTCGGACATCAGCTTCACCCCGGCGTTGGCGAAGTCCATCAGCCCCGGCTTGCGGCTCATCAGATACGTCACGCCGCCGGACCTGGCCTTCACCTGGCGGGCGGCGGTGATCAGCTCGTCGAGTGTGGCCGGGGGCTTCTTCGGGTCCAGGCCGTACTTGGTGAGCAGCTCGGCGTTCCAGTAGTTGACGTCGGTGTTGAGGTACCACGGATAGCCGAACGTGCCCTGGTGGCCGCCGAAGCGGTACGCCTCCAGGCCGCCCTCCACGTACTCGTCTGCCGCCTTCGGGTCGGCCGTGGCGATGTCGAGCAGCATGTTCTGCTCGACCAGCGGGAGCGCGAAGTCCGGCGGGAGGTTCACGACGTCGGGCAGGCTGCCGCCGGCGGCCTGGCTGAGCACCTTGTCCGAGTAGCCCTCGCCCGGCTGGTCCAGCCACTGGACCTCGACGCCGGGGTGCTTCTTCTCGAAGGCGTCGAGCACGCCCTGCATGTACGTGGTGAACTTCGGCTTCAGGGCCCAGGTCTGGATCGACACCTTGCCCTTGACCTCGCCGTCGACCGGCGAGCCCTTCCCGCCGCCGGCACCGTCGGAGGCGCCGGGGTCGCCGAGGCCGCAGCCCGCCAGGGCCGCCGCCGCGACCGTCGCCAGGACCGGCCGTATCCAGAGTCTGCTGCGCATAGAGGTCTCCCGGTGTGCTCGGAACTGCCTGTCGTCGTGCGGGACGGAGCTACTAAACCGGTCTAGCGATGGGGGACTATGCTCCGGCTAGACTTTCGTGTCAAGAAGGTGTGCGGACCGAAGGGGCGCTGCATGGCCAGACCGACGATCGCCGACATCGCCCGACGGGCCGGGGTCTCCAAAGGCGCGGTGTCCTTCGCGCTGAACGGCAGACCGGGCGTCAGCGAGACCACGCGCGCACGGATCCTGCAGGTCGCGCAGGAGATGAACTGGCGCCCGCACAGCGCCGCCCGCGCCCTCGGCGGGGCCCGCGCCGACGCCGTCGGACTCGTCCTCGCCCGGCCCGCCCGCACCATCGGACTCGAGCCGTTCTTCGGCCAGTTGCTCTCCGGACTCCAGGCCGGCCTGTCCGTCCGCGGCACCGCCCTGCAGCTGCTCGTCGTCGAGGACACCGCCGCCGAGATCGAGGTCTACCGCCGCTGGACCTCCGAGCACCGCGTGGACGGTTTCGTCCTCGTCGACCTCCAGGTCCGCGACCCGCGCGTCCCCGTCCTGGAGGAGCTCGGCGTCCCCGCACTCGTCATCGGCGGCCCCGGGCGGCACGGCAGCCTGCCCAGCGTCTGGGCCGACGACCGCGAGGCGATGGTGTCGATCGTGGACTACCTGGCCGCCCTCGGCCACCGGCGCATCGCCCACCTCGCCGGACTGCCCGCCTTCCAGCACACGCAGCGCCGCATCCGCGCCGTCCGCGACAGCGCCCGCCGGCTGGGCCTGACCGCCGTGTCCCTGCCCACCGACTTCAGCGACGCCGAGGGCGCCGCCGCCACGCGTACGCTGCTCGCCCGCCCCGAACGCCCGACCGCGATCATCTACGACAGCGACGTGATGGCCGTCGCGGGCCTCGGCGTGGCCGCGGAGATGGGCGTCGCCGTGCCCGGCGAGCTCTCGATCGTCTCCTTCGACGACTCCGCGCTCGCCCGGATCGTGCATCCTGCGCTCACCGCGCTGTCCCGGGACACCTTCGCCCTCGGCGAGCAGGTCGCGCGCACGCTGCTCGCCGTCGTCGACGATCCGGACACGGCGGGCGACACGAAGAACCCCACCCCGCGGCTCACCGTCCGCGAGAGCACCGCGCCGCCGGCCTTGACCCCGTGAACTAAAGCCGTTTAGCCTCCCGGGTCGTCGGACGCGGCCACCACGCCCCGTCCCGCAGTACCTCCCGCACGTCCCGTGCATCTCGTACGTCACGCACGTCCCCGCACGTCCAGCACCCCCACCCCCCGAACGCTGGAACGGAGCCCCGGATGAGACGACCCCTCACCCTCCTGCTGACCGCGGCCCTGATCGCCGCCGTGCTCGGCCTCACCCCCGCGCACGGCGCGTCCCCGCCCGCCCCGGTGCGGGCCGCCGCGGCGGGCGACCAGCCCTACGCCTCGTACTGGTACCCGAACACGATCCTGGACTGGAGCCCGGCCACCGACCCCGACGCCCGGTTCAACCGCTCCCGCGTCCCCCTGCGGCCCCGCGTCTCCGACCCCGCCCTCAAGGCCAACGCCAACGCCCGCGCGGGCGAAGGCGGCGTCACCGCCCTGGTCTCCTTCGGCCCCACCTCGAACAACCCCTCCCAGGGCTCCCTCGCCCCCCACTACTACGCCTTCGGCCACTGGCAGTACGTCGACAAACTGGTCTTCTGGGGCGGCTCCGCCGGCGAGGGCCTGATCCTCGCCCCCAACGCCACCGTCATCGACGCCGCCCACCGCAACGGCGTGAAGGTCTACGGCACCGTCTTCTTCCCGCCCACCGCCTACGGCGGCCAGATCCAGTGGGTCCGCGACTTCGTCCAGAAGTCCGGCAGCACCTACCCCGTCGCCGCCAAACTCGCCGAGGTGGCCCGGCACTACGGCTTCGACGGCTGGTTCGTCAACCAGGAGACCGCCGGCGGCGACGCCGCCCTCGCCACCGAACTGCGCAACGCCATGCGCTACGCCCGCAGCCTCGGACCGGTCGAGTTCATGTGGTACGACGCCATGACCGAATCCGGCTCCGTGAGCTGGCAGGACGCGCTCACCAGCGCCAACGACGCCTTCCTCCAGGAGGGCACGCAGCGCACCTCGGACTCGATGTTCCTGGACTTCGGCTGGAGCGCCGCCGGACTCGACTCCTCCCGCACCCTCGCCCGGAACCTCGGCCGCAGCGAGTACGAACTGGCCGCCGGCATCGACACCGAGGCCAACGGCTACCACACCTCCGTGCCCTGGAGCTCCGTCTTCCCCGCAGGCCAGAGGCACGTCACCTCGCTCGGCATCTACCGCCCCGAGTGGACCTTCACCTCGTCCGCCGACCGGGCCGACTCGCACGCCCGCGAGGCCCGTTACTGGGACGGCGCCAACGGCGACCCGTCGAACACCACGACCACGTCCTCCTGGAAGGGCCTCGCGCACTACATCCCCGAGTCCTCCGCCGTCACCGCCAAACCGTTCGTCACCTCGTTCAACGCAGGCCAGGGCGACTTCTATCACGCGCGCGGCAACCGGGTCTCCTCGACCGGCTGGAACAACCTCTCCCTCCAGGACGTGCCGCCCACCTACCGCTGGCTGATCTCCTCGACCGGCACCCGCCTCACCCCCTCCGTCGACTTCACCGACGCCTACGAGGGCGGCTCCTCGCTGCGGCTGCGCGGCGTCCTCGACGCCGCCAACACCCTGCGCCTGTACCAGACGAAGCTGCCCGTGGCCGCCGACACCAGGCTCTCCGTCGTGGTGAAGACCCCGGCCGCCGGACCGACCCGGCTCAAGGCCGCCGTCTCCTTCACCGACGCGCCCACCGCGTTCACCACCCTCGACCTCGGCTCCACCACGACCACGGGCTGGGAGACCAAGACCCTCGACCTGTCCGCGTACGCCGGCCGCACCCTCGCCCAGATCGGCCTCCAGGCCGCCGGCTCCGACCCCGCGTACGACATCCGCGTCGGACAACTCGCCGTGTACGACGGGACCGTCGACACCGCCGCCGCGCCGACCGGCGTCACCGTCCTCGGCTCGACCGACGTCAGCGACAGCCGCAAGACCCTCCGCCTCGGCTGGACCCCCTCCGCCACCGGCTCCGTGCACCACTACGAGGTGCACCGCCGCAACCCCGACGGCAGCCGCACCTTCCTCGGCGCGACGCCCAACGACGCGTACTTCGTGCCCCGCCTCGACCGCGTCGGCACGGAGACCACCACGACCCTGGACGTCGAGGCCGTCTCCACCGAGTACGGCCGCTCACCCGTCGCCACCACCACCGTCTCCTGGTCCGGCACCGCACCCGGCACGAACCTCGCCCTGAACCGGCCCGCCACCGCCTCCGGACAGTGCAACGCCTCCGAGACGCCGGCCAAGGCCGTCAACGGCAGCGTCAGCGGCGGCAACGCCGACAAGTGGTGCACGCTGACCACCGCCAAGTGGCTGGAGGTGGACCTCGGTTCGACCCGCGCCCTGGACCGGGTCACCGTCCGGCACGCGGCCGCCGGCGGCGAGAGCGCCGACTGGAACACCCGCGACTTCACCGTCCAGGTCCGCTCCTCGACCGCCGACCCGTGGACCACCGCGGCCACCGTCACCGGCAACACGGCCGCCGTCACCAACCACCCGGTGTCCGTCACGGCCCGCTACGTCCGGCTCCAGATCACCCGGCCCACCCAGAACGGCGATCCGGCCGCCCGGATCTACGAGTTCGAGGCCTGGGGACCGTAACGCGGCTCCCGTCCCTCACACGTCCGGCCGGGCACGGCGCGGCAGGGGCTCCGTCGCGGGCCCCTGCAGCACCGTCCCGTCCGGCGCGAACCGCGAACCGTGGCAGGGGCACTCCCACGTCTGCTCGGCCTCGTTGTACGCCACCAGGCACCCCTGGTGCGTGCACCGCGCCGACACCGAGTGCAGCACCCCCGACCGGTCCCGCTGCACCGCCCGCGGCTGCCCGTGGTCCCGCACCACCACCCCGCTGCCGGGCATCAGCGTGTCGAGCGACTCCGCCGGCTCCAGGTGCCGGCGGTCGCCGAGAAAGTGCCCCGCGACGTCCTTCTGCTCCCGTACGAGATCGGGCCAGGTCCGCAGCGGCGCCATCCGCCGGGGATCGAACAGCTCCGTCCACGACGGCCGCGGCCCGCCGAGCAGCTGGGCCGTCAGCAGCCGGCCCGCCAGCACCCCGCCCGTCATGCCCCAGCCGCCGAACCCCGTGGCCACGTACACGTGCTGGGTCCCCGGATGCAGATGCCCCACGTACGGCAGCAGGTCCACCGAGTCCACGTCCTGCCCGGCCCAGCGCAGCGGCGCGCCGTCCTCCCCGAATCCCGGGAAGTGCCGCCGCGCCCAGCTCTCCAGGCGCGCGTACCGCGTGCCGACGTCACCGGCGCCCGGGCGGAACGCCTCGCCCGTCACCAGGAGCAGCCGCCGGCCGTCCCCGTAGGGGCAGGTGCGCACCGACCGCGTCCGGTCCTCCGGAGTGAGGTACATGCCCTGCGGGTCCGCCGACTCCGGCAGGGGCGCGGCCACCACCAGCTCGTGCCGCGGGGAGAGCCGGATCTGCAGGGACGCCGGGACGAACACGGGGTAGCCGGTGGCGACCACGGCATGCGCGGCGTGGACCACCATGCCGTCCTCCGTCTCCAGACGGATGTGGGCGCGCTCGTGCAGGTCGACGACCCGGGTGTGCTCGTGGACGCGCCCGCCGGCGGCGGTGAACGCGTCCGCGAGCGCCGTCAGCAGGGCCGCGGGATGGAACTGGTACTGGTCGTCGAGACGGACGGCCGCGGCCACCGGGAACGGAAGCTCCGTCTCGGTGACGAAGTGGGCGTCCAGGCCGGCGGCCCGCGCCGCCGCGGTCTCCGCCCGGACCTCGGCGGCGCGGCCGGGCTCGGTGACGTAGGTGAAGGCGGACCGCCGTTCGAGTTCGGCGTCCGTGTCCAGCTCGGCGCACAGCGCGGCGAACCGCGCGACCGCGTCCTGCTGCGCCGCCGCGTACAGTTCCGCGCCCTCCGTGCCGACCGTCCGGCGCAGCCGCTCGTAGGTGAGGCCGTGCAGGGCGGTGACCTTGCCGGTGGTCGCCCCCGTGGTCCCCGACAGGATCCGGTCCGCCTCGAGGACCACCGCCTCGCGGCCGGCCCGCGCCAGCTCCCAGGCCGTGACCAGGCCCGCGATGCCGCCGCCGATCACGGCCACGTCGACCGTCAGGTCCTCCTCGAGCCGGGGCCGCGGCCGGCGGTGCGCGGTGGCCAGCCAATGCGACGGCGGCCCGCTTCCGCCGTTGAGGTCCAAGGGGTCGTGCATGGCGAGCCTCCCGCCGGATCGTGCCCCCCTCGTGGCGTACCCGCTCTGTCGGTTTACCCGCTGGCCGGCACGGCATGTGCCCCGGCGCCCGGCGACCGCCGGGGGTGACCGGGCGACGACCGCCGGTGGCCGGCTCCGCGGTGCTCGATACGAGGGGGCGTTGTCAGTGCCGGCTGCGATGCTTGCGGGCATGGACGAGCTGATGAGAGGGCGTGTCTACGGCGCCGACCACGACGACCCCGACCCCGGGCCGCGCCCCGGCCGCGCGTACCGCGAGCTGGTGGCGGGCCCGCTCGACGGACTGCTGCTCGACGTCACCGGCTGGCCCGAGGACCGGCTCCGCGAGCCGGTCGCCCTGCCGACGGAGATAGGCGCGTACGGCCCGGGCGGGCACGCCCAGTACGCCCCGCGCCCCGGCGACCCGAGACGCTGGGACTGGCGGGGCGACACGCCGTAGAACCGGTTCGGCGCGATCGGGCGGTGCCGGCTCAGGCGGCGGGTCCGGTCTCGGTGTGCAGGGCCGCGAGGAGCCAGTCGTGGGCGGCTCCGGCGGTGGTGTGGCCGGGGCCGAACACCTCGGCGGCGAGCTCCCAGTAGGCGTCGATCCGCGGGTCGGCGGCGAGGACGCGGCCCAGCGCGCGGCGGAACGCGGGCGTGTCGCGCGCCCTGGCGGAGCGGGCGTAGGCGGCGACGAAGCAGTCCAGCGCCTCGCCCGCGCCGGGGGCCAGGCCCGCCCGCAGGCTCGGCGCGGCCAGCGCGTACGCCTCGTCGAGGCCCTCGTACAGCACCGCCGGCCGGTGCCCGCCGTCCGCGAGGTGGGCGGCCGGCTGCCGGCGTTCGCCACCCCCGCACGGGGCGGCGACGAGGGCGTGCAGCCGTGCGAAGGCCAGCACCTGACCGGTCGACGGGTCCTCCGGCGGCTGCGGCACGGTCCGCTCCAGGACGGTCGCCACCACCCGCGCGGGCATCCGCGGCGGCAGCCAGCGCCGCCAGAACCGGGCCAGCGCCTCCGTGCTCGGCGGCACCGGCACGGCGCCCACCAGCCGCAGCCGCTCCGCCCGCTCCTCGGGCGCGCAGTCCCGTACGAGCGTCAGCGCGGCCTCCCGCCAGCGCAGCGCGGCGCGTTGCGCGCCCAGCTCGCGCAACCGGCCCTCCACGACGCCCTCCAGGACCTCGCCGTCCTCGTCGGCCAGCACCCGCGCGACCTCCGGCACCGGCAGGCCGAGGGTGCGCAACGACCGGATCAGCCGCAGTCGTTCCAGCGCCTCCGGCCCGTACCGCCGGTGCCCGCCGCCGCTGCGGCCCGCCTCGGGCAGCAGCCCGCGGTCCGAGTAGTGCCGCACGGTCTTGACGGTGACCCCCGCCCGCTCGGCGAGCTCGCCGATGCTCCAGCCGCGGTCCGCCCCCATCGCAGCCCCTCCCTGCCCGTGTCCCACGGCGCACCAGTATCCCGCGCCCCGTCCGAGGCCGGCCTCCGGTCTCCGAGGGGTGCACCTGGGCAGCCCGCCTCGGCGGGAGATCCGGCGGGAACGGTGCCAGGATGAGGAGTGTGCGTCGGCCGGGCGTGTGCACGCCCGGCCCGTCGAGAGGAGCTGACGTGTCCGCAGAGCCCGACGAGCCCGGCCCCATCGACTACCTGGTCATCGAGTTCCCCGGCAGCCGCTTCACCGGCGAGGGGCTTCCGCTCCTCGGGGACCTGGTCGACCGGGGCATCATCCGCATCCTCGACCTGACGTTCGTCAGGAAGGCGGAGGACGGGTCGCTGTTCGGCATGGAGCTGGCAGACGTGGACGCCGACGGAGAGCTGGACCTCACCTTCTTCGAGGGCGTCTCTTCCGGTCTGCTCGGCGAAGAGGACAGAGCCGAGGCGGGCGGTCTGCTGTCCCCCGGCGACTCCGCCGCCATCCTCCTCTACGAGAACCTGTGGGCCGCCCCGCTGGCCGCAGCCCTGCGGCGCGCGGGCGCGCGCATGATCGCCAACGGACGGATTCCCGTCCAGGACGTCGTCGCCGCGCTGGACGCGCTCGACGCGGCCTGAGGACGGCCGTCCCCCTCCGCACCGAACGGGAGGCACAGATGCCAGGACTGCTGCGAGGCATCGCACGCACCGCCGTCGTCGCCGGCACGGCCACCGCCGTCTCGAACCGCGTCTCGCGCCGTCAGGCCGGCCGGTGGGCCCGGCAGGACCCCGTCTACGAAGAGCCGCCTCCGCCTTCGCCTCCGCCGGCCGCTCCGGCGCCCGTCGCGCAGGAAGTGCCGATGGACGTCAAGATCGCTCAGCTCAAGGAGCTCTCCACGCTGAAGGAGCAGGGAGTGCTCACCGAAGAGGAGTTCGCCGCGCAGAAGGCCCGGCTCCTTGGCACCTGAACCAGGGACGGCGACGCGACCGGCGGCGGGCAGATGGAAGCCGCTGGTCGTGCTGGGGACGGCCCAGTTCCTGATGGTGCTGGACGCCTCCGTCATGAACGTGTCCATCAGCCGTCTGGTGGAGGACTTCGACACCGAGGTCACCGCCATCCAGGCGGTCATCACCCTCTACACCCTGGTGATGGCCGCCTTCATGCTGACGGGCGGCAAACTCGCCGACATGTTCGGCCGGCGTCGCGTGTTCGTCGTGGGACTGGTCGTCTACGGGATCGGCTCGGGACTGACCGCGGTCGCTCCCACCCTCGGCGTGCTGGCGCTCGGCTGGTCCGTCATCGAGGGCCTCGGCGCCGCACTGGTGCTGCCCGCCCTCGCCTCGCTGGTCGCGGGCTCCTACGAGGGCCGCGACCGCGCCGTGGCCTACGGGGTCGTCGGCGGTCTCGCCGGCGCCGGGATCGCGGTCGGCCCGCTGCTGGGCGGCTGGGTCACCACCTACCTGACCTGGCGGCTGGTCTTCGCCGGCGAGGTGGTCCTCGTGGCGATGCTCCTGCTCCTGATCGGCTGGCTCCCTCCGCAGCGCCGGCCGGCCGGCCGGCCCGGACTCGACGTCACCGGCGTGGTGCTCTCCGCGGCGGGCCTCGCCCTGATGGTCCTGGCCGTCCTGCAGAGCGGCACGTGGGGCTGGGTACAGCCGCGCAACCCGCCGTTCACGGTGCTCGGCTTCGCGCCGACCCTGTTCGTGGTGGCGGCGGGAGCGGCCCTGCTGTATCTGTTCTGCCGTCACGAACGGCGGCGGGAGGCCAGGGGGCGCGACCCGCTCGTGTCGCTGGACCTGCTGAAGAACGGAGCACTGCGCTCGGGGCTGGCCACGCTCCTCAACCAGAACACCATCCTGCTCGGCCTGTTCTTCGTCATCCCCCTCTACCTGCAGATCGTCCAAGGGCTCGACGCCTTCGAGACGGGGCTGAAGCTGCTGCCCGTCTCCCTCGCCATGCTCGCCGCCTCCATGTGCGGCAGCCTGCTCCTTCGCGTCGCCTCGCCGCGCACCGTCGTACGGGCCGGGCTGGTCGTCCTGCTCGGGGCGACGGTCTGGCTGATCACGGCGATCGAGCCGGAGCTGAAGGGCGGGTCCTTCGCGGCGGCGATGACCTTCCTCGGTCTCGGCCTGGGGCTGCTCGCCTCCCAGCTGGGCAACGTCGTCCAGTCCAGCGTCCGCGAGCAGGACCGCAGCGAGGCCGGCGGACTGCAGTACACCGCGCAGAACCTGGGCTCGTCGCTGGGCACGGCGCTCATCGGCGCCCTGCTCATCGGTGCGCTGGCCGGCTCCGTCACCTCGAACGTCGAGGACGACCCGCGCGTCTCGGACGCGGTCGCCGACCGGGCCGCGGTTCGGGTGGAGGCGGGTGTCTCCTTCGTCCCCGCCGACGATCTCGCCGCCGCGCTGGCGAAGGAGCCCACGATCCCGCCGACCGAGGCGGCCGCGCTCGTCGAGAGCTATCAGAAGGCCCAGATCGACGGCCTCAAGGCGGCGGTCCTCGCGTGCGGCGGAATCATCCTGGCGAGCTTCCCGTTCACCCGGCGCCTGCCGGGTGAACGGGCCGGGCCCAGCCGCCCCAAGAGCGGCGGCGTCCGGCCCGACGGCCACGGGACGTGAGGGATCCGGCCGTCACGGTGCGGCGGGAACCGGGGCCGGCGAGGCGTCGGCGTCCGGTTCCTCGTCCGGTTCCCCGGGGGCGGGGTCCTGGCCCGGTTCGACGAGCTGCTCGCGCAGGTAGTTCCAGAACACCGCGACGAGCGCCGCCACGGGGACCGCGAGGAGGCTGCCCACGATGCCGGCGAGGCTGCCGCCCAGGGTCACCGCGAGCAGGACGACGGCTGCGTGCAGCCCGAGACCCCTGCTCTGGATCATCGGCTGGAACACATTGCCCTCCAGCTGCTGCACCACGACGATGATCGCCAGCACGATCAGCGCGTCGGTCGGCCCGTTCGACACCAGCGCGATGAGGACCGCGACCAGTCCGGCGAACAGCGCGCCCACGATCGGCACGAACGCGGACACGAACGTCAGCACCGCCAGCGGCCACACCAGGGGCACGTCGAGGATCCACAGCCCGAGCCCGATGAACACCGCGTCGAGCAGACCGACGAACGCCTGGCTGCGCACGAACGCGCCCAGCGTGTCCCAGCTCCGCTCGGCCACGACCGGCACGTCGACCGCGAGCCGGCCGGGGAGCTGACGGGCCAGCCACGGCAGGAAACGCGGCCCGTCCTTGAGGAAGAAGAACATCAGGAACAGCGCCAGGAAGGCGGTGACCACACCGCTGAACACCGTGCCCACCCCGGACACCACGGCCGTGACCATGCTGCCGATGCTGCTCTGGACCCGCTCCACCGCCGAGTCGAACGCGCCGGTCAGCTCGTCCTGACCGATGTTCAGCGGCGGTCCCGCGGCCCATTCCCGCAGCCGCTGGATGCCCTCCACGACGCCCTTCGACAGCTCGCCGGACTGGGACGCGACCGGCACCGAGATGAGCGCCACGATGCCCGCGACGACCAGCAGGAACGAGAGGGTGACGGTGGTGGCAGCCAAGGCGGGGGGCCAGCCATGCCGGCGCAGGAACCGGGTCGGCGGCCACGTCAGGGTGGTGAGGAACAGGCCCACGATCAGCGGCCAGACGACCGACCACATGCGGCCGAGGATCCACAGCGCGACCGCCGCCATCAGCAGCACCAGCAACGACTCGGCGGAGACGCGGGCCGCGGTTCTCAGCGCGGCGGCCGATTTCGCGGAACTCAACGAGGCAGACATGGGGCCACCCTATGGAACGGCCTCCGCCCGCCGGGCCCCGCCCCGGAACCCGCCCCTGCCGGCGCCGGAACGCGCCCCCCGCCCTCACTTGAATCTCCCCCAGGGGGAGTTCCTACCGTGCCCGGGCAGTCGACAGGACCGGACCGAGGGGAGAGTCATGACGGCATTCGTTCTGGCGGCGGGGGCGTACACGGGCGGCTGGGTGTGGGAGGACGTCGCGGCGCGGCTGCGCGCCGCCGGCGCCGAGGCGCATCCGGCGGTGCTGACCGGGATGGGCGGCGACGCGCCGCCCGCCCCGCCGGGGACGGGTTTGGAGCGGCACGTCCGGGAGGTGGTGGAGCTCATCGACCGTATCGAGGACCCGGACCTGGTCCTCGTCGGCCACGACTACGGCGTCCACCCGCTGGTCGGCGCCGCAGGGCTCCGCCCCGGACGGGTCACCCGCCTCGTCCACGTGGACACCGGGCTCGTCCAGGACGGGGCGCCGGCCCTCGCCCTCGTCCCGGATCCGTCCGTCCACGCGGTACCGACCGGCGACCACGGGCAGCTGCCGCCGCCCGGCTCGCGGGCGGACTGGCAGCGGTGGGGGAGCACCGACGGGATGGACGACGAGACGCTCGGCCTGCTCGTCCGGCGGGCCGCCCCCCAGCCCCCGGCCACCCTCACCGAGCCGCTCCGCGTCACCGCCGCGGCCGCCGCGCTCCCGGTGACCGGCGTGCTCTGCACCGGCAACGGGGCGAGCATCGCCGGCGTCCAGGCACTGGTCGAACTCGGCGACCCCCGGCTCCAGGCCCTGACGGACCCGGCGGTCACCTTCTTCGAACTGGCCACCGGACACTGGCCGATGCTCTCCGCGCCCGACGAGCTGGCCGACGCCCTGCTCGCCGCCGCCAAGGGCGAGGGACACCGGCTGACCCGCCGGCCCGAGGGCGAACCGCCCCCTCACCTGCGGCCGTTCCTGCTCGACCCGCCGCAGCGGCGGCGCGAGCGCGTGGGACGAGTCGACCTGTACCTGCCGGAGACCGACACCCCCCGCCCCGCGGTGGTGTTCGTCCACGGCGGCCCCGTGCCCGCCGGAGCGGAGCCCACGCCGCGCGACTGGCCGGGGTTCGTCGGTCACGCCCGCTGCGTGGCGGACCTCGGCGCGGTCGGGGTGACCCTGGACCACCGGCTGCACGACGTCTCCGCCTACCCGCGGGCCGCCGAGGACCTGGCCGAGGCCGTCGACCTCGTCCGGGCCGATCCGAGGGTCGACGCGGACCGCGTCGCCCTGTGGTTCTTCTCCGGCGGCGGACTGCTGTCCGCCCGGTGGCTGGCCGAGCCCCCGTCCTGGCTGCGCTGTGTGGCGGCCACGTACCCGCTGCTCGCGCCGCTGCCCAACTGGGGCCCGGCGGACCCCTGTTTCGACCCGGTCGCCGCCCTGAGTGCCGACGGGAAGCGCCCTCCGATCGTGCTGCTCCGCGTCGGACGGGAGCGCGCCGAGCTCGCGGCGACCGTCGCCGCGTTCCTGGCCGCCGCGGACGAGTCCGGCACCGATGTCGAGGTGATCGACCTGCCCGACGGCGAGCACGGCTTCGAGACCGTCGACCACTCCGACGACGCCCGCCGGGCGGTCGAACGGACACTGCGCGCGGTGCTCGACCGCCTGGAGGACTGAGCCGGCTACCGGCGCGCCGGTCCGGGGAGGGCGAACCGTACGTCGGTCAGCCGCTCCGAGACCTCCCACAGCCGGCGGCCGGTCGCGGCGTCCGTCGCCCGCGCCGCCGGCCGGACCCGGCTCGGCGCGCCCCGCAGCTCGCCCGGCCCGCTCGGGCCGTAGAACTCGCCGCCCCGCGCCTCGGGCGCGGTGGCGGCGTACAGCTGGGGCAGCGCGCCCTGGTCGGGGGACTGGGCGAGGGGGACGAGCAGGCGGCCGAACATCGCCTTCACCAGGCCGACCGAGCCCGCCGCCAGGGCCGTCGCCGCGTAGCCGGGGTGGGCGAGGAGGCTGCGCACGGGGCTGCCCGCCTCGGAGAGCCGGCGGTGCAGTTCGTGCCCGAAGACGGCGTTGGCCAGCTTGGAGTGGCTGTAGAACCCCATGGGGTGGTACGCGCGCCGCTCGCCGGACAGGTCGTCGAAGTCCAGTCGGCCCTGCCGGTGCTTGAGCGAGCTGACCGTGACCACGCGGGGGTCGCGTCCGGCGGCCAGCAGGTCGAGCAGCAGTCCGGTGAGCGCGAAGTGGCCGAGGTGGTTCGCGGCGAACTGCAGCTCGTGGCCCTGGGCGCTGAGGGTGCGCGGCGGCGCCATGACCCCCGCGTTGTTGACGAGCACGTCCACGTGGGTGCGGTCGGCGCGCAGTCCGTCCGCGAAGGCGCGTACGGAGGACAGGTCGGCCAGATCCAGCCGGCGTACTTCCAGGCTCGCCCCCGGCTGTGCGGCGGCGAGCTCCGCGACCGTGCGGCGGCCCTTCTCCTCGTCGCGCACCGCGAGGATCACGTGGCCGCCCCGGCTGGCGACGGCCCGTGCGGTCGCCAGACCGAGGCCGCTGGTGGCTCCGGTGACGACGAACACCCGGTCGGTCTGGTCGGGGATGTGGGCGGCGGTCCATTGCTGATGCCGAGTCATGCGGCACACGTTGCCCTCTGTGTCACTCGGTGTCAAGGACGCTTCGCAGTGCCATGTATGGCATGCGACGGTAGGATCGACCGGTGAGCACTCCCCGCCCCGACGTGACCATGGCCGAGCGCAAGCGCCTGCTGGTCTCCACCGAGTTGACCGAAGCGGCCCTGCAACTCCTCGCGCAGAAGGGCTTCGACGGCGTCACCGTCGATGAGATCGCCGCCGCCGCGGGCGTCTCCAAGCGGACCTTCTTCCGCTACTTCGCGTCGAAGGAGGACGTGGTCGTCCGCTTCCTGACCGAGATGGGCGCGGACGTCCGCACCGCCCTCGCGGAACGCCCCGCCGACGAGCCGCCGTCCGTCGCCCTGCTGCACGCCGTACGACTGCCGCTCGACACCTGCGGCGAGCACACCGACCGCGCCCTGAGCGTCGTCCGGCTCATCCTGCGCACCCCCGCGCTCCTCGCGCGCTTCCTCGAACGGCAGGCGCAGTGGCGCGACGACCTGGCCGGGGAACTGGCCGCCCGCCTGGGGCTCGACGCCGACGCGGATCTCCATCCTCGCCTGGCGGCCGGCATGGCGCTGGCCGCCTACGACACGGTGCTGCGGCGCTGGAGCGACGGCGAAGGCGCGGACGACCCCGCCGAACTGGTCGAACGCGCCTTCGCCGTCATCGCGCCCGCCCTGGACGCCGTCGTACCCGCCCTGGACGCCGTCGCGCCCGCGCGGAAGGACTGACGCCCTCGGCTCACACGGGCAGGCCCAGCTCGCTCAGCCGCAGTTCGTCGCGGACGAGTTCGAGGAGCCGGCCCATCCAGTTGCGCCCGTCCGCCGGCTCGCACCCCCAGAAGCCGTCGTCCGGGTCGGACCAGTCGGCCCGCCAGTGGATGCGTGCCGTCCCGGTCCCGGTCAGCACCGCCGCGAGCTCCGGATGCCGCTCGTACTTGGCCCGCAGCAGCGCCGCCATCACCGCCGTACGCGCCTGCGCCGGCGGGTCCAGCGCCGCCCACGCCTCGCTCACCGAGGCGTACTCCGTGCCGCCGACCCGGATCGGCGCCGGCCACTCGTTGCGCAGCACCGCGAGCCCGGGCGGCTGCGGCGCGCCCCGGCCGGGCGGCCAAGGGGCGAGCAGGACGGTCGGGTCGGGACCGGGCACGGCCACGGGAGCCGGGCAGGCGCGCGGATCGCCCCACTCCTCCTCGAAGTAGGCCAGGGATTCCCGGTACTGATCTTCCGTCACCTCTGGACCGATCCCCATGGCCAGGTCGTACAGCGGGCCGTCGCCCACCGAATGGTCCGCGAGCGCCATGTGGCGCTCGTGCTCCGGAATCTGCTCGTACGCGGCGCGGAGCGCGGCCCGCCGCTCCTCGGTGGGCTCCGCACGGAACGCGTCCACGGCCAGCCAGGCGCGGGCGGTGGAGTCCAGCCGGCCGTTGAGGTCGTCGATGTCGTCGCGGACCTCGGCGATCAGCGACTCGGGGGTCAGGTTGCCCGACAGCACGCGGCCGAACTCCCACTCCACCGTGGCGTGGACGGCCGCGCGCATGCCTTCCTCGAACCGGGTGACGATCCGGCCGCGCCGGACGTCGGCGGCGAACTCCTCCAGCGTGACCAAGCCCCAGCAGTCGACCATGCCGTCGGCGTAGATCCCGAGCTGGACGAGGTAGTGGTGGTCGCCGTTGCGGAGGAACGCCGGACGCGAGACACCGGGTATCCGCTCCCCGTCGACCTCGCGGAAGATCTTCTGCTTGCTCACCGGGGGAGTCTAGGCCGCCACCCCGACGTGCAGGACGAGCCGGGTCAGCCCTCGGAGCCGGCCGCGGCGGCCGGCTCGAGGTCGAAGTCCCAGGCGTGGCGCTTGAACTCCTTGAGGAAGTCCGGGTGGTCCTCCCACATCCGGGCGATGCCGCGCAGCACGTCCCAGTTGTGCTCCAGCGCCTGGTCGATGACGTTGCGCAGCTTCGGGTCGGCCGTCGCCCGCTGCGCGGCGAGCCCCTTGACCGCCGACGCGGCGGCCACGGCGTTCCGCAGCGCGCGCAGGGCGCGTGACGTGTCGTCCATCCCGAAACCGTGGTCGCTGCCGTTCGCGGGGTCGAAGACCGGGGTGAGCCGTGCCTCGATGAAGGCGGTGATCCGCTCGAAGTGCTGGGCGTCCATCGGCTCTCCGTCTCCTGCCGTGCGCCCCGCGGCGCACGTTCGTCCTCGCGGGTCGCGCCGACCCCGCGTCGGCGCAGGTCACAGGATAACCAGCCGCTCAGGCGCGCTGATCGAGGAGTTCCTGGAAGGAGCTCATACAGGGCACACAGTGCCGGTCGGTGCTGTCGCGGTCGGCGGAGTGCTCGTCCGGGAGCGACTGGCCGCAGAGCGCGGTCGCCCGGTCCTTCGCGGCGATGTGCCAGACGAGGGTTCCGTCCGGCGGGGCGGTGCCGACGTGCATTTCGTACATGGCCGTCTCCGGGATTCGGCGGACGCTTGACTCCTCCAGTGGACCGGTACCGGGGCCGACGCACGCCCCGTGCGGGGCTGTTCGGGTGGCGTGCGTCCGGGCCGCCCCCGTGTCCGCCGGACGGGTGACCGCCGGCCGCGGGCGCGGGGGCGCCGCGTCCCGCCCGGCGGGACGGCGTCGGGCCGCTCCGCCGACATCCCGCACCTCACGCCCGCCGGCCGTGCGGGCCCGCGCACCGGAAGGCCGCGGGCCGGCGGGCACTGTGCCACAGCCCGCGGCCGGACGTCGTGTCGGCGCGGTCGCGGAGGGTCAGTACAGCGCGGTCTCGATGCGCTCGGCGAGGTCCAGGACGTGCTCGGATCCGAGGCTCCAGCCGCGCAGGACCGTCTGGCGGCGGGTGCGCACCCGGAGCACGGCGCCGTGCGGCATCGGCTCCACCGTGAGCAGCCGCTCCGGCGACTCCTTGACGGCGGCCAGCGCGTTGGCGCGGTCCAGCAGGCTCGGATCCGCGTTGAGCCGGCCCACGACCGGCGCGAGGTCGCCCTCGAAGACGGACCGGCCGGTCCTGCCGGGGCCCTGCGGGGCGCCGAGGGCGAAGGGCGCGGCGACGGGGGCGAGCAGCGGCACGGCGTAGACCAGATCGCCGAGCGCGTCGGCGTCCAGGACGGGCGCGACGGGCGCCGCAGGGTCCTCGAGACCGGTGTCGCCCGTGATCGAGACCCGTAACTCGAAGGGGCGCGGCGCGGGCGCGTCGACGTACACGTAGCCGTGCGCCGGGGCGTCCGCGCCGCCGAACCGCTCCCGGGGCGGCAGCAGACTGTCCGCGGGCACCCCGCCGCCGCCCGACGGGAGCGGCACGGCGGGCGGGGCGTGGGTCAGGCCGAGTTCCTCCCGCAGGGCGCGGGCGATGGCGTCGGAGGGCGGCTTGCGCAGAAGTCCGGCCATGAGCGTCCTCGTGACTGTGTGTCGGAACCAGGAGTCCGGACCTCACAGTATGAGGTTGTTGATTGTGCAACGGAGTTGTTTTCCGGAAGAACTTGCGAATCCCCACGGCCCGCCGCCCGCCGCCCAGCAGGAGCCGTGGGAGCGCTCCCGGCTCCGCTCAGTCGCGCTCGGCGTTCTTCGCCTTGATGCGGGCGGCCTCCTTGCGGGTCTCCGCCTGCGTGGCGCGCTCCTTCTGGAGCCACTCCGGGTTCTCCGCCTTGAGCGCCTCGATCTGCTCGGTGGTGAGGGCCTCGGTGACGCCGCCGCGGGCCAGTCCGGAGATGGACACGCCGAGCTTGGCGGCGACCACGGGGCGCGGGTGCGGGCCGGTGCGGCGCAGCTCGCGCAGCCACTCCGGCGGGTCGGTCTGGAGCGCGTCGAGCTCCGAGCGCGAGACGACGCCCTCCTGGAACTCGGCGGGGGTGGCCGGCAGGTACACGCCGAGCTTCTTCGCGGCGGTGGCCGGCTTCATCGTCTGGGGGTTGTGCTGCGCTGTCATGCGTCGAGAATATCGAGCATGTGCGCTGGTCCCGACCACGCCCGGTAGCCTGGACCGGTGACCGGCTCGGAAGAAACCCCCTCGTTCCGGCTCGCGTACGTCCCCGGTGTGACCCCCTCGAAGTGGGTCCGGATCTGGAACGAGCGCCTGCCGGAGACCCCCTTGATCCTGACCCCCGTCGCCGCCGCCGACGCGCTCGGCGTGCTGCGCGACCGCGGGGCGGACGCCGGTTTCGTGCGCATGCCGGTGGAGGGGGAGGATCTGAGCGCGATCCCCCTCTACGTCGAGACCACGGTCGTCGTGGTGCCCAAGGACCACCTCTTCGCCGCCGCCGAGGAGCTGGCCCTGGAGGACCTGGCCGACGAGATCCTGCTGCACCCGCTCGACGACACCCTCGGCTGGGAGCGCCCGCCGGGCAAGCCGGCCTTCGAGCGCCCGGCGACGACGGCGGACGCGATCGAGCTGGTCGCCGCGGGGATCGGGCTCCTGGTCGTGCCGCAGTCCCTGGCCCGGCTGCACCACCGCAAGGACCTCACGTACCGGACGGTCGCCGGCGCCCCGCAGTCGCAGATCGCGCTGTCCTGGCCGAAGGACGAGACCACCGACCGGGTCGAGGACTTCATCGGCATCGTCCGGGGCCGCACCGTCAACAGCTCGCGGGGCCGCCGCCCGGAGCAGGACGACAAGCCGAAGGCGGCGGCCGGCCGGAAGCCCGCAGCCGCGAAGTCCGGAGCCGGCAAGTCCGGCACGGGGAAGTCGGGCGGCGGGAAGTCGGGCGGCCGGTCCGCCGCCGGCCGCGGCGGTCGCGGGGCCGCCGGCGGGACGAAGGGCTCGAAGCCCGGGCGGCCGCGCCGACGCTCGTAGCGACGCGGGATCCGCGGAGCCGCCCCGACGAAGCGTGCGGCGGCGCTCCCTCGCGGACCCCTACGCCGTCCCGAGCGGCAGCAGCTCCGGGCGCTTGGCCGTACGGCCGTCGCCCGAGGAGCGGCCGCGCAGTCGGCGTACCAGCCAGGGACCGAGGAAACCGGCCGCCCAGCCCAGCTCCGCCGCGGCCGCGCGCAGACCGCCCGGGACCGTCGCGGGCGGCAGCGGCCGCGTCCAGGAGTCGTCGCTGCCCGGCAGCTCCAGGGCGTGGGCCAGCGCGGCGGCGATGCGGTCGTGGCCGAGCGGTGCGGCGTGGAGCCGGTCGTCCGCCCAGAGTCGCGGGTCCGTGGTGACCGGGTGGTGCGCCGTCTCGGCGACCACGACGCCGTGTCGCCGTGCCGCCTCGCGGATGCGGTGGTTCAGCTCGTGCACCCGGGGCGCCAGGGGTCTGGCCAGCGGGGTGATCCGGGCGATGTCCGGGAACGTCACCGTGGCGACGTCGGCGCCGGCGGACCGGAGCGCGGCGAACATCTCCTCCAGGTGACCCGCCACCTCGGCCGCGTCGAACCGCGGCCGCAGCAGATCGTTGACGCCCGCGACGACCGTGGCCAGATCGGGTCGCAGCGCCAGCGCAGGGCCCAGCTGCTCCGCGCGCACCTGACCGGCCAGGCGGCCCCGAACCGCCAGATTCGCGTACCGGACCCCGGGCGCCACGGCGTCGAGTCGCTCCGCGAGCCGGTCGGCGAACCCGCGCAGACCGGCGACGTCGTCCCCGTCCCCGACCCCCTCGGACTGACTGTCGCCCAGGGCGACATAGCGCCGGTACGCCTCGCTCGACCGGGACATCCGACCTCCGCCTTCCGCTCGCGCTCACACCTGCCGCCGACGATACAGGCGAAGGTGAATATTCGCATCGTTGACTATTCCTCTCCGCCGATCGGCTCAGCGGTTACCGTGGTCCGGTCCGAAGATCCTTCCGGGAGGAACGGCGTTGTCCATGTCCGACCAGCCCACCCAGGCCCGCGAGCCGGAGGTGCTCCGGCGCACCGAGGGGCGCGCCGGGTTCCTCACCCTCAACCGGCCCCGCGCGATCAACGCCCTCACCCACGGCATGGTGCGGAGCGTCGACGAGGCGCTGACCCGGTGGGAGCACGATCCGGCCGTCGAGACCGTCGTCATCGAGGGGGCCGGCGAGCGGGGCCTGTGCGCGGGCGGCGACATCCGTGCGATCCACGCGGACGCCCTCGTCGGCGGCACGGCCTCGCCCGGCTTCTGGCGCGACGAGTACCGGCTCAACGCCCGGATCGCCCGCTACCCCAAGCCGTACGTGGCGTTCATGGACGGCATCGTGATGGGCGGCGGGGTCGGCGTCTCGGCCCACGGGTCCGTGCGCGTCGTCACCGAACGCTCCCGGGTGGCGATGCCCGAGACCGGCATCGGGTTCGTGCCCGACATCGGCGGCACCTACCTGCTGAGCCGTGCGCCCGGCGAACTCGGCACCCACCTCGCCCTCACCGGCACGCCCGTCGGAGCCGCGGACGCCGTACTGACCGGGCTCGCCGATTTCTTCGTGCCGGCCGGGGAACTTCCGGAGCTCGCCGGCGAGTTGACCCGCACGCCCGCGCACGAGGCGGTGGCCGGGTTCGCGCGGACCGCGCCGCCCGGCGTGCTCGCCGAGCAGCGTGCGTGGATCGACGCCTGCTACGCGGCGGACACCGTGGAGGCCATCGTGGAGCGGCTGTTCGACGTCGGCACGCCCGAGGCGAAGGAGACCGCGACCACGCTCCTGGCGAAGTCGCCGACCGCGCTGAAGACCACGCTCGCCGCGCTCCGCCGGGCCCGCCGGGCGGACTCCCTGGAGACCGTCCTGAACATGGAGTACCGGCTCTCCTGTGCCGCGCTGGCCTCGGCCGACCTGGTGGAGGGCATCCGCGCGCAGGTCGTCGACAAGGACCGCACCCCGCGCTGGTCGCCGGCCACGCTCGCCGAGGTCACGGACGAGGACGTCGCCCGGTACTTCACCGCCCCGGAGGGCGGCGACCTCGGGCTCACGCCCCCCGTCTGAGCACTCGCCGGCCCTCCCGTGGGGAGGGCGGGAGGGACGGCGCGGCCCCGCCGCTGCGCAGACGCAGGGCGGGGCCGACGGCTCCTCGCATCTCGGGGGGCTGCCAGGCGCCGCGCTCAGCATGGCACCCGGCACGGTCCCGCAAAAGACTCCTGCAGGAACGAGTCACCGGCATATGCGCAGTCGATTGCGCGGCACCGCTCACACCTCGGCGACCAGCGCGTACCGCTCGTCGTCCACCGGCCCGCCCCACAGTTCGGACGCGCCGCTGAGCGGCTCGGTCCGCAGCGCGGCCACCAGGGGCCGTACCGCGGCGGACAGTTCGGCGGCCGTCACCCCGCCGTTCCAGGGCAGTGACGCCGCACCGGGCACGTACGGCGCCGCGCCCTCCCCGGCCTCGCGCCAGCGGCCCTCCACCAGGATCAGCCGGCCGCCCGGCCGGAGCCGCGCGACCCACTCCCGCAGGGCCGCCGCCGGGTCGGGCAGCGTCCACACCAAGTGCCGGCACAGGACGACGTCGTAGCGCGCCGTCCCCGTCGGCGGCTGCGCGGCGTCACCCACCAGGAAGCGCGCCGGCAGGCCCGCGGCGTGCAGTTTCGCCCGCGCTCGTTCCACCATGCGCGGGGCGAGGTCGACGCCGGTCACCCGGTGGCCCGCCCCCGCCAGGAGCAGGGACAGCGATCCGGTGCCGCAGCCCACGTCCAGGACGTCGAGCCCGGCGCCGCCCTCCTCCGCCCCCACCCACGACAGGAGCCGCGCCGCCCACGCCGTCCTGGTGGGCGCGGCCCGCAGGCCGTGGTCGGGCTCCTCGTCGAAGGCCGCCGCGGCGGCGTCCCAGTACGCGGTGATCTCAGCGGTCTCGACAGTCTCAGCGGTCTCAGTCATACGGCCGATCCTGGCAACCGCCACTGACAACAGGGCCGTTCACACTGTGCGGGCCCCTGCGCCACGGGATCCCTACCGGAACGCCTCCGCGTTCCGCGCCGCCCACTCCGCGAACGGACGCGGGGCCCGGCCGAGGACCCGCTCGACGTCCGGACTGATCCGCTGCTCCGCCGCGATGGGCGCGCCGAGGATGTCCAGCGTCGTCACGACCACCGGCTCGGGCAGGAACCGGACCATCTCGGCATACGCCTCCTCCCGGGTCTGCGGCACGAAGCGGATCGGCTCGCCGAGCGCCTCGGAGAGGGCCGCGGCCCGTTCCCGCGGGGTGCTGAGGACCGGCCCGGTCAGTTCGAGGATCTCCCCGACGTGGCCGTCCTCGCGCAGGGCCGCCGCGCCGACCTCGGCGATGTCGTCCGGGTCGATCACCGGCAGGCCGGTGTCGGCGAACGGCGCGGCGATCTCGCGCCGGGCGCGCACCGACTCGATCCAGGCGAAGGAGTTGGAGGCGAAACCGCCGGGCCGCAGGATCGTCCACTCCAGGCCCGAATCCCGCACCGCGTCCTCGAAGCGGCGCGCCGTCTTGCCGTGCGAGGCGGAATCGGGCCGGGTCGCCACGCCCTGCGAGGACAGCAGGACGATGCGGCCCACTCCGCCGGCCTTCGCGGCGTCGACCAGGTCCCGCGGACTCAGCCGCTCCGCGCTCGCCCCGCCGCTCTGCAGGAACACCGCGTCCGCCCCCTCGAACAGCGGGCGGAGCCCGTCGGCGTCGGCGAGATCCGCGCGCACGTGCCGTACGCCGTCCGGAACGTCGGCCGCCGAGACCCCGCGCGAGGTGGCGATGACCCGCTCCCCGGCGGAGGCCAGGATCCGTACCACAGAGCGTCCCACGTTGCCGGTCGCACCCGTCACCACAAACATCATGAACCCCCAGGAAAAAGAGCGGGGTCGGCTCCCCGCATCCGTCGTGCGAGGACGCTAACAGCGGCCGCATAGTAGGTACCTAGAGGAAAGTGACCCCCTGGAAGGGAAGTGCCCGATGGCGGAGACGACATGGGAGCGGCAGCCGGGATCGGATCCCGAACTCGCCTGCCCGGTCAGCCCGGTCGTGGACATCGTGTTCAGCCGGTGGACCACGCCGATCCTGTGGTCCCTGCACGCCCACGGCCGGCAGCGGTTCGTCGAACTGGAGCGGCGGATCGCCCGGATCACCCCCAAGGTGCTGACCCAGCGGCTGCGCCAGCTGGAGCGGGACGGGCTCGTGGTGCGCACGTACCACCCCGAGGTCCCGCCCCGGGTCGAGTACGAGATCAGCGAGCTGGGCCGCAGTCTCGCCCCGCTCTTCGCCCACCTCGCCGAGTGGGCCGCCGGGAACCTCGACCGCGTGGAGGCGGCGCGTGCGGCGTACGACGCGGCCGACGGGCCCCGGTGATCGGCCCCCGGAGGTTCGTTCTTACTTGGGGGTAGGCTCGCGCGCATCCCTTGTTGTACGGTCCGTCTAACAAGCGGGTGGCCGGAGCGTGGGCGTCGCTCCGGCCGCCATGCCACGCCCCGCGTACGCAGGTACGAGACAGCGATCAGGAAGTCGCACCGTCGAGCCGAGGAGCCGCAGCATGGCCAGCAGCACCGTCCGCCCCGAGACCGCGGACCGGGACCGGGAACGCAGCGAGGACCGGGACCACGAGCACGCCGTCGCCCGGCGCCTGCTCGCGTCGGCCGCCATCCTGGCCTACGACCCGGCCACCGAGGTCGACTGGGACACCCCGCTCGACAAGGACTTCCACGGCGCCAGCCCCGAGTGGTGCTCGCTCTACGGCACCGCGTACTGGAACGAGATGACCGAGGAGCAGCGCAAGGAGCTGACCCGGCAGGAGGCCGCCTCGGTCGCCAGCACCGGCATCTGGTTCGAGATGATCCTGCAGCAGATGGTGCTCCGCGACATCTACGCGAAGGACCCGACCGACGCGAAGTTCCAGTGGGCGCTCACCGAGATCGCCGAGGAGTGCCGGCACTCCATCATGTTCGCGCGGGGCGCCGCCAAGCTCGGCGCCCCGGCCTACCGGCCGCCCCGCTACGTCCTCGAACTCGGCCGCGCCTTCAAGACGCTCGCCTTCGGCGAGGCCGCGTACGCCGCGATCCTCGTCGCCGAGGAGGTGCTCGACGTCATGCAGCGGGACTGGATGCGCGACGAGCGCGTGGTGCCCTTCGTGCGCACCATCAACAACATCCACGTGGTCGAGGAGTCGCGGCACATGAAGTTCGCCCGCGACGAGACGCGCAGGCGCCTCGCCCGCGCCGGTCGCGTCCGCCGCCACATCCAGGCGTTCGTCGTCGCCGTCGCCTCGTACTTCATCGTCACCAGCATGGTGAACAAGAAGGTCTACGAGAACGCCGGACTCGACACCGAGCGCGCCCTCGCCGAGGCCCGCGCCAACCAGCACCACAAGTCGATGATGCGGTCCAGCTGCTCGGGCCTGATGGACTTCCTCGCCTCCTGCCGCCTGCTGACCCGGCCCGCGCTCGCCTTCTACAAGCGCGCCCACCTCATCTGACCCCACGTTCCCCCCAGAGCAGATCCGAGCGACGCCATGACCTTCGCCATCACCCAGACCTGCTGCAACGACGCCACCTGCGTGGCCGTCTGCCCGGTCAACTGCATCCACCCCACGCCGGAGGAACGTGCCTTCGGCAGCACGGACATGCTGCACATCGACCCCAAGGCGTGCATCGACTGCGGCGCCTGCGCCGACGCCTGCCCCGTCGACGCGATCTTCCCGGTCGACGCCCTCACCGGCCCCCGCAAGGAGTACGCGGCGATCAACGCCGCCTACTACGAGGACCCGGACGGCGCCGCGACACCGGAACCCTCCGACCACGGGCCCAACTTCCACGCCTGGGGCGAGCCGTCCTTCTCCCGCGTGCTGCCCTCCGACTTCGCCCCGCTGCGCGTCGCCGTCGTCGGCACCGGACCGGCCGGCATGTACGCCGCCCAGGACCTGCTGCTGCACACCGACGCCGAGGTCACCCTCGTCGACCGGCTGCCCGTCGCGGGCGGCCTGGTCCGCTACGGCGTCGCGCCCGACCACCCCGCCACCAAGAAGGTCGGCGAGACCTTCTCCCGCTTCCACGACCACCCGCGCGTCCGCATGTACCTCGGCCTGCACGTCGGCGACGACATCACCACCGAGGAACTCGCCGCGCACCACGACGCCGTCGTGTACGCCGTCGGCGCGTCCACCGACCGCCGCCTCGGCATACCCGGCGAGGACCTGCCCGGCAGCCTCTCCGCCACCGCCTTCGTCGCCTGGTACAACGCCCACCCCGAAGTCGCCCCGGACGCCGTCGACCTGACCGCCGAGCGCGTCGTCGTGGTCGGCAACGGCAACGTCGCCCTCGACGTCGCCCGCATCCTGCTCGCCGACCCCGACGCCCTCGCCCGCACCGACATCGCCGACCACGCGCTCGCCGCCCTGCGCGCCGGCACCGTCCGCGAGGTCGTCCTGCTCGGCCGGCGCGGCCCCGACGACGCCGCGTACACCGTGCCCGAACTGCTCGCCCTCAAGCACCTGCCCGGCGTCGACCTCGTCGTCGACGACCACGACCCGCGCACCGCCGCCGCCGTCGAGGCCGCCGGACCGAAGGACAAGGCCGCGCTCCTGCGCGACGTCCCCCGCGAGAGCGTCGACTGGACCCGCCCGCCCGCGGAGGGCCGACGGCGCATCGTGCTGCGCTTCCACAGCACCCCGGCCGAAGCCCTCGGCGAC
This sequence comes from Streptomyces tritici, assembly GCF_048500665.1. Lineage (NCBI taxonomy): Bacteria > Bacillati > Actinomycetota > Actinomycetes > Kitasatosporales > Streptomycetaceae > Streptomyces > Streptomyces tritici. Next base: position 7,038,402 of record NZ_CP183183.1, read on the forward strand.
GGACGGGTCCGCACGGTGCGCACCGAGAACGCCGCCGGCGTCCAGGACATCGAGGCCGGACTGCTGCTGCGCGCCATCGGCTACCGCGGCGCACCGGTCGCCGGCCTGCCGTTCGACGAGGCGACCGGCACCATCCCGCACGAGGGCGGCCGGGTCACGGGCCGGCCCGGCACGTACGTGGTCGGATGGATCAAGCGCGGCCCCTCCGGCGGCATCGGCGCCAACCGCACCTGCGCCGCCGAGACCGTCGGCACGCTCCTCTCCGACGCCGTCGCCGGTGCCCTGCCCGCGCCCTCGCCGGCCCGGAACGCCAAGGCGTTCCAGCGCCTCGTCCGCCGGCGCGCCGCCCACCTCGTCGACGCCCGCGGTCTCGGCGCCATCGAACGCGCCGAGACAGCCCGGGGCGCCGCCGACGGCCGACCCCGGGTCAAACTCGCCACCGTCGGCGACCTGGTGGCCGCCTCCAAGCGGCGCGGCCGCTGGAGCCTCGCCCGCTGAGCCGCCCCGCGCGACACCCCGCACACCGCCATCGGCGTACGGGGTGTCGCGCCGCGTACGGCAGGATGGCCCGACGGCCCGCGGCGGCCGCACCGGGACGGAAGGACGACGGGCGTGGGGGAGCAGGCAGTCCGGACCATGCGGGCCCGGGCCCAGGCCATCGGCGGCGGCGTACGGGAGGCCGACCCCGCGTCGGTCGTCCGGCGCGTGTTCGCGATCCAGGCGCAGGACGCCGTCGCGGCCCGGCTCGGCATCCGGGCCCGCGGCCGCGCCATCGACCCGGAGGCCGTCCGCGCCGCGTACGAGGACGACCGCAGCATCGTCCGCGGCTGGTTCATGCGCGGCACCTTGCACACCGTCCCCGCCGCCGACGCGCGTTGGCTGCTCCGGCTGCTCGCCCCGCGGCTGCTGAGCGCCGGCGCGCGGCGCTACCGCGAACTCGGCCTCGACGACGCGCTGCGTGCACGCGCCGACGCGAGCCTGCGGCGCGCCGTGACCGACCACGGACCCCTCACCCGCCTCGAGCTGACGGAGCGTCTGGTGCCGCTCGGCGTCGACCCGGAGGGTCAGGCGGCGTTCCACCTGATCCGGCACGCCGCCCTCGGCGGCATCCTGGTGCACGGGCCCGAGCGGGCCGGCGAGGCGACGTTCGTCCTGCTCGACGACTGGCTTCCGGACCGAGGGACGGGCGCGGAGCCGGAGGCCGCGGCCGACGAACTCGCCCGCCGCTACCTGCGCGCGTACGGCCCCGCCGACGTCACGGACTTCGCCGGCTGGTCGGGCCTGCCGCTCGGCCGGGCCCGCACGGCGTGGCGCGCGCTCGCCGACGCGGGGACGACCACCGCGTACGAAGGACTCACCGTGCTCGCGCCCCGCCGCAGCACGGACGGCGAGACATGCGACGGCGACGGGAACGACTCGGGCCCGGACGTGCGGCTGCTGCCCGCCTACGACAACTACCTCACCGGCTACCGCAGCCGCGACCTGTCCGTGCCGGCCGCCCACCGACGGGCCGTATGGCCCGGCGGCGGACTGCTGCGCCCGACCGTCACCGTCGACGGCCTCGCCGTCGGCACCTGGAGCCGGCAGGTCACGGCCCCGTCCGCCGACGTGCGCGTCGACCTCTTCGCCCCGCTTCCCGCCGCCGCGCGGGCCGCGCTGGCCGCGGAGACCGAGGCCGTGAGCCGTTTCCTGAGCGCGCGGTAGCGAGAGCCCGGCCCCCTCCACCGCACCCCCTCGACAACCGCTCCCGTCCGGGCCCTTGCGCACCGCGCACGTCCGTCTCTACTCTCCCCGGCAATGGTTAGGAAGGTTTCCTGACCATCGTGCTCCCCGCCCCTCACTCTTCCGAACCCCCATGCAAGGAGTTGTGATGCGACGTCACGGGATAGGACTCCTGGCCCTCGCGGGCCTGCTCGCGCTCCCGCTCACCGCCCTGCCCCACCAAGCGGACGCGGCGGACAGCCTGGTCTCCACCGGCCGGCCCGCCACCGCCTCCTCCGTCGAGGGCAGCGGCTTCGGCGCCGCCCTCGCCGTCGACGCGAACACCTCCACGCGATGGGCCAGCGCGGAGGGCGTCGACCCGCAATGGGTCCGCATCGACCTCGGCTCGAACCACACGATCTCCCGCGTGAAGCTCAACTGGGAGGCCGCGTACGGCAAGGCGTACCGGATCCAGACCTCCACCGACGGCACCGCCTGGACCGACGTCTACACGACCACCAGCGGCGACGGCGCGATCGACGACCTCACCGTCTCCGGCACCGGCCGCTACGTCCGCATGTACGGCACCACCCGCGGCACCCCGTACGGCTACTCCCTCTGGGAGTTCGAGGTCTACGGCAGCCCCGCCGGCACCGGCGGGGGCGGCCCGGCCGTCCCGTTCGGCAGCCACAGCCAGCCCTACGCCGCCGGCATGCTCCGGCCCTCCGGCTCCCAGGCCGGCCTCGACCAGAAGGTCGTCGCGTACTACAACAACTGGAAGTCCGCCTTCGTCCGCCAGAACTGCGGCAACGGCTGGTACCAGGTGATCTCCCCGGACGCCGACCACCCCTACGTCGCCGAGGCGCAGGGCTACGGCATGGTCATCACCGCCACCATGGCCGGCGCCGACCCCGAGGCCAAGAAGATCTTCGACGGCCTGGTGAAGTGGAAGCTCGACCACCCGTCCTCGATCAACCCGGACCTGCTCGCCGCCGAACAGGACGCCTCCTGCCGCAGCGTCAACGGCGGCGACGGCGCCACCGACGGCGACATGGACGTCGCGTACGGGCTGCTGCTCGCCGACCGCCAGTGGGGCAGCAGCGGCACGTACAACTACAAGGACCTGGCGATCAAGCACATCAACGCCATCAAGAAGGACGAACTCAACCCGACCACGCGGCTGCTGAAGCTCGGCGACTGGAGCAGCGCCGGCGACCAGTACTACTACATCAGCCGCACCTCCGACTGGATGGTCGACCACTTCCGCGCCTTCCGGAAGGCCACCGGCGACACCACCTGGGACGCCGTCCGCAGCGCCCACCAGAGCCAGATCGCCCGCCTCCAGTCCACGTACGCGCCGAGCACCGGCCTGCTGCCGGACTTCGTCGTCGACACCGACACCGCGCCCCGGCCCGCCCCCGGCCAGGTCCTGGAGAGCGCCAACGACGGGAAATACTGGTGGAACGCCTGCCGTACCCCCTGGCGCATCGGTGACGACGCCGTGACCAGCGGCGACACCAAGTCCCTCGCGGCGGCGCGCAAGCTCAACTCCTGGATCAAGGCCAAGACCGGCGGCGACCCGAACAGGATCGGCATCGGCTACGCGCTCAACGGCACGCAACTGTCCTCCGGCAGCGACGCCGCGTACGTCGCCCCCTTCGCCGTCGCGGCGATGACGGACGCGGGCAGCCAAGCCTGGCTGGACGCGCTGTGGAACAAGATGCTGGCCACCCCGATCCAGACCGACAGCTACTTCGGGGCGAGCATCCAGCTCCAGTCGATGATCACGGTCACCGGCAACCACTGGGTCCCGTAGGCCCACCGGCCCATGACATCGGCCCCGTCCCGTCCTCCCCCGGGGGACGGGACGGGGCCGTACCGGCTCCGGACACCGACGGGACCTCACACCACCTCACACCACCCCGTGCACCGCCACGCCGAGCACGAACGCCGCCGCCGACAGCGCCAGGCCGCCGACCGCCCCGCCCACCCTGGGGTCCCCGACGCGCAGATGCGCGCCGATCGCCGCCAGGAAGTACAGGATCAGCCCCACCCCCGCCGCCGTCCCCAGCACTGGGACGGCGAATCCGGCCAGGAGGCCCAGAGCGCCCGCCCCCAGGCACACGCCGAGAGGCGCCATCCACGAACGGGGCACGTCGATCCGGTCGGCCAGCACGCCGATCGACTCGTGCCCGACCAGATCCAGGTACGCGCCGCACGCGAGAGCGGCGGCGGTCAGAACGGTGACGACGGCGTACAGGGCGAACACGGGAACCTCCACGAACGGACGGCGGAACGAGGGCGGCAGCCTCCTGCCCGAACCCTCTCCACCACCCTCGCCGCGTCCCCCGCTGGAGGTCCAATGCCCCTCTCCATAACCTGACGGCATGGATGTCGACACCCGGCTGCTCCGCTACTTCGCCGCCGTCGCCCAGGAGGGCAACCTCACCCGCGCCGCGCAGCGCCTGTACATCACCCAGCCGGCGCTGACCAAACAGATCCGGCAGCTCGAAACGCTCCTCGACGTCCGCCTGTTCACCCGCTCCCGGTCCGGCATGACCCTCACCGAACCCGGCCGCGCCCTCGCCGCCGGCGTGCCCGCCCTGCTCGACGACTGGGAACGCCTCCGGCGCGAGACCCGGAACGCGGCCTCCCGCGCCGCCCGCGTCCTGCGGATCGGCTTCCTCGCCAGCGCGGCCAACGAACTCACCCCCCGCATCACCGCGGCCTTCCGCGAGCGCCGGCCCGACTGGCGCGTCGAGATGCGCCAGGCCCCCTGGTCCGACCCGACCGCCGGGCTCGCGGCCGGCGACGTCGACGCCGCCCTGCTCCGGCTGCCCTTCCCCGGGCAGGACCGGATGCGCACCGACGTCCTGCTCACCGAGCCCCGCTGGGTCGTGCTGCCCAGCGGCCACCCGCTGGCCGAGCGGACCGAGATCGTCTTCCGCGAACTGTGGGACGAACCGTTCGTCGCCGCGCCCGGCGAGACCGGCGCCTGGCAGGACTACTGGCTCGCCGTCGACGCCCGCGAGGGACACCCCGTCCGCATCGGCGCCGTCACCGAACACCCCGACGACTGGCTGACCGCCATCGCCAACGGCGACGGCATCGCCCTCGCCCCCGCCTCGGCGGCCCGCTACTACCCGCGCCCCGGCCTCGTCCACCGCCCCGTCACCGGCGTCGCCCCCACCAGCGTCGGCGTCGCCTGGCCGCCGGCCGCCGACGCCGACCCCGTCGTGCGGGACTTCGTCGCCTGCTGCCGGGAGCAGAGGGCGCCGGAGTCGGCGAAGGGCGGCTCAGGCACGATGGGCGGGTGACGTCCTCGAACAGCCCCGCCCTGACCCCGTACCAGACGGCCCTGCGCGACCGGATGCTGGACACCCCGGTCCTGCCGGCGCCCCCGCCCTGGCGCCGGGTCGTCGACGCGCCCGTCGGCGGAATGCTCGGCATCGGCTTCGCCACGCATCCCGACACCGGCCACGACCTCGTGATGGCCGTCTCGACCGGCGGCCACGGGCTGTTCGACGCCGTCACCGGCGACAGGCTCGCCCGCGACCGCGACGAGGACACCACGCCGGACGAGTCCCCCGACCTGACCTGCCCCGGGCTCGGGCCGGCCGCCGGCACCAGAGTGCACATCGCGGGCCTCTACGGCGGCGGTCTGCACACCACCGCCGCAGGCTGGTACGTCCAGGTCGTGAGCCCCGACTGGCCGCACCACCGCGTCCTGCTCGCCGCCGCCGGCGGGCGGCCCCACAAGGACCCCTACGGCGAGACGTGGTGGCACGTCCTCCACGCCCGCCACTCGGAGTTCCGCGCCGCCGGCTTCTCCCCGTCCGGCCGCACCCTCGCCGTCGCGACGAGCAGCGACCTCAGCGTGTGGACCCGGCAGGACTGAGTCCCTCCCGCACCTCGGCGTCCCCGCACAGCGCCGTGCCGTACAGCGCCGACAGGGCCTCGTCGATCGGGTGCGGCGGCTCGTCCCCGGAGCCGGGCGGGGCCCACCGCATCAGGTTCACGGCGATCGACATCTGCCGCTCGCCGTCGTCCCGGGTCAGCGTCATCGTCCCCGCGCCCCACACCGTGCCGTCGTGCCCCCAGAACGTGCCGCAGCCCGGCAGCTCCACCCGGTGCAGCCCGAGACCGTACTCGATCATCGAGCCGTCCAGGTGACGGACCGGGATCGCCTGCCGCATCTGCGCCAGCGACGCACGGCCCACGATCCGGCCGTCCAGCAGCCGCGCGTAGAAGCGGTTGAGATCCTCCATGGTCGACACCAGCGCCGCGCCCGTGCCCACCCACGACATGTCGTAGACGCTGTAGTCGCGCGGCGGGTCGAGCACGCCCCACAGCGCCTCGTACATCCGCGGGTGCGGCCCCTCGATCCGCGTCCCCGTCGGGAACCAGGTGTGCCGCAGCCCGGCAGGCTCGATGACGTTCCGGGCGATGTGCCGCTCGGCGGTGAGCCCGGACACCCGCTCCAGGAGCTGCCCCAGCAGCAGGTAGTTGGTGTTCGAGTACACCCCCACCGGGCCGCCGGGCTCCCCGGCCGGCGGGGCGGCGAGCCCCAGGGCGATCAGCTCGGCCGGCCGGAACGTCCGGAAGCGGTTCTCGTCCAGGCTCTTCGCCGAGACCTCCGACAGGTTCGGGAAGCCCTGCAGGGACGGGAAGGCGTACGGGATGAAGTCCGGGAGCCCGCTGGTGTGATTGAGCAGCATCCGCACCGTGATCCTCCGCCCCCGCTCGCCCGGGACGAGGTCCGGCAGATACTCGCCGATCGGCGCGTCGAGCCGGACCCGGCCCCGCTCCACCTCCCGCATCACCGCGACGGCGGTGAACGTCTTGGTGACGCTCCCGACGCGCTGCCGCATCTCCGGGCGGACGGGCCGGCCGGTGCCCAGGTCGGCGACGCCGGAGGCGCCACGCCACACCTGCCCGCGGTCGCGCACCTCCCCGAACACGCCGGGCATGCCCGCGCGGTGCACCGCGTCCATGGCGGACCGGAGGTCCTCCGCGTCGATGCCGGCGGCCGAAGCCGCGCCGGAGGCGCGGACGGTCCCCGCGCCTCCGGGCGGCGCGGGCACCGCCGCCACCGTGCCCGCGCACACGCTCAGCGCGACCACACTTCCGCACAACGCCAGTCGGATCTTCAAGACGGCCGTCCTTCCAAGACGGAACGGGTGGGACGACAGCCATGCTCCGCGCGCCGACGCCCCGGATCAGCCGCCGCCCGTCGCGCATCCCGCCCCGATCCCGCACCGACCGGCGGGCACCCGGCGCCTCCGGCGAGGTCAGCCCTCGTCGTGCGCGGGCAGCTCACCCGTCCGCGCCACCCGGGCGTACCACCGCGCGCTCGCCTTCGGCGTCCGCTCCAGCGTCTCGTAGTCCACCCGGACCGCCCCGAACCGCTTCGCGTACCCGTACGCCCACTCGAAGTTGTCCAGCAGCGACCACAGGAAGTAGCCCCGCACGTCCGCGCCGTCCGTGATCGCCCGGTGCACCGCCTCCAGATGGGCGCGCACGTACGCGATCCGCTCCGGGTCGTCGACCGAGCCGTCCGGGCCGACCACGTCCTCGTACGCCGCCCCGTTCTCGCTCACCACCAGCGGCAGTCCGGGGTGACGGGCGGACAGCCCGGTCAGCAGCGCGTACAGGCCGCTCGGATCGACCGCCCAGCCCATCGCCGTGCGCTCCCCGGGCGCCCGGTGGAACGCCACCGCGTCCGCGCCGGGCCAGGGGGAGTGCTCGCTGTCCCCGTGCCCGTCGTCCTGCGGCTTCTCCTCGCCCTCGCCGACCGCCGAGACGACCGTCGGCGTGTAGTAGTTGACGCCCAGCCAGTCGAGCGGCTGCCCGATCGCCGCCACGTCGCCGTCCCGCACGAACGACCAGTCCGTGAGGTGGGCCGTGTCCGCCAGCAGGTCCTCCGGGTACCCGCCGTCCAGCATCGGGCCGAGCCAGACGCGGTTGCCGACCGCGTCGATCCGCCGCGCCGCCTCGCGGTCCGCGGCCGAGGAGGTCAGCGGGCGCACCTCGTGCAGGTTCAGCGAGACCGCGAGCCGGCCGCCCGACGGAAGCCCCGCCCGCAGCGCCTGCACGGCCAGCCCGTGCCCCAGGTTCAGGTGGTGGGCGGCGCGCAGCGCGTCCACCGGGTCGGTCCGGCCCGGCGCGTGGACGCCGGAGCCGTACCCCAGGAAGGCGCTGCACCAGGGCTCGTTGAGCGTCGTCCAGCGCTCGACCCGGTCCCCGAGCGCGTCCGCGAGCAGCGCCGCGTACTCCGCGAAGCGCTCCGCGGTCGACCGCTCCGGCCAGCCGCCCGCGTCCTCCAGCTCCTGCGGCAGGTCCCAGTGGTACAGCGTCAGCGCGGGCTCGATGCCGGCGGCGAGCAGTTCGTCGACGAGCCGCCGGTAGAAGTCGAGGCCCTGTTGGACGGCCGGCCCCCGGCCGGTCGGCTGGACCCGCGACCAGGACACGGAGAAGCGGTACGCGTTGAGGCCGAGGCCGGCCATGAGCCGGACGTCGTCCCGGTAGCGGTGGTAGTGGTCCACGGCCACGTCGCCGGTGTGGCCCTCGAAGACCTTGCCGGGCGTGTGGGCGAACGTGTCCCAGATCGACGGCGTACGCCCGTCGGCACGGGCCGCCCCCTCGATCTGGTACGCGGCGGTCGCGGCCCCCCACAGGAAGCCGGGCGGAAAGGACAGCGGGGACGGTGCGGTGGCCGTGAGCGGCCGGGTCTCGGACGCGGTCATGGAGGAGCGCTCCCAACGAGGCGATGAGAAAGGGAAGACGGGGGAGGGGGTTCGTATCGGAAGGGGTGTCAGCTCTTCACAGCGCCGGCCGTGATGCCGCCGACGATGTGCTTGCCGAGCACGGCGAACACCAGCAGCAGCGGCAGCGTGGATATCAGCGCGCCCGTGAGCACGATGGCCTGGTCGACACTGTGGTTCCCCGAGCCGAGGCCGGCCAGCGCGACCTGCAGCGTCGGATTCCCGTCCGGGGTCAGCGCGATGAAGGGCCAGAAGAAGTCGTTCCACGCCTGCACGAACACCAGCATCCCCAGCACGGCCATGGCCGGCCGCGCCACCGGGAACACCACGTGCCAGACGACGCGCAGGCTGTGCGCCCCGTCCATCCGGGCGGCCTCCACCAGCTCCACGGGCAGCGCCTCGACGAGGAACTGCCGCATGAAGAACACCCCGAAGGCGGCGACCAGCGACGGCAGCACCACCGCCTGCAGCTGGTCCACCCAGCCCAGGTCCGTGATGATCTGGTACAGCGGGATGACGCTGAGCTGCGGCGGAACGGTCATCGTCGCCACCACCAGCGCGAGCAGCGCGTTCCGCCCGCGGAACGGCAGCTTGGCGAAGGCGAAACCGGCCAGCGTGGAGAACAGGACCGTGGACAGGGCGACGAGGCCCGCCACCACGGTCGTGTTCACCAGTGCCTCGCCCATGTCGACCTGATTCCACGCGAACGACAGGTTGTCCAGCAGCCGCGGCCCCGGAAGCAGCGGGGCCGGGGCCTCCACCACGCGCTCGCCGGTGTGCGAGGCGGCGACGAGGTTCCAGTACAACGGGAACAGCGAGACCAGCGCGGCCAGACCGAGGAGCACGTACGCGAGCGGCCCCGCGTGGTGCTGGCGGCCGGCGCCCCGCCTGCCGTCCCGGGTGAAGGTGTGCGTCATGCTCGGCCCCCCGGCTTCTTGCGGTGCGTACGGGTGACGAGGATCCGGACCGCGCCGATCAGCAGCAGGAGCAGCAGCATGACCCATGCGACGGCCGACGCCTGCCCCAGCGCGCCGGTGATCCAGCCCTTCTCGTACATCAGCAGGCTCAGCGTCTGGTACTGGTTGCCGCTCCCGCCGCTGATGCCCACGCTCCCGCCGTACAGCATCGGTTCACCGAAGAGCTGCGTCGCGCCGATCGTGGAGACGACGATCGTGAACAGGATCGTCGGCCGGATGGACGGGATCGTCACGCTCACGAACTGCCGCCAGCGCGACGCCCCGTCCAGGGCCGCCGCCTCGTACAGGTCGCGCGGCACGGCCTGCATCGCGGCCAGGTAGATCAGGGCGTTGTAGCCCGTCCAGCGCCAGGTGACGATCGTCGAGATGGCGAGCTGCGCGGGCCACTTCGACGCCTCCCAGTCCACCCGCCCCACACCGGCCCACTCCAGGAAGGTGTTGATCATCCCGTAGTCGGGGTTGAAGAGCTGGGCGAAGACGAGCGTCGCCGCGGCGATGGACGTGGCGTACGGGGCGAGCACGGCCACGCGGAAGAACCCCCGCCCGCGCAGCCGGTAGTTGAGCAGATGGGCCAGGCCCAGCGCCATGAGGAGCTGGGGCACCGTCGACAGGACCCCGAGGGTGAACGTGTTGCCGAGCGCGTTCCAGAAGAAGGTGCTCCCCGCGAGGTCGGTGTAGTTCTCCAGGCCCTTCCACTGCGCCTCGCCGCCGAGCTCCACCCGGTGCAGGGAGAGCCAGCCCGTGTAGATCAGCGGGAAGAGCCCGAAGGCGGCGAAGGTGAGGAAGAACGGGGCCACGAAGGCGTACGGGGTCGCCTTCAGGTCCCAGCGGTAGATCCGGCTGCGCCAGACGGTCGTGCCGGCGCTCACTGGTCGATCTTGTCGTCGACGAGCTTCTTGACGTTCTCCCACGCCTTGGCCGGGTCGGTGCCCCGCTGCTCGATGTCGAGGATGCCGTTGTCGGTGAGGAAGGTCTTCACCTGGCCGTCCCAGCGGCTGATCGGCGCCGGGCGGATGCCGGCCGCGGCGGCCGAGTAGATCTGCCCGACGGGCGTGTCGCCGAAGTAGGGCAGCTTCGCCCCCTGCACGGCCGGGGACGAGAGCGTGTCCTTCGTCGAGGGGATGTTGCCGTTCACGCCGAAGACCTTGGCGTGCTGCTCGGGTGCGGTCAGCCAGGCGGCCAGCTTCGCGGCTTCCTCGACGTGCTTGCCGGACTTCGGGACGGCGAGGAACGAACCGCCCCAGTTGCCGGCCACGGGCGGCGCGGCGATGTCCCACTTGCCCTGGTTGTCGGGTCCGGCCTGGTCCTTGATGATGCCGGTCATCCAGCTCGGGCAGGCGACGGTGGCGAAGCGCGCGTTCTTGAACGCGGCGTTCCAGGTGCCCTTCTCGTCGAACTGGCGCAGCTTCGCCGTGAGTCCGCCCCGCGCGGCGTCGACGGCGGTGTTCCACGCCTGCTTCACGCCGGGGCTGTTCTCCCAGTCGAGCTGCCCGCTCGCGTCGGCGTACTGGACGGGGCTGCTGGAGAGCACCGCGTTGAACAGGCCGCTGGCGGAGTCGTGGAAGGCGGTGCCGGCCGGGGCCTTCTTCGCGTACGTACGGCCCGTCTCCACGAACTTGGCCCAGTCGCCGGCCCAGAGCTTGGCCACCTCGGTGCGGTCGGTGGGCAGCCCGGCCTTGCCGAAGAGCTCCTTGTTGTAGCAGATCGCCATGGGGCCGATGTCGGTGCCGAGCCCGATGACCTTGCCGTCCGCGGTGGTGGCCTGCTTGACCTTCCAGTCCAGGAAGGCGTCGAGGTCCGCGCCGCCGGTCTTGCCGAGGTCGGCCCACTTGGCGGCCATGGCGGGGCCGGTGGCCTCGGCGATGTAGCCCACCTCCAGGGCCTGGATGTCGGCCAGGCCGCTGTTGCGGGAGAGCCGCAGCTTGAGGGTGTCCCAGTACTTCTGGCCGTCGGCCACGTTCGACTCGACGATCTTGATGTTCGGGTGCAGCTTCTCGTACTCGGCGTAGAGCTTCGCGCCGGTCTTGTCGTCGTACCCGAACGAACCGAAGGTGCCGATCCGCAGGGTGATCTTCCCGTCCGCGCCCGCCGTGCCGTCGTCGCCGCCGCAGCCGGTGAGCAGGACCGCTCCGGCCGTGAGGGCGGCGAGGGCGGCGATGGCCCGGGTGCCGGTGGTCCTTGTCGCCGCTGCGGTGCGGAAGGGTCTGCGGGCGGTGCTGTATGTGCGCATGCCAGTCTCCTCGTCCAGGGGATCGCGCGGGTGATGCCGGGCGCGCCGACAGGTGGCGCCGGGGTGCGCCGACAGGTGATGATGGGAGCGCTCCCACGCCGTTGCCCGGAAGCGTCCTGCGCATCCCACGGGGGTGTCAAGAGGTCTGCCCGGATTCGCCTTTGGGCGCCCTCGGGTAAGGTGGCGAACGTGTGGGAGCGCTCCCACATCCGGTCGGCCTCTATGGTTTCCTGATCGGCGCGGAGCGCGACACGGACTGAGGGGAGTACGCGCCTTGAGCGGACGGCAGAGCGGCAGGCCCACCCTGGAAGAGGTCGCGGCCCGGGCCGGCGTGGGCCGGGGCACCGTGTCCCGGGTGATCAACGGTTCGCCGCGGGTCAGCGAACAGGCCAAGGCGGCGGTCGACCGCGCCATCGCCGAACTCGGCTACGTCCCCAACCAGGCGGCCCGCGCCCTCGCCGGCAGCCGTACCGACGCGATCGCGCTGGTCATCCCCGAGACCGAGGCGCGGCTCTTCGCGGAGCCGTACTTCCTCGACCTCATCCGCGGCGTCGGCGCCGAGCTCGCCGAAGCCGACAAGCAACTGCTCCTCACCCTCGTCCGCTCCGATCGGGAACGGCGCCGCTTCGAGCAGTACGTGGCCGCGCAGCGCGTCGACGGCGTCCTGATCGCGTCCGTGCACGCCGACGACCCGCTGCCCGAACTCGTCAGGGAACTGGGCCTGCCCGTCGTGCTCAACGGCCGCCGCTCGGAGGACGAGCCCGTCCCGTACGTCGACTCCGACAACGCAGGCGCCGGCCGCGCCGCCGTCGACCACCTGGCCGCCCGCGGCCGCCGGGCCATCGCCACCATCACCGGTCCGCTCGACATGTACGTGGCCCGGGCCCGCCTCGACGGCTACCGCGCGGGCCTCGCCGCGGCCGGCCTGGCCGCCGACGAGGCCCTGGTGGCCACGGGCGACTTCACGGAGGAGGGCGGCCACCGCGCCATGCGCGAACTCCTCGCCCGCCGGCCCGGCCTCGACGCCGTCTTCGCCGCCTCGGACGTCATGGCCGCCGGCGCCCGCGCCGCCCTGCGCGAGGCCGGCCGCCGCGTCCCCGACGACGTCGCCCTCGTCGGCGTCGACGACTCGACGGTCGCGCGCCTCATGGACCCGCCGCTCACCAGCGTGCGCCAGCCCATCGAGGAGATGGGCCGCACGATGGCCCGCATGCTCCTCCAGGAACTGGCCGAGACCGCCCAGGCCCCGCACCGGCGGGTCCTGCCCACGGAAATGACTGTCCGCGCGTCCACCTGAGCGGCTAGGGTCGGCGTCTCATGGCATCGAAGAACGGACGGGCGCTGCTGCGAGCCGCGCCCGCCGACACGGACGACCCCTACGTGATCGCGGCCCGGCGCAGGCTCGCCCGCTGGGAGGACCTCGACGCCGCGCGACTCGGGGCCGGCGAACGCCCGTACCTCGTCTCGGAGGAGGAACACCGGCGCATCCGCGAGGCGTTCGCGGAATCAGGGGTCACGTTCCTGCAGGCGGACGCCAGCGCGGTCACCACGGAGCACGAGTTCCTCGTCCTCCTCGGCGAGGTCCACGCCTTCCCCGAGTACTACGGCGAGAACTGGGCCGCCTTCCTCGACTGCTACGCGGACGTGTTCGAGGCCGACGACGCCCCGCTCGTCCTGACCGTCCGCGGGCTCGACCGCCTGCGCGACACCGACTTCCGCGCCTTCCTGCGCTGCGTGCACGAACTGGAGTCGGCGACCGAGTCCGTCCCGCTGCTCCGGCCGGTGATCCCGAGGAAGGTCGTCAACCTGTACGTCGGCGCGTGGTGAGCCGGCGCCGCCCGGCCAGTTCCGGGCGGGCGCGGGGGCGCGGGCGGGCGGCTCGCCGTACGATCACGCGCGGAGGGCCTCGCAGGCCGGCACCCGGAGGTTCGTGTGGATCAGCTGCCCATGGAGGACGTCGAGCGCCTGCTCGCCGTGGTCGCCGACTGCCACGCCGCACGGACGCTGCCGGAGCTCGGCGGGCTGCTCACCGAGTCCCTGGCCGCCCGCCTCGGTTTCCGGAGCGTCGCGGTCCTCACCGGCGACACCCGGCCCCGCCTCTTCCAGGACTCCACGGCCCAGGCGTCCGGGATCGTCGCCCCGGCCATGGGCGCGTACCGCGAGCACTTCCACCGGCTGGACCCGATCGCCGCGGCGGCCGCGGACGCGGCCCTGCGCGGCGAGCCCGCGCCGCCGCTGACGCTGCTCGACGTCGCCCACCTCGCCGAAGGCGAACGGCGCCCCTTCGTGGACGACTTCCTGCGGCCCCACGGCATCGGCGCGGTGATGGCGAAGTCGTGGCGGTCGCCGGAACCCGGCCCGCAGCTCGGGATCGCCCTGTTCGACCCGTACGAGCGGGCCTTCGGCCCCCGCGAGGTCGCCCTGCTCGGGGTGCTCGGCCCCGCGATCGCCCGCATCGCGGCGGGCCTGCAGGCTGCCCGGCCCCCCTGGGCGGACCTGCTCACGCCCCGCGAGACCGAGGCGGTCGGCCTGCTGGCGGAAGGGCTCACCGACGAGCAGATCGCCCGCCGGATGGTCGTCGACATCGGCACCGTGAAGAAGCACCTGGCCGCCGCCCGGCGCAAGTCCGGCTGCCCGAACCGGGTGGCCCTCGCCCGCGCCTGGGCGCCCTGAGTCCCCTTGCGCCGGCCCGGCCCCCCGTGCCGGACCGACACAAGAGGAATCCCTCGCTCCCCTCGGGCTGACCTCAGCATGAACCATGACCGGACGCCGGACCATGGGCCGAAAGGGGAAGACCCGTGAAGACGGCACGGCGGCAGGGCGCGCCCGCGCGGCGGGCGCCCTCGCCGTCACCCCTCCTGCGCGTAGTACTCGGCGTAGTAGGCGGCCCAGCCGGCGGGCGTGAACTCCTCGAAGTCCTCGCTCTCCTCACAGTGGGTGATCCACCGGAGGGCGGCCTCGCCTTCCTCGGTCCCCAGACCGGCCAGGTACGCCTTCGTCGCGTCGAGCCCACCGCCGCAGAGCAGCTGGACGTCGATGGAACACCCGGCGTCGAAGCTCGCCCTCTTGGCCCGCCAGATGAGCAGGACGTCGTCGGTGGGACCGGTGGCTCCTGCGGCTGCGGCGGTGAACAGCTGGACGACGCAGAGCTTCATCAGGATCGTGTCCCCGTGCCCTTGCGACTTCCGCTCCCGCCGCGTCTGCTCGGCCAGCAGCTCCCGTACGGCATCGAGGTCCCGGCCCCGGGGGTGCAGGCCGTACCGGGCCAGCCAGATGTCCTCGTCGACTTCAACGGAATTCATGGACGACCTCGATCTTTCCGACGATGTGGGCGTTGAACAGGTCCAGCTCCTCGGCCGGCACCCACAGCTCCAGGATCGTACGCCCGCCGGCCTGCCGGACCGGATACCGGCTCAGGAACGCGGTCTCCACCTCGAACCGCGTCACGAACCCGGCGCCGCTGTGCTTCACGTTCCAGTCCCGCGCGATGCGGATCGCGTAGTCCTCGTCGAGCACCGGGTAGAAGATCGGCTGCTCCGGCAGCCGCGGCGGCCAGGCCCGCCAGTCCGACCGGCGCACGAGCTCCAGCTCCTCGGGCCCGGTGGGGCGCCACAGGGTCGTGGTCGGGGCCGTGGTGCGGCTGGACATCGTGCCTCGCTCTGCGTACGGGCCCCTCGGATCGAGGTGTCAGGGTGACACGGGGCCGGGAGCAGGGACGCTACCGAGGAGCGGGGCCTGCGACCAGGCGTTTTCCACCGCCGGAAATTCGGGCGCGCGAAGGCCAAGGGCTGTGCCAGGGTGGCGCGTTCGGAATTCTTGGAGCCGGGGTCCGCCCGACAGCCGCCGCAGGAGCGTTCGATGAGCACACCGCACCGCCTCGTCCCGTTGCTGGAGCAGTTCGACTTCGCGTACGAGCGCCTCGTGGGGCGGCTGGCCGGCCCGCACATGGACAGCGGCAACGGCACGCTCGTCGACGTGACGCCGATGACCGACGAGGAGTACCTCTGGGAGCCGGTCCCCGACTGCTGGTCGGTGCGCCGGCGCACCGACGGCCCCGGGCCGCGGGCGACGCTGCTGATCGGCGCAGGCGACTGGGGACGCGACACGGCCGCGCCGCCGCACCCGGTGCCCCCGCCGTTCACCACCATCGCCTGGCGCCTGAGCCACCTCAGCGAACTGCTCACCCTCCGCGCCGACCACACCGGGGGCACCCGCAGCCTCACCCGTGACGACTACCGCACCAGCGGGGACGCCGCCGGCGCGATCGCCGAGCTCACCGCGGGCGCCACGGCCTGGCGCAAGGCCCTGACCGGCCTGGACGACACGGCCCTGGACACCGTGGGGTACTGCACGTACCCCCACGGCAGCGACCCGGAGAACCCGTTCATCGACATCGTCTGGTGGGTCAACCAGGAACTCCTCCACCACGGCGCCGAGATCGCCCTCCTCCGCGACCTGTACCGCACCACGCGGACGGCGGCGACCGGCGCCTCCTAGAAGGGGAGGACAAGGGATGACGATCGAGCTGCGCACACCCGGGGCCGACGGCCTGAAGGAGGCCGTCGGCGCGCTGCGGGACTGGCAGGACGACGAGGCGCCGATGCAGCTTCACCCCGGGGACCTGGGGTGGTTCTGGCGGTCGGGCGCGGCGGCGACCGCCGCGGCGGTCAGGACCTGGAGCCGGGACGGACGCGTGCTCGCCGTCGGGCTGCTGGACGGCCCCGGCCTGCTGCGGCTGACGACGGCGCCGGACGCCCTGCGGGACGAGGAACTGGCGCGGCGGCTGCGGGACGACGTGACCCGCCCGGAGCGCGGGGTGCTGCCCGAGGGCAGGGCGAACGTCGAGGCGCCGCACGGCGCCCGCCTCCACGACCTGCTCCACGAGGACGGCTGGCGCACCGACGAGCCCTGGACCCCGCTGCGCCGCGACCTGACCGGACCGGTGCCGGACCCGGGCCTGCGGTTCGAGGTCGTCGGGCCGGAGCGGGCACGGGAGTTCACCGCCGTGCACCGCTCCGCGTTCGACGGCTCCCGCTTCACGGACGACCGCTGGCACGCCATGGCGACGGGTCTGCCGTTCACCGAGGCCCGGTCCCTGCTCGCGTACGACGACCGCGACGAGGCGGTCGCGGCGGTCACGGTGTGGTCCGCCGGCCCGGGCAGGCCCGGCCTGCTCGAACCCATGGGCGTCCACCGCGACCACCGCCGCCGGGGCCACGGCAGGGCGATCACCCTCGCCGCGGCGGCCGCCCTCCGCGCCCTGGGCTCGTCGACCGCCCTCGTCTGCACCCCCACCGCCAACACCGCCGCCGTCACCACCTACGCCTCGGCCGGCTTCCACCGCCTCCCGGAGGTACGGGACCGTTACCGCGACGGCCGGAGCGAGGGGAGGCCGGGCACATGACCGAACGGGACACCGGCGGCGAGGACGCCGAAGCCGCACGGTGGGAGGCGGAACGAGACCTCCGACGTGAGGCCGAACGGGTCGTCAACGAGACCGCTCAAGGGCTCCGCACGATGGACGACGCGACAACCTGGTTCTCGGCTCCGACGGAACAGGGCTGCAGACCCCCGTGGCGCAACCTGCCCGTCCGAGGCGGGAGCTGGCGAGGCCCGGCGGCCGGGCTCGCCCTCACGGGGCGCCCGGCGGGGGTCGGGTAGCGTCTGCCGGGTGACGAGCGTCGTGGGAGTGATCGAGCGCATCTGGCGGTACCCCATCAAGTCGACGGGCGGGGAGTCGCTGCCGAGCGTGGACGTCGACACGCGGGGGCTGGTCGGTGACCGGCTCTTCGCGGTGCGGGACGCCGAGGGCAGGCTGGGCTCGGGCAAGAACACCCGCCGTTTCCGCAGGATGCCCGGCCTGCTGCACCTGCGGTCCCGCTGCGTCGACGGGTCCGACCGGCCGGAACTGCTCGACCCGCACGGCGTCGCCGTCCCGGACCCCACGGCGTACCTGCGGGGTTACCTCGGCCGCGACGACGTCGACGTGGCCCGGGAGGACGCCGTCCCGCACTTCGACCAGCTCCCGCTGAGCGTCCTGACCACCGCCACGCTCGACTGGGTGCGCTCGGCGGTCCCCGGCGTCCCCGTCGACGAACGGCGCTTCCGCCCGAACCTCCTGGTCCGCACCCCGCCCGACACGCCTCCCTTCGTCGAGGACGAGTGGTTCGGGAGCAAGGCACGCATCGGCGACGACCTGTGCGTCGCGTTCGTGCGCTCCAGCGAGCGCTGCGTCATGACCAACGAGGCCCAGCAGGACCTCCCTCATGCGTCCCAGGTCCTCCGCGCCCTCGCCGACGCCCACGACACCCGCCTGGACGCCCTGGCGACGATCGCGGAACCGGGGCGGGTGAGCGTCGGCGACCTCCTCGTCCTGCTCTAGGGGGTGTTGCACGAGGTTCGGCTCGGGTAGGCCCAAGTGGTGCCTGACCTGTTGCTTCACCGTGTCCAGGTCACCAGGTGAGTCCTGCGAGGAGGCCGCCGATCAGTCCAGCGACCCACACCGGCAGCACCTGCGCCGGCGCGTCGAAGGGCCGCCCGGGCCTGTCCGGGCGCCCCTCTCCTCCGCCTTTGCCTGCCGTCCCTACGGGTTGCAGCTGCTGCCCGCGCTGGGGTTGGTGCACAGGTCGTTCCCCGCGCCACCGTTGTTGGTGTTCGCGCCGGAACCGCCGTCGAGGGTGTCCCGGCCGCTGTCCCCGTTGAGGAAGTCGTCGCCGGGACCGCCGGCGAGGGCGCAGGCGAGCCGCCGTCCCAGTCGCGGCCTACGGGACGGGCGTGTCCCGGGCGAGGACACACTCGGGTTGGTTCGGAGCATATGAGCAGCACCTTTCGGCCGGGGAGCGCGGTCACGGCAGCACTGTTCGCACCAGACTCCTGACGGTCCGCCAGTCGAGGCACACGGGTGTTCCGTCGGCTGGAGCAGCGGTGCGACGCGGAAGGGCGCCCGGCGGAAAATCCTTGGCGTCCGGGGCGGTGCGCGCCCTACATTGGAGGCCGCCGAGTGGAGCAGCTAGGTAGCTCGTTGGGCTCATAACCCAAAGGTCGCGGGTTCGAATCCTGCCTCGGCCACTGCACGGCCGGGCCCGTCGCACGCGTTGCGGCGGGCCCGGCCGCGTCCGGCGCGCGGCATGCGGCGCGCCGCCGGGGCCGCGACAGTGGGGGAGTGGATGTCGACGAGGTCATCGACGAGCTGTACGGGCTGAAGCCGGCGGAGTTCACCGCCGCCCGCGACGCGTACGTGGCGCAGGCCCGCAAGGCGAAGGACGCGGCCGCCGCGAAGCGGATCGCCGCCCTGCGCCGGCCGACCCTGGCCGCCTGGACCTCGAACCTGCTCGTCCGGACGCGCCCCGCCGAGGCCCAGCAGCTGCTCGGCCTCGGCGAGGCCCTGCGCGAGGCGCACCGTACCCTCGACCCCGAGCAGCTCCGCCTCCTCAGCCCGCAGCAGCACCGCCTCGTCGCGACGCTCGTCCAGGACGCCGCCGACCTGGCCCGGCGGGCCGGTCAGCCCGTGGGCGGGGGCGCGCTCGACGAACTCGGGCAGATCCTGCGGAGCGTCCTCGCCGATCCGGACCTCGCGGAGGAGTGGGTCGCGGGCCGGCTCGTGAAGCCGCCGGAGGCGACGGTCGGCTTCCCCTCCGCCATCACCCCGGACCGGGTCCCGGCGCGCAGCCCCCGTAAGGCGCCGAAACCGCCACCGCGCCCACGAGAGGACCCCCGGCTCGGCACCGCTCGCGCCGAGGCCGAGGAAGCCCTCGCCGAAGCGCGCGGCCTGGAGGCGGAGGCCGACGCCGCGCGCACCCGGCGCGACGCCGCCGAAACCCACGCCGCCGAGGCCGCCGAGCGCCTCGCCGGCCTGGACGCCGAACTCCGCGAGGCCCGCGACGCCGAGCGCCACGCCCGCACGGAGGCCGAGCACGCCACCGCCGCCCTGCGCGAGGCCGAAGAGGCCGCCCGGAAGGCCCGCCGCACCGCCGACCGCGCAGAACAGGCCCTCAGCAAACTGAAGAACGCCGACTGACGCCCCGTACCGGGTGCCCGGGGAGGGGCGCGGCACCGACGCAGTAGACTCCACGCTCTTGATCCTGTGCCGCTGGGGGGCGACGTGGTGGTGGACGGCAGCACTTCCCGCCGATTGCGGCGCGTCGACTTCGCCGTGACGACGCTGTTCGGCGCGGTGTACGGGAGCGCCCTGTTCCTCATCGTCGCGGGCTTCGCCGTGGAACCGAGCGGCTGCGGAGGCCGTTTCCAGGAGTCGTGCTCGGCCGAGATCTCCTGGCGCCTCGGCGTCGGCTTCGGCCTCATCGCGCTGGTGGCCCCGTTGCTGCACAAGCTGGTGCCGAACATCCCCTTCGACCAGGGCGTCGGCCGCGCGGCAGCCATCGCCGCTCTCACCTCGGGCGCAGCGTCCGGCACAGCCCTGGCATGGGCAGTGCTCCACACCCTGACCTGACGCCCCGGATCGGCTCAGCTCGACCTGGAGCGCGGCAAGACTGCAGCTGCGTTCAGCAACTGGCCCGTCCGCTCCCGTTGTAGGCGTTGTCGGCGTTGTCAGCACTGTCGGCGATCATGGCCGGGTGCCACTGCCTCCTGAACTGCATCCGGTCCGTCTCTCCCTCCATGAGCCCGGTGCGTACGCCCACCGTCCGCGGCTGCTCGAGGAGGAGCTGTTCTGGCTGGGACATCTGAGCACCTTCCTGCGGGACGGGGCACCCGGATCCTGGCTCTGGCCGCACGATCCGGCCGCCTACCGGGGCTTCAACCGCCGCCTGTGGAAGGGGAGCGACCGGCCCGCGTTCACCGTGCCCGTGTCCGGCGGCGTGCGCCTGCACGTCGTCTACGAGAACGCCGGCGAGGACGCGAGCGTGGAATACGTGGCCCACCACCCCGCATGGGAGGAGGCCGAGGTCATGGCCCGCGATGCCGGGCACTGGCGAGGCCCAGGGCTGTCATGGCCCGAGCTGACCGCAGCGGCCGACAACGCACTGCCCGGCGGAACGACCACCGACCCCGACACCCGGCTGCTCCTGCTGCTGCCCGCCGGGGTCGCTCAGTTCCTCGTCGTCGCGCTCCATCGCGAACTCCGGGTACGGCGCACCGCTGTGCCGGCGGACGTCCTCGGGGTCCAGGCCCAGGTACTCCCGCAGTTCCGCAGGTCCGTCGTACGTCCAGCGCAGTTCCCAGCCCGGCCAGGCCGCGGCCAGGGCCTCCCACGTGGCGGCGCGGTGCCGCAGCCGGGTGATCGGGCCCTCCGCGGCGAAGAGCAGCAGCGTCCTGCGCCGCAGGTCGATCAGCGCGCCCGCCTCGCACATGCCCTCGTCGATCCACGGGCCGCTCAGCTGCTCGCGGGCGCGGACGAGCGGCAGGAGACGTCCGGCCCGGCGAGCAGGTCGAGGTCGATCCCCACCGCACCGAACCGGGGCGCGTACGTCTCGTGCGCGCCGCCGTCCTCGGGGATCACCACATACATCGCCCAGTTCGCCATGCCGGCGATGATCTCAGGACCGGATCGTCGTCCCCAAGCCGTTAATCCCCGGCCGCCGCCCGGTGCCCGCGCAGCCGTTCCTCCAGGCCCGCGATCAGCGAGCCGAGCCCGATCTCGAAGCCGAGCTCCGCCTCGTCGGGATCGAGCGTGATCAGGTCGAGCGCCGAGCCGACGACGAAGTACTCGACGGCCCGGACGACCGCCGCGACCTCGGCCTCCGGCCAGCCGGCCTCGCGCAGGACCGCGTACGCCCGCTCGTACGCGTCCAGCGTCGCCGCCGAGCCGATCGGCTGCGCGGTGAGCAGCGGCACAACACGCGGGTGGGCGGCGAACACCCTGCGGTACGCCTGTGCCCAGTGCCGCGCCGCGACCGTCCACGGCCGCAGCTCCGCCGCGCCCGTGCCGATCTGCTCGGTCAGCAGCTCCCGCAGGCCCTCGACCAGTTCGGCCCTGCCCGAGATGTGGTTGTACAGCGAGGGGCCCTTGACGCCCAGCTCCGCCGCGACCCGGCTCACCGACAGCGCCTCGGGGCCGTGCTCGTCCACGAGCCGGAGCGCCGTGGTCATGATGCGCTCGCGCGTGATCAGTCTGGTACTGGGGCGTGCCACCGGATGCCTGCTGCCTTTTCTCGTCGCGCTCTTGTCCCGTCCCTCGGGCCCTCGCTAGCCTACGCAAAACTACGGACTCTAGTTTTACGGGTGGGGAATGCCGATGCGGTACGACGAATACCGGCGCTTCGACGCGGTCGGCCTCGCCGAACTCGTCGCCCGGCGGGAGGTGTCGGCCGACGAGCTGCTCGACGTCGCCGTCGAGCGCGCCGAGGCGGTCAACGGGCGCGTCAACGCCATCGTGCGGCCCATGCACGACCTCGCCCGCGAACGCGCCGCCGGCCCGCTCGCCGGACCCTTCGCCGGTGTCCCGTTCCTGATCAAGGACTTGCTGCAGGACTACGCCGGACTGCCCACCGGCAGCGGCTCCCGCGCCGCCCGCCGGCACGTCCCGGATCGGCACAGCGAGGCGGTACGCCGCTGGCTGGACGCGGGCCTCGTCGTCTTCGGCAAGACCAACACCCCCGAGTTCGGCCTGAAGTCCATCACCGAGCCGACCGTCGACGGCCCCGCCCGCAACCCCTGGAACCCCGACCACACCCCGGGCGGTTCCTCCGGCGGCTCGGGCGCCGCCGTGGCGGCCGGCATCGTCCCCGTGGCCGGCGGCAACGACGGCGGCGGCTCGATCCGCATCCCCGCCGCCTGCTGCCACCTGTTCGGCCTCAAGCCGGGCCGCGGCCTCGTCCCCGCCGGGCCCGCCCACGCCGAGTACGAGCAGGGCCTCGCCACCGACGGCGTGCTCTCCCGCACCGTACGGGACACCGCCGCGATGCTGGACGTCCTCACCGCGGGCCACGACCCCGGCGGCCCCTACCTGCCCGCCCGCCCCGAGACCCCGTACGCGGAACTCGCCCGGCGCGCGCCGGGCCGGCTGCGCATCGGCTACACCACCGCGTCGCCGATCGGCACGCCCGTCTCCGCCGAGGCCGTGGCCGCCGTCGAGGACATGGTCGCGCTGCTGACGAAGCTGGGCCACGACGTCGAACCGGCCGAGCCGGACGTCGACGGGCAGGCCCTGGCGGTCGACTTCATGACCGCCTGGTACGCCGGCACCGCGTCCACCGTCGCCGAGCTGCGCCGGACCACCGGCGCCCGGGACCGGGACTTCGAGACCGACACCCTCCTCCTCGCCGCCGTCGGGCGCGCCATGCCGGCGCCGCGCTACCACCTGGCGATCCAGCGCCGCAACGAGCACGCCCGCGCGCTCGCCGCCTTCCACCGGAGCCACGACCTGCTGCTGACGCCCACGCTCGCCGAACCCCCGGTCCGCATCGGGGCACTGGAGACCCCGGCGGTCGTGAAGGCGGCCGGCCAGGCGGTGATGCGGCTCGGACTCATCGGCGGGCTCGCCCGTACGAGCCTGTGGAAGCAGGTCATCCTCGCCAACCTGTCCACCGTCCCCTTCACCCAGCTCGCCAACATCACCGGCCGCCCCGCCATGTCCGTCCCCGGCTACCGCACGCCCGAAGGGCTGCCTCTGGGCGTCCAGTTCGTGGGTCCGCTCGGGGGCGAGGGGACGCTGCTGGCCCTGGCGGCGCAGCTGGAGAGCGAGCGGCCCTGGGCCCACGACGAGCCGCCGCTGTAACGGGTGGCCCACCCTCGTGCGGCACACGGCCCCATGGCTAGGGTGCGGCTGTGACCGGCTCCGCGCAGCAGCCTCCGCTGCTCTTCCTCGACGTCGACGGTCCCCTCATCCCGTTCGGCGCGGAGCCGGGCACGTACCCGGCCCACGAGCCGGACCCGACGCGCACCGACCCGCGGGCGAACCCACTGCTGGCCCGGCTCGACCCCCGGCACGGCCGCCGCCTGGCGGCCCTTCCGTGCGAGCTCGTCTGGGCGACGACCTGGATGGCGGAGGCGAACGGGAGCGTCGCCCCGCGCCTCGGGCTGCCCGACCTGCCCCTCCTGCCGTGGCCGGAGCCCTCGGACCTCGACGCCGAGGACGAGCGCAGGGGGGCTGCACTGGAAGACCCGCGCCCTCGTCGCCCGGGCGGCGGGCCGCGCCTTCGCCTGGGTGGACGACGAGATCTCCGCCGCCGACCGCGCCTGGGTCGCCGCCCACCACCCCGGGCCCGCGCTGCTCCACCGCGTCGACGCCCGGCGCGGGCTCACCGACGCCGACTACGCCGTGCTGGACGCGTGGCTGCGACGCCCGGTCTGACCCTCCCTGCCGTCATCCCCGTACGGCGTCCGCGACGCGCCCCATTCGGCCGACCATCACGCCCACCACGCTCTCCGCCGGTACCGGCCCCCACACCCGGGAATCGGTGCTCACGTCCGGGTTGTCGCCGAGGACGACGAGCCGGCCCTCGGGCACGCGCCCGCCGCCCGCCGACGGCGGCACGCGCCCGCCCGCCAGCGCCGCCACCCGTTTGACGACCAGGTCGTCGCGCCCGGCTGCGGGAATGCGGTCGGAACGCAGGACGACGATGCCCCCGTCCCGCAGCCGGCGCGCCGAACGCCGCAGGACGAGGATCCGGTCGCCCGGCAGGAGCGCCGGCGTCATGCTCGCGCCGCGCACCGTGACGACGAGCAGCACCCGCCGGGCCGCCACGAGCAGGACGGCGAGCGCGGCGAACGGCAGCAGGACGAAGGCGGTGAGGGTGGCCATCGGAGGTCGGACTCCTTCGTGGGGGAACGGGGTTGCTTGTGGTGCCGGGGTTGCTCAGGCACAGGGGCGGTCCGCCGCCCCGGGACCGAGGCGGTTCACGCTCCCGGACCCGCGACCGCCCCCTCCGCCGCGACCGCCGCCGGCGCATCGGCCACGCCGACGTGCCCCGGCTCGTACCCCGCCGCCTGGAGCCGCCACAGTCGGGCGTACTCCCCGTCCGCGTCGAGCAGTTGGTCGTGCGTGCCGCACTCCGCCACGCGCCCGTGCCCGAGGACGGCGATCCGGTCGGCGTCGCGCAGGGTGCTGAGCCGGTGCGAGATGACGAGGACGGTCGCCCCCGCCCGCAGCTCGCGCAGACTGTCGTGGATCTCCCGCTCCGCGGCGGCGTCCAGGCCCGAGCTCGGCTCGTCCAGGATCATCATGTCCGCGTCGCGGCGCATGAACGCCCGGGCCACGGCGACCCGTTGCCACTCGCCGCCGGACAGCAGCTCGCCCTCCGCCGCCCCGGCCGCGCCGGTCGCGGCGAAGATCCGGCTGAGCAGCGTGCGGTAGCCGTGGCCGAGCCGGGACAGCCGTGCGTGGATGCCGGCGGCCGTGGCCGCCTCCGCGACCAGGTCCTCGCGGTCGAGCCGGGCGACGCGCCCGAGGCCGATGTTCTCGCCCGCCGTCAGGTCGTACCGTCCGTAGTCCTGGAACACCGCCGCGACCCGCTCCCTCAGCGCGTCCGGCTCGAACTCCCGGATGTCGACGCCGTTCCAGAGGATCCGCCCGCGCGTCGGGTCGTACATCCGGCACAGCAGCTTCACCAGCGTGCTCTTGCCGGTGCCGTTGACCCCGACCAGCGCGGTGACCGAACCCGCCGTGAGCGTCAGATCGACCCCGCGCAGGATCCACGGAGACTCGGCGGTGTACCGGAACCACACGTCCTGGAGTTCGAGGGTGTCGGCCAGCGGCGGTACGGGCCGGGGCGCGGCCGGCAGGGGCAGGTCGACCGGCACCTCGCCCAGCGTCCGGAAGGCGGTGAAGGTCAGCGCCGCCTGGTACGCGGTCGAGGCCGTGCTCGCGAGTTGCTCGACGCCGCGCTGGATGCCGGCGGTGGCCGCGATGAACACCGACACGTCGCCGATGCTCAGCTCGCCCTGCCGGGCGGCCCGCACCGCCCACAGCAGTCCCGCCCCGAACACCGCCACGCCCAGCAGCAGGTCGGGCGTGCGCGCGCGGAGGTTGCGCAGTTCGGTGCCGCGTTCCGCGGCGACGACGGTCCGCAGCTCCGCGCCCGCCCGGTCGGTGAAGAAGCGCTGCAGGCCGTAGAGCCGGATCTCCTTCACGGTGTCCGTGTCGGTGAGCAGACTTCCGTAGAACATCTCGCGGCGGCTGTTGTTCATCGTGTCGCGCAGCAGCTCCGCCCGTCGGCGGCCCGCGGTGAGCTGGGTGCGCAGGGCGGGCAGGGCGAGCAGCAGCGTGACGACGCCGAGGACCGGGTTGATGACGAAGACGGTGACGAGGAAGCCCGCCAGCATCACGGCCGCCTGCACCGCGGTCACGAGGGAGCCGACGAGCAGGTCGGGCGCGGTGCCCGCCGCCTGCTGGGCGAGCCGCAGCCGGTCCTGGAACGACGGGTCCTCGAAGTGCCGCAGCCCGGGGAGCCGGTTGACGCCGTCGAACAGTTCGTCCTGGACGCGCAGGCGCAGCGCCCTGGTGCTCTGGCCGCGCAGGAAGTCGGCGAGCGGAATGGTCAGCGCGCCGCCGAGGGTGGCGGCGATCAGCAGGACGGCGACCGTGGTGAGCCCGTCGTACCCCGGCCGGGTCAGACCGTCCAGGAGACGGCTGACGAGGAGCGCCGCGGCGGTCGGCAGCAGGCCGGCCGCGACGCTCACCGCCATGTACGCCGTGACGGTCCCCGGGGCCGAGCGCCAGGCCAGTGCGACGGCGGCCGCCGCGGAGCGCAGGGCCTCGCGGTAGCGGCGGGGTTCCGCGTCGCCTCCGAAGTCCTCGAACATCGTGCGCAGGCCTCAGGCGACCTGCGGCGCGACGTCCGCGAACAGTTCGGACGCCGCCTCGCGGTGGGCGATCCGGCCGTCGGCGCCGATCTCGACGTAGCTCGGCCAGCGGACGATGCCGAAGGCGTCGGAGGCGAGGCCGATCTCGGGCCGCAGAGTGGGATCGTTGGCGTCGTCGGACTCGACGACGACGCGCGCGACGGGGGAGAGCAGCGCGACGAGGTCCTCGGCGACCTTGCCGGAGCCCTTGACGACGGCGAGGACCCGGTCGCGGCCGCCGGGCAGCGAGGCGGCGATCCGGGCGAAGCCGGGGGCCTGCTCGCGGCAGGGGCGGCAGGTGGTGGAGAAGAAGCCCACGGCCGTGGCGCCGGTGAGGTCGGCGGCCGTCAGCGTGCCGTCCTGCCGGGTGACGACCCGGAAGTCGGGGACGGGGGAGCCGTCCGGGAGCCGGTTCTCGGGGATCTCCACCGCGGCCTCGCCGTTGCCGTCGTGTCCGTGGCCGGCGTGGTCGCCGGCGGCGACGCGGCGGGCGAGCGCGAGGAGGAGGAACAGGTTCAGGACGCCGATGACGGCGTTGAGACAGGTGACGACGGTGGTGACGGCGGACAAGGGGGCCTCACTTCGGTGCGGTGGGACGGTGGCTCACGCCGGGCGCGAGAACAGGCTGACCAGGGTGTCGGTGGAGATCACCAGGGCGCTGACCACGACGGCCGCGAGCGCGGCGGCGAAGGCCGCGGGGAAGGCCGGCGGCAGCGTGCCGCCGGACGCCACGGAGGCCGCGACGGCCCCGAGCACGGCGATCGTCACGAGCACGCCGTTGCGGACGAGATGGGCGGGGCCCACGCGGGTGCGCGAGCTGCCGAAGCACGCGCAGGACGTGTCGGCGCCGCGGCGGATCAGGACGACCAGCACGCCCGTGAACGCGACGAGGAGCAGCCCCGCGGCGACGAACGCCGCCGCGCCTGCCGGGCCCGGCAGCCAGACGAGGGCCGCGAGGGCCGCCTCGGCGGCGATGACGGCACCGGTCACGGCGGCGGTGAGGCGCTCGGGCACGAAGCCGAGGTCGCGTACGGTCTCCCGGAACTCGCCGGGAGCGCGCAGCTTGCCGAGCGCGGACGCGGCCAGAGTGACGGCGAGGGCGCAGCGCGCGGCGAAGAGCAGGTACTCCATGCCTCCTCCTGGGGCGGCGGACGGGGGTCCCGTCGGCGGCAGGGACCGCCGACGGGACCCCGCGGGGTGCGGCCGGACGTCAGCAGGCGCCGACGATGACGTAGGTGGTGCAGGTCGGCGCGGCGGCGCAGTTCCAGGAGCAGCAGGTACGGGTGTACAGGTTGCCGCCGGAGCACCAGCTCTTGGTGCCGGCCGGACAGGCGCACGCCGCGGCGGCGTCGTTCTGCGGCAGAACCCGTGCGAGCGCGCGACCGGCGAGGTCGGACAGAGCCTTGACCATGACATTCCTCCGGATACAAGGAGTGAGGACGACAGATGGGACCGGGAGCTCCCTTGATCGTTCGCGGGTCAACGTAATGACGCCCTTCGCGAAACGTCTAGACCAACTCCGGGGAGGAAGTCGGTGGTTGCCGTCCGCTCCGCCGGCACCTCCGCAGGTGACGGATGTCGCACGGCGACCCGTCGGCATTCCGGAAGAAGATTGGTCTAGTCCACATGCTGAAACGCGTGAGGTGTGCGGGGCGGGAGGGGTGACGGGGAGCGCTGCGTTCAATGCGGGGCGCGGGGAACTCCGAATTTAGTAGCCATGTACATAGTAGCCATGTACTGTACTTCTCGTGAGTTCAGCAACTGAGCGCGCCACGGCGGGATTTCTGGTCTGGCGGCTGTCGATGAAGTGGCGGGTGGCCGTCGACCGGGCGGTCGCACCGCTGGGCCTGACCCACGCCCAGTACGCCCTGATGGCCTCGCTGCACGGCATCGGGCGGTCCGGGCTGCGGCCCAGCCAGCGCGAGCTGGCCGACCGTACGGGCCTGGAACCGCTGTACGTGTCCAAGCTCGCCCGCGCCCTGGAGTCCTCCGGGCTGGTCGCCCGCACCCGGGACCCGAACGACCCGCGGGCGATGCAGTTGTCGCTCACCGAGCAGGGCCGCGACGTCACGCGCCGCGCCATCACGGTGGTCCAGGGGCTTCTGGACCAGCTGCTGGAACCGCTCGGCGGACAGGACAGCCCGCGCACCCGGGAGTTCACCCGCGAGCTGGCGATCCTGCTCGACGCACCTCTCGATCCGCACACCGCGAACGACAAGGAGCCGTCATGACCACCCCCGCATCCACCCTCAACGGCCGGGTCATCGCCCTGGCCCACTACGCGAGCCGCGCCCTCCTGGAGGGCGTGCTCCACCGCCACGGCGCCACGTTCCAGCAGAGCGTGACGCTCCGGGCCGTCGTGGCCGCGGGCGGAACCCTCGGCCGGGACGACCTCGTCCGCGACGTGACCGGCTCGCTGAAGGCCGCCCCCACGGAGATGCACGCCGTCATCGACGAACTGACCTCCGCGAAGCTCCTGGAACAGGACGCGTCCCTCCTGCGCCTCACCGACGCGGGCCGTGAACTCCACGAGACCACGACCACCGAGACCGCCCGGATCTCCGCCCGCCTGTACGCCGACATCCCGCAGGACGACCTCGCCGTCGCCGCCCGTGTCCTGGGCCTCCTCACCGACCGCGCGAACGCGGAACTCTCCGCTGCGTGACCGAGCGGGCAGGACGGGGTGCGGGATCGATCGGCCTCCCGGCCCTCAGCCGGCCGGCTCGCCGGCGCACTTGCGTTCCAGGTCGTGGAGGTCCTTCGTGATCGACGAGCGGACCTTGCGGGCCATCACGGGTGCGGCCAGTCGGTAGAAGCCGTCCGTGCCGCCCCGTACGCGGATCCGGGCCAGCGTGCCCCGCGGGTGCGCGTCGAACGAGTACGTGACGTGCATCGGCATGGGGCCGGCCACGGACACCATGTCCAGCAGTCGTGGGAACTCGTGGGCCGCGACCCGCAGCACGTAGTCGATCCGCTTGCCGAGGAAGTACGCGGTACGGGTCACCTCGGCGCCTACGCCGAAGCCGCCCCCCTCCGCCTCGCGGGTCAGTTCCGCCCGGCGGATCCCTTGCGTCCACTCGGCGTCGTTGCGCCAGTCCATGGCGTACGCCGCCACCCGCTCCGGCGGCAGCGGGATCACGCGTTCCGCGGTCTCGTCGATCGTCATGGCGGGCGTTCTCCTTCGGAGCGGGGGCGGCGAGGCGGACCGGCCGCCTCGGGGTGCTCCTCCAGGGTGTGGACGATTCGCGTGGCCGGCCACCGGGGCGGGGCCGCCTCCCGCAACGAGCCGGCAGGGGGCGTCCGGGCGACCCGCGCGGCCTAGCGCAGGGGAGCGCTCAGTTCGATCGCGCGGAGTGCGGCCGCCAGGGCGGGTTCGTCGGCGAAGTCCAGCGCGGTGTCGGTCAGTTTGACGACGTGCTCGTCGCCGTGTGCCAGCGCCCGCTCGGCCACCTCCTCGGGCGTGATCGCGCCGGGCGGCACGTACGGCACCGGCTCGTCGGGCGCGTACATCGCCGTGACCGCCGCGGACGCCGTCCACGCGGCCCGCAGGCTCGGCGCCCACAGGTCGTGGGGGAGTGCGGGCAGGGCGCGGAGCACGGCGTTCGGCGCGGTCGCCGCGTGGACCAGCATCGTCTCCTCGCCGTGGCCGTGCGTGGCGTACCGGTGCGTGGCCGCGCGGACGAGTTCGGCCAGGCGGGCGCGTACGGTCTCGGGGTCGGCGGGGCCGTCCGCCCACACCGGCAGCTCCGTGACGCGCTCCAGCCGGGCGGGGAACCCGCCGTCCCGCTCCGCGAGGGGCGCGACCGCGTCGAGGGCCGCGCCCGCGGTGGCGCCGGGCGGCAGGGCGAAGCGCCGTACCGAGACCGGGCGGTGGCGGGCGGCCCAGTAGCCGAGCCCGTGCGCCAGCTCCCTCAGGCGCGGCTCGGTCGGCTCACCCGAGAGGAGGGTGCGTACGGCGTGGCCGACGCGGATCACCGGATGCGTCGAGCCGCCGTACATCCCGGGCGCTAGCCGGGGCCACCACTCGGCCAGCACCTCGCGCCAGGGGCGCTCGGCCAGTTCGCCGGCGAAGTGGTCGATCCAGTCGGCCGCGCGCCGCGGATTCCCGAGCGCCGCCCGCCACCCGGCGGCGGTGACCGGTTCCACCCGGGACGGGAAGTCCTCGAGCTTGGCGCTGTACAGGTCGAGCCAGCGGTGCACGCCGCGCGCCTGGCCCCGGACGGTCAGGGCCTCCACGGCCATCGGCGCGTGGTTCGTCAGCCGCCCGAGCCGCTCCGGCCCGAAGCCGTGCAGTCGCTCCAGCGCCTCGTCCAATGTGCCGGTGGGGTCAGGCTTCCCGGCCGTTCCCGTACTCGTACCCGTTCCCGTTCCTGTTCCCGTACTCGTGCCCGGACCCGTACCCGTGTCCGCGGGTCCGGGCCTGCGCCCTGCACTCCTGTCCATGTCCATGAGAGCGACCGTAGGCCGGAGGCGGGAGCGGCGGAACGGGCCACGGACGTAGGCAGGGGCGTAGGAGCCCCCGGCCGGTGACCTAGGTCCCCCGGTCCGGTCCGCCCGTTCCGGGATCAGGGGCCCGGATGCCGGAGGCCGGACGCCCCTCGGTGACTCCCTACGGGCGGGTCCGGCAGGAGGACCGGTCCTTGAGTCGAGTCGCCGCTCACAATCGAGCTGTTGCACCCTGGCCCGCACCGCGGACAGCGTCGCGAGGGGGACACCGGCCCGAGAGGTCTTTGACCGGGGCACCGGCCGTGGCCAGGGAGAGCGCCCACCCACCCAGGCCCCCGACGGGTCTCAGACGTGGAGCTCCGGAGGGAAGCCGGTCCAGCGGAGTTCGGCGGGCAGGTGGCCGGTGTCGTTGAAGAGGAGCACTGACGGAGGACGGCCGGGGGCGTAACGGATGACGGTCAGGGCCGCGTTGGCATGGTTGACGCCCATCCAGCGCCACTCCGGCGCGCCGAACGCGGCGCGGACGAGCCAACCCACGAGGAAGTTGTGCGTGACGACGAGTTCGTGGCGCGGCTCGTCACCGTCGACGGGGCCGGTGAACTCCGCGAGTGCCGCGGCCGCCAGCCCGGGGCCCTGCTCGCGCTCCTCGGCCGGGAACCGGTTCAGGAAGCCGAGCATGGCGTCGGCCGTCCCCGACGGCAGTTCCTCGCGCGTCGGCAGGTACGGGATGTAGTCGCCGGCCGCGGCCGAGCGGCGCAGAGGGACGCCGTCGAGCTGTTCCCCGACCAGCCGCGCGGTCTCCGTGGCGCGGGCGAGCGGCCCGTGGTGGATCGCCGCCAGCGGCACGCCACGGAGCCGTTCCCCGAGCAGCGCGGCCTGGCGGCGGCCGGCCTCCGTCAACTCGCTCTCGTCCGCCGAGGCCTCGCCGTGCCGGGTGAGGTAGAGGTAGCGGGCCGCGGTACCGGTCATGTGGAGTCCCCCGTCGGAGTCGATCTTGTGGACTCCTGGAGTGACGCGGGCCCCGTCGGACCGGTTCCGTCGTGTCCCGGACCGGTTCCGTCCGGCCCCCTGCCGGTTCCGGCCCCCGACCGGTCGACATGAGCACGTCGTACAGTGTCACGATGACGACGCGGATGATCATCCTCAACGGCGGCTCCAGCTCCGGGAAGTCCGGGATCGTACGCTGCCTGCAGGCCGAACTGCCCGACCCCTGGCTCGCCTTCGGCTGCGACTCGTTCGTCGACGCCCTGCCCGCCCGGCTCCGGGCCGAGGACGACGACGGGATCGTCTTCGACCCGAACGGCGGCGTCAGCATCGGAGCGGAGTTCCGCGAGCTGGAGGCCGCGTGGACCGAGGGCATCGTGACGATGGCCCGCGCGGGAGCGAGGATCGTCGTCGACGACGTCTTCCTCGGCGGAGCGGCCTCGCAGCAGCGCTGGCAGAAGGCGTTGGGCGACCTGCCCGTGCTGTGGGTGGGCGTCCGGTGCGACGCCGCGGTCGCCGCCGGCCGCGAACTCGCGCGCGGCGACCGGACTCCAGGGATGGCCGCCCTGCAGGCGGAGCTGGTGCACGAGGGCGTGACGTACGACTTCGAGGTGGACACGACGCACGCCGAGTCGCTGGAGTGCGCCCGCCTCATCGCCGCCCGCGTCGTCTGAGCCGCATCGACGCGAGCGGGTGCACATGTCCGAGGAACCGGCACAGGAGAGAGGCCCACGCATGAAGACGCCGTCAACGCCGTCAACGCCGCCATCGCCGTCATCCCCGTCATCGCCCTCCGCGCCGCCGCCGGGCGCGGAGCGCACCGGCGGACCTTCGGTCCGGATCGGGGCGCTCGTCCCACTGACGCGGCCCGGCTGGACCGAGGCCGGCCGGCATCTGCTCGCCGGGCTGGAGCTGGGCGTGCGCGACGTCAACGAGGCCGGCGGGATCGACGACAGACCGCTGGAGCTGGTGGTCCGGGACACCGCGGCCGACCCGGAGAAGGCCGCGGCGGCCGTGGACGAACTGGCCCGCCTGGGCGTCGCCGCGGTGGCGGGGGAGTACCACAGCGTCGTCGCTCGCGCCGCCGCCGCACGGGCCGACGCCCTCGGCATGCCGTTCCTCTGCTCCTCGGCGGTGCTCGACGCGCTCACCGACCGGCCCGTGCGGGGCATCGCCCGCATCGCGCCCGCGCAGTCCCACGGCTGGCGCATCTACGGCGACTTCCTCCTCGGTGCCGGTCACCGCCGCATCGCCGTGGCGGCCCAGCCGAGCGTCTACTGGGCGTCCGGCACCGCCATCCTGCGCGATCACCTAGCTCCGCGCGGCGGCGCGGTCGTGGAGCTGGGCGCGCTCGCGCCCGAGGACCTGTGCGAGCGGCTCGTCGCGAGCGGGGCGACCGCCCTGCTCCTGCTCACCGGCCACCCGGACCCCGCGGTGGAGATCGTCCGGGCCGTCCGCCGCGACCCGCGCCTCGCCGGCATCACGATGGGCGCCCCGGCCGGACAGCCGGAGTTCGCCGAATGGGCGGCGCTGCTGGGGGCGGACGGCGCCGCGATCCCGTTCCTGCGGTATCTGCCCGAGCGCCTCGGCCCGCTCGGCGCGCGGGTCGCGACGGCCCTGCGCGAGCGACTGGCCGAACCCCCGTCCTTCGTCGCCCACGAGGGCTACGACACGGTCGCCGTCCTCGCCGAAGTCCTGCGTACGCACGGTACCGACCGTGCCGCCATGGCCGAGGCATGGGCGGGCGTGGGGGTCGAGGGCACACGGGGGAAGATCCGGTTCTCGCGCACCCCGGGCATCAGCGTGTGGCAGTGGGAGTGGCCGCCCGTGCAGGTCGTCGACCGCGACCCGGCGGCCCCCGACCGCTTCCGGGTCCTGCACACCGGCTGATGCCCCGCGAGGCCGGGGAACCGTTCCCGGTCCCGGGCCCGGACCCGGATCCCCGGCCGCGGGCCCCGGCTCACGCAACCCTGAGCAGCAGCTTCCCGGTGCTCGTCCGTGCGCTCATCAGCCGGTGCGCCTCCGCGGCGTCCGCGAGATCGAACTCGGCGGTGACGGGCAGCGTGACCGTCCCGTCCGCGACCTTCGCGAACGCCTGCTCGGCCAGGGCCCGCAGGGCGTCGGGCGCGGTGCGGGCGAGCGTGAGCACCGAGAACGCGGCGACCGTCCTGCCTGTCGGGGCGAGGTCCGGCTGCCCGACGCGCCACGGCTCGGCGCCGCCGGCATTGCCGTACGAGACGAGGCGGCCGAAGACGGCGAGCGACGCCAGCGACCCCCGGAGGCTCTCGCCGCCGACCGGGTCCAGGGCCAGATCGACACCGCGCCCGCCGGTGGCCTCGCGAACGGCCTTCTCCAGCGCGGCGGCGTCGTGCCGGAAGTCGCCGACGAGGACCTCGTCGTACCCGTACGAGCGGGCGTACGCGGCCTTCGCGGGCGAGGACACCGCCCCGTACACCGCCGCCGCGCCCGCTGCCTTCGCCAACTGGCCGACCGCGGTGCCGACTCCGCCCGCGGCGGCGTGCACGAGGACCGTCTCGCCGGGCTGGAGCCGTCCGACCGCGTGCACGAGCGCGTACGCCGTGGGCAGCACGGTCGGGAGGGTGGCGGCGGTCCGCAGGTCGACGCCCGGCGGCAGCGGGAACACCGTCGCCGCCTCCGCCACGGCCACCTCGGCGTAGGCGCCGGCGCCCGTCAGGGCGGTCACCTCCTGGCCGACGGCGAGGCCGGTGACACCGGGGCCGAGGGCCCGTACCCGGCCGGAGACCTCCAGACCGGGGCGGTACGGGAACGCCTCGACGCGGTAGCCGTCGGCGCGGGCGAGCACGTCGGCGAAGTTCACGCCGGCGTACGCCACGTCGATGCTCACCTGCCCCGCGCCGGGCTGGGGGACCTCCGTCTCCACCGCCTTCAGGACCTCGGGACCACCGTTCTCCACCAGTTCGATCGCGCGCATGCCACACCTCCGGCTCGACTGTTCAATGAAAAGCGAACACTCACGACTGTATGATCTGGATCGAACACTGGGCAAGTCCCACAGCCGACCGGGAGGACACGTGGCCGCCGCAGCCAGTCATCGCGCAGCCCCCGAGCACACCCACCCCGACGACGTCCCCGTGCTCACCGCCCTGGCCGCGCTCGCCGACCCGGTGCGCCTCACGCTCGTCCGCGAACTCGCGGACTCCGAGGAGTGGTCACGCGCCTGCGGCAGCTTCGACGTCCCCGTCGGCAAGGCGGCCCTGAGCCACCACTTCGCCGTCCTGCGCGCGGCCGGGCTCGTCGAGCAGCGCGACCAGGGGCCGAAGCGCGTCAACCGCCTGCGCCGTCCCGAGTTCGACGCCCGCTTCCCGGGGCTCCTGGACCTCGTCCTGCGCCGGGACGTCGGGGAGTAGGACCCGCCGGGTGCGGGTCCGCTGCGGCCGGGTCCGCTGCGGCAGGCCCGCCGCGGGCGGCTGCCCGGCGGAGGGCAGAATGGCCGGGTGCTGCCTCCTCGACTCCTCTGGTGCGATCCCCGGCCGATTCCCCGCCTGAACCGGCAGGAGCCGCGGACGCTGATCGTGTGCGACCCCGGCTTCTACGACCCGACGGACGAGGACGACTGCACCGTCTTCTCGTACTTCTGCCAGACGCACGACCGCACCTACGCATACGAGTCCTGCGGGCCGGAATCCCACCTCCTGGCCCTGCACTGCAGGGATCACGGCCTCGAGAACATGTGGCCGCAGGGGAAGATGATGCTGTTCCCCGAGGGCTTCGAGCCCCGGCTCAGCGACGAACAACTGGCCTGGATCCGCGCCCAGTGGGACGCCGACTGAGCCCGCCCGGCCCCCGAGGCACTACACCCGCTCCTGGAAGACCTCGATCCCGGCCGGCTCGATCGCGGCGATCGTCCTCCAGGCCGCCCGCGCGGTGAGCCCGTCCGCCCACGCCCGCAGGCCGGCGCCCGGCGCGGGGAAGAACCACGAGTGGAAGCTCCCCAGGGCCGTCAAGGCGGGAACGGGCGCGTAGCGCAGCTCGCAGTGCACCTGCACGTAGTGGTCGTGGTCTCCGTGGCCGTCGACGCTCGCGAACTGGCGCGTGAAGTCGAGGATGAACGCCGGCGGGCCGCCGAAGGAGTACGTCCCGTACTGGAAGAGAAGCCCGTCGACGTCGGAAGGATCGGGAGAGTCGGGGTCGGAGTCGGGGAGGTCGAAGGGCCTCGCGCCGAAACGGAGGAAGGCGTGCCAGGCGTCCACCGCGCCGAGCCCGGCCGTCGTCCCTCGCGCCGCCCTCAGCAGCCCCGCAGCCTCGTCCAGGGAAGCCCTCCGCGTCGTCACCGCCCACCCTCCCCGCACCGCCGTGGCGGCACAGCCTACGCGGCGGCGCTGTCGGTGGTTCGGCGGGAGGCGGGTCAGGAGAGGAGTGCGGCGCGGAAGGCGGCGCGGTGGTCCGCCAGCCAGGTCTGCATGCGGTCCCAGCGTTCCCATCCGCCGCGGTCGGCGAGCCCCTGGACGTAGGCCGGGTCGCCGTCGCTCACGCGGCGGGCCACGAACGCCCGGCACACCTCCGCCGCCTGCTCGACCACGTCGGGCAGCGCGGTGCGGTCCTCCGGCGAGAGCCCGTATCCGTCGGCAAGGGCCCGCAGGCGGGACGGCGCGTCCAGGCCGGCGGGATACGACGCGGCGGCGGACACGGGATCGGTCAGCGGAACCCAGTAGCGGGCGGTCATGGCGACGTCCCAGACGGGACGGCCCGGGGCCGCCAGGTCGAAGTCGATCAGCGCGACGGCGCGTCCGTCACGGAAGACGACGTTCTCGGGGCACACGTCGTTGTGACACAGCAGCGTTCCGCCCTCCGGATCGGCCAGGTCCTGGGGCCAGTCGGCCTCAGGGTCCACGGCGACGGTCGCGCCGGCCTCGTGCAGACGTCGCAACAGCCCGCCCACCGATGCCAGCGCGGTCCGCGTCATCGCCCAGTCCGGGAACGGCGGCAGGGCGACGTCGCCAGGCATGAACGTCAGCCGTTCACGGCCGTCCTCGGTCAGACCGGCCGGAGCCGGAGCCGCGTCGAAGCCGTGCTCCCTCAGCGCGCGGAGATGGGCGTGCAGGGCGGGCGCGTGGCGGGGCGCCGGGCGCTCGACGAGCTCCCCCCGACGGAAGACCGCCCCCGCGTTCGCCATCCCACCGAGCAGCGCCTCGCCGTCATCCGCCATGACGGGGAGTCTACTGACGTCGGAGAAGGGCCAGTTGGGCATCGCGGGTGTCGACAGTCGCCCCTGGTCGTGCTGACGCGCGTGGGATCATGGCGTGATGAGCAGCAACCTGGAAGTGAGTGCGCTGGCCATCAACGTGACGATCCCCGAGGCGCTGCGCTGGACGGACACGCGACGCGGTGAGGCGTTCACGCTCACCACGCTCAACGTCCGGCTCCTGCCCGACGGGCACCTCGCCGTGAAGGCGTACGGCCGGCCCGTTGCCGGCGGCCGGGGCGCGTACGTCTCGTTCCCCGTTCCTGACGACCCCGAACTGGCGGCCATGGTCTCCGAAGCGGCCAGCCGGGCCGGGGCGCTGTGGGCCGCCCATCGCGGCCTCGGCTGACCCGGGTTCGGCCCCGACGGGGCCCCGACGGGGCCGTCAGTGCCAGTTCTCGGCGTCGTAGATGTACACCAGCACGGCGCGCCCCTCGGTCAGGGAGGCCGCGCGGGCCGTCTCGATCGCGGCGGCGTGGTCGTACGCGTCCTCGGGCGCGGTCACCGTGGTCGGCGAGGTCAGGATCCGGTAGCCGCAGACGCGTCGCCGCCAGTTGTCGAGGTACAGCGTCTCGCCCGCCGGCGGGTCCACCGGGTCGACGCGCGGGTCCCGATACCGCACCGGCCAGGCGCGTATCAGGTCGCCGTCACGATGGACGGCCACCTTCTGGGCCTTCTGCAGGATCTTGTAGCCCATCGGTATCCACCGGTCCAGCTCGGGGTGGTCGAACATCCCGCGATCGAGGAACGCCGAGGTGGCGCGGGCGCCGCCGAGGAGCAGGTACTGCGTCTCGGTGCGCTCGCCGTCGAAGGGGTCGATGCGGTCCGCCTCATCCGGCGGATAGGGCCAGTACTCCATGCCTCCGATGGTGACAGGGCCCTCTGACAACGCCGGATCGGCGGCCCGCGCCGCTCACCGCACCGACGGGCGCTCGTGGGTGGCCCAGAACTCGTCGGCGGTGAGGCCGAAGAGGACGAGGTCGTGGTACGCGCCGCCGAAGAACTCGTGCTCGCGCAGGCGGCCCTCCTCGACGAAGCCCATGCTGCGGTAGAGGGCCAGGGACCCTTCGTTGAAGGCGTAGACCTCCACCGCGCACTTGTGGTGGCGCTGTTCGGCGAACATGTACGTGAGGACCAGTTCCGTGGCCTCGGCCGCGTAACCTCGGCGGCGGTGGTCCCGGGCGATCTCGATGCCCGTCTTGAACCGTCCGGCGCGTCGGTCCGTCTCCCCGACCGAGACGGCCCCGGCGAAGGCGCCGTCGTCCAGGACCTCGATCACCAGGCGGAACGATTCGCTGCCCGGCGCCCGGCCGGCGCGCTCGGCCGTCCAGGCGCGCCAGTGCTCGTCCGACGCGGGCGTCTCGACCATGTCGGCGTTCCGGGCGTCGACGGTGTTCCGGGCCAAGTCCCGGAAACCCCGCCAGTCCTCCGCCTCGACGCCCCGCAGTCGTATCCGCGCGCCGGTCCACATGTCGCTCATGACCCCCACCGATTCCGCCCGATCCCACGATGTTCCGACGGCGCGACGCTAGACGGGGGATCGTCGCCTGTCGCCCGAATTTCCCCCGCGGCACCGGCCGGGGTCCGGCTCCGCAGCCGGTCGTTGCGCCAGCTATTCAAGTTTGACTAATGTGGCCGCCATGGCTGAGACGACCGTTCCGATCCTGCCGTGCCGGACCCTTCGACCCGTTCTCGACTTCTACGTCGCGCTCGGCTTCGACGTGACCTTCCAGCAGACAAGCCCCAACCCTTACGCCGTCGTCGAGCGCGGCGGCATCCAGCTGCACTTCTTCGGCATGAAGCAGTACGAGCCGGCCGCCTCCTACAGCACCTGCGTCGTCCGGACCGACGACGTCGACGGGCTGTACCTCGCCTTCCGCAGCGGACTGAAGGCGGCGTACGGGCGCGTTCCGACCCGCGGGCTGCCGCGGATCGGGCCGCTGAAGGACACCTCGCACGGCGTACGGCAGTTCCTCGTGACCGACCCGGGCGGGAACTGTCTGCGGATCGGACAGCCGACGAGTCCGGACCTGCACCACCGGCCGGCGCCGAAGGACGCCTTCGACGAGGCCCTCCACCACGCCGTCCTGCTCGCGGACTCCCGGGAGGATCTCGAAGGAGCCGTGAGAATCGTCGACCGCGCCCTGACGCGCCGCGACACCCGGCCCACCGCCCCGCAGCTCCTGCGCCTCCTCGTCCTGCGGGCGGACCTCGCCCATCGGCTCGGCGACGACGCCACCGCGACATCCGTGCTCCCCAGAGCCCGAGCCGCCGCCGCGCACCTCGCCCCCGACGAACGCACCACCGTGGCGGACGACCTGGCCCGCCTGGGGGAGTTGGAGTCCGCCTGAGAGGTGTCTCAGTTGGTGAGGGAGTCACATTCCGCGGGCCGGGCCGTATGCCTCGCGAGTGGCCTGGCCTGGTCCTGCAGGGGACACTGAGCTCTTGCGGAGTGGCCACTGATCGGGTGGCAGGCCAGCGCCCCGCAATTCGCGAGGCTCCCGTGCCGTTGAGAGATGTGCTGAACGTCTCGATTCATCAGCATAGGGACTCGTTGGTTCCCCGTCCTGCCGCTTGAGAACCGTCTCACGACCAGACAAGTCGACCTTCGGTGAACCGACAGACCGGGGAGCTTCCATCGGCGATCCTCGTCAACGTCTCCGCCACGGAGTCGAAATAACGGGCCATCGACTCGTACTCGCCCGTGACCGTGATCTCACCCACGAACCACCTGCCGACGCGCCCGTCCCGCACATCGATGAACTTTCCCGTCCAGCCGTCCCGGTCCGACAGGAACGGGATCCACTCGTTACGCCAGAACGGATTGTCCGGCTGGTCCGGAGGGTCGAATCCGCAGGACGTGGAGCGGTTCGCGTAAAGCCTCTCCATCGCCCGGACACCCAGAAAGAAGCTTCCCTCGTCGGGGAACCCATCGAAGCCGCAGCACATCACGTCGTCGTCGAAATCTTCCTCCGGCAGATCCAGATTGTTCTGGAACAGCCACGTCCGCAGGTCCCCATGCAGGGAGATCCCCATCCGCTCTTCGGCTGCCGCGAGCATCTGCTCCGTAGCGGGCCCCGGCAGATCCGCGTGATCGGCCGGCGCGTGCTCCCGAAGAAGACTCATCACACGCGACCAACTCTCAGCCTCACTCATCGCCCTCTGCCCTCTCTCCAGGGATGTCTCCGTCCGACCACGCCACTGCGGAGGTTGAGAGGTACCGGCCGAAGAAGCTTGCAGG
This sequence comes from Streptomyces tritici, assembly GCF_048500665.1. Lineage (NCBI taxonomy): Bacteria > Bacillati > Actinomycetota > Actinomycetes > Kitasatosporales > Streptomycetaceae > Streptomyces > Streptomyces tritici. The sequence goes on from NZ_CP183183.1 coordinate 7,078,708, forward strand.
GATGGTACTTCGACCGTGTGTTCCCTCCCCTTCCCGACGATCGTCTACCGCCCCGCAGCGGACCGACCGGAACGTTTTGCCTCTCGCGCTGGCTGCCCCGGGCGCCAGGCACGACAGCCTCGGCCTGGGGCCGGGCGTGCGGAATCCCATCCGTTCTCGCCGCCCACCTCGCCGGCGACGGCCCGCGAAACTGCACGCAGACAAGGGATGCCTCTACGTCCACGAAACGTCGCAGTCCATTTCACCGTGTGCCCCTCCGCACTCAGCTGGAACTTGACCGCCCTCTGCCCGTGATCATCACGGCGGGCCGGCGGGCGGCTCCGCACGTGGACGGCCGGACAGGCTCTAGGAGGCGTCCCCGTCCTCGGTGTACCGCTCGTGTTCCTCCGGGGTCACCCGGATGCCGGAGGAGGGGAGCAGTTGCGGGATGCCGTCCACGATGGGGTAGCGCAACTGCAGGCGCGGGTTGTAGAGCGCTTCCTGGGCGGGGGTCAGGGTCAGCGGGCCCTTGTCCAGGGGGCAGGCCAGGATGTCGAGCAGGGTGTCGTCGGGGGTCATGTCGTCCTCGTTCGCTCGTGGGGTGGGGGTCACACCGGTCGTGGTTCGTCGTGGCGCGGCATGACGAGCAGGACCGACAGGGCCAGCCCCGTCCCCGCCACGCGCAGCGTCAGCAGCCACGGATCCTCGGGGAGGCGCTCGCCGAACGTCAGCGTTCCGACGACCGCCGTGAACAGACAGGTCACCGTCGTGCAGACCGGCACGATCAGCGAGGCGCGGCAGCGCTGCAGGGCCGCCTGGGACATCACCAGGCCCGCGCCCGCCGTGAACAGCAGCAGGTACGGGTACGGCGAACCGAGCAGCGCCCGCGCCGACGCGGCCACGCCCGTGCCGTCCAGCCGGCCCGAGGCGCCCTTGATCGCCAGGGAGCTGACGCCGTACAGCAGGCCCACGGCCACGCCGTAGCCGATGCCGTTCGTCGGTGCCCGGTGGCGGCGGCGGGCGCGGCGCTCCACCCGCTCGTACAGCAGCACGCCCGCCGCCAGCGTCGGCACCGACACCAGAAGGACCAGCGTCCACGGCGCGCCCGTGCTCACCTCCTCGCTGTCCTCGCGCAGCGACGCCACCACCATCAGCAGCGCCACCAGCACCATCCCCAGCGCCTGGCGCTCGCGGCCCGACGGGCGCTCGCCGAGCACCGCCGACGACAGGAGCAGCAGGAGCACGAGTCCGGAGACGAACAGGCCCTGCGCGGCGGCGATCGGCAGCGCCCGGTAGACGACGAGCTGGGCGGCGAAACCCGCCGCCAGGGCCACCGAACCGGCCAGCCACAGCGGGCTGGTGAGCAGCACGCCGACCACCCTCAGCGGCCGGCCCGCCGACAGGGCCGGCAGACCGCCCAGCGCGCGCTTCTCCAGGACGAAGCCGACGCTGTACAGGAGGTTCGCGGTCAGGGCCGCGCCCACGCCCCACCACATGCCGCTACCTCCGCCGGGCGTGCGCCAGCAGGATCGACGCCGCCGACGGCACGGCGCACGCCGCCCGGTCGATCAGGCGCAGCCCGCGCGGCACCCCGTGGAACGGCGCCCCCGTGATCCGTACGTCCGCGAAGCCGGCCGCCAGCAGGAACGAGCGCAGCGCCCGCGCCGTGAACAGCCGCAGATGGCCCACGACCTCGGTCCCCGGACGGCCGTGGACGCCGCGCAGGCTCACCTCCGAGAACACCGGCTGCCAGCCGGCCAGCAGCAGCCCGCGGTTGTACCAGGCGGCCAGGTTCGGGGTGGACAGCATCAGGTGGCCGCCCGGTCGCAGGATGCGCCGCAGTTCGTCCAACGCCCGGTCGGGGTCCACGAGATGCTCGACGACCTCGCTGAACAGCACCGCGTCCGCACAGCCGTCCGCGAACGGCAGCCCGCCGCCGTCGAGTTCGCCGCGCACGACGTGCCCGATCCGCGGCCGCGCCCTGCGCAGCGCGTCCTGCGACCAGTCCACGCCCACGAGCCGGTGACCAGCCAGGACCGGCGCCGCCACCGCCGCCGCGGAGCCGTCCCCGCAGCCGACGTCCAGCACCAGGGCGCCCGGCGTCCCGGCCAGGGCCGCCGCCAGCAGCCGCGCCTGGCGGCGGCTGCGGGCGTCGCCCGACGCGACCGGCACGGCCGGGTCCTCGTAGAAGTCCCGCAGGCCGGGAACCGTCCCCGCACGCTCCGTCGTCCCGTGGCTCACAGCCTCTCCCGTTCCGCTGTCCCGTGACTCACGGCCCCTCCCGCCGTCGTGCCCTGGCTCACAGTCCCTCCCGCTCCGTCGTCCCGTGGCCCACGACCTCTCCCGCCCCCTCGTCCTCTCGCTCACAGCCTCTCCCGTTCCGTCGCCGCCAGCCTGCACGCGAACAGGTCCCGCAGCCGGGCGCCGTCCTCGTCGCCCAGCAGCGTTTGGGACCAGCGCAGCACCAGATGGAGGCGGCCCCCGGTCGACGCCGTCGTGAACGTCAGCCCGCGCGGCATGCCCGCGGGCGCGGAGAACCAGACCGCGCGGGCCCGGCCCGCCTCGCCGAAGTCCAGCGGGTACGGGATCCGGCCGATGTTGCTGAGCAGCGTCGTCGACGTCCACGGCGCGGCCAGCCGCCGTACCCCGCGCGTCACCGCGGCCCGCGCGGCGACCGGCAGCACCGGCGCCGTCAACACCTCCGCTCCCCGGCCGAGTTGCGGACGCGGCCGGGCCTTCAGCGCGCGGGTGCGCTCCGCGGTACGGCGCAGCAGCGCGCCCACGTCCGCGTCGGCGGCGGTCTCGGCCGCGGTGAACCCGACCTCGACGAGCCGCGTCCCGTTGCCGATCGGCATGGCGGGACCGCGCGGGCGGTCGTCCACGGGCATGGTGATGCGCAGCGGCCCGTCGGGGGCGCCCTGCTCCCGGTTCCAGTCGGCCACGGTCAGCGCGGTCGCGACCATCAACTGGTCGTTCACGGTGTACGCGGCCCCCGGCTCCCTTCGCGGCACGGGGAGTTCGGTCACCAGCATCCCGTTGCCGGGCCCGTCCGCGGGCCGGCCCGCCGCCACCCGCGCGGGCCGCGCCACCGCCGGCGCGCCGCCCTCCCGCCCCAGTGCCGGGGCGGCCGGGGGACGCACCGGGGCCGGAACCGGGTTCGCCGCCCGGCCGCTGTACAGCTCCGCCGCCGTCGCCGCGATCCGCAGGCACGCCGGCCCGTCGAGGGCCGTGTGGTGGACCGTGAACAGCAGCACGCTGCCGTCCCTGCCCGGCTCCTCCACCACCTCAAGACGCAGCGGCGGCGCGACGAGGAGCGACGGGGGCTCGGTCAACGCCCGCCGCCGGGCCCGCTCCAGGGCACCCGGCGCGCACGCCGGGAACGACACCGCTCCGGCGGCCGGCCCGTCGACCAGCTCCCACTCGTAGCGCAGGGCCAGCGGCCCCCGCACCCGTTCCCGCATCAGCACCCGCGGGTGCCGGGCGAGCGCCCGGGCGAACGCCTCCCGCAGCCGGTCCTCGTGGAGCCGGCCGGGCAGGTGGATCTCGATGTGCACCGTGTTCGGCTCGCGCGCGTCCGCGCAGTGACGCGCGATCTCGTCGACCACCGCGAAAGGGACCCGCTCCGGCACCCTCGGTCTCGTGACCGCCATCAGGCGTCCCCTCCCTCGGCGTCCCCGCGCCGCTCACGACCGTCGCCCACCGTCACCAGCGCCGCGAACAGCGCGGTCAGCGCGAGGAGTTGGGCCACCGGCCCGTACGCGCCCCGGCCCACCTCCGCGGCCTCGCCGCTGCCGGTCAGCACGGCGACACCCGCGCCGGCCATCGCGGCGAACGCCAGCGGGCCGAGCCACCCCGGCCGCAGCCACGCGACCACCGCGAGCACCGGCACGACCGCCGCCACGGGCCCCGCGATCACCGCGCCGACCAGCGTCAGGACCACCGTCCCCAGGAGCAGCCCCGGCCCGCGCGGTGCGGCGTCCGCGCCGGCGACCGCGCGCCGGCGACCGGACGACCGCCCCGCCACCGCGAGCCCCGCCAGGACCACCAGCAGGGCGGCGGCGCCCACGAGCCCCGCGCCGTACACGCGCGACGGCTCGTACACGAGCGTCACCGTGCCGCCCCGTCCCTCGGGGACCAGCCACGCCTGCTGCCAGCCGTCCACGCGCAGCGGCCGCAGCTCCTCGCCGTCCAGCGTGGCCCTCCAGCCCGCGTTGTGGTTCTCGTGGAGCTGCAGGTACGAGGCTTCTCCCGGGCCGACGCGCAGGGTGCGCCGGTCGCCGCCTCCGGACACGGACCCGACCTCGCGCGGCGCGGACGTCACGGCCCGGCCCGTGCCGGTGGCGAGGTCGATCCGGGTGACCGCCAGTGGGCCGGTGTCGCCGGCCTCCACGGTGTGCGTGCGGCGGTCGAGGAAGACCCGGCCGCCCTCCGTGCACAGGGTGACCGTGATCGGCCGGCGCTCGGTCAGGTCCCGGACGCGGCCCTCGGCGCGGGTCGCCAGGAACCGTCCGTCGACGGACACGATCGGCCCCCGGCCGCACGGCAGCGCGAACCGCTTCGCCGGGTCCGGCTGCGGCGCGCGGTGCTTCGCCAGTGCCGGTATGTGCAGCTCGCTCAGTCCGACCGGCAGTTGCAGCGACTCGTCCGCCACCGGGTTGTGCATGGTCAGCGGGGCGACCCTCGAGATCGTGATGTCCATGCGGTCGGTCGTGATGGGCGCGAACCGTGCGAGGCCGTTCTCGTCCACCGCCGCGATCGCGGTCCCGTCGGGCGAACTGATCTGCACCTGCTCCGGGCGCGTCGACAGGCCGCCCGCGGCGGCGAGGACGATCTCGCCGACCGCCGTCCGTTCCGGCCACCGCAGCCGCAGGACGGGCCGCTCGCCGGCGATCCACGCGGTGGTCAGGTCGCCGTCCGTGAGGTTGCGCGGGCTCAGGTTCGTGCCGAGGCGGGCGGTCGAGTCGGCGGTGACGACGAGCTTGTCCCGCCGGCCGGTGAGTTCGAACAGCAGGTCGTCGAGTTCCTTGCCCGGTACGGGCAGGGCGCTCGCCCGCACGGTGTGGTCGCCGGCCCGGACCGCCTCGAACCGCCGGTGCAGCCCGACTTCGGCGGAGACCGCCGACAGCCCGCCGGGGTCGCTGCCGCGCGAGAGCGTGTACACCACGGGACCGGAGACCTCGCGCGGAGCGTCGGCCGGCAGCTGCAGCAGCCGGGTCACCTGCACGCCGGGCACGGAGATCTCGCTGAATCCGGCGCCGGTCAGCCCCGGACGGCCCTGCTGCGACTGGAGGATCGTCACTTTCAGCCAGGTCGCCTCGCCCTCCGGCGCGGCGACCTGCTGCCTGCTGCCGTCCGGGCGCAGCGGGGCGACCCGGCTGCCGCGGTCCGTCTCCACCCGCACGACCGTGGGTGCGGCGCGCACGTTGCCGCTCGGCAGCGGCGTCACGTCGAGCGTCCCGGGGACGCGGGTCGGTCCGTCGAAGGCGATGCGCAGCCACTCGCCGGCGGGGGAGCCCGGCGAGCCCTCGGCCCAGCCGGTGTCCGGATTGCCGTCGAAGGCGTTCACGGGGTCGTACTGGGGAAGGTGGAACAGCCAGTTCCCGACCGAGGACGCGGTCACCGACGCCGCACCGCGCAGCACCGCCGTCGTCTGGTGCCGGACGCCGTCGAGCGGAAGGATCTGCTTCGGGTCCTCGCCCGGGTCCTGCACGGCCCGCTCCGCGTTGCGCTCGTCGCGGGTGTACGTGTACGAGGTCCCCGACCGTACGAGCCCGAACCGCGTGTCGGCGCGCCGCAGCCCGTCGCCGGCCGCGTACAGCGCGGGCCGGTCGACGCCCGGGTGGGCGTCCCCGGCGAGCACCGTCGGCCGCCCGTCCAGGACGCCCGACGCGGAGAGCGGCAGCAGCGACTCCGGACCGCCGCTGACCACCGCCGTCTGCGAGACGGGCGTCGTGCGGACCCGGCCGGGACGCGGCGTGCCGGACGGCGGCTCGTAGATCTCGACCGCCCGCTGCCGCGGGAACAGGCCCTCCACCTGGACCGGCGTGTCGTCGGCGATCCGCCCGTCGGTCAGCAGCGGACCGAAGCCGGTCACGCGCCGGTACCCGGACGCCTCCAGGGTCCGCTTCACCGTCGCGGTCGGCACGTGCTCGATCTGGTCCGGGTCGAGATCGTTGCGCACCACGACGTGGTACAGCCCCGCCCGCGCCAGGTACCGCGCGAGCCCGGGCACCTGCCCGCCCGACGTCAGCGCCTGCTCCACCGCGTCCAGCGCCCGCCGGTTGCCGGGCGTGCCGAACGGCACGTAGTCGCGCTGCGCCCACGGAGAGCGGGCCAGCACGTCGAGCGGCTGGTCGATGGGAGAGCCCCACGTGTACAGGCCGTGCGCGGTCGCCGGGACGACCAGGGCCCGGTCGTCCGGCGCGTTCTCCGCGAGCCAGTCCGCGGTGGCCGACCAGTACCCCGGCAGCTGCCGGAACGAACCGGGCTGCAGGATCGCACCGTTGACGTACGGCCACGCCAGGCCCGGCAGCACGAGCGCCGCCGCCACGACGGGCACGAGACGGCGGACGCGGACCGGCGCGGACGCCCGCCGCAGGGCCCGCGGCAGCACCGTGCCCGTCAGGTGCACCAGGCCGAGGACCAGCGCGAGGGCGAGCCCGGTCTGGAACTTGTAGATGTTCCGGAACGGCACCAGCGGCCCGTTCAGCCAGTCCTGCACCGTCGCGTGGAACGGCCCGCCGAGCGCGCCACCGTACCCGGCGAGCGTGACCAGGGCCGTGACCGCCGCCGTCAGCACGAGCCAGCGCCGCTCGGGCAGGTCCCGCCGGGCGAGCCCGGCCAGCCCGAGCGCCGCCGCGAGCACCGAACCGGCGATCACGACGGCCGAGGTGGCGACGGCCCAGCCGGCCGGCAGCCACGCCTCGCCGAAGTGCAGATACGCCACCCAGTTCCCGGCGCCGCGCAGCACCTCGGCCGCCGACATCGTCGCCGTGGTCGTCTGCGACGACTCCACGTACGGCATGAAGTTCTCGCCGTACGTGCCCAGAAGCAGCAGCGGCACCACCCACCAGGCCGTCGCGAGCAGCACGCACGGCGTCCACCACGCGATCAGGGCGCGCTTGCGCCGCCCGCCCGGCCGGGACAGCAGGTACAGGCCGACGGGCAGCAGCGAGGCCAGTGTCGAGGCGGCGTTCACCCCGCCCATCAGCGGGATGAGCAGCGCCGAACGGGCCGCGGCGAGCCGGGGGCCCGTCCGCGGGTCCGTCAGCGGCAGCAGCACCCACGGCAGCATCGCGCCCGGCAGCGCGGCGGCCGACGTCGAGCCGACGACGATCGTGTACGTCGGCCACAGCGCGTACGCCGCCGCGCCGACGAGCCGCGACGCCGGCGAACCGGCGCCGAAGCGCTCCGCGAGCCGCAGCGCGCCCCAGAAAGCCGTGGTCACGACGAGCGAGAGCCACAGCCGCTCGGCCAGCCAGACCGGCAGCCGCGCCAGGTCGGCGGCCGCGTGGAACGGCAGCATGGGGATCGCGTAGCCGACGTACTGGTCCGCGATCCCGCCGAATCCGGCCCGGTCGTGCCACAACTGCCCCAGGTCCCGCAGGAACTGCCACGGGTCGGCGACCACCCCGAGCTTCGTCTCGAACGTCATCCGCCCCGGCGACACCGCCAGGAACGCCGCGAACACAGCCGCCCAGAAACCGAGCAGCCAGCGCCGCGAGCGGCGCTCCGGCGGAGGCCCGTCCGGCGCGCCCGGCACGGGACCGGGCGCGGCCGGAGAGGCCGGCGGACGGGCGTGGACAGCGCTGGTCATGAACACCGCCGGAGAATGAGGAGGAGGTTCCACGTCGCGAACTCCCGCACGACCGGCAGCCGGCACACCAGCTCCGGGAACACCGGCCAGTAGCGGGAACGGGCGGAGACGAGCTCCACGTCGTCACGGCCCCGGACGTGCCGCAGCGTCGGTGCGACGCCGATCGCGAACAGGTTCTCGCCGAGCCGGTGCTTGGCGGCCCGGCCCGTACGCCGCTCGTACCGCGCGCGGGCCCGCTCGGCGCCGAGGTAGTGCCAGGGCGCCCACTCGTGACCGCCCCAGGGCGAGAGCCAGTTGGTGAAGGACACATAGATCAGCCCGCCGGGACGGGTGACCCGCACCATCTCGCTGAGGAAGGTGGCGGGGTCGCGCACGTGCTCCAGGACGTTGGACGAGAAGCAGACGTCCGCCGCGCCGTCGGCCAGCGGCAGCAGGTACCCGTCCGCGACGACCGTCCCGGCCTCGGGCTCGGCGCCGAGTTCGGCGGCGTCCGGTTCGAACAGGACGCTGTGCGCGCCGCGGCGGCGGAATTCCCGGGTGAAGTAGCCGCGTCCGCCGCCGACGTCGGCCACGACCCGGCCGTCGAGCCGGACGTGCCGCTCGACCTGGTCGGCCGCGTCGCGGGCCAGCAGCTCGTACGCCGTGCGGGGGTCGTCCTGCTCGCGCAGGAACGCCCGGAAGAGGGTCAGGGAGCGGCGGAACGAAGGGTCCTTCACGGCCGCACGCCCTCCGCCTGAGGGCCGGGCCCGGGTGCGGCGATTCGCGCAGGGAGGACCTGCCCCTGGCTCCGGGGCTCCCCGCCCGACGCGTCCGCCCGCCGCACGGCCTCCGCGGCGACGGCGCGGAAGCGCCGCACCGTGCCGCTCCACCGGTAGGCGACGGCCGCCTCCGCGGCCGCCTTGCCCAGGGACTCCCGGCGAGTGTCGTCGAGGGCGAGCGTGCACCAGGCGGCGGCGAACGACGACTCCCCGCGCGCCAGGAGCCCGGTGACGCCGTCCTGGACGGAGTCGCGCAGCCCGGGGACGTCGAACGCGAGCGTCGGCGTGCCCCTGGCCGCCGCCTCGGTCACGACCAGCCCCCAGCCCTCGACGGCCGCCGGGTGCAGCAGCAGCCACGCCTCGCACAGCAGCCGGTGCTTCTCCTCCTCCGACACGTGGCCCCGGAACTCCACGCCCGGACCGGCCAGCCGCTCCAGCGCCTCCCGCTCGGGACCGTCACCGACGATCACGAGCCGGCCGCCGGTGACGGGCCGGACCCGCTCCCACAGCCGCAGCAGCAGATCGATCCGCTTGTAGTCGACGAGCCGGCCGAGCGCCACGAACAGCGGCGAGGCCGACCGGGGCGCCCGGGGACCGGGCTCGTGGACGCCGTTGTGCACCACGCGGATCTGCTCCGGCGGCACGCCGAGCGCGCGCAGCGCCGCCGCGGTCGACGGCGACACCGCCACCAGCAGGTTGCCCTGGTGCGCCCGGGCCAGCGCCCAGTGCTCCAGGAACCGGCCCGCGCGGGCGACGGGCCCGGGGAAGCGCATGCCCCACAGCTCGGTGTGCACGTGGTTCACCAGGCACACCGTGGGGCCGCGGTGCCACAGCGGGGACAGGTACGGCATGCCGTTGCACACCTCGACGAGCAGATCGCAGGAGCCCACTTCACGGGCGAACGTGGACCTGGCGCCGACGAAGTGCCCGAGCGCGCCGCCCGCCGACACGACGCGGTACGGCCGCCGGGCCGCCGGACCGCCGCACAGCAGGGTGACGTCGTGGCCCAGTTCGGTCAGGCCGGAGGCGAGCCGGTCGACGAGCAGCTCGGAGCCGCCGGCGGCCGGGTTGCCGAGGTCGCGATGGGCGAGGAACGCGATCCGCCGGGGAGCGTCGAGCGGCTGCGGCTGCGGCTGCGGCTGCGGCTGCGACGGAGTCGGCGGCGGTCCGGCGTCGCGGAACCGTGGGGGAGGGACGTGCTGGGGCATGGGTGCTCCAACTCGTGTCGGGGTGCGGGGGGTGGGGGGACGGGGTGGGGCCTGCCGTGGGGACGGCGGAGGGGAGGGAGAGCGGGTGTGGGGGGTGGTCTCTGTGTGATGCCAGGTGGGTTGGTGCCGGGTGGGTGGGGGTGACCGGGTGGGGCCGTGCGTGTTGGGGAACCACAGTCTTCGGTACGTGTTCGATGCGCGGCTACTCACCGGTATGACAACTTGCGCGGGTCTCACCCGGGCCGATTCGTCATCGGGTGAGTGTCCGGCGTTCCGGTCCCGCTCCGCCGCCCCCGGGCCACCAGCACGGCGCCGACCAGCGCGAGCACCGAACCGAGCACCGCGGCGGACCGGGGCGCCGTGCGGCCGAGCAGCTCCAGCTTCCGGCTGTCCGCCGCCGCCAGTTCCACCTGCTGCCGCTGCGTCCGCTCGGTGAAGGCGAGCTCCTCGCTCTCCAGGAGCACGACCGCGTCCTTGGCCGAGCCCGGCGCGCGCAGCGTCTTCCGGGGGCCGATGGCCGCGTGGACGATGCGTCCGGTGCGCCGGTCCGCGACCAGTTCGATGCGGCTGTTGGCGTACCACTCCTCCGCCAGCACCTGCGGGGACCTGGGCAGGCCCACGAGCCGGCCGGGCACCTGCCGCACGCCGGTCCGGGTGGGCGGCACACTCCCCGTGAAACGCAGGCCGCGGTAGCCCTGGACGGTGCCCGGACCCTCGTACCGGAGCCGTACGACCCCGCCGAGCGTGCCGTCCCACCAGCGGTAGTCGCGTTCCTCGACGTCGAAGGGGAACTTCAGGTACGCCTCGCCGTCGAAGGCGGGCGATTCGCGGCAGCAGTGCACCGGCTCGTTGGTGCGCCGGTCGGTGACCCAGCGCTCGAGGGTCCACTGCAGGGAGTCGCGGGTGTCGGAGGCCGGCAGGGTGGCGTCGGTGTCGACCGAGGTGGACACGTCCCAGACGGCGTTGCCGCTGTCCAGACTGTCGGCGACGTCGCCGCGGACCCGGCGCGTGACGGTGATCCGCTCCCCGTCCACCGTCTTGAGGCGTCCGACGTCGAAGTAGCTTCCGGTGCCGGTGAACACCGTCGTGGTGTCCACGTCGATCGGGGTGCGCTTCGCGTGCGGCTGGACGTACCGGACCAGCAACGGGGCCAGGACCAGCAGGAACACCCCCACGCCCAGCAGCGTCAGGGAGAGTGGTGAGGCGGTACGGCGCATCCGGGCACTCCTGGTTCGAGAAACTCGCACGGAGACGCACGGACCCCAGGGCCGGTCGAGCCCTCGTGGCTGGAGACCGTAGGACCGCACTTGACGGATTGTCAATGTCCCGTCAAGACTGGGCGCTCAGCCGGTGGGGGCCGGCCGGGGAGGGATCGTCTCCAACGAGGAGCTGACCCGAACATGCGCAGACTGCTCGCCGCACTGACGACCGCGGTGATCGCCGCGGCTCTGGCCGCCGGGACCGCCTTCGGGATCGTGGCCCTGCTCGAAGCGCCTCCCGAGCAGCCCAACGTGCCCCTGATCACCTACGAGACGGCCGCACCGCGTTGACGAGCCGTACCGCGTGGAGCGAGGTGCCCCGGTCCAAGGTCGAGCGGTTCGCCGCCGTCGCCCTCGCCGAGTCAGGAGACCTGGCGCAGGCGATCCTCGGCGAGATCCGCAGCGAGTTCCCCCACCTGCGGCTCATGGAGGACGAGTCCGGCGAGCCCAAGGCGCTCGTCGGCATCCGCCGCGCCATCGAGGCGTTCGTCCAGCACCTGGCGGCCGGGGCGGCCGATCCGCGCATGCCGCCCGAGGTGTTCCAGGAGTTCGGCAAGGGTGAGGGGCTGAACGGGCGCAGCCTGGACTCCCTCCAGGCCGTGTACCGGCTCGGCGTCCGCCTCGCCTGGCGCAGGTTCGCCGAGATCGGCCAGCAGGTCGACATCGCCGCCCCCGCCATGTACGAACTCGCCGAGTCCGGCTTCGAGTACCTCGACGGGCTCGTCGAGCAGTCCGTCCGCGGCTACGCCGAGGCCGCCGCCCGCCAGGAGAGCGAACGGCTGCGCCTGCAACGCCAGTTGATCGACCGGATGCTCTCCACCCCGCACACCGATCCCGCCCGCGCCCTCGGCGAGCACGCCGCACGCGTCGGCTGGGAGCTGCCCGCCACCGTCGCCGTGGGCGTGCTGATCCGCCCCGCCCGGGAGGCGGTCGCGCCCGCCGTCGGCGGAGGGATCCTGCTCGACATGGAGTGCGAGCAGCCCCGCATGGTCATCCCCGAACCGGACACCGCCGGGCGCGCCGACCTGGTGCGCCGCGCCACCACCGGCTGGTCCGGCGCGATCGGCCCGTCCGTCCCGCTCGGCGAGGCCCCGGCCTCGCTGCGCTGGGCGGAGACCGCCGTACGGCTCGTCGAGGACGGACTGCTGCCCCGCGGCGAGGTCCAGCACTGCGCCGAGCGCACCGAGGAACTCGTCCTGCTGCCCTCCCGCGAACTCATCGACGCCGCCGCGCCCCGCTGCCTCACCCCCCTCCAGGGCGTCGGCCCGACCCAGGCGCGCCGCCTCGCCGCCACCCTGCTCGCCTGGCTCGAGACCTCCGGCGGCGCCCCGGAGGTCGCCCACCGCCTCGGCATCCACCCCCAGACCGCCCGCTACCGGATCCGCCAGATCCGCGAACTGTGGGGCGAGACGCTGGACGACCCCGACCGCCGCTTCGAACTGCTCCTCGTGCTCCGCGCCCAGCGCCTGCGCGGCGAACTCCCCACGACGGCGGACTGAGCCCGGCGCCGTCACCCGGTCGGCCCGGCGGCGCTGGTCGCCCGCCGCCGCGGCGGCCAGGCTGGTCGGGTACCCCGCAGGCAGCCGGAGGAGGAGACGTGCAGAAGGACAAGCAGCCCGAGTACCGCCCCGTGGTCTTCCGGGACCGCGCCGCCGGGTTCGCCTTCCTGACCCGCTCGACGGCCGACAGCGACACCACCATCGAGTGGGACGACGGCCACACCTACCCCGTCGTCGACGTCGAGATCTCCTCGGAGAGCCACCCCTTCTACACCGGCAAGGCCCGGACCGTGGACACCGAGGGCCGCATCGCCAAGTTCGAGCGCCGGTACGGCGAAGGCGGGACCGGCCAGGGCGGCACGGGCGAGGGCGGGACCGGCGAGCAGTAGCCCTCCGGCCGGTCCTCCCCGCTCAGCCGCACCGGTACGTGAACGTCGCCATGGCCCGGTGGACCGTGGGTTCGACCAGCACCAGGCGTGCCGTCGCCCGATGGACGCCCGGCCCGTGGAACGTCCACAGCAGACGCAGTCTCGCCTCCCGCTGACCGCGCGCCAGCCGCTCGGTCAGCGGGGCCGACACGGTGCCGTCGCTGCGCTCCCAGCGGTACCTGAGCACGCCCCTGCGCCCGTCGGTGCGGACCACGCCCACGACGTCCGCCGTGCCGTCGCAGCCCACCTCCTGCTGCGGGGCGCTCACGCTCACCGACCGCACCGCCACACCCGGCGCGAACAGCCACCAGGCGAGCACGGCCAGGACCGCGAGGAACACCACCCCGGCGAGCGCGTACCGGCGCGCCCGCCGCCGCGGCACCGGGCCCGGCAGCGGGGTACCGCCGGGTATGGTGCCGTGCCATATCTGCGCGGCCGTGGGCGTGTTCTGCGCGCGGTGCACGGCCGCCGCGGTCACGCCGGGCCCGAAGCGCAGGACCTCTCCCTCGACCCGGTCGGGCGCCGGCGTGCCGGACGGTGCGTGCTCGGGGTGCCGGGGGTGTTCGACCCAGTGGCTGCCGAGTTCGGTGGCGCTGTACGACTCGTCGTTCATTGGATCGTGCACCGCCGGATGAAGACCTGCTGGAAGCTGCCGCCGTTCGCCGCGGCCGGGTCGGTGGTCGCGCGCACACCCCAGTAGCAGCCGTTGCCCCGGACGGTGTGGGGGATCGTCAGCGAGTAGCTGGTCGCCCCCTCCCGGCGGAAGGTCTCCGAGCCGTCCGGCGTGCCCGCCGCGCCCTTCTCGTCTCCGGTGAACCACTCCACGACCACCGTCACCGGCCCCGGCCCGTCCGTCGTGACCTCGACGACGGCCTCGGCGGAGGTCGGGCCTATCTGACGCAGGCTCGTGACCGACACGGCACTCACCGAGACGCCGGGCTCCGGCGCTTCCGACGTGGTCGGCGGCGGACTCGTCGGCGCGGAGGGCGATGTGGTGCCGGGCTCGGAAGGCGTCGGCGGAGCCGAGGTCGTCGGCTCCCCCGAGGGGGACGCGCTCGGACCCGGTCCGGCGCTCGTCACCGAGGCCGACGGCCCGGGACTCGGCGACGCTGTGTCCGTGGGCGTCGCCGTGCCCGTCGTGGGCAGGGTCTCGCCCGGTACGGCGCTCGTCGTCGCGAGCGCCCGGGCGGCGGTCTCCTCGACGTCGGGCCCCGCCAGACCCGCACGCGCGGCGAGGGCCAGAAGCACCGCCAGGACCAGTGCGGCGACACCCGCCGGGAGGCCGTACGGCACCCGCCACCACGGGCGCGGCAGCGTCGTCGTGGCCAGCGCCGTCGTCCCCTCCGACGCACCGGCCGACAGGGGGAAGAGCAACGGCAGCAGGGCGGCGAGCGCCGCGAGCCGGCCCCGCCCCCGCTCCTCCCAGTCCGCGCCGTACGCGGCCGTGGCCACCGCCTCCAGCTCCGCGACGAACTCCGACGCGTGCTGCGGACGCTGCTGCGGGGCCTTGGCGAGCCCCCGCCGGATCAACGGACGCAGCGGCTCCGGCACTTCACCGTCCGGCACGGGCGCCTCCACGTGCTGCACCGCCAGCTCCGCGAGACTGGCCCCCGGGTACGGCTTCCGGCCGGTCAGGCACTCGAAGAACGTCGCGGTCGCCGCGTACACGTCGGCGGCCGGCGAGGCGGGGGCCCCGCGCCACTGCTCCGGCGCCATGTAGGCCGGGGTACCGGCGGCCCCCGGCGTGCTGCCGTGGTCCGTCGCGATCCCGAAGTCCACCAGCTTGGAGTGGCCGTCGGCCGCGACCAGCACGTTCGCCGGCTTGTAGTCGCGGTGCACGACGCCCGCCCGGTGGGCGTCGGCAAGCCCCAGCAGGGAGCCCTTGAGCACCACGAGCGCCGCCTCGGGGCCCGTCGCTCCCTCCTGCGCGATCAGCGCGCGCAGCGGGACGCCGTCGACCAGCTCCATGACGATCGCCGCGCCGCCGGGCGCCTCGACGTACTCGTAGAAGCCCACGACGTACGGGCTGTGCAGGGCCCCGAGCAGCCGCGCCTCGGAGCGGAAGCCGCGCACGAACGCCTCGTTCGCGCGCAGTTCCTCGCTCAGGTACTTCACGGCCACCGGTGTCCCGGTCGTGTCGTGCACGGCGAGCACGACACGGCCGCTCGCCCCCGCGCCCAGCTCCCGGTGCTCCGTGTAGCCCGGGACCGTCCATCCGGTCATTCCGTCCCCCTCGGCCTCGCGCCCTGCCGGCCCCCGCCGACGAGGACAGAATTCCAGCCACGCCCGGTTCCCGCAGCCCCTGTGGAAAACGGACGAGCCGCGCGCATCGGCTCCTGTGGACGACCGCGCGGGGGAGGCCGTCAGACGGCCGCCCTGGCGAGCGCCTCCCGGGCTGCCGCCTCCGCCGTTCCGCGGTCCTCGGGCACGAGCCCGATACGGGTGCGCCGGTCCAGGACGTCGCCCTCGTCGAGCGCCCCCTCGTGCCGTACCGCCCACAGCAGTTCGGCCCCGGTGACCGGATGGCCCGGGACGACCGGACGGGCGAGCTCCGGATCCGCCACGCCCAGCGCGTGCACCGCCGTGGCCTCCGTGCCGTAGCGGCGCACGAGCCTGGCCGGCACGTCGAGCCCGGCGAGCCGGCGCGGGTGGGCGGCGCCGACCAGCGGCACCGACGCGGTGCGGCAGGGTCCGGCGCCCAGTCCGCCCGCCGCCACGGCGGCGTCGACGGCGTCCTGCGCCATCCGCCGGTACGTGGTCAGCTTGCCGCCCACGACCGTGACGACCCCGTCGGGCGAGGTCAGCACGGCGTGCTTGCGGGAGATGTCGGCGGTGCGTCCGTCGGAGTTCCGCGTGTCGAGCAGCGGGCGCAGTCCGGCGAACGCCCCCACCACGTCCGTGCGCCGCACGGTGACGTCGAGCGCGGAGCCGAGGACGTCGAGGAGGAAGCCGATGTCGGTCTCCGGGACCTCGGGCACGTCGGGCAGCGCTCCGTCGACGGGTTCGTCGGTGAGACCCACGTACACCCGGCCGTCGCCCTGCGGCAGGACGAGGACGAAGCGGTTGGTCTCGCCCGGGATCGGGATGTGCAGACCGGCCGAGAGCCGCCCCAGGTCCTCCGACCGCAGCACCAGGTGCGTGCCGCGGGAGGGGCGCAGGCGCACGTCGTCGACGAGTCCGCCCGCCCACACGCCGGCCGCGTTCACCACCGTACGGGCGCGCACGCGCAGCTCCTCGCCGGTGGTCTCGTCGCGCACCAGCGCCTCGCCGCCGCCGAGTTCGAGGGCGCGGACGCGGGTGAGGACGCGCGCGCCGTGCGCGGCGGCGGTGCGCGCGATCGCGGTCACCAGGCGGGCGTCGTCGGTGAGCTGCCCGTCCCAGGACAGCAGGCCGCCGCGCAGCCCCGTGGGGCGCAGGGCCGGGGCGAGGTGCCGGGTCTCGACCGCGGACAGGGTGCGCGGGGCGGGCAGCGTGGCGCGCGAGGTGCGGGCGGCGGCCCGCAGCATGTCGCCCGCCAGGAATCCGGCGCGGGCCAGCGCGGCCTGGCCGCGGCCGACGAGGGGGGTGAGGGGGAGGACGAACGGCTGGGCGCGGACCAGGTGCGGGGCGGTGCGCGCCATGAGGATCCCGCGTTCGACGGCGCTCTCGTGCGCGACGTCGAGCTGCCCCGCCGCGAGGTACCGCAGGCCCCCGTGGATCAGCTTCGAGCTCCACCGGGACGTGCCGAACGCGAGGTCGTGGGCGTCGATCGCGGCGACGCGGAGCCCGCGGGTGGCCGCGTCGAGCGCGGCGCCGGCGCCGGTCGCGCCGAGGCCGACGACCAGCACGTCGAGCTCGGCGCCGGCGGCGAGTTCGGCCAGTTCGCGGCCGCGGCGGCCGGCGTCGAGGGAGGACCCGCGCAGGGCGGGGCTGCTCGTGGGGTTCATGGGCTGAGGGTCCTCTCCAGCAGGGTGCGCAGCTCGTCGAGGAAGGCGGCTTCGCTCAGTTCGGGATCGGTCTCGTCGGTCATGGTGCGCAGCGAGAGCGTGAAGGACTGGACGACCAGCAGCAGCGACCGGGCCTGCCGCTGGAGGTGTCCGGGGCGTACCGAGCCGTCCGTGTGCCCCAGGTCGAGCGCCGCGGCGAGGAGCTCCAGCAGGGCCTCCTGGCTGGCGCCGCGGCGGTCGAGCACGTACGGCAGCAGCAGTTCGGGGTCCACGTCGAGGATCTTGTGGAACAGCGGATGGGCGCGGAACGCCGCCGCTCCCGCGACGAGCCCGTCCACCAGCCGCTCCCGCACCGGCCTGGGGTCGTCGGCCGGAGGCATCGCGCCCTCGGCGACCGCGACCCATTCACGGGTCATCAGATCGCCGACGAGGCTGCGCACGTCCGGCCAGCGCCGGTAGATGGTCATCCGGGAGACGCCCGCTCGGCGGGCGACGTCGGTCAGGGTCGTGCGCCGTACGCCGACGGCGAGCACGCAGTCGCGTGCGGCGTCGAGCACGGGATCTGCGTCCGAGTGGTTGTGACGAATGGGCGTCATCTGTCACAGTGTAATGCCAGAGCGGGCCGAGTGGCAGCGCCGGCGGCGCGACAGGCCGTGGAACAGACCGTGAACAAGACCGTGAGGACGTTCGAAGTGGACATGTTGTGGAGCGGCTGGGGCGACCCGGCCAAGGCGGCCCCGCTGCCCGACGCGGTGACCGGACTGCTGCGCGACCTGCTCGGCGTCACCCCCCGCGAGACCGGCCCCGCCACCCTCGCGGACATCGAGGTCCCCGCCCCGGCGTTGACCGACGAGGCCCGCAAGGCCCTGCGCGCCGCCGTCGCCGACGCGGAGGGCTACCGCGACGACGCCGAGAGCCGCATCCGGCACACGCGCGGCAAGTCCACCCCCGACCTGCTGCGCATCCGCGCCGGCGAGGTCGAGGACATCCCCGCCGCCGTGCTCCTGCCGGCCGACCACGACGAGGTCCTCGCGGTCCTGCGGGCCTGCGCCGACCACGGTCTGTCCGCCGTGCCGTTCGGCGGCGGCACCTCCGTCGTCGGCGGCCTGCGGCCCGAGACCGCGCGGCCGTTCGTCGCCCTCGACCTGCGCCGCCTCGACCAGCTGCTGGCCGTCGACGAGGTGTCCCGCACCGCCACCCTCCAGCCCGGACTGCGCGGCCCCCAGTGCGAGGCCCTCCTCAACGCGCAGGGCTGGACCCTCGGCCATTTCCCGCAGTCCTTCGAGTGGGCCTCCGTCGGCGGCTTCGCCGCCGCCCGCTCCAGCGGCCAGGCCTCCGCCGGATACGGCCGTTTCGACGAGATGGTCCTCGCCCTCACCGTCGCCACCCCCGAAGGCACCCTCGAAACCGGCCGCGCCCCGCGCTCCGCCGCCGGCCCCGACCTGCGCCAGCTCATCCTCGGCTCCGAGGGCGCGCTCGGCGTGATCACCGCCGTGACCGTCCGCATCCGGCCCCTGCCGCAGAAGCGGGTCTACGAGGGCTGGCGCTTCGCCGACTTCCAGGCCGGCGCGGCCGCGCTGCGCCGCCTCGCCCAGGACGGCCCGCGGCCCACCGTGCTGCGCCTGTCCGACGAGACCGAGACCTTCATCGGCCTCGCCCAGCCCGACGCCATCGGCTCCGCCGACGCGCCGCAGCCCTCCGGCTGCATGGCCGTCGCCGGCTACGAGGGCACCGAGGAGGACACCGCCGCCCGGCGCGCCGCCGCCCGCGAGATCCTGCTCGCCTGCGGCGGCGAGTACCTCGGCGAGGAGCCCGGCGACAAGTGGGAGCACGGCCGCTACAACGCCCCGTACCTGCGCGACGCGCTGCTCGACGCCGGCGCGTTCGCCGAGACGCTCGAGACCGCGGGCTTCTGGTCCGCGCTGCCGGAGCTGTACACGGCGGTGCGCGACGCCCTGACCGCCAAGCTCACCGAGGCCGGCACCCCGCCGCTCGTCATGTGCCACATCTCGCACACCTACGAGAACGGCGCCTCGCTGTACTTCACCGTCGTCTCCGCCCAGGGCGAGGACGCCGTCGCGCACTGGGAGCCGGTCAAGGCCGCCGCGAACGACGCGATCCTCGCGGCCGGCGGCACGATCAGCCACCACCACGGGGTTGGCACCGACCACCGGGACTGGTACGCACGGGAGATCGGCCCGCTCGGGATCCGCATGCTGCAGGCCGTCAAGGCCGAGATCGACCCCTCGGGCGTCCTCAGCCCGGGCGTGCTGATCCCCGTCCGCTGAGGCGGGCCGTTGCCGGTCCGCCGAGGCGGTCGACTGCCGGTCCGCTGAGGTGGGTCGACTGCCGGTCCGGCCGGCCCGGCCCGCCGAAACCCGTCCTTGTCCGCCGTACCCTTTCTGCCCGTCCGGAGGCCCGATCCATGCGACAGTTCACCGCCGTCGTCAACCCCACCGCAGGGGGGTCCAGCGGCGCGGCGGGCCTGCTCCCGCTGGCCAAGCTGCTGCGCGAGGCCGGCGCCCGGCTCGACACCGTCTACAGCCGGAACCTGGAGCACGCACAGGAACTCGCCCACCGGGCGGGCGCGCAGGGGCACGTCGTGCTCGCCGTCGGCGGCGACGGGATGGCCGGCTGCATCGGCGGGGCGCTCAGCGGAACCGACACGGTCTTCGGGCTCGTGCCCGCCGGGCGCGGCAACGACTTCGCCCGGGCGCTCGGCCTGCCCACCGACGCCGCCGCGCTCGCGAAGGTCCTGCTCGAAGCGGAGCCCCGCGCCGTCGACACCATCGAGGTGGAGTCCGCCGTGCATCCGCGGATCTCCGTCCTCGGCAGCGTGTACGCGGGAGTCGACGCGGTTGCCAACCGCCACGCCAACCAGTCCCGCCTGCTGCGCGGCGCGGCCTCCTACTACGCGGGCGGCCTGCGGGCCGTCGTCGCCTGGCGGCCCGCCGCGTACCGGATCACCGTCGACGGCGTCGAGCACGAGCGCCGCGGCTACACCGTCGTCGCCGCGAACTCCGGCTACTACGGCTTCGGCCGCAACATCGCCCCCGGCGCCCGCCTCGACGACGGCATCCTGGACGTCGTCGTCATCGGCGACGCCCCCAAGCGCCTCTTCTTCGCCACCATGAACGAGCTGAAGACCGGCGACCATGTGAAGCGGCCTCAGGTGGAGATCCTGCGCGGCAAGGAGATCCGCATCGAGGCCGACCGGCCCGTCCCGTACGGCGCGGACGGAGAGGTCGACGCGACCCTGCCGGTCACCGTCCGGGTCCAGCCGGGCGCCCTGCACGTCCTCGCGTGACGAGGGCCCCGCCGCACGGGACGGCAAGGGCCCTGTCGGAAATCCTTACCCGGCGGTAATGTTCGGGCCCGTCCACGGCATGGGGGAGTGGTATGGGCACCGTCACGTCGTTCGATCCCGTCACCGAGCACCACAGGACCCGCGCCGCGCTGAGCACCGGACTGCGCCGGCTGGCCCGCATGCTGGGCGAGGTCCCCGACCTGGACGCGCCCGCCGGCGTGCCCGGATGGAGCGTCGGCGACGTCGGCGCCCACCTCGCCGCCGCGTACCTCGCGTACGGCGCGACCTTCACGGACGAACCCGTGGACTGGGACGGCATCGTCCCGGCCGGCGACGTCCCGCTGGGAGAACGCGTCGCGGCGGTGAACGCGTTGTCCGTCACCCTCGTCGGCGCCGAGGAACGGGCCCGCCTGGGAGAGGTCGTCGCCGAGCGCGGCGAGACGTTCCTGCGCGCCACCGAGGGCCTCGCGCCGGACACCCCGGTCCCGGCTCCCTGGCTCGGACCGGACGTGAGCGTGCCGCTGGCCGCGGCGACCGGCATCCTGCTCGGCGAATGCCTCGTCCACGGCCTGGACATCGCGCGGGGCTCCCGGCTGCCCTGGCCGGTCGGCCCCGACGAGGCGCGCCTGGTCATCGGCCAGTCGATGCCGACGACGATGCCGCTGGCCCTGGACCGGGCCGAAGCCCGGGGCGTACGCCTCGCGTTCGACCTGGCGGTCGAGGGCGGCCCGCGGCTCGCCGTCGTCGTCGACGACGGCACGGCCACCGTCACCCGCGACGCCCCGCCCCGCCGCTACGACTGCCGGATCACGGCCGAACCGACCGCGTTCCTGCTGGTCTCCTTCCGGCGCCTCCCGCTGTGGCGGGCGATCGCCGCCGGCCGGATGCGCGCCGGCGGCCGCCGCCCGTGGCGCGCGACGCAGCTCAGCCGCCTGATTACGAGCCCCTGACGTTCCTCGGCGTCACTCCGCCGACCGGACCAGGCGTCACTCCTCGAACCACACCACCAGCCGCACACCGCCCCCGCCGTGCACACCCGCGAGGGCGCGCATGACGGTCCACACCGGCTCCCACGGGCCGTCTGCCGGGACGGCGTCGCGGCGCCGTTCGCGCTCGGCGCGGAAGACGGTCGTCCCGACGTCCCACTCCGTGCCCTCCTCCCACAGCTCCGCGACGCGGTCCGGCTCGACGGTCAGAGTGTCGACGCCGCTGGCCCGGGCGAACCCCCGGCTCCAGTCGTGCCGGTGCAGCAGGTCGAGACCGCCGTCCGCGCGGCGGCGGTACCGGGATATGTGGGTCGCCCGGGGGAGCGCGGGCTCGTCCCAGTCGACTTCGACCACCTCGTCCCAGCCCAGCCACGTGGCCCCGAACGCCGCCGCGCCCCACGAGGCGTGCTCGGCGCGCGCGGTCGGCGACACGTCGGCGGGCAGCCCCCGGCCCGCGGCGACCGGCCGCCAGCGCCCGCCGAAGTCCCGTACGCCGAAGAGGCAGGCGAAGCCCTCGTAGTCCCGCGTCATCCCGAGCAGGGACAGCTCGACGGCCGCCTGCCAGGCGGTCTCGTCGGGAGCGAGCCCCGGACCCCAGATGCGGCACTCCACGAAGCCGTGGATGTCCGTGCCCATGACCGACCGCCGCCCTCAGCCCTGCGGGACCGGTGTCAGGTCGTGCACCAGGAAATGGAGCTGGACGTCGTCCGAGGTGTCGGCCCACAATCCCTCGGCGTCGAGCACCGAGGCGGCGACCAGTCGTGCCTCGGCGACGAGTTCGGGGTCGTACCGGAAGCCGGCCCACGGCAGGACGGGGAAGTCGTGCGCCTCGCCGTAGGCGCGGACGCGGGCGATGTCGCCCACGACGGCCGGCGGCAGCGCGTCGTTGGCCCAGGCCCACAGCCAGGTCTGCTGCGTCAGGCTCACCGTGCCGATCAGCGTGAGCCGGCCGGTGAGGAACACCCGCCCCGCGCGGGACCAGGTGATCCGCGCGTCGTCCAGCGACCAGTGGTACTGCACGTCGCCCGACAGTCCGTGGTCCTCGACCATCCGGGCCTGCCGTGCCCCGGCCCGCTCGTGCGCGGCGCGCACGGCCGCCTCCCAGTCGGAGTGGTCGTGCGTCGTGTCGCCCACGGGGCGGTCGTCCACGGTGCCGTCGTCCACGGTGCCGTCGTCCACGGTGCCGTCGTCCACGGTGCGCCTCCTCGTGCGGAACGGGCAGGCGAAGATCCTCCCATCCGGGCCGGCGCACCGGCACCGAGGGGGTGCGGCGGGACGTGCCGGGGTTACTTGTACTGCGCGATCTGGATCAGGTTGCCGCAGGTGTCGTCGAGGATGGCGGTGATCACCGGGCCGAGGTCCAGCGGCTCCTGCGTGAACTCCACGCCGAGGCCGCGCAGCCGCTCGAACTCGGCGTGCACGTCGTCCACCGCGAAGGAGGTGTGCGGGATGCCGTCCGCGACGAGACCCGTCTGGTACGGCTTCACCACCGGGTGCACGTCGGGCTCCAGCACCAGCTCGGTGCCCTGCGGCTCCTCCGGCGAGACGACGGTGACCCACTTGTGCTCGCCCATCGGGACCTCGTGCTTCTTCACGAAGCCGAGGACCTCGGTGTAGAAGCGCAGGGCCTTGTCCTGGTCGTCGACGAAGACGCTGGCCAGATTGATCTTCATGGGGTGTGCTCCGGGGAATCGGGCCTGAGCCATCGCGTCACGATGCGCTCGAGCGGTTCGGTGTTCAGATCGTGGAACTTGTAGCGGCCCTGCCGCCGGGTGCGGACCAGCCCCGCGTTCTCGAGCACGGCGAGGTGCTGACTGATCGCCTGCCGGGACAGACCGAGGCCGTGCCGGTTCGTCAGTCGCGCGCATATCTCGAACAGGGACTGCCCGTCCCGCTCCGCCAGCTCGTCGAGGATCGTGCGGCGGGTGGGGTCGGCCAGGGCCTTGAAGACATCGTCCGTCACGACCCCACGATAGGCAAGTAGCGACTTGCATGACAACCGGAAGCGTCCGCCCCGCGCGCCGCCGCCCGCTGCGCCGCCTGGAGTAGGGTGATCAGGTCGTGAACGAGGCCCCGGGCCACGTCACCGCGCCCCCGGCGCCCGGTGACGCGCCTCGAAGGGATCCGCCAGGGCGTCCGGTAGAAAGAGAGCATCGTGAGCAACCAGCCGCCGGAGTCCTTCGCCGCCGTCGACGCCCTCCTCGCCGCCGTCGACGACGGCAGCGTCCTGCCCGTCCCCGCCGAGCGCGTCCGCCTCCGCGAGGCCGCCGGACTCACCCGCGCCGCCGTCGCCCAGGCCCTCGGCGTCCGCGTGCCGAGCATCGAGGCGTGGGAGGACGGCCGCGCCGAGCCGCGGGGCGAGCGCCTCGACGCGTACCGCAGGCTCCTCGAAGGACTGGCCCGCCGCTACCCGGCCGCGCCCCCGGAGACCGCACCGCCCGCCGGCCCGGCCTCCGCCCCGGAACCCCGGCGCCCCGCCCCGGCGGCCCACCGCCCCGCCGCGCGCACCCCGGCTCCGGCGCGCACCCCCGCTCCTGTGCGCACCCCGGCCGCGGCCCGCCCCGCGACCACCGCCACGGCTCCCGACGACCGCTACGCCCACGGCCCCCTCGCCGTCCTCGACGCGGACGCCGACGGACGCGTCGCCGCGTACTGCGTCGGCGGCCTCGTCCTCGACGTACCCGCCACGACCCTCCCCGCGCTCGTCGAGTGGACCCTCGCCGAGGCCCGGCTCGGCGCCCCCCGCCTCGACGGCAACGGCCGCGACGCCGACCCGCTGCTCGTGCTCACCGCATCCGCCTGCGCACGCTACGGCCTGCCCGCGCACCTCTCCGACGAGGAGCGGCACGCCGGCCGCCTCCCCGAGGACCACCCGGCCGCCCAGGCCGTCGAACAGGCCGGCTGGCGGCTCACCCAGCGCGGACTCGGCCCCTGGGCGCGCATCTACCGTCCCGCGCAGGGCGGCCGCCGCCAGTGCGTCCAGCTGTGCGTCCCCGGCTGGCACGCCCTCGACGCCCGCCACTGGGGCGACGCCGCCGCTCTCCCCGCCGCCGAACTGGCGCGCCTCCTCGGCACGTACGCCACCCGCGTCACGACCCCGCGCGGTTCCACGGCGGTCACCGGCCTGGAGCTGATGACAGCCCTGCGCCCGCCGACCCGCGCCTCCGCGCCCGACGCGCACGGCGCCCGGCACAGCGAACACAACCCCGGCAGCCTGGGCAAGGACCCGATCGACTGCGCGCCCTGCGAAGCGCCCGACGGCCACCCCCTCCTCGCCGACCTGCCCCGCTTCCACCAGCGCGGGCCCGCCGAGATGCTGCTGGAGGAGGCGTACGACTGGGCCCGTCCGCTCACCGACGACGAGTGCATGCGCAGCCATGTCGTCGGACTCGACGTCAACATGGCCTTCGCCGCCGCCGCCAACGGCGCGCTCGTCGGCCTGGCCCAGCCCCCCGTCCACGTCACCGACCCGGTCTTCGACCCGAAGCTGCCCGGCTCGTGGCTGGTCGACCTGTCGCACGTCGACCTCTCCCACGTGAAGGCCGGCAAGCAGTGGACACGGCTGGAGGGGAGCCTCCTGCCGAGCCCCTTCACACCCACCGGCGAACGCCCCGAGGGCCCCGCCTGGTACGCCACCCCCACCGTCGCGTACGCCCAGGAACTCGGTTACGACGTCGCGCCGACGGAGGCGTGGGTGCGCCCGGAGTCCGGCCGGTACCTGGACCCCTGGTACAAGCGGCTCCGCGACGCCTACGTCACGACGATGGCCGACCTCGGCGTCACCGAAGACCTGACGCCGGCTCAGTTCCTCGCCGCCATGGACGGATACAAGCAGCACGACCCCGAACTGGCCGTCGTCGTCGCGGCCGTCAAGGCCACCGTCAAGGGCGGCATCGGCAAGCTCCGCGAACGTCCCCGCGGCGGCGGCTGGCGCCCCGGCCGGCCCTGGCCCGCCCTCCAGCGCCCCACGTGGCGTCCCGACATCCGGGCCGTGGTCATCTCCCGCGCCCGCGTCGGCATGCACCGCAAGATGGTCGCGCTCGCGGCGGCGACCGGCCGCTATCCGGTCGCGGTCCTGTCCGACTGTGCCGTGTACGCGGCCGACGGGCCCAGCGTCCTGGACGTCCTGCCGTACGGGCCCGACGGCAGGACGGTGCCCGGCTCCTTCCGGATCGGCGTCTCTCCGGGCATGGTCAAGCACGAGGGCAGCCAGACCGTGCTGTGGGCGGAAGGCGTCCGGGAGCAGCTGGAGGCCCCCGAGCTCAACCTCGCCCGGCACATCAGGACCGGCGAGGTCACCGCCCACGACGACGGACAATAGACGGCGGGCACAGGGGAGAGGAGCGGAGATGGTGTCGTTCGGCGAGGGCCTCGACAAGGCCCTGGAGCGGACGTTCACGCGCCCGATCCCGAAGAGCGCGGGCGCGCAGATGCGGTACCTGGTCAAGCAGCACAAGGGCACCAGGGCCGTGGCCGAGCTGCTCGGCATCAGTCAGCGCACCGTCGAACGGTACGTGAAGGACGAGATCCGCAGGCCCCGGCCGCAGCTGGCCGCCGCGATGGAGCGCGAGGTGCGCAAGCGCTGGCAGCCGCAGGTGCGGGCCAAGGCGAAGAAGTCCGCGGCCACCACCGACGGCATCATGATCGACACCCGCGCCCGCTTCGGCTACACCGCCGCCCCCGGCACCACGGACGACGCCCGCCTGCGCCACCTCACCGTCGCCCTCCCGCCCCACTACGCCGCCCGCCTCTTCGACGCTCAGGAACGGGGAGCGGGCGAACACGAGTTGCGCGAGATCACCGCCGAGGCCCTGGGCGAGGTCTACTTCCGCGACAACGGCCGCCGCGCCCACGGCCTGACCGTCCAGTACACCGACCTGGAACACATCGAGTTCGATCTCTAGAGCGTCACCGGCGATGCGATGCTGGCCGGATGACTCCCTGGAACCTCCTCGACCTCGACCGGGCCCTGCGCAAGAGCTGGCAGGATGACACCTGTTCCCCCGACGACCGGCCCGAGTGGCGGCCCGACAATCCGGCCTGGGGGCACTGCGACATCACCGCCCTGATCGTCCAGGACGTCTTCGGCGGCGACCTCGTCGTCGGGGAGGTGCGGCTCGACGGGGAGCAGCACGGCTTCCACTGGTGGAACCGGCTGCCCAGCGGGGTCGAACTCGACCTGACCCGCGAACAGTTCCGGCGCGGCCAGACCGTCGAGGGGGCACGCGTCGTGGTGCGCCCGCCGGGACCCGCGCCCCGCCGCTGGGAGGAGTACCTGCTGCTGCGCGAGCGGGTCGGCGCGCACCTCGGCGCCCTGCCCGAGCCGAGGTGAACGGACCGGGGCCTTTTCCTCCGGCGCGTTCGCCGGGATCATGGGGCCACCCGGAGGCAGAGGAGCAGCCATGAGCAGGACCGTGCGGTGGGGGATACTCGCGACCGGAGGCATCGCGGCCTCGTTCACCACCGACCTCCTGCAACTCCCCGACGCCGAGGTCACGGCCGTCGCCTCGCGCAGCGCCGCCTCGGCGAAGGAGTTCGCCGAGCGCTTCGGGATCCCGCGGGCGTACGGCGACTGGGCGGGGCTCGCGGCCGATCCGGACGTGGACGTGGTCTACGTGGCGACCCCGCACTCCGCGCACCGCGCCGCCGCGGGGCTGTGTCTGGAGGCGGGCAAGCCGGTCCTGTGCGAGAAGGCGTTCACGCTCAACGCCCGCGAGGCCGGGGAACTGGTGGAACTCGCCCGCGCCCGGGGGCTGTTCCTCATGGAGGCGATGTGGATGTACTGCAGCCCGGTCATCCGCCGCCTCACCGAGCTCGTCGCGGACGGCGCGGTCGGCGAGGTGCGTTCCGTGCACGCCGACTTCGGGCTCGCGGGGCCGTTCGAACCGGCGCACCGGCTGCGCGACCCGGCCCTCGGCGGCGGCGCCCTGCTCGACCTGGGCGTCTACCCCGTGTCGTTCGCCCACCTGCTGCTCGGCGAGCCCGACCGGATCCAGGCGGACGCGCTGCTCTCCCCGGAGGGCGTCGACCTGAACACGGGGATGCTCCTCGGCTGGGACTCCGGCGCCACGGCCCTGCTGTCCTGCTCCCTCACCGCCGACACCCCCATGACGGCGTCCGTGTCCGGCACGGCGGGGCGGATCGAGTTCCCGCGCGGCTTCTTCTACCCGGAGGGCTTCGTCCTGCACCGCTTCGGACGCGAGCCCGAGGAGTTCACGGTCGCCGGCCGCCGCGACAGCCTCCAGCACGAGGCCGCCGAGGTGATGCGCTGCCTCCGGGCCGGCGAGACGGAATCGCTGCTGGTCCCGCTGGACGGCACGCTCGCCGTCATGCGCACGCTCGACGCGGTGCGTGAGCGGATCGGCGTGCGCTACCCCGCCGACGCCCTCCCCGCCTGACCGGCCCCTGCCGTACGTGGGCGCCCCCTGCCGTACGTGGGACCCTCTGCCGTACGTGGGGACCGCCCCCGGCCGGTGCACGGCCGGCCGGGGGCGGTCCGGTCGGGTCAGCGACGCAGGTCGAACCGGTCCAGGTTCATCACCTTGTCCCACGCGGCCACGAAGTCCCGCACGAACTTCTCGTCCCCGTCCGAGGAGGCGTACACCTCGGACAGCGCACGGAGCTGCGAGTGCGAGCCGAACACCAGGTCCACCGGCGTGGCCGTCCACTTGACCTCGCCCGTGACGCGGTCCCGTCCCTCGTAGACGTTCTCGTCGTCCGTCGACGTCTTCCACTCCGTGCCCATGTCGAGCAGGTTGACGAAGAAGTCGTTCGTCAGTGTCCCGGGGCGGTCGGTGAACACGCCGTGCCGCGCGCCCTTGTACCCGGTGTCCAGGGCCCGCATCCCGCCGATGAGGGCCGTCATCTCCGGCGCCGACAGGTTCAGCAGGTTCGCGCGGTCCAGCAGCAGCGTCTCCGGCGACAGCTTCTCGTCCGCCTGCACGTAGTTGCGGAACCCGTCCGCCCGGGGCTCCAGGACGGCGAACGCCTCGACGTCCGTGTCCTCCTGCGAGGCGTCCGTGCGCCCCGGAGCGAACGGCACGGTGATGTCGTGGCCGGCGTTCCTCGCCGCCCGCTCCACCGCCGCGCAGCCGGCCAGCACGATCAGGTCGGCCAGCGAGATCTGCACCCCGCCGTCGTGCGCACGGTTGAACTCCTGCTGGATCCGCTCCAGCGCCGCCACCGTCTCCTTCACCTCGGGCAGGTCGTTGACCTCCCAGTCCTTCTGCGGCGCCAGCCGCAGCCGGGCGCCGTTGGCGCCGCCGCGCTTGTCGGTGCCGCGGAAGCTCGCCGCCGCCGCCCACGCCGTGGTGACCAGCTGGGCCGGCGACAGGCCGGATCCGAGCACCGTCTCCTTGAGCTCGGCGACCTCCGCGTCCCCGACCAGCGGGTGGGAGACCGGCGGCACGGGGTCCTGCCACAGCTGCGGCTCCGCCACCCACGGCCCGAGGTACCGCGACAGCGGACCCATGTCGCGGTGCAGCAGCTTGTACCAGGCCTTGGCGAACGCGGTCGCCAGCTCGTCCGGGTTCTCGTGGAAGCGCTTCGAGATCGGCCCGTAGACCGGATCCAGCTTCAGCGCCAGGTCCGTCGTCAGCATCATCGGGGCGTGCCGCTTCGACGGGTCGTGGGCGTCGGGCACGGTGCCCTGCGCGGCCGGGTCCGTCGGCGTCCACTGCTTCGCCCCCGCCGGGCTCGTCGTCAGCTCCCAGTCGTAGCGGAACAGGTTGTCGAGATAGCCGTTGTCCCACCTCGTCGGCTCGTTCGTCCACGCGCCCTCGAGCCCGCTGGTCAGCGCGTACGGGCCGACGCCGGTGCCCTGGGTGTTCCGCCAGCCGATGCCCTGCTGCTCGATCGGAGCCGCCTCCGGCTCCGGACCGACGTACGAGGGGTCCACCGCGCCGTGGCACTTGCCGAAGGTGTGACCGCCGACGATCAGCGCCACGGTCTCCTCGTCGTTCATCGCCATCCGGCCGAACGTCTCCCGGATGTCCCGCGCCGCCGCCAGCGGGTCCGGATTGCCGTTCGGGCCCTCCGGGTTGACGTAGATCAGGCCCATCTGCACGGCCCCGAACGGACCCTGCAGCTCACGGTCGCCCGCGTAGCGCTCGTCCCCGAGCCAGGTGTCCTCCGGACCCCAGAAGATCTCCTCCGGCTCCCAGATGTCCTCGCGGCCGAAACCGAACCCGAAGGTCCTGAACCCCATCGACTCCATCGCGCAGTTGCCCGCGAACACCAGCAGGTCCGCCCACGAGATCTTCCGGCCGTACTTCTGCTTCACCGGCCACAGCAGCCGGCGCGCCTTGTCGAGGCTCGCGTTGTCCGGCCAGCTGTTGAGCGGTGCGAAGCGCTGCGCACCGCTGCCGCCGCCGCCCCGGCCGTCGGCGATGCGGTACGTGCCCGCCGCGTGCCAGCTCATCCGGATGAACAGCGGCCCGTAGTGGCCGTAGTCGGCCGGCCACCACTCCTGGGAGGCCGTCATCACCTCCATGACGTCCCGCTTCAGCGCCTCGACGTCGAGCGTCGCGAACTCCGCCGCGTAGTCGAAGCCCTCGTCCATGGGATCCGCGTGGGGCGAGTGCTGATGGAGGACCTGGAGGTCCAGTTGGTTCGGCCACCAGTCCCGGTTCGACCTGGGGCGACGCGTCGGGGTGGGGCTGGGGGAAGGGATTGCCGGGTTCTCGCTCTCGCTGCCGGACACGTCCGACCTTCTTCCTGTCTCGGTGCTCACCGCGGCGGCTGCCGTGCTGGACACTGCCTGCTTTGTCCGCTTCGTATCGTCGCGCAGGGCAGCGCGGACCGCAGCGGGAACACGCGGGGCGAACCGGAAGGAGTGGGGCGGCGGAGGGCGAGGGCGTAGGGGGGCGAAGGCGACGGAGAGGCGATGGCGGCGGAGGACCGATCCCGGCCGGCCCTCCCGTTGCCGTCGCCGTCGCCGTCGTCAGAGTCCGGCGACCTTGGCGCTCGCCGACAGCTCGTACACCAGCGTGACCGTACGACGGCCGCCGGGCGCGAGCGGCACGTCCCAGCGGACGATGCCCTCCGCGTCGACCGCGTCGGGGGCCGGGGAGCACGACTCCTTGCGCAGGCGCACCTCCACCGCCGACACCTCGGACACCGGGATCCGCTCCCGGACCACGACCGTCCGCTCGCCCTGCTCGCCGGGGGCGGAGAACCGGGACAAGTGCAGCCGGACCGTACGCGTCACCACCGTGTGCTGCATCAGCCCGCCGGTGTCCCGCGACTCCTCCGTCTCCCGGACCACACGGTGGTCGTCACAGCTCCCGAAGGCCAGCTCGACGGGCGCGCCCGGCGCCGTGAAGTCCAGCGTGCCGCGGCCGGCGAACCCGCTGTCGCGGACCAGGTCCACCGGGCCCGCGAGCAGTGCGTGCCCGGACCGGTTGTCGCACCGCACGACCCGCGTGACCAGCGGCGACAGCTCGGGCGCGCAGGCGTACTCGTTGCGCGCGGCGGTCGTGAACTCCGACAGCGGTACCCGGTGGGCCCGGCCGTCGGACGGCACCGAGACCGACGCGGGAGCGGCGAGCACCCGCGTCTGCCCACCGTCGTCCACGCCCGGCAGACCCTGCACCGGGACCGGGCCGAGGTCCGCGATCTCCTCCTCGCGGAGCTCGACGTCGACGGTGCGGCGCTCCGCCGCCGTGCGGTCCTTCAGCGTCAGCCGGTCCTCGCCGAGCCGCGGCGGGTCGGAGGCCAGGGTGGACCGGGCCGTCGACAGGGTCAGCCGCACGTCCGACCAGTCCTCGCCGGTGCGCTGCCAGACCACCGCCTCGGTCTCCAGCGTCAGCGCGTCCCCGTCGAGCACCGCCCGGTACGCGGGCCGCCACAGCGCGCACGGGGTGAGGTGCCCGACGCGCAGCTCCGCCGGACCGGCCGCGGCGGCGTCCACCGTCAGTTCCACGTGCGCGACCAGTTCCGCGGGCCGCTCCTCGGACGCGTCCAGCGCCCGCTGTGCCTGCACCAGCTCGCCGCGCAGGGCGGCGAGGCGGGCCTCGGCGGAGCGCAGGCGCTCCCCGTACGCGTCCCGCTCGCCGTCCACGCGGTCCAGCTCACGGGTCCAGCGTTCCCGGTCGGTCGTCCCGGCGCCCGCGGCCTCGCCGCACTCGCGCAACAGGTCGGCGGCGAGCCGGCCGAGGAGGTCGAGCCGGCCGCGCAGCCGGTCGCACTCGCGGTCCAGCGCCGTCCGCTCCTCCTCCAGTTCGTGCACCCGGTGCCGCAGCGCCGAGTCGTCGTCGGACGGCCGCGGCCCCTGCGGCGTCCACGTGCGCACCAGGCGCGCGTCGAGCACGGTCGCCGTGTGGGGGCCGGTCAGCTCGGCGTGCAGCGTGCGGTCGACGGCCAGGGCGCTGACCGGACCGAGCCGCAGCCGCTGCACCCCGGCCGCCAGGTCGAGCCGGACGCCGCGCTCGACGTGCGCCCGGTCCTCCAGGCACGTCACGGCGGTGACGGGCAGGGGGATCGCGGTCGCGGACGCGGAGGCGGCGGACGTGGTGATGACGGTCATGATGTGCCTCAGCTCCTGCGGTTGCCGCCGACGAGGGCCTTGCCGGCCGGGATGCGGATCTCGTAGCCGCCGTCGAGCGCGGCGGTGCCGCCGGCGGGCAGTTCGACCCGCCACAGGCGGGTGCCGGGGGAGTGGTGCTCGGGCGCGTGCTCCGCGGAACTGTCGTCCCGGGGCTTCGTCCAGTCGGCGCGCTCCTCGATCCGGACGTCCGCCTCCGAGGTGACGGGCACCCGCTCACGGACCTCGACCGTGACCGGCCGGGCCAGGCCGTTGGCCAGCTCCACATGCACCTGGTGGTCGAGCACGGTGACGTTGTTGCGCAGCCCCGCGGTCGACTCGTTGAGATGCGTGCGCCGGGTCACGCGGATGCCCTCGGCGGGCCCGAGACCCACCCGGCGCACCCCGCCGGGCGCCAGCGTCGGCAGGGCGGCGGTCAGCAGGAAGTCGCCGTCGAGGGAGACCTCCACCGGACCCGCGAGCAGCGCCTGGTCGGTGGCGTTGGAGAGCACCAGCGTCGCGTACACCGTCGGCTCCACCGACGGCACGCACAGGTACTCGGTGCGCAGCCCGATCGGGATCTCGCCGACCGTGACGGTGTGCCACACGCCGTCCGACGGGATGTCGACGCGCGCGGCGGCGTCGTAGCGGTGGTCGAACGAACCCGCCGACGTCCGCGGCCGCACCGCGTGCCCCGGCAGCGCCAGTCCGGCCACCGCCTCGGCGCGCCGGCGGTGCTCCGCGGACACCGGGTCGAACGGGGCGTCGGGGAACAGCAGGCCGCGGCGGCCCGCCCCTTCGTTGGGACCGCCCAGCACCAAGGCGGCGTAGTCCAGTTCGTCGCCGCTCGGCCGCGGCGGACCGAGGACGGGCTCAGGAGGCGGGGACGGCGCGGCCATGCCCGGAGCGGCCGGGCCGGCGGGCGCCTGCGGCTCGGCGGACCGGGTTCGGCCCCCCGGCCGCCCACCGCCGGCGGGGCGTGCGCGGACCGCCGGCGGAGCGGCGGCCGCGGGCGCCGGCGGGGGCGGGCCGCCGTAGGCGGCGCCGGGCACGGGGAGCGGCGCGCCGTACGCCGGCGCGGCCGGTGGAGCGGCTACAGGCATCGGCGGCGGAGGCATCGGGACGTCCGCGGCCCCGCC
Organism: Streptomyces tritici; assembly: GCF_048500665.1. Taxonomy (NCBI): domain Bacteria; kingdom Bacillati; phylum Actinomycetota; class Actinomycetes; order Kitasatosporales; family Streptomycetaceae; genus Streptomyces; species Streptomyces tritici. The sequence continues at coordinate 7,111,535 of NZ_CP183183.1, forward strand.
CACCAGCTCCGTCGTGTCGGCGAGCCCCACGGAGGCCACGCCGCCCCCGTACGCGCCGCCGACGTACGGGCCTGCCGGAGCCGGCCCGGCCGCCTCGTACCCGGCGAAGAGATCGGCGAGCCCGGCAGGCGGCTCCCGCCACCCCGAGGGCGCGGGCGCCGGCTGGCGCCGCCCGATCCGGACGGAGCGCAGCCGCGGCAGGTCGGTGCGCCGGCGCAGGTCCGCGGTGGCCAGGGCCAGCCGCACGCCGGTCCAGTCCTCGCCGGTCCGCTGGGCGACCGAGGCGCGCAGCACGAGCCGCCCGGCGCCGTCGCCCTGACGGTACGTGAGCCGGTACGCGGGCACCCACACGGCGCCCGGCACCCCGTACTCCAGCTCCAGCGCGACCTCCGCGCCGGCCGGGCCGTCGAGGGCCACGACCGCGCGGACCGCGGTCTCCACGTGCGCCGAGGGCGCATTGCCGGACGCCCGGGCGAGCCGGTCCTCGGCGACGTCCAGCGCGTGCTCCAGGTCGCGCAGCGTCGTCTCCAGCTCGGCGAGACCGGCGTGCAGTACGGCCAGCCGCTCGTCGACGAAATCGGCCAGTTCGAGCCACGCCTCGACCGGCGTGGCACGCGGCGGATCCTCGCGCTTGCGGCCCGGCGGCACCGGCTGCAGCGCGGCGATCTCCTTGATCCGGGCCAGCTGCCGGTCGCGGCGGGCCTGCGTCGCCGCGTGCTCGTCACGCAGCCGCTCGGCCTCGCGCCGCAGCTCGTCGGCGTCCTCGTCGGCGCGCGGACCGGCCTCGACCTCCACCCGCGCCTCGGTGACCCGCACCCCGACCCCGTCCACGACCCGGGCCCGCAGCGAGCCGGGGTCCAGCGAGCGCGGCAGCCCCGTCACCCGTACCCGGCCGCCCTGCGGCACCGTGCCGCGCGCGACACGACGGCAGAGCGCGCCCTGCGCGTACACCACCACCGCGTCGAGACCCGACTCCCACGCGTCAACCGCCCCAGCCGTCATGAGCTCCCGCCCCCCAGCGTCGTCCGTGCAGGAAGAAGCCTACGCCCCGCCGGCGCGCCCGTCCCGGGCCGGCCGTTCCCCTCGGGGCGTGCCGCCCCCGGCCGTTGGGACCGATGTCAGTGGCGCGGCGTACGGTCGGTCCATGAGCACTTCCGACGAAGTCCGCGCACTCGCCCTCTCCCTGCCGGGGACGACGGAGAAGGAGGCATGGTCCATGCCCACCTTCCGGGTCGCCGGGAAGATGTTCCTCACCCTGCCCGAGGACGAGACGTCGATGGCCGTGCGCTGCCCGAAACTGGAGCGCGACGAACTGGTCCTGGCCGAGCCGGAGAAGTTCTGGGTCGCCGACCACGAGGCGGCGTTCGCCTGGGTGCGGGTCCGTCTCGCGGCCCTCGACGACGCGGACGAACTGCGCGCCATCGTCGTGGACTCCTGGAGACAGGCCGCCCCGGCCCGACTCCTCGACGCCCACCCCGAACTGGGCGCCCCGGCCTGACCCGGGGGACTCAGGCGACCCCGCGGATCCGCCGCACGAGCAGGGCGCCCGCGAGTCCCGCCCCGGCCGCCGTCAGGAACAGGGCCGGATAGCCGCCGAGGTGGTTGACGAGCGGCGCGGCCAGGGCGGGGGCGGCCACCTGGGGCAGGGAGTTGGCGACGTTGACGACGCCGAGGTCCTTGCCCCGGTCCCGCGCCTCCGGCAGGACGTCGGTCATCAGGGCGAAGTCGACGGACGTGAAGACGCCGAAGCCGATCCCGAGGAGCGCCGCCGCGACCACCGCGCCCGGCCAGGTCTGCCAGACCGCCAGCATCCCCGTGGCGGCGGCCGTCAGCACACCCGACCAGAACACGAACGGCTTGCGCCGCCCCACCCGGTCCGACCAGACACCGCCGACGACGACCGTGGCGAGCAGCGTGGCGCCGTTGACCGCGGTGAGCACGAGCACGCCGAAGCCGGGATCCTCGTACCGCAACCCGTCGCGCAGGTAGTAGAAGAGGTACAGCAGCACCAGGGAGTTGCCCAGGTTGATCAAAAACCGGGTCAGCCAGGCCCAGCCGAAGTCCGGATACCGCCGCGGGCTCAGCCAGAACCCCGCCAGGAACCCCCGCCACGACCACACCGGCCGCTCCGCCGCGGCCAGCCGCAGGTCGGGGTACCTCAGCACGTACGGCGCGACCCCGACCAGCGTGAACACCGCGCAGGCCGCGTACCCGCCGCCGACCCCGCCCACCACCGTCGCCAGGCCCGTACCGACGACCACACCGAGGAGCTGTGCCGCGCCCAGCCAGCCGCCCACGGCCCCGCGCTGCGCCCGCGGCACCCGGTCCGGCACGGCAGCCGTCACGGCGGCGAACGCCGCGTTGAGCGTGAGCTGCACCAGCCCCCAGCCCACGAACAGCTCCGCCGGTCCCTCCGCGCCCGCGAGCAGCAGCAGCGACAGCGCGCCGCCGCCCGTACCGGCGACGATCCACGGCGTCCGGCGCCCGTGCCGCGACACCGTACGGTCCGACACCGCGCCGAACAGCGGATTGGCCACCAGCGACACCACCGCGCCCACCCCGGTCACCCACGCGAGCAGGGACTCCTTGGACAGCCCGGAGGCCGGCGCGAACAGCTCGGCCTGCCGGGCCAGCAGGATCTGCAGCGGCCCGTACCAGCCCACCCAGATCGCCCCGTTGGCGAGCGACAGCGCCGCCGTCCATCCCCGGCCCACCCGGCCGGCCGGCTCCGCGAACGCCGCGGCGGCCGCGGTCATGCGCGCTGCGCCCGCAGCGCGTCGCGCAGCCAGTGGTACGAGGACTTCGGCGTACGGACCTGGGTGCCGTAGTCGACGTGCACGAGACCGAAGCGCTTCGTGTACCCCTCCGCCCACTCGAAGTTGTCCATCAGCGACCACACGAAGTAGCCGCGCACGTCCACGCCCGCCGTCATCGCCCCGTGCAGCGCCCGCAGATGGCCGTCCAGGTACGCGATCCGCTCCTGGTCGTCGATCCCCTCGTACGCGCAGCCGTTCTCCGTGATCACCACCGGAGGCAGCCGGTCCCCGTACCGGTCGCGGAAGCCCACGAGCAGCTCGGTCAGCGCCTCCGGCACGACCGGCCAGCCGAAGTCCGTGACCGGACGGCCGTCGATCTCCCGGACGGAGAAGGGGAGTCCGGGCGGCAGGGAGATCCCGGAGAACTCGGTGGCGCCGTCGTCCGGACCGCCGGGCGCGCCCACCTTCGTGGGCTGGTAGTAGTTGATGCCGTACCAGTCGAGCGTGTCCCGGGAGATGACCTCCAGATCCGCCGCGACGTCCCCCGGCATCAACTCGCCCAGCCCCGCCGGGTACGCGCCGAGCAGCAGCGGGTCCGAGAACAACCGGTTCAGGATCACGTCGTAGAACTCGGCGGCCTCCGTGTCGGCCGGATCCGCCGAGGCCGGCCAGGTCGGGCCGTGCGAGTTCGCGATGCCGATGTCCCGCACCCCCGCCGCCCGCAGCGCCCGCGCCGCCAGTCCGTGCGCCAGGAGCTGGTGGTGCGCCACCGGCAGGGCGTCGAACAGCAGCTTCTTCCCCGGCGCATGCGTGCCGAGCGCATGACCCAGCAGGGTGTGTTCGGCGGGCTCGTTGAGCGTGATCCACTTCGTCACCCGGTCGCCCAGGCGCGCGACGACGAGGGCCGCGTACTCGGCGAAGCGGAACGCGGTGTCCCGCTCCAGCCAGTCCAGGCCCGCCGGCAGATCCCAGTGGAACAGCGTCGGCACCGGCCGCACACCCCGCGCGCACAGCTCGTCCACCAGCCGGTCGTAGAAGTCCAGCCCGCCCGGCGACAGGACGCGCGTCCAGGACACCGAGAAGCGGTACGCGTCCACACCCAGATCCGCGAGGAGCGCCACGTCCTCGCGATAGCGCGCGACGTGGTCGCACGCCACCACGGCCGTCGACCCGTCCCGGACGTTCCCCGGCTCCGCCGTGAACAGGTCCCACACGGACGGCCCGCGCCCGTCGACAGCGCCCTCGATCTGGTGGGCGGACGTCGAGACGCCCCACAGGAAGTCACGCGGGAACTCGGGAAGACGGTCGGGGGTGTCAGCCATGCCCGCGATCATCGATACCGGCCAGTAGGAAGTCAATGGCCCTGCAGCGAACGGCTGTTGGCGGCTGCTGCTGTACCGGGCGGCGGACGACCGGTTCGACCCGCCGCCCGCCGCCCGCCGCCCGCCGCCCGCCGCCCGCCGCCCGCCGCCCGCCGCCCTCCGCCCTCCGCCGAGCCGCCTGGGCCGCCCGCCGCCCGGGCCGACCGGCTCAGCCCAGGTCGGCCGCGCCGAACCAGGTGGGCAGGCTGTCGGTCAGCCCCCGCTGGTCCTCGCCCACCCAGGCCACGTGCCCGTCCGGCCGCAGCAGCACCGCCGGAACGTCCAGCTCCGCGCTGACGTCGACGACGTGGTCCACCCGGTCCTCCCAGCCCGCGACCGAGAGCCGCCCGGTCCCGTCGAGGAGCAGCCCGCGACCGCGGTGCATCAGCCCGTACAGGCGTCCGTCCTTCAGCGCCACGTCCCGCAGCCGCCGCCCGAGAAGCTCGTGACCCTCGCCGAAGTCGTACCGGACCGAGACCCCGGCGACCTTCCCGATCAGGTACGTGTTCACCTCCTCGATCTCCATCAGCTCCGCCAGCAGCCGGCGCACCGCCTGCGGACCGGGCTCCAGCGACATCAGCTCCATCTGCGCCCGCGTGTTGTCGAGCACGGCCGCGGCCACCGGGTGCCGCTCGCTCTCGTAACTGTCGAGCAGCCCTTCCGGCGCCCAGCCGGCGACGGCCGCGGCCAGCTTCCAGCCGAGGTTGAACGCGTCCTGCACGCCGAGGTTGAGGCCCTGGCCGCCGGTGGGCGGGTGGATGTGCGCGGCGTCGCCCGCCAGAAGCACCCGGCCGACCCGGTACCGCTCCGCCTGACGCGTCGCGTCACCGAAACGCGAGAGCCAGCGGGGCGAGTGCGCGCCGAAGTCGGTCCCGGCGACCGCCCGCAGCCGTTCCTTGAACTCCTCGAAGCTCTGCGGAGCGGTACGGTCCTCCGTCAGCCCCTCCGCCGGCACCACCAGGCGGTACAGGCCGTCGCCGAGCGGCACGGCGCCGAACCGGATCACGGTCCTGCGGACCTCGGCGATCCTGGCCATCAGCGTCTCCGGCGGCACGTCCACCCGCACCTCGGCCAGCAGCGTCTCCACCCGCGCGGGCTCGCCCGGGAACCCGACGCCGATCAGCCTGCGCACCGTGCTCCGGCCGCCGTCGCAGCCCACCAGGTAGCGCGAGCGCAGCCGCGTGCCGTCGGCCAGCTCGGCGGTCACCCCGTCCTCGTCCTGCCTCAGTCCGACCAGTTCGGTGCCGCGCCGGATCTCGGCGCCCAGCTCCGTCGCGTGCTCGGTCAACAGCCGCTCCGTCACGTTCTGAGGGATGCCGAGGACGTACGAATGGGCCGTGTCCAGCCGGCTCGGCCACGACGTGCCGAGCCCCGCGAAGAACCCCCCCACCCGGAACTGCTGCCCGTGCGCGAGGAACCGGTCCAGCAGCCCTCGCTGATCCATGATCTCGACGCTGCGGGCGTGCAGCCCCAGCGCGCGGACCTCGTCCGCCGGTCGTGCCGCCTTCTCCAGCACCACCACGTCCACGCCCTGCAGCCGCAGCTCGCTCGCGAGCATCAGACCGGTCGGACCGCCGCCGACGACGATGACGTCACTCATTCATTCCCCCTGAAACTTTGCTGAGGTCGGCGATTCTGCAGGACCACCGGGGCCTTGCGGCAAGGCCCCCCGTGCGCTATAAGTTGAGCATGGCGAGGAGTATGTGACTCCTTGCCGTTTCTGTTTTCCGGGGGGACAGCGCCATGACGAACGAACTCACCGCCTTCGCACACGCCGTCTTCGACGCCCAGCCGTTCAGCAAGTTCCTGGGCGCCGAACTGGGCGACGTGGGCCCGGACTTCGCGGAGATCCGCGTCCAGGTGCGGCCCGAACTGCTGCAGCAGCACGGCTTCGTGCACGGCGGCGTCCTGAGCTACCTCGCCGACAACGCGCTGACGTTCGCCGGCGGTCTCGCCCTCGGCGGTGACGCGCTGACCGCGGAATACAAGATCAACTACGCGAAGCCGGCCACCGGCGAGACCGTCGTCGCCCGCGCCAGGGCGCTCGTCACCACCCGCCGCCAGGCGGTCTGCCAGTGCACCCTCCACACCGTGTCGGCCGACGGCGAGGAGCGCCTGGTCGCCGTGGCCCAGGGCACGATAGTCGCCGCCGGCGAACGCGGCCCGCAGAGCTGACACGGCGGCAGAAGACCCCTCCGACCTGCGTCATACTGATGCGCGCCGGAACACAGGGGGAGGCGGACAGTACATGATGCACGGGCCGGACGGGGCGGACGCAGGGGACGGGACCGGCGGTCCGGACCGTGCGGGACTGCCCGCGCGCATCGGGGCGTACGCCGTGGAGCGCGAGCTCGGCGCCGGCGGCATGGGCACCGTCTACCTCGCGCGCTCGCGCGGCGGACGCGCGGTGGCCGTGAAGGTGGCCCGCCCGGAACTCGCCGGCGACGCGCACTTCCGCGAGCGCTTCCGGGCCGAGGTCGCCGCCGCCCGCAGCGTGGGCGGCTTCCACACCGCCCCGGTCGTCGACGCCGACCCCGAGGCCCCGGCGCCCTGGCTCGCCACGGCGTACATCCCCGGGCCGACGCTCGCCCGCCTGCTGGAGACCGAGGGGCCGAGGGACGAGGCGGGGCTGCGCGGGCTCGGCGCCGCGCTCGCCGAGGCACTGGACGCCATCCACCGCTGCGGGCTGGTCCACCGCGACCTGAAGCCCGGCAACATCATCATGGCTCCGGACGGCCCGCGGGTCCTGGACTTCGGCATCGCGCGGGCCCTGGAGTCGACACGCCTGACGGCCACCGGCGTGGCCTTCGGCACGCCGGGCTTCCTCGCCCCGGAGCAGGCGCTCGGCCAGGAGGTCGGCGGCGCCGCCGACGTCTTCGCCCTGGGCGCCGTCCTCGTCGCGGCGTCCGGCGGCAGCGCCTTCGGCGGCGGTACGCCGATGGGCCTGATGTACCGGTCGGTCCACGAGGCGCCCGACCTGACCGCCGTCCCCGACGGCCTCCGGCCGGTCCTCGCGTCCTGCCTCGCCAAGGACCCCGCCGAGCGGCCCACTCCGGCCCAGCTCCTGGACCTGTTCGTCCCGGACACGGCACCGCCGCAGACCCCGACCGTGCCCGCCGCCCCGGTGGTTCCCGCCGCCCCCGCTGTCGTCACGCCCCCGCCGCCCGCGTACGCGCCCTCGTACCCGCCCGCGTACGGACCCGCCGCCGGCGCCTTCGGGCCACCCGTCCACGGGGCCGCCGGCGACGGTGCCTACGGACCGGCCGTCGCCGGCGCCCACGGTCCGATCGGTGCCGGTTCCTACGGTCCCGCAGGCGCGGTTCCGCTCCACCAGGCCCCGACCGCCGCCGCGCCCCTCGACGACGACGTGTCCTTCCTGGCGGTCACCGCCCACCGCTCCGTCCTGATCGACGCCTCGGGCGTCGCACTGGGAACGGAGACCGGCGACCTGGAGTTCCCCTGGCAGGCCGTCGCGGCCGTCGAGTACGCCGCCGTCGGCCCCAAGGACCTCGGCGTCACCGTCCGCCTCCACAACGGCGCCGTCCACCAGATCGTGCTCCCCGCCCGCAGGCGGTCCAAGCTGCGGGAGTGGATGGAGGACCTGCCGCTGGTCCTGGACTGCTACGTGTAGGGGCCTGGCCCGGGCGCTACTTCCGTACGCGGTAGCGCAGGTGGGTGACCCCCGATCCCTGGACGACGGTGACGGGCCCGTCGAACTGCACCGGTGCGCCGGCGAGTTCGCCGAACAGCGTCTTCCCGCCGCCCAGCACCACCGGCACCAGTTCGACGCCCACCTCGTCCAGCAGCCCGGCCTCCAGGCACTGCCGCGCCATCTGCCCGCCGTTCACCACGACGTTCCGGTCCCCGGCGAGCTCCTTCGCCTTGGCGACGGCGGCCTCGATGCCGTCGGTGACGAACACGAAGTTCTCGTCGTCCTCGGGCCGGTCCGCCGGGCGGTTGTGGGTGAGCACGACCGTGGGCACGTCCAGCGGATGCCGCCCGCCCCAGGCGCTCGTCAGGTCGTACAGGTACCGGCCGACCACCAGCGCGCCGATGCCCTCCCACTCGTGCCTGATCAGCTCGGCGCTCGCGGCCGAGATCCGCAGCGGCGGCAGGTCGGCTCCGGCCAACGGGATCTCCACGTCCCCGTTCCCGTGCCACTGGAACAGCAGGTCGAAGCCGCTCTCCTCGGGGCCGGCGATGAACCCGTCGAGCGACATCGTCGCGCCGGTGATGACCTTGCCCATGGTGCTCTCCTGGATGCTCGGGACGATCGGCGCCGTCACATTCTTCCCGCGGGCCCGGGCGTGAGCCGGTCGGCACGCCGGAAACCGTTCGCGGCGAGGGGAGGGCCCGGGGGAGACTCGCGGGCATGCGTGAACGCTGCGAAGTGTCAGAAGACCTGTGGTTGCGCCGCTGGACGCCCGAGGACGCCGGCGCCGTGCTGGAGGCGTTCGAGGGGCCGCTGATGAGCCGGCAGTCCGACGTGCCCCTCACGTCCCTCGCCGACGCCGGCCGCTGGATCACCGCCAGGGAGGAGCAGTGGACGGCGGGCACCGCGTACGCCTTCGCCGTGGTCGACGCCGCGGGGACCGCCCTGGGCAACGTCGCCGTCGGCGCCGTGAACCGCCGCCACCGGACCGGCTGGGTGTCGTACTGGACGACGCCCGCGGCCCGGGGCCGCGGCGTCGCGTCCCGGGCGTGCCGGACGCTGGCCCGCTGGTGCTTCGACGACCTCGGCCTGTACCGGCTCGAACTGGGCCACCGGCTCGACAACCCCGCGTCCTGCAAGGTCGCCCGCGCGGCGGGCTTCAGCGCCGAGGGCGTCGAACGCCGGAAGCTGGAGTACGACGGCCGCCGCTACGACGTCGAACGCCACGCGCGGCTGGCCACGGACGAGGAGCCGAAGGACGCGCCCCCGGCCCCGCCCACCCGCGAGGACGTCGCCACCCGCTGGCAGGCACTGGCCGACGGGGAGCTCTCCCGCGAGGCGGTGCACGCGTGGACGGTGCACTGGGTCGAGGGCGAGGGCGCGTTCACCGACCTCGACGGGCCGGTGACCACCGCCCTCACCTACCTCCACGGCTTCGACCTCTGCCGGGACCCGGCCCGCCCCTCCGCGGTGTGGCACGGCACCTCGGGGGAGGGGGAGTGGTACCACTCCCACGAGGACATCGTGGACGGCCTGCGCCGCTGGCGGCAGCAGTGCGAGCGGCACGACGCGGACGGCGAGCCCGCCGGCCGTGGCTCACTCCCGGAGTGAGCGAGCGAGGAGTGCATGAGCAAAGCCCGGGCCTCCGCGTCCGGCGGAGGACCGACGACGACGTCGAGCCGTGCGTGCGCGCACTCGCCGAGGTCCACCGCCGCGACGGCTATCCCGTGAACTGGCCCGAGCACCCCGACGCCTGGCTGACGCAGCCCTCCCGGCTGGACGCCTGGGTGGCCGAACGCGCGGGCCGCCTCGCCGGTCACGTCAGCCTCTCCCACGTACGAACGGCTCGGCTGGCGGCGCATGGCCATGGTCGAGCAGGACTGGAGCCCGTCGCAACGGGTGTCCGTCCACTGCTACGCGGCGCCGTCCTGACCGGTCGCGCCCGGTGCCTTCAGGAGGCCGCCGGCGGAGCCAGCAGGCTCACGTCCTGTCCCGAACGACGGAGGGACGCGGCCACGAAGCCGTTCGCCTTCAGCTCCTCCACCGTCGAGCGCAGGAAGGCGACGGTCGCCGCAGACCGGCTCACGGGCGTGCCGACCGCCTGGCGGATCTGCATGAAACGCTCGCCGATGAGGCGGACCTCCGGATGCGCGGCGGCGTAGGCGGTCATCGGCTGCCGGATGCCCGCGCCCGCCTCCAGGCCCTGCGCGGCGAACGTGTCGACGCCTTCCTCGCCCCGCACGAGCGTCGCGTGGCGCAGAGTGCGGGTGAGGAACAGGTCGTACGCGGAGCCCGCCTTCACGCCGACGCGCACGCCGGGCGCGTCGACGTCCTGCGGGCTCCGCAGCGCGGAGTCGCGCGGCACGGCGTACACGCCCTCGATGACGACGTACGGCTCCGTGAACGCCACCTCCGCCTCCCGCGCCGGGTCGACGGCGAGGAAGCACACATCGGCGCGCCCGCTCGCCATCGCCTCGTACGACTTGCGTGCCGCGTCGAAGCAGAGCAGCTCCACCGGCACCCCGAGCCGCGCCCCGAACTCGCGCGCCAGATCGACGGTGACGCCCGACGGCGCCTCCGGCGTGCCCTGCGCGAGCACGGGGTTGCCGAGATTGACGGAGGCGCGCAGGACGCCGGTGGGCGCCAGGTCGGAGACGAGATCCGGAGCGGGAGCGTGATCACGATGCATACGGGAAGTCTAGGCAGCACGTTCAAGGGCACCCCTGACCGTCCTGTCGGCCGCCGACGCAACAATCGGCTTGGCAGGGGCCGGTCGCCGACCCTAGCGTCACCCGGTGACGATACGACTCAACGATCCGGTCCGTGCGCTCCTCGACGACGTCAATCCGGCGGTGCTCGCCACCCGCCAGCCCGACGGTTCGCCGCAGACCTCCGTGGTGTGGGTGAGCCGGGACGGGGACGAGCTGCTGGTCTCCAGCCAGGCGGGACGCCGCAAGATCAAGAACATGGAGGCCGACCCCTGGGTCAGCCTCCTCGTGTACGACCGCCACGAGCCGCTGCGCTACGCCGAGATCCGGGGCCGTTTCCGAGGACGTCGGCCGCGCCCTGGCCGTCGCCCTCGCGGAGAGCTACGAAGGCCGGGGCGCGGGTCAGGAGTATCTGGAACTGCCGCCCGAGACCGTGCGGGTGGTCGTGCGGATCACTCCGACCAAGGTGATCGGCACCGCCGCCCGGGAAGAGTAGCCAACGCCCGGGCTGTACCGGGTGACGGGCGGTCATCGTCCCTGCTCCGAACCGGCGTTGTCAGTGGTGGCCGATAGCGTCGGGGGTGTTGGAAGGGCCGTTTCCCGACAGGAGTGGACGATGACCGAAGGCCGTGCGCAGAGCGCGCTCCGGGTGATGCTGACCGATGTCAACGAGGGCGTCGTGGAGGCGTGGCGGGCGGCGTTCGCCGACACGCCGGGGATCGAGATCCGGCGGGGCTCGATCCTCGACGAGGACGTCGACGCCTGGGTCAGCCCGACGAATTCCAAGGGCCGGATGGACGGCGGGCTCGACGGCGTCATCAAGCGGCACCTCGGCGCGGGCATCCAGCTGCGCGTGCAGCGGGCGATCCGCGACCGCTTCGGCGGCACCCTGCCCGTGGGCAGCGCGGTCTGCGTCCCGTCCGGTGCGACCGTCCCCCGTTTCGTCATATCGACGCCGACGATGGTGCAGTCCTCGCAGAACGTGAGCGCCACGCTCAACGTGGCCCTGGCCTGCGCCGCCGCCTTCCAGGCCGTCCACCGGCAGAACCGGAGCGCGCCGGGCAGCATCCGCTCCGTGGCGCTCGTCGGCCTGGGCGCGCAGACCGGCCGGGTGCCGGCCCGGGTGTGCGCCAACCTCATGTGGACCGGCTACACGCTGTTCCACGACCACTGGTTCGAGGACGACGACGAGCTGCGCACGACGATCGTCTCCCAGCTCGCCGGGATCGAGCACGAGCCGGTCGAGAAGCGGGTGCGCATCATGCCGCCGAAAGGGCATTCCTTTCGTCGCTGACCCTGCCCCGGCCTCAGCCTCCGCCCCCGCCTCCGCCGCCGGACAGCCCGCAGCCCCGGGATCCGGCCACGACCAGCCCGCAAGCACGACCACCGGGAGCCCTTCCCCCATGAGCGACGCCACCACCCCGGCCCAGCAGCCCGACGCGAACGACCCGCTCGCCCTCACCGAGCTCTTCAACGGCGGCGGCGAGCCCTGGCTCCCGCTCCTGAAGCCCGTCATCGAGAACCAGCCGGACGCCGCCCAGTTCATCGGACCCGGCCGCAGCCCCGAGGTCGTCCCGGTCCGGGAGCTGACCTTCCAGGCGCTCAAGCCCCATCCGCCGCACAAGTGGAAGGTCGTCGTCTTCGGCCAGAACCCCTACCCGCGGCCGGAGAGCGCCACCGGCATCGCGATGTTCGACAACACCTTCAACGACTGGAAGGACAGCCAGTTCGGCAGGGTCGTCAGCATCCGCTGCATCATCAAGGCCGCGGCGATGTGGAAGTACGGCATCGTCAAGAAGACGCCCATCGCCGACGTCCGCGCCCTGCTGAAGGAGCGCGAGACGGTCCAGCCGCCGGAGTGGTTCCAGGCGATGCTGACCCAGGGCGTGCTGCTCCTGAACGCCTCGCTCACCGCCAGCGGCGACGGCGCGATGGGCACCGACCGGCACACCCAGTTCTGGCGGCCCGTCGCCGAACGGATCGTCGAGGAGATCCTCAAGGCCAAGCAGGACGCCGACGAGGAGGACCGCGGGGTCGTCTTCGCCTGGTGGGGCGCGCACGCGCGCAGCCTCAAGAAGATCGTCCAGCGGCTCGAGAAGAAGTACCCGGGCGTCGAGGTCCGGCACCTCGACCACGTCAACCCGGCCGCCCAGGGAGACGTCTTCTGCGAGGGCGACCACTTCGCCACGGTGAACGACGCCCTCGCCTCGCTCGGCGCCGACCCGGTCGACTGGCTCCCCAGCAAGGGCTGGAACGACGCCCCGGCCGGCGCCGACGGCACCGGAACCGGCGGTGGGGACGGCGACGTCGCCGCACGCATGGGCGCCTTCATCGCCTCCACCATGGAACTGCACCAGCTGTACCTGGAGCGGCTGACCAGCGTCAAGGACGAGGGCCACGTCCTGCCCGCGATCACCGGCGTGTTCGACACGCCGCTGATGGGCTTCGAGGACGCCGTCGCCCCCGTCACCGAGGTACTGAACGGGCTCGGCCGGCACATCGACCGGTCCCGCGAGTTCGGCAAGCGACGGGCCGACGAGTCGGCCGTCGGACTCTCCGCCGACGCGATCGCCGCGCTCTACCTCTACACCTGCGAATCCGGCTTCTACCGCGACATCAACGCCGTCCTGCGCTCCCCGGACCGCAGCAAGGTCGTGCCCTACCTCCCGTACCTCCGGCTGCTGTTCTCCGCCGTCTCGGGCCTGCCCGCCCACACCCGGCCGCTGTGGCGCGGAGTCTCCCTGGACCTGCGCAAGCAGTACCCGGTCGGCCGGACGGTCACCTGGTGGGGCGTGTCCTCGTGCACGTCCGAACTGAGCGTGGCCCGCGCGTTCCTGGGCAGCCGGGGCCGGCGGACCCTCTTCGAGGTCACCCCGGCCAAGGCCGTCGGCATCCGCAGCTTCTCCGCCTTCACCGGGGAGGAGGAATACATCCTCGCGCCCGGCACCCAGCTCGAGGTGACGGACGTGACGGCCGAGCGCGGCGGGCTGTGCACCGTCAAACTGACCGAAGTGGAGGCCGAGCCCGTCGTGTCCTGACCCCGACGGACCCGACGGACCCCAACCGGCCCCAACCGGCCCCGGCACCGCACCGGGGTCAGAACTCCACGGTGACGAACCCGTCCTCGGCGTCCGCCTCGGGCGCCGAGACGCGGTAGCCGAACCGCTCCCGCAGGTCGGCCACGTCCCAGGCCGCGGCCCGGTCGCGGTAGTTGAAGACCAGTTCCTTCGACTCGCCGCCGTTCTTGAGGATCCGCGCCATGGCGATGTCGTCCGGATGGCCGTGCACCCTGCCGTTGGTGGAGATCAGATATCTGCCGCAGTCGAGCAGGCCGAGGAGGTCGTTCGAGAGGTTCTTGGCGCTGCCGTGGTGGGCGACCTTCAGCGCGTCGACGCGCAGCCGCCCGCCCTCGGCCTCGGCGCGCGGCCGGAGGGAGGCGACGAGACGAGGGTCGTCCGCGTCGCCGGTCAGGACGATCCGGGTGCCCTCGAACTCGAAGAGCAGCCCGATGCTGGTCGGGTTCGTGGGGGAGCCGTCCCTCTTGAACGGTGCCGCGGCCAGCGCGTCGACGTCGATCGCGCCGAAGCGCTCGATCCCGGGCACGGCCTCCCGCTCCAGCGGGTCCACGCCCGGGATCAGGCCGGCCTGCTCGCACTTCGTCCGCCACTGCCCGATCAGGGACTCCAGCAGGCGGCGGTCCGGCGCCAGCACCTCCATCGTCGAGCCGTCGTCGAACCAGCTCGGCGGATGCCCGAACTCGACGCTGCGCCCGTCGAACGCCTGGTTCCAGGGGATGCCCTGCGTCATCAAGGCCGTGGTGAGCAGCTCCCCGTCCACCGCGCCGAAGATCTCCCGGTCGTGCAGATGGTCGAACCCGTTGAACCAGACGTCCCCGATGTCCACCGGCCGCTCCGGGTCGTTTAGCAGCGCCAGGACACCGAGGATGTGGTCCTGGTCGACATGGGTCACCACCAGCACGTCGATCGGCCCGTCCAGACCTGCGAGCAGCGGCCGGATCCGCCGGTAGGTACCGCGCCGGCCGCCGTCGACCAGGACGCGCCGGGTGAAGTCGTCGTTGCCGTATTCGAGGAGGAGGCAGTCGCCGTCCTCCGCGGGCAGCATCGTGAGCCGGAGCATCACGCACTCCTTTGCCGCAGGTCGAGGATCAGGAACGGCTCACGCATGTCGGCCAGCCAGGACAGCCGGCGCACCTCGTCGAGCCGGCGCGCGCACTCGGGATCGTCGGGGAACGCGGACAGTCCCTCGACGAGCCAGGCGAGCCCGAGCGTGTAGTACGGGACGCCGCGGTCGAACGCCTCGATCAGCGCCGCCCGCGCGAGCTCCCGCCCCCGCTCCCGGGCCGCGGCCGGGGAGGCCGATGCCCCCTGCCGCCCGCCGCCCGACACCCTCCGCAGCAGCCGCACCGCCCGCAGGATCGCCCCGTCCGCAAGCCACGGGAACCCGTCGGCGAGCCGCTCCAGCCACGGATCCCAGTACGTCTGCGCCCCGGAATGATCGGTGCCGATGAGGACGTACGCCCCGGCCGCCGCCGCGAGCGGGTTCTGGGCCTTGGAGTACAGCATCCCCTCGACGTCCGTGAACAGCCGCGCCGCGGTGTCCAGCGCGCCCTGCGCCATGTACGCCAGCCCCGCGCCGCACACCGGGTCGCGGACGGTCACGGCGACGGCGCTGCCAGTGGGGCTCTGCCGCAGGTTCACCAGCACCTCGACCTCGTACGGGCCCCACGGCAGCGGCAGCGTCACCAGACGGGCGGCCTCGCCGGCCTCCACGACCAGGAACTGGCGCTGCCCGGGCGGCGGCCCCGGAGCCCCGACGGGCCCGTCCGGGCCGAACCGGTACAGCGGCGTCACCGACTCCCCGGCCACGTCCGGCGCCGCCAGCACCCGCGGCTGCCCCGCCGCGACGAACCGGCCCAGCGCGACGGCGTCGTTGTCCAGCGCCAGCATCGAGGCGAAGGACCGGTGCGGCGGCGGGGCGTCGCCGATCCAGGTGGCGAGCGGGGTGGTGTCCGGGAACGGCGTCTCGGGCAGCGCGCCGTCCGGCCCGGCCACGGGCGCGACCATGGAGCGGGAGGCCACGGACTCGGCGAGCGGCACCGACGCGGCGCTCCGGTACACGCTCTCCGGCTCGATGTTGCCCATGAGGTACTGCCAGGAGTGCGTCTCGTACGGCGAGTCCGTCATGACGAAGTCCACGACCGTCTCCCGGCCCGCCTCCGCCACCGCGTCCTCCGTCAGCACCAGCCCCGACGGCAGCGTGGCCGAGACGACGTAGCGCCCCGGGGCCACCTCGTACGACGTGGGCCGCGGGTCCGTGCCGCAGGGGATCAGGATGCTGCGCCGGGTGTCGCCGGTGAGGTCGGCCGAGCGGATGTCGCCGACGATCACGGCGTCGTTGCTCTCCCCGGCGGAGGAGAGGAAGAGCCGTACGGCGAGTGCGGTGCTGCTCATGGCCGTGCCAATCCCACGCGGAACAGGGGCGGACGGGCATCGAGCTCCTGCCGGCGGACGTCCTCCGGGCCGAGGACGGCCTCGACCTCGTAACGCCCGAAGGGCAGGAACAGCGCCCATTCCTGCAGGTCGGGCTCGTCGCCGGGCCCGGGCGGAAGCGGCGGACGCCGGTGCTCGGCCTGCCCGTCGCCCGCGGCACCGGCCTCCGGCTGCCCGGCACGCCGGCACACGAACTCCGCGAACGCGTTGTCCTCCCGCGGCCGGCAGCCGATGTACACCGGGACGACCGGCTCGCCCCGCAACTGGTGGAAGTCGAAGTCGAACGACTCCGGACTCACCGGCACCGCGCCCCCGGCGAGCACGCCCGCGAACGGCGGCTCGCGCATGAAGCGGCTGATCGCGTGCATGAGGGTGCCGGTCGTCACCCGCCACACGCGGCCCTCCGTGTTCTCGCTGCCCGCGCCGTCGAAGCTGCGCAGCAGGGCGTCGGTGAACAAGCTGACGCTGCCTGCGCGGGCGAAGGACTCCTCGCCGTGCAGGGTCGCGAAGTAGACGGCGTGTTCCCGCGCCACGAACCCGTCGGGCCGCAGGTTCCCGGCGACCGGCACCCTCCCGAGGGTGTCCCGGCCCACCAGCCGGACGAGCGCGTCGGAGCCGGCCCGGCAGGCGTCCACGAAGAACACCTGCTGCCCGGCGCGGCAGCTGTTGAGCCCGCGCGCCAGCGCCTCGAAGTGCAGCGCGCCGTTCAGCGGACTGTTCCGGTCGGCGAACATGTCCGCGGCGAGGAGGGAGGTGTCGAAGCCCAGCGAGACGCCGTGCCCGCAGAAGTAGAACACCAGCCGCGCCTGGTCGTGGTCCCCGCGGTCCTTCCACTCGGTGACGGCGGCGACGATGTTGTCGATGGTCGCGGCCTCCACCTCGTGCTGCGCACCGGAGCCGGGATGGACGAACGGGGTCGGGTCCGCCTCGCTCAGCAGCAGCGCGACACTGCCCAACGGCCGTTGCTCGTCGTGGTACTGCTCGATCATCCAGCGGGCGAAGGCCCGCGCGGAGAGCGGCGGGGAGGACAGCTGGCGCATTCCGGTGGCACCGGGGTGGTTCGTGGGATCCGCCCCGCCGGCCAGGTGCGCGTACGCGCCCACACCGATGACGAGGGCGTGTGTGGAGGACGGCCCCGCGTGCTCGTCCAGGTGCACGATGAAGCGGGCCATGGAACCGGACCTCCGCGTGACGGTACGGGCAGGCCAGGAGAATGCTTCACTTCTATTATAGGAATGACCGCACTATGTGCCCCCTGGGAGCGCACTCAGCGCCCCCGGAGTCCGCGATCCCCCGGAGGCGGTGATGGGGAAGAACATCGTGGTCTGCCTGGACGGGACGGGCAATCAGCTCAAGGCCAGCGGCAACACGAACGTCGTCAAGCTCTACGAGATGCTCGACCTCCACGACCCCGCCGCGCAGATCGCCTATTACGACCCCGGCGTCGGCACCTTCTCCGCGGCGGGCGCGTGGACCGCCCCCTCCCGCAAGCTCTCCCGGCTCCTCGGCCTCGCCTTCGGCTCCGGCCTCAAGCAGAACCTCGCCGAGGCGTACACGTACCTGATGCAGCACTACGAGCCCGGCGACCGGATCCACCTCTTCGGCTTCAGCCGCGGCGCGTACACCGCCAGGGCCCTCGCCGGACTGCTGAAATCGGTCGGTCTGCTCCGCCCCGGCTCCGAGAACCTCGTCCCCTACGCCGTCGCCGTCTACGCCAAGAACCACACCTGGACGGACGACGACTGGAAGCAACTCCACCAGTTCGCCGACGCGTTCAGCCGCAAGGTCGACGAACGCACCGGAATCCCCGTGGCGTTCATGGGCATCTGGGACTCGGTCAAGGCCGCCGGCGTCCTGCGCTGGAACCTGCGCTGGCTCTACACCCGCCGCATCCCCAACGTGGCGCGCGTCCGCCACGCCGTGTCGATCGACGAGAAACGCCGCCCGTACGAGGAGTACCTCGTCCTGCCGCCCGAGGCCCCCGGCCGCGGCCCGGTCATCGAGGAGGTCTGGTTCGCCGGAGTCCACTCCGACGTGGGCGGCACCTTCGAGGACGACCCCCGGCTCCCCGCCGTCGCGCTCAAGTGGATGGTCGACGGCGCCTTGGAGTCCGGCCTCCTCCTGAAACCCGGCGCGTACGTCAAACACCTCGCGCTCACCCCCGACCACGCGCACGGCACCGTCCACCGCATGGGCCGCGTATGGGCCCTCCTCACCTACCGGCGCCGCCGCGTGCCCGCCGCTGCGCACGTCCACGAGAGCGTCCGCCTGCGCACCGAGGCCGACCCCGCCTACGCGACACGCCTCCCCGCCGACGTCACGTGGGCCGACCCCGGCTGGCTCACGCCTCGTCCGCACGACCGACGCTGACCCGGCACCCGCGGTACGGAGCCGTCAGGTGCCGAGGCGGGCGGAAAGGGCACGGTGCGTCAGTACGTGAGACCCACGTGGGCGAGCGCCTGCTTCAGCAGGACGCCCTGACCGCCCGGCATCTCGCTCTGCACGGCGGGCGAGGCCGCCTCCTGCGGACTGAACCAGACCAGGTCCAGGGCATCCTGCCGAGGCCGGCAGTCCCCGGTCACCGGCACGATGTACGCGAGCGAGACGGCATGCTGGCGCGGATCGTGGAACGGGGTGATCCCCGCCGTAGGGAAGTACTCGGCGACGGTGAACGGCTGCAGCGACGCCGGCACCCGGGGGAGGGCGACGGGCCCGAGGTCCTTCTCCAGGTGACGCAGCAGCGCGTCACGCACCCGCTCGTGGTGCATCACCCGACCGGACACCAGCGTGCGGCTGATCGCCCCGTCCGCGCCGATCCTCAGGAGCAGGCCGATACTACTGACTTCGCCGCTCTCGTCCACCCGCACGGGCACGGCCTCGACGTACAGGATCGGCATCCGGGCCCGTGCCGCGTCCAGCTCGTCGGTGGTCAGCCACCCGGGCGTGGTCTCAGTCATGTCAGACATCACTTGATGATACTTTCCGCGCCGCCCCCTCGCGCAGGCTCCCCTGTCGGCCACCCGAGTGGGACTCCCGCCCCCGTCGGCGGGCTCCGCGCAGGTCAGCGGCGCCGGCGGCCCCCGCTGGGGAAGCGGCCGACCGAATGTTCCCATTCCGCACCCGCGCCCCCGTCAGCCGCGGCGGGCGGAGCCCCCCTCGTCCGGCAGCAACTGATGGGCCGCGAGGCGGGCGTACAACGGATCGCCGCGCAGCAGCTCCTCATGGGTGCCGATCGCCTGGACCGTGCCCGCGTGCACGACGGCGATGCGGTCGGCGCGCCGGACGGTGGACAGCCGGTGAGCAACCGCCAGCACCGCTGTACGGCCCGAGAGCTCGTGGATCACGTCCCGCAGAGCCGCTTCGTTGACGGCGTCGAGCTGCGAGGTCGCCTCGTCGAGCAGCAGGAGGCGTGGCCGGCGCAGCAGGGCGCGGGCGATCGCGACGCGCTGGCGTTCGCCTCCGGACAGGGAGACGCCCCGGTACTGGATCGGCGCGTCGAGGTCGTCGCCGAGGCGGTGCAACAGCGGCTGGAGGCGGGTGGCCTCAAGGGCCCGGCGCAGCTCGGCGTCCGTCACGTCGCCCTCGGCCGCGTAGACCAGGTTCTCGCGCAGCGAGCCGGCCATGACGGGGGCGTCCTGCTCGACGTAGCCGATCGCGGCGCGCAGCTCGTGCAGGTCCCAGCAGCGCAGATCGACGCCGTCGAGGCGGATCGCGCCGGCGTCCGGGTCGTGGAAGCGCTCGATGAGGCCGAGGGCGGTGCTCTTGCCCGCACCGGACGTCCCCACCAGGGCCGTGAGGCCGACGGCGGGGACCGTGAGCGTGAAAGACCGCAGGGCCGGTGCGGGAGCGCCGGGATAGGTGAAGGAGACCCGGTCGAAGCGGAGTTCCTCCGTATCCACCGCCGCCGGGCCCGCGGCGGGCATCTCACGTGACGCGTCCGTCGCGCGGGGCGGCTCGATCGGCAGCCGCAGGACGTCGCCGATGCGCTGCATCGCGGCCCGCCCGGTCTGGAATGACGCCCCGACGGCCACCAGCGCCATCACGGGCTGGGCCAGGAACAGCACGTACAGCAGGAACGCGACCAGCGTGGCCACGGAGATCGTCCCGTCGGCGACCCTCAGCCCGCCGACGCCCAGCACGACGAGGAACACGAGGTGCACGGCGAGCGCCGCGGTGGCGGTGGCGACGGAGTCCCACCGAGCCCGGTTCACGCCGTGCCGGTAGGCGTCTTCGGCCGCGGCGCCCACGCGCTCCGCCTCGAACTGCTCGGTGCCGCAGGCCTTGACCGTGGTGAACGCCGACAAGGCCCGGTCCAGGACACTGCCCATCTCGCCGATGGCGTTCTGCGCCCCGAGCGACGCGTCGCGGATCCGGGGCATCACCAGGCCGACCAGGCCGAGCAGAAGCAGGATCGCCAGGACGCTGGCCCCGAGCAGGACGAGGTCCAGACAGGCCATCAGCACGAGCGCGCCGATCGCGGTCACCACCGACGTCGCCGCCTGCACCAGCGTCTGCAGCACGACCTGCCGCAGAAGGGTCGTGTCGCCGGTGACCCGGGCCATCAGATCGCCGGGCGTACGGCGGCGGAAGTCCGCCATGGGCAGCCGCAGGATGTGTCCCGTCAGCCGCCGCCGCGCCGTCAGCACCGCGCCCTCGGCGGCAGCGGTCAACTGATAGTTGCCGTACGCGGACACGCCCGCACCCAGGATCACCAGACCCATCAGCAGCGCGACGAACACGCCGGCCCCGCGCATCGGGTCGGCGCCGCCCAACACCCGCTGGACGACGAGCGGCTGGAGCAGCCCGATCGCCCCCGCGAGCAGGAGCAGCAGGCTCGCCGTGAGCACACGACGGCGCTCGGGGGCGACGTACGCGCGCAGCCCGGCCAGGGCTTCGGAGAGGGAGAGCGTCGGGATCCCGGCGGGAGAGGCGGAGGCACGGGAATCGGCCGGACGGCGCGGCGGCCGGCCCGAGGCCGCAGGTGCCCCCGGGGCCGCCGTTGCCCCCGCGGCTGCCATGGGGCCCGGGACCGCAGGCGAGCCCGTCCGTCCTGCCGAGTCCCCGCGGTCCGCCGGACGCGGTGCCGTGTCAACCATGGGCGGATGCCTCCCCCTCATGCCGCGGGCGGCGCGCGGTTCCGGCCTCCGCCGGGAACCCGCGCGCCGCCCGAGTCGTACAGGACCGGATCACTGAGCCGCGCACACGATGCTGGAGCAGCTGCTGAAGACGCTGATCATGCTGCCGACCCCGGTGTATCCGGGGGTCTCGTCGAGGCGCTGCCGGACCGTCTCCTCCAGCGCCTGCAGGGCGAGTACCGCGTTCATGGTGCTCCCTTCTCCGTTGCCTCTGTCGTGGATCCTCGGCCGTCCGGGCCCGGCGCGGGCTGCCGGGGTGATCCCGGCAGCCCGCGCGGTCAGCCCGGAATCAGCACGGGTCGCAGGTGGTGGAGCAGGAGCTGTAGTAGCTGACCATGCTGCCCTGGCCGGTGATGGCCGGAGCCTCGAAGACCTCGTCGGACGACTCCAGGGCCTGCAGCGCGAGTACCGCGTTCATGGTGGCTTCCTTCCTCTCGTGTGGTGCTCCTGGTGGTGGTACGGCGCCCGCCGGGTGGCGTGCTGCCGCCGCCGGGGTCCGCGACCGGCTCGTACGGCCGGCCGGGCCCCGGAGTTCAGGGGGTGCGCTCCGGCTCCGGCTCGGAGGGGAGCAGGGGCACACCGGGTCCGTCCAGGACCCGGGCGAGGGCCAGCAGCACTCCGGCGCTGCCGCCTCCCAGGTCGGCGTGGAAGCGTTCCTCGCCGCCGCCGAGGACGCGCAGACCCGTGGGGTGCCGGATGGCGTACTTGGCCAGGCCCGTGGCGATGCGCACGGCGGTCCGCAGCTCCCCGGGCCCGCCCGCGCACCGGGCGTGCTCGGCCAGGGTGTACGCCCAGCCGGCGACGCCCGTGTACAGGCCGGGCTCCGCCGCGCAGGTGAGCCGGCACATCGTCAGGACGCGGGGCAGCGCCAGGGCGCAGCGTTCGTCGCCGGTGGCGGCGACGACCCGCGTCAGCGCCGTCGCCACGCCGGCCGAGCCGAGCGACAGGTACGGCAGGATCCGCGTCCGGCTGTCGTCCCGGAACAGCAGCCCGTCCTCGCCGCCCTCGACGCCCCGGTCGAGTTCGGCGTGCATCAGACCGACCGCTCCCCGCAGATACCGGCGTTCGCCGGTGCGCTCGCCGAGCGCCAGGAGGAACAGGGCCGTGCCCGACAGACCCGACGCGAGTCCGGGTGTGCCCGCGTCCGACAGGACGTGCTCCCGGTTCTCGCCGATGAACGTGTCGCCGAGCTTGGCGGCCACGGTCAGCCGCCGGTCGCCGCCGAGCCTGGCGTACAGGTCCAGATGGGCCAGCCCGATGCCGGCGGCTCCGTGGCCGAGGTGCGCCGAGGAGAGGCTGAGCGGGTGCCGCAGCGAGGCGTCGAGCAGTTCCTCGGCCTCGGCGTGCAGGCCCAGCTCGGCCAGCACCCAGGCGAGGCCGGCGGTGCCGTTCTGCAGCCCGGGCGCCAGGGACCCGGCGTGCGCGAGCGCGTCGTCGCGGAACCGTGCGACGAGCTCGTCGGGGACCTCGACACCGGACCTGAGCAACGCGTGCAGGACTCCGGCGGTGCCGTGCTCCAGGCAGTGCGTGTTCACCCCGTACCCCCGCGGCGAAGGCGGGAACACCCAGTCCTGGCCGTCCGGCCTGGCCATCGCCAGCAGGCCCGCGGCGATGCCCGTGCGCAGGCGGGCGAGCGACTCCTCGGGGCGTTCGTCCAGTTCGGCCGCCGTGGGCAGTTCGTACGGCGGGGGAGCGGCCTCGACGACGGCCGTCCCGTGATAGCGGGTCGCGGTGCGCCACAGCTCCTCGGGGATGGGGACGCCCTGTTCGAGGTCCCTGCGGTACAGCTCGGCGCGGCCGCGCGGATCGCGTTCCAGGGGCTGGCTCAGCGGGAACAGCGCGCACAGGGCCAGTCCGGCGTACCCGTACTCGTCGTCCTCCACGCCGGCCTCGGCGAGGGCGCGGGGCGGCTTGTAGCCGGGAGTGCCCAGCGGGGACGGCTTCTCCGTCAGCGGGTTGGCCGTCTCGAAGTCGATCAGACGGACGCCCAGATCGTCGCCGACCACGACGTTGCCGTGGCTCAGATCCCCGAACCGCAGGCCGATGCCGTGCAGCCGGTCGATGGCGGCGCGCAGCTCGGCGAGGATGCGCCGCACGTCGGCGAGGTACGCGGCGTGCCGCTCCGGTGCGACGCCGAGCCGCCCCATCACCGTGTGCGTGGCGACCCACTGCAGGAAGCCCGTGCCCTCCACGAACTCGGTGACCAGGAAGTCGTGTTCCCACTCGGTGAAGTAGTCGATCGGCTCGGGGCAGAGCCCCGGAGCCTGCGCGTGGACGCGCTCCAGCATCGCGTGCTCGTGACGGAGGCGGTCGCGGGAGTCGGTGCCGTTGCCGATGATCCCGTTGTGCGCGCGGGCCTCCTTCACGAAGACCGTCCGTCCGGTGGCCGTGTCCGTGGCCCGGTACGTGCCTCCGCCGTTGCTGTGGCGGATGACGCCGGTGACCTCGAACCGGTCGTTCAGCAGGATCGGCCCCGTGTGCGGCTCGGCCGGCGGAGCGAACGGGTCCTCGATGCCGGGCGGCGGGACGAACTGGGCCGAGCGCACGTCGGGCACGTCCCGCCCCTGGCCGTCGCGGACCAGGTGGACGGTGGTGCCGTCGAGCCGCACGGACGTCCGCGTGAGGTAGGCCCCGTACCGGTAGTGCACGACGCCCCGCTCCCCGTAGCGCCGGTCGGTGAGGACGTACGGCCCGACCTCGTCCTTCAGTTCCGTGGACAGCCGGTCCATCAGCCGCCGGGCGGTCTCGGTGTCGGGCGGGTAGATCGCACAGAACTTGCCGGCCTGGGAGCGGGCGGCGTGCTTGTGGTGGAACGCCTCGAAGAAGAGCTGGGCGGAGAGGTGCTTGAAGGCCAGCCCCTCCTCGAAGCAGATGCCGGCCACCGTGTCGAGGGTGAAGCGCAGCCGCGACGGGACGGTGGAGACATGGACCTTCCACCCCTGCTCGGCGATCACCGGCTCCGCCGGCCGCCAGTGCGTCCAGACGCCGTCGGCCTTGCCGGTCCAGCCGTCGGGGACCTCGGACGGTGCGTACCTCTCGCCCACGTGGGACGCGCGCTCCAGCGGAACGTAGAACTCCTTGTCCGCCATGGTCAGCCAGAAGTCGAGCACCGTCACTCCTTCACGGATCCCGGTCCTTCCGGGGAGGCAGCCCCCGGTCGCAGGACACGCAGCCAACCAGCTCGCGAGGAGCCGACGAAGTCCCCCTTTCGGGGGGCTTGTGTCCGGGTGCGGCGTCTGCTCGAAGCCTCGAAGAAACGGCTGAAAAGTGAGGCTGTATCAGGTCTGTGCCGCAGGTGCTGATCTGAGTACAGTCCTGCGCCGGGCAAGGGGGCCCGACCCGACAAGGCGTGCTTTGTGGGGACTTCACGGGGGGGGCATGGTCCTGAACGCGTTGCGCGCGGCGGTCGAGACCCATCGGCTGGTGAATCTCACCGGACCGCTCGGAGTCGGAAAGACGTGGCTCGCCTCGGGCCTCACGGATGCGGCACGAGTGGACGTGGACGGGCCGGACGGACTCGCCGCGCTGGGACCGGCGCTGAAGGCGCTGACGTCGCTTACGTCGCTGATGGAGCCGGCGGACTCCGCGGATCCGGCGGACTGCACGGAGCCGGCGGACTGCACGGATGGGGCGGACCTGAACGAGGCGGAGGCCGTACCGCGGCGCACGCTCGTGATCGACAGCGTCGACGGCGCATTGCGGCGGGACGCCGTGCTGGCGGCGCTCCAGGATGCCGGGCTGGCTGCCGCGCGGCCCGGGGCGTGGCAGGCCGGGGCCGCCGCGCAGGGCCGTGGGAGCGTGGTGGTCGTGAGCCGCCGCCCGATCCTCGCGGACGCCCGCTGGGCGGACTCCGGCGCCGTCGCCGTGACGGTGAGACCCGCCTGCGACGGCCGGATGGCTCTCCAGACGGAGGGCCTCGACGACCCCGAGGGTCGCGCGGTGACCGCCAGGTTCTCCGGCGGCATCCCGCTGCTCGCGGCCGCCGTCCGCCGGGCCCTCGCCTCCGGCGTCCCGGCGTCGTCTCCCGGGGCCGTCGCCGACGCCGTCGCCGGGGAGATCCTCGACCGGCTCGGCCGCGAACTCCCGGGCCGACGCGGCAAACACGCGTTACGCCTGCTGGCCACCGTGTGGTCCGGCGACGAGCAGCTGCTGCCCGGCGGCCCGGACCGGTACGCCTCGCTCGCCGCCCTGAGCATCGTCGACCGCGACGCGCTCGGCCTGCGCATCGTCGAGCCGTACCGTACGGTCCTCGAACTCGCCTACCGCTGGCGGAAGCCGGAGGCGCACAGAACCGTCCGCACGCGGGCGCTCGGCTACCGGCTCGCCCTCCTCGACCGGAACCGCGAGCGCACCCGCCTGCGCGGCCGCGCGGACCGCGAGGACCGGGAGGAACGCGCCGCCCTCGCCGAACAGGGCCTCTTCCTCAGCGGCGACCCCCTGCTGCGCACCGAACTGTTCCCGGCGGCCGAGCCGTCGGTGCGCGTCGGCACCGCCCGCGACGACGACGCCGGCGACATCGGGCGGCTGATGCGCGGTTGGGCCCTGCGCAGCGGCTTCGACCCGCGTCGCTGCGACCGCCTCACCGAGCGCTGGGCCGCCGACGACATCTCCGCCTTCCACATCGCCCGTGACCGCGACGGCCGCGCGATCGGCCTGGCCAGCCTCATCCCGATCGGGGAGCGGACGGTCGACGGCATGGAGCCGCTGGTGCAGCAGCACAGCGGAACCCTCGCCGGAGGCGGACTGTTCCTGGGCGCCGCCCATTGCCCGGCCCCTGCCGTGCGGGCCCGACTGCTGCGGTACGTCCTGCGGCAGGCCGTCGACGGCGAGCGCCTGATCGTCTCCACCGCCAGCCCCGACTACCAGGCGCTGGTGCGCGGCCTGGGCTTCCGCGTGCACGGCGGCATCAGGGACGACGTCTACCGCTGCGGCCGCCCGCCGGAGGTCTACAGCAACGACTTCACGGCCTCCGCACTGCCCTGGTGGCTCGGCCGGATCACCGACGGCGGCCGGTCGCCGGGGGAGACGCCCGCCCGAGCGGTTCCGCACCTCTCCCCGATGGAACTGCGGATCCTCCTCGACTACGCCTCCGGCATGACCCTCGCCTCGGCGGCGCGCCGGGCCGGCGTCTCACCCCACACGGCCAAGGACTACCTCAAGCGCGCCAAGTCCAAGTACCTGCTGGCCGGAAGGCCCGCCTACACCAAGATCGACCTGGCCCAGCGCGTGCGAGAAGACGGCCTTGACAGCCTCTGACGGCCCCCAGTGACCCACATCACTCGCCGACCTGTCACATTTCGGCACCCTACGGTGTCGTAAAGGTGTGACGGACAACAGCACACCCCACCTCGCCCGCGGCGTCGGCGGCCCGACCCTCGCGCACGGGGGCGGGACGCGGGTGAACACCGACGAACACGCCGAACGGTTCACCCTGTTGCGGCCGCTGCTGTTCACGATCGTCTACGAGATCCTCGGCTCCGCGACCGAGTCCGACGACGTGCTGCAGGACAGCTACCTGCGCTGGGCCGACGTCGACCTCGCGACAGTACGGGACACCAGGTCGTACCTGGCCAGACTGGTGACCCGGCAGGCGCTGAACGCCCTGCGGGCCGGCGCGCGCCGCCGCGAGGACTACGTCGGCCCGTGGCTGCCCGAGCCGCTGCTGCTGGAGGAGAACGACGCGTCGGCGGACGTGGTCCTCGCCGAGTCGGTGTCGATGGCGATGCTGGTCCTGCTCGAAACGCTCACTCCCGACGAACGCGCGGTGTTCGTGCTGCGCGAGGTGTTCGACTTCGACCACGCGGAGATCGCCGCGGCGGTGGGCAGGCCCGTGGCGACGGTGCGCCAGATGGCCCGCCGGGCCCGGGCCCACGTGAGCGCGCGACGCAAGCGCTTCGCGCCTGCCGACGCGGCGACGACCGTGCTGGTCACGGAGCGGTTCATGGCCGCGGCGAACACGGGCGACCTGGAGGGCGTGCTCGAACTGCTCGCCCCGGACGTCACCTGGACGGCCGACAGCGGCGGCAAGGCCGTCGCGGCGCGCCGGCCGGTGGTGGGCGTGGAGAAGGTGACCACACTCCTCGCCGACCTCTTCGGCGACGGCTCGCGGGCACGCGACATGCGGATCGAACTCGCGAACTGCAACAGCACGCCCGCGCTGGTCGTCCACATCGGCGACCAGGTGCAGGGCGTCTTCCTGATCGAGGTCGTCGACGGCAAGATCACCCACTTCTACGCCGTCCGCAACCCCGACAAACTCCTCGCGGTGACGGCCCCGCGCCGCATCAGCCGCTGAAACCCGACACCCAGACCGCCACAAGGAGAACCAGGATGACCACAGCCAACGCGTCCAACCCCATGCACGACGACGGCAAATGGCCCAGGCGGGGGGATTACGCGAAGACTGCGGCCTGACCGCAGCAGTTCTCGTGGATCAACCGGTGCGGGACTCGCCCCCATGACCGACTGGTTCCTGCAGCGAGAGCACGGCGTCCGATTCGAGTGGGGCCCCACCGGCGCCCGGCAGTTGGCGCAGGACGCTGCCTGCCTGGTGGTGGTCGACGTCCTGTCGTTCACGACATCGGTGACCGTCGCCGTCGAAGCGGGGACCCGGGTCTTCCCCTACGCGTGGCGCGACGAGACGGCGACCGCGTTCGCCCGGATGAACTCGGCGGCCCTGGCCGTGGGGCGGCGCGCCGCCACCCCGACCTCACCGTGGTCGCTGTCTCCGGCAGCACTCCGGCAGGCCCCCTTCACCCCCCGACTCGTGCTGCCCTCGCCCAACGGATCCGCCATCGCCGCAGCAGCCGGTGAGGCGACGCCCGTAGTGGCGGGCTGTCTGCGCAACGCCACCGCCGTAGGACGATGGCCGGCCCGCCACGGCTACGGGACCTCAGCACGTCCCGTCGCAGTGATCGCCGCGGGTGAGCGATGGCCGGACGGAACCCTGCGACCCGCGCTGGAGGACCTGCTGGGCGCCGGTGCGATCATCGCCGAACTGGACTCCCAGGGCGCCGGCCCGCTGTCCCCCGAGGCAACCGCCGCACGCGCATGCTTCGTCGACACCGACGACATCGCCGGCACCGTGGTCACCTGCTCCTCGGGCAGGGAACTCATCCGGACCGGTTTCGCCGACGACGCGGCGCTCGCCACCGACCGCGACACCAGCACGACCGTCCCCGTCCTCACCGCCGGAGCCTTCACCCACAGCACCGACGCCCCAAGGCGCCGGCGCCCGGAACAGGAGCAGCCCATGATCACGAGAGCACAAGGGGAGGGGAGCCGTCAGGCGCACCTGAGGAATCACCTGTGGCGTACAGATACGAGGCCAGCGGGCCTCAGGCGACTCGATCACTGCTTACAGCTCGTCGTCGACTTCCCACGGCATCGGACGAGTCATTCCTCACCCCGGATCGTCGGCTTCGCAGTGGTCCAACCACGTCGGAGATCATTTGTGAGGAGTTCTCAGGCGAAGAAGCCCCGACGCCACTCGGTCACCTGATCCTCGCGCTGCCGCAAGTGAACGTCGTCTCTCGAAGGAGTTCGGGAGTGATGCGGACGCCGGTCAGATGCTCGGCCAGCGCGAACGCGGCCGACGCGGACATGTCCCGCGCGGTGTCGGACGTCTCCTCCCAGAACTGGAAGCCGATGTCCTGCATGACCGTCAGGAGTTCGTCGGGCGCCGTTCCCCACCGGCTGTCAGGGAACCCGGGCTCGAAGGACAGGCGGTTCGCCGTGTCCTCCGCCCAGAGAAACAGATCGACGCCGTTGATGTTCACGAAGTGTGAGACCCAACGCGTGCCGGCAGACGTCGGCAACGCCCTCTCCTCCGTGACGCCGAGATAGCCATTCGGCTCGATCAGCAGCGTCCAGTCCCCGAGGGGCGTCATGGCGAGGAACTGCAGGGAATCGTCGGACTCCAGGAGGTCGAACGCTGCCTCCACCACCTGTTCCACCCCGGTCCGCGCAGACTCCTCCCGTCCCTCCAGTCGGCGGAGAAGCTCGGAAGGCGTCAGTCGGTGCACCAGCGTGAAGCAGTACGCCTCCGCGAGCTCGGGGAAGCGCTCCTCGAACCAGAGGTAATCGGCAGCAGTCGAAGTCATACCGGAGATCGTCGCCGACGCCACTGACATCCCACGGTGCAGCGCCATGCGAGTCCGCCTGGACCGAGCACCGCGCCGCGCCGCTGTCAGTGGGCGCTCGTAGGCTCGGCAATCCGATCGAAGGGATTGCCATGGAACACCCGATGGACATCGCGGCGCTGGCCGAGATCCTCCCGCCCGACCTCGGCGCAGACGAGGAGATCGATTGGAAGGCCGCGGAAGCGCGGTGGGGCACCCGGTTCCCACAGGACTACATGGCCTTCATGTCCCTGTGGGGCGCGGGCTCCTTCGAGGGCGTCAGCGTGCTCATGCCTCTGCCGAAGGAGTACATCCAGTGGGATCCCGGCACCTTCGAGGAGGAGACCGAGAACGCCCGCTACACCTGGGAGATGCTGGAGGGCCAGGAGGGCCTCGACATCGACCCCGCTCACATCCTCGCTTGGGGCGTCACCTCCGGCGCCGACATCCTCTGCTGGCTGACGACCGACCCCGACCCGGACCGATGGCCCGTCCTCGTCTGCGGTCGCCACACCCCGGACGACTTCACGCTGTACCCCTGCGGCATGGTCGACTTCCTCCACAAGCTGCTCCGGAACGAGTTCGCCCCGTACCCCCTCAGCGTCGACCTCCGCAACACCTCACCGCGCTACGTCCACTGGCTCGAAGAGCAACGCCGCTGGAAGGCGGGCCTGGACCGACACACCGGCGAACCCCGCACCACCCACTGAACATCCGAGCCGACCGCACAGCGGGGCCCGCACGGACACCGACGACCTCGCAAGGCAGCCGGGCCACGCCAAGGCCCTGATCCGGGCCGGGCGGCCAGGCGGTCTGGCGGTGGGCGAGGCCGCTGTCAGACCGTCGAACGCAGCCGGTCGAGTTCGCTGCCGATGGCATCCCGCAGCGCATCATGCTGCGGACCGAGTCCGAACCGCTCGTCACGCCACCGCTCCCGCGGATAAAGCCAGACCGGCTTGCCCACCAGGTCGGCCGGCTCCCATTCGAACCGCGGCCAGACATGGGCGTGCAGGAACGGATCGGTGTTGCCCAGGATCTCCAGGTTGACCCGGCGGAAGTCGTGGTCCATCTGCCGACAGGCCCGCTCAACCGCTTCTCCGAGCCGGTCCATATCGCACAGAAACGCCAGCCGCTTGGCCCTCGGCAGGTCGGACAACCGTTGGACATTCGGTTCATCCACCAGGAGAACCGAGTAGCCCGGCAAGAACTGAACGTCGCCGGTCACTGCCAATCCCGACTCAAGCCGCCGCAGCACGGTCGGGTTCTCGCCCCGCAAAGCAGCCCCGATCCGGTCCATCCGCGAGTCACGAGTCACGCCCGAAACCTTTCCACAGTCGATCAAGATCGACTAGGCATTTCCCCACCTGCCCGCCTCGCTTCAGGGGCCAACGAAGCGACGCGAAAGTGCCCCCGGCCGATCAGCTCGTCGAGGCCAACGACGAGCCAGGCCGCCTGACCGGGGCTCACCGCGCCGATCAGCCTGCCCGTCGCGGCCCTGGCCACCCTGTTGAACGGGAAGTACCGAGCGCCGCAACCTGTCGGCCGGAGCGGTCTTCGAGGGCGGGGAGGGCGACACGACGTTCCTGGCCTGGGCCGACGAGGGCGGGGCGGCCGGCGACACCGCGGGCCTTGCCGTCCGCGGTCGCACGTTCACGGTCACCTCGCAGGGCCAGCTGCTGTAGCCGTACCGGGGGCAGCGGGCATTCGGTGGTTGCGGTTGTCGTCGAGTACGCCGCTACCTGAGTCCGTCATGCATGCCGCTCGCCCCGGTCGCTCCGAGGCCGACACCTTTGCTGCACCACCCTGTTCAGGGCATCGTCCGATAGGGGCCGCCTCGGAAGTACAGGCTTCCGTGCGGTCGAGGGCGGTCGCCGCGTTCGTGTGCGGCGTCGGAGCGGTCGGCGGGGTCCGACCGTTCGGCGAGGGCGCGCAGTGACTCCAGGCCGGCCAGGACCTCGGAGCGGTTGGCCGAGTTCTTCATCCACGACGGCAGCCGCGCGAACATGGCCGTCGTCGGCCGCCACCCGGCCCGCTCGCGCAGTCGCGCGCCGACGTACGAGGACAGCGCGTCGACGTGCTCCTCGTTGTACGCCCACAGGATCCGGCCGGCGCATCGGGTCTGCAGCCACAAGGGCCGCCGGAAGAACGGGTCCTCACTGCCGCCCAGCGTGACGCCAACCAGGCCCGCGCCCCGCACCTCGGACTCCCATTCCGCGAGGGCGCCGCAGCCGCCGCAGGCCAGTCGGCGCGGCCGGAACAAGAACTCGGTGTAGTACTTCAGCGGCGGCAGGCCCGGTAGCGGAACGACCAGGGCACGGCCACCGCACCGCGGGCAGACCACGAGCATCC
Organism: Streptomyces tritici; assembly: GCF_048500665.1. Lineage (NCBI taxonomy): Bacteria > Bacillati > Actinomycetota > Actinomycetes > Kitasatosporales > Streptomycetaceae > Streptomyces > Streptomyces tritici. The sequence continues at coordinate 7,143,126 of NZ_CP183183.1, forward strand.
GGCCCGCGAACCGGGCCAACGGCTCGCCTGCGTCGAAGTGGCGGGTGGGCCCACTGTCCGGCTCGGAATCCATGGCGCACATCCTCTCAGGCCGAACCGGCGTTCGGCGTCCCCGTCAACTCCGGCCCGGCAGCGCCTACTCGCCCCCCGGAGCGAACCGGACGAAGCCCGCCAGGCGCGGGTGGAACGTGACCGCCTCCCCTTCCCCGAGAGCCGAGCGGACACCCGCAGCCACGTCGGCGTCGGGTTCGCCGAAGACCTCGAAGCGCTCGACCTCGCAGTGCTTCATCACCTCTTGGATGTACGGGTCCGCCAACCGCCAATGCGTGCGCACGGCGTCGGAGTCCCGGTACAGCTGGAAGCTGTGGGCGAGCATCCGCTCCTCGTCCACGAAGGTCTGCACCATCAGCTGAGGCCCGTGCTCCTGCGCGAACGCCACGGCCCGCGCGATGGCCTCGCGGAAGTCCTCCAGGTGGCCGTCGGTGATGCGCATCGTGTTCCGGAACAGAAGAATCGTCGTGTCGTCGTAAGTCATGACACAACACTTGCACCTCAAGCAAGCTTGAGGTCAAGGCCGTTCCGGTCCCGGCCCGCGCCCCGCCTCCGGCGCTGCGCCGGTACGCAGGAGGAGCAGCGCGATGTCGTCCGTGTAGTGCGCGCTGGGCCGGGCATGGCGCAGGAGTATGTCGAGGAGCGGCTCCAACTCCTGGCCGCCGTACCGCGCCAGTTCCCGCGCCAACGCCTCGGCCGCGTGCTCGGGATCGCTCCCCGGGGCTTCGACGAGACCGTCGGTGTAGAACGCGAGCGTCGTACCGGGTGGGAGGGACAACGGAGTAAGGGGATACGAGACGCCCGGGTCGACACCGAGCAGAGGGCCTGGGTCGAGCCGCACGACGGACGGCGGCCGGTCGGGCCGGTGCAGCAGCGGCGGCGGGTGTCCCGCACTGGCCAGAACGGCCTCGCGGCGCACGAGGTCGATGTGCGCGTACAGGCAGGAGACCAGCAGATCGGTCTCCAAGTCGGCGAGGACCCGGTTGGTACGGGCGAGAACCTGGTCGGGCGGCGCGCCCGCGGTGGCGTGGATGGCAGTGCGGACCTGTCCCATGAGCGCGGCGGCCGGCACGTTGTGCCCCTGCACGTCGCCGATGACGGCCGCGACGGTGCCGGCGTCGATGCGGATCAGGTCGTAGAAGTCGCCCCCGATGTCCATGCCCCGGCTGGCCGGCAGGTACCGCGCCGCGGTCTCGAGGCCCGGCAGGGCCGGCAGGCTGTGCGGCAGGAGTGCCTGCTGGAGGCCGTGGGCGAGGTCGCGGGTGGCGTCGTAGAGCCGGGCACGGTCGAGGGCCTGGGCGATCAGTCCGGCGAGGGAGGTCAGCACGGCACGCTCGTCCGCGCTGAAGGAGCGGGGCCGGTCGTACGAGAGGATGCAGCAGCCCACGGGGCGGCCGGAGACGACCAGCGGCAGGAACGCCCAGGCCTGCTTGCCGCTGATCTGGGGCGCTCGCGGGTAGCGGCGGGCCATCTCGCCGGGGCTGGCGAAGAAGGACGGGATGCCGTCGTCGAGCGCCTTTCCGGCGGGGGTGACGCGGGTGTCCAGGGGCAGGCCGTCGAGCCGGTCGATCGTCTCGCGGTCGTAGCCGTGGTAGCCGGTGATCTTCAGGCGGCCCGCCTCGGCGGCCGACAGGACGAGGCCGTCGGCCCCGAAGGCGGGGAGCACCTGGTCGGCGATGAGCTCGACCACGTCCCGCACGGCCACCGTCTCGGTCAGCGCGGCCGCCAGGTGCACCAGCTGGTACAGCCGCCCGGTCTCCCGGCTGCCGGCGGGCGCGGAACCGGCGGACCGCGTCGGCATGCCGCCGGGCGTCGGCACGCCCACGGGCCTCGGCACGCTGCCGGACTCCGGTCGGCCGGGGTCGGTCGCCGGGGCGCGGGAGATACGCACGCTGATGCCGCTGGCGTCCGGGTACAGCTGGAACTCCAGCCAGGTGTCCGGCGGGCGCACGGCGGTGAAGGCGACCGGGTCGCGGCTGATGACGGCGGCGCGGTACTGCTCCTCGACCACCGAGTCGTCCAGCCACGGCAGGGACAGCCACGGGCGGGTGCCCAGCAGCCGCGCTGCGTCGCTGCCGAGGAGCGTGGCGGCCGAGTCGGACACGAAGGTGATGCGGCCCTGCAGGTCCAGGCCGAGTGCCCCTTCGGGCAGGCGCTCGACGTAGTCCGCCGCGGCCTGCGGCGACGGTCCGTTCGGAGCGCGAGGCGCCGAGCCGACCGCGACGAGGCGGGGCTGCTCGGGCACGGCGGGCGGTACGGCGGAATCGGCCAGGACGCGGGCGACGCGCCGGGCCGCGGAGCTGATATTGCCCTGCTGGCGGGGGGTGGCGCCGACGGGGTGGTCGGCCCCGAGCGGGCGGTCGGCGGGCCACATCAGCAACAGCGCGCCCCGGCACCCGCCCGGCAGCGGCGCCGCCGCGAGCGCGATCCGGTAGGGCAGGCTCGCCGCGGCACGCGGGTACGCGCGGACCATCTCCTCCTGCGAACCCACCCACACCAGCCGGTCCTCCCGGACCGCGTCGCACACAGGGACGGGCGCGCTCAGCGGCACCCGCCGCCACGGCCAGGCCACCTCCAGCGGAACGCCGCAGATCACCACGAGGCCCAGCACCCCCGCCGCCTCGTCCCACAGGTAGACCGCGCCCGCGGACGCGCCGGTGCGGCGCACGATGTCCGCCAGCGTCTCGTCCAGCAGCCGGTCGCCGTCGGGCCGCTCACCGTGGCCGGACACCGCACCCGGCCCTTCGTACGGACGGGCGACGACCACCGGCGGCCACCGTTCGCACACGACCGTGGCGCCGGCTGCGCACAGCCGCGCCACTGGGCAGGCCACACCCGTGCCTCATACCCCGACGATACGCCGGGCCCCGCCCGGGCGGCGGGGCGACGAGGCGACGCATGGCGCGCGCACCGAGCGCCTCGCACCCGCGCTCGACGGCCGGGGACTGAGTACCCGTACTCATGTACATCCCCCTGCCAACTGGCAGTCTCCCCGCCATGACACGTCGCAATGGATCACTCACGGCCCTCCATCTCGCCCTGGTGTGGGCGGTGGCGACGGGCGCGGCGACGCTGCTCGGGCTCGCGCTGTTCGCGGCGGCCTGGTCCGGCGGTGCGGGGGCCTCGCTGCTGGTGCTCGCTCTGGGCCTGCCACTGACGCTGGGCCTGCTGGCGACGGCGGCGTTACCCGTGAAGGCGTCTGTGCCGCTGTGCGACACGGTGCCGCGGCGCCTGGGCTGGGCGGCGCTGGTCTTCGTCCTGGGCACGCTCGGCGTCCTGGCGGGCGTCGCCGCGTACGGCGAGGACGTCGACCTGGGCAGCGCCGGTGTCCGGATCGCGCTGGTCGGGCTGCCCTACACCGTGGCCGCCGCGTTCTTCGTACCGAACCGGTGGGTACGACTGGGAGCGCTGGCCGTACTGGCGACCGGCGTGGCCTATGGCGGCTTCGTCGGCCCGGACCAGGCGGAGAAGCGCCGGTACGAGGCGGAGCTCGCCCGGTACCGGGCGCAATCGGAGATGCTGTACCTGGCCTCCCCGCCGCCGGGCATGCACATCTCTCGCGCCGAACTCGGCCCGGCCGCGTTCACCGTCGACTACCGGCCCGTCCAGGACGGGAGCGGGATGGGGTACGTGGGCCTCGTCGTCCGATCGCCGCGCATGGAGCCGGCCCAGTGCCTGCCGCCCGTGGGAAAGGGCGAGACGTGCACCAGGAACGCGCGAGGCGAGCTGATCACCGTCCGCACCCTCCCCGACGGCGTCCGCCACATCACCCTCGTCCGCCGGCACCACGACACGGAGGTCGAGGTCTCCAGCCAGAGCCTCGACGAAACCGGACTCCGCCACCTCCTGGACACGCTGCACGCGCCGTCGGACGAAGAGTTGGACCGCCTGATGAGAGAAGAGAAGATCGTCCACAGGCAGTGAGAGGAGGCCGGGACCGGAGCCGGAAGCCGGCCTCCGGCGTCAGGCCTTCTTCACCACGCTGGACTTGAGCTGCATGGGGCCGAATCCGTCGATCTTGCAGTCGATGTCGTGCCCGTCGACGCCGTCCACGAGGCGGATGTTCCGTACCTTCGTACCGGCCTTGATCCCGGTGGGGCTGCCCTTGACCTTCAGCGTCTTCACGACGGTGACGGTGTCGCCGTCGGCCAGCACGTTGCCGACGGAGTCCTTGATCACCTTCTCGCCGCCACCGTCCTCGGCGGCGGGGGAGTGCGACCACTCGTGCCCGCATTCGGGGCACACCAGCAACGCACCCATTTCGTAGGTGTAGGCGCTGGAGCACTCAGGACAAGGGGGGAGGTTCTCGTTCACTCCCTGAGTCTACGTCCCCTGCCGCACCGCCTCAGCGCGGCGCAGAGCGGCCATCGCCGCAGCTCACGCATGGCGGCCGGAGCCGTCGTCCAGCGCGGCGCCGAACGTCACAACCACCCACGCGGAAGGCCGTAGTTGCCTGCAACGGATCGACGAGCCGGAGCCCACGGCCATCGGAACGGCTCCGCGTCCCAGACACCTGCCCACCGTTACCCACCCGTCGGCACGCCACCACCACCCGCCCCCACGACGCCCGCCCCGCTCTCTCCGCGGCAGCGCGCGACAGACGGCGTCGCAGGGCTTTGAATGGAGAGGTGAGCATCGTCCGATGGCTTGCCGCGGCGGGGCTGACGGCATTGCTGGGAGCGACCGCCCCCGGTCCGTCGCCGCCCCCGCCTCAGCCTCCGCCCCAGCTCGACGACGCAGACGTGAACCGCGCCGTCGACCGGCTCGACGAGGTGGTCGGAGCCGCCATGAAACGCACGGGAGTGCCCGGCGTGGCGGTCGCCGTCGTCCACGACGGCAAGGTGATCCACCTCAAGGGATACGGCGTGCGGAAGGCCGGCGAGGACGCCGGCGTCGACGCCGACACCGTCTTCCAGCTCGCGTCCGTCTCGAAACCGGTCGCCTCCACGATCGTCTCCGGTGCCGTGGGCGTCGAGGGCTGGAACAAGCCCGTCGCCCCGAACGTGCCCGGCTTCCGGCTGAAGGACCCGTGGGTCACCTCGCACGTGACGGTCGCCGACCTCTTCGCGCACCGCAGCGGCCTGCCGGACCACGCCGGCGACCACCTCGAGGACCTCGGCTACGACCGCGAGTACATCCTGTCCCACCTCCGCTACGAGCCGCTCACCCCGTTCCGGGCGAGCTACGCCTACACCAACTTCGGCCTCACCGCGGCGGCCCAGGCGGTCGCCGACCGGGAGGGCGTCCCCTGGGAGAAGCTCGCCGACGACGTCCTCTACAAACCGGCCGGCATGAACTCCACCAGTTCGCGCTTCGAGGACTACGTGAAGGCCGCCGACCGCGCCTACGGTCACGTCAAGGTCGACGGCGCCTGGAAGGCGCGGTTCGTCCGGGACCCGGACGCCCAGTCCCCGGCCGGCGGCGTCAGCTCCACCGCCCGCGACATGGCCAGGTGGCTACAGCTGCAGCTCGCCGACGGAAAGCTCGACGGCAAGCAGATCATCGACGCCGAGGCCCTGGAACGCACCCACTGGCCCGAATCCGTCTCCGGCCCGCCCGGCGCCCCGGCCGGCCGTACCGCCTTCTACGGCCTCGGCTGGAACGTCAGTTACGACGACGAGGGCCGGCTCAGGCTCTCGCACACCGGAGCCTTCGCCCAGGGCGCCCACACCAACGTGACGATGCTGCCCGGCGAGCAGCTCGGTATCGTCGTCCTCACCAACACCTCCCCGGTCGGCGTCGCCGACGTCGTCGCCCTGGACTTCTTCGACATCGCGCAGTACGGCGAGCCCAGCAGGGACTGGATCCCCCTCGTCGACGCGCTCTACCAGCAGCAGGAGGACGCCGGCCGGTCGAAGACCGACTACGCCCACCCGCCGTCGGACGCCACCCCCGGGAAGCCCGCCGACACCTACGTGGGCCGGTACGACAGCCCCTATTACGGACGGGCGGAGGTCGTCGCCGGCGAGGACGGCGCTTTGACGCTCCGTCTGGGACCGAAGCCGCAGAACTACCGCCTGACCCACTACGACGGCGACACGTTCAGCTTCGAAACCGCGGGCGAGAACGCCGTCGGTCCCACCGGAGTCACGTTCACCCCGGACGGCACGTCCTTCACCGTCGAGTACCTGAACGCCGAGGGCCTCGGCACCTTCACCCGCACCGACGAGCCGTCCGACTGACGACCCGTCGGTCCGCAGGCCCGCCCGCGTACGTCCCCGGGTCCGCTCCCTCAGACCATCACCAGCAGCCGCGTGTTCGGCACGAGCTTCCGGTTCACGCTGGTGCTCTGGACGAAGATCGTGAAGTCGTCGTTGTGGTCCGGCTTGACGCGGACCTCCTGGTCGGGCAGACCGAGCAGCGCCCGCGCCTCCGGCCCGGTGTACACCTTGTCGGACTTCTTCTCCAGCACGGCTATCTGCTTCCGCGCCTGGATCTTCTCGGACTTGCTGAGCTGGTAGAACGCACCACCGGTGCGGTACGTGAGCCCGCTCTCCACGACCCAGTCACGGATCGCCGCGTCACGCGTCACCGGGACGAGCCGGTAGTCCGAGGACTTCACCGGAGTGAGGCCGGCGGCCTTGATGGTGTCCTTGTTGACGGCCTGGGCGCCGGTGGAGAACACCGCCCGCGACCCGCGGATCCCCTTCGTACGCCCCACCATGAACTTCTCCGTGGCCTCCTGGATGACCTGGCCGGCCTCCTCCAGGCCCTGGGTGCTCGTGGCGTCCCAGATGGCGATGTTGTCGTTCGGGAAGCCGCACTGCATGGCCTCGCGCTTGCCCATCTGGTCCGGCACGAGAACGGCCAGCGTCCAGTTGTCCTCCTGCGTCGCGATCAGGTCGGCGACCGCCGCGATCAGTTCACGCTGGCTCCGGGCCGGCGCGTCGGGGCAGCGGTGACTCGCGTTCTCCTGCCCGTCGGTCAGCACGAACGTCAGGAAGCTGTGGTCGCCGTACAGCTGGGCCGTCTGGGCCAGCTCCCGCTGCGACTTCAGCGTGGCCGCCAGCAGGGCCGTCATGCCCCCGACGCGGTACAGCTGCTTCAGGGACGGCATGCGCAGCACGTCCTTGTCGTAGATGACGCACTCCACCTTGTCCGCGAACACGTACACGGTGACGCGCGTCTCCTGGTCCAGCTCCCGCGACCGGCGGGCGAGGTAGGCGATCTGCTGGTCCGCGACCTCGACGACCTTGCGGCTCAGGTGCGACATGGACGAGCTGGCATCCAGCACGAGCGCGACGTGATTGATGTAGTTCTGGGTACCCGGCATGGCAAACTCCCCCTCGTTTCCGACTCGGTACCCCTACCGTCTCACCCACCACTGACAATCGGCCTCGACGCCGGTCAACGGGCCCCGACCAGCAACTTTCGCCCCGCCCAGCCCCCGGGCGTCACCAGAATTCTTCTTGCTCCCACCGCCGCGCATCGGCGAAGATCCCGGGCGTGTCTGCCATCCTGCCTGCCCTGCTCGCCGGGCTCATAGGCTTCCTCATCACCGAGTACCGCTCCCGAAGACCCCTGCATCCCCCTGCGGACAAGTGGGTTCGCGAGAAGTTCGTCCCCGTCGCGTACGGGCTCGTGCCGAGGGAGGCCCTGGACGCCAGCCGGGCGGGACCACCGGCGCCCCCGTACCGCCTGAAGGAGATGCAGGCCGTCGCCCAAGCCGCGTGGGCCGGCGACTGGCGGCCGGCCGCGGCCTACGTCGCCGCCGCCGGGGACGACTGGGACTCCCGCTGGTCCCGCACCGAAGTGCTCCAGCAGATCGCGGACGAGGACGACGCCTGGCTCGAGGCGTGGAGGTCCGAGCAGCCGGACAACTGCGACGCCGCCACGGTCCACGCCGGCCTGCTCCTGCACCGCGCCTGGGAGATCCGGGGCGTCGAGTACGCCCCCATGGTGCCCGCCGAGCGGATGCAGCAGTTCCAGGCACTGCTGCCGCAGGCGATGAACGCCGCCCACGCAGCCGCGGAGCTCGACCCGCGCAACCCCGGCCCCTGGGTCGTCATGATCACCGCGGCGCGCGCGATGTCGTACTCGCACAAGCAGTTCCGCGGCCTCTGGGAGGGCCTGACCGCCCGCGCCCCGCACCACTACATGGGCCACTGTCAGGCCCTGCAGTACTGGTGCGGCAAATGGCACGGCTCGGACCGGCGGATGCTGGCCTTCGCCCGCCGAGCCGTCGGCAACGCACCCGCCGGAAGCCCGCTGGCCGGAATGTTCCTCCACGCCTTGCAGGAACTGGACACGCGCGGCGGAACCGGCCGCGAACAGGCCCGGAAGTCCCGGCGGACGCTGGCCCGGATCACCCAGTCGCTGGCCCAGGTCGACCCGGACGACGAAAACCTCCCTCAGCTGCGCCACTTGCTGGCGTACTACCTGCTGCAGGCGCGCCGCCACGAGGCGGCCCTGGAGCAGTTCCGGCTGATCGGCCGCTGGTGCGGGGCGTTCCCCTGGACCGAGTCCGACGACCCGGTCGCCGCGTTCGACAACGCCCGAGGCCGCGCCGCCAAGCGGACGAAGCCGCAGGACCACCACAAGGGCGCCGCGGCGATGCGCCGCTGAACCTTGCCGGGCCGGCCGCCTCGCCGCGCGCGGCCGAGGCTGAGGTGGCACGACCTCGTCGTCGCACCCCTCGGGACCCGAATGCCGCGCGCCTACGAGGGCGAGGCGACCGGCCAGGTGTACTCGAACTCGGGCAGTTCGAAGCCCCGCTCGAAACGGCAGACGCGTTCGTCGGTACGGACAGCACCGTGTCGCTCGTAGAACGACGGCGCGGGTGTGGGCACGCAGTACCTCCAGGCAGACGGCTCTGCCGGGACGCTCGTGAGCAGCCCACGCGAGCACGTGGCGCAGGAGCCGCCCCCCGATCCCGGAGCCGGTCCGTCCCGGCCTCGCATGCAGGTTGTCCCGCAGGAACCGCCCGGCGGAGCGCGGCATCACGTAGGCAAAACCGGCCACTTCGCCGTCGCTCCCCGCCACGAACAGCACCGCTCCGGAGCAGGGCTGGAGAAGCCGCCCACGCCACAACTCCAAGCGATCCTCCAAGAGGGGACCTTCGAGAAAACCGTCCGGCGTGATCCCCGCGTAGGCCGTCCGCCAACTCTCGGCATGCAGCGTCGCGATCTGCCAGGCATCCCCCGGTCCCCGATCCTGATCCTGGTGCGGAGTGCGCCTCCCGGAGTCGCAGCGGGACCGCTGGTTCGAGGAACTGGAGCGCCGTGGGATCGACCCGTGGGAGAACGAGGTCCCCCGCCGAGTTCGAGGACGACCGCTGGCTCGCCCTGCCGCGCGAGGAGTAACGAACCAGAGCGGCACACAGAAGCCTCGGATCATCCGCTCCCGCGCGCGTCGTTCCGCACATGACCAAGGTCGACCGGCCGTGCCGGCGCACCATGTCGCTGGACATCGGCGAGCAGCCGCGGCAACTGTGGCGGCCACAAGGGCTCGTGGTCGCCGGACATGTCCTCCGGCGACCACCAACGCCACCGGAGAATCCCGTCCGCGGCATGCGGGCCGGCCAGGTCGCCGACCGGATCCCGACGGGGCGCCGCCGCGAGGAAGATGTGCTCGTGCTGGCGGACGGGCACCCCGGCCCTGGTGAAGTCGTGCTCCCACTGGCAGAGCAGGGTGCCGTCGGGCGCGATGTCCGTCCAGCCGGTCTCCTCGCGCACCTCGCGTCGCGCCGCCTCCAGCGGCGTCTCGCCCGCGTCCAGCCCGCCGCCGGGCATGGCCCAGTGGACGCCGACTTCCTCGTTGTCGTACCGGAACATGAAGACCGACCCTGCCGGGTCGAGAAGCGCAACTCGGGCCGCTCGTCTGGGAATCCGCATCGAGCCAGCCTGCCAGCGCGGAGCGGCCGCTGTCGATCATGCCGGGTCGGCGACCACCGGTCCGGCCGGAGGAGCCCGCAACCGTCCCCGAGGACCGCTCGGAACACTCAGCCGAGTCGATCGGGCAGCGGTGCGAGGCGGTAATTGGCCCAGACGAGGTTGTCCATCTGGTGCTGATCTCCGCCGGGCGGCAGGACAATCGACCCCCGCGCCCGACTACTACTCCTTCTGTCGCCCGCCCTCGGTGACGACGCCGTGCCGGATGACGTCGTCGACCGCTTGACTACCTGGATACAGCCGCCCGCAACAGTGCCGCCGTGCCCGGATTCGCCGGGAAGAACGTCTCGACGGCGATCTCGTCGAGCGTGACGTCCCGCGGCGAACCGAACACCGTCGTCGTGTAGAGCAGGGCGAGTTCGCCGTAATCGGTCGCCAGCCTGAGAGGGACGACGAGGTCGTGCGCCGCGTCGTCGACGGCCGCTGCGCTGCCGCCCGCGGCAGAGGCAGGGGAGGGGTAGCTGTTCAGCTCCGCGAGCAGCTCGGCCAGGCCGGCGTCGGCAGTGCGTTCCAGCTGCCGGCGGACCCGGCGCAGCACGTGGGCCCGCCACTGCGCGAGGTTGATGATCCGACCGGCGAGACCGTCCGGGTGCAGGGTCGCCTTCAGGACGTTGAACGGCTGTTCCGTACCGAAGTCCACGTCCCCGAAGAAAGGCGCCACGGCACGATTCGCGGCGACCAGCTCCCACCGCACGTTCACCGCGAGCGCCGGATTCGGCTCGTGCCCCGTCAGTACGGCCTCCACGGCGGCGCGCGCCACGCCCAGGTCGGTGAAGGACCGTTCGGCGTGCACGGGCGCGAAACCGCCGGCCAGGTACAACGCGTTGCGCTCCCGCAGCGGCACGTCCAACTCGTCGCACAGCCGCCGGATCATGTCCCGGCTGGGGGCCGCACGCCCCGTCTCGACGCAGCTCAGGTGCCGGGTGGAGACCTCCGCCGCGAGCGACACATCGAGCTGGGAGCGGCGGCGGCGCTCGCGCCAGCGGCGCAACAGCACTCCGACCGGTTCGGTGGTGGTCGTCATGACCTCAGGCTGCCCGCCCGGCACACGCGACGGCAATGACCTCGCAGGTCATCGACAGCCCCGCCGGCGCCCCGCACAGTCGTGCACCGGACAGCACGACCGCCGCACGGCGGGCGTTCGACGAGACGAGGGAACACCGACCATGACCGAGACGACCGTCCGGAACCAGGACTTCGCGCAGCTTGTCGAGCAGTACGTGAGCTTCTGGAACACCGACCCCAAGGACGACCAGCACCCCCAGCCCGCCCAGTACCAGCAGCACGACCAGCACGAGCACGCCGCGGCGATCTTCACCGACGAGGTCGAGTACCGCGCGCACATCGGAGTGCTCACCGGCCCGCAGGCACTGATCGACTTCCACCAGCAGTTCACGGGCCACATGGGAACCGTGGAGTTCCGGCTGCGCGAGCACCCCCAGGCACACCACAGCCGTGCCCGGCTCCCCTGGGAGATCCTGACCGGCGACGGTTCGACGTTCGCCACCGGAACCGACATCCTGCACCTCGACGAGAACGGCCGCATCAGCTCCGTCACCGTCTTCCTCGACCAGGCCCCCGAGGGCTTCGACCCCGACGCGCACGCCTGACCGCTCCCCCTCACCCCCTCGCGAGCCCCCTACGCCCCCTTGCCCGCCCCCGCTGCCCCGCGCTGAGGTGGGAACGAAGCCCTGCGGCTGGAATTCCGGCAGGCAGCGCCAACACGGAGGAGGGCAAGGGTGACGCACTTCAAGGCGGGCGCGACGGTGGTGCGGCGCGACGTACACCCCGGCGGCCAGGTGTGGAGCGAGCAGGCCCTGCGCGTCGTCGCCGACGGCAGCGAGGGACTGCTGACCGCCTGCGCGCCCGGCGCGGAGGCCCGATGGCCCGCCCTGTACGCGAAAGCCCGCGCCGACGGCGACCGAACGGTGCGTACGGAAGCGTTCGACGCGATGGCGAGCGGAAAGTGGGAACTCACGGCCGCCGCATGGCAGCAGACAGAGCTGCTCCTGTGGAGACCGCCGACGGCCTGGTTCAGCGTCAACGCCTTCTACGAAGCGGCCGGCCTGAGGAACTGGTACGTGAACTTCGAGCGCCCCACCCGCCGCACACCGAACGGCTTCGACACCTTCGACCTCACCGTGGACCTGGTGGTCGCCCCGGACCTCACCACATGGACATGGAAGGACGAGGACGAGTACGCCCATGCCCGACGGCTCGGCATCGTCGGCGACACCGAGCACCGGGCGGTGGACACCGCCCGCGACCAGGCCCTCGCGATGGTCGAGAACCGCACCGGCATCTTCGCGGACGCCGACCGATGGGCGGCCTGGCGCTGGGATCCGACCTGGCCGACCCCACGCCTGCCACGGAACAGGAGGAAGGAGTAGAGCCACGATCCGTATCGTCAGCTGCGCTCCAAGGGCAACGGGAGCCCGCCCGCCTCCCCATGTCACCCGAGCGGCGGTCATCCGTCCGGTCGGCCCACAGGACAGGCGAGCCAGCCGGCGGGGAAAGGCTAGGGCCGCATCAGTCCGCCGCCCCGAGGAGTCCGCGTATGGCCCGCACCTTCGCCCTGGCCCTGACCACCGCCGCCGCGCTCACCGTGCCCCCCAGCGTCGCGGCGACGGGCCCGCAACCCGGCAGGGCGGCGGCCGACATGGCCGTCACCTACCGGGCGACGGCGCCGTTCCAGCAGCACGCCAACGGCGTACGCGCGGGGTACAAGCCCGACCGCTACTGCGTCTTCGACCGCGTGGGCGGCACGGGAGCACTCGGCTACCCGCACTTCAATCACGCCTACGACAACTCGACGGACCCCGCCAAGCCCACCGCGCTGTTCTACGAGGACGACCGCGGGGGCCGTAAGCGCCTCGTGGCCGTCGAATGGCTGGTCTACGACCGCGACCAGGACCCGACCACGGACGACGACCGCCCGAGCATGTTCGGCGTGCCCTTCAAGGGACCCAACCGGGGCAACTTCCCCGGCCAGCCCGTCCACTACGCCTTGCACCTGTGGCTCTGGAAGAAGAACCCCGAGGGGAAGTTCACCACGTACAACCCTGCGGTCACCTGCCTGCCCGGCACCACCCGCCCCCTGCCCCACCCGAGTCCCTGACCCGGCGTATCCGCCCTACGAGTCATGCTCTCGCAGAGGATGCCGCAACTCACCCGGGGCCCCGCTCATCCGGAAGAGGCGGCCACCGCGACCCCGAAGCCGATCAGCGCAACGCCTGTGCTGCGCCCCAGAGCCCGTCGGATCCGCGGCTTCTCGAGAACCGTCCCGGCCTTCGCCAGCAGGAGCACGTAACCGCTCAGCCAAGCGAGGGTCAGGAGGACGTGGAGGAGGACCAGGAGCGCCATGGCCCAGGCGGCCGGCAGGCCCGGCGGGGCAAGGGTCGGGAGCAGCCCGGTGTAGACGACGGCGATCTTCGGATTGAGGACGTTGCTGACCAGCCCCGTGCGCCACGGACTTCCGGCCGTGCCGGCAACACCCGTCTCTGCGCCGGCCCCGGCGCGCCGGTGCTGCCACAGGGCCTGCGCGCCGAGGAACACCAGATAGCCGGCGCCCAGCAGCTTGACGATCACGTACGCCGCCGGCGACGCGGCCAGCACAGCCGCGAGCCCCGCGGCGGTCAGCGCACCCCACAGCAGCAGCCCGGAGGCGATCCCGCCCACGGTGCGCAGCGCGTCCCCGCGCCCGGCAACGAGGGCGCGACGCGTCACCACGGCCATGTCCGGCCCAGGCATGACAGTCAGCAGTCCGAGGACGGCGAGCGCCGTCGCGAGGTGGGTCAGCACGCCACCCGCCTCCCGCTCGCAAACGGGTCCGAAAGGATCGTCGGCCAGGCGATGCTGACGAAGAGGCGACCTGGCACTTGAGCAGCACCTTTCAGTCGTGGCGGTCCGGCGGTCTCAATCAACGGCGTGCGGGTTCGCGGCCGTTCCCTCGGTGCTCAGCAGCACGACGACCGACGACGTTTCGAGCCCCAGCGCCGTACGGCGCTCGTCGGCGCCGACTCCGGTGAGCGCGGCGCGGAGTCCGGCGAGCGAGGCGGCGCCGCACGGGCCGGACGAGACTCCGAGCGCGGCGAGGTCGGCGGCGGCGCGGGCGCCGGCCGCGTCGGAGACGGCGATGGCGGCGTCCAGCCCGCCGTACAGGTAGGGCCAGGCGATGCTCGACGGTGTACCGCAGTTCAGCCCGGCCATGGTGGTGTCACCGGTGGCGACGCTGACGGGTTCACCGGCGGCAAGGCTCTGGAGGACACACGCCGCGACCTCGGGCTCCACGGCCAGCAGCGCCGGACCCTGATCGGCGGAGCGGCTCCGGTAGTGCGTGACGACCGCCTGGGCCAGCGACCCCACGCCGACGGGCACCGCCACGAGAGTGGGCCCCTCGACCGCTCCCGCCGCCGCCAACTGCTCGTCGACCTCGGCGCACAGGGTGGAGTACCCCTCGACGATCCACCCGGGGATGCGCTCGTAGCCCGGCCAGGCGGTGTCCTGGACCAGGACGGCGTCCGGTCGCTCCGCGGCCGCGGCAGCCCGCCGGACGGCCTCGTCGTACGGCCCCTCGACCCGGCTCACCTCCGCCCCCTCGCCGGCGATGGCGGCCACGGCCTCGGGGTGGACGCCGCGGGGGACGAAGACATGCGCGTGCTGCCCGAGCAGGCGAGCCGTGCGGGCCACCGCACGCCCGTGGTTCCCGTCGGTGGCGGTCACGAGAGTGACCGGCACCCGTTCCCCGGTACGCGCTGCCCGCTCGGCCAGGGTGCGGTGCACCGCCCACGACGCGCCCAGCGCCTTGAACGCCGGCAGTCCCAGACGGCTCGACTCGTCCTTGACGAAGACGCGCCCGACGCCGAGCTCCTCCGCGAGCTCGGGGAGCTCTCTCAGCGGGGTGGGCGAGTAGCCGGGCAGCGTGCGATGGAAGTCCCGTACGTCGGCGGGAACGGGCTCACACCGCCACGTGCGGGCACCGGATCGGGCGAACCACGGCAGCGCAGGGAGAGAGGAATCGTTGTCGGACACCTGCCTAGCGTGCGCTGCGTCTGCGCGATCGGTCCAGCGAATGTTTTTCACCTATATTCATCGGAAAACCCGAGCATTGCCTCGCCCAACCCAACTCTTCCCATCCCCCGACCCGACCCGACCCGACCCGACCCGACCCGACCCGACGCGACGCGGAAGGAAGGACGCCGCCGATGTTCGACCTGCACCGACTGCGCCTGCTGCGCGAGCTCAAGCACCGCGGTACTCTCGCCGCTGTCGCGACCGCGCTGTCCTACGCGCCTTCCTCCGTCTCCCAGCAACTCGCGCAACTGGAGGCCGAGGTCGGCGTGCCGCTCCTGGAACCGGTCGGGCGTCGGGTACGGCTGACTGCACAGGCCGAGATCCTCGTCGCCCACACCGAAGCGGTCCTGGAACGCCTGGAACGCGCGGAGGCGGACATCGCCACCTCCCTGACCGACCTCACCGGCACTCTGCGCGTCGCCACGTTCCAAACCGCCGCCCTGGCCCTGATCCCGACCGCCCTCGGCCTCCTGCGCGCACAGCATCCCCGCCTGCGCGTCCACGTCCGCCAGATGGAGCCGGAAGGCTCCCTGCCGGCCCTCCAGGCCCGCGACTTCGACCTGGTGGTCGCGGAGGAGTACCCCGGGAACCCCTACCCGCGGTCCGCCGTGCTGGAGCAGGAGGACCTGCTCGACGACCCGCTCCACCTGGCCCTCCCGGCAGGCGTCGACGTCCCGGAGGCCAGCGGCCCTACGGCGGCTTTGCGCTGTCTCGCCGACCATCCGTGGGTCATGGAGCCCGAGGGGACACCCGCGCGTCAGTGGGCCATGACGATGTGCCGCAACGCCGGCTTCGAGCCGGACGTACGCTTCGACACCACCGACCTCCTGCTTCACCTGCGTCTCGTCGAGCAGGGCCACGCCGCCGCGTTCCTGCCCGACCTGGTCTGGAACGGCCGACCTCCGACGGTTGCCCTGCGACAGTTGCCGCGCGGCCGGCGCGCCCGCCGCGTCGTCACCGTGGTACGCCAGGGCCGCAGCCGGCACCCCGCGATCCTGGCTTGCCGCGACGTCCTCCGCGAGGCGGTCCGCTTGGGACGTCCCGCCCCCACGCGGTGAGCCCGAGAGGGGCCGACGACGGCAACGGTCAGCCGTCACCGCGAAGAAGAGCCCGCAGGTCCCGGACGTACCACGCGAATGTCACGTCCTTTCCGCCCGCCGGCGGCGCGGCCGGAACGAACCCCGCCCGCCCCGCGACGGCGACGGAGGCCCGGATCTCCGGGTCCACCTGGATGACCGCCTCCTGTCCGCCGTCCGCGGCGGCATACCGGGACGCCAGGACCACGGCCCGGGTGGCCAGCCCGCGGCCCGTCCACGACGGGTAGAGGCCGTAGGAGACGTTCACCTGACCGGGCGCCAGGCCCTCAGGCGCGAAGCGCAAGTCGACCGTCCCGGCGAGGGCCTCGACGGCACCCACCCGGATCCCGAAAGCGCGCAGCGGCCCGGCGGCGGCCCACTGCTCCTGACAGTGCCGGATGTACGCCTCGACGCCCTTGCGCGTGCCGGGACCGCCGTTCAACCAGCGAACCAGCGGCTCGTCCTCCCCGCTCAGATGCGCCTCCGCATCGGCCAGGTGCAGCGGCGACAGCGTGACGACCCCGTCGGACAACTTCACTTCATGCACACGCCGATTGTCGACGAGCGAGCCGGGGCCGCACCACAGGATTCCCTCCCGCGCGCTCCGCGACGGTCGAGGCGCCGGGCAAGGAATGTCCGCCCGGCCCGACGAAACGCCCCCAGGCCGCCCGCCGGCCGACGCCACGACACGAGAGCCACCCTCGTAGGACAGCACGGCGGAGTGGCGGTGTGCCGACGGCAGCGCCCGTCACTCGGGCAGATTGCCGTCGCCGCCCATGTTGGCGACCATGCGGCGCAGGACGTTGATCGTGGTCACGAAGTCGGCGGTGTCCACGCCCTCGTGCACCTGCTGATGCACGCGCAGGTTGCGCTCCTTGGCCCGAACGCGCCCGGCCTCGCCCGCCTCGGTCAACGTCATGAGTCCGTCGTCCTCCGTCAGCCAGCCCCGGGCGACGAGGTCGTCGAAGACCTCATGGAAGTCGGTGCCCGAGTCGTCCCACTTCGCCAGCCGCTCGATCAGTGTGGCGCGGGTCCACCTGCCCGGACTGCCGGCGACGTGGTTGAGCGTCCACCAGTGCGGCTGGGTGAGCTTCTCCACCGCCAACTGCTCACGCAGGGCCCCCACCACCAGCCGGCACGCCATGCCGGTCCAGGCGCCGATGGGCTGAGCGGCCAACTTTTCCGGCGAGTACTCCTTGAGCGTCACGTTCACGCACCCTCCTGCTCGTGATCAACACAGCGCGACGACCGTAGAACCTCAAGTTCAGTCGAGGTCAAGGCGAAGGCGCCGGCCGACATCTGCACATCCTGAGCACGCGTCGGGACGACAGCTCTCACCCGCTCCGAGGCCCGTACCGCTCCCGGTACCAGGCCACTTGCTCGGCGCTCATCGACGACGAGACGGCGTACACATCACCGAGGCGGCCGCCACCACGCCGAGCCGGACTCCGCTCATGGGCCCGGTAGGTCAGTACGGACACTTCGGAGACGGGCTGCCAATGGAGGCTGTAGGCCGGAGCATTGGGGTCGGGGACGTCCTCCAGGTGCACACCACGCCTGGCCAGCAGCCGCTCCAGCTTGTCGAAGCGGAGGTGGCGGCCGAAGCGGCCGTACCGTTCGCGCATCGCTTCATTGACCATGCCGCCCCCGAGGGACGACAGCCGATGCACCTGCACGGTGAAGTGGTGCCCCACCCACGGATCGTCGCGCGATTCCCGGCACCAGAAGAACTCGACCATCCCGTAGTCGCGCCACATGCTCTGGTCGTCGAAGGAGTTCTCGGCAAAGCCGGAACCCAGGATCGCGGTGACCTGCTCAGGGCTGTCAGTCGGCCGGGCGCCGAGCACCGTCCCGGAGGTGATCACGTCCAAGTAGAACGCGAGAGAGTGCGGAGTCACAGTGTCCTTCCTCGCCGGCTCGATCCGCCTCAGCTTAGATGCGCGGGCGCCGACCAAGATCCACCAAGTTGAGGTTCGATGGCAGAGAACAGCAGGTCGCAGTGCTGCTCCTGGGCCTATCGTCGTCGGACGAGAGAACCGCATCGCAGGGGAGAATGATGTCGGGGCGAGGGGGTTCGAGAGGCGCAGTAGACGTGCTGCTGCTGGCGTTGACCCGGATGCGCGTCCGGTCCCGGGCGGCTGCCGCAGTCCGCGAAGCCCGGCACCGCGAAGCCGTCGGCCGCGCCACGACCGATGGCCTCGCCACCGCCGTACGACACGGAGCCGGCGCGGCCGCTGGGCAAGGCGGCGGCGCCCGGCCGCGACCACGCCTTGCTGCGCGCGGCCTTGGGCTTCCGGGGTGCCGAAGGGCTACGAGACCTTTGAACTCGACGAGGTGGTCGTCATCCGTCGCCTCGACGCCACCACCGGCGAGTTGGCCTGGATGCCCGACGGCCGCACCTTCTGCTACGCCATGGTCCGCAAGGACTGCAGGCCGCTCACCTGCGGCCGCGTGCCCGAGGAACCTCCGGCGCCCGGGCTGCTCTTCACGATCCCGCTCGACCATGACCGCGTGACGAGTGAGGAGGAGAAGGACCAGCTCCGGCTGCTGAGCTTCGCGATGTCCGAGGGAGGCTCCCGCAACTTCGACCACGTCTAGCGCCGTCAGGGCGCGGGACCGGTACACCAGGCCGTCGCGCAGTTTCCGTCAGGCCGGATGGTCACCTTCCTGACCTTCGACCTCACCGCCCAGGGGAGCCTCGACCAGGAGTCGGAGATCTGCAGCAGCGATCGTGCCGTCTGCTTCCCCTCCGAGCCCGTGCCGTACTGAGCGCACTGCGCGGATCAGTCCCACCAGAGAGACCACATCGACGAGCGGGCCATGCCGTCGCCGGTCTTCGTCAGGTCCTGGACGGTGTCACTGCAGTAGGCGTGCAGCTCGGTGGCCGCCTGTGCGGCGCCGTGCGGGTCGAGGGGCGGCCGGTCGACCACGAGCTCCAGGTAAGGACCGGCGGCGAAGAAGAGCTGGGCGCCCCACTTCTCCTGCCACCGCCGCAGCACCGCCGCGTCGTCGAGCGGGGTGAGGCAGCCGTAGCCGAACCAGTTGCCGGTGCCGTACAGATGGGGGAGGAGTACGGGCACCTCGTAGCCACCGCGCGCCGCCACGAAGTTGATCCACCGCATGCCCCTCCCGAACAGGGCGCCGGATTCGGTGGCCCAGCGTGACACTCCCGGCAACGGCCTCGCGACCGCGGGGCCGAGCAGGGGTGCCAGACGCGCGTGATCGTAGTCGTCCCGCCACTCCTCGAACTCCTCATCGCCGTGGACCAGGCCCTGCACGGACCACCGGAAGCTGGAGATCACGAGGGACGCGGCCCGGGCATCGTGGTCCTGGCGGACGAGCTCCTCGACCGACCTCTCCCACTCGGCGGCGTCATGTCCCCGGCCATCGTGGTGGCCGGCCTCTCCCTCGGGCGAGGAGGACGTCACGTACGGCCACCAGCCGGTCTCACCGTGCCGGCAGCGCCACGTCTCCCACACCCTCCGGACTCGGTCGCGCGGCACGCACACGCCCACGATGTCGACCCCTACGGCGGTGACGGCCCGCGCGACCTGGGCGTCGGGGTGCGACGCCTGCAGCTGAAGGAAGACTTCGTCGGCGGTAAGGGCAGGGGGGCGGAGGAACATGGTCACGGTCCATGACCTTAGAGTCCGCCGCCGCAAGCCCGCCTCCCTTTTCGCCCCCGACGGAACGCCACGAGACCGGGATCTCGTGGCGCGGCCCGCTCCCCAACGCAGGGCCTGCCCGGCGGAACGCCGGACCGGCCCAGGCCCTGAACGGCAGGGGCTCAGCGCTTGAGCGTGAAGGTGAAGTCGTCCGAGAGCCTGCCGTCCAGCCGCACGGCGGAGACGAGCTTCCCTTCCACGATGAGCCGCTCGACCTCCGCCCGCGAAAGACCGCAGCCTTCGGCGACCAGCCGTACGGGCCGGACGGGAATCCGCGCCGCGAAGCGAACGGCCACGTCGATCACCTCGCCGTCCCAAGCAGCCGGTCCGCCGGTGTCGAGGCGCCATGCACCCTCCCAGTCGAGGGCGATGCGATTGCGCCGCTGTACGACCGGATCCTGAAGCAACTCGGCTGCCAGCGCGAGGTCGTTGTCATGCAGCCGGTCCAGCATCTCGGGCCGCACGGAACGGACGTTCATCCGCTCCAGCACCGAGAGCTTCGCCGTGTCCCCGCAGGACGCGCAGAGCACGAGGAGCCAGGCGTCGAGGAGCTTGTGGTTCGCATTGACGCGGAACTTTCCGTTGGCCTGGAAGCGCTCGGACGCGCATCTGTGGCAACGACGGCGAACGAGAGGAAGGAAGGTGGGCATGACCACCCAGGTATTGAGCACAGAAGTACACCGGTTTCAGTGAGAAATCCGCAGCAGAAAGGGGCGCGGCGCAAAGGCGCGACGCGCGACAGATCAGCGCTCGGGAGGTCTCACAGGGTGTACAACGGCCCGCCCTCGACTAGACGACTCGGTCAGTCAGCAAGGTAACGGCGGACACCAAGGCGCTTCCACCGATTTCCGCACGGCGGACTCGTCCGGACGCCCATGGCCGGCCGGCCTTCGCCGGCGGATTCACGGCCGACGCGGATTCCGGTCTGGGATGCGCTTGGGGGAGGGACAGGCCGCGCCGCCCGCACGACACACCGACGCTCAGGCTTAGGAAGCCCCGGCCACATCGCAAAACTAGCCGGGGCCCACACGCCGTACGGAACGTATCCACGCGACCGAACCGAACGGCGCCCGCACCGCCCCGTTACCCCACTACTACGCCTTCGTCTCGCCGGCGAACTTGTCCAGCTCGCGCAGCGCCTCGGCGTGGGCACTCATGCTGCGCGTGACGCTTCCGATCGTGAACAGCGCCACGCCGGCGGCTGTCGCCGGTACGGAGAGCGCGAGGACGGCCAGTGCCTCGGGCCAGTCCCGTTCGTTCTGGCACCAGTCGTTCCTGTACAGCCCCTCGTTGGCCGTGCCGCGCTCGGTGAACAGCCGCGACTCGCACTTCTCGGGGTACCGATCACCGGGCTTCCTGTCGACCTCGTAAGGGGTCAGAAGCAGCAGGAGGCACCATGTCCACAGCAGCGCCGCCAAGGACAGCATCCCGATGCCCCAGGCCCGTATGCGACCGGCCCGCGCGCGAAAGTCGAGATCGTACTCACGTGATTGCATGGCGGCCGAATCTAGCAGCGCGGATCCGGCGCACATTCTCGAGGCCATGACCGCCTACGAGGCAGACACACGCAAGCGGTCCGGCCCTGGGAGCACGTGCCACCGCCCGGCCGCTCCGAGATCTAAGGTGCTCCGGGCAAGCGGCGAGCGGCCCGCGGACAGAGGCTGACCCGGACCATCGACGCCGCCGACGTGAAGACGATCAAGAGCTCTGGATCAAGGACCTCGCCTACGCCCGGGCGAACCCAACCTCGACCGCGAGGTAGCGGCTAAAACTGCCGGGGCGCGGTGCTCGACGAACT
This sequence comes from Streptomyces tritici, assembly GCF_048500665.1. Lineage (NCBI taxonomy): Bacteria > Bacillati > Actinomycetota > Actinomycetes > Kitasatosporales > Streptomycetaceae > Streptomyces > Streptomyces tritici. Next base: position 7,164,679 of record NZ_CP183183.1, read on the forward strand.
GGAACCGCGCACCGTGGACGCCGCGCCGGTCAGCAGCGCCGGACGGCCGCCGCCCCCGGGGAAGCCCGCGGGGCCGCTTCGCCGCTCTGCGGTACTGGCACGCGGCGACGCCTCCACACATGACTCGCGGCGACCGGCGCAGGCCTCTCGTGACCCTCCCACGAACCCCTCGCCCCCCAACATCAACTACTCGGCCTCAGGCAGCCGTTGACCGATTCCGTCAGGCGCAAGTCCGCCGCGCCCGCGATAAGTTGCCCGTCATGACTGAACTGGGACCTGACACCTGGCCGCCCGCCCCGATCAAGACCGAGCGACTCGTGCTCCGCGAGTCGGAGGCCGAGGACCGGCCGGCGTTCATCGAGCTGTTCTCCTCCCCGGAAGTCGGCACATACGTCGGCGGGGCCCGACCGCGAGAGGAGCTCGACCGGGCGATGCCCGAGGTGCCAGGGCGGCGTCCCGGCTTCTTCGTGATCGACCTCGACGGAGCGATGATCGGCATGGTCACGCTCGATCCTCACGGTTCCGACCGCCCCGGCCACGTCCGGCCCGAAGCGGGGGAGACCGCACTCGGCTACATGCTCCTGCCGGAGGCCTGGGGGCACGGGTACGCCGCAGAGGCGTGTGCAGCCGCCCTCGACTGGTTCGCCGACACGCTTCCCGGCGAGCGGGTGGTCGTCTGCACCCAGACCGCCAACGACCGCGCGTTGCGCCTTGCGGCGAAGCTCGGGTTCACCGAGGTGGAGCGGTTCGAGGAGTTCGGCGCCGAGCAGTGGTTCGGCGTCTGGTCCGGTGCCACGAGGCCCAGTTGATCCCGCTCTGCCATGCCGCCCGCGACGAGCGTGCCGGAAGACCCTGACCGGGCGGGCATCATCCCGTGGTCCGGCCCGGCGAGATGTCGAGGATGATGTCGGCGGCGCGGGCGATGACGAGGGCGCGGGGAGTGTGCCCGGGGTGGTCGGCGGCGAGGAAGTGGCTGCCGATGGCGGTACAGAAGGCGAGCAGGGCACGGGCCTCGATCTCATCGGGATCGGTACAGAACGTGCCGATCGCCTCGCGTGCAAGCCGCATGCGCTTGTTGTCCACGCGGCGCAGCCGTTCGGCTACGGCCGGGTCGCGACGGGCCCATTCACGGACGGCCAGGTCGATGGGGAGCAGGCGGTCGCTGGAGAAGGTCAGCCGCCCGGCGAGGCGGACTTTGTCCCGGGCGTCGCCGCCTTGCCGTTCGACCTGGGCGATGACGTCGTCGGTGCTCTCGCGCTCCCAGGTATCGAGCATGTCAGCCAACAGCGCGTCGCGGTCGGCGAAGTATCCATAGAAACCGCCCTTGGTCACCCCCAGCGTCTTGGCGAGTGTCTCGATCCTCACCGTGTCCACGCCGCCAGTGGCCAACGCCTGCAGTCCCGCTTCGATCCACTTCTCACGCGGCGTGCGCAACGCGCCCATCCGTGGCCCGCCTTCCTCTCTGAACTTGCTTGTACGGAGCCGTATAACAGGTCTAGTCTCGCGTTGTACGGCATCGTATAACCTGAGAGGGGGCAGCTCATGTCATTCGGTTTCGTCGCCTTCCACTACCCCGCGCCGGAGCACCTCGACGAGTTCGTCCAGGAATGCCACAAGGTCGCCGAGGCCGCCCGGCGGCAGCCCGGCTTCGAGTCGGTTGCCGTCTGGGTCACCCCGGACGGGAGCGCCGTCGTCACCACCGGAGCGTTCGAGTCCGAAGAGGCATTCCTGGCGGCGTCGGCCATCGGCCGCGAGATGGACGCCACCCCCGAGGGCCTGAGCGACCTCGAAATCCGCCCCCGCGAAGTCCACTTCCTCGTCTCCCGCTAGGAACCCCCGACCGCGTAGCCCCGAAAACCGCTGCACGAAACGACGCCGACACCCGTGGCGACCCAGGCACGGTCACCGGCGACGCCGACAGTGGACCGCAGTCCCACGGAGCATCCGCAGGCCCCGGCGCTGCCCGCTCGGCAGCGTGTAGCCGCTTTGTCGGGTGGGAACGGTCCGAGTACTGAGCAGCCGCACCGGGGGGAGGCGCTGTGCTCGACTCCATCGTCGCCGTCGTCATTCCTATGGGACTGCTCGGCGTCGGCGGGCTGGCCTTCTGGTTGTGGGCGCACTGGGGCACCGACGCTCCGGTGGAGCACCACAGCTCCATGCCGAGCAAGCCGGACTGGCCGGAGGGCTGAGAGAAACAGCGAATTGCCCCGCCTCGACAGTGTGAGAAGCCGTCGGGCCGAGGGCGTCATGATGCCGACGAGCAAGCAGCGTCAGTCGGTCTGGCTGTGCTTGTGCAGGGCGGCGCTCGCTCGGAATCGGAGCCGGCCGCACCGGTCCTTTTCATCGGACGATGCATCTTCTGGGCAGCAGCAGTGCCGTGCCAGCCACCCAAGGTCCTCGACTGTGAGCCAGAGGGCTATGCGACCTTGAGCGGCTTCTTCCTGAGGATTCGTGGGGATGACATCGACCATGCACGCCACCATATAGAAGTCCGAAGGGTCTCCGGCGGGGCTATGTGTACTCGCAATTCGGAGTGTGTACTCGCAATTCGGAGTGGATTCTCTCGCGAGTCTGCGGTGCATGAGCTCGATCATGACGAACGAGTTGGAGCGGATCACCGCCGACCCGGCCGGTGCCGCGGGGATGGTGGGGCGCAGGCGCAGGCGCGGGCGGGGAGAGGCGCAGACTCTGGGCGAGGCGCTGGACAATCCCGACGGCGACCGGCTGTACGCGGTGCAGTGGGAGCAGGCCCGGCGACTGAAGGCGGAGCGGGAGGCCGCCGAGCGGGAGGTGCGGCGGCCGGTGTGCACCAACCGCGGGGTGAAGTTCACCGAGGACCGCTGGGAAGCGGTGCGAGGGTGGGGTGCGTCCTGGGGCAGCGACAGCGACGGACTGTGCCGGAGTTGCGGGGACTCCGCGAGCGCCTGGGCCGAGGGCGAACGCCTCGTCCGCCGTTAGGCGGAAGAGGCCGCGGCCCGCGCGGCGGCCGAACCGGAGGCGGCGGCCAACCGCGGCGGCGGGTTCCGGATCGGACGACGCCGGTAGCCGCGGGATAGCTAAGGGGGAACCTGGACACGCCGTCCCCGAACGGCGGCTTGCCCACCGCTCCCGAGGCGCGCTGAGGTGGTCTGCCGGTGTGGAGCGAGCACGCGCTACGCATCATCGCGTACACCAGCGAGGCCCGGGCGGCCGCCTGCTCGCCGGGAACGCCTTGCACTTGGCGCCGGCCGCCCGAACCGCGTTGTAGGTGGTCGCTGAAAGGCTAGTCGGAGGCATGGAGATGAGCAGCTGTTGCGCGCAGGAGCTCGTATTCCGGGGTCAGGAGGTTGACGAGGGTCTCGCGTTCGTCGGCCTATCTTGGACACCCTCGTTCTTGTCTCAGAGCACCCTTTGGGCCAACCCACCAGGAGGACCCATGTCATACCCGCTCACCCCCGAGGAGAGGCTCGCCGACGCGAAGAAGCAGCTGAGCCTCCCGCGTATCATCGTGATCTGCGGCTCCACTCGCTTCATGACCGAGATGGCCGAGGCTGATCTGCGGGAGACCAAAGCCGGAAAGATTGTCGTCAAACCGGGCTGTGACATGAAGTCGCCCCACGAACTCTGGTCCGACCCGGTCGAGGCCGAGGCGCTGAAAGTACGACTCGACGATCTGCACCGAGCGAAGATCCGGCTCGCTGATGAGGTGCTCGTAGTCGGCGACTACATCGGAGACAGCACCCGAGCTGAAATCGCCTACGCCCGGTCGCTGGGCAAGCCCGTGCGGTTCACGCACCCCGAAGTCGCCCCTCACGAGGTATCCGTGCCGCGGCCAGAGCCTAGGACAGCGGCCGACCACCAAGACCGGTCCGTCTGACGCCACGAGGTGAGAACGTCATCGGCCCTATCCATCTCTGGCGAAGGAGGGCGATCTGAGAGGGCAGCGGCGGCACCGGGTCGAGTGCCCTCCCGCGAGCCCAGTTCTGAAACAGCCCCTCGGTCGTCTCGACCGCGGCGACCACCATGGTCACCTTCAGGTCCCCGTCGCTCCAGGTGTTCCACAGCGCCCAGCCCTCCGGCCTGGGGACGACGCCAATCCGCATGCACACCTCCTCGTACGCCTCCTCCACCCCGGCCGGCATGGCCCCGGGCTTCAGCACGGAGGCCCCGACGAGGCGGACCAGAGGCCGGTCCTCCTCCAAGCAGCCGTCGCCCTCGAAGTGGTGATGGCGCAGTGCCCGAGCAAGCGCATTCACACTGCGCTGGAGAGGTGTCGCCTCATCCGGGTCCGCCTGGAGGGAGAGCCATCCTCGTTGGACGCCTCCACACTGACGCGGTGAGCGAGGCGCTCGATCTCCCCGAGATAGTTCAGGTCACTGAGCTCAGGTGAGGTCATGGCCCGAAGTTTCGCACCACGTCGCCGACGCCGACACAGGTTGTCGATCCAGCCTGCAGCACCCTGCGGGACCTCACTTCCAGGAGCCGGGCTCTAATCCTCGCGTACAAGAACAAGCGACCCGGCCGCGGCGAAGGCAGCGGCGACATTCCCCGGCGACCAGGTCCTCCCGCGCATCGCAACTCCTGGACGCCCACCCTGCCATCACCAGGTTCTCCACCGCCAAGTCCGGCCTCGCCGCCCTGCGCCGTCGGCGGATCGTCGATCTCCTCGAAGCCCAGCCCGACCTCGACCCGAAGACCGCCGCCATCCAACTGGACTACCCCACCAGCACCCAGAGCGGCGCCATCACGGTCGCCGAGTGCGAGCTGCACGCCCGAAGCGCCAAGCCGTACCTGCAGCACACAGTGGTTCCCGGCAGCGGCCGGCATCGCCCCGAAGACCCAGGTGGAGATGCGCCAGCCCCGACGGGAACACCGTGCCGCCGCGGCCGTCACCGCCGACCTGTTGCGCCGGCCCACGGTCTCGGCGAAGGTCGCCGTCGTGGACAAGGTGCGCGTTGTCGAGGAACTCACGTGTGATCAGACCGTCGCGACGACCGGCCTACTGCGCCGCCCGGACGCCTCCTTCCGAGCCATGTCCGACGACAGCGCCCGCCACCAGGTCAACCACGCCCAGGCCGGACGCGGCCACCAGGCCCGCGAGAACTTCGAACGGACAAGCCCTGTCACCCCGGCCGTCAGGCAGATCAATCGCACGGTCGAGTTCTTCGACCTGGTCACCGCCTGCCACTCGTTCGTCGCCGCGGCCGGACGAGCGAGCCGTTCCCCACCTGCGGGACCGGCAGTTGTCCGCGAACGGGCGGTCGTGCACCAGAACATCGCCGAGGTGCAGGCCACGCTGGACTGGATCGAGAACGCCGTCGACACCGGCAAGGTCGACATGGACGACGAGCTGGCCCGCCTGCTGCGAGGGCACTGGCCATGCCCCGGCCTCGCGGCGCCGGGGCGACGCCGCCCAGCGGCACGCGGACACCCTCGGCGAGACGAAGACCGACCGCCGCGGCCCGATGCCTCGACCAGCCCGCGGACGCGCGCAGCTGATCCGCCCAATCGCAGCGGCCGAGTGTCGCGCGATCAGGTGACGTCCCACGGCGATCCCCTCCGTCGGGATGTCAGGGGCTCAGCGGTGGCGCGGCGCCGACTAGCGTGAGGCGACCCGCGTGTGGCGGGCCGGTACCCGCCCTGGAGACAGACATGGACCGCGACGAGATGACCCGCCTCTGCGAGGCTCACCGCGCCGCCGAGGCCGCGCGCGATTACGACGGTATCCTCCGCACGTTCGCCGACGACTGCTTCTTCGAGACCGTGCCGCTCGGGCGGCGCAGTCGGGGCCGGGCTGCCACGCGGGCCGCGTACGAGGGCATTTTCACGGCGTTCCCCGACCTCACGCCCGACGACAAGGCTATGGCGTACGGGGACGACGTCGTGGTTGTGTGGGGGACGCTCCGTGGTACCAGCCGCGGCGCATGGCTCGGTGTACCACCGAGCGGCCGTCCCTTCACCGTGCCCTTCACCAACGTGGTGCCGTTCAGAGAGGGCCTGATGGCGGGGGAGTCGGTCTACTTCGACCTCGCCACCCTCTGCGAGCAGGCGGGTCTGGATCTCGACCGGATCCGCGCGGCCGCCAAGGGAACTGGCCCCACAGGACAGCCGGCGGATCCGGGCGACGGCGGGCCCGGGAAGTGACGGGCCGGCTAGGACGTGTCCGGCCGATCAGGCGCGGAGCCAGATGATGAGGGCCGCGGCAGTCGCGGCCCCGAGGGAGATGTAGCCGCGCTTGTCGTAGCGGGTGGCCACAGCTCGGGCGTGCTTGAGGCTTTTGATGGCCCGTTCGACGGTGTTGCGCGTCTTGTACCGCTCTTCGTCGAAGCCCGGTGGCCGTCCGCCGCGTGAGCCTTCGCGCAGGCGGGCGGCCCGGCTGCCGATCTTCTCCCGGATGGTGTGCCGGATGCCCCGGCGCCGCAGGCACGGCCCGTTGCTGCAGGCCCTGTCGCCGCGAGGCAGGGGGCGGAGGTCGGCTACGAGCGGGCGGGCGAGGCGGAGCTGGGTGTGGGCGGCGATGACCAGCCAGCTCCAGCGGTCGGCTGCCGCCGAGTCGCGCAGGCGGTGCCGGGGCCAGCCGAGGGTCTGCTTGAGCAGGCGGAACGTGTGCTCCAGACGAGGCGGTAGACGTCAGGAAGGGTGCCCATGCCGTTCGGGTTGGCCACGGGTTCCAGGGCGAGTTCACCCCCTTGATCTTGGCGCGCGTAGCCACCCAGGGGTGAGCCCAGGTCCCCAATTCGGTTGGGCTGCCCCTCGGGAGAAAAGGCTTGACCTCAAGTCAGGTTCAGGTTGGAGGCTTCTGTGCATGCCGAAGGCCGAACCGTGCCGGGCGCTCTTTTACATTGGGGGACTCTCATGTCGGGCAATACACTTCGCAACACTGGCTCTTCCGCGGCCGACTCCGTACTGCTGGCCCGCCGGCCCACCTTCGGCTGGTGGATGGTGCTGGTCACCGGCGCGGTCGGTGCAGCCATGGTCAATCTGGTCGTCTTCGCCGTCGCCAAGCTGTCTGGTGCCTTGCTCGTCGTCGTGGACGCCGGTGAGGAGCACGCCATCACGGTCGGGGGCGTCATCGGGGCCTCCGTCGTTCCGCTGGTCGTCGGGACGGGTGCCGCTCTGCTGCTGAGCCTGTGGAAGCCGGTCTTCCTGCGGGTGGCGCAGTACGCGGGCAGCGGTCTGGCGCTGTTGTCGGTTGCGGGCCCCCTGTCGTCCGACGCCGACGGCGGCACCATTGCGGCCCTGGCCCTCATGCACATCACCCTCGGGGTGGCGGTCTTCACCACCCTGCACCTCCACCGCCGCTACCGCTGAACGCGCGGACCGCACCCCTGCCGTGGACGGTCGCACAGCCGCCCACGGCAGGGCGGTCGCGACCTCAGCCCGACCGTTGGAACCGGACCTGCGGTGCATTACCGTCTCGGGCGGTACGAGACGAAGCATGCAACGGAAGAGCGCCCGCGAGTCTGGTCGCTCAGGTAGCTGAGTCCTTTCTGGCTGGTGGGTGTGGATGATCAAAGCCCGTCCCCCCATCCGAAGGTGGCGTTGGAGGCGCGTTGGGGGCGCGCCCGCCGTGGTCTTCGTCGAGGTGGACCCAGGTGTCGGCGTACACGCGAACGTGGCTCTGGCACGCGGCGGCCGGGGGCCCCACGACGGCGGTAGCTGAGGAGGGCCCAGACCCGGCCCATGTGGACCGCGGCTTCGCGAAAGCGTCCACCTGCGCGCCGAGTCCGATCCCGGCTGCGCCGAGCGCCTGCCCGCTGATGCGGCCTGGACGGGACCGGGAGGGGCTCAGCCCGAGCCCGCTCTCCTGAGTGGCGTCCCCGGGGCATGCCGAGGACCCGCCCGGCGGGGCGGGTCCGGAGCGTGATCAGAAGATGCGCTGACCGGGGGTGAGGACGCCGTCGGGGTCGTAGCGGCGGCGAGCGGCATCGAACTCCGCCCAGAAGGGGCCGAAGTGGCGCACCCAGTCCTCCTTGGTCAGCGGCACGGACCCGATCGGGTACCAGCAGCCGCCCGCGGCGCGCGTGACGTCGTACTGGGCGCGGTTGGCGGCGACCATCTCCTCGGCGGAATCCGCGCCGGGGGACGCGGTCTTGAGGAGTGAGAAGAGGTAGACGAGCTCCTCGTCCGGCATGATCGGCAGCGGCGTCGCGCACTTCGCGGTCAGGATCGGGTAGAGCAGGATGACCGCGGTCACGCCGATCGCGTTGCCCTTGAGGCCCGAGAGGGTGTCCGTGACGACGGTGTTCACCGTGGAGGCGGGGAGGAAGCTGTCGTACCAGGGGTGGGGGCGCTGCCATTCGCCCATGGCCTTGAACGCCTCCACCGCCGGCGCGAGCCGGTTCACGAAGTCGAAGTACGGCACGTCCTGGATCTGCGCGGCGGTGTGGCCCAGGTCGGAAGTGAGGCGCTCGTCGTCGTCGGCGGTGCCGTCGTAGGTACCGGCCTCGATCATGTAGGTCCAGCCGTCGGGACCGGGGAGGGCCTGGCCGACGAGGTAGTCGAACCGCGCCTCCTGGATCAGTTTCGTCTGCTGGGCGGTGATCGCCTCGACGGTCGGGTAGGTCAGGACGTAGTGCCGTACGGAGCGGGGCGCGGGGACCAGGGAGATCGTGGCGCGCGTGATGATCCCGCACTGTCCGAGGCCGCCGAGGGCGGCGCGGAAGAGGTCCGGGCGGACGGTCGGCGAGCAGGTCGTGAGCTTGCCCTTGCCGGTCACCACCTCGAGTTCGCGCACGTTGTCGACCTGGGTGCCGTAGCGGCCGATCTGGCCTCCGAGCCCACCGGCCGACAGCGTGCCGCCCACGGACAGTTCCAGGTAGTCGGTGAAGGCGGGCGGGGTGAGCCCCCGCTCCAGCGTGGCGCGGAGCAGGTCGCTCCACACCACGCCGCTCCCCACTACGGCGGTGTCGTCGAGGATCTCGATCGAGTCCAGGGCGCTGAGTTCGACGACGAGCCCGTCCGGCACCTGGGCCTGTCCGTGGGTGGAGTGTCCCTGGCCCCGCCCGGCGACCTTGAGTCCGCGCTCCCGGCAGTAGCGGACCATGGCGGCGACGTCCTTCGCGGAGCCCGGTCTGAGCACCGCGGCGGGCCGTCTGCTGACCAGACCGCCGAAGTCGGTGGCCGCCGCGTCGAGGGCGACCTCGTCGAAGCGCAACTCGCCGTCCAGCGACGGCGCTTCGGCGAAGGGACCGCCGGCTCGGCGGGCCTCGACCGGATCCGGCTGCGGGGTGGGAAGGTCGGACGTCACGCTGACTCCAGACTGCTCGGGTACACGACGGCGGTGCACCGGCCCGCAGTACGCACAACCTCTCCGGATTCCGGCACACTTCCTTTACATTGTGATCACTCCTGATCTGGAAGAGCTACCCCTGGCGCCTCCCGAAATGGCCCTTATGCCGCACGGGTTGGCGGTTGGGCAGGTGCTTCGGTCGAGGTCTCCCGCGTCACGGGTGAGGATGTGGTGCCGCGGCCGTCAGGCCACGCGGTGGACGAGTTGGCTGGTCAGTTCGTAGCGGGCGCCGACTATCGCGAGACGTCCCGCCTCGACCTTGGCGGCGAGGTCGCTCTCCGCCGCGAGCCGTGACCGTACGAGCCGCACCTGCGCCGAAACCGTCGCGTCGACGCGCGCCGGACCCTCCACCGAGTGGTCGATCGCGGGCTTGATCTGGTCGGCGAGGTACTGGATGTGCGCGGGCAGCTCCTCGCCGGTCTCCTCCGCGTGCACGGCGGCGGCGACGGCGCCGCACGACTGATGCCCGAGCACCATGACGAGCGGTATGTCCAGCTCCAGCACCCCGTACGCCACGCTGCCCAGGACCGCCTCGTCCAGGACCTCGCCCGCGGACCGGACGGTCATCAGGTCGCCGAGACCCTGGTCGAAGACCAGTTCCGGAGGCACGCGCGAGTCGATGCAGCCGAGTATCACGGCGAAGGGGTGCTGGCCCGAGACCAGCTCGCGCCGGACCGCGCGCGTCTCGTGGGGGTGCCGCTCGCGGAAGGTGCGCCAGCGGCGGTTGCCCGCGTCCAGCCGGCGCAGGGCAGCCTGCGGAGTGGTGGGGCGAGGTTCGGCGACTCCGGCGGCGACGGACGGCGAGGCCGCAGCGCTGGGGATGTCGAGCGCCCAGGCGCTCGCGCCGACAGCGGTGCCGGCCACGGCGGCGCGCAGGAGGCCGCGCCGGGACGTCGGAAAGAGCGGTTCAGAAGAGTGAGCCATGTGACGAAACGTAAAAGGTCGCCACCGTGCCACCGGACCGGATTACCGAACACACAGTTCGTCTTTGACCGTTCTTGGATGAGAACGGCACCTGAAGACCGAAAGCCGTCAGGTGCCGTACGCGGTCTCAGTAGGTGAGTCCCACATGAGCGAGCGCCTGCTTCAGCAGCACGCCCTGCCCGCCCGGCATCTCGCTGTGACGGCCGGCGAGGCCGTTTCCCGCGGGCTGAAGCAGACCGGGTCCCGGGCGTCCTGCCGCGGACGACAGTCCCCGGTCACCGGCACGACATACGCGAGCGACACCGCATGCCGGCGTGGGTCGTTGAACGGCGTGATCCCAGCCGTGGGGAGGCACTCCGCCACCGTGAAGGGCTGCAGGACGCCGGAACGCGGGGGAGCGCCACCGGACCCAGGTCCTTCTCCCGGCGCCGCAGCAACGCGTCACGCACCCGCTCGTGGTGCATGACCTATCCGGACACCGGAGTCCGGCTGATCACCCCTACAGCAACGGCGACATCGGGTACGGCCTCATCCAGACCAACGTCAGCGCCGAGCCCGGCGACAGCGGCGGCGCCCCTCTTCTCGGGCACACGGCGCTCGGCCGCACCTCGCGCGGCGGCGGCAACTGCTCCTCCGGCGGCACCACGTTCTTCCAGACGGTGACGCAGGCGCTGAGCGCGCGTACGGCGTGAGCGTCTTCTGATCGTGTCGTGCACACGAGGGGCGGCTCGCAGACCAGAGCCGCCCTTGGTGCGAACTCGGGCGACGAACCATTCGATCGGGTATCCCGATCGCCGTCGGCCTCCCCAGCGGGAGGCCGATCCCTTAGGGTCGCCGGATGGCGAAGTACTTCGATGTCCACCCGCAGACCCCCCAGCCGCGCATCATCGGCACCGTGGCCGACAGCCTCCGGGCCGGTGCGCTCATCGCGTATCCGACGGACTCCTGCTTCGCGCTGGGCTGCCGGCTCGGCAACCACGACGCCCTGGAGCGGATCAGGTCGATCCGCAGCCTCGACGACCGACACCACTTCACCCTCGTCTGCAAGGATTTCGCGCAGCTGGGGCAGTTCGTCCACGTCGACAACGACGTCTTCCGCGCCGTCAAGGCGGCGACGCCGGGGAGCTTCACCTTCATCCTCCCCGCCACCAAGGAGGTCCCGCGTCGCCTCATGCACCCCAAGAAGAAGACGGTCGGGGTCAGGATCCCCGAGCACGCCGTCACCCAGGCGCTCCTCGCCGAGCTCGGGGAACCCCTCGTGTCCAGCACGCTGCTCCTGCCCGGCGAGCCGGAGCCGTTGACGCAGGGCTGGGAAATCAAGGACCGGCTGGACCACGTGCTGGACGCGGTGGTGGACTCGGGCGACTGCGGCACGGAGCCGACCACGGTCGTCGACTTCTCCAGCGGCGAGCCCGAGATCGTACGCAAGGGCGCAGGGGACCCGTCACGTTTCGAGTGAGGACGTCCCGCGTCGGACATGGAGTCGCGACCCCGGCCCGGCGTCCTTCCGACGCTCGTGGCCGGGGCCGACGCCCGTCGTTCAGGGGGTGTACGCGGCGTCGGTGTGGCTGACCTCCACCATCGTCGGCTCGGTGACACGGAAGACGGCGGTACGCCGGATCGTCACCACGGCCGCCGGCTCGGAGTCGCCGCGCGTGAGGTAGACGACGGTCGCCCGCCTCGCGGGCGTCGCGGGAACGTTGATCGACTCGACCGGGGTGCGGTCGCCGAGCGAGGCCGCGGCGGCCGGCACGGGGGTGCCGCCCTCGTTGCGCCAGGTGACCAGGCCGTAGAACTTGCCCGTCCCGCCGGTGGTGACCTTGATCGCGCCGACGGCGTCCGCCGCCGGATCACCCGTCACATCACCGATTCCGCACGGCGGTTGCAGCTCGATCACGACGCCGTCCCCCTCCCAGCGGCCGTCCGTGAGGGTGATCCCGCCGTCGGGGCCGTCGGGCAGGTCCAGCGAGGAGTTCTGCAGCTCCGCGTTCCGCAGCTGACCGCAGGTCAGCGCTTTCGCGGGTCCGCCGCCCGGCTTCTTCGGAGCGCCGGGAGAAGGCTTCGCCGGTGTGGCCGGCCGCGGGGGCTTCGCCCCCGGGGTCTCCCCACCGCTCCCCGCGTCCCGGCACCCCGTGACAGCCGTCGCCATGGCGACGGCCGCGACCAGCCAGGCACCCCGTCTCCGCCAGGTCCCGCTCGTGTTCATCGCAGCTCCCCCTCGGACCCTCGCCGTGCTGCGTGCACAGTCGATACCGCCGTAGACGCGCGCCTCCCTACCGCGGTTGCGGTCATCCGGCGGAAATGCCCGAATGGCCGCCGGCCACGGAAACCGTGGCGCGGGGAGCCGCGTGGGCGCGCGGCCAGACCTCACACGGCGCGGGGGAGCTCCTCACCAGGACGGCCCCGAGGGGGCTGGGCCACCCAGGCCGGGAACACCCGCGGCCGCGTGCCGAGCCGCCCCGTCGCGCCGACGCGTCCGATGGGCAGCGACGTGGAGGAGGCGTACATTCACTGCGCCAAGCACATCCCCCATCTGCAGAAGGCGCCCCCGCTCGGCGCGGGCCGCTCGTGGGGGACGGACGACGTCCGGCGCAAGGGCGGCGACTTCTTCGGCGCTGCCGCCGAGGCCCCAAGCGCGGGCCGTTCGCGCCTCTGCCCCGCGAGGACGCGGCGACTTGGCGGGCGGCGGCCGAGAAGGCCCGGGAACGAGCCGAGAAGCGGTCGGCTCCGAGTGAGGACGAGGCCTTCCGCGGCTGGTTCGACACAGAAGCCCCGGCCGTTCAGTGCGCTCCGTCCCGCCGGTCGACCTGAGACGCGTCGATGGCGGCTCCGGTCCGGTCGGCCTCCCACCAGAGATCGAGGATCGCCGAGCTCTCCTTGAGCACGTGCCCGAGCGCGCCCGCCAGAACCAGGCTGAGACCCCAGGACGTCGAGCACCAGACCGCCCAGGCGAGCCAGCGGGCGGGGCCGTGGCCGTCGATCGCGGCCCAGAGGAAGTTGAGCGTCAGCGCCGTGCAGAGCACGATCGAGGTCACGACCCACGTCGAGACCGCGCGCCTCCGCGACACCAGAGACGCGGCGAGACCCGAACGGTCACCTCGCTGACACGGCTCCGGCGGCGGCTCGGCACCGGCCTGACGCGCCGCCAGTTCCTGCCGCAGCGCCTCGACTTCCGCCGTCGCACGGTCCCGTGCTCGCTTCAGCAGCCTGTTCATCTCGACGAAGCCGAGCGGGAGGATGAGCGCGATGGCCGCGGACGTCATCGCGGCGAAGTCGTCGGTCATGCGCAGGCGGTCCTCGTCGAAGACGGCGAAGACAAGGGGGACGCCCACCGCTATCGCGAAGATCGCCCCAGCCATCACCAGCAGCGTCAGAAGGCTGTAGACCAATTCGCCGTTCTCGCATCTCGTCTTCGTCTCCGTCACGGCCCCTCCCTGGTCGTCCGCACTCTCTCAGTGGAGATGCCCCCTGGGGCCGGTGAGTTCCCAGGGCCCCTGCGCCGCAGGTCACGCCTCTGGCGCGGCCTCCGTCAGGAAATCCGCGAAGTCCTCCGGGGCCAGCACCTCGACGCCCGACTCCTATGTCTTGACCGCCTCGGAGATCGGGCGGGTGCATGCCTGGCCAGGAGAGCCCTTGGCCCTCAGCTCGAGACGGCCTCGGCCCAGCCGCGATTGACGGTCTCTCTTGCCTTCTCCCTCTGCGCCTCCGTCGGAAACGTCGGCGTGCCCTCGACCGTCGGCAGTTTCTCCGCGGCGGCCTCGTCGAGGGTGCCGTCCTTCTCCATGGCGTCCATGAGGACGGGGCGTGCATAGGCGCCGAGCCGGAGGTTCTGGCCCTCCGGGCTGAAGACGTACTCCTGCCAGAGACGTGCCGCCGCGGGGTGCGGAGCGTGCTTGTTCACCCCGTTCGCGTAGTACTGAGCGAAGCTGCCGTCGAAGGGGATGGCGGTCCGCCAGTCGACGCCGGTGCCATTCTCGCGGAACTCGTCGGCGTATCCGAGGTTGAGGAAGTCCCAGTCGATGCTGATCGGGGTCTGGCCCTTCGCGATCGTGGCCGGGGTGGATTCGACCGGGATGAAGTTGCCGTTCTTGCTGAGCTCGGCGAAGAAGTCGATCCCGGGCTGGATGTCGTCGAAGGAGCCCCCGTTCGCCAGGGCCGCCGCGTAGACCCCGGCGAAGGCGGAGCCGGACCTGGTGGGGTTGCCGTTGAGCGCGACCATGCCCTTGTACTCGGGCTTGCGCAGGTCGGCGAAGGTCGCGGGGCAGGTCTTGACGCGCTTGGCGTCACAGCCGATCGAGATGTAACCGCCGTAGTTGTTGTACCAGCGGGCCCGGTCGTCCTTCTGTTCCTTGGGGATCTCGTCGTACGCGGCGACCTTGTACGGAGCGAGCAGGCCCTGCCGTGCCGCGGACTGCGCGAACGAGCCCCCCACGTCGATCACATCGGGGGCGCGGCCTCCGCCCCTGTGCTTCTTCATGGCGTTGATCTCGTCCTGGCTGGTGCCTTCCGGGTTCTCCACGATGACCTTGATCCCGTACTTCTTCTGGAAGCCGTCGATCAGTGCGCCGTAGTTGGCCCAGTCGCTCGGGAGCGCGATCGTGTTGAGCGAGCCCTCTTTCTTCGCCGCTGTGGTCAGTGCTGCCATGCCGCCGGCGTCCGCGGCGGAGGTGGCCACCGCGGGCGCTCTGGGCGCGGTGCTGGGCTTGTCTCCGCATGCGCCGAGGGGCGCCGCGAGGACCAGGCAGGCGGCGGCGGAGGCTGTGCGGAGACGAGGTGCGGGCACAAAGGCTCCATAACGGGCGGTCGCGTACTGATCGAGGCCAGCGTACGTTCGGCGGCCTCGGCGGCGCAGTCCCAGACGGTGGTGTCCACTGTCTTCCCTGCGGCTGCCGTACCGGGGGATTCTCAGAACCCCTCGTCGTCCCACCCGGCCAGGAGCGCCTCCCCGAGATCCATAGCGGGCGGTGCGGCCCCGTCGTGGAGGGCCTGCTCGCTCCAGATGATCTTGCCGCGGGCGGTGTAGCGGGTGCCCCAGCGCTCGGCGAACTGCGCGACGAGGAACAGGCCGCGACCGCCCTCGTCGGTGGCCTCGGCCCGGCGCAGGTGCGGGGAGGTGCTGGACCCGTCGGAGACCTCGCAGGTCAGGCTGCGGTCGTACAGCAGCCTCACCCGGATGGGCTCGGTGCCGTAGCGGATTGCGTTGGTTATCAGCTCGCTGAGGATGAGTTCCGTGGTGAAGGCGATGTCCTCCAGGCCCCAGTCCGCCAGTCGGCGGGCGCAGGCGTTGCGCACCGGGGACACCGCCGCAGGGTCGGGGCGCACGTCCCACTCGGCGATCCGCGCGGGGTCCAGTCGGCGGGTGCGGGCGACCAGCAGCGCGACGTCGTCGCTGGGCCTGGTGGGCAGCATCGCGTCGATCACCGCGGTGCAGGTTTCCTCCGGGGTACGGGCGGGCCCGGCCAGGGCGGCGCGCAGCGCTGCCAGGCCCGCGTCCGGATCGCGGTCGCGGCTCTCGACCAGCCCGTCGGTGAAGAGTGCCAGCCGGGAGCCTTCGGGCAGGGTGATCGTCATGGTCTCCATGGGCAGGCCCTCGCCCAGGCCCAGCGGCGGGGAGACCGGCACCTCGGGGAAGGACACGGTTCCGTCGGGGTGGACCAGAGCGGGGCCCGGATGCCCGGCGGTGGCGGCCGTCACCTGCCCCGAGACGGGATCGTAGATGGCGCACAGGCACGTGGCTCCAGTGATCCCCTGCCACTCCTGCTCGTCGGTGTCGATGTGGGCGACCAGCTCGTCCAGGTGGCTCAGGAGTTCGTCCGGGGGCAGGTCGAGGGTGGAGAAGTTGTACACGGCGGTGCGCAGGCGGCCCATGGTGGCGGCTGCGTGGAGACCGTGGCCGACGACGTCGCCGACCACCAGGGCCACGCGGGTGCCGGGCAGCGGGATCACATCGAACCAGTCACCACCCACACCGGCCTGGGCAGCCAGATAGCGGTGCGCGACCTCGACGGCGGACTGCTCCGGTACGCCCCGGGGCAGCAGGCTGCGCTGCAGGGTGACGGCCATGGTGTGCTCGCGGGTGTAGCGGCGGGCATTGTCGACGGCCAGTGCCGCCCGGGCGGTCAGCTCCTCGGCGAAGGACACGTCCTCCTCGTCGAACGGCGGGGAGTCCTGCCCCCGCCAGTAGCCGGCCATCCCCAGCACCACGCCCCGGGCCCGCAGGGGCACGGCGATCAAGGAGTGGATGCCGCGGTCCAGGATCTGCAGGGCGTTGGCCGGGTCCCGGGTCCGCCAGCGATGGGTGGCGCGCAGGTCCGCCTCCAGGACCGCACGGCCGTCGGCCAGCCCAGCCGCCATGGGGTCGGTGGGAACGAACCGGATCAGCTCGCCGACGGGGTAGAGCGGGTGGTCGCCCTGAAGGCCGGCGGCGGCGGTGCGGCGCATCTCGGTGCTCGCTTCGGTCGGCTCCTCGCCGCGCAGCACCGGGTCCAGCAGGTCGACCGTGACCACGTCGGCGAGCCGTGGGACCGCCACCTCCGCCAGTTCCTCCGCAGTGCGCTCGACGTTCAGCGTCGTTCCCACCCGCAACCCCGCGTCGTAGAGCAGCTTCAGCCGCTCGCGGGCCACCTCGGCCCTGCCGGAGAGTGCCCGCAGCTCGGTGGTGTCCCGCAGCGTGACGACGGTCCCGGCCTGCCCGTAGGGGGCGGTGGGCCGGATGTTCACCGACAGCAGCCGATCGGCCGCCACGTGCAGCTCGTCGGTCGCGGAACGGCCCGAGGCGATCGGTTCGGCGATCCCCTCCTCCAGACCCAGGTCCGTGACGGGGAGACCTTCCGCGTCCACGGGCAGACGCAGCAGCCGCCGCGCCTCGTCATTGGCCAGCAGCAGCCGTCCGCCGCCGCCGACGATCAGCACGCCCTCTCGCACCGCGTGCAGCACCGCGTCGTGGTGCTCGTACATCCTCGTCATCTCGACCGGTCCCAGGCCATGGGTCCGGCGCAGCAGCCGGCGGCTCACCAGAGCGGTTCCGCCGGCGGACAGGGCGAGCACCGCGGCTGCACTGCCGAGGACGACCGGCAGCTGCCGGTTCACCATGCTCTGCACGTTCTGGACCGTGACCGGGGAGGAGACGATGGCGATGACGCGGCCGTCGGAGTCCTTGACGGGGACCACCGAGACCACGGACTGCCCCAGGGACCCCTCGAAGGTCTCGGTGAAGGACTGGCCGGCCGCCGCCTTGGAGAAGGGGCCGACGACGTGCTTCCCGATCTGCCGTGGGTCGCTGTGGGCGAGGGTGACTCCGGAGAGTGAGTACACGTTGATGCCGTCGACCCCGGCGATCTTCCGGGCAGCCTCGGCGCTCGGCTGCAGCACTGCGCTCGGATGGGGGCTGCGCAGGGCCGCGACGATTCCCGGAGATTGCGCGAACGTTCCGGCGGCGGCGAGCGTACGGTGCCGGGCGTCCACCATGCCGGCGCTACGGGCTTGCACCACGAGGGCCACCACCGCGGCGGCGACGAGCAGCATCACGACGGCCAGCTGCAGGAGGAACACCTCGCCGGCCACGCTGCGCACGCTCAGAAGGGAGGACAGACGCTGCGGCCGCCGCGCCCATCCCTCGGGGGGCTGGTCGTGCTCCTGACGCTCCTGGCGGCTTCCTGACCGGGGACGCCGAGGGGGAGAGGAAGAACTCGTGGTCGAGCCGAGCAGCCGACGTCGGACTTGTCCAAGTAGGTCGCTCATACTTTATTTTCTGACCTCTATGGACCGACGGCAGCGGGGAGCGACGGTCGCCGAGCCGGCGATCCGGGTCCCCTCCACAGAGCGAGGGTGTGGCGCGGCGCGTGGGGGCGCGGGCGGGATCCGGGCCGCCGCCGATGTGGATCCCACGCGCACACACCGTGCAAGAAGTCGTGCTGGTTCAGGAGAACGGAGGGTGGACGGGACGAGCTCGACGACGTGCCGGCCGCCGTGTCGCCCTGCTGCGCTGAGCGAGCCGCCGGCGGCCGGAGGCGTTTCTCTCGGCTCAGTCCTCGCTACGGCGCGCTTCGCGCCGCGGAATGCCCATGGTGTCCGGATAATGGATGGAACGGCGAGTGGAAGGGGACATCTCGTGCCATCGGCTCGGCCGGGGGGCGAGGAGACCCACGGCCCGTTCTGGTCCGAGCCGGGGACGCTGCTCGAGCACGTGCCCGTGGCCGTATTCGGCCTCGATGACGGGGACCGCGTCTGTTACTGGGGGCCCGGTGCGCGGGACCTCTTCGGATATGACCCCACCGCCGTCCTGTCGAGGCCCGGCGCCGTTCTCTTCGCCGACGGGCCTCCGGGCGCCCCTGATCCGTGCGCCCGGCTGACCGAGCGAGGCCGGACCCAGGGTTACTGGAGGGGGCGGCTGCCGGCCCGGCATCGTGACAGCACCGTCTTCGACTGCGGCTTCCGGGCCTTCTCCGTGACCGGATCCGGCGGACCTTCGGTGGTGATGGTCCTGGCGAGCCGCAGTGACGAGCTCGATCGGGTCAAGACCAACCTCGCCTTCCTCGACGCCCTCTTCGAGACGTGCCCCATCGGCCTGGTCATGCTCGACCAGGACCTCCGGTACGTCCACCTCAACCAGGCGCTCGCCGACATGGACGGTCTGCCGATCGAGGCCCACCTCGGGCGGCGCATGGACGAGATCATGATCATGTCCGACGGCGGTGAGTACCAGCGCATGCTCCGCGGCGTCGCCCTGGGCGGAGCACCGGTCGTGGGGACCCTGGTGGGCATGCGTCCGAAGGGACATCCGGACCGTGACCAGGTGCGATCGGTGAGTTTCTTCCCCCTGAGCCAGGCGGTCGGCTCGCGCCCCGGAGTGGGCGGGCTGATGCTGGACGTGACCGACCGGGAACAGGCCATCCTGGAAGCCACCGCCAGCCGTCGACGGCTGGCTCTGCTGGACGGGGCCTCCACTCGCATCGGGACCACCCTGGACGTGAATGTCACCGCCCAGGAGCTGGTCGACGCTTCGATGCCGGACTTCTGCGACGGTGCCGTGGTCGAAGTCGTGGAGTGGATGGACGAGGCAGAGGTCTTCGACCCGGCGCGACCGCTGTTCACCCGCAGAATCGCCTCCGGGACGATCCTGCCCCCTCCGGCCACCGAACTCGTGAGCGGGGTGGAGACGGTGCGGTATCCGCCCGGCTCCGTCATCCACGACATGCTGAGGACCGGTCGCGCCGTCTCCGCCGTGGTGAACGAGGAGTTCCTTGCCCGGACCGTCCTCATCGAGTCACGCGCGCGGCTCTTCGCCGAGAGTGGATTGGCCTGCATCCTCGTCGCCCCGCTCATCGCCAGGGGTACGGTCCAGGGAATCGCCATGTTCGGCCGGTCCACGGGCCGGCCGGCCTTCACCCGGGACGATGTCAGCCTGGCCGGTGAGCTCGCCTCACGGGCCGCGATCTGCCTGGACAACGCCCGTCTGTACAGCCGCGTCCAGGACATCGCCCTCACCCTGCAGCGGGCGTTGTTGCCCAGCGCGTTGGCGACCAGCCCGTACGTGGACGTGGCCCACCGGTACGTACCCGGCAGTCGGATCACCGAGGTCGGCGGAGACTGGTACGACGTGATCAGCCTGTCCGACGGCCGAGTCGCCCTGGTGGTGGGCGACGTGATGGGGCACGGCGTGTCGGCCGCCGCCGCCATGGGCCGCCTTCGTATCACCGCCAAGGCTCTGGCCAGGCACGACAGCGAGCCCGACGACCTCCTCACCGAGCTCGACGCATGCGCCCAGGAGGCCGGTATCGAGCTGGCGACGTGCCTGTACATCGTCTACGACCCGAAGAGCGGAGGAGCCCGCATCGCCAGCGCCGGCCACCCTCCGCCCCTGGTGCTCCGGCCGGACGGCACAGTGGAGACCATCGACGACGTCCTGGGAGTCCCTCTCGGCGTCGGCGGCTGGCCTTTCCAAACGATCGAGATCGAACTCCCCGGGAACGCGAGTCTCGCCCTGTACACCGACGGCCTCATCGAGACACGAGGCGCGGACCTCGAGGTCGGTCTGAAGGCATTGCGCGCCGAACTGGGCAGGGCCCAAGGCCCGTTGGAAGCGATGGCGGACGGCATCCTCGCGAGCCTGCTGCCCGCCCCGCCGGCCGACGACGCGGTTCTGGTCCTCGCCCGCGTCCGCCGCGCCCGTTGAGGAGGCGCCGAGTCCGGTGTGTCCGCGTAGGCGAGCGTTACGCGCGGGCCGGCCACCCGGCCGACGTGGTCACGGTCCGTCGTGACCTGCTACGGGCCCGCCTCTCGCCGACCGCCAACCAGCCCCAGAAGGGCCGGTACGGCGACTCGGTGCTGTGGTCGACGCACACACCGCCGTTCGGGGCGAGGCCGGCTCACCCAGCACCTACCGGTGGTCGAACAGGTCCGTCCGTGGCGTCGCTGGCGTCGTCCAGCAGGTGGCTCACGAGCCACTCGGCGGTCTCCACCGGATCGGGCCGGGCGGTCAGGCAGGCCCTCCAGCTGAGCCTCGGCCAGGGAGGTCTATCGCGCCGACGTGTCCTGCCGGACGGTCTCCACGATCACCGACAAGGTCCCGGAGGGAATGGCCGAGTGGCCGCCCCCTCGACCCTGTCTGTCCGGTCGTGTTCATCGATGCGATCCATGTGAAGATCCGCGACGGTGCCGTGGCCAACGGTGGTGCCGTGGGTGGCGTACAGTTGGGCCTTCCGACGCGGGGTGGAGCAGCTCGGTAGCTCGCTGGGCTCATAACCCAGAGGTCGCAGGTTCAAATCCTGTCCCCGCTACTGAAGTGCCATGAGGCCCGGATCCTGTGGATCCGGGCCTCATGCGTGCGCCTCCGCCTCACGTCGGCCGTCCGGTTCTCGTCGCCCGGGCCGGCGAGGCCTCCCCGTCGTAGAACCGCGACAGCAGACCGATCGTCGCGTCGGTCTCCGCTCGCAGCCGTGCGACGACGGCTCCCGGACATTGTCGGAACCAGCCGGCAGACGGGCGATCGGGGAGCTGTTTGCGCTTCATGACCTGCTCGACGGAGTAGCCGGCGAGGCTCGCTCGGGCGTCGTTGGTCCCGATCAACACGGTGATCACATCGGGCGGGTCCGCGACCACGGCGGCGAAGCGCTGCAAGAGGTTGTGGGCGAAGTCGCCGTTGGCGCCGAAGCGGGCAAGCTGCACCGCACGGGGAGGGGGGCGTCGTCCGAGAAGATCCAGGCAGTCGACGCTGAACTGCGCGCGGGTGAGGCTGTCGCCGGGCACGCGATGCGTGTCGCCACGGCGCTTCCCCCGGGCCGGGCGTGCCGACGTCGCCTGCTCCTGCCGAACCGGCGCAGCTCCTTCGTTCAGGACCGATTCCCCGACCTGGACGCCGATCAGTTGCCCAGGGCTGGTCCTTGACGGCGAGCTCGTCACTCGGGAGACCTGCACCGGCCGGTCCTTCGAAGCGCTCCAGCGCCGAGCCGCCGTCCGCGACCGCACCGCGCTCGCGCTCGCCGCGAAGCGCCCGGCGTTCTTCATCGCCTTCGACGCCCTGCAGATCCATGGCTTCGAGCTGCTGGCCCTTCCCCTGCGCGGAGCGCCGCCGAGACCTGGAGGTCATCTTCGCCACCCAACACTGCCCGCGGCGTGGACGCTGTGCCCGATGACCACCGACCGGGCCAGGGCTCAGGAGCGGCTGGAGGACTGGACGGTCGTCTCCGTCGAGGCCCGGTCGTGATGAACATGACCAGCGCTACTAGGCTGTGCGCCGGGCGACCCAGACGCGGGGGTCCCAAGGGGGCGGGGAACAGGATGTCTGTAGAACATCACATAGCGGGGATGCTCCAGCAGATCGCCCGTCAGCAGGACATCGTCGAGATCGCCCCCCAGGGCTCCACGCCGAAGGCGGCCGCCCTGGCGCACGTGGCGGAGCAGTACGGCTACTCGTACGGCATGGCGTACAGGACCGGGTTCAAGAACTCGCTCGTCCAGGTCCGGATGTACCGCGACCCGCAACCCGAAGCGCGCGTCCGCGAGGCGGCCACCATCACCGCCTATCCGCAGGCGGGCAACGGCGGGACAGTGCCGGGGCTGGAGCAGGGCTCGCTGAAACCGCTCCCCGAAGCGGCCGGTGCCGTGGCGGTGCTGAAGGACCTCGTCACCTTCGACGTCATGGCCCAGTACGTCGCCGACCGGAGCCAGAAGGTGAAGGGCTACCTCGCCTGCGCGGTCCTGACCGTACTCCTGCTCATCGACAGGTCGCCGGTCGAAGCGGTCGCCTCCGGCGGGGCGGTCGCGCTGCTCTTCACCGTGGCGTTCCAGGTGGGCGCGATCCGCCGTGGGAAGATCGCACGGCGGCTGACGGAGGCCGGATTCGTCGCGGTGCGCGACGAACAGGGCGGCCAGCGATTTTTGCGCCCGGGACAGCAGTTGCCCGGCCACACCAACCCGTTCGCCGCCTGAGGCCCTGGTCAGCGGCGCAAGCAGGAAGCGGTCTGGAACCGGCAGCAGGTCGCCGATCAGCTGCGGTCCCTGCTCAGGGAGTACTTCCGGCGATGATCCAGGCGTTCAGGGACAAGCCGGGAACCCTGCCCCGCCCCGACGCCCGCTGCGTCCTCGCCGTCGCACCCAGCTTCGGCCTGCAGGACATCGTCGACCGCAAGTGGACGGCCCGGACGCCATCTGCGGCCTGAGCGGCATTGCGTTCACCGCCGCTGCGGCCGACGGCCGAGCCCGAGGCGCTACGCCCGGCCGGACCGGTCACCCCGGACGCGTACCCGGAGAGGTCCCGGTGACCGTCGAGGCGCTGAGGTGAGGGGACAGTCAGCGAGCCTTGAGCTCATGCTGCCGATGGACCCGATGATGCCGCCGGTGCTGGCGAGGATGATGAGCCCTCCGATGACGTAGCAGACGGTCGAGCTGGTCGAATTGCTGGTGGTCTGCTCGTCCAGGTTCTTGCTGTCGGTCTGCTCGCCGCCGGAATAGGTGACGCAGGTGTCGCCCTCGTCGCGGCCCCTGCTGGCAGTGAGCAGGAGCCGTCTATCGGCGTGAGGCAGATGGCGGTCAGGGGGTGTCCGGACCCGCTCGTGACGATCCCCGCAGGCCAGACCAGAACGAGCACCGTTGACATGCCCGGAAGGCCGGCGGGCAATCTCTGGCGGCTTCGTCACCTTCAACGACGGTTCGACGTTCGTGACCGCATCCGACGCAGGGACGGCCAACACGTGGGACGCCCGCGGCTCCGCCCCCCGGGCCGCGGTCGGGAGGTGTCCAGGCCGTCGTCTACTGCGCACCGTGATGACATGCGGTAAGCCGTAGACGGCACTTCTGCACAACACCCTGCGCCCCTGGCCCTGCTGGTCGGGGCCGCAGAACAGATGGTGCCTGAAGGTTTCTCCGGTGAACCCGTTCACCCACCCGGTAGAGCCTGGCACCCATCTGCGCCACGCCGACCCTCGGCGGCCGGTTTCTGTTCGGCGTGATCAAGAACCTGTGCCGCGGGTGACCGCGCTCTCCCTCACCCAGCTCCCGCTCACCGTTCGACCGGCCACGGTGCACGCGGCGTCGGCCGCCGCCGAAGTCCCGATCATGGACCAGAACTATGCCGCGATGCCGATGCCGATGCCGCTGCCGACGGCCAAGGCGATCGACGTCGTCGCCGTCACCGCGCCGAAGAAGGAGTGCCTGCTGTCCGTGTGGTCACGCGGCTCTTGGCGGATCGAGCCGACGTGGGGCTGAAGTCGCCTGCCGGAGACCGGAGGAACGGTCAGGCGCCCAGTTCCGCCAGCACCCGCAGGGTCGCCGTGTCCGGGGCCGTGACCAGGAGGTCCGTCACTGGGCCCTTGCTCCATTCGGCGAGCCACTCGGCGAGCCGTTCGGCAATCCATTCCCTCGGGTCGACCAGGGAGCTCTCGCCGGCGAAGGCGGCGACCGCGACTCCCTCGGCCTGTTCCAACAGCGGCCCTCCCACGGCTGGGGCACCCGCGCGCGCCCGGGCCCCACGGGAGGCGGGAAGCCCGAGTCCGGGTCAGTGACGGCGCAGCAGCCGCCCCGCCACCAGGTGCCCGACGACGAGGTAGACGACGGCGGCGAGGCCGTAGCCCGCGACGACCCGCGCCCATGTCTCGTCGAACGTGAAGAGGTCGTGCGACCAGCCGGCCAGCCAGCGGGCCACGGTCTGGATGAACTCCACGAGTTCGTTGGCCCGGTTGGCGCCCAGCAGGTACATCAGGATCCAGAGCCCGATGATCGCGGCCATGACATCGGCGAGGACGACGATCACCCTTGCCGCTTGCGTGGTGTTACTTCGTCCGGAGGTCATACCCCTCGGGTTACCGCGAGTCCGCCTCCAAAACCCGTCCCTCCGCGACTCGTTAGGCGTCGGCCGGGCGGCGCGGCGCCGGGGCGAGGAGAGACTGACGCCAAAGTCCCTGGGGCCAGGGAGGTCTCCCTGTGCCCGGCTTCGTCCGCGCGCCGCGCCGACGGTGCCGCCGCGGCTGTGGATCGCTCCGGACACGGTCCGCACCTGGCGGCGCCGCTTTATCGAACGGGGCCTGGACGGCCTGTGCGACGACCCCAGGCCCGCGTCCCACGGAAGATCACCGCGGACGCTGACGTCGAGCGGGTGATCGTCAAGACGCTCGAGGAGAGGCCGAAGAACGCGACCCACTGGTCGACGAGGTCGATGGCCGCGGCCACGGGATGTCGCAGTCGACGGTCTCGCGGATCTGGCGGGCGTTCGCGCTGGCGCCGCACCGGTCGCAGACGTCTCTGCTGTCCGCTGATCCGTTGTTCATCGACAAGGTTCGTGACGTCGTCGGTCTGTATCTCCACCCGCCGGAGAAGGCCCTGGTGCTCTGCGTGGACTAGAAGTCGCAGACCAGGCCCTGGACCGGTCCCAGCCGGTGCTGCCCGGTGTTCCCGAACGCCGCAGCCATGACTACGTCGGGGCCGGCACCACCACTCTCTTCGCCGCCCTCGAAGTCGCCACCGGCAAGGTCATCGGTTCCCTCCATCGCCGCCACCGGGCGGCGGAGTTCGAAAGGTTTCTCGCGAAGCTGGACAAGGAGGTCCCTGCCGAACAGGTTCATCTGATCCTGGACAACTACGCGACCCACAAGACGCCCGACATCAAGAAGTGGCTGCTGGGCCACCCGCAATTTCACCTGCACTTCACGCCGACCAGCGCGTCCTGACTGAACCTGGTCGAGCCCTGGTTCGCCGAACTCACGCAGAACGCTCAAGCGCGGCGTCCACCGCTCTGTCCAGGCCCTCGAACGCGACATCCGGACCTGGCCGGCCGACTGGAACGAGCACCCGAGACCGTTCGTCTGGACGAAGAGCGCAGACGAGATCCTCGACAAAGTCGCGGCCTACTGCCACCGAATCTCTGGTTCGGATCGTTAGCTCACTGCGGGCTCTTCCCCCGGTCAGCGAAGCAATTCAGTCCGGGCGACGAAGCGGGCGAGCTCTTCGGCGGCGCCGCGAGGCAGGCTGGCCGCCGAGGCCTCCGGCAGGGCCATGATCACGGTGCGCAACCGTGTCGCGAGGTCAGGGAACAAGGCCCAGGCCGACGCCGGAACGTTCACAGCGGCAAGCAACAGGTCTCCCTCGTAGAAGTAGGCGTCAAGCATCGGCTCATCGAGCAGCCAGCGCACTGCGAGGGGAAGAACGTAGGGCAGTGCCACCTGCTGGGAAATGAGCGTGCGTAGATCCGCCGGCTCAAGTTCGCCCAGCGGAATCTGGCGTAGCTCATGGACCCTGCGCACCAGACGGGTTGCATCAGAGCCAGCAGGCGCCCAGCGAGGCGGGTCCAGCTCATTGAGCGTGCGGTCGAGGTGCAGCAGACGGTCCATAGGGTTCATTGTTACTGGAACAGGGAGGGAATCTCTGACTCAGGTCACTAGGGCCTGTCCGGCGGATCCTTCGACTCGGCACGCCTGGCACGACTTCGCGGACTGATCCCCGAGTGCGCCCAAGGCTGCCGCTGCCGACGTCGGGCTGCGTCATGGTTGGGTTTTACGCGAGCGACGGCCACCGATCGGTAGCCCACTCCAGCCACCCCGACCATCCAGGAGGCGGACCTCCGATTTCATGCCCTGCGAGTTCGGCGGCGTCGGGCTCCTCGAACAGCGTCCTCCAGTGCACGAGGTCCGCTTCGCTCATCGGGAAGGTCTGATCCGGGGTAGCCGACTGGCGATGAGCGATTCGAGCACGTTGGGTCTCATGGTCCACCGGCACGTACACAAGGCGGCAGTCTGCGCCCGCAGACTCGACCAACCAGCGGATCGCGGATCTCTCGTCACGGGACCAGCATCCGAAGTCCAGGACCACGTTGGTTCCAAGTCGGAGCGCCTCCAGACCGAGCCAGAGCAGCCGGCCTTCCAGCACGTCGCGCTTCCCGTCCGCCTCCGGCTCGCCGAACAGCGGAATCATCCATTCATCCGGCGTCAGCCGCAGGGCGCCGTGCTCCTCGGCGAGTTGCCGAGCCCTCGTGGTCTTGCCGGCGCCGGGCAGGCCGATCGTCAGGAACAGCGTGGTCACGTCCCGATCGTAAGCAGGAGGACCACGTGCAGGGCGACTGCTTTTCTGCCGGGATCGCCGGTCCGCGCTGCGGTTGGGCAGCGCGATGACAGCAAGTGATGGTGACCGCATGCGTCCCAGGCAAGTGGACGCGATGCCCTGCTCATCGGCTGATTACGACCTGAGCCAGAGGCGGGTCGAAGCCACGACGACCGTGCCGTGGAAGACGTGGGCGCGCGTGTCGTAGCGCGTGGCCAAAGCGCGTGAGTGCTTGAGGCAGTTGATCGTCCGCTCGACCTCGTTGCGACGCCGGTACGGCTGCCGGTCGAAGCCGACCGGCCGGCCTCCCGTACTGCCGCGGCGCCGACGGTGGTCGCGCTGGTCCCTCCGCTCGGGGATCGTGTGCTTGATCTGCTGCCGACGCAGATAGCGGCGGTTACGGTGCGAGCTGTACGCCTTGTCCCCGCCAAGGTGGTCGGGACAGGTACGCGGACGTCCGCCCCTGGCACGCTTGACCTTGCTGCCTTCCATCATGGGATCAGCTGTGGGCTGTCGCCCCACAGCCCCGGCGTGACCAATACGGCCAGCGGTCGGCAGCCGCCCTCCCCGGCCAGGTGAGTCTTGCAGGTCAGACCGCCCCGCGATCGGCCCAGTCCCTCGTCAGCCCGATGCCGGCGAGGCATCGCTCTCCGCCCGGGAACCCGTGGCGTTCTGTGCGGCGCCCCGGCTGCGTGCTGATGGGCCCGGCACGAGGTGGAGTCCACGCTCACCATGCTCCAGTCGATCCTCCCGGTGGCGTCGGCATCCGCCAGGACCGCCTGGAGAATCCGCTCCCAAGTACCGTCCGCAGACCAGCGGCGGTGCCGCTCGTACACGCTCTTCCAACTGCCGAACACCTTCGGCAGATACCACCAAGGGACGCCGGTGCGGATCCGGAACAAGACCCCGTTGATCACCGTCCGGTGATCACACCACCGCCCACCCCTGCCACCCGGCTTCAGCAGATGCCGTACCAACCGAGCCCACTCGTCGTCCGCCAGATCTCCCCGCCCCACCAACAGAACGATGCGCCATGAGGCAGGGCACGTCACCGAGATCCGCCGGACAGGCCCTAGACCTCTCGGAGCCGGCGTGCCATCTGCGTGCCGTACGGGTCCTCATATGGCTGGGGAGTCACCGGCCGTGGCGCTCATGGCCGTTCGCGCCGCCGCTACGAAGGCTGCGATCGCCGGGTGGGTGCCGCCGCCCGCGCGGAAGGCGATCTTCGAGCGGCGAAAGAGGGGCAGCCGGGTCAGGACCACGCCCTCGGGGGCATGTGTGGTGGCCATCTCCGGTACAAGTCCGGCGCCCTGCCCGATGGCGGCCAGCGCCAGGACCGTACGGAAGTCGTTGACCTGGTGGCGGATGCGCGGCTGGAAACCGGCTGCCTGGCAGGCGCGTACGGCCATCGCGTGACCGGTCGTGCCCCTCCGGGCGGTGATCCAGGGGGACGCAGCCCACGGTCCGAGCAGCTCCGCCAGCGTGTCGCCTTTGACGGGACGGGTGGCGGGAGCGGTGTCGGCGCCGCTGGTGGCCAGGTACATCGGCTCCTCCAGGAGGGGCACGTGGTCCATCGTGGCGTCCGGCGGGGCGGGCACGAAGTCGTAGTCGTGGACGAGAGCCACGTCGAGCTCGCCGGCGCGCAGACCGTCGGAGACTCGTGCCGAGTCGATCTCCTGCAGCATCGGTTCCAGTGCGGGGTGCTGCAGGGCCAGTTCGGCCAGCGTGGCAGGCACGATCGCGGGGCCGCCAGAGGGAAACGTCCCGATCCGCAGTGGCCCGCTGACGCCCTCGCGCGCCCCGGCCAGCTGGGAAACCGCCAGTTCGAGACGTTCGAGGACGGCGTCGGCGTGGGTGACGAGCGTGCGGCCGGCGGGCGTGAGCACCACCCATCTGCCGCTTCGTTCCAGCAGGGGCACGCCGGCCTCGCGCTCGAGCACGCCCAGCTGCTGGGAGACGGCCGAGGCGGTGAAGGACAGGGCCTCGGCCACGGCCGCGATGGTGCCGCGTCGGTCCAGTTCGCGCAGCAGGTGGAGACGTCGGACATCGAGCATAAGTTGATCTTACGGATGAGCGTAGAAACATGAGCTGGATCTACTGGGTTCGGGTCGGTCAGGCTGGGTGCATGAAGCCTGAAGCGAACCTCACCGGCCTGTTCGTCCCGTTGGTGACTCCGTTCACCGACGACCTGCGCCTCGACCCGGACGCGCTCGCCTGCCTCGCCCACGAGGCCCTGTCGGCCGGCGCTCGTGGACTCGTCGCCCTGGGCACCACCGGGGAGGCCGCCACGCTGACCACCGAGGAGAAGCAGGCCGTGGTCCGCATCTGCGCGGCCGCCTGCCGGGCACACGGTGCTCCGCTGATCGTCGGCGTTGGCACCAACGACACCGCCGCCGCCATCACGACACTGCGGGAGCTCGCTCAGAGCGGTGACGTCACCGCGGCGCTGGTTCCCGCTCCGCCTTACACTCGGCCCGGCGAGGCGGGAACCCTGGCGCACTTCACGGCACTCGCCGAATACGGGGGCCTGCCGCTGGTCGTCTACGACATCCCGTACCGCACCGGACAGTCTCTCAGCACCAGCACGCTGAACGCGCTCGGGCACCTGCCCGAGGTCGTCGGGATCAAGTACGCGACCGGCGCGATCGACGCGGCCGCGATGGAACTGCTCGGCTCGTCGGCCCCGGGCTTCACAGTGCTCGGCGGCGATGACGCCGTCATCTCGCCGCTCCTCGCGGCGGGTGCCCACGGCGGCATCCTGGCGTCGGCCAACCTCCGGACCGCTGACTTCGCCGAGCTGATCTCACTCTGGCAGCGCGACGCCACCGAACCGGCCCGCAGGCTGGGGGCCGAGCTGGCCCGGTTGTCCGCCGCACTCTTCGCCGAGCCGAACCCGACCGTGATCAAGGGGGTGCTGCACGCCCAGGGCCGTATCCCCAGCCCGGCCGTCCGGCTGCCGCTGCTGGCCGCCTCCGTCGATTCGGTCCGGCGGGCGGCGGATCTGGCCGCCCGGACCCACCAGGTCCACCAAGAGGCCGTGGCCTGAGCGGTCGGGTCGGTCCACCACCTGGGCCTGTCGACAGATGTGACGATGAGTCGAGAACCATGGCCGCATGACTGATGCGATCCGGAAGACATACCTGCAAGCTGCTGAGAAGGCGGTGCACCTGCCGGCCACGGATCAGGTGCCCGACCATGGGATGAGCCGTCGGTGAGGTGGA
Source organism: Streptomyces tritici (assembly GCF_048500665.1). NCBI lineage: Bacteria > Bacillati > Actinomycetota > Actinomycetes > Kitasatosporales > Streptomycetaceae > Streptomyces > Streptomyces tritici. The sequence goes on from NZ_CP183183.1 coordinate 7,194,622, forward strand.
TAGCCTGCCGTCATGGTTACGGGCAAGGGGGGCCCGAGCACATGGGTGCCGATCTTGAGGGCCAGGGCTGGGGTGCGACGCGTGCCTGGGTGGAGAAGGGGCTGTCCGAGGCAGAGCGCATCGAAGAAGTGATGCGGTTGCGCGGCGGCTGGACGTCGGAGATGCGCCGTCTGGGCATCTGCGGGCCGCACGGTCGCCGCTCACTGGTCCTGCGGTCCTTTGTCAAACCCTTCTACGTTCGGCACGCGGAGGGCCTGCTGACCCGCGAGGCAGCCGTTCTGCGCCTGCTCGGCGACATGGACGTGCCCACAGCCACGCTTGTGGCGGCGGACCCAACGGCGCAGTACTGCGACCATCCCTCCCTGCTGATGTCCCTGCTCCCCGGGACCGTGCGCCTGGGCGATGAAGGGGCCGATCGGCGTGCGGAGCTGTTGGCCCGTCAGTTGCTGCGTATCCACCGGCTGCCGGTGACTGCAGAGGCACGGCCTCGCACCTATCAGGCGTGGACCTCTCCCGAGCGGGTGAGCCCGCCAGAAGACACCGAGCGGCCCGAGCTGTGGCAACGGGCCGTGGACGTGATCCGCCGCGAGCCCCCGGACTACCGGGCCTGCTTCCTGCACCGGGACTTCCATCCCGGCAATGTCCTCTTCACGGGCGACGGCGACGGTATGCGGATCAGCGGCATCGTCGACTGGGTGGAGACCTCCTGGGGGCCGTCCGACCTGGACGTGGCCCACTGCTCGACGGCCCTGGCCCTGCTGCATGGGGTTCCCGCGGGCATGCGCTTCGCCGACCACTACCGTGCGGCGGGAGGGACGCTGGCCGAAGACCGCGCCGCTCATCTCTATTGGCGGCTGCTGGACGCGTTGGCCTTCGCTCCGGACGCCGAGAAGGTCGCCGTCCCCTGGCGCGAGCTGGGCCGTACCGATCTGACCCCCACCATGCTGGCCAGCCGGCTGGAGGGATACCTCCAGGCCCTTTTCGACCGCTACGCCTGAATCCGGATCAGCGGCCTGCGGGAGGAGACCTGCGGTCGGCGCGCCTGTCATGGCGCGAGTCCTCTGGGGGCGTTCGACGAGGCGGCCGCGTTCGGGGCGGGCTCCGGCGCCCCTGCCGGTCCCGCCCGACTGGCCGGTGCCACCGGCTGTCGACGGCCATTTGTTTCCCCTTCGCGAGCGTCACAGCTTCCCCGCCCAGACGTTCGACCCGTCGTCACACCATCATGGTCGTTTCTCGACTGACCGGGGGCGAGTTCTGCTGATCAGTCCCAGTCGGACGCCGGCTGGTCGAGTCGGCCGCCTTTGTGGGGTGTGGGGAGGCAGTCGCGAGCACCGCCAGGGCGGGGCAGGGGATCAGCCGTCCAGTGAGAGTGCGCTGTTGGCGTGCGTGACGGATTCCTCCGAGGCGGGTCCGCCGGGATTCTCGGTGGCCAGTGCTTCGTTGAGGGCGACGAAGGGGCACATACGCCGCTCGTAGCGGGCATACGCGGTGCGGTGGTCGCCGTTGGCAGCGCGGCGGCCGGCGCCGCCCAAGTCAAGCCGATGACTGCCGCCAGCACCAGCGCCGTCGCTGTCGGCACGCACCGTGGCCACACCACCTGCGCTGCTCGCATCCTCGATCATCCCCACCGGGCGCCGCAAGGGACAGAACCCGAGCCTGTCCAGCATTTACCGGGCCCTCGCCGGGCACGAGAAGCGGCAGGCGTACCCGGACGCGGTCGCGGCGGCCCACGCCGACTTCGCCGCACTTCAGAACGCCGGGAGCATCCCGGGTCAGATGGCGGGGAGCATCAGCGCATGATCTACGACTACCACTGAACCGAGGGCGCCCCGGTCCCCGGAAGAGAACCCTCAGCTCACGCCATGATCAATCTCAGCGCCAATGGCTGTACCGATGTTCCCCGAGGCCGATCTCGCGACGGTGGGCGGCGCTGGTCCGTCCCGGCGCGCACCGCCCTGAGCACCCGCTCCAACTGCTCCGCCACCCCGTACTCCCAGGCCCGGCGGGCGAGTTCACCTCCGCCCAGCAGACGGCACAACCGGTCGAGCGGGTCCGCCACCGTCGTGCATGCGCCCTCCCGTCCACGGTCGTCACGGCAGAGAATGGCAGATACCGGCCGACGACGGGACAGGAGCGGTGCGTGGCCATCGACTCCCGCCACGGCCACCCGCTGGGCCGCCCGCGTCCACACCGGAGCCTGAACAGTCCAAGCCGGAGCGGGCGGCCGTGTCCCGGGACGGGGCGGCGGACGGCCGCGGTTACGGTGACCGGGTGCAGGAAGTCCACGACAGGAGGGCCTTGGCCCTGTTCGCCGCCTGCGTGGTGCTGGCCGGCGGCAATGCGGTCGCCGTCCGCTTCAGCAACCGCGAGCTCGACCCGCTGTGGGGCGCGGCACTGCGCTTCGGCGCGGCCTCGCTCGTCCTGCTCGCCGTTATGGCGCTCCAGCGGCGGGAACTCCCGCGCGGCCGGGCGCTCGCCGGCGCCGTCCTGTTCGGCGTGCTCAACTTCGGGGTCACCTTCGCGCTCGCCTACTACGCGCTGGTCCGCATCCACGCCGGCCTCGGCCAGACCCTGCTGTCCCTCGTCCCGCTCGCCACGCTGCTGCTGGCCGTCGCCCAGCGGCTGGAACGCTTCCGGCTGCTCGCCGGCATCGGCACGCTGTGCGCGACGGCAGGCGTGGCGGTGGTGTCCCGTGCCCCGTTCCAGGGCTCCGTGCCGACGCTCTCGCTGCTGGCGATGCTGGGCAGCGTGGTGTCGTTCGCCGAGTCGATCGTGCTCGTCCGCAAGCTGCCCAAGGTGCATCCCGTGACGATGAACGCGATCGGGATGACCGCCGCGGCCGTGCTGCTCTTCGCCGGCTCCGCGGCCGCCGGGGACACCTGGAAGCTGCCCGAACGCGCGGCCACGTGGTGGGCGCTGGCCTATGTGGTCGTCGCCGGGTCGGTGCTCACCTTCGTGCTCTACCTCATGGTGATCCAGCGCTGGGGCGCGTCGCGCGCGGCCTACCTCTTCGTCTGCGTCCCCGTCGTCACCATCCTCCTGTCGGCCCGGCTGGACGACGAGCCCCTGACGGCCTCCCTGCTACTCGGCACCCCGCTGATCCTGCTCGGCGTCTACCTCGGCGCTCTGCGCCGCGGCGACGCGGAGCAACGGGGCCGGCCGCCTGGCCGCTGATGCGCGGCGCGGGTCGGCCGGCCCCGCTGGATGGGGGACGGTGAGGGCCGCCGTCGGGCTCAGCGGGCCGTCGCGGCCAGGGCGTCGATCTGGGCCGGCGACGCGAGCGAGTGCGCGAACGGGGCCTTCGGCGCGCCCTTCCGCGCCTTGCCCGGCGTCCCGCCCAGCGCCTTGTCCATGTACGACACGAGCGCGTCCGTGACCGGGTCCGGCTTCGGCTTCCCGTCCTCCTCAAAGCGCTGGTACTGCATCAGGTTGTTCGCCACGGCGACCTGCCGCCGGCCGTCCTCCGTGGACAGCGCCCAAGCGCGCACGGAGCTCCGCCACGGCGAGACCGGATCGCGCTGCAGGACACCGGGGGAGCGGGGTCTGGGGGCCGGCGAAGGCCAATGCGTTGCCTCAGCCGTGGCCCACGTGACACGCCGACCAGCGGGGTCTCGATCCTGATCTGCTTGGATGCGACTGACCAAACCGTGTCCTCGTCGTGCCTTTGTGTGCTGTGCGACCCCGCCGCCTCGGCGACCCTCCGGGAACGCCGACAGCGGGAGAAGTACTGGTCCCGAGAGATGGCGAACGTTCGTGAGCATGGCTGGCACGTCGTGGGTGTCGAAGGTGGGGACATCCCGGACTGGTCCTTCACCGTGGGCTTGTGGCATTCCTATCGGATCCCAGAGGTCGCCATGTTCGGTCTTGAGCTTCAAGGGCTGATGCACTGGGTCAATGCCAGGGCCGCCGAGCTGCGTGATGGGGCTGCAGCAGAGCCCGGCACGCTGCTCTCAGGTGTCATCGAGGGGTACGAGGTCCAGGTCCAACCGGTGGACGTCAGCTGGCACCGTCCTCTGCTGGGCACGGCCGTCGGCTTCTACCGCCAGACCCGGTCCCCGTCGTCCAGCTCGTCTGGCCCGACCGGGATCACCGCTGGCCCTCGGACGAGCAGGCCAGCCCGGGCTGCCGCGTGCAGCCCAGTCTGTGCCTTGCGGTCGACGAGCACCCGACCGGAGTCTGGACCGAGGAGGCAGCCGAGCAATGAGTGGATGCGAGCCGACGGGGCGGACGTAGGCGTCTACGGCGGTGACGGCACTCGATGCCGGGGTTCCCGCAGGCGAACCGACGGACCTTCAGCTGGAGAACAACGCTTCGGCCACCGCTCGGCACATCAGCGGGAAACTGCAGGTAGGAACCATGAATCCGGTTCGACCAGGCCCCGCAGACGGGGCACACGGCGCCATCCGCGATGCATTGCGCATCAACGCGCAGTGTCTCGGCGTTGACGTCCACCGACAGCACCGCGACGTCTGCGATCGACGGGAGCTTCCATGAACCCGAACTGTCAGACCGACCGCGTTGCCCAGGGATCATTTTTCGGGCGACTTCACGTACAGCTCAAGGGGCTCGGATGTCACTCAGAGTGGCCGCGTCACAGAAGCTGAGTCAGAACCGCACTTCCGACAGCACTCCGAGACATCGCAGTCATCCGCCCGGATTGGGCTGGCGGCGGACGACCATCTGGCGGTGGCGGTGTGGTTGCGGGATCGAACGGGCGGGTAGCTGTGGGACAGGGGGTGCGAAGTGGCGCAGAAGATAGGCGGGTACGTCGCGGTCGGGGGGTCGGTGGCCGCGGCTGCCGGGGCGGCCATGATGCTGTGGGACTGGTTGGACGGGACGCCGTGGACGGCCTGGCCGCTCGTTCTGCTCGGGGCAGGCCTGGTAGCGGCGCTGGTCGGGCTCAGGCTCCGGCCGGGTCTGGACCGGTGGGCCGACGCTCTGGCCGCTGGCGGGCTGACGGTGTTGGTGCTGGCCGGGGCCGTGACCACGGTCGGCACGGTGGAGCAGGTCCAGCTCCGGGGGCGGACGACGGAACCGGTAACGGTTGAGCTCAGCGGTTGCCGGGTGACCGGCCAGCGCTGGGACGAGGGCGCTGGGCCGGAGGACGAGGTCGAGTGCCGGTACATCTGGTCGGTCGGCAGACGCACCTTCGACGAGGTGCGCCCGGCGGACAAGGTGCACCCGGACGGGCACCGGATCCGGCTGTGGGCGTCTCCGGAGGGTGGGGAGCTGGACGAGCACTCGTGGCAGACGGTCGCGGCGATGGGGCTGTCCGCGGCGGTGGTGGACGGGCTGGCGCTCTTGGCCGGTGCGGGGGCGTGGCGCCGGCTGTCGAGGCGGCGTGCCGAGCGAGCGGGCGTGACGGCCAAGCCGGAGCTCGCCGCAGGCCGGGCGGACACTGGCCGCGATCGCTGAGCCACGGGGCCAGTTCGGGGTCTCGAAGGGGTGCTGTCGGAAGTGCTGAACAACTACTGCTCATGTCGGGTTCTGCACGCCTTCCGTGAAGCGGTCACGCTCAGTGTTCGGCGGGTGCTTCGAGGGCTTCGAGGATTTGTCGTACTTCCTGGCCTGGCCCGGTGACGGCATCGGATCAAGGGCGCCGCCGAGTCGCTGCCGGGCCTGGCCTGGTTCCCTGCCCGCCGTTTCGGCGGGCAGGGAGGAGTCTGGGAGCCGGGGCCGTCGACGTGGGTGACGTCGGTTCTCGCTTCAGGCTGTGGCGGGAGCGCTTGCCGCCGTGTGCCGGTCGGCCAGGGCGGCGAGGTACCGCTCGGCGTCCAGGGCCGCTGCGGCGCCGGTGCCGGCGGCGGTGATGGCCTGGCGGTAGGTGTGGTCGACGACGTCTCCGGCCGCGAAGACGCCGGAGATGTTCGTGCGCGTCGAGGGCGAGGCCGCCTTGATGTGGCCCTCGTCGTCCAGGTCGACCTGCCCGGTGAAGAGTTCGGTGCGCGGGTCATGGCCGATCGCGATGAACAGGCCGGTGACGTCGAGGTCGCGGGTCTTGCCGGTGAGGGTGTCTCGCAGCACGACGCCGGACAGCATTCCGTTGTCGGACTCGATCTCGGCGATCTCACTGTCGAAGGCGAAGGTGATCTTGTCGTCGGCGAACGCCCGGTTCTGCATCACCTTCGAAGCTCGCAGTGTGGAGCGCCGGTGCACGATGGTCACGGAGCGGGCGAAACGGGTGAGGAAAGTGGCTTCCTCCATGGCGGTGTCGCCGCCGCCGACCACGACGATGTCGCGATCGCGGAAGAAGAACCCGTCGCAGGTCGCGCACCAGGACACTCCGCGGCCGGACAGCTCCTCCTCGTTCGGCAGACCGAGCTTGCGGTAGCCGGAGCCAGTCGCGATGATCACCGTCCTCGCGCGGTGGACGGTACCGGCGGAGTCGGTCAGGAGCTTGATGTCGCCGGTGAGGTCGACCTCGACGATGTCGTCGTCGATCATCTCGGCGCCGAAGCGTTCGGCCTGGGCCCGCATGTTGTCCATGAGGTCCGGGCCGTCGACGCCGGTGGGGAAGCCGGGGAAGTTCTCGACCTCGGTGGTCGTGGTGAGGGAGCCGCCGACGAAGATCGAGCTGCCGAAGAGCAGGGGCCTCAGCTGGGCGCGGGCGGCGTAGAGGGCTGCGGTGTATCCGGCGGGGCCGGAGCCGATGATGACGACGTCGCGTATGCCGTCTCTCTGGTGGATGTCGCTCACGCCCTTCACGCCTTCTTGGCGTCGATGTCGGCGATGAGGCCCTCGACGAGGGTCTTGATCTCGTCGCGGATGGGGCGCACGGCCTCGACGCCCTGGCCTGCGGGGTCCTCGAGCTGCCAGTCGAGGTAGGTCTTGCCGGGGAAGTACGGGCAGGCGTCGCCGCAGCCCATGGTGATGATGTAGTCGGACGCCTGGGCGGCCTCGGTGGTGAGGACCTTGGGCTTCTGGTCGGAGATGTCGATGCCCAGCTCGGCCATCGCGGCGACAGCCGAGGGGTTGATCCGGTCGCCGGGGAGGGAGCCCGCGGAGCGGACCTCGACGCGGTCGCCGGCGAGGTGGCGCAGGAAGCCGGCGGCCATCTGGGAGCGGCCGGCGTTGTGGATGCAGACGAAGAGCACGGAAGCGAGCGGAGCAGTCATCGGTTCATCCTCGGGGGACGGCGCGGTCATGGCGAAAGACGCCGACTGCGCACTCATGGAGATCAGCCCAGGCTGGCATCAGCCTCGGGTGATGTGAGAGTATCAGCCCATGATGACGTCAGTCGATACTGATCTGATCCGGGTGCTGGGTGACCCTCTGCGCCTCCAGATCGTGACCCTGCTCGCCCGCGAGACGCTGTGCACCACCCACCTCGTGGAGGAGACCGGTGCCAAGCAGACCAACCTCTCCAACCACCTGAGAGTGCTGCGCGAGGCCGGGGTCGTCGAGACGGAGCCGTGCGGCCGGTTCACCTACTACCGGCTCAAGCCGGACGTCATCGAAACGCTCGCCGGGCAGTTCGCTGACCTGGCCGCAGCCGCCCGCGCCAACGCCGACACCAAGAGAGCCTGCCCGTAGCCTCTCGCCTCACCTGCCGAGGAGAACCAGCCCGTGACCGCCACCGAGCCCGCTGCGAGCGACGCCATAGCCACAGACACGTCGCCGCAGCCCGCGCCCGGCGCCACCCCACCCCGCACCCCGCTCACCGCCCGGGCGGCCGCCGAACTCGTCGGCACCGCCGCCCTGGTCGCGATCGTGGTCGGCTCGGGCATCCAGGCCACGCAGCTCACCGACGACGTCGCGCTGCAGCTCCTTGCCAACTCCACCGCCACCGTCTTCGGGCTCGGCGTGCTCATCGCCCTGCTCGGACCGGTCTCCGGCGCGCACTTCAACCCAGCCGTCACCCTGGCCGAGTGGTGGACCGCCCGCCGCGGCGGTGCCGGCGTGAACGCCCGCGAGCTCGCCGTCTACGTCCCCGCCCAGATCACCGGAGCGATCCTCGGCGCGATCCTGGCGGACGCGATGTTCGGCGAACCGCTGGTGCAGTGGTCCACGCACGACCGCTCGGCCGGGAACCTCCTCCTCGGCGAGGTGGTGGCCACGGCCGGTCTGATCCTGTTGATCTTCGGTCTGGCCCGCACCGACCGGCTCCGCTTCGCGCCGGTGGCGGTCGCCTCCTACATCGGCGCGGCCTACTGGTTCACGTCGTCCACGTCCTTCGCCAACCCGGCGGTGACGGTCGGCCGCGCCTTCACCGACACGTTCGCCGGCATCGCTCCCGGCTCGGTGCCCGCGTTCATCGGCATGCAGCTGATCGGCGCGGCCGTGGGCCTGGTTCTGGTCGCCGTGATCTTCGTGCGCGGCAGGGCGGCCAGCGCGTGACGCAGGTCGTGGACGTGGTGGTGATCGGCGGCGGCCAGTCCGGACTCGCGGCCGGCTACCACCTACGCCGCCTCGGCCTGGACTTCACCATCCTCGACGCCCAGCCCACGCCGGGCGGTGCCTGGCAGCACACCTGGGACTCCCTGCACCTCTTCTCGCCCGCCGCGTACTCCTCCCTGCCCGGCCGCCTCATGCCCCCGCAGCCGGGCGAGACCTACCCGGACGCGGCCCACGTGGTCTCGTACCTGACCGACTACGAGCAGCGCTACGAACTTCCCGTCCACCGCCCCGTGCGCGTCGCCGGCGTCCACCGCGACGGCGAACTCCTGCGCGTGGAGACCGACTCCGGCACCTGGCGGGCGCGGGCGGTCATCAGCGCCACCGGCACCTGGTCGCGTCCCTTCGTGCCCGCCGTGCCGGGTCGTGCGGAGTTCCGGGGCGCCCAGCTGCACACGGTCGAGTACCGCGGCCCGCGCGACTTCGCCGGACAGCGGGTCATCGTCGTGGGTGGCGGCAACTCCGGCGCGCAGATCGCCGCCGACCTCGCCCACGACACCGACCTGACATGGGTCACGCTGCGCGAGCCCCGCTACCTCGCCGACGACATCGACGGCCGCGTCCTCTTCGACCACGCCACCGCCCGCCGCCGCGCCCTCGACGAAGGCCGCGCCGACACCGGCGGCGTCGCCTCCCTCGGCGACATCGTCGCCGTCCCGACCGTCCGCGAAGCTCGCGACGCCGGCCTGCTCAAGGCGCAGCCGATGTTCACCCGCCTCGGCGCGAGCGGCGTCGAATGGTCCGACGGCACGGCTGCCGACGCCGACGTCATCATCTGGTGCACCGGCTTCCGCCCCGCCCTCGCCCACCTGGCCCCGCTCGCCTTGCGCGGCGCCCGCGGCCGCATCCCCACGGCAGGCACCCAGGCCCTGGGTGAGCCCCGCCTCCACCTGCTCGGCTACGGCGACTGGACCGGCCCCGCCTCCGCCACCCTCATCGGGGTCGGCCGCCCGGCCCGCGAAGCGGCGCGGGCGATCGGCGAACGGCTCGGAGCCGCATGACCCCGTGAGACGGGTGGAAGGTCCCGCGTTCCAGGGTGTATTCGGGCGGGAATCATCCCCACACGGCGACCACGGCCGGGAACGGGAGCGGCGGCGTGATGGCGGACGGTCGTCCTGTGCTGGACCGGCGGGCGGTCCTCGACGAGTACGACCGGGCCCGACGGACCTTTCACGCTCTCCTGGACGATGCCACGCCGGACTTCCTCGCCCGCCCGACGAGCGGCACGCGATGGACGAACGGTCAGCTGTTGTGGCACATGTTCTTCGGCTACCTCGTCACCCGGGTCCTGCTGGGTCTCGCACGCGGCTTCAGCCGTCTGCCCCGGAGGGTGAGCAAGGCGTTCGCTCGCGTGCTCGACGCGGGGACGCGACCGTTCGACGTGATCAACTACCTCGGGCCGTGCGGCGCGTTGAAGGTCTTCGGGCCGCGAAGGGTGGGTGTCGCGTTCGACCGGGTCATCGGTTCGCTGGAGAGGCGGCTCGCGAGGGAATCCGAGGACGATCTGGCGCGCGGGATGCACTTTCCGGTGCGGTGGGACCCGTTCTTCCAGGACTTCATGTCCCTGGCGGACCTCTATCGGTACCCCACGCAGCACTTCGACTTCCACCGCGATCAGCTCATGCCCGATGCCGGCGGTTGAGGCCTGTCAGTCGATGTGAGGGCTGCGGCGTTCGACCAGGACCGTGTCGCGCCAGCGGCCGTGATGCAGCCCGATGCGCTCACGGATGCCGATGACCCGGAAGCCGGCCCGCTCGTGGACGGTGAGACTGGCGGGGTTCTCCGGGAAGATGCCGGACTGGACGGTCCAGATACCGGCCGCCTCGGTGGAGTCGATGAGCGCCTTGAGCAGGGCGGAGGCGACGCCCCGGCCCCGGGCGTCGGGGTGGACGTAGACGGAGTGCTCGACGACTCCGGCGTACGCGCACCGGTGGGACACCTTCGACGCGGCGACCCAGCCCAGGACGCGGCCGGTCTCGTCGACGGCAGCGTAGCGGTGCTCGGGCAGCTTGGCCGCGTCGAACTGTTCCCAGGTGGGGGCGGTGGTCTCGAAGGTGGCGTTGCCCTCGTCGATGCCGGCCTGGTAGATCGCGATCACCTCTTCGGCATGCGCCGCTGTGAGCGGCACCACCAGGGCGGAGGCGGTCACGCGGCGGCCGCCTTGGTCAGCAGCTGCCCCATGGCGGCGAGAACGGCGGGCTCGACGCGGTAGTAGACCCAGGTGCCGCGCCGCTCGGAGGACAGCAGCCCGGCCTCCTTCAGCTTCTTCAGGTGGTGGGAGACCGTGGGCTGGGAGACGCCGACGTCGGAGATGTCGCAGACGCACGCCTCGCCGCCCTCGTGCGAGGCGACCGCCGAGAACAGCCGCAGTCGGACCGGGTCGCCGAGCGCCTTGAACATCATGGCGGTCCGCTCGGCCTCCTCCGCGGTCAGCGGGCGCTCGGTCAGCGGCGGGCAGCACGGCTCGACCTGGGGCTGGAGCAGCGGCAACACCTTTGCATTCGACATACGTCTATGTTGACACATGTCGAACCAAGAGGGCAGGGGCTACGAGTGGCGCAGTTGGCGAGCGATTCTGCGGGCCGCCCGCGCGGCGTCACGGCCGACGCCGCGCAGGGAGGCGGACGACAGGCTGCGCTGCCACTCCAGCCCGACGTGCGCGAGGCGCGGGTGGGCGAGGGAGGCGCCGCCCCGATGCCGGGGTCGGCCCGCACCGTCGAGGGCTCCGGTCAGTGGGGCGAGGTAGCCGAGGTCCGGCTGGTATCCGGTAGCCAGGATGATCGCGTCCACCTGCTCCGTCGTCCCGTCGGCCCACGTGACGACGGGGCCGTCGACGCGGGTGAACATCGGGCGCCGGTCCGGCCGGCCGGCGGCGAGGGCGGCGCGGTAGCGGCCGTCGTCGATGACCGCCATCGTGGCCGGACCCCGCTGGAAGCGGCCGAGCGGGGCGGAAGCCAGGCCCGTGACCGTCAGCCAGAAATCCATGCCCGTGACCGTCAGCCAGAAGTGCAGGTCCCGTCCCAGGGGCCGCTGAGGGCATCAACGCACCGGCGCCCGGGACGCCAGACTGACCCGCGCCGCCTCCGCGAGCTCGACGGCGACCCGCACCGCCGAATTCCCCGCGACGACCACGACGCGCCGCCCCGTGAACGGGGTCGGGGCACGGTACTCCGAGACGTGCAGCAGCGTGCCGGTGAAGGTGCCGAGCCCGGGCAGGGCGGGCCGGTTCGGCCGGCCGAAGCCCGCCACTGGCGGTGACCACCGCCCGAGCCGCCAACCGTCGGCCGCCTTCGAGGTCCAGCGCGAAGCCGTTCCCTGCCGTGCGTACGGCCGTGACCCTGCTGCGGGTGCGGATGTCGGCGTTCAGGTGCTCGGCGTACCGGAGCAGGCAGGCCACCACCTCGTCCCGGTGCGGGTGGCGGTCCGGCTCGCCCGCGAACGGCAGCCCCGGTAGCGCGCTGTACCGGGCGGGCGAGAAGAGGGTGAGGCTGTCGTAGTACCGCGGCCACGATCCGGCGGCCTGTTCGGACGCCTCCAGGACCACCGGCCGGAGCCCTTCGCGCGCCAGGCTGTGTGCCGCGGCGAGGCCGGACTGGCCGCCTCCGATGACGGCGACGTCGACGTGTTCCATGTGAACCACCCCTCCGTTTCGATGAATGTCTATGTTGACGTCTATCGATATCTGGTGCCATGCTGAAGACGCAAGAGATCGACAGACGTCGAAACACAAGGGGACTCGTCATGAACGCCACCGCCACCGAGCAGCTGCCCGTCGTGGTCATCGGAGCCGGCCCGGCCGGTCTGGCCGCCGCCGCCCACCTGGTCGACCGTGGGCTGGAGCCGCTGGTCCTGGAGGCCGGAGAGCAGGCGGGCGCGGCGGTGCGCGAGTGGGCGCACGTCCGGCTGTTCTCGACCTGGGGCGAGGTCACCGACCCGGCTGCCGAGAAGCTCCTCGCCCCGACCGGCTGGGTGAAGCCCGACGCGAAGACCTACCCGACCGGCGGCGACTGGGCGCAGAAGTACCTGAAGCCGCTCGCCGACGTCCTCGGCGACCAGGTCCGCCTCGGCGTCACGGTCACCGGCGTCTCCCGTGCGGGCCGGGACCGGATCGTCGACGCCGACCGCGAGACCCAGCCCTTCGTCGTCCACGTCACCTACGCCGACGGCCGCGAGGAGCGGCTGTTCGCCCGCGCGGTGATCGACGCGTCCGGCACCTGGACCACCCCGAGCCCGGCCGGCGCCTCCGGCCTGCCGGCCCTCGGCGAGAAGGCCGCCGCCGACCGCATCACCTACCGCGTCCCCGACATCCAGGACCCGGCCGTCCGGGCCCGGCACGCGGGCAAGCGCACCGCCGTGATCGGCTCCGGAGCCTCCGCGTTCACCGCCCTCGCCTCGCTCGCCGACCTGGCCAAGAGCGAGGACGGCGAAGGGACGAAGGCGGTATGGATCCTGCGCCGGGGCATCTCCGGTTCGACCTTCGGTGGCGGTACCGCCGACCAGCTGCCCGCCCGCGGCGCCCTCGGCCTGGCAGCCAAGGCCGCCGTCGACGAAGGCCACGCGGACGCCCTCACCGGCTTCCGTACCGAGGCCATCGAGCGCGCCGCCGACGGCCGCCTGGTCCTGGTCGCCGAGGACGGCCGACGGCTCGACCCGGTCGACGAAGCCATCGTCCTCACCGGCTTCCGCCCCGACCTCTCCTTCCTCGACGAGCTCCGCCTCGGCCTCGACGAGCGCCTCCAGGCCCCGCTCGCGCTCGCCCCGCTGATCGACCCCAACCAGCACTCCTGCGGAACCGTCTACCCGCACGGCGTCAAGGAGCTGTCCCACCCGGAGCAGGGCGTCTACCTGGTCGGCATGAAGTCCTACGGCCGCGCCCCGACCTTCCTCGCCCTCACCGGCTACGAGCAGGTCCGCTCCGTCGTCGCCGCGATCGCCGGCGACCGCGAGTCCGCCGAGCGCGTCGAACTCGTCCTGCCCGAGACCGGGGTGTGCGGCGGCGCCGGCCTGTTCGACCAGCCCCAGGCCGACGAGGCGACCGACGGTGGCGGAGGCTGCTGTGCCCCGGCCCCCGCGCTGATCCAGCTCGGCACCGCGGCCCCCGCACCGTCCTGCGGCTCGTGACCGAACTGAATACCCGCACGAGCGGGGTCGCGACCGGGACGGGGGTCCGGTCGCGGCCCCGCGCCGTGCTGCCCGCACTCTGTGCCACGCAGATCACCAGCTGGGGCATCGTCTACTACGCCTTTCCCGTGCTGAACCCCCAGATCACCGCCGCCACCGGCTGGTCAAGCGCCATGACGATGGCCGCGTTCTCCCTCGCCCTGATCGTCTCCGGCATCACCGGAATCCAGGTCGGCAAGGCCATCGACCGCCGAGGGCCCCGCACCGTGATGACCGCAGGCTCCGTCGCGGGCGCAATGAGTCTCGTCGTCGTCGCGATAGCGCCGAACCTGCCGGTCTTCTTCACCGGCTGGCTGCTGGCCGGCTTCGCCATGGCGGCCACGTTCTACCAGCCCGCGTTCGCCGCCCTCACCCGCTACTTCGCCCCCGACCACGTCCGCGCCCTCACGATCGTCACCCTCGCCGGCGGACTGGCCTCCACCGTCTTCGCACCCCTCACCGCCGCCCTCGTCACCCACTTCACCTGGCGCACCACCTACCTGGTACTCGCCGCGATCCTCGCCGCCGTCACCATCCCCGCCCATGCCCTCGCCCTGCGAGCCCCCTGGCCACCGGCGCATCCCGCACCGACCGACATGGCCTCGACGCCGTACCAGGTGGTGCGCAGCCGCCCGTTCCTGCTGCTGGCCCTGGCGTTCCTGCTCTCGGCGTTCGCCATGTACGCCGTCGTCGTCACCCTCGTCCCGCTCCTGCTCGAACGCGGCTACACCACCACCCAGGCCGCGTGGGCCCTCGGCCTGGGCGGCGCCGGGCAGACCCTCGGCCGCACCCTCTACGCCGCCCTCGCCCGCCACACCCACGTCACCACCCGCACGGTCGCCCTCCTCGTCCTCGGCGCCGCGACCACCGCCGCGTTCGCCGTCGTCCCCGGGCCATACGGGCTGCTGATCGTGGTCGCGGTTCTTGCTGGTGTGGTCCGCGGCAACCTCACCCTCCTCCAGGCCACCGCCATCACCGACCGCTGGGGCACCACCCACTACGGCCGCCTCTCCGGCACCCTCAGCGCACCCGCCCAGACCGCGTCCGCCCTCGCCCCCTTCGCCGCCGCCCTCCTCGCCCCGCCCCTTGGCGGCACACCCCAGCTCTTCGGCCTGCTCGCCGGCCTCGGAGCCACCGCGGCGCTCATCGCCCTCGGCACCACCGTCCGCGCCCCAGAAGTCCCGTCACTGGGGAATACCGCCCGGTTGGAATGACGCTCCCCTGCCAGCCGGAGCCTCGGCGTAAACGCCGGCGCGGCGTGAGGCGTACGCGAACGACCAGGACGCCAGCACGTCGCCGTCACGGCCCGGTCGAACCGCAGCAAGGCGGACCAGGACCCGCGCGAGTAAATACCGCCGCTCCCGGATGCGCACTGCCGGTACGTCTCTGAGCGGGTCGGCACCAAGCTCCGCTGGGGCCTGTCGGCGGACCGGGCCGAACTCGACGCGCTGACCGTGTACGCGGAGGTGTGCGAGACCACCGTCGTCCACTACACGCCAGCTCTGTGGGGGCCGTAGGGCCTGCCTGGCCGCCGGCGGCTGGGCAGGCAACGTCGCCTTCTTCGCAGCCATGTGACGCTACTTGAGCAGCATGTGCAGGAGGGCGGCGACGCTCCCCGGGCCAGTTTTGAGCAGGAGCGGGAGCCTGGTCAGGACGCAAGGTGGGTCGTAGCGTGGCACACGGGGCGCGGGAAGGGGGCCGTATGGGGGGCTTCGATAGGGAAGGCTGGCGATCGGTGGCACGGGCCTACGCAGGTCTCGGTGTGGGCTTCGTCGGCCTGAGCATGGTGTGCGTCCTGTGGGGCGGGCCGTTCAGAACTGCTTTCGCTGTGATTGCTGGGCTGAGCGCGGTCCTCGCGCTGGCAGCGGCGGCCGGTTTCAGGCAGCTTGCTCCCGGAGGGAACCCGGTTCACGCGGATATGGCTCAGTTCGGCTGGGGGTTGCTGAACATCATGTGGACCGCGCTGTCGGTGCTGATGCCGGTCGCAGTATGTGTCTGGCTGTTCGTCATGGACGAGGAGTTCCGGGGCGAAGCGCTGAGCACGGGCGTCGCCCTGCCTGTGTTTCTGGTGTTCAGCGCACTCGTGCGGCAGGCCCACCGCCTGGCGGCCAGGACGTTCGACAAGAGCGTCCGATGAGGGTTTGGGGACTGGACCGCGAGCGCAGGCGTGCCCGGTCGGCACGGGAAGGGCAGGACTGTGCTGCCCCACCGACCGACGTCAGCGACGTCCAGGACGGGGACAAGAGCAGGTGTTGGCCCGTCCATACGCAGCCAGCCAGCCAGCCAGCCCGACCCGACCTGGGACGCCCGGCTCACCTGCTACGGCCCGGCCGGCCGGTGGCACCGAGTACGGGCCCCGGGGCGGACCTGACGGGGTGCTGCGGTCGGTCATGGATTCAGGGTGTGACCGGGCAAGACTGGCCGCACCTCCTCACCCGGCACCTCGACCAGGCCCGCTGGCCGGAGGGCCTTGCCCTTCAGGTGAGCTGACACCGGAAGACCTGAACGTTTCATGGCCCGTGAAGGGCCCGAGTTGCGAGGTGTTTGGGCTCGGTGCTTGCGGCAAGGTGACGCGTAAGGGACCTTCGTTGGTGCGTTGTGCCCTCGCATCCCCCGTGGGGGCGCAAGGCGGCGCGGCGTCTTTGCCGTGTCGGTGCGGCAGGGACCCCCGGTCGCCCTCTCGCGACGAGCGGTGCGGCCGCATGAGGGACGCCGGCACACGGTCACAGGGACATTCCGGGTGAGACGGGCTACCGCGGCGATCCGGCACGGGGCTGCCGCGCGGGCATGTCCGGGCCGGCCCGGGAAGGCGCCGATGGGGCTGTCCGATCACGGTCCGCACGCCGACTTCGGCATCCCGGCGAAGAGTCTCGGCACGCAGAACCTGGACCGGCTGGGGCAGGGGCTTCGGCAGATCGCCCGTACGCACGGCCGGATGCAGGACCTGCTGGACGCCGTCCTGATCATCAGCCGGGAGCTGGATCTCAATCTGGTCCTCCACAAGATCATCGATACGGCTCGGCAGCTGGTCGACGCCCGCTACGCCGCTCTGGGCGTCCTCGGGCGGGACGGGGGGTTCACCGACCTGATCACCTCCGGGTTCGGCGCGGACCTGACCGCCCGGCTCGGCGGCACCCTCCCGCACGGCACCGGCCTGCTCGGCGCTCTGGTACGCGATCCCCGGCCGCTGCGCGTGGAGGACCTGGCCCACCACCCCCAGGCTGCCGGCTTCCCCGAGGGCCATCCGCCGATGAGCACCCTGCTCAGCGTGCCGATCCGGGTCCGCAGCACGATCTACGGGAACCTGTACCTGGCGGACAAGAAGGGAGGCGAGGCGTTCACGGACGACGACGAAGCCGTTGTCACCGCCCTGGCCAGCGCGGCGGGCGTGGCGATCGAGAACGCCCGCCTGTACGAGCAGCTGCGCCGGGCCACGGAGGAGTTCCAGCGGCGCCTGCTGCCCGACATACCGCAGCTGGACGGTCTGGAGCTGCACGCGCACTACCAGCCCTCGACCGAGGCGCCGCGGATCGGCGGGGACTGGTGCGACTTCATCCGCCTGCCCGACCACGTGCCGTGTCTGATGCTCGGCGATGTTATGGGCCATGGCATCCCAGCGGCGGCTGTGATGAGTCAGATCAGCAACATGCTCCGGGTCATCGCGTTCGACGAGCAGGAACCGCCCAGCCGGATCCTGCACCGCCTGGACGCCGTCCTGCACGAACTGCACGGCGCGCCCATGGCCACTGTCATCATCGCCCGCCTCGAGACCGAAGGCACCGGCCGCCGCCTGCAGTGGGCCAGCGCCGGCCACCTGCCCCCGCTTCTTGTCACCCCGGGCCACGAGGCTCGCTATCTGCACGCCGACACCGGTCTGCCCCTGGGCGTCGACCCCGACGTCCCCCGCGCCGACCACGAAGAACATGTCCCGGCGGGAAGCACCGTCCTGCTGCACACCGACGGCCTGGTCGAACAACGCGGAGAATCCCTCGATGCCGGCATGGAGGAAGCGGCGGGCATTGCCGCCACTTACGCTGGCAAACCTCTCCCGGACCTCGTCGACGCCCTTGTCGAAGCCCGCGCAGGCACCTTCGAGGACGATGTCGCACTCCTCGCCGTCCGCATCACCCCCAGCCCCGACAACAGCTGACCTCGTACGCATCCACTCCCAGCCGCAGAGGCGGGCCGCGTCCGGGCGGACGCCGGAGGGCACTCCGTTCCTCGAGGTGATCAGGTCGCGCGGTCGGCGGTCTCGATGAGCCATGCGGCGACCTGGTCGTCCAGGTCGTCGAGTGATTGCACTTCCAGGTGGTGCATCCAGTGTCGGGGTGCGGGGTGGGACACCTGCTTGAAGCGGGGTGAGGGGTCGTGTCTGTCGAGGGCGATGGACAGCACGACCTCGGCGGTCGGCGCGTGAAGGTAGCGGCTTGGTGTCCAGAGATAGGCGAAGCCGCGGTGCCGGCGGAAGGACACCTGACTCTTGGAGACCCGGACGTCGAACGGCTCGTCGAGCAGGGAGCGCACTCGCTCGAAAACCGCCAGTCCGAGGCCGGTACCTCCGAAGAACTCTTCGACGGTTGTCACGTGGCCATGATGCCGAGCCGGACCACCGACGCGGTGGCGACAGGTCGCGGGAGCCCGGGCCGCGCTCTGTTACGGCCGTCGGGCTGCCCGAAGCCGCTACCGGGTGACCGGGAACCCAACCGCCGTGATCGACGCGGGACTGGGCGGAGTGGACGAAGCCGGTCACGTCCTCCACACGGTGGGTGATCCACGCCACGGTCAGTCCGGGTCGAGGACCGGGTGCTGATCGGTGACCACCACTGCTTTTCGAACGTCCGGGCTGCTCGTCATGCCGGTGCCTCGAAGGTGTAACGGACCGGACCGAGTCGCGCCCTCTGGGGCAAAGGAAAGGATCACGTACAGCAGATCGCCTCGCACCTCCGCGGGCTCGTGCACACACGGGTGACGACTTCGACCTCGGGCTGCAGCAGCTCTCCCTGGACCTTCCGCTCTTCCGCGATGGGCACCAGGCGGGCCCGCACCCGTCTCGAGCGGGTGGGGAGCTCGGTGTTCCTGCCCGTGCCGCGTGGGTAGCCCCCAGAGTCTGGCAGATCCATCCCCAAGGTGACTCGCCAACGGCCGACTGAGTGGAGGAAGCGATTGCGGCTCTCCCGCGTGCGCCGCAGGTCTGCGTCTGCGCCCTCGCACGGTGCCGACCCTTCTGTCCCGCATGAGGGGAGGCGGCGAATCGGTGATGGGTGCACACTGGTTCTGGAGCACCGCGTGCCCCACGAACTGGCCCTGCGAGAGGCGCCTGCTGCACGACTGGAGCCCTTGAGGAATCGACCGGAGCACCGGCCGGCAAAGCTGAATGCCGCCACAGCCCCTCTGGGTGCACGAACCGAGGGCCGCCTCCAGCCATCGACTTGCCCCCGTCAAGGCGTGCCGCGAGCCGTGAGGTTCCGGGACGATCCGATCCACAGACGCGAGCGGGAGGAGGACACATGTCGATGTCTCACAGCTCCGAACCCCTCGCCGGACAGGAGACCAACGCTGCCGGCTCGTCCCTGCCACCTGCGATCGATCCGGCGGACCAGCTGGCACGTCTCGGCCAGTCCTGGGCCTGGCTGGTCGGCGCCGCGATGGCCACGCTCGTCCCGGGCATTCTGATGCTTGTCTGGCCGGATGCCACCCTGCACGTCCTGGCAGTGCTCATCGGGGTGTACCTGCTGGTGATCGGCGGCTTCCGGTTCGTGTCCGTGTTCGGACGTGACAGCGACCGCATGCCCGGCCTGATCGTGGCCGTCCTGTTCGTCCTGGGCGGGGTGCTGTGCCTGAAGAACCCACTCCAGACGATCACCGCGCTCTCCCTGATCGTCGGCGCCGTGTGGCTGGTGTCCGGCATCGTCACCCTCTACACGGCCGTCGCGACCAAGAACATGCCACACCGCGGCATCGTCATGGCCGTGGCGACTCTCGGCATCATCGCGGGCATCGTCGTCCTGGCCCTGCCGGCGGAGTCGGCCCGGGCCCTGACCAGGTTGCTCGGCCTGTGGCTCGTCCTCCTTGGCCTGGCGGAGACTGCGGCCGCCCTGGCCTGGCGGTCCGCTTTGCGCAGGACCAGCATCACAGGCCCCAACGTGTCCGGTCCGGCCCGCTGAACACCTGCACCGGAGCAGTCATGTACCTCGCCTACGACTACCCGCTGCTCCACGTCTTCTGGACGATGTTCTGGTTCTTCCTCTGGATTCTGTGGTTCATCCTGCTCTTCCGGATCATCACCGACATCTTCCGCGACTACGATCTGAATGGAGGGGGCAAGGCAGGCTGGCTGGTGTTCGTCATCCTGCTGCCATTCCTGGGCGTCCTCGTCTACGTGATCGCCCGGGGGAAGCACATGGGTCGGCGCGAGATCGCCCAGGCGCGGGCTCAGCAGAAGGAGTTCGACGCGTACATCCGCGAGACCGCGGCCGGCGGCACGCGCCGCCCCAGCAGCGCGACGAACTCGCCAGGCTTTCCGAACTCCGTTCGCGAGGGGACATTACCGCCGAGGAGTTCGACAGAGCCAAGGCACTGGTGCTGGCCGACGCCCGGCCCGCCCCGAGTTCCGGGCCCTCCGCACCGCCGTCGCCGACCCTTCCTCCTGACCGACCGCGAAGCGAGGGATCTCGATGGCCACCACACGGCCGACCAGTACCACCCGACAGACGTGGGCCGGTGGACTGACGTCTTCGCCGCCGTCATGCTCGGACTCACCGGTTTCGTGGGGCTGGATGCACCTCGCCCTTGGCGTCATCGCACTCATTGTGAGTCTCGGGCTGTACCGCACCGCCACATGGGCACGCGTTGCCGGCGTCGGTATCGCCGCACTCGTCATCATCGCCAACTTCCTGTCCCTGCCCTGCCACCCGGTCTGGTCGATCTTGATGATCGCCATATCGGGATGCGTCATCGGAGCCCTGTGCGTGGTGAAGCGCGACGAGGGCCCGCTGATGTGGAACGGCCGCGTCGGGCCGTACGCGATGCTGTCGCCGAGAAGAGGTGAGCAGGTACGACGCGCCTGTACCGGGGCGGTTGTTCACCAGAGCGTGCTGGCTGCTGGGGCCACGGCGACGGGCAGAGGGCGTGGTTGAGCACCGCCTGGCTCACCGAACCGAGCAGCAGGCCGGTGAAGCCCGCGCCCACGGGCGCCGACCACCAGCAGCTGGGCGGTGCGACTGGCTTCGATCAATGCCTCACGGGTGCCCTGTCGCACCGTCCGGCGTTCAATGTGCACGTCCGGGTGGTTTTTCTGTTGGCCTGCGAGGGCTGCGGACGGCAACGACGCTTCGCGTTCGGCCAGCGCACCGGGCGAGCCCGCGTACGGCAGGGCCGGGTCGGCCGGTGCGGGCAGCTGTGTGTTCAAGGGGGCGAAGGCGTACAGGGCGAGCAGGTCGGCTCCGCGCAGCGCCGCTTCGGCGAAGGCGAACTCGATCGCGCGTTTCCCGGCCGGCGATCCGTCGACGCCGAGGACGATGGGCCCCTCGGCGTTCCCTGGGGCCCGTACCACGAGGGCGGGCAGTGGCCGCGGCCGGCCAGGTGTACCGCGGTCGAGCCCACGAGCAGGCCGACGAGGCCGCCCATGTTCCGGGAGCCGACCACCATGAGCTGCGCGGTGCGGGACTGTGCCTCAAGGACCGTCAAAGGCTCGCCCGTGACGACCGCGGAGGTGACCGTCACGTCGGGGGCCGCTGTCCTGGCGTGCTTCTCGGCCTCGGCCACCAGGCGCTGGGCCATGTTTCTCAGGCCGCCGTCGGGCGGGCCCGGTTCTGACGGTCCCAGTGGCACGTGCATCGCCGGTCAGATGAAGGCGTGGACCAGGTGCAGCTCGGCGCCGCGCCCTTGGGCTTCTCGTGCCGCGGTCTCGACCGCGGTGAGACTCGACGCCGACCCGTCGATGCCGACTACGGCTCGGGCAGTCATCAAGACTTCCTCGGTTGTGCGGAGTCGCCCGGCCGGGCGATGCGGTGGCCCCGAGGCTGCCGGTACGGGGTGGTGAGCGGGTCGGGGGCGGTTCGCTGCAGGGGTCGGAGGGGTGAGGTGTGTCCGGTCAGGGGGACCGGGCTGATGGCCGTCGTGGTGCCGGTGCGTTCGGCGAGGCGCTGGATGCGTTCGGCGGGCCGGGCCCGGTAGGGGTTGGGTTGATGCGGGCGGGCACGACCAGGGTGGTGGTCTGGACGGGCCGGCGCGGGTGATGGCCGGCATGAGGTGCGTGAGGATGGCGTGGTTCTCGGCCTGGATCCGGCGGGAGCGGGCGTGGCGCAGCAGGGCGTTGATGCTGGAGCCGGTGCTGCGTACGACGGCCGCGGCGATGACGCGGTGTCCGGTGCGGGCGGCGAGGTCGGCCGAGGGGGCGGCCACGGCCCGGTCGGCGCGGGAGCCGGTGAACAGCGCCAGCACGTGGCCGCCGGTGTCCAGGGAGAAGGGGTGAACGTGGGCCTCCAGCGGGGGGACGGCCGGCCGGGGTGTCTGGGCCGTGGTCATGGTGAGTCCTTGGTGTGCGGGCGGCGGCTGGCAGCGGGCTGCTGGCGTGCGGGAGCGGCGGTCGGCCCGCCGGCTTCTTCGGTGCTGCCGCTGCCTGCACCGGACCCGACCGGCTGCTGGTCGCGGTTCTTGGACTGGTTGCGGGTGGCAATGAGGGACCAGGCGATGGAGACGGTGATGGTGACGGTGATGACGCCGAGGGTGAGGGGGATGGGGAGCTTGCCGACGGGGGTCTCGGAGAGGATGAGCTTGACGCCGGCGAAGGCCAGCAGGACCGCCAGGCCGTAGTGGAGGTAGGCGAAGCGGCGCAGCAGTCCGGCCAGGCAGAAGTACAGGCTGCGAAGTCCGAGGACGGCGAAGGCGTTGGCGGTCCACACCAGGAAGGTGTTGGTGGTGATCGCCAGGACGGCGGCGACGGAGTCGATCGCAAAGATCAGGTCGGTGGCTTCCACGGCGACCAGGACCACGAACAGCAGCGTCGCGACCCGCTTGCCGCTGATGCGGATGAAGAACTTGTCGCCGTGGAACTTCGGGTCGGTGGGGATGAGCTTCTTGACCAGGCGGACGATGGGGTTGCGGTCGGGGTGGACCTCCTCGTCCTTGGAGACGGCCATCTTCCAGCCGGTCCAGATCAGGAACGCGCCGAACACGTACGCCGTCCAGAAGAACACCTGCAGCAGCTCGGCGCCGACGAAGATGAACACCAGCCGGGCGGCCAGGGCGCCGAGCACGCCCCAGAACAGGACCTTGTGCTGGTAGGCGTCGGGGACCGCGAAGAACGAGAAGACCAGCGCGAAGACGAAGACGTTGTCGATCGACAGAGCCTTCTCGATCAGGTAGCCGGCATAGTACGTGGAGGACACCTCCCCGCCCTGCCACGCCAGCAGGATCAGGCC
The DNA here is from genome assembly GCF_048500665.1 of Streptomyces tritici. NCBI lineage: Bacteria > Bacillati > Actinomycetota > Actinomycetes > Kitasatosporales > Streptomycetaceae > Streptomyces > Streptomyces tritici. The sequence continues at coordinate 7,217,598 of NZ_CP183183.1, forward strand.
GAAGCCCAGGCCGATAGCGATCCAGACACCGCTCCAGATCGCGGCCTCCTTGAAGCCGATGACGTGGTTGTCGCGGTGGGCGATCAGGTCGACGGCGAGCATCACGCAGATGCCGAGCGTGACCGCGGCCCACACCCACAGCGGGACGGCGAACGACAGGTCATTCATCGCTGAACGTCTCCTCTCCAAGAGCCGGTCGGCAGGTCACCTGCGAGCGGCACGGGCGAGCGCAGGGGCGCCCAGGAGGTGGGGGCGACCGCGTGGACGTACGGGCCGCCGCGCAGGGCCGAGGCCTCGATCAGGGCGAACGCGTCGAGCCCGTGCGGGCCGCGGCGGGCGGCCACCACGTCGGGGGCCCGGTGCCGGGTCGTCAGGGCAAGCAGCTCCTTGGCCGCCGCCAGCCGTGGGCCGTTGCCCGGAGGCAGGTGGAAGACCTCGGGTATGTGGCCTGTGGCGTGTGGTCCGACCTTGGGCATGACCCGGGCCAGTACCGCCCGCACCGCCGCGGAGGCCGGACCGAGGGAGGAACGGCGTACGTGCGGGGGCATCACGGCGATGAGCAGGAGCGGAACACGGCGGGCCAGGGCCATCCGGGCGGCCGCCTCGGCCACCGCCACATCGTCGATGCGGTCGGTCAGTACCGCCGCCACCGGCTGGACCAGACCCGCCCGTGCGAGGCGGGGAGCACCGTCGCGGTGGGGGTGGGAGAGCAGTCGGGTCATGGTACTTACCGCCTTCCTTAACGGGAGGAATCCCCTCAAGCGTCACCCGTGACACCGATACCCGTCAACAGTTACGCGAAAATATTTTCGCTAATGCAGGTTCGCGTGAGTGGGTGTATATGCGAAGCGGGATTCGTATGATGGAGGGCATGGCTAGCTCATCGGCACGCGGCGACCAGTGGACGTTCCTCACCAATCACGCACGGGTGCTGCTGTGGATCGCCCGCGACCCCGAGGTGCGCCTGCGTGACATCGCCGCCGGGATCGGCATCACGGAGAGGGCGGTGCAGATCATCGTCGCGGACCTGGAAGCGGCCGGATACCTGACCAGGACCCGAGTGGGCCGGCGCAACCGCTACACCATCGACGACAGCGTCGCCCTGCGCCACCCCGCCGAGGCTGACCATCCCGTCGGAGACCTCCTGGGCGCCTTCCTTCACCGTGAGGACACCCCCGATGCCGAGCCTGCCGAGCCGGAGGCGGCCGCGAGGGCGTGAGCGGGGAGCCGCTGTCGTCCGGGGCGCGCGAGGCCATCGCGGGCGTCGTCGACGCGGTGCACGCCGGAGACGCCGTGCGGGCTCGATCCTGGGGGAGGGGCCGCCCGCTCTATGTGTCACGAGCCGTCACGTCTGCCCCGTGCGCTTGTCGTTCGGGCAACGTACACGGCCCCATGGGGCAGGTCAGGGCTTCCGATCCGGATCGACAGAGCTGAGCTGTGCCAACCACATGGTCAGCACAGTAGAACCGCTCGGCCAGTAGCCGTTCCGCCGCGCCTCGACCAGGTGCTGCGCGGTCCGCTCCCGTGGCTGCCCGCGGCGAGCGCGGTGCCGGCGGCGGCGGACAGGTTGATCGGCAGTTGGTCGCCGGGGCGGAGTTCAGGTCCCGACGGCGGCAGGCCCGGATGACCTGCACTTGGTCGCGGTCCCTGTTCGAGAGGAGGGGCTGGCTCGTCGCGGGAGCGGTGGAGGTGCGCACCGGATGTCGGGTGCGACGTCGGCAGAAACACGCTGTCGGTTTCTGTGCAATCAGCAAGGATTGCGAACTCGCCTCCTATGATGAGGAATGAGCAAATCGCAACCTGAGCCGGTGCGACGCAAAAGGCCCACGCATTTCTCGCTTCGGCTGAAGCCGGAAGACTACAGTGCCTGGGTCCCCCAGTGGCTGGAGAAGGACGGAAAGAACGCGCCGCCGCTCGTCCGGGAGTGCATTAACTACTACTACGCCCGGATGCTGATCGACCGGCGCCAGTACCGCTGCGCCGAGGCCCTCCTGCTCACGGCCTCGCATCGATTCCCGCTGCCACGGCCGGCGGAGCCTCCGCTGCGGTGCTTGGCATCATGGGTGCCGCCGTTGTGGTCATCACAGGCCTGAGGAACATTTTCGACTGGCGTCACGGATGGGCCAGGGCCGCCACCACCTTCGTGGCCATGCAACACGAGTACGTTGACTGGGCCGAAGAAAGAGGCGCATACGACGGCCTTTCCGCCGAGGCCAGCAGCAGTTTGCTCTCAACGAATATCAACGCCATCGTGACCCGTGCAACCTCCGCATGGGCGGTTGCGCTCACTGCTAGCGAAATCAGCAGCGGAAAGGGGGGCTCCTGAGCCCAGCCCGTACACGTCCAGCGCGCCGCAGGCGCTAGCCTCCATCGCAGCAATCAGGCTGCGCTTCAGCCAGTCGACGGCCGACAAGTGGGACGCCGAGGCCAGAGGCTTCAGCTCGGCCTACGGCGCCGACATCTCCACCCACAGGGCCAGTGATCACGGGCCACTTACGCCGGGGTCGGTGCCAGTCAGCGGTCTGCGTCACGGTCCGGGGCGGCTCAAGATCAGGCCCGTTCTTCCGGGGCTTCGCTTCGACGGGCCTGCGAGCTGCCCGGGCGGGGTGCGTCACGGTGATGCGGCAAGTCGTCGTCCGAGAGCAGTCGTCGCGTCGCTCCCGCCGCGAAGTCGGACACGGTCGTCAGATCGTCACCCTGGTCGATTCTGCGGATGCATGCATCGACAACTGCCTGGATCACCGCCACGGTCAGCTCGGGCTGTGGCTGCCCCAGTTCGCGCACGACCCGGGCGAGCGCCTCATGTAGCGAGATGTGCAGATTCTTCACCCGCTCCCGCGCCGACGGGGAGCGAGTCGCGCGAGAGCGCGGCCCGCCACCCGTGGGTGCCGCGAGCCGCCTGTTGGAGGTTGGCCCTGACGTAGGCAGCAGCCTGGGCGGCGGGCGTGGTCTCGGCCGCGATGGCCTGCTCCACTGCGTCGATCCAAGCGGCGAATTCGCGGGTGACGACGAGTTCGAGCAGGTCGTCGGTGGAGTTGAAGTAGCGGTAGATGCTGTTGCGGGCGATCCCGGCTCGCGTGGCAACCGGCCCATCTCCGAACTGCCTTCCGCCGACGTGCCGGCCGCACGGGCTGCCGGACCGGCTCCGGCCGTCTGCTGCGCGCGTTCACCTGGATCGCGGTCATCGAAGCGTGCACGTGGACAGGTCTGCTGGTCGGGATGTACCTCAAGTACGTTCCCCGAACCCACGAACTCGGCGTGCGCATCTTCGGCACCCTCCACGGTGCCGCCTTCATCATCCACAATCTTCGCCCTGCTGGCCGCCGTACCCCCGTTCACGACTGTCGCGTTCGAAATCTGGGCCCGCCGCACAGGCAGGCGCCCTCGGACGGCCGTGGCCTCGAGCCCGACTCCAGCCCTGTAACCGCAGCCCGCAGAGGGACTCGATCGGACACGCGGTGCACATCATCGCCATTGCCGTGGCGGGCCTCTGCCGGGCGGGACAGCCACCGACATCACACCAAGAACCGAGAGAAGACAGGAATGATCATCGCCGTCACCGCTTCACTGCCAGCATGCGAGCCACCCTTACCGACGTGCCGGGGGCTGCGTAACGCACGGCTGCTGCGTCCCCGCAAGGGCGCACACGGGTATCTGGCCGTCCTCGACTTCGAGGACGACGCCCGCATTCACCGCCTACACCTCGTCGGAGGCGTTCCGCGCTGCGCACGCCGATCCCGCCGACTCGCTCGCCGACGACCACCACGTCACGGTCCTCGAAGCGGTCACGCAGGACTGACCGTTCTGGTCCCACGGGCGTCGGAATGGCTCGCGCGGCCGAGCCGCGCGGGGATGACGCAGACCGGTGCCTGCTGACCGCACCGCGGCAGCGGTGACCGCCGAGTCGCCACCCTCCCGATCCCGGCCGTCGTGATCACCCTCCTCGGCGCGCTCGGTCCCGCCCTGTCCATCCGCCGCATCACCTCCGTCGACCCGCTGACCGCCCTGGGGAGCGCCTGACCCTGACCGACATCACCCTCACTTACCCCGACGGCGACACCCGCTGACCGCCCTCGACCAGGTCAGCCTGGAGGTCCCCCAGGGCAGCTTGATTGCCGTGGTGGGCCCTCCGGCTCCGGCAGGTCCAGCCTCCTCGCGGCCGCCGCCACACTGATCACCCCCGACGTCGGCACGGTCACCATCGACGGCCGAACCACCACCGGCTTCATTCCGGGACGAGCCCAGCCAGCAAGGGCGTCGGGCTCGGCGGTGCGGTGGCCTGCCGCCGGCCGGGCTGTTCAGGGTTGCGGATCACTGCCGGAGCGGGCGAGACCGGGAGGGCACGAGGCTATGCCGGTCGTGGCACCTTCCGTGCCTGACGTCGTACGGCGGTGGCGGTGAACGCGGCGGTGGCGCCTGCGGTGGCCGCCAGCAGCACGTATCCCCAGGTGTAGTCGTCGGCGGTTCCGTAGATGGCGCCCATGACCAGGGGCGGGAAGAATCCGCCCAGTCCTCCGGCGGCGCCGACGACGCCGGTGACCGAGCCGACCCGCTCCGGGGGCACGAGGCGGGCGACCAGCGCGAATACGGCTCCCGATCCCGCGCCCAGGGCGGCCGCCATGCCGAGGAAGGCCAGTGTGCCGATCGGGATCAGTGGCAGCTCGAAGGAGGCGAGGAGGGCAAGAGCAGCCACGGCGGTGTACGAGGCGACGAGGACGGGCACGGGGTGCAGCCGGTCCGAGAGCCATCCGCCGACCGGTCGCATCGCGACGGCGAGGACGACGAAGCCCGCGGTGCGCAGTGCGGCGTCGGAGCGTCCGAGGCCGTAGGCGGTGGTGAGGTAGGTGGGCAGGTAGACGCTGAAGGCGACGAATCCGCCGAAGGCCACGGCGTAGAGGAAGGCCAGCTGCACGGTGGCGGGCAGGCGCAGGGTTGTCGCGGTGCGCGCCAGGAGCGAGCCGGCCGCTACGGCTCGGCCGGGCTTGTCGCGCAGCAGCAGGTGTGCCGCCACGGCGTATGCGGCCAAGAGGCCGGCGACCAGGTCGAAGGGAAACGCGTACCCGGCGGCGTCGCCCAGCTGCACGGTGGTGAAGGACGACAAAGCGGTACCGCCCGTGCCGATGCCGAAGATTCCCAGCGCCAGTCCGCGCCGTTCGGGCGGGTACCAGGCGTTGACGAAGGGCACGCCGATGGCGAACGTCGTGCCGCCCAGGCCGAGGAAGAAGCCGCCCACGAGCACCTCGGGAAGGGAGTCGGCCAGATGGCCGAGGTAGAGCACCGGCAGGATGGTGAGGGCGGCGACGAGGGGGAACATCCGGCGGGCGCCGACGCGGTCGGTGAGAGCGCCCACGGGGATCCGGCCGAGCGAGCCGACGATCACCGGTACCGCGACGACCAGAGACTGCTGAAACGACGTCAGGGCCAGATCGTCGCGCAGGCTCGGGCCGAGAGGGGCCAGCAGGGCCCATGCCCAGAAGCAGAGCATGAATCCGGCCGTTGCCAGGACGAGCATCCGCGCCGGCTGCCCGGCGAGCGCCGCCCGGTCTGTCTGCGGAGAAGAAGCACGACTCAAGGGGGAACTCCTCCTTGCCCAGGACGGGATGTCCCGCCGTTTCCATGCACACCGTGCCGGCACCCGCCCGGGCGTCCGCACCACGCCGGTTGCCGCACGGTGATGCTTGCCCAGCACACTCGCGGACCGGCAGGGACCATGCGGGTGAGACGTGGACCGTTCAGCCCCTTGTCGCGAACTCGCTGCCCAGCTGGAATGCGGATCGATGGGGAAACGAATGCGAAGCCCCCTTTCAGCCCAAATGGTGCGAATGCCCAGGTATGTGTGGGTAAGTTGTCGTGTCAGGTGTCTCCTGCCCCGCATCCAAGCGAGAGGTGACGATCGTGGCGGACAGCAGTGCCTCTCGCGTCCCCGACGGCGGTGACGGGGATGCCTACGACGGCGCGGCTGCTGACGCCCTGCTGCGTGCCGGCCGCTTCTTCACCCGGCGCGAGGTCTCCTCCGACCGGCGGGCGGTCTTCCTGGAGGGCGGCCGGCAGGGCGATGTCTTCTACCGGGACCGGTGGAGTCACGACAAGGTCGTGCGATCGACGCACGGGGTGAACTGCACGGGTTCGTGCTCGTGGAAGGTCTACGTCAAGGACGGGATCATCACCTGGGAGAGTCAGCAGACCGACTACCCCTCGGTCGGCCCGGACTCCCCCGAGTACGAGCCGCGCGGCTGCCCTCGGGGTGCGGCGTTCTCCTGGTACACCTACTCGCCCACGCGGGTTCGTTTTCCCTACGCGCGCGGGGTGCTGGTCGAGATGTACCGCAAGGCCAAGGCGCGCCTGGGTGACCCGGTGCTCGCGTGGGCCGACGTCGTGGGCGACTCGGAACGGCGCCGCCGCTACCAGCAGGCCCGCGGCAAGGGCGGCCATGTGCGGGTCTCATGGGACGAGGCGGTCGAGATGGTGGCCGCCGCTCACGTGCACACGATTGTTCGATGGGGCCCGGACCGCATCGCCGGCTTCTCGCCGATCCCGGCGATGTCGATGGTCTCGCACGCGATCGGGGCGAGGTTCATCGAGCTGATCGGCGGCTGCATGACCTCCTTCTACGACTGGTACGCCGACCTGCCGGTGGCTTCCCCGCAGGTGTTCGGGGACCAGACCGATGTCCCGGAGTCCGGCGACTGGTGGAACGCCGCCTACTTGATCATGTGGGGCTCGAACGTGCCCGTCACGCGGACCCCGGACGCGCACTGGATGGCCGAGGCCCGCTACCGCGGCCAGAAGGTGGTCGTGGTCTCGCCCGACTACGCCGACAACACCAAGTTCGCCGACCAGTGGCTTCACGCCCAGCCAGGCACGGACGGCGCCCTGGCCATGGCCATGGGCCACGTGATCCTCAAGGAGTGTTTCGTCGAGCGGCGGGTGCCGTTCTTCGTCGACTACGTGCGGCGCTACACCGACCTGCCGTTCCTGGTGACCCTGGAGGAGCGCGAGGGTTCCCTCGTACCGGCGAAGTTCCTGCGCGCGTGTGACCTCGGCGAGACGTCCGACGGAGCGGAGTGGAAGACCGTCCTGGTCGACAGCCGTACGGGTGAGCCGGTCGTGCCCGGCGGCACGCTGGGCGAGCGGTGGACGGAATCCGGCGTGGGGCGCTGGAATCTGGACCTTGGCGATGTCAGCCCGCAGTTGACGCTGCTGGGGGAGAGGGCAGAGCCCGTCGAGGTGCTGCTGCCACGCTTCGACACGACCGAGGCGACCAGCAGTGTTCTGCGCCGTGGTGTCCCGGCGCGGCGTATCGAGGGTCGGCTGGTGACGACGGTGTTCGACCTGATGCTCGCGCAGTACGGGGTCCGGCGCGACGGCCTGCCGGGCGACTGGCCGGCGGGCTACGGCGACGCCGCCCACCCGTATACGCCGGCCTGGCAGGAGGCGCACACCTCCGTGCCGGCCGCGACCGCGATCCGCGTGGCCCGGGAGATGGCCCGCAGTTCCGAGCGGTCGGGCGGCCGCACGATGATCATCATGGGGGCGGGGATCTGCCAGTGGTTCCACGGGGACGCCACATATCGGGCGATCCTCGCGCTGCTGATGCTGACCGGCGCGATGGGCCGCAACGGTGGTGGCTGGGCCCACTACGTCGGACAGGAGAAGTGCCGGCCGTTCACCGGCTGGTCCACGCTGGCGATGGCGACGGACTGGCAGCGTCCGCCCCGGCAGATGATCGGCACCGCGTACTGGTACACCCACACCGACCAGTGGCGCTACGACGGCAACCGGGCCGACGCGCTCGCCTCACCGCTGGCCCGCGGAGACCTGGCCGGCATGCACACCGCGGACACCATCGCGCTGTCCGCTCGGCTGGGCTGGATGCCCTCCTACCCGCAGTTCGACCGCAATCCGCTCGACCTGGCCGACGAGGCCGCCGCAGCGGGCGTGGCTCCCGCGGAGCATGTCGCCCGCAAGCTGGCCTCGGGCGAGCTGGGGTGGGCATGCGAGGACCCGGACGCCGAGGAGAACTGGCCCCGGTGCCTGACCCTGTGGCGGGCCAACCTGTTCGGTTCCTCCGGCAAAGGCAACGAGTACTTCCTCAAGCACCTGCTGGGGACGCATTCCAGCCTGCGCGCACAGGAAACACCCGCCCACCTCCGCCCCCGGGACATCACCTGGCGCAACGAGGCACCGCAAGGGAAGCTGGACCTGCTGCTGGCGCTGGACTTCAGGATGACCAGCTCCACGCTGCTCGCGGACATCGTGCTGCCCGCCGCGACCTGGTACGAGAAGCACGATCTGTCCTCGACGGACATGCATCCCTTCGTCCACGCCTTCACCCCGGCGATCGACCCGCCCTGGGAGACCCGCTCCGACTTCGCCGCGTTCACCGCTATCGCCCGGGGTTTCAGCGCGATGGCGCGCGAGCACCTCGGCGTGCGGCGTGACATCGTCGCCACCGCGCTGCAGCACGACACCCCCGGCGAGACCGCCCAGGCCATGGGCAACGTCCGCGACTGGCGAGGCGGCGCCGTCACTCCCGTCCCCGGCCGGACGATGCCGGCCCTGACCGTGGTGGAGCGGGACTACGGGGCGGTCGCGGACAAACTCACCGCGCTGGGCCCGCTCACCGAACAGCTGGGCGTGAGTGTCAAAGGGCTCACGCTTCGCCCCGACGAAGAGGTGCAGCACCTCGCCCGCGTCAACGGCGTGATGATCGGCGGCGCGGGCGAGGGCCGTCCCGCCCTGGACACCGACGCCAAGATGGCCGAGGCCATCCTCGCCCTGTCAGGCACCACCAACGGCCGGCTCGCCGTCCAGGGCTTCCGCACCGCCGAACAGCGCGTCGGGCGACCGCTCGCCCACCTCGCCGAAGGCAGCGAAGAGAGGCGGATCACCTTCGCCGACACCCAGGCCCAGCCCGTCCCCGTCATCACCAGCCCCGAGTGGTCGGGCAGCGAGACCGGCGGCCGGCGCTACGCCGCATTCACCACCAACGTCGAGGAACTCAAACCCTGGCACACCCTCACCGGGCGTATGCACTTCCTCCTCGACCACGACTGGATGCACGAGTTCGGCGAGACACTCCCGGTCTACCGGCCGCCGCTGGACATGCACCGGCTCTTCGGAGAGCCCGAGATCGGCCCGGACGGCGAGAAACAGGTCGTCGTCCGCTATCTCACCCCGCACTCGAAGTGGTCGATCCACTCCGAGTACCAGGACAACCTCTTCATGCTCTCCCTCTCCCGCGGCGGCCCCACCGTGTGGATGAGCCCCGCCGACGCCGAAGCGATCGGCGCGCGCGACAACGACTGGGTCGAGGCGGTCAACCGCAACGGCGTCATGGTGGCGCGCGCGATCGTCTCGCACCGCATGCCGACCGGCACCGTGTACGTCCATCACGCCCAAGAACGCGTGGTCAACGTCCCCATCGCCGAGACGAGCGGGCGGCGCGGCGGCATCCACAACTCCCTCACCCGCATCCTCATCAAACCCACCCACCTCATCGGCGGCTACGCCCAGCTGTCGTTCGCCTTCAACTACCTCGGCCCGACCGGCAACCAGCGCGACGAAGTGACCGTCATCCGCCGCCGCGCTCAGGAGGTGACGTACTGATGAAGGTGATGGCGCAGCTGGCGATGGTGATGAACCTCGACAAGTGCATCGGCTGCCACACCTGCTCGGTCACCTGCAAACAGGCGTGGACCAACCGCAGCGGCGTCGAGTACGTCTGGTTCAACAACGTCGAGACCCGGCCCGGCCAAGGCTACCCGCGGCGCTACGAAGACCAGGACAGGTGGCAGGGCGGCTGGGTCCGCACCCGTTCCGGCCGCCTCAGGCTCAAAGCAGGCGGACGCCTGCGCAAGCTGCTGACCATCTTCGCCAACCCGGTTCTCCCCAACATCCGCGACTATTACGAGCCCTGGACCTACGACTACGAGAACCTCACCACCGCGCCGCTGGGTGACGACTTCCCCGTCGCACAGCCCAAGTCCCTGATCTCCGGCGAGCCGATGCGCGTGGAGTGGAGCGCCAACTGGGACGACAGCCTCGGCGGCGGCGCCCAGATCGCCGACCGCGACCCGGTCATCGAGCGCATCCGGCGCGAGGCCGAGGAGAAGGTGCGCTTCGCCTACGAGCAGGCGTACATGTTCTACCTGCCGCGGATCTGCGAGCACTGCCTGAACCCCTCGTGCGTCGCCTCCTGCCCCTCCGGGGCGCTGTACAAGCGGTCCGAGGACGGCATCGTGCTCGTCGACCAGGACCGCTGCCGAGGTTGGCGGATGTGCGTGACCGGCTGCCCGTACAAGAAGGTCTACTTCAACCACCGCACGGGCAAGGCCGAGAAGTGCACCTTCTGTTACCCCCGTGTCGAGGTCGGCCTGCCCACCGTGTGCTCCGAGACCTGCGTCGGCCGCCTGCGCTACATCGGCCTGATCCTCTACGACGCCGACCGAGTCGGTGAGGCGGCAGCAGTCGCTGACGAGAAGGACCTGTACGAGGCGCAACTGGGTCTCATGCTCGACCCGTCCGACCCGCAGGTGATCACGGCGGCGCGCCGGGACGGCATCCCCGACGACTGGCTGGAAGCCGCCTGCCGCTCCCCGGTCTACGCCCTGGCCAAGGACTACCGGGTGGCGCTACCCCTCCACCCGGAGTTCCGCACGATGCCGATGGTCTGGTACGTGCCGCCGCTGTCCCCGGTCGTCGACGCGCTGACCGAGACGGGCCACGACGGCGAGGACGTCGACAACCTCTTCGGCGCCATCGACACCCTGCGGATCCCGATCGAGTACCTCGCCGAGCTGTTCACCGCAGGCGACAGCGAACCCGTGCGCCGCGTGTTGGAACGCCTCTCGGCCATGCGGTCCTACATGCGGGCCGTCAACCTCGGCGACCCGCCTGACGAGCGGATCGCCACGGCGGCCGGAATGACCGGGCAGGAAGTGACCTCGCTCTACCGGCTGCTCGCCGTCGCCAAGTATCACGACCGCTACGTGATCCCCACCGCGTACGAGGCGGACGGCCGGCGGCTCGAGGAGACCGCCTGCAGTCTCGACTTCGAGGGCGGCCCCGGGATGTACGACAGTGGTCCCTTCGGTGAAGCCTCCGGCCGGCCCGTACCCGTGTCTGTCGAAACGTTCCACGCTCTCAAGGAGCGGCAGACCACCGGTGGTATCGCTGATCCTGAGCAACGGGGCGCCCGGATCAACCTGCTGAACTGGGACGGCAAAGGACGACCCGAGGGCCTGTTCCCACCCGAGCACCCGCAGCCGGAGGAGAAGCCGTGACTGCCCAGCGCGACGCCGCAGTGATCTGCCAGGCAGCCGCGGTCCTGCTGCAGTATCCCGACGAAGCCGTCCTCGACCGGATTCCTCTGGTCGCCGAGGCCATCGCTGACCTGCCCCCCGGCACCGCACAATCCACGCTTGCGTACTTCCTGCGCCACCTCGAGGACACGCCGCCGCGCGATCTCGCCGAGCACTACGTCGCCATCTTCGACCGCCGACGACGCTGCTGCCTCTACCTGACCTGGTGGACCGACGGCGAAACCCGCCGCCGCGGCCAGTCCCTGGCCGCCCTGAAGGGCCGCTACCGCCGCCACGGACTCGAACTCGGCGGCAACGAGCTCCCCGACTACCTGCCGGTCGTCCTCGAGTACACCGCGACCGGCGGCCTGGCCGACGGACTAGCCCTCCTCCAGGAGCACCGCGCCGGGATCGAGCTGCTGAGACTGGCCCTGCAAGACGCGGGCTCGCCCTACACCGCCGTCATCGAAGCCGTGTGCACACTGCTGCCCGGCCCCTCACCGCAGGACCGGGCAGCAGCCCAGCGCCTGGCCCGGACCGGACCGCCCGAGGAGACCGTCGGCCTGGAGCCCTTCGGACCGATGCAATCGGGAGGTGCCCGGCGTTGAGAGCTCTCGATGTCCTCCTGTGGGGCGTCCTGCCGTACGTCACGATCGTTGTCCTTGTCGGCGGCACCCTGTGGCGCTACCGGTACGACCAGTTCGGCTGGACCACCCGCTCCTCCGAACTGTACGAGTCGCGGCTGCTGCGCATCGGCAGCCCGCTCTTCCACTTCGGCATCCTCGTCGTGATCATCGGCCACGTGATCGGACTGCTCATTCCGCAGAGCTGGACCACGGCGATCGGCGTGTCCGAGACGGCCTACCACGTGCAGGCACTCGTCCTCGGCAGCATCGCAGGCATCGCCACGCTCGCCGGAGCGGCGATCCTCATCTACCGCCGGCGCACCACCGGCCCGGTATTCATGGCGACCACCCGCAACGACAAGACGATGTACGTCGTCCTCGTCGCGGCCATCGCCGCCGGGCTCGCCACCACCCTGCTGGGCGCGGGCGTCGTCGGAGAGGAGCACAACTACCGGGAAACGGTCTCCCCCTGGTTCCGCTCCGTCTTCACACTGCAGCCGGACACCGACGCCATGACGGCAGCGCCGCTGTCGTTTCAGCTGCACACGCTCATCGGCATGCTGCTGTTCGCCGTCTGGCCGTTCACCCGGCTCGTCCACGCCTTCACCGCGCCCGTCGGCTACCTCTTCCGGCCCTACATCGTCTACCGCTCCCATTCCGCCGGCGGCGCGGCGCGGGTGCGACGCCGGGGCTGGGAAGGCCCGCGCCCGTAGCGGAGACGACCCTCGCTCGAACGGGACCGACCCCTGGGAGGGTCAGCGACGGTCGCCGGGGCCCCGCACCACGGCGACCGGGCAATGCGCGTGGTGCAGCAGGGCCTGGCTGGCCGAGCCGAGCAGCAGGCCGGCGAAGCCGCTGCGCCCCGGGCACCGATGACCAGGAGCTGGGCGGTTCTGCTCGCCTCGATCAGGGCCTCGCGGGAACCTCCGCGCACCACTCTGCGCTCGACCGCGATGCCCGGGTACCTCTCCTGGCGGCCGGCGAGAGCTTCGGACAGCAGGCGCTCACCTGGCTGGTTCGCATACGGCAACCCGGGGTCCTGCGGCGTAGGGGCCGGAGCGTTCCATGGGTCCAGGCGTGGAGGGCGACGACTTTGACCTCGCGCAGCGCGGCCTCGGTGAATGCGAAGTCGACTGCCTTCACACCCCCTGGAGCCGTCGACCCCAACCACGATACGTCCGTCGGCATCCGGCAGGTCCCGCACCACCATCACCGGACACTGGCCGTGTGCGGCCAGATGCACGGCCGGGCCTGTCCGGCGGATCTGGCCGGGTCGCGGTACACGCGTCTGCGGCGTACAAAGGGCGTCGACCGGATCCGCTCTGATCCTTCGGGCAGGCCTAGGATGGGCGCCCATGAGCTGCCTCACCGATGACGTGCCGTTGCTGGAGTTGCTGTGCGCTGCTGACGAAGTGCGGGTCCCTGGCGAACTGGAGTCGTCGCTCCCTCACGAGAACGCTCCCGACGCGGTAGTGGACACATACGCGGTCGACGGCGGCCGGCTCCTTCTCACTCTTTGGCGCGGCCGGCTGCATGAGGTGATCTACCAGATCCCGGCGGAGTCCGGAGAGGACGCGGCGCGGCGCAATGACCGACTGTTCGCGCACTACGGACAGGGCGACGGCTGGAGCGAGATTCTCGACAACGGTTTCGGCAAGACCTATCGCCGTGCCGATCAGCAGCTATACGCATTGTGGAGCTACGCGATGGACATCGCGACCTTCGGCACGATGGACTTCCATCAGGTCAAGTGGTAGATCCTGAACGGCGGATCACGGTTGGAGCCTTGGGTCGTGTCCGATGGGTCGCGTGACTCTGTCGCTGGGGACTCGTTCCGTGGGGCATGGTCCGGGGAGGTCTTTCGGACGAGGAGTGGGCTCGGCTGGACCGCACTTGCCGAGGAATCGCGGGCGGGGTGGTCGCATCCCGAAGACGTCGACTGCCACAACTGACCCCCGCCCAGCGCCCGACGGACCACGCTCCGTCCCGGCCCGCGCCGGAATGGGGTGCTCGGGTGAGGCCCCGGTCCCCGCGTGACGGCGGGACGCAGTACGGCCGGGGCCCATCCGGGAGCCGTTCCCGACCTGAGCGACCTTTCAGGCCCACGCCGAGCATTCCGCATTGTGGCGGAGTCAGCGCGATCTCCAGGCAGTCGTTGCGGTTCCCGGTGGCCGAGGTGCTCAGCCTGCAGTGACGACGGGCCCACTGTTGTTCGACTGGCGCTGCAGCGACGCGCCAGCAGCCTGGTCCCGGCCTTCCCCTGGGGCTGGCCGCGAGACTCGCGGCGTGCGGTGGGCCCGACCTGGATGGCGCAGCCCGGGGCGGCGCTCTTGGGCCATGCGAGTGGCATCCGCCCCGGGCACCGATCCCCTTCGGTGCCGGTGACGAATTCACCACGACTCCTGGGCCACCGTGGCCCAGGCCTCGATGAAGGAGTGATGATGCGCAACCGGACCGTGACAGCGGCTTCCGCGCTCGTCTTGGCCGCCCTGTGCGCGGCGCCCGCGCTGGCGGCGCCCGACCTGGGCTCGAAGACGGTGCCCGCCCACGACCACAAGGCCCTGCACGCCATCGGTCTGACCGCCGACCAGCGTCTCGTCGAGTTCGACGTCCACAAGCCCTCCAAGACCTGGTCGCTGGGCAAGATCTCGGGTCTGTCCGGGGACACCAAGCTGGTCGGGATCGACTTCCGCGTCCAGAACGAGAGGCTGTACGGCGTCGGCGACCGGGGCGGCATCTACACCCTGAACACCGCCAACGCCATGGCCATGAAGGTCTCCCAGCTGACGGTGGCCCTGGCCGGCAGCACGTTCGGCGTGGACTTCAACCCCGCCGCCAACCGGCTGCGGGTCATCTCCAACACCGGACAGAACCTGCGCCACAACATCGACGACGCAGCCGCCCCTCTCACCACCACCGTCGACGGAACCCTGACCAACCCGACCATGCCGCCGTCGACCGCGATGGGCGTGACCGGAGCCGCCTACACCAACAACGACCTGAACGCCGCCACCGCGACGACGCTGTTCGACCTCGACACGATGGCCGACCGCATCTCCCTGCAGTCTCCCGCCAACGCCGGCACCCTGGCCCCCACCGGCAACCTCGGCGTGGACGCCGCTCTCGACGCCGGCCTCGACATCTACTACAACCCGGTCGCCGGCACGAACCACGGCTTTGCAACCATCGGCAACGGTGGGTCTTACCGCCTCTACGCGGTCGACGTGCTGACCGGAAAGGCCACCAGCACGGGCACCTACCCGACCAAGTACCAGGTGACCGACCTGGCTCTGCCCGTCAACCAGAAGTAGACCCCGCCCGTCCGTGGCCGGCCCGGGCGCGGCACCCCCGCTGCGCCCAGTCCCCTGATCTGGCTACGGGCCGTGGTCGTGCCGGTGGCCCTGCACCCTTCCGAGGAGGACGGGTGCAGGGCCACCGTGGCTTGCGGACCGTGCGCCAAGCCCTACTTGGGCATGAGGACGGTGTCGATGATGTAGACGTTGGCGTTGGCGGTCCTGACGTTGCCGCAGACCACGTTGGCGGTGTCGTTGACCTTGTAGGACTCGCCCGAGCCGGTCGTGGTGACCATGCCCTTCTGCAGGGTCTCGAAGCTGCCGCTCTCCAGCTGCTTCGGAGTCAGCTTCTGACCCACGACATGGTACGTGAGGATCTTGGTGAGGGTGGCCTTGTCGGCGAGGACCTTGTCGAGGTCGGCCTTCGGGATCTTGGCGAAGGCGTCGTTCGTCGGGGCGAAGACGGTGATGTCCTTGGCGTTGTTCAGGGTGTCCACCAGGCCGGCCTGCTTGACCGCCGTCACGAGGGTCGACAGGGCGGGGTTGTTGGACGCGGCGGTGGCGACCGGGTCCTTGGCCATGCCGTCGAAGGAGCCCGCGCCTTCCTCGGGCACGCCGGCGCAGGCGGGGCCGAACGGCTGGTCGCCGGTCGTGGTGTCGCCCGCCGGGGTGCTCTCGCCGGTCTTCGCGGCGTCCTCGGCGGCCGTGCTCGGGGTGGCCTTGGTGTCGCTGCCGGAGTCGGAGCACGCGGCCAGGGAGAAGGGCAGCAGAGCGGCTGCGGCGACGGCGATCGCGGTACGGCGGATCTTCATGCTGTTCATGACCAGTTGCTCCTCGGTGACGTGTCTCTGGGTGTTGAGGTGGTTGGTTGTGCTACCCGGTGCGGGCCTTGCGGCCGTCCGGGTGGTCTAGGAGACGGTGACGAAGACGCTGTGCCTGCCGCTCGCCCCGTCGGGGATGGTCCGGGTGCGCTCTTCTGTCTGCACCTGGCCGGTGCCGTCGGTGGCGCGGACGGTGATGTTGTGTCCGCCCGGGGTGGCGTTCCAGCGGTAGGACCACTGGCGCCAGGTGTCGACGCCTGCCTGGGCGGCGAGGTCGGCGTCCTGCCAGGGCCCGTCGTCGACCTGGATCTGAACGCGGGTGATGCCGCGGCGCTGGGCCCAGGCGACGCCCGCGACGGTGACGGTGCCGACGGCGGGGCGGGCGAAGGGTTTGGGGGTGTCGATGCGGGACTGGGTCTTGATGGGCGCGCGGGGTGCCCACTTGCGCTTGACCCAGTAGGGGTCGTAGGCGTCGAAGGTGGTGAGTTCGATGTCCTCGATCCACTTGCAGGCCGAGACGTAGCCGTAGAGGCCGGGGACGAGCATGCGGACGGGGAAGCCGTGCTCGAAGGGGAGGGGCTCGCCGTTCATGCCGACCGCCAGGATGGCGTCGCGGCCGTCCATCACGTCCTCGACGGGGGAGCCGAGCGTCATGCCGTCCACGGAGCGGGCCACCAGCTGATCCGCCCGCCCGCCCTTCGAAGGCGGCCGGACGCCGGCTTCTTCCAGAAGGTCGGCGAGGGGTACGCCGAGCCAGCGGGCGTTGCCGATGTAGGGGCCGCCGACCTCGTTCGAGACGCAGGTCAGGGTGATGTCACGTTCGATGAGCGGGCGGGCCAGGAGCTGGTCGAGGGTGTACGTGCGGGGGCGGGTGACACCCTTTCCGTGGATGCGCAGCCGCCAGGTGCCTGCGTCGACCTTGGGCACGGTCAAGGCGGTGTCGACGCGGTAGAAGTCGGAGTTGGGGGTGGTGAAGACCGTGATGCCGGGTACCTTCAGCTGGACACCGGCCGGTACCGCTGGCGCCGGGGAGGCGGGCTGGGGAAGCATCAGGGTTTGCCGGGAGGCGACGGCGCCCTGGCCTTGGCGGCCGGTGAAGTACCGGCCCAGTACGCCGGCCGAGGTCGCGGCGACGGCGGTGACACCGGCTGCGCTGAGGAACCCGCGCCTGCTCCACGCCCCAGCGCCTGCCTGACCTTCCGGGCCTGGAACGGGGGCGGCTCTGGCCGCCAGCAGGTACAGGGCGAGGGCTCCCGCGACCGCCCCGGCGATCGAGGGCAGTCCGTCACCGGTGCCGGTGGAGTCAGGACGGCTGAGGGCCGCGGCAGCGCCGACGATCCCGAAGAGCAGCACCCCCGCGGCACCGGCGCGCCGATGGGACAGGGCGAGGATGCCGAGACCGACGGCGATGAGGGCGAGAATCACGAGGATCCCCAGCTGGAGAACGATCTTGTCGTTCTCTCCGAACGTGCGGATCGCGAAGTCCTTCACCGCGGCAGGCGTCCTGTCGATCACCGCTCCACCCACCACGGTCACAGGCCCGGCCGCCGGCCGCACCAGTCCGGCCACCAGCTCGGCCACGGCCAGGGCCGTGAAAGCGGCCAGGAGTCCGGCCGGCGCGCCCATCGCGGCGCGGACGAGTTTGCTGCGGAAGCTGCTCACACCCGGCATTCGGCAGCCGCCGCCCGGCGGATTGGTCCGACCCCCGAAAGACTGAAATCCCTCGCCGGTGTTGCCTTACACGATGAGGCGTGGAGGCGGTGGGGCGCTCAGGGGCACCGGCGCGCGAAGCAGGGCCGGCGCCGGAGCACCGGTCGCCCGGGAAGGGGGGCGGGCCACCAGGTGCGGGGGCCGGTGTCAAGGATGAGGAAGAGGCGTACGAGAAGGGTGTCGATGAGGACGCCGAGGGCGACGATGCAGCCGATCTGGGCGAGCTAGAGCAACGGCATCACGGTCAGTGCGGCGAAGGTGGCGGCCAGGATGAGGCCGGCGGCAGTGCGTACAAGACCGCGCAGGCCACCGCGAGGGCCAGGAGCGAGCCCGTGATCACCAGCAGGGGCATGATCACGCTGCGGGAGGCCGGCAGCAGGATCAGCAGGATCAGCAGGACGCCGCTGAGGGCGACGGCCAAAAGGTCGCCGTCGGTGTGCGAGAAGGCTGCATCAAGGTCTGCTTGAGCGGCCGCGGGCTCTGCCAGGTGCACGTTCGTGCCGCCTACCGAGGCCGCCGCCTTTGCGACGGCGGCAAGGCGGGCGGAGCCGCCGTCCGGTTCGGCGGCGACCACCGCCGTGAGGGCCCGGCGGTCCCGGGAGAGGAAACACCTGACGCGCGGCCTGCTGCTGGCGCGCCGAACGTGCGGCCCGCCAGGCTCGTCAGACTGCGGCACGACTCCTGGCCCAGGAGGCGGACGCCTGTCCCCGCGAGGTTGCCGAGGATCTCGTACTGATCGTGTCTGAGCTGGTCGGCAACGCGGTGCTCCACGCGGTCGGTCCCTACGCGCTCACCTTGAGCCTGGAGCGGGGACGGGGGGTATCGCCGTCAGCGACGGAACTGTCCGGGAGGCTCGGCGACGCACAGCGCAAGGTCCGGGGGCCGGGGACTGAAGATCGTCCGGGCGCTGGGGGCGGACGTCTTCGTCAGCCCCTCCGGCTGGGGCAAGCAGGTCATCGTGGTCCTCACCTGGTAGCCCAGGCGGAAAGGACGTGGTGCCGTGGGCGGCTGTGACGACAGCCGCCCACGGCCGACCCGCCCGGAGCACGCTGCCTTCCGGGCGGATCACCGGGTCCGCGCCACCCCGCCTTGTCGGCGGCGGACCGGAGCCCTTTTAGCGGTGCGCGATCAGGCGTTGACGCAGGTGTTGCCGAAGGACGGGTTCAGCAGCCCGATCACGCTGAGGGTGTTGCCGCACGCGTTGACCGGGATGTGGACGGGAACCTGGACGACGTTGCCCGAGCCCACTCCCGGCGAGTACGCGCCCACTCCCTGCGCACCGGCATCGGCCGATGCCATCGACGCGCCGCCGACCACCGCGCCGGCCGCCAGAGCCACCGCCAGACCGTGTCGTACACGAACCATGTGAACTACCTCCCAGAGGGTGCCTCGGCCGCGCAGCCCGCGCGGCCGGTGAAGGAGGCGCGGAACGTCGCTCCGCTCCCCTCACGCACCGTCTTCGCCGTCGTGCGCCCTCCGGCTTGGCCGCTGCGCCCGGCTTCCCTCGAACGGATTACTCAGGGAGGGTGCGGGTGACGAAGCGCCACCCATCCAGCCGCCCGTCCGCTACGAAGAACGGACGACCCACCCACGGGTTTCGGTGACCGGAGCGCCCCAGGCGGTCCGGCCCGATCGAGCGACGACAGAGGACCGGCATGCGATGGACACCCCGCCCCCCGACGGCCGGCCCAGGCCGCCCCTTCGCCTTCTCACCACGACCGGAGCTGCGCAGGTGAACCAGCCCCTTCCCTTCGGCGCCGGCCGCAACGGCCGCCCCGCCGCCGCCGACCTCACCGAGATCATGGGCAAAGTGGCGCGCGGCGACAAGCGGGCCTTCTCCGAGCTCTACGACGCCCTGGCACCCCTGGTCTTCGGCATCGTGGTCAAAGTGGTGCGCGACCGGGCGCAGTCCGAGGAGGTCACCCAGGAGGTCATGATCGACCTGTGGCGGCAGGCGGCGCGCTACCGGCCCGAGACCGGCGCGGTGACGGCATGGGCTGCGACGATCGCCCACCGGCGTGCCGTGGACCGGGTCCGCTCCGCGCAGGCCGCCACCGACCGCGAGCAGGCCCAGGCCGCCCGCGAGCACACCCCCGCCTTCGACGAGGTCACCGAACAGGTCGAGACCCGCCTGGAGTCCGAGCAGGTACGCCGCTGTCTGCGCGGCCTGACGGAACTGCAACGCCAGGCCGTGACCCTGGCCTACTACCGGGGGCTGACCTACCGTGAAGTCGCCGAAGCCCTGCGCACGCCTCTTCCCACCATCAAGACACGCATGCGCGACGGGCTCATCCGGCTCCGCGACTGCATGGGGGTGACCGCATGAAACACCACGCCACCGACGCCCACACCCTCGTCGCCGCCTACGCCCTGGGCGCCCTCGACGACGCCGAACGCAAGGACTTCGACGCCCACCTCCAGACGTGCGAGGCATGCCGGCAGGAAGCCGCCGAGTTCCAGGCGACCACGGCACGCCTGGCGGCAGCGGTCGCCCAGCCGCCGCCTCCGGCAGCCAAGGCACAGGTCATGGCCGCCATCGACGGCGTGCGCCAGCTGCCCCCGCGCATCCCCGCCGCCAGTGCGGCGCCCGTACTCGGCGGCATCCTGCGCCGCCGGGCCGTTCCCCTGGCCCTTGCCGCCAGTGTGGCCGCGGCCGCACTGGGCGGCGTCGCGGTGTGGCAGACGCAGAACGGACAGGAGCTCGAACAGCAGGCGCGCCAGGCCCAGCAGCAGCTCGACGCGGTCAGCGCGGTACTGGCGGCGCCGGACGCACGCACCGTCCACGGCAAGGCCGCCAACGGAGCCCTGACCACCGTCGTCGCCTCCGACCAGCAGAACAAGGCCGTCTTCACCGCCGCCAACCTGCCCGCACCCGGAAGAGGCAAGACCTACCAGTTGTGGCTCGACCACGACGGCACCATGCGCCCGGCCGGACTGCTCGACCACGACGGCACCGTGATCCTCACTGGCGACCCCGCCGACGCGGGCGCCGTCGGCCTCACCCTCGAACCCACAGGAGGATCGTCCCGGCCCACCACCGCCCCCCTGCTTCTGATGGCCCTGCCTGCCTGACCGGCGCTCCGCATCGATCAGCGATCGAGGCACCTCATGGCAAGCCGGTCTCGCCGGCTGAACCGGTACGCCGCTTCGTCCGGTCGTTCCACCTCGCTGTCGGACATCGCTTCCAATCCGATGGCCCGGCTGCTGCGAAGTACAGGTGAAACGCAGCAGCCGAGCGGCGTGTCGAGTGGCGGGAGCGGATGTGGTGAAGCACCGGAAGGTGGCGGTAGTGGGCTCCGGGGTGGCGGGGCTGACGGCCGCATATGTCCTGGCGTCTTCGTCCGAGGTCACCCTGTACGAGGCGGACGGACGGCTCGGCGGCCACGCCCACACCCGCGAACTGGAAGCCGCTGGTGGCAGGGCCGTGGCCGTGGACTCCGGCTTCATCGTCCACAACGAACGCACCTACCCCACACTGCTCCGTCTGCTCCGGGAGCTGGGGATCGGTACGCAGGACGCCGAGATGAGCATGTCGGTGCGGTGCGACGGCTGCGGCCTCGAGTATGCGGGCGCCCGCGGCCCGGCGGGGCTGTTCGCCTCCCGTCCCACCTTGCGGGGCCGCTACCTGCGACTGCTGGCGGAGGTTCCGGTCTTCCACCGCGCCGCCCGCCGCCTGCTGGCCCGCACCGCACACTCGGGCGTCACCTTCGGGGACTTCCGGCGCGACGGCGGGTTCTCCGCCTACTTCGTCAGTCACTTCGCCCTCCCGCTGGTCTCCGCGGTGTGGTCCTGCCCGGCACACACCGCCCTGTCCTACCCCGCCGCCTATCTCTTCGCCTTCCTCGACCACCACGGCCTGCTCTCCATCACCGGCTCCCCGCAGTGGAAGACCGTCACCGGCGGCTCGTCCGCCTACGTCGACGCCGCCGCCAAACACATCCAGCGCGTCCGGACCTCCAGTCCCGTCAACACCGTGCGGCGCACCAGCCGAGGTGTCCTGATCACCACCGGGGACGGAACCACCGACGCCCACGACGCCGTCGTGATCGCCGCCCATCCCGACCAGGCACTGCGCATGCTCGCCGACCCCACCACGGACGAGAAACGGCTTCTGGGCGCCTTCACCTACTCCCGCAACCCCACCGTCCTGCACACCGACACCACCGTCCTGCCCCGATCGCCGCGCGCCCGCGCCTGCTGGAACTACCGCATGACCGGCTGCGATCCCACGACCGAGCCCGTCCGCGTCAGCTACGACATGCGCCGGCTCCAGCAGCTGCCCGCCGGCGCCGACTACGTCGTCACCCTCGGCGGTGAGGACGGCATCGCGGCGGACCGGGTGGTGGAGCGGATGGTGTACGAGCACCCGGTGTACACCCCGACCTCGGTCGCCGCGCAGCGGGAGCTGCCCCGACTCAACACGGGCATGACCGCGTACGCCGGGGCCTGGCACGGCTGGGGCTTTCACGAGGACGGCTGCCGTTCCGGCGTGGAGGCCGCCCGCTCGTTGGGGGTGAGCTGGTGACCCGGACCGACACCACCGCCGCGCCCACGGCGGCCGGGACGCCGGCGCTGTACGAGTCCGTGATCACCCACGTGCGTCGCGTACCCCTGCGCCACACTCTGCGGCACCGCACGTACCTGTGGTGCGTGGATCTGGACCGGTTGCCGGTGCTGCCCCGACCGCTGCGCCCGCTGGCCCGCTTCGACGCCCGGGACCACTTCGCCGGCACTGCGGGGTCCCTGCGCGCCGGACTCGACGCCTACCTCGCCGCGCACGGCATCGACCTGGAGGGCGGGCGGGTGGTGATGCTGGCGCACGCCCGGGTGTTCGGGTTCGTCTTCAACCCGCTGACCGTGTTCTGGTGCCACGACTCCTCCGGTTCCCTGGTGTGCGTGGTCGCGGAGGTCCACAACACGTACGGGCAGCGCCACTGCTACCTGCTGCGCACCGACGAGGCCGCTGAGGCGGAGGTGGACAAGGAGTTCTACGTCTCGCCGTTCTTCGCGGTCGAGGGCCGCTACCGGATGCGCTTGCCGCTGCCCGGCGAACGGCTCGGTCTGACGGTCCACCTGGAGCACGACGGCGACCGGGGGTTCACCGCCGTGGTCCGGGGCGTCCGTCGCCCCGCGAGCGTGCCCGCCCTGCTGTCCGCGGCCGTGCGCAGGCCCTGGTCCACCGCCGCGGTCTGGGCCGGAATCCGCCGCCACGGCATCCACCTGCTGCTGCGCGGACTCCCCGTGCACCCACGCCCCCGTACCGCCCCGCAGAAAGGCATGCTGCCGTGACCCGCTCCGCCCCCACCTCGCAGGCCCGCTCCCAGCCCGCCGGCCGCACCGTCGGGATCCCTCCCCAGCCGATCCCGAGCAGCGGGCCCGCAGCCGCGCCGACCGTCAGGCGGGCGGACGTCGACGCGGGCCGGTGGCCCGACGTGGCCCGGCTGCCGTCGGCGGCACCCGTCCGTACCGCCATCGCCAGGCACCTGGTGAGCCGCGCCCTGAACCGGCTGAGCCTGAGCGTGCCCACCGGAGGCGCCCGGGTGAACACGGCCGGCACGCGGATGACCGTTCACGACCCCCATGCTTTCCACCGCCGCATCGGCCGCGACGGGCTGATCGGCTTCGGAGAGTCCTACCTGGCCGGCGAGTGGGACAGTGACGACCTGGCCGGCGTCCTGACCGTCCTCGCCGCCCACGCCGACGAGCTGGTCCCCGCCCCGCTGCGCCGGCTGCGCGGTCTGTGGGTGTCCGCCCGCCCCGTCGCCGACCGCAACACCCGCGCCGGGGCCCGCGACAACATCCAGCGTCACTACGACCTGTCCAACGACCTCTTCGCCACGTTCCTCGACCCCACCCTCACCTACTCCTCCGCCCTCTTCACCGCATTCCCCGCCCGCTTCGAGTCCCTCACCGCCGCCCAGCACCGCAAGATCGACCGGCTCCTGGACCTCGCCGCCGTCGGTGAAGGCACACGCCTGCTGGAGATCGGCACCGGCTGGGGCGAACTCGCCCTGCGGGCCGCCGCCCGCGGAGCCCAGGTCACCACCCTGACCCTCTCCACCGAACAGGCCGCCCTGGCCCGCGAGCGCATCGCGGCCGCCGGGCTCGCCGACCGGGTGGACGTCCAGCTGCGCGACTACCGCGACGTCGAAGGCAGGTACGACGCCGTGATCAGCGTCGAGATGATCGAAGCTGTCGGCGCCGAGTACTGGCCCGCCTACTTCACGGCCCTGCGCCGCGCGCTGGCCCCCGGCGGCAGGATCGCCCTCCAGGCCATCACCATGGGCCACAGGCAGATGCTCCACACCGCCGCCACCCACACCTTCATCAGCAAGTACGTCTTCCCCGGCGGCCTGATCCCCTCCCGCGAGGCCATCGCCGAACACTCCGCTGCAGCCGGTCTGAGCACGGTCGCCGACGACGGCTTCGGCGAGCACTACGCCGAGACGCTGCGCCTGTGGCGCGAACGGTTCACCGCCCACCGCCCGGTCGTCACCGGCCTCGGTTTCGACCCGGTCTTCCAGCGCATGTGGGAGTTCTACCTCGCCTACTCGGAAGCCGGATTCCGCTCCCGCTACCTCGACGCCCGCCAGCTCCTCCTCATCGAAGGAACCCACCGATGAAGCCCGCCGCCGACCGGCTCGCCCAGCTCCTCGGCCACGTCGTCCCCGGCCCCCTTCCCGTGCGCGTCCGCGCGTGGGACGGCAGTCAGGCGGGGCCCCCGGACGCACCCCTGGTGGTGCTCCGCTCGCCCGTGGCCCTGCGCCGCCTGCTGTGGCAGCCGGGCGAACTCGGCCTCGCCGAGGCGTACGTCACCGGGGACCTCGACGTCGACGGCGACCTCGCCGACGCCCTTGCCCGCGCCGGCCGGAGCGTCCGCGACCGGCGCTCGGCACGCCCCGGGCCGGCGGGCATGGCCGCGGCCACCGCCCTCGCGGTACGCCTCGGTGCCGTCGGCCCGCCCCCGAAGCGCCCCGACGGGCGGGCCCGCCTGACCGGCGGCCTGCACAGCGTCGCGCGCGACCGCGTGGGCATCAGCCACCACTACGACCTCTCCAACGACTTCTACTCCCTCCTCCTCGACGAGACGATGGCGTACTCCTGCGCCTACTGGACCCGGCCCGGCGACCCGACCTACACCCTGGCCGACGCGCAGCGCGACAAACTCGACCTGATCTGCCGCAAACTGGGCCTCGGCCCCGGCGACCGGCTGCTCGACGTCGGCTGCGGCTGGGGCTCCCTCACCGTCCACGCGGCCCGCGCGTACAAGGTCCGCGTCACCGCGGTCACCCTGTCCCGCGCCCAGCACGAATTCGTCACCGCGCGGGCCGTCCGTGAGGGGGTGGCCGATCTCGTGGACGTCCAGCTGCGGCACTGGCGGGACATCGACGGCGGCGGCTACGACGCGGCGGCCGCCGTCGAGATGGGCGAGCACGTTGGCGACGCCGAATACCCCGCCTTCGCCACCAAGCTGCACGACACGCTGGGCCCCGAGGGCCGCCTCCTGATCCAGCAGATGTCCCGCGGCGCCCACGCGCCCGGCGGAGGCGCGTTCATCGAGACCTACATCGCCCCCGACATGCACATGCGCCCGGTCGGCCGCACCGTGGACCTGCTGGAGGACGCGGGCCTGGAGACGCGTTCCGTGGAATCCCTCCGCGAGCACTACGCCACCACCATCGACGCCTGGCGCGCCACCCTCGAGGAGCGCCTGCCCGACATCGAGGCCCTCGTCGGGAGGACGACCGCCCGGGTGTGGCGCCTGTACCTTGCCGGCGCCTCGCTCGCCTTCTCCGAACGCCGCATGGGCGTCGACCAGATCCTCGCCGTACGGCCCACCCGCGAAGGAGCGTCGGACATGCCCGCCACCCCCGCCGCCTGGTACGCCCCCACGAGCCCGGCGTGAGCGCCACCGACTGGGGCGCCCTCGGCGTCAACCTCGCCGCCGCGGCGGGCGCGGCGCTGACGGTGCTGCTCGCCACCTTCGCCGTCGGCCTACGCCGCGGTCTGCACCGTATCGTCGACATCGCCTGGGGCCTCGCGTTCGGCGCCGTCGCCGCCGTGACCTGGCTGCTGTCCGCCGGACACGGCGACGACGGCCGCCGCCTGCTCGTCGCCGCTGCGACCGCCGTCTGGGGACTGCGCCTGGCGGCCCACATCGCCCACCGCTCCCGCGGACACGGCGAAGACCCTCGCTATATCGCCCTCCTCGACAAGGCGCCCGGCAGCCGGACCCTCTACGCGCTCCGCACCGTCCACCTCGGCCAGGCCGCCCTCGTCTGGCTGATCTCCCTCCCCGTCCAGGCCGCCTCCTACAGCTCCGCGCCCCTGGACGCCCTGGCGTACGCCGGGCTCGCGGTGTGGGCGACCGGTCTCGCCGTCGAGGCCGTCGGCGACCACCAACTGGCCCGCTTCAAGGCGGGCCCCGCCAACCAGGGACGGATCATGGACCGGGGCCTGTGGGCCTGGACCCGGCACCCCGACTACTTCGGGGACAGCCTCGTCTGGTGGGGCCTGTACCTGCTCGCCTGCACCGCCTGGCAGCCGGCCCTCGCCGTCCTCGTCTCCCCGGTCCTGATGACCCTGCTCCTCACCGCCGGCAGCGGCAAGCGCCTCCTGGAGAAGCACATGGCCCACCGCCCCGGCTACGCCGCCTACGCCGCCCGCACCAGCGGCTTCCTTCCCCTGCCACCCCGTAGAACCGCTCGTGGCAAGCCGGAGAGCACGAAATGAGCGGATCCGAGCGAAGCGGCGCCTTCCGCAACCTCCACATGCCCGAGCGCCGGTTCCTGCCCGCGGTCGGCGCGGTACTGCTGCTGCACGGCGGACGTGCCGACTCCCTCGCACCCCCGCCACCCCTCAACCTGCCCGACCTGAGGATGAGAGCTTTCGCCCGGGCGCTCGGCCAAGACCCCCGCCACGCCGACGTCCTCATCGGCTACGTGCGCTACCGGACGCGCGGCTGGAACGGAGAGCGAGCCGACCCCGTCCACGACACACGCCGTGCCCTGGCCGAACTTGCGGACGTGGCCGGCCCTCTGCCCGTGGTGCTGCTCGGGCACTCCATGGGCGCCCGGGCCGCGCTGCGCGCCGCCGACGATCCGCACGTCCGTGGCGTCGTCGCTCTCGCCCCCTGGTGCCCTCCCGGTGAGCCGGTCACCCACCTCGCCCAGCGCACCGTTATCGCCCTCCACGACCCAGCCGACCCGATCACGGCCGCCACCGACAGCTGGGCCTACCTCCACCGCGCCGAGGCGGCCGGGGCCCGCGTCCGAGGCATCCGCATGCCCGGCGGCCGCCACACCATGATCAGCCGCTCACGCCTCTGGCACAGCCTCGCCACCCGCAGCACAGCCGAAGTCCTCGGCCTGCCATCCCCACCTTGCGCCTCCAACCCGGAGACGATGTGGGGGGCCGGGCCGCTGGACGCCGCCCTGTTCATCCCGTCCGCCGGTGAGCGTCAAACGATCCGCCCGCGCCGCCGCAACTGATGCGTTCCCGGACACTTGGCCCTGCGCCCTCTCGATCGAAGGAACTTATGACCCCTGCTCGTTCCGCGCTTCTGCTCGCCGGGCTGATGGCCTCGGCGGGCTTCGCTCACTTTGCCGCACCCAGGCAGTTCGACTCCATCGTGCCGCGTTCTCTGCCAGGCAGCCCCCGGGCCTGGACCACGGCCAGCGGCGTGGCCGAGCTGGCCTTGGCCGCCGGACTCGCGCTACCGGCGACGCGAAAGGCGAGCGCCCACGCAACCGCCCTGTTCTTCGCCGGAGTGTTCCCGGCGAACGTCAAGATGGCCTATGACTGGCGTCACCGTTCGAGGACGGCGAGAGCCGTCGCCTGCGCGAGGCTTCCCCTTCAGGTCCCGCTGATCCTCTGGGCCCGCCACGCTGGTATGCAGGACGTCAGGCACCGCCCCCGGCGTCCGCGAGCGACGAGGAGCAATGAGGTGGCGAGCAGTGAGAGCACTTGGGCGATGACGACAAGATTCTTGTCGGTGAACCAGGCCGGTTCCTACATGTCGGGCAGGGGGCCGAGTTCGCCGACGTCGACGACGTAGCGGTAGAGCCGCAAGTCCGCCGGCGGCGACGATCAAGGCCAAGGTGTCGGCCAGCGGGCGGCGCCAGACGACGAGGACCAGCAGCGCCGCGAGTGCGGCGGTGGCGGCTTCGATCCTGAAGAGGGTGCCCTGGCTGAGGGTGGCGCTGACGGCGTCGTGGCGTTCGGCGAGACGCGCGTGGTGGTGGGCGTCGGCTGCAACACGGACCGCGGCTAGGAGACGAGCGACGGTGTGCAGTTTCCGGTGTGTGCTGTCCGGCCGCATCGGATCGAGGTGCACGGGATGGTCCCATGGTGAGACGCCGCGCGGCCTGTGCGGGTCAGCGGACGGTGAGTGTGCCGGTCATGGACGGGTGGATGTCACAGAGGTAGCGGTAGGTGCCAACGGTGGGCGGTGCGATGAATGTGGCTGTCCTGCCGCCTTCGATGGTGCTGGTGTCGAAGGCGTTGGCGGCCTCGGCTGTCACGGTGTGGGGGGCGGAGTCCTCGTTGACCACGGACACCTTGGCTCCTGGTGCGGCGGTGAGGTCGGTCGGCTCGAAGCGGAAGTCCTTGATGACGATGCGCGCCCCGTTGACCGACGTGGAGGACGGCGTCGAGGGCGACGGGGAGGTGAGCGCGGGCCCGCCGGAGGATGAGCAGCCTGCGAGGGCGATCAGCAGGCACAGCCCGGCGAACGTCAAGACCACGTGCGG
Source organism: Streptomyces tritici (assembly GCF_048500665.1). Taxonomy (NCBI): domain Bacteria; kingdom Bacillati; phylum Actinomycetota; class Actinomycetes; order Kitasatosporales; family Streptomycetaceae; genus Streptomyces; species Streptomyces tritici. The sequence continues at coordinate 7,246,102 of NZ_CP183183.1, forward strand.
ACTACGGGGGCGGCGACAGACAAGCATGGGACTCTCCTGGGTGCGCTGGGTGGGATGCCCGACTGCCACAGAAGCCGCATGGGTCCCCGGACAACCGATTCGGTGCGCAGACCGGGTGCGGTTGCAGTCTTCGGTGAAGCGTGGTGACGGCCTCGGCATCGAGTGGTCGCCGAGGCCGGCACGAGGGCGAAACGGCTACGGCCCTCATGGCTTGCAAGCCTCACCTTCTTGCTCTGGGCTAGTAGTTCTTGCCCATGGAGCCGCCGCTATGGCGTTCGATGGTGCCGCAGCTGGCGGGGGCGGTGGCTTCCTGGGGCAGCTTGGGGGCGAGTTCGCTCCTGCCCTTGCCGAAGTCGTACATGCCGCTGCCGTTCGGGTCGATTCCGTGCTGCAGGGTGAATCCCGGCCTGCTCCTCAACCTGCACCTTCCCGGGCAGCGTTGGCCCTCATGTCCCAGGCGTGGAGCGTCTACGTGGAACTGGACTCTCGCGACGTGTCCGACGACGCGATGGACGGGCTGCACGAGAACCTGGCCGAGGCGTCCCCCGCCGTCGGGACCGCCCCGAACGGCAACTTCAGCGTCTGGATCTTCGTCGACACCGCAACCGCCCGCCAGGCCGACGAAGCCGCACTGAAGGCCGTGACCGCCGCCGCCCCCGCTCAGGGGATCACCGCGCCCCTCGTCGGCTTCGAGGTCCTGATGGAGGACGAACTCGACCGCCGCAATGACGAGCCGACCGGCCCCGCCCTCGTCGGCACCGCCAGATCGCCGAGATGTTCGGCGTCATCCGTCAGCGCGCGAGCCAGCTCAGCGACGACTTCCCGCCGGCCGTCGCCACGCTGAAGGCGACCCCGGTGTTCCTCCTTGAGCAGGTGGAGGCGTTCGGTCATCGCTGGGACGGGCAAGGGGAGCAAGGGCGGCCGGCCGCCGAATCCGGTCGAGCTCACCGGCGTCGAGTGGGACCTCCTTGCGGCCCTTGGCATCGCCAGGAACGCCGCCGTGCACGGAGAGGCCGGCAGCGGGCATCGGCGGTGGCAGCGTGCCCTGGGTGGGCATGGCCGCCGTGCACCACCTCGTCCCCTTGGAGCGCGGAGACGACGCCCTCGAGGTGCCGGTTGCGCCGCCGCTCGTCTCAGGGCCTCGAGTTCGGGGCAGGTGGCCAGATGGTCTTGAGCCGGAGTTGTTCGATCCCGGTCAGCGTCTCGGGTCGGCTGAGGATCCATCTCGTCACCACACGGGATGCCTCGGGTTGCTCGGTGACTGACCGTGGTGCGTTGCCGCTTCTGTCGCAGGTAGGCGCTGACCCGGCCGCAGCTGCCTCGCCAGCTCAAGGGAACGATCTCCTCCCAGAGCTTCCAGGCGTTGGTGCAGCCCTCGTCCCAGCGCTTCGTCCAGCTCGCTCAGGGCGTGATCGCCGCATCTCGCCATATGCTGCGGGCCATCTGCTTGCTGATGGAGGGATCGGACACGGTGAGCGAATCGTTCTTGCTGGTCTGCGACGACGTGCCGCACACCGTAGTTCTGACTGACTGCGGCCCTCGGGCCATTGAAATCGTGAAACTACTTCGTACGCGAACCGGGCTGAGTCTGCGGCACTGCAAGTCCCTCGTCAGCGAACCCCCTGCGACCATCCTCGAGAACGTGCCGGAAGAAGTCGCCACCGCCATGATGGCCGAACTCCGCGCAGCCGGTGCCGCCGCTCACGTCGAAGCGAAACAGTAGGCCTTCGGCCATTTCAACGTCACAAGATCCCCCGACAGAGCCGAATTACGTGAACGTCGTGAGGGCCGGCTCTACCTGCCCCGGGAACGCACCGGGAATCTACAGGCGGGCAGTAGCCGATGTCGCGTGCCCCGCTGGCGTTAACGGTCTGAGTTGGCCCCACCTTTCCGGCCCGAGTTGGCCCCGCCAGGGGGGGCGCGCGGGAGCGTTCGGGGGTTGTTCCGGCTTGAGTTGGCCCCACCCCCGGCGTGGGGTTGGGACGCTCGGTGTAGGTCTCCGTGAGGGGGCGATGCCGGGTGGTGTGCTCGAAGGAAGAGCTGTTCCTGCTGATCCGCCGGGACTCGTGGCGGGACGGGCTGTCTGTCCGCGTCCTCGCGCGAAAGTACGGCGTCCACCGGCGGCTGGTGCGCGAGGCCCTGTGTTCGGCGGTGCCGCTGCCGCGGCGGACACCGAGGAGGCATTCCCCGAGGCTGGAGCCTTTCAAGAAGACGATCGACCAGTGGCTGCTGGACGACCTGGAGGCTCCGCCGAAACAGCGGCACACAGTGAAGCGGATCCTGGCTAGGCTTCAGCAGGAGCTCGGGGCGGAGATTGCCTACTCAACCGTGTGGGACTACGTCCACCGGCGCCGGCAGGAGATCGCGGAGGCCGCCGGGGCGGCACCCGCGGCGGGGTTCGTGATCCGGCACAATCAGCCAGGCATGGACGCGGAGGTCGACTTCGGCGAGGCCTGGGTCGATCTGGCCGGCGAGCGCACCAAGTGCTACCTGTTCGCGTTCCGGCTCGCTACTCCGGCAAGGCCGTCCACCGGATCACTGCCTCCTGCGGCAGGAGGCCTTCCTCGACGGTCACGTCCACGCGTTCCACACCCTGGGCGGCATACCCGGAGGCCAGAACGGTATGACAACCTCTCACCCGCCGTGTCCAGGGTGATCCGCAAGAGCAGGTCGCGCGAGGAGCATCCGCGCTGGCACGACTTCCGCCAGCACTACTCGATCACCCCTTTCTATTGCGAGCCGGGACTGCGCGGCGCCCACGAGAAGGGTGGGGTTGAGGGCCAGGTCGGCTACTGGCGCCGGAACTACGTCACCCCAGTTCCGCGAGTCGACTCCCTCGACGAGCTCAACGACGCCTTCGCCGCGTTCGAACAGGCCGAAGAAACCGGCGGATCGGGATGCGGATCAGGACCATCGGCCAGGACTTCGCCCACGAGGCCCCGCTCCTGCTGCCCCTCCCCGGCGAGGAGTTCGAGACCGGGCTCGCCTTCGACCCGCGCGTCGACCGCTACGGCATGGTCGCCGTCCGCGTCGTCTGCCGCTACTCGGTCCCGGTCCGCTACGTCGGCCGCCAAGTGCACGTCCTGCTCCGCTCGAACGAGGTCGTCGTCTTTCACGGCCACACTGAGATCGCTCGCCACCCGCGCCGGACCACTTCTTGGAGGTCCTGCTGGCCAAGCCGGGGGCCTTGGCCGGCTTCGAGGCACTCGACCAGGCCCGCCGCGCGGGCACCTTCACCCCCGCTCACGAGGCGTTCTGGTCCGCGGCCAAGCACGCCCTCGGCGAGAGCGACGGCACGAAAGCCCTGGTCCATGTCCTGCTGCTGCACCGGCACCTGCAACACCGCGACGTCGTTGCCGGCATCCAGGCCGCCCTCGCGGCCGGGGCCTGCACCGCCGACGTCGTCGCGCTGGAGGCGCGCAAGGCCGCCGAGACCGAGGGCCGCTCACCGACGGTCACGGTCACCGTCCCGCCGCCCGAACCTGTCGCCCCACCCGAGTTGCCGCTGCCGAGCCTGACCGAACGAAGAACCGCCCGCCTGCCACCCGACCAGCGTCCCCTTCCAGCGCTTGAGCGCTGGGACCAGCTCCTGCACCACCGACCCGGAAGGGACCCTCGATGACCGGCCCGCACCATACCCTGACCGAGCCCGCCTCCGACGCCGCCATCGACACCGCCTGCCGAGTCCTGCGGCTGCCGACCATGCGGGCCCAGTTCGCCGACACCGTCACCCGGGCCGAGCGCGAGCACCTTTCCTACCGCAGCTTCCTCGCCGAACTGCTGATGGCCGAGTGCGAGGACCGCGACCGCCGCCGCTCCGAACGGCGCATCCGCGCGGCCGGCTTCCCGCGCTCGAAGTGGCTGTCCGACTTCGACTACACGGCCAACCCCAACGTCACACCCGCCCTGGTCAACAACCTCGCCACCTGCGAATGGGTCAAGAAAGGCGAGCCACTCTGCCTGATCGGCGACTCCGGCACCGGCAAGACCCACCTGCTGATCGGCCTCGGCTCCGCCGCCCCAATGGCCGGCTTCCGGGTCCGCTACGCACTTGCCGCCCGCCTGGTCAACAAGCTCGTCGAAGCCGCAGACGAGAAACAGCTGACCAAGACCATCGCCCGCTACGGCCGCGTCGATCTCCTCTGCATTGATGAACTTGGCAACCTCGAACTGGACCGCGTGGCGCCGAGATGCTGTTCCAAGTTCTGACCGAGCGGGAGGAAAAGAACAGGGTCGCGATCGCATCGAACGAATCGTTTGGGGGCTGGACCAAGACCTTTACCGACCCCCGGCTCTGCGCGGCCATCGTCGACCGCCTCACCTTCAACGGCACCATCATCGAGACCGGCACCGAGTCCTACCGGCTCGCCCAGACCAAAGCCAAGCAGCAGGCGAGGAAATAGTCAGGCGGCCGTGCGGCCGCGTCGGTAGTCTCCGCGGGTGTCGTTGACTCAGTACGTCTACTTTGCGATCTCCAGCGTGGGCACCACTGCCGACGAGATTACCCAGCTGCTTGGCGTGGAACCGGACGAGGTCACGGTGCGGGGGAGCCTGACAACCTCACCTCACACCATCCCGTTCTGTCACTGCTGGAAGGTTGTCTGCCGCGAGCCCGGCCTGCCAGTCGACGTGCAGATTGACCAGGTCATCGGCAGGCTCCGGCCCCGCATGGAGGCGCTCACCAATTTGACAATCCGTCTTGCAACCGAGGAAGGCCCCGGGGGCACGATTCTGCAGGTCCATCGCTACTTCAGCCGGCATGACGAGCAGACCTCCGACTCGCCGGACGACGCGAACCTCTTCGGCTGGCGCCTGGACCGCGCGGTGGTGGACTTCCTCGTCGCAACCGGCGCAGATCTGGATGTCGGCGAATACGACATGGCGCCCAGCGACGACTGACACCACCCCCATCGAAGCAAGGCCACTACAGACCGGAAGCGGGGCCACTCCGGGCCGGAACACAAGGGGTCCGTCGCAGCAAACCGGGGCCAGTTCAGACCGGAAAAGTGGGGCCAACTCAGACCGTTAACGCCACCCCGCTGCTGCGCCGGCGACACCGGCATTGACGTGCCTATCCGAACCACTCGGGAGGCAGCTGCTCGACTGTTTCGGCTGCCGGGCAGTTCTTGCGGATCACCTGGCCCGTGCAACCCCATCCTGCGCCGATGACATGGGCGAAGTACTGAGCGGGCCTCTTCGGTGCAGCCTCCGTGGTGAAAGTTGCGGTGCCCTTGGGGATGCGTTGGGTGTGAGCGCCGGAGGTGTCCGTGTACGAAGCGTCGATATGCCATGTGCACATGCGGTCGGACACACGGGGCTGGATGTGCATGGCCATGTTCGATTGACCGTTGCCCAGCTCGATGACGTTGTGGCGGAAGAACAGCTGTCCCTGGTCCTCGCCCTCATCCAGGACATAGGGCCCATGCGTTCGTTCCTTCGTGTCCCCGGTCAGATCCCACATCAGACCCTGCCGGCCCTCAGCGCCGGCCGGCGGCAGGTCGACGACGGTCTGTGCGGTCGACGGTCGACATGAGTCTTTGACAGCAGTCATGCTGTTGATCGTGAGTCCGGCGGTGCGGTCGCTGTTGAGGTTCAGGTTGAACGACTGGGCCCACCGCCAGTCTGCTGTGTAACGGCCATCCTCCAAACCATCGTTCGGGAAGGCCGCGGGTGCCGCGTACTCCACGAGCCGTCCACCAAGCGGTGTCAAGAACCGCCACACATTCAGGCCGTCACCTTCGACCTTGATGGCGGTGAGCCCTGCCTGTTCACCCGCGGTCAGCTTCCGGTCCAGCAGGACGATGAAGTTCTCCGGCGGGTCCTGCTCGATGTCACGGGGAGTGACAACGGAGACGAAGGCAGGCTGTTCGCGGTCAGCGGTACTGGCGGCCTTCCTGTCTGCGCGCGCCCGGTCGTCCACCGTGGCTCGGTCCAGGATGTAGTTCGCATAGTAGGCGAACAGAAGGCCGCCCAGGACGACTACGACCGCGCCCGCCATGTAAAGCGCCCGATGCCTCGCAGACAACCGACGAAACCCTGGCAGGCGCTCGTCAGCCAGAACGTCCCACGCAGTCTGAGGCGGACGTCGGACGTCTCCGGAGCAGGCCGAGGCGCGCCGTTGTGGACCGGAGAAGACGTCGGGACCCGTACAGGAGCAGTCATGCCTGGTTCCTGTGACGACGTCGGAGCTGATGCCGGAGCAGCCGCGCTCGGTTCCGGCGATGCCTGGGCAGGCGCTGGAACAGCCTCGTCCCGGTTTGGTTCCTCCGAGCCGGGCGCCGGACGCGGTGCAGGTGGAGTCGTAGCCATGAATCCCCCAATTCATCGGTCCGGGCACGCGGTCACCCCCACTCGGCAGAGCGACCGGCCGAACACCCCACACGGTGAGTCCGGGGAGGCTCTGCATCCCGAGCCGGCGGCCCACCTCGTGAACCATGCAGTCAATATGGCCTAGTGCACGGCTCGCTGCACCTACCTGCTCTGGCCCGCCCACCCGCAACGTGAGGGAGAGACCCGTCTTCAGCGGCGTGGCCGAGGCGGTGATCGACGTTCTCAGATGCGTGCCAGGGCCTGTGCGCCGTCATCGGCGACGCGCCGCCGACCGGACGCGAGGAGTGACCTGTACGCCGACGGCCCGCAGCGGCACCTGGCCGGATATCGACACGACGGCCCGTCAGCCCAAGGGGGGGCGAGGGACCGGACCAGACCAATGCAGTTGCCTTAGTGGTCGGTTCTGGAGGTCCTTCGGGGGGTGACTCTCGGATCCTCACGCGAGGCAGTGCGAAGGAGGCTCGGCGGTGGTGGTGCGGGTGTAGAGGACGGAGCGGCTGGAGCGGTGGGCGCCGACCAGGCCCGCGTTGTGCAGCGCGGTTAGAGCGGCGCACGTGGCGCTCCAGTACTACCCCGACGTCGTCGCCGGCGACGCCACTGCGACCGGATAGGGAGGCGGGCGAGCATGGCGTCGATGCAGCCGATACCCGAGCGGCTCGCCAAGCATCGGGCCGTACGGGACTGGCTCTGGTACATGCTGAGGGTGGCTGAGCGGACGATCCAGGACCTGGAGGCGCAGGAGGCCGAGGAACACCAGAGCCGTCTACTCCAACGACCCCGCCGCCCCCGGATCCCTGATCTTCGGCCAGCCCTGAGCACATGCAGCCCCGCGCCCCCGGCACCATGACCAGGTGCCGGGGCGCACCCCTGGCGGCACCGGCCCTGATTCCCCGGGCGCTAGGCCGACTTCTTACGGCGCGGGGCTGACTTCTTCGTCGTCGCCTTCTTGGCCGCGGCCTTTTTCGCGGCCGTTTTCTTCGCCCGCGTCTTCGGGGCGGGCATCTCGTGCACCGTCGCCTTGCCGGCCGTCTCGCCGCGGCGCTCCCATGCGGCCTGGACGGTCTGCTCCAGGGCTGCCATCAGGTCGACCACGCACGCGCCCGGCCGGCTCCGGTTCCTCGGTGACGGCGTGCGGTTCGTGGTGCTCGGCCTTGGCCTCGATGATTTCCACGACCGCGTCGCGGTAGTGGTCGACCAGCTCCAGCTGGTCGAGGCTGTCGGCGCTCATCGTCTCCATCAGGGGAGCGCCCCGTCGATCTCCTCCGCAGTGAGGTCCGCCGGCGGCGGGAGAAGGGCCTCGGGGGAGCGGATCTCGTCGTCCCAGTGCATGGTGTCGATGACCATGACGTCGCCGACGACCCGTTCAAGGCCGCCGAGACCGCCAACAGCAAGCGCGTCACCCGGACCAAGGCCCGCATGGACCAGCGCACCCCCGAACGCCTGCCACTACTGGAGGTGTTCGCCCGGGAGGTCGCCGAGCATCATCGCCTGCGTACGGCCCACCTGGAGATCGTTCGCGCCACGCCGCCCGGCGCCCGCTTCACCTCGACGGCGCCCCCTGCTTCCGGGGCGCGAACCCGGCCGGCGCCGCCGCCCGCGACGCCGACGGCCGCCTGCTGCACCTTGATCGCGCGGAGCACCGGGCGTTCTGGCCCTGGGCGACGGTCGAGTTCCTGCGCCCCACCGGCGCCCGGGTGGAGGAGATGCTGGAGATCACCCACCACGCGGTGATCCAGTACCGGCTGCCCACCACCGGCGAGATCGTCCCCCTCCTGCAGATCGCCCCTTCCAAGAACGACGCCGAGCGCGTCCTGCTCGTGAGCCCCGAGCTCGCCGACGTCCTGGCCACGATCACCGCCGCGCACGCGACCCGAAGACGGGCCTTAGGTATCCCATGACGAGTCGAAGCAGCAGCCCGGGGTACGCCACTCGATCGTGTGAGACTCGCGATGTTTGTTCGGGGTAGCAGCTGGGCGTGGCGGAGATTTCCGAACAGGGCGTGTCGTTTGAGCTACGACAGGTGATGGGCGAGATTGTGGCGGCGGTACGCCACGGCGACGACGCCCGGCTGGAGATTCTCCTCGAACGCTTCGCCGGGATGGCAGACGACGTCCAGGCGGTGTTCCTACTTCGCTCACTGTTGCGCGAGGGGCAGACCGACTGAGCACCAGCCGCCTCGGCGTACTGTCAGAGGCGGACGGTGGTCAGCGTGCCCACACGCGGAACTAGAACCTGGTCCAGGTAGGACCCGGAGCGTCACAAGATCAGCGACAGAGCCGCGCTTCGTACCCATCCCGCGCACTCCGGGCTGGCTCTTCAGGGCCCGTCGGAGAATCGCACGCGCACTGCGAGGAGGTCACCCGACGGATCCAGGTCGGCGATCACCGGGAAGTAGCCGTCGCCCCAGGTCGTCATCGCGCACAGTACTCGGGCATCACCGAGGTCCACGGATCCGGCCTCGACGTGCGAAGCGCGTACCTCGCGCATGATCTGCCAGTGGTGGGAGTGCGGCCGGAAGTCCACCGCCATGCGCCGTCCGGTCTCGTCCTTCCATCTCAATAGAGCGCGAGCTCTGTCCATGGCCTCGGAGACGGGCAGGCCCGTCCACCCGCGAACACCATCCTCGCCGGGCTCGCCCAGTTCAGGTGCGGCAAACGTCGCGGCCGCCTCGTCTGCCGCGGCACCCCAGAACGCCACATCGGCCAGGCCGTCCACCGGCTCATCGTGCTGCCAGATGTTCAAAGCGTCGACATCACCGAACAGCACACGGGCCCAGTCCACGCCGATGTCACCAGGGGGACCGATGACGTCACCCGGCCCTCACCCATCCGGATCGAGATCTCGGACCAGCGTTCCCCGACACCGTCGCCGTGGTCGACCCGTGTAGCCAGCACGGGCAGGTGCCGGCCTCGGGGTACGCCGCCTACGGCAACGACGGGAACCCCGAACATCAAGAAGCTGCCACCGCCCTCTTCCCCCGTCCGTCGGGCCCTTTGGGCATGGGACTCCCGAACCGGCAGGGACTCCAGCCGTGCGTCGAGGCCGGCAGACCGGCGGTGACTGTTGAACGCCGCCTCGAACTCGACAGCCTTCGAAGCCGGGATGTCATGGAGCCTGGAGCCCGGCTGCCGGCCAAAAGTCCGGACGGCTTCGGAAGCGTCCGGCCCGGTGACCACGAAGTCAATGGCGCCCGTGACGTCGGCGGCCATGGCAGCGTCCTCGATACCCAAGGAAGCCGGATCGACGTCCGCCGGCGACCGGTCCCCGCTCCACAGCCCCAGGTGACCACCGTCAATGAGCACCAAGGTGCCGGACGGGCACACGATGGCCCCCAGCTCGAACGTCTCTTCCATGGCGCGCGAGTCTACGGCCCGCCGGCAAGCCGTCCGCAGGCGGATGACTCAGCTGTCGGACGGCCACTGGGACTCTGCATTGCACCGCACGAGTGTGCACATTCACGCGAACGCCGACACCCACGGCTCCGGACTGGGCAAGGTGCGCTGGGTGGTCGGGCGCGCCTTCGTCTGGCTGCACCAGTTCAAACGACTCCGCACCCGCTACGAACGACGCGCCGATCTCCACCACGGGCTGCTCGAACTGGCCTGCAGCCTGATATGCCTCCGCCGGCTCCAGCGAACCCAGACGCGAGATCAGTAACGGAGGAGAGCCTCGGCCCCATTGATACGCACCATGCAGTTTTTGAAGGGCTGCAACGGAGGTTGCCGACCGTCAACCGGAGCCAGGGTGAGCTCCAGGTCCTGCAACGGCTTGGCCAGGGCGACAAACCTGGCCCCATCCGGATCCGGGCCTCTGAAGGCCGCCCAGGCATCGAACAACGCCCTCACGCCCTCCCAGCCCGGACCTGGGGTGAAACGCGCCAGGAAGAACGGCTGGTCACAGCCGTACTCACGGAGCTCACCGACCAGGACATCTCCTCGCAAGAGCCGCCACTGCGTCATCTGGTGCCCCCGTCCTCCAGCGTCCGGTCGAAGTCGCATCTTCGCAGCGCATATCTGTCTGACCAAGCGCGTCATTCTGAAACGATCAGTTAGAACGCTGCCCTGACCCACTCGCCACCGCGCGGCGGCACGAAGTAGTAGCCACCACCGGTCGTGAGCAGGTACTTCGCCATCGACTCCCCGGCCAGGCGTCGCTGCACCGTCTCGAAGCCAGCTTCCAGGTCCCGCTGAAAGCACGAGAACACCAGGCCCACATCGCCGTCGCCGCGGTCGTAGCTATAGCTGCGACGCACGAGGGGTGGCGGGTTGCGCGGGTCGGGGGCAGCGAGGCGGACATGGGAGTCGAGCGGGGTGCGCCGGCCGCGCGGGTCGGCGGCGAAGTTTGCCCGTTCCTGGACGGGCGTTCCGTCGAGCCAGCGGCCGTCGCGGCGCCGTCCGATGATGTGTTCCTGTTCCTCGACGGTGTCCTTGTCCCACAGCTCGGTGGCGAGGCGGATGATGCGTACAACCTGGTAGGTGCCCCCGACTGCCCACGCTGGCTCGCCTTGGTCCCGCCGGACCAGGGCGCGTTCGTCGACGGAGCGCTGGTCGCCCGGGTTGCCGAATCCTTCGGTGAAGTGGAAGGGGTTCTTGGCCAGTCCGCGTCCGTCCTGCGCACGGCTGTCCGCGCGGAATCCGCTGATCCGCCAGCGTGGAGTCCATCCGGCCAGGCGCGTGGTGAGGTCCTGCTCCGCACGGGTGACAGCAGCTCGCGAGTCAGCTGCCAGTTGGACGAGAACATCCCCGTGCGAGTGGCTCGGATCGAGGACGTCGCCGGGGAAGGACGGCATGGGCTTGAGTAGACGGGGGGTTCTTCCCGAGCTCCCCGACCTTGTGAACAGGCGGTGGCCCAGCGCGAGGGTGGCATGGCCTTTACCAGGGCTGACATCGCGGAGGGTGGCAGTTAAGTTTCCAACGGCCGCGGTCGGCCCCTTTTCCCAGCCTTCTGGCGCATCGAGTGCGATGAGGGCCACATGCCGGGGCGGCTCAGCGCCCAGGAGGACCGCGGGGGCTTGAGAGCCCGTATCCGTCTGCTCGTCGGTCTCAGATGACCGCATCAGTGCGGCTGCTCCGGCCGATCCCGCGACAAGGCCGGCGGTGACGGAGCCCGCGACGAGCATCGAGCGGCGGCTCAGGCGGGAGCGAGACGTGCTCAGCTGGTCGGATTCCTCTGATGCGGATCTCAACAGCCCCTCCTGGTCCGTTCCGGGCACGCAGGCGCGACCGCCGAGTCCGCGCGCCTAGTCGCGGTCACTCTAGATCGTGAGCTTGGCGGCTCGAGCGTCCTAGTGGCTCGCAATGTGGCATCGCATCAGTTCCGGCCAGCTGGTGGCTGGTTTGGTGTGCGGGCTGATTCGGGGGTGTGGGTCGGGCTGGTGTTGTTGGGTGTGGGGTTGGGGGTTGGGTGGGTTTTGGTCGTGTGGGGGTGGGGTGGTTGGGGTGGGTGTGCGGCGGGGTGGTGGGTGGGGTTTGGGGGGTGTTGTGGGGTGTAGGTGGGGTGGTGGGGTGGCTGGGATGTGACGGATGTGGGGGGTGGGGTGTTCGATTCGGGTGAGCGAGTGACGGTGTGTGTGTAGGTTGTGACGGCCTGTGCGGGGAGTGCGGGCTGTGGGCTGTTCGGGCCTGATGTTGCTGCTCTGGGGAGGGCGCAGTGCGTATGCACGGCGAGCGGTTGGGTCTTCGTGTGTCGAGGCGTTGGCGGTCGTTGACCGTCGGCGTGGTGGCGGTGGCGTTGGCTGCGGGGACGGTGTCGGCGGAGGCTTCGCCGTCGCCTGGCCCGTCGGTGTCTGCGTCTTCGTCGTCTTCTCCCTCGCCGTCGGTGTCGCCGTCGGCTGTGCCGAAGCCGAAGGCGGGTCCAAGCAAGCAGTTGGCCAAGACGGCGGCCGAGGCTGCTGCTGCGCCGACGACCGACGATGCGGTGTACGCGTACGACGCGGCCGGCCGCATGGTGGGGGTCACCGACCCTGATGGTGAGACGGCCCGTTACCGGTATGACGCGGCGGGGAACCGGCTGGCGATCGACCGGTTCGTGTCGTCGTCGTTGTCGGTGCTGTCGCTGGTGCCGGTGCGTGCGGCGGAGGGTGCGACGGTGACGCTGTCGGGCACCGGGTTCTCCACGACTGCTGCGTCGAACTCGGTGAAGTTCGGCACGGTGTCCGCCGAGGTCGTTTCGGCGACCGCGCATCGCCTGGTGGTGAAGGTCCCCGCGGGGGCTCCGGCGGGCAAGGTGTCGGTGACCGTGGGGGCGTCGACTGTCGAGTCGGCGGAAACGTTCACTCCGGCCGCGCCGGCCCCGGTGATCACGAAGATCGAGCCGGACTCCGGCTACGCCGGTTCGGATGTGGTGCTGACCGGTTCGGGCTTCGCGTCCGGTGCCGCCGACAATGTCGTGCGGTTCGGCGGCGGGCTGGTGGCCCAGGTGAAGGCGGTCACCGCTTCGTCGTTGACGGTGACGGTGCCTCAGGGCGCGTCCAACGGCGAGGTGGAGGTGGTGACCCGGGACGGCCGGGCGGTGTCGCCGGTGAACTACCGGGTGCTGTACGGGTCTGGTGAGGGGCAGATCGAGACCTCCGAGACGACCTCGGTGACGGACACCACCCCGCCGTCGGTGTCGGTGACGACGCCGGGCAACAAGGCGCAGGTGCTGTTCGACGCGAACCAGGGCGACGACATCGACTTCGGGTTCACCGGTTCGACGTTCAACAGCGGCGTGACGGGCCGGCTGTACGACCCTGAGGGCAACCAGGTCGGCAGCTCGTTCTACATCACGGACGCCGCGGAGGACGGTGAGGTGAACGGTCTGCCGCTGGGCGGCCGGTACTCGCTGATCCTGGACCCGGGCAGCAGCAACATCGGCGCGATGACGGTGACCGTGTCGAACCCGGTTTCGTCGGCGCTGGATCTGGCCGGGGCGGCCGTGGACGTGGCGATGTCTCGGGCGGGTCAGGACGGGAAGCTGACGTTCGACGCGTCGCTGGGCCAGGCGGTGAGCCTGGCGGTCGACGCCGCTGCCCTGGCGAAGTCGGCGAACGTGCGGCTGTTCGGCCCGGATGGCGCCGAGGTGGACACGCAGTACGCGAGCGCGGGCGGCACGGTTGACGTGGACGTCGACGCGCTGGCGAAGTCGGGTACGTACACGCTGCGGATCGACCCGGTCGACGCCGGCACGGGCACCGTGAAGGTGACCGGCTCGCGCCATCTGGACGCTGGCACGCTGGACCCGGTCGGGCCGGCGGTGACGATGAATCTGTCCCGTGCGGGCCAGAACGGCCTGGCGCGTTTCACCGGGCAGGCCGGCGAGCGCTTCCAGCTCGGCATGACCTCCACCGGATTCACCTCCTACACCACGGTGAAGGTGTACCGCCCGGACGGAACCGAGCTGGGTTACCAGACGGTCTCGGCGGCCGACAGCGATGACTTCGACATCCCGGTGCTGCCGACGGCCGGCACTTACACCGTCCGCGTGGAGCCGCCCGCGGCCCAGTCCGGCACGATCGCGCTGACGCTGTCGAAGTCGGTGAACGCGGCCGCGCTGTCGACGACGGGTTCCGCGGTCTCCGTCACGATCGGCCGGTTCGGGCAGAACGCGGAATCGACCTTCCAGGCAACGGCAGGCGACACGCTGTCCCTGGCCATTCCCACGAACACGCTCACCGTCTACTCGGTCGTGGAAGTGTTCGCCCCGTCCGGCACGAGGGTCGGCAGCCAGTTCACCCTCAGCGCTGGCCGCGCGGAGACCCTGGAGCTCCCGGCCATGCCCGCGACCGGAACGTATCGCGTGGTCATCGACCCCAACGAGGGCGGCACCGGTTCCTTGTCCCTGTCGCTCTCGGCCGACGTGCGGGCCAACCTGACGGTCGACGGCGCATCCGTGCCGGTCGCGCTGGCCCGGCCCGGGCAGCGGGCCCGCGTGGCGTTCACCGCTCCGGCGGGCGGGGCGCTCGGGTTCGCGCTGACCGGGGTCACGTTCGGCAAGCCGGTCACGGCGCGCCTATACGGGCCGTCCGGAGGCAGCGGGGACTACGTCGGCACCGTCTACTCCAACGCCGACGAGGTCTTCTACCTCAAGGGCCTGACCTCCGGCGCCGCCTACACGCTGGTCCTCACCCCTGCAGACGCGGGCAGCGGCAACGCGACGCTGTGGCTGTCGAAGCCGGTCGTGGCCGGGGCCCTGACGGGAACGACCCCGAAGACCGGCACGGCCACACGTCCCGGACAGCAGTTGGAGTTCACCTTCGACGCGGTGGCCGGCGATGGCGCCATGGCCGCGTTCTCCGGCAACACCCTCGGCAACGCCCGTGTCGTGGTCGTCGCGCCGGGCACGACGGCGGAGAACTACCGTGCCTCGCTGACGTCCGACACCGGATTCGCCGACTTCCTCGCCCCGCTTCCGGCGGGCACCCACAAGATCATCATCCAGCCGGACGACCCCAAGACCGGCGCAGTGACCACCACGCTGATACGGGACGCGAACGGGGGCGCGCTGACCATCGGCGGCGCGAAGCGCCCGGCAGCAATCACGACCGCGGAGCAGAACGCGCACTACACCTTCGCCGGCACCGCTGGCCAGAAGCTGCGGCTCGTGCTGGACGCTCCGCCGTACTACTGGTCGCTCACGGTCGTCGCCCCCAACGGGACGCACATGGTCTCCAAGCGCTCCATGTCGGAAACCACCCTCTACACCGACCTGCCCGCGCTGCCGGCCACCGGCACCTACACGGTCCTCGTCGAACCGTGGTCGCAGAAGACCGGCACCTGGAACATCGGCCTGACCACCACCCCGACCGCACTCGCCGCCCCGGCCCCGGCGAAGAGCTCTGCCACCACCGCTGAGAAGACGGCCGAGGCGGAGAAGGCCAAGCAGGCCCCGGCCCCCGCGAAGACCGATGGTGTGGTGCCGTCGGGTGCGGACGCCTGGCAGCCGGGCAAGGCGAACCTCTCCGGCCGCGACTGGATCACCGAGCGCGGCGCCGACGCCCCGAAGGGCCCGGCCGCGCTGCGGGCGCCGCCCAAGTCGACGGCTCTGACCGGCCGTGTGCTGAAGCTGGACGGCAAACCCCTGCCGAACGTCACGGTCACCGCAGGCGGCAAGACTTCCCGCACCGACGCCCAGGGCCGGTTCCTCCTGGCGGGCATCAGCCCGGAGGCGACCACCCTGATCGTCGACGGCAAGAGCGCGAACACCAAGGACCGCTCCTACGGCCGGTTCGACATCCGCATCCAGCCGAAGGCCGGCCGAGCCGTCGACCTCGGCTTCCCGGTGTGGATGACCCCGCTGGACACCAAGCACACCGTCAGGTTCGACGCCCCGGCGAAGACCGACGTCATCCTGAAGACCCCGCAGATTCCGGGCCTTGAGGTCCGCATCCCGAAGGGCTCGGTCGTCCGCGACGACAAGGGCAAGCCGGTCACCGAGCTCGGGATCACCGCGATCCCGATCGACCGGCCCCCGTTCCCGCTGCCGAAGAACAGCGTGATCCCGGTCTACTTCACCGTTCAGCCCGGCGGCACGTACGTCTTCCCCAAGGGCGCGCAGATCGTCTACCCGAACTACACCCGCGAAGCCCCCGGGACGCGTGTGGAGTTCCTGGACTACGACCCGAAGAAGAAGGGCTGGTACGTCTACGGCCACGGCACCGTCACTCCCGACGGCCGCCAGGTCATGCCCGACGCGAAGACCCGCGTCTGGGCCTTCCACGGCGCCATGTTCAACACCGACGGCTGGCTCGGCTGGGCGACCGGCTGGCTCCAGGACGCCCTCGACTGGCTCTCCGGTGACCCCGTCGAGCTCTCGACCGGCTACCTGACCGACTCCCGCACGGACCTGGCGGTTTCCGACCCGCGCGGCAACGCGGAAGTCACCCGCACCTACTGGCAGGGCGACACCGACAAGCGCGCCTTCGGTATCGGACGCGACCTGATCTACAACTCCTTCCTGCACTCCAAGGAGCAGTACAAGGAGGTCGACCTCTACCTCCCCGGCGGCGGCAAGGTCCACTTCGTCCGCACCTCCCCGGGCACCAGTTGGACCGACGCCGTTTTCGAGCCCGTCGGGCCGGGTGCGTTCGAAGGCTCCAAGATCGTCAACGCGAACTCCGAGTGGGAGCTCCGCTTCCGCGACGGCACCGTGTGGACGTACCCGCAGTACGCGCCGCTGTCCAAGATCCGCGACCGGCACGGCAACACCATCAAGATCGACCGGCTCGGCGGCAAGAAGGGCGACATCACCCAGGTCACCACGCCCGGCGGACGGTGGGTCTCCTTCACTTACGACACCCAGCACCGCATCACCGGCGCGAAGGACAACATCGGCCGAACGACTTCCTATACGTACGACACTCTGGGCCGGCTGGAGACGGTGACGGATCCGGCCGGAAAGGTCTCCCGCTACGAGTACGACGGTTCGTCGAACCGGGTGTGGAAGGCCACGGACGCCCGCGGCATCGTCTACATGACCAACGTCTTCGACGGCTACGGCCGGGTGAAGGAACAGACCCTCACCGAAGGCCAGAAGTACACCTTCGCGTACAGCCTCAACGCGGAGCTGAAGCCGACCGCCACCAACGTCACCGAGCCGGGCGGAGCCGTCCGCCGCGTCGATTTCGACGCCAATGGATACGGCGTCAAGGAGACCCAGGCCTACGGCAGCACTTTGGCGAGGGCCACCACCTACACCCGCGACGCGGCCAACCACCGGATCAAGTCGGTCACCGACCCCTACGGCCGGCGCACCGACCTGACCTACGACACGAACGGCTACGTCACCTCCACCACCGAACGCGCCGGCACCACGAACGCCCGCACCTCGGGCACCACCGTCTTCGATGGCCCGTTCGACCAGCCCACCAAGATCACCGACCCGCTCGGCAACGTGACGTCGCTGGCGTACGACGCGGCCGGAAACCTCGACACGGTGACCGATCCCGAGGGCCGCGTCACCCGATACGACTTCGAGCCCGACGGCCAGGTCAAGTCGATCACCGCGCCCGACGGCGCCGTGACGACGTACAACTACCGCTACGGCGACCTGACCTCGGTCAAGGACCCCGAGGGCCGCGTCAGCAGCCGGTTCCCCGACGCCGCCGGCCGATCCACCGTCATGGTCGACAACAACGGCTCGGCCAGCACCGTCATCTACGACGTGCTCAACCAGGCCCGCAAGGCCACCGATCCACTCGGTCAGGCCGTGAGCTTCGCCTACGACGAAAACGGCAACCTCACCACCCTGACCGACGCCCGCGGCAACAGCACCACCTGGACGTACGACCAGGCCGACCGGCCCAAGACGGCGACCGACCCCTACGGCTCCAACGCCGGCTTCGAATACCACCCGGCCGGTCAGGTCTCCAAGGTCACCGACCGCATGGGCCGCATCGCCACCGCCGACTACGACCTGCTCGGCCGGGCGAAAAGCACGAAGTACAACATCGACCTCGCAGGTCAGCCCGAGTCGCAGGTCACCTACGAGTACGACACGTACGACCTGCCGGCAAAGATCACCGACACTGCCGCGGGAACACAGTCGTTCACCTACGACGTCTACGACCGCACCAAGTCGGTCACCGGCCCGACGGGCACCGTCGGCTACGACTACGACACCGCCGACCGCCGCACGACCACGACCGCCGGCGGCGTGACCACGACGTACGGCTACGACAGGTCGAGCATCCTGACCAGCGTCAAGACCGGCGCCCAACAGGTCACCTTCGGCCTCGACCCCGCAGGCCGCGAACAGACCGCCACCTACCCCGGCGGCATGGTACGCACGACAACGTACGGGACCGCCGGCGCCATCAAGTCCATCGCTTACGCGCAGGGCACCGCCTCGGTCGGCACCCTCACGTACAACCGCGACGCCAACGACCAGACCATCCGGAACTACGGCACCCTGGCGAGCATCGCTCTGCCCGCCGCCGAATCCGGAAGCGTCTTCGGCAAGGACAACCGCCTCACCACCTTCAACGGCCGCACCTTCACCTACGACAACGAAGGCCAGCTCACCGACGACGGCAACAACACCTACAACTGGAACAGCCGCGGCCAGCTGACAGGCACTAAGAGGTCCTAACAAAGGCGTTGGACGTGTCGGTGGGTGATGAGGCAGGTGGCGAGGCCGAGGAAGGCTTCGTGGATGTCGTCGCGTCGTTCCCAGCGGACGCGTAGACGCCGGAAGCCGTGCAGCCAGGCAATCGTGCGTTCGACGACCCACCGGTGGACGCCGAGGCCGGAGCCGTGCGGGACTCCGCGTCTGGCGATCATCGGCTTGATGCCCTGGGCGCAGACCAGGCGGCGGTACTTGTCGTGGTCGTAGCCCCGGTCGGCCAGCAGCACGTCCGGTCGCCGCCTCGGTCGTCCGACCAGGCCGGCGACGGACGGGATCTTCGCGAGCAGGGGCATCAGCTGGGTGACGTCGTTGCGATTGCCGCCGGTCAGCGACACGGCGAGCGGGATGCCTTGGCCATCGACGATGAGGTGGTGCTTGCTGCCCGGCCGTGCTCGGTCGACCGGGCTGGGACCGCTTTTGGGCCCCGCCGAGCGGCCCTGACGTGGGAGGAGTCGATCACCGCCCGCGACCAATCCAGCTTCTTCGCGACCCGCAGCTTCTTCAGCAGCACCAGGTGCAACTGGTCCCAGACACCGGCCTCGTTCCACGCGGCCAGACGCCGCCAGCAGGTCATTCCGGACCCGAAGCCCAGTTCCTGAGGCAGGTACTCCCACTGGATCCCGGTATGCAGGACGAACAGGATCCCGCACAGGGCCTGCCGGTCCGGCACCCGCGGCCTACCCTCCACCTGCTTCGGTGCCGGCTCAGGCAGCAACGGCTCGATCAGCGACCACAGTTCATCCGACACGATCCACGGCCGCGACTGACGCTTCCCCACGACCAGACCAACGACCATCCGAACCGAAAGTCACATGATCATCAACTTCTGTTAGGGCCTCTAAGACAGTCGGCGGCACGACCCTGGGCACCTTCGGTTACGACCCCCTCGGTACCCGCGCGAGCAAGACGCTGGCCGGCACGACGACGAAGCTCCTCACCGACGCCTCCAACCCTGCAGTCGAACAGAACGCAGCAGGCGAAACGACGGCCACGGTCACGGCGTCGGGCCTGGACGAGTACCTCCTGCGCACGGAGAACGGCAAGACCCAGGCCTACCTCACCGATGCCCTCGGCACCGTCGTCGGCCTGGCGAACGCCGACGGCACGGTAGCCACCCGCTACACCTACGACCCCTACGGCCAGCCCACGGCCACCGGCACGGCCTCGACGAACCCCTACACCTTCACCGGCCGAGAAGAGGACAAGGGCACCGGCCTCCTCCACTACCGCAACCGCTACTACCACCCCGAAACCGGCCGCTTCATCAGCCAGGACCCCATCGGCCACGCCGGCGGCGTCAACCTCTACCAGTACGCCCTCAGCAGCCCCACCACCTACACCGACCCCTCGGGCAACAACCCCCTCCTCGTCGGCTGCATCGGTGGCGCCATCGGCGAAGCCTTCATGGACTGGGGCCTCCAGCGCCTCTCCGGCAAGAAGGTCAACTGGGGCCAGGTCGGCAGCGCCGCCGTCCAAGGCTGCGGCATGGGGATGCTCGGCGGACTCGGCAGCATGCTCAAGTGGGGCAAGAAGGCCGCGACGGGCTGCAAGGTGGGCGTCAACAGCTTCACCGGCGACACCCCGATCCTGATGGCCGACGGCACCCACAAACCCATCAAGGACATCCACGTCGGCGACCGAGTCCTCGCCACCGACCCCGAAACAGGCGAAACCGGCCCCCGCGCTGTGATGGCACTCATTCAGAGCGTGGGCGAGAAACAACTGGTCGACATCGCTGTAGACAGTGACGGCACCGCAGGAAGCACTAACAAGCTGACCGCCACAGATGGCCACCCCTTCTGGACTCCTGAACTCGGTCAGTGGGCAGAGGCGGGTGACCTCAATTCAGGTCAGTTGCTCCAGACCAGCGCCGGCACCTGGATCCAAATCACCGCGACCTCGACTCGTGCCACGTCCACGACTGTCTACAACCTCACCGTTGACGAACTTCACACGTACTACGTCGAGGTCGGTGCGACTGACGTATTGGTCCACAACGCTGGTTGCGGGCCAGTCAACGGAGCCGAGCCGAGCATGATCGGCAAGAAGGGCGTCAGCCGGGCAGAAAAGGAACTCACTGCAGCGGGACATAGAGTCCTCGGCAAGGAGTTCCACATTCAGCTGCCTGGCTTGGTTCGGGGGAGCAAGGGGAGCTACCGCAAGTTCGATCTGGTCACAGAGAAGGATGGCGTGCTTTTCTTTCATGAGGTCAAGAACGGCCGCAGGGCTGGGTACGGGTGGCGTCAGCGGCGGATGGACGACGCGCTCATGCAAGTGGGTGGGATTCCATATGGGTCAGGTGCCGGTTCGATGGCGGGAAATTGGCTGTCCCCGGAAGAGTTCGTCATCAATATCATTAAGTATTAGAACATGAATTACTGGTCCTTGCGGGCGGGGCGACTCCGCGGCAGTCGGCCGCTGGGTCGCCTCGCTCCATTATCTGAATCCGCGTGACCGTGGACGGCTGCATCTGACATGGGTAAGATGCGTCGCATGGTTACAAGTGAAATCAAGCGTGACGTTTATGCCCGGCTGCGATCGTCTATGCAGGAGCTTGGTCTTGAAAAGATTGCGAGGCGGCAGCAGTATCGCACTCAGTTGGGCGATGATGTCAGTGGATTTGTGGCGTTTGCCGACGCCACGAAGAAGACTCGCGACACCTTGTGGATCAATGTTTCCGTGGCCCTAGTGTGTGATGAAGTGGAGAGTCTGATATCTGAATGGTGTGGCGATTCAATCGAGCAACCGGTAACCGTTCAAGTGAACGTCGGGTATCTTGAAACGCCTGCACACTGGTTTGAGGTCGATTTCGGCACGGATAAGCCGATCGGTGATGGAGTCGTGAAGCTCTTGGAGGCGGTGCGCCTGAAGGCCCTTCCGTTCCTTGAAGGGCACTCCACGCTGGCTCCTGTCGCTGACCTTTTCGAAAAGGGCCTACCTATGGCTCCCCGTCATCGCGAAGAGAGGCTTCCCCTGCTTTTTGCGCTGTCGGGTGAGATTGAAAAGGGATACGCGATGCTCGGGCATATCATGGAGAAAGTCGAATCGGGAGAAAATCTCACTCTGCTGCCCAGGCGCCTTGCCTATATTGACGGCTTCACAAAGAGGTTTCCTCGGGTTTCGATGTGATGCCGAACGATAAGTCTGCTGATTGTTCCGGGGTTCTGTGTTGTGCAGGGCGGGGGCAGGTGGATTTACTAGGCCCATGCGGCGCAGTGATCTTCTGATTGCTTTTGGAGCTGGCGACTTGATAGAGTGGCATATTGCTCAAGAACCACACGGACTATACGCCGCTGCCGGGTGGGTGGCCAGATATTCACATGACGCCTGCGCAGGGAGTTCAGGCCCACCTTGACCTGTAAGGAGGTGCTCCGGCTGGTGTGATGCTGCCGATCCACTGGGGCAGTTTCAACCTGGCTCCGCATGCGTGGGCAGAGCCGGGGGAGTGGACAAGGGACGCGGCGGAGGAGGCGGGGCAAGCGGTGGCGTTCCCTCGTCCTGGTGAGCCGTTCGAGCCTGCAGAGAAGGTGCCCGCGGATGCTTGGTGGCGAGTTGTGTCGCAGGTTCCCGAAGGGGCGCCCGAGTACGATCTCGACCTGGCGGGGGATTGGTGACGCCGGGCGCGGACGAGTTGGGTGTCGACGGTCAGCCAATTCCCCACCCAGAACGTCACGTATTGGGCCAGGGGGACGGTGACGTCGCGACCTCCGTGTCCATGGGGGCGATGACCGTGCGTCGGGATCGCCAGGGCGCCAGAGGTTCCCGGGCTACCCGATAGCCAGACCGTCGTTCAGGCTGGTCAGGGCTGTCCAGGGTTGGCCCAAGGCCAGCGCGGAGCGCCGCCGAAGGCGCCCTTGACCGACCGGACCAGCCGCACGCTCAGCCGTCGGGCGGCCCGTCATGGCCCAACCCAGGTGGGGACTTACGTGACGCTGATCATGGAGATCCTGAGGAAGTGCATGACCGCTGGCACTGGGCAGGCCCGTGGCCCTGCTTGATCGCTTTTCGGCTGAGGATCGTGATCGTGCGCTGCGTGCTCTGGACGGCCCGTCCCGGCGGGAGCCTTCGGTCAGTGCCTAACGGTTCGTGCCCTTGCCGACCGGAGCGGGTTCATCTGCGGTTGTCGTCCAAAACACGCATCGTGGGTTCATGAGCACGCGCTGGAAGCCTCCCGAGTGCGGCGGAATGAGATCGGCCAGGAGAAGCATTCTCGCCCTGCGAGCATCGTCGAAGCGCACCAGGTACTCGCGGACCGGCGGCTACCCCTTGTGCTGCTCTAGGGCGTGTATCGGAAGTGAATCGTGCGCATAGAGTGTCGGCATGTCACTGGGTCACATAGTCGTCTCGTCCGGCCGTTCGATCCGGCTCACCGAGCTGCGGATGTCTTCGACCCACGGCGGGATGCTGGAGGGCTACCCGTGCAAGCGCATCAACGACCTGAAGGTCAGTTGGCTCCAGCGGCAGGCCGAACGCGCGTTTCCCTCCACGCCGGTCCATCTCGTTGCGCCCTCCCGTGAGTACCCGGAGGAGACCGCCGGCGCCTTCGGTCCCGTTGAGGTGCTGCCTTCCGTGGCTTGCATCGGTGTCTTCGGCTCCACGGCGCTCGACCCAGCAATGGACGGTTGGACCCTCGTCGTCGCCTGGTTCCAGTCGGCACCGGAGGTACCGGCTGGTGAGGATGCTGACCTGGCGCTTCGCAGTATTCGCTGGGAGGAGCTGGCCCAGGACTACGAGCTGTAGAGACGTGTACTGATCACAACCACTCGTTGATGGCCGCGACGAGGACTGTGGCTTCAAAGCGGACCGCGAGCTTGTCGTAGCGGGTGGCCACTGCCCGGTGGCGCTTGAGGCGGTTGATGCCGCACTCGACCGCGTGACGCTCACGGTAGTCGACCGGGTCGAATTGCGGTGGCCGGCCACCGCGGGAGCCTCTCTTCTGGCGGTTGCGTGCCTGGTCGGCCTTGTCGGGGATGGTGCAGCGGATCCCACGACGGCGCAGGTAGGCGCGGTTCTTACGGGAGGCGTACGCCTTGTCAGCACGCACCCGATGGGGACGGACGCGCGGTCGGCCCGGCCCGAGGCGGGGCACGCGGACCTTCTCCAACACCGGTTCGAACTGAGGCGAGTCGCCGCGCTGCCCTGCCGTCACCGCTATCGACATGGGCTTCTGGCCCTGCTCGACAGCCAGGTGCAGCTTGGTGGTGAACCCGCCGCGCGAGCGGCCCAGACCGTGATCAAGAGGCTCGGTGATCACGCCCCCCGGCGGTTCTTTCTGCAGGTCACCCCGCTTCCGGGCCCCGGCCGCATGCTGATGGGCACGACACACCGTGGAGTCGACGCTTAGCTCCCATGTGATTCCGCCTTTCGCATCGGCCAGGGACTGGAGCAGGGTGAGGAGTCGGTGCCAGGTACCGTCCCGTTGCCACCGGCGGAACAGGTCGTAGACCCGGCCCCACGGCCCGTACTCGACAGGCACGTCCCGCCACGGGACACCGGTCCGGACCCGGAACCGTATGCCGTCGATCAGCTGACGCCGAGGCCAGGTGGGCGGCCGCCCCGCCTTCGTCCCCCCTCGGCAACCACGGTTCCAGCGCCGCCCACTGCTCGTCCGTGAGATCTCCCCGCCCCATGAACCGTGATCATTCGTCGCTCAAGATCCACTTTTGATACACGGCCTAGCAGCCGGCGGAGTGAGCTGCTGGACAACGCGCAATGCCAGAGTGGGGCTCGTACTCAAGCAGATCATGCGCGGCATGCACGGCTGCGTTCTTCTCTGCACTTCACCCGGATGGGTGGGCCTGAGGGTGGAGGGCGCTGAGAAATGGGGTCGCAGTGAGTGGTCTGGTTCTGCAGACTCTGAGCTGTGGGTGGTGTAGTCGGTTCCGCCCCGGCGCCGGAGCAGGTAGTCGATCAGCAGCTGGCGGACGCCCTGGTGCTGGATGGGGTAGCGGTTGACGAGCTGGGCGACGGTGAGCTGGCCGCGATAGACGTAGGCCCGCAGGGTCGGCGGGGTGCCGGGCGGGAAGTGGCCCATGGTGTGCAGCACCTGCCAGGTGCCCAAGCCCGCGAACCGGGTCGCCCCCGCCTTGCTGCCGTGGGTCACTCCGAGCCGCTTGAACTCCATGCCGAAGTGCAGCAGCGCCGATGACGTCAGGTCCTCCAGCGCGATGCCACCCGTGGTCAGGGCGGCTGTCAGGTCGAAGTTCACCCGCACGCGGTCAGTGGTGAACGTCGAACGCGTCGGCCGCGGCGAAGAACTTCTCCAGCAGCGAATCGGGCTGGAGTTCGCGGAATCTCTGCGGGTAGTCCAGATTGTTCGCGCGGAAGCCGGAGATCGACGGCTGGATGACCCGCAGGCAGAACGCCAGCTTGAGGCCGGCGATCAGATCTGCGCTGTCACGGCGGTCTCCCTCGCGCGTCAGGACGCGTACCGACTCGGCGCCTTCGTCGTCGAATCCGCTGGCCTGCCACCTTTCCTGCCATGTGTCGCCCGGCATCTCCTCCAGGACGGAGAAGACCCGCCGGACGGCTGTCCGCCGGCGCCCCGGGTTCGGCTGGCCCTTGGTGACCCGCTCGACGATGCGCAGGATCTCGTCGGCCGGGGCCCGGGACAGGCCGCCGAAGGGGCCCGGCGGTGTGCTGGGCAGCGGCGCCGGTGCCGCCTTCAGCTCCGCGCCGGCGAACCGTGCCGTCGACCAGGTCCTCGCCGAGGGCCGTGAGATCTGCCACGAGGACGCCGCCAACCGTTGCCACTCGAGCACCACAAGGGACACGGCGGAATTCTTGGCGGTGCGCCAGCGGTCCGCTCAGTCGACCTCGACGTAGGTGACGATCAGGATGCTGCCGAGCGCGGTCGCGTAGAACACGACCCGGATCCCCTCGTGCTGGTAGTCGCGCAGCGCGGACGCCGTGGCGTGGGCCTTCCCCGCGCCCGGATCGGCGGCGATCACGTTGAGCGTGCCGTCGAGGTTCGCGGCTCTGCGCCGGGGTGAGGAGGCGGACCTGGGTCTCGGCCGGCTCGACGAAGACGATGCGGGGCCGGCGACCGCGGGAGTGCTTAGAGGCCCTAACAGAAGTTGATGATCATGTGACTTTCGGTTCGGATGGTCGTTGGTCTGGTCGTGGGGAAGCGTCAGTCGCGGCCGTGGATCGTGTCGGATGAACTGTGGTCGCTGATCGAGCCGTTGCTGCCTGAGCCGGCACCGAAGCAGGTGGAGGGTAGGCCGCGGGTGCCGGACCGGCAGGCCCTGTGCGGGATCCTGTTCGTCCTGCATACCGGGATCCAGTGGGAGTACCTGCCT
Organism: Streptomyces tritici; assembly: GCF_048500665.1. Classification (NCBI taxonomy): domain Bacteria; kingdom Bacillati; phylum Actinomycetota; class Actinomycetes; order Kitasatosporales; family Streptomycetaceae; genus Streptomyces; species Streptomyces tritici. The sequence goes on from NZ_CP183183.1 coordinate 7,271,835, forward strand.
CAGGAACTGGGCTTCGGGTCCGGAATGACCTGCTGGCGGCGTCTGGCCGCGTGGAACGAGGCCGGTGTCTGGGACCAGTTGCACCTGGTGCTGCTGAAGAAGCTGCGGGTCGCGAAGAAGCTGGATTGGTCGCGGGCGGTGATCGACTCCTCCCACGTCAGGGCCGCTCGGCGGGGCCCAAAAGCGGTCCCAGCCCGGTCGACCGAGCACGGCCGGGCAGCAAGCACCACCTCATCGTCGATGGCCAAGGCATCCCGCTCGCCGTGTCGCTGACCGGCGGCAATCGCAACGACGTCACCCAGCTGATGCCCCTGCTCGCGAAGATCCCGTCCGTCGCCGGCCTGGTCGGACGACCGAGGCGGCGACCGGACGTGCTGCTGGCCGACCGGGGCTACGACCACGACAAGTACCGCCGCCTGGTCTGCGCCCAGGGCATCAAGCCGATGATCGCCAGACGCGGAGTCCCGCACGGCTCCGGCCTCGGCGTCCACCGGTGGGTCGTCGAACGCACGATTGCCTGGCTGCACGGCTTCCGGCGTCTACGCGTCCGCTGGGAACGACGCGACGACATCCACGAAGCCTTCCTCGGCCTCGCCACCTGCCTCATCACCCACCGACACGTCCAACGCCTTTGTTAGGACCTCTAAGCACGTAGACCACCTGATGCACGCCGAGGGCGCCATCGGCTTCGCACTTGTGGAGGTGGCGTACGACGTGGCTGACCAGTTCGTGATCCACCACCCGCAGCACGATCCCTGGAAGCATTGGAAGCCGAACAGCCCAAGTCAGCCCAAGCCTTGGGAGGGGCAGACACATTCCGCTCCTCAGTACATCTTGAAGTACGCCGCTTTCCCGCCCAGCCTGAACATCGGGCGTCGCTGGACCGTGGAGCATCCACCGCCTCGCTCCCCAGACGTGGCGCATGCCTGACCCGCGAGACGCTGCCAACTACCTGGCCCGAGCAGTCTGGCGCCTGAGCGACTGCCGGGGGGCGTAGAAGGTGCACGTGCTGCGCGCTAGCCTCCCGGCATGGATCCTCGAGCGCCCTTCCACCCGGGCGATGGCCGTCAGCGCTATGCGGGCCCTGCTGTTGTTGTCATGCCTGACGGTCGCGAAGTCGCGGTCACCGCGTCCCTCGTTCTGCGCTACGACCCGCGCCGGAGCGACAACCGGGAGTCGGACCGGGACAGCACCTGGGCCGGCAGCATCACACTGGCAGATCCAGGAAGCTGCGTGGACCTCTTTGACGCGGACCCGGGAGTGCTCCGCCTGCCCGATGGCCGTGAGAGCGAATTCATGGCGACAAGCGGCCACACCGAGGTCGGCGTTGCAGGGCTTGGCCCAGCGCCCTTCGCTTTGCAGTGAAGTCTGTTCCCCCACAGACGCGGGGCCGCACAGCGCGCAACACCGTGGGTGCAGCAGAGTCCGCGTTGCACGTATTCGGTGTCGAAAGGCAAGGCGAAGGCCCCGGTGCCACGACGTTCCAGGTCTCCTCTTTACTGACCTCCCAGCTCAACGACGGCCGAAATGACATCTCATGCCCACTGCATGCCTAGCTTTGCGAGGGCGGCGCGCTGCCCCTCGTCGAGTTTGTCGCGTCGGCTCTTGGTGTTGGAGATCCATACGCCTAGCTTGATGATCACCGGGTCTGCTTCACCGTCGACTGCGATCTCTTCGGCGTGGCCGCGGGGCACTGGCCGGTGGGCGCCCTCCCGTTCGACCCACTGGGCCAGGGCTGCTAGGCCGCGCTGGAATGCCTGCTGCGCCTTGCTCGGGCCCTTCCCCGCCGCACGGGGTGCCGCCGGGGCGGGAGACGGGGCCTGGTCGGGCTGCATGCCCAGCGTGGTCAGTCGTTCCTGTTGTTCGGTGGACAGCAGTTTCCAGGTGCCTGGCTTGCGCTGCTGCTGGAGCCATCGCCCGATGTCGTCGCCGTCCATGAGTACGCCGGGTGCGATGTCGGGCAGGTGGCCGCCGGGTTCGTCCTGCGCGAGGTGGGCGAGGTGGCGGTAGTGGCGTTGCCAGTCGAGGGGCCAGGGGCAGTTCCAGTCTTCATCGATGGCGGTGAGCTGTGCCGCGCGTGTGGCGGCTCGTTCCGGGTCTTTGCCGAGGCCGCCCTCGCGGCGGAGGTTGGCGAGCAGCTGTCCGATGGCCAGCTGCTCTCCGTCTGCCTCGCCTTCGCCCCACATCGCGTCCTGGCGGGGTGCGAGGTGCCCATGCGCACGGTGGTAGGAGCGGAGTGCGGCGAGTTTGTTCTCCCACGCCTCGTCGCCGGGTTCCCACACCATCCCGGCGTCGTCGAGGAGCTCTTTGCGGTGGGAGTCGAGTTCGCCGGCGCGCAGCGCTTTTCGCTGTTGATGCACCCACCGGCCAAGGGGATAGTCCTTGGTCGTGCCGACCTCGGTCTCGACGTCATAGGGGACGGCGTGCAGGCCGGTGATGCCGTTCTCGGTACGCCACCGGACCAGGGCTTGGTAGCCCTCGAGCCAGACCAGGGACTGGGGGCGGATGACGCGGCAGCGGGTGAGGGCGGCGATGTCGGCGGCGTCACGGGGCTGGGCGAAGTTGACCACGATCGAGGTGACCCGGTCGACCTCCTGCTGCGCCTGGCTGGTCTCATCACCGTCACCGCCTTCGGTTCCCGCTGCGGGGGCGGGGCGGACGTGGAGGCGCCGGCGCTCGGTGCCGCGGGTCAGGGCACGGGAGGCGAGCTGGTCGACCATGCGCTCGGAGTGCGAGCGCAGCGCCTGGAGGATGTCGACGAGGGGCTGGTAGCTGGCGGAGGCGACCATGTCCTTCGGGTCCTCCCCGTGCTGCAGTAAGACCGGGATGATGATCCGCGCCGTCTTCACCGTGCCGTCCGGATTCGGGCGCAGCGCCCGCCCGATGTTCTGCACGACGTCGACCTGGGAGCTGCGGGAACCGACGATGCACACCGCCTCCACCCCGCGCAGTCCGGTGATGTCGACGCCGACGCCCAGGGCCCGTACCGATGCGAGGAACGCCCGGTGTACGCGCCGGTTCTGGGCGTTGATGCCGTTGGCGAACCGCTGGATCACGGCACGCCGGTGTGCGACGGGGTGATCCCCGCACAGCCAGTCCGCCCACACCCGCTCCGGGGGCACGTGGCGCCCGTCCTCGAGCTCGTACAGCCGCGCGTCGATCGACGACGCGGGCAGCTCCTCCGCCTCGGCCAGCGCCGCCGCGGAGGCCTGAGCGGCATACAGCTCGGCGGCGGTCGCCGGCATCTGCTCGGCGAACGCGCGGGCTTCCTCGACCCGCTGGTGGAAGGTCATGACGGTGTGCAGGTTCATCTGCGCCGCGTGTTCCAGCAGCGCGGCCTGGAGCAGCGCGAGCCGCCGGCCGCGCAGCGCGTCCTCCGACAACCCCAGGACCGGGTCGGGGTCCCGGATCTCCAGCACATCGATCTCGAAGCCCGCAAGGATCGAGCGTTCCACCGCCTCCGCCAGCCCGAGGTCGAAGATCCTGGTGCCGTAGGTGGCGCTGTCGTCCTGCATCGATGCGATCACCAGCTCTCGTCCGTCCTGGCCACGCTGCGGGCTGGGTGCGGCGAGGATGCGGGGGGTGGCGGTCAGGTAGAGCCGGAAGTCGATGGGGATGCGGGCGTTGTCGTGGATCGCTGCCCACGGCCGGCCCATGTCCCCGGCCGTCATGTGCGCCTCGTCCAGAATGGCCAGGTCGAACGGTGCCATCCCCTGGCCGTACAGCCGCTCTCCGCCCGCCAGGGCGGCCTCAAGCGGCCCCCGCACCGTCCGCCGGCCCGAAGGGTCCTCCGGGTCCTCGCGGTCCACCAGGGAGGCGTACGTGGCGAAGACGACCACCGGTCCGGACGCCGCCCACAGCGCGAGCTGGATCGGATTGGTCGTGGTGCGCACCCCAAGCTGCTCCAGGACCTCGTCCTTGTCCACGGAGCAGACCGCGATCATGGGCGCGCGGTGCCCGACTCGGCGCCAGGACTGGGCGCTCTGCACGATCAGATCCAAGGTGGGCACCATGACGAGGATCCGTCCGCCTGGGAAGCATTCCAGAGCGCTCGCGGCGGCCGTGATCGTCTTCCCGGACCCGGTCGCAGACACCCCCAGGGCCCGGGCCCCTTCAGCGGGCACAAATGACCTTGCAGGAAATCCCACCCATTTTCTAAAAGCCGCTTTCTGGTCCACCTGGTGTTTTCGGAGCTGAATCACACCGATTTCCTTTTCCTCTTCCCACCGCGCGCCAGCAGGCTTCGCCATCGGCCCGTTCTTGCATGCGGCAGGCTCCCCGAGGGGGACGGCAGGGGGTAGCGATCCCTGCCCCCGTGAGCCGGCAGCTCGTCCTCGAAGTCGCACGCCGCCACAGCGTTCCACCCTCCACGCCACAGCGTCTCCAGCACAGCCGTGACCGCGGCCACCATCGCACCGGGCGCCGCCCTCGCAACCGCTTCGCACTCCACCACCGTGGGCCACTCAAGGAACTCGAAAGGGTGCGCCTTCCTGCCCGTGGAGTAGTCATTGCAAGCACTGCTCACCCCCAGCGGCCCCACCACCAGGCCGCGGCCCTCCCCACCGGCGCCGAGACGCTCCTTCAGCCAGGTGATGACCATCGAGCTATCCGCGGCATCCACATAGATCGAGCAGCCCTCGTACGAGACTCCGGCGTTTTCCGACACAGCCACCCACCCTCTCCTGCCCGTCCTCAGCACACTGCGGACGGGCCGCCCTACCGCTCAGACCCCGTTCCTTATCCAGCCGCCCGTCACCAGCCGTGCTCGCTGGGCCCTATGACGCCGTATCCGATCATCCGGGCAAGGTGCTGCGCCCGTTCGTCCTCCCCGGGCCGGACGTGGACGTACACGGTGTTGCCGGGGCCGGCTCATGGTTGGCGTCCATCCCGAAGCACGCTTGTACCCCGGTCCGCGCATGTTCCGGACCGAGGCCGAGTTCGGGCACTGCCGGCCAACTGAGTGCCATCCACGCGATCTGCCCCCACCCGGCCTGACGCAGCACCTCCGGTGCTCTGCCCAGCAGATCACCCTCCACCGGCTCCACGACCGAGAGCGTCATCGGCAGCAGGCGAGCCAGCACCGGGGCGTCATCCGGAAGATCTACCCCACAGAAATGCTCGCCGCCTCCCGAGAACCAGCCCTGCGGGAACACCTCGCGGGCCCTCACGACGTCCTCCACCCGAAGCAACTCGGCATCCAGGTCGACACTCGCCCCCTCCCACAGCTCCCCACACCTCACCAGAGACACGGCCACGGCGATCACCGCCGCCACATCCCCGCCCTGATAGACCGGATAAGCCCTTGCATTACCCACAGAGCCCCCACCCTCCACACACGACACCAGAAGGGGTATCCCTCTCTTCTACCAACTCTACATGCTGCATCACCTTGGCCGCCCGCAGCCGCCCCCACCCTCTAGCCAGCCAGGACCGCGATAGCGGGCCAGACGGTCCTGGAGGCGCAGCCGGAAGGACTGTTGAGACGGGGGAGCGTAGCGGACCCGTCTCCCTGGGCCAGAGCGAAGCGAAGGCCCAGCAGCAGGACGCAGTCCTACTGCTTCGGAAGCGCAGCGGACG